>NZ_CP031093.1:0-2400000 GCF_004851605.1 Hydrocarboniclastica marina
ATGACGAAACAATCAAATGCCACCACCGAGCGCCTGCTGACATATGAGGAGGTTTGTACGGTTTTGAAAACGTCGCAGGCAACACTGCGCCGCTATGTAAAACAAGGCCGGTTTCCGGCACCAGTAAAGCCCAACCCCAGTGGTAGGGCTGTCCGCTTTCGCTACCAGGATGTGAAGGCTTGGCTGGACAAGTTGTGAGGGGAGCAGGCTGATGCAATACAAACTGCAAGAAGACGGGCTCTATGCCTTATCAGGGGACCACTGGCAGCGGGTAGGCGGTTGGATTCAGGTAATGGCTCGCACCAGGTTAACCGACAAGCGGCACGGACACGGAGTATTGCTGGAATGGCAGAATTTCGATGGTGTGAAGCTACGCGAGGTCGTCTATGCCCGAGATCTCAACAGCGATAATGCCCGGCAGGTGCGGGATATGCTGGTTGATACCGGTTATCCACTGACGCCCAGCCAGGCAAGCTGGATCCGGCTTCAGCACTATCTGTTGGAGCAGATGGCTCTGGCCGAACCGGCGACGGTGGTTAGTCGAACTGGCTGGCACGGTTCCGTGTTTGCAACCAGTAACTGGACTATCGGTTCAGCTGACGAACCGCACCATTTCGTAGGCCAGTTATCTGGTTCTCCAACGTTAGAGGAATCCGGAAGTCTCAGCGACTGGCAGACTTATGTCGGTCAGCTATGCCGAGGCAACCCATTAGCGATATTCAGCGTTGGAACGGCGCTGGCTGCGCCACTTATCGCATCTTCTGGTATGGAAAATGGCGCCATTCATCTGGTTGGAGCATCGTCGACTGGGAAAACGACCTTGTTGCAATTGGCGGCCAGCGTCTATGGGAGCAACCGCTATGTCCGCAGTTGGATCTCAACCAGCAACGGATTAGCGGCAGTCTCTTCAGAGCACAACGACATGCTGCTGCCGCTGGATGAAATCGGAATGGCCCGTCCGGAAGACATCGATACGGCGATATATCAGATCATGAACGGCTCAGGGAAGTTACGGGCTAACGTCTCCGGCGAGCTGGCCGCGACCTCGCATTGGCGAACGTTGGTGTTGAGTAGCGGCGAAGTCTGGATTGCTGAGCTACTCCAGCAGATCGGTAAGCCGCTACGCGCAGGCCAGCAGATTCGTCTGGTGGAGCTCCCGGTGTTTGGCACCTTCGGTGCGTTCGACGAATTACATGGCCACAATCATCCGCAGCAGTTTGTGGACGAGCTGAAATCGTCTTGTCAGCGCTACCACGGCACTGTCATTCGGGAGTGGGTGTCATTGCTGACCGAGCGTCACACTGAGCTCAGTCAGTATCTAAATCATGAGGTTGGTCGTCTGAGCGGTTCTTGGGCAAACGATCAGATGGCATCCCAGGTGCAACGTGTCATCCGGCGTTTTGCCTTGATTGGGGCAGCACTTTGCCTCGGAAGCAGAAATTTCATCCTCCCATGGTCCGAAGAGGAATCTCTATCGGCAGTCCACAGAACTCTGAAGGCCTGGCTGGATAACAGAGGCCACTCCAGAAATTCTGAGGAATTCCGGCTTCTCAAAGCACTGGAGCGAGCGATGAAAGTTTGGGAGCGCAGTCTCAGTGATATTGAACAAGCGACTGGCCAGGGAGGAGCAGGTTTTCGACGCTCACACGAGGGACGTGAACTGTGGTTGATCTATAAATCACACTTCCTGAAGAGACTCGGGCTTCCAACCCACTATATGCGCGAAGTGGAGGTGCTGTTACAGCGTGACTGCCTGGTGAGTAATGAGCGCTCCCGGGGGACCTACAAAACCAGAGTCAATGGAGATTTGCGGCGGTTTTTCGCGCTCAGGCCTGACCAAGTTAGGCGGCAACTTGATGAACTGGAGAGGATTGAACATGAGGACTGACGTGATGTTCCCAATTTCCCAGTTTTCCCACTTTGGTTATGGCGGTGTAGGGGTAAAGCGATGACAGAAAAAGAAATGCTGCAACGGGTGTTGCAGGACATGATGGTTCTCAAGAAAATAATATTGGATCATATCAGTGGTAGTAAGGCACCGGAGGCCGACAAGGAGATCATGAGTCTTGAAGACTGTGCGGAATACACGGGGCTGAAGAAAAGCACCCTGTACCAGCTGACCTCCCAAAAGAAGATCCCTCACTTCAAACCAAATGGTCACCGGATTTTCTTTCGCCGCGCAGACATCCTGAAGTGGCTCCAGTCCAATCGGATCGCGACGGCGGATGAGATCGAGCAGTCGGCTGCTCAGCATCTGGTGAGTCACCGAAGACCAGGACGACGGAGCGTTTGATGTGGGGCAGGTGTAAAGAGGGGCTGTGAAAGCCCCTCTGGTCACTTAGGCTGCACATTCCCCAACTCCGTCCAGTGTCTCCTCAAATATGTCAGGAAAACTCCTCATGGCCTCTGTGCGGCGGGTTTCGAGTATGTCCGCGTAGATTTCCGTTGTTCTGAGCTCGCTATGGCCTAGAAGTCGCGACAGTGAGTAGATATCCACGCCCCTGGCCAGTTGATTGACCGCAAAGGTGTGCCTTCCAGCATGGAAAGTCACGTTTTTGGTGATTCCTGCCCGCATGACCCACTGAGCTAATGCAACGTTGGTATAGGAGTCATACTTCAAGCCTTTGAATACGCGGTCACCCGGCTTACCGCGACTTTCCAAGTTCAGCAATTTTACCGCTGAATCTGGCAGATCGAGGTATTGAAGCGAGTTTCCAGCATTCACTAATTTTTTCTGCCGGAAAATGATGCGGTAATGGTCGTCGGCGAATTCTTCGATCTCACCCCAGACCAGCTTGTGGATATCTGACCAGCGCAGGCCAGTGGTGCAGGAGAACAGGAAAGCCCGCCGCAGCACGTCGTACCGGCACTCGGCTTTGGTCAGAGCCCGGACCTCTTCTAGGGTCAAATACGTTCGTTTGGTGTTTTCCGGTTTGATGGACTTGACCTGTTGAACCGGGTTGTCGCGGATAATGCCATCCCGATAGGCCTGGTTGAGCGCTGCCCGAACCTTGTTGAAGTAACTGCTGGTGGTGTTCTTGGCCAGTTTGGTACCGGATTTGGTGGTGGCTTCATGCTGAAGGTAGTGCCGAAACCCCTCCAGAAATCGCTTATCGACTTGTTCGAAGGTTAGTTCAGACAAGCCATGGTAGCGGTGCAGGTGGTGACGGGTGGAGATCCAGATCGAATGGTTGGATTTGCTCCCCGAAGCTTTCTCGTCGGTCAACTGGTCGAAGTAATCGAAGAAGCTGGCAGAAAGCTTGGTCCGATCATCCAATCCATGTCGTGACGATTCGATTTCCAACAGCCGCTTTGCCCGGATGGCCTCAGCTTTCTGATTCACGGTCTTGTTGTGCTCACGCTCCGCCGGAAGCCGAGGTTTGTCGTAGAGGAACAGGTTCAGAGGCTCATATGAGCGTTTCTGTGCCCGAGAGCCGTTCTGGCCTGTCTTGGAACCGTGATAGTAGACCAGTCGTAGGGCACGGTGGCCGTTCTTGTCTGGTTCGCGTTTCTGGATAGTGATTTTCATGTTTTGCTCCTTTTGTGCTCCGAGTGCTCCGAGTGCTCCGAAAACTTATACTCGGAGCACACACGGAGCAAGAGGGGACAAAACGGATCAAACTGCTTTCAAAGGAATAGAATAAATATCTTTGTAAAACAATAGCTTATTTTTATTTAGTTGGATGCTTTTCGATCTTTTTGGCCGTTTCACTTGCCGATACAGAAGCTGCTGAAGATGTGGCCAAGCAGCTCATCCGGCGTCACAGTTCCCGTTATTTCTCCCAGGCACTCCTGCGCGACACGCAGATCTTCGGCGAGTAATTCGCCCGCACCCGTACCTGCTAGCTGGGCCTGGCCTGCAGTAACCGCACTTCGGGCTCGCTCGAGGGCATCCAGGTGTCGTCGCCGGGCAAGGAATCCTCCTTCCAGGCTGGCCTCGAAACCCATACTCGCTTTGAGATGAGCCCGAAGGGCTTCGAGTCCCTCACCGGTTTTCGCAGAAAGCCGTAGCACCGGCAGTTCATCCAGATAGGTCAGCCCGGGCGCTTCGCCGCTCTGATCCGTCTTGTTCCTTACCAGCGTCACGGGGACGCCTGGGGGTAGCTGTTTTCGGATGCCAACATCGAGGCCTTGCCAGACTGCATCAAGCACATTGACGCCGGACATGCCGGCGTCAGGGCCTGCAACGCTGTCGATCAGTAACAGGATGCGGTCGGCCTTATCTATCTCGTTCCAGGCGCGTTCGATACCGATCCGCTCAACCTCGTCACTGCTGTAACGCAGCCCCGCAGTGTCGACGATGTGCAGGGGCATTCCATCAATGTGAATGTGTTCGCGCAGGACGTCCCGGGTTGTGCCTTCAACAGCGGTGACGATGGCAGCTTCACGCCCTGCAAGTGCATTCAGCAGGCTGGATTTGCCCGCATTGGGACGGCCTGCAATAACGACGTTCATTCCTTCGCGCAGCAGGGATCCCTGGCGAGCTTCCCGTGCGATTCCGTCAAGCTCTTCCAGCAGCCCTTCTATGTCGGTAGCGACTTTGCCATCAGCCAGAAAATCGATTTCTTCTTCTGGAAAATCAATCGCTGCTTCGACATAGATCCGCAGGGCTATAAGCCGGTCGACCAGACTCAGAATACGCCGTGAGAATTCACCCTGAAGCGACCGAACTGCACAGCGCGCTGCCTGCTCGGAGCTGCTGTCGATCAGGTCGGCAATGGCCTCGGCCTGGGCCAGGTCCATCTTGTCGTTCAGAAAGGCCCGCTCAGAGAATTCGCCCGGCCGTGCCAGTCGTGCACCGCTTGCACAAACGGCATTCAGCAGCAAATCCATGACGATGGGGCCGCCGTGGCCCTGCAGCTCAAGCACATCTTCACCGGTAAACGAGTGGGGCCCGGGGAAGAACAAAGCGATTCCTTCGTCCAGTTCCTGGCCTTCGGTATCCCGGAAGGGCCCATAGTGGGCGTAACGCGGCTGGGGTTTAAACCCCAGCATCTGGCGGGCAATGGTCTCGGCTTGAGGACCCGATACCCGGACAATCCCCACCCCCGCACGCCCCGGGGCAGTAGCCACAGCGGCAATGGTATCGAGGGCAGGGGCAGACATGGTTATCTCCGCACCGGGCTCAGGTTTTTGCAGGCTTTTTCGGGCCGTTCTCAATCTGGTGCGTGATGACCCACTGCTGTGCTATGGAAAGAATGTTGTTTACCAGCCAGTAAAGCACCAGGCCAGCCGGGAACCACAGGAAGAACACAGTGAATATCAGTGGCATCAGCTTCATCACCCGTGCCTGGATGGGGTCCGGCGGAGTGGGATTCAGGCTCATCTGCAGGAACATACTCGCGCCCATGAGTATCGGCAGGACGAAGTAGGGATCCATAACCGAAAGATCCTGAATCCATAGCATGAACGGCGCGTGGCGTAACTGGACACTTTCAAACAGACACCAGTAGAGCGCTATAAACACGGGCATCTGCACCAGTATGGGCAGGCAACCCCCGAGCGGATTTATCTTTTCCTTCTTATAGAGCGCCATCATCTCCTGGGACATTTTCTGACGATCGTCCCCATACTGTTCCCGTAGCCGCTGAATCTGGGGCGTTACCCGACGCATGTTGGCCATGGAGCGGTAGCTGGTCGCCGAGAGTTTGAAGAACGCCAGCTTGACGACAACCGTCAGCAGGATAATGGCAACCCCCCAGTTGCCGACGATGCCGTAGAACCATTCCAGTATCAGGAACAGCGGGTAAGAGATGAAAAACAGCCAGCCGAAATCAACCGTCCGGTCCATGTTGGGCGCGACGTTTTCCAGGCGGTCAATAATTTTCGGACCGATGTAGAGTTTTGCCCCCAGCTCCCCGCGCTCACCTGGTTGCACCTGGGTTGTGGGTGAAACAAAGCCCATAACCTGCAGGTCGCCCCGGCGGGTTGTCTGGTAACGGTGCGTCTGATCCAGTCCGGGCACCCAGGCCGTAAGAAAATAGTGTTGGAGGAACGCAATCCAGCCGCCGTTTACCGTCAGGTTAAGCGATTTATCCTGAAGGTCAGAAAAATCGTACTTTTCGTAGGGATCCTCTGGCGTG
Source organism: Hydrocarboniclastica marina (assembly GCF_004851605.1). GTDB lineage: Bacteria > Pseudomonadota > Gammaproteobacteria > Pseudomonadales > Oleiphilaceae > Hydrocarboniclastica > Hydrocarboniclastica marina. The sequence continues at coordinate 6,084 of NZ_CP031093.1, forward strand.
TTCAGGACAAGGCCCAGAAACGACTGGATACCAAAACTGTCCTGAGCCGTTGGATCGGGGCTCTGGTCGCGAACAATCTTGCCGGAGAAGTTGCCCCGCCATACGCTTTCGCTGGTGTTGTCGACCAGGTAGCGGACCTCGATCTGATAGCTGTTCCTGCTGAAGATGTAGCGCTTGGTTATAGCCGCACCTGTGTCGTTCTCCAGTTCCAGATCTACAACCAATTGATCCTGACCGTCATCAAGCTGGTAACGGCTAGCCGCACTTCTGTAGCGGGCGGGCCCGCCATCGCCGCGGCCATCGGGTCCGTCCGGGCCCACCAGGCTGCTTTCCAGGACGTAAGTCATTCGATTGTCATTGCGTAGCAGCGGTAACGGATCATCCCCGTTCAGGGTCTGGTCATACTCAAGCAGTCTGGCGCTGACAAGGTGGCCGCCGAGTTGGCTGATATCCACGGCCAAAAGATCGGTCACAACTTCAATTTTGCCGCCGCCTGAAACAACCTGTCCTTGAGTAGCTTCATCCGTGCCTGACTGACCGTTCTGGGTAACGGCCGTATCTGCATCCGGGGCAGAGAATTCATCCCCGACAGGGCTGCCGATCTCTGAGGACTGCTCAGGAATGGCCTGTGTGACCTGCTGATCCTGAACTGGGCGGTTGACGTGGTAGTCTTCGTTCCAGGCCAGGACCATGAGGTAACTGACGACGGCGAGACCCGCCCAGATAATGATTCTTTGGATATCCATAACTCACTGCACTGTTTGTCGAGGGGAGGAATGCCTGTCGGCGTGAGTGTTGTGCTCTTCTTTACCTGCACAGCAAGTATCAGGCACGGGATCATAGCCGTAGCCACCCCAGGGGTGACAACGGCAAACTCTCTTTAGCGCCAGAAATCCCCCTTTACGGGCCCCGTACCGGCCTATTGCTTCAGCGGCGTATTCCGAACAGGTGGGCATGAAGCGGCATCGGGCGGGTAACAGGGGGCTGATCATATACCGATAAGCCTGGATGAGCAGCATCAGAAGCTTGCGCATATGTGCCCCGGGGCCTTGGAGATCAGGAGGATTTTTGAGCTGAAAGGCTGCTCTGGGAAAGGGCTGCCTTGTTCAGACGCTGCCATAACTTGTCGAGAATCGCGAAAAGGCCAGGGTTATCGATATCGATGAGACCCTGGCGACCAAGCACAACCAGATCTATTCCGGGGAAATCCTGTTTGCGTACCCGGAAGGACTCTCGGACGAGCCTTTTGACCCGATTCCGGTCATGAGCTCGTCTGAGATTTTTTTTGGCAAAAATCAGCCCGAGCCTGGCATGTCCAAGATCATTGGGCGCAGCGAGGATAAGAAAATTCCGATGCGGCACCTTGTAGATCACGCCATTGAACACGGCGCTGTAATCTTTCGGAGTCAGGAGCCGCCAGTGTCGTGGGAAGTCGTCATGGTGGTCCATCCGGTCGCTGGAATCAGGCGCAGAGACGCTTGCGTCCCTTGGCCCGGCGCGCAGCCAGTACTTTGCGTCCGTTTGCTGTGGCCATACGAGCCCGGAAACCGTGGGTGCGCTTGCGCTTGATAACGCTGGGCTGGAACGTTCTTTTCATGATCGCATACTCAGTTCGGTTGGTTGAGTCCGTGGGCGGCCGGGTCAGTCAACCTGATCCGTACACGGCAGCTCGAAATTAAATAGGAGCGGAATAATAGACAACTTGGCCCTGCGATTCAATCCATTGCTGAAATTTTGCCCAGAATCCCAGGTCAGGTCAGGTCAGGTCAGGTTTGGAATTTTTACGCCGCTTCACCATAACTATAGGTTTTAGTTTCTTAAGAAAAAGACTTACTACTGTTACTACTAAGGCAGGATTATCTGTGTAAAAACAGGATAAACTGCCCGTAATCATAAACTTGAGTGAATGACTAACCTCTGGGTAAACGCGGTATAAGGGGTCGCATAGATTGGGTATAAACAGCGTTTGACCTTCAATTCCGCCTTATCCCCAATCCGATACCCAGGTCATCCACAAGGTAGAAGTACAGTTATTCCCCCATTTCTGTGGATAACTTTCTGTGGAAAAATTTACCTTGAATTTGTTTATAACTTTGTTCTTAACGTTTTAACTATCTATAAATAAAGAATTAAGTTATCAACAGGCTGTTCGTAACCAATTGCTGCAAGGGCTTTCCCTCCTCCCGAGGCGGCTGTAGAATGGCTGCCTGAATCGCAATGGTTCGCCAACTGAGAAGTTCACGAACCCGGGGTCGCTCATAAACCCCGTTCAGGATACTCGGAAGGTAACTGGACGCAGCAACACCAAGCTTGTTGTGTCAATCAGCTTAAATACATCAACCGGATTCTTTCGCCTGGCTGACCAGGCGGATGGGCTTGTTACGCCCAGATCCAACGGGAGCGAAGGGCCGTGCCTCAGGAAATATGGCATCAATGTCTGGAAGTGCTGCAGGATGAGTTTCCCTCGCAGCAGTTCAATACGTGGCTGCGCCCGCTTCAGTCAGGCCAGGAAAATGATGATCTGGTGCTTTTCGCGCCAAACCGATTCGTCATGGACTGGGTTAATCAAAAGTATCTGGAACGAATTGAAGAAGTCCTGCGTTCGGTTGCAGGCTCAAAGCCATTGAAAGTGCGTCTTCAGGTTGGTTCGATCGCCGAACAGCAGGCCAAGGTGGCGGCGAACCGCGAGTCTGGAAGACCTGCTGCCCAGGAACAGGCGCGTTCCGGGAAAGAGTTGCCTCAGGAAGCGGAGGGCCCGGGACTGAGTGACTCCGAAGCGCAGTCGGCGGCCGTCAACGGGCAGCCCCGGCATGTGCCTGACCGCCGCAACGCCCGTCGTAAAGTTGAAGTGGAAGGCGGGCTCAAGCATCAGAGTTTCGTGAACCCCAATTTCAACTTCGACACTTTCGTCGAAGGAAAGTCCAACCAGCTGGCCCGGGCTGCGTCAGTGCAGGTAGCAGAAAATCCGGGTGGATCCTACAACCCGCTATTTCTCTATGGGGGAGTTGGCCTGGGTAAAACACACCTGATGCACGCGATTGGCAACGATATTGTGCGCCGTAACCCCAACGCCAAGGTCGTCTACCTGCGTTCAGAAAGATTCGTGGCGGACATGGTCAAAGCGCTTCAGCTCAACGCGATAAATGAGTTCAAACGCTACTATCGGTCGGTCGATGCGCTGATGATCGACGATATCCAGTTTTTTGCCCGCAAAGAGCGTTCACAGGAAGAGTTTTTCCACACTTTTAATGCCCTGCTTGAAGGTGGTCAGCAGATCATTGTGACCTGCGATCGGTTTCCGAAAGAAATCGACAACATGGAAGAGCGTCTCAAGTCCCGGTTTGGCTGGGGGCTTACGGTGATGGTGGAGCCGCCGGAGCTGGAGACGCGGGTCGCGATTCTGCTGAAAAAAGCAGAGCAGGCAAAAGTGCATCTTTCCAGCGAAGCCGCGTTTTTCATTGCCCAGAAGATCCGTTCCAACGTCCGCGAACTGGAAGGCGCACTAAAGCTGGTCATTGCCAATGCTCACTTTACGGGCTCTGAAATAACACCTCCTTTCATTCGTGAAAGCCTCAAGGATCTATTGGCGCTGCACGAGAAACAGGTAAGCATCGACAACATTCAGCGCACCGTGGCAGAGTATTACAAAATCAAAGTGGCGGATCTGCACTCCAAACGCCGCACCAGAACGGTGACCCGGCCCCGCCAGATGGCTATGTCGCTGGCCAAGGAACTAACCAACCATAGTCTGCCAGAGATCGGCGATGCGTTTGGCGGTCGCGATCATACGACCGTGATTCACGCCTGCAAAAAAGTTATCGAGTTGAAAGAGACCGATAGCACCATACGCGAAGACTACCAGAACTTTATGCGACTGCTGACGATGTGAGTGGTCACGCCTGAAAACGAGCGAGTTTAAATACAGCCATCATGAAACTGACAATTCACCGTGAAGCCCTCTTGAGCCCGCTGCAGGCCATTGCCGGTGTGGTGGAACGAAAGCAGACCATGCCCGTCCTGTCCAATGTCTTGCTTATCGCTGAGGACGATAGGCTGTCTCTGACAGGGACCAACATGGAAGTTGAACTTGTGGCTGTGGTTGACGACGTCACGGTGGAACAGCCTGGTCGGATTACGGTCTCCGCGCGCAAGCTCAGTGATATCTGTCGGGCGCTGCCTGAGGGTATGCCGGTAGAGCTGGCCATGGAAGGCGAGCGGGTGCGGGTCAAGTCCGGGGCCAGCCAGTTTACCCTGGCGACGCTGCCGGCGGAGCATTTCCCCAATGTAGAAGATGAACCCGAGAGTTTTCGTCTGACGCTGGCCCAGAACGATCTGGATCGCCTGCTGGACGCCACGTCCTTCGCTATGGCGCAGCAGGACGTACGGTACTATCTCAACGGCCTGTTGCTGGAAGTGGGCAATGACTTGATACGGGCTGTAGCAACCGATGGCCACAGGCTTGCAATGGGCAGTATCAGTGTGGCAACAGGTTCTGAGTCACTCCGGCAAGTCATTCTGCCGCGCAAGGGTGTGCAGGAGCTGGGGCGTCTTCTGAAAGAGGTGGAGGACACGGTGGTGCTGGTCTTTGGTGAGAACCACCTGCGCGCCACGATTGGTGCCTATACATTCACCTCAAAACTGATTGAGGGAAAGTTTCCTGACTATAACCGGGTCATCCCCCGGGGCGGCGATAAGGTCATGGAAGCAGACCGTAAAGCACTAAAGGCCACCCTGCAGCGGGCGGGCATTCTTTCCCACGAGAACATTCGTGGTGTAAGACTTCACTTTGAGAATGATCAGCTCCACGTCTATGCCAACAACCCGGACCAGGAGCAGGCAGAGGATACCGTCCCTGTCAGCTACCAGGCAGAATCTCTTCAGATCGGCTTCAATGTAGGCTATCTAATTGATGTTCTTAATGTTTTGAACGGGGACACTGTCAGATTCACGCTCTCAAACGCTAATAGCAGTGTTCTGATTGATGGTGAAGCCGATGCCAATAGCGTCTATGTCGTTATGCCTATGCGGTTGTAGATAGCTTCTCCGAAACGCGAAGGGCTGGCAATGTCCAGCCTATGCTCCACGCGAGCCCGGCGACAACGGAGCTCGCCGGTCAATATGTCAAGGATGGTAGATACGCGATGACTAACTCTTCAACCTCCCGGAATTCCGCTGGCAAAAAGGTAGCCACCACGGCGGGGCCAGCCGGTTCAGATAGCGAACTCAGCAAGCTGTTCAACGTGGTGAGTAGCGGTATCAAGGGGGCGGCCCGGCTCGGCCAGACTGCCACTGTCTTGTCGCGTACGGGTATTAACTGGCTTCGCGGACAACGGCCCCCGGCGCCCCAGCTGCTGCGTGAGACCTTCGAATCGCTTGGGGCTACCTACATCAAACTGGGCCAGTTCATTGCCAGTTCGCCAACGTTTTTTCCGCCAGAGTACGTGGAGGAATTTCAGCACTGTCTTGACCGGACCCCACCCTTGCCGTTTCCAACCATGAAGGCCATTCTCGAAGCGGAAATGGAGCAGCCGCTCGATGAGATCTACAGCTTTATTGATCCGGTGCCGCTGGCTTCCGCCTCTATTGCACAGGTTCATGCCGCCCGTCTCGTTACTGGTGAAGATGTGGTGATCAAGATACAGAAGCCAGGTGTTGAAAATATTCTTCTAACGGACCTCAACTTCCTCTATGTGTCGGCGACGATTCTTGAAAAGATGGCACCCAAGCTATCCTGGACGTCGCTCTCGGGTGTGATCCAGGAGATCCAGCGCACGATGATGGAAGAGTGTGATTTTATCCAGGAAGCCAATAACCTGGAGACATTCGCGAAATTCCTGCGAGACACGGACAACGACGATGCCACTGTCCCAGTCGTTTATAAAAATTTCAGTTCACGCCGAATCTTGACCATGGAGCGATTCTTTGGTGTACCGCTGACCGATCTTGAAAGTATCCGTCAGTTCACGCCGGACCCGGAACGTACGCTTATTACGGCTATGAATACCTGGTTTTCAAGTCTGACCCAGTGTGAGTTTTTCCACGCGGACGTTCATGCGGGCAACCTCATGGTGCTCCGCGATGGCAGGATCGGTTTCATCGACTTCGGCATTGTCGGGCGCATCAAGCCGGATACCTGGGCAGCTGTTTCAGATTTCATGACGGCTATCATGGTCGGTAATTTTGAAGGGATGGCCAGTGCGATGGCCCGTATTGGCATCACCCACGTAGAGGTTGATGAGGACCAGTTGGCAAAAGACCTGAAAGCGCTTTATCAGCGACTGGATCTCAGCGAAATGCCTGACCCCACTGACCTGGATCCATCCCGGGCGGACGACGACGTTAATGCCTTGTTGATGGAAATGGTGCGGGTTGGGGAACAGCACGGTCTGCACTTTCCCAGAGAGTTCGCACTGCTAATAAAACAGTTCCTCTATTTTGATCGCTATGTTCATATTCTCGCGCCGGAGATGGACATGTTTCTCGACGAGCGGTTGCATCGCCTGCACTAGCAGAGCAGTATCTGTCTATCGAGGGGCGGTGGCGGCCAACCTTCTCGTCTCTATAGAGCCTGCACATGTGCAGGCTTTAAGGTTCTAAGCAAAGGAAACCGTCGCCTTGCTGTGGAGAACGGGGTTCCGCTTTCGATTGTGGCCGGGGATCAGGCTTTATGGCTCTTCTTAATCATGTGGTTTCGTCTTCGTTATCGCTCTGGCGAGGAACCCAGGTGCGTTCCGGCACGAAGCAGCCAAAACAACTGCTCCAGCTTTATGATATAGAAGGTTCTGCTGCCTGCCGGCTAGTCAGGGAAGCCCTGACAGAACTCAATCTGGACGTGACCATCTACCCCTGCCCTAAAGGCGGAGAACGTTTCCGGAGCCGGGTTATGACCCTCGGCGGCGAAGAGCAGTTTCCGTACCTCGTAGACCCCAACACCGGCCGCTCCCTTTATCACGCCGGTGACATCATCCGCTATCTCTTCGAACATTACGGTCGCGGTCGACTGCCCCTGAACTGGCGTAGCATGACGCTCAACAAGGTCTCGTCCGTCATCGCCACGCTACCCCGATTCGGTGCAGGAGTCTTCGCCCGCCCAAGCAAGCGGCCGGACATCCTATTGGAGCTCTACAGTTTCGAGTCGAGCCCGTATGCGCGTCCGGTCCGTGAATGGTTATGCGAGCTCGAACTGCCCTATGTGCTCAGGAATCTCGGCAAAGGGCACTGGGAAGACTATGTTCTTCCAGATCTCAGAAAGCGCTTCAGGAAAGACTACGCACCGCGTACCGACAATCGGAAAAAGCTGCTGGATAATACAGGTCGGGTGGCTTCACCATACTTTGTCGATCCCAATACAGGTACTGCGCTGTATGAAAGTAACGCTATCATCGACTATCTTGTACGTAGATACAGCGTGTAGACGGTAGACTACCGTCCGTGGCACGCGCCGCCATTCCTGCCAGTTGGCCTGATCAATCTGAAGACGAACCCGGTGGGTTCTCGTACTCCTCTAGATCAACCTCGGTTCTAGCGTGAGCGTCCGGCACTTACCCGACTTTTGGTTCCCAGGATTCTATGTCGCTTTTGGAGCTGCAAACACATCGTTTCCGGAACCTCGGTCCAGATCGGCTTCAGTTCTCCCCTGGCGTCAATCTCATATACGGTGATAACGGCAGCGGTAAAAGCAGCCTGCTTGAAGCTGTCCACTACTTAAGTACCGGACGATCGTTCCGTACCCATAAGCACGAGACTGTGGTAGCGCACGGCGGAGACGAGATGGCGGTGTTTGGCCGTGTTTCAAAAACAGCCGGACGTAGCCGGGTTGGAACTGATCCCAACGGAAAGTCGGTCACCCACAACCTCGGCATATCGCGCAACCTGGCTGAACGCAGAACAACGCTTAGGCTCGACGGGGAAAACGTTCGGAGCCTCTCCATCCTTGCCCAGCATCTTCCCATCTCAGTCATTGAACCGGGTTCCTTCGATATAATCTCTGGGGGCCCAGGGAAGCGACGGCAGTTTTTAGATTGGGTAGTGTTCCACGTGGAACATCGTTTTGCTGGCCTCTGGCAACGGTGTCAGAAGGTAATAAGTCAAAGGAATCGCCTGCTTAGAAGTGGTAGAATTGACGATGCTTTGTTAAGAGCCTGGAACCAGGAGTACCTGACCATTGCCAACCAGGTTACGTCGGAACGGCAGCGGTGGTTTGAGGAACTCGTCCCGCTGGTACAGGGTCTGCTTAACGGATTGGATGCACCCTGGGCTTCGGATCTGAGCCTGGATCTTTTCCGCGGATGGGATCGTCAGAGAGAACTTGGCGACGTGCTCGAGCAGCACTTTGACCAGGAACGTAAAGTCGGTCACACACTGTATGGGCCGAACCGCTGTGATGTACGTATCCGGGTAGGCAGCAAGCCTGCAGGCGAAACACTCTCACGGGGCCAACAGAAGACCTTGGTTATCCTGCTCAAGCTTGCCCAAGGAGAGCTCCTTTATCGTGAGAGGAATATTAGCTGTGGTTTCCTGCTCGATGACATTAACGCCGAACTCGACATTTTTCACCAGCGAGTTCTGGCGCAACAGCTTCAGAGATTAGGGAGTCAGGTATTTGTCACCAGTATCTCCCGGCCGGATCCAGCGGTGCTCTGGCAAAACGCAATGGCGGACCTCCGAATGTTCCACGTGGAACATGGGGTTCTGCGCAAAGAAACATGACCTCGCTTTAGGAGCGGTGAATGGCTGAATCAACTTATACCTCGTCCAATATCAAAGTCCTCAAGGGGCTGGATGCCGTTCGTAAACGTCCCGGAATGTACATCGGTGATACGGACGACGGAACGGGGCTGCACCACATGGTTTTTGAGGTGGTTGATAACTCCATCGATGAAGCGCTAGCCGGCTACTGTAGCGAAATCTCCGTCATTATCCATCCGGATGAGTCGATCTCCTGCAGAGATGATGGACGGGGCATTCCGGTCGATCTGCACGAAGAAGAACAGGTATCAGCTGCCGAAGTCATTATGACGGTACTTCACGCAGGCGGTAAGTTTGACGACAATACCTATAAGGTATCGGGCGGACTGCACGGAGTAGGGGTTTCGGTTGTAAACGCGTTGTCCGCCACACTTAAGCTAACAATACGCCGGGACGGTAAAGTCCACGAGCAAACCTACCACGAAGGGGTTCCGGCGGCACCGTTGGCGGTGGTGGGCGACACGGACCGTACAGGTACAGAGGTGCACTTCGTACCTTCGCCGAACACCTTCTCCAATATCGAGTTTCATTTTGATCTGCTCGCTAAGCGACTGAGGGAGCTGGCTTTTCTTAACAGTGGCGTACGCATTGTCCTGAAAGACGAACGTTCCGGCAAAGAAGAAGTTTTCCAGTATGACGGCGGGCTCAAGGCGTTCGTAGAGCATTTGAATACGAATAAGACCCCCATCAATCGGGTTTTCCACTTCATGAAGGAGCGTGAGGATGGCACCGCTGTCGAAGTGGCGATGCAGTGGAATGATGCCTTTCAGGAAAACATATACACGTTCACGAACAATATCCCCCAGCGCGATGGTGGTACACACCTTGCTGGCTTCCGCGCTGCACTGACCCGCTCTCTCAACGGTTACATTGAACAGGAAGGCATCCTCAAGAAAACTAAAGTAGCGACGGCAGGAGATGATGCTCGTGAGGGACTGACAGCGATCATCAGCGTAAAAGTGCCTGACCCCAAGTTCTCGTCGCAAACCAAAGACAAGCTCGTATCCTCCGAAGTAAAAACAGCGGTTGAGCAGGAGATGTACCAGTGCTTTGGCGACTATCTGCAGGAATTCCCCCAGGAAGCCAAGATCATCGTTAATAAGATGATTGACGCCGCACGGGCACGGGAAGCGGCCCGGAAAGCGCGGGATATGACGCGGCGCAAGGGTGCGCTCGATATTGCTGGGCTCCCCGGTAAACTGGCTGACTGCCAGGAGAAAGATCCTGCACTATCTGAACTGTTCATCGTGGAGGGTGATTCCGCTGGCGGCAGTGCCAAACAGGGCCGCGACCGTAAGACCCAGGCCATTCTGCCGCTCAAGGGTAAGATACTGAACGTCGAGAAAGCCCGCTTTGACAAGATGCTATCGTCGGTGGAAGTAGGCACCCTTATCACGGCGCTGGGCTGTGGCATCGGTAGGGAAGAATATAATCCGGAGAAGCTGCGTTATCACAGTATCATCATCATGACCGATGCTGACGTTGATGGCTCGCATATACGCACGCTGCTTTTGACTTTCTTCTTTCGCCAGATGCGCGAAATTATTGAGCGGGGCCATGTTTTTATCGCGATGCCGCCTTTGTACAAGGTCAAGCGCGGCAAGCAGGAGCAATACATCAAAGACGAAAAGGCCATGCAGGCGTACCTGACTCAGTCTGCTCTGGATGGCGCCCAGTTCTACGTTAATCCGGAGGCTCCACCACTGGCGGGCACGGCGCTGGAAACTCTGGTCAAGGAATACCAGGGTGTGATGGCTGTCATCGAGCGCCTGTCCAGGGTCTATCCTGAATTGGTGCTGAAGGAAATGATCAGCCATGGCACGCTGAGCCGGGATGACCTGAATTACCGAGATCGTGTAGAGGCGTGGGTAAACACGTTGGCAGAGCGACTCGTACTGGATACCCGTACCGGGACCAAGTTCACCTTCTTTGTAACAGAAGACCCCGAACGAAAAATCTATCTGCCGAAGGTGATCCTGTTTGTCCACGGTATTCCTTACGAGTACACCTTCAGCCACGATTTCTTCGAATCCTCATCCTACAGGGCGATCGCCAAGCTGGGCGAAACGCTTGAAGGTCTGATCGAGGAGGGCGCTTACATCCAGCGGGGTGAACGCCAGCAGGTCGTACTGAGCTTTGCCGGCGGGCTGGAGTGGCTGATGAAAGAAGCCCAGCGCGGCCTTGGGGTGCAGCGCTACAAGGGTCTGGGCGAGATGAATCCTGACCAGCTGTGGGAGACAACCATGGATCCTGAAACGCGGCGCATGATGAAAGTGACCATCGAAGACGCCTTCGCGGCAGACCAGATCTTCACGACACTGATGGGTGACGAGGTTGAACCCCGCCGTAATTTCATCCAGACCCATGCGCTCGAAGTGACCAATCTGGACGTTTAGTTCGGTAATCGTTGTAGAGCGCTGGAATGGCTGCCGTTTAGGCGGCCATTTTTTTTGGCCGAAGCATTACCCGAGGCTCCACAGACTGCTCAGGGACGCCGTGGTTCGTGGCATTTTTCCACAACACATAAGCCGATTTTACAGTGCCGCAGCGCCATTCGACCTCTGCCGAATCCTTGTTGCTGAAGGCGATGGTATTTCGGCCGGGCAAAGCCTTCCCAACTCCTGGTCCGCAGGAAGACGGGTTCAGCGACTTATGGGGGGTCTGTTAAAAGAGTGGAGGTAGAGCGCTAAGGGCAATAAAAGAGGGCAATAGCGGAGTTGCGCGGTGCTATCAAGCCAAGCTGGTGCTATCAAGCTAAGCTTTTGATATAGAGGGGATATTACAAACTAAACTGGTCGGCGTGGCAGGATTTGAACCTGCGACCCCTTCGTCCCGAACGAAGTGCGCTACCAGGCTGCGCTACACGCCGATGAAGCCGGGATGATTATACACACTAGCCGAACTCCGCTAAACCCTTTGGTTGCGAAATTGGCCCAGAAAGATGAGGGCTAACCCAGTAACGTTTCGACGAAAGAAGCAAGGTTATCAGTAAGTTCGACACCTTCCAAAGGCTCGCTGTCCAGGCTCGCCCGTGTCGCTTGGCCACCACCTGTAGCCACCAGCACGGGTTTGACGCTGGCTGCTAGCGCCGCTTCAAGGTCAGATCGGCTGTCGCCCAGCATCCAGCTCCCGGAGAGGCTACTGAGCCCGAAGTGCTGCTGTATTTCACGCAAAAGGCCGGTTTCGGGTTTGCGGCAGCTGCACTGCTCGTCCGGATGGTGGGGACATACCGCAAAGTAGTCGATTCGGCCGCCCTGCTCCTGAACCAGGCCTTGCAGATGCTCGTGGATACCGTCGACCATGGCCCTGCTGAAGTAGCCGCGGGCAATGCCAGACTGGTTGGTCGCGACCGCTACCCGGTAGCCGGCCCGGGACAACCTCGCGATTGCCTCGATGCTGCCAGGTATCGGCTGCCACTCAGCGAGGCTGCACACGTACTGCCCTTCCTCATAAGCGTTGATCACGCCATCCCGGTCGAGGATTACCAACACGGTTAAGACTCCTCAGGCTCCCGAAGGCAGCAATGAAATATCAGCGACCTTGAGGAACAACGCCCGAAGCTGGGTCAAGAGCGCCAGCCGGTTGTCACGCACCCGGGTATCTTCCGCCATGACCATGACCTCGTCGAAGAAACGATCCACGGGCTCGCGCAACGCTGCCAGGTCGGCCAGGGCCTGCCCATAGTTCGCCGACTCGAACAGTGGTGCCACTTTCTCCGATAGGGCCTGAACCGTCTCAAAGAGGCTCTGCTCGGCCGGTTCCCGTAAGAGAGAGGGGTCAACAGCTGTTTCGGTATCGTCTTGCTGGCCCTGTTTGGCCAGAATGTTCGAGACACGTTTGTTGGCTGCGGCAAGCGCCTGGGCCGCCGGCATCTGACGGAATGCCTCAACGGCCGCGAGACGCTGGCTGAAATCCAGTGGTCGGGTCGGCCGGCGGGCATGGACCGCCAGGAAGACTTCGGTCGGCTGACCGGCTTCCTCAACCATCGCCCGGAAGCGTTCCAGGATGTAGTCGACCACAGCATTGACCGGATCACTCGCGGTCAGCCCCATATGCTGGGCAGCGGCCCAGCGGCAGCAATCGCTCAGATCCAGGTCGAGCTTGCGCTCTACCATGATACGAAGCACGCCGAGCGCGGCGCGACGCAGCGCGAACGGGTCACGGGTACCGGACGGCGGCTGGTCGATACCGAAAAGGCCAACCAGGGAGTCGAGACGGTCAGCCAGCGCCAGGGCACAGCCGAGTTGGGTCTCAGGCAGCGAATCGCCGGCAAAGCGGGGCAGATATTGCTCGCCCATGGCTACCGGGATATCGCCGGGTTCGCCGTCGTGACGGGCGTAGTAGGTCCCCATCGTGCCCTGGAGCTCTGGAAATTCCAGCACCATCTCGGTAACCAGATCAGCTTTACCCAAACGCCCCGCTCTCTCGGCATGATCCGGATTGGCGCCAATCGCCTCAGCAATTTGCCGGGCCAGGGCGGCCACCCGGATGCTTTTGTCGTAGAGCGTACCGAGCTTTTCCTGGAAGACGATCGGTTTGAGACGTTCAGCCTGGTCGATCAGTGGCGTTTTACGGTCGGTCTCAAAGAAAAACGCGGCATCGGATAGCCGCGGACGGATCACTTTTTCGTTGCCTGCCACAACTTGGGCCGGGTCCTTGCTCTCAATGTTGGCGACAGTAATGAACAGCGGCAGCATAACGCCGTCGCTACCGACCACGTGGAAGTATTTCTGGTGCTCCTTCATGGAGGACACCAGAGCCTCCGCCGGAACTTCGAGAAAGCGGTCCTCAAACGTGCCGAGCAGCGGCACAGGCCATTCGTTGAGCGCCGTGACCTCGTCCAGCAGGTCAGGGTCTATGACCGCGGTGCCGCCCTGCTCCTGGGCCAGACGTTCGACTCCGGCACGAATCAGGTCGCGCCGCTCGTTGAAATCGGCCAGTACATGTCCTTGGCTTTTAAGAACCAGCTCGTAGTCGCCCGGTGTCGGGATGATCAGTTTCTGGCGGCAGTGGAAGCGGTGACCGCGGGTCTCACGGCCGGTCGTCAAGCCGAGAATCTCGCAGTCGACCACATCGCTGCCGTAGAGCATGACGACCCACTGGGCCGGGCGCACGAACTCAACCCGGCTGGAACCCCAACGCATGCGTTTGGGAATGGGCAGGCGTGCAAGGGATTGGCTAACCAGCCCCGGTAGCAGGCTGACCGTGGCCTGGCCTTTCTCGACGCTGCGATAGACAACCCAGGCGCCTTTGTCGGTCTCAAGGGTATCGAGCTGGTCCACGGTGATGTCGAGGGAGCCGGCGAAACCCTCGAGTGCCCGGGTGGGGTTGCCGGCTTCGTCGAACGCAGCTTTGACGGCGGGACCTCTTTTTTCTACCGGCTTATCGGGCTGGCTGTCGGCGACGTCAACAATACGGACGGCCAACCGGCGGGGCGCGGCAAATGACTCTACCCCGGCAAAGGAAACGCCAGCCTCAGTCAAGCCATCGGTGATGCCTTGGGTGAACGCGTTTGAAAGCTGGAGCAGCGCTTTGGGCGGTAGTTCTTCAGTACCAATCTCAACCAGAAAATCATGCTTGGCCATGTTACTTTTCCTCTCCCTTGGCGTTTTCTGCCTGCTTTAGTGCTTCCTGCCTCAGGGCTTCAGGCGCGAGCGGAAAGCCAAGTTCAAGACGGCGGTTGAAATAGGCCTGGGCAACGGCGCGCGCCAATGAGCGAACGCGCAGGATAAAGCGCTGGCGCTCGGTGACGGAGATGGCGTGGCGGGCATCCAGGAGATTGAAAGTGTGCGACGCTTTCAGGACCTGCTCATAGGCCGGCAATGGCAGGCCGACCTCGATCAGCCGCTGGCTCTCACGCTCGTGAACGTCAAAAGCGTGGAACAGGAATTCGGTATCGGCCTGCTCGAAGTTGTAGGCCGACATTTCGATCTCGTTCTGCTTGAACACATCACCGTAGGTGACGTCGCCTTCGGGACCGTGCGTCCAGACCAGATCGTAGACACTGTCGACACCCTGCAGGTACATGGCGATGCGTTCCAGCCCGTACGTAATCTCACCCGTCACCGGGAAGCATTCAAGACCGCCAGCCTGCTGGAAGTAGGTAAACTGGGTCACTTCCATGCCATTGAGCCAGACTTCCCATCCGAGCCCCCAGGCGCCCAGCGTGGGGGACTCCCAGTTATCCTCGACGAAGCGGATATCATGGACCAGAGGGTCGATGCCAAGAGCCCGCAGGGAGTCCAGGTAAAGCTCCTGGATATCGGGCGGCGAAGGTTTGAGCACCACCTGGAACTGATAGTAATGCTGCAGCCGGTTAGGGTTCTCGCCATAACGGCCATCCGTTGGACGACGACTGGGTTGCACGTAAGCCGCGTGCCAGCTTTCGGGCCCGATAGCGCGAAGGAATGTCGCAGGGTGGAAGGTACCGGCGCCCACTTCCATATCCAGCGGCTGCAGCACGACGCAGCCGCGTTCTGCCCAGAACTGCTGGAGAGCAAGTATCAGCCCCTGGAAGGTTTTTACATCGGGTTTGGCCAACTCAGTCACGCGGTACCCCTGGCTTATTCGAGCGGCAGACCCACGGGAATGGGGCCTGCAATTGGAAGCCGGGTATTATACTCTTCCTGGCGCTTACTTTCGAAACCGTCGATCTGATTTGCGGTCCGTGCCCTCGGGCCGCACCCACCACGGTTCACCAGAGCGTGTAATTCCCGGGTCAAAAGGAAGAGCCCCAAACGATGACGCAGGAACCTGCATCAGCGCCCCTTTTCGGGTGGCGTGAATACGGCGCGCCCAACGGTCTGCCGGTCATATACCACCACGGCATGCCCGGCGCCCATACAGAAGCCGCATGGTTGCACGACCAGGCCCGGCGCAACGACGTCCGCCTCATCGTGCCGGACCGGCCCGGCATCGGCGCGACGCCTTTCACTGCCCTGAATCGCATCGCCGACCTGGTACCGCACTTCTGCCGCCTTATGGACCATCTGCACGTCCCCAGGTGTCACCACGCCGGCTGGTCGAGCGGCGGACCGATGGCGCTGGCGATGGCTGCCCTCGTGCCCGAGCGCATAACCGGCGTTTCGATCATGGCGAGCTATACGCACTTCTATGAAGCCGGTCTCGAGGATAGCCTGGTCAAGCCGTTTGCCCGCCACACCCGCTTTACCCGGGGGCGCCTGGTTGAGGTGCTGGTCGGTCTGATCCGGGTCGCTGGCTGGACTGAACGCCTGTTACCCTGGGTCTATCTGTTTTACCTGCGCAGGCTCTGTTCACCTGCAGACCGTGAGATTCTCTCGCAGGCGGCCTTCCGGCGGGTCTTCATGGCGGCCCAGACCGAGGCGTTCCGGCAGGGGACCTCCGGCGCCAGGCAGGACTTTGCGCTGCAGTACCGTGACTGGGGTTTCCGACTTAAGGACGTGCAGGCGCCGGTCATGCTTTACCAGGGCCAGGACGACCCGATTGTGGTACGTGAAAACGGGGAGGATCTGAACCGACGGCTACCTCAATGTGATTTGCGGCGTATTGATGGCGAAGGCCATTTTTTTCCGTTCCTGAATGGGTTCCAACACGAATGGATGGCCGCCTTGAGCCGGTAGCGCTGCAAAAGAAGTCATCAGCACGGTTTTGCTTCCGATGTGCTGACAGCCCCCGATGTAGTGAAAGGCCCCAATGTACTGAAAGCCCTTAGAAGAACGTCAGACCGACCTGGAACAGACGCTCTACTTCCCGGATACGGGTACGGTCAACCAGGAAGAGAATAACGTGATCGTCGGGCTGGATGCGTACGTGATCGTGGGCAATCAACACGTCGTTATGCCGGACAATGGCGCCGATGGTAGTGCCCTCGGGTAGGGAGATCTCGTCCAGCCGCTTGCCTACGACCTTGGAACTGCGGTGGTCACCATGGGCGATTGCCTCGATCGCCTCGGCGGCCCCCCGCCGGAGCGCATGAACGTTAACCACGTCGCCGCGGCGGACGTGGGTCAGAAGACTGCCGATGGTCGTCTGCTGGGGTGAGATGGCGACATCGATATCGCCGCCCTGGATCAGGTCGACGTAGTCGGGATTGTTGATCAGGGTCATCACCTTGCGCACGCCCAGGCGCTTGGCCAGGAGTGACGCCATGATATTGGCCTCATCGTCGTTGGTGACCGCGCAGAAGACGTCGGTATTTTCGATGTTCTCCTCAACCAGCAAGTCTTTGTTGGCCGTATTGCCCTGTAGCACGATGGCCTTGTCGAGATTTTCGGCCAAATAGGTGCAGCGCTCGTAGTCGCGCTCGATAATCTTGACCTGGTAGCGGCTTTCCAGCGTATGGGCGAGCCGGTGGCCGATGTTACCGCCACCCGCAATCATAATGCGCTTGTAAGGTTTCTCCAGGGGCTGGAGCTCGCTCATGATCTTGCGGATGTTGTCGGCACCGGCGATGAAGAAGATTTCATCGCCGTCTTCAATCACGGTACTGCCCTGGGGGATGATGGGACGGTCACGACGGAAAATGGCGGCGACACGGGTATCGGTATTCGGCATATGCTCGCGCAGGAACGAAAGCTCATGCCCGACCAGCGGCCCGCCCAGCGTGGCGCGGATGGCGACCAGCCGGACCAGCCCCTTGGAAAATTCCAGCACCTGCAACGCACCGGGATACTCAATCAGCCGGGTGATGTGCTCGGTGACCACCTGCTCCGGGCTGATCAGCACGTCGATGGGAAAGCCACCCGGCCCGAACAGCTCCTTGCGGGAAAGATAGGCGTTGGCCCGCACGCGGCTGATCTTGGTGGGCGTACGGAACAGCGAGGAGGCAATCTGGCAGGCCACCATGTTGACTTCATCGCTGTTGGTGACGGCGATCAGCATGTCCGCGTCATCGGCCCCGGCCTGCCGCAGTATGTTCGGGTAGGACCCCCGGCCCTGCACCGTCCGTACGTCGAGCCGGTCCTGGAGTTCACGCAGCCGACCACTGTCGCTGTCGATGATCGTGATGTCGTTGGCTTCGCTGGCAAGGTTTTCAGCAAGCGTGCCACCTACCTGACCTGCGCCAAGGATGATTATCTTCATCGACCTGCTTTCCTCTGACCCTGACGACGCGAGAGGCGCCACGCCTTTCACGCCCAGGATAAATTATGTGGCTGCTGCGCCGTCTGACTGGTCTGGCTAATCAGTGGTCCGCGATAAGTTGCCCGGGCGCCTTGTTGAGGCAGGCATAGAAAAAGCCATCCGCACCCTCAGCCTGGGGCAACAGCTGCCGACCATAGCCCGTGTCCAGCCCCCAGTCTACCGCCAAGGGTACCAGTTGGGCATCGGCGG
This sequence comes from Hydrocarboniclastica marina, assembly GCF_004851605.1. Taxonomy (GTDB): domain Bacteria; phylum Pseudomonadota; class Gammaproteobacteria; order Pseudomonadales; family Oleiphilaceae; genus Hydrocarboniclastica; species Hydrocarboniclastica marina. The sequence goes on from NZ_CP031093.1 coordinate 24,144, forward strand.
TTGCATTGAGGAAACGGCTGACAATACGGCTGTTCTCCTGGGGAAACACCGAGCAGGTGGCGTAAACAAGCCGCCCCCCTGGCTTGAGAAAAGGCCAGAGCGCTTTCAGGAGGCTGAGCTGGAGTGTCGCGAGCGGGGCAATGTCGGTCTCGCGGCGCAGCAGTTTGATGTCGGGGTGGCGGCGGATCACGCCAGTGGCACTACAGGGTGCATCAAGCAGGATGCGATCATAACCCTCTGGGTCAGCCCACTCTGCGGCAGCCGCTGCATCGGCGCAGACGACCTCGGCGTCGAGGACCAGTCGATGCAGGTTCTCCCGTACGCGCTCCAGCCTGTCGGCGTCCGAATCCACGGCTGTCAGGCGCTCCAGTGCGGGTTCGGCTTCCAGAATGGCGGCGGTTTTTCCGCCGGGGGCGGCGCAGGCGTCCAGAACGCGTTGCCCGGGCGCGAGTTCCAGCAGGCCAACGCAGAGCTGGGCCGCTTCGTCCTGCACACTGACGGCGCCATCGGCGAAGCCCGGTAGCTGCTCCACCGGTACGGCTTTGCGCAGCCGGATCCCGGCCGGAGCAAACTGACAGGATTCGGCTTCCAGGCCTGCGTCAGTCAATTCTTGCAGGTAACCCTCCCGACTGCCCTGACGCAGATTGACCCTCAGGGTGAACGGCGGGTGCTGATTATTCGCCGCCATCACCGCGATCCATTGTTCGGCCCAATTGCCTTTGAGCTTATCGGCTATCCAGGCAGGATGACTGTGGATAACGGCCGGGTCGGTCGGTTCCGGCTCCCCTTCTCGCTGGGCCTTTCTCAGGACGCCATTGACCAGTCCGGTCAGCGGCTTGAAACCCAGGTCACGGCAGCCCTCGACGCATTCGTTGAGCACAGCGTGAGGCGGTGTCTTGCTGTAGCGCAGCTGATAGAGCCCCAGCAGCAGCAGGTATTTGACCGGCATATCGCTGCGACGCAGCGGACGTTCAAGGCGGCTGTCCAGCTCGTGGTTAAGGCGATACCACCAGCGGCAGGTGCCGAAGCACCAATCCTGCAGGCGGCCCCGCTCGGCAGGTGTCAAATCAATCAGTTGTGGCGGCAGGCACTGGTTGAGCGAACGCCCCTGCTCTACCACCTGGCTCAGCACCCGCACGGCACGACCATGCAGGCCGGGTTTGCGGGTGCCAGGCCCGTTCGGCGTACCTTTCGGAGGCGTCATTGTAAAAGCGCCCCCTGCTGCAGAACCGGTTTCCCGCCATTGACGATATCAGTCACGGACTGCGCACGCCCCCCGGGAAGCTGTAGCTTGATCAGGCTGAGTGCACCCTCACCGCAGCGCACCACGATGCCATTGCGATCCCGGCTGACCACGCACCCGGGCGGAGCATCAGCTGCGCCTGACGGTAGATCGACCACAGCGGCCTCAAGCACGCGGATACGGTTGTCGCCGTCATCGGTATAGGCGACCGGCCAGGGGTTGAAGGCGCGGATCTGGCGCTCCAGCGCCAGGGCCGAACGCGTCCAGTCGATCGCAGCTTCGGCTTTGTTCAGTTTGTGGGCGTACACGGCCTGCGTGTCGTCCTGGGCCTGGGGCACCAGTTCGTCCTGTTGCAGACCCAGCAGCGCATCCACCAGTGCTTCGCCGCCCACCTGGGCGAGACGGTCGTGCAATGAGCCGCCGGTATCTCTGTCATTGATAGGTACAGCCCGGGTCAGCAGCATGGCGCCGGTGTCGAGACCTTCATCCATCTGCATGATCGTAATTCCGGTTTCGGTATCGCCGGCCGCGATGGCGCGCTGGATGGGGGCAGCGCCGCGCCACCGGGGTAAAAGAGATGCGTGGACATTGAGACAACCCAGGCGCGGTAGCGTCAATACCCGTGGCGGCAACAGCAGGCCGTAGGCGGCGACAATCATGGCGTCGGCCTTGTAACCGGCGAGGCGTGCCTGGGCGGCAGAGTCCTTCAGGTTTTCCGGTTGCTCGACGGGTATCCCGTGCGCCAGCGCCAGCGTTTTGACCGGGCTGGCCTGGGCCTTGCGACCTCTGCCCGCGGGACGATCAGGTTGGGTATAAACTGCCGCCAGCTCATGGCCAGCATCGATCAGAGCTTGCAGGCTGGACGCCGCAAAATCGGGTGTGCCTGCAAAAACGAGTCGCAAGATTGTTCTCCGCGGGTTGATAGCTGGTTTGGAGGTTTCGACTCGAAGGGTCGACTATGAAGGCAAAACCTGGCGCCTGGTCGACGCCAGCAGTTGAATCCAGCGCTCAGGCCCGGATTTTATGCTGTTTTTCCAGCTTCTTGCGAATGCGCGTGCGTTTCAGGGGGCTCAGGTAGTCCACGAACAGCTTACCGTTCAGGTGGTCCATCTCGTGCTGAATGCAGACAGCCAGAAGGTCGGTCGCGATTTCTTCAAACGCTTGGCCGTGGCGATCCTGCGCTTTGATCCGGACGTGATCGACACGGGTCACATTCTCATAGAAACCGGGCACGGACAGGCAGCCTTCCTGCATCTCCTGGGGCTCGCCCTCGAGGACTTCCAGCTTCGGGTTGATAAACACCCGTGGCGCGCTACGGTCATCGGACAGATCCATAACCAGCAATTGCCGATGGACATTGACCTGGGTCGCGGCCAGGCCGATGCCCGGGGCGTCATACATGGTCTCGAACATGTCGTCGATCAGCTTCTGCAGCTTATCGTCGAAGCTCGTGACTGGCTTGGCGACCGTCCGCAGGCGCGGATCGGGGTATTCCAGAATCTCGAGTATCATAGGCACCAGTTCTAACGTTAAGTCTTCTGATCCGCAGGCGAAAAGCGCTCGCGTCGATCGGTGTCCCGTGCGGCTGATTGCTCCCCTCACGATTCCATGGGGCTCCCGCAGGGTGCGTCGCTAAAGACTCCGGGACCACGTTGCTTTCCCTTGACGTGGGACCACCTTGCCGGCGGGCCAGCGCCTTGCCCAAAGTCTTTAGCGACACGCCTGAGGCAGGCAACCCAGCCGCGCGCGACACTGGCTTTATTATCTACCAGGTCCCAGGTTGAGCACAAATCGATCAGCTCCGACGAGGTCCCGGGGCCTTCGGCTTAAAGCCTGGCCGGAGAGAAGACAAATTTGCCTGCAATTGCACCGATCTATTCTATAGTTAGGTAGGTTTGGCCATTTTTAAAGGTGCTGTTCCCGGGTTTTCGATCCGAACTGCAATACTACAGCCCGATGGGGGCTGCCGCTGTTTTGAGCGCGCCCCGTTAACCGGCCAGAGATTAGTCGATCTACCAAGGATTGCGATGATGAGGAAATTGCTGTGCACCGTTACCGCGGTGCTTCTGCTGGCGGGTCCCGGGGCACAGGCTGAACCGGAGCTGCGCGACGGTCACCCCGACCGTTACACCGTGGTCAAGGGGGACACGCTCTGGGATATTTCAGGACGGTTTCTGAATGAGCCCTGGTACTGGCCCGAAATCTGGCAGGTCAACCCGCAGGTGGACAATCCGCATCTGATCTATCCAGGCGATACGCTGGCGCTGGTGTACGTTGACGGTCAGCCCCGGATCACCAAAGTCCAGAGCGAGCCAGGTGTCGTCCGGTTGTCGCCGAAAGTCCGCTCCACGCCGATCCAGACGCCCGTACCGACCATTCCCCTTGATGCGATTGAAGCCTTTTTGGGCAAGACCCGCATTGTCGCTGAAGAAGACCTGGCGAACGCGCCCTACGTACTCCAGGGGCGTGACGGACGCCTGGTCAGCGGCGCAGGTGATCGAGTGTATGCCCGTGGCAAAAGCAAGGGACAGAAAGTACTGGGAGTGTTCCGCCGCTCCCAGGCCTATTACGATCCCGAAACTGAGGAGTTCCTCGGACTGGAAGCGAAAGCGGTTGGCCAGGGCAAAGTGGCATCTCAGGATGGTGAAGTTATCAGCCTGGATCTGACCCAGACCCAAGAAGAAGTGGTTCAGAACGATCGGCTGCTGCCGACGGCTGACGCACCGATCACCACCAATTTCGAGCCCAGCGCACCGGACGAACAGATCCGCGGCGTGATGATCGCGGTAGATGGCGGCGTCAAGAATATCGGCCAGTACGACGTGGTTACCCTCAATCGGGGTGCCCGCGAAGGCCTTGAGCCCGGCGATGTCCTGGCTGTGTTCAAGAAGGGAGAAGTTATTCGAGACCCCAATACCCGGGAACTGGTCGAACTGCCATCCGAGCGTGCCGGCTTGCTGATGGTCTTTCAGACATACGAAAAACTGAGCTACGGGCTGGTGTTGAAAGCGACCCGACCGCTGGCGCTGCTGGATGAAGTCAGAAACCCCAACTGATAACCCGGGGTTTCGAATAACCGCTACCGATCGTCCGGTAGCGGTTTTTTTCGTTTGGGCTGCGCCGTCGGTTGCTGCCCACCCGGCCCCGGGCACCAACCAATGCAACGTTCGCTAATGAAGCTGGAACTCAGCTCGGGTAAACTGGTTCGGCGAGGCAAGGAATCTGCCTGACCCGCTCGAGGCTGACGGTCCAGCCGCAGCCCAAACACCAGTGACAGGGACGTGATTATGAACGAACGGGAAGTGCCCCGCCGTGGGCTGGCCCTGGCTCTTTTGCCCCACGCGGGACCGCAGTTCTGGCAGCGAGTGCTGGACCATTGGGGTGATCCGCTGGCCGTTCTGAGCGCCTCAGCCTCCAACCTGAAAGCCATCGGACTTCGCTCGCCGGGCCAGGAGGCGGTTCGTGCATGGCAGAATCAGGATCTCAGCCATCCCTTTCTCCAGCGTATAGAACAGGCCGGGCGTGTCTGCGAAGACTTGCAGGTGACACTGCTGGCCTGGACGGATCCACGATACCCCGCCGCCCTGCGGCAGATTCATACCCCGCCCGTCGCCCTCTTTGTGCGGGGTAACGTCGAATGCCTGGGCAGCAGACAACTCGCGGTGGTCGGCAGTCGTCGCGCCACGAGGGACGGGCTCAGCAATGCCCGGCAGTTTGCCCGGGCCGTCGTTGGCCATCGGCTGGCGATCACCAGTGGGCTCGCGCTGGGCATAGACGGCGCAGCCCATGAGGGCGCGCTGGATGGCGATGGCACCACAATAGCGGTACTGGGGACGGGGATCGACACCCTGTACCCGGCCCACCATAAGGATCTGGCCGAACGCATCGTCGCGGGCGGCGGCGCTATAGTCGCAGAATTGCCGCCCGGCAGCCCACCGCGAGCCGGGCATTTTCCCCGGCGCAATCGTATAATCAGCGGCCTGGCCCAGGGCGTACTGGTGGTTGAGGCAAGCCTCGCCAGCGGCTCGCTGATCACTGCCCGGCTGGCCCTGGAACAGGGCCGCGATGTGCTGGCCATACCGGGGTCGATCCATAATCCCCAGGCCCGTGGCTGCCATAGGCTGATCCGCGACGGTGCCTGCCTGGTGGAGACTGTGGATGACATTCTGGCGGAGCTCAACACCTGGACGCCTGCGTTGTCTTTCGGCGATCCGGTGCCGCAAGCCGAGACCGGAACGGCTGGTCTGATGCTCGAGGCACCGCAAGGCACTGCCGGCCAGGTCTGGTTGCAGTTGGGCCTGGACGCCCGTGACACTGACGACCTCGTGGCCCAGACCGGGCTCGATGCAGGCAGCCTTTTGCAGGCCTTGCTGGAGCTTGAGCTGGAGGGACATATCGAGGCGGTACCCGGCGGCTACCGGCGTGTGCCTGCGTCGAGCATTGCCCGCGCGGAACCTTTCATTGACTGTAGCGAGACCAGATGCCCAATCCGACCCTGACCTGGCACGCGCGCCGGGCGTCAATGGCCTTGAAAGCCGGCGATGTGATTGCCTATCCGACCGAGGCCGTCTGGGGCCTCGGCTGTGACCCGGCCAACGAGACTGCGATGAAGCGTCTGCTGGCGCTGAAGCAACGGCCCAAGGAGAAAGGCGTTATCCTGATCGCGGCTGACCTGGCTCAGGTGGCCCATCTGCTGGCACCCCTGCCGGATGAGCTGCGCGCGAAGGCTGAATCCCTCTGGCCCGGTTTTGTAACCTGCATCCTGCCCGATCTTGAGCGTCAGGTACCGGACTGGATTCGCGGCAGGCACGACGCCGTAGCCGTCAGGGTCAGCCGGCATCCATCGGTCGTTGCTCTCTGTCGGGCTTTTGGCGGGCCGATCGTCTCGACCTCGTGCAACCCTTCGGGACGGCCACCAGCGACAACTGCCTTTGCGGCCCGGCGGTATTTTAACCAGCGCGTACAGACGTTCATGGTCGGGCATCCGGATCAGCAAACAGGGCCCAGCCCCATCCTGGAACTGTCGTCGGGGCGATACCTGAGAGGGCGCTAATAATTCAGGCGCCTCCCAAAGTGATTCAAAAGCCCCCGTTGCGTGATAATCTTTTCGGCTCGACTGAGCCACGGCTCAATCATTCTTCGCCCGTAGTCCGTGCCAGAGGTGCCTGCCATGTCCAACCCGGATCCCGAACGCGTCCGCGCCTACCTGGAAGCGCTTCAGGACAACCTCTGTATCGGGCTGTCGCAGCTGGACGGCGGCGCCGACTTTGTCGAGGAAACCTGGCAGCGGTCCGAAGGCGGCGGCGGGCGCAGCCGCGTGATTACCGGCGGGAGCGTCTTCGAAAAGGGCGGCGTGAACTATTCCCACGTGATGGGTAATACGTTACCGGCCTCGGCCACAGCACATCGGCCGGAACTGGCCGGTGCCCCTTGGCAGGCCATGGGCGTGTCACTGGTGCTTCACCCTGAAAATCCCTATATCCCGACCTCCCATGCCAATGTGCGTTTCTTTATTGCCGAGAAGCCCGGTGAGGCACCGTTGTGGTGGTTTGGGGGAGGCTACGACCTGACGCCATACTACGGGTTCGACGCGGACTGTGTTCACTGGCACCAGGTCGCCGCAGAGGCCTGCCAGCCGTTCGGGCGCGATACCTATCGCCGCTACAAGGCCTGGTGCGACGAGTACTTTTACCTCAAACACCGGAACGAGCCGCGGGGCATCGGTGGCCTCTTCTTTGACGATCTCAACGAACACGGGTTTGAGCAGGATTTTGCGTTCATGCAGGCCGTGGGCGACAGCTTTCTGCCCGCCTATCGCCCCATAGTGCAGCGGCGGCGGAATCATCCTTACGGGGAACGTGAGCGCCAGTTCCAGCTATACCGGCGCGGCCGCTATGTGGAGTTCAACCTGGTCTACGACCGGGGGACGCTGTTCGGGCTTCAGTCGGGCGGGCGAACCGAGTCCATCCTCATGTCGCTACCCCCCCTGGTGCGCTGGGAATACAACCACCGGCCCGAGCCGGACAGTGCTGAAGAGAAACTGACCTCGTACTTTCTGACCGGGCGCGACTGGTTGGATGAACCGAACCATGCCACTCACGGAGCCTGACGATGAGCGATCTCTATGCGGTTATCGGCCATCCGGTCAGCCATAGCAAATCACCGTTGATTCACGGTCTTTTTGCCCGCCAGACCGGTGAGAACGTCAACTATATCGCCATCCAGGCGCCGGAGGACGGGTTTGCCGATACCGCGCGCTCATTCTTCCGCGATGGCGGCTGCGGGCTTAATGTGACGGTGCCGTTCAAGCAGGAAGCCTATGCCCTGGCCGAAAGGTTGACCGATCGTGCCCGGCTGGCGGGCGCGGTTAACACACTCTACCCCGACGCCCAGGGCATGCTGCTGGGCGACAATACCGATGGCGTCGGGCTTGTCACTGACCTCTGCGAAAACAACGACGCGCAAGTCAAAGCCCAGCGGGTGCTGGTGCTGGGCGCAGGCGGCGCGGTGCGGGGTGTGCTTGGGCCCTTGCTTGAGCAGCACCCCGCGGAGTTGGTCATTGCCAACCGTACACTCAGCCGGGCCCAGGACCTGGCAAAGCTTTTCGAAACTTATGGGACCGTCAGTGCCAGCGAATTCAGCGAGGTGGTCGGCCCGTTCGATCTCATCATCAACGGCACCAGTGCCAGTCTCGCCGGAAGTGTTCCGCCTATCCCCAGCAGTGCGCTCGACGCCAACACCCTCTGCTACGACATGATGTACAGCCAGGACACTACCGTATTCAATCGCTGGGCTCTGGGCCAGGGAGCGAGCCGGGTAATAGACGGGCTCGGCATGCTGGTGGAACAGGCCGCTGAATCTTTCTTCCTGTGGCGGCACCGCAGACCCGAGACCGAGCCAGTTATCAAGGCCTTGCGTTCATCCTGAGGCGTTGTACCGAGTGAGAATCGGCCGAGCCGGCGCCTGCTAAATCGGCCGCTTTGGACTATCCTTCTGAAACCGTCCCGTTCCTCCTACTCGGTTTCAGCATGGACATCCTGACGCTTGTTGGTCTGATTGCCGGTGTCTCGGTCGTGGCCCTGGCTATCCTGGCCGGCTCTGACCTGGGCGCGTTCATGAACCTGCCCGGTCTCGCGATCGTGGTATTCGGCACTTTTTCGGTTACCCTCATCAAATACCGCCTTCATTCCGTGAAGGAGGCCTTTGCGCTGGCCGTGCGTACAGCCTTCACTGATCGTACGGTCAGCCCCGTGGTGCTGGTCGGGCAAGTCCGTGAGCTGGCCAATCTGGTGCGCAAGGAGGGCATTCTGGGGCTCGAGGATTACCAGACCGACGAGCCCTACCTGCGCAAAGCCATCAATCTCGCCGTTGACGGTCACCCGCCGGAGTTCATCGACGAGGCCCTGCTACAGGAAATGCAGCAGACCCTGGAGCGTTACGATGTGGCTGAGCGGGTCTTTCGCGGTATCGGCGACTCGGCGCCGGCACTGGGCATGCTGGGAACCCTGGTAGGCCTGGTACAGATGCTCAATAACATGGCTGACCCTGGTTCCATTGGCCCGGCCATGGCGGTGGCGCTGCTGACAACGTTTTATGGCGCACTGATCGCGCAGCTTGTCGCCCTACCCCTGGCCGACAAGCTCCAGCTCAAAGCGGTCGAGGCGCAACGCAACATGATGGTCGTTCACGTCAGCATGCTGAACATCATGAAGGGCCAGAACCCGCGCCTGATGACGGAACTTCTGAGCGCCTACCTGACGCCGGAACAGCGCGGCAAACTCCAGCCCGAAGCGAATCGCTGAAATGGCCGTTCTTTTGGGACGCAAGCGTGGCGCCGCCGCCGGGCAGCCGTCCTGGCTGATGACCTTTGCCGATCTGATGATGCTGTTGCTGACGTTTTTTATCCTCCTGCTGTCGTTTTCTGAAATTGATGCGGAAAAGTACCGGGCCATGATCAACTCCATGGGCGCGGCATTCGGCACCCAGCCACTGCAGACAACGCTGCCCGGAACTGGCACTGAACCCGGATCTGGCACTGAAGCAGCCGTTCAACAGGCTGGCGCTCTCTCTGGCGGCGTTGAGCCCAGCGCGGGCGTGACGATAGCCACCGCCCAATCCGTGCCCCAGATCGTGGCCGGACTGCCCCTCGGTGCCGTCGGCTGGCAGTCAGCCGTCGCACCCGGTGTCGAACAGCTGGCATCGGTGCTGATCGGCCAGTTGGAGGAGGAGGTCGCCGCCGGGCGACTGGCGGTGAATTATGATCAACGCCGGGTCGTAGTCCGCTTTTCAGAAGAAGCCACATTCCCCTCGGGGGCTGCCACGATCAAGCCCCAGGTGCAGCCAATAATAGACAGGATCGTCGACGCCCTGAGCCAGTGCAGCGGTGAGATTGTCGTTGGCGGTCACAGCGACGATCTACCCATTATCAGCTCGCGCTACCGCTCCAACTGGGACCTGTCCGCCGCCCGGGCTGTGTCCGTGGTGCACCAGCTGGTCCTGGACCGGCGCATAGAGGCCCGGCGAGTGATGGCCGCGGGGCACGCCGAAACCCAGCCCCTGGTGCCGAATGACAGCGCCAGCAATCGCGCCCTCAATCGAAGGGTCGACATCAGCATTTATGAGCCCAGCTGCGGTCAGCTTTTTGAGGATGCGCCGGGGATCGCGCCCGCGGCTGGCGAGTAGCGTCTGATGACCGGCAATGGCTGCGATTAACGCTGACGGTATAGGCAGGTATACTGTGACGCTTTTCAACAGGGCAAAGAGGTATTTCTGTGGCCGGGCCGGATAAACCCAAGGTATTGGACGAAGAATGGAGCGACGAGCGGGTCAGCAGTTTTCTGTCGCTGGAACCCTACGATACCAGCATCAGCAAGGATTACTTTGTCCTTGAGCGCGCCTACCAGTCAATGCGGGCCGATGACTTCCGCCGCTTTCTGGGCTTTTTTACCGAAGCCTCGCGTGATCTGGACAGCCTGAGCCCGGGCGGCGAGACCATTCTCGACCTGATCAGCCAGCACCGGCGCTCGGTTGAGTATGCCGAGGCTCTGAAAGAGTTCGGCGCCACCCACAACCGGAAATCCTGACCTTCGGAAGCGCCCCAACAGCTTCAGCCAGCCAGATACTCGTCCTTGAGGCGCACGTAATTGGCCGCGGTATAGGTGAAGAACGACCGCTCCCCGTCTGTAAGCGGCCGGGCCTGCCGGCACGGGCTACCAACATACAGGTAACCCGTCGCGAGGGTTTTGCCCGGGGGCACCAAGGTGCCGGCGCCGAGGATCACTTCATCCTCCACTGTTGCGCCATCCATAACGATTGCGCCCATTCCCACCAGTATGCGGCTACCCAGGGTGCAGCCATGGAGCAGTGCCCGATGGCCGATGGTCACATCATCACCGATTACCAGTGGCCAGCCGCCGGGATTGAAGTCGCTGGCGTGAGTAATATGCAACACTGAGGCATCCTGGATGCTGCACCGCTGGCCGATCTTAATGTGGTGCATATCGCCCCGGATGACTGTTTGCGGCCATACGGAGCAGTCATCTCCCAGCGCCACATCCCCAATGACTACCGCACTGGGGTCAAGCCAGACCCGCTGCCCGAATTTCGGTGCTATGCCCTTGTGAGAACGGCAATTCGTCATTACATACTCCTATTGCGCTACTGGTAAAACACGCTTATCACGCCCATCATTGGCCCATCGTATCTTTTGACATTGGGGGAAAGGAATGAAAAACCCGTTGCTCACCGAAGACCAGCTGCCTCACTTCAGTTTTATTCGGCTAGAGCACATCAAGCCGGCGATCGACCAGTTGATAAGCGACAATCGCGTTCAGATCCAGTCTATCGCCCAACAGGAAGAGCCTTCCTTTGAAACCCTGGTGCAGCCGATCCAATCGCTGGAAGACCGGCTCGAACGGGCCTGGTCCGTAGTCAGTCACCTCAATGCCGTACAGAACACCTCCGAACTGCGCGAGATCTACAACGGTTGCCTGGCCCAGCTGACCGAATACGGCACCGAGGTCAGCCAGAACCAGCAGTTGCACGCGGCATACCGGAAACTGGCGGATAGCGAGCAGTACGCCAGGCTGGATCAGGCCCAGCGCAAGGCTATCGATAACACGCTACGTGACTTTGAGCTATCTGGCGTGGCGCTCGCGGCTGATAAAAAAGAGCGTTTTGCCAAACTCTCGGGCGAACTGGCGGAGCTGTCCAGCCGCTTTTCAGACAATGTGCTGGACGCCACCCAGGCCTGGAGCAAACAGATTACCGACCAGTCGGAACTTGCCGGGATGCCCGAAACGGCCCAGGCCGGCGCGCGCCAGGCAGCCCAGCAGCGCGAGATGGAGGGCTGGCTTCTGACCCTCGACGCGCCCAGTTTCCTGCCGGTCATGACCTTCTGCGAAAACCGAGCGTTGCGCAAAGAGGTGTACGAGGCGTTCGTCACCCGGGCCTCGGAACTGGGGCCGTTCGCGGGTAAATGGGACAACACCGCGATCATGACCGATATCCTCCGGCGCCGGCACGAACAGTCGCAGCTGGTCGGGTTTGACAGCTATGCTGAGCGCTCCCTGGCACGCAAAATGGCGCGCACGCCGGAAGAAGTGCTCGGTTTCCTTGGCGAACTGGCGAAGAAGTCCCGTCCCGTGGCCGAGAAAGAACTCGAGGAGCTCAGGGCATTTGCCCGGGACGAATGCGGTGCGGAAGGCCTGGAGGCCTGGGACATCGGTTTCTATGGCGAGAAACTGCGCCAGCACCGGTATCAGATCTCCGACGAAATGCTGCGACCGTACTTCCCGGCCAACCGGGTGATCCCCGGGCTCTTTGAGGTAGCCCAGCGCCTGTTCGGCGTCAGGATCAGTGCGATCGATGATGCCCAGGTCTGGCACAAAGATGTGACCGTCTACGAGATCAGCCGTGACGGTGAGCCGTTGGCCTGGTTCTACCTGGACCCATACGCCCGCAAAGGCAAACGTGGCGGCGCCTGGATGGCGGATTGCCGGGTTCGTTACCGCAATCTGCGCGGGCACCTGCAGAAGCCTGTCGCGTTCCTGACCTGTAATTTCACGCCGCCGGTCGGCGATCAACCCGCGCTGTTGACCCACGACGAAGTGACAACGCTGTTCCATGAATTCGGCCACGGGCTGCACCACATGCTAACGCAAGTGGAAGTCTTCGATGTTTCCGGAATCAATGGTGTCGCCTGGGATGCGGTTGAGCTGCCCAGCCAGTTCATGGAGAACTGGTGCTGGCATGCCGAGTCGATCGCGCTGATTTCTGGTCACTACGAAACCGGTGAGCCGTTGCCCCAGGAGTACCTGGAGCGGATGCTGGCGGCCAGGAACTTCCAATCGGGTATGCAGATGCTGCGACAGATTGAGTTTTCACTGTTCGATTTCCGTCTTCATGCGGAGTTTGATCCCGACAAGCCGGTTTCGCCCCTGGCGCTGCTGGAAAAAGTTCGCGAAGAAGTCGCGGTGGTTCGCCCGCCTGCCTTCAACCGCTTCCCCAACAGTTTCTCCCACATTTTTGCCGGGGGTTACGCGGCTGGCTACTACAGCTATAAGTGGGCCGAGGTTCTGGCAGCGGACGCGTTCTCACTGTTTGAGGAGAAAGGCATATTCAGTCCCGAGGCCGGGCAGGCATTCCGCGAGCATATCCTTGAAAAAGGCGGCTCCCAGGAGCCCATGGAGCTGTTCGTCGCCTTCCGCGGTCGTGAGCCCCAGGTTGACGCGCTGCTGGCGCAGTGGGGCATTCAGCCCCAGCCGGCGGTGGCTTAGCGTCCCGTCCGCGGCTCGTAGGTTAACGAATTACCCGGACTGGACACAGGTTTTGATCTTTTCTTTCCCGCCCGAGCACGTAAGGGGGCGGGACGGACACGAGAGTAGGCAAATGACCCAGACAGTGAAGCGCTTTATCGCCGGTGCGGTCTGCCCCCGCTGTGCGGAGATGGACAAGATCATGATGTTCGAGCAGGACGGCACCCAGGTTCGTGAGTGCGTGGCTTGTGGTTTCAGCGATCAGCAGAGCGATAGCCCGTCTGAAGGTGCCGAGTTGGAGACACGGGTGAATCAGCCCCGTAGAGACGCCAAACTGGAGCCGGTGGTTTTCTTCCGGTCCGCCGCTGAGGACGACACCAAGAAGTGAGTTAGCGCGACCCGGACTCGGGCGAAGCGGACCCGATCATGCTGGAGCCTGTCCGGCTTGTATTAATCGTTTTTGCCGTTGTCGGCGGGCTCGCCACAATAGGCGAAACGGGCGACTTCTTCTCCGGCCATGTGCACTGTCTCGTTAAACATCGCCAGAGGGCGGACCCAGAGGCTATGGTCGCCGTACAGGCAGCGGTAGACCACCAGAGCTTCCTCGGTTTCGCTATGGCGCGCGACCCCGATCACTTCGTAATCGCCGCCTTTGTAGTGCCGGTACCGTCCCGGTTTCGGTAGCTTCATTGATCGGCCTCCTGTCCTTTTTCGATAGTACGCCGCTTTCTCGCTATTGCCCATCACGTGATGCATCGCAAGGTTTGAGACAGCATCAGCACTCGCCGGGAACCCGAAACGGTTCCGCAAGCCGCTCCGCCAGGGCGGACGCCCGCTGGGTACGGCGCTCGACCGCGGCCTGGAATACTCGTCGATCCGCAACGACCAGACTGAACCTGTCACGGGCGCGGGTAATGCCGGTATAGAGCAGCTCTTTGGTCAGGATCGGACTGACCCGGTCCGGCAGGACCAGGCAGGTGTGATTGAATTCGGAGCCCTGGGACTTGTGTACGGTCATAGCGAAGACGGTTTCAACCGATACCAGACGGCTGGTCAGCACCTTGCGGACGGCGCCGTCTGCCGCCTGGAAGCAGACACGTAGGTGATCGCCGGATTCAGGGTCGGGCAAGGCGATGCCGACATCCCCATTCATGAGACCCAGGCTATAGTCGTTGCGGGTAACCAGCACCGGACGGCCGGCATACCAGGCCCCAGCGCCGCCAATCAGACGGACTTCACGCAGGATTTTCTCGATTTCAACGTTGAGGCTCTCTACCCCGAACGGCCCCTTGCGCAGCGCCGACAGAACCTGGAATCGTCCGAACGCCGCCAGGACGGCCCGGGTCCAGGCATCAAAACTGTCGAAGCGGTCCGGGCCCTGATGGACAATGTCCAGATAGGCCTTGTAGCCTCCGCTTTCATCAGGATGGGAAAAGCGCGTGGCTGCGCCTTCAAGGATGAGCTCCCGAAGAAGCGCCGACTCAACACCGTCCGGTGCCCGTGTCGCGATCCAGGCGACATCGCTGAAACCGCCGTGCTGGATCAGCTTCGTCGCATGGCTGGCATCCTGTCGGTTTATCGCCTCGGCCAGCTGACCAATGCCGCTGCTGGCGCCGAATCGGTGGCTTTTACGTAACAGGGCAATGTGGTCGTCGATAGTCGGGTTGTCAGCCGCAAGAGCCGCCTGCTGGGCCTGCCAGGGGGTCAGGTCATAGCCGGTGCAATCGTACAGCCAGCGGACCAGATTCTGGCTATAGCCGGGCTGGTCGGCGCCCTGGCACAATTCGCCGAGTACCGCCCCGGCCTCCACCGAAGCCAGCTGATCTTTGTCCCCCAGCAGGATCAGGCGGGTCGACGGATGCAGGGCATCGAGCAAAGCCGCCATGAGCTCCAGGTCTACCATCGACGCTTCATCTACCACGAGCAGATCAAGATGCAGCGGATTACCTGCATCGTGGCGGAACTTGCGCGAGAAGGGCTTGGGTCGCAACAGCCGGTGCAGGGTGGTCACCGTCAGCGGAATGAACGGCTGGACATCTTGGGGAAGCTGATCGACTGCCGCGCCAATCGATTCAGTCAGTCGTGCTGCGGCCTTGCCCGTGGGCGCGGCGAGATGGATGCGTAACGGCCGGCTGCCGGCGTCGAGCGCCAGTTGCTGCAGCACGCCCAGCACCCGGACAACGGTGGTGGTTTTACCCGTGCCCGGGCCCCCGGAAATGATGGTAAACCGGCTGCGCGCCGCCAGCGCCGCAGCTACCGTCTGCCAGTGCACGCCAGTGCTGGGCATCTCTTCGGTACTGCGCAAAGGCTGGAATAGCGTTTCGACCACACGGCTGAGATCCCGGTCGTCACCCGTTACGGGCTGTTCCAGCCGTGAACGAATGGCGCGGGCGACCTGCTGTTCATACTGCCAGTAGCGGCGCAGGTAGAGCCTGCCCCGGTCCAGCACCAGCGGCCGGTTATCGTCTTCTGCAGCGCCGGGCAGAGACTGCGTGCTCGCGCCATCAACGCGCTCTGTGCCCATGCTGACGAAGCCAGACTGCCGCAAGCTCTGCGCCCAGCCGTCGAGTGTCCAGCCGGACAGCAAGCTCGAGGGCAAAGCCAGGCCCTCACTGTTGCTGTCGCCCTCGGGCGGAAGAGACAGGGCTTCGTCGGGGTGGCCCAAAGTCCGCGCCAGATCCAGGTAGATATGGCCGCGGCCCAGCTGGTGGCTGGCCAGTGCGGCCGCCAAAAGGGCATCATCCCTGGCTTCTGGCGCCTGCCCGTGGAGAAACTGCACCAGCGCCAGGTCGATGTCACGCAGCCAGCCCCGCTCCACCCACGCCGTCAGTTGGTGGTGCAATGGAAGGGAATCAGAGGCCATCGAACAACTCCCCCTGCAGCGACTGGGCCCGGAACAACTCATCCAGCGCTTCGATGAGCTTGCGGGGCGGCCGATCACTGAATATACCCTGTCCCGGGCTGGAGCAACCGCGCAGGAACAGATAGCAGGCGCCGCCAATATGGCTCTCGTACCGGTAACCGGGCAAGCGTGATCTCAGCAGGCGATGCAGGGCCAGAATATAGAGCACGTACTGCAGGTCATAGCGGTGTTCAAGCATGGCCTCGGCCATGCGTTCCCGGGTGTACCAGCTATCGTCCTCGCCCAGCCAGTTGGACTTGTAATCGAGCACGTAATAGCGCCCGTTCACCTCGAACGTCAGGTCGATGTAGCCTTTCAGCATGCCATTGAGTGTTTGCGGACGCAGCCGGGGACGGGGCCGACCCGGCAGTACCGTGTCGACGACGAGCTGATCAAGCGCCTGGGTGGAAGTGGTATTGGCCGGAAAGAGGAACTCCAGCTCGGGACGGTAACTCTCCGGGTCAAGGCTGGCCAGGCTCGGGACCGCAGGCGCATTGCCTGCGGTTTGCAGCGGCACCTGGATAATCCGCTGGAGCTGAGTGGCGAGCATTGTGGCCCACTCTTCAAGCCCGTGGGCGGCGCATGTTTGCTCCAGGTGGGCTTCCAGCAGTTGCGGGTGATCGGCGACGGTGCCAAAGCCCTGTTCGGCCATCCATTCGAGCACGTTGTGCAGGAAATTGCCCACCGTGGCGCCCCGGGGGAGCCCGTGGAGGCCAGGGCCGTCCGCCTGGAAGTGCCGCTCGGCTGGCTCATGGCGCAGTTCGGCCATGTTTTCATGGGCCGGGCTGCTGCCTGCCTCTTGCGGGGCCGCAGTCAGTTCGGCCCGGTCCGGTTGCGCTCTGGCCCCGTCCAGAATTGCGCTGTAGCTGGTGATCCACCAGGATTCAGTCGGTTTCAGACGAGGCCGCCGCGGGGCCTTGGGCTGCGTTTGCTCTACGGCGGGAGGCAGGCGCACATCATCGGTTGGCGGCAGCGGCTCCAGTGTGACAGCGGGCGAGGCGTGACAAAGGGTTTCCAGGGCGTCCCAGAGCGTCTGGGGCGCAAGTTCGCAGCCGCCATTGAGAATATAGGCAATAGCGGACGGCGCCAGCTTGCAGCTGTAACCCTTGCTCCTGTCCTGGCCATACGCGAGCAGACCAACCCAGCAGGCGTGGCGGGCGCGCGTGAGCGCAACGTAGAGTAGCCGCAGATCTTCGGCCAGACGCTCGCGGTCGGCCCGCGCCAGGGCTTCGGCATCGTTGGCGTCGGCGTAGCATGGCGCGCCCTGGTCATCGTGGAAGGCGATGAGCGGGCCGCGGCTTTTCCCCAGCGGCCGGCAGAGCCCGACGAACGGGATAAAAACCAGGGGATACTCCAGCCCTTTGGACTTGTGAAAGGTGATGACCTTGATCAGGTCCTCGTCGCTTTCCAGGCGCAACACGGCATCCTCGCCGAGGTCATGTCCACCGCTATCAATCTGGTCGGCCAGGAACCGTATCAATGCCTGCTCCCCATCGAGCTGGCTGGCCTGGCTCTGCAGCAGCTCCGCGAGATGTAGCAGATTGGTCAGGGATCTCTCGCCATCGGCTTGGGCCAGCAGGCGTCGGGGAACATCGAAATCCTCAAGAAACCGACGCATCAGGGGCAGCACGCCGCGCTGCTGCCAGAGCACCCGGTAGCCCCGGAACTGCTCTATACGCGCCTCCCAAGCCAGTTCATTCTCGTTATGCACATCCAGCTGCGCGAGGTCGAGATTGAGCGTGCGACTGGCCAGCGCATCCCGGACCAGGCTCTCACGCTCGGCTTCAGCCACGGCGCGCAGCCACATCAGCAAATCGGTCGCTTCCGCGCACGCGAAGACCGACTCCCGGTCACTCAGGTAGGCACTGCGCAGACCACGTTGGGCCAGGGCAGTCCGGATGGCACCGGCTTCATTGAAGTCCCGCACCAGGATGGCGAAATCCGACGGCTGCAGAGGTCGACGAGGGTTGCTGAACCGGGCCTCGCCGGCGCGCGCTGCGCCGAGCATACGGCGTATTTCGCTGGCGCAGCTGTTTGCCAGCGCGGCCAGGTAATCGCTTTTGTTACTGAAACCCAGCCCGGGGTGCGACCAGAAGGTGAGGCCGGCCAGCGGCCGGCCGTTCCATTGCAGTTCATCGGGCTTCTCGCGGCTGCCGACGCTTTCGAAGGGAATCTCATCACCCAGCAGAAACGCGCCCTGGGGGCGGCGGCCAGCATACTCGAACACCTGGTTGACCCCTGCGACCAGCGGCGGCACCGAGCGGAAGTTGGTGTCGAGGGTGAAATGCTGCCCCTTGCTGTCACGTCGCGCCGCCAGATAGGTGTAGATGTCGGCGCCACGGAAGCCATAAATGGCCTGTTTGGGATCACCGATCATGAAGAAGCCCAGGTCTTCACGCTGGCTGTAGACCTGCCGGAAAATACGGTATTGCTCGGGGTCGGTGTCCTGGAATTCGTCGATCAGCGCTACCGGGAAGTGCTGGCGAATGGTCGCCGTCAGGCGTGGCCCGCCAGCACCTGCCAGAGCCTGATCAAGGTGATGGAGCATATCGTCGAAGCTCATGCTGCCGCGGCGCTTTTTCTGGACCTCGACCCGGTTGTGGCACCAGGCAGCGGCATGGGCCTGCAGCCGGCCGCTCATGTGGTCCGGCAGCATCAACCGGTCCTGCAGGTCAGACAGCGCTTCGAGGGCGACAAAGTCGGGCAAGGCGATGTTCTTTTTGAGCTTGAGGCGACGACTGCCGAGTTTGCCGTGGTCGTCGGCAATAAAGACCGTCTCGCCCCTGGCCCATGCGGACAGCTCCTGCAGCTGCTGGCGCACCACGTCGTCCTTGTGACTGGTGCGATTGAGATGGCCTTCGGCCAGCGCGTTCTCGAACCAGGACAGAATCCCCGGCTCCTCCTGGCGCCACTTGTCCCTGGCGCGGCTCTCCTGCGCCAGGCAACCCGCCTCCCAGTGGGCCAGCTCCTGATAACAGGCGGTGTCGAGGCTGTGGAGGGACCGCGGGTAATGCCGGGCCAGCGCCGCGAGCCTGTCAGCCGACCCCAGGGCATCAGCCAATGCGGCGTAAGCGGTCTGGCTCAACGGGTAGGCGAAGGTACGCCAGTAGTCCCGGGCCGCCTCCTGCCAGAGCGGTTCCAGCTGCTCTTCAATTTCAGTATTGAAGGCCTGGCCACTGTCAAAAGCGTGCTGGCGCAGCATCCGCTGGGCCCAGCCATGGATGGTGAATATAGCGGCGTCATCCATACTGTTGGCTGCGAGCTCCAGTCGGCGGGCGAGCCCGAGGTGCTGCTCAGGCTCATATTCGCTGCGTAGGGGCGCCAGGAAAGGATGGTCCACAGGCTCGCCGCGAAACATGCGCGCCGCCGCGGCCAGGTTGCTGCGGATACGGTCGCGCAGCTCCTCGGTCGCCGCCTTGGTAAACGTTACCACCAGGATTTCCGCCGGGGTCAGTGGGCGACCGAAGCTTTTGCTGCCGCCGTGGTTGAGTACCAGGCGAACGTAGAGCGCGGCGATGGTAAAGGTTTTCCCGGTCCCGGCGCTGGCTTCAATCAGGCGGGTGCCGCGCAGTGGGAATGTCAGCGGTCGCAGTGGCTCACTCATGCTCTCGCTCCCGCTGCTGCACACTGGCGAAAAAATCACCGTAAACCTGTTCTGCCCATGCCGGCAGCCCCGCCTGCCAGGCGGCGTTCAGGTCAGGCCAGCAGCGCTCCAGCGCTGGACTGGCGCCAAGGTCGCCGGGCGGGCCGAAGTCAGCGCCCGCGTAAGCGCTGAGGTAACGCTGGAGGTCCGTCCGCTCCTCAGGCTCATCCCGAAGCAGCGCCATGGCGGTGCCCATGCCCAGGGGTAGACACTGCTGCTGAGCGGTGTACCAGGCCGTAAGCAGCCGTTGCAGGCTTTGAACGGCTGCTGCCTGTTCAACGACAGGCAGCGTATGGGCACCGTCGGTGGAGACGAGGACGCTCGTTATCGGCTGACCCGCGGCGGCTAGGGCCACATGCCGTAGCCAGAGGGCGATAAAGTAGTGGTATTTGAGTTGGGATTGCTTGCCCTGCCTGCCATTCCAGGCCTGCGCCGGCTGCGCCAGAATGCAGGCGAGATTGCCGTTGCCGTCGCCGTAAAGGTGGTCAACCCAGTCATTCAGGGCTATGACCTGCTGGTCTGGGAGTTCCGGCAGTATCAGACCATCGAGTGCCAGCTCAAGCGGGTCTGCAGAAGCGGGCCATCGTGCCATCACACGGTTCCAGTGGGCCAGGGTCTCGCGGACCTCCGCCTCGATCTGCTCGCTGACGTTAGCCCTGGCGGCGCCCATGGGCAAGCGCCCCGCTCGCCTGAGGCGCTCGAGCCCCTCGGACAACAGGTCTTCCTGCTCTGCGATATCGGCCTTGCGGCACTGCTCGAAGATCTCGCTGCGGTAGCTGAACCGGGCAAGCCCATCCAGGACGAAGGGCTCGTCTTCGGGGGTAGGCTCTTCACTGCGTCCAAACCAGACATTGAGGCGCTGGTTGAAGAAGGCATCCGCCGGGTAGCGCATGAACCGGTGCAGTTGATCCAGGCTCAGGGCAGCGTCGAGTGGTTGCGGCGGCAGGATCAGGGGGGTGTCGGCACGGGCCTGTCCTACCAGAGCCTCGGTCCGCACGGTATGCAGGCCGGCCCATTCCCGGGCATAGGTGAAATAGGGGTCATGGCCCCCCATGGACTCGAAGTAGACCCGGCTGAAAGGCTGCAACGGGTGCAACAGGGTCAGCCCCTGACTGACCGGAACATTTTCGCCAGCGTTATCTGTCATTTGCCAGCCGGCGTCGAGGTAGTCGCGTAACTGGCCAACCAGGACGGACGGGGTGCGTTCGCTGTTGTCGCGGGCATTGCGGCCCAGCCAGGACAGATAAAATCCCCGGCGTGCTGACAGCAGGGCCTCAAGAAACAGGTAGCGGTCGTCCTCCTGGCGCGAGCGGTCGCCCGGACGGTACTGCTCGGCCATGAGGTCAAAGTCCAGCGGCGGGCGCTGGCGTGGATACTCACCGTCGTTCATGCCGAGGAGACAGACCACCTCGAAAGGAATAGCGCGCATGGGCATCAACGTACCGAAGTTGATCCGCCCGGCAAGAAAACGCTGGGAAAGGCTGACTTCTTCAAAGCGAGCCAGGAGCGCATCGCGGACGACCGACAGTGGCAGGTTTTCAGTGAGTCCGGCCTCGTCGCAATGTTGTTGCCACTGCCTCAGCACTTCCTGGAACTGCTCCAGAACCAGGGCGTCATCATCGCTGGGCTGGAGACACTCAAGGACAAGGTCACGCAGGTGGATGCTCCACTCATCCGGGGAATGGGTTTGCCGCAATCGTTGCCAGTAGTCTTCCAGAGTTTCAACGACGCGGTAGAGCTTGCCGGCGACAGTTGCGTCCAGCCCGCCGATCTCGTCAAAGGGTTCAATCTCATGCCAGGCGCCGCCGCTCCCCCCGGCGTAACCCAGCAGCATACGCTTGAGCCCGAAGCGCCAGCTGTTCTGGTCCAGGCCGGGCGGCAGGTCCAGATGTTCGCGCTGGCGGCTGTGCAGGCCCCAGCGAATGCCGCTTTGTTCGATCCAGCGGTGAAGGGCCGGCATGTCCTCCTGGCTGAGGCCAAAGGTTGCCCTGAACGCGGCAACATCGAGTAGCCCCAACACGTCGCTGACGGTGAAACGGGATTCAGGCAGAGTCAGCAGGCTCTCAAGGGCGGCCAGAATCGGGTTGCTCGAGCGCTCACTGCGGTCGCCGATGCTGTAGGGGATATAACGGGAATCGTCCGGCGCCAATCGGCCGAAAACAGCTTCTATATGCGGCGCGTAGGCCGCAATGTCGGGCACCATGACGATGATGTCCCGCGGCGCCAGCTGTTTGTCGGCCACACCTGCAGGTGTCTCGTCCAGCAGCGCCAGCAAATGGTCCTGCAGTATCTCGACTTCCCTTTGCCGGCTGTGGGCCAGCCGGAAGGCGACCGAGCGGTCCCCTGCAGCCACCGGTTCGCGCTTTTCGGGCTGATCCGCAGGCGGCAGGGGCTCGAGGTCGAGAATTTTCTGCTGAACCTGGTGGAGAAGGTGTGGCTGCGCTGCGTCGTTGCGGTCTCGGAAAAGGTCAATGCTGGCGTGGCTGCTGGTGGCATTGTCGTAGTCGTATAGCAGCCCGATATAGTCCCGTCCCTGCTTGCCCCAGGCCGCCAACAGAGGGTTCGTGCGGCTATGTAACTGGTCAGCGTCGAGGCCCTGCAGGCCCGGTTTGTCCGGATGACGGTAGCGTTCGAACCGGAGCAGGTGGCGCTCCTCGATAATGTCTGCCCAGTAGTAGCGGCAGGGGTTGTGCACATAGATCTGAACAGCAAGATGACGGGACAGTGCGTCGAGGGCTTCCAGGATCTGCTGGGGCAGCGAGGAAATGCCGAATACGGTCAGGCGGCGTGGCAATGCGGGTGGGCGTTCGCCGAGCAGGCGCACCTGTTCGAGAAAGCGACGATGGACTTCCGCCCGCGAGCTATCGGCAAGGTCCGGGCCGACGTCGCTTTGAAGGCGTCGCCAGAGTGCTGCCTGCCAGCGCTGGTCCGCGCCCAGGGGGTGTCTTTCCCCGCGTGGGCTGATCAGTTCGTCGTCGCCTGCCTGCCATGCGGCCAGCCAGTCCGCCCGGTAAACCTGATACTGGTCGAACAGGTCGGCCAGTCGTTCAGCCAGCTGGTAGCGCTTGCGCAGATCGTCATCCACGGCGAGAAAGTGGCCCAGGGGCTCGAACAGCGGGTCATCCAGGCACGCGGGCAGCAGTCGCAGCAGGCGCCAGGTCAGGGGCTCACGATCAAAAGGCGAATGGTCGGGCACCGTCCCTTTGCCCAGCACCGCACGGTAGGCCGACCAGAGGAAGCGGGACGGCATCTGCATGTCGAGCGCCGCGGCAATACCACAGGCGTCGTCCTGGGCCAGTTTGAGCTTCAGCCATTGGGCCATGCCATTGCTCTGGACCAGGAAAACTTCGTTCTCAAGGGGGCGCAACGGGTTACGTTGGATCAGCCCCGCCACCAGCTCTCTCAGGTCTTCCGGATGGTTGGCGTGGACAATGGTCAGCCCGGAAGCCGGTGCGTGGTCCGTGCTCGGCATGCGCTTACTCGGTCAGGTTAGGGCGCCTCAGCTATGAACGCGGAATCGTCCCGGGCCGGTGAAGACGAGCGCCAACGCCGTAAACAGGAACATGCCCTGCAGCTCAAGGGCCCAGCCGCCGTTCCGGGTCAATTGGTAGAGCTCACCCGTGTGCGCCAGAAGGATAGCGACCACCATATTGATGGCAATCAGGCCCGCGCCCAACCGCGTGTGAAAACCCAGGATGATCATAAGCGGTGCCAGCACTTCACCGACAAAGACACCCCAGGCCAGAAACGCAGGCAAACCATGGCTGACCAGCATGCTCTCGATACCGCCGACGCCGTGCAGTAGCTTTGAAATGCCGTGCAAGAGAATCATTAAGCCCAGCGCAAGGCGCAGAATGAGTTTTCCGAGATCAGGTTGATGCAGCACAAGTACGACTCCTCAGGTGGAAGCCCGTATGGGACCACAGCTCGAAGCTTGTGTCGATAGAGTCCCGGGATGATGAGCGGTGATACGTGCTGCAGCGGTATTCCCGGCTTAGGTTAAGCACCGTGGCGTGCTAGGACAAGCTGCCAGGGTAGGAGAAACGGAACACAATCTGGTTGCGTGTCAGCAGCGTTTCGAGACGATGGCGCATGACCTCACCAGCGGCATCGCGAATCTCTTCTGCGAATTTAGCCAGATTGAGGTCGTAGTAAGCCGGGGAACTCATTAACTGGTGCACAGTAATGAGGGTTGCATTGTCGAGTTCGTTGGCAAAAGGCTCGCCGATCAGGTGGTGGGCCAGGATGTTGGCGTGGGCTGCGCCGGAGTTGACCAGATTGGCATTACGGATCGAGCGGTTGTTCTCGTGCATTTCTTCCATCAGGCGATGGCACAGGTAGGCTTTGACCAACAGCGCGTCCAACCCGTCAAAGCGCGCTAACAGTATCGATGGACGAGAAAAGGCACCGTAGGCCGCGTCGAGAAACGGCGAGAACAGCGCGGCCCGACCAATTTTCGCGGCGGAGGTCTGGATGCATTCCAGCAATTGCGGGGCCAGTTCCACATAGTCCTCGACAAACCGGACCAGGCACGAAACCGGGTCCGCGTGCGTGATGTCCGCTACCAGCTGTACTTCGGCGAGCCGCGCTGCCATCGCCTGACTGAATAGCCCCTGCTGGGCTTCCTGTCGTCTGGCTTGTGCAATCAGGTCTAGCACCAATTTATGGGTCATTGTCGGTAATGCTCGGTATCCGATAATCAATGTAGCGAACCTGCCTCTGCTGGCCCTTGAGACCCCAGAAGGCTGGCGAGCCCCGGGGTGGGAGTTGGCATTTTTGACTGATGGGTCTTGCGCCGCTCGCCTTTTCAGTGTAGCTGAACTTGGACAAAAGCCAGGCAGAAGCGAGCAAGAAGCCGATAATTCTGGTGATCGCGCAAACAGCGGTCGAGGCGACAGTAAAAAGAGTAGCCGAAAGCCGGCTCGTCGGTTTAAAACAACGTCAAATGATGGGAATCGTGACGCCTGGTCTGTTGCTCAGGCATTGCCCTGGCCCGGGAACCAGGCGCCTGAACTCAGCCTGCGGTGATATACCCAGCCGAGAGTCAGGCCGCGTGCCGCCATGAGTCCAATCAATGCCAGCCAGAGCCCGTCGTTGCCCAGTCCCCGCGAAGCCCACCAGAGCGGTAAATAAACACCGATTACCGATACGATCATAGTGTTCTGCATGGGCCGCGAGTCAGTGGCGCCGATGAAAAGGCCGTCCAGCAGATAGCTCCAGACCGCAACCAGTGGCATCAGACAAAGCCAGGGCAGGTAGCGCCGGGCTGTGCTGGCGATGTCATCGATACTGGTCAACAGGTCGATAATCAGCCCCCCGGCGCCAGCAAAGAGCAAAGTCATCAGTCCAGCCGTGATCAATGACCAGCGGGCACAGGTGCGGGCTACGGCAATGAATCCGGCACGATCCCGGCGTCCCAGGTATTCCCCCGCCAGTGCCTCGGCGCCGTTTGCAAACCCATCGAGCCCGGTAGAAATCAAGAGTAGGAACGTCAGCAGAACCGCATTGGCCGCCAGGATGGTCTCACCCTGCCGAGCACCCTGAGCGGTGAAAAACGCAAAAGCCAGCAGCAGAAGAATGGTGCGAACGAGTATGTAACGATTGACGTCGAAGAGTCGGCGGTAGTCGGCCCAGGTGCCGGTCAGCGCACGCGTCCATCGGATACCGGGAAGACGCTTGTGTACGATCCACAGGCCCAGGAAAGCCGACAGGTATTCGGCCATGAGTGTAGCTGCCGCAACCCCGGCGCTGTTCCAGCCGAAGCCGATGACGAACAAAAGGTCGAGCACCATATTGACGAGGTTGGCGGTGACCAGCAGCAGGAGCGGGCCCCGTGCAAAGTGGGTGCCGATCATCCAGCCCACCAGCGCGTATTGGCAGAGGACGGCCGGAGCGCTGTAGATGCGGATGGACAGATATTCCGACGCCAGCGCGGTAATTTCCGGTGGCGCATCCATTAGCGCCAGACCAACTGCAAATATCGGAGATTGAAGCGCGATCAGGCCCAGTCCGATGGCCAGCGCCATGATCAGCGACTGGCACAGCAGTTGTACGAGTGCTTCGGTTTCGCCCCGTCCGTGTGACTGGGCGGCCAACCCCGTCGTACCCATACGCATGAAGCCGAAAGTCCAGTAGATCACCGTAAAAAGATTGGGTAAGCGGATTAAATGGTTGATCTTACCTTTGCATGAGAGTGAGACAGACCGGCATCTCATCGGATTATCTGGTTGATGCTTCACCTACTGCTGGTGCATGTTTCCTTCGCTAATTCCAGCAAGAACCCCACACGCCTCAACTTCCCGGTCATCGTTGCAACTCGCTCTCAGTGAAACGAGTTGTTTCTCAAGCGCTTGCAGAGCGGTTATCTGCGACCGCACATGAGAGATGTGATCATCGAGCAAGGCGTTGACGGCGGTACAAGGCTGATGAGGGTCGTCCTGATAGCTCTGTAGTTCGTGAATCTCAGCCAGTGACAGGCCCAGGATTCTGCAGCGACGGATGAAGGCCAGCCCCTCACCATGCTTCTCGGTATAGACACGGTAACCGTTGTCCTGCCGATCAGGCGGCGGCAACAAGCCCTGCTGTTCATAGAAGCGGATCGTCTGTGTTTCGACCCCTACCAACTGCGCCAACTGACCAATGCGCATCAGCCTCCTCCCCAACGGATTCTTTACTCTATTGACCTTATAGTAGCTTTATAGTTTTAAATGGTACCACAACATTGTTCAAGTGGAGTCGTATCATGAGCAAATCCTGTGGTGGCGCCTGTGGCGGTGATGCAACGTCCGCAGCGGATACCGATATACAGGCCTCCTCCGAGGCGCCAGGGAGATGGGTCAGTGTTTATGCCGTGCCGAAGATGGACTGTCCATCAGAAGAACGAATGATTCGCCTAGCCCTGAACGGCTTTGAGGAGATTCGGGCGCTGTCCTTCGACTTGTCGAACCGCCGGCTGAAGGTCGTGCATGACGGCGAGGTCGAGCCCGTCACCTCGAAACTGAAGACCTTGGGGCTAGGCGCCTCGCTTCAGGAAACTGTCGCTGCAAATCCGGAGACCATCAAGGCCGCCGAGTTTTCGGCAGCTTCTGCTAAGCAAGAATCCGGGACCCTGCGCTGGTTGCTCGGCATCAATGCACTTCTGTTCGTGGTGGAAATGACTGCCGGTCTGATCGCCCAGTCCACCGGCCTGATTGGAGAATCCCTGGACAATTTTGCCGATGCGGCGGTGTACGGGCTTGCCCTTTATGCGGTTGGACATAGCGTGAAAATGCAGGTACGTGCCGCGCATCTTGCTGGTGTACTGCAACTGATCTTGGCTGTGGGCGTGCTCGTAGAGGTGGTGAGACGCTTTGTATTCGGTAGTGAGCCTGAATCGCTGGTGATGATGGCTATCGCATTCGTCGCATTGATTGCCAATACCAGTTGTCTGCTGCTCATATCCAAACATCGGGAAGGCGGGGCGCACATGAAGGCAAGCTGGATATTCTCGGCCAACGACGTGGTGATCAACCTGGGGGTCATCACCGCCGGCGCCCTGGTCGCGTGGACCGGTTCCAATTATCCGGATCTGATTATCGGCACCATCGCGGGGGGCATTGTACTTAACGGTGCCAGACGCATTTTGGCGTTGAAGGGTTAAATAATGCTCATTATTGGCAAAAAGCTCTCGCCGTATGCCCTATTGTCCATATCGGGCCTGCTGGCAGCGTCTGATCAGGCTGTAAAGTGGCTGGTGCAGCAATCAATGGCCTATGGCGAGTATGTTTCGGTGACCCCGTTCTTTAACTGGGTGCACCTATGGAACACCGGTGCCGCATTCAGTCTTTTTGCGAATGGTGGAGGCTGGCAGCGCTACTTATTTATCGGAATCGCGGTAGTGGTCTCGATTTTTCTGATCAAGCTGATCCTTGAAAATCGTCATAAAGGAGAAGCCATCGCTTACAGTCTTATCCTCGGTGGCGCCATGGGCAACCTGATTGACCGGGTCTTTCGCGGCTATGTTGTGGATTCCTTTGATTTCTATTGGCGAGACTGGCATTGGCCGGCCTTCAACCTGGCTGATATTGCAATTGTCCTCGGTGCCTTACTTTTCGTTTCCAGCAGCTTGTTGGGTAAAAAAGCAAACACCAATGCCGAGCCGGATGGATCTGACTGACACCTACGCCTATACAACACCATGACCGAACTTCCCGACAACATCCTTCACCTGCCGCAATACCAAGTACTGGGCTGCAAATCAACCGACGACGAAATGCACTTCCAGGTGGACGTGCCCGATCCCATCGCCTGCGAGGAATGCGGCGTGCAGGGTGAGTTCGTACGGTTCGGCAAGCGTGACGTTCCCTATCGTGATCTGCCCATCCACGGCAAGCGGGTCACTCTCTGGGTGGTCCGCCGCCGATACACCTGCCGGGCCTGCAAGACAACATTCAGGCCCCAGCTACCGGAGATGGTGGACGGATTCCGTATGACACTGCGGCTGCATGAGTACGTGGAGAAGGAATCCTTCAACCACCCCTACACCTTTGTGGCGGCACAGACCGGCCTGGACGAGAAGACGGTGCGCGACATCTTCAACGCCCGCGCCGAGTTCCTGGGGCGCTGGCACCGCTTCGAGACGCCCCGCATCCTGGGCATTGACGAGCTATACCTGAACAAGCGCTACCGCTGCATTCTGACCAACATTGAGGAGCGAACCCTGCTCGACCTGCTGGCCACCCGCCGCCAGGACGTGGTGACCAACTACCTGATGAAGCTGAAAGACCGGCAGAAGGTCGAGATCGTCAGCATGGACATGTGGAACCCCTACCGGGCAGCGGTCAAGGCTGTGCTGCCCCAGGCCCGTATCGTGGTCGATAAGTTCCATGTGGTGCGCATGGCCAACGATGCCCTAGAGAGAGTGCGCAAGGGCCTCAGAAAGGAGCTGAAACCGTCCCAGAGCCGGACTCTCAAGGGAGACCGGAAAATCCTGCTGAAACGCGCTCACGAAGTCTCAGACCGGGAGCGCCTCATCATGGAGACCTGGACAGGCGCATTCCCGCAACTGCTGGCCGCCTACGAGCACAAGGAGCGCTTCTACGGCATCTGGGACGCCACCACACGGCTCCAGGCAGAAGCCGCCCTGGACGAGTGGATAGCCACCATCCCGAAGGGCCAAAAGGAAGTCTGGAGCGATCTGGTCAGGGCAGTGGGAAACTGGCGCGAAGAGACCATGACCTACTTCGAGACGGACATGCCCGTCACCAACGCTTACACGGAGTCCATCAACCGACTGGCCAAGGACAAGAACCGTGAAGGGCGCGGTTACTCCTTCGAGGTGATGCGGGCACGAATGCTCTACACCACGAAGCACAAGAAGAAGGCACCGACTGCGAAGGTCTCTCCTTTCTACAAGAAAACCATCGGTTACGGACTGCCGGACTTCGCAGAGGAACTCAACTACGGAGTCGATCTATCAACCATCTGAGGGTGGTATCAGATTGATGGGGTGAAGGTGCCCCATCAACCATTAAATCCGTATACCCAAAAGATTGGCGCCCACGGCAACGGCGCCGAGGTAGGCCGGGTCAGGCAGATGGCCGAGCACCGCCGTATCCACCAGGCCCAACATGGGTACTGTTATATTGGTCAGGATCAACGGCCAGGCGAGCGCCCACAGCCTGCGGTCAAGCGTTGATATATATCCGGAAATATCCAATAATCCTTTGTCAGTCCTGGTTTACGTAGATGTGGAGGCAGAGAGAGTTCACCTCAGGAAGAGTAGCCATAGTGAGGTCTGTTAGGTAGTGGTAGCGGGCTGCTTGCTGTATAACGTTTCCTGCAATGTTGTCTCTGGAAAGCTATCTGCCTTTGAGTGTCGCTGTTGTTCGTGGCTATACTCGGCAGTTCTGCGTATAAACTCCAATAAAATAACACTCTGAATGGAGACGGTATGAGCGTGCAGGCCCTGCGTGCCGGTGCCCTTGCGGTTGCCGGTCTGATGCCCGTCGGTGCCATGGCGGACTGGGAAGTCAATATGACACCCGGCGTCACCGACTTAAGTCAGTCCATCTATGGACTGCACATGATTATTTTCTTCATTTGCGTCGCTATCGGCGTCGTCGTTTTCGGGGTCATGTTCTGGTCTATTTTTGCCCACCGTAAATCCCGGGGCGCGAAGGCGGCGAACTTCCACGAGAGCACGTCGGTAGAAATTGCCTGGACCGTCATCCCCGTCATTATTCTCGTGGCCATGGCTATTCCTGCCACCGGTACGCTGGTTGAGATGTACGACAGCACAGAAGCGGACATCGACATCAAGGTGACCGGCTATCAGTGGCGGTGGCAGTACGAGTACATGGACGACGACTTCAGCTTCTTCAGCAACACCACCACGTCCCAGGATGCGATTAATAACCGCGTCTCCAAAGGCGAGAATTACCTGCTCGAAGTCGACAACACCGTTAAGGTTCCCGTAGGCAAGAAAGTACGGTTTCTTGTAACCGCCAACGACGTCATTCATTCCTGGTGGGTTCCCGCGCTAGGCGTCAAGAAAGACGCCATTCCCGGCTTTATCAACGAAACCTGGGCCACAATCAATGAGCCCGGGATCTATCGTGGCCAGTGCACCGAGTTGTGCGGACGTTTACACGCGTTCATGCCCATTGTTGTCGAAGCGGTGCCTGAAGAGGAGTACCTGGCCTGGGTCGCCGAGAAGCGCGAAGAAGCCGCCGCAGAGCGCGAGCTTACTGAAAAAGAATGGACCATGGCCGAACTTATGGAGCGTGGGGAGCGGGTCTATAACAGCAACTGTGTGTCGTGCCACCAGGCCGATGGCTCCGGGGTGCCACCCGCGTTCCCGGCCCTTGTCGGCAGTGATGTGGCCCTGGGCGATATCAGCCGCCACATGGACGTGGTTGTGAACGGCGTCCCCGGTACGGCAATGCAGGCATTCGGTAACCAGCTCAGCGAGGTCGACCTGGCCGCGGTTATCACGTACGAGCGTAACGCCTGGGGCAACGACGTAGGCGATATGGCGACCCCGCAGGACATAGTCGAATTCGAGCAGGCCGAATGATGGCCAAGCGAACCCTGACTAAGACAACAAGATTAACGGTTACGAATGGGGACGAGACATGAGCGCGGTCATTGATACCCACCACGATGAACACGAGCACCACGGGCCGGCGAAAGGCTTCAGCCGCTGGCTGTTTACCACCAACCACAAAGACATCGGGTCGATGTACCTGATATTCAGTCTGGTCATGTTCCTGCTGGGCGGGACCATGGCCATGGTGATCCGGGCAGAACTGTTCCAGCCTGGCTTGCAGCTGGTGCAGCCCGAGTTCTTTAATCAGATGACCACCATGCACGGCCTGATCATGGTGTTCGGTGCAGTCATGCCGACCTTCGTCGGCCTGGCGAACTGGATGATCCCCCTGATGATCGGCGCGCCGGACATGGCTTTGCCACGGATGAACAACTGGAGCTTCTGGATTCTGCCGGCGGCGTTCGGCCTGCTGGTGTCCACGCTTTTCATGGACGGCGGCGCCCCCAACTTCGGCTGGACTTTCTACGCTCCGTTGTCCACGACCTATGGACCGCCAAGCACCACCTTCTTCATCTTTGCCGTACACATGGCCGGCATCTCGTCGATTATGGGCGCGATCAACGTCATCGCCACCATTCTCAACATGCGCGCTCCGGGCATGACCCTGATGAAAATGCCCCTTTTCGTCTGGACCTGGCTGATTACTGCTTTCCTGCTTATTGCGGTCATGCCGGTACTGGCCGGCGTGCTGACCATGATGCTGATGGATATCAACTTCGGTACCAGCTTCTTTGATGCTGCGGGGGGCGGTGACCCGGTTCTGTTCCAGCACGTTTTCTGGTTCTTCGGGCATCCTGAGGTGTACATCATGATCCTGCCGGCCTTCGGTGCGGTCTCTGAGATCATCCCGGCCTTTGCCCGCAAGCGCCTGTTCGGCTATACCTCGATGGTCTATGCGGTGGCGGCGATTGCCTTCCTCTCCTTCATCGTTTGGGCCCACCACATGTTTACCGTGGGCCTGCCGCTGGCAGGCGAACTGTTCTTCATGTATGCCACCATGCTGATCGCCGTACCCACCGGGGTGAAGGTCTTCAACTGGGTGGCCACCATGTTCCGCGGGTCAATGACATTCGAGACGCCGATGCTGTTCTCGATTGCGTTCGTCATACTCTTCACCATCGGCGGATTTTCCGGGCTGATGCTGGCCATAGCACCTGCCGACTTCCAGTACCACGATACCTATTTCGTTGTAGCCCACTTCCACTATGTGTTGGTGCCCGGAGCGATATTCGGCATTTTCGCATCGGTCTATTACTGGCTGCCGAAGTGGTGCGGCAAGATGTACGACGAAGTGCTGGGCAAGACCCATTTCTGGCTGTCGTTTATCGGCATGAACCTGGCCTTCTTCCCGATGCACTTCCTCGGGCTTGCTGGTATGCCACGCCGAATCCCCGACTATGCGCTGCAGTTTGCCGAGTTCAACCTGGTATCCAGCGTCGGCGCCTTCATGTTTGGTGCGACCCAGGTATTTTTTGTTTTTGTCGTTATCAAGACGGTGCGTAGCGGCGTCCCGGCAGCGGCCAAACCCTGGGAAGGTGCCAGTGGGCTGGAGTGGACCGTGCCCTCACCGGCGCCCTACCACACCTTCGCCACGCCGCCACGGGTGGAGTGATGATGAGTCTTTCGAGCGTGCTTTCAACAATAATAGCCAGAAGCGGAAACGGAGGCTGCCATGTCCAGTAATCAGTCGTACTACGTGCCGGCCCAAAGCAAATGGCCGATCGTCGCTACCTTTGCCCTGCTTTTGATCATGGTCGGGATGGGTTCGATCATGGTCAGTAGCCGGGCCGGGGAAGACACAGGCACGGCCTGGATCACCTTCGGTATCGGCCTGGCTGTTTTGATCTACATGCTCTTCGGCTGGTTCGGCAATGTCGTTGAGGAAAGCCGGAAGGGTCTTTACAGCCCGCAGATGGACCGTAGTTTCCGTTGGGGCATGAGCTGGTTTATTTTCTCCGAGATCATGTTCTTCGCAGCCTTTTTCGGCGCCTTGTTCTACGCCCGCGTTTTTGCCTTGCCGTGGCTTTCCGGTGAAGGCGATCGTGGCAGCAGTAACATGCTGTGGGAGGGCTTCGAAGCGACCTGGCCGCTGATCAATAATCCTGATCCTGAAAAATACCCAGCCCCCAGCGGAACCATCAGTGCGTGGGGACTGCCCCTGGTGAACACGATCCTGCTGGTGACTTCATCCATCACCCTGACTATCGGCCACAAAGCACTCAAGAAAGACAACCGTCGTGCGGCGATCATCTGGACCGGCATAACCGTTCTGCTCGGTGCAGTGTTCATGTTTTTCCAGGCTGAAGAGTACATGCACGCCTACCAGGACCTTAACCTGACACTGGAATCGGGCATTTACGGCAGCACTTTCTTCATGCTGACCGGGTTTCACGGGGCTCACGTCACTATTGGCGCGATTATCCTGCTGGTGGTTACCCTGCGACTGATGAAAGGCCACTTTACAGCGGACAACCACTTTGGCTACGAAGCCGCTAGCTGGTACTGGCACTTCGTGGACGTCGTCTGGCTGGTTCTGTTTGTGTTTGTCTATATCGTCTAGAGCGAAGTGCAGGCCCCTACGGGGCCTTTTCTTACTGGGCCGGATTCGTCGCCAGAACCGGTATGATCGCCAGGACCGGCACTGTCGCTAGAAGCGGTACAGTCGCAAGAATGAGTCCGGCCGCAATTAATGCGTTCGGAACGGCGCAGCAGAAAACGGTCCTGACCGGTCGTTGCGGCGAGGGGAACTCATAGTCCGGTGGCAGGGTTGGGCCGCAGCTGTATTTCGCCGGACCACAGCGCGAAGCCAATGACGATCAGTAATAGGACTGACAGGACAACGCGTACAACCAAAGCGTTGACTACCCGGCTCCTGCGGCTACTGTCTCTTATCAGGAACGTCAGACTGCTGAAAAGACTTATGACTACCGCCAGCAGCAGAATAACAATCACGGCCTTCAGCATTTCGATTCCCTTTCCGAGGTTTGTTGCGCCCCACTATAACAAAGCCTGAGGTCAGTATCCGAAACCATCACTGGCAGCCCGACTGGCGATTATGGCTAGTCGCGCTAGTCCTTTTCCCTTTACTCATCTGGCTGGGATTCTGGCAGTTAGGGCGGGCGGAAGAAAAAATCCAGCTGGAGAAAAACTGGCAGGAACTCGCCCCGGTCCAGTGGCCGCTCTCAGCGGATGCAGCAGAAGGGCAGCCGATCTTGCTTGAGGGCCACTATATGCCCGGTAAGCAGTGGCTGCTGGACAACCGTACGCGGAACGGACAGGCGGGATATGAAATCCTGAGCCTTTTTCAGCCGACTGTCGGGCCTGTAGTGGTGGTGAACCGAGGTTGGATCCCCGGCACTCGCGATCGGTCGGTCCTCCCGGACATCCCTGTCAGCGGAGACCGGCAACGTGTCGAAAGCCGACGGGCGCCCTGGCCGGCACCGCCGATCCTGGGCGGTGTGGAAGAACCCGTCGGTTGGCCCAAGCGCGTTCAGTTTCTTACCCATGAACTGGCGCTTATGCACGTGGATGCCCCTGTAAGCGAGCATTTCCTGCGCCTTGCCAACAGCGGCCAGCCCGGAGCGCTGAGAATTGACTGGGAGCCGCCCCACAGCGGTGTAAGTACGCACTACGGCTATGCCGTGCAATGGTTTGGCCTGGCCATAGCACTGTGTGTGCTGACCCTGGTTGCGAGCTTCAGGCGCGACAGGGAGCCGGACAAATGATACGCCCGGGGCGGAGCCAGCTAATGTTCTTTGTGATTAACAGGATGATGGAATACAACCGATGACTGAAAGCAACTCTCCCCAGGTCGATCCTCGCGCCGTCCGGCGTGGCCGAGTCATAGCCCTGTCGCTGTTTGCTATCGCTCTGTTACCCATCGTGCTGGCCAGCTGGATGTATTTTGGCGGTTGGGGTGCGGTCGGTGGTACGGCCAACAAGGGTGAGCTATTACAGCCCGTTGGCGCCGTGGAGACCCTGGGCCTGAGGACAGTCGACAACACCCCCCTGACCGATCGTTTCTTCCCGGCAAGGGAGGAGCCCCTCTGGCTGATCCTGACTATTGCTGAGGCCTGCGATACAGCCTGCCGCAAGGCGCTGCATGAGGTGCGCCAGGTCCATATCGCCCTTGGCAAGGAAAGCGAGCGGGTTGAGCGTGGCCTGTGGGTGGTCCAGTCGACCGCCGCAGGAGCCGGGGAAAGCATCAGCGACGGGCAGACCCTGGGGCAGCAGTACCCCGAGCTGGTTCTGCTGGAGCATGAATCCGGCCAGGCAAGGCCAGAGCTTCCCGGAGCGGCGGAGCTTCAGACCAGCTATCAGATCTATGTCATCGACCCGAACGGTAATATTGTTTTGCGCTATGACGCGTCGAATGCCGGTGAGGATTTGCTGGACGATCTCAAGAAGCTGCTCCGCCTCTCCAACATCGGCTAGCGCTGTCCATCGATAGCACTCATAGGCATGTAAAGAAAGAATCAGAATGGGCAGTACCATGAACCGACCCGATATTTCGCCAGCCCGCTCAACGATGGCGCGCTGGGCGCTTTTAGCAACACTTTTGGCTGTAGTGGTTGTCATGCTGGGCGCGTGGACACGGCTCGTTGATGCTGGCCTCGGCTGTCCTGACTGGCCAGGCTGCTATGGATTTCTCACGGTGCCTCAGAGTGCAGACTCGATTGCGCTTGCAGAGTCGCGTTTTCCCCATGCTCCGGTCGATGCGGCGAAGGGCTGGCCAGAGATGATCCACCGCTATTTCGCAGGTGCGCTTGGCCTCGTTATCCTCGGGCTCGCCGTCTTTGCAGTGCGCCGACGCAGTGATGCCCAGATCCCGTTGAAACTGCCGCTGTTTCTCCTGGCCATGGTAATCCTGCAGGCCGCATTCGGTATGTGGACCGTCACACTGAAGCTCTGGCCGCAGGTGGTTTCGGCGCACTTGCTCGGCGGGTTTACCACGCTGACCCTGTTATTCCTGTTAACTTTGCGTCTCTGGAAATCCCCGGTCATCCTTTCACCCGGACAGTCAGAACAGCTAAAGGGGCCCCAGCGCCTGTTGGTGGCTGCGCTGGTGGCTGTGGTAATCCAGATTGCCCTGGGAGCCTGGGTGGCCAGTAACTATGCTGCGGTTGCATGCACTGACCTGCCGACCTGTCAGGGCCAGTGGTGGCCGGACATGGATTTTGAGCACGGCTTCAACTTCTTCCAGCACGTCGGTCCCAATTATCTGGGCGGCCAGCTTAACAACGACGGACGCGTCGCCATCCATGTAAGCCACCGCATCGGTGCCTTAGCTGTGCTCGTGGT
Organism: Hydrocarboniclastica marina; assembly: GCF_004851605.1. GTDB lineage: Bacteria > Pseudomonadota > Gammaproteobacteria > Pseudomonadales > Oleiphilaceae > Hydrocarboniclastica > Hydrocarboniclastica marina. The sequence continues at coordinate 60,078 of NZ_CP031093.1, forward strand.
AGTCGGCGCCGCGCTGGTTTTTCTCTGGCGACGCACACGGCACCGGGAGTTGCGCCAGGGAGCGGCACTGGTCGGTCTTCTGCTCGGGTTACAGTTGATGCTGGGCTTGACCAACATCTGGCTACAGTTGCCGGTCGCTGTTGCCGTCGCCCATAATGCCGGTGGTGCCGCGCTGCTGCTGTCGCTTGTGTACCTCATCCATCGGCTGCAGACCGCCTCGATGGCGCCGACTTTTTTTTCAACAGCTTCGGCCGGAACTTATACCCGAAGCGGGAATATTGCATGAGTAATAACACCGAAACCCTGACTGACGACGCGCCTGGGGCGGCCGGATGGCGTGACTATCTTGAGCTGACCAAGCCTCGTGTTGTTGCGCTGATGATACTGACGGCGATCATCGGCATGTTGCTGGCGCGCCCCGGTTTACCCGGCTGGGAGGTGGTGGTATACGGCAACCTCGGCATCGCACTGCTGGCCGGTGCAGCTGCGGTGGTTAACCATGTGGTCGACAAGAAAATAGATCTGATCATGGCCCGCACCCGCAAGAGGCCCGTTGCCACGGGTCGGCTGACCACCCTGGAAGCGCTCGGGTTTGCCTCAACCCTGGCATTGGGTGGGATGATCATCCTGGTCACCCAGGTTAACCTGATCACAGCCTGGCTGACGCTGGCGTCGTTGATTGGTTACGCGGTCATCTACACACTCTTCTTGAAGCGTGCGACGCCCCAGAATATCGTCATCGGCGGTCTTGCCGGCGCCATGCCGCCGCTGCTCGGGTGGACAGCCGTGACCGGCCAGGTCGAAGCCAATGCACTGCTGCTGGTCCTGATCATATTTGCCTGGACGCCGCCGCATTTCTGGGCGCTGGCGATTCACCGCAAGGAGGAGTACGCAAAAGCGGGGATCCCGATGCTGCCGGTGACCCACGGCAACCGCTACACAGAACTCCACATCATTCTCTACACGCTCGTGCTGTTGGCAGCGACATTGATGCCTTTTGTCACCGGTATGTCGGGGATGCTGTACCTCGTGGGGGCGTCTCTTCTGGGCCTGCGTTTCCTGCAGTATGCCGTGCGTCTGTGGCGCGGCGACGACCGCCGGGTAGCGCTCGCGACCTTCAAGTATTCCATCACCTACCTGATGCTGCTGTTCGTACTGCTGCTCGTAGACCACTTCGCGTTCAGCTAGTGCACTGTTTGGTTAATTCGCTGGCTTACTGCGAGCTTCTGAAGGCTTTGGGCAAGGCGCTGGTCTTGCAGGCATGGTGGTTCCATGTCAAAGAGCAGCAACGCAGATCCAAAGCCTTCAGAAGCTCGCCCGAAGGAGGTCCTGAGAAACTGGCTAGCGGCGTTGCGGCGACTCGATGTGGAACCACCGGAGCGCCGGCCACCACACCTCCGCCGCCGCGCCTTGCCATCCAGATTCTCAGGGCCTCATTAAGTTAGCGAATTAACCAAACAGTGCACTGGTGTCCCCGAACGTTTTATTCGCTTTCCCTGCGGGCCTGGGCGCCGACCGGGCGAGACCTTGCGTTGCGGTCGCGCTGAAGCATAGCGCTGATCCCGTTATGCGTCGCCGTCACCGAGTTCCTTCGCGGAGAGTTTTTCTCGCGGAACCAGTGTCGCAACCTGATTGGGGTTATTGGGCGTGTACAGAATCAGCAGCTTGCCCTGCTCCAGTTGCCTGTGTACCTCCAGCTTTCTCGGCCCGAGCGGGTCTTCCGTTTCATTGACCCCATGCTCGCGCAGGCAATATTCGTCCACCAGCGCCTCAAGCGCGTCGTGTGAGAGCTGATCCGCACTGATTATCATATAGCATTCCCACCGGGTACCGTTTTAGCATCTGATACGATGCCATGGTCCTGGGCGGATAACCACTTCGGCCGGGCGGCGATCATTCGCGGCGTTAACAACCCGAGTTCGTCACGCTGCTTCGGTGCATCAGACACAGGCACATCAGGCCCATCAGATACAGGCACAGGCGGTGAATAAAGCAACGCAATCTCCGGCGCAGGTTACTGCGGCCGTAATCGGTGCCGGCCCGGCTGGGCTGATGGCAGCTGAAACCCTGGCGGCACGGGGCTGGTCGGTAGACGTCTATGACGGCATGCCCTCGGTCGGGCGAAAGTTCCTTCTGGCCGGTGTCGGCGGTATGAATATTACTCACTCCGAGCCGCAACCCGCGTTTGTCGGGCGCTACCCGGACCGGCGGGACTTTGTTCGACCCTGGCTGCAGGCTTTCAGTAGCGACGGCCTGCGTCAGTGGGTCCATGATTTGGGCATAGAAACTTTTGTCGGCAGCTCCGGCCGGGTATTTCCGCGGGAAATGAAAGCCGCGCCATTACTGCGGGCCTGGCTGGCCCGGCTTCGCCAGGACGGCGTACGGATCCACGTGCGGCATCGATGGCTGGGTTGGGACGCAGAGCGAAACATGCTATTCAAAGTCGGCGCCCGTGGCGGTGGTATCGCCGGTGAGGCCCGGGTGCAGCCAGCCGTCGTGGTGCTGGCATTGGGCGGTGGCAGCTGGCCGCGGTTGGGAACGGACGGCGCATGGTTGCCCCTGCTCGAACAGCAAGGTGTCGAGGTCAGCCCCCTGAAGCCCGCGAACTGCGGTTTCGACGTGAATTGGAGCGAGCACTTTCAACAGAATTTTGCGGGGCGCCCACTCAAACAGATCAGCATACGCCTGCGGGGCGCGGACGCTCCTCAGGAAGCCCAGTTGGGCGAGTGCGTGGTCACGGCAGATGGCATCGAAGGTAGTCTGATTTATGCGCTGTCCTCGTCTATCCGCCAGCGAATCGAGCAGGACGGTGATGCCTGTATCGCCATTGACCTGTTGCCGGACCAGTCCCGAGAGAGGCTGCTGCGCGAACTGAGTAAACCACGGGGATCGCGCTCCATGGCCAGTTATTTACGCCAGCGCGCCCGCCTCGAAGGCGTTAAAGCCAATCTGCTGCGGGAAGTGGCTGTGGCCGAGACCTGGCACAATCCTGAGAAGCTGGTTGATCTGATCAAGGCGCTGCCCCTGCGGCTGGTTGCGCCTCGGCCGCTGAGCGAAGCTATCAGCAGCGCTGGCGGCGTGCCTCCTGCGGCACTCGGTCCTCAACTGATGCTCAATGCGCTGCCGGGCGTTTTCTGTGCGGGCGAAATGCTTGATTGGGAGGCGCCGACCGGCGGCTACCTGCTCACGGCGTGCTTTGCCAGTGGCCGACTAGCCGGAGAAGGCGCTCACCTGTGGCTGACGCGTCATCAAACGCGCGGGCCGATTGATAGCAACCAAATCAATGGTTGAGGTTTTCTGTCGGAGGCTGGTTTATTGCCCTGACCTGCCTGGGTGGCAGGTTCAACGGGGCAGCCAAAATGAATCTGCAACGCTCGGGACGTGCCCTTCATGGCTATCAAAGGAAGACTGATCGGAACACTGGGGGTTCTTGCCTGGCTGGGCCAGGGATGTGCCGTGTTCGACCTGACGCAGGAGCAACTGCGGCAACGCGACCGCGTCGCCACAGAGCCACCGCCAACCGGCACCATGGCCTTCCATGTTATAGGGGCCTACCAGGGCCGCCCACCGCCGGGCTCAGGCGGCGATTGCCTTAGCATCACTGAGCCTGAATGCCAGCAGATGCTATTGCATCAGGTCGAGCATCGCGTCGACGTCCGGGTCGGAGATACCGGCCACAATCTCGTACTGGGCCTGTCGGCCCATGAAAAGACCCACTGGCATCTGAACCTGGAACCCGGAGTCACCCTGAGTCGGGTCATTCTCAGTGGAGTGTACCCCCAGCGGATCAGCGGTGTCGGCGCCGGCGTACAGTTAGACTACTTTGTCGAGGAGATTTCTGGCTGCGGCCTTGAACAGTGTGGTGCTACAGGCTCAGGTTTCTATGACTACCGAGCGCCCGCGCAGCGTTATGAACAGCTCGTGCCTTTACCGCCCACCTCGTTTGAAGGTCATTACGAGCAGGGCTGGTTCGAGCTCGAACCCGGCCGGGCGGGCGTTTATCCCCGTTGATTACGATTCAAGGGCTGTCGTTGAGTTCACTTGGGTACCAGTTACGTTCCGGCCTCGAGCCGGGCGCTATACTGACTCTCCAATAGAGTGCATTTCGCCGCAACGCGGTAGTCACCAAGCTAAAGCAGGAGATCTATGGGACGCAAAGTTGTCGTTCTGGCAGCGGTAGGGGCGCTGGCGGGGGCCACGGCTGCTGGCGTTGGTGCATGGTACCTGCTGCAGTCGAGTACACTTGTACTTGAGTCGGACAGGATCGCGCGGATTGCTGTAGCGGAAGAGATCGAGGCTAATGTCAGTTTTGCCGAAGCGGCATCGATACAGTTCGCCGAAGAGTTCTCGGTGGGCGCTTCTATCGATTCTGAGGTGGAAGTCCCTATCGAGAGTACCTTCTCTGTACCGCTGGATTTCGAGCTGACGTTTCCCGTCAGCACCACGATGCGAGTGGACCAGGACTTCGCAGTTTCAATGGATGTTCCGCTTCGGTTTGAGCTGACCCAGGATGACGTACAACTGGGCCGGATGCTTATCGATGTTGATACAGAGGTTAGCATTAATGATGAGGTAGAGATCGAGATGGAGGTGCCTGTAGACGCCACGCTGGCGGCGTTCGGCTTCATGCCTGTTCCCGTCTCGGGCACTATTCCGGTTCGAACCCGCATGCCCATAAACCAGCCGATTCGTATCAAGGATCAGATCGAAGTCAATGTTGCCGATTTCGGCATGGTCGTCGACACAGTGGTACCGCTGACCATGCAGGTGCCTATTCATCAGGATGTGACGGTGAAAGGCGAGGTAACCGGACGGGTCAGGAAGACCATTCAGGTGCCGATTTCGGAGCGGCTAAGGGTACCGATCAAACAGACTGTTCCTGTCAGCCTCCACCTGGCTGAGGGGGTCAAGATCAGAATGGACGATTTCATCCCGACCCGTATCCGCTTTGATCAGCCGCTGCCGGTTCAGGTTCAGTCACTTGAAATAGCGCCTGGTGATCTGCGCCTGATGCAGGATGGCGCCAGGGAGTGATCCGGTCCCGGCCAGCTGGTCAGTCTTCGCCACTCTGGCGAACCAGCGTTGCCAGGTCCAGGCGGTAGATCTGGCTGATGGTGGCGTAAAGCGCCTCATCGGATTGCTGTAAAGCCAGTGGGCGCTCGAAGAAAGTCTCAGTCAGCACCGCAATGAACTCAGCCGGTTCAGTGGAACCGTACGGGTCAATCAGCGTGTCCATGTCCGTCTCGACGGCCTGTTGCAGGGCGGCGAATGCCCGGCTCAACGTCGCGGCTGGTCCCGACTCACCCGCGACCATCGCTGCACTGATACCCTGGTGCTGATCAAACTGGTGCGCAAACTCGTGGAGCACCACGTTAGCAACGGGTTGCTCTCCCGCTTTCCTAGCCGCGAGTTCTGTCTCAATATCATCCCAGGAGAGAATGATCCGGCCCTCTTCCCAGGATTCCCCGAGTCTGATGTCTTCGTCGCTAGCGATAACGACGTCCTGGTCAAACGCGACAACGCCGTCCTGATCAAAAAAGCTGAGCCCGGTCGTGCCGGACGCCGGTACGCGGAAGGCCGACGGATAGAGCAGAATCGCCGTGACGGCGCTGGCGCTGTCGATAGGGTATGCCAGACTCAACAGGCAGGCCTGTGCTGCTATAGTGACGCGGTGCAGGTCTTCCACCTCCTGGCCGTCGCAGCCGTAAAACGCCTTCTCTGCCACAAATATCTTGACCCGCTCCTCCAACAGGTGCCGCGAGTCCGCGCTATAGCAAGCATAGTGGGGAACGGCCTGGGCTATCCATGAGCGCCAGGATGGTGGCATGGGGCTGTTCACCAACGCGCGGCGGCGTTGACGAGGCCTTATGAAAAGCAGGTGGATCGCACCTGCGATGAGCACGACCACTAAAGTCAGATACAGAGCAATGGACAACATGCGCGCCTATACGGTCAGTGAATCGCAAGGCCTGATGAGGCGGTTGCCGGTAGCGTTGCACCATACACCGAGCTTCGGGCATCATCGACGTCCGAGGCGCTCCTGCCTGGCGTCCGCCAGCACGGGTTCGGCAAATGACATTCGCTGGGTGAACCGCCAGTAGATCGTAACATCGAAGGATAGAGCCGCCTACGTGTACATCCTCAACCGGGTTTATTTAATAGTTCTGGTCTTTTTTGTCGGGGCAGCCGTGCCGACGGGGGCACATGCCGAACCGTTGTCTGCCCTGACAGGCGCCCTGGGCACCAGTGGCGCGCCAGCGGAGGAAACTGAAGAGCCAGACCGAGCGCTGGATGCGCAATCTCTCGAAAGGGCAATCGCGCTGCTTGAGGATGAGCAGTCGCGGGAGACCCTGCTAGAGGACCTGCGTGCGTTACAGCAGGGCTTGCAGGCAGAAGAGACGGCCGAGGGCGATGGGCCTGACGGGCTGCTGAGTGCGTTGTCCGTACGGATGGCATGGCTCGGCGATTCGCTCACCCTGGAGCCGACTCTCAATCGCTGGGGACTTCTGTTGGCAACAGCCGGTGAGGACCTGGACTGGTTGCTCAGTGAACCCGAAGGCCGTGCGCGGCTGGTAAAGCAAGCCGGGACCTTTGTTGAAATGATGGCGATCGTCGCGCTTATCACCGTGCTCAGCTGGCGCATCGTCCGTATACCCATCACAAGGGTTGAGCGCCGCGAGCGCCGGGCGCTTGCCGCCAGCATCGCCTGTACGCCCTTCGTCGCGGCCTTTGCCGCTGCGCTGATTGCGCTGCCTCTGCTGGGCGCCACCACGGGCGCTCGCCTGGCGGTGGTCGTGACCTACATTGGTTTGGGGGCGGCTGGGCTCTACATGATCGCGGCGCTTCTGCTGAGCCTGATTGAGCACGGCCGACGACGGCGGCGGCTGGTAGGCATGCTGCTGAAGCGAATCCGACCCTGGTTAATTGCCACCGGCGCAAGCGTTGCAGCCGCAGATGCTCTGTCCAACACGTGGGTGGCGGAACCTCTGGGTAGCGCTCTGCCTGCGGTCTTGTCCACCTGGTTATACCTGCTCACGGCAATGCTGTGCGGTGTGCTGGCCTTCCGCCATCACCGCCTTGCGACCATGACACTCCGGCCCCGGCTCCAGCGGGACAGGCTGAGGTTCTCTCTCTGGCTGACTGCGGGCAGGGTGGCGGCCCGTTCCTGGCAGTGGGCTGTAATGAGCGTCTCCGCGATCTCTTTCCTGGGTATTCTGTTGCTCCAGGGTGAAGAGCAAATGATCCTCCGCGCGGGGGTCATCTCGGCGATTCTCGTGGTCCTTACGACCCTGATAGGCTCGCTCGTCACCGCATCACTCGACCACCTTCGGGTCAAGCTCAAATCGCCGCCTCATCGTTCATACTATCTGGCGGCCTATATGCGCATCGCCAAAGCGGTCGCAATTCTGTTGGTGTCGATCCTTGGCCTTGAACTGATTCTCCTGGCCTGGGGCAGCTCGCTGGGTAATTTCCTCGACAATGTCGTCGGGGATGAGCTTGGGGCCATGCTGGTCTCCGTGCTCATCATCATGTTGCTGGGCGCGCTCGCCTGGGTGACTCTGAAAACCGCCATTGAACGAAAACTGGCGGAGGAGGGGCAGGGCCTGCAGGCCCAGTCCGCCCGCTCGCGCACGTTGCTGCCGCTACTTCGCAGCGTTGGCCTGGTGATCATTCTCGTAACGATGGTTATTGCCCTGCTCTCGGCGCTCGGGGTCAACACAACGCCGTTGCTGGCCGGTGCCGGTGTTCTAGGCCTGGCCATCGGCTTCGGTTCCCAGAAGCTGGTGCAGGATCTCATCACAGGGCTTTTCATCCTGTTCGAGGACACGATCTCGCTCGGCGACTATATCCAGGTCGCCGGTCACGAGGGCATTGTTGAGGGGCTATCGGTCCGCACAGTGCGAATGCGCGACCTCAGCGGCACGCTGCACGCCGTGCCTTTTGGCCAGATCACCTCGGTGCGCAACCTGTCGAAAGACTTTGCCTATGCGCTCATGGATGTCACGGTCGCTTACAGCGAGGACGTGGACCAAATCATCAATGAGCTCGAGGAAATCGGCGAAGAATTGCGTAAAGACCCGGTGCTGGGCTGGGACATTCTTGAGCCGCTGGAAGTTTTTGGCCTCCAGAAGTTCACCCCGGACGGCATGGTGGTGCGGGTGCGTTTCATGACCCGGCCGTTGCGGCAGTGGGATGTCATGCGGGGCTACAACCTGCGCATCAAACGGCGGTTTGACGAACTGGGAATTCAGCTACCGGTCCAGCAGGTGATGGTCCATCAGGCCGAAGGCGCCAACCGGGCCCAGGACAGACCCCATCCGGTGGGCAAGTCGCGCTTCAGTCAGGCCAATGGGCCATTGTCCAGCGACGATATGTGAAAGCTTGATCCGCAGTCTGCCCGGCGGTCCGCCTGATGCAAGGCCGGATTGCCCAATGTCGGACTGAGCCGGGGGAGCCCGACTGATTCTCGACCCTGACTACTGCTAGCCAAGCTGGTGGCGGAAGAACGCCAACTCCTGCTCCAGTGCGTGTTCACGGGTCTGGGCCGCCCGGAAACCATGGCCCTCCTTGGGGTAGTAATGCACCTCGACCTGCAGACCCTGGGCTGACAGGGCCTCGACCATAGTCTCCGTTTGAGCCGGGACTACTACCTGGTCCTGTCCCCCCTGGAAGAAAATCACCGGCGTGCAGATCCGATGGGCATTGGCCAGCGGCGACCGCTCATGGTAGACCTCCGGGTGGTCTGGCCCGGCGATCAACCAGTCCAGATAGCGCGATTCAAAACGATGGGTTGCGCTCCGCAGTGCCCAGGGGTCACTAACACCATAGAGCGAACAGCCACCGAGAAAGCGATCGCTGCGGGCCAGCACCGACAACGTCGTGAAGCCGCCGGCACTGCTACCGCGAATGAAGGCTCGGGCACAATCACACCACTTCAGGCGGTCCAGCTCATCAAGTGCCGCGATTACATCCTCGGCGTCGGCCACGCCCCACTGCTGGTGAAGCAGTTGTCGGTAAGCCCGGCCGTAACCCGAGCTGCCGCGATAGTTCAGATCGGCTACTGCAAAGCCGCGCTGGGTCCAGAACTGGATGAGGGGATTGAACACCGGGTAGGTGGCCGCCGTTGGCCCGCCATGGGTCATGATGATGATCGGGGCCAGCGATGACGCGCCGGCCGCGTCATCGACAGTTGCCGGGTAGAAGAAGCCGTGGCCAGTCGCGCCGCCTGGCACCGGGAAACTGAAAGCCTGCGGCTGCGCGACGGTTGATTCCGCCAGCGGCTGTGTATCACCCGCCAGAACGCGGTGCGCGCCAGTAGCGGGGTCGATCTCCAGTACAGCCGTTGTACGGGTCGGGGAACCGGCAACGCAGTAAAGCTTGTCCTGATGGCTACAGAGGTAACGAAAGAGCGAATACTGGCTCATCAGGCGTCTCGACGTGCCATTCGCGCGGTACTCCATCTGCATCCGACCTTCTTCAAGCCAGCTCAAGGCCAGCTGGCCGTCCTCGAACAGCGCAAACTGGCGGTGGCCAAGCTGGGTAGGCGGCAGCGCGTGGTCCGCCGCGGCCACGTCCACCGCGACCCAGTCGTCGGGTGTGCGCATCCTGTAGGGCTGCCACCAGCCGCCGTGATCGGAGACGCACCAGAGTACGCCACTGGCATCGAATGTTGGCTGCAGCACGGAGTGATCACCGCTGGCCGCAAAGTTGCCAAAGCGCACATCCGAAGGCATGCCATCCGCGAGCACAGCGGTCGCGAGCCGAGAGCGATCCCAGGGCATGTGCGGAAGGGACCATTCAACCCAGGCGGCGCCGGTGCCATCAGTGCTGACCCGGGGCGCTGCGTAGAAGTCAGCACCACTGACGAAAGGTGTGATGCGGCCGGTCTCTGGATCAATCGCGACGATATCCTGGGTCACGACGATCTCGTCAGTCGCTGCGTTGTCCCGGGCCACTGCTTTGCTGTGGCGTTCGCGTACGCAGAGCAGGCGCTGGTAGGCGGTGTCGTAGAACAGATCGCCGAAGCGGCTGGAGCCTTCCCGGGTGAGCGACTCCGGCTGATCGGCGTCGAAGGCCTGCCGGAAGATCTGCTGGGTTTTATCGTCGACATAGAAGGCCGCCGCGGGGCCAAGGCAGAAAGCACCGCCGCCGTACTCATTAACGCGCGAACGAATGCTTCGCTCCGGCGGGCTGAATGGCTGTGCCCGTGATTCACCTTGGCCGCTCTTACAGTGGCTCAGAAACTGCGACGCTGTGGCCGGATCGTATTCCAGCCAGAAAACGCCGGCATCGCTGGCCATGACTTCGGCGTATTCCCGCGCCGCTGCTACTGCATGGGCTGCGTCAAAGCGCCATTCGTTGGGTTGTGTCTGGGCTTGAGCAGCGCGCGGGCGGTCAGTTGGTCCGGAAGAAGGTGCGGGACGTTCGCTCATTGCGGTATACCAGCTCGGTTTGGGTACTGTAAGCAGCGGCATCCCGCTTACGGACGTGTTCCAGGTGGTGCGGTGACTTGCTGCAGATGGGGTCGGCCTGGGTCATGTCGCCGGTCATCATATAAGCCTGGCAGCGGCAACCGCCGAAGTCCTTGGTTTTCTCGTCGCAGGAACTGCAGGGCTCGGGCATCCAGTCGAAGCCGCGAAACCGGTTGAAACCGAACGAATCGTACCAGATGGAACGAACGCTCTGCTCCTGCACGCGGGGGAACTGGATCGGCAGCATGCGCGCGCTGTGGCATGGCAGCGCGGTGCCGTCGGGCGTGACTGTGAGAAAAAGACTGCCCCAGCCATTCATGCAGGCTTTGGGGCGTTCTTCGTAATAATCCGGCACTACAAAAATGAGCTTCATGGGGTGATTATCGGCGGCCAGCCGCTCGCGCCAGCGTTGGGTGACCGCTTCGGCTTCGGCCAACTGTTCCCGGGTGGGCAACAGCGCGGAGACATTCTCGTGAGCCCAGCCATAGTACTGGCAGGTTGCGAGCTCGACATAGTCTGCTTCCAGTTCGAGGCAAAGCTCGATAATGCGGTCAACCTGATCGATATTGTGTCGATGGGTTACAAAATTCAGCACCATGGGGTAGCCCTGGCGCTTGATCTCGCGGGCCATGGCCAGCTTCTGCTGGAACGCCTTGCGGGATCCGGCGAGCATGTTGTTGACCGTTTCATCCGAGGCCTGGAAACTCACCTGGATATGATCCATGCCAGCCTCTTTCAGCCCGGCGACACGGTCCGCTGTCAGGCCTATTCCGGACGTGATGAGGTTGGTGTAATAGCCCAGTTCGCGGGCTTCTTTCACCAGGATTTCCAGGTCCTGCCGTACCAGGGGCTCACCGCCTGAGAAGCCGAGCTGGGCGGCGCCCAGTTCGCGGGCCTCACGCAGGACTTTGAGCCAACCCTCCGTATCGAGCTCCTGCTTGTGCTGGGCGAAATCCAGCGGGTTGGAGCAGTAGGGACACTGCAGAGGACAGCGGTAAGTCAGCTCAGCCAGCAGCCAGAAAGGAGGACCGACCGGCTTCTCAGCGGTATTCGATCCAGTGCTCACCATGGGCATTCTCCAGGAATTCGATGATGTCCTCCTCAATGCCGGGGACGTCGGGGAAGCGTTCGCTCAGGCGTGTGACCAGATCAGCCACGGTGCGTTCCCCGTCGACAAGGGCCAGAATTTCGCCAGCGCTGTCGTTGAGTTTCACCATACCCTCGGGGTAAAGCAGCACCCGGCAACCCTGCGCGGGCTCAAACTGCAGCCGGAATCCCGGGCGTATCCCCGGTACGGTATCAGGCGTGGGCTTCATCCCAGTCCCCGATGGTATACGCGCTGGTCAGTCACCGTGTGGTAGGGCGGCCGTTGAAGCTCGTAGGCCATGGCCATGGCGTCGAGCATGGTCCAGAGGATGTCCAGCTTGAACTGCAGGATATTGAGGGCTCTGTCCTGCTCTGCCCGGGTCGTGCAGGTCTCAAGCGCGATGCGCAAACCGTGCTCGACATCCCGTCGTGCTTCGGACAGCCTTTTGCGGAAATACTGATAGCCCTCTTCGCCTATCCAGGGATAGTGGCCTGGCCAGGAATCCAGCCGCGACTGATGAATAGCCGGCGCGAACAGCTCTGTCAGCGATGAAACCGCCGCATCGCGCCAATGGCTGCGGCGGGCAAAATTGACGTAGGCGTCGACAGCAAATCTTACGCCGGGCAGCACATGCTCCTGTGATAGCAGTTCGCCCCGGCTCAGTCCCACCGCTTCGCCCAGCCGCAGCCAGGCTTCGATGCCACCTTCATCTTCACCATAACCATCGTGGTCCAGAATCCGCTGAACCCAGTGTTTGCGTACTTGCGCATCGGCACAGTTGGCCAGTATCGCCGCGTCTTTGAGCGGGATGTTAACTTGATAGTAGAACCGGTTGGCGACCCAGCCCTGTATCTGCTCGCGCGTCGCAGAGCCTTCATACATGGCGCGGTGGTAGGGATGATGGATATGGTAAAGACGGCCCTTGTCGCGAATGGCCTGCTCGAATTCCTGCGTTGAAAGCGGCGTCTGTCGTTCCGTTGCAGCGGTCGCCATGGAAAACCTCAAAGGCTGATGCTCATCCCGTCGAAAGCCACCTCTATCCCGTGCTCGTCCAGCAGCGCGCGCTCGGGGCTTTCTTCGTTCAGGATGGGGTTGGTGTTGTTGATGTGGATCAGAATTTTTCGCGGCCCGGTCAGCCCGTCCAGAAATGTCACCATACCGCCTTCACCGCCCTGGGCCAGGTGACCCATGTCCTGGCCCCGACGGGTTCCGGCACGGGCTCTTAGCATTTCATCATCGTTCCAGACCGTGCCGTCCACCAGCAGGCAGTCCGCTTCTGCCATCAGATTGCGGGTGCTGTCTTCAATCTTACCCAGGCCGGGCGCATAGAGCAGCACACCGCCTGTTCTGGAATCCCGGATCCGCAGCGCAATATTGTCGCCGGGATGGGTATTGTCACGCCGCGGCGAATAAGGTGGCGCGTTGCTGAGAATGGGTATGGCTGTGAACTCAAGCTCCGGCACATTCTCAACCACAAACACCCGGTCCTGTTCGTCGATGCCGATTCGCTGTCGCTTGAGCCCGCCGTTCCAATGCTCAAGCATTTTGAAAATCGGGAATCCCGTGGACAGGTCCTCGTAGACCTGATCGGTACAGTAAATGGTGTGGGGACAGCCTTCCCGCAGCATCAGCAGCCCGGTGGCGTGGTCTATCTGGCTGTCCACCAGGACGATACCGTTAATTGCCGTGTCGCGGACTGCGCGGCCAGGCTGAAGCGGTGGGAAGTCGAGGATCTGCTGGCGGATGTCCGGTGACGTATTGATGAGTATCCAGCGCACGCCGTCCGGGCTAACCGCGATAGACGACTGCGTCCGGGCTTGGGCCTTGATAGTGCCTTCCCGAAGACCCCGGCAGTTATTGCAATTACAGTTCCACTGGGGGAAGCCACCACCAGCCGCTGAGCCGAGGATCTGAATGTGCATGGGCCTCCTCCGGAGAAAAGCTGGAATATCAGGGACAGCTCAAAATAAAACCCCGGTGCATCGGGCAGACCGGGGTTTTGCTACGAACCGTGTTGAACGGGTTAGCGGTTTGCGAAATACATGGTGACTTCGAAACCGATTCGCAGATCCTCATAGGCTGGCTTGGTCCACATAGAGTCTTCCTCCTGAAGTTGGAAAATCCGGACCGGCACACGGTCCTGTCCCAATCATGCGCATACAGAGGCCCTGATGCAAGGCTCGCCTGTTGCCGGGAAAGGCCTCTGGAATTGACGCAACCAGCCGTTCAACAGGGCTAACACGAGGCCTGTTCGACAGTGGTACACTGCACTGCGTTTGTACACACACGGCTTGCGTATAGAGGAGTCAAAGAGTGAACACCGCATCCATTGAGGTTGAAAATGTCCGGTTTCACTACGGCCGCCGCCGGGCTCTTGATGATATAACCTTCACACTGGTGTCAGGCGCTTTTAATGCTTTGCTGGGCCCGAACGGGGCCGGCAAGACCACGCTGTTTGGCCTGATTACCCGTCTGTTATCACTGCAGCAAGGGGATATCAGGGTGGACGGTCAGTCCATGAGCAAGCATCCGGCCCGGGTGATGCGCCAACTGGGCGTAGTGTTCCAGCAAAGCACCCTCGACCTGGATCTGACCGTAGCGCAAAATCTCCATTACCACGCCGCCCTTCACGGCATGTCGCGCGTCCGGGCCCGCGAAAGGATCCAGGTGGAACTAGAACGCTTCGCCATGGCCGACCGGGCCGGTGAAAAGGTCCGCAAACTGAACGGCGGCCATAGGCGGCGTGTTGAAGTAGCCCGCGCCCTGCTTCATGAGCCGCGCATCCTGCTGCTTGACGAACCGACGGTCGGGCTTGACCCGAAGACGCGGCGGGAACTGAACGACCACGTGCACGAGCTCAGTCATGAGCAGGGACTGACAGTGGTCTGGGCGACTCATCTGATCGATGAAGTACGACCGGACGATAACGTGATTATCATTCACGAAGGCCGGATTCTGGCCCATGCCAGCAGTCATGAAGTTTGCCGCGATCTGGGCAGCCCCGACCTCGTTTCAGCATTCGCGCACCTGACCGGAGATGTCGAGGCGGCCGCGCTGTGAATCGTCCTCTCTCCTCATACGGCGCCTGCTTCCGTGGCATTCTGGAGCGGGAGGTGTTGCGCTTTCTCAACCAGCGGGCACGCTTTTTCAGTGCGTTGGTCCGGCCGCTGCTCTGGCTGGCCGTTTTTGCCGCGGGGTTCCGCTCGGTTCTGGGCGTCTCTATCATTCCGCCTTACCAGACCTACATCACCTACGAAAGCTACGTCGCGCCGGGCCTGTGTGGCATGATCCTTCTGTTCAATGGCATGCAGAGCGCGCTTTCGATGGTCTATGACCGCGAAATGGGAAGCATGCGGGTCATGTTGATGAGCCCCTTGCCACGCGGCTTTCTTCTTTTCTCCCGATTGATGGCAATTGCGCTGGTTTCTGTCCTGCAGGCCGCAGCGTTCCTTGCAATTGCGCGCCTGTTCTCGGTAACGCCGCCCTGGCAGGGTTACCTTTGGGTTTTTCCCGCGTTCATGCTGGTTGCTGTCATGCTGGGCGCCCTGGGGCTAGTGCTGGCGTCCTGGATCAAGGTGCTGGAAAACTTCGCTGGCGTCATGAATTTTGTTATCTTTCCTCTCTTCTTCTTGTCGTCTGCGCTCTACCCTCTCTGGAAACTGCGCGAGTCGAACGAGTGGATTTACTGGCTGAGTACGGTCAATCCTTTTACACACGCGGTCGAACTGATCCGCTTCAGCCTGTACGGCCAATGGAACAGTCTGGCGTTAGGGGTAACGCTGGGCGCAACTACGATCCTGTTGCTGCTCGCAGTTACGGGGTTTCAACCCGAGCGTATGAGCAAGGCACGGCCCGGGCCTGGCTGAGCCTTGGCGACCGGGGAACAGCGTGTTCAACCTGTAAACAGACAGTAACGGAGATGGCTAGCGTGAAGAACGACGGCAATGGTTGGTCGGTCAGCCTCGATCAGGCTACAGCGGTGCACGAGAGCGGCTTCAGGCTGACGTTCACGGGCCATCCGAGCACCCGTAATTTTGATATTCAGCCTTCCGGAATGCCGGCATCCATGGAAGCCCTTGAATGGGCACGGCTGTTACGGCAGGGCACGGACCTGTACCGGCAGGCGTTCGGGGATGACGACGGCAGTTTCGAACCGCCCCGTGGCGCAGTCGAAGCAGCGCCCAAAAAGCCCGTGATCACCGTCAAGCGTCGACGCCAGGTCAACCCGTAGGCTCGATGAAGACCTGTGGAGACAATGCGGGCGCAATAGAACGGCCGGCACTGCTCCGAAACGGCACTTTACGCCGGTGGACCTGCCACCCTCGTTCCGGTGATAAGCAAGGATCGCGACCCCGACGACTATCAGGAGGCCAGGCATGAGTGACAAAACTCAATCGGGACACCCCCAGCTTGAAGAAGAACGCTGGGTCGAAGCCAACGGGCTTGAGTTCTGCTATGAGGAGACCGGCCCCACCGATGGCGAACCGCTCGTCCTGATTATGGGGTTGGCTGCGCAAATGACGTTGTGGCCTAACGAATTGCTGGAACAGTACCGCAAGGCCGGCTTCCGGGTAATCCGCTTCGATAACCGGGACATTGGGCGGTCCAGCGAAGACGCCGGACGGCTCAAAGGCAATCCGCTTGCGGCCATGCTGCGTTTTCGCGCCGGACGCCGTGTACCGGCGCCCTATACGCTGCATGACATGGCCCGGGACACCGCAGCGTTTATTGAGGCATTGGGCCTGGATTCCGCCCATGTGGTCGGTGCGTCCATGGGTGGCATGATCGCTCAACTGCTGGCGGCCGAGTACCCGCAACGGGTCAAATCCCTCAGCCTGATAATGACTTCACCCAATACCCCTAATCTGCCCATGCCTGACTGGCGTATCATCTGGTGCCTCAACGGCGCCAACATCAAAGGGCACGACGAGGAAGCTGCCCTCGCCCGTTCCATGAAAATGTGGCAGGCCATACAGAGCCCAGCCTTCCCCCTTGAGACTGACGACCTGACCTCACGCATCCGCGCGGACTACCGGCGTAGCTACCGTCCCTGGGGCATTCTCAGGCAGATGCGTGCCATTCTGGCCACAGGTGACCTTTCATCCCAGGCCGTACGAATCGCGGCGCCTACCCAGATTATTCACGGCGCGGACGACCGGCTGATCAAACCCAAGGCAGCGCGACGGCTGGCCAAGCTGATACCCGACAGTCGCCTGGCTATCGTACCAGGCATGGCTCATGACCTTCCTTTGCCGCTGATCGACCAGATTGCCCGATACACCGCCGACCTCGCGGCCGACGCCAAATCGGGTGCGACCCGGCGCAAGAATGCAGGCTGATAGCCGTCGGTGACGGCGCAAGGATGCACGCGTCCATCTCGAGGCTTCGGCGCGTATGCAGCGCGAACGACCCAGGTTGCCAATTCTTAAATTCCCTCGGACGCCTTCAGTCGTCCACACTGGCGCCTGCGGATTTTCTGCATACTTTCTGCACTAGGTGTAAGTCATTTTGTGCCAGTAATTGGAGGACCGATATGGATATCTTGCGTCTGATTCTTGCTATTCTTCTGCCGCCTTTAGGCGTATTTCTGCAGGTAGGTATAGGCCTGCATTTCTGGATCAACATCCTTCTGACCATACTCGGCTATATACCGGGCATCATCCACGCTGTCTGGATCATCGCCAAAAAGTAGCGCCAGCCACGGCGTCGCCGGGAGGTCCCGGCGGCCCGCGCTCTGCCCCCGAGCTTCAAGCCCTTCCTTCGCTTTTTGCGAGAATGCCTTTTGCCAACACAGTAGCCCCATGGGCGAGTTTTACCATCGTTGAGAACCATTATTATTAGCGTTAAGATAAGCGCCTGTTATCCCGCAGCATTGGAGGCGGCTCATGCTGCCAAAGCTTCACCCAGGCAACGCTTATGTTTGACGTCGACGGCGTCAGTTTTTCGGTTGACGGCACCGTGCTGCTCCACCCCACCAGGCTGAACCTGGGCGAAGGGAAGGTATACGGGCTGATCGGGCACAACGGTTCCGGAAAGTCGACGCTGCTGAAACTGCTTGCCCAGCAACAGCCGCCAACCGGTGGTCACATTCAACTCGACGGGCGCTCTCTTGCAGACTGGGGCTCGCGGGAGTTCGCCCGTAATGTCGCCTACCTGCCCCAGCGCCTACCTTCGGCCGAGAACCTTACCGGTCGCGAGCTGGTGGCTTTTGGACGGTTTCCGTGGCGCGGCCTGCTGGGCCGTCTCACTGCAGAAGATCATCGCCGAATTGATAACGCGCTAGCGCTCACCCATACGGAACCGTTTGCTGACCGCCTGGTGGATACACTCTCCGGCGGCGAACGCCAGCGAGTCTGGCTAGCGATGCTGTTGGCCCAGGGAAGTCGCTTCCTGCTGCTGGACGAGCCTCTGGCAGCTTTGGATATGGCGCACCAGGTTGAGGTCCTTGAGTTGATTCGTAAGCTGTGCGCAGAGATAGGGGTGGGCGTGATCATTGTACTGCACGATATTAATCTCGCCGCCCGGTATTGCGATCAGTTAGTGGCGTTGCGAAGGGGCAGCGTTCTCGCCCGCGGCGTACCGCAGGAACTGATGAATGCGAAGACGCTTGAAGCGATCTATGAGTTGCCTATGCAAGTCATGGCGCACCCTCGTAATGGTTATCCGGTGGCCCTGCTCGAGTGATGACATTTCCTCGGGTTCTCCTGTGCGCTGTCATCAGTCTGTTGCTCCTTGCTCTGGCGGCTGTCCCGCAGGCGGGTATGGCCGCCTCGGACAACGGCAATGGCCAGGCTAATGAAAACGGGCGTGGTGACAATGGCCAGCCCCGACTGCTGGTCCTGGATTGGACAACGCTTGAGACGCTGGTGGCACTGGGCCACCCGCCAGTCGGGGCAGCTGATCTTGAAGGTTATACCACCTGGGTGGGCGAGATGCCTTTGCCGCCCGGCGTGGTCGATATCGGGCTACGTACCCAGCCGAACCTGGAGCTACTGAGCCAACTTCAGCCCGACCGTTTCCTCGTACCTCCCATGTTCGCGAGTCTCTCGCCGGTGCTTTCCCGCATAGCACCGGTTGATGTTCTGGCCCTGTATTCCGCGGAGGGCCCGCTGTGGCAGCGGCTGCGTCAGTTCACTCACGCGGTCGCCCGGCGAACCGCTGAACCGCATTCTGCCGGGGATCTGATTCAGAGGGTCGAGTCCCGGTTGAACAGCATCGCCGACGCGCTGCCCGAAAATGTACCGCCATTGCTGGTGGTGCAGTTTATGGACGACCGTCACGTGAGGGTGTTCGGCGAGCACAGCCTCTATAGCGCCGTGCTCGACCGGCTGGGCCTGGAAACAGCCTGGCGTGGCAACACTCATTATTGGGGCTTTTCCCTTGTCGGCATCGAAGCGCTGGCTGAACCAGCCAACCTGGTCGACGGCAATGTTCGGCTGGTAGTAGTCGAGCCGGTGCCGCCCGGCGTGCGGGAACAGTTGCGGCGCGAAGGCCTGTGGCGCTCTTTGCCTGCTGTTTCGCGAAATGACGTATTGACGGTACCGCCGGCCTGGAGCTTCGGGGGCCTCCCGTCCGCCCTGCGTTTCGCCGAACTACTCGCTGCGGAGCTCGGGCCGTGAACATGTCGACGAACCATAACTCTGCTACAGGTCGGGACGCAGTTGTCGCTGGCAGGGCCGGAGGTCGCTTGCTGAGCCCGGCCCGCATCTGTGGTCTGCTGGGTCTGCTCGCACTGATGCTCGGGGTCACTGGTATGGCACCTGCGCTTTCCCTGCCTGAGAACTTGAGCGCGCTCTGGACAATGACCGAGAAACCGGCCAGCGCGCTGATGCACTTCAGCTGGTGGCCTCGCCTGAGCGTGGCACTCATGGCCGGCAGTGCGCTGGCTGTGGCCGGTGTGCTACTGCAGCAGGTACTGCGTAATCCGCTGGCATCGCCCACGACGCTTGGCGTCGCCACCGGCGCCAACCTGGCCCTGGCGCTTGCAACACTGTTTGCGCCGGCGTTGCTGGTTGCCGGCCGTGAGTGGGTCGCGCTCAGCGGCGGCGCTGCAGCCATGGGGCTTGTTTTCGTGCTGTCCTGGCGTCGGCAGCTGGCGCCGATGGTGGTCATCCTGGCCGGGCTGGTGGTCAACCTTTACCTGGGCGCGGTTGGCACTGTCCTGCTGCTGTTTCACCCCGAAGAGCTGGGCGGGCTGCTGCTCTGGGGGGCCGGTTCGCTCAGCCAGAACAACTGGGACGATGCCATGTTTCTCTGGCCCCGGCTTTTGGGTGCGGGTGTCCTGGCTGTCGTTCTGGTAAAACCCCTGACCATTCTCGAACTTGACGATGCCAGCGCCCGAAGCCTTGGTGTCTCGCTGCGCTACTTGCGGTTGGCCAGTATGGCGCTGGCGGTTTTTTTAACTGCCGTGGTCGTGAGCGCCGTTGGCATTATTGGTTTCATCGGTTTGGCGGCGCCGGCCATTGTGCGCTTGCTGGGCGCGCGCCGCTTGGCCGCCCGGCTGGGCTGGTCTGCCCTGCTGGGTGCGCTGCTGCTTCTGGTCACCGACCAGCTGCTCCAGCGCCTGCCGGGCTTGACCGCGACCCTGATACCCACCGGTGCGGTTACAGCTGCCCTCGGCGCACCGCTGCTGCTCTGGCTGATACCCCGGCTTCGGCTTGTGTCGGACAAACCCCATGCAGTCCAAGGCCTGGGGCCGCGCCACGATTCGCCCGGGCGGCTCATCGCCCTCCTCGGCATCGGCTTGTCAGTCTGTTTCGCGCTCGCGCTGCTGGTGGGTCAGGGCGTGGAAGGTTGGCACTGGGGCCCGGTCGGAACTACAGGCTGGGATTTACTGCAATGGCGCCTGCCCCGGGCCCTTGCGGCAGCTGCAGCCGGACTGCTGCTGGCGGTGGCCGGCGTTCTGATGCAGCGGGTGACAGGCAACGCCATGGCCAGCCCGGAAGTGCTCGGCATCAGTGGCGGTACGGCGATGGGCTTTATCGCGGCGATTTATCTGCTGCCAGGGGCGAGCCAGCTGCTCATGGTTGCTATCGGTGCATTGGGCGCTCTGGCCAGCCTGGGCGTACTGATCGGGCTTAACCGGCGCAGCGGCTTTGTTCCCGAGCGGGTTTTACTGACAGGTATCGCCATTACGGCCCTGTTTGAAGCCGTGCGTACCTTTGTGCTGGCTGGTGGCGATCCCCGCGGCAAGCAGGTGATCGCCTGGATGTCGGGCTCGACCTACTATGTCGAACTGGGCTCGGCGCTGGGCGTACTGCTTGCCGCGCTGGTGCTGGTAGCCCTGGCGCGGCCGTTTTCCCGCTGGCTGGATCTGCTACCCCTCGGTGCCCCTACAGCCCGGGCGCTGGGCGTTGACGTCACGAAAAGCCGGCTTGCGCTGCTGGGGCTTGCTGCCGTGATGACCGCCGCGGCCACCCTGGTCATCGGGCCCTTGAGCTTCGTTGGCCTGCTGGCGCCGCATCTGGCGCGAATGCTGGGATTTCACTCTGCTCGATTGCATCTGTGGGGTGCAGCCTTATGCGGCGCGATACTGATGGTGCTGGCGGACTGGATCGGCCGGCAGGTCCTGTTTCCACAGGAGATTCCGGCCGGCCTGGTAGCGTCGCTGGTGGGGGGCGCGTACTTTATGTGGGGACTGCGGCGCTTATAGGCGGACGCTTACCACAGGTAGCTGACACTCCCGAGCACGGTTCTTTCGTCACCGTAGTAGCACCAGGTGCTATCGCAGCTGGCGACATACTCACGGTCTGCGGCATTCTGGACGTTAAGCTGGGCTTGCCAGTTGCGGGTAAGCTGATAACGCGCCATCAGGTCGACAAGCGTGTGGGAAGGCACATCGTATTCGCCGTCATTACCACCAACGCTTTCACCAACATAGCGCACGCCACCGCCCAACATCACCCCGTCGAACATTCCGCCCAGACTGTAGTCTGCCCAGGCCGACGCCGCATGACGGGGTATGAGAGCGGCCCGGCTATCGCCGCTCTGGCCATCCTTCGTTACCCGGCTATCGAGGTACGTGTAGGCGGCAGTCAGCTGCAGCTGAGGCGTGACGTAGACGATGCCTTCAAGCTCGAAACCTTGCGAATCCCGCTCCGCCTGTTGCGTTTGGGTGGCCCCTTCCGTCACCAGAGGGTTGGATTCGGTCAGATCGAATACAGCGGCTGATACATAGCCGTCCAGACCTGGCGGCGTATACTTGGCGCCGAGCTCCCACTGCTCCCCCCGAACCGGGTCATAGAGAGCCCCGTCGCCATCGGTTCGCCCCATCGGGTCAAAAGATTCCGTGTAGCTCAGGTAGGGCGAAATGCCGTTATCGGCGAGGTACATCAGTCCGCCTGAGAACGAGAACTCTTCGTCGTCGGAGCGCTCAGTCGTACCCAGTGCCTGGCTGACATTGTCAGTTTCAGCGCTGTCATACCTTACGCCCGCAAGGGCGATCCAGCGGCCGTCGAAGCGGAACTGGTCCTGGATATAGAAACCGGTTTGCTGTTTGTCTATGTCACGTCCGGTCAGAAGCGACTCGGGCGGACGGGTGAAATTGCCGTAGACCGGATCGAACATATCTATCGGCTCGAAATACTCGATCGCGTTACCCAAGTATAGATCGAGCTCTTTGCCCTCAAGTTTCTGGTTCTGATAATCGAGGCCGACCAGCAACGTATTCTCAAATCTCTCGCCGAACCATTTGCCTACCAACTGGTTGTCAACGGTCCAACTTTCTATGGAACCGTCCCGGTACACCAGGCCGCGCGGGGTGACGCGGCCGCTCGCTATTGCAGGGAAGGCAAAGGCGTAGGTACTTCTGAGCTCCAGGTCCAGGTGGCTGTAGCGGAGGTTCTGGTTGACTGTCCAGGTATCGTTGAGTCGGTGCTCAAGCTCGTAACCGAGCGCGCTCTGGGTGCGCTCGTCCTTATCGTAGCTCGGCTCGCTCAGGTTGGTGCTGCGATCCACTTTGCCGAATGGTGTCTCGTCCAGGGTGCCGTAGGCGTACTTGAACGGGTTGACCGGCACCCCGTCATCTTTCTGCAGGCTAGCCAGAATCGTCAGGGTGGTGGCGTCAGTGAGGTCAACTTCCAGGCTCGGCGCCAGGTAATAGCGCTCATTGTCCGTATGGTCCAGCATGCCGTCGCGTTCTTTATAAAGCCCGATCAGCCGGTAGCGGACATCACCCTCAGCAGTAACGGGGCCTGAGGTATCCACCCCCAGCTGCCGGTGATCTCGATTACCGGCCTGGACCTCGATACGGCCCTGGGCTTCATCGGTAGGGCGCTTGCTGATGGCATTGATAACGCCGCCCGGAGGCGCTTCGCCGTAGAGGATAGAAGCGGGCCCTTTCAGGAGTTCCACCTGTTCCAGGCCGAAGGGCTCGGGCAGCCACTGGTAGTAACCCTCCCGATAGATCCGCAGGCCATCCTGATAGGTGGACTGGTCAAACCCGCGCACCTTGAACCAGTCGGTATTGTTGTCGGCACCGTAATGGCCCGAGAGAACGCCGGCCCGGTAGCGGAAAGTCTCGTCCAGGCTCTGGACATTGCGTTCCTCCAGCTCTTCCCGCTGCACTACCGAAGCCGGGCGCGGCGTTTCGGCCAGCGGGGTTTCCACCTTCAGCGCGGTGCCGGTGACGATCATCGGGCTCATCTGGACGGTGCCATCGTCGGCCTGGGTCTGGGCCAGCGCCGGGGTTACGAGCGCAAGGCTCGCCAGTCCTGCTGCGAGTTGAGCAAAAAGTCGACCGGAAGAACGAGAGAATTGCAGGGCTTGCAAGGGGGCATCCACTGAGCGCATACATCGCCTCTTGAAAACAGGTAGGCCAGGCCGGGCACGCACTGGTGAGCTGTGCCGGAGTGTTAACGCTCAGAATTCTAAATGATTGTGATTGCTGTTAACAGGACCTTAGCGCTTCAAGCTGCCTACTGCACCAGCGGCTGACCCATTCCCTGGTAGCGCCTCGCCCGACCCATCCCATTCCGTGGGCGAATCAGTGTGGGACTTCAGGATATGCTGGAGCCCACCCGTGAAACTGCGTCGTCAGTAGCCAGCTGGCGCTGGGTGCCGGTCAGCTCACGGAATTGGCCTTCGCGCATCTCAAACAATCGGTCAGCATGGCTGAAGTAGGTATCGTCGTGGCTGATGGCGAAAACCGTTTGCCCGGCCTGGCGCAGGGCGGGCAGTAGTTCGCGGTAGAAGATGCGACGGAAAACCGGATCCTGGTCCGCGGCCCACTCGTCCAGCAGCAGGATGTCGCGACTTTCGCCAATGGCCATCAGAAGCGCGAGCCGTTTCCGCTGACCCTGGGAAAGCTGGGTCGTGTTGACGCGCTGATCCACGAAGTTCAGCTTTTTTTCCATGCCCAGCTTGCCGAGCCAGGACTCCACCAGCGCGGCATCTGCCTCTGCTCCCTGCTTGCCCATGAGCGTGTCAAAGAGATAGAAGTCAGTGAAGACGCTGGCGAAAAGCGCGCGGTAGGCCTGCCACTGCTCTTCGGACACTGGCTCGCCGTCGACCAGAATCTGTCCCGAGCGAGGCCGGTACAGCCCGGTTAACAGGCGAGCCAGTGTGGTTTTGCCGCTGCCGTTACCACCGATGAGGAAGACCTGCTCACCGCGTTGCAGCCGCAGGTTGATGGGCCCCACCCGAAACCCGGGGCGGTCACCTTCGGCCGGGTACTGGTAACAGACGTCCCGCAGCTCGATCTCGTGCCAGTGGTTGGGCAGGGCCTCGTGCTCGTCAAAGCTCGTGCGATGAGGTGCCAAAGCCAGGGCGTCGAGTTTCTCGAACGCTACCTGTGCCGCAAGCAGCGTCGGGAATGCACCGACGGCCTGGATCATGGGCGTTCGCAGAAAAAGCACGGTCAGCGCAAAAGTTGCCGCGGTTGCGGTATCGGCCCAGCCCAGTCCATTGGCCAGAAAGAAACCAATGCCGATCGCCCCGAGCATCATGATATTGGCCCAGTTGTTGGCGCTGAGATGATAGGTATCGGCCCGTATGATGTGGTGCTTGTATTCGCGGGCGTCGCTTTCGTACTTCGTCTCATACAGACGGCGTGCCCGGTGGCGGTTGAGGGCGAGCTCTTTGCGCCCGGCAATAACGGCCTCGAAGTCTTTGTAGAGCCGGTCTTCGATCTCTCGCACCTGATGGAAATGGGTGTAGACCCGTTTGACCAGCCATGCGCCCACCGCCATGGTAAACCCGATCCAGACGGCGATTACCGCCAGCATCGGCGGCGACAGCGTGTAGAGGTATATCACCGAACCCAGGGTCAGAATGGTGCCCTGAACAAGCTCCGGCAAACGCACAAAGGCCACGGTCACGCTGTGCACGTCGCTGGAAATACTGGCCAGCAAGTGGGCACTGCCAATCTGTTCGATACGCTCGATGTCGGTGTCGAGAATGCGCTTGATCAGGCGGCCACGAAGCTCGTAGACAAACCAGTGCCCGAGGGCTGTCAACGACAGCTGCGCAGCCAGGGACACTGCAAGCAGCAGTACCAGCAGGCCGATGAAACCCGGCAGGGCTGCCAGGGCCTCGTTTTCGGCCGATGCCGCGACCAGGCGCTGATTGATGAATGCGATGATACCGACCCCGAGAGCGGCGCTGGCGAGGCTTAACAGCATGACGCCGGCGAATGGCCAGCGATAATTACGGTAGACGACGCGAAGAAGTTCCATGAGTTTCCCAGGCTTTGCGGTGGCGGCGCGGGCTGTTCCTGCAAGCAGTACTGGATGCGTTTGCGCAAATTGGACGTCAGGATAATCATTCGCATCCGCGAATGCTATTCATGCTGTACCGCTGTGCCTGAGCAAGTGCTAGGCTGCACGGGCAACGCCAGACACAACCGGCTAAATCTACCGCAACAGAACCGCTGCAGAGAATCAGTCATGCCAGATGGGATCGCGACTCAGAACAGCGCCAGGGCGGGACGGGGTGCCTTGTGGTCCTGGGCCTTTTACGACTGGGCCAACAGCGCGTTCTACACGATCGTACTGACGTTCGTGTTCGCCCAGTATTTCAGCCAATCCGTGGTGCAGGACAGCGTCGCCGGAACCGAAGCCTGGGGCAATATCGTCGGGGTGGCGGGTCTCTTCGTGGCCGTGCTGGCGCCAATATTGGGTGCGATCGCAGACCGCACCGGCAGCCGTAAGCCCTGGCTTATGGCTTTTACGCTGCTGTGTGTGGTCGCGAGCGCCATGCTCTGGTTCGTGATGCCGGGCTCGGGCGACCTGGCATTTGCCGCGACATGGGTGGGGCTCGGTATTCTCGGCGCCGAATTCGCGTTTATTTTTTACAACGCGATGTTAGCGGATCTGGTTAGCTCAGACCGCGTAGGGCGCTGGTCCGGTTGGGGGTGGGGGCTGGGCTATGTCGGTGGCGTGCTGGCCTTGCTGATAGCGCTTGTCGGCTTCATCGACGGCGCCTGGTTCAACCTGGATCGTGCGCAGGCCGAGCATGTTAGAGCGACCTTTGTGCTGGTTGCGGTCTGGTATCTGATTTTTGCGCTGCCGCTTTTCCTTTTCACGCCGGACCGGCCTTCGACCGGGTTAAGTCTCGCGGCAGCTACCCGGGCTGGCCTGGGCCAACTGAGGCAGTCCATGGCCCAGATCCGCGAGTACAGGGGGATCGTCCGCTTTCTGATCGCGCGCATGCTCTATACCGATGGACTGGCGACAGTGTTTACGTTTGGCGGGGTATACGCCGCCGGAACGTTCGCCATGGATCAGAGCCAGGTGTTGCAGTTCGGTATCGCTCTGAATGTTACCGCAGGCTTGGGTGCGCTGGGCTTCGCCTGGGTCGATGACCGGCTGGGGGGCCGCAATACGATCCTGCTGTCAGTGTTCGGTCTGGCAGTGAGTGCGGCAGCCATTCTTCTGGTTGAATCGGTGCAGGGCTTTTGGGCATTCGGCATGTTGCTCGGCATCTTCGTCGGCCCGGTCCAGGCGTCGAGCCGATCCTACCTTGCCCGGGTAGCGCCTGAGCACTTGCGCAACCAGATGTTTGGCCTGTTCGCGTTCTCCGGCAAGGCCACCGCGTTCGCCGGGCCCTTGCTGGTAGCCTGGGTTACCGCAGCGACCGGTAGCCAGAGGTGGGGCATGAGCACAATTCTGCTTTTCTTCTTTGTGGGCTTCATGCTGATGCTGACGGTTCCGCGGGCAGAGACCGGTTCGCTGCGAACGCCGCGTAGTTAGGCCGTAATTCAGGCTGATCGTTTGGTGCAGGCGTCGCGACAGAGCCCCTGGGTCAAGCACCTATACCGAGAACCCTGGTACCAGGATCCGCTCAAGTGCACTCCGCGCTTGTGGCGGGAGCTCAATGGCCCTGCGCTCTTCAAGGTCGAACATCACCGCCACGGCCTCCGCAGTCGCGATTGCTTCGCCAGTGCTGTAGTCGAACAGCCAGTGGCCGAGCGTATAGGTTTTATGACCCAGCGCCTTGATGCCGCTTCTCAGGCAGAGAATATCGCCAACGCGGGGCCGGGAATGGTAAACCAGGCGGTATTCGAGGGCGGCACCGCCGATGTTCTTCGCTTCCGCCAACGCGCCGCGAACATCTGTCAGCAAGTTGGGTACCGCATCGGAAATCACGGCCATGTAGCTTCGATCAGCCAGCCGATCGTCCTGGCAGCACATGTTTTGTAATACCGGCCCCAGGTAAGTCTGCCTCATGCCTTGGGATTCGGCGTTTTCGAGCGTTGGCGCGGGCCCTGGTGCGTACAGTTCAACACCCCGTGGTTTGCCTTGGTCGGGAAGGTCAATCTGCAGTGCCTCGGCCCGGTCCAGTGCACGATGGGGAAGATGCAAGCGTTCAGCCGAGCCCGGCCGTGCAAGCTCGGTTTCGACGACGAACGTCGCTGCCACCTCAGCAGTTGCCGGATTCGTGAGCTCAAGGTAAACCGTAAGCCCGTTCTGTCGCGTACCCAGTACACCCGCCTGTATCAGAAGCGGCGCGCCGGCGCGCTGCTCCCGATGGAAGCGGATATGATGCTCGCGCGCCTGAAGCCGGGCCCCTTCTGCCTGGGTAAAGTCCGGGCCGAGCCCGAGGTTCTGAGCCAGCACCGCTGTTCCGGATGCAGCCTTGTCCAGATAAAACTGGACATTGAGATGACCCATCTGGTCACACTCCCAGGCTTGTACGCTGTTTCGGTAAACCTCGACCAGCTTACTCATGATTTTTCCTTGGCAGGCGAGCGGAGGGATCCATCCCATCGTCACGCAACAGGAGGATCAGCTGAGTTTGAACTTAGGGGGTAAAGATACTGCGGAGGGGGCGGTTTTGGCAAAAGAGGAGACTTGGCCTGTGTCTGCTATTTCTACCTGAACGGACAGGACACTAGCGCTGAGGGCTCGGGTCGCCGTTGGCCAGGACGACACAGTCACGACCCCCGTGCTTGGCCTGGTAAAGCGCCGCGTCGGCCCGGTCCAGCCAGGATTCCCAGGTTTCCTGCGGCTTGAGCATGGCCGCGCCGAAGGAGGCGGTAATGGGACCGTCCGGGCCGCGAAGGTTGGTGGCCAGTTGGCGCCTGAGATTGAGCGCAATAGCGGCCAGTTTATCCTCCTGCACGCCATTCAGCAGCAGCACAAACTCTTCGCCGCCAAAACGGAACAGCTGGTCGGCCTGGCGGATGTTGGCGCTGACAAGCTGAGCACACTGAACCAGAATCTCATCACCTACGGTATGGCCATGGACATCGTTGACGCGCTTGAAATGATCCAGGTCCAGCATCACCAGCCCTTGGGGAACCCCTGTCCTTGCGTGTTCCGCTGCAGCCACCTGCAAGCTCTGGTCCATGGCCCTGCGGTTTTTGGCGCCTGTCAGGAAGTCGAAGATCGCAAGCTGCTCCAGCTGTTTGCGCTGGTTCTCATTGCGTAGGGCGAAGACATAGGCGCACGCACTGACAACCATGCCTGAAGCGATAAACGAGCCCAACTGCTCGGCTGAGTCAAATACAGTATCCTGCAGAACCAGGGTGAGGATGGCGCAGCTATTGATCAGCACGGCAACCAGGGGCCGGGTCAGAAAGAAGCTGGTAATGAGAGTGGGAAAAAGCCAGAAGATGCCATTGTCACCCTGCATCACCGCAACGACACAAGCCCCTGCGCAAGCAACAATCGCCAGGATGATGCCGCTGTAGCCGGTGCGACCGCTGACCCAGGCGTAAGTCACCGTGATCAGAATCAGCCCCAAGATGGCGACGTCTACCAGCCCTGAACGAAGATCCCCCTGAATAAAACGGTAGACCGCAAAGGGCGTGATACCGACAAAAGCGCATGCGCCGAGCATTGTCATTATCGACAGACGGAAGTCGTTGCGCAGTCGGTACAGCATAGGCGGCGTTGCCCTGTACGAGATGACCTGGGATCGGGTAGTGGCGCGGTAAAGCTGCTAGAAAGCGTAGACCCTGGATGACAGAAACGCTAAAGAAAGTTGCAGGAAGTTACATCGGTAACCATTGGAGTTTCAAAGAATGAACTTATATTCATTAACTTACCTGACCGATAAAAAATCCGTTGAATCGGGATCTCATGTGCTGGACGGGCTTAATCTCCAATCTCAGGCATCAAGCTGTTCTTCCAGAATGCAAAGCACCGACGAGACAATATCCCGGAAGTCTATCAGCGTCTGGGTTCGCTGGATGACCTCGTCGCGAGTGTCTTCGAGGCGCTCCAGTTTTGGTACCACCCGGCGCACGCCCTCGGTGATGATCTCGTAGGGAAAGTGGTGGTCCTGGCTGTTCAGTTTGTTGAGCTCGGCGACTTCTGTCGTAAAGATACTGATGATGTCGTAAAGGCCGTCCTTATGGGGAATCGTGCTGGCCTCCCAATAGGCATCGTCCAGCAGCTCAATCAGGGCAAGAAATTCGCGCAGAGCATCGGCGACAGAGGCGTTGGGCACGTTGAGAGTCTCCTCAGAAGAGTCAGGGCAAATGCCCGGTGTAAGTAAAGCCCTCGATTTTGGACTGCTTCGCAAAAACTGACGCAGAGTTCCGCCCTTTCTTGCAAAAAGCTGGGCAACCGGGTAACAATCCGTGATTACCGAAACGGAAGTTGGAGCTGCCGGGGAACCCCTGGCATACCGGACCTTACAGGTCAGCCCCGACAAGGAACCCTGTTATGGCGGCACCACATCAGCAACATCAGGCCGGTCTCACTCAAAATCTACCGCAGACTGATCCCCTCATTGACCTGGACAACGTCCGGGAGCAGCTCAACCGGCGCATCCAGCATGAAGTCGAAGATCTGCAACGCCGGATCATTGCTCTGCAGAACGCCCAGAGCCTCGGCAGCGAATGCATCATTGCTACCTATAGCCGGATGATCGAAAACAAGCGCAGGTTTCTGCTCGATCTGGACGATTAATTCCGTCTGCGACAGCATGGCTCATGGCCCGGTCGGCTGATCAGTTCCGCAACCCCTCGTTTTCGGGCACGAGCTGCCAGACGGCCTTGGCGTTACCAGGCTCTGTCGAGGTTGGGTAGACGGCCCCGCACCTTGGGGTGTCGGCCTCGCCCTCTACCGGCAGATTATCCGGATCCGTTGTGTCTTGCAGTCCCACGCGAGACGGCGTCGCACTAGTGTAGAAGTAGGCCTGTCCCGAGGCATAGTCCGCGCGCAAATGGGCGCAGCGTACTTCATCGTTGGCGCCAAAGCTGCGGGCCACCTCGCTGGTCCAGGTCCACAGATCTTCGCGTCCGGTCCAGGACTGGTTCAGTGTTGTGGCAGGCGGTACGGCTTCAACTCCGTTCGCAGGTGCAGGCGTGTCGGTGGCCAGCGGCAGGGAGAATGAGGTAATGCGCGCTTCCGGCGTAACCTGTGGCCCGTTCGCACGAAATGTCGCTGCAGGGAAAACGGTTATTTCCGAGCCGGGCGAGTTCACCGCGAGTATGACCCGAACGACGGCATTACTTATGGTCCGGCCCACCAGATCTTCGGTCGCTTCGGCCGTGGGATCGTCGCCCTCGGCTTCGGCAATATGTACCCAGGCGAGTATGTAGGACCAGACCAGCGTCTCATCCTCCCGCTCCTGAACAAACTGGATGCGATCGTTCTGATAACGCGCGGGCTCGCCGCGGTCTATGGCGCGACTGATAGCAGCGCGACCGTCTTCGAAGTTCTTCACGAGGTCGTTATAGATCACCCAGTTCATGAGGTCGACGGCATTGCGGCTGCTGTCGAACTGTACCGGGCCGGTTTCCTGTACTTCAGGCTGGAACTTCAGGAACGGTGCTACGGCATTCGCCATTTCCCGGATGATCTCGCGTGCTTCGTCGGCATCGGACGCATTAGGCTCGATAGCCTTCAAGAAGCCCGGATAGGCAGACCAGCGCAAGTCATCTATTTTGAAGTCTTCAAGCAGGAGGCTGACAGGCTGGTTCTCTCCAGGGTTGACGCCCACCTCGCCGCTGCTGTCGTTACTGCAACCCGCCAGCCCGACCAGGCTGAGCAAAACTACGAGACAAATTGCTGACCGGGGACCGCAATAGCGACCCATATAAAACCCCCTGTGTAAAAATGCTGGTGTAATCCCGCTGTGGCCGCCTCTGTGCGCGGCGAGGCCGCTCGGGAATAGCAAAACGTGCTAAAACTGCTCGAACTGCTAAAGTTGTCAGAGCGAAGCATCATCGGTATAAGATTCCCGCGCTATACTCCGCTCGCCTTGCGCGCTCCCGGGCCAGGAGAGCACGCGAACCAATGACATGGGACACCAGGTTGCGTCGAATAACAATAATGTACTTTAAAAAGGCCGAGCATGCCGGCGGGGGATCACATTTGTCGTGTCTCAGAGAAACGTTGGTGGGGTACAACGGGGTTCTGACTCAGCGCCCGGGAACAGCTGAACGGTCAACGGGCTGGTGGCTGATGCTACTGCTGTTGCTCTTTCTGCTGGCACCATCCACAGGGTATGGCGCATCCAGCTGCCATGACGAACACATCGTGGTCACGGACAAGACCGAGCACATCCCCCTGGCGTCGTGCCTCTGGTACCTGGAAGACCCCTCCCACAAGCAGACGCTCAGCGATGTGCGAAACGCCGACGATGGGCTGGATGGCTTTACCGAGCATCACCAAGGCCTGCTCAACTTTGGCTATACCGAGTCCGCTTACTGGGTGCGCTTCGACCTGCGTTATGTAGGCGAGTATGAGGAAAGGGCCTACATACTCGAGTTGGAGCTTCCACTGGCGGATGAGGCTGATCTCTACCTGATCGAGGATGGCCGTATCGTCGGCGAACGCCAGTTTCGCTACGATCAAGGCTGGGAACAGCGAGACCTGAACCTGCCCAATCCCAACTTCACGCTGGAGCTCCAACAGAACCAGACCGTTACCGCCTATCTGCGCGTGTATACCCGCAACACATTCCGCCTGCCGCTGCACCTTTGGGCGCCGGGTGCCTATGCCGAAGAAATCGCAATTTCGGAGTTTTTCCACGGGGCATTCCTGGGCGCGATGCTGGCCATCTTCGCCTATAACCTTTTCGTGACGCTTGTAGTACGCGAGAAAGGCTATCTTTTCTACATGCTTTATCTCCTCTTCGGGACCATGTTCATCCTCACCGAGCAGGTCCACGGTCAGCAGATTTTCGGCCATCAGGTGTTCTTGCTGGACAAGGGATTTTTGCACTATTGGATAATTATCGCCTGGCTCTGGGCGCTGCTGATGGCGCGCGATCTGCTCGAGACCAAGGCCAACGCGCCGGGGCTCGACCAGCTTCTGAGTCTTGCTTTGCGGGGTACGGTTGCCACGCTGGTGTTGAGTCTGTTCATCCGCTATCACGTGTCCATGCAGTGGACCGTTATCGGTTCGGTGATACTGGTACTGCTGATGCTGTTTGCCAGCTACCGTGCATTGCGTGTCGGCATCCCGTCCGCCAAAACCTATCTTGCCGCCTGGTCCATGGTACTCCTGAGCGTCGGCATTTATGCCGTTACTGTTATGGGCTACCTGCCGGTCAATACCATTACGGCACACATGCCCCAACTTGGTTTCGCCAGCCAGGTGGTTCTGCTCTCCTTCGCCATGGCCAAGCGCATCAAGGTCGTGCAGGAACAGGCATTGCGCTGGAACGAGACTGCCGTCGCCAACCT
The DNA here is from genome assembly GCF_004851605.1 of Hydrocarboniclastica marina. Lineage (GTDB taxonomy): Bacteria > Pseudomonadota > Gammaproteobacteria > Pseudomonadales > Oleiphilaceae > Hydrocarboniclastica > Hydrocarboniclastica marina. The sequence goes on from NZ_CP031093.1 coordinate 92,719, forward strand.
GCAACGCTACCGGTCGCTGTTCGACAATGCGATAGAAGGCATTTTCCAGATGTCCCTGGGGAGCCGTTTTATCGAAGCGAACCCGGCTCTGGCCCACATGCTGGGCTACCGGTCGGCAAGGGAACTGTTACGACACTCGCCTAACGTGCTTGAAGCCTGTTTCGCTGACCCTGCGGTACGCGCACGCGTCCGTGAGTCGCTGAGTTCAAGTGGTCAGGTAAAGGGCCTTGAGGCCGCTTATGTGGACCATCAAGGCCAGGAACGCTGGGCCAGTGTGTCCTTGCGTGCGGCCTATAGCCCTGACGGAAAGCCGACTCACCTCGAAGGCACGTTTGTTGATATCACCGAGCGCAAGGAGCGTGAAAAAGTCGAGCGTGAGCGTGAGAACGAGCGGCTAGAGAAAGAAGTTGCCCGTAATTCTGCCGCGTCGAAATCGCAGTTCCTGGCCAACATGAGCCATGAAATCCGTACGCCGCTGGCCGCCATTATCGGCTATGGCGAAACGCTGATGGAGCCCGACCTGGACGACGAGCAAAAGCGCAACAGTGCGGAAACCGTCGTGCGCAGTGGCCGGCATCTGCTCGACCTCATCAACGACATTCTTGACCACTCCAAGATCGACGCCAACAAGCTGGATGTTGAAATTCTCACGGTCAATCTGCCGGAGCTCATCGAGGAAGTTCGCGCTTTCTTCGCACCCCGGGTACGCGAAAAAAGACTCGACTTCAGGATTATCTACGACTTTCCCTTGCCTGAGCTGATCCAGACTGACCCTACCCGACTCCGGCAGATCCTTATCAACCTGTGCGCCAACGCGCTCAAGTTTACCGAGCGTGGCCATATCCACGTCCATATTCGCTGTGATCGCCCCCAGCAACAGCTGGTTGCGACCGTTGTGGACACTGGCATTGGTATGAAGCGGGAACAGTTGGAGCGGCTGTTTGACCCGTTTGCCCAGGGCAGCAGCGACATAGCCCGGCAGTACGGTGGCACGGGCCTGGGGTTGAGTATCTCCAAACGCCTGTGTGAACTCCTGGGCGGCTCGATAAGGGTCAGGAGCCAATACGGCGAAGGCAGTGAATTTGAGGCTTTTGTGGATACCGGCTCGCTTGAGGGCGTACGTTTGATCCACAGCGCCCCGGAAATGACCGGGCGGCGCCAGCGCCTCCAGAGCGTAGCCACGCCGCGGCTAAAAGGGCGCATACTTTACGCTGAAGATAACGAGGTCAATCGCAATCTGGTCAGCCTCCTGGTGCGCCGCACCGGCGCCGAGATTGTGCATGTCACGAATGGTGCGGAAGCACTTGAGCTGGGTCTCCAGGGTGGCTTCGACGTCATTCTTATGGATATCCAGATGCCGGTCATGAATGGGCGAGACGCTACCCGTGCGCTGCGGGAGGCGGGGGTCAATACACCCGTCATTGCGTTGACCGCCAATGTCATGGCCGAGGATGTGCAGGATTACCGTGACGCGGGCTGTAATGACTTTCTCGCCAAACCCATCGACAAATCGCGTTTCTACGAGACGTTGTCGCTTTACCTGAGCCCGCTCCAGGGCGAAATTCAGGTCACGCACGATGACCAGAGTGAAGCCGATCCAAAATATGACGGCGCGGTTCTCGTCGCCGACGCCAATCCGGACGCTCTGCGAGTGATCGAGGCCCAGCTACGTGGGATGGGGCTTGACGTCGTGGTGGCCGATACTGGGCCGCGGGCCGTTCAGTTAGCCATGGCGAAGACGGTGCGGATGGTCTTTTTGGGCCATGACCTGCCGGAGATGAGCGCGGTCGATGTGATGCGTCTGCTTCGTCAGACAGGCTTCCGAAGGCCCATCGTTGCATACCTTCCACAGGGCATGCACTCGGAGCCCCTGGCTGAAGCTGGTTTTGATGAGATCCTGGTGGAGCCTGTGGCTGAGAGTATCGGCGCAACACTGGCAAGACATATGCCACCTGCACCCGAGGACCAAGTCGTGCAGGAGGCGTCAGAAGACCCGGCAATGAAAGCGTTGCAGGGACAATTCGTCGCAGGCTTGCCCGCGCGCCTGGAATCCATGGCCCAGGCACGGCAGCAGGGCAACTGGGAGCAGCTTCAGATGCATGCGCATCAGCTGAAAGGCAGTGCTGGCGCAATGGGCTATCCTTTGATTACGGAACGGGCGGGTGAGCTGGAAGCTGCACTCAGGGCACAGGAACTGAACCGGGCCAATGAGTTATCGGCCATTGTGGAGCAATTGCTACGCGAGGCTTTTAGTACGAATGGCCATTAACGTCCAACAACAGACCAGGAAACACAAATGAGCGAATCTCCCCAATCGCGCAATGAAAGCCAGTTCGTCAATATGACGTACGGCACCTACTCCGATGTTCTTTTCGTGCTGTTTCCTTTTCTGGTGATTGGTCTGCAAGGGCTTTGGCGGGGGGAGCTTGCCGAAGTCCTGCTGCGCCCCGACCTGTCGATCGCAGCTGCGATTCTGGCAGGTTTGGCGATCGGTCGCTTCGTCCTGGGCTTGATCGCGAACCATGAACTGGGTCGCTACAAGGAACGAATAGTATTTTTTATTGCGGCGACACTCTTTACAGTACTGGGGCCCTCGCTGCTGCTGATACTATTGATAGTCGGGGACGACCGGGTCCCGGAGTTCGTGTCTTTCGTCCAGCCTATCCTGCTGATTATCGCAATTTCTCTCTATACCACTGCGGTAAGCATCAGCAACATTCTCTCGGGCAGCCAGTACGAGCAGCGACAGGAAGACCGCCATGCCCGGACCGAAGATGATAAACTGGCTTTGCCCCGCCGTGGCGAGGGCGCAGGTCAGAACGAGGCTGCCGAAAGCGCAGGCTCGAACTCAAGGGGATACTAATGGATGAACTGAGTGTGCTGGTGGTAGAAGACGAGCCGGTCATGCGCGAGATGTTGAAAGACATGCTCTACCGGGTCGGAGCATGCCGGGTAGTCGAAGTGGGAGACGGAGCCGGCGCGCTGGCCGCCTTCGAGCGCTGCAGTTTCAGCATTGTCATGCTCGATCTTGGGTTGCCCGACTGCAGTGGCCACGAACTCATGCAGGAACTCAAATCCCGCCACGAGCGACAGCACATTGTGCTGGTCACGGCTGATGACTCTATCGAAAGCATACAGAAAGCCATCAGTGCGGGCGCCAATGGCTATGTTGTAAAACCCTACTCAGAAGAGAAAATCCAGGACGTCGTCAACAACTACATGATGGTTCATGGCATTGACAACCACCTGACAAAGGACCGGCTCCAAGACTAGGCGTCATGGCGCTGCTGTCGGGCCTGGGTTACCCTTTTTCGAGCCCAAGCACAGCTGCCGCGACCTGCCCACGCACCTTTCTTCCTTTTTGCCCCGGTACTCCCGGGGGCGACATCCTGTCGCAAACTTCTGTTGGGCGTTCTATTGTGCCGTTCGAGCAGCGCTCTGTTACTGGTTGAGTAGACCGTCACGCGACCTGTCGTGCGATCCAGGAATTGTATCGCGTTGCCAGCGAGCGCACGTAGCGAGCCTCGTCACCTTCAAGGTTCGCCAGAACCCCACGAAAAATCCAGCCGCGTTCGTAGAGACCCAGCAGGCGCTGCTCGTCTTCCAGGTTGGCGCGCTGATTCAGCTTTTTGCAGACCGCCTCAAGAAAGGGAAGCTTTCGTGGTTGGCGTACGGGGCCGGGCGCCTGCGATGGACGGGGCGCTGTCTTGCGAGCCGGCTTTCCTGTCGGTCTGGCAGGGCGGGTGGGCTTGTTACTCATAAAATCACTCCTTGCCGTGATAGTCCGTAGAGCCAAAAAAAAACCGGGGAGGCGAACCTCCCCGGTTTCTCTGACCCGCTGGAAGGTTCGTCAGACCCTTCCAGCCATCACTGGTCGCAGGGTCAACTCAAATCTGCTTTTTTGAACAGGCCAAATAACTTCTCAAATGCTGCAACATCGAGTCTTCCAAAACGGTCAGTGAGTAATTTATAGGTTGATTCTAGCGCGGGCGAACGGGGTTTTGAAAGGGGCTCCTGAACTGATTCAGTAGCCAGGAAAAGTACTCAGTAGCCGGATAAGGGAGAGCCGAGAGCGGTCGTGGTTCGCGAGCACATTCCCGACACCCGCTTCCATGTTTCGTGAAGAATGCGGGCATCGTTGGCCGCGCGATGGGTTTCAACGCCGAGCTCTTCAATGACCATCAGGCGAACTTCAGCCCAGCTTGCGCACTGCTCGGGACTCAGCAGTGTCGACACAGACTCCAGCTGGAAAGCGGGTCTTTTCCCGGTGGGCTTGTAGAGGCGGTGGAGCCAGAAGCTGTCAAAGGTCCAAGCGTCGCAATAGACCACCGGGGGCAGCAGTGTATCAAGCCGCTCGATCACCTGGCTGATCTCGAGACCTTCCTCTGCAAGGGTCGAGGGGCAGATGCCATGAATCCGCTGGGCGCTTTCAGACCAGTCCTTCCATAATACAAACGGTCTGATGAGCCAGCTGTCGACTTGGCCCGAGCCGGTACAGATACCTACCTCGATGGGATAGCTTGCCACCAGGTCCAGGCTGGAGGCCTCAAAGTCGATAAAGGTAGGGATAGGGTCTGCTCTCATTATTATTAACTGGTGTCTCAGCGAGCGGTCGAATCTCTGTTAAGGCTAAGGGTTAAGATCGGTGGTCGGATCTTCCGAATACCTGAACCTGTACTTTGGCAGGACATCACGATAAGTCATTATTAGCAATGCTTTGTTACAGTTATAGCAGAAAACATGCGCGGGCACAGATGAGGTATCGGTAACGCCCTGGCAGGCCACCCGCTGAAGCCCCGGACTGCTATAATTGGCCCTTCGAATTTGCCAGAGAAGATCTCTTCAATGAAACACCCGGTCGTAGTGATTTATTCCGGCGGAATGGATTCGTTTACGCTTTTGCACATGGCGCGCTCCCAAGGGCGCACGGTGCATGCACTTTCATTCAATTACGGGCAACGGCACGTCCGTGAGCTGGACTACGCCAGTTGGGTCTGCACCAACTTGCAGCTGGACCATCGCGTCGTAGACATAACGTCAATTCAGGAACTCCTGCAGGGGTCGTCCCTGACGGGCGAGAGTCCGGTGCCGGAAGGGCATTACGCCGCGTCCAACATGAAGAGCACTGTGGTCCCGAACCGCAACATGATTCTGCTTTCCCTGGCTATCGGCCATGCGGTGACTACCGGGGCCAGCGAAGTATGGTACGGCGCGCACGGCGGTGATCATGCGATCTACCCGGATTGCCGGCCTCAATTTGTCGAGCGCATGGATGAAGTGGCCCAGATAGCCAATTACGAACCCGTCCGGATCGTCGCGCCCTTCCTGCATGCCGACAAGGGCCAGATATTGCGCCAGGGCCTTGCCCTGGGACTGGATTACGGCCAGACCTGGACCTGCTACAACGGCAGGGAAAAAGCCTGCGGACGATGCGGGTCCTGCGTGGAGAGACTCGAAGCTTTTGCGGCCAACGGGCTGGCTGATCCCTTGCCCTACGAGACGGACACCTGATGTACCGGGTCAAGGAGATGTTCTATACCCTGCAGGGCGAGGGCGCGCAGACCGGCCGACCCGCCGTGTTCTGCCGTTTCAGTAAGTGCAACCTCTGGAATGGCCGGGAAAAAGACCGGGCCAACTCGATCTGTAGTTTCTGCGATACGGACTTCGTCGGGACAGATGGCCAGAACGGCGGCGAGTTCGCCGATGCCATGTCCCTCGCCAAGGCTATCGCGGATCTCTGGCCCGCGTCCGGCGGCGAAGGCCGGACCCGTCACGGCAGGGTCCGACCCTACGTAGTCTGTACCGGTGGGGAGCCCCTGCTGCAACTGGACGTCCCGCTGATCGATGCGCTTCACGGACTCGGATTCGAGGTAGGCGTCGAAACCAACGGTACCCTGCCAGCTCCCGCTGGAGTCGATTGGCTCTGCGTTAGCCCCAAGGCCGCGGCGGTGCTTGCGGTGACTCGCTGCGACGAGCTGAAGCTGGTCTATCCGCAGGCGCAGGCAATGCCCGAACGCTTCAGCGGGTTTGACGCGGACTATTTCTACCTGTCGCCAATGGCTTCGCCGGACGCAACTGCCACCTCTGACCCGCTCAAATGGGAAAACACACGCAGGGCTATCGAGTACTGTCTGGAGCACCCCCAGTGGAGGCTGACCCTGCAGACCCATAAGCTCGTGGGGATCGACTGACCTTCCGGCGGCCTACAGAAGAAGATTGTCCAGGCTCTGGCCGTAGGCCGGGGCGAAGTGCTCCATGAAAAAGCGGATTTCGGGCAGCGGGTCTTCGTCCAGCCGTCTGCGGATCTCGCGCGCTGCCTGTACGAACTCCTGATTGCCGGCCCGAATTTCGGCTTCACATTTCAGGTAAGCCGAAAGCCTGTCCGCCGCCTTGACCAGTACCCTCACCTCTTCAGGCCACAGACTTTCCTGCAAGTGTGGCGCCAGGGCTTCCCGCAAGGGGCCGGGCAACAAGGCCAGAAGCTCCTCCTGGGCTTTGTCCTCAATGTCGGCAAACGCTTTGCGCATGACACTGGAGTGATACTTGACTGGCGTCGGTAAGTCACCGGTTATAACCTCCGCCGCGTCATGGTAGAGACCTGCAGTAGCGACCGCGTTGGCATCCACCTCGCCCTCGAAATAGCGGTTACGAATAAGCGCGAGGGCATGCGCCAGCGTGGCGACTTCCCAGGAATGAGTGGCCACGTTTTCTTCGATCGCGTTGCGCATCAGACCCCAGCGCCTGATCCAGCGCAAGCGGCTGAGGTATGCAAAGAAGGGACTCTGGCTAACTGTTGGCATCGAAATTTCCAGTGGCAAAGCGGTACAGCGCAGGGGAGTTTGGCTGGAGCCAACGACCCTGCGTGAAGAGAGCGCAAATGCTATCGCGATCCCGGCTCCAGCGGAACCATAACCCGGCCCTGCTCCACCTCGCCGCTGGTTCTTACGGCCTCGCGGCTGAGCCTGCCAGGGTCAATGCCATTATCGACCAGCGCCCGCTCAATAGCTGCGGCCCGGTCTTCCGCAAGTTGCCGCAGGGCGCCTGGCTCGGGGCTCTCCTCACCCACAAGCTGCCGCAGCAGTGTCTGGGCCCACTCGGGGCTGCTCCGGCGCGGACCCGCGTCTGTATCGCGTGCCCTGACCTGGCTCTCAAGTGCAGACTCTCCCTCTAGCTCCACCAGAAGGCTCTCCAGCTTGTCAATCAGAGGCCCCAGCCCTTCGGCTGGAAGGCTGACGCCGCGTTCGGCCAGAACCAGCGCAGGCCCGTCCCAGTCGGGGGCGCTGACGCCGCGAAATTGCAGGGAAATAGCCGGCCGCTCGTTCAGGGCCTCGGTCAGTGCCTGCAGCTCTTCGTTTTCTTTCGCCGGAAGCTCTGCCGAACCGGGGGCGAAGCCAGTGTTGCCGAGGTCCTCGTCAGACCCACCAATATTGACGAGGTTGCCGAGTAAAGAGAACGGTGCGGTTGCGGCACGAGCCACCAGCCCGCTGAAGGTGCTGAGAATCACCTCGCTGAAATTGAAGCTGGGATCGCTGAGGCTGCCGTTAACCGGCAGCTCAACTGATATTGTGCCACTGCGATCCCTTAGTAGCGCGAGCCCCAGCTGTACCGGCGCATCCACCGCCTGAGGGCTGTCGACGTTTTCTCCCAGCCTGAAATCATGCAGTACGACGTCGTTGGAGCCATCGAGCTGGTCACCTACGATGGTGTAATCTAGGTCCAGGGCCAGTCGTCCTGACTCCACCTTGTAACCGAGGTAACGTGCCACGTAGGGCGTGAGAGGTGGAATGGCGATGTTATCGCCGACCAGATCGAGCACGCTGGTATCGTTCTGCCCCAGTGCCCCGATAGTGCCTTCCAGCACAAGGCTGCCCTGTTCCGCGACATCCCCTTCGAGCCTGACTTCTGCGCGTTGCGGCTTTTGGTTGCCCAATGCCAGCAACTCTCCACTCAGGTTGTGGATGCGGGTCTGAAACCCGCCTTCGATGGACCGGTCGTCAATGACAATGGCCGCGCTTTCAAGCCCGAGCCGCTGGATGCGGAGGGCAAAACCGACCGTATCGTTGCCATCCCCGTCGGCCCCGGCGGTTTCAGTTTCAGCGCTGGCGGTCTCGCCCTCTTCGTCGTCGGCGGTGACACGGGAAACACTATTTTTGCCGTCGGGCAAGCGGACATAGGTAAACTCTGGCCCGGTCCAGCGGATCTCCGGTATATCCACCGTCAAGGGTTCCAGCTGAACCCTGAGGGGATTCAGGCGCAGGCTCGTCCACGACAGAAACGGTGATTCCAGCTCCACCAGCTGGGTCTGGACTGCGTCGGCTGAGAGCGTCCCTTCGATGCTGCCGGTCAGTTTCGGCTTCTGGTCATCCAGGCTTACGGTGCCGTCAAAGTCGAGGGTACCGGCGGCCAGTTCCAGATTTACCGCTTCGTTGAGGTAAGCCTGGTAGTTCGCCAGACTGACGTCGCTGAGTTGAACCGATGATTCGAGCGTGAACGGGCTCAGCGTAAACTCGCCATTGAGCTGGCCTGTGCCTTTGTCGCTGCCCGTCACCTGCAGGGCTATGCCAACCGGGCTGTCGGGGTCGCCGGTCAGGTCGGTAAGTTCGAGCTCAATCTGATCAAGCTGGATCTCGGCCGGTTCAGATAGCGCCCGATCACGCCAGTTGAGGACCCCACTCTCAAGGGCGACCTGCTCTACCTGCCAACTGAAAGACGTCTCGTCGTTGTCCGACCCGCTATCGCTTTCATCGCCTTCGCTTCCATCGTCTTCAGCGTCTGCGGCCCAGTTGAGTGTTCCGTCCTCAGCTCGGCGCAACAGTAAGGACCAGTCTGCCGCGCTGATACTGCCGACCTGAAGCCGCATCCGCGACAAGTCAAAGCTGAGCCCTTGCGCTTCTAGCTGGTCCACTTGCAGCGCGGGCTGGTCGTTGGAAGTGGCACTTATAAAGACTTCGCTATTTCTTATTGAGAGTTCACCGTCGTCGAGCTGGAGCTGCTCCGTGTCAGAGAACTGATAGTTGCTCTTGTAGTCTATCCGTCCCTGGCGCCAATCATACGGCGTGTCCCGGCCGACGAAATGCCAGAGCGCGTCGGCCGCAAGATTCTGCAGCTCGAAATCGCCGCTGGAGCGGAAAGGCATCAGACTGATATCGCCCTGCCAGATAAGTTTCTGATCATCGCCGAGAGTGGCCGAAAGATAGTAGCGCCCGGCATCACCGGAGTTCTCAAAAGTCGCTACACCGCTGAGATCAAACGCTATCGGGCTGATCTGGAACTCCTGCGTGGTTTCGCCACGTCGGTCGCGCAACAAAATTTTGCCGGCTGTGATCTGGGCATTTTCGATGACGAGGGGGAACGCTCCGCTGGAGCCTTCGCTGCTTTCTCCAGGGCCGTTCTCGCCAGAGCCGCTGTCGCCACCCTTTGACTGTCCGGCGTCTGCTGCCTGGGGGCTGTTATTCCGCCAGTCGGCCAGAATGTTGAGATTGCCCTCCGGGCCGATTTCCAGGCGCAGATAGGGCTCATCCAGAAGGAACTCGTCAATACCGATCTGGGCCAGAAATAACTGAAGAAAGGATACGTTAAGATGGAATTTTTCCGCCCGGGCAACGACCTCCCCTGCGGAATCGGTGGCAGAGAATCCCGTTACGGTGACACTCAGGGTGAACGGGTTGGCGCTGATATCGCGGGTTTGCGTCTGCCAGCCAAGGTGACGCTGAGCCTGCTCGGGGAGCTGGCGTTCGAGCCACCAAGGGACGACGAGGAAGCCAAAAGCGCTATAGATCAGTATTAGCAGGGCGAGCGCCAGCCCGACCCAGCGCGGCCATTTTCGTTTCGGTTGAGTACGGTTATCTTGGGCCACGGCGCCCGGCTCCCTTAGGCTGGTGACAGATTGGGGGACGTCCCATCTCCGAAAATCCCTTAAAGCAAAGACTATACAGGTTAGAATGACCTGACAAATGACAGAGCCGGAGGAACGAGATGGCACTACCCGATCGTCTGGAGCCGGCCCGGGCCGTGCTCGTTATTGTTGATATGCAGGGGCGCCTGGCCGAACTGATGATAGAAGCAGACTCCGTCAAGCGCGAGACGGTCCGGATGATAGGCGGGGCGGCGCTGTTCGGGTTGCCGGTGCTGTGTGTGGAGCAGCTTCCCGAAAAGCTGGGGCCTACAACTGCGTCGGTCGCCGAGGCCCTGGGAAGTATCGAGCGCATTCCCAAACAGACGTTCAGTGCCTGGCGGGAGCCCGTGTTTAACGAGCGGCTGACCGCCACGGGGCGTGATCAGGTTCTGCTCGCGGGCATGGAGAGTCATGTCTGCGTCTATCAGACTGGTATGGATCTGCTCGCTTCCGGTTACCAGCTATTCCCCCTCACCGACTGCATCAGTTCCCGACATCCCGGCAACCGCCAGCTAGGGGTAACGCGCCTGCAGCAGGCGGGTGCCGCGCTGAACTCGGTCGAAATGGCCCTGTTTGAGCTTCAGGCAGAAGCGTCGGGTGACCGTTTTCGGGCGATGATTGATCTGATTCGTTAACACGACAAAACAAAGACCCGGAGGACAGGTGCATGAACCTAGGTCAGCTCAGGCGTGACTTCGAAAGCGCAGGCCTGGAACGAACCGCGCTGGAAAACGATCCCATTCGGCAATTCGAGCGCTGGTTTATTGAAGCGCGTAACAGCGGTATCGAAGACGTTAACGCCATGGTGTTGGGCACTGCCAGTGCCAACGGCATGCCCTCCGTGCGAACCGTCCTGTTGAAGTCCTTTGACGAGCAGGGCTTTAGCTTTTTCACAAACTACGGCAGTCGCAAGGCGCAGGAACTGTCGGCCAACCCTCGCGCCTCGTTGCTGCTGCCCTGGCTGGCGCTGAACCGCCAGGTTGTTATCGAAGGAAGCGTTGAAAAGCTGCCGCGGGATCAATCCCAGGCCTATTTCAGTTCACGGCCCAGGGCGAGCCAGTTGGGTGCCTGGGCCTCCCGTCAGAGCAGTGTTCTGGACTCACGCGAGACCCTGGAAGAACGGCTTCAGGCCCTTGAAAAACATTATCGGGATGAAGAGGTTCCGTTACCGGATTTCTGGGGTGGCTACCTCGTCAAGCCGCGCCGGCTAGAGTTCTGGCAGGGTCGCCCCAGCAGGGTGCACGACCGCTTCGAATACAGCCTTGAAGACGGCCAGTGGCACATCCGGCGCTTGCAGCCCTGACCATGGGTTCGCGGTGCGACCCGGCGGAGCCTCGGGTAAGTGGGCTTGTCGTCCCCCCGCGAGTGCGCCTGGCAGTGGCGGGAAGCGATGTTCCAGCCCAGCCGCCCCACTGGTTCTCAGCGCCTGAAACGCACCGGTGGGCCAGCCTTGGAGCCCGCCGCAAGCCTCTGTTCCTGGGGTCTCGTGTCCTGCTGCGCAATCTGCTGGCCGATGCCGGAGGCGGGTCGCCAGAGCAATGGCTTCTGGACGGTCGTGGTGCTCCGCTGGATTCGGCGTCGGGCCTGAAAACGTCCATCAGCCATCACGCTGCTCGAGTTGCAGTGGCGGTTTGCGGTGCGACGGATGGGTTGGGTGTTGATCTGGAGCGACCGCGCGACGTTGTGGATAGCGGCCGGATCGCTGCTCGCTGGTTCAGTGCCGATGAGCAGGCCCTGCTTGCCCAGGCGGAAGCAAAGCAGATGAACGCGCTTTTCTACCGGCTCTGGACCTTGAAGGAAGCCTGGGTAAAAGCGACCGGGCGGGGGCTGGCGGGGAACTTCCAGGCAATCCAAGCAGAGATAGACCCTGTTTCTGGTTGGCGCCTGACAGCGGATACGGCAGCCACAGGCTGGCAGGCATGGTCCGGTAAGGTTGAGGAGGACTGGCTGGCTGTGGTTTGGAATTCTAACAAACAGACGCCTCCAAGCATCTCCACGGCGACATTGTTTGCGGATCGATGCGGAGAGGTTCGAGCGGAAATGCCGGCAGCGACGATCCATCTGCCCGTTGAGCCTCGGTTATGATGCCGCTTGCAGCGGCTGAGTCTTAAACTGCCACTGCCAAAGAGTTTCGTCCATCGCCTTCGGCGCTGACCGAGTCACTTCTTTGTCAGTAGCGACAAAGAAGTAACCAAGAAAACGCCACCCCCTTCCTGCCGCCTGCTGCGCAAGCGGTTCGCTGCGCTTCTCCCAGGCCGGGGGCGTGCTCTAAACTCGCTACGCTCAGACAACGAGCCCGCTGATCCCCGACCTGCTGCGATGCTCGCCAGTTCAAAGGGGGAGGGGGTGGAAGTCAGATTGGGGTTGTTTACCGCTTGGCAGCGGCTAAGTCTCAAGCTGAACTGTCACTGCCAAAGTAACCCCATGGAAAAGGCGGTGCTGTAAAGCTCCGAGCAGCATATTTCTCTCGACCGCATATCCCCTTCCATGGCGCGAACGATTGCGCGGCATGACTCACCGTATTACACCACGAGCTGACCATCGTCACTGTAGCCGCTAGGCGGCAACAATGGCGTACTCGTGGTTATAAGGCTCGATAAGAACCTTGTGCAGGCTCGCTATGGCGCGGTTGTAGTGCTCTTCCTTCACCACAAACTGCATGTCCACCTGGCGCATACACTGATGGATCGCCAGAATAGTGATCTCTTCGTCCGCCAGTGCGTTCACAGTCTTGGCCAGCATGCCGGGAATCTGCATGTCGCTGCCGATAGCGGAGACGATGGAGATCTTACGGGTTGAAATTTCGGCCTGGGGAAACGCCTGCTCCAGCTCCTTGACCACGCGCTTGACGTACTTGAGGGTACTGTCCACATAGTGCGTGATGGTATTGGCGTTGGTGTCCTTGGTGATAAAACGCACCTTGAACCGCGCCAGAATATCGAGGATCTTCCGGTCGGCACCAGGCTCGCCGAGCATGTCCTGGTCAAACACCTCGATCGCAAAAACGCCCTTGCGGCCCGCTATGATCTCAACCTGGGGTTTCTCGCTGACGTAATCCCGGGTGATCAGGGTGCCGGTATGCTCAGGTTCAAACGTGTTCTTGACCCGTAGCGGGATGTCGTTCTGCCGGAGGCCCTTGGCGGCGCGGGGGTGAATCGCTTCCATGCCCAGGTTAGCCAATTGGTCAGCCACATCGTAATTGGTCCGACCGAGCGGCACGACCTTGTCTTCTCCGCAGATCTTCGGATCAGCGGAGCTCAGGTGGAACTCCTTGTGAACGATCGCTTCAGCGGCGCCCGTAATGCAGGCGATACGGCTGAAAGTCATTTCGCTGTAGCCCCGATCGAATGTGCGCATCAGGCCTTCCTTGCACTGGGCGTAGCCCGTCACAATCGGCAACTCGCGGCTCAGCTCTACCTGGTCAAACGCGGTTTTGATCTTTTCATCCAGCGGAACCAGGTCCGTGTCGCGCCAGCCGGTCAGGTCGACCATGCGGGCATTAATGCCGTCGTTCTGCAGCAGCAACGTCGTGTTGAAGGCACTATGCGCCTCGCCGATGCCGGCGAGCATTTCACGGACGGTCAGGAGGTGTTCCTCCAGCTGGAAATGGCCATACGAGCAGAGCCGCTGCAGATCGATGAGACAGCTTCGCACCCCTTCGATACGGTCAAGGATAAACTGATCGGCCTGTTGCACCAGCATGGGGTCGCGAAAGAGGGTCTTGTTGATTTCGCAGAGGTGCTTGCTGAGCTTGCTGAGGTCGTCTCCCCAGGCCCACTCGGAATCGGTATCGGCAAAGAGGCCGTATACCCCCGGCTCGCCGGTCTTTTTGTGTTCCAGCAGTTCGTCGGTAACACCGCCGTATGCTGAAACCACAAAGATACGGTTGTAGATATCTTCCTTATCGCGGTTGCCGATGATGATGTTGTCGCGCACTGAAGCGTAATCGCTCATCGACGTGCCGCCGATCTTTTCTACAGTATGTGTCATGGTCCTGTTCTTTCAGTTGCTGTGTTGACGGCCAGTGCCCGTGACACTGGCGCAAACCTCAGGAAACCCTTGGCTGTCAGTCAGCGATCTGATAAACACCGTCAGCGTCATGGGTTTCTTGGCCGCTCAGGGGCGGGTTGAACGCACAGGCGACGACCATGTCTTCCTTCCCGCCGCGGAGCATGTGCTCATCGTGCTGGTCGAGGATATACACCGTGCCCGGAACGATCTTGTAGACCTTGTTGTCCGCCAGCGTCTGAACTTCGCCATCGCCGGAGATGCAATAGACGGTCTCAAGGTGATTCTTGTAGTGGATATGGGTTTCTGTACCGGCCTTGATAGTCGTGATATGAAAGGAGAAACCCATGCCATCGTCTTTCAGGCTCAGCCGCACGCTGTCCCAATTATCGGATTTCATGTGGCGGTCGGTGTTACGGACTTCATCAAGTGTGCGAACAATCATAAACCTATCCTTTTGTCAGAGTCGGAGCCAAGGCTATCCTGGCACCGTACCAAACCTGGTGCTTTTTAGACCAGGGCTTTGATGCGTCGTGCCAGTTCCCTCGACGCTGTAAGCTTCAGGACGCCTGACTCATCTGTCCTTTCATGACTTCGTCGACGCTTTCGGACAACAGCTTCAACCCTTTCTTGAGGTCGTCCTCGGTAATGGTCAGTGGCATCAGGCACTTGACAACCTCGTCTTCCGGCCCGGCTGTCTCGATGATGAGATTGCGGGTGAACGCAGCCTTGGAAATCTGTCCGGCGATGTCGCCGCTCTGACAGGCGATGCCGCGCATCATGCCCCGGCCTTTCAGCTTGAACTGGCCAGAGCCATACTTGTCGCAAATGGCCTTGAGGCCGTCGCGGAGAATCTCGCTTTTGGCGCGTATCTCCTTCAGGAAGTTGTCGTCACGCCAGTAAGTTTCGATCGCCGTGCGCGCGGTGACAAACGCCATGCTGTTGCCACGGAAAGTTCCGTTGTGCTCGCCTGAAGCCCAAACGTCCAGTTCCGGCTTCAGCAGAACAAGCGCCATTGGCAGACCATATCCGCTCAGCGATTTCGAAACCGTGACGATATCGGGAGTAATGCCGGCCTCTTCGAAGCTGAAGAAGTCACCTGAACGGCCGTTGCCGGACTGAATGTCATCGACGATCAGCAGGATGTCGTGTTTTTTGCAGAGCTTCTCCAGGTCGCGCAGCCATTGTGCGCTGGCTGCGTTCAGGCCGCCCTCGCCCTGAATCGCCTCAACGATGACTGCAGCTGGCAGGTCGACCCCACTGGAATTGTCGGACAGCATCTTGTCCATCATCCGGATGGTGTCGACTTCGTCGCCCAGATAATTGCAGTAGGGCATGAAACTGACGCTACCCAGTGGTACTCCGGCTCCGCCCCGGTGGTGCTTGTTGCCGGTTGCAGCTACGGCCCCAAGTGAAACACCGTGGAAGCCGTTGGTGAACGAGATAATGCCATCCCGGCCTTTGACTTTCCGGGCCAGCTTCATCGCGGCTTCAACACAATTGGTCCCGGTCGGGCCGGTAAACTGCATCTTGTAGTCAAGACCCCGCGGCTCCAGGATCACCGTCTTGTAGCTCTCCATGAAGTCGTACTTGGCCCGGGTGAACATATCCAGGCCCTGGCTGACGCCATCGCTTTCGATATAGGCCAGCAACGCTTTCTTCAGGTGGTCATTGTTGTGGCCGTAATTGAGCGATCCCGCGCCGGCAAGGAAGTCCAGGTAGGCTGTGCCGTCTTCGGCGTAGAGTGTAGCGTTCTTGGCCCGGTTGAAAATAATCGGGAAAGCGCGTGAATAAACCCGTACTTCTGATTCGGTATTCTTGAACATTTCCATAGCGAACGATGCCTCTTAGCATGTCAGGTTCGAGGTTAAAGGTTTAAAGAAGTGGAGCCCGGTCAAAGGGACCGATACGCAACAGGTATTCAGAATCGTGCTGGCCGCCAAAGTGGGTGTCATGGTCAAACTTCAGCGAACGCTGTGTTTCTGCGTTGAGGTCCCGTGCAAGCGACATAAACAGCCCCCAGGACGCCTCGTTGTCGTCTGTTATGGTGGTGTCCATGTAGCGAACGTTTTCGCACGCGGGGCGACGCAAAATCTCTTTCAGCATTCGCTTGCCCAAACCGTGTCCCCGACCTGAAGCATGTACGGCGACCTGCCAAATGAAGATCGTGTCTGGTTGAGCCGGTGGAATATAACCAGAGATAAACCCCACCAGTTCTCCGTTTCTATCTGCCGCCACGCTGGTGGGCGCAAAATGTGTGCAATGCAGCAGGTTGCAGTAGACCGAATTCGGGTCCAGGGGCGCGCAGGCGTCGATCAGGCGGTGAAGCGGGTAGCCGTCTTCAGCGCGGGGTTCCCGTAAAATGATCTCGTTGATGTTATCGCTGGCACGACTCATGGAGGTCCTTAGCTTTTAGGTTATCCATTAGAGGTGAATTCAATTTAGAACCTCTTGTGCACAAAATGCTGTCTTTTTTATGGTATGTCGTTGATTTTAATGATTGCATTTTGTGCGCTGGGTAGCAGTTTGAGTTTAGAAATTATATAGACCTCAAAAGAAAAATCAAATCGAGCTTCGCCTCTGGCAGTATCCCCGGTCCGCAAAAGCGCCCCGCTGTGAGGGTGAAGAGTCCGAAGCTCTGTACAAGCTTACGCCGCAGCTAAAATCAGCGTAGCTACCAAAAGGTTAATAAAATTAAATGTCTGTGAGCAGGTTCGGACGAGGTCGGGGGACGCGGGCCGAGGTGAATCGTTACCATTAAAGCTCGGTAAAAGGCGGGGCTGCGCGCGTGCTGTCTATTGAGCCTGTTGAGCGAATCGTGCTTCCATGGCGGCCAGAACTAACCACCGTGACCGCCGGGCCACTCCGGCCTGGCGAAGGACATCCTCATGAACCTGATTCTTAATGGCCGGTGGTTGCTGGCTATGATCTGCCTGCTCTGCGCGGGCGCTGGGTACGCCGACAACCGGTATATCGAGTCGATTGCGAGCGAGAAAAGCTACGCTGATACGGTAATCGCGTTACGCAATGCTATAAACGCTGGCAACGCGAAGATATTTCAGGAGGTCGATCACCGCAATAATGCGGTCGGGACGGATGTAAAACTGGTGCCGAGCCGCGTATTCATTTTCGGCAACCCGAAGGTGGGCGCGCGGCTGATGGAGTGCGCGCCGTTGGCGGCGGTTGAACTGCCGTTGCGAATGCTGATACGTGAAGACAGTCAGACACAAACCCGCCTGTACTGGGTTAAAGCCAGCACCCTGCTTGAACGCTATGAGGACTCGCCCAGCGACGAATGCCGGGTCCTGGCCGACCGCATCGACAGTCATCTAGAGGACCTGGCGAGCACTGCCGCAAAGGCCGAGTAGGCTACTGAGCAGACCGTACAGGTCGACGAACTAGCGCAGCGCGGGGTTAAGCGTATAGGTCCCGGTTATACTGGCCTGGTCGAGCACGTGCCCCTGCATAGCCGCAAGCAGATCCTGGCCGCGGAAGCCCTCCGGGAGATCCAGAGACGTAACATCAAGCGCGTATACCGTAAATTCGTAATGGTGCATCCGCTCGTCATTCCATGGCGGGCACGGACCGTCATAGCCACCATACTTGCCTTCCATGTCCGGGTTACCGGCCATGAACTCCGTAAAGTTGTTGACCCCACGGACGCCTACTTCGACGGGACCGTATGGTTTGCCTTTGGCGACCACTTCGTCGGAGTCTTCACCCTCGACGAGAAAGTGAACTCCCGACGGAATGTCCGCCAATAGCCAGTGGAAGAAGTCGACCCGGGGGAGATCCGCGGGAATCGTCTTGCCGTCCTGATTGGCGTCAGAGGCATCGCCGGGCACATCCGGGTCCTTCATTACCAGGGCAAAGCTCTTCGTATCCTTGGGGAAATCGGTCCAGCGAATATCCGGGCTCATGTTGGCGCCGAAGGTCATATGCTCCTTTGGGTCAGGGATACCGAACGCGAACCGCTCGGGGATAGGCTTGTCGTCTTCGATGCCTTTAATGGTCAGTCGCATGGCCGTGCTCCGTGAAGGGTTGATCAGTTACCTGGCGCATAGCCGGCTCCAAGGGCCGGCGTTATTGCGATCTTTTCCTATGTGACGCCAGGTTTCAAGCCTGTGGCCTGGTGTCTGTCTGCTGGTACTGTCTGCTGCTACTGTCTGCTAGTACTATCTGCTAGTACTGTCTGCTAGTACTGTCGCTGGTACAAGGGAGGAAAAGCCCGATAGACTGGCTACTTCTTTCCAGCGAGACCGATCCCATGTTACGACGGCATCTCAAAGTCGCCTCCGCCTCTGCAGGCTTTCGCGTGCTGTTGGGCGTCGCACTGGCAACTCTGCCCCACCTTGTCGCAGCGCACTCCTACCAGACAGGTGCGCTGCAGATCGACCATCCCAGTTCGCGTGAAACGGCGCCTGGAGCGCCAAACGGCGTCGGCTATCTGCGCATCGAGCACAACGGCGAGCAGGTCGATCGTTGGCTGGCGGCCGAATCACCGCGGGCGCGGCGCGTTGAATTGCACAAGAGTCGTGAAAACGACGGTATGCGATCAATGAAGCATGTCGCGTTACCGCTGGAACTTCAGCCGGGGGAGACGTTTGAGCTGCAGCCCGGGGGCTATCACCTCATGCTGATGGGCCTCGACCGGCCTCTCAGAGCAGGCGAGCATGTTCCCCTGAAATTACGCTTCGAGCGCGCCGGCGATATTGAGGTGGAGCTCGTTGTGGAAGAGCTGGGCGGCGCGGGAAAAGAGGCTTCTCCCGGTAGTTCACACGCAGGACACTAACGCTTCCTGAGTTTCAGGCCCACCTTGGTCACCTGATCACCATCGATCGAGTTGACTACCAGCATAACGGCACCCAGGTCGAGCCGGTCACCCACCACGGGGTGGCCTCGCTGGGCTCGGGCAAAGCACTCGGCGAGGGTCAGTGCGGAGTCGAAGCGTTCCACTTTTATGCCGTAAACCGCTTCGATATCGCTGAGAGTGGCATCGCCCTGGAGTATAAACTCACCAAAGAACCGACGATCGGTAAGTCGCTCCGGTGGCTCATGCCGGCCCAACAGGTGCCCAACATCCGTGGTCTGGTCGG
Organism: Hydrocarboniclastica marina; assembly: GCF_004851605.1. GTDB lineage: Bacteria > Pseudomonadota > Gammaproteobacteria > Pseudomonadales > Oleiphilaceae > Hydrocarboniclastica > Hydrocarboniclastica marina. The sequence goes on from NZ_CP031093.1 coordinate 111,718, forward strand.
TGTGCGAGAATACGGCCGCAACGTCCTCTTCCTGCAACTCCACCCCCGGGCGGGGATCGATCAGAGTGCCCTGTCTGAAAATGGCTGCCAGCCGGGATTCTGCCGGCAGGTGCAGGTCGATTACCGGTAATGGTCGTTTCCAGCGCTCACCCTTGAGCTCGACCATGAGCAGCTCGTGTTCGCCGATCGCCGGATGGTTCAGCGATATACGCCGTTGGGCCTCCCGCCGTGCCGGGACCTCAAGCTTGAGTAGCCGGGCAAATGGCGCAAGCGTCGAACCCTGTAAGACCAGGCTGGTCAGTACAACAACAAAGGCTATCTGAAATACAATTCCGGCATCAGGTAGCTCCGCGATCAGCGGGAATAGCGCCAGAACGATCGGCACAGCGCCCCGCAACCCGACCCAGCCGATAAACAGGTGCTCGTTGCGCGAAAAGCCGAAGGGCAAGAGCGAAACAACGGTCGCAAGGGGGCGCGCGACAAATATCAGCACCAGGGCGATCAGAAGGGCGAGCGGAGCGCTGGCCACGAGCAGGGAAGGGGTCACCAGGAGCCCCAGCAAGAGGAACAGGACCAGCTGTGCCAGCCAGGCCAGCCCATCATGGATCTGCAGGATTGACGGCATCATGCGGATTTTCCGGCTCGCGAGCACGACGCCCATCAGGTAGATCGCCAGAAAGCCGCTCCCGCCGAGCAAGCTCGTAGCGCTGAACACGGCGATGCCACCGGCAACAACCAGCAAGGGGTACATGGCCGCGACCAGGTTGACACGGTTGACCACGGCGGCCATTGCGAAGCCGCCGGCCAAACCCCCCAGTGCACCCAAGCCAAATTGCTGCACCAGCATCAGCAGACCCTCCAACAGGGTGGCGCCGCCTGAGGCGAGCAGTTCAATCAGCACCAGCGTCAGGAAGATCGCCATGGGGTCGTTGCTACCCGACTCTATCTCCAGGGTTGCTTCCACACGTTCGTTGATGTGCAGGCCCCGCCCCTGCAGTAGAGAAAAGACCGCAGCTGCGTCGGTAGAAGAAATAATGGCGCCGATCAGGAGCCCGAACAGCAAGGGCAGGTCCAGCAGCCAGGCTGCGAACAGCCCGCAAACGCCAGCTGTTACCACCACCCCGACCGTGGCGAGAACCAGCGCCGGCTTCAGTCCTACCCGGAACGACTTGACCCGTGTGCGCATCCCTCCGTCGAGAAGGATGATGGCAAGGGCCAGGTTACCGACGAGGAAGGCAGTTGGAATGTCATCAAACTGGAGACCGCCTGGGCCCTCCTCGCCTGCGAGCATGCCCACGCCGAGGAAGAGCAACAGCACTGGCATTCCGATTTTTGAAGAGAGCGAACTCAGCAGGATGCTCAGAACGACGAGGAAGGCGCCGCTCAACAACAGGGTGGTATCCATTCACGTCTATCCGGGCGAGCTTTAGTTCTGGATTATGCCGGGCGGGGCCTTGGAAATCACGCTCTTAGGTGCGGTCTATTGAAGGAAAAGCGTCCGATCGCCGCGAGGGAAGCGGCCAGAATGAATGCAGGAACCCAGCTGGGGGGTCTATCTGTTGATCAGCTGTATTGCGGAAGAATCGGGTCAGGCCTACTATAGCGGTCACGCGGGTGTAGCTCAGTTGGTAGAGCATCAGCTTCCCAAGCTGAGGGTCGCGAGTTCGAATCTCGTCGCCCGCTCAATCTATAGGCGGTTTAAGCAGATTTCCCAGCGCTGCTGCGAACGCGACAGAGGCGGGCCAGCTCTCTCTGCACCCGCCGCACCAGCTTGATTAATCCAATACGTAGTAACGACTGATCTTATCGTTGTCGACCAGTATTACCAGTTGTTCACTAGTGTTTCCAGCTGGTTTGTAAAAGCCATAGCCTTGGAAGCTACCTTCCTGTTCAGAAGGTGTGAAATCCGTAGATGAGCTAGCTTGGCAATTGGACGCAACGTAATCAATTTTGAAAACATTCACGCTTGGATCAGGAACACTTGCAGTACCATTAAAAGTACAGCTTGCACCGCCGCCGCCGCCGCCTACGGTTCCGTCTTCTGAAATGCTGAAGGTAGTGTTTACTGATGGAGTTTGCGTGTCTGTCCAATCGCTTGAAGCGATCTTACTCAAGCTGACACCGAGGGCAGAGACCTTGTCCTGCCGCTCAAACGCGAATGTACTCTCCTTCTCTCCATCTGACATTCGAAAGCTTTCACCTTCAAAGTACGATGCGTAGCTCTGCCCCTCAATGTTTCCCTGAAAGTTACCGGTTGAGGGTCGGCCACCGCGGTACTGCTCCAGAACGCCTACGAAATTATTATCCTCAAACTCGATGATCCCTGTTGCGTAAGTGCCTGGTGCTCGATTCACGAAGTTAGCAGTATTGCCGTCGGGGTTTCTTGAAAGGAGAAGGATACCGCTACCCGAACCTGCTCCCTCTTCAGTGATTGTGCCGTTGTATGAACCTGATAAAGCAGGCCCTGGATTTACCGTTTTGGATTCTTCTCCACTCTCATCATCCGATCCACTTCCCCCGCCACTGCTACAGCCCGTAAGCAGAACGGCCAAACTTAAACCTAATCCCAGGTACCACGACGATTTCATTTTGCTCTCCTTCACCCTGGTCAATTGCGCTAGTGTTGCGGTAATTTTAATGCTTGCAGGTGAAACCTTACAGTTGAGTAGGGCCAATGTCTGGTTACGTTTACGACATAAGCTGTTCATGAATCCCTGTACAAAATTTGCGCATTAGCAAGCTATTATTGCCCCAATAGCGTAGAATCGTTCGCCTGTAAAACTTTTCCGGTACCAATAGAGAGCGTAGCGAACGACATGGCAGCTAAAGGCAAGCGTAAAGCGAACGATGTAGCAGAAACCCATCAAACCATCGAAGAGCAGACCCGGGCTTTCCTCAAGTCCGGTGGCGCGATCGAACAGGTTCGCTCTGGGGTAAGTGGCCAGGCAAGCCTGGGCGGTCCCAAGCCAAGTGCTTTCGCCAGCAAGCGTCAGGGTTAGGCCAAGCCTCGGCTAGCTTCGCCGCTGCGGGTCTTGGCCGACGGCTGTCGCAGGAGCTTTAGCGAGAGGCTGGGGCCGGACCTTAGCTAATAGGCAGTTGGGCACGCCGGCACGCTACATTTTTTTTCCCTTGAGCTTTCGGTTAGCTGTGATTTTGGGGGGCGTGCCTTGCCGGGATGATCCCTGCTTTCAGGTGCTGCCGCCTTCGCAGTACAGGCCCGCGCTTGCGACGCCGCGTCGTTACAATCCAGTTGCTCTAGGGCGATGGCAAGATTGTTCCATGCCGGGCTGTATTCCGGTTTGCGCTCCAGCAGCCCTCTGAAACCGTGCGCTGCTTCTGAATACTCCCCCTGAGAAAGCGCCAGATTAGCTTGGGCAAAAGCGGCGGCTGTGTTATCGGGCCAGGTTGAACTGGCCGTGGCGTAGGCGACTCTGGCGGCATTGCTCCGGCCCGTCAGCTCCAGATCATGGGCAGCCCGAACATAAACGAGAGGCCTGGCAGTTTCCGGTAACTTATCGGGCGGTAAGATAACCCGCGCCCAGCGCCCTCCCCGTTCCCAGGTGTTGGTGAAGCTGCTGAAGGATTCGCGCTTCTCGGCCTTAAGCCCCGAGTGCAGAATGAGCTCGCGCGCTGGCAAGTCGTAGCCGATCACAACCGCGAAATGCCACATCGGCCACCAATCCAGACCCAGGTTCTGTAATACCAGTACCGGATTGCCCCCGTTCACTTCTTGCAGAATCGCGTCCAGCCGTTGCTCAAGCGGATAGACGAGCAGATCATACTGCCGGGCCGCGGCCACCATCTCCACTTGCAGGCTACCCTGGCGCCCGGGCAGGTAAACCATGGGCCGGAGTTCCACGGGACTGGCGTTCGCGCCGCTGTAGTTGAGCACCATCGCCAGAGACGCCGGGCCGCACTGGTAGTCGGACTGGGGATAGAAAGGTACGGTTGAGAGTTTCTGCGCGGGCGGCAGGGAGGCGAGCGTTGTGCTGTCCAGCCGAGGCTGACCGGCGCAACCGGTCAACCCCAGCAGAGCAGCTACCACGGCTATTCCGAGCCAGCCCATGCCCCTCTGGTGGCGGGGCCGGTTCACGGGCCAAGTGGACATCGGCTTAATTGATGCAGTTGACGAAACTGTAGATGTCCGTTGCGCAAAGCATGTCGGTAACAATGAAGACCAGCAGGAAGAACACGATGATCCCGACCGCACCGCCGACACCTGCCGCCGCGGGCGCTTCGTCAAGCTGTTGGTTAAAGTCGGCCAGTTCTGCCGCTGTCAGACTGTTAATGCGGTTTTCTATCTGGGCCGGATCGACGCCGAGGTCGGCCAGCTTCTGTTTGACCTCGTCATTGCCGAGCATTGATTTCAGTTGGTCGCGATCTACACGAACCTGCTCCGCAGCGAGCACTTCAGTGGTGCTGACCATGCCCGCGGGTGCCTGGGATGAGGCGGCTGCAGTGAGCGTGGTTGCGAACATGATCAGGGCTAACAGGACAGCGAGTGGACGTCTCCAGAACATTACTGCATTCATGAACTCTCTCCTTGGTATGCACGATCCGGAAGAAGGTTCTTCCGATACCCAGGATAGTGTCCGAGTCGGCCCGAGATGTATACCTAAGCACTGTTAATGGTTGTGAACGCTCAGTGGTTGTGAATGCCGGCATACCGCTGCCGCAAGCGACCTCGGAGCGGCTGCGCAGGGGTTATCAGGCTTTGGCCTGAAAGCTTCAGGAACGCGATTTCGGCCCCGCTGGCGGGGACAGCAGCACCGCGAGCCTCTGACGCAGGCTCAGACCCGGGCGTCCTGCGTCCCGGAACATCCTTTTCCACTCGTGAAAGGTCAGGGTCAGCGGGTTATGACTGTGGATGGGGTCAGGGATGCCAAATGCCGGCGGTTCGGCTTCAGACTCTTCCACAAACGTGCCGAATAGACGATCCCAGATGATAAGGATGCCGCCGTAGTTGCGGTCGATGTAGCGAGCATTGCGCCCATGATGGGCGCGGTGGTGGGACGGTGTGTTCAGCACCCACTCGAGGGGCCCCAGCTTGGGTACCAGCTGGCTGTGGATGAAGAACTGGTAGGCCAGGCTGATAGACACACTCAGCAGGACTGCCTCCGGCGGGAAGCCGACAATCACAAGCGGTATCCAGAAAACCCACATGCCGGACAGGGGGTAGGTCAGGCTCTGGCGGAACGCCGTGGAATAGTTCAGCCGCTCCGAACTGTGATGTACCACATGGGAGCACCAGCACCATCGAATACGGTGGTGCGCGAGGTGAAAGAAGTAATAGCAGAAGTCCTGCAGCAGCAGAAGCAGAAGCAGGGTCCAGGGCGTCAGCGGAATCTCAAACAGGCGATAATTGAACAGTGCGCCATATATCACAGCAACAGCGGTTATGGTGGCCGCCTCGCCGACCTGGTAGAGCGCAGCCAGGGCAGCGTTGCTGATGGTGTCGGTCCAGGTATAGCAGGCACTGGGCAAGTCGCTCCGCCGGCGCAGTGCAATAAACTCCGCCAGCATGGTCAACCCGAACAGTGGACCCAGCGCCAAAAGTAGCCATTGGGGGCTGAAGCCCAGTAAATCTTCCAACATCTCTCCTGCCCTTTCAGTAAGCCAGCACTAACCCGTATAAGGAAGAAGGTTAGCGGTTCCGCGATCGTTTGGCAGGGGCGGATGCCGACAAAGGCAAGGACAAGTTACGTCAGTGCAGCTTCAGGCGTGGATGCAGCTTGCGGCTGAGGGTATCACTGAACCAGATGAAAGCTGTCCCGATCAGGCCGTGAAGGGCAACCTGGTGCATACGGTAGAGGGAAATATAAAAAAGTCGCGCCAATCTCCCCTCGACTTTCAGGCTGCCGTTGGTCAGGTTGCCCATCAGGCTACCGACGGCGGTATAGTGGCTCAATGAGATTAACGAGCCATGGTCCTTGTAGACAAAGTTGACCGATTCCCGGCCGTCCAGCCGGTTAGCAAGGGTTTTTGCCAGGGTCTTGGCCTGCTGGTTTGCAGCCTGAGCGCGGGGCGGTACGGGCTTGTCACTGTTGGGTTGGGGGCAGGCGGCACAGTCTCCGAACGCGAAAATATCCTTGTCGCGCGTGGTGCGCAGATCCTGGTGAACCACTAACTGATTGAGGCGGTTGGTTTCAAGGTCGTCCAGCCGGGTCAGAAACTCAGGCGCTTTGATGCCCGCTGCCCATACACAAACGTCCGCCTGCAGCTGGACACCGTTTTTCAGGTGCAGTTCGGTCGACGTTATTTCGCCGACCGGGTCACCCGTCATTATCCTGATACCCAGCTGTTCCAGTTCCCGATGCGCCGCACGGGATATGCGCTCCGGCAGGGCTGGAAGAATCCGGTCCGCCGCCTCAACGATTGTGAGCTCGACATCACCGGCTTTTATTTCGTTGAGACCGTACTGGGGCAGTTCCCGTGAGACCAGGCGAAGCTCGGCTGCCAGCTCAACCCCGGTAGCTCCGGCGCCTACGATCGCGATGCGAAGCTTGGAATCGGCAAGGTCACGGGCCATGTAATTCTTGCGGAGGAAGAGGTTCAGCAGGTGGCGGTGAAAACGCCGGGCCTGGTCCAGGCTATCCAGGAACTCGCAGTGTTCCATTGCGCCTTTGGTGCCGAAATCGTTGGTTGTGCTGCCGACTGAGAGAACCAGCGTGTCATAGTCGAGTGAGCGCTGGGGTACCACTTCCAACCCTTTCTCATCAAGGATGGGCGCCAGTACGATTTTTCTGGCGGAACGGTCCAGGCCGCTCAACCGGCCGAGCTGGAACTGGTAATGATGATTGTGGGCATGGGCTCTGAAATTCACCTCGTTGGCCTCAGAGTCCATTGAGCCTGCAGCCACTTCGTGCAGGAGAGGTTTCCAGACATGGGTCAGAACGGCGTCGACCAGAGTAATCTGGGCTTTGCCGCGTTTGCCGAGTTTCTTCCCCAGGTGCGTCGCAAGTTCCATTCCGCCGGCGCCGCCGCCGACAATGACGATCCGGTGTGAGTTGCTGGGCATGTAGAATGATTCCGCTAATTGATGATGACAGCCAAGCGCTCTCCGGTCCAAAAGCACTCTCCAGTCCAAAAGCACTCGCCGGTCTAAAAGACGCTTCGGCGCCAGTATGAGGCGAAGGCAGACCGCGGGTTTAGAGCGCTTGGCTGTCGTCATGAGTCTGTAAAGCCCCGCTGGCCCGGCTGAGTCCAGCCGGGATCGCGAACCCGTGCTATGTTATCAGATAGAGCGCCGGAGCTGCCCGGGCTTGTGAGCGCGCCAGTTTCAGTTCCAGGCTTGCGTTAACCAAGCCGTTCAGTTTTACGGGCTGTGTGGCCAGGCTTCGAGTGCCCACCACACTTTGGCTGTCGCTACCTTGGCAGGTGGGGCCAGGTTAGCGCATGGACGACGCGCGCTGGGCTGACCTCGTAACCCTGGCGTAGGTTGCCAGCGGCTGATGTGGCGCTATTATTCAATGCAGAGAACAGCGCATCTCGGTTGGTGTGTCGGCTTTCTTATGCAATTTATCCATGTATTCAAGTTGAAACCATGCGTTACCTGATTCTAGTTTTGAGCTGTATTCTTCTGATCAACGCGCAATCGGCGTCAGCCAGTGTGGATGCTGTTGTGGTGAAAAAAAGCGAGCGCCAACTGGTACTGTTGCGCGATGGTGAGCCGGTTCGTCGCTATCGCATTTCTCTGGGCGACAATCCGGTTGGGCACAAACTGTACGAGGGTGACCGACGTACGCCTGAAGGACAGTACGTACTGGATTGGCGCAATCACGAGAGCCGGTTCTACAAATCGATCCACATCTCCTACCCAAGCCCCCGTGATCGGGAGCTGGCCGAGGCGTGGGGCCTCAGCCCGGGCGGTAGCATCATGATTCACGGCCTCCCCAACGAGGCGGGCGACCTGGCCTTCGCCTACGAGGGGCTGGACTGGACCGAAGGCTGCATCGCGGTGTCCAACGAAGCGATGGATGAGATCTGGCAACTGGTCCACGACGGGACGCCCATTACGATTCTGCCATAAACGCATCAGACAGACAGGAACTTCTCCAAAACCTGTTCCTATCGGGGCGCTCCTTGTCTAAACTGGGCCAGACTTCGACATGTGTCGGCAAGTCGTACTGTTATCCTGAAACAGCCACTGTTTCCGCGGCGTACGGACTTTTCATCGCTCGTGGCTTCGTGGCCCGTGGCTGGGAAGCAAAAACGATCAATAAGGGGATTTGAGAATGCGCAAGATAGCAATCGCAGGTGTAGCTCTTTCTGTACTTCTGGCTGGTTGTGCCAGCACCGGCGCCGAAGAAGGGCAGAACGACGCGATGACTGCCGCGGAAAGCGCGAGCCAGACCGCGGATTCAGCCAACAGTGCAGCGAAGTCTGCACAGCAGCGTGCTGATGAAGCCTACCGCAAGGCTGAACAAGCCATGCAGGCGGCTCAGGAAGCCAAGCGTGCGGCGGACGAAGCGAACGAACGCGCCAAGCGTATGCTGGAACGTGCCAGCCAGAAGTAAGATGCGCTATCGGGAGCGAGTGCTTCCGACAGACGAAAAAAAGACCGGCTTTGCCGGTCTTTTTTTTCTTGAAGATCAAGTCGCATGTCATTCGTTAGCGCTGGACTAGCTGCCTTCGGCATCGCCGGATGGCCGTCTTGAATCTTCTCGGGCAACCTGGGTCGGAATGACCTCGCCGACGCGACGGGGTATGCCGTCGGCCTGTTCAATAGCTTTTTCCATCAATGCACGATTAAGCTCAAGTCCGGGGTGTTCCCGTTCCACTGCCTGGAGCGACTCACTCGCAGCCTGCCATAGCCTGTTGGTCTGTTCCCGTGTTTGCTCGTCCTGTTTCCGGTGCACCTCGATCCAGAGTACCCGGTCCTGTACGCCGAATTTCACGGGCTGGTCTACGATCCGTACCGGAGTGCCCGTCTCGACACGCCAGACAAGCTCTGAAATGTCCTGGTTGTACATGCGGATACAGCCGTGGCTTACCTGCATGCCGATACCGAACCGCTTGTTGGTGCCGTGGATCAGATAGCCCTTTTCGGCCAGTTGCAGCGCAAAAGGTCCCAGCGGGTTGTCGGGCCCCGGGGGAATGACCCGGGGCAATTGATCTCCTTCCGCCGCATGCTCCTGTCGCACCGACTCAGGCGGGTACCAGGCGGGCGACTCGAGTCGCATTGTCACTTCGGTATGCGTCAGCGGCGAGGGCGCAGTGGATCGACCCACGCCCACCGGGTAGGTCGTTACGCTGTTGTCCTTGTAATGATAGAGGCGGAATTCAGCCAGATTGATGACTATGCCTTCCCGCGCGCCCGCCGGAAGAATAAAACGGCTGGGCAGGATAATGGGCGTTTCCTCGCCGGGTAACCAGGGGTCTACGCCGGGATTGGCAAACAGCAGCTCCAGGTAACCCAGGCTGTGACGGTCGCCGATCGCGGCCAGCGTATCTTCGTACTTCGCGTACACCCGATCGACGGCACCGACAAGCGCCGTATCCTGCCAGACAGGCATGGTCCGGGCGGTGGCGGTGGTACCAAGAAAGCTCGTGAAGGCAGCCAGTATCAGGGCGTAGACGACACTCTTGGCCACTTTCCGGCGGCGGATCGGCGCAGGTTTTGCTAACAGCATTGATCAGTACTCATGTATCACAGTTTGGCATGTTGTTAACGGTAGCTCTAGTCCTGGTCGCGGTCCAGTGAGGGAATTCCGCAGCATACCCATAAGATCAAACAGACTCTGCGAAGGGGCAATGGTCTTACAGTTTGATCCAACCGCTGCCGGCGATAGTGATGATTCCCAGAACCATGAACAGCACGAAGGCGGCTATGCGCGCCTTGTTCAGTGGCAGCCGATCCATCAGCCAGCGTCCGGCAATGATCACAGGGATGTTCGCGGCGAGCATGCCGAGCGTAGTGCCTAGGATGACCATCACCGTTTCGTCAAACCGGGCGGCGAGAACCACTGTCGCTACCTGCGTCTTGTCACCGATCTCGGCCAGAAAAAACAACACGGTTGTGGCGGTAAAAGCACTATAGCGGAGAATGCCGGAATCCTCTTCCTCTTCCTTGTCCGGGATGAGGAGCCACAGCGCTATCAGAATGAAACTTCCACCGATAAGCCAGCCCTGCCAATGGCTTGGGATAAGGTCTGAAATCCAGGCCCCGAGCCAGGCGGACAGCGCATGATTCAGTAGAGTCGCTACCAGAATGCCGAGGATAATGGCGGTGCGCTGATGAAAACGGGAAACAAGAAACAAAGACAGTAGCTGGGTTTTATCGCCGATTTCGGCAATAGCGACACCCAGGGTTGAATAGATCAACGCGTCCATAAAAACATGCCCCCGGGCAATTAACGGATCACTCTCGTCGAACAGTTGGCCGACCTGTCGCTACAGGAGCGGTGGCCGGACGCGGTCATGGAGGCGGAGAATCACCGGGCGACCGCAGCGCGATTTTCAGGCAATCCACACCCTGAGGACGACGGACTGGCCTGCGCCTGAAAGAGCCGGCATCGTACTTCAGGCGTCACATCGGGGCAAGAAAGCCCTACCCAGACAGGACACTAGCGTCCTGCAGGTCGTCTCCCGAGCTTCCAGGCGGGTGCCAGCGCGGCAAGTGCGCCGATCACAATCAGCCACCAGGCCGCGTGATAGGCACCGAGGGCTGGGTGACCCTGGGCATCTGTAGGACCCTGCTCGATAAGAATGGCGAGCAGGTTGACGCCCATGGCGCCACCGAATTGTCGGGCGAAACTGATCGTGCTGGAACCCTGACCCAGGAGATGGTTGGGGAGAGGGTTGAGCGCGGTCGTACTGAGAGCCGGCATTAACAGGCTTAGCCCAATACGGCCAAGCACGGTGTAACACGCCAGAGCCAGAAATCCCGCCTCCAGTTCGCTCAGGGCAAACATGGTACCGGCCAGCGCAAAAATGATCAGTCCGGACATGATCAGCGGGCGTCCTGGAAAACGGTCTGCCATTCGACCCGCGATCGGGAAACAGATGCCCATGACGATGCCCGCCGGCAGCAGCAGAAGACCCGCTTCGGTTGCACTGTAACCAAGGGCGGTCTGCACGAACAAGGGAATAAGGTAGGTGCTTCCGTACAGGCTGATGCCGAGTATCAAGGCACCCCAGCAAGCCTGACGAAACACCGGCTCGCGTAGCATTTCAATGTTCAGCATGGGGGTCCGGCTGTGGCCCTGCTGATAGAGAAAAGCACAAAACAGCCCGGCCGCGGCGGCGGTCTCCAGGCCGACAGTAAGGAGATGGTCGAAACCGTGCTGGAGCCGATTAAGCGCGTCCAGCGCGGTCATAAGAAAAAGAGAGAGCAGAATCAGCCCGGCAGCGTCAAAACGGTACCGCGGTTGATCAGGGTCCGCATCGGGTAGGTAGCGAAGGGACATCGCCAGGCCCAACAGGGTAACGGGGGCCGGCGCAAGCAGTACAAAACGCCAGTCAAGCTGATCCACGACAAAACCGCCGAGGACCGGACCCAGCGCTGGCGCGAGAATAATGCCGACGCCATAGACACCCAGGGCCCGCCCTCGCTCCTCTCGGGGGAAGATGCGGAAAACCATGTACATGCCAAGAGGCTGTAGCAGGCCAGCGCAAACGCCTTGAACGATACGGGCGATAATCAGGGTCGGCAGGTCGGGAGCCAGAGCTCCCAATACTGAAGCGGCACAAAACACCAGCATGGCCGCCGCCAGCGTTCGTCGGACGCCCCAATGATCCAGCAGCCATCCCGACGCCAGCATCGTCGCGGTCACCGCGGCAAGGAAACCAGTGGCCAGCCAGTGAGCCTGGCCCTGACCGACACCGAAGTCGGTCATGATGTGCGGGAGCGCGACGTTGATGATTGTCGCTGAGAGCACCGTGGACATAGTGCCCAGCATGACGGTCGCAACCGCAAGCCAACGCCAGTGCGTGCCGAAACGATGCTCCAGCTGCGCTATGTCCCGGCGAATCACAGGCGGCGAGCGGGGGCGTCCCGACCAGAGCGCCTGTCAAAGCAGGAGCAACAATACTCCATCAGAGCAGCTTTTCAGCGTTTGCAACGACCCGGTCCATGACCTTGATTGTCGCTTTAAGGTCTTTCTCGGCAACACCATCAAGTAACTGGTTGCGAAGATCTTCAGAGCGCTCGTATAGCACGCCCATGAAGTCGTTGCCTTTCGCAGTCAGAAACAGGCGGCGGGCGCGACGGTCTTCTTCACAGGCACGGCGCTCGACCAGACCCTGGCTTTCCAGGTTGTCCAGCAGCCTTACCAGTGTCGGATTCTCGATCGCCATTCGACTGGCCAGGTCACGCTGGGTCAGCCCCTCGCCGCTGCGGTGCAGGTAAACCATAGTGGTCCACCGGGCCTGTGTAACGCCAAGATCCTTGAGGCGCTCGTCCAGTAGTTTGCGCCACCGGCGAAAAACACGAGCCAAGGCAAAAGGTAACTGATCTCTCATGACAACTCCAAAATGGGCTATGGGAAGAACGACTGAATTATAAGATTCCTAACAAGTCGCCAGGAAAACATTTTACAACTTATGACGCTGTCACCCTGGGCTCTGACTCAGCGCCTGACCCAGGGTAGGTCAAATCTGCCTCATGAAAATCCTCATTGCGCGGGTCAAGCTCGGACAATATTACCGAGCTCTCGCCAGTGGTCGGTATAAAGTGCGCCTGCTCCTCCACCGGAACATCCACACTGTGACGAATCCGGTACCAGGTCAGCGCTGCGAGCAGCAGTAAAACGCCCGCGTTGCCTACAAAAAGCCCACCTGGCCCCAGCAGGTCCATCATTGACGCACCCAGTATAGGACCGGCAATGCTGCCGATGCCGTAGCTCAACAGCAGGCTGCCACTGGCCGCGACAATCTGGTGAGATTCCATTCTGTCGTTGGTGATGGCGACCGCAATGGGATAGATAGACATTGCAAGGCCGACAAACAGTCCGGTGCTGCCGATGCGAATAACACTGTGCAGCCCGCCGAGGTACGCCGTTGATAGCGCCGCTGCACAGGCCACCAGTGCAGCAACCATGAGCACCCGCCGGCGGTCGTATCGGTCACAAATCATGCCGATCGGCCAGGCCATCAGCATTGCCGCTACAATGGCGCTGGCCATGAATGTCGCCAGCTTCGAAATCGGCATGCCGATCTGAGTCGCATAGACAGGACCCATGGCATAGAAAGAGCTGGCCAGCAGCCCTGACATCATGGCGCCGATAAGTCCCGTCGGCGCCACCCTGAAGATCGCCCCGAAGGAAATCCGGTCAACGGTTTCAATGTGCGGCGCCTGCATACGCGTCAATGCGAGCGGCACCAGGGCGACGGTCACCAGGATCGCAGCCAGCGAAAAAGGCACAAACGTCAGCGGGTCGCCGAGATTCACCAGCAACTGTGCGCCTGCCGTGGAGAGAAAAAACACGATCTGATAGATCGCGAACAGCGCGCCACGGTTGCTGTTCGTGGCTGTTGCGCTGAACCAGCTCTCCATGACCAGCAGGAGCCCGGCCATGGAAAAGCCGCCGACAATCCGTAAAAATGCCCAGAAAATCGGGTCAACCGCAAATACATAAAGCAAGGTTGCGGAAGCGAGGATGGCTGCGAATGCCGCAAATGCCCGGATATGGCCGGCCCGTTCAATGGCCCGGTTGGCGGTCAGCGTACCCAGCACGAAGCCGATCGAGTAGCACACCAGCACCCAGCCGATAACGGACGTGTTGAATCCCTCCAGGCTCATGCGCAGGCCCAGCAGTGTCATCAGAAATGCATTACCGCTGACCAGCAGGATAATGCTGATGATCAACGCTGAAAGCGACATTGCCAAATGCCTCACTGGGACCTCCGACGACCCGGGAAATTAAAGCGGCAATCTATAAGAGTGCCGCCCGGTTAAAGAGCAGGCTGCATTTATGAGCAGTATAATAGTTAGTCTGATCACTAAAATGCATAGGCACAACCCGAGATGTCCAAGGCATCCCCGAGCGCAGCATACAAGCGAAATGAAATTCCATTCAGAAAAACTGAACGGCCCTTCAGTGCGCAAACATACCATTTCACACGCTAAGCACAATCAGCGATAAGTTTTTGTAACACGATGCACAAGCAGCCGTAACAGTTGAACTTGGGCTCAGGGCGCTGGCCGGAGCAGCTGGAACGCAGCGTCAGTCCCTGCCGGGCTTGCCATCGGGGCCCGATTACGGCATCTTGGGCGACCTTTTTCCAACCCGCGTCCGGCCATGGAAAACATCAAGCCCGTCATACATATCCTGAGCCTTTTGCTGGTGCTGCTCAGCATCTTTATGACCCTGCCGGTTATTTTGCTGGCGAACGGGGATCACTCCGACTGGAAGGCTTTTGTCATCTCGGCCAGCGCGGTTCTGAGCATAGCTCTGGTTGGGCTTTTCCTCTCCCGCAACCAGAACGGTATGCTGAAGCAGAAACAGATGTTCCTGCTGACCGTCGGCAGCTGGGTGTTGATTTCCGGTCTTGCCTCGCTTCCGCTGTTGCTCTCCGATCTGGACCTGAGCATGACTGACGCAGTTTTTGAAAGCGTCTCAGGTGTAACTTCCACGGGCTCAACTGTGCTTACCGGGCTCGACGATATGCCGGGGGATATTCTGGTATGGCGGTCTATCATTCAATGGATCGGCGGTATCGGTATTATCGGCATGGCCGTTGCCATCCTGCCTTTCCTTCGGGTCGGTGGTATGCGACTGTTCGCCACAGAGTCATCTGACTGGAGTGAGAAGGCCCTTCCCCGGACTATTACGCTTGGGCGGGGACTCATAGCGTCCTATGTAGGCCTCACCACGCTCTGTATCCTTGCCTACTGGTTGGCCGGAATGAACCTGTTCGACGCGTTCAATCATGGACTGACGACGGTATCGACTGGCGGCTATTCCACCTCTGATGCTTCCATGGGCAAGTTTGACTCCGATCTGCTCCTGCTCATCGCGACGCTCTTCATGGCTTTGGGCGCGCTGCCGTTCTTTCTCTACGTGCGCATGCTGAACGGTCAGTATCAGGCGCTCTGGCGCGACGAACAGGTACAGGCTTTCTTCAAGATTCTCATTGGAGTCAGCCTGGCGTTGACCATTCACGGTGTCTGGTCGCAGCAAAATGATGTCTGGGGCTCTTTTGTCGCCAGTATTTTCAACGTCACTTCGATCGTTACTACCACCGGTTTCGCCTCTGAGGATTACACCGTCTGGGGCCCGCTTGCAGTTGCTGTGTTCTTCTTCCTGACGTTCGTCGGCGGCTGCTCCGGGTCCACCTCCGGCGGCATGAAAGTGTTCCGCTTCCAGCTCTCATTCATCATGTTGCGCGAGCAGATCACCCGGCTGCTTCACCCCCGCGCTGTGCTAAGCAGGCGTTACAACCGGCGTCTGATCAGCGATGACATCATCGCTTCAAGTATCGCGTTCTCGTTCATGTTCTTTGTCACCTTTGCCTTTATCGCCCTTGCCCTGGCCGGCCTCGGCCTGGATCTCACCACCAGCCTGACCGGGGCCGCAACGGCCGTCGCCAATGTCGGTCCCGGGCTTGGCGAGATCATCGGCCCTGCGGGCAACTTCCAGGCCTTGCCGGACGCCGCCAAGTGGGTGCTTTGCGTGGGCATGCTGTTGGGGAGACTCGAGCTATTGAGCGTATTGGTTCTGCTGACGGCTGACTTCTGGCGGAAGTGAGACGGGGCAGGCGCTCGTGCCCCTGGTAGAGACGGGCTAACCTTAACCAACCTTTCATTTTCTTGTTCTTCGCTTTTTCTTCATCATGTGCGGGATGTGCTGAGGTTCTGGACAGGTTTTACCTAAAGCCGCGCAGCGTGCCCAGTTGCCGCTGTTACCCATCCCGGGCGGATTCCGCCCAATCGTGAGTCCTTCCGGCTGGCTATGGGGCTGCCCTGATACCCGAACCCAAGCATCAGGGCCAGCACTGTCCGAGTCCAAAGTCCGGGCCGAGCGCGTGCCAAAGCTCTGTTTCGAAATGAACCGGCAGCGACCGTCTCCAGTTTCTGTGCTGATCGTCATGCAGGACGCAAACAGCAGTATCAGTAACCATGCAGCATACGAGCCCAACGTCATGAAGAAAACGGATTGGCCAATCCGGTGGGATTTGCTCTTACGCTACCGCCTGATAGAAATTATTGCCCTCTGGGAAGGTCGGCTGACGACCAACCATATCTGTCATGCGTTTGGCATCGGTCGTCAGCAGGCATCCAAGGACATTAACACCTACCTCCGTGAGATTGCGCCGGAGAACCTGACCTACGACCGCCATCTCAAGGGCTACGTTCCCACCAGAGCGTTTCGGCCTGCGGTCACGCTGGGCCAGTGGCGAGAGTACCGCGATCTTATTTCCAGGGACGACGACCTCAAGCAGAACTTTGAAGATCTCGATATTGGCCTGCCCAATACCGAACTGGTCCGCCTGCCGGGTCAGGCAGGAAAACCAGAGGTCCTGCGACCGCTGATCCAGACTATCCGCCAGAACCGGCGCGCCGACATCCACTGGGTCAGCCTCGAAAGCACTCGACCCCAGGCCGATCAGATCGAGCCCCATTCGCTGGTTTGCATCGGCTCCCACTGGTTCATCCGTACCTGGAGCGAAGTCGCCGGTGGTTATGCCAACCTGCGCGTTAGCCGCCTCAGGGGCGAGCCGCGCCTGCGCAGCACGAAGGCGCGCCACCGTCGAGACAAGGATGCGGCCTGGCAGGAACGCGTAGCTATCAGCCTGAGGCCCCACAGCAGTTTCAGTCAGGTTCAGCAATCGGTCATCGCTGAAGATTTCGGTATGAGCGATGGCGAGTTGACCCTCAGCGTTCGTCAGGCGCTGGTTCCCCT
Source organism: Hydrocarboniclastica marina (assembly GCF_004851605.1). Classification (GTDB taxonomy): domain Bacteria; phylum Pseudomonadota; class Gammaproteobacteria; order Pseudomonadales; family Oleiphilaceae; genus Hydrocarboniclastica; species Hydrocarboniclastica marina. The sequence goes on from NZ_CP031093.1 coordinate 128,562, forward strand.
GGTTATGGCGCAGTTGCCCCTGGGGGTCGGCAACGAACCGGATCCCAACCGACCACTGGCGCTGATCGAGCGGCGCTAGCGTATTGCGCAGGCACAGGCCTGCGACGACAGCAACGAGACTTCTTTTGCCGCCCCTGTCTAGTGTAGGGTGACTTCTGCCCTTTCGAACCTTGCGTGCGCTACAGCCTAAAGAGTTCAGGCGAGTTCTCAACCTTTTGTACAGGAGGTCTGGATGCACATCGTAATGGTGCTGACGTCTCACGGCCAGTTGGGTGCGACCCGCAAGCCGACCGGTGTCTGGCTGAACGAATTCACCCAACCGTTCTATATTTTCCGCGAAGCTGGCGCCGACATCACACTGGCATCACCCCGGGGCGGACAGCCGCCCATCGACCCTGCGAGCGAATCGGACGACGCTGATTCTGAAGCAAACCGCCGTTTCCGCAGTGACAAGCAGGCCCTCGAGCTATTTGCCCATACTTCGCGGTTATCGGAGATCGTACCGGACCGTTACGACGCGCTGTTCTTCCCGGGCGGGCACGGCCCGCTTTGGGATCTCAGCCAGGACAACGAAAGCAAGCGGCTGCTGCAGGCGTTTGACGCCGATGAGAAACCCATTGGCGCTGTCTGCCATGGAGCGGCCGCCTTTGTCTACGCCTTGGGCGGTCGGGGTCGGGCGCTTGTGGAAAATCGCAAACTCACCGCTTTTACCAACGAAGAAGAAACCGCATCGGGGCTGGCCGATACGGTGCCGTTCCTGTTGGAGACGGCGCTGCGCGAGCGCGGTGCACTGTTTCAGCACGGGCCGCGCGGACAAGCTTTCTGCGTCAGCGACGGTAACCTGGTGACGGGCCAGAACCCGGCTTCCGCAGGCCGCACGGCATCGGCGCTGCTACAATTGCTTGGGCTGCGTTGAACGTCGTGCCCGCCTCGTGAAGCCTGCTTTGCTGCGCCGATCCATTGTTGCGCTGGCCGCGCTTTGTCTGGGCATCAGCCCGGCCTGGGGTGACGCTTGCGGCGAACGTTTTGTGCCGATATCCAAGGTACAGGGGAGCGGTGAGCGCTCGCCTCTCGCGGGTAAACTTATCGCCGTTGAAGGCCTGGTGTCCGGGCTTTTTCCGGGTTCTGACCAGCTATCCGGGCTCTATCTGATTTCCGCACAGGGTGACGCCGATGATCGTGTCCAGACCTCCGAAGGTCTGTTCGTCCATATCCCCGTCCGCAAGGGATCAGCGCCGGGCATGATGCCTGCACTGGGCGAGCGCATACGCGTTCGGGGCCGCGTGCGCGAATACCATGGCCTGACCGAGCTGGCCAATGCCCGCCAGATAGAGATCTGCTCGCCCGGCGAAGGGCCGCCCGCTGCAGAACCCCTGCGCTGGCCCCTGGCCGTCCCTGAACAGCAGGAAGCCATGCTGGTGGAAGTCGGCCCGCTTACCGTTACCGACCAGCGCGAACTGGAGCGTTTCGGTTCGTTGCGGCTTGCCACAGAGAGGCTGCAAGTGCCCACCCAGGTGGTCCCGCCCGGGCGAGCTGCGGAGCAGCATGCCCGTTCCAACCGTGAGCGAAGCATTGTACTGGATGACGGCAGTATCCAGACTAGCCCTGGCGGGCGCTATGAGCTCAGCTGGGACGCTGTCGCCGCGACCGGACAGCGTGCACGGCCGATACGCAGGGGCGACCGGACCGGGCGTATCCGCGCAATCCTCGATTTCCGCTTCGGCGAATGGCGCTTGCAGCCCGTAAGTGAGGTCGCCGTGCTGCCGACAAACGCCCGGCCTGAGCCCCTCCCTGCGTCCAAGGGCCTGCGACTGGTTGCCTTCAATCTGGGTAACTTTTTCAACGGCGACGGCCGCGGGTACAATTTCTCATCAGGCCGGGGGGCTTCGGACCGGGGCGGGTACATGCGACAGCGGGATCAGCTCGTGACGGCGATACATGCACTCAAGCCCGACCTGCTTGCTGTCGCGGAAATCGAGAACGATGGCCACGGGCCCAACAGCGCCGTGGCCGATCTGGCGCGCGCCTTGGGTTCGAGCTGGCGTTACGTGGACTTCGGCGGTGCGACGGGTGGGGACGCCATCGCCAACGGCATTCTCTATAACAGTGCGCGCCTGACCCAGGTAGGCCAAGCGGCAACGCTGGAGGCGGGCGCCTTTGCCCGCGGCAATCGTCCGGCACTGGCGGCGGCATTCCGGGCAGGCAAGAGCGGTGAAACACGGGTTGTGGTAGCCAACCATTTCAAATCCAAACGCTGCAACAATGCGACTGGAGCACAGGTTGAATCAGGCGACGGCCAGGGCTGCTGGGGGCCGCTTCGTGCGCAAGCGGCGGCAGAACTGGTGGCGTGGCTGAAGACCGACCCGACCGGCACAGGCTCTACTGATCAGGTGGTGATGGGCGACCTCAACAGTTACCGTAGAGAAGCGCCCCTGATGGCCCTGGCGGACGGCGGCTTTTTCAATCCGTCCGCAGTTGATAGCTATAGCTACAGCTTCAAGGGCGAGGTTGGGACCCTCGATTACATTCTGCCCTCGGCAGGGCTGGAGTCGGCGGTATTGCAATCGGGAACATGGCGCGCGAACGTCGACGAACCGGCAGCACCTGCCGAGTTAGGGCCGCTGAGGGGTGAACCCTGGAGAGCATCGGATCACGACCCGGTCTGGCTCGACCTGAAGTGGCCGGCTCGTTAAAGACCCCTTTAACGCCGCGCCGAAGCCGCGCGATACTGGGGTGCTGAAAATCGGCGCTGAACAGTGCACTAGCATTATCATTCCGCCTGCACAGGAAGAATCCATGAATAACACGCACAGCAAAGCAATCGGGTACTTACTCTGGATTTTCGGCTTTCTGGGGTCACATCGTTTCTATTATGGAAAGCCCGTCACCGGGACAATCTGGTTTTTCACATTGGGCCTGCTCGGCATTGGCTGGCTGATCGACCTTTTCCTGATCCCGGCTATGGATCGGGCTGCCGATCAGCGCTACGCCCATGGGGAGCACAGCTACAACGTCGCCTGGATACTACTAACCTTTCTGGGCCTTTTCGGTATCCACCGGTTTTACCTCGGCAAGATCATCACCGGGTTGATCTACCTGCTCACGGCCGGGCTTTTCGGCCTGGGCATACTCTACGATTTCTGGACGCTGAATGAGCAGGTAGCTGAGAAAAACCGCTGGATCCAGTAAACGGTCAATCGTTCCCGGCCTTGCGGCACAGCTGCTTCAGCTTTTGCGGGAGCCTTTCTTCGCGCCGCGACTTAGGCCGGCCGCGATCTCCAGTTGCACCAGCGCGTTCTCCAGGTGGTCCAGAAGCCTCTGCAGGCTGGGCAACGTGCGACGGCAGCCGGTCAGACCGAATTCAATATGATCCACGTAGCTCGTGAGCGTCATGTTCAGCGCCATGCGGTCCAGTACGATCGATACAGGGTACATGCCTTCGAGCCTGGCACCGTTCCAGTAGAGCGGTTCCCGGGGCCCGGGAACATTGGAAATGACGACGTTGAATGTCTGCCACCGCGGTGCCAGTCCTGTCAGCAAGTGGAAGCCTGCCGGCGCGAGAGCAAGGGCCGTGTAGTTGAGGATTTCATCGGCTGTCATCCCGGCGTAACGTGCCTTGGCCGTATGAATTGACTTCTGGATCGCGAGCAGCCGCGCCTCGGGATCCGCCAGATGGGTGGCCAGACTGGTCAGGATCATGCCTACCTGATTACCGCCCGCGCTGTCGTCCTGGCGCAGGGACATGGGCACCATGGCGATTAGCGGCTTGTCGGGCAGAGCGCCAAGGCCCGCCAGGTAATCCCGCAGTGCGCCGCCGCACATCGCCAGAATGATATCATTGATGGTTGCATTGCAGGCCTTGCCCACGGCCCGTATGCGGTCCAGCGAATAGGACTGGGCGGCGAATCGGCGGGAGCCGGTGATCGACTGGTTCAGCGGGCTCTGCGGGGCATGAAACAGGGAATGATAGCGTGGGTGCCTGCTTGCCCGGTAAACCGTCCGCAGCAGTTCACGGGCGACGGTCGGAATGGTGCCCAGCTGTCGGCCGGTCTGGCTGATCAAGTGGCTCAGGCTGCCGATGACATCCAGAGCACCGAGACCGCTGCCGCCGCTTGAGCGCTTGCTCGGCTGGGCCCAGATCGGTGGCAGGTCGCGCCTGGCAGGGTCCGTGCTGAGGCAGTCCTGGGCCAGACGCATGGCCGATATGCCGTCAACAAATGAATGGTGTGCCTTGATGTAATAGGCAAAGCGGCGATTGTCCAGACCTTCAATCAGGTGGCACTCCCACAAGGGCCGCTCCCGGTCCATCAGGTGACTGTGGTGCGCGGAAACCAGGCCCAGCAGCTCGCGAATCCGGCCCGGCCGCGGCAGAGCCTCATGGCTGAAGTGATGTTCGAGGTCGAAGAGGTCGTCGTGGACCCAGTAGTTCTGGCCGAAGCGCGACAGCAGGCGCTGGTCGAGGGGCGCGGCAACTTCGGTGTAACTGCGGAGGGACTCGGCAAGCTTGCCGACGTAGTCATCCGGTGCGTCTTCAGGGAAGGAAAACAGCTGCAGGCCAGCGACATGCATTGGCTGTTGGCGTTTTTCGAGCCAAAGAAACAACTGGTCAACCGGACTCAATGGGCGCAAGGCATAACTCCTTCGGGGCAGGGTGAAATCCCGGAGGGCGAATTACAACAGGGTGTGCACCGCTATACCAGTAGCTTGGCACCGTTCAGTGACGCAGGGCGCACCCGTCAGATATAGACAGGCGCGCCGAACCTTTACTTGCGCAGTTTGAGCGTATTCAGCGTGCGCTCGCGAGTAGTCTGCAGCAGGTCTGCATCGTCGACCAGTGATTGGCCGTATGAGGGGATAAGCTCTTTCATACGCGCTTGCCACTCAGCGCTGGCGATACGCTGGGGGAAGCAGCGTTCAAGCACATCCACCATAGCGGCGACGGCTGTGGAGGCGCCAGGCGAAGCCCCCAGTAGTGCTGCCAGCGTACCGTCCCTGGAGGCGACGATCTCTGTGCCGAACTCCAGCTTGCCGTGGCCCTCAGGGTCTTTCTTGATGATCTGAACGCGTTTGCCCGCTTCCTGCAGCTTCCAGTCGTCCTTTTTCGCGTCCGGGAAGAAGTTACGCAGTGACTCTACGCGCGCCTTGTGGGACTGGAACACCTCGCCGATGAGGTAACGGGTCAGGTCCATGTTGCCCGCTCCCACTGCCATCATGGGCTTGAGGTTACTGCCGCGAACCGAGGAGAACAGGTCCATGTAGGAGCCCTGCTTCAGGAACTTCGTGGTGAAACCTGCGAACGGGCCAAACAGCAACGCCGGCTTGCCGTTAATAACGCGGGTGTCGAGGTGCGGAACCGACATGGGCGGCGCCCCGGTCGGTGCCTTGCCGTAAACCTTGGACGAATGCTGCTTGACGATCTCAGGCTTGGTGCAGACCAGCCATTGGCCACTGACCGGAAAGCCGCCGTAGCCCCGGCTTTCGGCGATGCCGGACCGCTGCAGTAGCGGCAGGGCCGCGCCACCGGCGCCGAGGAATACAAAGCCCGCGTCGTAGGTCTTGCTGGCATCGGCCTTCTCGTCGATGACGACCACTTTCCAGCGGCCTTCGTCGGTCTGTTTGAGGCTATGTACAGAATGGCTGAGTTTCAGGTCGAAGTTGGGGTGCTCAGACAGGTCGTTGACCATGCTGCGGGTCAGCGAGCCGAAGTCAACATCCGCGCCGTACTGGACCCGTGTCGCGGCAATGGGTTGCTTGGGGTCGCGATGGCGCATGACCAGGGGCATCCAGTCCTGCAGTACCGCCGGGTCGGTGCTGAACTCCATGTCCCTGAACAGGTGGTGATTACTCAGGAGCTGATGCCGCTTGCGCAGGAACTCCACGTCTTTCTCGCCCCAGACAAAACTCTTGTGTGGCGTATTGTTGATGAAATTGTGCGGTTCGGGCAGGGCGCCGTGCTCAACCAGCCAGGACCAGAACTGAAGCGTTACCTCAAAAGAAGCGTTGATGTTGAGCGCGCGGCTGATCTCGATGCTACCGTCGGGATTCTCCGGGGTATAGTTGAGCTCGCAGTAGCCGGCGTGCCCGGTCCCCGCGTTATTCCAACCGTCCGTGCTCTCATGGGCAACATGGTCCAGGCGTTCTACCAGAGTGATTTTCAGGCTGGGGTCCAGCTGTCTGAGCATCATGCCAAGGGTAGCGCTCATGACGCCGCCCCCGACTAGCAGGACATCCGTTTTACGTACAGTCATTGCTATCGCCTTAACAGGAAAAGTTTGGGGCCTATGATAGCGGTTTCGACGTGCCGGGACGAAAGGAAAATAAAGAAAATTCTATGTAAACCTGCGCTGCATAAGGGCGCCAGTCGTGCAAGCGACAGGTTCTCCGGCGCTGGAGAATCCAGTGCGCGCGAGCAAGGCAGGTTACTCGACGAGGGCAAAGCAGGCCGGTACGCGAGGCCGAAGCATGGCGTCTGGCTCCGCTGATCGCCGGTAAACGCGGAGCGCCGGCCCCGATGACCGTAGTCCTGGGCCGGAGTTGGCAGGGAGCCTTATGCAGCAGCGGTCTGGCGTTGCCCCAGGGCGATCTCAACCATACCGTTCTGGAGACGGACGGGGTAACAGGGCACTCGCGCGTTCTCATCTTCCAGGCACTCGCCCGTATCCAGGCGAAAGTGCTGCTTATAGAGCGGCGACGCTACCACGGGCAGGCCACCTTTATCACCAACAATGCCCCTGGCCAGCACATTGGCCTGGCTAATCGGGTCATAGTGGCTGACAGCGAACAGACTGGGCTCGTGGTCGGGCAGCCAGAACAGGGCAACGGGGCCCTCTTCGGTCCAGCAGGCGATACCACAGTCCGCGACGAGGTCTTCGCCGCTGCAAAGCTTGCTCCAGTTTCCGGCGTTTGGGTTCGGCATGGTGCTTCTCCTCTAGCTAAAGCTAATGGGTAAAACAGCGTTGCGGCGCCCGAGGACTTGGCCAGCGGGCGCCTGGTGTCAGGCTGTGGTTGCAATGATTCTGTCGGCCGGGCGCTTCTGACCGCGCTCCTGGGACCATTGCTGCAGGGGATCGTCGCGCTTGTCGTTGACGTACTCGCGGAAGCGCTTGAGCTTGTCCGGGTCTTCCAGCGTTGAGCGCCACTCGCACTGGTAGGTTTCGATGATCCGCGCCATCTGGCTTTCGAGGTCGGCGGCGAGATCGAGACGATCGTCAATGACCACTTCGCGCAGATAGTCGAGCCCGCCGTCGAGGTTTTCCATCCAGACGCTGGTGCGCTGCAGGCGGTCCGCCGTGCGGATGTAGAACATGAGGATGCGGTCGATGTACTGCACCAGGGTCTGGTCATCCAGGTCGGTGGCGAACAGGTCCCCGTGACGCGGACGCATGCCACCGTTACCGCAGACGTAGAGGTTCCAGCCATTCTCCGTCGCTATGACGCCGAAGTCCTTGCTCTGGGCTTCAGCGCACTCGCGGGTGCAGCCGGAAACGCCCATCTTGATCTTGTGAGGCGCGCGCAGGCCCTTGTAGCGGTTTTCCAGGAAGATCGCCATGCCGACGCTGTCCTGCACGCCGTAGCGGCACCAGGTGCTGCCCACGCAGGATTTGACCGTTCGCAGGGACTTACCATAGGCATGGCCGGTCTCGAAGCCCGCGGCGATAAGCTCTTCCCATATCAGCGGCAACTGGTTGAGGCTGGCGCCGAAAAGGTCGACCCGCTGGCCGCCGGTGATCTTCGTGTAGAGGCCGTATTTCTTGGCCACTTCACCCAGCACAATCAGCTTTTCGGGGGTGATTTCGCCGCCAGCAATACGCGGCACGACCGAATAGGTACCGTTCTTCTGCATGTTGGCCATGAAGGTGTCGTTGGTGTCCTGCAGCGGCACATGGTCCGGCTTCATGATGTGCTCGTTCCAGCAGGAGGCGAGAATGGACGCCACCGCAGGCTTGCAGATATCACAGCCACGGCCCTTGCCGTGTTTTTTCAGAAGCTCGGGAAAGCTCTTGATCTGCCCCACCTGGACCATGGTGTAGAGGTCTTGCCGGGTGTGGGCAAAGTGCTCGCAGATGTCGGTGTTGACCTCCATGCCCAGGCGCGTGAACTCATTGTCGACCACGCTTTTGAGCAGCGCGGTGCAGCCGCCGCAGCCACTGCTGGCTTTCGTTTGCTGCTTGACGGCGCCGAGGTCCGCGCAACCCTGCTCAATGGCGCCGCAGATGTCGCCCTTGCTGACGTTGTGGCAGGAGCAGATGGTGGCCGTGTCCGGCAGCGCGTCGGGGCCCAGTGCCGGGGCGCCGCCCTCGCTGACAGGCAGGATCAGGCTCTGGGGGTCTTCCGGTAGTTCGATGCCGTTGAGCAGGTACTGGGAAAGCGTATCGTAGACGCTGTTATCGCCTACCAGCACGCCGCCGATCAGGTGTTTCCCGTCATTGCTTATCACCAGCTTTTTGTAGATGCCGGCGCGTTCGTCACAGTACCGCAGGCTCAGGGATCCCGGCGTCTTGCCATGGGCATCGCCCAGGGAGCCGACATCGACACCCATCAGCTTCAGCTTGGTGCTCATGTCGGCACCGGTGAAGCTGTTGTCTTCCTGGTTGAGCTGGGCGACCAGGGTGCGGGCCATGGTATAGCCCGGCGCGACGAGACCGAATATCTGCTCGTTCCAGAGTGCGCACTCGCCGATGGCGTAGATGTGCTCGTCGGCGGTGGCGCAGTGGTTGTCGATGATGATGCCGCCGCGCTCGCCTACTGGCAGGTCGCAGCTCCGGGCCAACGCGTCCTGGGGCCGGATGCCGGCGGAGAACACAATCAGGTCGGTTTCCAGGAACTGCTCATCGTCAAAGGTCATGCGCAGGCGAGCATTCTCCCCGGGCGTAATGGCCGTGGTGACGCGCTGGGTATGCACCTGGACGCCAAGATCCTCGATTTTCTGTCGCAAAGTACGGCCGCCGTCCTCATCCAGCTGCACCGGCATCAGGCGCGGGGCAAACTCGACCACATGGGCTTCCACGCCCAGTGACTTGACGGCATTGGCGGCCTCCAGCCCCAGCAATCCACCTCCGACTACTACGCCGGTGCGGGCCCCTTCGCTGCTGGCGCGGATACGGTCGAGGTCTTCCAGGGTACGGTAGACCAGGCAGTGCTCGTTGTCCTTGCCCGGGATCGGGGGTACGAACGGGTAGGAGCCTGTCGCCAGGACCAGTTCGTCGTAGGGATAGCTGTTCTGGTCGGTCTCCACAGTGCGGGCTTCACGGTCGATGCCGGTCACGGCTTCGCCCAGATGGAGGGTGACCGCGTTGTCGCAGTACCAGTTCTCTTCGCACAGGGCGAGCGCGCGGTGGTCTGCGCCCTGGAAGTACTCTGACAGGTGCACGCGGTCATACGCCGCATGGCGCTCTTCGCCAAAGACATGGACCTGATAATCGGCCGCCGCCGGACTGGCCATGAACTGCTCGACGAAGTGGTGGCCTACCATGCCGTTGCCGACTACGATCAGCTGCTTTTTCATGGTGCGTGTCCTCTTACCTTTAAATGCGTGACCGCTTTGTGCAGCGGTCGAACTGGGTTATGTCAAGCTTCTGTCAACAGGTGTCGCTAAGCGGCTTCGCACCAGGCTGAACCAAACGCCAGGTGTTGGCGGATAGTGCTGATATCGGTGCCTTTCTGGACCTGGTCGAAATACCAGGGCCCCTCGCGTGCATCGCCGTAGAGAATGGCGCCGACCAACCGCTGATTGCGGACAATCAGGTGGCGGTAGTGGCGCAACTCCTGATCGTGGTAGACCAGGCTCTCGGTCGAGTCGTCCGGCTCGATTTCACCGCACGAGAACAGCTCGATACCGCTGATCTTGAGGCGGGTGGCAAGCGCTTCGTCCTGGTAGCCCGGCACGCCCGGGGCGCCGTCTGGTGCATCGTTCGACTCGGTAAGGAGTGCGGCCAGAACTTCGGCCTGCCGGTAGCCCGGCTCCACCAGGCCGTAGGTCTGACCGGCGCGCTGGCAGCACTCGCCCAGGGCAAAAATATTGCTGTCGCTGGTGCGCAACCAGGGGTCCACCTCGATGCCACGGTCGCAGGCCAGGCCAGCCGCCGTCGCAAGGTCGATGCGGGGTTTGATGCCGGTCGCAAAAACCACCTGCTCGGCTTTGATACGGCTGCCGTCGTTCAGAAGCACAGACTCCACTCGATCCTGCCCTTCAATCGCCTGTATCTGGCTGTTACAGCGCAGGTCGAGCCCCTGCTGGGCCAGTTCGCGTTGCAGCATCCCGCCCGCCGTACGGTCCAGCTGGCGGTTGAGCAGATGGCCGCTTCGGTGCAGTACGGTGACCTTGAGGCCGCGTTTGGCGAGCGCTGCTGCCGCTTCGAGCCCGAGGAAGCCACCGCCGACCACAACCGCGGACGTTGCCGACTGCGCGCAGCTCAGGAGGGCGTCGCAATGGCCGCGGTCGCGGAAAACCTGGACGCCTTCGAGGCCCGTTCCAGGCAGGCCCGGCATCAACGCCTGGGCGCCGGTTGCGATGACCAGCCGGTCAAACGGGACCTGCTCACCATCCGCAAGCCCGACCGAGCGCCCGCCGCGGTCAATCACGATGGCAGCGTTGCCTGATATGCAACGGACGCCATGGGCCGCGTACCAGTCGGCACCGGCCAGGGAGAGGTCGTCTGCCGCCATCTCGCCCGCCAGGAAGGGCGACAGCATGATGCGGTTATAGGCCGGCTGGGGCTCCTCACCGATAACAGTGACCTGCCAGTGCGCGCAGAAGCCCCGCTCCACGAGGCGTTCCAGCAGCCGTTGGGCAACCATTCCGTGCCCGACAATGACGAGTTTTTTCATAGATCCTCCCGCGGCCCAGGGCGACTTCCGGCTGGCATTAAATCCAAAAAAAAAGCGCCTAAAATCCCCGATGGGAATTAGGCGCCTTTGCCATGAGCCAGGCTGACTTAGCCCGGTTTGCTCTGATTCAGTGTTCTGGTAATAGGCCTTTCACTTTCTATGCCAACCCCTTTTTTCTACAGAAAACAAAGGCATAGATTCGCAGCTGGATTTCGGGCCGGTCGGGTGCGGCCCAGTGATGGTGCAGCGGAGCCGATTTCTGCACTGTTGGGGCGCGCCAGGTCATGCGCCGACGCGGCGATTGGCGATCGGATTCGCGGTTTTTTTGCGCGTTGGCAAGGGCTCGATCTTGCGCTGTTTTTCGTAGAGGAAGCGCAGCACCTGCTGCCGGTAGCGGTTGTACTCGGGCGTGTCAGCCAGGGCCACGCGCTCGCGCGGCCGCGGCAGGTTAACCTCGACGATTTCCCCGATGGTGGCCGCAGGCCCGTTGCTCATCATCACAATACGGTCCGACAGCAGCACCGCCTCGTCCACGTCGTGGGTGATCATGACGACGGTATTGCCCAGCTCCTGGTGTATCTCCATCAGTGAATCCTGGAGATGGGCGCGGGTAAGGGCGTCCAGGGCACCGAACGGCTCGTCCATCAACAGCACCTGGGGTTGCATCGCCAGTGCCCGGGCGATGCCCACCCGCTGCTTCATGCCGCCGCTGATCTCACCCGGCCGCTTGTTGCTGGCATGGGCCATGTGCACCAGCTCCAGGTTGTAGTTGATCCACTCGGCCCGCTCCTGTTTGTTCATTTTCTTGCCGAAAACCTGGTCCACCGCCAGTTCCACGTTTTCGTAGGCGCTCAGCCAGGGCAGCAGCGAGTGGTTCTGGAACACCACCGCCCTTTCAGGCCCCGGCTGGTCGACCTGGCGCCCCTCCAGAATGCAGCCGCCAACAGATGCCTTGAGCAGGCCGGCAATGATATTCAGGACCGTCGACTTACCGCAGCCCGAATGGCCGATCAGTGAGATGAACTCGCCTTTGGCTACTTTCAGGTTGACCTTTTCCAGCGCGCAGAACACGCCGTCGGGTGTAGGGAACTCCATGCCGATGCCTGACAGTTCCAGATGGGGTTTGCTCATGTGCCTTCTCCATTAATTTGTGGTCGCGGCGTCCCGAAGTGACTTGGACCCGGTACTCAGGCGGACTTGCTGTCCCAGGAAACTTTTTGCTGTAGCAGCACCATCAGCCGATCGAGCAGAAACCCGATCAGGCCGATCGTCAGCACGGCGACCATGATGCGGCCCAGTGAGGCACTGCTGCCGTTCTGGAACTCATCCCAGACGAACTTCCCCAGGCCCGGGTTCTGCGCCAGCATTTCCGCGGCAATGAGCACCATCCAGGCGATCCCGAGGGAGATCCGCAAGCCGATAAACATGTGGGGAATCGCCGAAGGCAGCACAATGCGGCGGATGTGGGTCCAGGTGGGCAGGCTCAGGACGCGCGAAACGTTGTGAAGGTCCTCGCTGACACTCGCGACTCCGGCGGCGGTATTGATCAGGATTGGCCAGAGGCTGCAGAGCGTGACCGTGAACAGTGAGATCAGGAAAGACTTTTCAAACAGGGGGTCATCGCTGACGTAAACCGCGGAGACCACGAGCGTCACCAAAGGCAGCCAGGCCAGCGGGGATACCGGTTTGAACAGCTGGATCAAAGGATTGAGCGCGTCCTGCATGGCGCGGCTCATGCCCATGAAAATACCCAGCGGAATGGCGATCACGGCGCCCAACAGAAAACCGCTCATCACGGTCACCAGGCTGGTCCCTATCTGATCAATAAAGGTCGGCGCGCCGTTGTAGCTGCGAATACGCACCTCGGCTTCGGGATTCTGCTCCAGAATGCGCTCGTTGCGCGCTTCCTGCATGGCGATAAACTTGCTCGCCCGCTCCCGGGACGCCTGGTGCTCGTCCCAGAGCCCATCGGCCTGCTGCCAGACTTCGGCCGGGCCGGGAAAGGCCCCCAGGGAGGTCTCGATGGATTCAGCCGCCCATTGCCACAGCATCAGAAAGACAGCCAACCCGATCATGGGCAGGCCCAGCCGGTGCATCAGCTGCCCCGCAGTCAGCCCTTTACGCGCCTGGTGGGTGATCCGGGCAAACGGCGAAAGCGTACTCGCGTTGGCCCCGGTCGTCGTGGTCGTGGAGGTCATAGTCCTATCCTCGTCCAGGCAAGGCCTGGCTTCGCATGGAGCGGCTGTCTGCCAGCCGCCGGAGTTACAGTTTCTGCTCGCCCTTGAGGCCGATCGCAAAACTGTCGATGTAGGCGTTGGGCTGGCGGCCGTTGTATGGCGTGCCGTCGATGAAGGTGCCCTGGCTCGGCTTGTAACCGTCTTCGCTGGCGAAATCAGGGAAGTCGGCGGCGGTCATCTTGCCTTCCGCAATCAGGGCCTCCGCAGCCTGCCGGTAGATGTCCGGGCGATAGACCTTTTTGGCGATGTCCTGGTACCAGCTGTCGGGCTTGTGTTCGGGAATCTGGCCCCAACGGCGCATCTGGGTCAGGAACCAGACCGCGTCCGAGTAGAACGGATAGGTGGCGTGGTGACGGAAAAAAACATTGAAATCAGGCACGTCGCGAACATCGCCTTTCTCGTACTCGAACGTGCCGGTCATGGAGTTGGCGAGCACGGCCTCATCGGCACCGACATAGTCTGAGCGGGACAGGATCTTCACCGCTTCCTTGCGGTTGGCGTTGTCATTCTCATCGAGCCATTTGGCGGCCCGGATCAGCGCCTTGACGACGCGAATGTGAGTGTTGGGGTTTTCTTCAGCCCAGGATTGGCTGACACCGAAGACTTTCTCCGGGTTGTTGGGCCATATCTCATAATTGGTGATCACGGGCACGCCGATACCCATGGCGACGGCCTGCTGATTCCAGGGTTCGCCGACGCAGTAGCCCTGGATGGTCCCGGCCTCGAGGGTGGCAGGCATCTGCGGCGGCGGTGTGACTGAAAGGCGCACTTCCGCATCAAGGGTGCCGTTGTTATCGCCGCGGTGCGGCGCGTAAAAACCCGGGGCGATGCCGCCAGCGGCCAGCCAGTAGCGAATCTCGTAGTTATGGGTCGAGACCGGAAACACCATGCCCATCCGGAACGACTCGTTTTTGTTCCGGTAGGTTTCCAATACGGGCTTTAGCGCACTGGCACTGATTGGATGCCTGGGCTGGCCGTCGGCGTTCTTCTCGATATGCGGTTCCATCTGGGCCCAGACGTCATTGGCCACGGTAATGGCGTTACCGTTGAGGTCCATGCTGAAGGCGGTGATAACGTCCGCCTTGGTACCGATGCCGATTGTTGCACCCAGCGGCTGGCCGGCGAGCATGTGTGCACCGTCGAGCTGGCCGTCAATCACGCGGTCGAGAAGCACTTTCCAGTTGGCCTGGGCCTCGAGCTCAACAAACAGATCTTCGTCCATGAAAAACCCTTTCTCCCACGCAATCGCGAGAGGCGCCATATCGGTCAGTTTGATAAAGCCGAACTTGAGGTCAGGCTTTTCGGGGGGCCCTATCTCCGCGCCCGCCGTGCTGGCTCCGAGGCACACAATCAAGAGCATAGCCACGATTGCGCGGCGACCTGACGGAACCCATGCTTTAAACCCTCTGCTAAAACTGAATCCTCTAGTGAAACTGATCATCTACGACGCCCTCTGGCTGGCTGTAAGGCATAAAAAAAAGGCGCTCGCTGCTTAGCTTTGTCAGCTTTGCAGGGAGCGCCTTTGCTCAGTTCGTTTGTTGCCCGACCTTGTGGTCTCTTAAGAACAGATAAGCAGTACCCGTGCCAAAAAATAAGTATATGTAATAAAAGGACTTATTTTATTTGGGTAGACCTTGGCGACCCCAAGGAGTGCAGGCCGCTCCATTTAGTGCGCCGAAATGGAACCTGCTGGAGGGAATCAAAAGAGAGGGTTACTTGCTTTCAGTGCGGGTCCAGACATCGCCAATTGCGACCATGGCGCGGGCGACATCGACCAGACGGCGGCTTTGGTCCATGGCGGTCTGGCGTAGCATTTTATAGGCCTGCTCTTCGCTCATGCCACGATGCTTCATCAGCAGCAGCTTGGCCTTGTCCAGCAGCTTGCGCTCTTCCAGGGCTGTTCTGGCGGCGGTGAGCTCGTCGTTCATCTGCTGGAGGCGCTGGGACTGGGCCTGCACCAGGTCGATGATCGACCGACCCAGGCCCGGGCTGACGCCGTCCGTATGATAGCTGTCCTGCTGAAACTCGGCCCGCACGTCGCCCGGCGCGCTGCAGAACACAATAAATGACTGTGCCGGGTCATGTTCCTGGTGCAAGAGGTCTTCGATCAACGTCTGCTGCCTCGCCAGCCCTTCCCGGGCATCTCGCAGTTTCTCTTCACAGAGTTCGTGGAGGCGGGACTCCAACTGATCCTCCACTGCCTTCATGGCGTCGATGCGGCCGGTGGCTATCCAGAACCAACGCTGGTCGATGCCTTTGTTTAGCGCTGCTGGCTCCGCGGCCCGTTCGTCTGGTCGGGCCCGCGCCAGACGCCGCAGTCGGTCCAGTTCCTGCTGCTCCGGCGCGTCCTTGACCTTCTGCCACTCTGTGCGGGCAGGTGCCTCGGCAAACTCCATGAAGACCTCAAAGCAGCGCTGCTGGGCTTCGTCCAGATGGTCCAGCCTCTCTTTCAGGGACGGATCAAACTGGCCCATGGCGAAACCTGCCGCGGCCGCCGCCCGCTCCTGGCCTGCCAGCTCTTTGCCCTGCATGAAATTGAACATGGCGACCAGCAGCCTCGAGATGGACGGGTCCATGGCGGTTTCGGCGGCTTCAAAGACGATAGATAGAAGGCCGTGCACCAACCCACTGTAGACCTTGCTGGCCCCCTCAGGGCTCAGCTGGTTACTGCGGACCTGATGGCGCAACTCACCCAGTTCCGAGAACGCATGAACCACGTAGGCAATTCGGCTGAAGAAGCGGCTGCCGCCCTGAACACCGCTCACTTCTGTACCCATCTCTTCCAGGGCAGCTCGGAAGCGGTCGTACTGCTGGTCGGTGCCCGCCTCCATCTGGCCCAGGCAGTCGCCATGCTCGCGACCGCCCGCGCCCAGGTAAAGGTTGGCCGCGCCCCTTTCGCGCTGAAGCGCGTGGACCAGGTTACTGACGGCGACAACCAGACGGCCCATACGCAGGAAGGCTTCCAGCGCGATGATCTCGCAGTTTTTGGAGGCAACGAGATAATCGGTGGCGCTCGCCCCTGCTGTTTGTTCTGGCTTCATCCCAGGCTCCTGGACCCGGTACGCGTGATCATCGCATTCATGCTCTCTGGCTCTTGCAAAAAAGATGTGTGAGAGAAAGACATGCAAGAGCAGGACCATCTGGGGCCGGCGTATGCTTCAGTTGGGTTTGGCCGCCGGGGCAGGGCCCGGGCCGGTCGTGCGGGTAACGTGGGTGCCCAGCGGCGCATTTGAATTGCTACATTACAGTGCAACTTGCACCGCCGTGAGGCAGATTATGCTGTGCCGCAGGCGGCGGCCTCAGGCAAGTCTATAAAAACAAAGCAAAAGACGCTTTGGCATCCGCTTTGCAGCATCCTTCTCATAAGGTTCTTGAGTGGCTTTTGGGCAGCCTTCTTAACGGCGGTCCCAATAGCCACGGCAACCAGACAGATCGCCGCGGAGTCAATCCCGGCTCAGGCGGTTCGACAGGCAGGAGTTACGATCTTCTGCTGTTGCAGCAAGCAGGTGCTCGCTGCGAAACACAGCTTTAGGCCCCTCCCATGGGCACCGTTGCCCGATAGCGTGAGTCCCCACTCTTACGTTATCGGGCTTTTTTATTTGGGACGGGCCGAAACCGGTACGGGAGAAAAACGATGGTGCAGCCGAAGGCGCAGGCGACGACGTGCCCCTATTGTGGCGTGGGCTGCGGCGTCCTGGCCCGCGCCAGCGGGTCTGCCAGTATCGAGCCGGTCAGCGGCGACCCCGACCACCCGGCCAATTTCGGGCGCCTGTGCATCAAGGGCTCGAGTCTCGCGGAGACGCTGGGGGACCAGAACCGGCTGCGCGCGCCCGAAGTCGATGGCAAACGGGTCGGTTGGGACGAAGCACTGGATGCGATCACCCGGCGCCTGGCAACCGTCCGGGCTCAGCACGGCCCCGAAGCCATCGCCTTTTACCTGTCCGGCCAGTTGCTGACCGAGGATTACTACGTCGCCAACAAGCTCGCCAAGGGCTTTCTGGGCACGCCCCACGTCGACACCAATTCCCGGCTTTGCATGTCTTCAGCTGTGGCCAGCTATAAGCGCGCGTTCGGCGCCGATGTGGTTCCGGGCTGCTATGAAGACCTGGAACTGGCCGATCTGCTGGTGCTGGTCGGCTCCAACACCGCCTGGAACCATCCGGTGCTCTACCAGCGCATCAAGGCCGCAGGCGAGGGCAGGCCCAATCGCAAAATCATCGTTATCGACCCGCGCCGGACCGCGACCTGCGAGATTGCCGATCTGCACCTGCAGCTTCACCCCGGCACCGACGCCTACCTGTTCAATGGTCTGCTGAGTTGGCTGGCGGCGACCGGTGCGGTGGCGGAAGATTGGGTCCAAGAGCGGGCCTCGGGCATGGACGCCGCGGTAGCCGCCGCCAAGGCTTCAGCGCCGTCTCCCCGGGAGGTGGCAGAAGTGTGCGATCTGGCCGAAGCAGACGTCGAAGCGTTCTATCGGCTGTTCGCGGACACCCAACGCACCGTCACGCTCTATTCCCAGGGTATCAATCAGTCTGTGCGCGGCACCGACCAGGGCAGCGCCATCATCAACTGTCACCTGGCCACCGGCCGGGTAGGGCTGCCGGGCGCCAGCCCTTTCTCCATCACCGGGCAACCCAACGCCATGGGCGGGCGGGAAGTTGGCGGGCTGGCTAATCAGTTAGCCGCGCATACTGACTATGAAACCCCCGGCGCCCGAGACTGCGTTCAAGCCTTCTGGAACAGTCCGGAGCTTCCCGAAGCGGCCGGCATGAAAGCGGTGGAAATGTTTGACGCAGTGGCTAGCGGGGCCATTCAGGCGATCTGGATCATGGCTACCAACCCCGTGGTGAGCATGCCTGACGCCGAACGGGTCAAGGCGGCCCTGGCGAACTGCCCGCTGGTGATCGTTTCGGACTGTGTCGATCACACGGACACCCTCGACCTCGCCCATATCAAGTTGCCCGCCCAGGGCTGGAGCGAGAAAGACGGCACCGTCACCAACTCCGAGCGCCGCCTATCGCGCCAGCGCGGGCTTCTGCCTGCGGTTGGTGAGTCACGCCCGGACTGGTGGGCGCTGGCGCAGGTTGGGCAGCGCCTGGGTTTCAAAACGGCCTTTGACTACCCCAACCCGGCTGCGGTTTTTCGCGAACACGCGGCGCTTTCAGCGCAGACCGTCAAGTTGGGCGGGGGCTTCGACATCAGTGCGCTCGCTGAGCTAAGCGATCAGGCCTACCGCGACCTCACGCCCTTACAATGGCCCGTGACCCACGCCCGCCCACTGGGCACCGCCCGCCAGTTTGGCCAGGGCCGCTTCCGCACGCCCGACGGTCGCGCGCGTTTTCATTCCGTAGCCTTGCCTGTCCATGCGGGCGGGCCGGCTGCCGACGCAGGCAAAAATCGCCACGAAGACCCCTTGTCTCAGTCCCGCCCCAACGCCGAATCTACCCCCGGGTCCTTCTATTTCAACACCGGCCGCTTGCGGGATCAGTGGCACACCATGTCCCGCACGGGGCGGAGCCCGCGGCTGTGGCAGCATACCAGTGAGAGTTTTCTGGCGATGGCCCCGGCAGATGCCGATCGTATGGGCGTCGCGGACGGCCAGTTCGTGCGGGTGTCGGGGGCGGCCGGGCAATTGGTGCTGCGTCTGCGGCGGGACAGCGGGCAGCGCCAGGGGGAGGTGTTCGCACCTATCCACTGGAATGAGCAGTGGACGGGCGCAGGCCGGGTTGGCGGGGTCATCAGGCCGAGCTGCGACCCGGCCTCCGGCCAGCCCGCGTTCAAACATTCACGGGTAGATATTGAGCCCGTGCAGGTTGAATTTCATGCCGTCCTGCTCAGTCAGCACGCGCCCCCCGGCCTCGACGCGATGACTTACTGGAGCAGGACACCCCTGGCTAATACGCAGGCCTGGCGGGTTGCCGGCCAGCACGCACCAGACCGGGATGGTGTCGCCCGGCTGCTCGGCGGCGCACCGCAGCTAGAGATGCTCGACGCCGCCGATGGCCGGCAGCGCTACGCCCGGGTTGCCGAGGGCCGCTTGCAGGCGGTCCTCATGATCGAGCGTGAGTTTCACTTCCCGGCACTGGACTGGCTGGATGAACTGTTTGGCCATGAACAGCTGGACGCCCAGGACCGTAAAGCCTTGCTGGCGGCGAGCCCCGCGGGGGTCGAGGACACCGGCCCGGTGATCTGCAGTTGTTTCCAGGTGGGTGAAAAAACCATTCTCAGCGCGATCGGGGAAGGCTGCGACAGCCCGGCTGCTCTGGGCGAGAAACTCAAGTGCGGGACTAATTGCGGTTCCTGCCTGCCGGAGATCAAGGCGTTGGTTGAACGCTGCATTGCCTCGGCCACTTAACAGTTTTGCCAGCGATCAGAAACAGAAAAAACTATACTGGGGGCCGATAAATTCAGCTCCCGGTCCTTCTATGCCCCACGACAGTACCCGTTTCGACCACGAGGCGGTCATCGAAAGCACCCGCCTCTGGCTGGAGAAAGCGGTGATCGGCCTCAACCTGTGCCCGTTCGCCAAGGCCGTCCACGTCAAAAAACAGATCCGCTACCGTGTTACGCCATGTACCACGCCCGAAGAGCTGTTATCCGTGCTGGTAGAGGAGCTGTTGCATCTTTCCCGGACCGACCCGGAGCAGGTCGACACGACCTTATTGATACACCCCGCGGTGCTGCAGGACTTCCTCGACTACAACGATTTTCTCGCCCTGGCCAATGAACAACTGGCCGTGATGGAACTGGAGGGCGAGATCCAGATCGCCAGCTTCCACCCCGACTACCAATTTGCCGGTGTAACCCCCGAAGCCATGGAGAACTACACCAACCGTGCGCCCTTTCCAATCCTGCATCTCCTCCGCGAAGCCAGCATTGATAGGGCCGTGGCGGCGTTTCCCGACGCGGCTGAGATCTTCGAGCGCAACATTGCGAAAATGAATGCCCTGGGACTGGACGGGTGGCGCAGCCTGTTCGAGCAGCGCTAACACCACGCAATAACACCACGCCATAACACCAAGCAATAGCACGGCGCGATCACGGGACGGTGGTCCGTTGGGGTCGTTAGCTGAGGGGCGTCAGGGCCTGGGGAGAGACCCGGTAGCGTCGGCCCTCGCAGGGGCCGGTGCCCTGCACCGAACAGGTCTTGCGGTTAACCCGGGTGACCTTGCCCTGGAGCTCATTATTGCGGCCGAAGCAAACGACATCCCCCGGTTTGAAACTCGCCAACGCTTCCCGCGGATCCGCGATCTGAACGCTGGCGTCCGGAATCATCTGGCCCCGGTTCCGTGCCAGCTCCAGCAAGCTTTGCCGAAAGCCGTCGGCGATGCCGTCCCGGTGCAGGTCGTCCAGTATGCGGTAGAAGGCACTGTTGTGGACCGAGCCCCGGGTACGGCCGCCGCTGACGGTCTGCACCAGATGGGCAAATTCATGGCAGCCGGTATGGGCCAGCAGGTTGGCGGCCGAGACCCGGCCATCGAAGTAACCGCGCGCGAGTATTTCCCGCGTGGAAAGCCAGCTCGCACAGGCCCGTGGGTCCAGCTTGTCGGCCACCATCTTGGCGCCGAACGTAATGCTGTGCTCGCCGCTGTGCAGATCAAACCGGTGATGGGTGGCTCGACCGCCCCCGACCCGGATCGCCGGGCGCGGGTACTTCGCTGCCCGCTTTCTGCTGTACCGCTGCGTCCACGCCGGTATGATGGGCAGCAGTACCAGCTCGGTGGTGTCGCACAGCGTTTGCGCCAGTTCGCGTGCCTGGTGGACGCTCATGGAAGCCTCGGGTCATAAAAAAGGGGTGGCGTATTGTCGCCGGATTGGGGCCGGGGCGAAAGCTTGCCTTCAGGTCCTGGCCGGTCAAGTCGCGGAGGAGCCTTGTCGAATACTGCTACGCCCAAACTGTCCCGCCGCGCCCAGGGCTTCCTGCTGACGGCGCTTGGCGTGCTTTTCATTTCGCCCGACGGTCTGCTGGTGAAGATCACCGAGGTCGACGGTCTGGTCGTGTTGTTCTGGCGCGGGCTCCTGCTAGCCATCGCCTTTTTTGTGATCAGTCTGGCCCGTTACGGCCGTAAACTGCCCGCCGTGTACCGGCGGTGCGGCTGGCAGGGCTGGTTCTGCGCGACGGCTTTCGCGTTCAGTACCCTGGGCTTCGTGCTGGGCATGAAGCACACTGCCGCGGGCAACGTTCTCGTTATCCTCAACACGGCCCCTGTGATCGCCGCAATCATCGCTCGGGTCGTCTGGCACGAACGGCTGCCCGCCCGGACCTGGGCTGTCATCCTCGTCTGCGTTGGCGGCGCCACACTGATGGCCTGGAGCGAGATGGGCCAGAGCAACCCGTTTGGCCTGGTCATGGCCCTGGTCGCCGCCACCGCGTTTGCCGCCAACCTCAACGTGGCGCGCTCACGGCCCAGCGCGGATATGAGCGTCATGCTGACTTTCGGGGCGGCCATGCTAGCCGTCGCGGCCGCTATCATGGGCGGCGCCCAATGGCCCGCCTGGCCAGACTTCGGCTATCTCCTGTTGTTGTGCCTGTTCTTCCTGCCCATCGCCTGCACCCTGATCCAGGTGGGGCCCCAGTACCTGCCTGCCGCCGAAGTCAGCCTCATGCTGTTGCTGGAAACCATCATCGGCAGCTTCCTGGTCTGGCTCTTTCTCAACGAGATTCCGTCGTCGCTCAGCTTTGTCGGCGGTGGGTTGATCCTGGGGGCGCTGGCGTTGAATGGGGTTTACGAGATGCATCTTGGGCGGCGAAGAAGGTTCAGGGTGCCGCCGCCGGTTTAGTTGTGGCAGCTTGGGCTGTGACTGGGGGGGGATCATCTTGCGGCTCAAAACATCGTGAAAGCGAGGGCGGCGTTGAATCGCCCAGAGCCTCTGTAATTGCGCTTTCCTGCGTTGGTTGTGGTTAAATAAGGTTGCACAAGGCAATCAATATCGGGTGGCGGCACCCGGCAACCGGCGCAACTACTATGAGCGAAGACGTGCTTTCCGGGCTACTACGGCGTGTTCGTCTTCGCGGCGCCCTCTTTTTCAATGTTGAGTGTGTCGGTGCCTGGGTGACCGAGGCGCCACTTGCCGCGCTGATCGCCAACGTTGTGATGCCGGCGTCTGAGCACCTGATGGAGTATCACGTGGTGCTGGGCGGCCGCTGCTGGGCGGGTATAACGGGCGAACCGGCCTTTGAAATGGCCGCCGGTGATGTCGTCCTTTTCCCCCACGGCGACGCGCATGTATTGGCCAGTGCGCCGGGGCTGCGCGCCGAGCCCAATCTTCCTTATCTGATCGCGGGTCTGAAGCAGCGCAAGGGCTTACCCTTCATGGTCCGCCAGCTCGACGATAAGCTTTTGCAGCCGACAGTGAAGGGCGTTGGTACACCGTCCCCACCGGTTGCCACGCTGCTTTGCGGCTTTCTGGGCTGCGACCGCGCACCTTTCAATCCATTACTCTCTGCCTTGCCGCGGGTTATACACGCCCGTGCCAGCGAGTTATCTGAAGATAGCTGGACCGGTCAGTTGGCCCGGCTGGCGGAAGCGGAGTCCCGCAGTAGCCGCCCCGGCGGCGAAGCGGTCCTCGAGCGCATGAGCGAAATGATGTTTGTGGATCTTGTCCGCCACTATCTCAGCACCCTTCCGCCAAGTCATACCGGCTGGCTCTCCGCCCTGCGGGACAGCCATGTTGGGCGGGCTTTGAGACTGATGCACAGCCGCCCAGCAGAAGCCTGGACGCTGGAAAAGCTCTCCGGAGATGTGGGTCTCTCTCGCTCTGCGCTGCAGGAGCGCTTTGCCGAGCTGTTGGGGCAGGCCCCCATGCAGTATCTCAGGTGCTGGCGCATGCAGGTCGCCTCAAATCTGTTGGTCGAAAGCAACGCCAAAATCGCCACGATAGCCCGTGACGTGGGTTATGAGTCGGAGGAGGCTTTCAGTCGCTCCTTCAAGCGCATCGTAGGCGAGCCCCCCGCCGCCTGGCGTCGCGACCGCTCGGTTTAACCATCGGTCTTAACTGTCCATTTTAACTATCCGTCTAAACATCGCCGGTAATTCAGTCATACACACCGGACGTACGGTCATTCAGCCGCAAGGCAAACCCCCGCACTATACAAAGGTCTGCTGCACGTCCATTTTCCGGGAAGTAAGTGTGTACGGTTGCCGCTGTATCAGACCCAACCCTCTACCATTCCGGGAGAACGATCATGGAAGCGACTCAAATATTTGATGAAAGCAAGCTCAACGCGTTTGTGGGGCAGGTGCTGGGGGATCTCGGCGGCGCATACAGCGCGGCGCTGGTAAAGATCGGTGACCGGCTCGGGCTGTATCGCGAGCTGCAAAGCGGCGGCCCTGCCACCTCAGCCGAACTGGCCGAACGAACGGGCTATTCCGAGCGATACCTGCGCGAGTGGCTGGCCCACCACGCGGCCTCAAATTATCTGGCCTACGACGAGGCGACCAGGCGCTTCCGGCTACCCCCGGAGCAGGCCATGGTCTTCGCCGATGAAGAAAGCCCCGTTTACATGATTGGCGGTTTCGAGAATGCATTCAGTACATTCGAGAATGAGCCCAAGGTCAGTGAGGGCTTTCGCTCGGGACAAGGCGTTGCCTGGGGCGACCAGGCGCACTGTATGTTCTGTGCCGTCGCCAAATTCTTTCGCCCAGGCTACAACCATAATCTGGTGCAGAGCTGGCTACCCGCGCTCGATGGCGTGGTCGAGAAACTCGAACGCGGCGCCCGTGTGGCTGATATCGGCTGTGGCCACGGTCACTCCACCCTGCTGATGGCCGCCGCATTCCCGAACTCGACGTTTATCGGCTACGACTTTCACGGCGACTCCATCGACGCGGCCAATGACCATCGCGAGGAGCAGGGCCTGGATCCGAACCGGGTCCGCTTTGAGCAGGCCACCGCCGCCGATTTCGCAGGCGGTGATTTTGATCTGGTGACCTGTTTCGACGCCCTGCACGACATGGGCGACCCGGTAGGCACGGCAGCTCATGTTTATAAACAGCTTAAACCGGACGGCACCTGGATGGTGGTCGAGCCCATGGCGGCGGATGAGTTGAGCGACAACTTCAATCCGGTGGGCCGGCTGTTCTACGCCGCCTCTACCACCATCTGCGTACCCACCGCCCTGGCGCAAAAAACCGGCCTCGCGCTGGGTGCCCAGGCGGGAGAGCGCAAACTGACCGAAGTGATCAAGGAGGGCGGTTTCAGCCGCGTACGCAGGGCTGCAGAAACGCCGTTCAATATTGTTCTCGAGGCGCGTCGCTGAGGTAAAGGGAGAAATAGAGCAGGGCCCGTCCCTGGGATGGGCTTTGGCTTTTTCATAGGGGGCCGAAAGCTGGCGGATTGGCTTGTGCGGCTTTGGCGGCACGAGGCGGTGCCCCGCGTCTGGGTGGCTTAACTGGAACCCCACCTATCGTCCCGAGCTCAGATCGAGTGTCCTGCTAGCCCGGATTTCTCATGAGGAGGAAGGAAAAAGCGGCTTAAAGTGGTAACATTTCAGGACCTTACACCAAAAACGAACCACCAGAAGCCGCATCCAAAATGGTACCCGAAAAGCTGACCTTCTCGCCACTGTTCCGCCGTCAGATTGAAGCCGATTTCTCCGGAGGCCACATCACCTCCGATGCTGGCTTGTTGTTATTACGCGAAGTCGATAAGCAACACCAGTTAACCCAGCGACTGGCCGAGACTCTGGTCGATCAGCGGGATTCCACGATGGTTCGTCACCAACTCGATACCATGGTCCGGCAACGGGTCTACGGCGTGGCCGGCGGATACGAAGACCTGAATGACCATGAAGCGCTACGCTTTGATCAGGCGCTGCAATCCGCCACGGGTGAGGTCTCCGTCCTGGCCGGCAAGTCCACGCTCTGCCGAATGGAACAGGCCGTGGACCGGCAAACCATCGTGAAGGCCCATGAGCTGCTCTGGCATCATTTCATTGAGCAGCACGACAAGCCGCCAAAGGAAATCGTGCTGGATTTCGACGGCACGGATATTCCGGTGCACGGCGACCAGCCGGGCAAGTTCTTCAACCGGTACTACGATCACCACTGCTACTTCCCGCTGTATGTCTTCTGCGGACGGCACCTGCTGGTGAGCTATCTGCGCACCAGTAATCGGGGTGATGCCCGGCACAGCTGGGCCATTCTAGCCCTATTGGTGCGGTTTATCCGGCGCTACTGGTCAGAAACCCGCATTGTGTTCCGGGGTGATTCCCACTTCTGCAAGCCCCGAATCCTGGCCTGGTGTGACCACAACCAGGTGGATTACATCGTGGGCATGGCGCGCAATACGCGGCTGGAAACCCTGGCGGCACCCGCCATGGACAAGGTCCAGGAATATCATGAAGCCACCGGCGACAAGCTGGCCGTTACGTTCCGCTTTAACTACAAGGCCCGAAGCTGGCAGCAGGAACGGCTGGTCGTCGCCCGCCTGGAATACGGCCCCCAGGGTCCGAATCCCCGCTTCGTCATCAGCTCCCGCTACGACGAGGGGTTCAAGCTCTACTACGAACAGTATTGCGCCCGCGGTGACATGGAAAACCGGATCAAGGATCAGCAGCTGGATCTGTTTGCCGACCGCACATCGAGTACCCAATGGTGGACCAATCAGTGGCGGCTGATACTCTCCGGCTTTGCCTACACCCTATTCGAGCGTCTGCGGGTGCATCTGAAAAGCACGCCCTTCGAGCGCATGAGCGCTGGCACCCTGCGGTTGAAACTGATCAAGGTCGGCGCTGTGATCATCCGCAATACCCGCCGAATCCGGGTGTTGATGAGTGATAGCTATCCGTATAAGACAGAATTATCAGCCCTGGTTCAGCGGCTGGTGCCCACCTAGATCAGCGGGCTCCCCCGGCCCGTCAGTAATGGGGGAAAGGGGGAATTGTGTCTGCACATCAGGAATTGATTAATATCTGATCAAAAAACCCCGGACGAGACACCGAAAACCGGGATATCCTCAGGCATCCGCCCATCAGGGACTACTATGAGAAATCCGGGCTAGTAGCCCGTGCCCGCTATGGCTATTTGCTGTGAGCGACGTTCGGAAACCTCTCGGGATGCTCAATGATCTCCTCTGTCAGGTCTACATCAAGATCAGGCCAGTAGAAGTGTCCTGGGGATTGCTCCTCCACGTTCACGATTGCGCTGACAGGCTGCTCCTTAAACCACGGGAAACTGTCATACGGCATGAAAAACTCACGGTCGTGTGCCAGAAGCCATACGCCATGTGGAGAGATATTCGTCACTTCAACTGCTGAAGTGCTGTTTCCAAGCGCTGACAAGCTCATCGCGGTGATCCTCCACCAGTGATTCGATTTCTTTCAACTGCTGCCGGTTATAGCCGTAGTTTTTGGCAAGCTCAAGATCTGGTTCAAGCCAGAATTTGGCCTCCCCAGCGCCTGAGACTACATGAACATGCATTCGAGGTTCTTCTCGGGAAAAGAAAAAGAACCGATACCCCTTCTCTCTGAAGACTGTAGGGCTCATCCATACTCCTCTCTGGTAGCGCGTACCATCGGTAGTTCGAAAGGCAAAGATTCGATGAGTTCTGACTTGTCCATGGGTTCCAACTAAATTGCTCACATAATGCCAAGGTAACTGGCGCAGCGAAGAAACGTCCAGCGGCGCCGGCGCGTAGTTGACTCTATTTTTTTAGGCTGTTCACCGAACTCAGACATGCTATGCCCCGGCAATTTCATACGCGGTGAACTTGCGCTCAAGAAGACCATTTGCTTTTGCAGCGGCGCGCCAGGGAGTGATATGTGGGTATCCTGCTAGTGGAGCGGAGGCAAAGGCATCCGAGTGACGCGCCTGGCTAGCTGATCCCAAGCATGTACGCTCGAAGCTGCCGCTCCTCGCGCATGACACAAAGGACGAGAATCCGCTGCTCATCCTGACGATAAAATAGGCGACACGGTGGAACCACTAACTCCCTGTAAACCGAGTTGGGAAGTTCCGGAGGAATCCGTCCGGATTGGGGGAATTCCTCCAAACGCGCGGTCTTCTCGAAAACTTCCTGGACTAGATGACTGGCGGCAGCAGAATTATCCAGAGCAATATACTCGGCCACGGCATCCAACTCTTGAAGTGCGGGCTCCGTCCAGACTACTTCAGCCATTTACTCATTTTCTCCCTGGCCTCACTCTGGCTGTACGTTCTTCCCTCAAGTACAGCACGCTCTCCCCGTGAGAGCCCCTCAAGCAGCTCAAGTCGACGCTGCATGAATTCGTAATCCTGCACATCAACAAGATAAGCCGATGGCTGGCCATGTTCAGTGATCAGTACTGGCTCTTTAGACAGATGCAGGTCTGCCAGGATTTTTGTGGCTTGGCGCTTGAGGTTTGTAACAAGCTCAACTTTCATAGGCTCACCCAGATTCGGATTGATAGTGATACTATAGTGTCACTTTGCGGGTGAGGCAATCGCAGCTAAGGAGGCTGCAGAAAACCCTCGCCTCCTTTTCGGGTGAATATAATCTGGGAGCGTTCTCAAGGGCGACTGCTGCAGATTTTAAAAAAAAGCGCTATTTTTATTTCATTCATTAGTCAATTCCGGGTCGGCAAAGTCTGCTGACCTTTTTCTACAGCCTCAACGCCCAGCGAAGGGGCAAATTTGAAGCGCCGCAGAAAATTTGTCCCTCTTGCGCTGGTTGCTAGGCTTTTCCATAAGCTCGATTAACTTTAGGTATTATATTTTCGGCTGCCGCTTGATGCCGTTTCGGTAAGTTCTTTAATGCGGCAATTGTTCGAGACACATCATCTGACGACATCGATATTTTAGGATCATCTAAAGCCTTAGAGATTTCGTCCAGTATTTCGCCAACTTGATAGTGGTCGGAGCCTTGCTCTACCGAAATCGCCAGCAAATCGCAATATTGGTATACGCTCCATTCAAGCCGACCTTTACCCATCGCCTCTTCAGCTAAACGCTCCTTGTTGTCGTATTCTAGTTTTAATATTCTTGACTTCTGCTCCTTCAAACTTAAAGTTAAGCTCTCGATACGTTTTTGAATCTCCTTTATTGCCGCGTTCTTTATTTCATCTGATTTAGAATCAAGGTCTGCGACCAATTTCTTGGAATATTCATCTACGCTGGTCTTTAAGGCCGAATGCATTTCCTGGAGCTTCGCATCACTTTCCTGGTTGAGGGCTTGCATTTCTCTTTCATAAGAGACTTTGCTTGTATACCAATTAAATGCCGCCAACCCTAAGGCCATTGCAATAACTGAGCTTAGAGACCAAATAACAATTGAAATCAATTGAGACTGATAGTTTTCCATTGATGCAATTTGAGCTGTTAAAAGTGCTATCTCATTATGCTGTTCAGTCTGCTCTACTACCGATGATTTTTTAGCTTCAGCGAGAGAAGACAAGGGAAAAATGGATATTGCCGCAACCCATAAAATATAAATTATTTTTTTTACTTTCATGGTCTATCCTATTAGCCTAACGCCGCGCTTTGCGGCAAATTTGTAGCGCAGCGAAGAATTTGTCCGACGACAGCGCCTTGTTAACTTTCATAAACCACCATGTCCGCACCGAACGCTAAGCGAGACAGCTTTGCTGTTTTAGTTATAACGTTCTCATCTTCATCTAAGTGCCTAGAAAGCTTACCAAAACCCAAGCTGTCGTGTTTTTTAAATACGTAAAGCATCTGATCATAAAGTTCTTCCCAACTGTCTTTATGAAACTGCTGATAACCATTCCGTTCTTTAAATATGGAGACATAACGTTCTAATGCGTCAGTCTTAAAGCTCATCCTGTGTTCGACCGGCCTTGGTTCTGAGCAGAAATAGACCTGCGACTCTGATTGATTGAAGCAGATCGAATGCTCGTCATCATCTGGCAAATTGCCAATTTCTGTAGGCGCTACCCAAATAGAGCTTCTAGCTACAGAGCGACCAAAATAATTGTTATGCATCTCCAAATTTGTATGGAACTTAGGTGCTACATAGAAAACCGGATTCCCACAGCGTTCTAAATGGCCAAGCAAATTGTGTTGTTTTGAATGTCTCAAGGCATGTAGATTGAAACGATAATACGAGCTTCCGAATACGTGATGGTACTTTGCATTTGAACGACTTAGATAATCAGAACGTTTGAATTGCAGAAAAAATGGTAGGCCTTGTATTTCTACCTGAACATCATAGCCGCCACCATCCCGCCCTTCCTCTACAAGCGTTGGAAAAGTAGGTACTGCCGTAAATCGGTAGTTTCGAGTTAGTTCCTCTACTACCGTATATCCGTAAGTAAATTCTGAAAATTGTGGCTTCATGCCGATCCTATAAAGTTAACGCCAGCCATAAACGGCGCCCTGAAAAGGGCGTCCGGTGGAGGCCGCAGGCCGGAACGAATTTGATGGCATTGTTAGAAACCTACAGAGCAACGTCGTGGTGATGAACGGTTTCCTCGTAGTGCGACATGAGTGCCTTTACTTGATCCGGGACTACCGCCTGCTCGAAGTTTGGGCCAGCAAAGCTTTTTACCGCTTCGAGCGATCCAAACCAGAATATAGTTGTGAATTCCACGTTGTCACCCGTATCGCGGCGTAGCAGGTTGGTGCTGATGTATCCATCCACGCCCTGGGTAACTTTTGGAAGCACAGTATTCTTGAAAAGCTCCTCGTAGGCTGCGGCGTTACCGTGAGTGGTCCATCCTTTCCAAATTCGAGCAATCACCTCGATCTCTCCCTGATTTCTAACAGCAATTAGATAGCGCGCTCTATGATTGCAAAAACGCGACCGCTTCGTTATTGCACATCCCACGACCACCGTACATTCCTCAAACACTAGTAAATCAGGAGCTTATCCTGTAGCCAAAGCAGTCACAACGGATTCGCGCGACCTCTGTGATCCGCGCCCTCAATAACACTGTATGGAAGCGCTGGGCGCTGCATTAGGGTAGCTGGTCCTGCCCCCAGTCGAAATTCACCCATCCATTTCCCCCTGCCAAACCAACCGAATCGTCAAGGACGGTCAACACCGCATTAAACATCACCGTGAACCGATTACCCTCGAGCCGACGCAGGAGCTTCAGGCCGACCTGGATCCCAACCGCGTCGCGGGTGATCTGGCGGCGATAAACCAGAGCCACTCGTGCAGGATAAAACCCGCCGCGGCGAATATAAGGGTTTTGGGTGCATGCTGCAGGGTCATGGCGGAGGCGAAGGTGGCCACGGTGCGAAAGCGGTCGCTGTGTATCTGCTTTATGAAGCCGGCAACGACCGGCCCGGTCGAGCCAATGAAGAGGCTCAGGAAGGTTTCGACCTAGCCGGCCAGGGAGATCCTGCTTTTACCCAAGGCGCGTCTGGGCAGTGGCGGGCCCCAGCAGGGATAGAGGACGAACGCGGCGCTGGCCAGATTCCAGATCGCTGGCGGCACGCGACCAGAACCACGCTGCCGAGCCAGGCGCCCAACAGTGTCGCCGGCAATATGATCCCGATTACCCGCCAGCCGATGTGACGCCAGGTCAGCATGGCCCGTCCCAGGTTGGAATCCATCTGAATCATCCAGTGGGCGCCTTGGGTTGGGTGTCCCGTTTGTCCGTTTATTCAGTAGGGACCCGTCACCAGGCGGCGTTAAGTTTGCTCTTACCCTGTCTTGTTTGTGCAGGAGCCAAGAACAGCGGCGGCTTGTCCAGAAGCCTTTCTGGTGCATCCATGTCGTTGTGCAGCACACGAACAATGAGCACCTCCGGCTCATGCACTCGATAGAAAACACCGTGAGGCTCGATTTGCAATCTGCGATACCCAGGACGAACATGGGCATAGTTCGTGCCGAGTGACGGATAATTGATCAACTGTTTCATGCCTGTTTCCATCTGATCCAGGTATTTATCCGCCTGATCAACACCCCATTCTTCGCAGGCATATATCCAGATTCCGATGAGGTCTGATTCTGCCTTCGGGGTAATGGACAGCTTGAGCACTAATTGTTCGCCTTCATTCGCTTACGAGCCGCCGCCTTGACGGCGGATATATCAAGCGGCTTGGGTGTCCCGCTTGACTCACCCTCAGTGAGGGCCTGTCTCAGCATGGCAAGTCGTTCTTTGGCCTGCTGATCTCTTCGGATCAGACCGCGGATATACTCACTGTCATTGCCGAAGTGACCGCTTTCAATTTGGCCCTTCACCCAGTCGTCTTGTTGTTCAGTCAGCGTGATGGTTTTCCGGTGCATGCTCATGGCAAATGTTCCTAGTGAGGCAGGCGTATGAAAATATCATACCGTTCCCTGGTGCCGATTCAGTGTCCCGCTTCTTGTCGTTTACCGCCGCCCAGCGACGTCTGATACGCGCCCTCAATAACTCTGGTTGGAAGCGTTGGACACTGGATAGCAGCGGCCTAACACCCCGTCGACAATCACCCACCCATCACCCCCGACCAAACCAACCTCACCGCCAGCAACGTCAACACCACATTAAACACCACCCTGAACCGCTCATCGTTGAGCCGGCGCAGGAGTTTCAGGCCGATCCAGGTGCCGACTGCCCCACAGGCGATCATGGCGGCGATGAACCAGAGCCAGTCGTGCAGGACGAATCCTGCAGCCGTGAATACGAAGGCTTTGGGGGCGTGTTGCAGGGTCATGGCGGAGGCGAAGGTGGCTACGGTGCGAAAGCGGTCACGGTGTATCTGTTTGATAAAGCCGGCCACCAATGGTCCGGTCGAGCCGATGAAAAGGCTCAGGAAAGTGGTGACGGCGCCCGCGAGGAAAATTCCGGGTTTGCCCAGGGCGCGTCTGGGCAGTGGCGGGCCCCAGCAGAGGTAAAGAACGAAGGCGGCGATGGCCAGGTTCCAGATCGCCGGCGGCAACGCGATCAGAACCAGGCTGCCAAGCCAGGCTCCCAGTAGCGTTGCTGGCAACATGATCCCGATCACCCGCCAGTCGATGTGACGCCAGGTCAGCGTGGCCCGCCCCAGGTTGGAGCCCATTTGAACCATGCCGTGCACCGGGATAAGCACCGCGGGGGCTAGCACCTGCGCCATGATGATCAGCAAAAGGACGCCGCCGCCGGCACCCATGCTGGCGGTCACCAGCGATGTGATCGCCGAGCTTATCAGCAGGAGCAACGCGGGGAAGGCGTCCAGTCCGGGCGGCAGGTAAGGGACAAGGCTCACAAATACTCCACATCAGCTGGGGCAGCGGGTCTGGTTTTTCTTCTTATATATGCGTTTTGACCAATCCCTGCCAGGCAAACGCCGTGCAGGGTGGGAGCGACAGGAAGTGCCTGTAGCTAAACGTCAATATTGAGAATAGTTATGATTTAGATTAATATTCGTCCAATTCACACTACTCTACGGACGAATTTCACCATGTGGTACATGCGCCATCCGTTTGCAAAACTTACCTTACTTATACCTGCTCTGAGTACTGCACCCCTGGTGCTTGGCCAGGAATCCAGCCAGCAGCTGCAACAGCTGGTTGTGGTGGGCAGTCGGGCGCCGGCCCAGATCAGCGAAGTCCCTGGTACCGTCTGGGTGGTCGACCAGGCAGCGCTGCAGGAGCAGGTCCGCAGCGGCCGCTCGCTGAAGGAGGCGTTGGGAGACCTGATCCCGGGGCTGGACGGGGGCGCCCAGGGGCGAACCAACTTTGGCCAGAATCTGCGCGGTCGGTCGCCACTTGTCATGATCGACGGTGTCTCGCTGAACTCCGCCCGCGGTGTCAGTCGCCAGTTCGACAGCATCGACCCCTTCAACATTGAGCGCATCGAAGTGCTATCGGGCGCTACTTCACTCTACGGCGGCGGCGCCACGGGCGGCATCATCAATATCGTGACCCGAAAGGCGGTCCCCGGCGATGCGGCTTACGAGACCCAGGTTGGGGCGACGAGCGGTTTCCAGGATAGCGACGATCGCGACCTGCGCATTGCGCAGTCCATCAGCGGAGGCTCCGAGCGGCTTTCGGGTCGCCTCGGCATCGCCGTGGAGAAGAAAGGCGGTTACTTTGACGCCGAGGGCGAACAGATCCGCTCCGACATTGCCCAGACTGACCTGCAGTACAACCGCTCGGTCGACGTGACCAGTTCGGTTGGCTTCGAGATTGATGCGCTCCAGCGTGTTGATGTCCTCGCCCAGTATTATGACTCCCGCTTTGACGGCGACACGGGGCTTTTTCTGGGGGAGGACTTCAGCGCCGTGCGCGGCACCGACCCTTATGCCTTTGATATGCGCGATGGCCTCAAAACCGACCAGGAGCCTGCGACCGAGCGTCATCTGGTCAACATCAGCTATCAGCATCTCGACGTACTGGGACACACAGCCTATGTCCAGGCCTATAGCCGGGGCGAGGACCTGAGTTTTCACCCGTTCCCCTACCTGAGTCGTAGCGACGACCGCACCAAGAGTCCGGCAGACTATTACTCGGCCTCCAGCCAGGTTACCGATGTTGTCGGCGCAAAACTGCTACTGGTCAAGCAGCTCGATAGCTTCAAGTTCAGCTACGGGCTCGACGTGGACCGGGAGACATTTGAGGCAGATCAGATGCTTTTCGATTTTGACCGGGCGGCTGAGAGCGGCGGGCTGGTCAGCCGGGAACAGGCGGTCATTGGCCGGTATCCGGATATCGAGATCGATACCGGCGCCGTATTCCTTCAGACGGAGTGGCAGGCAACTGACTCACTGCGGCTGAACGCTGGTATCCGGCAACAGGTCAGCCGGGTGGACGTGGATGATTTCGTGGATAAGGACTATCAGGTCCTCGTGGCCCAGGGTTTTGGCTCAGCGGCAGACGCGGTGCCGGGTGGTGACCAGAGTTATAACGTCACCCTGGGCAACGTGGGCGCCATTTTTGACCTGACGGATACCCAGCAGGTCTGGGGCAATATCAGCCAGGGCTTCGAAATCCCCGATCCCGCCAAATACTACGGCCAGGGCGAATACGAGCTGGCCGGC
The DNA here is from genome assembly GCF_004851605.1 of Hydrocarboniclastica marina. Lineage (GTDB taxonomy): Bacteria > Pseudomonadota > Gammaproteobacteria > Pseudomonadales > Oleiphilaceae > Hydrocarboniclastica > Hydrocarboniclastica marina. The sequence continues at coordinate 162,514 of NZ_CP031093.1, forward strand.
ACGCGGTTCCAGCTGGTGAATGGGGTTACGGTAGATGACTCACCGCTGCAGGGCATAAAAACCCATCAGGTTGAGCTGGGCTGGCGGCATGGGTCCGGGCCGTGGGAGAACCAGTTTGCGGCCTACTACGCCTGGTCATCCAAGGCGGTGGGTTTCGACCGTGCCGATCTCAGCATCGTGGTCAACGACGAAAAGACCCGTGACTACGGCCTGGAGGGTGGTTCGTCCTACCGTCTGAGTGACAATTGGCAAGTTGGCGGCACGACCCACCTGACCCGCTCCGAGATCAAGACCGACGGCGACTGGGAGAAGCGCGACGTACGCTATGCCAGTGCATCGCGGTTTACTGCCTTTGTCGGTTGGCAGAACACCGACACTCACATCAGGCTTCAGGGGCAGCATACGCTTGATCTGGAAGACGCTGCGGACCGCGAGATCGAGGGCTACAGCCTGTTTGATCTCCTGGGTTCGCACAGGCTTCCAGTGGGTGAGTTGTCCTTTGGCATCGCCAACCTGCTGGACAAGGACTACACGACCACATGGGGACAACGGGCGCAGTCTTTTTATGGGGGCTACTACGGCCCGGATGAAATGTTCGATTACCGTGGCCGTGGCCGGACCTACAGTCTGACATACGCGGTGCAGTACTGAGCATTAGATGGCGTCCCGCACGAGAACTGGCCCCGGGTATTCTCAAGCGGCCTCCAATAGGCGGTCGCGGCGTCGAACCTGACTGAAACCCATCCTGTAACGGCATTGTCTGGCGTCGCTGCCTAGACTGATTCAGCAGCAGCGCCTTGGGGCACCGGGCTTTCAGGTGCAGTAGCCGAGGGTGCCCTGTACCTCTTCTGTACCTCTTCGGAACGCATAGCCACTCTGTGAGAGATCTCAGGAACTGGAAGACTGGATCGCGCTCGACTCGTCCTCACTGCGCGGAGGGCGGGAAAAACGGATCAGGCGGGCTATCGAGGCCGAGAACTGGCGCAGGAAACTGCCGGTATTGTAAGGCACGCCATAGCGTCTGCAGATTTCCTCAACACGCGGCGCCAGCTCGGGGTAGCGGTGCGCGGGGATATCCGGGAAAAGATGGTGTTCAATCTGCAGGCTCAGGTGGCCGCTCATGATGTGCATCAGTCGACCACCGTGGAAGTTGCTGGAGCCGAGCGTCTGCCGATAATACCACTGGCCCCGGGTTTCGTTCCTGCAGTCTTCTTCCGCGAAAGTGTGCACATCCTCTGTGAAGTGCCCACAAAAGATGACGGAGGAGGCCCAGACATTGCGAACGGTGTTCGCCACAAAGTTGCCCAGCGCAACCATAACGAAACCCGCACCGGTGAGCATGCCGAGCAATGGAAAGAGTACGTAGTCCTTCGCCAGGTGGCGGCGCATGCGCTGCAGGAAGGCGCGCCAGACTGGCAGTTTTGATTCCCGGGTGATCTTGCCGGAGCGGATATGCTCGGCTTCCAGATCGTGAAGCCCGACGCCCCATTGAAAGAGGAGCGACATCAGACCGTAATAGAAGAGCTGATACCGGTGCTTGGGTTCCCACTCCATCTCTTCGGACATGCGGTAAGCGCCGTAACCGAAGTCACGGTCCAGCCCCAGGACGTTCGTGTACGTATGATGCTCGTAATTATGGGTCTTACGCCAGGAATCGGGGCAGCAGATGCTGTCCCAGTTGTAGGTCTGCGACTGTAAGTCGGGGTCATTCATGAAGTCGTACTGGCCATGCATGACGTTGTGGCCGATTTCCATGTTGTTGAGAATCTTGGATACCGACAGCATGATCACCCCGACGAGCCATGCCAGGGGGTGGAATCCGAGCAGCAGAAGGCCGCGACCTAGAAGTTCGGCATAGCGCTGCCTGCGTACAGTCCGACGAATGTAGTCAGCGTCGCGCTGGCCTACCTGGGCGAGGGTCTCGCGACGAAGTGCTTCCAGTTCACCGCCAAAAGCCTCAATGGCTGCCGCGTCGGGTCTACGGTTCATGGGTGGTTCCTTCCTTTTAAAGGTCAAGTTCAACTTTTCCGTACGGGGCCGACACGCACAGCTGTATTTCGCTCCTGTCCGGGCCGGTCACAGCGCCGCTGAGCAGATCGGTTACCCTCCCGCTGAGTTTCGTGGTTTTGCATTGGTGGCATATACCGGCCCGACAGCCGTGCTTGGGCTTGAGCCCCGCCCGTTCCGCGAGCTCCAGCAGCGTGCCCGCCTCGTTAACCGTGTGCCGGGTGCCGCTCCGCGTGAATACAACCTCAGCCGGACCCAATGGAGCGCTTGACGATCCGCTACGTAAGCCGAAACTCTCAGCGTGCAATTGCTGTTCATCAAAGCCGCCGTCCAGCAGGATTTGCCGTGCAGTGTTCATGAACCCTGCCGGCCCGCACATCAGCACGTCACGGCGGGAGAAGTCCGGGCAGAGGGCGTCCAGTTGGGCTTGCCGGATGCGGCCATGGTTGAGGGTTACCGGGGCGTCCTGCGTGAAAATCGGCGAAAAGGTAAAGCCGGGCAGTTGCCGGGAAAGCGCCCGCAACTCTTCCAGAAAAGGTGCCTCGGAATCGCGCTGGCAATAATAGAGCAGGACCATGTCCCGTCCTGGTTGTCGTTTGGCCTCGTCGCAGATCATGCTGTACAGCGGCGTGATGCCAATACCCGCGGCCAACATCAACAGGGGCGCGGAATCCCTGACCTCAGCCAGGGTGAAGTTGCCGGCGGCATGGTCGACCTGCAGCCATTGGCCGACATCGATCTCATCATGGAGCCAAGCTGATACTTTGCCTTCCGTGAGCCTGCGCGCGGTAAACGTCACGGTGCCAGTCTTGCGATAGTCCTCGGGGGTCGAGGATAAGGTATAGGTGCGGCAGTGGCGGGCGCCGTTGACTTCGACTGTGACCGGAATATACATGCCTGCCTTGAAGCCTCGCCATCTGGACGGCGGCCTGACAACGAAACTCTTGCTGCCAGTGCTGGGCTGGCTGACGGACACCACCCTGGCCATCATTCGCGAGCGAGCGAGCCCGGGGCTTGCCTCCGAGAGCAGGAATTCTGCGTAGGCGCGGGTGTAGCCCCGCCCCTGCTTCAGGCCAAACGCGGCCCGGATCTTTTCCGGCAGTTCCTGAAGTTTTCCCATGGACAATAATCACCTTGCAAAACAGCTATTTAAATACGCCTGTAAAATAGATAGATTTGCGATGGGTAGCCAGATCAAAAGTTCGACTGGTGTCACATAAGCTGAAGCTTGGCGGGGATGGTGCTCAAATATGAGAAACAACCGCAGAATTGGGTCACACAAGCGTTGTGAACCAGGCCTATGGACACTAGGTGCGCTACGCTGGACGGCAGTGCGCGACAACCAGCGCCAGAAACCCGCAAAACGCCATCGCGGCCAGGGCATATACGCCGGCATGCAATCCGGCGACGCCGCCACCGCTCAGACCCCAGGCCAGTGCCGCGATGGCGGGTCCGACGGTGGAGCCGAGCATACGGGCGACGCCAATCAGGCCGCTGGCTGAGCCTGCCTTCTGCTGGGGGGCGGCGTTGAGCAGCGCCGTCATTATCGGCGTATTGAATGTGGCCATGCCGGCCCCTGCTGCGGTAACGCACCAGATCAGATCGTCCGCAGTGGAGTTCGCGTCCAGGAAGCTCAGCGTGAGTATCCCAGCCACTGAAAGCGCGCTGCCAACCGCGGCCATGAAGAGCGCTCCGATGCGGTCTGCCAGAATGCCTGCAATCGGCGAAAATATGGCCGAGGCACCGACAAAACCGACAATGGCCAAGGCAAGCACATCTGCGGTCTCTTCCATAACCTCAGAAACATAAAAGGGCAGGGTAAAGGACGCCAACCCGACGATTGAGGCGATCAGCGTCAGCGACAAGGCTGGCAGGCCAAACCTGGGAAGCCTCAGCAATTCAATCACACTCTGAGCTGCTTCCAGCCGGGACCACCGGTAAATCAGCACGACCGCAGCCAGCAAAAACGCCGTAGCCTGCTCGGGCCGCTCTTCGAGCGCTTCGAGACCAAGAAGCGCTGCCGTCATGGCGGCGCCGAGCCATAGCGTTTCCTGGAAGAAGGACCGATCCGGCATGGGCAGGCGGCTTTTTCCCGAAACCGATCCAGGGGGCCGGCGGGGAATGACGTGGTAGCCCAGCCATAAAACACCAAGAAGCAACGGAATCTTCACCAAGAAGACCGCACGCCAGCCGATGATTTCCGCGACATAGCCCCCCAACGGCGCGAGACCGATACTGCCGATCATCATGATGGTGCCGATGACACCGATCGCCTTACCCCGCTGATTGACCCTTACGGTCTCCGCAATCAGCGGCATATAGATCCCGAGAAACAGCGCCGCCGAGGCGCCCTGGAGCACCCGACTCATCAGCAGCACCTCAAACGAAGGTGCCAGGGCTGAAAGGACGCCCGCAATGGCGCCTGTAAACAGTGATATGAGGAAAACCAGACCTGCGTCCGCGTTATCCATCCAGCGTCCTGCCGGGATCCCTATCGCAACCAGCGGCAGTGTATAAGCGGTCAGTACCCAGGCGGTCGCGCCGGTCGATATCGCCAGGTCATTGCTGATGCTGGGTAACGCGAACGCACTCATGGTCAACTCACTGGCAACCACAAGCGTCGCCAGCGACAGGGCCACGACGGACAGCCACTGGGTATGCTCTACACCTCCCGCGTCTGGCTGCGGGTCGGAGGAGAGGACACTTACTGAACCGCTGGGCAAGGACATGATCAGGCTCTCGATTCTTGTTGTTAAACCCGCTGCCAAGAGCCCGGGTGTGACGCTTATAACGAAGCGTAGAGCTTCGGCTGAAAGGCACGCAAGCACTTTGCCCTCCAATTGAGAAGTGCCCCAATCCTGGCCGCGCCCGGTATCCGATTCTCTGCTGTTGCTCTAAGTAGCGCGTGGTCGTTCTGTTTGCCACCGCCCGTATAAAGCAGGCCGAAAGCCCGACCGGTTACTGTGCCGTGCTAGCTCAGCGCCTGCCAGATCAAGCGCATCGCCGGTAAGGTCAGAACGATATTGAAGACCCTGCTGAACCGGTCGTCGTTGAGTCGGCGCAGGAGCTTCAGACCCATCCAGGTGCCGAAGGCGCCAAACGCGATGGTGGCGGCAATGATGATGGCGGCAATAAAGCAGAGCCAGTCATACATGACAAACCCTGCCGCCGCAAAAACCACCGCCTTCGGTGCGTGTTGCAGGGGCATGGCGGCGGCGAATGTGGCCACTGTTTTAAGGCGGTCAGGGTCTAGCTGTTTGATAAACGCCGCCACAAGAGGTCCTGTTCTACCGTCCGCTATCGCAGCAGGTACTGTACCGGCAAGCTGAGCGTAAGCCTGTCACCCTCGATATCATCCGGGACCGCTGGCAGGGGGTCGGCCTTGCGCAGCATGTCGAGCGTAGCCTGGTCCAGGCGCTGGTGCCCGGACGGGTCGGTTACCGAACGTGCAACCAGACGCCCCTCCCGGTCAAAGGTGAATTTAACGGTAGCGGTGCCCTCCAGGCCCAGTCGTTGTGCGTGGCGTGGGTAGCTGTAATAGCGTGCGAGGTGCTGGTTCAGCTTGGCCAGGTAAGCATCCATCTGCCCGGATTGCCCGGGGGCAAGTTGGACAGCGGCTTCTGCGCCGGCGTTATCCGGTGTCGTTGCCTCCGTGGACTCTGATGCGGTTGCCTCGGCATTCTCAGCACTGATGTTCTTTGACTCGGAATGCGATTCCGTTTCAGGCTTTGGTTCCGGGACGGGCTCCGGTTTAGGCTCAGGCTCGGGCTCGGGCTCGGGCTCGGGCTCGGGCTCTGGTTCTGGCTCTGGTTCTGGTTCTGGCTCTGGCTCTGGCTCTGGTTCTGGCTCTGGCTCTGGCTCTGGTTCTGGCTCAGGTTCAGGTTCAGGTTCAGGTTCAGGTTCGGGCGCAGCTTCCGGCTCGGCTACCGGTTTCTCTGCTGGCGCCTGCTGGGGTGCGGCAGGACCGGCTGTGGAGACATTCAGGACGGGCAGGCTCATGCCGGAAGCTTCAGTCCCGGCCGAAATGTCGGGCTCGATGACGATGGCTGCTCCGGCCAGAAGCACCGCGCTCAGACCAAACGCACCCAGCAAGGCGCCTTTTTGCTCGCCTTGCTTCATCAATTGGGCTCCGTCAGCAACTGCACTTCCTGAACGCCAGCGCGGTTGAAGGCAAGCAGGACGCGTTCCAGGTCCGCCATGCTAAGCGCCTGATGCGCGCCGAGCCGCCAGGGCTTATCGGCCCGATCAGGCAGGGCTTCGCTGACGGCTTCTGGCAGCGTGTCGAGATCGACTGACTGCCCGTTCCGCATCAGCACGCCGCCAGGTTCAATCGTGAAGTCGACCTGCGGCGTTTCCTGGGCCTGGCCGGCCGTGTTGGCGGGCAGATCAGGAAGCGGTTGCTCGGCTATGACGCCGGCGAACAGGAAAAACATCAGCAGCAGAAAGACCAGGTTGATCAGCGGCATAATGCCCGCCTCCAGCCTGTCAGTCAGTGCCACGGGCTCCGACTTGTCGGGGAACAACCGGTCCTCCATCACAGGCCCGCTCCCGTAGCTTGCCCGTCGGGCCCGGCCTCGCCATTTTTACGCCACTGGCCGATGATGCCTCGCGCCGACAGGAGTCCCTGCCACCGGGTAAATTGGGTTAGCGGTGTATCGGGATCGGTACTGATCACAACCGCCTCGGGCCGCAGCTGGTCAAGCCGCGCGAGCACCTCGGGCCGGGTGGCTGGCTCGCCGTTCCAGCGCAGGCCGTCCTGTGCCTGCAGGTGCAGGTTTGGCTTGTCGTTTTCGGCACTGCTCCCGCCGCCGGGGGCGGCACTGCTCACCTCAACAGCGCCCAGCGGTGTCAGGCGGGATGTCAGCATGAAGAATATGAGCAGAATGAAAACGACGTCGATCAGCGGGGTGATGCGGATCAGAACCGGTCGTCCGGGCCGGGATTCAACCAGCCGCATGAGACCCCTCATAAACGCTCGGCGCACTTGCCGGACGTGGCTGACGCGCGGGAGCGGGTCTCGAGGCCGTCGGTGCGGTGTCCGCCTGGCGCTCGGGCTGCGCCTGGCGCTCTGCCTGGGGCGAGACGCGGGCGTTGAGCGCCTGGCTTAGCAGGTCGTTAGCCTGCTGTTGCTGGCGACGCATACGGTAGTCCAGCCATGCGGCCATGGCGGCCGCCGGGATGGCAATGACCAGCCCTGCGGCTGTGGTTGTGAGTGCTTCGTAGATGCCACCGCTGAGCTGGTTCGGATCGGCCGCGCCCTGGGCCGAGGCGAGCGCGCTGAATGCCGACATCATGCCCATTACGGTGCCCAGCAGGCCCAATAGTGGCGCCAGCGCCGCGGTTACTTCAAGCCACTTCAGTGGCGGCTCGAACGGCGTGAACAGGTTGTGGGCGCGCCGCGCGACTTCTTCACGCAGCGTCTGCCCGTCCGTTCCCGCTGCACGTTCGGCGAGGGTATAAGCGAGCAGATTGGCCAGCGGATTGCGGCTTTTTTCCAAGTGGACCTGGCTGCCGGATGAGTCGCCCCGCTGCCACTGGGACAGGCTCTCGCCGAGCTTACGGCTGTTTCTCGGGCTGGCGAGGATGCTGATAAACAGCGCGTAAAGCGCGGCTACCAGCGTACCGAAGGCCAGCAGCCCGAGTACCAGCATCACCGTGCCACCCATGGCGAGGAGTTCAGCAAGTGGCGCCATGGATGCTGACTCGAGCCAGCGAACGAGGGAGTCGGTCATAGGAGTCTCCGGCAAGCCAAAGAAAAAGTGACCTAAAGTATAAAGATTCTCATTCACTGTTGATAGTGTAAAAAACCACCAGTGAAGGAATAGTGGAGAGACAATGCAGAACATTGCCCTTGGGCGGGCTCAAACGGAAGGATGGGGCTCTACAGAAACACGACGGCAAAGACGTTGGAAAATGATGCACGCGGGGCGCGGCCCGCGCATAAACGCCCAGTCAACGTCAGTAATCCGCCAGGTTGTTAAGGCAGATCTGGGCCTGCTGAACGAAGTGGTTGAAGCCCTGGTGTTGCTCATCATCGATGGGCAGGGTGAGGTTGCCGTTGTCAGCATAGACCAGTCCGACCAGCCGTTTGCCGACCCACAGCGGGCCGATCAGTCCGGGCCGGCGCCCGATAAAGCGATCGAATTCGGGTACCTCAAGCCGCTGCAGGGGTTTGGGCAACGGGCTGGGAACCCGCAGCGGCTGTGGCTGGCGGGCGAGCACAGAGAGCAGGTTTTCCTGGTCGAGCTGTACCACAAAGTTATCCTTCCAATGGGCCACTCCCTGCCCCAGAAGCTTGCGCGGGGTCAGCATGGGCCCAGCGGTGCTGCGCATGAGTAGCACGGTACGCTGTAATCCGACGGCCCGGTGAATGCCCTCCACGACCGTCTGAAAAACGAGGTTCAGGTCTGGCTTTTCCAGCAGCATCACGGAAAGCTCGCGTAAGATCCGCAGCTGCAGCACGGGGTCGCCGGCAGGAGCCGCGACGGCTTCGAGCGCCTGCTCGCCCTTGTGGTCCGGCAACAGGGACATAATCTGCTGCATGCCGTAGGTCATTGCCACGTCGGCCGCTTCTAGCGCGTTCTCCCGCACCAGAACCCGAAGCTCTTCCTTAGGGCGTTTGAGTTGTTTCGAAAGCACGATCAGGGCCTTGTCGACATCGGCGTGGTCCCAGCCTTTTTCTGCGGCCTCGACCAGCACCAGCGACTGTCGCACCAGCGCAGACGCGTCGGACTTCGGGTTGCCTGCGGCGACTGTTTCACGCACGAACGGGCCCAGGCTCCAGGCCTCGGCCAGGCTACGGGTCAGCGCGATGAACGTAGTGCCCAGTATTTCCCGTTCAATGTCGGCACCGCTGCTGAACTCCATGGCGTCGTCCAGCTGGTCGGCCTGGGGTGTGCGGCAGGCCCAGAAAGCCATCTCGCCAATGTTACTCAGCAACGCGCCGATAAAGACCTCTTCGCGCTTGTCACTGGAGGCGTCTTTCAGCAGACAGCGGGCCTGAACCGCTGCGTGCAGCGCCCGGGCAAGACAGCGCAGAAGGTGGATGCGAGGATTTTTCGAGAGCAGCGCATCAATGACCACGGAGGAGATGGCCATGGTCCTTACCGACTCAAAGCCAACCAGGGTAATCGCCCGGCTGACCGTGCTCACCGGCAATCGGGTCTGGTTGTAGAAGACGGTATTGGAAAGGCGCAGCACCTGGGAAGTCAGATCGGCGTCCTTGAGAATTACGTCGGCCAGTTGATTGACGGTGCTATTGGAACTTCCCGTGAGCTCAGTAATCTTCTTCAGCGTTTCCGCCAGAACCGGTAGTTCAACCTGGCTGAGATAATCGACCCATTGCACATGAGACCCTTTGCGCGGGGCGGCGGGTACACCTGGCTGTGGGGCAGCAGGCCGGGGGGCGGCGGGCTCATTCATGACAAATGCTAACTCCAGTGATACATGAGCTTAACTCTAGTCCACTCGAGGCAACTTGGCCTTAGTGCGGGCACGTAAGATACTGTTAAATTTCGCCACAGGCCTGTTTTTAGAGGGGGTCGACGCTGTCAGCAGACGGAAGGTGCAGGGTAGGGGGTCGGCTCAAATCATGTGGACGCAGCCCGGGGCATGGCCCTGGACTGAATCCTGTCCTGCGCGGTCAGTGAAGGATCGCCCGGCGTTCTTCCGGCGTGGATGGCAGCGATCTCAGCTTCTCGCTCACCGTTTCGATCAGGTCTTCATAAATATCTGAGCTGCGGAAGGAGTCCGAGCTGGGTTCGAAGACGTTGCCGAGGGACGGCTTCATTAGCGGATCACCAAGCGGGTCGGCCTCGTCACCGAGGTCGGGCAACTCCCGCAGACACGTGACAATACCGCTGTCACCGGTGCGGACCTGCTCGTAGGCGCGGAAAATAAGCCGCCCGGGTACGCTGACCTGAACCACCAGGGTATCCAGCGCCGTGTCGGTATCTTCCTGGCGGATGGTGGTCCACGCAGAGAAATACAGCACCACCATTTCGGCGTCGAGTTCCTCGCGGATAGCTCTTACAGCGTCCTGCCACTGTTCGGGTTCTTCTTCGTCGCGTAATCCCGCCAGAGAAATCTGGACGTTTCGGCCGCCGCCCAGGACGACGGCAGTCGGCGACACATCGTACTCGCCAAGTACCCCAGCCTGGGCAATGGTCAGTGCATCATCCAGCCACGTACTCATAAGCACCTCCCGGAATATGCCTGAAAAAAGCTTCGCCGTTAGCGTTCAATCTGCCGGACACTGCGTACCGGCTCAAGAGCTGCCCGTACGTGTACTGCGCACTGAACGTTCGTGGCGATCGCCTATGGGTATGATCACCTACCTATTCAGTGTAGCGGGTTTGGGAGACTCGGACAGTCTTACGAGGTTAACACTTGGTATAGCGCAAGGATTACGGATCAGCCTGAGTGGTAATCCCGGGCGGCACAATTAGGGCCAGCGGTGGGCCTGGGGTATAATTCTGGCCGCTTTTTAGTAGGCACCGCAACGGCGGAAAGTAACCGAAGGCAGAAGGTTCCGTAGCGTGATTGAATTCGAAAACGTCGAGAAGTCCTTCATGGTTGAGGGCCGGGCGGCTCACGCGCTGCACCCGGTCAGTCTGCGCATTGAAGCGGGCGAAGTCTTCGGCATCATTGGTCACTCCGGGGCTGGCAAGTCGACGCTGGCCCGCCTGATCAACCTGCTTGAGCGGCCCACCGCAGGCCGTGTGCTTGTAGATGGGGTCGACGTGACGGCGCTGAGTCCGGCTGAGCTTCGGGACCACCGCCGCAAGACCGGAATGATCTTTCAACATTTTAATCTTCTGTCGGCGAAAACTGTCGTCGATAACGTTGCATTCCCCCTCAAGCTCGGCGGCTGGAAGTCGCGTCGGGATATCCGTGCGCGCGTCGATGAACTGCTGGACCTTGTCGGGCTTGCGGACCAGCGCAACAAATACCCCGCCCAGTTGTCCGGCGGGCAGAAGCAGCGTGTCGGCATCGCCCGGGCATTGGCCTACCACCCCAAGATCCTGATCTGTGACGAAGCCACCAGCGCGCTGGACCCCCAGACGACGCAGTCCGTGCTGCAGCTGTTGTCCCGTATCAACAGGGAGCTGGGCCTGACCATAGCGCTGATTACGCATGAGATGGATGCGGTACGCCGTGTCTGCGACCGGGTGGCAGTGCTGGACGCCGGCAGAGTGGTCGAGACGGGCCTGGTCACGGATGTCTTTCTGCATCCGTCGCATCCGACCACCCGGCGCTTTGTATTTGAGAACGAGAGTATTGATGAGGACCAGCGGCGGGAAGACTTTGCCCATGTTCAGGGGCGTATTGTGAACCTGACCTTTCAGGGCGAAGACACCTATACGCCACTTTTAGGCCGTATCGCCCGGGAAACCGGTGTCGACTACAGCATACTTTCTGGCCGGATCGATCGCATCAAGGCGACCCCGTACGGCCAGCTGACACTGGCGCTGGTGGGGGGCGACATGGATCAGGCCCTGTCCCGCCTGCAGGCCGAGAAAGTCCATGTGGAGGTGGTCCGGTGATGGACGAGCTGCTGGCAAATGTCGTCTGGAGCGAAATAGGCGAGGCGACCCTGGACACCCTGATCATGGTCGGGGGCGCGCTTCTTTTCAGCGTCGTGATCGGGCTACCGGTCGGGGTTCTGCTGTTCCTCACGGCGAAGCGCCAGCTGTTGGAGCAGCGCGCCGTCTACGGAGCCCTCTCGTTTGTCGTCAACGTCATGCGCTCGGTGCCCTTTATTATCCTGCTGATCGTCATGATACCGGTGACGGTAGTGATCGCCGGGACCTCCCTGGGCGTGGCCGGCGCCATTCCGCCGCTGGTGGCCGGTGGCGCGCCTTTCTTTGCGCGGCTGGTGGAAACTGCCCTGCGGGAAGTTGACCGGGGCATTATCGAGGCGACTCAGTCCATGGGCGCCAGCACCCGGCAAATTGTTACGGGCGCGCTCCTGCCGGAAGCGCTGCCCGGCATTATTGCAGCGACCACGGTCACGGCCATAACACTGGTATCATACGCGGCCATGTCCGGGGTTGTCGGCGGTGGAGGTCTTGGTGATCTGGCGATACGCTACGGTTATCAGCGCTTCCAGACCGACGTCATGGTGATCACTGTCCTGCTGCTTTTGATCCTCGTGCAGTTGTTGCAAATGCTTGGTGATCGGCTGGTGCTTTACTTCAGCCGTCGCTAGTGACACCCACTTTGCATAGGCCAACTACACATGCACTCTGCAGTCACCTCAGACCGTTCCGCTACGAAGGAGTTACTATGAAAATCAAGGCCCTCATTGCTGCAACGCTCCTGTTAACAGGTTTCTCCGCCCACGCCGAAAAGCTGTCCGTCGCCGCTACTGCCGTGCCCCATGCCGAAATACTGGAGCACATCAAGCCCAAGCTGGCGGAGCAGGGCGTCGAGCTGGACGTGAAAGTCTTCACGGACTACGTCCAACCCAACATCCAGGTTAACGAAGGTCGGCTTGACGCCAATTTCTTCCAGCACAAGCCGTACCTGGACGAATTCAACGAAGGCCGTGGCACCGATCTGGCTTCGGTGGTCGGCGTGCACATCGAACCGTTCGGCGCGTACTCGCGCAAAGTCGAGTCACTCGACGAACTTCCCCAGGGGGCCACGGTTGCGATTCCCAATGACGTCACCAACGGCGGTCGTGCGTTGTTGCTGCTGCACAAGGAAGGCGTGATTACGCTCGACGACGGCGATAACATCCTGGCGACGCCGCGTAACGTGACCGAAAACCCCAAGAATCTGAAGTTCTACGAGCTCGAAGCGGCTACCCTGCCAAGGGTGCTGGGCCAGGTGGAGCTCGCGCTGATCAATACCAATTATGCCCTCGATGCCGACCTCAACCCGACTGAAGACGCTCTGGCCATTGAAGGTAGCGACTCCCCCTACGTGAATATCCTGGTGGCCCGTCCGGACAACAAGGACAGTGCCGCCATGAAGAAACTCGCCGATGCGCTGACCAGTGACGACGTACGGAAATTCATCGAGAAACAGTATGAGGGCGCGGTCGTCCCGGCCTTCTGAACTGATGCCGGCAAAGGCGCAGCCTGGTTTCGCTCAGACGTGACCGGGCGGCCCACCGGCTCCCGAACCCCCTATACCCCGCGCCCGGGTGGCGCTTTCGATTCGGATGGACCAGTAAATGGTTGTGATTGGCCGCACCAATACGCTCAGGATCAAGCGAATCGATGAAGTCGGGGCGCGTCTCGATGGTGGCCGGCTGGGCGACATCCTGCTGCCCCAGCGTTACCTGTCATCAGGCGCTGTAGCAGGGGCAGAGGTTGAGGTTTTCCTCTACCGGGACTCCGAAGACCGCCTGATAGCCACGACCGAGAAGCCGTTGGCCGAGGTCGGGCAATGCGCCTGGCTGCGCGTGGTGTCGGTCTCAACAGTCGGGGCGTTTCTCGACTGGGGCCTGCCAAAGGATCTGTTGGTACCTTTCGCGGAGCAGCCGAGGCGCATGGAGGCCGGCCGCCATTATCTGGTCCGTATTTTTGTCGATAATACCCACCGTATTGCCGCATCCGCCCGGCTTGACCGCTTCCTGCTAGACGAAGCGGAAGGGCTCGAGCAGGGCCAGGAAGTGTCGCTGATTATCGCGGACAGCACTGATCTGGGCGTTAAGGCTGTCGTAAACCACCGGTTCTGGGGGCTGCTGTACCACGACACGCTGTTCAGGCCGGTGAGAAAAGGCCAGTCAATGGCTGGCTTTATCAAGCGGGTCCGGGAAGACGGCAAACTTGAACTGACCCTGGAACGTCCAGGATATGACAAGGTCGGCGGTGTCGCCGACACAATTATGGATAAACTACGGCGGGCCGATGGCTTCCTGCCCTTGAACGATAAAAGTCCGCCGGATCTGATTGCGGCTGAGTTCCAGGTCAGTAAGGGAGTGTTCAAGCAGGCTATCGGGGCCCTTTACAAGCAACGCCTGATAAAGATTGAAAAAGGCGGAATCCGGCTGACGTGAGGTAATGAATGACCACTCTGGTGAGTTTTATACTTTTAGTAGTGCTTGCGGTTCTCGCTGCCCGGCAGTGGCTGATGGAGCGGGAAGGCAAACCGGTTATGGCGGAACCCTTTGAGGGCACTGTCTATCGTGTTGGTGCCGCGTGTGTGGCCGAGCGGGATATGCCCAGCGGTGCCGAGCCGAAAGCCACAGTCATCTGTATGCACGGCTTCGTCGAACACATGGGTTATTTCACCGAGTTCTACGACGACCCTGATATTCAACTGATTCTGCTTAACAGCTGCGGATATCATCTCCCTATCGATCAGCCCCGTTTCCGTCAGGCTAGCTGGGCGGTGCCGCCTTCAGCGGACGAAGGAACCATCGAATATGATGCCATGGTGATGAATCAGGCCCTGGAGCATCTTCCCAAGAGCAGTAATATCCGCATCCACGGCCATTCCCGTGGCGGCGCGGTCACCCTGGAAGCGGCTTCGCTGCGTCCGGACCTGTTTGAAAACGTAGAGGTGGTGCTGGAAGCCCCCGTGCTTCCGCAAGGACGGCCTTACGGACATTACGGTCAGGCGCAGCTTTGGTGTATGGCCTTTCTGGTCCCGCTCTGGCGGCGCCAGCCCATCGCCTGGCATAACCGGGGCATGTACGGGCCGCTCCACAATGAGCGCAAGCGTCAATTGATCGAAGGCTTGCCGTTCAATCCCCGACGCGTCAGTACCATGGTGACCAATATGAGGTCCCTGGGCGAGTGGATGGACACCAAGCCCATCACGATGTTCGACAACATCCGTAAGGGCTACGTCCTTGTGCCGGACAAAGACAAGGTGCTCGAAACACAGGCTATGTACGACAGTGCGAGCCAGGGTGCGCAGGGAAATCTGGAGGTAGTACGGATAGCCTGCAGCCATTTCCCGTTGTTCGATTGCCCGGAGTCGATTCCGGCACTGCAGAAAAAAGGCGACTCACGTGCAAAGGCTGCCAAGGCCGCCGCGTCCACCGCTTAAACCTTGACGAGATCGCCGGTGCTCCACGAGCGGGCCTACAGCTCGGGGAGCACCAGGCTTTCAACACTAGTCCTTTGCCTGCTTTCTCTGCGCCCGCTCTTGTTGATCCTGTTGTACTCTCTGAATCTGGTCAAAGTCCATGGCGTCCAGGACCTCCTGCGTCGGATAGCCATCGGCAACCATGTCTTCAGCGCGCTGAAACCGACTCAGTGCCTTACGCGTGGCGGGCCCCATGACACCATCTGCCTCGCCTGCTTCGAAACCAAGCATGTTGAGGTAGCTCTGCATTGACCTGACCTTATCCCGGGTCAGCTGCAGTTCGTTCTCTGGCAGCGGCGTTTGCAGCGGTCCCGCTCCGGCAATACGGTCAGCCAGCCGCCCGACAGCAAGGGCGTAAAACTCGGAACGGTTCCAGCGCATGATGATCTCGAAGTTCTGGTAGACCAGAAAAGCGGGACCCCTGTGGCCGGAGGGCACGAGCAGGGAGGCTTCGACATCTGCGTTCGGCAGCGGTCTGCCGAAGGCATCCTTCACACCGAACTCCTTCCATTCGCTCACGGGGTAGGACTCGTCCCGCCCCGCCAGTGAATAGGAGAAAACGTCTGGCAGCTGAACCTCCCGACCCCAGCGCAAACCGGGAACCCAGCCCAGCGCCTTGAGGAAGTTACCCGCCGATGCCATGGCGTCGGGAACGCTGCCCCACAGGTCACGGCGGCCGTCACCATCAGCATCAACCGCATGACGCAGAAATACGGAAGGCATGAACTGGACATGGCCCATGGCTCCGGCCCAGGAACCCTGCATGTTGTCGGCCTGCACATCGCCGGCATCTATGATTTTGAGGGCGGCGAACAGTTCTTCTGTGAAGTAAGCACTTCTTCGCGGATCGCAGGCCAGTGTGGTCAGGGAGGCCGGAATCGGCATGTTGCCGAAGTAACTGCCGAAGTTCGTCTCCAGGCCCCAAAACGCCACGAGATAATGGGCCGGAACACCCGTCTCCCGTTCCACGCGCTTGAGAATGTCGCGGTGCTCCTTCAGCATTTCCCGGCCTTTCTCAACCCGGTCCTCAGTCACCCGGCGGCCGAAATAGTCGGCAAATGTCTGGGTAAACTCCGGCTGCTTACTGTCGAGCTCTATCACCTTCTCCTGGTAGCGCACCTGCCCGAGCACATCATCGACTACCTGCTTCGAGATGCCTTGTTCAACAGCTTTCGCCTGCAGATTGCCAACGCACTGTTTGAACTCAATCTCGCTGGCCGACTGTGCCAGCGCCAGCCCCGATGCAAACGTGAGTCCCAGCAAACTGGAGATCGCTGTCGGCAGGGCGGAACGGCGGGTGACACGAGCAGACTTTGACGGGCGGGGCACTGATATCTCCTTTTTAACGGATAGGCTGGATGTTCGGGAGCGTTACAGAACAAGGCCAGCCGCGTGGGCTGGCCCAGGGTAGGACATGCGATCAGCTTAAAACATCCGCGAAACCGTCCGCCGCTTCAGATGTAATAGTCTTTCAGCGGCGGAAATCCGTTGAACTCGATAGCGCTGTATGTCGTGGTGTAGGCCCCGGTTGAAAGCCAGTACATGCGGTCACCGATGGCGAGATTCAGTGGCAGGCCGTACTTGTAATGCTCATACATGATGTCGGCACTGTCGCAGCTCGGCCCGGCAATGACTACATCTTCAACCTCGCCTTTTTTGTCTGTATGAATCGGAAATTTGATCGATTCATCCATGGTTTCGATGAGTCCGGAGAACTTGCCGACATCGGTGTAGACCCATCGGTGCATGGCGGTGCGCGACTTCCGTGAAATCAGCACGACTTCGCTGACCAGTACGCCTGCGTTGGAAATCAGCGAACGGCCGGGCTCAATGATGATTTCGGGGAAGGTGTCGCCAAAGTCTTCCTGAATGAAGCGTTTGATCTCCTGCGCGTAGGTGGCCAGGTCGTTGGTCCGGGAGATGTAGTTGGCCGGGAATCCACCGCCCATGTTGATCATTTTGAGCTCAATGCCGTCTTCTTCCTTGAGGCGCTCGAAAATAACCTTCACTTTGCCCAGCGCGGCATCCCAGGCGCCGATTTCACGCTGCTGGGAACCCACGTGGAAAGAAACGCCGTAGGGTACCAGCCCCAGGTCCCGCGCCAGGATCAGCAGATCCATGGCCATGTCGCTCTGGCAGCCGAATTTACGGGACAGCGGCCAGTCGGCCGTGAGCGTACCTTCAGTCAGGATTCTCACATACACCCGCGAGCCAGGGGCGGCCTTGGCGATGTTCCGAAGGTCGGCTTCGGAATCAGTGGCGTACATCCGCACTCCTTTCTCGTAGAAGGTGCGGATGTCCTTACTCTTCTTGATGGTATTGCCGAAGCTTATGCGGTCCGGCGAGACCCCATGGGCAAGCACTTTGTCGAGTTCATAGACAGAGGCGATATCGAAATTGGAGCCTTTGTCCCGCAAGAGTGTCAGCACTTCTGTCGACGGATTGGCCTTGACCGCATAGTAGACGCTGGCATAGGGAAACGCGTCGGTCATCTCATCGTATTGCCGATTGATCGTGGCAACGTCCACGACCAGAAATGGCGTCTCGCGGTTTTCGGCAAAAGCCTTGATCCGGCCGAAGGTTTCACTGTCAAAGTAATCGCTCACCTGGATCGCAGTCTGGTCGCTCATGAGGCTTGGGTTTCTCTCCGGGGGTTATGTGGAACCGGCAGTCGGTCGCTAACGCGAACCATATGACACAGCCGGGAGTTTGACTATCAGGGATAGCCCTGAGAAGCAGGGCGCTAAATGTACGCCTGCGACGAATCTATCATTAGTTGGAGCACGGTTGAACCAGTCAGTCAACCACCGCCTGATTCGCCAGGCGATAACGGATGGCCTGTACAATGGTGTTGAGCTGTTGCCGGCATTCACCGTCGTAAATCAGCTTACTCTCGTCCCGTAGCGACTGGTAGGCTGAGTCCGATTTTTCGGCCTTGCCCGACTTTACGTTTTCATGGGCATCGAGGTAAGCACATGCGCTGAGATGCATATGCACTTCGTTGTCGATCAGCTGGAACACCAGTGCCTCGATGTTTTCGGGATAGAACGGGCGCAACCGCTGGGCACAGTCTTTTGCTTTCAACGCCGAAGTTCGCGCAGCCAACCGGGTCTCTGAAATACCTTCGCCGCTCTCGATCGCCCGCAGGAAGCTGCCCAGCTTGTCGTGAAGCTCACGCAGGCTGGCCCAGATCTTCTGGTAGGCTTGCAGCTCAAGCTCGGCATGCAGGCGATGGGTTGCTCTTGGCGCCTGGACCGACTGCGCGGCAAGCTGGGGCGACGAAAGCGAGCTGGCCATGCCCGTTTTGCCTGTGTTGCGATCCGTGCCTGGCCCCGGGTCGCTGTGCATGGGCTGACGTTGCCGCTGTCGTGATGACCCGGGCTGCATGTTGTGGTCGTCCAGCTCAAAACGCAGCCCTTGCAGCTCGCGCTGAAGCTCACGCTGACTGTTGCTTTGCTGACGGTACAGCCAAGCTATTGCCAGGGCGCCCAGCGCCAGAACCGCCAGCAAAACCAGGACGCCGTAATTTACAAGGGTCTGACTGGTAGCGGTCAGCCAATCGCCGTTATCCATGCCGGGATCCTGTCGGGTATAGGATTTATAGACTTCATTGCGGGGGGCAACTGTAAGCTTGCGTCCGCGATGATCAGGCATAACATCCGTGAATGACAAATACGTTTTCTTAAGATTACGCGGTGGCGGTCGGGATTCAAAATCCCAGGCAGGTTACACTTGATGGCTACACCGCTGCTGCTGGAGCCTACCCCTGGAATGCGCCTCGACTACTATCTTGCCCATGCGACCACACTATCGCGCAAGGAAGCCAAGCGGATCATTCACCAGGGACGCGTGAGCGTAGCCGGCCAGGTGGAGCGCAAAACCTCTACCCCGGTTGAGGCCGACAGCGTGGTCTGCCTTGATGAGCAACAGCTGGTGTTGTCTCAGGGCCATCGCTATCTGATGCTGAACAAACCTGTGGGCGTTATCAGCGCGACCGAAGATGGACAGCACCGGACTGTAATAGACCTTATCCCGCCAGCGCTTCGTCGCGACCTTCATCCGGTTGGCCGGCTTGACCGCGACACGACAGGGCTCATCCTCCTGACAACTGATGGCCAATGGTCCCACAGGGTGAGCTCGCCCAGGGGTCAATGTGCCAAGGTCTACCGTGCGCAACTGGACCAGCCCCTCACCGCGCAAGCCCGGTCCCGGCTGGAACAGGGGGTGATGCTGAAGGGCGAAACAGTGGCCACAAGGCCGGCCGATGTAGAGTCTATTGACGACAGGACCATCCGGCTCAGGTTGACTGAAGGTCGCTACCACCAGGTCAAGCGCATGCTGGCGGCGGTGGGCAATCACGTGATAGCCCTGCACCGGGAAAGGGTCGGTTCGATTCAGCTGGATGATAATCTGCCACCCGGGGCCTACCGGGAACTGAGCAAGGAGGAAATCAGCGGAGTCTGAACCCTGTCGTCAGCGGTTAGTCCGGGTATAGCTTCCTCGGCAAAATGCTAACGGTAGTCTGCTCGTCCCCCAGCCAGATCTGACCATCTTCTATGGTGCACTGCAGCGCCATGGATTTTTGCGCCAGCCCGGCCATAGCGCTCACGGCGTCCGCCGGCAAATGGATCACTTCAAGATTATTGAAGCGCCGGACCTTGTCCTGCATTTTTTCCCACCAGGGCGGCATCGCCCGGTCGCCATAGGTGTATAACCGTGCCTCGCGCGCTCGACTGCACGCTTTACGGATGCGGCTCTCATCCGGCAGTCCCAAGTCCACCCATAGCTCGATTTCACCGCTGAGGCTCTTTTGCCAGAGGTCGGGTTCGTCCTCCGTGCTGATCCCCCGGGTAAACTGAAGCTGCTCGCTGGCGTGAAGTATAAATGCCAGCAAACGCACCATCATGCGTTCATCCGTTTCTGACGGATGTCGAGCCAGGGTAAGCTGGAGCTCGTCATAGTAGTGCCGGTCCATGTCGGCAACCTGGACGGTCGCTTTGAAAATGGTCGCCTTGAGGGCCATAGGGATTTCCACTGAAGAGTAATTCGTGCGAGGTTAGTGGCAAACAAGACGCATTGCCAGCCGTACGCCTGCGCTTACTACTCGGACGCCTAAGAGCGGACAGGACTCAGCCTTACGGAGTGGCAATGATGGTCACTGGCGCGACCGTTGTATACTGCCGCTTTAGGAATATTGTCCCAAAAATATGAGCCAGCAGAACGACCAACTACTCTATCGCGCCCTGCTGCGGATACTGCGGCCACTGGTGCGCATGCTGCTTCGAAACGGCGTCCCGTTCGGTGAATTCGCAGAATGCGCCAAGCGGGCCTATGTGCAGTCCGCGGTCGAGGATTTTGCGATTGAAGGGCGCAAGACGACCGACTCCCGAGTCGCGATCATGTCGGGCCTGACCCGAAAAGAGGTCAAGCGCCTGCGCCTGCTGAACGATCCTGCCGAGATTGTAAGCGAGGACGCCAAGCAGAACTGCAATCGGGCCGCCAGGGTCATCGCTGGATGGGTCCGGGACAATGAGTTTCACAATGATAGCGGCGCAACGGCAGTCCTTCCCCTTGAGAGCAAGACCAACCCGAGTTTTGCTGATCTGGTCAAACTCTACAGTGGCGATGTGCCAGCCCGAGCCGTGCTTGATGAGCTGATCCGGGTGGGGGCGGTTGTACAGTATCGCGACGGGCGGGTGGACCTGCTCAAGCGCGCCTACCTGCCCGAAGGTGACAACGCCCAGCAGATACACATTCTGGGTGAAGACGTGTCAGCGCTGCTTCGCACCATCGACCGCAACATCTCTCGCGATAACCCCAAACCGCTGTTCCAGCGCACGCTCAGCTACGACAATGTTCCCGAAGAGGCGATGGACCTCTGGCGGGATACTGCTGCACGACAGTCCCAGCGCTTTCTGGAAAAACTCGACCACATTCTGACCCCGTTCGACCGGGACATTGCGGGTACATCGCCGACGGAAGGCACCGGGCGGGTTCGTACCGGGGTCGGGATATTTTTCTTCGAAGAGCCGTATGACGGACCGGACGAGAGAGGGTAAGGGAATGCTCAAGGCCAGAAACCAGTACGTGGCAATTCTGTTCAGCCTGCTTGCGCTATGGGCGCTGGCGGCCTGCACCGAAGAGGGCTCGAGCCTGGTGGCTGACGGTGGTATTCGCGGAACGGGCAAAAGCGTCGGGCCGGTGTCAGGCTTTGGCAGCGTCATCGTCAACGGCACCCGTTTTAACACTGACAATACCGACTTTATCATCAATGGCGAGGTTAGCCGCTCGCAGGCAAGTCTTGCTGAGGGCATGGTCGTTGTCGTGGATATCAATGCCGGGGACGAGGACCGGGCCGACCGGATTTTCTACGACGACGACGTGCGCGGCCCGCTGGCGGGAGAGCTCAATCCAGAACTACGGCAGCTGGAAATTCTGGATCACCTTATCCGCTATGACAGCGCCACCGTTTTTCGCGGGCTGTCCCTGGCTGAGCTGGCCGAGTTGTTGGCCCGTGGTGAGGTTGCCTACGTCAGTGTCAGCGGTTGGCGGCTCAGCACGGGCGAGTTTCTGGCGAGCTACATCAGCTCGCGCGCTGGGTTTACGCCCGGTGTCGACCGTGTGCGCATCTGGGGCGAAATAGATGATTTCAACCTGCCTGGCGAGACCCTGGAAATCGGACCGCTGACAGTGGACTACGGCCAGAACCCCGAAGTGATCATGGACCGCGGCCGATCGCAGCTGCTGGCTACCGACGAAGGAGCGGTCATTGTGGTAGAGGGCCAGCTCGATCAGATTGGCGGCGTCCTAACCGCACAGCGTATTGAACAGAAAGACAGTCAGGCTCTGCTGGAGAACATCGATGGCGACCGGATCCGTCTGGAAGGCAGTATCAGCCAGGGCCTTGAGGGCGGCCCGAGTGGCACCTTTGAGATTAATGGCATCAAGGTCCGGGTGAACCCGTCAACGGAGCTGGAGGGCATTGCCGCGGCCGGTCTGGATGAGGGCGCCCGTATACTGATAGAGGGCGTGGGCGATCGGCAGGCCACCGTGGTCGCGAAGCAGATCTGGACCCGCGAGCCCGAAACCGAAGTAGAGGCCGAAATCCAGCAGATCGAAGTGACAGACAATCCGCGGGAGGGCTGGGTTGAAGTTGGCGGCGTCTGGGTGAAGGTGACGCTCAGCACCATCGTGGTCGGTGAATGGGCGGACGGGAATACAACAAACCTGCAATTCAGCGACCTGCGGGAAGGCAACGCTGTCGCGGTCAGCGGTATCGCCAGAGACGACGAGCGTGGCGGTTATATCGAAGCCGTCAAACTGGAACGGCAGGAAACGGCCAGGCAGTTCGTGGTGGTCGGTCGCGCCGGCGGAAAGGTGCGGGACGAATTGCTGAAGGTACTCGGGATGAAACTGAGACTGACCGGCGATACCCGTTATGGTGATGACCTGGATGAGGACAGTATCGCCCCGGGTGACTTGCTGGCTATTACCTACGAAATAGACGCAAACGGACTACTCAGTGTTGTTCAGGTCGACCGCAGGGGGGAGCCGGACGACCTGGAGATCCGCCCCCAGGAAGACCGTCCCGCGCCACTCAACCCCGGTAACGGGAACGGCCGAGGCGGCCCACCTGATGGTCGGCCCGGCGGTGACGACCGAAGAGGCGGCCCCCCGGATACCTGGCCCGGCAATGGTAATGGCAATGGCAACGGCAACGGCAACGGCAACGGCAACGGCCAGCCCGGCCGGCCTGGTATTGGCCCCGGCGGCGGCAACGGACCGGGTCGGTCACCCTAGTCGAGGCGAGATTGCGCCTGGCACGCTATGAGAGGAGCAGCGAGCGGGAAGCCCATGGTTTTGCCCGGCCCCGGGTTTCACCGATTCCCTGCACCCGCCCGGCACACATCTGTTAAAGTGCCGCTCCTCGCCCTTGCCCAAGCTGGATAGACCGTGACCGACAACGCCTTCTCAACCTTGCCAATCCGAAAAGACCTGCTGGAAAACCTGGAGGCGCTGGGCTTCTCGGCCATGACGCCGGTCCAGGCCAAAAGTCTGCCGCCTATTCTCGCCGGCAGAGACGTTCTCGCCCAGGCAAAGACGGGCAGCGGTAAAACGGCGGCTTTTGGGGTTGGCCTCCTGAGCCGACTGGCGGCGGAGGAATTCGCCGTACAGGCGCTGGTACTCTGTCCCACACGGGAACTGGCCGATCAGGTGGGCAAGGAGTTGCGGCGGCTGGCCCGGTTCACCGCGAACGTCAAGGTACTGACCCTGTGCGGGGGCACACCCCTGGGACCACAGATAGGCTCACTGGCACACGGTGCGCATGTCGTTGTCGGCACACCCGGTCGTATCCAGGATCACCTGCAGAAAGGTTCGCTGACGCTGGATGCGCTCAGGGTCCTGGTGCTGGATGAAGCCGATCGCATGCTGGACATGGGCTTCGCCCCGGCCCTGGATGTGATCGTCGCCGCCTGTCCGCGAGAACGCCAAACCCTGCTTTTTTCCGCCACGTACCCCAAGGCCATTGGGGCGATCAGTGCCCGCGTACAGAATGACCCGGTAGAGGTTGTGGTCGAGTCCCAGCATGATACCGCCCAGATTCAACAGCATTTCTACGAAGTTCCCACGACAGATGCCAAGCTGCCGGCACTCAAAGCGTTGCTGAGTCACTTCAAGCCAGTCTCCAGTGTCATTTTCTGCAATACCCGCAAGGACTGCCAGCACCTGCACCAGCAATTGTCGGCCGAAGGGCTATCTGTAACGACACTGCATGGCGACCTTGAGCAGAGGGACCGGGATCAGGTGCTGGTGCGCTTCGCCAACCGCAGCGTCTCTCTGCTGGTGGCCACGGACGTTGCCGCACGCGGGCTGGATATCAAGGAACTGGATGCGGTAATCAACTATGAACTGCCCCGGGATCCCGAGGTGTACGTGCACCGCATCGGTCGCACTGGCCGGGCTGGAGAGAAAGGTCTGGCGCTGAGTCTGGTTCAGCCGTCGGAAACGCATCGGGTGCAGCGAGTGCAAGACTACCAGCAAAAGCCTGCGCACTGGTCCGACCTCAACAAGCTAGAGCCCGACCCGGCCTTCCGCCTGATCCCGGAGATGGTCACGCTGGGGCTCGATAGCGGTCGTAAGAATAAGCTGCGCCCGGGGGATATTGTCGGTGCGTTGACCGGTGACGCCGGTATCGCGGGCGACCAGATCGGCAAAATTGACGTTTTTGATTTTCAGGCTTACGTAGCGGTGGCTCGCGGTAGCGCCAAGCAGGCGTTGGCAGGGCTGGAGTCTGGCAAAATCAAAGGCAGAAAGGTCAAGGTCCGCCGTATAACCTGAGCACGAGCACCGCTCGCACGGCCGGGCAGGACCGGTACGAACGGAACGAAAGCAGCACCGACCGGCCGCGACTAAGCGACGGCGGTCTAGAGCGACAGCACTTTCCGGAGCCAGGCTGAGATGTCTGCGATTTCTTCCGGGCAAACGCTGTGTTCCATCATGTAGGTCTTATAGTGGGGGTCCAGCCCAAGCGCTTTCATCGCTTCGCAGGACTGCTGGCCCAGAATCTCGCGAACCATGTGGTCGCGCCGCCCGTGATAGATCTGTATCGGTATCGCTGCATTGGCGGGGTTGAGCTTGAGCGTTTTGTAGGTTGCGAAATAGGTGGATAGCCCCAACAGGCCACCCAGCGGCTGCGGATAGGAGAGCGCAACCTGATACGCTACCGCGCCGCCCTGGGAGAAGCCCGCCACAACGATTCTCCGGCTGTCGATGCCGCGTTCTATTTCGTTGTCGATGAACGCGCTGATTCGGTCGGCCGAGGCCAGCAACTGGGTTTCATCCACAGCGCGCTCGACATCCATGGCGAGAATATCGTACCAGGCCGGCATGGTCACCCCGCCGTTGATCGTGACCGGTATGGCTGGCGCATGGGGGAAAATGAACCTGACTGCGGCGCTCTGGGGCAACCGCAGTTCGGGCACCAGCGGTTCAAAATCGTGCCCATCAGCACCCAGGCCATGAAGCCAGATAACGGTTGCATCAGGGCTGGCGCCCGTTTCTCGTTCAATATGTGGTAATAAGGCCATAAATCGTTGCTCTGCCATTCATTAAAGACGACAGGAGATTGGCATTTTGCACAGCTTTTCTCAATCCCGGGTCGCCATGACGGTGCACCTTGATGCTTGAAGGGTGGAATCTCATTGTTCTGGGCGCGACCGCAAGTCTTGTTGCCGGCATGGGGACGGGGCTGGGCGCTCTGGGTGTATTCTTCGTCACCTCTCTTTCAAGCCGGCTGGAAGATGGCCTCCTGAGCGCTGCCGCGGGCGTCATGCTGGCGGCCTCATTCTTCTCCTTGCTGCTACCGGGAATAGAGTACGGTGAGCAACTGACCGGAACGGCCTGGCTCGCTGTGCTGATTGTTGCGGTCGGCCTGATCATGGGCGCTCTCGCGCTGTACATACTCCACCAGAACCTGCCCCACGAACACTTCATTAGCGGGCCGGACGGCCCCAGTCCCGAGCGGATTCGGCGCATCTGGCTTTTCATCTTTGCGATTGCCTTGCATAACTTTCCCGAGGGCATGGCCGTAGGGGTGGGGTTCGCCGGTGGTAACGTCGGCAATGGCCTGGCGCTTGCTGCCGGGATCGGCCTGCAGAACATTCCCGAAGGCCTTGCGGTGGCTGTCTCGCTGTTGGCCATTGGCCACTCCCGAACCCAGGCCTTCGGGATTGCCCTGCTGACCGGGCTGGTCGAGCCTTTCGGCGGCTTGTTCGGGAGCAGTATGGTCTGGCTGGCGCAGCCCCTGATGCCCTGGACGCTCGGTTTCGCAGCGGGCGCCATGCTGTTTATCATCAGCGATGAAATTATCCCCGAGACCCACCGGGGCGACTACAAAACCCTGGCTACGTTCTCGCTCATGGCAGGGTTTGTGGTGATGATGTTTCTCGACGCAACGCTCGGTTGAACCCGGGCTCTGCAATAAAACGCCAGCGTCGCGAACCTGCCGGGATATTAAATCCTTCTCATTTAAGCCATTACCTCCACTGATCTGTGGCACCTTAGACATGTGCCAGACGAACATCGCTGGCCTGCCAGGCAATCGGACCGGTTTGAGGTCCCAGGAAGACGACCACGGTGATCGCCTGCTGAATTCGGGCACCGGCCACCGCGGCATTATCAAGTCAAAGGAGTGAAAGATGCTTTATTGGGCAGTGGTATGTTTAGTGGTGGCAATCATAGCCGGTATTCTCGGTTTCGGTGGGATAGCTGGAACCGCGGCGGGTTTCGCCAAAGTGCTCTTCTTTATTTTCCTGGCGCTTTTGGTTATTTCACTGGTGGTAAACGCGGTTAAAGGTCGCGGACCAAAGGTCTAGGCACACGTCCGCAGTCGATCTCTGTATCGCGGGCGCCAATGGCGAAACGAAGCAAATCAAACGAAACCAGGGAGCTTGATATGAACAAGGATATCGCTGAAGGCAGATGGGCCGAGCTTAAGGGCCGGGTCAAGCAGAAGTGGTCAGAACTGACCGACGACGATATTGGCGAAATCCAGGGACGGTACGACGCCTTCGTCGGCAAGCTACAGGCCAAGTATGGCATGAAGCGGGAGGAAGCCGAGAAGGAGTGGGCGCGCTTCATGGAAGACGACCCGGATATGCGCTCCTGAAGCCAGTCGGCTGATCAGGAATGGCAGAGCCTGGCGGTATGGCCAGATAAACGCGGTCTGATTCGCAACTGCGAGTACCGCTCCCCAAGGCGGCCCCCATGGCCGCCTTTCTTCGTTACAATGCCGGACAAGTTTGCGCCTCTGCTCGTTGGGCCTCGCCCAGCTTCCTTTCGGACGTGTCTATGAAACTGCCTCGCCCCCTTCGTCTCATCGCCTTCTGGCTGCTGGTATTGGTGGTGCTCGCTGTTCTGGTATTCGTGGTCAATCAGCTGCTCACCTTGCAGATTGCGCTGGAATCCCGTGGCGACTGGCAGGGGTTCTTCTGGTGGGGGCTGATCGCCGCGGTAGTTGTCACTGTACTGTTTGCGGGCTGGCGTCTCTTGCTACGGTCGGACCGGGCGGGCCCAACCGTAGCTAAGGCGCCCGATGAAGAGAGCCTGCGCCTGCAGATCAGTGACTGGGAAGAGCGCGGCCTGGATGTCAGCGCGCCCCGGGCTGAGCTTGCAGAGCTTGACCGACGGCGCGCCAGCACGGCCATTCGGGTGGCCGTGTTTGGCGAGATGAGTACGGGGAAATCGTCGCTTATCCGCGCACTCGTGCCCGGCGCAACGGTTGAAACCGGCGTTTTGGGCGGCACGACGCAGGACCTCACCGTCTTCCATTGGCAAAGCCCGGCCGGCGACCAGCTCGAACTGGTGGACTGCCCGGGATTCAACCAGGGCACGGTCGGGGACAGCCGGGCTGCGCGGGAGGAAGCACAGCGGGCTCACCTGGTGCTTTTTGTCGGCCAGGGCGATCTGGCCCGGGGTGAGTGGCATGCGCTTGAACTCTTGCTCGGTCTGGACAAGCCCATGGTCGTCGCCCTGAACAAAAGCGATCACTACAGCGATAACGAGCAGAAAGCGCTCAAGGCCCGCCTGGCCGATCGCCTGCCGCGTAAGACGCCGGTGGTGTCGGTGATTGCGGGCGGCCAGCGGGAACGGGTCCGACGACTCGCGGACGGTACCGAGAACCGTGAACTGGTGGAACGCCCGGCGGACCTGCGCGAGCTGCGTCGGGCTTTACAGGCCGAACTGGACCGGCACGCCGCCAACCTCGGCACCCAGCGGGACAATGCAGTCTTCCTGCTCACCGCGAGCAAGTTGCACGAGGCTGTGAGCGAACAGCGGCAGGACGCGGCCGACGCGCTGGTGGAACGCTACGCCCGCCGAGCGGTATTCGGCGCACTGGCAGCGGTGGCACCGGGCAGCGACCTGGTCATCCAGGGTGCCCTGATCAGCAGCCTCGTGCGAGAGTTGACCGCCCTGTACAACCTGCCCGTGCGCCAGGTCAACGTTGAGCAGATGGTCGCGCTGTTGCGCAAGCGGGGCGGCGCAGCGGTGCCCTTGCTGTTCGGCGTCGCCGGAAACGCCGCGAAGGCGTTTCCGGGAATCGGCACACTGGCCGGAGGCCTGGTGCACGGGGTAGCGTATGGCTTGCTGTTTCGGGCTATTGGTCAGGCGCTGGTGCAAACCCTGAACGAACAGGGTGACCTGCAACCGGATCTGGCAGCACGACATTTTGAGGAGGTGCTCAGTGGGGATCTGGGATCGCATGCACGCTCGCTGGCGCGACTGGCACTGGAGTCGGGCCCTGCCGGGCCGGCGGACGTCAGCCGCGCCGACGCGCGCTAAGGGCGGGGCTGAAGCGGCCTCCGATCCGACGCCTGCAGCAGACGAGTGCGCGGCGGCGGGTAGCGGGCAGGAGGCAGTGGACGGGCCGTTGCTCCAGGTTCGGGAGAGCCTGGGTGAACTGCTTGCCGACCCCCGCATCCCGGCGGAAGTGCGCGCGGAGCTGGGCGAGGAGTTTCGCTCCATCGAGGCCCTGCTCGACCGTCTCGAGAACGGTCGTCTGGAGATTGTGGTGATGGGCCGGGTCAGTGTGGGCAAATCTTCACTGCTCAATGCCCTGCTGGGGCGTGAGGCATTCAGCGTCAGTGTCTTGCACGGTGAAACCCGGGCAGTCGACCGGGAGCACATGCGTACAGCGCCTGACGGTACCGTGACCCTGTGCGATACGCCCGGTATTGACGAGTTCGAAGGCGAAGAGCGCGAAGCCATGGCCCACCGGGCAGCTGGACTGGGCGACCTGGTGCTGTTTGTGGTCGAAGGCGACCCGACCCGCACTGAGTGGCAGGCCCTGAGTGCCGCGGCCGGCCACGGTCGCCCCGTGCTTTTAGCGCTCAACAAAGCAGATCGCTACAGCCAGCCGGAACAGCAGACGTTGCTGACCCATCTGCAAGCAAAAGCCGCCGATCTGCTGCCCCCGGAGAACATCGTGCTGTGTAGCGCGAACCCAGCGCCCCGCGTGGTGGTACAGGTCCGGGAGGATGGACGTGAGACAGAGCTCACCGAGCAGCCTCCGGCTGATATTACCGGGCTTGCCGACCGACTCTGGCAGATTATCGAGGAGCAGGGTGACGCCCTGGTAGCGTTGAATGCCGGTATGTTCGCTGCCCGGGTCAGTGATGAAGTGGCCGAGCGGATCACCCTGCTCCGCCGCGATCTGGCCCGACGTCTGATTGATCGCTATGCCCTCGGCAAGGGGCTGGCGGTTGCGCTGAACCCGGTACCGGCAGCGGATCTGGCGGCAGCTGCTGCCCTTGATGCCGGCCTGATTCTCCATCTGAGTCGCCTGTACGCGCTACCCGTGACGCGGCGTGAGGCCTGGCGGTTGCTGGCTGTGATTCTGGGACAGTTGGCGACGTTGATGGGCAGCCTGTGGAGTGTCAATCTTTTCGCTTCGACGCTCAAGCTGGGGAGCGCCGGCTTCAGCACCGCGCTGACAGGTTCAGCCCAGGGAGCCGTGGGTTATGCCAGCACCTGGATTCTTGGGCGGGTCGCTGAGGATTACTTCCGCAATGGCCGTTCCTGGGGCCCGGCTGGTCCCAAGCGTGCCGTTCAGGCTGTGTTGGCGGACCTCGACAAAAACGCCCTGTTGAGTCATGCGCGGGCAGATATTCAGGAAAAGCTGCGTCGGTCAAGACGCTCAACGTAGCGATGCCATGGGCCTGGGACCAAAGGCGGCACAGGCGGCGTTGAAACGGAAAGGCGGCTTTAAAAAAGAAAGGAGTCTTTGGATATGGCAGAAGGGAAGCGCAGGGTCAAACACTGGCTGGACAGGCTGGCCCGCTCACGTCACGACCTGACATTGATCGCCACGATCTCGTTTATGGAGGCGATCATCGTGCCGATTCCGCTGGAGTTGGTGCTGATACCCTACATGCTGAAAGATCGCCAGCGGGCCTGGGCGATCGCAGCCGCCGCCCTTGCCGGTTGCCTTGTGGCGGCGTTAATCGGGTACTTTGTAGGCCTTGCGCTGTTTGAGTCGGTGGGGCGCTGGTTGCTCGAAGTGCTGCAATATACCGAGCAGTATCAGACCTTCCAGGACAGGTTTGAACAGAACGGTTTCTGGGCCATTATCCTCGTCGGTGTTGTGCCGATACCTTTTCAGGTGGCGATGCTTGTGGCAGGTTCAGCCGGTTACTCGCTTCCCCTATTCATGCTGGCGTCAGCCATCGCGCGGGGCATACGCTACTTCGGTCTGGCCCTTCTGGTTGAGCTCGTCGGCGATCAGGCGCTCGCCCTGTGGAATAGACACTCCAGACTCGTGGGCGGAGCCCTTCTCATCGTTGCGCTCGTGGCCTTCTATTTTATGCTGCGCTAGCTGGCCAGGTCAGGCGCCACCAGAGCCAGCAGGTAAAAGACAACCAGTATCGCAAAGGTTAAACCGGCCTGGGCCCGAAGGTACTGTTCGGCGGCCAGCACTCTGGCGCCGCCGGCCAGCAGGCGGGCCCCCAGCCGCCGGCTGGCATCGATGACGTACATCTGAACCCTGCCCAGCCGCATTGCAATGCCCGCAAGACCGTGCAAGCACCTTCGCCAGAGCTTACCCAGCGGTACGATCAGGTCCCCGGCCGGCACTACAACTGCTCTGATCCCCAGGATAAGTGCCACGCCCGCCAGCAGAAGCCCCAGTGCGGGTGGCCAGAGGAAGTCTACAGGCTTGCTCAGCCCCGTGGTCAGCCCGACAAAGAAGCTCAGAGAATCCGGGCTTGCGGGCATATTTGCAGGACGGGGCAGGCACCAGATCAGCAGCAGGCAGGCAAAGGAGGTGCTAAGCCAGCTCCATAAAAGGCCCCGGACGGGCCTGGCGCTACCCCACTGTCGTCTGAGGCACCAGCTATAGCGTGCCACCAGTAAGGTCGTCGCCACCGCAGCAGCACTCAGAAGCGTGGCCAGAGACGGCCCGATCGCCAGCGGAATATCGGCCTGGTGCAGCGCGGTCTTGAATGCACCCTTGGCGGCCGCGCCACTGGTCAACACCAGGCCAGTGAGCGACAGGCCCGGCAGCCACACCCCGACCCAGAAGAGCCAACGTGGCCACGCACCGGCATGGGCAGCGGTGCCGGCGCTGAGAAACAGCGCGCCTTTGGTCAGGCCGTGGTGCATTGCGTAGAAAACGACCGACGCCATGAGAGTAGGCCAGGCCTCCGGCGCCGCTAGTCCAGCGCCGACCACCACCGTTATCAGGCCCATCTGGCTGATGCTTGAGTAGGCCAGCACTGCTTTGGGTTGTTGCTGACACACGCCCAGCAATGCGGCCCCGAACGCAGCCACGAGCCCGGCAACAATGACGGCCAGGCCCCAACCCGGTAGCACAGC
This sequence comes from Hydrocarboniclastica marina, assembly GCF_004851605.1. Classification (GTDB taxonomy): domain Bacteria; phylum Pseudomonadota; class Gammaproteobacteria; order Pseudomonadales; family Oleiphilaceae; genus Hydrocarboniclastica; species Hydrocarboniclastica marina. The sequence goes on from NZ_CP031093.1 coordinate 193,939, forward strand.
CTCACCGCCGGGCAGCGTGTACAGCCAACCGAAAAGTCCCGCCTTGATCATGGCCCCGCTCAGCACGGCGCTGGCGGGGGTAGGCGCTGCCGGATGGGCCAGGGGTAGCCAGAGGTGGAGCAAGGCCGCACCGGCTTTGACGCCGAAACCGGTGAACAGCAGTGCAATGACCGTATCCCGGTACGGTGAGACGGCCACGGCGGCGGGAACATCGCCAAGGAGCGTCAGCCTTTCCGGCGCGGCCGCCATGATCAGGCCGGCCAGCAGCGCCATTTCCCCCAGCAACGCCATGATCATATACACCCGGCCCGCCTCGAGCGCCGCCGCGTCACGGTTGTGCGCGACCAACCCATACGCCGCAAACGTCATCAACGCGAACAGTGAATAAAAACTGGCGATATCCAGGGCGATGATCAACCCCAGGTTGCCGGCCAGGCTGAGCAGCCAGAACAGGGCAAAATGGTCCGGGCGATCGTCGCGGGTAAAGTAGAACAGGCTGTAGACGCCCGACAGCGTCCACAGGAGGCTGGAAAAGCCGAGGAACGTCCGCCGCAGGTCGTCTATGGCCCAGGTCGCGCCCTCCAGCAGCCATGGCATCTGCAAGGCCTGCTCATCGCCCACCAGGGCCAACAGCAGTCCCGGCAGCCCCGCAAACGGGATTGAGTACAGCAGATGCGCCCGTAATGGTCGCCAGAAGAAACCGAGGCTCAGCAGCAGCGGCAGCCCCACCGTCATGGCTAGCAGAGCCTGTGTCATGGCGCATACTCCCGCGCCGCAAAGTACTCAGCCCAGGCCAGGGGGCTGATCGGCATGGCTGCAAGCAGGCCGGCGAGAATGACGAATAAGGTTGTCACCAGCGGTGGCAGTAGCAGCCACAGGTTTGTTTCGTAGCGGCCCAGGCGCTTTTCGTCCGGCCAGGGGCCATTCTGGCACCGGAACCAGAGACGGTGCACCAAGGGCAGAAAATAGGCGCCGTTCAGCAGGCTGCTGAGGATCAACACAGCAATGACCCAGGGCATGCCTGCTTCCAGCGCACCCAGGCCCAGGTACCACTTACTGATGAACCCGGCCAGCGGGGGCAGGCCAATCATCCCCAGGACACCGACCGTAAAAGCCAGGCTGGTCAGGGGCATGCGGCGCCCAGCGCCGTCCAGTTCTTCAATCCTGTGGATGCCCAACGTTTCGGCAAAATTACCGGCGCAGAAGAACAGCGTGACTTTCATAATGCCCTGGTGAAGCAGGTGGACCACTCCGCCTATCGTCCCCAGCGGGCCCATCAGGCTGACCCCGAGAATGATGTACGAGACCTGGCTGACGGTCGAGAACGCCAGGCGACGCTTGAGATCGCTTTGGCTCAACGCCCGCAATGACCCGTAAATAATAGTGAAAGCGGCAAGCCAGGCGAGGGGCACCAGCAGGTTGTGAGCACTGGCGAAGCTGACACCGAAAATATCGTAGATAACCCGGACAATGCCGAATGCGCCTGCCTTGACGACGGCGACCGCATGCAGGAGCGCGCTGACCGGCGCGGGTGCGACCATAGCCTGGGGCAGCCAGCCGTGCAGCGGCACGACCGCTGCCTTGACGCCGAGGCCGCCAATCAGAAGTGCAAAGATCCAGAACAGTGCCGGATCCGGCTGGCCCGTAAGTGCGGCGTAATGGCCGCCGTGAACAAAGTTGAGGTCGCCGGCGATACTGTGGAGCCAGACCACGGCGAACAGCAGTACCATTCCCCCGGTCAACGTGTACGCAAGGTAATTGCGCCCCGCTCTCAGCGCACTTTCCGTGCCCCGATGAACCACCAGAGGGTAGGTCGAAAGTGTCAGGATTTCATAGAAGAGCAGGAAGGTGAACAAATTCCCTGCCATGGCGATGCCCAGCGTGCTGGCCACACACAGGCTGAAAAAACCGAAGAATCGGCTGCGATTGGGTGAGTGCTCAAGATAACCGATGGCATAGACGGTCGTGCAGAGCCAGAGTACGGACGAAAGCCCGGCAAAGATGACCGCCAGGGCATCGGCGCGCAGAACAAAATCCACGTCTGGGGTGATGCTGAAACGGGTCTCGTAATCGTAGCCCTGGTAAACGCCCCAGAGCATAACGCACACCAGGATGACTTTCAGAATCGCCGCGCCAAGGTTGAGAAAGCCACGGGTGACATGCCGCTGCTCCGGCAGCAGGAAGATCACCACCCCTGCCGTCACCGACGTTGCCAGAATCATCACCGGCAGCCAGAAACTGAACGTCATGGTGAGCCTCCTTCCGCTACGATAGCGAAAAGCCGTAGCGGCTCGGCGGCCCACAGTCCCAGCAGCACCGAGCCCAGAGAAAGACTCATGGGCACCGCTTCCATCCAGCGCGAGGGATGATTAAAGACGTCATCCTCGGGGCCTTCCTCGAAAGACTGGCGGAAAACGCGAAAGATATAAGCGGCTGTGGCCAGTCCCCCGAGCAGAATCACCGCAGCCCATACTGCCTTGCCGCTGGCCAGCGCGCTTTGCAGCAGTAGCCACTTGGCCGTGAAGCCGCCGCTGGGTGGCAGGCCCATGAGTGTGACGCCAGCCAGCCCAAAACTGAACAGAGAGATCGGTCGAAAGCGGCTGATGCCGGTCAGGCCGGCCACGCTGTCCCGGCCGAGGGACACGACCAGATTGCCCGCAGCGAGGAACATGCCGGCCTTCGCCAGGCCGTGGGCGAGCACCAGTAGCATAACCCCCTCTTCGGCTTTGCGGGCGGCCTCAACACCGGCGCCTGCAAGTAGCGGGAAGAGCAGAAAAAAGTAGCCGATCTGGGCGACGGTCGAATAGGCAACGACCAGTTTCAGTTTGTGCTGGCGCAGTGCGGCCCAACTGCCCCAGAAAATGGCGATCGCGCCAAGCAGCCCCAGGGCATTGGCGGAAAGCGTTGCTGGCAGCGCATCGCCCAGGTCAAGCCAGAGCCGGGCCAGGGTGTAAAAGGACGCCTTGATGACCAGTGCCGACAGCAAGGCACTGACAGGCGGCAGGGCACCGCCATGAGCCGGCGGCAACCAGCCGTGTAGAGGGAAAAGCGCGGTCTTGAACACCAGCCCAACAGTCATGAGGCCAAGCGCCACTGCAGTCGTAAGCCCAGGTGCAACCTGCTCGGCCAGTTCAGGCAATACCAGTGTGCCGTAGCCGCCGTAGAGCAGCGCCACGCCCAGCAGGTACATCAGGGAGCCGGCAAGGGCTGCCAGCAGATACCGCAATGCGGCAGACAGTGCCTGCGGTTCGCCGGTTATCGCCACCAGCCCTACGGCGCAAAGCCCGACCAACTCCAGGCTGACATAGAGATTAAAGACATCTGCTGAAAGCCAGACGCTGTTGAGGCCTGCCCAGAGAAACCAGTACAGGGGCCAGAAATAGCGCTGGAATGCATATCGATCGCGCAGATAAAGATGTGCATGAAGCGCGCAGGTCGATGCGATAACGGCGGTCAGAACGAGAAAACACAGCGCCAGCCCATCCAGATGCAGGGCGATGCCAAGGGGTAGGGGCCAGCCCCCCGGGACATACAGTATTCCGCCGTAGGTGCGCACCTGCCACCAGAGCAGGATAGTGACGGAAAGCTGAAGTATAGCGCCGACAGCCGTCAGTCCGATCCTGGCGCGACCGGGCCAGAGCAGGCTGAGTACCATCCAAAACAAGGGGATGACGACAGCGGCGGCAAGCAGAGGGGCCGTCCATATGGCTGCCATCAGGATGGTTCCTGATCGTTGGTCTGGCGCTCTGTCTCCAGGGTGGCGGAACCCGTCGCCTGGAACCAGCGGCGCAGGAGTACCAGCGCCAGCGCGGTGGAACCGAAGGCGACAACAATGCCGGTGAGCACCAGCGCTTGTGGTACGGGGTCCGCCTGGCCGTCGGTTTGGCCTAATCCGACCAGTATCAGAAAGGTGCCGCTGGCCATGACATTGAACGCCAGCAGCTTGCGCAGGAGGTGCGCCACCGTGGCAAAAGTGTACAGACCCAGTGCAACCAGGACGGTCCCGCCGAGGGCGTAAAGTAGCGCGGCGTTCATCGTCCGGCGCTGCCGTTGTTGGCAGTAGGCGGCGCTGCGCTGAACAGGCTCAGCAGCGTGATCCCGATCGAAAGAGCCAGAAGCGCCTCCACTGCCATGATGGTGGCGCCGGCGGATTCGGGTCGGTAGCTGAACAGCGGCAGGCCCAGTAAAGGGCCGCTCAGACCGGCCAGCAGGAAGGCCAGAAAGCCTGTGGACAACGCAATCCGGAGCCCAGGGCCGGGGCCCTCCAACGGTAGGCCGAACCCCGAAAGCCGCAGCAGTACACCGCTGGCGGCGAGCACCGCGCCGGCCTGAAACGCGCCCCCAGGCTGCTTGCTACCGGCCCAGAAAATGTAGGTGGCGACCATGAGCATGACCGGCACCAGCCACACCACTAGTGCATTCAGAACCGGGTCGGACAGTTGATGCAGCGGCGGTGGCGATGCATGGGCGTCGGGCTTGAGCGCGAGGCCGATAAACGCGGTGACGGCCAGCACGGAGATTTCCAGAAAGGTGTCGTAGCCTCGGAAGTTCAACAGCACGGCTGTGACCTCGTGGCTCACTCCGCTCAGGCCCATGGCGTTCTCCAGGGCATTCGCCAGCCGGGGTGAGGGTTCCGTGGAATGCCACAGCGCCGTAATCAGAAGTGCCATGAAGCCAAAGCAGAGCCCGCCAGCAGCCACCGGAAGCGCGCGCTCCGGGGCGCGTTCAGGGTCGCGCATCTGGCTGACCGCATCCAGCAGCAACGCCCCGGCAAGCCCTGCGCCGATGGCGGCTTCTGCAAGGGCAAGGTCGGGTGCATGCAGGCGTACCCAGACCACGGACAGCAGCAGGCCGAAAGCTATAAACACCACAACTGCACGGAATAGATCGCGCGAATGCAACGCGGCTGCAGCGGTAACCACCAGCGCGAGCGTGAGCAGGGCGTCGAGCCACAGGGACAGGTCCAGCCAGGACGACAGATCAAGCCATTGCGTCAGGTTAGGCATCAGCGTTCGCCCCGGCCTTCGGCGGCCTCGGCTTGCCGGTCCGGACCAGCCCGCAGGTAACTGGCGTTGGCCACAAGGTAGGCAACCGTCGTGCTGGCACCGAGGGTCAGCAGCCAGATCAGCACAAGTTTGAGCCCAACCGCGACACCGGATACGCCGGGCATCAGCCCGAGAATGATCAGGCCCAGGCCGAGATTGTCCACTTTGGTGAGCGCGTGTAACCGGGTGAAGGTATCGGGCAGCCGCAGCAGACCGACCGTTCCAACAATAAAAAAGACGGTGCCCGCCAGTAGCAGCATGATCTGTAACAGGACTATCCAGCTCATAACGGATCGCCCTTCCGGGCCGGTGCCTGATCTTCGGCTTGCAGCACTGATTCGGGGGCAGAGTGCGAACGTCGGAACCGGGCGACAAACGCTACGGTCGACATCACCGCCAGCAAAGCCAGGACCAACGCGACATCGCGCAGGGCGGGCATTTGCTGAAGCTCGCTCAGCACCAGCAACACCGCAACGCCGGTTGTGCCGAACAGCTGTGTGGCGAGCATCCGGTCGCCGAGGTCCGGCCCCCGCCATATGCGGTACAGCCCAAACATGACGGTTGCAACAAGAACGAGCCCTACCAGGGCGAGGGTCCACTGCAGCCCGGCGTTCATGACTGACTCCGCTGGGGTAGCCAAAAGATAGGGCCGATACGCGCTTCCATCGCCCGGACGTGTTCGTCGATGGCGTCGTCGCGGTTGAGGCAGTGTAGGACAAGTTCGTCCTCTTCGATTGCCACGCTTAACGTGCCCGGTACCAGGCTCAGCGCCTGGACCAGTAGCCAGCGTGATCGGTCGGCGGGTAACGCTAGCGGTACACGGACGAATGTCGGCGTTATGGGCAGGGCGGGGTGCAGGATCCTGCGGCCGACATCGAAACCGGCCAGCAACGAACGCGCGAGAAAATAACCAATGAACAGAACGAGTTTCCAGGGGTTGATCTGGCGTGACCTTGGGGGTGCCAGATACAGGCTGAAACATACTGCGATGGCGACCGCTATCAGCCCGACAACCACTGCCGCCAGCTGGCCTTCGCTGATTATCCACCAGGCGGCGCCCGCAAGGAGCGCGCGTACCGTGATGGCTCGAAGCCAAATCACTCCACTGTCTTCAGTCAGCCACATCGGTCTTTTTCCCTGCCGGATGATGCTACATTACCCGAATGGGGCGGCAGACTTAAACACCCCGACCCTTGCGGGCCGAACAGCCCGACCAATTTAATTCAAACGTAATCAAGCCATTGCATGGGTAGAGGTCGGTTCGAGCAACGCCGGTTGACCTGCAACCGCTTTGGCTGTGTCAGAGGTTTTGGCCTATGTTGTTCTGGATCCTGGCCGGTTGTACCGTCCTGATTGCGTTGTCGACACTGGCATCCATTCTCACCCACGAAGGCTGGTGGGTACGCGTACACGATTTTCCCCGGCTGCAGCTGGCCGCCATTTCGGCGCTCATCGCCCTGCTTGCGATCGGTCTGCTCGACAGAACTTCGGTGCCGACCTGGGTGCTCGTGATCGCCAATGCTCTATGCATGCTCTACCAGGGCTGGTGGATTCTGCCGTACACCCGCCTGGTACCTACCGAAGTACACCGCGCCGCGCCAGGCTCGCGGGACAATGCGATACGGGTGCTCAATACCAACGTGCTGACCCCCAATCGCCGGGCCCGGCAGCTATTGGACATCATCCAGGACAACAACCCCGACATCGTTGTCGCCCTGGAGACCGACCGCTGGTGGCAGACCCAGCTCGACGCCCTGGATGCGGACTATCCCTACAGTCTCAAGTGCCCGCTCGACAATCTCTACGGCATGCTGGTCTATTCACGCCTGCCTTTTACGGATCAGAAAATACAGTATCTGGTGGAGGATCAGGTGCCGTCGGCCCATGCCCTGGTAACATTGCCATCCGGTGCCCAGGTACAGTTTCATGCGCTGCACCCCGCGCCGCCGAGTCCCACCGAAAACGAGGCATCCACCGAGCGTGACGCGGAGCTGGTCATAGTGGGCCGCGCAGCAGCTGAAGCCCGCTACCCGACCATAATCAGCGGTGACCTTAATGACGTCGCCTGGTCCGCCACGACCCGACTGTTCAGGAAAGTCAGCGGTTTACTGGACCCGCGTGTGGGTCGGGGCATGTTCAACACGTTTCACGCCAGCTATCCATTTATTCGCTGGCCGCTGGATCACCTGTTCCACAGCGACCACTTTACGCTGGTGCAGATGAAGCGCCTGCCGTTCTTTGGCTCTGATCATTTTCCCATCCTGGTGGAGCTGGCGCTTCAGCCACAGTACGGTAAAGACCAGCCACAGCCAGAAACAGATCAGGATGATCGCCGCTGGGCCAGCGAGAAGGCGGCAGAGGAAGAGGTCGCTAAAACCGACGTTCATCGGCCCGGCGAATAGGGACGTTAATAATTTTGATAACGATTCCCGACTGACTAACTTGTGTTAAAAAGTCGCGATCACCTTTACGGGAGCCCGGCTGACTACTATAAAAATAGGTGATGTTGCAAATTTCCTGTTCGTTCACGGGTCGCAGCAGACTGTCTTTATAGTTGTCTTACAGGCTTTCACGTATGCATTGGTTCAGTAATCTCTCCTTCAGGCAGAAGCTCCTGCTCCCCTTGGGCACCGTCATCCTGGTAACCCTGGTGGTAAGCTGGCTCAACGTTTCCTCCATCAGCGCGATGAATACGTCGGCCCATCGGATGACAAAAGTCTTCCTGCCTGCGGTTGAGCTGGTGCTGGAGGCTGACCGGGACCTTCATCAAGCCCTCATTGCCGAACGCGCGTTGCTTGAGAGTCAGCCTGGGACAGAGGAATTTCGTAAATACGAAGCCAGCCGTCGTGAAAACATTGGCCAGGTCGAGAAACGCATGGCCCAGGTTGATGGGCTGGCAGACATGGCCGAGGTCGAATCACTGCTCGCCGATTTTGGCAGCCAGTTCAATCGCTGGAAAATGCTTACTGATACCGTGTCCGAAGCTGCTGCTGACGATAGGCAAGCAGGGCTCCAGCTGAGTTTCGGCGACGCTGAGGCGGGCTTCGACCTCGCTCGTGGCACCATGGATCAGCTGACCCAGCTGCTGCATGCAGAGGCCGAGAGAGAAGGCCGAGTAGTCAACACGCAGGGCGATTTTGTAGTGACCAGCCAAGCGGTTGGCAGCGCCATTATCCTGGGCCTGCTGATGCTCGTGGCCATCGTTTTACCGCCTCTCGTGACCCGTGTTGTCAAAGCCATTCGTGACCGCGTGGAGGACATTTCCCGGGGTGATGGCGACCTGACCCAGCGTATCAACCTGAACTCCCGCGACGAGCTTGGACAATTGGCAGCCAGCTTCGACCGTTTCATGGAAAAACTGCAGAAAATCATCGGTGATGTGGCCGGGTATACCCGCGAGGTTTCGGCTGCAGCCCAGGAGCTCTCGGTGATATCTGACGACAATAATCGTCTGGTGACTCAACAGCACAGCTCGGTCGACATGGTGGTGACGGCAGCCAATGAGATGTCGTCGGCCATTCAGGATGTTGCCCGCAGTACCGCCGAGGCGGCCAGCGAATCCAGGGATGCAGACAAGCATAGTCAGTCAGGCAAACGCCAGATCCAGCAGACCATTGGTGCGATGACCGGTCTGCGCGAAAGTGTTGAGGACGCCAGCGAAGTTATCACGAAGCTGGCCACGGACGCGCGCCAGATTGCCTCGGTATTGAGCATCATCCAGGGTATTGCCGAGCAGACTAACCTGCTGGCATTGAACGCGGCCATTGAGGCGGCCCGGGCTGGCGAGCAGGGCCGTGGCTTTGCTGTGGTTGCCGATGAGGTACGCACGCTTGCCAGCCGCACCCAGCAGTCGACCCGTGACATCGAACAGACGATTGAGCGGCTGCAGTCGGGCGTAGAAGGCGCTGTAGCGGCGATGCAGGCGGGTTCCGTCAAGGCGGACACGACGCTCTCGGAGGCCCGTCAAGCCGAGGAGTTACTGACAGCTATCGCCGTCTCAGTACAGCGCATCAATGACATGAGCCTGCAGATCGCGAGCGCCGCGGAGCAACAGAGCACGGTGACTGAAGATATCAGCGAAAACATGGTATCGATTGGCGACCAGTCCCGCCAGATCGCCACCTCAGCCGAGCAGACCTCAGGCGCCAGCGCCGAGCTGGCCCGTCTTGCGACGCAGTTGCAGGACACTGTTGGCCAGTTCAAGGTCTGACCCCGCCGCCGTTCCGGCTCTTGCCGGAACGGCGGTCATGCCCTTCCTCAGATTTGCTCCAGGTCTACTATTGAGCGGGATGGCTGCGCTGCATCAGCCTCGTTGGCAGCGCGCCCACCGAACAGCGCTTTGACGTCCTCCAGAATCAGATAGACGCAAGGCACCAACAGCAACAGAATCGCCGTCGCCACCAGAATGCCGAAGCCCAGGCTGATAGCCAAGGGGATCATGAAGCGCGCCTGGCGGGAGGTTTCGAAGATCATGGGCGCCAGTCCGCCGAAGGTGGTCATTGTCGTCAACAGAATGGGGCGGAAGCGTCTCACCCCCGCGAGATAGATGGACTCAAGCGCGCTCAAGCCCTCTTGTCGGCGGCGGTTGGCATAATCGATCATGACCAGGGAATCGTTGACCACAATACCGCCCAGGGCAATCATGCCCATGATGCTGATCAGGCTTAAGCTATAGCCCATTACCACATGGCCGAGAATGGCACCGACCACGCCGAAGGGAATGGCAAACATAATAATCAGCGGTTGACTGTAACTACGGAACGGGATGGCCAGGAGGGCATAAATGCCCAGCAGGGCGAGCGTTACCGACTGGAAAAAGCTGTCGACAGCGTCGCGCATGTCGGCCTGGCGCCCCTCGAAACTGTAGGCGAGCCCGGGAAAATCTTTTTGCAATGCCGGCATCAGCTTGTCGGTCAGCGTCGCCAGTACCTGGTTGGTTTGTCCTACCGGCTCCACGTTGGCGCTGACAGTCAGAGTGCGACGGCCATCCTGGCGGGAAATACTGCTGAGCGCGCGGCCAGGCACGATATCCGCGACTTCCGCCAGCGGTACATATTTGCCTTGGGGCGTCTGCAGCATGAAGCCTTCAATCATGACTTCGCTCTGCTTCTCGCCGCCTGGCAGACGGACCCTCACTGTGACCTCGTTACGCCCGCGTAGCAACGTCAGTGCTTCTTCGCCCAACACGGCGGCCCGGACCTGGCGGCCAAGGTCATTTGCGCTAAGACCCAGTGCCGTGCCGGTTTCATTGAGCGTAAGACTCCACTGACGCTTGCCGGGCTGGTAGCCGTCATCGACATCGCTGACACCGGCAACGGTTTCCAGCCGCTCCGCCAGCGCCTGGGAAGCCGCCGCCAGTACTTCCGTGTCGGGATGGCTGATATCAACCGTAACCGCAGCCCCGCCCCCCGGGCCGCCACGGTCAGATGAGAAACGCACGTAATCGACACCGGTTACCGGTCCTGTCACGGCACGCCAACGCTGGGCGAACTCGCCCGTAGACAGGGGCCGCAGGTCCGGTGGTGTGAGGTAGACGCGCACCTCAACCGTTGAGCCCTCGATTTCCGCGTATATGCCCTGGCTCAGATCATCGCCACCGGTCTGGTCAATCAGTTCCTGGGCCGCCCCAACCAGCTGGTCGCGCACCCGCGTCAATTCGCTCATGGGCGTGCCTTCGGCCATTACCGCTGTAGCCTCTGCCTGGTCGTTCTCAACCCGCGGCATCAGGGTGAAGCCCAGCCGGCCACTGAAGGCATAGGACAACGTGACCACAAGGATGGCGACGCAACAGGCGACCGTGAAATAGCGCACGCGGATTGCCCGGGACAGGAAAGGACCGTACACCCTCTCTACCAGTCGGGAAAAACCGTTGCTGAACGTCTGCTGGATGCGGTGCAGGCGCGCTGTGATCGGGTTGCTATGCCTGTCGCGCACATGGCCCAGGTGCGCCGGCAGAATCACCAGTGCCTCAAGCAGTGAGATGGCGAACACCGTGCTCACAACCGCTGGAATCACCGCCCAGAGCTGGCCAAAACCACCGGGCATGAACATGAGCGGCATGAAGGCCACAATGTTTGTCAGCACTGCGAAAATGATCGGTACGGAGATCTCCCGGGCACCTAGCACGGCGGCTTCGGCAAAGCTGTACCCGCGCTGGCGGTACTCATAGATGTTTTCCCCGGCGACAATGGCATCGTCCACGACAATCCCGAGCGCGACAATAAAGGCGAACAGCGAGATCATATTGATCGATACGCCCATGCCAGGCAGAAACAGAAGCGCGCCCAGAAATGAAGTGGGAATCCCGACCGTTACCCAGAACGCCAGTTTGAATTCAAGAAACAGGGTCAGCAGTAAAAACACCAGAAGCAGCCCCAGAAAACCGTTTTGCAGGAGCAATTGCAGGCGTTGCTGATAGACTTCCGAGCGATCGCTCTGGACTGCGTACTGGAGCGCTGGGGGATACTCCCGCATGATTTCAGGCAGGGCCTCGCGCACGGCCTTCGATACGCTCTGGGGTGTCTGTTCGCCCACTCTCAGCACGCCGATTTCCAGCGCGGGGTAGCCATTGAAGGTTGAGATTTCCTCCCGCTGGACTTCAAAACCGTCGCGCAGGGTTGCGATATCGCCTAGTCGAATCAGGGTGCCATCGGCACCGGTCACCACGGGCACGCTGGCGAAACCTTGGGCGTCTTCCCGACGGCTGTGGACCTGCAATAGCAGATCACCGCTGACCGTTTCTACCGAGCCGGCCGAGCGATCCCGGGCGTTAACGGAAACGGCCGCCGCAACTTGCTCGAAACTCAGCCCCAGGCGCCTGAGCTGGCTTTCGTCGATTTCAATGTGAATTTCGCGGGCGGGTACAGACTCGAGCTCGGCTCGAGTAATTTCGGGCAGCAGCAGAAGCCGGTCGAGAATCTGTTCGCTGGCGTTTCGCAGCGTCTGATCACTCACGTCGCCGTAGATGACCAGATCCAGCACATCCGGATACCACCGGTGAAGCGTTACGCTTGGCTGTTCGGCGTTATCCGGAAAGGTCTCGATACGATTGACCTGCTGCTCGACGTCCTGATAGACCTGTTGCGTTTGAGCGCCGGTTACGAGCTCAAGCGTAACCTGACCGCTGCCCTCCCGGGCTACTGACGAGATCTGCTCAATACCCGGGATGCCGCGTACGGCTTCCTCAATCGGGAGTATTACGCCCTGTTCGATCTGTTCAGGTGTTGCGCCAGGGTAAGACACGGCGACACTGATGGAGTCGACCTGGAATTCCGGGAAAACCTCCTGGGTTATCTTTGTGCTCATGAAGATCCCGCCGAAGATCAGCACGATCATTAGCAGGTTGGGGCCGACCCTGTGGCCAACGATATGATCGAGCCAGCCTTTGGGGTCAGCCATGAGCACGCACCCCTGCGTCTGTCGCTTCGGCGCCGGAATCAGCGCGGTCTACCGAAGGCGGCCCGTCGCTCGCGGCGCTGTCAGTGTGCGCTTCTGTGCGCAACGGCATACCCTCGGCGGGTGTCGACAGACGGCTGGTGATGACGCGGTCGCCGGCGTCCAGGCCGGCGCTGATGAGGACCGCGTTATCATCGCGGTAGAGAACTTCCACGGGTCGGATCTCAAGCGCATCGTCATCATTCATGACCCACACGCTGTTGCCCTCCCGCAACCATCGGGGCTCAAGCACGAAGACATCGCTAAAGCGCCTTCCTTCAATGTCCGCGCGCATGAAAGAGCCGAGTAGCAACTGCGGCTCGCGTTTTCCGGGAAAGGCTTCTTCCTGCAGCGCCAGCGGGTCGTCAACCGCGACCAGTACACGGGCCAGATTACCTTCAGCTTCGAGCTCCTGCAGCACCCGAACAACGTACCCCGGGCGAGTTTCGCCCGGGCGCCAGACCCCGGGATGACTTAACTGAACCTGCGCCGGCTCGCGTCCACCAGGCGATGTGTCCAGCCAGCCCAGGCGGTCAGCGCCTACGAGCACTTCTATCCACCAGGTTTTTACCCCGACCAGGCGGGCCAGCTCCGTGCTGGTGCTGACCTGGGAGCCGAGTGCCACGGATCGACCCGTAACGAGCGCGTCAAAAGGCGCCTTCACCGTTGCGCGCTCAAGGTCCAGGCGCGCTTCGGCCAGTCGGGCTTCAGCGGCCTCCACCGCGGCACGGGCAATGCGCAATTGTGGCCGTCGCAGCACCAGATTCTCTGCCTCGCCGAGGCTCGACTGACCGCCTCGGGCGCTGGCATCTTCGGTGAGCAGTTCGAATTCACGACGCGCTATGGCCTGCTGGCCCTGTTCCAGTGCCAGGTTGGCTTCGGCTTCGGCCAATGCACTCTCGGCCTGCGTCACGGCAGATAGATAAGAAAGGTCCTCCAGCTTCAGCAGCTGTTCACCTGCCTCGACTGTAACCCCGGGCTCGAGCCGCGGTGACAGGGCCTCGACGGCGCCGCTGACCTGGGCCTGTATGGACAGGCTGCGGGAGGGTATCAGTGTGCCCCAGCCGGTGATTATGGGCTGATAATCCTGCAGCTGTGGCACCGCCACGTCGACCAGGCGAGCCTCCCGCTCGGGGGTGGGGCGGGACCCGGCAATAGGCGCGGTCTGAAGGAATGAGCGAGCAATAAACACCGCGACCACCAGGACCAGCAGTGCAACCAGACCCTGGATAATATAAGCCCGCCGGGAGCGCGGACCATCGGCGCTGTGGGGGCTCGGCAGGGTTTCATCTGATTCGGTCATGGGTTCAGTCTCGGGAGTCATCGGCTTGTTGTGTCCAGTATCCGGCCAGAGCCCTGTTCAGAGCCACACGGTCCTGCATGAGTTCATAGGCAAGCGCGACGCGCTGCCGCTCGAGGGACTGCACGCTGGTGAGGGTCGACAATACATCGAGGTAAGCAGCAGCCCCCTGGCGATAACGGAATGTCAGTTGCTCCAGGGCTGCCTGCGCCAGCTCCAGCTGAACCTCAAGATGGGCCAGCATGCCCTGATCCCGCCTCTCGGCTAACAGTGCGGACTCCACTTCCTGCAGACCTTCCAGTACCGTCTGCCGGTAATCGGCCAGGGCCAGGTCGCGCGCCGCGCCGGCTTGCTCCACCTGAGCCCGCAGGTTACCACCATCAATCAGGGGGGCGGTCAGACCGGCAGTGAGGGACGCCAGCCAGTTCTCGAAAAGCGCACCCGGGCGACTGGCGGTGGTTTCCAGGTCCACGCCCAGGTTCAGTCTTGGATACTGGGCGCTGACCGCACGGGCGAGAGCTGCATCAGCCGCTTCAAGGCGGGCAAAGGCTGCCTGGATATCAGGCCGCTGCTGCAGCCACAGTAGTGGTACGCCGGTAGCCGGGAGCGGCGGCAGCATGGGCTCGGTTCGGGCGCCGGGCTCGATCTTTCTGGTCGGTGTCTGGCCCGTCAGTATGGCGATCTGCTGGGTCAGAAGCCCGGCCTGGGCCTGGCTCTGCAGCAGCTGGCTTTCAGTCTGGGAGACGAGCTGTTGTTGTCGAAGCAGCTCGTCGATGTCCGATTGGCCGTTCAGAAACCGTAGCCGGATCAGTTCGGCTATGCGTTGGTTGGTCCCCTTCTGATTGCTCAAGAGCTCAAACGTCGCGAGTTCCTGCTGCAGTTCGAAATAACGGTTTGCCAGCTCGGCCGTCAGGCTGATCGCGGCTGTGTGAAGGTCGTTTTCTACAGCGACCAGCTCGGCCTCGGCACTACGAACGCCCGCGTCGATGCGCCCCCAGAGATCAACCTCATAGGCTGCCGCGAGCCCGAGCCCGTATCGCTCGCTGGAAGCAGTACCATCGGCCCGGCTGACTCCCGCCTGGGCAGAGGCATCAAGTTTGGGGATGCGTTCCGCCCCAGCCTGCGCCGCCAGCGCCCGGGCTCTCGCTAGCCGGGCCTGGGCGGCTGCGAGGCTGAAATTGTCGGCAAGGGCCAGGGCTTCGAGGCGATCCAGCGCAGGGTCGTCGAATACCTGCCACCATTGCAACGGCAGCACCTGCTCGCCAGAAGCAGAAAATTGCGCCGGTAGCTCAATCGGCGCAAGGGGCGCCTCGGCGGGTGGCGCCCCGGCACAGGCCTGCAGTACCAGGGTCACGGCGGCCACGGCCAGCGCCGCTAGCATCCGTAGATGAACCAGGAACAGAGGACCAACGGGCGCAGGTGATGACGGGTTCACCGTCGAGGCAAAAGCTTCAGTTTTCGTGAGCGGCATAATGCAAGTGTTTCAAGTGGGACATGGCGTAAAAACATACCGGCGATAAAAAGGATACCGGGCGGATGCCGTCGAAGTGAGGAAACAATTAGGAAAGGGCTTCGACCGGAAAGGCAGCCTGTAGTTCGGCCCTGTGGCGGGAAAAGAGTTCGCATGGGCCGGGCAATCTGGCCCGGGCCCCATGCGGTACGGGCGTTAGTCCGGTCAGTCTGTGAGTTGCTTTTCCTGCTGCAGCCGTACGGCCTTTTTGGCTTGGCGCCGCTGCTCAATCACCGCCGCCGCCTCAGCACCAACATGGGCCTCGCCGCGCAGCCGCGCCAGCTGGATCTGGCGTTCGCGCTCGGCAAAACGCTGCTTCTGGGAGGCACTGGCCTTGTCGTAGCAATGGTGGCAACTGATGCCCCTCTGATAGAACTCGCTCTGCTTGTCGTCTTCTGTAATGGGCATGCGGCAGGCGTGGCACTGGTCGTAATTGCCGCGCTCCAGGTTCTGGTTGACGGTCACTCTGTCGTCAAAAACGAAACACTCCCCCTCCCAGAGCGACTCGCTGGCCGGAACGTCTTCCAGGTATTTGAGAATGCCGCCCTGCAGGTGGTAGACCTCGTCGAAGCCCTGCTCTTTGAGGTAGGCCGTCGATTTCTCGCAGCGTATGCCGCCGGTACAGAACATCGCAACCTTCTTGTGTCGCAAAGGGTCAAGATGCTCTTTCACGTAGTCGGGGAACTCCCGGAACGTTGCGGTTGCCGGATTCACCGCATTTCTGAAGGTGCCGATCTGAACCTCGTACTCATTACGGGTATCGATCAGAAGCACTTCAGGGTCGGATATCAGGTCATTCCAGGCGTTTGGTTCAACGTAAGTACCGACACTGCGAAGGGGATCAATACCCTCAACGCCCAGGGTCACGATCTCGCGCTTGAGTTTGACTTTCGTACGCTTGAACGGCAGCTCATCCACATAGGAATGCTTGTAGTCGATCCCTTCAAATCGACTATCCCGACTGAGCCAGGATTTCAGGTCAGCTATGGCGTCTTCGGTGCCTGCAACCGTGCCGTTTATCCCCTCCCGGGCCAGTAGCAGGGTGCCGCGGATACCGCGGGTCTCCATCAGGTCGCGCAACGGTTGGCGAAGAGCCTCGAAGTTTTCGAGGGCGGTAAACTTGTAAAGCGCGCACACCACAATGTGGGGCATAAGGCATCCTCCTGCAGGCCGGAGCGTAAATCCGGAGCGTTAAAATTGTGCGGATTTTAAACAATGGCGCCGGCGGAGGCCAGTGCCAATAGCCCGTCGCTTGTCGCCGCCAGGCCCGAGCCTACGGCTCGGCTTTGAGCGCGGTAGCCACCGCTGTATCGCGGTTGAGGCTATCGCTGCGGAAATGGATGGTGCCGTCGCTATCAGCCCAGCTAGTCAGGTACTGCACGTGAAGCGGAACCGGCTGCTCCATATAATGGGTTTCGGATTGGGGAGGCTCGTCCTCCCCCGCATGCGTTTTCTGGCGGGTCCAGCCCTGCTGGTGCTTGAGCAGGCCGTCGACCAGTTCTGCAGCGGCTTCGACCTGAATACAGCCGAACGTCGTCTCTGTCATTGTGCTCAGGACTCCGGCAGACGGTGCACCGTGTAGCAGGGGGCCGCTGCCCATAGCGGACATGAATTTGACCTCGCCCAGAGCATTCTCGCGCCCGGGGGGCTGGACCAGGCGGCTGCCTGTAGCCGGCTCTGAAGCCCAGTCTTCTGCCGTGACATCCCGTTTCGACAGGCTCATACCCCAGCCCTTGTGCAGTTCGACGGGCAGTTGGGTGAGTTGGCCGCGTTTACGCAACGCCGAAAGCAGCGCAAAGTTCGGATTGTCTGGTCCGACCGACCATTCAGGGTTCAGCACCAGGTAGTGGATGTGGTCACTGAATACTGGTCGGTTCTGGCATGCGGTCGTCAGACGTGCCGGCGAGCTGAGCAGGATCTGGCCGTTACTCACAAGGTCGAGTCTCTGGTCGGCCGCGTTGACCCGGATATGGGGGTCGCCCAGGCGCTCGGGCAACCAGCGCCATCGCTCCATGTTGACCTCTATCTGTGCTAATCGGTCCTGAAGGGGCGTGTTAAGCGCTGCAATAGTAGCCGATCCGATCAGACCGTCCGCCTGGAGGCCGTGCCGTGCCTGAAACCGGCTCACTGCCGCAAGTAGATCGGTTTCGTAGGTGGGTGGGCGACTGGCTGCAGGGGATTCTGTCTGGCGCGCCGCAAGATCGCCGAGCGCAACAAGCCGGGCACGTATAAGAGGCAGCCGGCTGTCGCTTTCGCCAGGTCGGATGAGCGGGCCGGTATCGATCAGGGGCCAATCCCTGCGGTCCAGGAGCTCGAGCATGCGCTGGCGCTCCTGGCGCAGCTGCTGGTATTCGGCCTGGCTCGGCCGGAACGTATTCAGGAGGGCTGCTACCGAGCCGGTTTCCACCGCCTGGGCCAATAGCGGTGCCATCTCTAGCCCATGGCGATCAGCCTGCCACTGTGCCTGCAGCGTTCGTGGGTCGACTTTGCCGGCTAGCAGGTGCGACCCGAGCATGAGGAAGGCATCAGATAAGAGTAGATCGAGGTCTGCCTTTGCCGCAGCCGGTGCGCTCAGCGTCAGCGCCTGCATCATCTGGCTCAGGGCCTGCTGATGATAGTCGCGTGGATGCAGACCTTCAGTGCCGGTGTTGTCGATGGTCTGCAACAGCTCGAGCGCCTCGGGTGTCAGCCGGTTGTCTGCGAACCACGCAAGCTTGAAGCCACGGTCCTGATAGAAAGCGCGCAATGCGTTCACGGCGAGCAGGCGTCTGGAACCGGCATCGACAGCAAAGCCCGACGCCATCGCTTCGACACGGCGGCGGACCTCTTCACGGCTGTCATCAGAAGCAAGCCCAGAAACACTGAAGCTGAGCAGGGCGATAAACACCCACAATCTCCGGGTTAGTCTTGCGACATGATGCATAGGAACCACATCGATAACTCCTGCAGTGGTGGAACCCTGACTCGGCCGATGCGCGGGCCGCAGTAGCTTGGCAAATCATACGGACGGTCCATGTTACCCAAGAACCCGACAGGGCGCAGCGTGTATAGGACTGTTCTATGGCCCGTTACCGGTTTTTGATTGTCTTATATACGCCTCGTCGCTTAAGGGGCTTGCCATCATCGAAATTGCGTGTATTATTCGAAGTGTTGGATAGATTCAGAACAGCGTATCTCATCAATAAGACGTACCGCCTCGCAGTAGAGTAGAAGTGTCCCGTCCTGTTTTTGATTAAGCTAACTCTGTATTTTTCAGCTATCGCCCTCCGGGGTAATTATATATTTGTTATTTTCAGGATTTTTAAGATATGTCTACATCTACCGGTACCGTAAAATTCTTCAACGAAGCCAAAGGTTTTGGTTTCATCACCCAGGAATCTGGTCCTGACGTGTTTGTACACTACAGTGCAATCACTGGTTCAGGCTTCAAGACCCTGGCAGAAGGCCAAAAGGTCGAGTTTACCGTTACTCAGGGCGCTAAAGGTCCTCAGGCGGAAAACGTCGTAGGCCTCTAAGTCACAACGTGGCTTAATGGCTAGGCGGCTCCGAAAGAGCCGCAAAGTATTGAAGAAAGGGACAGCCAAGGCTGTCCCTTTCTTATGGCGTGACTCTGGTGACTTCTTGCGGTTATCGTCCAGGCCAAGCCGAACAGAGCGAGTATCAGGCATTCGCGAGAAGTATCCCGCCACCCGTCTTTACCGGCAGTACGGCACTGCAGTTATAGGGCTGCTTTGTCCACTCTCCCCCTTCTAACCAAGGTTTCTTGGCGCTGCCCGGTGCGAATTACAGCCAACTGCCCTGTCTGTATCACGTCAGCAAACCCGATGACTTTAGCTGTTTGCTACCGGTGTGAGGTATGTTAGTCATTCATATTGGTGCAAAAGCTATGTAGGAGCGAAGCTCATGGATTTTCGAAAGTGCGTTCTGCGATCAGTCCTGGTTGGCATCATTGCTGTCCTGTGCGTTCCTGGGGTACAGGCGGAAGAGTCACTGAATGGCGAGGTGATCCGACGCTTTGTCGAAAGCCTTGTCGCGTTACAGCCCCTCCAGGAGAAATATCGGGATGCCGAGTGGGCGTCGGGTTCGATCGGCAAAGATGGAGCCCAGGCAAAAGAGGGGATGACGCCGATGACTGATTCGCTAGAAGCAATGAGAGGCCATGAGGCATACGACGAGTTAGCGAGTGTGGTGGAGAGCCACGGCTTCGCGAGCCCCAAAACATGGGGTCGGGTCGGGGACCGCATCATCAAGGCATACGCTGCAGCCTCTATGGAAGCGCAGCAACCTGGGTCGAGACAGCAGATGCAGCAGGCTCTGAAAGAGCTGGAAAATGCAGACCTGCCCGAGGCACAGAAGCAGATGATGAGGCAATCCATGGGTAATGCCATGGCGACTATCAAAAGCCTTACTGACGCACCGCAGGCCGACATTGACGCGGTTCAACCCTACATGGCGGAAATCGAGCGTGCGTTCGTCCAGGACTCCGTTGAGGATTAACCGTACACGCAGGACCGGATCACCCCAGCAGAAGCTTGCGGGCGGCATTGATCCGTGCAGCCAGATAGGCACTCCCGCCTCTGTCCGGGTGTAGTTTCTGGATCAGGCGGCGATGGGCCCGGGTAATCGCTTCCGGGCTTGCATCAGGTGACAGGCCAAGGATTTCGTAAGCCTCTTCGCGGGTCAGATCCGAGCTGCCCGCCGATGCTCCGGTACTGTTTTCGTGGGAGTCGTCGTCCCGGTCGTCCACACGCCATGACTCGCCAAACCGTCTATCGAGATAGGTTTCCAGCAGGCGGGCCGAGTCGCTGTCGTGCTCCCGGCAGTAATGAAGCAGTTCCATAAACTGCTGCTCTTCCAGTTGCTCCAGGCTGGTCCCCTCCAGCGGACCCTCAAGGACGCGGCCGAACATCTGGCCGGAATCGTGGTCCAGACTCATTTCGAGAATGCGCGAGGTCACGGTGGACTGCTGACCCGCTCCTGAGACCTTTTTATGACGCTGCATCAGTGCTGGCCCGAAACGCCGTACCAGTGGATAGGCCAATGCCAGCAGCAAACCTACAATGTGCAAACGCCCGGAAAGCGCCAGGTAACCGAACAGCGGTATCGCCAGGACCGCCCCCAGTTTCAGCAAAGCAATGCCACGGCCTGATGCTGGCTGCTGGCGCAGCCAGGCCCATGCCAGCAGGGCCAGCAATAGCACCAGAAAGAACGCAAAGGCTGCCAAATTTATCTCCGGATTGGGTACGACACTTTTTGCTGCAGCACCCGCGTTTTTCCGACACCCGCGTTGCTTCAGGGGCGCAGTTGCCGGGTCAGGCGTCGGACAGGTTCGCTGTTGCTGCCGGCGAGTTTTTTCAGGGCTTCCGCTCCTCCTGAGGCGTAGACCGCGACCGCCGACAGTAATTCCCGTAACACTTCGGACGCATCGGCGTCGAGCCGGGCGTATGCGCCGCCTGACAGTTTGCTTATCTGCCGGAATACGGCTTCCGCATGAGGTTCGTGCCCATCCTGGAACGCAAAGACGGGCGTACGCATCAGGCCTAACTCGCCCGCCAGCTGGCACAGGTCATCGACAGCTTCTTCGCAGCAATCACCGATGAACACCACGGCTTTGACAGGGTGGTCACGGGTGTCCGCCAGTGCTTGCTTCAGCACTCTCCGGATCTGTGTATGGCCGCCTATACAGGTGACCTGATTCATGGCTTTCAGTAAGTTATCGGTATTGTCGAGCCAGGCGGTGGCCTTGAACTCGTTAAACCCGCGGTAATAGCAGAGCTTGACCGCCAGCCCGCCCATTTGGCGGGTCGCAACGAACATCTCACTCTGGAACTGACAGGCCCGGTCCCAGCTTGGCTGGCGGCTTGCGGTGGCATCCAGGGCAAACAGCAGGCGCCCCTGGTTCCGGTTAACCCCGGGCAGCCTGGCGGCCTGCTCAATGAACTGGTCGATATCCACTTTTTTTGAACGCGGTGTCAGGTTTTTTTCGGCCATGGGCCTGGGTCCATTCAGGTTGTGGGTATTCGCCGCCGCTGTTGGCCAGTTCTGGCAGCTGCCGACCTGCCCACAGCAGTGGATGGCGGCCTTCAGCAATCAGGTCAGCTAACAATATGGCACAGAGGCGGCCCCTGGAGAACCCGGGGGCGGTCGAGCGCCGCGAGGCGGCCTGGAATTAGCCCCGCAGAGTGATATAGTGCCGCCTCAAGAGATTCCAACCAGCGACGAGATTGCCCATGAGTCTAGCTATCGCCCTACATGTTCTCTCCGCCGTGATCTGGGTCGGCGGGATGTTTTTTGCCTACATGGCCATGCGCCCTGCTGTAGCAGAAGTTGTAGACGGAACCCAGCGAGGCATTCTCTGGCGCCAGACCCTGAGTCGTTTCTTTCGATGGGTCTGGCTGGCGGTCGCGTTGCTGCTGGTCACCGGCTACTGGATGGTTTTCAGCTATTTCGGCGGAATGGCCGGCGCCGGATGGCACATCCACGCGATGCAGGGGCTCGGTCTGCTCATGGTCCTGCTTTTTCTGCATGTCTACTTCGCCCCTTTCCGCCGGCTCAAGCAGGCACTGGACCGGGGTGACCGCGATGAGGCCCAGCGTCGTGTCGGGCAGATACGCGTGTTTGTTGGCATCAACCTTATCATTGGCCTGATTGTGGTCGTCATCGGCTCGGCTGGCCGCTATCTGCAGTAGGTATCAATACTTTTCGCTACTGAAGCACTGAAACGCTTCATGAGGTAGCGCAACCCTTTTAAGCGCATGGATAGCAGGGAGAGGGAATGGAAGACCCTACAGCACACTGGTCCGGACTTACGCCGAGGGAGGCAATCGCTCTCCAGCGAGAGGCCGCGTCGCGGGTCGTGATCGAGGATGACTTGCCCGAGGTTAAACTGGTCGCCGGCGTTGACGTCGGCTTTGAGAACCGGGATACCGCAAGGGCAGCGATCGTCGTCCTGCGACTCGAGGATCTGAAACCAGTGGACCACGCCGTTGCCCGCTTGCCCGTGCCCATGCCCTATATTCCCGGCCTGCTGTCCTTTCGGGAGTGCCCGGTAATCCTCGAGGCGCTCTCCCGGCTCAGACGCGACCCCGATCTTTTGTTGTGCGACGGACACGGTATCGCCCACCCCCGGCGCTTGGGGGTCGCCAGCCACACGGGATTACTGACCGGACTGCCGACTATCGGCGTGGGAAAAAGCCGGCTGACCGGTACCCATGGCCCCGTTCCCGAAGAGCAAGGGGGGTGGACGCCGCTGGTCGATAAAGACGAAGAAATAGGTGCCGTGCTGCGCACGAGGTCCGGCGTCAAACCTTTATATATTTCCGCCGGGCACCGTATCAGTCTGGAAACTGCGCTGCATTACGTACTCGCCTGCACCACCCGATACCGGTTGCCTGAAACCACCCGCTGGGCCGACGGGATCGCCTCGGATCGCGGGCAGAAATGGCTGGGTCAGTTGACGCTGAGCCCCGACTGATGGGCGTCGCTGGATGGCCTCAACCGGCCCTTCTGCGTCGGACAGCTCAGTTCAGAATGACATGCCTGCGTCAGCGTCTTTTTCAATCGCCTCGTTCAGCAGGTTGAGATAGTCTGCCCGGGCTTTCAGCTTCGTTTGCGCATGGGCGCGCATATCAAGGGTATCGGCCATGCGCGCCGCTTCGTTCCGGGCTGAAGCCAGAAGCTGGTCAGCAGGCACCAGGATGTCGAGGAAGCCAGCCTGGACCGCCGTCTCGGGGGAGAACATTTCAGCATTTACGACGGACCGCTGAAAACAGGCCGGCGTCAGGCGGTTGCGGGCCAGTTCGATGCCAGCGTGATGCATGGTCATCCCTATCGCAACCTCATTCAGGCTCACCTTGAAAGCACCCTGGGCGCCCAGGCGCAGGTCCGACGCCAGCAGGATGAACGCACCCTTGGCGATAGCGTGGCCGGAACAGGCCGCAATAATCGGCGTCGGGAAGGACAGTAGTCGGCGACAGAAGGTCGAGCCCTTTCTCACCAGGTGAGTGGCCGCGTCTACCCCGGCTTTCATTTCCTTGAGATCATAGCCCGCGGAAAATATGCCTGCCTGGCCCGTAAGAACAACCACGGCTTCGTCGTTCTCTGCCTGGTCCAGTGCGTCGTTTAGCCCGTCAAAAACCGCATGGGAGAGTGCATTAACCTTGCCGTTCGATATGGCAATAGTCGCGACCCGGTTATCAAGGTGATAAGTGACCACGTCTGTCATCTGAGATACCTCCAGCTGCGAAATACCGGAAGCCTATCAGAGCAACGGGTTTTAATCAGCGTTGTTTGCGCGAAGCTGCTGGCACTCATGCTGGCTGTCAGCCTCGGCGGCATCATCGCTGACTACGGTGTTGCGCCCGCGGTGTTTACCGAGATACATGCGTCGGTCAGCGCTTTGGTAGAGGCCAGTGGTGGTAGCGGAGTCTCGCGGCCAACTGGCGATGCCGAATGTGACTGTCAGGTGAAACTTTTCACCAGCGTAAAATATCGGCATAGCGGCGATGCGCTGCCGTAGCTCATCGACGAGTTTTTGCGCCGAATGCATGTCCGTATCCCTCAGAATCAGCCCAAACTCCTCTCCGCCAAGCCGCCCCACGAAATCAGTAGACCGCAAGCGCTGCACCAGGCAGCTGGCGAGTGTCTTCAGGGCAATGTCGCCAGCGTCGTGCCCCAGGCTATCGTTGATACTCTTGAAGTGGTCGATGTCCATCAATGCCAGGACAAACTGGATGCCGCTGCGTCGCGCTTCTTCCAGCGTGCGGTCATAGGTCGCCTGGAAGCGGCTGCGGTTGGGCAGGCCGGTGAGGGCATCGGTCTCGGCGTGGTAAACCAGCTCGTCTTCAGCTTCTGCGCGCATCGTCTCGTAAAGATGTATGAAAAGCAGAATGACCAGCCCGCAGATCAGCGGGTTAAAAAGATCGATCAGGCTCGCCGGATCGTCGAAGTCCCCGAACATCACCGCGTGATAGGCCGCGATAGCGAACATGAAAGGCGCCGCCAGCAGCAGTCCGGCTTTTTTGCCGAGCAGAAGATAGGACAGGACGGGCATGGCGTAAGCCCACACAAACGCTGTGGAAGATGCTTTTGGGACCACTGTGATCAGGACGAGGAAAGAAAACGTCGGGATCAGGTAACCGATAATCCAGCGACGCAGGTAGGGTGATGTGCCGATCCGGAACATGCCTACGACGAGGGCGAGACAGCCGAAAGCCTCGAGGCTCGCGAGCCAGTAGTTTCCGGCAGTAAACTGGAGACTGGAGAAAAGTCCGAGCGTTACCGCGGTCACGCTGAAAATGATCCGCATCAGGATTCGCCGGTGCGGGTCGCGCAAGCCGGATTTGCCCCTTTGCTGGGAATGATCCAGAGTTCGTTTTGAAGCTGGTTGCATAACAGATTGTCCTTGCCGTAGCGAGAGTATAGATCTGGGGCGGGCGCTCTACCAATAACTTGTTGATTGCAACTATCCGTCCGCGCCTCGGCGGGTTTATACAGCTTGGTAACCGGACAGCTGTGGCCCCCGTGCTACTGTCTGGACATAGCTAGGTACCTACTGAAAAAGTAACTGGCCGGAAGGCAGCGTTCCTCTGGCTCGTGGTGCGCGGACAACGGCACGCCCTGACCAATGCCCATCCTGTGCCACACGGTTCTCTTCGGCTTGGTGTCCTGGCCGAAAGCTATTACAACGAAAGAGGAAGTCTTATGGCCGATCATGAAGGCAAGAAGATAGTTCTGGCGGCTCGTCCCGAAGGCATGCCGACGGCCGAACATTTGCAGGAGGAGCGCCTCGAGGTCCCCCGCCCCGGAGAGGGCGAGATGCTGCTCCGTACGCTGTATCTCTCACTTGACCCTTATATGCGGGGTCGGATGAGTGCGGCAAAGTCATACGCTGCGCCGGTAGAGATCGGCGGTGTAATGGAAGGGGCTACGGTCTGTGAGGTGGTTGAGAGCCGCCTGGACGGGTATCAGCCCGGCGAGTATGTGCTAGCCGGCGCCGGTTGGCAGACCCACGCTGTGTCAAATGGCAAAGGTGTCCGGAAGCTCGATCCGGCCAAAGCGTCGCTTACTACGGCACTGGGCGTGATGGGTATGCCCGGTTTTACCGCGTACGCGGGACTACTGGAACTGGGCCAGCCGAAATCAGGAGAGACCGTGGTGGTCTCAGCCGCCAGCGGTGCTGTCGGCCAGGTGGTCGGGCAGATCGCGCGACTGAAAGGGTGTCGGGTCGTGGGTATCGCTGGGGCGGATGACAAGTGCGCCTACGTGACCGACGAACTCGGATTCGACGCAGCGGTAAACTATAAATCGGAGGATTTCCGCGACCGCCTGGCCGAAGCCTGCCCGGACGGCATCGATGTTTACTTCGAGAACGTCGGTGGCAAGGTCCTGGCTGCGGTCCTGCCGAATCTCAACGAGTTCTCGCGTATGCCTGTCTGCGGGCTGATTGCCCACTACAACGATACCAGCGCCCCTGAAGGCCCCGACCGCCTGCCGGGCTTTATGCGCACCGTGCTGGCGAAGCGTGTCATGGTGAGAGGGTTCATACAGTTTGATTTTGCGCCGCTCATGCCTGATTTTGTGAGGGATATGTCGGGCTGGCTGGCCGATGGCAGTGTTCGCTACCGGGAGGATGTGGTGCAAGGTCTGGAGAACGCGGTAGACGCGTTCCAGGGACTTCTTGAGGGCCGGAACCGCGGCAAACTCATCGTTCAGGTCGGTGAAGACCCCACGCGGTAAGCAAGGGAGGCTCACTCCCCGGCTGGTTTGAGCTTAAGGCCTTCGACGCACCAGCGGGGGGAGCTGAAGGCGGGCGATCTGCCCGCCTCCTGCGGCACGATGCTGATGATGTCAGTATTGTCCGGGTCTTTCATGGTCAGAAAGTCTTCATGGGACAGGTGCAGGAAGCGCATGACAAAACAGCGGATGAACATCCCGTGGGCAACAATCAGAACATTCCGGCGTTGTGAGCGGCCAATCTCCCGGTACAGGCTCTCAAGGAACACAGACGCCCGCAGGTAGACGTCGGCGGGGCTTTCGCCGCCCTTATGGCGGTAGTAAAACCAGCCGTGTGCCTTGCGCATTTCCAGTTGGGATTCTTCGTCGTGGTAGCCCCGGTCATGCTCCCTCAGCAAGGGATCTTCATACACGGTGGGGGCCAGCCCATGGTCATCCAACAGAATTTTCAGGGTTTGGCGCGCTCGCTCGTATGGTGAGCTATAGATCAAAGCTGACTTGATGAAGCCCGCGTCGACGCGCTCAGCCAGCGTCCTGGCCTGGGCAACGCCGCGATCACTGAGACAGACGTGAAAGTCGCCCTCGGTATGGGGATCGACAACGTTGGTGTTGGCCAGGCTCTCACCATGCCGAATCAATTTAATGCGCATAATTCCCTCCTTGGCTTGTATCCTGTTCGCTGAAGCTGCATTCGGCTCTACTCGGCGAATGCCTCATCATGTCTAAAACCGTGTGCTGTAGCCAGTACTCTTCTGCAGTAGCAGCCCGCCTGTCTGATAGGAGCCTCCATGACTGAAGAACTGAAAAACGCCCAGAATGAGGACCGTAACGAGTTCCGTGAGTTCATCCTTGGCCAGATGCCGGCGGAGCTTTTCGCGAACCTGCCCGACACGCTTGGCCGGGCCGAGGCTGAGGATCTGGCTGAACTGGCTGCGGCTCAAACACTGCATTGGCCGGACTCCGGCGATGTATTCTGGCTTATTGTCGCCGATTATTTTGCCGATGCTGAGCCAGCCGAGGTTGCTGAGTATGAGCTGGAGGAGGCACTGATCGCATTGCAGGAGGGTGAAACGCCGGCCGACGATGAGAAAAGCGCAATGGCCTGGCTCTACATCATCGACAATTATCCGGACGTAAGCTTCTACTCGGCGTTGGGCCAGTCTTTGGCGGCGCTGCAGGACGAAACCCATGAGGATCAAGCCCGGGAGGTGGCTGAGCATGCCATTGAGTGTGTGGCAGTGAGCCGTTACCCGGAGCTGCTGGGCGAGACACCGTTATTTTTGCGTCCTCCGGAGCATTAGACTCTGCTGTTCAGGTCGTTCTCCACATCCCGGTGCGCGGGCGCCGTCTTTCAGGCCCGGTTAAGGGCACTAACGTCAGGCTGTAGCAGATGCCAGTCCCAGGCCGGTTCCGTCGGATGCGGACGGCTTTCGTGACGTGCTTCCTGAATACGTCGAAAATGCACGCTTTTGCCTCGACTTTTTACTGTTTGTTACCATAATGTTATTAATATTCAGCGCGACTCAAACTGAAGTGCGCGGGGGACGGCGTGACAGCACTAGTAAAACTTGCACCTGGGGCTCTGGCGGTGGGGCATCCCCTGCCGTGGACGGTCTACGACCTGAACGGCGTTTTACTGGTGCGCAGAGGCTACGTCGTACAAAGCGAACGCCAGCTGGAGCGGCTGTATGAGCGCGGACGCTTCTATGCAAAAGCCCTGGTTGAGGAGGAGGTACCCGTACTGGCGGAAGTGCCCAAGCTGGTGCGAGCAAACCCCTTTGCTGAGTATGTCACGCTGCTGCAGGATCTGGAAAACGCCATAGATGCGGTCATGGCCCGCAGCGAGCAAGCCGGGCAGTATCTCACGGACCTTGTGGAGCGCCTCGACCAGCTCTGTGTCAGCGAACCCGATGCCTGCCTGGCACTTGTGCACAACGGCAGCCGTGAGCCCACAGCTTACGAGCAGACGCTGTTCCATGCCATTATCTGCCGCATCGTGGCTGCTCGCCTTGAGCTCGACAGCGACCGCATAGCGTTGCTAATGCTGGCTGCGCTGACCGCGAATATTGCGCTTATCCGCCACCTCGACAAACTCAACAGCTCTAACAAGGGGCTCACTTCACCCCAGCGCGAGATCATCCACAAGCACCCATTGCTCAGCGCTGCGGCCGTGGAGCAGGCTGGACTGACTGACCCCGTTTTGCTGCAGATCATACGGCAGCACCATGAGCGGGTAGACGGCGGTGGCTACCCGGCCGGGCTAGGCGCCGCAGATATTCTGGTGGAAGCGCGAGTGCTCGCGCTTGCGGAGCGCTACACGGCCATGACCAGCCCGCGCGGCTACCGTAAGCGCTACCGGGCGGATCATGCCATGGCTGAGATCCTTGAGACGACCCTGAGGGAGCCGACACCCCGTACCTCCCATGCACTGGTCAAGGAGTTGACGACTTTTCCGCCGGGTGTGACCGTCCGCCTGGGCAACGGCGAAATAGCGCTGATTACCCATCGGCCAGTCGCCGGCGAGGCGCCGGTCGCGCAGGCCATCATCAGCTCCAGCGGCAATCCCTACATTGGCTCTTTCTTCCGGGACTGTGACGAGCATCGGATTGAGGGTATAGTCGTTCCCGACCGTTTTCCCGAGCTTAACCTGAGCGACTTGTGGGGCTACCGCTAGCTTAACCCTGCAACTGGAAGGCGCTAACTTCATCTGCGTGGTGGCCTTTCAAGCAGGGACAATATGTACGATAAGCTCCAGCAGCGCTCATTCCTTCTTTTGCTTGTTCTTGTCACCGTTCTGTTCTTTTATCTGCTCAAGCCTTTCTTCGGCGCGATTTTCTGGGCATGTGCTATCGCCGTCATCTTTTTTCCGGTCCAACGCAGACTCGTCCTGCGCTTTCCCGGAAGCCCTAACCTGACTGCGCTAACAACACTGTCGTTGTGCATCGTCATCGTCATCATCCCGGTACTGGTGGTGGCGACGTCAGTCGTTCAGGAGGGCGTGATCCTGTATCAGAAACTCACCGAAGGTGAGGTCGACCCCGCCCAGTATTTCGATCAGGTCAGGCATGCGTTTCCCTTGCTGGACACCGCGATTGATGCTGCCGGGATTGACTACTCGGCGCTTAAAGCGCGCGCCATGGAAGTCGCAGTGAGTGGTAGCCGTGCCCTTGCCCAGCAGGCATTATCGGTGGGCCAGAATACCTTTCAGTTCTTCCTCGGGCTGGGGATCATGGTCTACCTGGCCTTCTTCCTACTGCGAGATGGTCCCGCCCTGACTCGACTGCTGATCCAGGCGTTGCCCCTGGGCGATGATCGTGAACGTCTGCTGTTCCAGAAGTTTACCGAAGTCACCCGCGCGACAGTAAAGGGCAATCTGGTGGTAGCGGTAACCCAGGGTGCACTTGGCGGTCTGGCGTTCTGGGCGCTCGGCATTCCCGGGCCGTTTCTCTGGGGCGTCGTCATGGCGGTACTGTCGCTGATACCCGCGGTTGGCGCCGGTCTCATCTGGGCCCCTGTCGCGATCTATCTTCTGGCAGCGGGGGAGTGGATCAGCGGTCTGGTCCTGACTGTTTTCGGTGTTCTCGTAATTGGCCTGGTCGACAATGTGCTCCGGCCGATACTGGTCGGGCGGGACACGAAACTGCCGGACTATGTGGTTTTGCTTTCGACCCTGGGCGGTCTGGTGCTGTTCGGAATTAACGGCTTTGTTATCGGTCCGCTGGTCGCTGCCCTCTTTATTGCTTTCTGGGGCATATTCATTCGCGAGTTCAACGTTTAAATACTTGCGCCATCAAAGAGACGCGGGAACCGTCATGTGGTTGTCCATTGCTGCAATAAGTATCGGCGCCGCGGTCGGCGCCAACCTCCGCTGGGCCCTGGGCC
This sequence comes from Hydrocarboniclastica marina, assembly GCF_004851605.1. Classification (GTDB taxonomy): domain Bacteria; phylum Pseudomonadota; class Gammaproteobacteria; order Pseudomonadales; family Oleiphilaceae; genus Hydrocarboniclastica; species Hydrocarboniclastica marina. The sequence continues at coordinate 223,844 of NZ_CP031093.1, forward strand.
TGTGCTGCAATCACTGGTTCGGCGCCGTCCCGCCCGGCACCCTGATCGCTAATCTGGGCGGCGCCTGGCTGATCGGTGTTGCCGTGGGGTATTTCTCGCAGGCCCCAGTCAGTCCTGAATGGCGGCTGCTTATTGTTACTGGCCTGCTCGGTGCGCTGACGACCTTCTCAACCTTTTCCCTCGAAATGGTGGACACACTGCAGGCGGGCAAGTGGATGGTAGCCGTGGGCGGCATACTGGCGCACGTTCTGGGCTCGCTGTTGCTGACGTTTTTGGGAATACTGACCTACCAGTGGCTCAAGAGCTGAGCCCGGGGCCGGCTTTTCGTCATTTACGCAAGTGAAGACACGTCAGCACCAGCGCCCAAAACTCGGAAAAATCGTTTACGACCACATCGGGCTGGAAGGGGTGGCGCTCGGTCCCTGGGAAAATACGGTGCAGCCAGGGTAAGTCCCACAGGGCACCGTTGAAGAAAACGGCCGTCATGCCGGCGCGCTTTGCTGCGATGACGTCGGTGGTGCTGTCACCGACATACCAGACGTCGGGCCCGGGCGCCGCCTTGAGTTCCGATGCAGCTTGGAAAAGCTGGTCCGGGTGAGGCTTTCGTTGAGGTGTATCATCCCCGCACACCTGGGTGTCAAAGAGATCGGTCCAGCCCACCCCATCCACAGCAGCCAACTCGTGCTCGAAAAATTCCCGGTCGCGGTTGGTGATGACCCCGGTTTTCAGCCCCAGTCCCCGCAGGGCCACAAGCAGTTCTTTCACGCGCGGTTCAAAAGGCGCCACGTTGCCGTAGTGCTTGCGATAGTGGTGGTTGAACACTTTATGGGCCTGCTGTTTGGCTTGCTGGTTGTCCCCAAACAGCACCTCGAAAATATCGGTACGGGAGATCTTGCGGTCGGCTTTGACCTTGGGGTGTAGCTGGGCGTAGGCGCGTACATATTCCACCAGCCGAGCGTCCTCAGGTGACCTGCTGTGTTCGGGCGGAATAAGTTTGTCCATAAGCCCCAGTTGCTGAAACTCAGGCAGCATGTCATCGACAGCGTGATACATGGCGTCAAGCGTATCGACCAGGGTGGCGTGCCAATCGAACAGAATCAGCGTAGGTGGGGTAAGTTCTGCTACGGCGGGGTGCCAGTCAGGCTCTACCCGCTCGGGCGGTGCCTGGGGCCCCGCAAACGCCGGCGGTCGCACTTCTGCCACCGGCAGATGAAACGCCGATGGCATCTTTCGTTGGATCCTTTCGAGAAGGTTCATCAGCCCTTCGAAATCGTTGATCACGGCGTCGGGCGTCGCATCAGGATAGGCCGCAAAGGTCCTGTTGAGCCACTCATCTTCAACCTGGCCGCCGTTGAAGAACACGCGGGTAACGCCGGCGTTGCGGCCGGTGACCATGTCCACATAGCTGTCGCCGATGTACCAGCTCGCGCCGCCGGGCGCCTCGGCCAGCTCGGCCAGGGACAGCAGCAGTATTTCGGGGTCCGGCTTGTACTCGGTAACGTCACCGGCGCAGATGGTTACATCGAACAGCCCAACCCAGCGTCCGCCGTCGACAATTGACAGCTCTTTCTCAAGGAACTCCCGGTTTCGATTGGTCGCCACGCCCAGGCGAATACCCAGGGTCTTCAGACTGGTGAGGTATTGGTATATCCCGTCCTGCAGAGGCTTAACCTGCCCGAAATACTTGCGGTAACAGGCGTTATAGCATTGGTGTGCCTTGGCTTTGGCATCCCTGTTATCGCCGAAGATGGCGTTGAATATGTCTGTCCGTGAGACCCGCCGTTCGGCCAATATGCGAGGGTGGAGGCGCCGGAACAGCCTGATGTAGCGGACCAGTTTGGCGTCTTCGGCACTGTTGCACTCATCTTCCCCGAGCAGACTCGAAACGAGGTCAAGTTCCTCAAGCTGGGGGAGCATGTCCTCCATGGCGCTGAACATGGCGTCATGGGTATCGACCAGCGTGCCGTGCCAATCGAGCAGGATAACATTGGGAGGCGTGAGTGATGCGGTCATAGTCTGCTATCAATTGGATGCGTGTACTCTAGAGCTTAGCCAGCGCTGCAGCCCGAGGCCAGCCCGTGCCGTTCGCGCCGCAGCAGCAGATTACCGATTTTTCAGCGCTCGTCCGAGCCAGCGGCATTAGGTCAGAGTGCTGCAGGAAGGCGCCCGCCGCCGCTTGGCGTCATCCCCGTCAGTTAGACCTCAGGTCGATAGTCCGGCTTGTCTTCCGTTTTCGCCAGCCACTTCGCTAACCGAAATTAATGAAAGGGTGCCTCGACCTTTGTTAGGTTACTGGAGTGGTTCTGAAAACCACATATTGCGGCGCAGACCTCTGACGGTCAGGCGCTTGCCGATGGACACGGACACAAACGGCAAAAGGAACGTTCTATGATGAACAAACGACTATTCCGGAACTTTGGCGCATCACTGCTTCTAGGGGGCGTAGCCCTGGGTAACCCCGCATTGGCAGCCGAAGGACTTTACTCGGCCGACGGGCTGATGGAAGCCGACGTCTATGACTCCAGCGGCAAGGAAGTAGGCGAAGTCGAAGACATCCTGATGGGAGACAACATGGCGCTCCACTCCATCATTCTGGAGGCCGGCGGCGTCCTCGGCATGGGCGGTCGAGAGTTGGTGGTTGAGCGCGGCAATTTTACCGTCAGACCGAAAGATACCGCCGAGAACTGGGACGACATCGACTATGAAGTCCATATTGACGCGACCCAGAATGAAATCAAGGCGTTCCCAGAGTACGACGAAGGCTGGTGGAACCAGACGAGTCAAGCGTTGAGCAACGCCTGGGAAAACACCAAGGAAACGACGTCCAATGCTTGGGAAAATACCAAGGAAGCCACATCCAGCGCTTGGCAAAACACCAAGGACGCGGTTGAAAACATGACCGATGAGGCTGAAGAAGAGGCCGACGAGATATAGTCGCCCGCTGCCGCTACCGTAAGAGCCCGCCAAGACGCGGGCTTTTTTCTGGGTGGTGCTGGAACCCCGTCATTTATTCGTAGTCGCGGCTATAGAAGATGTCCAGCGAGCTGGCGAGCCCGCTCGCGGCTTCCAGGTAGAGTTGCTCAGTCAGGTCATAACGGAGCGCAAGCCGATTGGCGGCTTCGAACAGGCTGACACCGTAGCGGATACTCAACTTGTCAGTTATGTAGCCGGTGGCGACAATGCGTTGGGAGTCGCCGCTGCCTTCCGTATCGAGCTGAAGGTCCTTTACACCGACTCGCTCACCCAGCGCTCGGGTCAGTGGCGCTGCCTGATTAAGTCCGATAGAGATCGCCGCCGTACCGACGACGCTATTGTCCTGCTGACTCTGCAATGGGCGGCCCAAAATCAGGTAAGACAACGCCTGTTCTTCGCTCATTGAGGGTTCGGAGAAGACTTCGGTCTGTGGTTGGTCGGCCGGCCCGGTCAGGCGAATGCCGGCAGTGACGTCGTCGACACGCCGGATCGCTTCAATCTGAAGATAGGGCTGGCTGACAGGGCCGGCGAAGATGAGGTTGGCCCGCCGCAGAGTCAGCCTCTGGCCATATATCTCGTAACGGCCGTCGCGGAGGCTGAGTTCTCCGCGGGTGTCGAGATCGTTGCCGATCTGAAGCCTGCCGACCAATTCGCCGGTGACGCCAAAGCCGGAAAACGTCAGCTTGTCTTCGCCCACAATCACTGCGAGATCCATATTCAGGTCCAAGCCAGGGCCTTTTTCCTCTTGCTCCTCCTGGCCTACCACAACTGTGTCGCCCGACACGCTGACGGCCTGGGGTGGTAGTCCCCTGATCTCAACCGCGCCCCGTGGAATTGCAACACGGCCGGTAATGGACAGTTGCTCGTCCTTGAAGGTAATGGTCATGTCGGGCGCAACTTCAACGTCAGCGTAGGGCTCCAGGCGGGCTGGCAGACGCTTGCCGGTCACATTGATGGTTGCGTTCAGGCCGTCGCTCCAGCCGATGTCGCCGGCGATACTGCCGGTGCCTTTTTCGCCGCTGCGCCAGTCGCCCTCCAGCTCGGCGCCGGTTTCGGTAAACTGAATCTCCAGCGCCACATCGTCAAACTGAAGGGGAATCCTGGGGTCGGCAATTTGACCTCCCACGAGATTGAGCGTGCCGGTGACCACAGGCTCGTCCAGCGTTCCGCCAATCTGACCGGTGCCGTTGAGCGTGCCAGCGAGTTCCTGCAGGTCGGCGAAAGGCCGGAACAGGGCCAGGTTAAGCTCATCCAGGGCAAACTCGCCTCGCAGGGGCCGAACATCTCCCTGGGGATCATCAACCGTTACGTTGGCCTGGAGGCCACCCAGGCCGGGTCCGTTGAGTCTTGCCTGGGCGACCACTGCGTCGGGGCTCAGGTCCGCCGTCAGGCGTAGCTCGTCATAGGGATAGTCGATCCACTCCGGACCGTCATCGTCTTCGTCTGCAGGTTCGCGCGCACTGAACACACCGGAGCCCGCATCGAGTACGACCTGCCCGCGCGGGCCACCGCTATCGAGATCAAGATTGACCTTGCCGTTGATCGCCCCTTGCCAGCGTAACTCCGGAGGCAGGAAGGGCGCTGCGAGCTCACTGGAAAAATTGTCCAGGGCCAAACGCAGGCGAGGATCGGGCCAAAGGCGCTGGTCCTCGGCGCAGAGGCTGGCTGACTCCCAGGCCCAGCAATGCGCGCCGAGCGTCACCTCGCCCCTGGCGTCATAGGCCAACGCTGCGGGCGATTGCAGGATCCAACGCTGGTCTGCGGCGACAATTTCGCCATCGGTCAGGGCCCCGCTCCATACCGCAGCCGGCCCGCTGGCCTGGGGCTGCTCCTTACCCAGTGCGGCCAACTGGCGCCTGAGAAGTTCGCTGCCCCCTTCGAAGCGAAGGTCAATATTGCCGCGACTCTCTTCGACACGGACACGTAACTCATGTTGATCAACCGAGCCGCTGCCGTTGAGGCGGACCTGCTCGATGCGTTGTCCAGCGGTTTCGATGCCGACGGCGGTTACCGTCAGCTCAAGCTCGCTTTGCTCGAGGGTACGGCCGGAGACCTGCTCCTGGTTGATCGCAACGTCGACGGACAGTGCTTCCAGTCCAGAATCGTTGTAGCCCAGGCCGGGGCTGTTCAGGTTCAGCTTCGCCTGGAGGGCGTCAGGCCAGCCACTGGCTGTAAGCTCGCCGGTGAGACTGCCCTCAAGACCGGGCCAGAGTTGTGCCAGTCGGGCCAGCTCAAGTTGTAGCCGGACGTCGAGGCCTTTGTCCTGGCCGGCGGAGCCTGTAATTTCATTGTCGCCGAACCGCACCCGTATCGGTGAGGCCTGCCATTGCTCGGGACTGCCCTCGAGCTCAACCCCCACCTGTATAGGCTGATCGCGCAGCGTGCCGTCGAGGTCTATGGTCGCGCTGAGGTCTGGCCCGGCCTCCGCCAGAACACCTTCGCTTTGCACCCGTCCGTTGAGAGTGCCCGGCATGGCTTCAACCCAGTACCCCGGGTTAAGCGCCTGTACGGCCAGGTCGGCGTTCCAGCCGAGCGCATCCGCGAACTGCAGGCCCAGGGTGCCCTCCACTGAGCCCGGCCCGGCTTGTAGTGAAAGTGCGGGCAGGCTGATCTGGCCAAAGTCTCCCTTGAACGGCGTGGCCAGAGTCGATGGGCCCGCGGGCCCGGTGAAAGCTGCCTCCAGCTGACCCTCGTAGGCACCGTCTGCCAGCGCGATCGTTCCTTCAAGCGTTTGTAGCTCAACCGGCAGCGGGCTCATGTCGGGGAACAGCCGCTGCCAGGGAAATTCGCGCCAACTCAGGGTCGCGTCGGCCGTAAAGCCCTCGCTCCAGCCCAGCGCTCCGGCAACGGTCAGGCTGCGCTGCTGCCCTGCGGTCACGCTTACTTTGTCTATACGAGCGCCTTCGGTGGTGACGTGGCCCTCGATCACCAGCGGCATAGGTTGACCTTCTGCTGGCAGTTGGGCTTCGGCCTTTACCGACCAGCCGTCATTGAGGTTGCCAACAGCGGCGATAATGACGTCTTCGGGGCGTAACGTCGGCGGAACCGACCCGGGGATAGGCAGTTGTGTAGGGTGTGCGGTAAGCTCCGCGGGGAAGCCCGGCTCCAGCGGTTGCACCAGGCCGGAGAGGGTGCCGTCGACATAGCCTGAAACCAGGGCTTCCAGGTGCAGGTTACGACCGATTCGGCCCCGTGCGTCGAGGTTCACGGCCAGCTGGTCGTCCAGCAAGGGCATGCGGTACTGGATGTTTGCCTCTACAGGCCAGTGACCGGCCATGGTCAGGTCGCCGGTGACATCCAGTTCGAGATCCTCGCGGCCCAGGGCGAGATTGTCCAGGTGCAGGTCACTCCCCGAAAGATTGCCCTGTAGCGCAAGGTCCTGCAGAAGCAGCGTCCCGTTGAGCGTCAGTCGGTCAAGGTGCAGCTTGTCGACCGAGACGGTTACCGGCAGGTTGATCTCCGGCAGACTGAAGGGTTCAGCTGACTCTTCTACTGGCGCTTCCGAAGGCGTGGTTTCGATGGCCACGCTGGCCACGGTCAGCGCATCAAGGCAGACTTCGCGCTGCCACAGACACCCCGGGGACCAGTCCATGGCGATGTCTTCGATGATGATGGCCAGTGCATCCGAACGCCATTCCACGCGGTCAGCCCGCCAGCTTCCACCGAGTCTGCCTTCATATTCTTTATAGACCAGGCCGGGAACCTGGTTCAGGGCGAAACGGCCCCCCGAGTCGGTGCCCAGTAACCAGACTGCTAACCCGACCATCACGGCCAGAAGCAGGAGAATCAACGCCAGCAGGGCCAGGCCCGTTCTTTTCAGGTTACGCCAGCGCAGCAGACTCATAGCTCCGGCCCCATGGAAAAGTGGATGCGCCAGTGCTGGTCGGTCAATGCCCGGGCGATATCAAGGCGCAATGGACCTACCGGAGAAACCCAGCGGATGCCCATTCCCGCGCCGGTCTTGAGGGCGTCATTCAGTGTGTCGACCGCATTGCCATGGTCGATGAAGCTTGCGACACGCCAGTTCTCGCGAAACTCATACTGATATTCTGCGCCGCTCTCCAGCAGATAGCGGCCGCCCAGGTTGTCGCCGTCACTGTTGGTCGGGCCGAGGCTGCGGTAGCCATAGCCTCGGACGCTCTGGTCGCCGCCGGCGAAAAACCGCAAGGTCGGGGGTACATTCTCGAAATCGTTGGTTGCTACAGCGCCGACGCTGGCCCTGAGCAGAAAACGGTGATTCTCGGCGACGGTCGTGAGGCCCTTGGCTGCAAGCACGATCCGGGCGACGTCGACGGTTGAAAGAACGGCGCGGTGGCCGGCCTGACTGGCCAGCTGGAGCCGGTAACCTTCGCTGGGATCGATACTGTCGTCGCTGACCAGTTTGTCGAGGCTCAGGCCGGGTAGTAACAGCCGGCTGTGGCCGCTGTCATCGCCAATTTCGTACCGCTCATCCTGCCACTCCAGCGACACGACGCGCTGCCAGCCCCCGTTGGTGCGGTGATGCCACTCGGTGCCCAGGCTGAGCTGGCGCGTTTCCACGTCGTCGATGTCTTCCCGCTGGTAGCCTGTGGTGAAGCGCAGGCTATCAGTCATGGGCGGATCCAGCGGGATTTCGTACCAGCCGCCCAGAGTCTGGCGCGGGCCGGATACTTCAGCTTCAGCCCCGCGCTTGTGACCGGATTCGTTGATCCAGTGCTGGGTCCAGTTGAGCAGGGCCCGCGGCCCGACATCTGTCGAGAAACCGCCGCCGACGCCCACACTGTGGCGTTTACGCTCACCCAGCTGGACCGTTACCGGGATACGACCGTTATCAGCCCGGGCCGGTGTCGCGTCAATCAGGATCTCATCGAAATAGCCGCTACCTCTGAGGTCTCGATTAAGATTGGCGATCAGATTGCTCTGGTAAGGGGTGCCGGGTTCAAACTGCACGAAGCGGTTCAGGAGGTCATCACTGAAGACGGTGTCGCCCGTAAAAGTGACGTCCCCAAGTTCGAACCTGCGGCCCGTCTGGTACACGAGCCGTACATCAGCCGCATTCGTGTTCGGGTTGACGCGCAGTACCTGCTCACTGAACTTGCCGTCGAAAAAGCCGTACACCTGTGCCCGGTCTCGAATCAGGCCCTTCAGACCTTCGTAGCGGCTGTGGTCAAGTTTCTGGCCTCGTTTGGGGATACGGTCAGGCGGTAGCTGGAACGCTGCGAAGTCGCTGCCGGGGCCTTCGATGCGTACCAGGACATCCTGAAACCGCACAGGTTCACCGGCGTCAATCTCCAACCGCAGTCGAGGTCCTTCCTCAAGTACAGTCAGGTTTATCGAGGGGTTATAGTAGCCCAGGGCCTGTAGCGCCTGCCGTGCCTGTTCACGCACATAACTTGTGGTCTGGCGTAATCCGCGCGTATTACGGCCCTCGAGATCACCGATGTGCACTTCGATGTTTTGTCTCAGCTGGTCGTTGTCTGGTTTGAGAACAAGGTCAAGTTGCGCGCGGGCCGTGGTACTCAACAGGAGCAGGGCGGCAAGACAAAGCCTGATTGTGAGTTTCATCCTGGAAAGAAAGACCCGTCGCGTTGGTGGTACAGAATGGCGCAAACGAAATCACGGTAGCGAACTCTGGCACGAGGGACAAGGCCAATTGCCGTGCCCCGGCCGGTTCTGGCGGCGCTTTAATTTTCAGCATGTTTTCTGTCAGCGCCGTGCGCGGCGAAGCATTTTGCGGGGCTTTCGCGCTCGGGCTTATTGCCAACACCGAATCGCTCTTTTGCGGAAATATTGTGCAACCCCTAGGCGCCGCTGGCACAGAGGTTAAACTGCTGCCAGGTCACAGGGCAAAACATGCGAATACGAACCCGCTTTTTTCTCGCTTTTCTGGTTACCGGTCTCAGCGTAGTGCTTATCACAGCCTTGCTGGCAGCGGCCGGCTTTAGCCGTGGCCTCGACCAGTACCTCGGCCAACGTCGGGTCGACCGGTTGGAAGTCCTGGCGGAACAGTTCGGTGCCTACTATGAGATGCATAGGCGCTGGCCCGCGCAGTTCGAGCGGGTACCAGGGATCCGTTCGGGCCACTTCAAGGGCAGGGGGCTGGTGCTCCTCGACCGACAGCGCAAGCCGGTCATCGGTGAGCCCGAGCGAAACAGGCGCTATCTGAGTGTCCCCGTCATGTTCGACGGAGCCATCGTCGGGTACCTGGCCCACCCGCACTCTCAGCCCAACTTCGACCCGATCGATGAGAACTTCCGTAACCAGCAGTTCAGTTATCTGCTGCTGGCCTCGGCCCTGGCCCTGCTTATTGCGCTGCTGGTGTCGTGGTTGCTGGCTCGTCAGCTGGTGCGCCCTATCCTCAGGGTGGCCGGCTTTTCAAAGCATCTCGCGGCGGGGGACTACGACAAGCGCCTGCCGGCAGGGCGGACGGATGAGCTCGGTGAACTGATGACGGCCATTAACCATCTGGCTGAAGCCCTTGGCCAGGCGGAGCACGCCCGGGACCGGTGGCTGGCTGATATTTCCCATGAGCTACGTACGCCGATTGCGATCCTCCAGGGGGAAATTGAGGCGCTTATAGATGGCATACGTCAGCCGGACAGTGCCCGTCTGAATTCTTTGCACCAGGAAGTAAAGCATCTGCAAAAGCTCCTGAACGATCTGCACACCCTTGCGCTGGCCGACGCGGGCACATTGCGCTATCACTTCGAACCGACCGACCTTGCCGCCATCGCCCGCAGCCAGACTGACCTGTTCGAGCGCCCGTTTGCCTCGGCCGGCCTTCGGCTTGAAACGGACCTGCCTGCCGCCGCGATGCTTCGAGGGGATCCGGAGCGCTTGCGACAGTTGGTGGCAAACCTGTTATCCAACAGCCTTAAATACACCCGACCGGAAGGCGTAGTCAGGGTTTCGCTTTCCAAACAGGGCAAGCATTGGCGGCTGATTATTGCTGACTCCGCCCCCGGCGTGCCATTGCCCGAGCGCCGTCGCCTGTTCGAGCGGCTCTATCGCGTGGAGAGTTCCCGTAACCGCAGCGAGGGTGGTTCGGGATTGGGCCTGGCGATCTGCCAGCGCATCGTCGAAGCCCACGGTGGCGAGATTACCGCGACCGAGGCCGAGTTGGGCGGTCTCAAGATAGACATATCCCTGCCTGAGGAGCAACTATGAGCGCAGCGCAAACCGGAGCCCGGGTGTTGGTGGTTGAAGACGAGGGCAAGCTGGCGCAGTTACTGACCGACTATCTCCAGGCGGCGGGCTACCAGACTGAAGTTCTTCTGGACCCGGAGGCAATCCAGGCTGCCGTTGAGGCTGGCCGTGTTGACGCGATCCTGCTTGACCTGATGCTACCCGGCACCAGCGGACTGGAAATCTGCAAGGCAATTCGGAAGCGTTCGCAGGTGCCGATACTCATGGTAACGGCCAAAGTCGATGAGGTTGACCGGCTGGTGGGCCTGGAGTTGGGCGCAGATGACTATATCTGCAAGCCTTTCAGCCCGCGAGAGGTAGTGGCCCGGGTCAGGGCTGTTCTCAGGCGGACGCAACCCGGCCGTACCGATGAGCTGGAGCTGGACGCCAACCGTTTCAGCCTGCGCTATAAAGGCCGGGAAGTCAGCCTGACGACGATAGAGTTCGCCTTGGTGCAGGCCCTGGCCGACCGGCCCGGACACATACTGTCCCGTGATCGCCTGATGACGCGGATGTATTCCGACCACCGTATCGTTAGCGACCGTACGATCGATAGTCACGTCAAGAAACTGCGGCAGAAACTGGCTGAAGTCTGGGACGACGTTGAGTTTATCCACTCGGTCTATGGCGCCGGCTACCGACTGGAAGTGGCTGAGATATGCGCCATGCCAACAGCCGCTCCAGATGCCACCTGAGCTGACTCTGAGGCACCAGGCTGGCTGACTGGCCGTGGCGACGTCTACAATGGACACGTAGCGGCTGAGCAGGATTGTTGTAGAAGCCACCGCTATAAATTGCCATAGCAAGTACCGCTACGGACTGTCCTGACTCTTCCCAACTTTTCTTCTTCAGCCCGAGGTCCCGATGCGTTTTCGTGGTGTAGACAACTTCCGGCACGACCAACCTCAGCGGGTGGGTTTGCTGATCACTAATCTGGGCACCCCTGACGCGCCTACTCCTTCTGCGTTGCGGCGCTATCTCGGCCAGTTTCTGTCGGATCCGCGCGTGGTCGAAGCGCCGCGGCTTCTTTGGTGGTTCGTGCTTCACGGCGTCATTCTGCGCATTCGGCCCCGGCGCTCGGCCGAGGCTTACGCCAGTGTCTGGGGTGAGCGCGGCTCCCCGTTGATGTACCACACCGAAGACCAGTGTAAGGCGCTGGCAGCGCGGTTGCGTGACCAGTATGGTGAAGACCTCATTGTCGACTTTGCCATGCGCTACGGCGCCCCCTCCATTGCAGCCAGGCTGGATCGGCTCCAGCAGCAGGGCGTAACGCGCCTTGTGGTGGTGCCCCTGTACCCGCAGTACTCGGGCTCTACCAGTGCTTCGACGTTTGATGCGCTCTCCGCTGACTTCCGGCGCCGGCGCTGGCTGCCGGAGCTGCGCTTCGTCATGCAGTACCATGACTTCCCGCCCTATATTGACGCCATGGCCACGCGCATCGAGCGGCACTGGGCCGAGCACGGACGTGCCGACAAGCTGATTTTCTCCTTTCATGGCATTCCCAAACGCTACCTGCTGGCCGGCGACCCCTACTTTTGCCAGTGTCATAAGTCTGCCCGGCTGCTGGCGGAGCGGCTGGGACTCAAAGGCGGCAGCTGGATGGTTGCGTTCCAGTCGCTGTTCGGGCGGGAGGAATGGCTAAAGCCTTATCTGGCGGAAAGACTGAAAACGTTGCCGGGCGAGGGCACCAAAGCGGTACAGATTTTTTGCCCGGGGTTCTCAGCAGACTGCCTGGAGACGATCGAGGAAGTGGGCGTGGAGAACCGCGACTATTTTCTGGAAGCGGGGGGTGAGCGTTACGAGTACATCAGTGCGCTCAATGCCGAGCCAGCCCATATTGATGCGCTCGTGGCGCTGGTTGGAAAACAGCTACAGGGGTGGGATCTCGCGGGCAATGACCGAGCCGCGCTAGCGACGACCCGGGAGCGGGCCATGTCTCTCGGCGCCGGCAACTGAACCGGCACTGGACCGGTATCGAGGAGCGGCGCTTAACCGTCACTCCTCCTGCTGGTTGTCGTCAGCTTCCGGCGATTCAATTTCATCCGGATGGTCGCGCTTGAAGCGCTCCCAGTCTTCCCAGTCATGGGGTGTACCGGAGTTGGGCCGCTGCAGGTGGCGGGCATGATCTATGGCATTTTCCCGGAGGCTGTGGTCGCGTTCCGGGTCGTCTTTGTCAAAGCCGTGTTTTTTCATGAATTCGTCGGGTCGCATGGGGCACCTCCGTCAGTGCGGATGCTATACCCATAGTGCGACCGCCGCCCGGCGACTGCAAGCATGACAGGTCGCCGGTGCCCTGCAGATCACCGCTCCACGAAAGCCCGTTCAATAACGTAGTGGCCCAGCTTGCCCTGACGTGCTTCAGTGAAGCCCTGGGCGTCGAGGATCTTGGTCATGTCCTTGAGCATGCTGGGACTGCCACAGAGCATGAAACGGTCATCCTCCAGGCTGAAAGGCGGCAAGCCCAGGTCGGACATCAGCTTTCCGCTTTCCATCAGGTCGGTTAGGCGGCCCTGGTTGCGGAACTCTTCGCGGGTGACCGTCGGGTAATACAACAACTTGCCTTTGACCATTTCGCCAAAAAACTCGTTTTCGGGCAGCTCGGTTATCATGTCCTGATAGGCCAGTTCACCCACCGTGCGAACACCATGGGTTAGGATGACCTTGTCGAACCGCTCGTAAATCTCAGGATCCTTGATGATGCTGAGGAAGGGTGCGAGGCCAGTGCCTGTGCTGAGCAACCACAGGTTACGGCCAGGCAGGAGGTTGTCCTGGATCAGCGTGCCGGTAGGCTTGCGACTGACAAAAATCTCGTCGCCGACCTTGATGTTCTGCAGCTTGGAGGTCAATGGGCCGTCCTGCACCTTGATGCTGAAGAACTCCAGCTGGTCCTCGTAGTTGGCGCTGGCGATGGAGTACGCCCGCAGCAGCGGCTTGCCTTCGTCCTCAAGCCCGATCATGACGAAATGGCCGTTTTTGAACCGGAGAGCTGGATCCCGGCTGGTGGTGAAACTGAACAGGGTGTCCGTCCAGTGGTGCACACTGGTTACTTTCTCGACGTTCAGGTTAGACATACCTTCTGTACCTCATGGCAAATTGAAACCGAAACTTGCCTGAAGCACCGGGATTCTCGAGAGCTATCTGGAGAACGAAGGCGACTCAGGCAAAGGCCGGTAGTGAGCGGCGGCTATTATAATGCGATTTGAGCGAATTTTAACCGTTGGTTATTCTATCGGCAAAACAATTAATATTGATTGATCTTATCGGGTAAGCCGATTATGAAATACAGCTTCCGGCAGTTGGAAGTCTTTCTCGCCACTGCACATCACGAGAATATTACCCGGGCAGCAGAGAGCCTGGCCATGTCGCAGTCGGCTGCGTCGGGCGCTCTCAAGGAGCTGGAGCAACAGTTCGGCATCCGGCTGTTCGACCGGGTCGGCAAGCGACTGCAGCTGAATGAGCTGGGCCGACTTATGCGTCCACGCGCGCAGGCGTTGCTCGAACAGGGCCGGGACCTGGAAGGCGCGCTTGCCCGGCATGCGGATGTCGGGCAGTTGAAGGTCGGCGCCACGCTCAGCATCGGCAACTACCTTGCCGTCGGCATCATGGCCCGCTTTATGCGCGAACAGCCGGGTGCAAAAGTATCGCTGGAAGTGGCAAACACCGAAACCATTGCGCGCAAAGTAGCCAATTTTGAACTCGACCTGGGACTGATCGAAGGCGAAATCCAGCAACCCGACCTCGAGAGTCTGCCCTGGCGCGAAGATGAGCTCCGGGTTTTTTGCGCGCCCGAGCACCCGCTGGCGTCCCGTAAACAGCTCAGTGACAGGGACCTGCTGGAGGCAACCTGGATACTGAGAGAGCCTGGTTCGGGTACGCGGCAGACATTTGACAGAGCCCTTCATGGCCTGGTGCCGCAGCTGCATGTCCTGCTGGAGCTGCAGCATACCGAGGCCATAAAGCGTGCCGTGGAAACGGGGCTCGGCATTGGCTGTCTGTCGCAGGTGACATTACAGGACGCCATCGCGCGCGGCAGCCTGGTTGCGCTGGAGGTTCCACACCGGGACTTCCAGCGGCGCTTTGATCTCATCCTTCATCGGCAGAAGTACCGCAGCGCAGGGATCGAGCGCTGGCTGGCCCTGTGTCAGGAAGTCTGACTCCCAAAACAGGGCATCAGGTCGCTGTGGACGCTGAGGTCGCCTGAGGTTGGTTCTCAGCCATACGAAAGTGAATCTGACGCCGCTCCTGATCGACGCTTTTGAAGACTACCTGGACGCTCTGGTCGAGCTGGAATGTGAGCTTTTTACCCGTGAGCGTCAGCCGGACCGGATCGAAGCTGAACTTGCCCTCAAGGTCTTTCATCGTCACGAAGCCCTCTAGTCCGGTCTCATCAAGCCGAACCAGAAAGCCGGGGGACGTAACCTTGACGATGCGCCCGCTCTGCACCCTATCCCCGAGGGTCGGCGCGAACTGACACTTGAGCCACTGCTCTATTTCACTCACGACTCGCCGAAGCCGCATCTGATCCTGCTGGAGTTTAGCCAGATCGTCGTCGCTCAGCTGCGGCGCAGACTCTTGCTGGAGCACGTTCCTGATCAGCCGATGGACAAACAGGTCAGTGTACTTGCGAAGTGGAGAGGTGAATGTCGTATAGGAGGCCAGGCCCATTCCCTGGTGGGGCGCGGCAGTAAAAGCCATCTCAGCACGTTCCAGCTGACGCAGGACAATCGCCCGCAGGGCCAGCGTATCTTCGTTTGAGGTCGCATTCTGGAGGATGCGCTTGTAACCTTCTGCGGTACCCGGGTCTTCGTTCTGCAACGGCCCTTCCAAAGCCTTGAGCAGCGTTTTTACCTGCCCGACTTTCTCTTCGCGGATACCGCGATGAACGATAAACAATCCTTTATCGCCTTGGGCTTGCAGAAAATCGGCAGCACAGCGATTGGCCGCTACCATGCATTCCTCGACAAGTTTATGGGCCGCGGTTGGCCAGACCTTGTCGATACTCCTGATCTTCCCTTTCTCGTCGAGCCGCATGCGGTAATCGGGGCGTTCTTCGGTTAAAAGGGCGTGATCATTTCGCCACTGGCGCATGGCTTGCGCCGCTTCGCCCAGCTGATACAGGCTGTTGAGCGCCTCATCGGGCAGGCTCTTCAGGCTTTCATCAAGATGAGACCCCAGGAAGCCTGCCACCGCGTCATAGCTGAGTTTGGCCCAGGACTTTATAACGCTCTGGCTGAACGAGAACTCGCCCAGTGCGCCTTTGTCATCGACCTGAATCGTACAGATAAGTGCCAGTCGCAGGCAGCCGGGCCGAAGGGAACAGAGCTGGTTGGCCAGGACTTCCGGCAGCATGGGTCTTACACCGCCTGGCATATAGCCTGACATAACGCGCTCGCGGGCGAGCCGCTCTATAGCGCCGTCTGCCTTCAACAGGGACGCAGGGTCGGCAATGGCCACTCTGAGGCGCCAGCCGCCGTCGACCTGTTCGGCCATCAATGCGTCGTCCATATCCTGGGTACTGATCGCATCAATGGTGACAAACGGCAGGTGGGTCAGATCTTCCCGGTCCACAGCCAGTCGGGCGATATCTTCCTCCCCCAGGGCCTCTGCTTCGGCCAGAACCGGAGCGGGCCACTCCTCTTCAAGCTCATGCTTTGCCAGGGTGTACTTGCGCTCGATACCGGGTTCCTGGGCGCTGCCCAATACCTGGGTGATCTCAACCTGGCCGTTTCCCGAACTGAACGGATGCCGCGATACCTGGGCGACGACGAAGTCACCCGGCGACGCGTTCTGGCGCGCCTTGGGCGGGACGAACAGCCACCGGTTAAGCCCCGGAAGGTCGGGCGCGACAAAGTGGCCATTGCCACGGACCTGGTACTGGCCGACAAAACGCGGAGCAGTCTTACGCAGAGCCTTTTCCAGGATCGCGTGGGGTTTGCCCTTGTCGTCTGTCTCCAGGCTGACTTCGACCCGGTCGCCTGGCAGCACACGCTGTGCCTGCTCTTGTGGGAGATAGATTTCCCGGCCGTCGTCAAGCGTGACAAACCCGAACCGGGTGGCGCTCAGCTTGATCGTGCCGACCTGAAGGTCTTTTTGGGTCTTGATCTCGCTCTTGAGCTGACGGAGCTGCTGAAGGGCATCGGTGTTAAACATGAGGTAACCTGGGGCTTGAAAAGAAAAGCAGTGTATTGATTAGCCGCCGTGGGGCCGAGTGGCGGCGATTATACCCGATACGCACCCCGCTTGGGGTGCAGATGTCCGGACATTTTCGCTACCAGCCGTAACGGAAGAGCGGGTCGATCCAGAAACTGAAACCGATATAGGTGGCCATCATCAGGAGGCTGCTGATGAATGTCTGGAAGCCCCATTTGAACGCCTTCTCGGAATCCCTGCGTATGGCGAAGTGGTAGAGGGTGGTCAGGGAAAGGCCCAGCACGCCCAGTGCGAGGCCCATCCAGGCAAAGCTCGCCAGCCTTACGCTCTTGACGAGTTCGGCCCGGCTCTCGCTGATGCTGTCTGGCTCGTCTTCATAGGTGATCAGCGCCCCGGGAATCTTGGGGTGGGCCGGAACCTGCAGTGAGTAGCGATAGAAAGGCCAGAACCGACCGCACCGGACGTAAATCAGTGTGCCCGCCTCAGGCGTGGTAATACCGGAGGCGCCCATCAGATGGGTGCCACACTCGAGAAATGCCTGGCGTAGCTGGTTCTCGTCGAACTCTTCGTAGTGTTCGGAGGCGCCAAAAACGGGCTCCCCGGTCGCCTGGAACCAGGTGTACTCCATCAGGCTCAGGCTGTAGCTGATTCCACCGTAGACAAACAGCAGGATGAGGAGAATGCGAATTACGCGGGACGTTTTAGAGGTTCTGGGGCGATTGATCATGGAGGGTCCTGTGTTTTCAAGGACAGTGCCACAGCCGCTCCGGCGCTGTAAATAGGCCGAAAGGCGGTTTCGGGGCAAAACCGGGCTGCCCTGTGTGACCATGTCGCCTGTTATACTCGGGACCGACTACGAACCGAGCATTCATTCAACCGGGAGTACATCCTATGTCCAGGGTTCTAACGTGGGTTTTTAGCCTGTGCCTGACGACCACAATCGCCTTCCCTCTGACTGTAGCGGCTGAAGAAACAGGGCTGATGGACAAAGAGGAAGAGGAAGCTGTCACCTATGAGCCACAGGGCGTGCAGGAAGACGACTTTGACACCAACGTCAACCCGGTCCATGAATCCTCCCTGCAGGGTTTTGACTGCATGGATGAGGACAGTGACGGCTACCTGACGATGCCAGAGCTGGATAGACGCGGCAGTTGCGTCGAGAACGCCGAGGAACGCGGCATGGACAGCGAAACCCGGACCGCTCTGGTACTGACTCAGATGGACGCCGATCGGGACCGCCGCGTCAGCCGCCGGGAATTCAACATCTGGAACGAAATGCAGACCCAGAACGCAGGTGAGCGATAACCCGGACCAGCCAGCCGGGTTATGTCGATGTCGTAACTGGATATCAGGCGGATGCTGGGGGATGGTGGCAGTGTAGAAACACGCAGTCTGTTAATACGTCGAAGGAGAACGACCTATGCATAAGACCGCAATCGCATTCGCTACCACAGCTGCACTCGCGCTCGTATCAGGGCCCCTGGCAGCGACCGCAACTACAACGACCACAGTGGGGTCCGTGAATAACACGGAAAGCACCATCGGCCAGAGTGGCAGCAACGTCGGTGACATGAACATGGATCGGGAAAGAACTGCTGACCTTCAGCAGGTCTTTGAGCAGCTCGACCAGGACGGCGACGGCCAGCTCGATCAGGAAGAATTGAGCTCCTACGGCACCACTGCGGCAGGCCAGTCAACCAGTGGCATGGAAGCAGGAGACCGTGGTGAGCGCCTGATGGAGCAACTCGACGCGGATCGGGACGGCTACGTCGACGAGGAAGAGTTGCAGCAGGGTCACACACCGGCACAGCAAAAAGGCCAATCAGGATATGATCCTGAAGCGGGGGCAGCCGGACAATAGCCAAAACTGCGCCGCTCACAGCGGTGTTCGCCAGTTGGGCCGCCTGGCGGCTTAACTGGCCTGCAAGCAAAGCCGGGCGCGCATTTTAAGCGGTGCGCTTCCTGGCCGGGTGTATCAGGGGTATTCCGCAACCACCCGGGTTTGTCCCGCCTCGTTGAATTCCAGAACCTGATAGTGGTCCTGGCGACCACCCATCTCCATGCCGGGGGAGCCAGCTGGCATGCCCGGAACCGCAAGTCCTTTGGCGTCGTTTGCGCGACTGATCAGTTGCCGGATGTCCTGGGCCGGGACATGCCCTTCTATGACGTAGTCTCCGATGAAAGCGGTATGGCAGCTCGCCAGGTGCGGGTGAAGCCCGGCCTCCTGCTTGATCGAGTTCATCTGCTCTGAATTATGAACCTCGGGTTCAAACCCGTTTGCCTTGAGGTGATCTATCCAGTCGCCGCAGCAGCCGCAGGTGGGCGACTTGTAGACCGTGATTTTATCGTCTGCCACCACCTGGGCGCTGGGCAAATAGATAACGCCCCCCAGTCCGATCGCTGCGGCCAGCCCGGCGCCGAGGCTGAGCTTCTTGATTCTGCTGTGCTTGTACATTGACTGATTCTCTCCACGTCGTATTCGAGCTGTGCCGCCCTGGTGTGAGCAAGGCAGAGATTCTAACGGGTCAGAGCGTCAGACCCGAACTCGGCTCGGAAGTTTCTGCGGAATGATCATTCCCTGCTGTACGGGAAAGGTGCGCCAGCAGGGCCTTGGCCGGCATCGGGTGGCCCGTGAAATAACCCTGGATCAGATCGCAGTGATTGTCCCTCAAAAAGTCGAGCTGGGCTTGCGTCTCTATACCTTCCGCAACCACAGGAATACCCAGGTTGTGGGCGAGATTGATAACCGCCCGAACAATAACGGCATCATCAGGCCGCTCGACCACATGGGCGATAAAGGAGCGGTCTATCTTGACCAGGCTGACCGGGAAGTTGCGCAGATACGCCAGGGACGAATAGCCCACACCAAAATCATCGATTGCGAGTTGCAGCCCCAGCTGGTCCAGCCTGAGCAACTGGTCCATGTTGTGCTCGATGTTATCGATGAAAATTTCTTCGGTCAGTTCGATCTTCAACTTGGACGGGTCGACCGCGTATCGGGTGAGCATTCCCGACACAGCTTCCAGCAGATCCGGGCTGGCAAGCTCACGACCGGACAGGTTTATGGCGATGCTCATGTGGTCCAGGGCGGTTCCGCGCCAGCTACTCAGGTATCGGCAGGCGTTTTCGAGTACCCAGCGGCCGATGGGAATGATCAGTCCCGATTCTTCCGCCGCCGGAATGAACTCCAGCGGCGGCACCAGCCCCCGGGTCGGGTGCTGCCACCGGATCAGCGCCTCGACGCTGCTCTGCCGGCCGTCGGCAAGGTTGAGCTGAGGCTGCATGTAGAGGATGAACTCGTCGCGCTCCAGGGCCAGGTGGAGATCTTTTTCCAGCTGTAGCCGGTCCAGCGCGCGCTGGTGCATACCAGCTGCGTAGAACTGGAAGCTGTTACGGCCCGTCGCTTTCGCCTGGAACAGGGCAGCGTCGGCGTTCCGCAGCAGCGTCTCAGCGTTATTGCCGCCTTCGGGAAAGACAGCGACGCCCATGCTGCCGGTGATCTTGTGGCTTTGACCATCGATGCAAAAGCTGGGCTCCAGGCACTGCTGCACCCCGGTGACAAGTTCGATCGCGTCCTCCAGGGAGGCGACCTGTTCCAGAAACAGGAGGAACTCGTCCCCGCTGGAGTGAGCAATCATTACTTCAGGGCAGGCCAGCTTCGAGAGCCGATCAGCAACCTGAATCAGAAGCTGGTCGCCGAATCCGTGGCCGAGACTGTCGTTGAGAACCTGGAAGCGGTCCAGGTCGAGCACAATCAGTGCCAGTTGATGGTGCTGTCGAGCACTGACTTGCAGCGAGTGAACCAGATTCTCAATAAAGAAGTTGCGGTTCGGAATTCCGGTCAGTTCATCGATGCTGGCCATGCGCTGCAGATCTGATTCAGCGGACCGGCGCTGGCGCGTTTCGGTTTCCAGTGCCGCTCGGGCTTCGGCGAGATCTGCCTGCTGTAAGAGCAGTTGCCGTAACAGATAAAGTAAGCCCGCAATGGTCAGCCCGCCCATGAATAACAGGGCGGGCACTAACCATGGACTGGCAAACCCTGGCTCGACCTGCCACGCATAAATACTCATCGCGAGGGTGAAGGTTGCTACCGACAACGGCAACCAGGGACCCAGAAAATCCAGCACGCGACTGCTCTGGGGTAGCTTCATTTAAGGCTCGTGTTATTTATGGGTAGTGACTCTTCACTATAGGCGACAATGCAGGCCCAGAAATGACGTGGTTCCAATGCCGAACTTGTTTTACAGAATTACACAATCTGGATTGTGCTTTTGCTCGAAGCGCTAGCGGAAGCAGGGGCTTAAGGAACGGGGGCGATAAAGCCCCAGCTGCTGAGCATCCAGATGCCAAGGCTCAGGCTTATCGGCGAGAGCAGGGTCGAAAGCGCAACAAGGCTTGCTGCCAGTTCGCTGTTACCACGCATTGCGCGCGCCATCACGTAGCTTACGGTTGCCGTCGGGGCGGCGAACATCACAAACAGCGTGCCCAGAAGGAGGTCGTTGAAGCCCATGGCTACGGCGCCACCCGTATAGAGCGCAGGCAGCACTACCAGTTTCAGGCAGACTGACCAGCTGCTGAGCTTGTTGACTGCGCGCCATGCTTGCCGGTTGATAGATGCGCCCACGCACAGAAGAGCGAGCGGTAAAGTCAGGGCGCTGAAGTAATCGCCGCTGTCTACCACCAGATCCGGCAACGGGACGCCCAGAAGGGTGACAGCGGTACCAGAGACAATGCTGATAATGAGCGGGTTGCGGAGTATGTTGAGAAAGATTTCGCGCCAGGGTGTAGCTCCGCCGTCGGCGGCGGCGAGCGCATAGACAGAAAGAACATTGTAGGCGAAGGTGAGAACGGCCAGAAGAACCGACCCAACCGCCAGGCCTTCGTTACCGTAAAGGCTCGCGCATAGGGCAATGCCGACAATGCCGAGGTTGCCCCTGAATGCGCCTTGCACAAAAACATCACGGTTTTCCGGTGCAAGACCCAGCCAGCCGGTGGTCGCCCAGAGCAGGCCGAAACCAAGAACCGTGACGCCAAGCGCGAACAGGAGCTGGTTGAGGTCAAGGACTGAGGCCAGGTCCAGCTGACTGAGATTGAGGAAGATCAGGGTGGGCAGCGCGACCCGGAACACCAGCTGAGAAGCTGTTTCGACGAAGGCGTCGTCTATGAGGCCGGCGCGTCGCAGCACCCAGCCCATTCCCATGACGAGAAAGATCGGTGCTGTGACTGAAAGGGCAAAACTGAAGTTTTCAGCGTAACTCAATGGCGGCCGGCATCTGTTCCTGGGGTTGGTGCATTACCGAGCGGCAAGCGGGTCTGGCGTTCAATATGCTGCTCCAGCGTAAACCCATGAATGCCGTCGGGCAAGGGTCGAGCTATTCTGTAAGGCTGGCCCGAGGGGTCCAGGGGCTCATCTTCAAGACGAACGACGCGGGATTCGCAGGGATAGCCCTTGTTGTCGAGTACCAGTTCAAGCACCGGCCTCAACTTCTGGTTCGGGTCCGTCGACAGCACCACAGCCACCTCACCCGAGCTCATCTCCACCAGGCTACCCGGTGGATACAGGCCTATCATTTTGATGAAGACTTCAACAAGCTCCTTGTCGAACTGCGTTCCCCCGCACTTGTAGAGAATACGCAACGCCTCAGCCGCAGGCGCGCCTTTTTTATAGCAGCGGTCACTGGTAATGGCGTCGTAGGCGTCGACGATGGAGATGATCCTGGCGTAGCGGCTGATGGAGGCGCTGGGCAGCGCGTTTGGATAGCCCTGACCGTCCATGCGTTCGTGATGGGATAGCGTCGCGTCGCGAACGATTGCCGCAAGCTGATGATGAGAGCCCAGCAGGTCAAAGCCGTGCTGGGGATGGGTTTTCATGATGTCCATTTCTTCTTTCGTAAGCGCGCCCGGCTTGTTCAGCACCTCAGGCGGAATACGCATCTTGCCGATATCGTGGAGCATGCCGCAGAGGCCGAGTATCTCGAGTTCTTCCGTCGGCAGGTCGAGAAAACGGCCGAAGCTGATAGCGAGAATGCCGACTCTCAGGCAGTGCTCCGCTGTGTAGGCGTCCTGGTGACGGATACGGCTGAGCCAGAACATGGCATTGGCGTTGGCCATGATGCTGGTCACACAACTCTGGATGACCGAGCGAACCTGGACCAGATCGAACGGCTGTCCATTTGCGACGTCCAGAAGCAGCTGATCAACGTATTTTCGCGCCTGCTCGTAGCTCTCACGCGCGCGAACCAGCTCTTCGCCCAGGCTCTTCTCTTCCGGGAGCGCCTTGAGCTTACGGCTTTTTGCGGATGCGATATCGTCTTGCACAAGCCGGTACTGGTCCTCGGTCATCTCGACTGTGACCGAAAGGCAGTAGCGGCGAAGGGTGGCCAGTTGGCTTGCAGTTTCAACTACAAATTGCTGGAAGAGGATCGGGACGTCAGTCCAGGGTCGGTCCAGGCCTACGACCCGCATGCCCAATCTCACGGCGTCAGCAGGCACCTGAACCTGACGCAAGGTCTGGCCAGTCTTGCTGGATCTGCCGATACCGCGGGATTTGCGTCGGAACAACATTCTGGATTTCCGTAAAACGCCGTACTCGTCATTATAGTCCGGCCTGCCATCCCGGCTGTAAATTTACGTAACCGGAACCAAACCTGTGGGCCAGTTCTAGCGTCGACTGATAAGCGTCAGGAATTCCGAGCGGGTGGCCTGGGACTTACGGAAGCCGCCGAGCATGACAGAAGTGCTCATCACCGAATTCTGTTTCTCGACGCCTCGCATCATCATGCACATGTGCTGTGCTTCGATAACTACACCCACCCCCCGCGCATCGGTCGCTTCGAGAACGGCGTCGGCGATCTGGCGGGTGAGGTTTTCCTGGATCTGTAGGCGACGGGCGAACATATCAACGATCCGGGCCAGCTTCGACAAACCCAGCACTTTGCCGTCGGGGAGGTAAGCAATGTGGGCCTTGCCAATAAATGGCAGCATGTGGTGCTCGCACATGGAATAGAGTTCGATGTTCTGGACGACCACCATCTCGTCATTGGTTGACTCGAATACGGCGCCATTGACGATGGTTTCGAGGTTTTGCTGATAGCCCTGAGTCAGAAACTGCATGGCTTTCGCCGCACGTAATGGCGTGTCGCGCAGACCCTCGCGAGAGGGATCCTCGCCGAGTTGTTCAAGAATCTGACGGTAACTGCTGGCGAGCGTGTCGAGGCTGTGGGTCATCAAGGTCACTTTGCTTGGGCGACTTACAGAGGTCGCATAGAGGAGTTGGTATTTTATAGTTTTAGGAAGGGGCAGCCTAGTGCGGGGCATTCACAATTCTATCGGGGCCTTGACCACGCCCGCGAGGCGCAGCCGAGCGCCACATGGAGTCCGTGGCGGAGAACTTCGGGCCGAACTGCCGCAGAGCACTGCCTTGAGTATGTACCGGCCAGAGCGGCGACGCCCGTCTATTTCCTGAGTTGATTCAGCGCATCACTGATAGCTTCTGCTTCTGCCGCGAGCACCCGGTAAAGTATTGACGAGGGCTGGTCCTGCTGGCGGTCCAGTTGCTGTTGCTTGAGTTCGTAAAGCCGACAGAGTCGCTGGCCGGCGGCGCTACAGTTGACCTTGTCCATGGTGTCACCCGAATACTTGGCGTTTCGCGTCATATGACGCTTCCTCACGTTAGGCCCTATATAGAGCTAAGCAAAAGCACTGCCATTTTCAAGCTTTCATCGTTTACACATGTTAATGAGCTTGCATCTTTTTGATTTACAAGCGTTGCCAATAACACTTAGTTCGCATTAACACCAAAAACAGGGGCGACGGCGGTTTATCGTATTAGACTTTCGGGTATAGTCGTCACCAAAGTCGTCAGGATCCTGACACCCCAGCCTCGACGACACGGGCACGCACAGTCTTAAGACCTTTCGCAGAAGGCGTTGGATACAGTGCTGTCCGTACCTCACAAACAGTGGCGTTTCTGCGTTGACCGAGCGCCTGTGACCCAACCTATTCCTGGCGAGCCAACCTGACTCTTATGAACCAATCAGATGTTATTGCAGGGTTCATGCCGGCGACTGAATCACCTTCGCTTGCGCACTGGCAAACCACTGGCAAGTGGTTCAATTATGATGGGCATGCGGTTTTTAGCCAGATGGGTGGCGAGGGCGAAGCGGTCCTCCTGCTCCATGGTTTTCCCACGTCGTCTTGGGACTGGCATCGGATCTGGCCTTTCATCGCGCCGCACTACCGTGTGTTTGCGCTCGACATGATGGGCTTTGGATTTTCTGATAAGCCCCTGGAGTACCCTTACTCTATTTCTGACCAGGCCGATCTGCACCAGGGCTGGATCGAGCAGATGGGCCTTGGCCGGGTTCACATTCTCGCGCATGACTACGGCTGCAGCGTAGCGCAGGAACTACTGGCGCGCAGTCAGGAGGACGCGCTGGATTTTTCCATCGCGAGCGTCTGCTTCCTCAATGGCGCTGTGTTCCCGGAAGTTTTCAAACCCCTTTTCATCCAGAAAGTGCTGGCAGGGCCATTGGGCGCGTTGGCCAGCCGTGTATTGTCGCGCCGGGTATTTGACTACAACATGAGCCGTATTTTTGGCCCAGAAACCCAGCCAGGCCATGAGGAGCTCAGTGACTTCTGGCAGTTGCTGCTCTATAACAACGGCCGGGGCGTGATCCATAAGTTGATGGGCTATCTGGACGAGCGCCGCTGCCACCGTCATCGCTGGGTCGGCAGCCTGCTCCGGGCCCGTCAGCCCATACGCCTGATCGCGGGAACCGCGGACCCTGTGTCTGGCCGTGGTGTCATTGAGCGTTTCCGCGAGCTGGCGCCCTCGCCGGATATTGTGGCTATGCCGGGCGTGGGCCATTACCCCCACTTTGAGCGCCCGGGCATGGTCTGGCATCACTACCGGGACTTCCTGAAGGATACGCGATCTCCGCAGACATCAGGGGGTTAGCAGCAGCGAGAAGCTTGCGCGGGGTCCCGTCCGCGTCGATACTGGCACCCCGTATCTGATATTACCGGGAGCAGTCATGTTACGAGCTTTTCGGCCAATGAATGGGTCACTCAAGCAGCACCCCGAGTCTGACTCCCAGAGCCTGGCGCAGCTGAGAGACTCCCTCTGGCTTGACCTGGTCGATGCGTCTGAAGACGAGCGCGAGCAAATCAAACGCTTTTCTAAAGCTGAACTGCCAGACGCTGACGATTTCGGCGAGATCGAATCCTCGGCGCGTTATTTCGTTGACCCCAACGGCGTGCACATTCATTCGCTCCACCTCTACCAGAGCGAGGGCCGGCATTACACCGCAACGGTGGCATTCCTTCTCCAGCCCGGCCGCCTGATCTCGGTTCGCGACACTGAACTTGCTGATTTTCGACTGTTCCGGATGCGTGCGCGTCACGGTCTGGTTTCCGCCGATTCCCCCGAAACGGTACTGTTGAGCGTTCTCGAGCAGAAAGTCGAGAATCTGGCCGATACGCTCGAAGACCTCCACGTGAAGCTGGAAAATGTCAGCCACATGGTCCTGGAAGATCCCGAAGCAGAGCTGGAGGACTCCATCTCTGAGCTGGCTCGCCTGGAAGACAGTAACGGCAAGATCAGGCTCTGTCTTATGGATACCCAGCGGGCGCTGAGTTTCGTCATTCGCCAGCTGCGCAACAGGGAAATCATCCAGGAGACCTCGAGGGAGATATTCCGGGACCTTGATACACTGCTTTCCCACACGACATTTTTGTTCGAAAAGATAAACTTCCTGATGGACACCGCCCAGGGCTTTATCAATATCGAGCAGAACCAGATCATCAAGACCTTTTCTATCGCTGCGGTGGTATTTCTGCCGCCGACTTTGATCGCCAGCATCTATGGGATGAACTTCCGAGTAATGCCAGAGCTTGACTGGACCTACGGTTATCCCGCGGCGCTTGGGTTGATGGTGCTGGCCGGGATTGCACCCTACTGGTTTTTCAAGCGCAAAGGCTGGTTGTAACCCAACGGTCTTGGTCGGGCGCTAACTTATTCCCGAGTGGCCGGACCCGGTCCAATCCGGGTAAACTGCCGCCCTCATCGTCCAGCGGTAAAAGACCCCCTTTCAATGACGACATTGCAGATACTGGTACTGGCTATCGTTCAGGGCCTGACCGAGTTCCTCCCGATATCGAGTTCAGGCCATCTCATTCTGACACCGGCGCTTGCCGACTGGCCGGATCAGGGCCTGGGGTTTGACCTCGCTGTACACGTAGGCACGCTGCTTGCGGTCGTGGTGTATTTCCGTCAGGACATCCGCAGCTTGGCTTCTGCCTGGTGGAAATCCTTGCGGGGCAGCCCTTCAGCCGACAGCCGGCTCGCCTGGTATGTCGTACTGGGCACTGTCCCGGCGGGGTTGGTGGGCCTGTTGTTCATGGACTTCATCGAAGAATGGGCGCGAAGTGTAGCGATTATCGCAACCACAACGATTCTCTTCGGGCTCTTGCTTGGGCTGGCAGATCGCATGGCCGGGCGACTCGATCTGACCAACATGCGTTGGGGTGGGGCTCTGTTTGTTGGCGTGGCTCAGGCGCTGGCACTCGTCCCGGGTACCTCACGCTCAGGTATCACCATTACTGCCGGCCTGTTTCTGGGTCTGAGCCGCAAGGCGGCGGCCCGTTTTTCATTTCTGCTTGCGATACCTATAACCGCGCTCGCGGCGTCGGCAAAGCTGTTCACGATGGTCCGCGAGGACGTGCCGGTCGATTGGGTTGCTCTGTTGTCGGGAACCGTTTTCTCGGCGATTACTGCGTTCATCGCCATCCACTTTTTTCTCAAATGGCTTGATCAGTTTGGGCTATGGCCTTATGTCTGGTACCGGCTCGCACTCGGAACTGTGCTTCTGGTGCTGCTTTACAGCGGCTTTTTTGGCAGTTAGGAGCAGCAATGGGTAGGTCGTTGGATATTCGTGCCGGCGCTGTAGCGCTTGCTCACATCCGTGAGCGCGGCCTCGCGCCGGCCGATGTAGCGGTGCTCGCGGGGGCGGCGGGAGGACCCAAGGCGCTGGGCCTGCAAGGGTTGGATCTGGCCCTGTTTGGGGACTGGCTGAGGCGGGAAGCCTGTGCGCCGAGGAGTCTGATTGGCGCATCAGTGGGCAGTTGGCGCTTTGCCAGCGTCTGTCTGCCAGACCCCGTAGCCGGGCTGCGCCGGCTGGGCGACCTGTACACTGCCCAGCGCTTTCCCAAGGGGATCACTGTCGCTGAGATCTCCAGGCGTTGCGCGACGATGCTGGACGATCTGGTGGGCGATGAGCTGCAGACGATACTGCACAATACGGACTACCGGCTTAATATCCTGATCGCCAGAAGCAAAGGCTTGATCGCCCGCGACCACCGCCTGCCGCTGTCTCTGGGGCTGGCTGCCGTAGTCAGCGCGAACCTACTGCATCGACGGTTAATCGGACGGTTTTTCGAACGCGTGGTCGCCCACGACCCGCGCTTGCCGCCACCGCTGCATCCGCTGTCCGATCTGCCCAGCCATGCCATGGCCCTGAGCCACGACAACCTCAAGCCAACCCTTCTGGCTTCCGGTTCGATTCCGATGATCATGAACGCCATTGAGGTACCCGGGGCACCGGAGGGCGTTTACCGGGACGGCGGGCTTACCGATTATCACCTTGACCTGCCTTATCGCGGCGAAGGGCTGGTCCTGTTTCCACACTTTACCGATCGGGTGATACCGGGCTGGTTCGACAAGGGTATTCCCTGGCGCCGGCACAACCCCAAGTGGCTCGAACGCGTGGTTCTTGTTTCTCCGTCCCGGGAGTACCTGCAGCGTTTGCCCCACCAGAAACTGCCTGACCGGAAGGACTTTTCCCGCTATCTCGGAAACGATGTCGGCCGGGAGCGCTACTGGCGCAAAGCGATGTCCGAAAGTCAGCGTCTCGGTGAGGAGTTTCTCGCGCTGGTCGATTCCGGTCGCATCAAGGATGCCGTCCTGCCGCTTTAGGCCGCGTCAGAGCAAAGGACGCATCACGTGGTGGCACTGGTTACCACCCAGTACAGATAACCTGCGTAGAGGACCAGCATCAGTCCACCTTCAGGCCGGGTGATGCGCCCCGGGCCCAGTATCCTGAAACCCCAGGCCATGATAAACAGGCCAAGCGTCAGCGCGATCATGATTGACCAGTCCCGCCACAGCACGACCGGCTCAACGCTCATGGGCTGAATGGTTGCGGCAATGCCGACTACTGCCAGTGTGTTGAAAATGTTGGAGCCCAGGATGTTGCCAAACGCAAGGTCGTGCTCGCCCTTGCGCACGGCCGCGAGCGAAGACGCCAGTTCCGGGAGGGAGGTACCAATCGCAACAACCGTAAGGCCGATTACCAGATCGGTAACGCCGAGCGCCCTGGCTACTTCAACGGCGCCCCATACCAGAGCTCTCGAGCTGATAATCAGCAGTACAAGTCCAAGCACCAGCCAGAATAGCGAGCGACCGAGGCTCATCGAATGTTGCAGCACCTCGCTGTCTGGCTCTCCGCCTAAAGGTTCGGCTTCGCCTCGCATCGCTTTGAAAACAGCGTAGCCCATGATCACGAAGAAAAGCAGCAGGAGCACAATCCCGTCCATCCGGCTCAGTTCACCGTCCCATAGCTGCCAACCGGCAACCAGTGTCGCAAGGGTAAGAAGTGGCAGCTCGCGCCGGATGGCGGAATTTCGCATGAATATCGGGCTCAGCACGGCAGTGAAACCGAGAATCAGCGCGATATTACTGATATTGGAGCCGTAGGCGTTGCCCAGGGCAATGCCCGGGTTACCCTCGCTCGCTGCGAATGCCGAGATCACCATCTCGGGGGCTGATGTGCCAAAGCCGACGATGATCATGCCAATCAGCAGGGGCGGCATGCCCGCGTAACGTGCGGTGCCGGAAGCACCATCAACGAAACGGTCTGCGCTCCAAATAAGGACGATCAGGCCGACAATTACAGCTACCCACGCAATAGCCACGGGCATACTCCTCAGCGGTTAAGACAGAAAGGCACTACCCGGGCCTGGCCTGCGGGCAATGATGCGACGAGCATTGTCGTGGCCGAGCAAAGGCAGTGCAAGGGGCCTGTGGAAAAGCGCGGCATGAGTGCGCTTATTCTAGTCCGGCGAAGGGCCAACCTGTTTTAGCTGGCGATTAAGGTCATCGATCTCGTCGAGCAAATCCAATGTCAGCGCCACGCCAGCCAGATTGACCGCCAGATCGCGTTGCAGACGCAGGGCCCGCTTTATTCGCAGGAGATCCTGCCCGACAAATTGCCAATGGCCGGGCGACGCGCCCTTCGGCAGAAGGACGCCATGCTCGACCAGTTCGATGACTGTTTCAGCATGAACGCCACAGTCCTGGCAGAGATCCTGTAACGTCAGATGCAGTTCTTCATTGATCAGTTCTACCCGCAGGTAACTGCTGGTTTTAGTGGCCATAAGGTTTCCTCATTTCCCACTCCGATGCACCCGGGCGGTGTCATGGCTGCCTAAAGCTCAGTCTTTCTCAAGGTGCTCACGGGGGTTGAACGGGACTTCTTCAGCAAGCTGTCGGAACAGTTTTTTGCTTCGCTCGGTCTGATGTTCCGGCATCTTTATTTCGATCCGCACGTACAGATCACCTGCGGGTTTTCCCGGCAGCCCGCGCCCGCGTAAACGCAAGCGCTTGCCGGAGTGCGTGCCCTCGGGAATCTTGAGCTGTACCGAACCGCCAGGGGTTGGCACCTTTAATGTTGCCCCCAGTGCGGCTTCCCAGGGGGTTACCGGGAGCGACAGACTAAGGTCGCGGCCGTCCACGGTGTAAAGCGGGTGGGGCGCGATCTGTACCTCAAGGTAGAGATCGCCGGCTTCACCACCACCCTGGCCCGGGGTGCCCTGGCCGCGCAAGCGAATATGTTGGCCGTCTGCTACCCCTGCGGGGATTTTAACCTTCAGGCTGCGTTCGCGTTGTTGAACCCGGCCCTGTTTATCGACTGCGGGCGCCCGCAGGCTGATGGTTTTTTCTCCGCCCTTGAAAGCTTCTTCAAGAAACAGCGGCAATTTGTGGTGAATATCGTCCCCACGCATGGCGTACCAGCCTCCACCCCTGGCCTGTCGGCCGCCACCGAACATGGCATCAAAAAAATCACTGAACTGGCTCGCGTCTGCGCCGGTAAAGCCACCCTGGCCGAAGTGCGCCCGTGACGCCCAGCCGGGCGGTGGCTCAAACCCTCCATCGGGGCGACGATGTCCCTGCGTCTTCAACTGGTCATATTCGCTACGCTTATCGGGATCTTTGAGAACCTCGTAGGCTTCACCGATCTCCTTGAAACGTTCATCGGCGTCGGCTTCCTTACTGACGTCCGGGTGGTACTTGCGTGCAAGTCGCCGATACGCGGCCTTGAGATCCTGGCTGCTGGCTTTTTCGTCGACGCCCAGGATCTTGTAGTAGTCTTTGAATTCCATAGGCAAAACCTGACCTCTCTGGAGGGCCCGACACCGCAAGACGGATGCCGGGTCTTGGAAAATTCTCGAGCTTTAGTATGCGGGCGAAGAGCTAAAGCTCAAGGGTTTCTACGCCCTACGACCCGAAAGCCCAGGCAGCGTCCAAGCGGGTCCATCACCGGCTTGAAGGCCAGGATCACCGGTGCACTTGATCCATCGGCATGGCACACCTGGGTTTCAAGAGTGCGCGTCTCGCTCCGGCCTTCGGCTTCTCGTAGTAATGATTCGAAGAGGGCCTTTCCCTCCGAACTCAGCAGATCGGCAAAAGGCCGGTTGGCGAGCGATCCGGGGTCGCGGTCTGCCACCGCTGCGATCTGGGGCGACACGAAGCCGATGCATCCCTGATCGTCAAGCTCAGCACAAAAGCTCTCGCCAAGCGAGATGAAGTCGCGGGTGCGTTGGTCGCCTTCCTGCAACGCGCGGCCGAGAACTTCTTTCTCAATAGCGGCATTCTGGAGTGCGCGACGCTTTCGGTCGAGGTAACCCAGTGTCTTAAGCCGGCTCTCGTTGAGGTGACGATTAGTGGCGACCAGCTGATAGACAAGTAGGCTTGCTGCCAACGTCAGCCCCAGACCGCCGAGCAGAAGCAGCTGCAGAAACGTGCGCGCCTGGGCTGGCAGGGCGATGTCGAAGATCGTCCGCAGGCGCCAGCGGCGGTTCGCTATCGACAGGTCATCCTCGTAGCTCAGGTCGTCAGGCTGCACCGGGGAATCAGCCATGCGCTGTTTTTCCGTTGTAGCGAGGGGGTCGCGGGACTGGCTATTGAGATCATAGAGGGCATACGTGACTGCGGGCCCTGGCCGGCCGGGTACAGAGGTGCTTAACGGTGTGAGCAGTTCAGCCGGATTGATCACGATGCCCAGCAGCTGGCGCGGTGGTAATCCGGCCAGGCCCGGGGCGGTCTGCCATATAGCCGGGGAGCTGTCCTCAGCAACCGGCCAGAACAGGTTCACAGTCGGGGAGCTGGCGAGATTGTCGCCCTCAAAGGCGTCACCGGTCGCCAAGGGTGTGACGCCGGGCTGCATCTGGTACCAGGCGTCATCAATAACAGCGCGCCAATGGGGGACGGCCCAGGGTCTCAGGTCAGGGTTCGCCAGAGCACCGGCGCGCGTCACGCGCTGCACCTGGCGCCAGGCGGCAGGTCCTTTGGCGTTGCGGTCGGCCTGGTAGCGGTCGATCGATACCAGCTCGGGGTATTGTCGCAGGAGCGAGTGGGCTACCGCCGCCAGTGCCTGGCGTGAGGTACCGCTCTCTGCCAGCGCCTGGGAGAGTGTCCGGGCGATGGTCTCCTGACGCTCCAGGGCTGCGCTCAGGCTTCGGTAGGCCGTCTGATGGGCGAGGGTGGCCTGGCTGTGGCTGAAGTTCTTAAGGGTCCAGTCAGCGTAGTAGCGGAGCAGCAGTGTCGCGAAGATGCCAATGAGCCCGACGGCGAGCGGAATCAGCCAGACTCTCCAGGATGCCTTTAACGCGTCTGCCATGACGCTATTCCCTCGTGCTCTGTTTGGCTGCAGTAGACGGCCCGGCCGGTGCCGGCTCTACTCGCGCCCTTTTCCCCAACTGCCCGTGACCAGGCTTTTCACCCGCTGGAGTTCTTCCTCCGGCATGCTCGGCGCAAGAATCTCGAACTCCCGCACGTCGTAGTGGAACAGGTACAGGCGCGACGTGAACTGGTCGATCGGCAGGGAAGACTCGCCCTGCTGCTCCCCGTAGCCATCAGTAGAGACTATCACGCCGTTGCCCCAGTCCTGTCCACTGTCGTTATTGGGGTTGAAGAAATACACCCGTATGACGTCTTCCTGGTCCACTGCGACGCGCAATATTGAAATAGCGTGCCAGCCGACAAAGCGGGCATCGGAGTCGGTAACCGCAATCCCGGCGGGCTGTGGATGAACCACGGGGGTGTTGCCGTTGTGCAACGGGTTGTAGACCGTATAGAAAGTGCTGATGAAGTGTTCGAGCTCATCCAGCTTTTGCGTATGGATGTCCACGGCGATTGCGAATCCCCGATGAACCCACCAACCGTGGAACTCGGGATTGATCCAGCGGTGCGGGTCTTCTCCGCGGGTTCCGGCCCGGCGGCCCATTTCCATATAGATACGGTCCAGATGCGGCACCAGTACCAGGGACAGCGTGTCGAGGTCGAAATTCCACGACTGCACTACGCCAGCGCCCAGTTCGGCCGAGTTTATGGCCTCGCCTTCAAAATGCATGGTCAGTGAATTGTCGCGCAGGGCCCAGTGGAAGATCTGCAGCAGGTAGTCAGGGTTGGTATAGGACCACAGCGAGAGCGCACGGGTTGACTGGCAGGCCGGGTTATTCCCCTGACCCAGCCCCAGAGGTTGGCCCAGCACGCTTAACAGCGCTGAGAGCGTGTGGGCTCGTGGTGGTATGTTCGAACCGAACAACGCACTGATCTGGGCCTGAACGTCTGGGTGCAATGGTGTCTGGATGGCCCGCCACAGGCCGTTCGGGATGCTGGTCTGGTAGAGCAGGCCCCGTTCCAGAAACTGGGCGAGACCATAGATGGCCTGGCAGGTTTCCAGGTAGATGCTCTCGCGAATAAGGGTCAGAACCAGGTCCCGATAACAGAAAAGGCAGTCGCGCCCAGTCGTGCTCAGGCCCAATGCCTTGGCGATGTATTCGGTGTCTTCGTCTGCCATGCGTCGCAGGTAGGCGGCGTGATAGGCCGACACCAGCCCGGTATCGTGCATTGCCCGGGCAAAGCCCTGGGCTTCCTGCTCCAGAGCATAGATATCCATGCTGTCCAGGCGCTGCAGGTAGACTTCAACGCCGGGATCTTCGCGACAGCCATGGGTTGGCCCGAATAAGGCGCTGATAAGCCGCTCCGCACCGCGAGCAGTACCCTGCACCTGTATATCCGGGTCGAAGAGGCAGGCCGCGATGCGGGTTATCATCTCGCGGACGTTGTCGACCTGGATGGGCCGCTGGCGAAGAATACGCCAGACCTCGTCCACCACCTGGTCAAGGATATTTTCCAGGCCGATGTGTTCGGCAATGAAGGCGAGATGCTGCTCGAGCATCTTCTGGATGGTTGCGGGTCGGTTGCGGGTGCTTTCATCACTGGCGCCAAACAGCACCTGGAGATTGAAGGCGAGGACCTGTGTCAGAAAGTGCTTGGCCTGTTCGGAAGACAAACCCGGATGGAAGTATTGGCCGTTGGCGACGGCGAGCATACGCAGCTCGCTGAGACATTCCAGCGTAACCAGACGGGCATCGCCCTCGTTGAATGTGTGGGGTACAAACTTGGCTTTGAGATTTTCCGGCTTTTCCCAGTCGCTGCCCTCAAAAATACCGGCGCCATCAAATTCTCTGGCAAGGCTGTAGAGTAGCGCGGGGCCACCGGAGGCGGTCAGCAGCTTACGCCCCAGGTCAAGCACGCGGCCGATATGATTGCCTTTGGCAAAGGAACGCGCCTGGCCCAGATGCGTTAGCGCATCGTTGAATCGGGCGAGGATGCTGCTGGTCTCCGGACTTTCGGTAGAGGCCGAACCCTGTTCGATCATAGGCAATAGTTCTGCTCCTCCTGGTCGGGAGGAAACGCTCCTGAAGTGGACCGGAGGCCATGAGCCCCCGGAAAAAACCAACCCGGCCACTGTCGCTGCAGCTACCGGGTTATCTAGACGCTCTTGACCAGGGGCCGGTGCAGCCCCGGCTGTTTTCTCAGAGCCTACACGTAAAAGTCGAGATCTTCCTGATGCTTTAGCAGGTCTCGCATGGTATGCGGGTCATCGCCGAAGAAGTAAACCAGCCCCCAGTGGGTGCCGAAGGCCGTCCGTTTGGTAACGGTCTGCTCAAGCGGCTCATGCAGCTCGTGCGACTCGAAATACGCGTGCTGTTCGGTTTCCTGGGGGATTTCGAGTTTGCTGACCACACGGCGACGCGGGTACACGCCAAAACAGCCCGCGTAACCTTTGGCGCCCACAACTTCTTCCGGGAAGAAAGCGGTGATTTCCTCTTCGGTCGTCTTGGGGTCGAACGCCAGAACCATACCCTGGTAGGCATTGAAGCCGTAGGCCCGCTCAAGCAGCTCAAAGACCTTGAAGCCGGGCGGACGATAGGCGACCTCGCCAAAGTACATCTCACCATCGCTGGTAACGAAGTACTCGGGATGGACGAAGCCAAAGTCGATATCGAACGCTTTGATCAGCTTCTCGATCTGCTTGGTAATAGCCTCGCGATACTTCTCGAGCTCAGGTGTTGCAGGAACAAAGACGGAGTAGCCCAGCGTGACGTACTCGGAAATGTTGAGGAAGCGGATCTTGCCGTTGTGGATCCAGGCTTCCACCGCAAACTCCCACCCGTCAAGGTGGCTTTCCATAAGCACCGGGAATTCCTCGTCAGGAATCATGTCCACTTCATCCGGCGTACGGATTACCCTATGGCCAAGGCAGCCAGCTTTGTCGAAAGCCTTCAGGTGAATGGGGTCGTTAGGGTCGCCGTCAAGCTTGAGCAGCGTCTGGTTGACCCGCTTGAGAAAGCGAATGACGTCGCCTTTATCGTGAGCTTCTTCGAAAATACCCACCCGGATACCGCCGAGTTGGGCCCGGCGTTTCATCAGGGCTTTGTCGCGAAACAGAATCGACTGACCCAGAAGCCGCGGGTTATCAAGCAGCACGGAGTTGATAGCGCCAGCCCACTCAACGGTTTCTTCGAACAGTGGAATCGCGACATCGACCCCTTCTTCTTTCAGCCGCTGGGCAATTTCGACCGACCGATCGTTGAGACGCTCGAAATTCCAGGGAATGTAAGGGATATCATGTTCTTTGCAGTAGGTCTCCGCCCAGTCCGGGGCGACAATAACGTAGCGGCGATCGAACTTGTCCAATGCTTCGATTGCGCTCAAGCTCCAACCGAGCATTGCAACGTAACCTTTGTCGGGGTTGTACTTGTGGGTCGATGACATGGCGCGGGGCCTCCTGCTCCTGGAATGAGACTGCCCCATGGGTGCAATGCCTGAGTTAGCTTATTCGGCAAGGGACAGTCGGGAAGAATAACTTCTTCTAGGATTCACACTTCCGGTGCCATTTGCAAGCGAATGACCTAATCGCAACCGGCATCCCGCACAGCACCGACGTGGTCAGGCCGAAGAAGAGCGAAGCATGAGCTGTCAGGCCCCCCGGCCTCGTGTGGACAATATACCTGCCAGGAACAGCATGAAGGCCGCTACCACGACTGACGGTCCGGCAGGGGTATCTGTGGTCCAGGACAGGCCGAGCCCGGAAATGACACTGACGGCACCCAACAGGGCGGCAAGTGCGGCCATGCGCTCGGGGGACCGGGAGAACGGCCGGGCAGTCGCAGCGGGAATGATCAGAAGAGCCGTGATCAACAGAACGCCGACGATCTTCATCGATACCGCGATCACCAGCGAGAACATAACCATCAGCAGGAGCCGCAGGCGCTCAACCGGCAGCCCTTCAACTTTCGCCAGTTCCTCATGAATAGTGGCCATGAGCAGCGCGCTCCAGAATCGCCAAAGGATCAGCCCGACGGTAATGGCGCCGCCTGCGATCCAGGCCAGATCGGTGCGGCTGATGGCCAGAAGGTCACCAAAGAGGTAGCCGTTCAGGTCTACCTGGACCCGGCCAAGGAAGCTGATAGCGACCAGGCCTATGGCCAGAGTACTGTGAGACAGAATGCCCAGCAGGGTGTCGGTCGCGAGGCTACGCTGGCGCGCAAGTAATGTGAGGATGAGCGATATCGCCACACAGACCAACGCGATGCCGAGATTGAGGTCGACCTGAAAAAGTGTGCCCAGAGCCACGCCCAATAAAGCCGAGTGGGCCAGTGTGTCGCCAAAGTAGGACATGCGCCGCCACACCACGAAACAGCCCAGCGGCCCGGCCACCAGTGCTACCCCCAACCCGCCCAGTAAGGCGCGCCAGAAAAAATCGTCCAGTATGGCCTCAAGCATGATCGTGGTCGCACCCAGGGTTGCCACCGAGCACTTCGCCATGCAGATCATGCTGGTGGTTGTGGTGATGATGATAGACCGCGAGGGATTCGGCCACGCGTTTTCCGAACAGCTCGGTAAAGGCGGGGTCGCTGGAGACCTGCTCCGGCGCGCCGCTACAGCAGACGTGCTGGTTCAGGCAGATAACCCGGTCGGTCGAAGACATGACCAGATGCAAGTCATGGGAGATCATCAGTATGGCGCAGCTGAGCTCGTCCCGGAGACTGCGAATCAGGTCGTACATAGCCGCCTGGCCGTTGATATCCACGGCCTGAGCAGGCTCATCCAGCACCAGAAGATGTGGCTTGCGTAGCAGCGCTCGCGCCAGCAGCAGCCGCTGCATCTCGCCGCCTGAGAGCGTGTGAATGGACGCATCGACCAGGTGCTCGACGCGTGTCCGCCCCAGAGCGGCAAGTGTCTGCGACCGGTCTGCGCCTGTGAACGCCAGGAACCGCCCGACAGTCAGGGGGAGTGTCGACTGCAGCTCCAGACGCTGGGGCATGTAGCCTGTCCTGAGCCCGGGACGTCGCCAGAGCTGCCCTTCGCTCAACGGCTGGATGCCGAGTATGGCCTTGATCAGGGTGGTCTTTCCGGCACCGTTGGGGCCGATGAGCGTAATGATGTCTCCCGGTTCTATGACAAGGTCAACCCGGTCGACCACGGCCGTCTGTGCGAACCGAACGGTGGCCTGCTCAAGGCGTAGCAAAGTTTCAGCCATCAGAAACCTGCCTTCTTGCAGGTCGGACAGAGGCCGGCTACTTCAATTGTCGTGTCGGTTATGGAAAAGCCCTCATCGGCGCTGGCGCTGCGCACCGCGTCGTTGATCTGCGTGCTTTCGAGTTCCAGCACATTGCGGCAGGACTGACAAATCAGGAAACAGCCCGAGTGAGGCTTGCCCGGATGATGGCAGGCGACAAAAGCATTGAGCGAGGCGATTCGATGGACCAGACCGGCCTGCTGCAGAAACTCAAGCGTCCGGTAGATCGTCGGCGGAGCCGCTTTCCGGCCTTCCTGATTCAGCCCGTCGAGCAGGTCATAGGCACCCAGCGGTCGATGTGACTGCAGAACCAGTGTCAGAACTTTCTGCCGGAGTGTTGTCAGCCGCTCTCCCCGGTCACGGCAGAGTGTCTGTGCACGGTCGAGGGCTTCGGCGATGCAGGCGGAATGATCGTGGGCGATGTAAGGCACAGCGGCAGCGGGCATAAGCGGAGCAGTCCAGGCAATTTGCTATATTATAACATTGTGCCTGGGAATGTAATCTACGCAATGCCGGACTCAGGCTGCAGCGTACTCAGCGGCCAGTTGTTCCAGGTACTCCAGATTGGGAATCCTGACGGTTTCGCCTTCGAGTTCGACCATCATGAGATCCGCCGGTCCGGTCTGCTCATCACGGGGCGCAAGGTCGGCCTCGTTCAGCTTTGCCTGGCGTGGAATGTCCTGGATCACCAGTGCCAGAAACGGCTGTTTGTCATGGTCTTTGCCGATGGTATTAAGCACAACAATTCGTTTTCGGGGGTTTTCCGGAGGCTCTTGACCACCATTGGCTCTATCGTACGAGATCACGGGCAACCTGATACCCCGCCAGACAATATGACCGAATAGCCAGGATGGCGCATCTTCCGAAGGTTCGGGTTCGGCGAAGTCAACAATCTCGGCGATGGATACGTTGGGCAGCAGCAGCATGCCCTCAACCACAGGAATCAGCACGCAGGCCAGTACTTCTGGTTTTTCACTCATCACAGGATCCTTAGCGGAGTAAGTCATTCCGTCAATACTATGGCTGGTCCGGAGTGAGCTGGTCCCGGAGGTGTTTCCGTTCCAGCAGCTCGGAGTCTTCAATGCAACGAACCAGCTGTTGAGCGAGCTCGTCCGGAGTGCCGACAAACTCTGTGCATCCCGTGCTCGCTACAGAGTCCGGCATGGCGCTACTGGCGCAGCTTGAGGCTTCCTGAATCCATATTCGACTGCCGTAGGCTTTCAGTAAGGGTGCTGCGACAGCACCGTCATTGCCCATGCCGCTGAAGAGAATGGCATGACAGTCTGCCTGAAAACATTCGGCCAGATTCAACATAACCTGGTCTATCGATGGGCCGTAGGGGCCTGGCCAGGCGTCGTCCCGGAACCGGATCAGCCCCTCCCTGTCGAGATACAGCTCCCGCTCGACCGGCACCATCAGAACCTCGCCGCAGCGTAGAGGTTCTCCGGCCACAGCCTCCACCAGAGGGTATTGCGCGTGCCGGCCTAGGACTCGCGCCAGGACGGGGATGAAGTTCTGGTCGATATGCTGGGCATAGACGAACGCCAGTGGCAGGCCCCCGGGCAGTTTGTCGAGAAAGGCCTTGACCGCGGCGGGCCCGCCGAGCGAGGCGCCGAGGATCCACACCTGATCAGCCGGAACTCCCCGGCTTGCCGGCGTAACCCACCCTGGCAGAGCAAGCGGGTCCGGGCCTTCGGGACGGTCCAGCGCCTCCAGCTCGGATACATTGTCCAGCAGCTCCAGCCGCCCGAGTTGCTCCTGCAACTTGCCGAAAAGCCTCCGCTCCCAACGGGGGTAGTCCTCATGCCCTGTCGGAGGTGCCATTCCCAGACCGAAGAGAAGGCGACGCGTGTCATCGTCGAGCAGCTCATCCAGCAGCTGAGGTTGGGCGTTCTCATCATCTAGTTCGACGACCCAAAGGTCGGCCACGACCGCGTCCCGGTTGTGCCAGTACCGGCTCGGATCACCGACGAACCCGACCGCCAGACCGAGTTTTGCTACGGCCTGCTGCAGCCGGAGCCGCTGGAGCGGGTTGTCTGAAACGATAGCGACCGAAGGCACAGGATCAGCCGGCAAATTCGTTCAGGCGGTTGATGGTTTCGAGCAGCTGCTTTTCCTGGAATGGCTTGCCCAGGTAGTCATTCACACCTATGGCAAGCGCCCGCTCCCGATGCTTTTTCCCGGTCCGCGAAGTGATCATGATGATCGGGATGTCTTTCAGGCGTTCGTCGTGCCGGATGAAACTGGCAACTTCGAAGCCGTCCATCCGCGGCATCTCTATATCGAGCAGAATGATGTCCGGCAGGTGGTCCTGCAACTGCGCCACAGCATCGAGCCCGTCTTTGGCCAGTAGCACCTCCATACCGTTGCGTTCCAGTAGCCGTGAGGTCACCTTGCGCACGGTGACGGAGTCATCGACCACCATAACCTTGGTTCCGCGCTCATTTGCTTCACGTCGGCTGCCACCGGCCATACTGGCCAGCTGACGCTCACGCGCAGAGAGAACGTCGGAACGGATCATCGCGGGCAGGTCAAGGATGACTACGACGTTGCCGTCGCCCAGTATGGTCGCTCCGGACACGCCGCGCACTGAGCCAAACTGCGGCCCGAGCGATTTGACGACTATCTCTCGGCTGCCCATAAGGCTGTCGACCTGCAGGGCGATCGGCTGCTCTGCACCACGTACCAGAATGACCGGTAGTGGTAAGGCCTGGCCCTGCAGCTTGGGCTGGTGGTCACTGTGTAGCAACGAGCCCAGATACTGCAGGCGGTAATGCTGGCCAGCATACTCATACAGTGGCGCATCGGGCTTATAGTATTCCTCAAGCTCGTACGTGCTGACCCGGACAATGCCTTCAATGGTGTTCAGGGGGATAGCGTAGAAGTCCTCGCCGGTGCTGACCATCAGGGCACGGTTGACCGATACCGTAAAGGGTAGCCGAACCGTGAAAGTGGTGCCCTGACCGACTGTCGAGTCTATGTCGAGACTGCCGCCGAGCTGTTTGATCTCGCTGGCGACGACGTCCATGCCGACGCCGCGCCCGGAAATCTGGGTAACGGCCTGGGCCGTGGAAAAGCCCGGCTGGAGGATAAACTGGAGAATATCTCGGTCCGCAAAGGCCTCTTTCTCGTTCAACAGGCCGCTGCGTATCGCTTTCTCGCGAACTTTATCCGTGCGGATACCGGCGCCGTCGTCGGCCATACGCAACACGACTTCGCCGCCTTCCCGAGTCAATGTGAGGCTGATCTGACCGGCTTCGGGCTTGCCCGCCTTTATCCGGTCAGCCACCGACTCGATGCCGTGGTCCACCGCATTCCGAAGCATGTGCTCGAGGGGCGCGATCATACGCTCGAGGACAGTGCGATCCAGCTCGCCTTCCGCATTGGCGACATCAAACTCGACTTTTTTATCGAGCTCACCGCTGATCTGGCGGACAATACGGCGCAAACGGGGCACCATGGATGCGAATGGAATCATCCGCGTCTTCATCAGCCCTTCCTGGAGCTCAGTATTTACACGGGACTGTTGTAAGAGCAGAGTTTCGGCGTCCCGTACTTTTTCAGAAAGGGTTTCGCGCAGGTCCGCGAGGTCAGATGCAGACTCACCAAGCGCCCGGGACAGCTGCTGGATAGAGGAGTAACGGTCCATTTCCAGCGGGTCGAACTCGCCTTCGTAGTGGGAACCGAACTCTTTTTCCGCACTGAAGAGAATTTGCGTTTCCGTTTCAATATCCATGCGACGGAGCTGCTCACGCAGGCGATCGACGGTCGACACCATCTCGTCCAGTGTGTGGCTGAAATCGCTGATCTGCTGTTCCATCCGGCTGCGAGTGATGCTGGTCTCGCCTGCAAGATTAACCAGCTCGTCCACCAGCTGGGCATTTACCCGGATGGTTTCCTGGGCAGCGCGCGCGGCATCGGCTTTGCGACGGGCCCGTGCCAGCTTGCGTCGCTCTTCCTTTTGCTCGGGTGTTTGCTGGGGAGTGATGGCTTTCGCTTTGGGCTTAGGCGCGTCGTCAACCCCCTCAGCTGTCGGTGCCTGTTCTGCTGGCTCCGGCTCAGGTTCAGGTTCCAAGGACGGCGGCGTAGCCGCGGAAGCCGGTTCGCCAGTTTCGGGGTCACGCAGCTGCTCAACCAGCGTGGTCAGTCGTTCGTGGGCGGCGCCGATGCTGTCCCAGTTAGCCTTGGTCAGCTCCCCTACGGACTGCAACTCGACCAGGTAGGACTCGAAGCTATGGGCTTCCTCTGCCAATGAAGTCACGTTCGCCAGGCGCGCGCCGCCCTTCAGGGTGTGCAGAATGCGCTGGGCCTCCAGGTTGAAGTCTGGCCTGCCCGGTTCCTTCTGCCAGCCCGCCATCAGGTTCTCTAGGGCTTCCAGTAGCTCGTCTGTTTCATCAATAAAGATCTCCAGAACATCGGCATCTATCGCGCCGCTGTCTGGCTCATCACCTGGATCAGAATGAGGCTCGCCCGACGCCTCAAACTCTGCCAAAAACTCTGCCAATTGCTCATGGGGTGACGCAGGTCTGCTACCAGACTCCAGCGTGCTCAGCAGTTGTCCCAGAGTTGTCAGGCAGCGTTCGCTTAGGGCCAGGGTAGGCGCGCTGTCGAAGCGGCCTTCCAGCAGCCCCTGAAGCCGCGTGTCCCACGCGCTGGCCAACTCCGCAATAGCATCGATCTCTGCGAGGCGGGCGCCACCTTTGAGAGTGTGGAGTTCAGACTGAAGTGTGCTTACGGACCGGAGCAGACCATCCTGTTCGTCGCGCCAGCTGCGAAGTGCATCCGCGATACTGGATTCAATGTCGCGCGCTTCGTCGAGGAAAATAACGGTGAGATCTTCGGCCGAGTCCGCAGGGGAAGCAGAGGCCAGCTCTGCCGCCTCACCGGCGGGCGCCCGGAGCAGCGCTTCGACCTGCGCAATCAGGTGAGAAGGCGTGTCCGGTGCGTGCCCCGCTGATAGCTGGTCGACCATGTGGGCGAGAGCGTCGTGGCATTTGAATAGCAGGTCGGCCATTACCGGGGAGCAGGCTATACGCTCGTCTTCTACTGCTTCGAACAGATCTTCCAGCACATGGGACAGATCGCCGATAGGGACGATCTGCGCCATGCGGGCGCCGCCTTTGAGCGTATGAACATCACGCTGCAGGTCCCTGGCGAGTGCGTCGTTCGCCGGGTCTTCGACCCATTGTTGCAAGCTCCCGGCTGTGCTGTGAATAAGCTCATGGGCTTCTTCGAGGAAAATGGCGGTGAGTTCGTCGTCGACTTCACTGGGCGCTTCCGCGGCTGTGGGCGCAGCAGCGCTTCCGCCCTTGATATCGGCAAGCACTGACTGCAGCTCGGCAAGCACTTCATCTGCAGGAGGGCACGTGCCCTGTTCAGCTACGGCTTCAACAGAAGCGGCTAGCTGGTCATGCCCGCGCAGCAGTGTCTCGATCTGCTCAGGTGTCACCGCCAGGCCGGAGTCTGAGATGACTTCGAACAGTGACTCCATTTCGTGGGCAACATCGGCAATGGGCCCGATCTGAGCCATGCGGGCGCCGCCCTTGAGGGTATGGAGTTCACGCTGAAGCGTCCTGACAACATCTGTATTGTCGGGTTGCTCTTTCCATTGCTGCAACAGATCACTGCTGGCAGCAATTATGTCGCCGGCTTCCTCAAGGAAGATCTCGGCGAGCTCAGCGTCAAGCTCGGATGACGTCTCATCATCGTTGCTTTCGCTGCGGCTTACGGGTGGGCTAATGGGGGGTGCAGCGCTGTCAGTGGCCGCCGCAACGGATTCGGCGCCGGGGCTGCCTAAGGCCTTACTTTCGTGCGCATCTGCACCTGTTAACTGCTTGATCTCGCCGATAAGGTCCGGCGCCGGGCGCGCCTTGTCTCCATGGGTAACGCTGTCGAGCATGGCCGCGAGGCGGTCATGGCAGCGCAGGAGCAGGTCCTCAAGTTCGGTCGCATGGGCCAGGCGCCCTTCACTCAGGCCTTCCAGCAGGCTTTCCATGTGATGGGCAAGGTCGCCAATAGAGGCCAGATCCGCGAGTCTTGCGCCGCCTTTCAGCGTATGAAGATCCCGCTGTAGCTGCTGGAGCAGAGGGGTTTCGCGGGGCGTTTCCACCCACTTTGCCAGTAGCTCATCGGTATGTGCGATAAGCTCGCGAGCCTCGTCCAGAAAGATTTCGACCAGCTCGGTATCGAGCCCTTCGGTGTCTTCGGGCAGATCCGACTCGAGCTCGGGCGGACGGGTTTCGTACCCTGCCCAGTCAACGTCTTCAAGGTGCAGTTCTTCGTCCAGCCCACGGTCGATCTGATCGAGGTCTTCATTGAACTCCTGCGACACCCCGTCATTGGCCTTGGGCTCAAGGCTGATCTGGATTTCCCGCAGCTGTGCCAACAGCTTGTTATCAGTCTTCGTACCCAGGCCTGCCGCCGCCTGATCCATCATATCGATCAGCTGGTCATGGCCTGCACGCATACTGAGGAAGAAACTGGTGCTGGGCGTGGTCG
This sequence comes from Hydrocarboniclastica marina, assembly GCF_004851605.1. Taxonomy (GTDB): domain Bacteria; phylum Pseudomonadota; class Gammaproteobacteria; order Pseudomonadales; family Oleiphilaceae; genus Hydrocarboniclastica; species Hydrocarboniclastica marina. The sequence goes on from NZ_CP031093.1 coordinate 267,838, forward strand.
CGCGCCGCCGCGCTTGGGGATAGATCAGGGCGAGTACATCGGCAAGCTCTGCCAGATCTTCAAGACCCGCTTCGACGGCGCCGTCCCGGAGCTTTTCCAGCTCATCCTGCAAATCGCCGAGCCGCGGGCCGGGCTGGCCTTTGCGCGCCCACTCTTCCAGCATGGCATCCGCATCCAGGAGACGCTCCACGCCATCGCTGAGAAACAGCTGCACCAACTGTGGATGGGGCCGGGCGGCCTGGTCGTGGTCACCGGCAGGTTGCGGCAGGGTTTCCCTGGCTACCTGGTTGAGCTCCTCAAGAAATGCATCGGTCCCGGCCAGTTCGAGTTGCGGCGAAACCTTGAGCTGGGCCAGCCCCTCGGCAATAAAGTCGTGCAGACGCTGGACCAGCTCGGGAATGCGAGGGTCTGAGAGCATGTTCTCGGCACGAGCCGTTTTGACGTATTTTTCGAACGGGCCGATAACCTTGGCTATAGGCCCGATGCTTGCCGTATTGGCGCTGCCTTTAAGCGTGTGTAGAGCACGGGAGAGCGCATCCGGATAGGGCACGGCGTTGCTAGCAGATGCCTGTGCTTCGGCCAGGAACTCACGCAGGGTTTCAAGATGCGTTTCGGTTTCACTGCGGAAGATATCCAGCAGTACCGGGTCAACGTCTTCATCAAGGGTTGCGTCTGGTTCGTGCTGGCCATCAATACCAGGGGATGTCTCTGCAGCACTCTTCTCTGCTGAACGCTCAGCCAAACCTTCGTCGGCCGCAGGGGGCTCAGGCAGCGGGGCTGCCTCAGGCGTTTCGCCACGGGCCAGGGCATCCGCACGGCTCTGGTAAAGACTCACGTCTTCAGTGGCGGGCCGTTGCTGCTGGAAGTCGACCAACAGCGATGGAATGATAGCGACGACTTCGGGCAGCAGTTGGTCGATGTCGTCATTCATCGTAATGGACTGGTCGATTATCCGGTTGAGCAGATTCTCGACTGACCAGGCCAGCTCACCGATCGTTGTCGCGCCGACCAGTCGCCCGCTGCCTTTCAGGGTATGGAAGCCCCGGCGTATTTCGGCCAACGCATTCTGGTCATCCCATGACTGCTGGAGTTTCGGCAGATACTCGCTGATCGCTTCGAGAACTTCCTGAGCTTCTTCTGCGAAAATTTCGAGAATTTCTTCGTCAACGAGGCTGTCGTCCACGACACCCGGACCAGCGTCTTCACCAGTTTCTGTTGGTACTTCCTGCCCCGTCAGGACGGGTATCTCCGCCACCTCAGGGTCAACCGCTTCCTGCTGGCCGGAAGCCAGAGTTTCAGCTCGTTCAATGAGGTCTGCGACCTCATAGTCTGCCTGACCCTTGGCGAACGCTTCGACCAGCCCTGGAAGGCGTTCCTGCACGTCATCCAACAGCTGGTGCACCGACGCATCGGCTTTCACAGAACGTTCGAGGATGCGGTTGAGGAGATGCTCGACCGCCCAGCCCAGATCGCCCAGGCTGGTGGCACCGACCAGCCGACCGCTCCCTTTCAGAGTGTGGAACGCGCGCCGAACTTCGCCGAGCGCATCCCTGTCATCGGGATAGCGCCGCAGGCGCGGGCAGAATTCACGAATGGTCGAGAGGACTTCCTGCGCTTCTTCAATGAAAATCGCGAGGATCTCATCGTCCACCAGCTCTGCGTCGCTCTCTTTCGCAACCTCTTTCGTAATATCCGGCGCAGCAGCAGCTTCGTCTTGCCTGGGACGCTGCCAGGTCGGATCGGCACCGGTCGGGAAACCGAGCAGGGTCAGGCTTTCGTTGGCCAGGGCGAGCACCGAGTCGTTGTCGGTAATGCCGTCCGCCAGGCGCTCAAGATAATATTCAATGCTGGTGACTGCGTCCGCCAGCGTGTCAAGCTGTTGCCAGTCTGGGACGTAGTCGCCGTCGAGCAGTGCCTGGCGCACGAATGCTTCACAGGAAGCCAGCATGTCTGCCGCCCGGTCGAGCGGTATCAGTTTTAGCCCACCATAAATGCTGTGCAGCCAGTCAGGGACATCGGCAATCTCTTTGGCGTCCCATTGCGAGGCAATAAAACTGACTATCGCAGACTTCACCTGTTCAAGAGAGTTGCGCGCTTCACGCAGCAGTACGGTGTTGGCTTGGGAAAGCTGGCGGTCCAGGTCAGTCGGTTCTGAACCTGATTCTCTGCTTGCCATGCCGCGGGCGCTCGACTGTTCATCAAGCCCCGTCAGGGTCGCCTCGACGTAGAGCAGGGAGCCGGCTATATCCATCAGCACGCCGTCGTCGGCTGGCGCGCTGGTGTCCGCCAGCGTGCTGATGAGTTCGACCTGTTCAAGAATAACCCTGCGGGGAATAGCAAGACCCAGCACAGAAAGCGTGTTGGCTATCTGTTCAAGCCCTGGCAGAAGTTCCGAAAGCTCTTCATTGCGGCGGTACTCCGAGCGCACGAAAAGGTCAAGCTGGTCCTTCAGGCGCGCCAGCTCTTCATTGAGCGCACTGACGACCGAGTGGATGGCGTCGCGCCCCGGCCCGCTGACGCGTTGACGGACGGCGTCGACAGCCTGGTCGTCGGGCAGGGCACCAGCCAGGTGGTAACGTTCGACCACAGCCCGGACCCTTGGTGTGTCCAGGTCGGATGCCCGTGCAACGTAGTAGAGAATATTCTTGAGTAGTGTCTCGGGAGCCGGCTGTTGCAGAACATCGACATGTTCATCGATCAACCGCTTGAGCTGGAGGTCCAGCTCGTTGATCACGGCTTTAACGGCCGCGTTTACCGGGTTGCGCCTGGCTTTGAGGGTATCAATCAAAGCGCCGGCTGCCAGCCAGATTTCGCCCATGGGGGTCTGCTGGCATAGCTTGATCAGGCGAATGACAACCTTGTCGAGATATTCGAAGTGGGCATCGAAGTCTTCTTCGCGGGTGATTCCGGACGCCGCGAAGTGGAACATTTGCCGCAGCTTCTCAACGTGTCCAAGTACTTTCGGGTCTTGCAGCCGCTGACCGGCCCCTGATTTTGCGCGGGTCCGGGCGGGGCTGAGATCGGGATTGAATAGTGATGTTTCCGACAGCAACGACTCAGAGCGGGTGGCGCGCAGGTCGTTGAGAAGCGGCAAAAGCACCAGCGGAAAGTCGTCCTGCGCTGAATGCAGCTGTTCGAGATACTGGGGCAGTTGCAGCATGGCCTGCATCAGTACAGCGATGGCATCGTCCTGATCCACCACCGTATCATTAAGCATAGCCTTAGCGACTTTCTCCATCTCTTCCGTGAGCAGGGCCGCACCCAACAGTTCGACCATCTGCAGGGTCCCGCTGACCTGATGCAGGTAGTTCAGGCAGAACCGCAGCCGGGCTGTGTCGTCGCGGTTGTCGACGAAAGCCTCAAGGGCGTGCTGACCCTGTTTCAGGGTCTCCTGGATTTCACCGCGCACCCATTCGAGTGCAATACTGTCGTGGTGATTGCCCATAACCACTCCGGTTGATCCCCCGGCTTCAGGCCGGGGTGACTCGGACCACTAAAAGCTCCCGCAGGGGTAGCGCCTTAGCGGCCTGGATTCTGTTTTAGCCACGCCAGAACACGTTCTGAGGGTAGCCGCTGTAACTGTGGGTGTTGCCAGTCGGTCAATTCCCCCTGGCCGAGTACCAGCAGTCCTCCTGGCGCCAATCGGTCGGCCAGGTGATTCACTATTTCCCTACGGCGCCAGCGTCGGAAGTAAATAAGCAGGTTCTGACAAAATATAATGTCCATTCCGTGCATTGGCGCATTTTGTAGCTCCAGGACGTTTAACCTCGCGAAACAGACCCGTTCGCGCAAGGCAGGGTCAATCTCAAACTGATTGTCCGGGTGACGTATAAAAAAAGACTCCCGCAGGGCTGGTTCGGTCGTTACCAGCTTGCGCTCGCTGTAAAGACCGCGCTTTGCCTTTGCCAGCGCTGGCTGGCTGATGTCTGAGCCGGTGACCCCAAAGTAAATATCCAGCTTGAGGCGATCCAGGCTCGAGCGCATGACCATCGCCAGCGTGTAAGCCTCTTCTCCCGTGGAGCAACCCACGCTCCAGGCTTCCAGCGGCTCGCGGCGCAAGCGCTCTGGCGCCCGCGTCACCACATAATCGGCGACCGTTCGAAAGGCATCGGGATCGCGGAAGAAACGGGTCTCCTGGACTGTCAGCCGATCCACCAGCACGGTCCACTCGATCACGGCCCCGGGGCCTGAAACCACCCTCTCGTAGTAAGCCTGGTAGTCGGTACAGCCAACCTCACGCATGCGAATGCCGAGGTTGGCCTGCAGAAACGAGCGCCGGTCAGGCGACAGCGTCATGCCGGTGCGTGATTCCAGCAACTGCTGCCACTGATGGAACTGTACATCGTCCATTTCGGGCAGCCGTTGCAGGTTCCAGCTAGTAGGCGTTGACTTCTTGGTGCCGTTCGTCATGCCGTTCTATTGCCCGACTTTTCAGGAGAAACGATTTCTGTACCCGGGCACGGGTCTGCCACTTAGCTGAGTGTCGGGAGCTTTTCGTCTTCGTCTTCGTCCGCGTCGAACATATGCTCATCTTCATCGCCGCCTTCCGGCAGCGTGAAGCCAGACACCGAAAGCCGGAGCTCGGAGGCCATCTCTGCCAGTGTGCCGATGGACTTGGCGGTCGCGTTGGTGCCCGACGAGGTCTGGGAGGTAATCTCCTGAATAACGTTCATGGTGTTGGAGATATGCGCCGCGGAAGACGCCTGTTGGCGGGCCGCGTTGGAGATGTTCTGGATCAGTTCCGCCAGATTCATCGAAACGTTCTCGATTTCTTCCAGAGCGACGCCCGCGTCCTGTGCCAGGCGCGCACCACGAACTACCTCAGCGGTGGTGTGCTCCATGGAAATTACGGCTTCGTTGGTGTCTGACTGGATCGTCTTGACCAGCGCTTCAATCTGTTTGGTGGCTGCGGATGAGCGCTCCGCCAGGCGCTGTACCTCGTCCGCGACCACGGCAAAGCCGCGACCGGCGTCACCGGCCATGGACGCCTGGATGGCGGCGTTCAGTGAAAGAATATTGGTCTGGTCGGCGATATCGTTGATCAGGGAGACGATGTCGCCGATTTCCTGGGATGATTCGCCCAGACGCTTGATCCGCTTTGACGTTTCCTGGATCTGCTCACGGATGTTGTCCATGCCCCGAATGGTATTCTGGACCACTTCAGCGCCCTTCTTGGCGATGGCTACCGAGCGCTCCGCTACCGCTGACGATTCAGAGGCGTTGGAGGAAACCTGGTCAATCGACACGGCCATTTCATTGACTGCTGCCGAGGCGCCGGCGATCTCCTGGGCCTGATGTTCAGAAGCATCGGCCAGATGGATAGCGGTTCCCTGGGTCTCCTGTGCCGACGCGGCGACCCGTAAAGCGGTGTCCCGAATAGCCTGCACGAGCGCCCGCATCTGATCGATCGCATAGTTGATTGAGTCTGCGATCGCGCCAGTGAAGTCCTCGGTAACTGTTGCTTCAGTGGTCAGGTCACCATCGGCCAGATCGGCCAATTCGTCCAGAAGCCGGAGGATCGCGTTCTGGTTCTGCTCGTTCTGCTCTTGGGTTTTGGTCAGACGCTTCTGGGCTGCCTGATATAGCGCCACGCCGATAAGAATGATGTTAATGACCAGCGCTATCAGGATGATGATCGCAAGAGTGGGGCTGATCAGATTCTGGTCGGACTGGATCAGACGGGTCAGTTCCGTGGTCTCTTCCAACAATTCGGGTGACTGGTTGAAAATTACGTTGGCCGCTTCCCGCACTCTGAACAGGTCCGGTGAGGCCGCCAGGATGGCATCGACGTTTTCGCTAACGTAGGCGAACAGCTCTGCAACTGCCTCAAGCCCGAACTGGGCATCTTCGTCGTCCACGGCGCTGATGCCCATGGCTGCATTGCCTTCAAGCTGGCCCTGCAGAACGCGGCCGAAGAGTTCAGCATCCCGGCCGAAGCGGTCGGCAGCCACCACGGCATCTTCGTCGCCCGAGCGGACGTCGTTGACACTGGTGACGATGCGTTCCGCCAGCAGGGACTGACGCTGCGCCAGCGCGACCTGTTCTGCCGGCGCATCGTTCATCAGCAGGATCTGGACGATGTCGTCGTACTCAACCTGGAGCTGAGGAATAGTCTCGTTGAGCGTCTCGCCCACTTCGTTAAGAGAGAGAACGGCTTCTTCGGTCGACAGGATGGCGTCGGCATGCGCGCGGATTATGGTCCAGAGGGCGTCCACATTGGTCTGGTCCGCCGCATCCAGCGGCGGCAGGCCAGTCGCTTCGTTGCCGTTCTGAATGTAGCCCCAGAGTTCATCGAACTGATTGCGGGAGCGCGCCAACTGATCGAATGCTGTCTCCGTGCCGCCCGCGGCCTCCGATGCGTTCTTCGCAATCTCCTGCGATAACACCCGCAGATCACTGGCGTACTCGATGTATTCTGCTTCGTGGGCGCTATTGCGATTGACCACGAACAGGACAGCGATCAACGCGATCGTCAACCCGATCAGGACAGCGATCAGAGCAGTAACCGCCCTGTTCGCGCCCTGCTGCGAGGTGAATTTCCCAGCTCGATTTTTCATTTTCTGGCTCCCGGCCTCGGTTATGGCGTGTTGTTTTACGGGCTTGAGATCTTTATCTGGCGTTGCCTGTGGCGAACGCCCCCCGCTTTAATTTTTTGCCCGCAGGCGCTGGAACGGGTGGGTGGCTCCCGCCTCGTCCTAAATTATCTGAACCATGCACATGCGTGCCCTCGACCGGACCGCAAAACGGCCAGTTCCTGTATGGCGCCCGCATCACATTCTGAACTTCGTGACGCCATGATGTTCGCTACAGACCACTGTTTGCCACCGGCCTCGGCCCGCCTGGCACTCATGAAGCTTATGGCGCCGTAGCGCATCACCAGACTGCCGCGTCAAGAAAGCGCTCGTCCTCGACCAGTTCGACCATCGAAAACACTGCCCACTGCTCATCGTTACGCTCGTAGGCGCCCCGGAGAAACGGCTGCAGGGAGACATCGGCGTCGTCATTGGAGCCGGTGAAACTATCCACCGCGAAGTACTGCATGCCCAGTACGGCATCGACTATCAGCCCGCAGAAGATGTCATCCTGCTCCACCACCAGAACGCGGCGGTCGCGCTGGGCGCGCGAAGACCGGGGCAGGTCGACAAAAGACGCTAGTTCGATGACGGGCAGAAGGCGGCCCCTGACATTGGCGGCGCCCAGCATGAAGGGCTTCACCCCGGGGACCTGGGTGTAGCGCGGGATATGCAGGATTTCTACAACTTCGCCCATGGGCGCGACGTAGCGCTTACCGTCGAGCATGAAGCCGATGCCATGCCACAATTCGACGGCTTCTTCCTGAGCTGGGAGCCCTTTGGACAGCGCGCGGCTACGTTTGTCAATGTTCGCTAGTACGGCAAAAGGACTCGACTTGGCGGCCATGCTTAATCCCGACTATGTGCTTTCCTGGCCCAACGGGGTCAGTCGAGGAGTTCTTTGATGGTATTGATGAGTTGGGTCTCGTCTACCGGCTTCACCAGATAGCCTTTGGCGCCCTGCCGGGTGCCCCAGACACGGTCGGTTTCCTGGTCCTTGGTAGTAACGATGACGACCGGAATATCCTGGGTGTCCGGCGAGCGGGTCAATTGCCGTGTTGCCTGGAAGCCGTTGAGGCCAGGCATGACAACATCCATCAACACCAGGTCGGGGTGCTCGGCTCGTGCCTTTGCCACGCCGTCAGCGCCGTTGTCAGCACTCAGCACTTCATGCTTGTGTTTTTCCAGAAGACTGGAGATCTTTTTGACCTCAGTCGGCGAGTCATCAACGATCAGGATACGGGCCATAGGTCCCTCGATATCGGTCAAAACGCAGCCCACATACCGGGTGCGGGTCAGGGGTAGCTGCGTTGAATTTACTATTGCCGGGCGGGCACGTGCTCCCGGATTGTGTTCAAGAGTTCGTCTTTGCTGAAGGGCTTCGTCAGATACTGATCAGAACCTACAATTCGGCCTTTCGCTTTATCGAACAGGCCATCCTTGCTTGAAAGCATGATGACGGGTGTTCCTTTGAAGGCTGAATTATTCTTGATCAGCGCACAGGTCTGATAACCATCAAGCCGTGGCATCATGATGTCGACGAAAATGATATCGGGGTGTGTGTCCGCGATCTTGGCAAGAGCGTCGAACCCATCCGTGGCCGTAAAAACTTCACAGCCAACTTTTTTTAGCAGAGTTTCAGCGGTGCGACGAATGGTCTTGCTATCGTCTATAACCATGACTTTCAGGTTTTCGAAGTTGTCATCCATTATCCAACAGCCTTGCGCTTGAACGGAAGAACATTGTTGTTTTGAGGCTGGCGTATCCCGCGAGCGTCACCCGGCTGTTTAGCCTGTTTGTGCCTGCGTGATCGCGTGCTCCCGGTAGAGTACTTTCGCGAGGACGGCATCCGACGTTCATGCGACCAGAACCAGGGTTCCTTCAGGCCGTCAGCAGGCCAACGTCTCAATGGCAAGCGGATGGAGCGTCTTTTTAACACAATAATTCAGGCCGTGCTACCAGCCCCAAGCGGCGGCTCCGCCCGTTTGTGGGGTGGGTCATGCCTCGTCAATTTAATTTGCCTTACCGAACGAATTTCAGCCTGCCGGCAACCGGTTCGCCTCAATTAAAGTGCGCCGTCCGGCATACACTTTCGCTTTGATAGGCGCCCAGGCGGAGAATCAGTCACAGGCACAGCCGATTCGGTTTTGGCTCAGGCACTGTCGTGCTTCTGTAAGCGTACGTTGCAGACAGTTGCACTACAGGCCGCATTCTCACAGCATAGCAGTTATTTGCAGTGCTGCAGGTTTACAATCAACTCCACGACCACTCATTCCGGAAACGGACAACAGGACCATTTGCGATGACAGTAAAGCTCGGGGTGGTGATGGACCCGATCGAGAACATCACTTACAAGAAAGACAGCTCGCTTGCGATGCTGCTGGCGGCGCAGCAGCGCGGCTGGGAGCTATGGTATATGGAGTTGCCGGACCTGTATCTGCACGGCGACCAGGCGCGGGCCAACATGAAGCCCTTGCGGGTCATGGCTGATCCGGAGTGTTGGTTCGAGCGGAGCGAAGGGGCAGATTTACCGCTGGCCGATCTCGACGTTATTCTGATGCGGAAAGATCCCCCGGTTGACCGAGAGTTTCTCATTGCCACACACATACTTGAGGCTGCCCAGCGCGACGGTACGCTTGTTGTGAACCCGCCCCAGGCTCTACGGGACTGTAACGAGAAGCTTTACGCGACCTGGTTTCCCCAGTGCACCCCGCCGTTGATTGTGACCCGTGACCCTGCGAGGTTGAGGGCATTTCACGCTGAACACAGCGATGTTGTCATGAAGCCCATCGACGGTATGGGCGGTAAATCGGTGTTCCGCGTCCGGCCCGGGGACGCCAATCTTGGCGTAATCATCGAGACCCTGACCCAGGACGGCCAGCATCAGATTATGGCGCAGAAGTACCTGCCCCAGATTAGTGAAGGCGACAAGCGGATCCTGCTGATCGATGGCGAACCCTTGCCTTTCGCTCTTGCGCGGGTGCCTGCGGCTGGAGAGAACCGGGGTAATCTCGCAGCCGGCGGTCGTGGCGAGGGTCGCGAACTCACCGAACGGGATCGCTGGATATGCGCGCAGTTGGGCCCGGCATTGCGTGAGCGCAATCTGATCTTTGTGGGTATTGATGTTATTGGTGAGTATCTGACCGAGATCAACGTGACCAGTCCCACCTGCATCCGTGAGCTCGACAAAGCATTCGATGTCGACATCGGCGGCCAGCTGATGGAGGCTATCGCCCGGCGACTGCCCGCATCAAAGTAGCGGCAGGGCGACGCATCCGATGAAAAACGCTGCGGCTGGGCTATTATTGGCGGCTACACTCCTGGTCGCGTTAGACAGCGACTTGCCTGGCGCATGAGCGCGCGGGTCAGGACCATGCAAGGTAAAATATGGCGGTAAATGTAACCGACGCTGATCGCCTCAGCTTCACGGTTTTTATGGCGCTCGTCCTGCACGCCATGATTGTGCTGGGCATTACTTTTGCGCCGGAGGATCCGGAAACGGCCGCCGATACGCTGGAAATCACCCTGGCCCAGCGAAACGATGAAGCGCCCGAAGAGGCCGATTTTCTCGCCCAAAGCAACCAGCGTGGGAGTGGGACCGAGGCTGAGGTCTCTGAACTGACTGCGACCCGCGAAGCCACTGTCACGGATGTTGCTGTCCGCGAAGTCGAGCCGGCTGCGGTAGAGACTGCTGCGGCAGCAGCGGATGCCCCAAACGCGCCGGTTGTGACGACTGTTGTGTCTTCCCAGGACATGCGGGACAGTGACGAAGAGACGCCGGAGCCGGAGCCGGATCCCGACACGCCCCGCAAAAGTCTGATGGACCGCAGCCTCGAAATCGCCAGTCTTGAAGCACGGCTTGACCAGAAAATGCGCACTTACGCCAAGCGGCCGCGGATCGAACGGGTGACGGCTGTTTCCACCCTGTCTTCTTCTGACGCCTGGTACGTTCAAAACTGGGTCGACCGGGTGACGAGACTCGGTAACATGAATTACCCCAGTGAGGCCCGACGGCGCAACCTCCACGGCAGCTTACGCCTGCTGGTTGCTATCAACGCCGACGGCTCCGTGCGGGACATCAGTGTGCTGGAATCCTCCGGCCACAAGATTCTTGATGATGCAGCCATTTCGACGATCCGGGTGGCCGCTCCATTTGCACCTTTCCCGGAAGCCATGCGTGAAAACACCGATGTGCTCGAAATTATCCGTACCTGGTCGTTTCAACCCCGGGGCCTGACGTCCCGTTAGTGTTCTGGCCCATATGGCACCTATTGTCTGGCATGTGGCACCTGCCGCGTCCGGAGGCAGGGGCAAGATGGTATAGTTTGCGTTGACCCGGCGAGCGGGCGCGGCACCAAATTTTTTAACTCTGTGGGATTGCCATGAACACGCAGAAAAACTCGCACGCAGCCCTGTACAGTCTCAGGGGCCAGCTTCTGATCGCGATGCCTTCGCTACGCGGCTCGGAGTTTGGCGGGGCCGTGATGTATATCTGCGATCACACCGAGGACGGCGCGCTGGGGATTGTGATAAACCGTCCGCTGGAACTTCGGCTGGATGAGCTCCTTGAACAAATGGATCTGGCTGAGGTCGAGTCTGATCGCCTTGTTTTCAGTGGCGGCCCCGTGCAGCTGGAGCGGGGCTTCGTGTTGCACCGGGGCGAGCGCCGGTGGCAGCACAGCCAGGTTGTCGCCTCAGATATATGCCTCACCACGTCCCGGGATATTCTGGATGCGATTGGCCAGGGAGAGGGACCTGAAGAGTTTCTTATGGCACTGGGTTACGCCGGTTGGAGTCCCGGACAGCTGGAAGAAGAGATCGCCGGCAATGTCTGGCTGAACTGTGACGCCGACGCCGACCTCTTATTTTCCGTGCCATGGGAGCAGCGCCTTGAAACCGCATTGAACCGGATGGGCGTTGACCCGTCACAGCTTTCCAGCAGCGTCGGCCATGCCTGAGCGTAACGAGAGAGTCATGGCTTTTGACTATGGCATACGCTGGATTGGCGTTGCCGTAGGCCAGGCCATGCTCGGGACGGGTACCGCGGTGGCTCGGTTTCAGGCGCGCGACGGCATTCCCCGCTGGGAAGAGGTTGACTCCCTGTTGCAGGAATGGCAGCCCCAGCGCCTGGTGGTCGGTCTTCCCTTGAACATGGACGGTAGCGAAAGCGATATGAGCCTGCGGGCTCGCAAGTTCAGTCGCCGTCTCGACAATCGGTTCAGGGGGCCCGTGAGCCTTATCGATGAGCGCCTGACCAGCTATGCCGCCAAGCGGGACCATGAGGCCCGTGGGCGCGCGCTGGATTATTCCAGGGAGGGTGCTGGTGTCGACGGTGAGGCTGCCGTGATTATTCTGGAAGACTGGTTCCGTTCAGCCTGCGCCGATGGTTCCCGGACCGATTCCACGACGGGCCAGGCAGGTTGAGCTGCCTGGCAGCAGCAGGGTCCGAATACCACACCTCAGCCGGCCCGAGGCCGATGCGACCTTCTGTCGCCAGGGCTGTCTGTCCTGTAAAGGGCGCTTACTGGACAGAGAGGCTCTGTGAGAGAAGCTCTGGTGCCTGATGCTTACTTTTGTCAGACAAGTGCTTAGCGGCAGCTATGCAAGAGCGGTACTGATGCAAGAGGAATGTATGGCAAGAGGCGCGTACGCAAGAAGAGCACCTGCGCAAGAAGAGCACCTATGCACGAGGAGCACCTATGCAAGAGGAGTACCTATGCAAGAACTGAGTAACGTCGATTCTGTGCTCGATCAGATGGCGCACGGCCTTGAGCAACTGTTTCGGCAGAAGCAGGTGACCGCTCCCTTGATCATCGGAATCCGTACAGGCGGTGTATGGATCGCCGAAGCTTTGCAGCGGCGTCTGAACGTGACCGAGCCATGCGGCGTGCTCGACATCTCCTTCTACCGCGACGACTTCGAACGTATCGGCCTTAATCCCCAGGTCCAGCCATCGGCGTTACCCGTCGATACAGAGAACCGGCACATCCTGCTGGTCGACGATGTCATCATGAGCGGGCGCACCATCCGAGCCGCGATGAACGAAATCTTCGACTACGGGCGCCCAGCCGGCATTACGCTGGCCGCATTGGTCGATCTGGGCTCGCGGGAACTGCCAATTCAGCCCGATCTGGTGGGCCGCCGGCTGGCGTTGGCGGAAGGGCAGCGGGTGAAACTCCTCGGCCCGGAGCCTCTTCGGCTTGAGGTGCGCGAACGGGGTGCCAGCAAGCGAGGCTTGCAGCGATGAACCAGGGCATTAAAGCGATCAGCCCAGGGTTGCAGCTTACGTCAGGCGGTCAGCTCAAGCACTTCCTGACGATCGACGGGCTGGGCCGGGACTTACTCACCGAAATTCTGGATACTGCAGACTCTTTTATCGAGGTTGGCGAGCGCCGGATCAAAAAAGTGCCGTTGCTGCGTGGCCGAACCGTGGTCAATCTCTTCTTTGAGCCCAGCACCCGCACCCGGAGCACCTTCGAGTTGGCGGCCAAGCGCCTTTCGGCGGACGTGCTCAATCTGGATATCAGCAAATCCGCCACATCCAAAGGCGAGTCTCTCTCTGACACACTCCTGAACCTGGAGGCCATGGCCAGCGACATGTTTGTGGTGCGTCACGCCCAAAGCGGCGCAGCACACTTCATTGCGCGCTCCGTCACCCCGGGCGTTGCCATTATTAACGCTGGCGACGGTCGTCACGCTCACCCGACTCAGGCCATGCTCGACATGCTCACAATCCGACAGCACAAAGAGCGCTTCGAAGGGCTAAGGGTGGCTATCGTCGGCGACATCCTGCATTCACGTGTTGCCCGGTCCCAGGTTAATGCGTTGCTGACGCTGGGCGCCGAAGAAGTTCGCCTGGTTGGCCCCGCGACCCTGATGCCAGCGGCAGCCAACCAGCTAGGCGTAAAACTGTGCACAACGATGGAGGAAGGGCTGGCCGAAACTGACGTTATTATCATGCTACGCCTGCAAAAAGAGCGGATGGAGTCCGGGTTGCTGCCCAGCGAGCGCGAGTTCTTCAAACTCTATGGTCTTACCCGGGAAAAGCTTGCGTTGGCAAAACCGGATGCCATTGTCATGCACCCGGGGCCGATCAACCGCGGTGTGGAGATTGAGTCAGCTGTTGCCGATGGCCCCCAGTCAGTCATTCTCAGTCAGGTCACCAACGGCATTGCGCTGCGTATGGCTGTGATGTCCATGGCCATGAGCGGTCAATTGGCTGAGCGTGCTGCAGCCCAGCATGGGGGTGCAGCATGAGTACGCGTCTCGATAACGTGCGCCTGTGGGACGATCGCGGACTGCAGGACAAGCCCGTGTCTGTACTGCTTGAGGGCAGCTTCATCAAAGCTGTCGGTGACGACAGCATGCCTGCCGAACACTGTCACAATGGAGCCGGTAAGCTGCTGGTGCCGGGACTGGTCGATCTTTCCTGTCACGTCCGGGAACCGGGGCCGGATCGTAAGGGCTCGATCGCAACAGAGTCACGTGCTGCTGCCAGGGGCGGCTTCACAACGGTCTGCACATCACCGGAAACGTCGCCCGTTAACGATTCAGGCGCGGTCACGCATCTGATTCTGGAGTTGGCTTCTCGTCAGGGCTTGGTGAAAATCCTGCCGGTCGGTGCAATGACCCGCGGCCTGGGCGGCGAAATGCTGAGCGATATGGCGGGTCTGGTGGCTAGCGGCTGCGTCGCATTAGGCCAGGCCGGCCGAGGTGTGCGCGACGCGCGAACGCTACGTCGCTGTCTGGCCTACGCACAGACTTTTGGCATACCACTCTTTCTCCAGGCGGAGAACAAGGCGCTGGCGGCTGAAGGTTGTGCCCATGAAGGCCTGATGGCAACTCGCCTGGGTCTGCCAGGCATACCGGAAGTCGCTGAAACGGTCGCTGTGAGTGAACTCATCCTGCTTGCGGAAGAGACTGGGGCGCGATTGCATCTGGCCCAGCTGTCCACGGGCCGCAGCGTTGAACTGGTCAGGGCGGCCCAGGCTCGCGGCGTTGGTCTCACCGCGGATGTAGCCATCAGCAATCTTGCCTATACCGATGATTGCCTCAAGGATTACGACAGCCGCTTCCACGTGCGGCCACCCTTACGATCAGAGGCGGACCGGAAAGCGCTTTGTCGCGGCGTTAACGACGGTACTATCACGGCCATTGTCAGCCAGCACCTCCCGCATGAATCCGAGGCGAAGCAGGCACCGTTCGGGGAAACCGAACCCGGGCTTTCAACCATCGATATTACCCTCTCCCTGGGGCTGAGGCTGGTCCAGCAAGGGGAATTGGAGCAGCAGGCACTGTTGCGCGCGCTCACCGCTGGTCCGGCCAGTGTTCTGGGGCGTCCGGCGCCGGCCATCCGTTCGGGCAGTAGCGCCGACCTGTTTCTGTTGGATCGGGAGGCAAGCTGGTTCGTCGATGAGGCCAGCCTGTTGTCACGGGGCAAGCACAGCCCCGCTCTGGGGGAGTCATTGCCCGGAGTGGTTCGCGCAACCTGGGTGGACGGGCGCCGCGTGTACGCGGTTGAGGACGAGCGCGTGCCCGAGTAGCGGCCGTTCTGGCGTAGCGCGTAAACAATAGCGGTTGCCGTGATGAGTCAGGTCATGCAGGATATTGGAACAGACGCCCTTGGCGGAGCCTGCAATCGCGGGCAATGCCCGCCAACCTCGTTTCTTTGCATCACCAGTCGCACCAAAGCTGCCAACAGTCAGCCAGGTATGGCTAGCTATGAATTTGGTTAGCTAATAATAAGGAGAAGTTGTATGGGTTTTTTCACGTTCGTCGCCATGATTCTGATTATCTGGCTGCTGTGGACCTTATGTCGAAACACCGGAGATGCGCTAGACAAACAAACTGCACTTCAGTATGAAATAGTTGCCCTGGAGAAACGGATCGAGCAGCTCGTGGAGCGGTTACCTGCCGGTTCTGCTACTGGTTCGACCGAAAACGCAGCGGCTCCCGCCAACCCTGTCCGCAATGCCGCGACGCCAGCTAAAAATACAGCCGGCAAGGCAAAGGCGAAGGGCGCAGTAAGAGCGTCTGGCAAGAAAACCTCAGGCACTTCAGCGAGCGCCAAGCCGGCGACAAAGGCACAGCCGAAGGCCGACAACGATTCGGCTGGCAACCCCGCTGGCAAAGATAGCGGGCCTTCGTCGGGCACCTGATCCTCAGCCGCGCTCGCAACTGAACGTATCCCTGAGCCGCTTACCTGCCTTGAAACCTACGGTGCGGGAAGCGGCGATCCTGAGCTCTGCTCCCGTCCGCGGGTCACGGCCTGTGCGGGCGCTACGTTCACGTACGCTGAAAGCCCCGAAACCGGGTAACCGGACGTTCTGGCCTTTGGCCATCGCTTGAGCGACCTGGTCAGTGAACGCCGTGACGACCTCCATGGCCTGCTTCCGGCTCAGGCCAGTGCGCGACGCTATTGCTTGGGCAAGTTCGGCTTTACGCATTGATGAATTTTCCTCAGTCCATACAGTTTCAGGCGATGCAGGCGTGTGGGTCTGTCCTGCGCGCGCCGTAATTAAAGTCGGGTTGGGTATAAGTTACCGCCATGTGAGATTCGACTCACAGAATAACCCGGTTACTGATGCTAATTTCCTTCTACGATGACACTCGCTGTCACTTTCCAATAATAACTATTCGAACCAGCAACTTGCCTGTATAGCGGGGCTGGGTTCAGGAGTGCATATGTCTCTACACCGCTTTGCCTTGTCGGAACGCCTCACCACCTCGCTCCCGAAGATGCCCAAGATTGCGCTCCTCGTCCTTGCCACGGTTGGCTTTGCGGGATGCGGCACCGTTAACCACGTAATCTACAAGACGACCGGTGCTGTAGTGAAGAACTACGCCAACGATCATGCCATGCCGTATCTGCTTGAGAGCAAGGACCTGGCGATGGCCTGTGCTATGGCAGAAGCGACGGCACCCCTGATGATGTCCTTTGGCCGGGTGAACAGCGAGCCTGATCAGTTGGGCGTCATGCTCAACCTGTCAGCCGGGGGCTGCGAGGACGAGCGCGCGTGGGACAACGAGCTGGCGTATCTCCGCGCTATAGGCGAGCAGAATGGCCGGGCCGCCCAGGATGCGCAAATAGCGCAAAAACGTCATCAACTCAGAGCCGCTGAGCGGTATCTGCGCAGCTGGGAACACCTCACCGCGCACTACGGGGATCCAGGTGAGGGCGAGTGCCCGAGCTTCGATACTTCGCAGGATGAGTTCATCTACATGGCCGGTCTGTTGTCCGGACTTCAGGCGCTGAACAACGAGATTCAGTCCAGTGTCTCCGTAGGCGTCCCGAAAAATGTCGGCTCCAAAGTCTCAAGGGCAACCCAGTGTCTCGACGACGACAAGTGGTGGGGCGCGCCCTCGGCAATTCGGGCAACTGTCTGGGCGATGATTCCGGGAGCTGAACCTGAAGGCGAAGACCCCTTCCAGTATCTCGAGCGTGCCGATCAAAAAGGCGAGCAGGCTGGTGTGCGCATAGCTCATGTATTCCACGCGATGGCCGCTTTGAATGCCGGGGATACCGAGAAGGTCAAAGCCATCATAAAAGCACATGCCGAATCGATCAGTAATACGCCGAGTAATGAGGAATGGCGCATGGTGGACGAGATGGCTACCCGCAACATCCTGGCAATCTCGGATCGGTTATGGACCCAGAATCAGGGTCACCGGACACCCATCGGCGGCCTTGGGACGTTCTGGGATGACGAGCGGTCCGAGTCAGTCGGTGAAGACCTTGACCTCGAAGGAATCCTTTGATTACGCGGTCAACCGACCTGTTGACTGATAATCTGCATTTTCAGGAGCGTACCTTGGCTATTTCCGTCGCGACTCGACACCACCTGCGCTGGCTCGCCGCCAGCGTTGTTTTCCTTGCTGCTGCGTTTCCGGTGCTTGCGCAGGATATCCCCAAAAGATCCTTTTGCGTGTTTGATCCGATTGGCGCGAACGGACCTTTGTTCAGTGTCATGAAAGCTGCCCGTGCGCCAGCTTTGGGTTGGGGCGTCGACCTGCAGTTGCGCGCTTACACCGATGAGAAAATAGCGGCGGAAGAGTTCAAGGCGGGTCAATGCGATTCAGTCCTGCTGACGGGTACGCGCGCCCGGGAATTCAATAAATTCACCGGTACCCTGGAGGCTATAGGTGCTGTGCCGGGCGAGCGGGAAATGCGTATGCTGCTGCAGGCGCTTAACCAGGAGAAAGCAGCCGGGCTTTTGCGTAGCGATGGCTATGAAGTTGTTGGCATTCTTCCTGCCGGCGCCGTGTATCTGTTCATGCGCGATCGCGAGCTGGACACGGTTAATGAGCTGCAGGGCAAAAAGATCGGTGCGTTCGACTATGACGACGCCGCGGTAACGATGGTGAGGCGGGTCGGTGCGTCCGTCGTAGGCACGAACTCCGCCAACTTCGCTGGCAAGTTCAACAATGGCAGCGTGGATATCATCTACGCTCCGGCCGTGGCTTATACACCTCTGGAACTGTACAAGGGCGTCGTACCCGATGGCGGCGTCTACAACTATCCCCTGACCCAGATGAACTTCCAGATCCTGATCCACCGGGACCGTTTTCCCGAAGATTATGGAAAGAAAGTCCGGGACTATTCGCTCGATCAGGTTGATCGGGCATATGAGCTTGTTGCATCAGCTGAAGCCGAGATTCCGGAGGAGTTCTGGACTCACCCCACGGCTGAACAGGTCAGCGACTATGACGAGATGTTACGCGAAGTGCGTCTGGAGCTGCGGGACGGCGGTACCTATGACGGCACGGCGCTGAAACTGATGCGGGCAATACGCTGCAAAACCGATCCTACCCGCCCCGAGTGTGCGCTCGCGCTGGAGTGACGGCGTACAGGCCGGTACTCAACTCGACGTTAATACGCCATCATGACCATTCACTTTCGGGGCCTGCTAGCCATGTCTGAACGCTCCTCCACCAGGCGCTCGGGGCTGGAATGGTTCTCTTCGCTCCCTGCCTGTGTGCTGCTGCTTGCCGTTGTTGTTTTTGCGACGGGTAGCGATTTACACAACCGTATGCTGCAACTCGGGGACGTGTTGTGGCAGGACTATTACCAGCTTCGCGCCGATCCTGAGCTGCCGCGCTGTGACCCTGATATCGACGTCGAAGCCGAGATCGCACGTCGCATGCAGGAGTCGTCGGGCGGCGGTCTAATCAGTGATCTGATCGAGCCTGACGCGCTCGACCCGGACACCCTGCGCCAGTCCATAGAAGGCGCACGCCAGCGCTGCGCCGATCGTCATGCGACCTTTGAGAGCCTCCAAGGTCGCATGACACCGGCTCTGGTAGCCTACCGGCAGGTTGAGCTGGCGATGGCGGACGTCGTCGCTCTGGGCCTTTCATCTCAACGCTATCTGCTCGCGTTGCTGCTGATTATCTGCGCTGCGACAGCCACCTTCAAGCGACACCATATCGCCATGCGTGGCATGGAAACCCAGCTCGACCATAAAGTCTCCTTCTTCCTGCAAACCATCGCCAATATCATGCTGCTGCTGTCCAGTTGGTTCTACCGACAGCAGGCTCATGCCGGCGGAGGCATAGTTACGCTGGATAAGGAAATCCTTCACGACGTCTGGATAGTCGGTTTTCTTTTCCTGTCACTCGTCAGCTGTTACCGCTTGTTCCGCCCACCCGCCGGCCTTCCTGTTCAGGGCAACCTCGGGCACGCACTCCTCTCGGTACCTCTATATACAACGATGTGTCTGATCTCCGGCAGCTATTTCGCATTCCTGGGGCATAGCGCAGGGATCGGTATCTATCTCGACAAGATGATGGAACTGTCCGACATGTTCCTCAACATCGGGCTCTACGTCTGGGTGGGCATGATGCTGAAGCACACGCGCCTGGCGCGTCTGGTGTTCGATATCTTCCGTCCCTGGCGGATGCCGCCCGAACTCCTGGCCGCGGTCGCTGTGGCTGTGGCCGCGATCCCGACGGCCTACACCGGCGCCTCCGGCATATTCGTTATCGCGGCAGGGGCTGTTATCTACGCGGAGCTTCGGTCAGCTGGTGCCAGGCGGCAGCTAGCGCTGGCGGCCACCGCGATGTCAGGCTCCCTCGGGGTCGTTCTACGCCCCTGTCTGCTGGTCGTTATCATTGCCTACCTTAACCGCGAGGTGACGACCGACCTTCTGTTTGGCTGGGGCATCTGGGTTTTCCTGCTCACGGTCAGTGTGTTTCTTCTGGTGAGTATGACCCTTAACCGGCAAGGGACATTCAAGCTGGCACCATGGCGCGTGGCCCTCCCAGCTTCCCTGGCTGCAGCCAGAAGCCTGCTTCCGTATGCCTTGATTGTTATCGGCGTTCTGCTGGTTTACAGCTACCTGCTTGATGTCTCAATGGATGAATTTTCGGCGCCGCGTATTCTGCCCGTGATGATGCTTGGGATTCTGATCTTTGAGAGCATCCGTAGTCGACACGAACGCCGCTTGCGGCCCGAAGACGAAGAGGTTGAAGCACTCGAGCCCAGGATCCGCAAGGCTACCAATGAAACGACGGGTGAGATCGGCGCGCTGCTGTTGCTGTTCGGTCTGTCCGTCAGCCTTGGGGGTGTGATTGAGCGCGCTGGAGTCATGGGGCTGTTCCCGGAGTCTTTCGCCAGCCCCTGGATGGCCATGGCGCTCATGGTCTGTGTGCTCGTCATGCTCGGCATGATCATGGATGCCTTCGGTGCCGTCATCCTGGTCAGTACGACGGTCGCCACCATCGCCTACCAGAGCGGTATCGACCCTGTTCACTTCTGGATGGTCACCCTGGTGGCTTTCGAGCTGGGCTATCTGAGCCCGCCGGTGGCGCTGAATCACCTGCTGACCCGGCAGGTCGTGGGAGAAGACGAGGTCCGTGCCGCTTTGGCCGAAGGGGATACCTTCTATCAGCGGCATGAGCGCATCCTCATGCCGCTGATCGTGATGGGGATATCGCTGGTTCTGGTCGCTTTTGTGCCGCTGCTGGTCTATCTCTAGAGCGCAGGTCCTTTAACGGAATATCTTATTCCACCTAACAGCATTTGCCCGCCCTGGCCTAAAAATGAAAGGAGGGGGCAACAAAAAACCCGCAGTGAGACGCTGCGGGTTTTTTGTTAGAGCCGAGCTGCAATACAGCAGCTCCTGGAGCTTATGAGGCTTTGACGGCAACCGGTTGGGGACCGGCGGCGACGATGGCATCAGCAACGTCGAACTTTTCGAAATTCTCAACGAACTGTGATATCAGGCTCTGGGCAGCTTCGTCATATGCTGCAGGATCACTCCAGGTGTTACGCGGATTCAGCAGTTTGTCGTCTACACCGGGGACTGACCTGGGGACGTCGAGATTAAGCTCGGCGAGGTGTTCGGTTTCAGCGTTGGCCAGGACACCGCTTTGAACGGCGTTGATGATGGCCCGGGTTGTGGGGATATCGAAGCGGCTACCGACGCCGTGTGGTCCGCCCGTCCAGCCAGTATTGACCAGATAGACCCGGCTCCCGAACTCCTCTACACGTTTCATCAAAAGTTCTGCGTACACGCCGGCTGGGCGCGGAAAGAACGGGGCACCGAAGCAGGTTGAGAACGTAGCGCGTAGTTTGGATGACGAGCCCATTTCCGTTGAGCCTACCAGCGCCGTATAACCGCTCAGGAAGTGATAGGCCGCAGCTTCTTTGTTCAAAAGAGAAACCGGCGGCAGCACGCCGGTCATGTCGCAAGTGAGGAAGATGACGGCGCTAGGTTCGCCAGCCCGGTTTTTCTCTACACGCTTTTCGACATGCTCTAACGGATAGGCGCAGCGAGTGTTCTCGGTGAGCGAAGTGTCGGTGTAGTCAGGTGTGCGTGTTGTTCCATCCAGCACGACATTCTCGACAATCGCCCCGAAACGTATCGCTTTCCAGATGATGGGCTCGTTTTTCTTACTGAGGTCGATACACTTGGCGTAGCAGCCGCCCTCTATATTGAAAACGGTGCCTTTGCCCCAGCCATGCTCGTCATCGCCGATCAGATAGCGCTCTTCATCAGCTGAAAGGGTTGTTTTGCCGGTGCCGGAAAGGCCGAAGAACAGGCAGGTCTCACCGTCGTCGCCGACATTGGCGGAGCAGTGCATGGGCAGCACATCTTTTTCTGGCAGCAGAAAGTTCTGCACCGAGAACATGGCTTTCTTCATTTCGCCGGCGTAATGCATGCCGGCCAGCAGCACTTTGCGTCGGGCAAAGTTGATGATAACGCAGCCGTCGCTGTTGGTTCCGTCGCGCTCAGGCTCACAAACAAAGTTTGCGGCATTCAGCACCTGCCAGGCGGGCTTGTCGGCGGGATTGAACGCGTCCGGCCGGATAAAAAGATTGCGACCGAACAGGTTCTGCCAGGCAGTCTCGGTAGTCACTTTTACCGGCAGATAGTGTTCCGGGTCAGCACCGACGTGAAGATGAGATACAAACTTGTCGTGCTCGGCAATGTATGCCTCTACCCGATCCCAGAGCGCGTCAAACTTGTCCGCGTCGAAAGGACGATTGATTGCGCCCCACTGAATTAAATCCGCCGTGCTAGGCTCTTCGACGATGAAGCGGTCTTTGGGCGACCGGCCAGTACGGTGGCCAGTATTTACCACCAGGGAGCCGTTATCCGCCAGCTTGCCTTCACCTCTTGCAAGCGCAAGTTCTACTAACTGCGCCGCGCCCAGATCTGTATAAGTGTTGCTCACTTCGACCTCGATGTCTCTATGGACTGTCCGGCGGCGCACCGCAAAAGGGAGACAGCCTGGGAACAGAATCGTTATTTGCAGGCGCGCTATTATGCCAGACTGAACAATAAAAGGCGACTGCGCGGGAACCCTTGTGCTACATGGGCTGCAGTACGTTTCCTAGTGCAGCGGCGGCTGCTGGAAGAGCACCGTCACATCCTGACGGTCGAACTCATAGTGGTGATGGCAAAACTGGCAGTCCACGGAAATCACGCCCTGTTCGTCCAGAAGCGCAATGCAGTCCTCTTCGCCTAACGCCTCAAGCGCCTGGGCTGTGCGCTCGCGGGAGCAGCTGCAGGCGAAAACTACAGGTTCGGGTGGGTACAGGCGTACAGCGTCCTCGGGGAAAAGCCGTCTCAGGAGCGTCTCGGCGTCCAGGAGCAGAAGCTCATCCGCTGTCACGGTCCGGGCCTGAAGCGTCAGGCGATTCCAGAAGTCTCCGTCGGGCGCCGACTCGCCTGGCAATCTCTGTAGTAGCAAACCCCCGGCACGCGCGCCGTCAGAGGCCAGAATTATTGCCGTCGCCAGCTGCTCAGAACGTTCAAAGTAGCTTTCGAGGCATTGACTGAGCGTCTCGTCCTCAAGCGGCACGACCCCCTGATAGCGTTGGCCATGACGCGGTTCAATCGTAATCGCGAGTCGGCCGTCACCTAAATGCTCGGCCAGTGTTCCGGGCCCCACTTCGGGTTCACTGTGGGCCAACCCCCGGATTTGTCGCTGGTGGTTGCTTTCGGCCATCAGGAGGCTCACAGAGCCAGATCCGCGCGCCTGTAGCGAGAGCAGGCCCTCGAATTTCAGGGTCGCACTCATGAGTACCACGGCTGCAAGGCTCTCACCCAGCATTTGTGCAACAGGGGCGGGATAGTCCCGTTTGCCCAGGGCTTCCCGGCTGCTGGCGTCCAGCATCACTCGTTCGCCCCGGATGTTGCCGTGTTCGAAGATAAAACGTTGGAACTGGTCTGAAAAATCTGCCATGGACATATCCGAAAAACTGGAGCGTGGGAGAGCGGGCGGAACCGGCGAGCACAGCTAGAGTGGTGGTTCAGTTTCGCCTGTCTGATGCTTGATGCGCTGGATTTCCCGGCGCTGCTTTTTATTGGGGCGGCGCGCAGGTGGCAGTTGGGAGGCCTGCAGGGATTTGCGTTGCCATGCATCTTCCTCTCGTTTCTGCAGGCTCTCGTCGGTCTCTGCGTAGAGCTGCTGAGCTTCTGGTGCCCCCCGACGCTGGTCAGAAATCATGACCACCTTTACGCTTTTCTCTTGCCAGCCCTGGCGTAAGCGAACAGTTGCGCCAACCTCGACAATTTTACCGGGCTTTGTCCGGTGGCCGTTATAGTGGACTTTGCCGCCTTCTATGGCGCCTTTGGCCAGGCTTCGTGTCTTGAAAAACCGTGCAGCCCAGAGCCATTTGTCCAGCCGGACCTGCGGTTGCTCCTGAGTGTCAGTCATGGCAGTGATTGAGGTTTTTCCTCCGACAACAGTTAGGCCGTTTCGATGCAGTATAACGCCGGTAGGGGGGTAGGAGGAAAGAGGCGCGCTTTCGTTGGAGGCGGCTTATCGGAGCGCTTCGCCGGGCCAGACCTCATCGAAGTGCTGAACGCCGGGGAAGCCTGGCGCGGTGCGTGGTGACTCTTTGCTATCCGGTGCCAGCACCGCCAGCAAATGTTCCAGGCCGAAGCGGCGGGCGCTGTCGAGTACAGGCAGACTGTCGTCAATCAGCAGGGTGTCCGACAAGCCGAAGGGTTCGATCTTCTGTAGATCTGCCCAGAAGCTTGGGTCTTCCTTGGGCTTACCGAAAGAGTGTGTACTGTAGATCCGGTCGACCAGCGGCTCGAGGTCGACCGACTCGAGCTTCAGGCTCAGGCTGCCATGGTGGGCGTTGGTCACGATCACCAGGCGTCGGCCCTGGGCTCGCAGTTGCTTGAGAAACGCGGGCACGTGTGGTCGAAAAGCAATACGTTCGCGGACTTCTTCCTTAAGCTTGCGAATATCAACGTCCAGTCGCTGGCTCCAGTGATCCAGACAGTACCAGTTCAGGGTTCCTTTCTCGGCGCCGATCAGGCGCATGATGTCTTCGCGGGCCGAGACTGGCTCCATGCCGTGAATCTCGGCGTAGCGGCGGGGCAGATGCACGAGCCAGAAGTGGCTGTCGAAGTGCAGGTCCAGCAGGGTGCCGTCCATGTCCAGAAGGACTGTCTTTATTTGCGCCCAGTTCACCATGCCTGTCGAGTTTTCCTGCTGGTTTTTCCCTGGAAGCCCGGTCAGTCGCTGTTCTGTTCGACCAGCGTACCATCGTGACGACCGGCCATGGTGCAGCCCAGGCAGCGCACGAAAGTCGCTTTGGCTGGCTCAAGAAACAGCACGTCTCC
The DNA here is from genome assembly GCF_004851605.1 of Hydrocarboniclastica marina. Taxonomy (GTDB): domain Bacteria; phylum Pseudomonadota; class Gammaproteobacteria; order Pseudomonadales; family Oleiphilaceae; genus Hydrocarboniclastica; species Hydrocarboniclastica marina. Next base: position 292,496 of record NZ_CP031093.1, read on the forward strand.
GGCCTCACCAGCGTTGCCGCCGATCAGTGAGAATGGCAAGGATGCCAGATAGACCGCGCCACCCACGGCAGTCATAGCCAGCAGCGCGGGTCGGGCAAATATAGCGTCACCCGTCATTGATAGCGCTGTTGGCTTTTCCTCGACAGTATTGGCCTGCACGCTCGCAGTCAAGGAAAGCGCGACAGTGAGAAAAGCTGCGGTCAGGGTGCGGGTCAGGCTGGACGACATGTGTAACTCCTGGATCAGATTTTCCGCTCCGCGAACGCAGCGGCAAGAAAACGGGACCGGGCGCTACCGGTCTGACGCAGCGCCATCGCAATGGCGCTGCACTGAAGACACCTGGCCCCTTACCCACGTTCGACTGGCGATGGAAGTGGCCGTCCGGTGACTGGGGGGGTAATGTGCCGGGCTTCTGCGCGGGTAAATCAGAGTGTAGTTCGAATTGTGCAAGTCTGCCTGAGGAATAGTCTTAACAGGTCAGCATATTCTTATATTTTAAAAGACTTTTTGCTGATATAAAAAGTTACGATTCGTGTGACAATTGTGAACGCGAGAAGTTCGCCAAAGAAATCCTTGGCTTAGCGGAAGCCGAAAAGTGGATAAAAATTAACCAAACGGTAACTATCTTTGACACCGAGTACAGTAAACCGTCGCCCGCTGGCCTAGTCGCGACGCTTTGAGGGTCGAGGCGCAGGTCAGGCAGGCCTGGCCAGCACGGCCGTAGACGCGGAGAGATTGTTTGAAGTAGCCGGGGTTACCGTCCGTGTTGATGAAATCGCGCAATGTGGTTCCGCCCATCTCGATGGCGTTGCCCAGAACAGTCCGGATACTGTCGGCGAGGATGTCGTAGCGTGCTCGGCTGATACGGCCTGCTGCCCGGGCGGGATGTATTCCTGCGAGAAATAAAGCTTCGGCCGCGTAGATGTTGCCGACACCGACCACCTGGTGGTGGTCCATTATAAAGTTTTTCACAGCCGTGGTTCGCCCTCTGCTGGCGCTGAACAGATGACTACCGCTAAAGTCTGGTCCCAGTGGTTCTGGACCCAGATTGCGTAGCAAAGGATGCTGCCGCCAGTTTTCCGTCCAGAGCCAGGCCCCGAAACGACGCGGATCGTTGAAGCGTAGGCAAAGCTCGGGCGTGAGGTCCGCCTGGACATGGTCATGCTTCCGGGTGGCCGTATGGGGATGCTCGAGTCGAAGGCTGCCCGACATGCCAAGATGGACAATCATCGTTCCCCTGGATGTCATGAAAAGCAGGTACTTTCCGCGCCGTTCAAGCCGTTCAACGACCGCTGCTTCAATCTGAGCTGGCAAATCTGCCGGGATGGGCCAGCGCAAGCGGCTCTCGAACACGTGCAGTTGGCTGATCCTGCGCCCTTCGAGGTGGGGGCGGATGCCCCGCAGGGTTGTTTCAACTTCCGGTAGCTCTGGCACTGATGAGAAACTCCTGATCGTCTTTCGGCAGGTTTCGGCCTGCCCAGTCTAGTGTCTGAGCCCAAAGCGCTAAAGGTTCACTGGCGAGCCGCTGCTTTTAGTCGAGCCGTGTCTGGGTGGGCCACGCGTGAACGGAGCATGGTCGTAAGCGCTCGATGTGAAATGCAGTCGAGCGACAGGAACCTCTTCAGCAAGCAGAGGTCTAACTGGTCACCAGCGATGAACTTCCAGCCCGTACAAGGTGTCCACTCGATCCACGGCCGCTTGATCCCCCTATAAGGAGAGCGCAGAAGCGTTGGTTGTTCAGCGCACACTTGTACGCTAAGATTGGCTTTATACGCTATACTCAAAGTATTGCCGCGGTTTGCCTTTGCGAATCCGGCCCTGCAATTTCCCCGAAGAGGACAAAATATGGGGTTTTACGGTCTGCTTGACCTTCCGGTCTGGCAGTTAGTGCTAATCGCACTAGCCCTTACGCACATCACGATTGTCAGCACGACAGTTTATTTGCACCGCCACTCCGCGCACAACGCAGTTGATCTGCATCCAGCCCTGGCACATTTTTTCCGGTTCTGGCTCTGGCTCACAACGGCCACGGTGACAAAGGAGTGGACTGCGATCCATCGCAAACACCACGCGACCTGTGAAACAGAAGATGACCCCCATAGCCCGGTAATCAAGGGTATCCGGAAGGTTCTGTTCGAAGGGGCTGAGTTGTATGCCGAAGCGGCGACAGAGGAAACCTGCGCCCGCTATGGCCAGCGTACGCCCGAGGACTGGATTGAGCGCAACCTTTATACCCCTCGCAGCACCTGGGGTGTAATTCTTATGGCGGCAATTGATCTCGCCCTGTTCGGTGTGCACGGCATCTGGATCTGGGCGATCCAGATGATGTGGATTCCTGTGTGGGCCGCAGGCGTGGTGAACGGGATCGGTCACTACTGGGGCTACCGCAACTACGAATGCGCCGATAACGCCCGGAACATCTTCCCGATCGGTATACTGATCGGCGGGGAAGAACTGCACAACAACCATCACACGTTCCCGAACTCACCGAAGTTGTCCCGCCGCTGGTGGGAGCTGGATATCGGTTGGGCCTGGATAAGGCTGTTCCAGCTGTTTGGGCTGGCCCGACCCAAAAGCATCAATCCTATTGCCCACCAGATTCCCGGGAAGCATGAAGTTGACCTTGAAACAGTGCAGGCCATTGCCAACGCGCGGTTTCAGGTGCTACGCCAGTATCATCGTCAGGTTCTTTTTCCGGTATTGCGCCAGCATCGGGAGCGGCTTTCCGGAGAAGGGCGCCAGCTTTACAACCGCGCACGTAAGTTGCTCACGCGGGAGGCAAGTCTGATTGCGCCTGAAGAACGGGAGCGGCTCGATAACCTGCTCCGCGACAACGCTGCGATCAGAACCATCTACGAGAAAAGCCACGAGCTGCAGTTGATCTGGCAACGCCGGGCCGGGCTGCGTCCTCAGGATCGCATGCAGGCGCTGTTGGAGTGGTGCCGTCAGGCTGAACAGAGTGGCATCCGTTATCTCGAAGAGTTTGCCGCACAGCTGCGAAGCTATTCCCTGCGCCCGGCCTGATCGGCGCTGGCGTATCCCAACCCTGGGCCGGCCACCGGCTCAGGGTTTTTTTATTCCTGTCTTTAAGGTGCCGTTCTGCGGAACAGTTGATAGCGGAGCTGGCCGGCCTCTTTCTGACGGTGGCTGATCCATGTCGTCGGCAGAGTTGATGGTGCGGTCTCTTTTTCGTATTCCACGTAGATATACCCGCCCGGTGCGACCCAGTTGCCGCTTTCCAGCAGCGGTAAAATGCGGTCGAGCCAACCTGCTCTGAAGGGTGGGTCCAGAAAGACAATATCGAAAGGTCTGGCTGCCGGCTGTGCCAGATATTGCAAAGCGTCACCGGTCCAGACCTGCCCGGTCGTGGCCCCGAGCAGCTCCAGATTTTTTCTGAGTATCCTGGCGGCGGACGCATCATACTCGACAAAGAAAGCTTCGCTCGCTCCCCGGCTCAATGCTTCCAGGCCCAAAGCGCCGCTGCCGGCGAAAAGGTCGAGGCAGCGTGCACCTGCAATGGTTGGTGCCAGCCAATTGAAGAGCGTCTCTCGGACCCGGTCGGGGGTCGGTCTCAGGCCCGGGATTTCCTCAAAAGTCAGCCTGCGACTTCGCCAAACGCCAGCGATCAGGCGGAGCTTGGACTCCTGGCGAGCGGTGTGCTGTTTTGCAGCCCGCGCGGGCCGAGAAGGAGGGCGAGCCATAGGGGTCTCCGCTTGTGAAATCTAATAGTCTCGGCTCGTGAGCTCGAACATGTGCCAGCATTGGCCCGCGATGCCGACGCGCTTATGTTACGCCGGCTCCCGCCCCTTCACCAACCGCCGTGATCTTTCTGAGTAGCCTGTTAGAATACCGCTTCTTTTTTCATTGACGACAACGGACTGAATTCCATGACACTAGAACAGTGGCTTGATATAGGCATTCTGGCACTACTGGTACTTGTCTTCGTCTTCGACTTAATCTCGCGGCGGAGTGTTATACCCAAGCCAGTGCCAGTGCCCCAGCGCGAGCTGGAGCGAAAGCCCGATGAACAAGCCGAGCTTGAGCGCCAGCCCGAGCCAGACCAGCGGGAAGCCGTACCAGAGCAGCGGGAAGTTGTGCCTGCGGCAGAGAAGCCCCCGGTCCCGGTCGAGCCGCCGCAGCCCCCCGTGGCGGTCGAGCCACCGGAGCAGGTCAGTGTCTTTCAGCGAATCCGGCAGGGCCTGGGTAAGACCCGCGCCGGGTTCGCCGAGAGCCTGTCGGGCCTTTTCCGGGGCCGTAAGAGCATCGATGATGAGCTCCTGGAAGACATCGAAACGCTGCTCCTGACCGCCGATGTGGGCATGACGGCGACGACAGAGATCATTGATTCGCTGACACAAAAGCTGGAGCGGAACCAGCTGAACGATGCCGACGAACTTCACGCAGCGCTAAAAAAAGAGCTTCGGGACCTGCTTGAGCCCAGTTCGGAATCACTGGAGCTGGACTCTGGCAAGAAGCCCTACATCATATTGATGGTCGGCGTTAACGGTGTCGGCAAGACCACCACGATCGGCAAGTTGGCCAAGCGCTTTCAGGGGCAGGGCAAATCCGTACTGCTGGCAGCGGGTGACACTTTTCGTGCGGCGGCGGTGGAGCAGCTGCAGGTATGGGGTGAGCGCAACAACGTCCCGGTTATCGCGCAGGAGAAAGGCGCGGACAGTGCCTCGGTTATTTTTGATGCCATTCAGGCAGGTCAGTCGCGCGGAGCCGATGTCGTTATCGCCGACACCGCAGGACGTCTGCAGAATAAAGACAATCTTATGTCTGAGCTGCAGAAAGTGGTGCGGGTCATGAAAAAACTCGATGAGTCCGCACCGCACGAAGTCATGCTCGTGCTGGACGCCGGCACCGGCCAGAACGCCTTGAGCCAGGCCCAGGTATTCCAGCAGGCAGTCGGCGTGACGGGGATAACCCTCACCAAACTGGACGGGACGGCGAAAGGCGGGATCATTTTCGCAATAGCGCGCCAGCTGAAGCTGCCTATACGGTTTATTGGCGTGGGCGAGCAGGTTGATGATCTCCGCCCATTCGAGGCGGAAGAGTTCGTGCAGGCGTTGTTCGACTGAACTGACGTGATCTCTGCTAGTCTGAATCACCAAGGCCGGCCCCACGCCTGGCGCAGGCAGCAAGCCGGCAAATCAAGCCCAGCAGAGTTTGGACTCGAATGATCCATTTCCAGAATGTATGCAAGCGGTACCAGGGCGGACATGAAGCGCTGGCAGGGGTGACTTTTCACCTCCAGCGCGGCGAAATGGCCTTTCTCACCGGGCACTCCGGTGCGGGTAAAAGCACGCTCCTGAAGCTTGTAATGTTGATGGAGCGGCCCAGCGAGGGGCGGGTACTGGTGGGCGGCCAATACCTGGACCGTGTTCCGGCCCGGCAGATTCCCTATATCCGCCGCCATATCGGCGTTGTGTTTCAGAATCACCAGCTACTCTTTGACCGTACCGTGTTTGACAATGTGGCGCTGCCGCTGGAAGTGATGGGTACTTCGCCGCGAGAAGTCGGGCGGAGGGTGCGGGCGGCGCTCGACAAAGTGGGATTGTTGAGCAAGGAACGGCTCAACCCGGTGCAGCTTTCAGGCGGCGAACAGCAACGTGTCGGCATTGCCCGGGCGGTGGTCAATAAGCCGCCGGTACTGCTGGCGGATGAGCCTACGGGTAACCTTGACCCGGAGCTGTCTTCGGACATCATGCATCTGTTCGAACAATTCAACCAGGTTGGGGTTACCGTGCTGATAGCCAGTCATGACATTGCCCTGATCCGGCACCTGGGCCGGCGCGTCATGACGCTCGCTAATGGCCAACTACGCTCTGGTGACTTTATGCCCCGGGAGAACAGTCTCTATGGCATCTGAGCGCCGGGTGAGCCGTACCGGGAAAAGCCCCGCACCCGGGGAGAGGCGGGCGCAGCAACCAGGCGCCCGTGGCGCCGGCGCTCTCCGCTCCTGGCGGGATCCGCTGGACTCCTACCTGGCCCACCACCGTAAAACCGCCGGCGAAAGTGGCAGGCGCATGTTGCAGTCGCCGCTCTCCAGCCTCATGACCTGGTTGGTTATGGGCATAGCTATGGCTTTGCCGGTATGTCTTATGCTGTTGCTGGGGAGTCTGCAGAGCGTGGCACAGGGCTGGGAAGACGCGGCCCGTATCAACGTTTACCTGGCGGAGGGTGTGGATGAGTCGGCCGCTGGCGAACTGCGCAGGGAGCTCGCGTTACGTGATGGGATCGAAACGGTACTGTTCATACCACGGGACCAGGCGCTGGCGGAGTTCCGTGCATCGTCCGGGTTGGGGAACGCCCTGGATTACCTCGATCAGAACCCATTACCTCATACGTTGGTTGTCACGCCTGCGGCCACTTACCGCAGTCAGGACGATCTGAGCCGGCTGGGCACGAGTATCCGCGGTATCGACGGTGTGGATCAGGTCCAGGTCGATTTGCAGTGGCTCCAGCGGCTCAACACCATCGCCGATATCCTGCAGCGGGGCGTTACGGCTCTCTCACTGCTTCTGGCCGCGGCGGTCATACTGGTTATCGGCAATACTATTCGTCTGGCTATCGAGAGCCGGCGCGATGAGATACTGATTGTGAAACTGGTAGGTGGAACCGATGCGTTTGTCCGGCGGCCCTTTCTCTATACTGGCGTCTGGTATGGGCTGGGCGGCGCGCTGGTGGCCTGGTGGCTGGTCGAAATTGCGTTCTGGTGGGTGGGCGGTCCGGTCGAGCAGCTTGGCGCCCTTTATGGCGGCGGTTTCAGCCTGCAGGGATTACCGTTCGGATCGGGGCTGCTATTGCTGCTGGTCGGGGTGGGTCTGGGGTGGCTTGGTTCGTGGGTTGCGGTAAAACGGCATCTCAAGGCGATAGAGCCAACCTGAGCCGGGCCCGGGAAGGGAACTCTTTGACAGTTCCCGAGTCATACCCAGCTGATAGCCTGGCGCCCTAGTGCAGGCTAGAGTGCAGACTGAAAGGTCAGCGCAGTAGACTAACGGCAGTGCTTGCAATCATTCCGGAATATGGGTGTAAACTTAGTCGCTCTTTGTCCGGCAGTTTTTTAAAGTGGTACGATAGGTAATCAATATTCAGTGGAGAGATAATATGGCAACAGGTATGCAGCTGGTCAGTCGACTGGTACCGGGGGGCAACCTGGAAGCATACATTCAGGCTGCCAACGCGATTCCGGTTTTAACTCTAGAGGAAGAACGCGATCTGGCCGAACGTCTGCAGCGGGACGAAGATCTCGATGCGGCACGGCGGCTGGTATTGTCCCACTTGCGCTTTGTCGTCCATATTGCCCGGAGTTACTCTGGCTACGGTCTTGCCCAGGCCGACCTGATCCAGGAAGGTAACGTCGGGCTGATGAAAGCCGTAAAACGCTTCAATCCCGAGTTTGGAGTGCGGCTGGTTTCTTTTGCCGTACATTGGATCAAAGCCGAAATCCACGAGTACATTCTGCGTAACTGGCGGATCGTGAAAGTGGCGACCACCAAGGCTCAGCGCAAGCTGTTCTTCAACCTCCGCAGTGCCAAGAAGCGCCTGGGTTGGATGAATAATGCCGAAGTGAACGCGATTGCAGAAGACCTCGGGGTTGAACCCAAAGTCGTCCGGCAGATGGAAGGGCGGCTGTCAGCGCAGGACGCTTCATTTGACGGCCCGGCTGATGACGACGATGACTCGGCCTGGCAGGCGCCCGCCCATTCGATCCAGGACAACCGCTACGACCCTGCGGTCATGCTGGAGAATTCGGACTGGACCGAGGACTCGAACTCGCGCCTGATGGAAGCACTGGCAGAGCTCGACGAACGGAGCCAGGATATCCTGCGTCAGCGCTGGTTGTCCGAAGGCAAGGCGACATTGCATGATCTCGCGGCTCAGTACGGCATCTCTGCAGAGCGGGTCAGGCAGCTTGAGAAAAATGCCATGAAGAAAATCCGCAAAGCAATTGGTGAAGTAGGGGCAGCCGCGGCGTAACCCGTGATAAACCTGCTGGAAAACAAAAAGCCGCACACCATGTGCGGCTTTTTGTTTATAAGTCGGTCGCGTTTAACGCTTGGCTAAATTGAGCGGTATGTTTTTTTGGCATAGAGGCGCATACTGCCTGGGCTACGTGTTTTAATGTTTATCTGTCTATAGTGGCGACATGGAGCCGCAGTTACGAACTTGTAACTGGCTCTGTCGGGTAGAGGTTCGTAACCTGTTCGTTATGGAAACGATAGCGATAGATCCTCGCAGATCGAACGTCAGAAACTCCAGGTTTTCTACTACCTCATCATCGCAGCCGGAGGGAAAGGTGCGCGTATTAGTCATTGAAGACGATCAGGATGTTGCATCCTATCTGGTAAAAGGGCTCCGGGAGTCCGACTTTGTCGTGGACCACGCGGCCGACGGCAAAGATGGCCTGATGATGGCTGCCAGTGAGTCTTACGATGTAATGATCATAGACCGCATGCTACCGGGAATGGATGGCTTGAACATTATCAAGACCGTCCGTGCCACAGGCAATCAGACCCCTATTCTTATCCTCAGTGCTCTCGGCGATGTTGATGCCCGGGTGGAAGGTCTGCGGGGAGGCGGTGACGATTACCTTACCAAGCCATTCTCGTACACCGAACTGCTGGCCCGTATGGACGCACTCGCGCGCCGCTCCAAGCAGACCTCTGAGGCTGAAACTGTCCTCAACGTTGCAGATCTGGAAATGGATCTACTCGCGCGTACAGTCAAGCGCTCTGGCCAGAACATTGATGTCCAGCCCCGGGAATTCCGGCTTCTGGAATACCTGATGCGCCACGCCGATCAGGTGGTAACGCGTACCATGCTTCTGGAGAAAGTCTGGGATTATCATTTTGATCCCCAGACCAACGTTATCGACGTACATATCAGCCGTTTGCGTTCGAAGATCGACAAGGGATTCGATAAGCCTTTGCTGCATACGGTTCGGGGTGCCGGGTATATGCTCCGTGAAGAAACTTAGTCTCTTCCGGACCTCTACCTTTCAGCTGGCGCTGCTATACATGGTTGTATTTGCAGCGTCTGTTTTTATTCTGCTTGCGTTCATCTACTGGCGTACCGCCGGCTATATCAGCGAACAGACTGACGCCACCATCGAAGCCGAGATCGTCGGGCTGGCGGAGCAATACCGTAGCCGTGGTGTAAACGGCCTCATCAGTATCATCCGCGAGCGCGTCGCCCGCGATCCCAATGCCATGTCTCTCTATCTGTTCACGACAGAGGATTACCTGCGCCTGGCTGGTAACCTTTCCGACTGGCCTGATGTCGAGCTGGAAGGTAGCGGCTGGATAAACTTTACGCTGGACGAGCGGCTTGGCTGGGAAGGCGAGCCCAGGTTGGCCCGTGCCCGCGTTTTTGAAGTCCAGGGCGGTTTGCGGCTTCTGGTCGGCCGCGACATCGAAGAGCTTGCCGTTCTCAAGAGCCTGATAGAGCGCGCCATGAACTGGGGCATGGGTGTGACACTGGCCCTGGCCTTGGCTGGTGGCATCATGTTCAGTCGAACCACCTCACGTCGCATCGAGATAATCAACCTCACAGCGCGCCGCATCATGAACGGCCATCTATCGCTACGCATACCCTCCCGCGGCACTGACGACGATTTCGACCAACTGGCGGACAATCTCAACCAGATGCTGGATCGTATACAGCACCTGATGGAGGGTATTCGCCATGTGTCCGACAATATCGCCCATGATCTGCGCACCCCGCTGACGCGGTTACGCTCCCAGTTGGAAAACACGCTGCTCTCCGTTACGGACGACAAGGCGCGGGACCAGGTGGCCAGTGCTGTCGCTGAAGCCGACCAGATGTTAGCTACGTTTAATGCGCTCCTTCGCATTGCCCGCCTTGAGACAGGGGGTCGCCTGACCAATGCTGAGCCTGTGGCACTCGGACGCTTGCTTGAGGATGCGGTTGAACTCTACGGCGCGGTCGCTGAAGACAAAGAACAGCAGCTTCACTTCAAAGTGGACCGGGAAGTCGAGGTTGAGGGCGACCGGGATCTGCTGTTCCAGGTCGCCAGCAACCTGATCGACAACGCGATCAAATACACCCCGTTCGGCGGCGAGATAACCATTCGGGTAGATGGTGATCCGACCACTGCTGTGCTGGAAATTTCCGACAGTGGTATCGGTATTCCGGACGATGAGAAGAATCAGGTATTCCAGCGCTTCTACCGGGTTACAAAGAGTCGCTCACTGCCGGGAAACGGTTTGGGGCTAAGTCTTGTGCGCGCCGTGGTCGACATGCACCGGGGCGTTATCCGGCTGAGCGACGCCCGGCCCGGCGACACTATGCCGGGGCTGAAAATTCGTCTTGAGTTTCCAAGATACCGTAAGGAGCGCCGTAAGCGAGTGCTTCAGGCACCGCTGGCAGCAGGACGGGAACGGAGGAAGGAAAACCTCGGGGGCCCGCCCTCGACGCCCCCATCGAGTGCCAGCTAGGCATGCTTGAGCCTCAACAGGCGTCTGACCGGGACATTGCCGGCTCAGGACTGGCCGGCAATGCCTTTCAGTGTGCTCAGGGTAAAGCGTGCGGGCCACAAGGCGAGGTCTAGCCCGTTCCGGGCAGTCTTTTCGATGCTGCCGACAATGCGCTCAACCTGAACCCGACGAAAATCAATTCGCGCTTTCAAGCTGTCGACTTCGCCTTCCAGACGCTTCTGCTCAGCCATAAGGTAAGCAATAACCTGGTGACGATTGATATTGCTGGCGATGCCAAAATCATCAAGCTGATAGCCGACCTGATCAAATCTAACCAAAGCTATGTCGAGTAACGGTTTCATGTTCATGGCGTACCCCATCTGTAAATGAGCTTACTCAAACTCCGCGTTCCCATGCAGGGTAAGGCGGAAGGAAGTTGATAAACGAAACTAATCTGTGCCTCTAGAATTCTCAACCTAAAAACACGCGCTGGCGACACTTAAAGAGAAGGTAATTGGCGAGACACTGGTCAGTAACGCCTTCCGATTAAACTGGATTCTCAGGTTTCCGGTTGTGGCAACAACCAAATCTGGTCTGTGTTCACACAGATATTGCTCCCTCCAAGACAGCGCTAGCATTGACCCCTTACAGTGGGGTCTTTTTTTGCCGCCCTGTCGGCATCCTGCCACAGACCGGTTCCGTCCTGCTCCAGTTCGCTGTTATCTTCACCCTGTGTGCGCGCGTCTTCGGGATAGCCTGGAAAGCCCATCTTGCAGGTCCAGCACCTTCAAATACGCGATAACCATTGGAGCGCAGTTTGTGATCCGAACAAAACCGGGACCTGATAAAGCCAGTGGGCCAAGCTACATAACAGCTGAGGGTTTCCACACGCTGAAGGCAGAGCTGAAATATCTGTGGAAAGAGAAGCGTCCGGAAGTCACGCAGGCGGTGAGAGAGGCGGCAGCGCAAGGTGATCGATCTGAAAATGCCGAATATATTTACGGCAAGAAACAGCTCCGGGAAATTGACCGGCGAATCCGATTTCTGACAAAGCGAACGGAAGCACTAACGGTCGTCGACCGCCTGCCGGATGATCAGACAAGGGCGTTCTTCGGCGCGTGGGTCACGGTGGAGGAAGTCTCACCCGAAGGGGCGGCGCAAGAGCACTGTTACCGCATCGTCGGTTCTGACGAGTTTGACCTGAGTCGAGGCTACCTCAGTATCAACTCGCCGATGGCGCGAGCTCTCCTGGGCAAAAGAGTGGATGACGAAGTGGTAGTCCGAACCCCAACAGGTAGCCGTGAGTGGACTATTATCGAAATCCGTTACCCGGCGTTGGTGGGCGAGTAACATAGAGCAGTAACAAACCGTGCGGGTGTTCGCGTTTTGTTGGACAAAAAATAGGCAAAATGTAACTATGGGTTACACACAGGCAGTCTTTAATTGGTGGTATGCCATGATGAGTTCAAATGCGCGCACAAAATGGACAGTAATGCTCAGTACCCTGTTACTGGCCGGCACCGCCTATGGGCAGGAGTCACGCGGCGCAGCAGAGCGAAGCACAATGGATACGATATCCTTTAAAGCTATGGGGCAGGAAGCGCTGGCAGAAACTGTTATTGAAGGGGGCCTGGTACCTATTGATGACAATCGCCCCGAGCCAGGCACCGGCCCGCTTGCTGATAATTACTCGCCTTTCGCCGACCCAATGATGATGCCGCTGGACGACGCCCGCGCGGGGTTCAACCGTTTTTCCCTGAATGTCGAGATCAACTACCAGAACCCGAAAAGCATCCCCGGGATTGAGTTCGGCAACTCGTACAATATGGCCCCGCTGCCTTCAAATCGCACCTACGACTTTTACGAGTTCAGCACGACTGAACGTTAAGCTTCAGCAATGGCCTCAAAAAAAGAGCCTCGCCTTGTCGGTCAGGCTCTTTTTTGTTGTTAGCTCAGCGCGGGAGACAGCTCAGGCTCACTCGGTAAGCTGATCGTCTGTGGGAGCTGTAAAACATCCTCATAGAGAAATGCCAGAGCCATGAGAGCCTGATTGATTCGCGCTCTGGACAGCCGCCAATGGTCCCGGAGGTGGGTCAGAAAAGAGGTTACATGCGAGCTCGAGAGCGAGGTCGGATCCTGCATGTCATGGTAGACAACGAACCGCGCGATCCAATGGAAGTACAAACGTTCAGTTCTGGACGAGAGATGATGGGATCGAACCACTCTATTGACTCGTCGCCAGAGCCCGGGCTGACTCTGCTCAAGCATTTCTTTCATTAATTCACTTCTCCTGGCAAGGCTTCTTGTTTTTGTTCGAGCGGAGTCTAGTTCAACTCTGCAACAGATACAAAACGAAAATAAGCCTTTTCAGTCACCGACGGGCGATTATCGCATCGCCCGTTTTACTGAACGGTTTTCAGCCGCCGTGCTTACGCTTGAGCTCTTCAAGCAGATTAACGTAGTCCTGCATCGCCTGATCGGAAGACTTGCCTTTCTGCTTCTCCCAAGCGCTGTATTTGGCGCGGCCGACCACGTCGAGCATGCCTGGCTTCTTGCCGTTCACATCGCCCTCGGTGGCTTGCTTGTACAGGCTATAGAACTGCAGCTTCAGATCGTTCGAGGGCTGGAAGTCACCTTCTGCGTTGTGGATGTAGCTAACTGCCTCGTCAAACTGCTTCTTCAGGTCGCTCATAGTAGATCCTCTGTATGAGATCGGGCTGTAACGGAAGCAAGAGTATACCGGTCTTGTGTTGCTGCGGTTAAAATCGGCAAGCGCCTGAGGTGAAACTTTTTATTTTTGTGAAATCGAGTACTCTATCGGCCTCTTTTTCAATCTCGCCGTTACTGCAAGGACCCCCCGTATGAGCCAGCCCAACAAGCTCAGCCGAATCGTCGACGCCATGAATCGCTTGCCGTCATTCGCCCGAAAGCGTGCGCTTTCGACCTTTTTCGGCCGCATGGTCCCTTATACCGGAACAACAGGGATTCGGGTGGAAGTGCTGGAACCTGGCCGTTGTATTATCAGCCTCCCCAACAAAAAGCGGGTGCAGAATCACATTGGCAGCGTACACGCCATAGCCAGCATGCTGATTGCCGAGTCCGCAACGGGTTTCCTGGTCGGGCTCAACCTGCCCGACAGCCGCGTCCCGGTGATCAAGACCGTAAACGGCGAGTTCGTGAAGCGCGCTGCCAAGGGCGAAATGCGCGTAGTTGCACATCTGACGCCGAAACAGATTGAACTGATCCGTAGCAGTGAAAAAGGCGAGACGACGGTTCCGGTCGAGTTGCATGACAGCGACGGGCGCGAGCCGATTATCATCACCATGGTCTGGGCGTGGACGCCGAAGAATCGGTAACGGAGTCAGGTGGATTCGTGTCCTTCAAAGCCGTCGCCCGCTAGTTCTGACGCATCAGCTGTGTCGCCTTCTTTAGCAAGGGCTTGGCCTGTCTTGTTCCGTTCTTCGCGAGTAAATTCTCGGCCTGGGTAACATAGGCGTCTGCAAGCTTTTCCCTGAGGTCCGAGAATGGGCGAAATGCCGCTGGCACTCCCTGCTGATGTACAATGAATTCGGCGTACACTCCATCAAGTGTACGGCTGTTAGCCGCCCCATCTATAGCCGCATGCCAGCGAGTCAAATGGTCGGCGTAGAACTCTGCAGCTGCGTTTTCCGGAAAGGGAGTTTTGGCGCCTGAGGCCAGTGCCTGGTGATATGCGCCAAGCATCGCCACTGCGCCCTCCATTTCCCGGGCTCTTCCAAGCAGCTCCTGCAGCTCTGGTGTTTCCGAATGGAAGAGATCAGCTACCTGCAGGAGGCGGGCCAATTCAGCTCCGTTGTTATCGGCGAGCGCCTCGCTCAACTGAGCCTGGAACTTGGCTAGAGCGGCGGGCGCCGGAGCCAACTCTTGCGCATCAAGGAATTCGAGGTCGCCCGCAAGGCGTTTGAGCTCTTCAAGCGCCTCAAAGGAACGATAGTCTCCGTGTTCAAGAGCCCCCTCGATCTCCTGCTTTAGCGCGGCCTGCAGAGAGGCGTTCTGTTGCTGAAGCTGGGTTTGGCGTAGCAACAGAACCTGGTTCTGGGGGAATAGGGCGAGGGCTCGTGCCAGCACCTCGAGAGCGCCGGGGATGTTGGGTAAATCCGGGCGCGGGGCCGTTTGCAGCGTTTGCTTAACGAGGCCCCGGTAGTGGTCGATGATCCGTTTCTGGTTTAGTTTCAGTAGGCCAGCCCGCTCCAGGGGTGGAAGGCGCTGGACGGACGCGAGCAATTGGCCGGGTGACTCGCCCTTGATGCGTTCCACGTGACGTTTCTGTTCATTGTAAATCGTTAGTTGCGCCTCTGCCTTTAATGCACGGCTGCTCTCCTGATGCCAGATCAAAGCAGCGAACACGAGCATGGCTGCCAATCCGGCAGAGTAAAGTACTGGTTCCCAATGCCGGTTCATCAGTGCCGCTTGAAAAGCATCCAGGTCAGGTCCTTGCGCTTCCGCCCGGAGCAGGCCGTGAACTATCGCCCAAACGCGTCGGGGCATGTTTTGTGGGCGTTCCAGACGGTAGGTGGACTGTTCGCTCTGACTGAGCTTTTTACGACCAAAAGGGTGCCTGGACGACAGCAGTTCAAAGGCAATACACGCCAGCGCATACAGATCGTCTTCCTCCGTCGGGTCGCGTCCGGCGATCAGCGATGGAGATGCATATGCGGGGGTATATCCGTAGATGGTCGTTTCATCGTCACTATGGGGATTGAGGAAATCCTGCGGCTGATGTGGGGCGAGAGCATGCGCCACACCAAAATCAAGTAACTTGATCGTGCCTTCCCGCGTGACATAAATGTTGGACGGCTTCAGGTCGGCGTGAATTACCCCACTACGGTGGGAAAACGCTAGCGCAGACACGATCTGTTCCAGAACAGCCTGTCCCCCCTTCCACTGCAGCCCGCGCGGTTTCGCTCGCTGCACAACCCGTGAAAGCGGCTCTCCCTCAAGCAGCTCCATCACCATAAACCATGTATCGCCGTCGTGATCCAGGTCCTGGACGCGAATGATATTGGGGTGGGACAGGCGCTTGGACTTTGCAGTCTCACGGGCGAGTAGCGCCAACGCACCGGCGTCGCGGATAAGCTCACTACGAAGAATCTTTATTGCCACCCAGGCATCGCGCGTTCCCGCCTTCTCCAGGTAAAGGTCCGTCGCCTTGTAAACATCGCTTGTGCCGCCCGACGCGATCAGAGAGACGATTCTGTAGCGTTGCTTGAGTACCATTCCAAGCCGTTTGTGCTTGCTGGGCCCACGTGCGGTCAAGCTCTGCTCGGCATCATTGGCTGGCTGGGAAGACGCGACATCCTTTCGCTTCAGTTTGGTTTCCACGGGTAAGTCCTTTGCAAATACGCGGGAGTGGAATCTGACAGATCTGTCGTTAGTGACATCCGGTCATCCGCCCACCAGCACGGTAGGGTTGCCCGCAACCAGTCTGCCGCCATGACTGGTTGCGTCACCGACTCGGGCTATCGGTTTGCCGTTTGCTGTTACCGATGCCGAACCTGCGGCAATGCTATCCGGGGGACCGACGCAAACGAGTGCGTCACCAAGGCAGGCGACAGGCATTCCACCGACGAAAACGTCCGCGGACGATGCGAGCGCAGGTCCGCCAACGTGGGGTACGCGGCTGGTTTTCGCGGGGCAGGAGTGATAGGAGCCGAGAACGGCGGCAGGTTTTCCCATGGTATATCCCTATCTAAGGCAGCATTCTTTCCATTGAATGTCGGCATCCTAATAAATCAGGCTGCTTGCCGTCAATAATTTAAGTTGACAAACATGATATTGCATAAAAAATTTTATTTTGGTCTGCGCTTTATTTTTTGCTTGACCCAGCGAAATCCAAAATAAAGCTATATAAAACAATGTCATAAGATGAATTTGTGAGTCGTACTACATACATTCGTTGACAATGAGTGTCGCATGCGCATATTCTTTGCGCGTTTTGAGCCTTAACTATATGTAAGGCATAAAGGGAATTCAAAGACATGTCTTTGCCGGGTTATTGGTTGAGACAGTTCGTTGTCAAAGAAAGGATTCGGCCATGGAACTGGCGCTCGCCATTACTAGTTATCAGCGGCTTTCACCCACCGTTGTTACCCGCCATGTTTTCGCGTCCTCGGGCGAGCACAGCGTGGGTCGATCTCAAGATTGCGATTGGCACCTGCCGGACCCGGACAGGGTCGTATCCTCCCGTCATGCCCAGTTGTGTTACCGCGACGGTCAGTTTCTGCTTACCGACGTGTCAACCAACGGTGTATTCCTGAACGATGAAGTCGAACCGATCGGCACGGGCAATGCGCGTCCTCTCGCTGACGGCGACCGGCTGCGGTTCGGCGACTATCATATTGCCGTGTCACTCTCACCCGCCGCCGAGCATTCAGCTGCGGCCGTTCCAGAGCCCGTCCAGTCCTCGCCCCTTCCTGAGTCAGTAAACTTGGATGCCAATCCGTCAGGCGCCCAGCTGGGGGAGCGTGCGATCGGGGTCAATCCCACTCTTGCCTCCGGCTTGGACGACCGGCGAGTCGGTGACAGTCACGTCGATCTCCCAAGCGTCGAGATTCCGCCGGTATGGGGTTGGGGCGAGGAGGCCGCGACGCAGGATGCGATGGCTCAAGCCTCGACGGAGCGGGTTCAGATCGAAGCGCTGTTCCAGGGGCTGGGAATGCCGGAACTGACCGCACAGACAGTCCCGGCAGAGGTAATGCGCGGCGTAGGCGAGTTAACGAAACTCCTGCTCGAACAGTTGCTTGACCTGCTGCACTGGCGGGCCGAGCAGAAGCAGAAGCTGCGGGTGCAGCAGACTCTTTTCCAGCGCACTGAGAACAACCCACTCAAATTCTCGGCGACCGCCCAAGATGCTGTCGACGCTCTTGTGCTGCGCCGGCACAGCTCGTTTCTCGGCAGCAAAGAGGCCATAGAGGCGGCGTTCGCGGACGTGCGCAACCACGACAGCGGCCTGATGGCGGGCCTGCAGGCTGTGATCGCGGATCTTTTGCATGACGCCGACGGCACTGAGCACCAGCGCTACGGCCGGACCGCCCTGATTGCAAAGGCGCGCGCTTGGGATGCACTTCGGGAGCGACGCACAGCCCAGCGGGAAAGCCTGGGTAGCACCGATCAGATACTTCGCAATGACGTCTTCATTGATGCCTATGAAAACGCGGGCCAGGAGCAGGGGTGATGAAAATGAGGTGCAATTGGCCGGGGTTTTTTCTGCTGAGCTTACTCGCGCTGTTAGGAGGATGTGCTATCGCCAACTCGGTTGCTGATCCGGAGACGGCGCTGCGAATCGAGCCCGCGATTAACGTTAATCCTGATATCAAAGACCGCCCGTCGCCTCTGACCATTCGCATTTTTGAGCTTGAGGCGCGGCACTCTTTCCGCGCGGCTGACTTCTTCAAGCTTTATGACGAACCCGAACAGACTCTCGGCTCAGACCTGGTTGCTTCGGAAGATATCGCCGTTCGGCCTGGTCGGGTCTATGAGCATCGGATGAGTCTCAACAAAGAAACCAGATATATCGGTGTTCTGGCGGCTTTCCGCGATATTCAGAATGCCCAGTGGCGGCTTGTCTTCGAGGCTGACCCTCGCGGATATGACGAGGTCAGAATCGCGATCGACCGGCTCACCATGAAGCTGGAAAGCGACTAACAGGAGTGTCCCTGATGGAACGTTTGGCCAAAGTCGCATGGTCGGAAGGTATGCTCCTCCGCCCGCAGCATTTTCAGCAGCAGGACAGGTTTCTCTACCACGTCGCTCGCTGGCGGCATGCTCGGCTCTTTCCATACGGCAATGGTCTGTCGGAACTGTCCTTGGATAATCAGGCGCTGGCTCTGGGGCAGGTGAGCATTATCGGCGCGAGCGGTATTCTGCCCGACGGCATGCCTTTTTGCTTTGATCAGCAGGAAAACCTGGTGTTGGAGGTTCCGGCCGACGCCCGGGATGAATTGGTGTACCTGGTGCTTCCTCTCGAAAAACAGGTGGGGGTGAACATTGCGCCGACGGGGGCGAGCCAGATTGCCCGCTATGTGCTTAAGGATGTGCCGCTTCTGGACGATGCCGTCGAGGATGGCTATGAAGAAGAGCTGGGCCTGGCCTACCTCAACCCGAGTTTGCGCCTCGGGCGCGAACCCATGGCAGGCTTTGTCGGTATTCCCATCGCCCGGATCGTTGAAGTTGCCAATGAAAAAGAAGTGAAGCTGGACCGAGGCTTTGTCCCACCCTGCCTCGACATAGCCTGCTCTCCAACGCTTGCATCGCTCCTAAGCGAGGCTCTGGCGATGGTCACGCAAAGAGCCAAGGCTCTGGCCGTGCGTATGCAAAAAGGGGCTGAGCAGTCGACGACGCTGTTCGACGTCCTGATGCTGCAAACGCTCAATCGCTGGCAGCCGTCGCTGGAACACCTCCGTGACAGTGCCCAAGTTCACCCGGAGCGGTTGTATGAGGTCCTCACGGCATTGATAGCTGAAATGGCCACGTTTACGAGGGCTGAAAAACGGCCTCCCGAGCTACCCAGGTATCGTCATGACAAACTGACTGAAACGTTCGGAGACCTTGGCGTCGTACTCAGCCAGTCTCTGAGTGCTGTGCTGGAACAGACCGCCGTGGCACTCAAGCTTGAAGAAGCCCAGTTCGGTATCCGTGTCGCGCCCCTTGGTGACAAGTCGATCCTCAATTCATCTCAGGTAGTTCTCGCTGTACACGCTGACCTGACCACCGAAGAAATCAGACGGCGGTTGCCGGCCCAGATCAAACTCGGCCCCGTCGAGCACATCCGGGAATTGGTCAATAACCACCTGCCCGGCATTGCCATCAGCGCGCTACCGGTTGCTCCCAGGCAAATTCCCTACCACGCGGGCTACCACTATTTTCTGCTCGAAAGTCAGGGCGAGCGCTGGCAGCAGTTGAAGCAGAGCGGCGGCCTGGCGCTGCACATTTCCGGCAATTATCCCGGCCTCGCGCTGGAGTTATGGGCCATAAGGGTTTAGCCCCGGGCACGCACACAGGGATGTCCAATGAGTGAAAGTACTGTTATCAAGCCGCGGCCAGGGGCCCGTCAGCCGCTGCCTCGTCCCGAGCCAGGCACACACAGTGGCGACAAGACAGAGTTGGAGTCGAAACGGCCCCGACCAGCGCACGAGCGCTTCCGCATTCCGGCTACACACCTGGGCCCGGTTTGTGATCATGCGTCCAAGCTTCTGTCTCTCGCAGGGCGGCTCGCCGACACGCGTGAGGTTGACGATGTGGCGAACCTGAAACGCCAATGCACGGCGCTGGTGAGGGAGTATCAGCAAGCCTTGCGGTCAGACGGTTTGCTGCCTGCGACCGTAGACACTGCGTCTTACTGCACCTGCGCGCTGCTGGACGAACTCGTGCTTAACAGCGAGTGGGGACAATCCGGACATTGGGCTGCAAGTTCTCTGCTGTCCGAATTTCACTCACAGACCTGGGCCGGAACGCATTTCTTCGAGCTCGTGGACGCGGCCCGTCGTCAGGCCGATGTTGAAATGCTGACTCTGCAGTACCTTTGCCTCTCCCTCGGGTTCAAAGGCAAGTACCGCATTGAAAACGGTGGTGCTGAGTATCTGGACATTTTGCAGGAGAGCCTCTATCAGCAAATCTGCGCCAGCCAGAGCCGGCTTACCACCCCATTCGATCGAGACTGGCAGCAGCGCGTGGCACCAGGGCGGTCACTAGCGCAGGGCGTACCCCTGTGGGCCGGAGCTGCAGTGTGTAGCGTTGTCATGCTGCTAGCCTTCCTGGGCTTGTCTCACAACCTGAGCAGCGCGTCACTACCTATTCTGGAAGAGCTGGCGCATGTTGGGTTGCCCAGCGCGGCCGAGGCCGATGGGGGGAGCATGGCCGACACACGCTACCTGCAGCAGATTCTGCAAACTGAAGTCGAGCGCGGCCTCGTTGAGCTCAAAGTTGCTGGCGAAAGGGTTGAGTTGCTAATGGGAAGCGAAGCCCTGTTCTCCTCCGGCGCCGCCGACCTGCGTGAAGACATAATGCCCGTGCTTGCCAAAATCTCGCGGGTACTTGAGTCCACCGCTGGCTCCATTCAGGTGATAGGTCACACTGATGATCAGCCCATCGCCACCTCCCGATACCCGTCCAACTGGCACCTTTCCTTGGCTCGTGCCACTGCCGTGGCAGATTTGCTGGCGGCTACTGCAGATTTGAATGGGCGTTTATGGCCCGAGGGTCGCGGTGCCGCCGAGCCCCGATACGCGAACGACAGCGATGAGAATCGTGCCCGCAACAGACGGGTGGAGATCACCTTGGTTCCAGGGACATTAGGGAAACTTTAAGATGAAAAGCATGGCATGGATACGCCGGCTGGGAGCAATGGTGACGCTGCGCGGGCTCTTCCTGGCGCTTGGCGTTGTGGCTGTACTTCTCCTTATCTGGTACGGCGGCCCTTTAGTCGCGGTAGCAGGTTGGGCGCCGCTGGAGTCAGGGCCGGCGCGGGCGATTTTTCTCCTGCTTCTGGTCGTTGGTTGGCTGGGGCGCCACCTTTGGCAGCTCAAGCGCCTGCGCCAGGACAATGAGAAGGTCGTCAGCGAGATGATGGTCGGTAATGAAAAGGACGCGCTACTGAAGGAGGAGGTGGATACCCAGCGGGAACGAATGCGCGAGGCTCTTAGCCTGATTAAAAAGTGGCGGCCGGGCACCCTGAGTTCGGTGTATCAGCTGCCCTGGTACATGATTATCGGCGCCCCGGGGTCCGGCAAGTCCACGGCATTGCTGAACTCAGGCCTTGAATTCCCGCTCAAGGATGAGATGGGTATCGACGCGGTGAGGGGTGTGGGTGGTACGCGTTATTGCGATTGGTGGTTCACCAACCGAGCGGTCATCATCGACACCGCGGGCCGCTACACCACTCAGGAAAGCGCCGACAAACGCGACGCCCGTGGCTGGAACTCATTTCTCGGTCTTCTTAAAAAGTACCGGCCACGCCAGCCGATAAACGGGGTCATTCTCTCAGTCAGCGTGGCAGACCTTCTGGAGCAGACACCGACCGAGCAATTGCTCCATGCCCGGGCGTTAAAGCAACGCGTCCAGGAGCTTAAGAATCGCCTGGGAGTGATTTTCCCGGTCTATCTGGTGCTGACCAAATTCGACCTGCTGGAAGGGTTCACCGACACCTTCGGGATGCTTTCGGAGCAGGAAAGGGAAGAAGTTTTCGGGATTACCTTTGAGCTAGAGTCCGTTAGCGATTCCAAA
Organism: Hydrocarboniclastica marina; assembly: GCF_004851605.1. Taxonomy (GTDB): domain Bacteria; phylum Pseudomonadota; class Gammaproteobacteria; order Pseudomonadales; family Oleiphilaceae; genus Hydrocarboniclastica; species Hydrocarboniclastica marina. The sequence continues at coordinate 314,200 of NZ_CP031093.1, forward strand.
TCATTGCCAGTCGTCTTCGAGCAGGAGTTTAACGGCTTTCTCGAGCGGCTCAGCCAGTTCCTTCTGCACCGTCTGCAGCAGGAGCGCACTCCGCTGACGCGGCGGCGCATCTATCAGTTCCCCAAACAGGCGGCCCTTCTCCAAGCGCCGCTATGGAACCTCGTCAAGGAAGTGTTCTTCCCTTCAGCCTACGAGGACGTGCCGCTTATTCGTGGCATCTATATGGTGTCGTCGGAGCAGGGTAAGCAACCCTTCGATAAAGTTTCTCAGTTGGTTGATGGCCAGTTTAGCCTGAAAACGGTCAAGCCAGCCGTGACTCCTGCACTTGCCCAGGATGGTTTTTTTCTGCGCCGGTTATTCGACAGAATAATTTTCGCTGAACATGGTCTGGCAACAACAGAGAGCCGTAAAGAGCGACGATTCGTCTGGGCGCGGCGGGGTACCTTCGCTGCAATGGTGGTAGTCACTCTAGGCGCAAGTGCTGCCGGATACATGAGTTTTCAGTGGAACGCAGGCTTGCTGGAGGAGTACCAGCAGGAGACGGCGGAGCTGAAGATAGAGCTCAGTCAGCCTCAACTGGACTGGATCAGGCTTGATGCCCTTCTGACCAAGGCCGCAAGTATGCCCGGGGTGCTGGATGCGCCGTTACCGGAGGGTGGTCCGCGTCAGTTAGGGCTTTACCAGGGTGATGCGCTGGCCGAGGAGGCGGAAGGCGCATACGGTCGCCTGCTACAGGGTCGCTTCGGGGGCATGCTGAAGGAAACCCTCGAGATCGAAATTGGGCGCAATCTTGGAAACCTTGAGTATCTGTATGAGACGCTCAAAACCTACCTCATGCTTGGCGACCCGCAGTATCTCGACAGAGATCAGGTGCACGCCTGGCTCGGATTCATTCTTTCCCGACAGCTTGCCGGCCAGATAAATACAGAGACTCGTGAGTCGCTGCTTCAGCATTCGCGACACTACCTGGACACCGAAGCGCCTATGCCAACTGACGCGGGGCTGATAGCCCGGGCCCGTCAGGAACTGACCGCCTTGCCGCTGGCCGAGCGCGCGTACCAGCGGATCAAGGTTGACGCGTCGCAGTCACGTTTGCCGGACTTTCGGTTACCCATGGTCATGGGCTCGGTGGCCGAATTGGTGTTCGAGCGGCGCTCCGGCGCTAGCCTAAGGGAGGGTGTGCCCGGGCTGTATACGTTAAACGGTTATAGAGCACTGTTTGAACCGGAAAAGAACAAACTCGTCGGCCGCCTGCTGGAGGACTCCTGGGTCTATGGCGAAGGTGCCAAGGATTTCGGAACCCTTGATGAGAACGAAATCATGGCCGGAGTGGAGGAGCGTTACTTCCGCGACTACGTCCACTACTGGCAGGGTTTTTTGAAAGACTTGCGTGTCAAGCCCTTCAGCGATCAACGCGGGGGTATGCGGGTAGCGCAGCTCCTGGCTGGCCCGGAAGCGCCGCTTGCCCGTCTGCACGCAGCAGTCAAGCACAACACCACGTTAACCCGAGAGAGCCCCGAGAGCGTCGCCCTTCAGGCAGCTGCAGGTGTTGCAAAAAACCGCGCAACGCAGCGTCAGCAAGAACTGGGTAACCTGATGGGCATGATGTCTGGTGAAGAGGCGCCCGAGCCCACGTTCGTAGACCAGACTTTCGACGGGATAAACGAACTGGATTCAGGCGCCCTGGAAGACATTCAGGCCCATGCAGGGCTAATAGCCCGGTATCTTGAAGAGCAGAGCGCTGGCAGGCCAGATGCCCTGACGACAGTGACGCGATCTCAGTTCGATGAGGCTATAAAGGGCGTTTTCAGCACGGCCAATCAAACCGATCCGGATTTTCTGCCCTCGCTTCTCGGCGGCTTTGTGAATGACTCCAGACGACTTGTCAAGGTATCGGTAACGCGCAAACTCAACGATATCTGGCGTTCAACGGTCTACGCAGACTATAAGAAAGCTATCGCGGGGCATTATCCCTTCGTTGCTGAATCGGACTCTGAAGTAGCTCTGATGGATTTCGCCAACTTCTTCGGCTATGGCGGGGTGCTCGACAGATTTTTTGAAGATCATCTGCAGGGCCACGTGGACACCGATCGATCCCCCTGGCGTCTTACCAGCGACGTCGGCATAAATCAGAGCAGTCTGCGCCTTTTTGAAAGTGCAGTGCGTATCCGCGAGGCATTTTTTGCGCCCGGGAGCCGTCAGCCGAGCGTATCGTTCACGTTGACGCCTGTTTACCTGGACAGTCGAGTGGCTCAGGTACTGCTGGAGATGGACGGGCAGGTGCTGGTCTACCGTCATGGGCCACCTCGCCCCGTTGTATTCACCTGGCCGAAAGGCTCAGGTTCGGGTACCACCCGGCTTGCTGTCACCCCGGTTGACGACACAGGTCGGTCGGTTCAGACAACGTATCAGGGGGCCTGGTCTTTGTTCCGTATGTTACGCGATACGGGCGGTATGGCCGGCGGCGCCCGGCAACAGAATATCGAAATTGCCCTGGATAAGTACCTCGCCAACCTCGAACTGGTCACTGAGTCGGTCAAACACCCCTTTAACACCGCCATGCTGGAAAGTTTCCGGCTACCGCCCACGCTCTAAGGATTGGCCTATGTCCTGGGGATATCTCGGGAAAGTACCTAATCGCGGCGATTTTATCGCGCACAACGTTTTGCCGGCGACGCGGGATCTGTTGTTCGAATGGTGCCAGTCGACCCTCGCGGTCAGCCGCGAGCAGCTTGGTCAAGAATGGCTCGAGGTATATCTCACCTCGCCCATATGGCATTTCAGCGCCGGGCCGGGAACCATCGGTTCCACCGGTGTGATTGGCACCATGATTCCTTCGGTCGATCGGGTCGGGCGGCACTTCCCCTTTATGGTGCTGGCAGAATACGTTGGCGCCGGGCTCGACGCCTGGCTTCAGTCACAGTGGTCCTCAACCATGGAGGAGCTGGTGCTAGCGGTACTGGAGGATGACTGGAACGAGCAGGACTGGCAGCGGCGTCTGAGCAACGTAGAACATCCCGTGGCTGTCGCCTCAAGGCTGCGCTGGCCCGCGGGTGACGGCAATTCAGTAATCCCGGGCGTTGCCCGTGAGACGGACTGGCTGCGAGCACTACTGGAACGGGACAACGGCATGGCGTTGTGGTGGACCCAGGGCTCAATGTCGGTAGAGCCCGTGACACTGCTGACTGACGGGCTTCCGAAGGTAGGCCAGTTCGTGTCAATGCTGGCGGGGCAGTGGGAGCGCCACGGCTGGCAGCAGGGAGAGCTGGTCGACTGATGAAGATGATCCTTACGTCGGCCAGTTTCACCCATCGGGGCGGAGTTCGGGCACACAACGAGGATGCCTTCCTTGAAGCACCTCAATCTGGACTGTGGCTCGTCGCAGATGGCATGGGTGGCTATGACGCTGGCGACGTCGCTAGTCAACTCATCTGTAACACAGTAGCACGTAAGCTCAACGATACAGCTGATCCCTTGACAGCGGGCGAGCTGGAGCAGTCGCTACACTACGCTAATCGCCGTATTCGTCAGTACGGCGCCGAAGTGCTGGGCGGAAAGACGCTAGGCTCAACCGTCGCGGCCCTCTTGATTGAAGCTGGGCAGTACCATCTATTCTGGGCGGGAGACAGTCGCTGTTACAGGGCTCGGTCCCATAAGCTGATTCAGCTGTCCCGAGACCACAGTCAGGTCGCTGACATGGTCGAGCAAGGCATTCTACGAGCTGATCAAGCTGACAATCACCCTCTGGCTCATGTTATCACCCGTGCGCTTGGGGTAGATCCGCAGATTGAGCTCGACTACCGCACCGGCGAGGTGGCTGACGGTGATCTTTTTCTGCTCTGCACAGACGGTGTAAGCAAGGAGTTCACCTCGGATCAGCTAGGGGCTTTAGCCAGCGCGGACAGTATTGACGACGCTAGCTTGGCTATCATGCACTCGGCACTGGTTAACAAATGCAACGATAATATCACCTGTATTATTGTTAACGTAAAAGAGGGCTGCTATAGTCCGCTCAGTTCAGCTCAGATTGAGGATGCAACTATCCCAATCTGCAGGCGATGACGTGATGGACCACGAAGATAGGCGCAGGATAGCCGCATGAACGCCAGAGTTCCCTTCTTTTTCGATGCTGACTCTCTGTTAGCCGATATCTCCGCGAAGCATCCCTGCGGGGATGACACCCGTGAAGACTCGTCTCCGTCATCTCCATATTTTAATCTGAAAGACTTGCGAAATCAGGCGAGAGCTCTTGAACGTCAGGTTCTCGGTGACGAGGATGTGCTTCAGGTGCCGCAATGGCGGCAACTCGCAGACGCCATTCCCGCGGTTCTGACCGAGCGAAGCAAGGACCTCGAATTTGTCGCCTGGTATATCGAGGCCCTATGCCGAGAGCACGGTTTTGCAGGGCTGTCGCAAGGCTTCGACCTGGCCCGCACCCTTATTGAAACACGCTGGGACGCGCTCTATCCCCAGCCTGACGAAGAGGGTCTGGAGACCCGCATTGCACCTCTGGTCGGCCTCAATGGCGTCGACGCTGAAGGCACCCTGATTCAACCAATCCTGTCGATCACGCTGTTCCAGAGCCCGGCCCTCGGTGATTACGCGACCTGGCACGCTGAACAGGCATCCGAGGTAAACCGGCTCGAAGCGTCCAAGGCACAGCTGCGCATAAAAGCCGGGGCCGCTTCTTTGGAAGACCTTGAGCAGGCCGTACGCGAGACGCCGATTGAATCGTTACTGGCGGTTTCCGACGCGATCGACGCGGCGCTGCATTCATTTGCCACGCTCTCCGATGTCATGGACGCAGCAATGGCGGCCCCCCAGCCGACGACGCACATCCGTCAGGCCCTCGAGCGCTGCAAGAGTGTGCTCGTTCACCATGCCGGTAAGCGCCTTGATCAGGCCCGGGCACTGGTGCAGTCGCAGGCAGCTGCCGTCCAGGCCGGGGAAGGTGCGGATCAGTCGAGGGGCGATGCGACCGGGATCCCTTCTGGTTCAGACCCTATTCAGATAGCCATCCAAAGCCGAAACCATGCACTGGAACAGTTGCGCAGGCTTTCGGATTTTTTCCGTCAGACAGAACCCCATTCGCCGGTTTCCTATGCCATCGGCCAGGCCATTCGCTGGAGCGAACTGCCTCTGCCCGAGTTGATGCAGGAGTTGATCGCCGATAGCGGAGCCCGAGAAGGATTTTGCCGAATCACCGGCGTGCCCGCCCCGGAAGGTCGGGAGTAGGCGACTGAAATCCGCAAACACGAAGTCATAGGAGACATTGAAATGGACAGCATTCACGACAAGCTTTCCCGAGTGAGAAAGCCGCGCGTACACATCACTTACGACGTCGAAACCGAAGGCGCAATGGTCAAGAAAGAACTGCCCTTTGTGGTTGGCGTTATGGGCGACTTCTCCGGCAACAATAATGAGCTCAAGCCGCTCAAAGAGCGTCGCTTCATCCAGATTGACCGCGATAATTTTGACGATGTCCTGCGGCGTATGAGCCCGAAACTCAAGCTCAAAGTTGACAACAAACTGGCGGACGATGACTCCCAGATGTCTGTGGAATTGGCTTTCAACTCGATGGATGATTTTCAACCCGCAGCCATCGTTAATCAGGTCGAACCTCTGCGTCAGCTGATGGAGACACGGAACAAGCTGCGCGATCTCATGACGAAAGTTGACCGCTCGGAAGAGCTTGAGGACCTGTTGGAGCGAGTACTCAACAACTCTGACGATCTTCAGAAACTGAGTGCTGACCTGGACAGCAAGGGAGGGAGCAAGGAATGAGTACCGACAATCAGGCTGCGGAAGTTCTTGCTGTAGAAGAAGCGCCATCACTGAGTCTGCTGGAGCAGGCTATCGGTGCCACCAAGCAAACGGAAAGTGACAGAGCGAAGGAGTTGATTCGCACACTGGCCGAAGAAGCGATGAAAGGCACAGTTACCTGGAACAAGAACCTCACGGTGACGTTCACCCAGGCAATTTCGGCTCTGGATCAGATGATATCCGGTCAGCTCTCCGAAATACTGCACCAGGAAGAGTTTCAAAAGCTCGAAGGCTCCTGGCGCGGTATGCACCACCTAGTGATGAACTCAGAAACGAGTGCGACGCTAAAGATCCGTATGCTCAACCTGAGCAAAAAGGATCTGCACAAGGATCTGTCGAAAGCTGTTGAGTTCGACCAGAGTCAGATTTTCAAGAAGATTTATGAGTCCGAGTTTGGCACGCCCGGTGGCGAGCCCTACGGCGTCATGATTGGCGATTACGAATTCAACAACCACCCGTCAGATGTGGAAACTCTGGGCCTGATGTCCAATGTTGCGGCGGCCGGTTTCTGCCCCTTCGTGTCCGCAGGCGGCTCTGGGCTGTTCGGGTTCGACGATTGGACCGAACTGTCCAAACCGCGCGACCTTGAGAAGGTTTTTGAATCTCTTGAGTACACCAAGTGGCGGTCCTTCCGTGAAAGTGAAGATGCGCGCTTCGTAACCCTGACCATGCCAAGGGTGCTGGCACGCTTGCCCTACGGACAGGCCACCAAACCGGTTGAAGAGTTCGGCTTCGAGGAGTTCGAGGTTGACCCGGCTACCGGTATGTCTGTCAACACGGATCACGATAACTATTGCTGGATGAACGCGTCCTATGTGCTCGGTACGCGCATGACCCAGGCTTTCGCCAAATACGGGTTCTGTACGGCTATCCGCGGTGCCGAAGGTGGCGGCAAGGTCGAGGGATTACCTACCCATGTTTTCCGGAGTGATGATGGCGATCCGGATCTCAAGTGTCCCACCGAAATCGGTATCACCGATCGGCGCGAAGCTGAACTGAGCAAACTCGGTTTTCTACCGCTTTCCCACTACAAGAACACGGACTATGCAGTGTTCTTCGGCGCCCAGAGCTGCCAGCGGCCCAAGCAGTACGATAACCCGGACGCTACTGCCAACGCAGCTATCTCGGCGCGCCTGCCCTACATGATGGCAACTTCCCGCTTCGCTCATTACCTGAAGGTGATGGCTCGCGACAAGATCGGTTCATTCATGGAGGCTGATGACGTCGAAAACTGGCTGAACCGCTGGATTCTAAGCTACGTCAACGCATCGGAAGGCGGCGGGCAGGAAATCCGCGCCAAATTCCCGCTGGCGGATGCGAAGGTTCAGGTGCGCGAAGTACCGGGCCGGCCTGGGTCCTACAACGCTATAGCCTGGCTACGTCCGTGGTTGCAGATGGAAGAGCTGACCACATCTCTGCGCCTTGTCGCCAAGATCCCGGAAATCGGGAACTGAGCAGGAAACGGGAACTGAGCAGGAAAGTAGCGCGTGCGGCCATCTATGGGTCGTAATCGAAAGATGCATAAGTAACTGCAGGGACGCTGCATGAGTGTTGCCATGGACTTCGTCGGCAAGGATTTCCTCGACAGGCCGGTGCCGCGCTCCGGCCCGGTGTTACCCGATGCTGGCTTCGCCGCACGGCTAGCGGCGGAGGCCAGCGACCTGCAGGCATTGCTCATGCTGCTGGGCCGCGCTGATCCGGAGGCCTGCTGGGGCAGGGAAAAGATTGGCGCGCTACTGGCCACGATGCTGGTGGAAATCGATCAGACGATAAACCGGCAGCTGAACGCGATTCTTCATCACACGGTATTCCAGGCCCTTGAGGCGAACTGGCGTGGTGTCGCCCTGCTTACGGATCAGGCCGCCAACGACGATCATGATGGCCTGACCCGGGTACGAGTGCTCGACCTGAGCTGGCGTGAATTGACCCGGGATCTCTCCCGGGCGATTGAATTCGATCAATCCCGGCTCTTTGCCAAGGTTTATTCCGACGAATTCGGCTCGCCCGGTGGCGAGCCGTTCGGGCTAATACTCGGGGCCTACGGACTAAGCCATCGCTCGTCCGGGGGGCAGGCAAATATCGACGCGTTGAAGAGCCTGTCTCAGTTAGCGGCAGCCGCCTTTACGCCGATTGTCCTGAATGCGAACCCCAGTTTTTTTGGCGTAGACAGCTATCCCGAGCTTAGCAGTATCTCAGACCTGGCCAGCCACTTCGGGCAGGCAGAGCTGGCGGGCTGGCGCTCTTTGCGGGCGATGGAAGACTCGAGATTTCTTGGGCTGGCGGTCCCGCGGATCTTGATGCGACAGCCCTATCGTGAAGTGGGGCAGGGCCCAGAGGGTTTCCGGTTCAGGGAAGAACGTCATGATCCCGATCGGGACTATCTCTGGGGCCACGCCTGCTTCTCGGCTGGCACTGTGGCGATCCGGGCCTTCTGTGAATCGGGCTGGTTTGCCCAGATACGGGGTTTCCGTTCGGGGCGGATCGCCCACGGCACCGTGGACAACCTGCCGGCGATTCAGTCGATCTCTTCGGCCGGCCGGCTTTTCCCCACGCGAAGCGCGGTCGATTGGCAGATCAGTGAAAGGATGGAACGGGTTCTTGCGGACGAAGGTTTTCTGCCGGTTCTGCCTTTAGCGAATACGGGGATGCTGGTTCTGCATTCGATGCCCTCGGTTCAGTCGCCTCAGCGCTTTGAGAAGATCACTGCTGAAGTGAGTGCCAGGTTATCGGCAATGCTTCATTACACACTCTGTGTATCAAGATTTGCCCATTACCTGAAGGTGATGGGGCGGGACCGGGTTGGCGGCTATCGCTCGCCCGAAGAATGCGAGTCCCAGTTACAGCGCTGGCTCCACAGTTACACCATGGCCACCGAGGGCGCTTCGGATGAGTTACGCGCCCGATTTCCGCTGCGCGATGCCAGTGTTTCAGTACGAGCGCGGGCGGGGGAGCCGGGACGGTACTTTTCTGTGATACGGCTACAGCCACACTTCCAGCTGGATCAGTTGGTCACAGGAATGAGGTTGGTCACAGAGCTTACGCCAGTGCAGGACTTCTAGACGAACTAGATGCCGCAAACGAATTCGATGTCCACAGGGACAGACAAGCCGCTTTTTCAGGCGGCCAGAACCGAAAGGACGCAACGATGAATGCAGTTCGAGAAGCGTTAGCAGCCGGTCAGCTGCAGGGCGCGATTGATGTTGCGCAACAGCAACTGAAGAAATCTCCCGCAGATAATGACCTGCGCGCTTGCCTTGTGGAAATGCTGTGTCTGGCCGGCCAGCTGGAGCGGGCGGACGACCTTTTGACCGCGCTAGCCCGGCGCCATCCCGACTGGATCCCGGGCGCGGCCAACCTCAGGCAATTGTTGCGGGCGCAGCAGGCCAGACTGGCGCTGCGTGCGGGGCAATTGGCTGACGATGTCATAGCGCAGCCCGGGCCGTCGCTCGACGCGCTGGTGGCGATTAACTTTCACCTTGCCCAAGGTGAACTGGAGGATGCCCAGGAGGCTGCTTTCGCACTCGAACGGTCGCGTGTAATTACTGACCCAGCTCATGAAAATACCTGGGGCGCTATTCGTGACTGCGACGACAGCCTTAACGGCTATCTGGAAGGGTTGGGCACGGACGGTCGATTCTACCTTTGGCAGTGGAGCGAGATCGACACCCTGCAGCTTCATCCGGTAACGACGCCGATTGAGAGGGTATGGCGGCGCGCTGAAGTCGGGCTCACCGATGGTCGTCAGGGCGAAGTATTCCTCCCCCTGACATACACCGGGAACACCACCGACAGCTATAAACTCGGCCGTGAAACGGCTTGGCAAACCCATGCGCCAGCGCTGGTCACCGGGCTCGGACTCAAGCTGTTCCTGGTCGGAGAGGCCGCCATGTCCCTTGAGCAAATCGCACAGGCAAAGTGTCGTCAGCCCGAGGTTTCAGATGCGGTCTGATACCGGCAAAGGCCTTCAGATGAGTGTGCTGGACCGACTGCTGGAGCAGGAAGCCGGGAAGCCTGCGATTGCACTCATTCGTCGGTCCGTTCTGCGGGACCTGGAGCAGTTGCTCAACGCCCGCCGCAGTTGGCTACCCGTCTCACCGAAGCTCCGTGAGCTCAAAAAGTCAGTGCTGGGGTACGGATTGCCCGATTTTACGGTTATGGAACTCAGCACCCAGGAAGGCCGGCAATGGCTCTGCCAGGAAATTGAGCGCACGATCGTCTGTTTCGAGCCTCGTCTCACCCGAGTGCGGGTGTCTCTCCGGGACAGCGATACGCCACTTGACCGGATGCTGCGGTTGCGCATTGACGCCGTGCTCCTGCTCGATCCGGTGCCTCAGCCGGTTGCCTTCGATTCCGAGCTTGAGCCGTTAAGCCTTTCCGTCTCATTGCAGGAATGCGCGTGATGAGCGAAGAAATGCTGAACTACTACAACCGTGAACTGGCTTACCTCCGGCGGCAGGGCGCGGAGTTTGCGCGCTCCTATCCCAAGGTGGCCGGTCGGCTGCGAATCAGCGAAGAGGCAGTCGAAGATCCGCATGTTTCACGGTTGTTGGAGGGCGTCGCATTTCTCACCGCTCAGATTCGGCAGCGGCTTGACGGGCATTTCCCTGAACTTGCAGAGATTTTGATGGGGACGCTCTATCCTGATTATCAGGCTCCCATCCCTTCGATGACCGTGCTGCAGCTTGAAGCAGGGGCAGCCCAGACCCACGTAGCCTCGCTCAGCCCACATCAGTTTTTCGAGACCGTTGTTGAGCAGATGCCCGCCTGCCGCTTCCAGACCAGCGCGGAGTACGAGCTTGCGCCCATTATGGTCACAGCGGCAAAGTTTGAGAATAGCCCGTTCGATGCACCTTTGCCGGCCGGAGCAGAGGGTGCACAGAGCGCAATCTGTCTGCGCCTGAAGGCCCCTGTTTCGCTACGGGAAATAAATGCGTCGAACCTGCGGTTTTACCTCCATGGCCAGGTGCACCAGAGCCATGAACTCTACGATCTGATTCATCGGACCGGCCTTGGCTTTGCCGTTGTTTCGTCGACCGACCGCCGCCAGCTCGCCTATTTTCCCGCTGAATCTGTTTCACCCATGGGTTTCGCTGATGATGAGGCTCTCGTGCCCTACAGCGAGCGGAGCTTCGCGGGTTTCCGTCTATTGGTTGAGCATTTTCTCTTCCCCGAGAAGTTTCTCTACGCCCAACTGGGCGGGTTGGCCGGGCACTGGCCTGATACTACCGAAGTCGATCTTTACATCTATCTGAGCGAGACATCTGCCGAGCTCGAAAAAGGCTTCGTAGCCGATCATATGCGGCTGTGGTGCGTCCCAGTCGCGAACTGGTTTGACGAGACGCTGGAGCCGATCCGCCGGGAGGATGGCGAGCACGAATATCGGCTCGTGCCCCGGTTCCAGAACGCGGAGTCGTTCGAGGTAATTGGCATAGACGCGGTCAGTCTGATCAATAGCGGTAAGGCACGAGAGCTCGCGCCTTATTACGGGATGGGCCATCCGCGCTGGCAGGACGAGATGAATGTTTTCTGGCACAGCCAGCGCCGATCCTCGGACTGGGCTGGTGGTCAGTATGAACCCGGCACTGAGACCTACCTGACACTGGTCGACAAGGGCTTTGGTGAGCAGAACGACAGCGCCCTACCCGATGATGAGATGCTCGTGGTCAGGGCCCGGTGTTGTAACAGGAATCTGCCCGGTCGCTTGCCGTTCGGCGGCGGCAACCCCCGTTTTCGGGCTGTCGCGGAGCCGCTAATTGAGCGGGCAAGCGCCCTGATTGCGCCAACCTCGACAGTCCGGCCTGAGGTTGGCGATGCCAGTCGCTGGCAGTTTATCCGCCACCTCAATCTGGAACATTTCTCTGGCGAGGATGCGGCTGAGCGCCTCAAAGCCGTCTTGCAACTGCACGATTTTCGCGGCACTCCCGAGTCCCGTGCGCTCATCGAAGGTATTGAGGACGTGAAGGTTATCCGGGCTGTTGCGCGGGTTGGCGCCGGTGTCAGGCGCGGGGTGTGTCAAGGCAGCGAAATCCGGATTCAGTTTTCCAAGCCCCGCTACGCCGGTGCAAGCGTCTACCTTTTTTCCGCCGTACTGGACCGCTTCTTCGCACAGTTTGCCCAGATAAACACCTTTACCCGGTTGCGCATCCGGTTGAGCGGGCACAGCCAGGATTATCACGTCTGGCCGTCGCGCAGCGGTGAGAGAGAGCTGCTATGAGCCCGTCACCCATACCCACCGGCACGCTGTTCCGGGAAGTCTGGCGTGCTGAGCGGCAGATCCGGAGCGAGCGGTCGCGCTATCACCGCGTCGGTCATGACGGTTGGCCCGGGCAGGAGCTCGTCCGTTTTCGCACGAGTCAGCATCTCGGCTTCGGCGGCCGGGACGTTGTCGAGGCATCAACTCAGCGCCGAGCGGATGGCTACCTGGTGACCGACCTGACGGTGGATTGCCTGGGGCTCACCGGCGCCCGCGGCGCTCTGCCCTCACACTATACCGAACTGGTTTTGTCGCAACTGAAGGCGAAAGAACCCGCGCTAAGGGACTTTCTTGACCTGTTCAACCACCGATTGATATCGCTCTTTTACCGAAGCTGGGAGAAGACGCAGCCAGCCGTGCATCAGGAGCGTAATGAAGAAGATCTTTTTACGGTCATCCTGAAGGCGCTGACGAACAGCGAATCGACCTGGGAGATTTACTACGGGGCGGCGCTTGCGCGGGGCGTCACCTCCGCGGCCACTCTAAGGGCAGTGCTGTCCGACCTCACAGGGATGCCCGTTTCGATTCGGTCCTTGCAAGGCGGCTGGCAACGCGTCGCACCGGAAGAACAGACACGACTGCCCAGCCGAACGCGCCCCAACGGCACGTTTGCTCGTCTCGGCGACGCCATGCTGGGCAGTAGGGTGTGGCTAGCGGATAAAGGCGCTGAAATTACTTTTCGACCGCGAGATGCAGTCCAGCTTCGGGCATTGCTGCCTGGCGGTCGACTCAGCGCAGCAGTGGCGCACATCACAACACGACTGCTCAGCACTCAAACACAGGTTCGTTACCGGATCACTGCCGACGCGTCTCATGTCGAAGGCACGCGGCTTGGGGGTACAGGCCGACTCGGAACCGACAGTTTTATCGCAGCTCGTTCGGCCATTGGCCGCACTATCGAGGTTAGCTTCAAACCAAGCCAGGGAAGGGAAAACACGCCATGTCAGCAATGACGTTAAAATCGCTCGTTGAGAAAATGAATGACAGCGGTCGGCAGGCCTTGGAACGTGGCGTTGGCTTGTGCTTCCAGCGCAGCCATCACAGCGTTGAGGTAGAGCATTTTCTCAAAGCGTTGATGGACGAGCAGGATGCCGACCTGAGGGCGTTGTTTCTGCGCTACGGCATCAGCGAGCAGAAACTGGAAACCGAGCTCGATACCGCAATGGAGGCATTCAAGACCGGGAATGGTGCAACGCCGAGCCTGTCTCCGCGACTGGTGGACTTGCTGCGACAGTGCTGGCTGGATACATCCATCGAGTTTGGCGAGTCGCACATGCGTGGCGCGACCCTCCTGTTCAGCCTGCTCAATGACCCGGCTATGGCAGCGTTAACGACCCGTTTTGCCAAGGAGCTCGAGCACCTGGATCCGCAGCGGCTGTTGTCGGACTGGGCGGAAATCCGCGAAACGCTAGGCACTAAAGCGGCTGCGCGCACGCCGTCTCCGGCGAGAAAAGAAAAGTGCCTGTCCCAGTTCACTGTCGACCTCACAGCTCAGGCCCGTGAAAGCCGCCTGGACCCAGTGCTGGGGCGCGATGATGAAATACGCCAGGTCATCGATATTCTTACTCGCCGGCGGCAGAACAACCCCATCCTAACGGGTGAAGCCGGCGTTGGGAAAACGGCAGTCGTCGAGGGCCTGGCCCAGAGAATTGCTGACGGGAACGTGCCGGAAGTCCTGCGTAACGCCCGCTTGCTGACCCTCGATCTCGCGTTGCTCCAGGCCGGCGCGGGCGTGAAGGGCGAGTTCGAGAACCGTCTCAAGGGCGTGATCGAGGAAGTCCGTGATTCTGTTGTCCCGGTCATCCTGTTCATCGATGAAGCCCATAACATGGTCGGAGCAGGCGGCCAGGCTGGCCAGAACGATGCCGCCAACCTGCTCAAACCCGCATTGGCGCGGGGTGAGTTGCGCACCATCGCTGCCACCACCTGGGCTGAATACAAGAAGTTCTTCGAGAAAGACGCCGCACTGACCCGCCGGTTCCAGGTTGTCAAAGTGGATGAGCCTGACGAAGAGACCGCCGTACGAATTCTTCGAGGGCTGGTGCCAACTTTAGAGACTCACCATAAAGTGGTCATCACCGATGCCGCGGCCCAGGCAGCGGTGAGGCTCTCCATGCGTTATCTGGCCGGACGCCAGCTTCCCGACAAGGCCGTAGCTTTACTCGACACTGCCGCTGCCCGCGTTGCGATGAGCCAGGGAAGTCTGCCCGCGGCGCTGGAACGGGTGCGAGCGGCGCAAGCCGCTCTCCAGGCAGAGGCCGACAGTTTGTCCCGGGAAAGCCGAAGCGGTGTTGATCACGGCGCTCGTCAGGACGCAGTAGCGACCGAACTGCATGTGCTCGGTGATGAGATTACGGCCCTTGAAACCGCTTGGAGCGAAGAAAAGCATCTGGTCGAAACTGCGCAGGAACTGAACCGCAAGGTGGTCGAGGCTGAAGGCGAGGCTGCCAACGCGCTGCAGCAGGAATTGAGCGATATCCGCATGCGCCTGCTGGGTCGTACCGAGCCCATGGTGCATTGGCAGGTCACGGAACAGCTGGTCTCCGAAGTGCTGTCAGACTGGACCGGCATTCCCATGGGCCGAATGCAGTCGGATGAGATCGCAGGGATTCTCGGCTTACACGACCAGTTGAAAAAACGCGTCAAGGGGCAGGACCACGCTCTGGAAGACATCGCGCGTACCGTTCGCATCGCGCGCGCCGAGCTGGCGGATGAGAAAAAGCCCTTGGGCGTATTCCTGCTGGTAGGACCCAGCGGGGTCGGGAAAACCGAAACGGCACTCGCGCTGGCGGAACAGGTGTATGGCAGCGAAGCCAACATCACCGTCATCAACATGTCCGAGTTCAAGGAGGAGCACAAGGTCTCCCAACTGGTCGGCTCTCCGCCGGGTTATGTTGGCTATGGTGAAGGTGGGGTCCTCACAGAGGCGGTCCGCCGCAAGCCATACAGCGTCATTCTGCTGGATGAAATGGAAAAAGCGCATCCGGGTGTGCAGGACATTTTCTACCAGGTGTTCGACAAGGGAATGCTGCGGGATGGCGAGGGGCAGGACGTTGATTTCAAGAACACGTTGATCCTGATGACCTCCAATGCGGCTGCGGAAACGATCTCTGACCTATATCTCGACGAACTGACCGCCCCCGAACCCGGTGCCCTCAAAGAAGCGATCTGGGACGACCTTCTCAAGCTCTTCAAGCCGGCCTTTCTCGGTCGCACCACCGTTCTGCCTTACCGCCCGCTCGGCAAAGCCGAACTGGCAGAGATCTGCCAGTTGCAGCTTGGGCGTATCGGCCAGCGCTGTCTGCGTCATCACAATGTTGATCTGGAGTACGCCGGCGATGTCATTCCTGCAGTCGTCGAGCGCTGCACGGAGGCCAGTTCGGGCGCGCGAAATATTCAGCAGATCCTTCAGCGCGAGGTCTTGCCGGCCATGTCCCAACAGGTACTTGAGTGCCTGGCGGACGAAGAAAATATCAAGCGCATCAGGCTGTCGTTGGCCGATGACCTGTTAACAGTGAACGTCGACAGGGCTTGAACCCATCCTGGAACGCCGTCGCAGACGGGGCGAAGGATACCTATGTCCTTGTTACAGGACGTAACTAAAACCAAAGGAGCTATATCATGCAAGCGAACACATACCTGGATTACGAAGGCATCAAGGGCGAAGCGACAGCCGAGCAATACAAGGACTTGATCACGCTCACGTCCATGGACTTCAACGTACACCGCGAAATCTCGTCCTACACCGGCACCGCTATGGACCGTGAAGCTTCGGCCACGCGCCTTGGCGATATCACCATCACAAAGCTGCAGGACAAGGCGTCTCCCGATCTCTTCAAGGAAGCAACGATCGGTAAGGGCAAGAAGGCAACATTCTTCATCACCAAGCAGGGTGAGAAGATCGAAGAGATCATGAAGATCGAGCTGACCGACGCCATGATTTCAAACTACAGCGTGTCTGTAGCGGGCGACCGGCCCACCGAGAGCCTGACCATTTCGTACACCGAAATGACCATGACTGTAACGCCGACTGACGACAAAAACAGCGTTACGGCTCCATTGGTTTACGGCTACAGCGGAGCCAAAGGCCAGAAGCTCTAAGTTTGGTCCTCTGACTGCGGGAGGGAGCCCAGGCTCTCTCCCTCATTTTCTGATGTAGCAGGATGGCGTAAGGACACATGGGCACGGAAACGCAACATCACTATCTGAAGATGCACAGCTCCCTTGGCGAAGACGCGCTTGTTCTCGAGCGGTTATCGGTCAATGAAGGAATGTCACGGCTTTTCCTGGTCGAAGTCGGGTTCGTCGCGAACTCCCGTCTTCCGGACCTACCGGGGCAGATTGGCGAAACAGTAGCGGTCAGCTTGTCGTTGGGTGACAGTGTCCCTGGCGAGCAGCGTTTTTTCCACGGCCATATCCTCAGCATCCGCGAACTGGGTAAGCCGCTCCATAACAGCGAGGGGCAGCGCTATACCGCAACATTGGTTCCGCGGGCGTGGTCCGCTACTCATCGAATCAACTGCCGCATATTTCAGGATAAAACTGCCGTCCAGATAGTTGAGGCCGTGTTGCAGGAACACCAGGTGAAACTGGTCAAGAATCTGAGCAAATCGCTCTACCTATTCAACTACTGTGTCCAGTATCAGGAATCTGACTGGGACTTTGTGTCCCGACTGCTGGCCCATGAAGGGCTTTCGTTCTTTTTCACCCATACGCTGTCCGGCCATGAGATGGTCATCACCGACAACGTCAAAGCCTACCGCAAGGCAGCTGAGAGCGACGTCATCTTCTGCTCCCGACCGACCGGAAAGCCCCACATCTCAAGTTGGTATACCGGATTTCGCGCTACTGCGACCAGCGTCGTCGAGCAGGGCTTCGATTTCCATAAACCGGCCGAGCCGATCGACGATTCACCAACGCAGAAGGGCCCGGGTGCCAAGTTCGGCAAGCGTGAGGTGTTCGACTACCTGGGCGAGGACCGCCCGCTCCGGGACAACGCGAAGCTGGCTGGCCCGCACCTGCAGGGCCTGACCCAGCATGCGGAAAACTACCGTGGCGTATCGGATTACCGATCCTTCGGCGTAGGAATGACGTTCAGTTTCACCGAGCATGAGGACCGCGTTCCAGACCATAACGAATTCGTGGTAACAGAGATGACGCTGGAGGCCTCGGCGCCGCTTAACTCGGAGGGTCAATCCGGTCACTCCGGCGGAACATACGCCAACGCATTCCGGTGCATGCCGACCAAAACGGTTTTTCGCCCCGCACGCATTCCCAAGCCGATCATGCCCGGCATCCAGACGGCGACCGTTACCTGCGCAGCCGGCGAAGAAATACACGTGGACGAACACGGCCGGATCAAAGTGCTGTTCCACTGGGACCGGGAAGGTAAAGCCGACCAGAAAAGTTCATGCTGGATCCGAGTGGCCCAGAGCTGGGCGGGCGCCGGCTTTGGTGCCCAGTTTCTGCCCCGTCAGGGGCAGGAGGTACTGGTTGAGTTCATGAATGGCGACCCGGATCAACCTCTGGTCACGGGCTCGGTTTACAACGGCAGAAACAAAATGCCCTACCCGCCTCTGGACGAGCGCAACTCATCAGGCATCAGGTCACGCTCGACCACCGGGGGCGCCGCCGGCAACTACAGCGAACTGCGTTTCGACGACAGTAGAGGCAAGGAGTTACTGGTGGTGCACGCCGAGCGCGATCACGAGCTGACCGTCGAGAACGACCAGGCTGACGATGTCGGCAATGACCGTAAAACGCTGGTTGGGAACGACGACACGCTGACGGTAAAAAACAACCACACGGTTGATGTTACCGGTGATCAGCAAGTCCGTAGCGGCAAGACAATTACTGTAGAAGCAGGCACCAGCATCACTTTAAAGACCGGGGCGGCCAGTATCACCATGGAGAGCTCCGGCGCTATCTCCATGAAAGGGACGACGTTGAGCCTGCAGGGCACCGCCATCAGCCTCAAGGCCGCAAAAATAAGCCTCAACTGAGCCTACGAGAAACGTAGTTATGCTTTCGCAGCAAGCCCATTATTTCAAGGACGGCCTGGACCGTACCTATGCTATCGCTCTGCAGCCCTGGCAGGCTGGCGCAGCTGAGACCGACCAGCAGGGACTGACGCCATGCAGAACCTATGCGCGCCAGGTTCTGTTCAGCTTCGCGGATGCTGATGAGGACCCGTTTTACTACGGCTTGGTCGCGCTCTGGCTTGATCTGTACCAGCGCCCTTGGACAAGGCCGCGGACGCTTGCGCAGTTGATCGAAGAGCTCGCGGCCAAGCTTGCAGCCGGTGAGGTCTGGATGTACCTGGTGGACAGCCCTCTGTGGCATGGGATGGAACCTGATTGCGATACAGGTAAGGATTCGGCATGAGGCTGTCGGCAGAAAAATTTCATGGATGAAGAACTGGCGCTGTTTTTGAAACAGCGCGATACGTTGCTTGCCAGTGATGAGGGTGACCTCGTGAGCTTGAAACGTCACGACCGCAAGCTTGTTGTTGCCATGGGGCAATGCGCTTGTGCCTCACCGCTGACCCAGCCACCGAGCAACAGCACTGATCAGGCGCTCATCGCGGGATTGCAGGCCGAGTTCAGCAATACAGTCGTCATTCTGGAGGCGCGGGCGAGGGTCTGGCTTGGGGAAATGGGCCGGGTTCAGGCGCTTCTGCTACCGCGCCCGGAAGCCAGCCAGGCCGCGTGGTGGCTTGCGGCTCATTATCCGGCACTGGCATTGCCTGCAGTGTTCCCCGATCTCTGGGAAAGCCAGGTTTGGGCGGCCTGGGCCCTGTTGCGACGAGACCGATGTGACCTTCTGCCGGAGCCCTGGTTGAGCTGGGTGGAGGTATTAAAAGGCCGAGAAGACGCTAGAGCTGTAGCTCAGTCGCTCTGGCAAATCTCGTCAGGAAACGATTGGGAACGATGGTTTGCACCTTTACTAGCGACTAATGCCGAGGACAGCGCCACCAATCTGGTCAACTGGTTAGCCGGGAGGGCTGAAGATAGTGTCGTGGTCCGCGCGATGGGGTTGAGTTGCCAAAGCCGCTTTTTGCCATGGCTGGCGAGCATGCGCCATGACCCCAGGCATACAGAAGGGGTTCTCCGGGAGATTCGCTGGCTCGTGGGTGACCAGCAGGCGCGGCACGAAGGCCAGCAGTGCTGGGGCGAGCCGCTGACGTCGGTTGTCTTGAGCAAACTGTTCCGGACAGTACCGCTCTCGTTCCGGGATCGACTCTGGCAATGGTGCAGGAATTCAACCGAAGGCGCTGCTTCGTCGCTACAGGGGGGCCGCTGGTGCGCTGGCAGTTGATCAACGTAAGCGGCCAGGCAGGTGAGCTTTCCGCGGTCGAGGCGCTGACACGAACCCCAGTTGCGACAGACGAGCAAGGCCAGTCATGGATTAGCCAGGGCTGTGACCGGGACCTGCCCATGAGTGAAGGACTCTGGCAGCGCCTGAGACCGTGGCTCGACCAGAGTCTGCCGACTTGGGTCATCCTGCCGCACAGCGAGCGCACGCATCGGGCCTGGTGGCAAGGTCGGCTGAGCGACGGTGCGGAACTGGGTATCGGCCGAGCCTCTGTTGCGTTGGCTCTGAGCCAGCTCAATCGACTGGCGGCTCCAGGGCGCATTATTGCCGTCAATCGGCCAGCCGCGAACGAGCCGGGAATCGAAGCCGTCATGGCGCTCGACTGGGGCCCTGCTGATCATGGGCTGGCTTTTGAACTGACCCGGATGGACGGGCGCCTGGACGGCAAGACCGACGTCGGCGCCCTGCTGGAGCTGGGCCGCAATACCGTACATCAGCCGGAGGTGCTGTTTTGTCCAGGCACCGCCGGGGATGGTTATATCGAGCGCCTGCTACCGTTCCTTGGTGCCCTCGGGCCCTGGGCCGCCCAGGAGGTGCGCTGGGAGTTCGCAGAAGCACCGCTGGGGCGGCTCGGCGTCGTCGGCAGTCTCTTTAGCTGGGCCTGGCTGGAAGCCGGCTACCGACTGGGCGAGTGGCAAGACCCATGCGCGGTGATCGAACTGGATGACAGCCCGCTGGCCGGTCTGTCTGTCGTCAGCTGGACGGCCGGCGCCTCGGGTGCGTCGGCCCGGCTGGCGTAAGCGGCCACAAAGGATGAGCCTATGAATTTCGTGTTGCACGGCACCGTGGGGCCGAGCGGTCAGAACCACCCTGAGGACGTCAGGTTGGTGCGTGCACTTCTGAATGTGCACCGACGTCGGGTGAATAACCCGGTTTTGCCTATATGGGCGACCACTGACCCGGAGTTATTTGCGGCCATTGCCCGATTTCAGGTTGCGCAGGGTGCTTCGGTTGCGAGCGGCACTGTCGCGCCCCAGGGTGGGGCCTGGCAAGGGTTACTCACTTCCCTGGCCGCTTCGAGGACGGTCCTTTCGGTTGTGCCCCCGGCCCGGGGCCGGCTGACCTGGGACGCCGAAGGCCAGGAAGGTGGGCGGTTCCACAGCCGCGTGCTGCATGTGCGCACGGCCAGTTCGGGGCTGACTTTGGGACGGGGATACGACTTCCGGGAGCACTCGCGCGTAGAAGTGCAGCAGCAACTCACCCACGCGGGCGTCGACCCGTCGGATGCCGCCAGCTTGAGCGGCGGCGCAAGGCTAGTTGGACATGCGGCCGAGCGCTTCATCGTGAACAGTGATCTGCTGGATTTTGAGGTTTCGCCGGGTTGTCAGCTTCGGCTTTTCGAGGCCGTGTACGCCGAGATGGAAAATGACGTGCAGCAGATATGTGCCGCCAGAGATGTGGTGGTTACCTATGGTGCCATTGACTGGCGTCAGCTCGACGCGCGTATCAAGGAGACGCTCGTCGACTTGCGTTGCAGAGGTGACTATACCGAGGCGAGCCGGCGGCATATCCAGGCCCACGTGGCGCGAAACGATCTGTCCGCGTTTGCCAGGACAATGTCGGATCGTGCCATCTGGGCAGCGGTGCCTTCGGATCGGTTCGAGCGACGGAAGCAGTTCTTGGCCTGAACATCGCGGGAACGCGCGATGAACCGATGCAAGGTCATCTTTTGGACTCTGGCTGGCTGCCCGTCGGCCGCCGCCTGCGCGTCCGATAAAACGGGAACGCCCAGAGTCCCCGCAAGCGCTATGGACCTGGAAATTTTGTGTACTGAGGTCGGGCTAGTGCGGAACGTTCAGTTCAGCACTTGATGGTTCGCCCGCACAGGCCGTGCCTGGGAGAGGCGCGGAAGTTTCGCACGGCAATGTATGACGCACAGCAGCAAGGGAACGCATGAGCAGTTTTCGCCTTATCGAAATCGTGTCCGTAGCCGGCGAAGGTTTTGCCTTCGGCCCTGCTGGCGCTGAGGGTGCCGGGCAGCCTTTCAGCCAACGGGGCGCGGACGCCTGGCGTGCCTGGCTGCACCAGACATTCGCCCACAAGTTCGCTGAACAGGCAGGACAGTGGGAGCAAGTCCTTGCCAGTGTTGAGCCTGTTACCCCGGCACTGGCACCCCATATAACGTTCAAACGCGTAGCCAGTCTCATCGATTCGGGCAAATTGCAGGTCAGGCGTTTGCCGGTAGCGACTCCGACCACGACCACTGCCGTTGCCGGTCAGCCTTCGTCTGCCATGCGCTCCCGTGAACCCGACATGGGTCAGGCTGCGCCGCCTGCGCCGAGCGCGACCGCATCCCGGGGGGTATCTAGTGCGAGCGTCGGCCAAGACGCCGCCGGCATGCAGCTCAAGGGCGACCCGGTCGCCCCCGTGAGCGGCGAAGAAATACTGACTCTGGAAGACTTTACTGTGGCGGCCCCCATGCCGCTGCGCTGGCAGCGCTGGTACCGCTCTGGCTATTGCGACCGGGATCTGGGCCTGGGAGCCGGCTGGTTTGCCGAATGTTTGCGATTGATCTGGCAAGACGCCGACGCCACCTGGCTGATCGACAGTGAAGCCCGACCCGTGCGTCTGGCGCTGCTGGCCCGGGGTGAGATTGCCTGGCACGCCATCGGCGGGCAGCGCCTGGAACGCAAGCACGACGACCGCATGTTGCTGACCGAGCGTGACGGGCGTGTCTGGATTTTTGCACCCGATGGGGCGGATGCCTGGCGGCCCACCAGTGTCCAGAATACCCTTGGCCATCAGTGGCTGCTCTTCTACGACGCCCAGCGTCGCCTCACCCGACTCGAGCTGGCGCCCGGCAAGAGCCTGGAGTTTGGTTATGTCTCAGGCCATCGGCTGAACAGCGTCACCCTGCAACAGGATAGTCATAGTCAGAACCTCGTCACCTACGGGTACGATCAGCCCCACGGTAACCTGGCCGCAGCGACGACAGCCAACGGAACCGAACGCTACGGTTACCAGGGCAGCCTGATCACCAGTCGCCGGTTAACCACCGGCTATCACTTCTTCTTCCATTGGGAAGGCCTCGGGCCTGACGCCCGCTGTGTACGAACCCATGGTGAAGACGGCAGCTACGATTTCCGTTTCGCCTATCAGCCCGACAAATTCCAGACCTGCGTCACCGACGCCTTCGGCGCGGAGCAGGTGTTCCACTACGACGAGCAGGGCCGGATCACCGCGCGTCAGGACCCTGATGGTGGCACCCATCAATGGCAATACAATGCCCGCGGGCAGCTTTCAGCCTACCGCCTGCCCGATGGCCGCACCACGAGCTACAGCTTCGATCCCTATGGTCGACCCACGCTTGAGCGTCTGCCAGACGGGCGTGAGCATCACCGGCAGTATAATGCTCTGGGCTTCTGCGTCGGGGAGCAGCTACCTGACGGCAAGATAATCAAACGCCGCTTTGATGCCCTTGGCCGTCTCCTTGGTGAACAGCGCGCGGACGGCAGGATCTGGCAATACCACTACGACGAGAAAGGCTGGCTTAGCGAAGCCTGTAGTGACACCGGCGAAGTCCTGCGGACCGGCTTCAACCGCGATGGCCAATTGATGGCCGCGGAAATCGGCAGCAATCTCAACAGGTATGCATTTGATGCGCAGGGACGGGTACAAGGGCATCTCATCCGCGATCTGGTGACCGAGTATGACTATCAGGACGACCAGGTAAGCGCCGTTCACCAGTACCCCGAGCAGGCGCCCCAGCTCAGGCAAAGCCGCTTCTATAAATACGACAGTGCAGGTCGCCTCACCCGGTTCACCTCGGCCACGGGCGCTGTCCATGCCTATGAATACCAGGGCCTGGCCCGTCCGGTCCGTTACCAGCGGCCGGATGGCAAATCGGTCTTCTACCAATATGATAAAGCCGAGCGCCTCACCGACGTGATTCGTCCGGACGGTGGACGGTGGCAACTGAGATACAACAGCAAAGGCCAGGTCAGTGCCTGCCGCGCCCCCGATGGTCGCCACGTCCAGTTTAGCTACGATGCCGCGGGTGACATTGTGCACCGCGAACAGCCCGGCGACTGGGTTCAGCACCTCAAACGGGATGCCGGTGGCCGTGTGCTGCAGCAGAGCAGCCAGGGCCGCGACCGCGCCCCGGTTACCCGGCAGTTCCAGTATGACAGTTTTGGCCGCCGCCAGACCGCCACCTGCGCCGATCGCCGCCTGAGCTGGTGTTATGACGCTCGCGGACAGATCAGTGAACATCAGCAGGACCAACACAGTGTTCAATATCAATATGGCCCCGGTCAGCGCCTTGAACAGATTCGCCTGCCCGACGGCACGGAAATCCGCTACCACTACGACCGTCTCGGCCGCTGGCACCGTGTCGACATTAACGGCCAGAACCAGCTTCAACGCCAGTTCGACGACCAGGGCCGCGAAACCCTGCGAGAAGCCGGTGCCAATCGCCAGACCCAGGTCTGGGATCGCCACGACCGCCTGATCAATCGCCGCTGGCAGGCGCAGGAGACCTGCGTTCGCCGCTATAGCTGGGATGCCGAATCACGGCTGGAACACTACGAAGACTCACGGGAAGGGAAGCACCAGTTCCAGCGCGACGCCCAGGGACAATTGATCGCTGAAAACGACCAGCCGTTCAGCTATGACGACGGCGGCAACCGAATCGAACAAGCGGCCCAGATCCAGCAGGACCGCCTAATACAGCAAGGGGCGGCCAAGCGCCGGTACGACGCCCTCGGTGCCGAAACCGAAGTGCACGGCCCCAAAACCCAACGCCGCCGCTTCGACGCCGAAGGCCAGCTGATCGAGGTAACTGGCGATGGCCTGCACGTCCAATACGGCTACGATGCCCTCGGCCGCCGTGCATGGCGGAAAAGCGTTGAGGGTGTGGTCACGTACCTCTGGCATAACGATGTGCTTCTGGGGGAACAGCGCGACGGGCAATGGCAGTGGTACATCCGCGACCCCCAGACTGACGCTCCCCTGCTCACGCTCATCAATGGCGAAACGCACTACTACGAGCTGGATTGGCGCCAGGCGCCGGTAAGGCTCTGGAATGAGCGAGGTGGTCAGACCTGGCAGGGCAATGCTGATGCGTGGGGCAAGTACAGGCTCAGGAGCGAGATCAGCCAGTCTATCCGTCTGCCTGGGCAATTTGAGGATGAGCTGACTCAGCTGCACTTCAACCGGTTTCGCGACTACGACCCGAGCATAGGACGATACCTGAGTCCTGACCCCGTAGGGTTAGAGGGAGGAGTTAATAGCTACCGTTACACCCCCAATCCGATAGATTTTATCGATTCGTTGGGGCTTAGCTGTACGTCAACCAATCGTGTGAATTCGTTGCTGGCTGCTGCTCTAGCCTTGGGCATTTCATCAGCTACTAATTCAGAGACAGCTGCGCCCACCCTTTCGGAGCTGCCAAAGCCGCCGTCACTAGCGGGAGCTTTGGCTGACAAAGAGTTCTGGTTAGGCTACGGGGAAGGTGTCAAGAATGTCGGTCTAGCGGCTGGGAAAATGATCCTTGGCGAGTTAAGTGTCTATTCGGGTTGGATCTTGAGTAAGATTCCTGGAGGCGGGCTTACAGGTACATATCTGATGGTAGATGGAGCATCGATCTACGCGGGCGGGATGAGTGATGTCTCCAGCTATTTCTACGGCGAGTCTGTTAACTATGACTTCGTCGGAAACGCATACAGAAATGCGGGCGACTTCTACTTCGACAATGAGGCATATGGCGACGTCGCGAGGAGCTCTGTTGGTATAAGCGCAATTTTCAGAGCAAACACGATACCCGTTACGACGGTTTTTAACGAATCAGATTGGGGAGTTTCAGCGCTGACATACACTGCAAAAGTGCCAGCATATTACACCAGTAACACGGTCCTAAAAGCAGCAGACGCTGTAGGCATCGTCGACGGAGCTCGGACAGTTGCCGATGGATCAACCCCTGACAACGATGAGTAACGTAGAATGTCCTGGTATTCGCTAACTCTAGTAGTCGTCGCGTTCGCAATTCTTGAGATATTGAGTAGTTTGAGCTTCAAAAAACGAAGGAAGGTGTCAGAAGCATCAAGCATAGGGGCTTATATTTTAGGTGCATGGGCTTTCACCGGAGATGAGACATGGGCGGTTGTTTTTGGCGTCGGCCTCCTTCTAGTAGCTGTAATCTGCGATTTGTCGCGCCGAAGAGTTCGGGTCGCAGATCGTTAGTCTCATAGACTGGACTCTTTATTATCGCTGAGCCAGGGCGGGAAATCTGGCTGTCACCAACGTTGGCTAGATTTCGAGACTCGTTCCGAAAATGGGGGCACGAACTCTTCATTTGATTGACATCGCGGTAGGAGTTGGAGACTTGCTCTGCGTTGTCAAGGTTACCTACTTTGGTCCTCCGACCGTTGCAGGTGAAAGTACCTGACTATTCTAATTGTATATAACCTATCGTGGGCTTCTGTTAGGCCGGCTATGCTTGCAGCCATTACGCTGATAATAGCGTCGGGGCTGATGTTCAGGGTGTTTCAACTCATGTCGCAGGAACAGGAGTCATCGGCCTTACCATGATGCAATGCTGTCCGTTACCCACATACCGAAACAATCAATCGAGCTTCCCCTCCCGATTCTGCTGCCTCCAAAGCCCCGCATACTTCCCCCCAGCCTCCAACAACTCCCCATGACTCCCACTCTCCACAATCTGCCCGTCATCCATCACCAGAATAGTATTCGCGTCGCGAATGGTAGATAGCCGGTGGGCGATAACCAGCGTGGTGCGGGTCCGGCTGATCTCGTTGAGCGCGTCCAGTATCGCCTGCTCGGACAGGGAGTCGAGGGAGGAGGTGGCTTCGTCGAGGATCAGTAGCGGTGGGTTTTTGAGGATGACGCGGGCGATGGCGACCCGCTGTTTTTCGCCGCCGGAGAGTTTGAGGCCGCGTTCGCCGACGCGGGTTTGATAGCCCTCCGGCAGCGTTTCGATGAAGCGGTCGAGGTGGGCGAGGCGGGCCGCCTCGTATACCTCGGCTTCGCTCGCGTCGGGGCGGCCATAGGCCAGGTTGCGGAACAGGGTGTCGTTGAACAGGACGGTATCCTGGGGTACGACGCCCAGGGCGTTGCGCAGGCTGCTCTGGGTGACTTCGCGAATGTCCTGCCCATCGATGGTGATGCGGCCACCGTCCACGTCGTAGAAGCGGAACAGCAACCGGGCGAGGGTGGATTTGCCCGCGCCGCTGGCGCCGACGACCGCTATCTTATGGGCGGCGGGGATCGTGAAGGTGACGCCCTTGAGCACGGGTCGGGCGGCCTGGTAGGCGAACTGGACATTCTCAAAGCGGACTTCACCGCCCTGAATCTGCAGGTCCTGGGCGTGCTCTGCGTCCACCACTTTGGGCGCGTCACCCAACAGGCTGAACAGGCGCTCGACATTGACCAGGGCTTGCCTGATTTCCCGGTAGACAAAGCCGAGGGCATTGAGCGGTATAAACAGCTGGATGAGGTAGGCGTTGATCATGGTGAAATCGCCCAGGGTGATTTCGCCGCTGGCGGCCTCAACCGCGGCCATGCCGAGAATGACGACGAGGGCAATGCCGATTATGAGGGACTGGCCGATATTAAGCGTGGCCAGGGAGAGCCGGTTTTTGAGCCGGGCTTTCTCCCAGTCTTCCAGGTCCTGGTCGTAGACTTCGGCTTCAAAAGCTTCGTTATTGAAGTATTTGACCGTCTCGTAGTTGAGCAGGCTGTCGAGGGCGCGGGAGTTCGATTGGTTGTCCCGGGCGTTGGCCTCGCGGACGAAGCGGGTGCGCCACTCGGTGACTTTGATCGAAAACAACACGTACACGATGATAGCCACGACGATCGCGGCGACGTAGCCGGGGTTGAAAGCGACCAGCAAAATGGCTGAGACCAGCAGGATTTCGAGAATGGTCGGTACGATGTTGAACAGCGTGAAGCGCAGCAGAAAGCTGATACCGCCGGTACCGCGTTCCATGTCCCGGGTAAGGCCGCCGGTGTTGCGGTCCAGGTGAAAGGCCAGCTCGCGCTGGTGCAGGTGTCTGAACAGGCGCAGGGAAACCCGTCGCATGGCCCGCTCTGCGACTCTTGCGAAGAGCGCGTCCCGTAGTTCGTTGAACAGTGTGCCACTGAAGCGCAACAGGCCATAAGTGCCGACCAGCAGCAGCGGAATCCATACCAGCAGCTCCCCGTCGCGGCCCTGGTCTAGGTAGTCGACGATGTACTTAAGGGCGATCGGTGTCGCCACGATCGCCAGCTTGGCGATGATCAGGCACGCGCCCGCCAGTGCAACGCGGCCCCGAAACTCGGCCAGATAAGGCCATAGCCCGGCGATAACGCGCCAGTCGGGTTTGTGGTTGGCCGGGTAGTCATTGTCAGCGTAGGCTCGCAAATCAACTCCTTGGTCGCGTTGCCGGGGGCGCCATTAGAGCAGGACTTTCAGCTGCCCAGATAGGCTTATCCTTCAATTTTGGCTTTTCAGTTGGCGTCGTGCCGGGGTTAATCCCTGTAACTCTGGCGTGGTAACTGTCGTCCATCGCATCCATGTATTGGCTGTGTCAGCCTACAACAGAGTGACCCGCTTTCAGTTGAACCAGTTGAACCAGTTGACCGGGTGAAACGGGAGGGCAGAGCCACTATCATGCGAATACAGTCATGTCGCAGGCAAGGAGTGCTAAATATGACTAATGGTATTGATTCACCCGGCGGCCTGATGGTCAGGAAGCTGGAAAGTATCTTCACCCTCACCGACGAGGAGCAGCAGGCACTACGCGACATGCGGATCGAACTCGCGAACGTTGAACCTGACCGGGACATCGTAAGCCTGGGCGACCGTCCTTCACAGACCTGCCTGCTTCTGGACGGCTTCACCTGTGTCTACAAAGGGTCAACGGACGGCAAGCGCCAGATCATGGCGCTGCAAGTCCCGGGAGATATCCCGGACCTGCACAGCTTACACCTGGAGGTTATGGACAGCAGCATCGCCGCTATCAGCCCCTGTAAAGTCGGGTTTATCCAGCACAGCGATTTGCGCCGGGTGTGCGAACGTTACCCTCGCATTGCCGCGGCCTTCTGGCGCGAGACGCTGGTGGATGCCTCGATATTCCGCGAATGGCTGCTGAATATCGGGCGGCGCAAGACCTACAGCCGGATGGCCCACCTGCTCTGTGAGCTTCTGTTCCGCCTGAGGGCGGTGGGACTTGTCGAGAGTGGCACGTTCGACCTGCCGATTACACAGGTTGAGCTGGCGGACCTGTTGGGCACCAGCCCCGTACATGCCAACCGCGTCATTCAGGCGCTTCGCGCCGATGGATTGATACGGACACAGGGAAAAACATTGACTGTTCCCGATTTGGCGAAGCTGGTGAAAGCGGGCGACTTTGACCCGCTGTATCTCCACCTGAAGGAAAACGAAACCGCCTGAGCGGCCAGAGCCACAGGCACGTCTCGGCGGATACAGGGCCTTTGAGCGATAGCGCGTGAGCGTTAGTGGTTAACGCGAATCGGTTATCAGGCAAGCCTTTAAGGCCTGGTCCAGTGCTCCAGCATCCAGCGGTTCTGAGGCGATGATCTCCAGCCGGCTGTCGGGCGCCTCTGGCAAATGCCAGGACTGGGCCATGCCGTCCGCGACGTTGACGGCGAGCCAGCCATCGTTGGTCCGGACTACACCTTTGCAGCGGAGCCAGTCGCCGTGGCAGAAGGCGAGCAGTGACTCGGCGTTGAATCGGTAATCTGGCGCAATCCGCCAGCCAAGGCTGAAGTGCCCGTCGCCGCTATTGCTGGCCTGGTGCCAGGGTTCTGTGGTTTCTGCCTCTGCCTGCGCTGCAGCATGCTCCGCCGCGCCCGGGCCATGGCGGTGTGCATGGGCGTGGGGGTGACTTAGCGGGCGTGATTGGGCTGGCTCAGGAAAAGTTTCAAGCAGCTCCACCGGGATACGGCCCTGGCTGACCTCGGCCAGGGCCGCTTTGGTCGGCGTGAGCGATGCGGCCCACTGGCGGTAGTTGTTGAGGGTGTCCTCATCGCAGAGGTCGAGCTTGTTGGCGATCAGGATATCCGCGGCGGCCACCTGGTCAACGAAGTTCGCGTGCGCCCGTACCCGTGGGTCATGCAGTTTGCGCGGGTCGACCAGGCAAAGGGAGGATCCCAGCGCCAGAACATCCCGGTAAAACTCGCCTTCAAGCAGCGCCAGTATCCGCGCCGGATGCCCCAGGCCGGTGGGTTCGATCAGCAGGCGGTCGGGTCGCTCCCGGCCGATCAGCAGGTTCAGGCCAATTTGCATCGGTACACCCGCGACACAGCACATGCAGCCGCCGGGCACCTCGCGCACGCGCACGCCTTCCTGCTCCAGCAGGGTGCCGTCTATCCCTACTTCGCCAAACTCATTCACCAGAACGGCCCAGCGCTCCCCGGCCGGGCGTTGGGAAAGTATGTGACGGATGGCGGTCGTTTTGCCGACGCCAAGAAAACCCATAATGAGGTGGGTAGGGATTGGTGCTTGCATGGTTGAGCCTGGTGAGAGAACGGTATTGAGACTGGTAAGTGAGCGATCGGCAACAGTTATAGCGGTCTCATCTGCCGGTAACAACCCGCGTTTCTCTTGCCTGCCCAATCTCCAGGGCTGCCTCGTCGTACAGACCTTGCCGACACGCAATAAACTCCTCTACAGTTCGCGCTGAAATCATCACACAGAACAGGTAAGCTAGCGCCCCATGTTAATTGCCATCCTCATCGGGGCCCTGCTGGGCTACCAACTCGGCCGTGTACCGGGAATGATCGCCGGGATCTTCCTGGCGATCTGGCTCGCGCGCAAACTGAAGACCCAGTTGCGTAGCGGTATCGCGCAGGTCCAGACCCAGTTCCTTGAGTCTACCTTTGCCGTCATGGGCGCGATGTGCAAGGCCGATGGCAGCGTCAGTCGCGATGAGATAAAGGTGGCCGAAGCCCTCTTTGACAAGCTCCGGCTGTCGGCGCAGCAGAGGGACATTGCGAAGGCGGCGTTCGGTCGCGGCAAGTCTGCTGATTTCGACCTGGACGCTGAACTGGACAACGTCAAGCGCGTTACCCGGGGACAGAGCGCGCTGATCCAGATGTTCCTTCAGGTGCAGCTGTCGGCGGTGGCGGCGGACGGGGAAATGCATCCGGCTGAGCATGAGATGCTGATCCGTATCGGCCGGCGGTTGGGTTTGCCCGACGCGGAGATACGCCGGCTGGAAGCAATGTTTCGCGGAGCCCGGGGCGCGGGCGGCGGCGCGTCGACCCAGAGCCAGCTTGACGACGCCTACGAAGTGCTGGGCGTGGCCTCCGATGTCAGCGATGCTGAACTCAAGCGGGCGTATCGTCGCCTGATGAGCCAGAACCATCCTGATAAGTTGGCCAGCAAGGGTCTGCCCGACAGTATGCGTGAGATGGCGGAACAGAAGACCCGGGAAATCAGCCACGCCTACGACATTATCAAGCGCGCACGGGACTCAGCGTAGCCAGCGCCCGTCAGCAAAACGCTGTTGCTGGGCAGCCACCTCGATTTTACCCCTCCGTTGTGATATCCAATCGTTGTTGTGATATTTGAACATTGTTGTGGTACTCGAACACTGTTTTGGTACGCAAAAAACTGTTGTGGTACGCAAAAAACTGTTGTGGTACCCAGAAACTGTTGTGTTATCAAATGCCGTCTGGGCTTCACGCCGCTTTGTTCGCATCGCCGTGTCAGCATCGTAGTCGCGTTAGGATGTGTTTTCGTGGCTCGCGCCTGAGGCTTCCGTTCGGGATCCCGGCCATTCAACAGGAGGAATCCAGCGATGCGGTGGATAGGTATCTTCTTGCTTCTGCTGACACCGTCATTCGTGACGGCGCAGGCATTGCCCGAGGCGGTAAAGGCCTCGAAGGAAATGATTGTCACCGCCAACCCGCTCGCGACGGCCGCGGGCGCGCAAATGCTGAAAGCCGGCGGATCAGCGGTCGATGCGATGGTCGCCGCGCAAACGGTGCTGGGCCTGGTGGAACCCCAGTCCAGCGGGATCGGCGGCGGGGCCTTTGTACTGTACTTCGATGCTGAATCCGGGCAGACCACAACCCTGGACGCCCGCGAGACTGCGCCTGCAGCCGCCGCGCCTGACCGCTTTCTGAACGACGACGGTAAACCGCTTGGTTTCATTCCTGCCTGGCAGAGTGGGCTATCGGTAGGTGTGCCGGGGGTGCCCAAGGCCCTGGAACACCTGCACGAAAAGCACGGGCGGCTGCCCTGGTCGCAGCTGTTCCATCCTGCGATTAAGCTGGCGGAAGAAGGCTACGAACTGACCGGACGAACCAGCGATCAGGTTGGCGATCTGTTGGCGCGAAACCCATCTTGCGAAGCTTCCGAAAGGCTGTTCTTCCGCGACCCCGAGGCGTTCCGTTATTTCGTTGATGCTGAAAGCTGCAGCGCCAGGCCGGCCGGGACCCCTATGCGCAATCCAGACTACGGGCAGACGCTGCGCCTGATGGCCGAGCAGGGCGCTGAAGCGTTCTATACCGGTGATATTGCAACCGACATCGTTGACGCCGTCCGGAGCGACCCGAACATTCCGGGGGATATGGCCACAAAAGACCTGGCAGCGTATTCGGTAGTTGAACGAGAGCCCGTGTGCATTTCCTACCGTAAACACAACGTCTGCGGCATGGGGCCGCCGTCATCAGGTGGGCTGGCTGTGGGCCAGATCCTGGGGATTCTGGAACAATTCGATCTGGCGGCGTTTGAGGACCCGCTGGCCGCTGAGGCGATCCATCTCTTCAGCCAGGCCAACAGGCTGGCATTCGCGGACCGCAACCAGTATGTCGCTGACTCGGACTTTGTTGCCGTGCCGGTCGTGGGGATGCTGGACCGCGACTACCTTGCCAGCCGCGCCAAGCTGATAGGCAAGCACGATATGGGCGAAGCCAAGGCAGGGGATCCGCCCGGTGTGGATGTCGGCGAAGGCGCCGACAAACGGACCAAGGACAGCGGCACCAGCCACATCGCCATTGTCGACCAGTACGGCAACGCCTTATCCATGACTACCTCGGTTGAAGCTTCGTTCGGTAACGGTGTGATGGTCCCGGGACGCGGCTTTTTGCTGAACAATCAACTGACGGACTTTTCCTTTGCACCGACAGATGCTGAAGGCGAGCCGGTCGCCAATAGGGTAGGGACAGGCAAACGCCCGCGCAGCTCCATGTCGCCTACACTGATTTTCGATCCGGCCGGCAAGCTCAAGTACGTCACCGGCTCGCCCGGCGGGTCGAGGATAATCGGCTACACAGGCCAGTCCATTATCAACATGATCGATTTTGACCTGAACCCCCAGGAGGCGATCAATGTCCCGCATTATATGAACCGAAACGGTGCTACGACTGACCTGGAGCGGCCTATCCCGGGCATTACCCGCAATTATCCGGTTCAGGAAATAGTCAGCAGGCTACAGCAGCGAAAACACGCAGTTGAGGTACTGCCGCAGACGAGCGGCCTGTCCGTTATCCGGGTAGACGAGGAAGGGCTGACCGGCGGGCGGGACCTTCGGCGGGATGGGGCGGCTGGTGGTCGGTAAAGCCGCCACCGAGAGTGAACTCGGGCTTGATGAGAGTGTAAGGGGCTGAATGAAGCCAGAAGCAAACTTGCGTAAGCGCATCTTCCAGATCATTTTCGAGTCGGACACGCCGGCAGCCAAGGGTTTTGACATTGCCCTGGCTGGGCTTATTTTTATCAGCGTGGCGGTGGTCCTGCTTGACAGCGTGAGCGACTATCACAACAGCTACGGCACGTTTTTCAGCCAGCTTGAATGGGCGATTACGGTCATTTTCACCATCGAGCTGGCGCTTCGGATCTATTGCCTGGATAAGCCGTGGCAGTACCTCAAAAGCTTTTACGGGGTGGTGGATGTGATTTCGGTACTGCCCACCTGGCTCGTGCTTTTTTTCCCGGGGGCGCAGGCATTGCTGGTTGTTCGTTTGCTGCGAACGCTCAGGCTGTTCCGGGTGCTGGATCTGATGGCACTGCATGGCGAGGGGCGGCTTTTGGTAGACGCGTTGAAACGCAGCCGAGGGCAGATTTTCCTTTTCCTGTTTACGGTACTGATGGTCGTTACGATTTTTTCGTCAGTGCTCTACCTGATCGAACCCGCAGAGGCGGGGTTCACCAGTATTCCCAAAGCCATGTACTGGGGAATCGTCACCCTGACTACGGTTGGCTACGGCGATATCACGCCAATTACGCCCTGGGGGCAGTTTATCTCGGTCATGATCATGCTGGGGGGGTACTCGATCATCGCCGTGCCTGCTGGGGTTTTTTCAGCCGAGGTGATCCGTTCGCTACGGGCCGAGCAATACTCGAACGAATCATGCCCGGGGTGCGGGAAAGACAGGCACGAGAGAAACGCGCGCTACTGCAACTGGTGCGGTACCTGGCTCAACGAAGACACCCGGGACCCGCGTTACGTCCTCCACAACGAAGACTAGGTCAATCCGCTCACGGGCTGTTTTCTCGCCCTCTTCTTTCAGCGTTAGCTCAGCCAGGCCAGTCCGGATAGGCCTGAGCTGGCCTGGCAAGCCACGCCTCGATTGCCGGCCCGCAGGACGGGCGGAAGAAGCACTTCCACACGGGAAATCGCGTTTGTAAGCCGGAAGTCCGGGTTGCTATCATTGTATATTTATACAGTTATTTCAGGTTGCCGGACCCCATGCAAACACTGGAAGACCCCTTCTACTACCTCGCCAACTTTGAGCACGTGCTTGAATGGCTCCGCGCGCGTTATCCTGACCTTCTCAGTAGTGATGAGTTGGCGTTTATCGACGAGTTCCTGCAGGTGCCCCGGTCGTCGCGCGCGCTGCTGGTGAGAATGGTCATGCGCAAGGGCACACGCTTTCGGGTCGGTAAACTGAACTACCCGGAGATCGGCCCAGCATCGAAGGCGGTAAAACCACTGGTTGAGAAAGGGTGGGTCGCGGCTGATCCTGTGCTCGAGCTTGCGCAGTTGTTCAGTCTGTTTACCAAGCCTGAACTGGTCAAGGCTTTCGCGGGCATTGTCGATCGCCCAAACGCAGCCAAAAGTGAGCTGTTCCAACAGGTCGGTGAGCAGGACGCGGGCCCTTACAGGCTCAGCCAGTGGTGGCCGGACGCGGGGGACACCGTTTTTGAGCTGACCATCATGGAAATGAGCGAGCGCTTCCGGCTGATGTTTTTCGGCAATCTGCGCCAGACATGGTCTGAGTTCGTGCTGGCGGATCTGGGCCTGTATCGGTTCGAGACCGTTGAGTTTTCGCCCGCGTCCCGGGCTTTCCAGTGCCGGGGAGAGGTGGATGAATATCTGCATCTGTACCAGTGTCGTGAGCAGCTGGAAGCTTTTCGGGGCCAAGCCGAAAACGAACCCGATGCTCTGGAACAGGTCCTTGAGCGTATCCCGACCGAAGCGAGCGAGAATGCCTGGCTTGAGGCCCGGCGCGCGCGATTGCTTTATCAGGCGGCATACCATTGTGAGCGATGTGGCGAGCTGGAACGCGCCCTGGAACTTTATGGCCTTTGCAGTCATGCGGAAGCGCGGGTTCGGCGTATTCGTGTACTCGAGCGTCTGGGTGACCCGGAGGCAGCGTTGAGCCTCGCCCGGGAGGCTCGGCTGTCGCCTTGTGATGCTGCCGAAAGTCAGCACATCGCGCGTATCCTGCCGCGGCTGCACCGCAAACTGGGATTGCCAGGATTACCCCGTCATGTTCAGGCGCCCGTAGAACGGGTGGATCTGGTGCTGCCTCGCCCCGTTTCGCCTATGGATGCCGACACGTCAGTCGGCGTCGAGCTTGCCGTGCTTGAATACCTCAACCAATCGGAGAGCCCGGTCTGGTATGTTGAGAATACGCTGATCAACGCGTTGTTCGGGCTGCTCTGTTGGGACATCATCTTTGCGCCGGTTCCCGGGGCGTTCTTTCACCGCTTCCATAGTGGCCCCGCGGACCTGCTGCGGCCGGACTTCGTGCCGCGGCGTGCCGGGCGCTTTGAGCAGCAGCTTGCGCTTCTGGATACTGGGGCATACAAGAACGCCATCCGCGAGAAGTATGCGGCCAAGTTTGGACTGCAATCGCCCTTCGTTCACTGGCACGGCCTCACCGAAACCCTGCTCGAGCAGGCGTTAGCCTGTCTTCCAGCGGCGCACTTGCGCGCCTGGTTTGAACGCTTGCTGGAGGATATCAAGGCCAACCGCGCCGGCATGCCTGACCTGATCCGTTTCTGGCCTGCGGAGCGGCGCTATCAGATGATCGAAGTGAAAGGTCCCGGTGATCGTCTGCAGGATAATCAGCTGCGCTGGCTGGCCTTTTGTGCAGAGCACGACATGCCGGTGCAGGTCTGCTATGTGCAGTGGGAGGAGGAAGCAGGGGCTAACGCGTCGCCCTATGAGGAGCCCGGCCAACGTAGCTCGCCCCTGAAACGCAGGCTGCCTGACGGGCAAACCCCTTGAGCTACCGCGTCGCGGTTCGGGCCCTGTGTGAGTTTACCGCCAAAACCGGTGACCTCGACCTGCGGTTTACCCCGAGCCCCAGCGCACAGGAAGGCATAGCCGGCCACGGCACCGTCGCGAAACGGCGTGGCGCGGGCTACGAGTCGGAAATCCCTCTTCAGGGCGATTATGAGGCACTCCAGGTGCGCGGGCGGGCCGATGGCTACGATCCGGCCCGGAACCAACTTGAGGAGGTCAAAACCTACCGTGGTGACCTGAGTCGGATGCCCGACAACCAGCGCCAGTTGCATTGGGCCCAGGCCAAGGTCTACGGCTGGCTTTTATGCCGGGAGCGGCAATTGTCCGGCATTGACCTGGCCCTGGTGTACTTCAATATCGTCAGTCAGACCGAGACGGTGCTGGTTGAGCATTTTAGCGCCGAGGTGCTTCGGCGTTTTTTCGAGTCCCAATGCCGGATTTTCGTGGATTGGGCCGAGCAGGAACTGGTCCATCAGACGTCCCGCAGTAATGCACTGGTCGCGATGACATTTCCCCATGGGGACTTCCGCGCTGGGCAGCGTTCCCTGGCCGAAGCGGTTTATAAGTCTGCAGGTGTCGGCTGCGCGCTTCTGGCCCAGGCGCCGACGGGTATCGGCAAAACCATCGGCACGCTTTTCCCGTTGCTGAAAGCGATGCCGGTCCAGCGCCTCGACCGGCTCTTTTATCTGGCGGCAAAGACCCCGGGGCGTCGGCTTGCTCTGGACGCATTGCAACGGCTTCGCGAACAGATGCCGGATTTGCGCGTACTGGAACTGGTAGCCAGGGACAAAGCCTGCGAGTACCCCGACCGCGCCTGCAACGGCGAATCCTGCCCGTTGGCCCGGGGGTTCTATGACCGGTTGCCGGCTGCGCGCGAAGCAGCCTTGCAGGGACAGTTGCTGGACCGGGCGGGGGTGAGGAAGGTCGCCTTGGCACACGATATCTGCCCGTACTACCTGAGCCAGGAGTTGGCCCGCTGGGCCGATGTGGTGGTGGGCGACTACAACTATTATTTTGACACCAGCGCCATGCTCTACGCCCTGGCCCTCGGCAATCAGTGGCGCGTCGGTGTACTGGTCGACGAGGCCCACAATCTGGTGGAGCGGGCGCGCAGCATGTATACCGCCGAGCTCGACCAGCGCACGTTTCGGGCTGTGCGCAAAGCAGCACCCGAAACACTGCGCAAATCCTTCGATCGGATCAACCGCCAGTGGAACAGCCTCAACAAAAGTTTTAGCCAAAGCCAGGCGCAGGCATACCAGGTCCAGCCCCGTCTGCCCCTGGCCCTGCTGGCCGCTCTCCAGGGCGCCGTTGGCGCCATTACGGACTACCTGACCGAAAATCCGGGCGCTGACCCTGCTTTGCAGAGCTTCTACTTTGACGCCCTGCACTTCGGCAGAATCGCAGCACTGGCTGAGGCACCCGCAACCGCGGGCGAACAGGATGCCGAGACTGATCGTGAGAACCAGGGGTCATTGCAGCCGGACTTTATCTGCGACCTGACCAGACTTTCCGATCGAGGCGATCGGACAGGTCGGGGAGCCACATCCGTCATCTGCCTGCGAAACCTTGTGCCTGCGCGCGTCCTCCGCCCGCGGTTCGACGCAGCACAGTCGTCAGTCATGTTCTCGGCGACGCTGACACCCCGCCATTACTACAGTGACCTGCTGGGATTGCCGGAACGCACTGCCTGGCTTGAGGTGGAGTCGCCTTTCCAGGCGGAGCAACTATCGGTGCGTATAATCGACGGGGTCTCCACGCGCTTTAGGGACCGCGGTACGTCAGTGCAACCCATTGTCACTTTAATGGCCCACCAATACGCCGCGCAGCCTGGCAACTATCTCGCATTCTTCAGCAGCTTCGATTACCTCGAGCAGGTCCTTGCACGCTTTCGCGCCGAATTCCCCGGTATCCCCGTGACAGAGCAGGCCAGGCGCATGGATGAGCCGGCCCGGCAGGCGTTCCTGGATCAGTTCGACCCCGGCGCCAGGCAGATCGGCTTCGCGGTACTCGGCGGCGCTTTTGCTGAGGGTGTTGATCTGCCGGGCGACCGGCTTGTCGGCGCCTTCATAGCGACCCTCGGCTTGCCCCAGCTCAATGCGGTAAACGAGCAATTACGGCAACGTATGGGTACGCTGTTTGGCAAGGGATACGATTACGCCTACCTCTATCCGGGCCTGCGCAAAGTGGTGCAGGCGGCAGGGCGGGTGATCCGGACGACCAGCGACCGGGGCGTGGTTTACCTGATAGACGACCGTTTCGCCCAGCCACAGGTCCGAAAGCTGTTACCTGGCTGGTGGCAGCCCCGGATCGGCCAGGCTTCCGGCTCACACTCGACGCGCAACACGCGATCTTCACGGCCAGCGGAGACAGGCCAAAAGCGACAGGATCCAGGACAGCAGCATGGATGAACGTATCATCAGCCAGGGCATGCAGGCGCTCGCGGACTGTGACCCTGATGTTGCCACCGCCTTGCAGGCGATGGGTCCGCCACCGCCGCGCATACGCCCGGCCGGGTTCGAAACTTTCCTCGCGACGATCGTCAGTCAGCAGCTTTCTACCCATGCGGCGCGGGCGATCATGGGCCGGGTGGTGGCGCTGCTGCCGGAACGGTCCGCGGCGGCGCTTCTGGAGGTTGACGATGAGGTGTTGCGCGGGGCAGGGTTGTCCTATCGGAAGGTGGAGTATGCCAAGGGGCTCGCGCGCGCGGTCACCGAGTCCCGTTTCGACATCGCCGGGCTGGCCGCCATGACCGATGCTGAAGCGGTCGCGGCGATCACGGCACTGCGGGGGTTTGGTCGCTGGAGCGCCGAAATCTACCTGATGTTTTCGCTGGGCCGACGGGACATTTTCCCTGCCGACGACCTGGCCCTGCAGGTAGCGCTGGGTCGGCTCAAGCAACTGGAGAAGCGGCCGACGCCGAAGCAGGCCCGGGAACTGGTGGCCCACTGGGCGCCATGGCGGAGTGTCGGATCACTGTTTTTGTGGCATTTCTATCAGGGCGCACCCAACTGAAACGGTAAATCATTTGCTAAACGCGGCAAATTTACTCAGTCTAAAAAAGACCATTCAGTCCAAGTGGCACCGCGCAAGCCGGGATCAGGCACTGGAACTTTACTGATGGGCCAATGCGTCCGATCAGACCCGACATGGAGAGAATCAGTATGAATAACGCCCAGTTGAACGAACTCAAAAAGCGCTACGTAGCCAGCGGTGCTGCCAGCCCTAACGACCAGTTCGCCGACCACGCCAAAAACGCCGAGCTGTGGGATGCAGACGGCAAACGCATGATCGACTTTGCCGGCGGCATCGGCGTGCTTAACGTGGGCCATCGCCACCCGAAGGTTGTCGAGGCAGTCAAGGCGCAGTTGGACAAGCTGATGCACACCTGCCAGACCGTTATGCCCTATGCGCCTTACGTTCAGCTGGCCGAAAAACTGTGCAAGATGACGCCGATCAAGGGCGGTGAGGCCAAGGCCATGCTGGTCAATTCCGGTGCTGAGGCCCTGGAAAATGCCGTCAAGATTGCCCGTTCGGCCACCGGGCGCAGTGGCGTGATCTGTTTCGACGGCGGTTTTCACGGCCGCACGATGATGACCCTGGCCATGACGGGCAAGGTGCTTCCCTACAAAAACGACTTCGGCCCCATGCCGGGCGATGTGTTCCGTGCGCCTTTCCCTATCCCGTACCACGGTATCAGCGATGAAGATGCCCTGGCGGCGCTCAAGCTTATTTTCAAGACCGACATCGCGCCGAAAAATGTGGCTGCCATAGTGATTGAGGCGGTCCAGGGGGAAGGCGGTTTCCATATAGCATCGCCTGCGTACCTGAAGGCATTGCGCGAGCTTTGTGACGAGCACGGCATTGTCATGATCGTCGACGAAGTGCAGTCCGGCTTCGGCCGCACCGGAAAGCTGTTTGCCATAGAGCATAGCGGTATCAAGCCGGACATGATCACCATGGCCAAAAGTCTGGCGGACGGGATGCCCATTTCGGCAATTGTGGGACGGGCGGAGCTTATGGACTCGTCGGGTCCTAACTCGCTGGGCGGGACCTACAGCGGTAACCCGCTTTCTTGTGCCGCTGCTCTGGCCGTCATCGAAGTTATCGAAGAGGAAGGCATCCTGGAAAAGGGCAGGAAGCTGGGCGACAAACTCGCGCAGCGCTTCGACCAGTGGCAGGAACGCTTTCCCCATGTTGCGAACCCCCGCAATCTCGGCGCCATGGCAGCGTTCGAACTGGTCAAGGACCGGGAATCCCGCGCTCCGGCACCCGAGTTAGCGGCCAGGCTGGTTGCCAAGTCAAAAGAGAAAGGCCTCATTCTGCTCGGCTGCGGTATGTACGGGAACGCTATCCGCACGCTCATGCCGCTGACCATCGAGGACGATGTACTCGAAGAGGGGCTGGCAATTATGGAGGAGACCTTGCAGGAAATCGCTGACAACGCCTGATGGCTTGACGGGTCTCATTGACCACCCCGGAGCTGGGTTGTGAAATCCGGCTCGGGGGTTGAGGATGTGGCGTGCGCCGAACCCTAGGGCTCACGCAATCGACGGGTTTGTGTAGATTTACTCGTGCGTTCCTGCCCGAAACACCCAACTCTCCGACTCACTGATCCAGTCACGCAATATATTGTCCAGCGTGAACCGCTGCGAGTCACGGTAGGCTGTACAGCACTGTTCCAGCACCGCTGGATTACACGCCAGCTTTTCCACTGCGACCCAGTCATTCCATACCGACGAGAAATGCCACTCGGGGTTGTCGATATCGCAATCGGGCAACCGGTAGTGAAGCGTCGGCCGCGCCTTGATCCGATCGTCCTTGATCTCACGCCGGATGACGTCCGGCCGTAGATGCGCAAAGAGCGGCATCAGGTCCATCGCACGGTTCCGCGTGGGGTTGAAGTGGATGTAGTCGGCGATCAGGGTGTCCAGATCGGGACGATAGTCGGCAGCGGTCAACCGGGCGACATAAGACGCTGGCCAGGCATCGATGTAGGGCGTAAAACGGCGGCTGATGTCCAGCTGATGACGGGACTTGATCCACGGGTAGAGCAACGCAAAAGCGAGCAGGTACCGTCGTATCGTGTCAGCTTCGAGGTCGGGCAGCTCGGGATTAAGCTGCAGGCCAAATGCGTACAGGATGGCATGACGGCTGCCCTTCGCACCGGCCTGGTGCAGGTAATCACAGAGCGCCTCGATTTCGTCGAGCCTCGAGACGGGAATGGGCGGCGAGATAATCTCCAGCGGTACGATTTTCTCCGCTGCTGAGTCGATCAGCCCCATGGCGTCGCCGCGAAATTGCTGGAGGATATCGGGCAGGTCGTCCATGTCCTCATCCAGATGCTTGATAGAGTCGGCATCGAGTTCGAGCCCGAATGGCCCAAGCTCGGTCTCCACCTCGCTGACGTAGCGCCCGGTTTCTTTTACCGGACGGTCGAAATGCTCGCCGATTATTTCCAGAAAGCGGGCGTAACTGAACCCTGAAAGCTCAATCTCCACGCCTACCCGGCGCTCGTTTCCATCATGAGTATTGACCACGGGCGGCATCTCGCATCGGGCGCCTGCCATTTCGATCTCCTTGGGTAGATATTCGCTTAGAGCGGATCACTTTACCTCACCTCGGTTACAGCAAGTATCATACCCAGATGAGAAATAGTTAAGGCCGCTACAGTACCGGATTCCGGACATTGCTTCTCAGCGCTGCTACGTAGCCAGCGACTGGGTCGGATCGGGCGCGGGCAGTCGCAAGGTGAAGCAGACGCCGCCTTTGCGGTTTCGGGCCGCGACTTTTGCACGATGGAATGCAGCGACCAGCCTGACGATAACCAGACCTTGACCCAGGTGGCCCTCGCCGCCGGGTTCGCGAAGGGTAACAAAGCTATCAAAAATATGCTCAGCCATCGCATCTGGCAATGGAGGGCCGTCATTGCAGACGCTGAGCACATGTTCGGAAGTGCCTCGCTCGAGGCGGATTTCAATGCGGCCTTCGGGCGGCGTAAAGTCCCGCGCATTCTCCAGCAACTTGTCCAACGCCTGCACCAGCAGGTCGGCAGCGCCCAAGACAACGCAGGGCTGCGTCGGCCCAAGGTAGTCGACCCTCGGATCCAGGGAACGGTAGCCCTGAGCGACGGCCTCCACCACCACAGCAAGATCAAAGCGCTCCGACGTGGTGCGA
This sequence comes from Hydrocarboniclastica marina, assembly GCF_004851605.1. Lineage (GTDB taxonomy): Bacteria > Pseudomonadota > Gammaproteobacteria > Pseudomonadales > Oleiphilaceae > Hydrocarboniclastica > Hydrocarboniclastica marina. The sequence goes on from NZ_CP031093.1 coordinate 356,266, forward strand.
GTCAGGCTTTTTTCCAGACGCGTCGCTTCGCTCATCGCGGTAAGGATGCGGCTCAGCCGCTCAGCACCATCGCTGGCCCGCTCAAGGTAGACCGTTTGCGCAGGCGTAGGTTCGCAATGTTTCAGGTTGTCGAGTGAAGACCGCATTACCGCCAGCGGAGTCTTCAGCTCGTGGCTGAGTTTGCGCGCAAACGACTCCAGGTAGCTGGTGTAGCTGCGGATCTGGGCCACAAGGCTGGCAAACTGGCGCGACAGGTCACCCAACTCGTCGCGGGCATGGGAAGGTTCCATCACAGCGGTTACGCGGCCATCAGCATCGACCACACCGTTGACCGCCTGGCGCAGACGTGCGACCCGCCATGAGAGCCAACTGGCGTACCCCACCAGGATCAACAGGAGCGCGACCATGAATAGCAGGCTGCGGGCCAATACCTGGCCGAGAGCTGTACTGGACAACGACAGCAAGGCATCAGTGGAAAGGCGCGAGACAAGGTAGCGGGGCTGACCGTCGGCAATCGACTGCCGGGGCTTATCCGCGACAACGGGCGTAATCACAGTGAGCATGCTCTCGCCCTGGGCTGACCGGGTCAGGACCGTAGTGGAGCCGGTTTCAGTTCTGGCGTCTTCGAGTGGCTTGCCATACCAGCGCGAGCCTTCGACCGTCAGCGCCTGGCCTTCATCCTGGCGCGCGGAGAGCAGCACGCGCAGCCCCTGCAGAACCACTTGCTGTAACAGCTCAAGTGGGTCGAAACGGTCGATGTCAGCGACAGTGCCGGGCTCAGCCCCTGTTGCCTGAGCCAGCTGCCAGCCTTCAGCGTTGATCAAAGTCAGGCTCTGGCCGGGCCCGGCAAATGAGCGCAGGATGTTCTGCAGGGCCGGTTGGTCTTCCACTAACCGCGGCAGCTCCGGCTGAGCCAGCGCTAACGGTGGTTTACCGGGGTCTGCAGGCGATTCTTCAGGTCCCAGGGTGCCCACCGTAAGCATACCGTCGTGCTGGGGGTGCTGAAGGTTAAAGCCGAATTGGCTTCCGGGCGGGGGGCGCGGCATCGACAGCTCGACGGTGAAGCCGTCCGGATGAGTCTGCCAGACGCCATCAATCCGGGACGCCGGCAAAGCTTCTCCACGCGGCCCACTTACCCTCACCCGGCCGGGCGCTCGAGCCTCAATGACCCGCTCCTGCCTGGAACTGCCGGATTCTTTCCAGTGGAGTATCAGTCGGTCGCCAATTGTCCCTGCGGACGAAGACGCAAAAACCGGGCTGAGGCCAGTGATCTTCAGAAACAACCAGAGCTGTTCGTCTTTGAATGCCGCACGCCACTGCAGGTGTTCGCCATCAGCGTACAGCAGCGGCACACCGTCCTGTTCGGGGTTGTTGGGCCAGTCGTCACCGTAGCCATCCAGAATCAACTGGCGCGTGAAAGTCTCGGCGAAAATGGTACGAGCTGCGGCGACAGTGTCAGTGTGGGAAGCGGGCAACAGCCTGGCAATGCGCTGAGCCTGCTCAGTCATGCGATTGAGCTCCTGCGCCCGGAGTGCTTCCTCGAGCTGCACGACAAACTGAATACCAGCGAGCGGGATCAAAAACGTCAGGGCGCCGACAATCAGGAGCTGCTGCTTCAGCCTCACTCGCCCGCCTCGTGGGGGTCCCAACGGTAGCCGACACCGTAAAGGGTATGGATGGCCTCGAACCGGGGATCTATTGCTTCAAACTTACGGCGAATCCGTTTGATGTGCGAGGTCACGGTGTTGTCGTCGAGCACCGTATTGGCCGCGTCCATCAGCTGGGAGCGGCTGCGGATGTGGCCGGGGCGTTTTGCCAGGGCGTGCAACATCCAGAACTCCGTGATCGTAAGGTCAAGATACTGCTCGCACCAGGCGACCGTGAGACGGTCCAGGTTAAGCGTGAGCCGGCCGCGCTGCAGCTTCTCGTCTTTCTCCTGAGCCTGTTCCCGATAGGCCTCAGCACGCCGTAGAAGCGCGGCGATGCGCGCGAACAGGTGACTCAAGCTCATATCTTTGGTGACGTAGTCGTCAGCGCCCAGGCGCAGCCCAAGAATCGCGTCGGTTTCGTCATCGCGAGCGGTCAGGAAGATAATCGGCAGTGTTGGGGATTGCGCGCGCAGGTCGCGGCACAGGTCGAAGCCTCCGTCCACCTCAGCGCCGAGGCCGACGTCAATAATGGCCAGGTCGGGGCTCTGATCGCGGCACCCGGCCCAGGCACTGGCCCGGTCGGGATACGCATCGACGGCATAACCACGACGGCTGAGGGCATCCCGGTAATTGGCCCGGATGGCAGGCTCGTCTTCCACCAGAACAATCCGGCGTTGCATGATTTTTCCTCTCGTGGCGCGCAGATGACCCGGTCGCGCCCTGGCGTCTGGCCCAGACTGTAACCAAACAGTCGTGCGCCGGTGGCAACCTGTAAGAGCTTAGCCAGAGCCAGCATCCTGGGCAATGCCGCCGGGTTGATCGCCACAATTGATCATTTTTGAACCGGTGTTGGTCCCGTCATGGGCAGGGTTTGGGCTGTTCCTGCGATTAACCTTGGTGGCTCATCTGACGAACTGGAGGGTAATACCATGAATTGCAACGCAACGGTCGTCCCGGAGCAGCGCCGCGGCCTCATACTGGAGCGGTTCAGACCCCCGTCGGGGGCGCTCAGTCTGGTGCTGGTGCTGGCGCTTTACCTGCTCAGTCACGACCTGCTGGACCGTCTGGGGCCGGGTCAGCGAGCGACCGCACAGTCCGGTGCTCCACTGACCTGGCTGTCTCAGCCGCAGGTCGACGGGTCAGGGCCGATCCCGATCTTGCCCAGCGACCGGTAACGCCCCTTCGCGCCGGGCCCGAAAGATCTCTTCAATGCGGGCATCTTTCTCTTCCCATAGCCCATTAAGCCAGGCCTTGACCTCATTACGGTGCGCAGATTCCTGCTCGCCTACAGGTCCGAGAACTGACTCCGGTATGGGGCGCGTGTCCAGTTCCATATGGAGGTGCTGGACCCGCCCGCACAGGAACTGCCACAGGGTCGGCGGTCCGTCCGGATAAACGATGGTGATGTTGACCAGGGTGTCGATCATTTCGCCCATGGCGTCAAGCACGAAGGCCGTTCCGCCCGCCTTGGGACGCAGCAGATGCCTGTAGGGGGACTTCTGTGCGGTGTGCTTGGCCGGCGTGAAGCGCGTACCCTCCACAAAATTCATTACACTGACGGGCGAGAAGCGGAATTTTTCGCACGCCTTGCGGGTTGTTTCCCGGTCCTGGCCCCGCGCTTCCGGATGCCTGGCGAGATACGCGGCCGCGTGACGCTTCATGAAAGGGAAGTCGAGCCCCCACCATGCCAGGCCGATAACAGGCACCCACAGCAGCTGCTGCTTGAGAAAGAACTTGAGGAACGGCGCGCGGCGGTTGAAGACTTTCTGCATGGCGAAGATGTCCACCCAGCTTTGGTGGTTGCTGATAACGAGATACCAGCTCCTGCGCTCAAGGTCCGCCGCGCCCTTGATTATCCATTGCCGGTCCGGGGTCAGCCCTATCCATATGTTATTGCAGGCGACCCAGCACTCCGAAATGACGATCATGATCTGGGTGCAGAATACACGCCAGGGTTTCCACGGGATAATGAGTTTCAGTAACGCAGGAATGTAGAGCAGTGCGCACCAGAACACGGTATTGACCGCCAGCAGTACCGCGGCAATCACGCCCCGAAGGGGCGCGGGGATGAATCTAGTCATGTGTTCGTCCCGGTTAGGCCAATCGAAGAGGCCGTTATTGATCAGGGGAGCCGCACAGAGCGCGGAAAATAAGGCGCTATCATAAGCACATCGAGGCTCAAGTAGAACCGGTGATAGGCAAAACCGCTAACGGCTCGCTATAGTGGAGAGCCCGCACATGGTCTGCCGGCCCAGCCGGGGGGGGTGGATGAACCGGTACTGCCGGGAATCTAATGCTCAACAGTGCCGAAGGAGCCCATTATGAGTAACTCTCTTTCCCCAAAAGAAATCAATGATGTGCTCGCTCTGGATGCGGACGACCGCTACGACTACCTTGTTGCCCAGGTCGTGCAGCAGAAGAAAATCTGGAGCCTGCATAGCGAGCGTGGTTGGGTGATGGTTTCAACAGACCAGGAAGAGTGCCTGCCGATCTGGCCTGATGAGGCCTTTGCAACGCCCTGGATTACCGAGGACTGGTCCGATTGCAAGCCAGTGGCGATCAAGCTTGAAGACTGGATCAAGCGATGGCTGCCCGGTATGCAGGGCGACGGCATTGCGATCGCGGTATTTCCCGGTAATGGCGAGGACGGTATGGTGGTCGACCCGGAAGAGCTCAGAGCCAGTCTGGTCGAAGCGATGACCGCGGGATGATGCAGGATCTGGTCGTAGCTGGCTGTCCTTATTGCGGTGAGCGGCTTGAGCTGCTTATCGACCCTTCTGGCGGGAGTCAGGAGTACACCGAGGACTGTCAGGTATGCTGCCAGCCCATGGTCGTTCGCGTCACATACTCCCAGACTGAAACAGACACAGAAGTGGAAACGGAAACCGTGTCGGTTGAGCTTCTTCAGGAAGATGATGCGTTCTGATCAGACCTGCGCTCAACCAGGATGCTTATTCGCGGCATTAGGCCCAGTTGTACTCAAGGATAATTATGATAGTTCCGATAACAGCAACTTATGCGGCGGTGGTGGCGTTGATGATGTTGGCCCTGGCCTACCGGGTGACTACGTTTCGGCGTCGCGATGGGATCGGGTTAGGGGACCAGGGCAGTCGTGACCTGCAGGTCGCTGTCCGGGCTCATGCCAACCTGGTTGAATACGGGCCGATCTTCGTGCTCCTGCTTTTTGTCGGCGAAATGAACGGAGTGGGTGCCAATGGCCTGCATGGCGCGGGACTGCTCTTTGTTCTGAGCCGTTTTGCTCACGCCTGGGGCATGAGCGGCGGTGCTGGCGGTGTCCATCCGGGCAGGATACTGGGCATTGTCGGCACCTGGCTGGCGATAGTGGTCATGGTCGCCTTGCTGATTTGGAACCTGACGCAGTTTCGCTTCTGAACGCTCAGACAACAGTCCTCAATCCTGATCAGCCTGGGCGCGGGTGCGCCGGAGAACACCGATCTCATCGGCGACGGGCTCGCCATTTGGGTCGAGCAAGCGCAGCCCGCCTCGAGGCAGCCGCTCCAGATAGAGTGTGCGCTGACCGTCATTGGTAGTCAGGCTCAGGCGGCCCAGTTCAGGTGATTTGCCGACGTTCTCGATGTGCCACCTGCCGCTTGAAGTGAAGGTTTTCGGCGGCTCGCCGGTACGTTGAAAGGTTTCCGTCAACCGGAACAGGTTCGGGTCTCGCCACAGTACCAGCCGCGCATCGACTGCGGCACAGCCGGTGCAGGGAAACTGTCCGGTCCATATTCCATAGGCTTCTGATTCGCTACCGGAGTTGATGCCCGACCCTGTCATGGTGCTGCACGCAGTCATGAAACCGGTCAACAGTAACGCAAGAAGTACAGGGGCTTTTGATACAAGGCGCGCGGCGAAGCTCGTGCCGATAGATCGGCTTGTTGCCATGGTCATGTTCCTCGTCTGTAATCAGGCCCGGCAATCGTTGCGCGGGCCAGAGACTATAGTCGGGGTCAGCAGGCCCGGGCAATGCTGCAACAGGTATTGCTGTGAAGAGTCAGGGGCTGCGCGGGCGCAGGCTTTGGCACGACGTATCAGTTACGGGTTGCCAGATCGCGCTCGCTATAGCTCAGCTCAACCCGACGGTTGGCGCTATGGTCGTCAGGTGCGGCCGGGTAGTCGCTGCCAACCCCAACCACCTCCATCTGCTTTTCCCGAACCCCGCCTTCGCGCAGTATTCTGGCGACAGAGGCTGCACGCAGACGCGACAGTGATCGATTGTAGGCTTCCGCACCCTGGCTGTCTGAATGACCGGTGATGTAAACCTTCTGGTCGGCGTGTGTTGCGAGATAGCGGGCGTGCTCGCGGAGTGTCTGGTCGGCTGCGGCGTCAAGGCGGTGTGAGCCGAACTCGAAGTGGAACCGGTTCAGTTGCGGGCGTGCCACCTCGTCGGCGACCGCTGCCGCAGGTTCTGGCGTAAGCGCCATGGGCAGGGCAGTGTGGGTTGCAAGGGCCAGTAGGTCATGGTCTTCCAATACCAGTACGGTCATCTCAGGTTCCTTCGGTTCTGCTACCGGTTGTGAGGCAAGTGTTGCATCTTTCCTGCCCTCTGTCAGTCGGTTAGTCGCTTTTCGTGCCGGTGAGCCCGTATCCGACGGCTGGGCCAGGCTGTTCTCTGCCGTCGCTGTAGCATCGGCTGCCGGCGGATGGGCGCAGGCGGCCAGGGCGCCGAGGCTTATAAACGCGACCGTTCGCATGACCGGCATTGCCCGAGATTGAAACGTTTTTGTGTGACGGTGGGATGACATAACCGCTCCTGTTTTGGGGGTGGAAACAGCAGCATGGCCTTCATTCCGGAAGATTTGCGGTATCAATGATGGCCGGCTCAGAATGGAAAGTGATGGATTGTGGCAACGTGCAACATCGCCCGCTCCGACTACACTTCGTACTGGCGGACTCATACGGAAACGATCCTTCCATGATAATTATCCCTGTAGAACGAAAGCTGGACTGGAAGCGTCCGCCCTGGCTCACTCTGACGCTGATCGTCGTTAATGTTCTGGTTTTCGCGCTCTACCAGAGTGGTGACAGCAAGCTGATCCAGCAGGCCGTGGAGCAGTATCAGCGGAATGACCTGCTGGTCCTTGAAGCGCCCGTCTATGAGAGTTACCTGCGCCGCCAGGCCAACGTCCATGAGGATGCCCAGGCCCAGGAGCAGCTTGATGCGCTGAGCGAGATCCCGGCGACAGAGCGGGATCAGATACTGACCCTATGGCTGCTCCAGGATCCGGAATTTTATGCCTATGCGCAGGAGAACGGTGGCCGCTACTGGCAAGACGCCGAACTGACACGCTGGAGCGACGCGCGCGCCAACATTCAAAGCCGCTACCTGGACCGCATCAGTAGTCAGCGTTTCGGGCTCAAGCCTGATGAGGTGCGAATAGCTGATCTGGTGCTTTATCAGTTCATGCACGGCGGCTGGGAGCACCTGCTCGGTAACATGCTTTTCCTGTTCCTGCTCGGGTTTGCGGTGGAGCAGGCGCTTGGCGCGCCGCGTTATCTGCTGACTTACCTGATCTGCGGCGTATTTTCAGGGCTGGCTTTCGCCCTCATTGAGGGCTTTGACGGCCCACCTCTGGTAGGTGCTTCCGGCTCGATCTCGGGCCTCATGGGTATGTACATCGCACTCTACGGGCGGCAGCGGATCCGTTTCTTTTACTTCGTGGGCGTCTATTTCAACTACCTGAAAGCACCGGCGCTGTTGATGTTGCCGCTTTGGGCCGGGAAAGAGCTATGGCAATACTTCGCGATTCCCGGCAGTAACGTCGCCTACATGGCGCATTTGGGCGGCCTTCTGGCTGGCGCCAGCCTGATCGGCTTGTTTCACAAGAACTGGCTCAAGGTTGAAGAGGCGTTTCTGGATGTCCCTGAAGACGAACAGGATGCCCAGTTTCGAAAGGAGTACGCCATGGCCCTGGCCAGCTTGGAACGGTTTGAGTTCAAGCATGCCTGCGCGCAGTTCACGGCTTTATGGCGGCGATACCCCGACCGCTGGATTCTGTTGGAGCACCTTTACCAGTTGGCCAAGTTACGGCCGGCTGAGCCTGCCTACCTCGACCACACCGTGGAACTGATGGGGCTTGCCCTGCGCCAGAACCGCTTCTCCCAACTGACGGAAGTCTGGGATGAGTACCAGAAGCTGGCCGGTGATCTGCGCCCGCTGGCGGCTGCAGACCACAACCGGGTACTTTTCGCCGCGCTCAAGGCAGGCGACCTGAAAACCGCGGACAGGGCCTTTGGCCGACTGCAGGCGACGGGCGAAGCGCTGCTTATAGAAGAGGCCTGTCGTCTCCTGGTTGTGGAAATGGACAAGCGCCAGTTGGGGACTCGGGCAGAGAAGTACCGCAGGATGCTGGCCTGACCGCGTCCTGCGGCTTTTCTGAAATCTTTGACAGCGCTCCCGCCTGGGGGCTCGTAGGCCAATGAATTACCTGAACGGGACACTCAGCCAGGACGCTGCAGCGCCGATGTGGAAGGCCAGCTTCAATCCCCGGTCGTTTGCTGCGTGCCTGGTGTCTACTCGGCGAGATCCGGGGCTTTCAGGTACATCTTGCCTTCAGCCTGAGCCAGGTAATGTTCGACCGATGCGTGCACAGGGTGACCGGCGCATTTCTTCTGTATAAACCTTAAAAATGCGCTGGCTTTGTCGAATCGCCGCATCCCGTTCGCAAGCGCCTTTGCCGCAATCAGGTAGGCGTCGGCGATATTGTCGTATTCTGGAAAGCGCTTGTGGAAATCCCGCAGCTGGTGCAACGCCAGCAAATAGTTACCGTGCTGGTAAAGGAGTCTGGCACAGTCATGGGTCAGCTTGGCGTCGTGCAACCTGAAACCCGGCTCGGTTTTCTCCAGTGCAGCCATGGTGAAAGCCATTGCGGCGCCGTCCATGCGTTCAAGCAACCAGGGCAGCAGTCGCCTGTGCTGTCTGTAGAGCCCCGCGTGATCATCCCGGGCTTCCAGCAGCCGGAATAGTTTTTCAGTGTAGCCTGTATGGCCGGGATGCCGTTTCAGGGCGTCCAGCAACAGTGTCTCCGCTTTGTCGTAGCGACCGTCTTTCAGCGCCATGTCCAGGTCTGCATCCAGACGCTTGCTGCGGTCGCGTAACGGAGCGGCGGTCGGGTCTTCCGTCTCCTGTATATCGCTCGCGAAGCCCAACTGGCCCTGGTATTGCAGCAGCAGATAGCCAAGCATGTGAAAAAAGATCAGTGTGAAATAGCTGTTGGTGAAGCCGGCAATCAGCTGGCCCAGCCAGGGCTGCAGGTTCGAAATAGCAAAGCTCTGAATTGCAGCGCCGGCAAGCGCCATCAACACCAGGTGGGCGTACAGAACAATGTAAGGCCAGCCGATGCGGGCAATGAGCGCGGCGAGGTGGACCGGGTTGATAGCGGCCAGCACCCGCTCTTCCATAGCAAGGATGATCACGCTGGCAGGAAGGGCCAGAATCAGGAGAACCGCCGCGAGGATGGCAAAGAATCCACCGCCGGTCATACCGGCCGCGGTAACCAGTCCACCCATCAGGAAAAAGACCGCGAACTGTTTGAAGATAATGCTGAAGCCGCTGCCCGTGAATGCGGCAGCCAGGGCCGGCGGCTCAAGATTGCCCTCGGCGGTGTGCTGCACAATGCTGTAGGTGTACTTGAACAGGGCCAGCACCAGCAGCAGCGACAGGATTGCGCCTACGATATTGGCCGAAAGCACCGCCGGTACAAACGTGCAGAGTGCGATGAGCGACAGAGGCGCAGGCCGCAGAGGGTAAAGGAAAAAAGCGCGGATCCGGGTCCAGAAGGGTTCTACCTGTCCCGCCGAGCCATGGTACTTCAAGCTCTGGTTGCAGTGGGGGCAGAAGCCGCGTTTGCCCGCGCGATCGGCATCAGGCATGCAGGCACTGCAGTACTGATGCTGGCAGCCCGGGCAGCTCCATTTGGCCGGCTCTGCGGGGTGATAGTCGCAATAGGGATTCACCGGGTCGTCCTTGTGATGCTGGGGTTCTCAGAGTTTAGCAGGCCTCCCGCAATCCGCCCGGGAGGTCGGAGATGGCGGGGCTCAACCAGGGCGATAGCCAGGGGCTACGGTTTACATTGCCAGACGTTCAATGACAGGGGCAGAAACGAACGTGTAACCTCTAGGGTTTAGACCATTGGAGCAGGACTCACCTATTGTGGTTTTGCCCGGGTAGGATGACGATAAAGACAGAGAATGATGACAGAGGCCTTATTGGCGCTCGGGCCGGTTTTATGGGCCCAGGCAGAGACGTTTTTGCGGGAGGAATGATATGGACAGCATCGATTCGCTGAAGACGCGCAGTACGCTGAATGTGGGGGATAAGACCTACCAGTACTACAGCCTTAAAGAAGCAGAAAAAAAGCTCGGGGATCTGGGTCGACTGCCCATGTCGCTCAAGGTGTTGCTGGAGAACCTTTTGCGCTGGGAAGACGGCTCGGTCGTGAAGGAAGAAGACATTCAGGCCGTCAAACAGTGGCTCGAGAAAAGATCATCTGACCATGAGATCCAGTTTCGTCCCGCCCGTGTTCTGATGCAGGACTTTACCGGCGTTCCTGGTATTGTCGATCTTGCCGCAATGCGCGCCGCCATGGAGAAGGCCGGTGCTGACCCCGAGCGTATCAATCCGCTATCGCCGGTTGACCTGGTCATCGACCACTCGGTTATGGTCGACAAATTTGCCACCGGCGACGCTTTCCGGCAAAACGTCGAAATTGAAATGGAGCGCAACCACGAGCGCTACGCTTTCCTCCGCTGGGGGCAGAAGGCGTTTGATAACTTCAGTGTGGTCCCGCCGGGCACCGGTATCTGTCACCAGGTCAATCTGGAATACCTGGGTAAAGTCGTCTGGCAGAAGCAGCTGGGTAATGACACGGTGATATACCCGGATACACTGGTCGGCACCGACTCGCATACCACCATGATCAACGGCCTGGGCATTCTCGGCTGGGGTGTCGGCGGCATCGAGGCAGAGGCCGCGATGCTCGGTCAGCCAGTGAGCATGCTGCTGCCCGAAGTCATTGGATTCCGTCTCTCGGGCAATCTGCCTGAAGGCACCACCGCGACCGACCTGGTGTTGACCGTCACGCAGATGCTTAGGAAGAAAGGCGTGGTTGGCAAGTTTGTTGAGTTTTACGGCCCCGGCCTTGATCACCTGCCCCTGGCCGACCGTGCGACCATCAGTAACATGGCGCCGGAATACGGCGCGACCTGTGGCTTTTTCCCCGTCGATCAGGAAACCCTGACGTATCTCAAGCTTTCCGGGCGGGACGAGGAAACCATCCAGCTGGCTGAAGCCTACAGCAAAGCCCAAGGTCTCTGGCGCGACTCTTCACAGCCTGAACCGACCTTCACTGATTCCCTCGAACTGGATCTTTCGGAAGTGCGGCCTTCGTTGGCCGGCCCCAAGCGCCCGCAGGACCGCGTCGCTTTGACCGACATACGTGACAGCTTCGAGCTGTTGATGGAAACATCGGGCAAGGGCAATGAGAAGGACAAGAAGGTACAGGTGCCAGGGCGTGACTACACACTCAGCCATGGTGACGTCGTCATAGCCGCGATAACCAGTTGCACCAACACTTCCAACCCCAGCGTCATGCTGGCTGCCGGCCTGCTGGCCAAGAAAGCGGTCGAAAAAGGCCTGCGCCGCAAGCCGTGGGTGAAGTCGTCGCTTGCCCCGGGCTCGAAGGTCGTGACTGATTACTACGACCATGCGGGGCTTAGTCAGTACCTTAATGAGCTTGGGTTCAATCTGGTCGGCTACGGATGCACCACCTGTATCGGCAACTCCGGCCCGCTGCCCGAAGATGTGAGTGCCGCCATTGCCGAGGGCGATCTCATCGCCAGCTCTGTACTGTCCGGTAACCGCAATTTCGAAGGTCGGGTCCATGGTGAAATCAAGGCCAACTGGCTGGCATCACCGCCATTGGTCGTCGCCTTTGCACTCGCCGGAACCACTCGCATTAATATGGCCGAGGATCCGCTGGGCACTAACGACCAGGGCGAGAAAATTTACCTGCGGGACATCTGGCCGACCGAGAAGGAAGTAGCCGAGACCGTGGCCATGATCGACGGCGACATGTACCGCAAGGAATACGCCGAGGTCTTCAAGGGCGATGAAACCTGGCAGAGCATTGAAGTGCGCGAAGGCAAGACCTATGCCTGGAATGACGAGTCCACCTACGTCAAGAAGCCGCCGTTTTTCGATGACATCGACAAGCCGCTGGAGCCACCGAAGGACATTACCGGGGCGCGGATTCTGGCGTTATTCGGCGACTCGATCACCACTGACCATATCAGTCCGGCTGGCGCCATCAAGGCGGACTCTCCTGCAGGTAAATACCTGCAGGAGCATGGGATCGAGCCACGGGACTTCAACAGCTACGGCTCACGCCGAGGCAACCACGAAGTCATGATGCGCGGCACCTTTGCCAATATCCGTATCCGCAACCAGATGCTGGACGGGGTAGAGGGGGGATACACCCGCCATGTACCCAGCGGCGAACAGATGGCCATCTACGACGCCGCCATGCGCTACGCCGACGAGGGCACGCCTCTGGTCGTCATCGCCGGTAAGGAATACGGTACCGGCTCCAGCCGGGACTGGGCCGCGAAGGGTACCAACCTGCTCGGGGTGCGCGCGGTTATTGCCGAGAGCTTCGAGCGGATTCACCGTTCCAACCTCTTGGGTATGGGCATTCTTCCCCTTCAGTTCCAGCCGGGAGAGAACCGGGAATCGCTGGGGCTGACGGGCGATGAGGTTATTTCCGTCGAGGGCCTGAGTGATGACCTGAAGCCGGGCGAGAAGCTGACACTGAAGGTTGAGCGCGAGGGTGATGTCACCTCTGAGGTCAAGGTTATCTGTAGAATCGATACGGCCAACGAGATCGTTTACTACCGTAACGGCGGCATCCTGCACTACGTGCTGCGGTCCATGATCGGAGAGGGCTGACAGAAGAGCGCTTGCGTTCGATCGGCCGGCTAGACCTGTCGACAGGCGGCATCAGGTGTAGCTGGAAACGATCGGTCAGTCGCCCGATAATGGCGCTGACTTCCAGATGCGAGAAAGGCGCGGGCCGGGGTGATCCGGCGCCGTGCCTTTCACGTTGAGTTTGTACAGATTGTCGCTGCAGCAAGTTGTCGCTGCGATGATCGTGATCGAGGCTGGACATGAAAGACGCAAAGCCGGGGGCTGTAGCGGGCCCCGACCCTGAGGCCGAGGAAGACCTCAAAGCCAAGCTGGTGCTGGAGACGGCACGGGTTCCCTGGACCGACTTGCAGAAGTTTTTCGCCCGCGGGCAGTTGGCCCAGGTCGGGCCGGGGCAGGATCTCATAGACGTCGCCGTCGCAGTCGCTCGGGACGACAAAACTCGTGTCCAGGCCTGGATGGAGCAGCGGCAGTTTGGTGAGGTCACCGCGGATCAGGCCCAGGCTTGGTACGAGGCCAACGCAAGCCTTTGGACTGTCGTCGTCGCCCCTTGGGTGCTTGTTCAGGAAACACCGGAGCAACCGGGGCGTTCGGTGCACTGAGTGCGGCCGATACTCGTCAAAAGCCGGGGCCAGCCCGAAATGGCAGGTGCGGGCTGCTGGCAGATGTACTCTCTGAGGCAAATGGCTGGGTTCTGAAAAACAGGCGCCTCTCACAACGACATACCTCCTCTTTGAAACCTTTAGCTGAGCAGTAATACTCATGTACACCGGCCTTTTGCTTGTTCTGGTCCCGCTGTTCGTGGGTTACCTCATACCCGTGTCTTCCCCGACGCTGAGGCAGTGGCTCAACCAGGGGGTTGGCTGGCTGGTCTACCTCATCCTTGCCCTGCTTGGGTTGGGCATGGGTGCGATGGAAGATCTCGGGACCCAGCTCGTCAGGTTGAGCGGTCAGGTCATTCTGCTCATCGCGACCTTGCTGGCTTTCAACCTGGCCGGGCTGTGGTTGTGGGCACGGCTTTTCCCGCTGGAGCTGAATCTGCCCCAGACCACGGCTGGCGGGCGACGTTGGCGCATGCTGAGCGATGCCGCGTTGACCCTGGGCGCCGTCTCCTTCGGGGTGCTGATCGGGCACAATTTCGGGATCGGCGCCGAAGCCAGCGGGCAATGGGCCGAATGGACCCTGGCGGTGCTGCTACTGGCGATCGGTTGCCAGTTGCGCAACGCCGGCATACCGCTCAGACGCGTGTTGCTCAACAGGCAGGGACTCGGCATTGCATTAACCGTGGTGTTCAGCTCGTGGCTGGCCGGGCTGCTCGTTGCGCCCTTCATCGCGCTGCCCTGGTCGCAGGTGCTGGCACTGGTCTCGGGCTTCGGTTGGTACTCGCTGTCGGCCATTGTGGTGGGCGATGCCCTTGGCCCGCTCTGGGGTGGTGCGGCATTTCTGACCGACATTGGCCGTGAGTTATTGGCCCTGATGCTCATACCCATGCTGATGCGCCTGCGCCCGGCCATGGCCATCGGTTACGGGGGCGCCACAACCATGGACTTCACTCTGCCGGTGATACAACGTTCCGGCGGGCTCGAAGCCATCCCGCTGGCCATGGCGAGCGGTTTTATCCTGTCCCTCGTGTCCCCCGTGATGATGGCTGTTTTTCTGGCCTGGCCGGAGCATTGAAATTGTCGATTGGAAACACGTCCCGCGCCGCTACAGCATTGCTCACCATTGTCGCGGGTGCGGTCGCGCTCCTTGTCGTGCACGGCCTTGGCAGGTTCGTTTACACGCCGATCTTGCCCTGGCTTATCGACGACGGCGTGCTGAGCCTGACCGAAGGTGCCCACCTTGCCAGTTGGAATTACCTGGGCTACCTGCTCGGGGCCTTGTTGGCGGTCCGTTGGCACCGTCCGGCTCAGATTCAGTTGATTCTGCCCTGGGCGTTGGTGGGCAATGCGCTGATCACGCTGGCGCAGGGCTTTACCGCAGATGTCGAAACGTTGTCCGGCTTGCGGCTGGCCAACGGCATTACCAACGGCCTTGTTTTTGTCCATGTGCCGGCGCTTATTCTTGAGTGGCTGGCGGAACGCCGCGCAGCCCACCGCAGTGGTCTGGTCTACCTGGGCGTCGGCGCCGGGTTGATTGTTTCCAGTGCGCTGGTCGCGCTGTTCGCACCGCTTCTCAGCGGCCCGGCGCGGTGGTGGCCTGTTGCCGCTGCCGCGTTGCCGCTGGCTTGGTGGAGCGGCCGTTTCCTCAGCCGGTTGTCACTGAGCCCAGCTCATACAGGTGGCGGGGTTTCAGCTTCAAGTGCGCTGTTTGACCGGGCCAGTACTCCACTTTTTCTGGCCTACGCCGGTGCGGGACTGGGCTACATCCTGCCGATGACGTTTCTGCCGGTGGTGGCGTCCCAGATGCTCGGCTCAGCATCGGACTGGCGCGTCCTGAGCTGGGTTGTGGTGGCGTTGGCTGCGCTACCATCGACCTGGGTCTGGAATCATCTGGGCGCCCGTATTGGCGACAAACATGCTCTGTTGATCAACTATGCAGTACAGGCGATTGGCGTCGCTGCGCCCATCCTGTTGCCCAGCGAACTGGGCATCGCGCTATGCGCCGTACTTGTCGGGTCCACTTTCCTTGGAACTGTTCTGTTGACCCAGCGTCTGGCCCGGGCCATACATCCTCACCAGGGCCCGCGTCTGAGCGCGGCATTGATCGCACTGTATGGGCTGGCGCAGCTCACGGGGCCTGGGATAACCGAGTGGTGGCTGGACGCGGGCGGCTCGTTGCTGAGTGCGTTCTGGTGGGGATTTGGCGCGCTGGTGTGGGGCCTTGCCTTCAGCGTTCTGGTGCCGTCGCAGCGCTAGTCTACTGAGCCGCTGCATGCGCCCGAACATTTAACGCCAAGTCAGCCCCAGGCAGCGTGAGTTTCGGCCCCTGATGCCTTATTGTCGACAGTGCGCTACGGATCACGACCGCCAGGAGGGCCTTATGATCACCGCTTATCTGAAAGTCATCCGGGACAGTTTCTGGTTTCGGCCGGCCCTGTACAACTTCGTCGCTGTTCTTCTAGCCATTGCTGCCGTGCTTCTGGATCTGCGACTTTCGGAAGAAACCCGCATCCTCGGCGTTGCCTCCATGAGCCTGGAGCGGACTACAGAGCTGGTCGCCACGCTGGCGGGTGCCATCCTTACGATGACCACCATCACGTTTTCTGCCATTCTGATCGTTCTGACGACGTACTCTTCCCAGTTCTCGCCGCGTGTTTTGCAGAACTTCGTTGCCAACCGTGCGACGCAACATGTGCTGGCCCTGTTCAGTAGCGGGTTCACCTATTGCGTCCTTGTGTTATTGCTGGTGAGCGAAAGGGAAGCCTATAAGCTCCTCGCTACGCCGGGGGTCGCCATTGTCTGGTCGTTGGCTGGCATTGCTGCGTTCATTTTCCTGTTGACCCATACCACCAGTTGGCTCCAGGTAAACAATCTGATTGGCTTTATCGCGGCCGAAACCGAAGCGACCATGCGGCACATGCTGGGGCGCAAGGTGAACGACCGCCGTTGCCCGGTTGAGGCTGAGGACTCTCGCTGGTGTCAGGCGGGCCTGGAGATCAGCGCATGCAAGTCCGGCTATGTGGTCATGGTCGGACTTGAGGGCCTGCTAAAGAAGGCTGAGCAGGACGGTGTCATTGTTCGGACGGAAGTTGCGGTTGGCGCTTTCGTTGCCGAGGGCATGCCGTTAATGTCCTTGATAGGTATCGGCAGCCACAAGCCCGATTACGAGGCATATAGGGAGCTAATTCAGCTCGATATCGAGCCCAGGCCCTGGGAAGACATCGGCTTTGGTCTGCGAAAAATGGCAGAGATCGCGCTCAGGGCGATTTCTCCAAGCATTAACGACCCCTACACAGCGGCGACGGCTGTCCAGTACCTGGGCTCGATTCTGATTAAGCTGGCTGCCCGGAGCCCGCAAAACCCCGGGTTGGCAAACCAGCACGGTGCATTAAGGGTATTGATCAGGGAGCCCGACTTTGAAAAATATCTCTTGCGGGCGTTTCAGGAGCTTAGACGGTACGGCAGTGAGGACATCACCACCCTGGTGGCGATTCTTGAAGCGCTTGGCTGGATTGCCCGGTTGAGCGGCCACCAGTGGCACGATCTGCTTTGGGGCTTCGGCGCCGATACCTACCGTCTGGCCGAGGAAAGCAACGACTGGTTGCCGTCGGAAGAGCGCCGGTTGACCGTGCCTCTCCGCCGCCTGGCCGCGACCACAGGCAGGCAAACGGATGTTCAGACCTTGCTTGAAAAAAAGGGCGCTTTGGAGCGCTAGATTTCAGACGCTGGCGGAAAAAACAACCGGTAGCTGTTGTGATAGGTCTGAGCCAGTACCTCTTCAATGCCCGTCTCTTTTACTTCCGCCACCTTCTCCGCCACAAACGGGATATAGAATGGCGCGTTTTCCCGGCCCCGGTAGGGGACCGGTGTCAGAAAGGGCGCGTCTGTCTCGAGCAGCAGGCTGCCAAGCGGCGTCATACGGATAATGTCGCGGACGTTCTCGGCTTTGTTGAAGGTGCTTATACCGTTAAAACCGAGGCACCAACCCTGATCTATTGCGTATTGCGCGAGGCCCGGGCCTGAGGTGAAGCTGTGGATCACACCGCGGCGTTTAAGACTGGCCTCGAAATCTTTAAGGATCGCGATAGTGTCTTCGTCCGCGTCACGGCTATGGATGACCACCGGCCGGTCCGAATCGACGGCAATCTGAAGTTGGCGGGCGAAAACCTCTTTCTGAACGTCCCGGTCGCTGTTGTCATAGAAATAATCCAGGCCAATCTCGCCCACTGCGACCAGCTTCGCGCGCTGGTCGTGGTTGCGAAGGGCGTCGCGGATTTCGGTCTCGACCTCCGGCGTCCAGGCTTCAGCATCGTGGGGATGAACGCCTTGGGTGCCATATACACTGGTATGGTCTTTCACCAGTCCGCGTACGGTAGCGAGATTTTTTGGCGCTACGGCGATGGTGATGATCCGCTCGACATTGACTGCCTGCGCCTGGGCCAAAGTCTCCTCAAGCGGCCTGTCCTTGAGATAGTCCAGGTGACAGTGGGTTTCGACAATGGCGTGCCCGAATACGGGTATTTCACGTCGCTTACTGCTCATCGGTTCAGCTCGTACTTGCGTGATCGGTAGAGTGGACCGCCACTTTACCATGGACGTTCAATCGATTTTTATCGGCGCTGTCCGAAATGGGACGCATAGACCGTTGTCCATCCTTATACTAATCTTCTATAACGGTGACGGGGCCGCAAATGCCGGATATCTCATGGCGCGCCCCTTAAAATAAAAGAGCGAGTACGCCCATGAAGCAGCACCCGAAAAGAATCTCCCGTAATTTTCTTCTTTCAACGGCTTTGCTGGCCTTTAGCTGCGCGGTCAGCGCGGCACCGCAGGATGCTGAAAAACATCAGATCTTCGCCGTCGAGAACGCGCTCGCCGGGGCGGGCTACCGTATCAGCTCGGCAGACGGCGTAATGGACGACAGTACGCGTCAGGCCCTGCGGACTTTCCAGGAGCAGCAAAGCGGCCTCCGCCCCAGCGGCGAGATTAATGATGACACCCTGGTAGCGCTTGGCGTAAAACGCGAAAGCAAGAGCTATGACCGGCAAAAGGCCGAAAAAGCGGCCGCGGCTGTCAAACCCAGCTATGATCCGACCCAGGAGGCAGCGCCCGCAGGTAAAGCGGGCAATGGCGAGGACGCCCCTGAGGAGGAAAGCGGCTGGCTGTTCAGCTGGTAGAGCTGTTTTTGAGCATTACCAAGGGCGGCCTCCTGCGGGAGGCCGCTTCGCGTTGATGCTCAGGGCGTGATCAAGGCCCTATGGGCATCAGAAGAGCAACACTACAAGGAGTTCAGACGGATGGGCGAAGCGAAACGAAAACAGGGTACGGACAGCGGCAGCAACATGCCTGCGAAGGGTCCGATCAAAGGCATTATCATCGGCATCGTCGTTGTGCTCGTAGTGGTGCTGGCAGTCTACTGGTTGACGCGTCCTGTAGCGGATCCTGACGAATTGCCCACGGCGGCCGAAGGGGCTGGGCCTTTCCCGGCCCATGAGGATCGCGTTGGGGTTAGTGTTGGCCCTGAGGATGCGTCGGTGGTTGTGCGGGAATTTGCCGATTATCAGTGCCCCGGTTGCGCCAGTTTTGCCTCGGTCGCCAAACGTATAAAGGATGAGTTCGTTGCTTCAGGCGATGTTCGCTTCGTCTACTTTGATTTTCCACTGGTGGATATCCACGATAACGCCATGCTTGCCGCTCAGGCAGCTCGCTGTGCCGGTGATCAGGGTAACTACTGGGCCATGCATGACCGCTTGTTTGCGCAGCAGGGAGAGTGGTCGACCAATCACAACGCCAAAGGGGTCTTCGTGCGGTACAGTGAAGAGCTCGGCATGAATCCCGCACGCATGCAAAGATGCCTCGATACCGAGCTGCACCGTGAAGACGTAGAGGCAAGCCTGGCCCTCGCCAAGCGAATGGGCGTTCGCAGCACACCGACCGTCCTGGTCAATAATATCCCGATGGGAGGCGCCCAGACCTGGCCCAAGATGAAAGCCGTCATAGAACGTGAGCTGGAGACAACCAAGCCTTAGAGCCTTCGAGCCCTTGAACGCACAGGCGGGGCATCAGTTTTCACCAAAGCACAAAAAACGGCACGGGCTGTTGCAGCCCGTGCCGTTCCTGTCTTCGGAGTCAGCCCTGTGTAAGGCGGCTCACATCGGCTAGCGAATGACTTTCTCAATGCGGGCCTCGACCCGGCGGTTGCGGATACGGCCCTGATCGGTACTGTTGTCTGCAACGGGCTCGCTTTCGCCATAGCCACGTGCGCGTACCCTTTCACTGGCAATCCCGAACTTTTCGGTAAGGCGCGTAGCGACCGCTTCGGCACGCTGCTGCGACAGTTTCTGGTTGTAGGCCTTGTCACCCAGGCTGTCACTGTGCCCGGCGATTTCCACCGATGTATCCGGGTACTCTTCCATGAAGTTCGCCACTTCCCGGATCTCATGGTCGTATATGGGCTTTATCTCATCCGAGTTGAAGGGGAACTGAATGTGCAGTTCGATCGTCTCGACCCGTTCGGTTACCCCTTCGCAGCCTTGTTCGTCAGCCTCGACACCTGAGGCCGTGCCAGGGCACTGATCACGGAAATCAGCAACGCCATCGTTGTCAGAATCGCGCGGGCAGCCATCGGACGTTACCGCGGCTCCAGCAGGCGTGCCTGAACATTGGTCTCGGCTGTCAGGGACCCCGTCATTGTCACTGTCTGCAGGCTGGGGTCGCGGCGCGGGTGCCGGCGCTGGGTCTGGCTCTGGCTGGGCCTCGGCCTGACGGCTGAATGCAAAGCTGACACCGAGGGAAACCAGCGTGTCCCATTCGTGCTCATCAATGCTGTAGAACTCACGCGCGTCGAGCCTTAAAGAGACCAGGTCTGTCGCTGCCAGCCGCACGCCACCGCCAGCATTGACACGACTTTCGCCGTCGTCTTCGAACTCGGTGTGCCCGCCGCCTGCGGCCAGGTAGGGCTGGACGATGTCTTCGGTGTTGAGGTTGTCCAGGTAATAGAGACCGTCCAGCCGGTAATCGGTGTAATCAGCGTTACCCGAAGCACCTTTGCGGTCCGCGTCTGCATTGCCGTACACGGCCTCCGCCGCCCAGTGGTCATGGAAGCGGTACTCGAGCCCCATGGAATAGGTACCGGTTTCAGAAAGGTCTCGGTCGTGGTCGAAATATTGGAAGCCAACGGATGGGTTCAGGTAGATCCGGTCTATGTCGGGTTCCTGCTCCTGCGCGGCGATAGGCTGGGTCAGGGCCACTGACAGAAGAGCAACTGGAAAAAGTGCGGCTCTTGCTCTTGCACGGCCAGGATTCTCAGTTGATGGGCAACGGCCTGAAAAGGTATGCGTGGGTCTGACGGACATCGGAACCTCCTGTTCTGTTTTCGCTCCGGGAAACGGCTCTACAGTTTGCCAGCCAACGTAGCTGGGCGTCTATGCGGGGCTGAAGTACAGGTGGGCACTTTTCTTGCTGAAGTTTAATCTCCTGCCATCCTCGAACGCCACCTCGAAGGAGCGCTCATCCTCGGCCTTCACCAGCCCTGTTCCGAAGACAGCATGGCGCAGCCGGCCATGGGCCCAGATTGGTCGACATGACGGGGGAATGCCTGGCGATGCTTCAGCTGCAGGGGCAATGGAGGGGCCCTCCAGGCCAACGTCTTCCCGTCTGGCGTAGCGCTTTGCTATAGCCGTAACCGGTGTTTCAAGCCGAAGTGTCTCAGGCCGGTCAGGGCCAGAGAGCGCTGCGCCCAGCTCTTCACACAGCGGCAGGCACAGTTCGCCCAGGAAGCGGCTTGGGGCCTGCTCCGGGTCATCTGACGCCGGCGTCAGCAGGTAAAGAGCTCGGCTGGCGCGGGTCATGCCCACGTATAACAGGCGGCGTTCGCTCTCGATATGAGTCCGCAGGTCGGTGTCGCGTTCGCTTTGGCGGGCACTGTAGGGCAGGTATTTCTCCTGCAGGCCGGGAATCACAACGACAGGCCACTCCAGCCCCTTGGCCCGATGAATGGTCGAGAGATGGATACCGTCGTGCTCGCCCAAGCGGTTGGCCTGGTCTTTCAGTTGGCGCAGGTGGGCCAGTGCCCGAGGCGCATCGACATCCAGGCTGGCCAGATAGCGCTGGAACCCTTTGACTGTTCCGATGCGCTCGTCAGCCGATTCATGGGTCATGGCAAGGCTGCGAATACCTTCGTAAAGTTCGGTTGCCTGCGCGTACTGGGCGATAACCTTTGCTGCTGACAGAGTGCTATGTTCCAGCTCACCGAGCGCCCCGCCCAGTTTGGATATTTTGCGCGCGGGCAGGGGCTTCAGGTGGCTGGTGTCGGCGTTACGCAGGAGTTGACCCCAGCCGCCGCTGAAGCCTGCAAGATACTGCGCCATGTCGTTGAGCTCGCCTTCGCGCAGGCCGACGTGGGGAAACCGTAAAATCGCCCGGAATAGCTCCCGTCGCTGCTCCTGAAGCATACCGTCCAGATCACCTGCAGCGAGCGCCAGCAGCGCGGTAAGCGCCTCGACCTCACGGGTGAAAAGCGCCCCCTTGTTGGCATCGATGTGGTAGGGAATCTGGCGCGCCAGCAGCCGCAGCTCAATCGGTACGCTCTGGCTCCAGACCCGCACCAACACCGCCACATCACCCAGAGTGGAGGCCGGTAAACCGCTGTCCGGCTGCTCTGTAGCGGGCCCGGTATCGTTCGCTGCCGCCTGAGCCCGTTGCACCAGTTGGACGATAAAGTCGGCCTCGTCGTTGGGCGACTCGTGGTAAACACGTGTTTCCGGCGTGCCGGCATGAGCATGGCAGAGGACATCCTTACGGCCCAGGTTATGACTGATAAGGTGATCAGCCAGCAGGGCCAGGCGGTGGCCGTAGCGGAAGGTGTAGGACAGCGTCAGCTCGGTGGGGTCATCGAACTCGTTGGCGAAACGCTGAAGGATGAACTCGGGTTTAGCACCGCGGAATTCATAGATGGTCTGGTCCGGATCGCCGACTACGGTTACCCGAGCCCGATCGCCTGCGATGTAGCGCAACAGCAGGTGTTGAATCTCGTTGGTGTCCTGGTACTCGTCAACCATCACGAGATCCATCTTGTTGCCTACCAGCTTCTGCAGGGGCGGATTCTGATGAATCGCCAGCACGGGCTCATAGAGCATGTCGGCGTAGCTGATGCGATGGCTGCCTTTACGCCACTGCTCGAAGCTGTGAAACAGGTCAATCAGGTAGCGGTATTTGTCGTCGTAGCCTAGCTCTTCGAAAACCACTTCCGGCGGCGAAAGGGTACTTTTGACCCAGTCGATAAAATTTGCCGCTGTTTCCGTAAACTCTTTCTTTCCCCTGCGCAGCTCGCCCTGCAATTCTTCCGGGACCAGCGCCCGTGAGAGCTGCCAGACCTGATAGTGGATCTCGCCGTCACGCAGGATGTCGCCTTGGTAAGGCGGCAGATAGCCCTCCCGGATACACCGCTTGTAAAGCCGGAAACCCATGGCGTGGTAGGTGCGGATTTCGGGCAGGGCAAGCCCGGTCTGGTGGGTGATGTCCAGGAGTTTGCGATTGAAGTCCGCCCGCGCGGCACGGTTGAACATCAGTATCAGCATGCGCTCGGGGTCGTGGCCCTGTTCGAGCAGGTGGCGGATACGCCATGCCAGCGTTGTCGTTTTGCCACTGCCGGCCACGGCAGTGATAAGGCAGTGTTCGTAGCCCGAGGTAATGATAGCGTGCTGTTCGTCGGTCAGTGCGGGCACAGAGAGCCTTTAGCCGGAGGAAGATCCCAGAGCATTGTACCCGCCAGCAAGGGGCCGGTTAAGGGCGCGCCGGCGTTAACTTATCCTACCCGCCGTTACAGGCGCGCAGCGTTAAGTCGTCGCCCGGTCGAACTGGCACTGGCCCGCAACATAGGTTTGCTTAATGCAGCGGTCGTCGCCCAGGATCATGAGGTCAAACAGAATATCAGCCAGCTTGGGGCGGGGGTGCTGCTTGAGCCTGAGCATCGGGGTCGCGGATGGGTCGAGCACGACAAAGTCGGCGTATTTGCCCGGCTCGAAGTTGCCGCTATCCGCGTCCTGATGGAGCACGCGGGCATTTCCCAGTGTACTCAGGTAAAACGCCTGGAACGGGCTCAGTGTCTGTCCCTGCAATTGGCAGACCTTGTAGGCTTCGGCCATGGTCGCCAGCATCGAAAGGCTGGTCCCGGCGCCCACATCCGTGGCCAGGCCGACGTTAACGCCAGCGCCACGCGCGGCCTCAAAGTCAAACAGGCCGCTTCCAAGAAATGTGTTTGAGGTCGGGCAGAAAGCTATCCGGCTTCCGGATCGGTTCAACCTGTGGCGATCGTGTTCATTTATATGGACGCCATGGGCCAGCACACTACGTTCGCCCAACAGCCCGTAATGCTCATACACATCAAGATAATCTTTACGTTCGGGATAAAGCTCGCAGGCGAAGTCAATCTCGGCATGGTTCTCCGCCCAGTGGGTCTGCATCAGCACACCGGGATTCTCCGCTACAAGCTTTCCCGCCAGCGACAGCTGTTCTGGACTTGAGGTGATAGCGAACCTCGGCGTCACGGCGTAGCGTAAACGGTCCTTGCCGTGCCAGCGGTCGATCAGGGCCTGGCTAGCCTGACAGCTCCCGCTAGCCAGATCACACAGAGCCTGAGGGGCATTGCGGTCCATCATTACCTTGCCGGTTGCGATGGCCATTCGGCGCGCCGCAGCTACGGTAAACAACGCATTAACCGATGTGGCATGGGACGTCGCGAACACCAGGGCTGAAGTGGTGCCATGGGCCAGCATCATATCGACGAAAACCTCGGCCTGGCTGCTGGCCCAGGCAGCGTCTGCAAAGCGTGCTTCCGCCGGATAGGTATAGGTTTCCAGCCAGTCCAGGAGTTGCGAGCCGAAACTTGCGATGACTTGAAGCTGTGGCAGATGCACGTGGGTATCGATGAAGCCCGGTACGATCAGGGCTTCGGGCCAGTGTTCCACGGTCGCACCGGCCGGGAGTGAGGGGAGCAGACCGCTGGCGTGGCCGACCGCCAGAATCCGATCCTGGTCGACTATCAGAAGGCCGTCTTCGAAGAACTGATAACTTCCAGGTTCAGGCGCCGCTGTGCCTGGCTCATCGAGGAAGTGCAGTATCCGGCCTCGGTAGCCGCGAGTTTCAGTTTGGTTGTTTTTCATTACTGGACGCTTCTGGTGTGGCACATGCGGGGAGGCTTATACGGGAGAGTATACTGGCGGTTCAGGGGTTGAAAGCAAAGTGCGTGTATAGGTTTGAGCGTTTGGGGGCGATTGAGTTTTCTTGCCTTCTGAAAACGAGAAGTTGGAGAATTGCGGCCGTGTTGAGATTCAGGCTGGCACGGCAACGGCAACTGCCACTGCCACTGCCACTGCCACTGCCAGGGCTTTCGTCCATCGCCTTTGGCGCTGACCGAGTCACTTCTTTGTCAGTAGCGACAAAGAAGTAACCAAGAAAACGCCACCCCCTTCCTGCCACTTGCTTCGCAAGCGGTTCGCTGTGCTTCTCGCAGGCTGGGGGCGTGCTCTAAACTCGCTTCGCTCAGACAACGAGCCCGCTGATCCCCGGCCTGCTGCGATGCTCGCCTGTTCAGAGGGGCAGGGAGTGGAAGTCAGGTTGGGGTTTTTTGTGCTTGGCAGCGGCTGGGTTCGCATCTCTTACTGCCACTGCCACTGCCACTGCCACTGCAACGGCCAGGGCTTTCGTCCATCGCCTTTGGCGCTGACCGAGTCACTTCTTTGGCAATAGCACCAAAGAAGTAACCAAGAAAACGCCACCCCCTTCCTGCCGCTTGCTGTGCAAGCGGTTCGCTGTGCTTCTCGCAGGCCGGGGGTGGGCTCTAAACTCGCTTCGCTCAGACAACGAGCCCACTGATCCCCGGCCTGCTGCGATGCTCGCCAGTTCAGAGGGGCAGGGAGTGGAAGTCGGCCAGGTGCCAGAGATCAGCTAAAGAAAAACAGGATCTAGCCTTTGTTGGCTCGAGTACCTGCCGAGCCTATAGCGGTCAACGCACCCAATCCTCAGGCAACTCCCGAACCCCCTCTAAGCTGTCGAGCACCGGAGCCGCGCGAAGATAAAGCGACCCCGTTGTCTGAGCGCAGCGAGTTTAGGGGGCGCCTTCGCGCGGCGAGGAGCGCAGAGGACCCCTCGGTACGAGGGGCAGCGCAGCGGGGTGGCACTTTCTTGGTTACTTCTTTGGTGCTATTGCCAAAGAAGTGACTCGGTCAGCGCCGTAGGCGATGGGCGAAACTCTTTGTCTTTAAGGCCCGAAGCCCGGCCCAAGGTACCAAGCACAAGGTCCAACCGGAAAAACCAAATGCACAAGCTACCGGCCAACTCCCAATCCCCTCTAAGCTGTCGAGCACCGGAGCCGCGCGAAGATCCAGCGACCCCGTTGTCTGAGCGCAGCGAGTTTAGGGGGCGCCTTCGCTCGGCGAGGAGCGCAGAGGACCCCTCGGAACGAGGGGCAGCGCAGCGGGGTGGCACTTTCTTGGTTACTTCTTTGGTGCTATTGCCAAAGAAGTGACTCGGTCGACGCCGAAGGCGGCGGACGAAAGCCTTGTCTTGATCTTTCGTTTTTGTTTTCCAGCCAGGGTAGCCGCCCACACGCACCCCTCAGCGGGGGTTATCCGCAAAGTGCTCTTTAGTCAGCCGAACAATCACCGGACTCAACAACAACAAAGCCACCAAATTCGGCAACGCCATCAAAGCATTAAGCGTATCCGCCACCAACCAAACAAACCCCAGATGATCCTGCGCCATAGCTCCAACGGGTATCGCTACAATCCAGAGCACCCGGAAAGGTGCAATCGCTTTGATCCCAAACAGATACTCCACCGATTTCTCGCCATAAAACGACCACGCCAACAGCGTGGTAAAAGCGAATATCGCCAGCCCGAATGTCACCACATAGCCACCGAAGCCTGGCAGTGCCTCGTTAAAGGCCAGGGCGGACAGGGAGGCGCCGGTTTCGCCACTGGTCCAGGCGCCGGATACGATGATCACCAGGCCGGTAATGGTGCAGACGACAATCGTGTCGATGAAGGTGCCCAACATGGCGATCACGCCCTGGTGGACGGGGCTCTTGGTGCGCGCTGCAGCATGGGCGATGGGCGCACTGCCGAGCCCGGCCTCGTTGGAGAACACCCCGCGGGCGACGCCGAACTGCAGGGCGGCCCATACCGCTGCGCCGGCGAAGCCACCTGTTGCGGCGGCAGGTGAAAAGGCATAGGTAAACACCAGGCCAAAGGCGGCCGGGATGCCGTCGGCGTTCAGGGCCAGGATGATGATTCCGCAAAGAACGTAGGTGATCGCCATCAGTGGCACCAGCTTCCCGGCGACGGTGCCGATGCGGGTAATGCCGCCAATCAGGACCATTGCGGCCAGCACGGCCATGACCAGGCCTGTTGCCAGGGGCGGAATGTTGAAGCTCGATTGCATGACATCGGCAACGGAGTTGGACTGGACGGTATTGCCGATCCCGAAACCGGCAATGGCCGCAAAAATCGCGAATGTCGCGGCAAGCCAGCGCCACTTGGGGCCCAGGCCGTTGCGGATGTAGTACATGGGGCCGCCAACGTGATGGCCGTTCTCGTCCACCTCACGGTACTTCACGGCACAGACGGCCTCGCCGTATTTGGTGGCCATGCCCACCAGCGCGGTCATCCACATCCAGAAGAGCGCTCCGGGCCCGCCCAGGAAAACGGCAGTGGCCACACCGGCGATATTACCGGTGCCGATGGTCGCTGACAGCGCGGTCATCAGGGCATTGAACGGAGTGATGTCGCCTTTTTCAGTGCTCAAACGGCCCCGCCAGAGCATGCGAAAGCCGTAAGCGGTCTTACGGATGGGGATCAGGCCGAGGCGGAGCTGCAGGTAAAGGCCGGTGCCGAGGATAACGACCAGCATGGGGACGCCCCAAACCAGGCCATTTACTGTGCTGATGATTTCGGTGAGTGCATCCATCTCTTTGAGCTCCCTTGTAGGTATTTTTTTACGGAAACATTGCCGTTATGTCGGACCTGGCTGGATCGGGGTCGGTCAGTGCTAGTGTATGGGTAGCTGCGCTCGGTTTTGCCCGGGCGATGGCTAAATTAACAGGCAAAAGCCAGGCCAGGCAAAGCAAAGGTGTCGTTGCGTGATCGGCCCGCCGCTAGATCAGTTTACGGACAAGGCGCATCGGCGCCTGGGGGCTCAGCAGTGCCTGATCCACTGACCGCCCGGAAGAAGGCCATTCATGCTGGATAAGATGATCGACGAGATTACCCGGACCGGGACGTCAGTTGAGACAATGCGGCTCAGACGGCAGATCCGGCTGAGCAATCAGGTGGGCTTGTTTGGCGCCGTGGCCACGGTTCCGTATCAGCTGTTCTACCTCGTCTACGACATTGGCTATTTTCTGCCGGTTTTCGTTTTCAATCTTCTGTTTATTGCGGTCTATCTGAGCGGGTTGCTACTCAACCGGTCGGGTCGTCATGGTTACGCACGTAACCTCGTACTCATCAATGCCTGTACGCAGATCTTCGTCGTGACCTACTTCATTGGCGCGGGGGCAGGCGTTCAGCTGTTCTATTTTGCCATCGGTACGATCCTGGCTTTGATTATCCGGCAGGATTATGCCAGGAGCCTGGCTGTTCTTTTGGGGTTGGTATCTGTTCTTTATCTGTTTTGCCACTTCCGCTTCGCTCAGGGCACGACGCCCATCCCGAGCCCCTGGGGCGAGTTGGCCTACGGCGTCAGCGCAGTGTTCGCGGTTATGCTGGCGGGAGGCTATTCCTACCTGTTCAGGGTCGCGATTGACGCGGCGGAAACGCGGCTGGTTGAAAGCAATCGGGCCCTGGAGAAGCTAAGCACCACCGATCCGTTGACCGGACTGGCCAATCGACGGCGACTGGACCAGTTCCTGAGAAAGGAGTGGGCGAGAACGACCCGGCGTGAGCACGCTCTTTCGGTGCTGATGTGCGACGTCGACTCCTTCAAGCTTTTTAACGACATATACGGGCATCAGGCCGGGGACGAGTGTCTCAGGCGCATCGGTACCTTGCTGGATGAGATTCTGCAGCGGCCCTCGGATTTCGCCGCCCGGTACGGCGGTGAGGAGTTTGTGGTGGTTCTGCCGCAGACGGGTGAAGAGGGCGCGCGCTACATGGCGGAGCAGATTCGGGCAGCGGTCGAGACGTTGGCCATACCTCACCCGGAGTCGGGTGTTGCCTCGGTTGTCACGCTGAGTGTGGGCGTCAGCACACTGGCGCCAGAGCAAAGCCCCCTGTCATCGCAGCTACTTGCCCAGGCAGACGCTGCCCTCTATCAGGCCAAGGCCGGGGGCCGCAATCGGGTCGTGTTCTTGAATATTGATGCGCCGGACAATTATTGATCGCGCTGGATTATTGCGCGTGGTGACTACTGAAAATCCCGCGAAGGTACGTCCAATGTCGAGATCAGGTGCGAGAGATCGGTCAGCCTGCCTGCAATAACATGGGTCACCGACCCCTGTCTTTCCAGAATGCCGCGCACCTGTAGCAGTCGTGCTGTGAGCAGCGGTCTGCGTTGGTGACGCGCTGTGGCCAGCCAGACGACGACATTGAGCGAGCCGGTTTCGTCCTCCAGCGTCACGAAGGTGACCCCCGAGGTGGTGGAAGGCCGCTGCCGACCGGTCACCAGCCCGGCTACAGCGACAGGCCGGCCATGGGGCAGTTCTAGCAGCTCATCCGCCCGGGAGCAGTGGCGCAGGTGGCCGCTGGACCGCAGGAGCGCCAGGGGGTGGCGAGCCAGGCTCAGGCCCAGGCTGGAGTAATCTTCCAGCAGGCCGCGGCCTTCACTGGGGGCGGGCAGTGTGACTGCATCATGCTCAACGCTACCGGAGCGTGGAGCTGGCGCCGGGCTGGCCTGACCCTGCTTCGCATAGCTTGCCGGCGTTTCGGCCGCCCCAGGCATAACGGGTCCATCGTCCTGATTGTTGGCTGTAAACAGAGGGCTTTCCAGCGGGATGTCGAGAATGTCCCAGCGGGCCTGGTGGCGGTGATTGCTGAGGGAGCAGAAGGCGTTGGCGCTGGCCAGGGCTTCGAGATCCCGGGTATCGGGCCGGGCTTGCTGGCGCATCTGTTCGAGATTGGAGAATCCCCCCTTCGGGCGAGCCGCAAGCAGGCGCTCGGCCCCCTGGCGGGACAGGCCCCGTATCAGCCGCAGTCCCAGTCGTAGGGCCGGTCGGTTGTGAATGTCGGTGGCTTCCAGGCTGTGGTCCCAGCCGCTGTGATTGACGTCCACCGGGCGGACTTCCACGCCATTGCGGCGGGCATCCTGTACCAGTTGCGAGGGCGAATAGAAGCCCATGGGCTGGCTGTTGAGCAGGGCGCAACAGAACGCCGCCGGATGGTGGCACTTGAGCCAGGCGGAGACATAGACAAGCAGGGCAAAACTGGCGGAATGGGATTCGGGAAAACCATAGCCACCAAAGCCCTGGATCTGCTGGTAAAGCTGCTCGGCAAATTCCCGGGAGTGACCGCGTTCGAGCATGCCAGCCACCAGCTTTTGCTGGAAAGGCTCCAGCGAGCCCCGGCGTTTCCAGGCGGCCATGGCCCGGCGCAACTGGTCGGCCTCGCCGGCGCTGAAGCCGGCGGCAGCCATGGCCAGGCGAATCACCTGCTCCTGAAAAATCGGTACACCCAGGGTCCGCTCCAGCACATCCCGGATCGCGCCATCGGGGTAGCTGAACGTTTCCAGACCCTGGCGGCGGCGCAGGTAGGGGTGCACCATGCCGCCCTGTATCGGCCCCGGCCGGACAATGGCGACCTGAATCACCAGATCGTAGTAGGTGGCCGGGCGCAGGCGCGGCAGCATGGCCATCTGGGCCCGGGATTCCACCTGGAAAACGCCGGTGCTCTCGCCGCGCTGCAGCATTTCATATACCTTCGGATCTTCCCGGGGGATGTGCTGCATATCCGTGTGGCGGGGGTCGTACTGGGCAATCAGCCCGAGCGCCCGGCGGATGGCCGAGAGAATGCCGAGGGCGAGGACGTCCACTTTCATCAAGCCCAGGAACTCCAGGTCGTCCTTGTCCCACTGGATCACTGTCCGATCGGCCATGGCGGCGTTTTCGATCGGCACATAGTCGGTCACGGCCGTGTCGGTAATCACGAAGCCACCCACGTGCTGGGACAGGTGCCGGGGGAAACCCAGCAGCGTATTGACCAGATCAGTAAAATGCGCCGCCAGCCCCTCCCCGGCCAGCAGACCCTTACGCTTGATCTGATCCAGCCAGTGGTCCTCCCGATCGCGCCAGTCGAGCCCCTGCAGCAGCTGCTCAATATGGGCCGGGTCCAGGCCCAGGGCCTTGCCCACATCGCGGAAGGCACTCTTGGGCCGATAGCGGATCACGGTCGCGGCCAGGGCGGCCCGCTCCCGGCCATAGTGGCGGTAGATATACTGGATGACCTCTTCACGGCGCTCGTGCTCGAAGTCCACGTCAATATCGGGTGGCTCTCCCCGGCTGGGGGAAACAAACCGCTCGAACAGCATGTCGACCTCGCGTGGGTCCACTTCAGTAACCAGCAGGCAGTAACAGACCACCGAGTTGGCGGCAGAGCCCCGGCCCTGGCAGAGGATGCCCTGGCTGCGGGCAAAGCGGACGATGTCGTGAAGGGTGAGGAAATAGGCCTCGTAACGCATCTCCGCGATCAGCTTCAGCTCGTGCTCGATGCGGGCGGCTATCGCAGGTGGTGTACCTTCGGGAAAGCGGATCACTTCGCCTTCACGCACCAGATGCTTCAGCCAGCGCTGGGGTGTAAAGCCGTCCGGGATGAACTCGCCCGGGTATTCATACTTGAGTTCACCGAGGGAGAAGGTGCATCGACTGGCGACGGTGACCGTTTCATCCAGCCAGGCGCGCGGGAACAGCTTTGCCAGCTTGGGCCTGCTGCGGAGCGTACGCTCGGCGTTGGGAAACAGCCGCTGCCCGGCTTCGGCCAGGGTGCAACGGTGGCGTATGGCGGTTACCAGGTCTTGCAGGCGTTGGCGCCGCGTATGATGGGTATGGGCATCACCACCCGCTACCACCGGCACGCCAAGGGCGGTATGCAGGTAATGCAGATGTGCCAGCTGCTCCTGGTCGTCGGCGGTCAGGTGCCTCTCGCCCAGCAGCCAAAGGCGATCGCCAAACCGGCTTTTTAGCTCAGCCCCCAGCTGAAGGTCGGCCCGGCGTCCCGGTTCCCGTTCCAGCGCCCGGAGTGGCTTCCACAGCAACAGGCAGTGGTCCAGCTGCTGGCCGTCCAGGTCGTCCTGCCGGAACAGGTATTCGCCCTTGTCGGCCCGACGCCGACAGCGGGTAATCAGCCGACAGAGCTGGCCATAGCCCTGCAGATCCTGGACCAGGACAACCACCTTCAACCGCTCTTCAGGCGCCTGCAATTCGCTGCCGATCAGCAGTTTCAGCGCACTGTCCTCGTTCTCCAGCGCCGCCCGGTAGGCCCGCACGACCCCGGCCACGGAGCACTCATCGGTAATGGCCAGGGCTTCGTAGCCCAACTCGCCGGCGCGCTCCACCAGCTCTTCCGGGTGGGAAGCCCCCCGCAGGAAACTGAAGTTGGTCAGGCAGTGAAGCTCGGCGTAACGGATCAAGGGGTACTCCGGGGATGGTCGGTTCAGGTCTGGTAGGGGTTGTGAAAGGTTTCAGGCAAACCAGCCGTGCACAAACCAGCTGCCATCGCTGCTGCGGAACAGCCAGGCCAGGCTCTGGCTGGAAAGTCGGGCGATGTAGTAATCCCGCTGCAGTCGCTGGCCATCCCACCAGCCGGCCTGGATACGCTCGGGGCCGCCAAGCCAGGCTTCGGGGGTTTCCCGCAGGGGCATGGGTGCAGCTAGTAACCACAGGGGCCGGCGGGGAATTTCAACGGCCGGGGGCGTGCGGCGCTGCTGCAACGGCAGGTAGCGCCAGGCGTGTTCGGGGCGATGGTCGGCCTGGGCCGCGAGGCGAGCGACCTGGCCGTTGCCCAGCTTGGCTTCCAGCCGTCCCAGCAGCTCCTGCAATTGTTCTTCGCGGGAAGCGGTGGAGCCAAACAGGTCCTGGGCCTGGGTATCTCGGGCCTGGAAACGCTCGACGGTCAGGCTCAGGGCAATAACCGGTGCTCTCAGGGCATGCTGCTCCAGGTGCAGGCGGCAGAGCTCCATGAAACGCTCTTCCCGGTAGTCGACTGTTGTGGTGCGTACCTGGATTGTTGTTGCCATCGCTTCGCGGTGCTGTAAACGCAGAAGCAGGGTATCGGTACACTGCTGGCGCAACTGCAGGTAAGCGGCCAGGTTCTGTAGCAGACGCTGCAGGGGGAAGAACAGCCCGGCCATCCGTTCGGCCTCCTGCACCAGATCCAGCCGCTGCTGAAAGACCGCGGGCGGTTGC
Source organism: Hydrocarboniclastica marina (assembly GCF_004851605.1). Lineage (GTDB taxonomy): Bacteria > Pseudomonadota > Gammaproteobacteria > Pseudomonadales > Oleiphilaceae > Hydrocarboniclastica > Hydrocarboniclastica marina. The sequence continues at coordinate 388,843 of NZ_CP031093.1, forward strand.
CAGGCCGGGAGCCGGTCCTTGCCGGGTTGGCGTAATTGCTGCAAATGCTCGACCAGCTCGGGCCCCAGACGCTGAGCCAGCTGGCGGTCGGGCAGGGCAAAAAGCCCATCGCTTCGGGTGATGCCCATGCGCAGCAGACGCTCGCAGGATTTCTGGGGTAGCCCGAGCGCAGAAACCGGTAGGCGATTCAAGGCATGGTGCAGGTGTTCTTGATCATCCGTGCAGAGGTTGGCGCGCCCTTTCTCCTGAAAAGGGGCCTGAATAAGGGTATCGGCATGGCCCCGGGCCAGGGTGCGCGCCATCAGGGGGTTGGTGCCGGCTGCCATGGCCACGGTAAACCCCTGTGCGTGAAGTCCCTGGCGCAAATGCCTGACCAGGGGAGGCAGCCCACCGTGCAGGCGGGTAACCGACTGTGCCTCCAGCAGCAGCCCATCGGGCAGCCAGGGTCTTAGCTGGGCGGCATACTGGTAAGTCCATGCGCACAGCTGTTCCAGTACCTGCGTCTGCAGGGCCTCGTCCGCCGGCACAACGGCCAGGTCGGGCTGCAGGCAGGTTGCGGTACCCAGAGTCTGACCCGGCGCGACACCCGCTTCTGCGGCCAGGGCATTGGCGGCAAGGATGCGTGGCGGTCGCCCCTGTACAAGGGCCAGGGGCAGGGGCTCGGCTTCGGCTTGCTGGTAGTGTTCCAGCAGGAGGTTGGGGAAATGCAGATAGAGCCACAACATCGCTCATCGTCCCTTGATCAGGTCGCGGATGGAGAAGAATGTGACGGGTTGGATCCAGCCAGGGGTTTGCCCGTTTGCCAGGGCCCCTGAATGATGTTGCTGACGCTGGCCTGATCCGGCTCCACAAGGGTTTCCAGGGTGCCCAGCGGTAAAGTCAGGCTGGCCTGGGCAAAGCTGCCCCGCTGCTTGAGCAATTCGACATGCAGAGACCCTGCGGCGGCACTAAGCAGCAGGCGCAGGTGGGCCGGTGAACTGTTGAGGCTATTGGCGGCAGAGCGAAACAGAATGCCTGTGCCGCCACCGGCCTCGGCCGCGAGCTGGAGCCTGCGGGTGTCGGCCTGGCGCAACTGTGTCGGCCAACCCATCACCAGGGCACAGGCGGGGTTGCGCAATGCCTGTTCCAGGGACCAGAGCTGGTCCTTGGCATCTTGGCAGCGCACGACCACCAGGTTGTCCAGAACAATGCCCGCCCGTGCCAGGGCCGGGGCATACGGGGTATAAGGCGGGCTGATCCAGACCACGGTCTGGCCTGACTCTGTTAACTGCTGCAGCATCGGCACGACCAGTCTGAGCTCGCCGATGCCGGGGCCGGCCAGCAGGATTTCGGTGAGCGCTCCCCGGGGCCAGCCCTGGCCGCTGAGTTGCCGGTCAAGCTCGGGATAGCCGGTCGCTATACCCTGCCGACCCGGCGCGACCTGCTCCCGGCCTTGCCAGAGGTGGGCCTGTTGTTTTAACTGGTCAATCAGTTCGCTCATGGTTTGGTGCTCTTGCGCAAATACTGTATCTATATACAGTATTCTGGCGATGGGGTTCTTGCAACAGGGATTGTGTAACCGAGCTTGTCCGCAGGGCTTCTTTGCTTTGAAAAAACGCTTTTAAAACAAAAGGTAAAGCAGTGTGAATGAGCCCCTTTAAAAACCGGGCTGGTCTTCGGATGGGCGGTGGCTGTATTTTGAGGAGTCTCAGGAAAGATTAAGCAGGGAGGCGGAATTGGAACTGATTTTCTTCGACAACTGGCAGGTACTGTTAAGGACCGGCATCATTGGTGTGCTGGCTTACGTCACCCTGGTGCTACTGCTGCGTATCTCCGGGCGTCGTACGCTTTCCAAAATGAATGCTTTCGACCTGGTGGTTACGGTCGCTCTGGGTTCAACGCTGGCAACCGTAATACTCAACAAGAACGTCACCCTGGCCCAGGGGACTCTGGCTTTTGCCCTGCTGATCGGGATGCAGTACGCCGTTACCTGGTCCAGTGTCCGGGCCGGTTGGGTGCGAAGAATAGTCACCGGGGAGCCGGCACTGTTGCTGTATCGGGGCAATTTGCTAACCAAGGCCCTCGTCGCGGCCCGGGTGACCCAGGGCGAAGTGAAAGCGGCAGTGCGCTCAGCGGGGCTGGTGGATCTGGAAGCGGTGGAAGCTGTCGTCCTGGAGACAGATGGCTCGTTCAGCGTAATCAAAAAAGAGCCCGGGGCCGAGCATTCAAGCCTCAGCGACGTGCAGCGACCCGGCTGAAGCCGTCGCGCCCCTCACAGCGAGAGGCTGGGGCGCGTACTTTGCTTTTCAAGTCTCGACCAAGGCCCTACCAGGGCAATACCGATCCGTCTGAATGCCAGAAGGTGCCGGTATTGTCCAGGTTGAGCTCGTCGAGTCGCTGGATAAGGCGCTCGGCGGCTTCCTCCGGCTTCAGGTTGCCCTGGTTGCCGGTCATCTCGGTCTGGACAAACCCAGGATGCAAAATCGCTACGGCGATACCCCGGGGCTTCAGGTCCATGGCCAGGGACTTACCCGCAGCGTTGAGTGCGGCCTTGCTCATACGGTAGCCGTAACGTCCCCCGGACGTATTATCTGCCACGGAACCCATACGGGACGTCATTACGCCAACCTTGCCGTTTTTGCTCATACGGTCGAGCAGGGCATGGGTTACGCGCAGGGGCCCCAGGGCGTTGACTTCGAACTGGCGCAGGATCTGGTCCCAGTTGGGGTTGTCGAGGGATTCATCGGTCAGTATGCCGGCATTGTTGTAGAGCAGGTCTATCTGCTCGTTCGCCAGCTTCTGGCGCAGCGTATCGATATCCTCGGGCCGGGTGACATCAATACCCTCGATTATCTCAACGCCCAGATCACCGAGCGCCTGGGAGGGGGTCCGGCACACCGCAATGACACGCTCGCCACGCGCGTGCCAGAGACGCGCCATCTCCAGCCCGATGCCACGGTTGGCGCCGGTAATAACGACTGTGTTGGCCATATCTGTTCTCCTTCAGCATGAGACTCCCTTCAGGAATCCCGTCCATTTATTCCGCAGCTGAGCTGATCTCCAGCCCAGATTACTGTCTTTCGTCGACCGGACTGTACCATACAAGCCGACCCTTCCCGGAGCCTGGAACGTCTCGCTGAATGTCGGGTCTCAATGCTGTCGTTAGGAGCGATGATAGTGATATTGGTATTGATGGTTATAGGAATATTGATAGTTACAGCGATACGACAGTGGCGCTGGAGGTTGTCCCCGTGGCGAGCCGAATCCGAGGTAAGTACATGCTCTGCAAAAATGAACAAGGCACCCCCGTGGGCCGGTCCTGGCGTTTGACGGCAATGGCCATCCTGTCCGGATTGCTCCCACATGTGTCGGCCATGGCCGAACCCCGGCAGGATACCCCGGATGTGGTCATGTTCTCCTCGGACTATTGCCCGCCCTGTCTGCACGCCAAACAGTACCTGCGCGAGAACAACATTCCCGCGCGTATCTTTGATATCGATGAATCGCCAGCCGCCCGCACCTACTTCGAGAAGCTGGGCGGGCGGGGGCTGCCACTGATCTTCGTGGATAATCGGCGATTGGATGGCTATACCCCGGAGCGCTTTGAGCGTCTGTATGGCCCTGTGCCTGATTGATGTGGGTGCATGACCACGTATTTTTTCCTTGAAAATGGCGAGATTGGAGGTATGAAACAAGCGATCACTGGCTACCACCCGGATGAGGAAGATCATTGGGTGGCCGAACTGGCTTGCGGCCACAACCAGCATGTCCGCCATACGCCACCATGGGTAAACAGGCCCTGGGTCATAACGGCGGAGGGGCGTGCTGCGATGCTGGGAACCAGATTGAATTGCAAGAGATGTGATGAAGACGAAGAGGCCAAAGGACTGGCGGGCCGATGATCCAATAATGGTAGGGTGCGCACTGCGCACCGGTATAACCCGTGGCCAAGCAATGGTGCGCATTGCGCACCCTACGGACTCGTGCATTGTTGGCGCGGAATGGTTGTACAACATTGTGATACAAAAAAGGGAGGCTGCGTCTGCAGCCTCCCTTTTCTTTTTCAGACAGGGTCTAAAGGTCTCAGCCCTTGCCAAACTCCGGGTAGGCTTCCAGGCCACACTCGGACATATCCACGCCTTCGTACTCTTCTTCTTCGGTAACCCGAATGCCCATCACGGCCTTGAGGATTCCCCAGACCACCAGGCTGGCCACGAAGACCCAGACGAAGATGGTCAGGGCGCCAATAATCTGGCCGACAAAGCTGACGTCACCGTTGGTGACCGGCACCAGGAGCAGACCCAGCAGGCCACAGACACCGTGAACCGAGATCGCACCAACAGGATCGTCGATACGCAGCTTGTCCATGGTGATAATGCTGAAGACCACGAGGATGCCACCAGCAGCGCCAAAGAGGGTGGCGGTCAGAGGGGAGGGCGTGGACGGCTCTGCGGTAATAACCACCAGGCCGGCCAGAGCACCGTTCAGCAGCATGGTCAGGTCGGCTTTGCCGAACATCAGTCGTGCCACTATCAGTGCAGCAATGGCCCCGCCGGCAGCGGCTGCGTTGGTGTTGAGGAAGACCATGGCCACGGCGTGCGCACTGCTGATATCGCCCAGTTTCAGGACGGAGCCACCGTTAAAGCCGAACCAGCCCATCCACAGGATGAAGGTACCCAGCGTAGCCAGGGGCAGGTTTGCACCAGGGAACGCGTTGATCTGACCGTTCGGACCGTACTTGCCTTTGCGGGCGCCGAGCAGGAGAACACCGGCGAGAGCCGCTGCTGCACCAGCCATGTGCACGATACCGGAGCCGGCAAAGTCACTGAAGCCCAGGTCACCCAGGGAGTACATGCCGAAAACGCTGGCTCCGCCCCAGGTCCAGGCGCCTTCCATCGGATAGATAAAACCAGTCATGACTACAGCGAAGGCCAGGAAGGCCCAGAGCTTCATACGCTCGGCAACAGCACCGGATACGATCGACATGGCGGTTGCCACGAACACAACCTGGAAGAAAAAGTCTGATGCGCCAGAGTATATGGAGCCGCCCTCGAAACCGTCTTCCCGACCGGCAAAATCAGTCAGCACGCTGGGCACGTCGAGGTCCATGATCCCGTTCAGGAACACGCCCCCGCCATACATGATGGCGTAGCCACAGACCAGGTACATGGTGCAGGAAATGGCATAAAGCGCGACGTTCTTGGTAAGAATTTCGGCGGTGTTCTTGCCGCGTACCAGGCCGGCCTCAAGCATTGAGAAGCCCGCGGCCATCCACATAACTAATGCGCCGCAGACAAGGAAATAAAAGGTATCTATTGCATACTGTAGATGAAAGACATTGTTTTCCATAGGAAGCCCTCCGCACCAGGCTTTTTTAGATAGGAATTACTGGGAGTCGTTAAGCGCTAGCTCAGTACCTTCAGACCGCTTCTTCGCCGGTCTCTCCGGTACGAATCCGGATCGCCTGTTCCAGTTCAGTGACAAAAATCTTGCCATCGCCGATCTTGCCGGTATTGGCCGCTTTGGTGACGGCTTCTATTACCTGGTCCAGCAGGTTGTCCGCAATCGCGACCTCAACCTTGACCTTGGGCAGGAAGTCGACGACGTATTCAGCGCCCCGATAAAGTTCGGTATGCCCTTTCTGACGGCCGAAACCCTTTACTTCGGTTACGGTAACGCCCTGAACGCCAATCTCGGACAGTGCTTCACGCACGTCGTCCAGCTTGAAAGGCTTGATTATCGCAGTCACGAGTTTCATGCATTTCTCCTTAGGTTTAGCCGCCCCCGGGAAGGTCACGTTCGATCCCGGAATGAGTGATGCTCTGAGCCCGAGCACGTGAAAAGTGTGCGGACTGATGCAACGCTTACGAACTGCAAAGCATCACTTATGCCAATGGTAAAAAGTTTATAGGTTACAGTCGGTTGCCATTTGCCCTCTCGGTCGTGCTGCCTGTCAATGCACTAAATTGATCCGTACGTAGTGACCGTGCGTCATAGTGGTGCGCATGCGTTTTCAGTCTCTTTTCAAAGACGCCGTCGGGCTTTGATAAAAGACAGGGTGAGGTGCCTCTGCCTGAACTGTTACACTACGTCCACTTGGAGGAAAAATCATGCCCAGAAAACCCCAGGATCTCTTTAGCGATCTTCAGCAGCAGTTTGGCCAGTTTGTGCCTGATATGGCTCGGGCCGCCCGTGAGGATGTCGAACAACACGCAAGAGCAGCGGTCACATCGGTGCTGTCCCGGCTTGATCTGGTCACGCGGGAGGAGTTCGATGCTCAGACCGCCGTGCTCCAGCATACCCGCGAACGTCTTGAGACGCTCGAGAAGCGGGTCAGTATGCTGGAGTCCGCGGGAACTGAAAAGACGCCAACCGCATCTTGATCGCCCGCCCGCAACTCTGATTGCCCCAGGATGGGGCGTGCCAGACTACGGGATCGCGTCCGTAGATGGCTGAACGTTAACAAGGACCGTTTGCCATGAACCTCGCCACTACGCACACCCGTGCCCGGGTCGGTGTTGATGCACCCCCGGTCACCGTTGAGACACACCTGTCCAACGGCCTGCCTTCGCTTTCAATCGTCGGGTTGCCCGAGACGGGCGTCAAGGAAAGCAAGGATCGGGTGCGTAGCGCGCTGATGACTGCAGGGTTCGAGTTTCCCGCCCGGCGTATCACCATCAACCTGGCACCCGCCGACCTGCCAAAAGAAGGCAGCCGATTCGACCTGGCGATAGCCATCGGCATTCTTGCTGCCTCAGGGCAGATCCCCGCCGATACATTGACCCGGACCGAGTTTCTGGGCGAGCTTTCCCTGGACGGCCAGGTGCGACCGGTCCAGGGCATTTTACCCGCCGTCATCGCCGCGCAGGAAGCCGGGCGCGGGCTTATCCTGCCCAGCGGCAACGCCGAAGAGGCAGCTCTGGCAGGCGCTGATGATACCTGCGCTGCGGAACACCTGCTGGCCGTCTGCGCCCACCTTCGCGGTGAGGAGAAACTGCCCAAGATCATGCCGGCGCCGCGCCAGCGTACGCTACCTACGGGACTGCCCGATCTCGCTGATGTGCAGGGTCAGGCGGTACCCAAACGCGCGCTGGAACTGGCCGCGGCTGGAAATCACAACCTGCTTTTCTTCGGTACGCCCGGGACCGGCAAAAGCATGCTGGCGTCGCGCCTGCCTGGCATTCTGCCGCCCCTGGAGAACCAGCACGCGCTTGAAGTAGCGGCCGTGCACTCGGTCGCCGGTCGTAGCCTTTCACCCGATGCCTGGCTCAACCCGCCCTATCGCGCGCCGCACCATACCGCCTCGGCCGTTGCATTGGTGGGCGGCGGCAGCACGCCCAAGCCCGGGGAGATTTCCCTGGCTCATCGGGGGGTGTTGTTCCTCGACGAATTACCAGAGTTTGACCGGAAGGTACTGGAGGTGCTGCGCGAGCCCATGGAAAGTGGACAGGTTGTGATCTCACGCGCCGCTTCCCAGGTGACATTTCCGGCCTGCTTTCAGGTTGTCGCCGCAATGAACCCATGTCCCTGTGGCTACCAGGGACACCCAACCATCGCCTGCCAGTGCAGTACTGCGCAGATTGCGCGCTATCAATCCAAACTTTCCGGACCTTTGCTGGACCGGTTCGATCTTCACGTTCAGGTACCCGTGCAATCTGGAGACGTCCTGCTACGAAGACCGGAACGGGGCGAGGGTTCGGCCCAGGTGCGCGAGCGGGTCATGGCGGCCCGGGAGAAACAGTGGGTCCGCGGGTGTCTTAACTCGGCCCTGGCCGGGGAAGAGTTGTTTGAGCACTGCGCACTCGATGCCCCGAGCCGCGCCATGCTGGAGAATGCCATGGACCGCTTTGGCCTCTCCGGGCGCGCCATGCACCGCATACTGCGGGTCGCCCGCACCCTGGCGGACCTGGCCGACTGTAAAACCCTGAGCAAATCGCACCTGGTGGAAGCATTGGGTTACCGAGCACTCGACGGGCGTCGCCAGGCGTAGAATGAGGATGACAGCGGATATGGGCTCAGACTTTACGACGTCCACGTATTACGCGATTATGGCGCCGGTTTTTCTGCCCCAGGCTCCAGGAGACAACCATGACTGACGCCCCATCAATTGGTCCAAAATTTACGCAACGCCGTGAAATCCGGAGTTTTGTCCTGCGCGGCGGGCGGATGACCGAAGGCCAGCGGCAGGCCTGGGAAACGCAGTGGCCACGCTGGGGGCTGTCTGTAGAGCAGGGTGTCATTGATCCCCGGGTTATCTTTGGTCGGGAAGCACTTCTGAACCTGGAGATCGGTTTCGGCATGGGCGATTCCCTGGCGCAGATGGCCGCCAGCCACCCGGAGCAGGACTTTATCGGTATCGAAGTACACCGGCCTGGTGTCGGCAGCCTGCTGAAGATGATTGATGAGCAGGGGCTGACCAATCTGAGAATTTACTGTACCGATGCCAACGAGGTGCTCGACCAATGCCTGCCTGACGCGAGCCTTGACCGGGTCATGCTCTTTTTCCCTGACCCATGGCATAAAAAGCGTCATCACAAGCGGCGAATCGTTCAGCATGACTTCGTCCAGCGGATTCGTCACAAACTCCGCGTCGGCGGCATATTCCATCTGGCGACAGACTGGGAAAACTACGCTGAGCACATGCTGGATGTCATGGAGGGGTCGGAGGGCATGGTCAACAATGTAGCACCCGGTAGCTTTGCCCCTCGTCCGGATGAACGGCCCGTGACCAAATTCGAGAAGCGGGGCGAGCGCCTGGGGCATGGCGTCTGGGATCTGCTATACCGGCGAACCAATTGAGGCCGGAACGCTACCTCCCGCCTGCCGTGGGACCCCGGCCATTACTCGGGCAGGGCGTGTGGCTCGGGCAAGGCGTATAGCCTGTGGTGCGCCGCGCGTACTGACGCGAGCCAGGTAGCGGCCTGGTCCCGTCAAGTTGCCAGCGGTTGGCCCCGGGCGGCCCGCAGAATCAGCAGCGCCGCGGCACCGGCCAGGAGGCTGGAGAACTTGACCAGCGCGAAGAGGGTCGCGACTAATGGCCAAAACGCTGATTGTGCTTGTTCCAGCGTCACCAGCAGGCAGATATTCTCAGCGACATCGGTCAGGGCACCCGTCCAGAAAAGGCCCCGGGCCCAGCGCCCGAGTTGTTGCTCGCGTACGCCCGGCCGGTCGATAAGCCAATGACCGGTCAGCTTCAGCAGTAGCAGCAGGTAAGCGGCGACAAAAGCAAAGTCCAGGTAGAGTGACGCCTGGGCCCATTCCACCCCGGAACCGGACGCGCCCATGTCGGATCGCTGCCAGCTCTGGACGACACCCGTCGCCCGCTCGGGTGTGGCCGCAAACTGAAAACTGATAATTCCGCGCGGCGCTTCGTCGCTCACCAGCATGATGTTGATCGCGCTGAGAATCACCAACAGGGCGACAGCAATACTGGCGGTGAGTTTGAGGTTTCCGGACCACTTGCGACCGGAGAAGGCAAACAGGCTCATGTCGGTTACTCGACAAAGTGTTCCAACAGGGCGTTGAGATAACGCCGTCCCTTGGCGGTGGGTGCCAGGCGGCCCGGCTCCAGCCAGTCTTCCTCCCGCAAAGTATTCAGTATCTTTTCAAGCCCTACAAGAGGCAGGCCGGTGCGCTCACTGTAACTGGATTCTGCAACGCCCTGTGTGAGCCGCAGCGCATTCATCATGAATTCCAGGGGCATGTCTTCCACCGAGATAACCTGATGGCCTGCGGTGCGGCTGCCGATGCGGCCCAGGTAGGCCTCTGGCTGGCGGGTCTTCCAGTAACGCAGCACCTGCCCGGTTTCGGGTTGGGTGATCTTGCCATGGGCGCCGGCGCCGAGCGCCAGATAATCACCGAATTCCCAGTAGTTGAGGTTGTGGCGCGCAGCCTGTCCCGGTCGCGCCCAGGCAGAGATTTCGTAGCCCTGAAAACCTGCACTCTCCAGCAGCGCCTGGCCGGCATCGGCGATTTCGCCGATGCGATCATCGTCCGGCAGGGCCGGCGGCAGGCTGTAGAACTCGGTATTGGGTTCCAGTGTCAGCTGGTACCACGAGAGATGGTGGACACCCAGCGAAATAGCCTGCTGCAGATCCATAAGGGCACTGGCGAGGGTCTGTTCCGGTAGCCCATACATCAGGTCGATGTTGAGCCGTTCGAAGCCGGCGACCTGAGCTGCCTGCACGGCATTGAAGATCGCATGGCTGTCATGGATGCGACCGAGCCGGTGCAGGTGGCTGTCGTCAAAACTCTGTGCACCGATAGAGAGCCGGTTGATGCCCGCCGTGCGGAAGCCCTCGAAACGTCCCGCTTCCAGCGTGCCCGGATTGGCCTCGAGGGTAATCTCCGCATCCGTTGCCATGGGTAGACGTTGGGCGATTGACTGCAGCAGCGTACGGTAAAAGTCCGCACTCAGCAGCGAGGGTGTGCCACCGCCAATAAACACGGTTTGAATCTCACGCCCGGCCGCGAACGCCAGGTCGCCATCCAGGTCTTCCAGCAGCGCAGCCAGGTAGGCCTGTTCTGGTAGCTCGCCGGAGCGTGCGTGGGAATTGAAGTCGCAGTAAGGACACTTGCGCACGCACCAGGGCACGTGGATGTAGAGACTTAATGGCGGCAGTGTAAGACGGCCACCGCCAGCTTCATCAGCCTTCAAGACGGGCCACCAGATCCCGCAGGGCCCGGCCGCGGTGGCTCAGGCGGGACTTCTCTTCTGGACTCAGCTCAGCGGCACTGCAGTTTAGGTCGGGAACGCCGAATAGTGGGTCGTAGCCAAAACCATTCACACCCGCCGGTTTGTGCAGAATGTGCCCGGGCCAGCGGCCGTGGCTGATGACGGGCGTCGGGTCTTCCGGCTGCAGCATGAACGCGAGAACACAGTTGAACCAGGCCTGGCGCTGACCGTCGGGGAAGGGCTCCATCTCGGCGAGCAGCTTGGCGTTGTTGGTGGCGTCGTCGGCGCTGGAACCGGCGTAGCGGGCTGAACGAACACCCGGCGCTCCGCCGAGTGCGGCTACTGACAAGCCAGAGTCATCGGCAAGCGCTGGCAGGCCCGTCGCGCGGCTGGCGTGGCGCGCCTTGAGCAGAGCGTTCTCGACAAAAGTGCAGGCCGGCTCTTCTGCCGGGCCAACGCCCAGTTCGCCCTGGGGAATGACCTGCCAGCCCAGGGGCGACAGCAGTGCCTGCAGTTCGCGGACTTTACCGGGGTTATTGCTGGCCAGAACCAGCCTGCGCGACTCACTCATTAAACAGCCCTTGGGTAAAACGGATCGGATAGCTACGGTCGTGTCCCCGGGGACGGATGTTCGCACGGTACTCCAGGCGCTCGCCCTCACCAAACTGGAATTGGGCAAGATAGTAGATCGCCTCGCCTTCCTTCACCTCGCGAAAGCTAAGGGCACGGTCCTGACGGATGTCGTTGGTAACCCGACCATCGACCATGGCCGCTACCGGCCGCGTCGTGCCGTCTTCCAGCTTCTCAAGCACGCTGATGTTGAGCAGGCCAATGGCCCGGCTGCGGGTAAGGTTGTAGCTCTGGGCCACCTCGGGTGTGAGAAAACCCGTAGGAATGGCGCTGTAATGAATCTCGTAGGGACCGACATCCTCTTTTTGCGCTGCTGTGGCCAGGGTAGAGGCAAGCAGGCCGCATAGCAGGATGAAAAACGGGAGAACGCGGACTGAAAGCATCGTAGTAAGCCTCTCGTTAACGCTGTAGCTGACCGGGATCAGCGGGAGATGCGGTAGATGGCGATTTGACCGAGCAGGTTCGGCAAGGTTCGACTGAGAAAATGTGAGCGGTGCTCGGTATCGACGACTGACCGATCCAGTATACGGATGTTTTTCTCGGCGCAAAGCGCCTCGAAGTCCCGGAACGTACAGAGATGGATGTTGGGCGTGTTGTACCAGGTATGCGGCAGTGAGCGGGACATGGGCATACGACCCTGCCAGAACAGGTACAAGCGCAGGCGCCAATAGGCGAAGTTGGGAAAGGTCACTATCCCTTCTTTGCCCAGCCGAAGCATCTCCTCCAGCACCATGTCCGGGTGCCGGACCGCCTGCAGGGCCTGGGTCATGACGACTGTATCAAAGCTGTTGTCGCGAAAGTTGGCGAGGCCCTTGATATCCAGGTTCTGCTCGATCACGTTGACGCCTTTCTCGACGCAGGCTTCTATGTGGCCGGGGTTGATCTCCAGCCCGTAGCCCGCCACCCGTTTCTCGCGCTGCAGATAGTCAAGCAGGGTACCGTCGCCGCAGCCCAGGTCGAGTACGCGGCTGCCGGGCTGGATCCACTCTTCAATAATGTCGAGATCAGGACGCAGCATGCTGGCCCTCCCAGGCAACGCGCTTCATGAATCGCGTAAAAAGGTTGGTGTAGCGCGGCGTCGGGATAAGAAAAGCGTCGTGCCCCCAGGGCGCATCGACCTCGGCGTACGAAACATCCCGACGCGCGTCGATCATGGCGTCCACCAGTTCTTCGGAGCGGGCTGGGGCAAAACGCCAGTCGGTGCTGAAGGAAATAACCAGAAAACGGCAATTACCACCGCTTACCGCCTTGGACAGGCTGTTGTCGAAGTCCCTTGCCGGGTCAAAGTAGTCCAGTACCCGGGTCATCAGCAGGTAGGTATTCGCATCGAAATGCTCGGAGAAGCGTTCGCCCTGGTAGTTGAGGTAACTTTCTACCTGAAACTCGGTACCCATGCCGAACTGGTAGACGTGATCCCGCAACTCGCGGCCGAACTTCTCGCCCATGGATGCGTCCGACAGGTAGGTGATATGTCCGACCATGCGTGCCAGGCGCAGCCCGTTGCGGGGCAGGGTGTTGTGCTCGGCGTAACGGCCGCCGTGGAAGTCCGGATCTGAACTGATCGCGCGCCGGGCGACTTCATTGAACGCGATATTCTGGGCACTGAGCCGCGGCGTCGAGGCAATGATCACGGCGCTGCGCAAACGGTCGGGATAGCTGATGGACCATTGCAGCGCCTGCATTCCCCCGAGGGAGCCGCCTACGACCGAGGCCCATTGGCGAATGCCCAGGCGATCAGCCAGACGGGCCTGACTATGGACCCAGTCGCGCACTGTGACCACGGGAAAATCCGGGCCATAGACGCGGCCGTCTTCGGGGTTCACCGAACAGGGGCCGGTGCTGCCGTGGCAGCCGCCCAGATTGTTCAGGCTGACGACAAAGAAATCATTGGTATCTATGGGTTTGCCCGGGCCTATACAGCTGTCCCACCAGCCGGGTTTGCGCTCATCCATGCTGTGGTAGCCGGCGGCATGGTGGTGGCCGCTGAGGGCGTGGCAAATCAGCACCGCATTGCTGGCATCGGCGTTGAGGCTGCCGTAGGTTTCGATCACCAGGTCGTAAGACGGGAGCGTGCGGCCGCAATCCAGTTCCAGAGGTTCTTCGAAATGCAGCACTTGTGGCTGCACCAGGCCCACCGAATCAGGCGGCATTATTTCAGGCATGAACTCGCTGACCCAGGCAAGTGAAACAAAAGAGGGAAGCCGGCTGTGATGCCGGTCGGTCGAACAGGGCAGTCTATCGAGGGGGAGGGGGGCTGGCAAGCTCTTGGCCGTGCTGAGGTCCGGTTGTCCGGGCCCTGCAGGCGACGGCCGTGGCTAGGACGTTAGCCTGTGCCTGAGAGGCGCACCACCTTCTGCTGTGCCAGTGTCGGTGCTGGCATCCGGACCTTTTGCTGGATTGCGTCGGCCAGTTCCAGCTGCTTGCGCAGGTTGGCCAGGCTCTCCTGGATACCCTGGCGCTGCTCGCGCGTGTTTTTTTCGCTGCGGCCGATATCCCGTAGCCGGTGGATCTGATGCTCCAGCAGCTTTTTCTGTTCCAGAGAGAACTGCATGATCGGCAGCAGAGCCTCTTCCGGCCAGCGCTGGGCGTCACGTCGTGCCAGCTCGTTCTGAAGGCGGGCTTCGGTGACGATTGTGGCGAAGAATCGCTGGATCAGCAGGGATTGACCGATAAGGAGGTTTTTAGGATTGCGCAGGAACCGCTCGGCTTTCTTGCGCAGGTCACGTACGGCAATGACATGGCGCCCGGCCCGAAGGGGGATCGGCTCCAGATGGCGGGCCCGGCTGTCCTGATTGTAGCGCTGGTAAATCGACGCCACCATTTTCTCGCCTAGCCGGCCCTCGCTCATCAAATGGTTGAGGTCAGCCTCCAGGCTGCGGAAGAAAAAGTCCGCCGCCCGGGTCATCCCAAGCGTTGTCCAGCTACCTTTCAGGTAGGCGCGGGTTTTGCTCACCAGCTCCTCAAAGCGCTGTTCCGAAACCAGGTTTATCAATATTTCGCCCTGGGACTGCATAAGCCGCCGACTGGAACGGAGGGTGATCAGTTTTTTGTAGTAGAAGTCATAGTCTTTCTGTACCCGGTCAGCCAGACGCTTGAGTGCGGGTCGGTCGAGGGTCGTTTCCTGGCAGAGCGCCAGCTCCTCCTCGAGATTCTTCAGGCGAGATTGCAACGCCGCCTGGCTGTTCTGAAGCATACCCAGCAGATCGTTGATCAGGTTGTGGGTCAGGAGCTGTTCTTTCTTCAGCAAAATGCGGTCGATGATCAGCGCTTCCAGTCGCGGCAGCAGGCTACGCTCGCGCAGTGCCGAGTCGCCACGGATGCGCGCAATCAGTCCCTGCTTGGCCGATACCGGAACCACATCGTTTTCGGGGATGCCCAGCTGTTCTGCCGTGCCGCGCACCATGCGCTGCAGGGAATCCTGGGTGTGCTGGTCGCCCTGGAGGTCGTCCCAGAGCATGTCGATCTTGTTCAGCACCGCGAACCGGCCGGCGCGATGGTCGACATTTTTCGTATCGATGTAGTCACGCCAGATGGTCATGTCGCTGGCGGTCACACCGGCGTCGGCGCTGAGCAGAAAGATCAGTGCATGAGCCCGAGGCAGCATGCTGATGGTGAGTTCTGGCTCGGAGCCGAGGGCATTCAGCCCGGGGGTATCGAGGATGCGCAGCCCCTGTTCGAGCAGCGGGTGCTTGATACTGATCTGGGCATGGCGCCAAGCCGGCACCAGAACGTTGCCTGGATGGTCCCGGTCCTGGTCGAGCATCTTGCCATCAAAGCCGAGCGCTTCGGCGTCGGCCCGGCTCATGCTTTTGACCCGAGCGACTTCCGCCAATACTTGCTGCATGCTATCCGGTGAGGCGCTGTTCAGCTCGTACCGTCGCCAGCGCGTGGTGTTCTTGCGCAACTGCCCAAGCGAGTCTTCTTCGCGACGGGTCTCGATGGGCAGGAGTAACAGGTAGTCGCGGTTTTCGTCACGATCATAGAAGAGTTCGGTCGGGCACATGGTAGTACGGCCCGCCTGGGAGGGCAGCATGCGCTGGCCGAAACTGGCGAAGAACAATGCGTTGATGAGCTCGGTTTTACCCCGGGAGTACTCGCCGACGAACGCGATCGTCAGTTCGTCGTCCAGCAGCATTTCCATGCCACGGTGAATGCGCCGACTGACATCTTCGGTAAACAGACCGTTGTCCTGGAGCCAGTTGCGGTACCGGGCTACCTGGCGGATCAGTTCTTTTTTCCACCCATGGTAGGCCTCAACCTGGGCAGACAAGCTGTTGTTCTGGTTCATTTACGGCGCCTTGATAACCTGTCCCTGAGCCGACCGGGCGTCCCCGGCTTTTTTACGGATCAGAGTCAGTATAGACGCTCGGTGGCAGACTACCTGAAAAGAGCACCTGAAGAGTGCATTAGAAGAGTGCGTTAGAAGAGTGCATGGAAGAGTGCTCGAAAGAGCGGTTGGAAGGGGCTTGGGAATGCCTGCAACCCGGCAAGTGATCGGGCTGCAGGACAAGGAAGGCTTGCGGAGGTCGTATCTTAGAGGGGCAGTCCCAGCTGATGCATGCCAGCGCTGCGGCCGAGGTTGTCGATGACCACGGTCACGACGTTGAGAATCAGGAAGACCACTATCGGTGACAGGTCCAGGCCGCCCATTGAGGGGATAACCTTTCGCACCGGATTCATCACCGGCTCGGTCAGCTGCATCAGCAGTTGCACGCCCGGGTGCCCTGCGGCGGGTGCGATCCAGCTGAGAATAACCACTGCCAGGATTGCCCAGAAATAGATCTTGGCAATGATGCTGACGACCTTGATCACGGCCCAGGCAAAAATAGTCACTGGCGAGATCATCGTCACGTCGCCCATCGCCGCCAGCATGCCTACGTAGACCAGGGCCTGGATAACTATGGCCAGAAGCAGTGCCGCGCCGTCGAACGCCCCCCAGCTGGGGATGATTTTGCGCAAAGGTTTCAGCGGCGGATTAGTCGCTTTGACCACAAACTGGCAGATCGGGTTGTAAAAATCCGCCCGGGCCAGTTGGAGCAGAAATCGCAGTAGCACGACAGTAAGATAAAACGTCGACACCAGATAAAGCGTCGATACGACAATCTGCGAAAGCATGGGTCACTCCTCGGGGTAGGGCGCCTGGCGCGTCGTCCGACGCCACGGGAAGACTCGTTGAGTCCGGTGCCTGTAAAGTTCGCGCTATATGATGCTTTGGCCTCGGCGCCCTGTCAAAGCGCCAATCGACGGCAACCTGTTTGATACCAGGTCAGTCGGCTGACTTGCGAAGCTGTTCCGCCAGTTCCCCGGAACGGGTACGGGCTGCCTCGTAAGCGCTGGCGACAATCCCCGAAAAATCCGCCGTCTCAAACGTTTCGATAGCCTTCTCTGTCGTGCCGCCGGGGGACATGACGTTGCGCTTGAGCGTGGCCGGGTCGTCGCCGCTATCCCGCGCCATCTTTGCCGCGCCTGCGAGAGTCTGGATCGCCAGTTGTCGGGCTACTGCGGCGTCCAGGCCGGCGTTACGCGCGGCATCTTCCAGGGCTTCCAGGAACAGAAAGCAGTAGGCGGGGCCGCTGCCGGACAGTGCAGTTACAGCATGCATCTGGGATTCTTCATCCAGCCAGACCGCGAGCCCGACACTGGCGAATATCTGCTCCGCCAGCTGTCGCTGGGGAGCGGACACCGCCGGGGTCGCGTACAACGCCGAGGCGCCCTGGCCGACCAAAGCGGGCGTGTTCGGCATGCAACGCACAATCGGCAGCTCTCCGCCCAGCCAGCTCTCAAGCGTGGCTGCGTCAAGCCCCGCCGCGATTGATACAATCAAAGGCCGGGTGTTCTGGACGACACTGTGAATGGTACTGCAGGCCTCCTGCATCACCTGAGGCTTGACTGCGAGCACCAGGACGTCGGCCTGGGTCGCGCAGTGGCGGTTATCGGTCGTGGTATTGATACCGAAGCGCTTGGCCAGGCTCTGGAGCTGTCGGTCGTCCGGGGCGCTGGCCCAGATCTGTTCGGGCTTGAAACGCTCGGCCAGCATACCGCCGATGATGGCGGACGCCATGTTACCTGCGCCGATAAAGCCGATGGTCGGTTGCTTGCTCATGGTTTCTCCTGAAACTCGTCAGATGTTCTTTCTGCCGGCCCTGCTATTCGTGACCTGGCAGTTCGGTTCGGGGTCGGTCTTGCGGTGTTGAGGTTAAATCAGTGACCCGATTACTGCCGGGCAGCCAGCTGCAACCCACTAACAGCAACTAACACCCATTTACAGCAATTAGCTACTGCCGGGAACCAAACAGGGCAGTCCCGACCCTCACCAGGGTAGCGCCTTCGGCAATAGCGTCTTCAAGATCGCCCGACATGCCCATGGATAGCGTGTCCAGGCAGTTAGGGCCAACACTCGGCCAGCGCTCGCGCAGCGCCTCAAGCTGTGCGGCCAGCCCGGCAAAACGCCGGCGGAGTTCTGCTGGCGCCAGGTTCGGGTCGGGAATGGCCATTAAACCGCGCAGATGCAACCGCGGCATTTCGAGCAGGGCGCCGGCAAGTTCTGCAACCTGCTCGGGTGCGACACCCGACTTCGTCGCCTCGGCATCGACATTGACCTGGATACAGACTGACAGCGGTTGAATGTCAGCCGGTCGCTGGTCGTTAAGCCGCTGGGCGACCCGCAGCCGGTCGACACTGTGGACCCACTGGAAGTGCTCGGCGATGGCCCGGGTCTTGTTTGACTGGATCGGACCGATGAAGTGCCACTCCAGGTTGGGGGTATCCGAAAGCGCCGCGATTTTGTCCAGCCCTTCCTGCAGGTAGTTCTCACCAAAGGCGGTCTGGCCCGCGGCAATGGCAGCCCGGAGCTCATCCGGTGTGCGGGTTTTGCTGACTGCCAGCAGGCGTACAGAACCAACCGGGCGGGCAGCGTGTTCTGTTGCTTTTTGTATGCGCTCGCTTACCTTCTTTAGGTTGTCTGCTATGCTCATTTTTCAAGTACCTGCGCATTTCTGAAAGCAAGAGTGTTGAGAGCGATAGGGCCGGCGATCCCGCCTGTATCGCTGGTTCGACGCCCGCCCAGTTTGCGATAGCCGCAGCGCGGCCCGGGCACTATACGGTATTTCACCCGCCACCGTGCAGTCGCCCATAGTCGCATTCGACAGATGCAGTAGAGGCTGACAGTCAGTCGTTGCGATTAACAGCCCTAACCGAACGGTGACGTCGTCCCGGGCCCGTACGGGGCCGAGCGCTGCGATCGGGAGTCGCATCCGGACCACCTTTATTTTACGAGAGCCGCCAGAGAGCTTTTATGGATATTACCGAACTCCTCGCCTTTTCTGCCAAACAGGGCGCATCAGATTTGCACCTTTCTTCCGGTTTACCCCCGATGATTCGTGTTGATGGCGATGTTCGGCGTATTAATCTCCCTGCGATGGAGCACAAAGAAGTCCACTCGCTGATCTACGACATCATGAACGACAAGCAGCGTAAGGACTTTGAGGAGTTTCTGGAAACCGATTTCTCGTTCGAAGTGCCAGGGGTTGCGCGATTCCGGGTCAATGCATTCAACCAGAACCGGGGTGCCGGCGCCGTCTTCCGGACCATCCCGTCGAAGGTACTGACCATGGAAGACCTGGGCATGGGGCAGGTCTTCAAGGACGTATCGAGCGTGCCCCGCGGGCTGGTGTTGGTGACCGGACCCACGGGCTCGGGCAAGTCCACCACGCTGGCGGCCATGATCGACTATATCAACGACACCCGGTATGACCACATCCTCACCATCGAGGACCCGATCGAATTCGTACACGAGAGCAAGAAGTGCCTGCTCAACCAGCGTGAAGTTCACCGGGACACCCTGGGCTTCAACGAAGCCCTGCGTTCGGCATTGCGGGAAGACCCTGACATCATCCTGGTGGGCGAGTTGAGGGATCTGGAGACCATCCGCCTGGCGTTGACCGCCGCCGAAACAGGCCACCTGGTGTTTGGCACCCTGCACACCACATCTGCAGCCAAGACCATTGACCGGGTAGTGGATGTGTTTCCGGCCGAGGAGAAATCCATGGTTCGGTCGATGCTATCCGAGTCCCTGCAGGCTGTTGTTTCGCAGACGCTGATGAAAAAGGTCGGCGGCGGTCGGATAGCTGCCCATGAGATCATGATCGGCACTGCAGCGATCCGTAACCTGATTCGTGAAGACAAAGTCGCCCAGATGTATTCGTCTATCCAGACTGGCGGCTCGCTGGGGATGCAGACTTTGGACCAGTGCCTGCTGGGACTGCTGCAAAAAGGCCTGATCACCCGTGAAGCGGCCAAGGCAAAAGCCAAGATGCCTGACAATTTCTAGCCCTGGGCCTGGACTAACCTAGGCCCGAACGATCGCCAGAGTGCCAAACGCAACGATTGCCTCATGCAAAGATTGCCACAAGACAGGTAGGCCCCGATGGAATTCGACAAACTGCTTCGACTGATGGTTGAGAAAGGAGGCTCCGACCTTTTTATAACGGCAGGCGTCCCACCCAGTATGAAGGTCAATGGCAAGGTGCTCCCGGTCACCAAGAACGCCCTGACGCCGGAACAGACCCGGGAGCTGGTGTACAACACCATGTCAGAAAAGCAGCTCGCCGAGTTCGAGGATACCCACGAGTGCAACTACGCCCTGAGTGCCCGCGGTATTGGCCGCTTCAGGGTTAGCGCCTTTTACCAGCGCAACATCTGTGGCATGGTGCTGCGACGCATTGAAACCAAGATCCCTGACGTGGACGAGCTGAACCTGCCCGACGTGATCAAGGATCTGGCCATGACCAAGCGTGGGCTTATCATCTTCGTCGGCGCTACCGGCACGGGCAAATCCACCTCCCTGGCGGCAATGATCGGCCACCGCAATCGCAACAGCCGTGGCCATATCATCTCCATCGAAGACCCCATCGAGTTTGTACACCAGCACCAGGGCTGTATTGTCACCCAGCGCGAAGTCGGCATCGACACCGAGTCTTTCGAGGTCGCGCTGAAAAATACCCTGCGGCAGGCGCCGGACGTGATTCTGATCGGTGAGGTGCGCACCAAGCAGACCATGGACTACGCGGTAACGTTCGCCGAAACCGGCCACCTCTGTCTGGCCACACTGCACGCCAACAATGCCAACCAGGCCCTGGACCGGATTATCAACTTCTTCAGTGCCGACCAGCACAACCAGATCTGGATGGATTTGTCGCTCAACCTCAAGGCGATTGTGGCGCAGCAACTGGTGCCTACCCCGGACGGCAAGGGTCGTCGCGCGGTCATCGAAGTGCTCATCAATACGCCTTTGGCCTCTGACCTCATCCGCAAGGGTGAAGTGCATCGCCTGAAAGAGCTGATGACCAAGTCCAACGAGCAGGGCATGCAGACCTTCGACCAGGCGCTATACAAGCTCTATGCCGAAGGTGCGATCACTTATGAAGATGCCCTGGCTCACGCTGATTCGGCCAATGACCTGCGGCTGATGATCAAACTGGGGGCGGACGCCAGCAGCGCGGACCAGCTTTCTTCCAGTGTTGACCGGCTCTCTATTCAGGACGAATAGCAAAAAACGCGTTCTAATCTGACATGTCCTGAAATTAATAGTACGTGTAATGAAGCTGTTGATTTCGCAGATAAATTTGTGAGTTCTCTCAAGCACTGGCTATACTGCCGGGGTATGGTTCCAGCCCCATTGGCGGAGCATGGCTGACAGAGGGAACAACAAGTATGTTAACCAATCGATTTAACTCAGGGATTGCCGCAATTGCGGGGGGCGTGGTGCTGTTAGTGCCTGCCATCGCCCAGGCCAGTGGTTATGCACTTAATGAGGTAAGCGCCTCGGCCTCAGGTATGGCCAATGCCGGCGCCGCCGCCAACGCCGAAAATGCGTCGGTGCTGCTGTTCAATCCGGCCGGAATGGGCCGACTCGATGGCACCCAGGTTTCCGGCGGTGTTGCACTGATTGATGTCGATACTGATTTTGATGGTAAGGCATACAACTTTCAGAATGAGGAAGTTGCCGGCGGAGATGGCGGCGACATGGTCGATCCTTCGGTTATTCCCAATTTCGCGGTCAGCCATCGTCTGAACGAATACAGCTCCGTCGGGCTGGGTCTGTCAGTGCCTTTTGGGATCGCGGCCGAATATGAGGATGACTTCAAAGGCCGGTTCTTCGCTGACGAAACCGATGTGCAAATGATCAACCTCCAGCCAACGCTGTCCCTCAACAACGACGAGGGATTCTCCATCGGTGTTGGCCTGAACATTCTTTACGCTGAGGGGCTGATTTCGAAGGCACAGGACTTCGAGCAGCAGCTCCAGCCGGTCGGCGGCCTTTTGGGCGGCGGCTTTACCCCTGAGACCTGGCCCGAGGGGCACTCAGAAGCCGAAGGCGATGACTGGGGTGTGGGCCTGACGTTTGGCATGATGCTCCAGCCCTACGAGCGGACCACCCTGGGCCTGACCTACCGTAGCTCGATTGACCTGGACCTTGAAGGTGAGGCCAATTCGGTCAATACACCTGCGCCGACTGCGGCTGGCATTGTGCCCGTCAATCTGACGGAGGATGTTGTCGTGCCGCTCGATACTCCAGAGTCCCTTACGCTGAGTGTGGCCCAGGGCCTGAACGATGAGTGGACGCTGTATGCCAGCGTAGCCTGGACGAGGTGGAGCCGGTTCGAAGACCTCGATATCATCAGCGATGAAGAGAACGGACCAATCTCCGCGATAGCCGGCACCGATGTCATCAGCCATACCACCGAGGAATGGGAGGACACCTGGTCAGCTGCGATCGGTACGAAATGGCAGGCAACCGATGCCTGGGCCTTCAAGGCTGGCTATGCGTTTGACCAGTCGCCAGTACAGGATAAGTACCGCACTGTTCGGGTACCCGGTGCTGACCGGAACTGGTTGACCCTGGGGGCACAGTGGAAGAGCCAGGACGAACTGAGTGTGGATCTCGCGCTCGGTTACCTGATTATCGAAGACGTCGATGTTGAAGAGTATGATTACGACATCGACGATCAGTTACTCGATCCCAACAAGCGTGTCGTCGGGGAATATGAGCTCGATGCCTGGGGTGCCGGGCTGCAGGTGAGCAAGGCTTTCTAAACTGGCCTCGCCGGGCTTCCCGGATGTAACTGGCAGTGTGAGAAAAAGAGGTGGTGGCTTCGACGGCCCCACCTCTTTTTTTTCGAATATGCCCGTGGTCTTTCAGTGAGCCTCGTCCCAGTTCTCGCCTACACCGGTTTCAACCAGCAAGGGGACTCTCAGGTCCGCTGCCGCGCACATGCGTTGCTCCAGCCCGCCGACGATCTTGGGCAGGTCTTCTTCCCGGACTTCCAGAATCAGCTCATCGTGCACCTGCATCGTCATACGGGCGTCGGCATTACTCTGCAGTAGCCAGTCCTCGACAGCCACCATAGCCCGCTTGATGATATCCGCCGCGGTGCCCTGCATGGGTGCGTTGATCGCCGTTCGTTCCGCCGCCTGTTGCAGGTTGCGGTTGCGGTTGTTGATCTCCGGCAGGTACAGGCGCCGGCCAAAAAGGGTTTCGACGTAGCCCTGGTCGTGGGCCAGCGTGCGTGTGCGGTCCATGTACTCGAGCACGCCGGGATAGCGCTCGAAGTAGCGGTCGACGTAGGCCTGGGCGGTGTCACGACCGATGCCCAGCGTACGCGCCAGGCCCCAGGCCGACATCCCATAGATCAGGCCGAAGTTGATCGCCTTGGCGCTGCGGCGCTGGTCGCCGCTGACGGCCTCCAGCGGCACACCGAAAACCTCTGCAGCGGTGGCCTTATGTATGTCCTCACCATTGGCAAAGGCTTTCATGAGTCCTTCATCCGCAGAGAGATGCGCCATGATCCGCAGCTCAATCTGGGAGTAGTCCGCGGCCACGAGCTTGTACCCCTCCGTCGCAACGAAGGCCTGACGAATACGGCGACCCTCTTCGGTACGGATGGGAATGTTCTGCAGGTTGGGGTCGGAGGAGGACAAACGTCCCGTAGCCGTGACGGCCTGGTGGTACGAGGTATGAATGCGGCCGGTCTGGCTGTTGATCAGGTGCGGCAGCTTATCGGTGTAGGTGGACTTCAGCTTGCTCAGGCTTCGGTGATCGAGAATCAGTCGTGGCAGGGCATGGGTCAAAGCCAGTTCTGCCAGCACAGGCTCCGCGGTGGAAGGGGCGCCCTTGGGCGTTTTCTTCACAACAGGCAGGCCGAGCTTTTCGTATAGCAGGACCTGGAGCTGCTTGGGTGATCCCAGGTTGAACGCTTCGCCGGCCTCCGCATAGGCCGCTTCTTCCAGGTTGGCCATTTTCTCGGCCAGCTCCTGGCTCTGGCGCCGGAGCAGGTCGGGGTTCACCCGGGCGCCCCGGCGTTCCATACGCGCCAGTACCGGTACCAGAGGCATGTCGATCTGGCTGTAGACGTAGTCGAGTCCGGGGGCCTGGGCCAGTTGGGGACGCAGCGTCCGGTGCAGGGCCAGGGTGATATCAGCGTCCTCGCAAGCATAGTGGCCACCGGTATTCACGTCGATGGCATTGAAAGTAAGCTGCTTGGCGCCTTTGCCGGCGATTTCTTCGAAAGTTGTGGTGCGCCGGTTCAGATAGCGCAGGGCCAGGCTATCCATATCATGCCGCGAAGCCACCGAATCGAGCACATACGACTGCAGCATCGTGTCCTCGGCAATGCCCTCGAGACAGATGCCGTGATTGGCCAGGATATTCTTGTCGTATTTCAGGTTCTGGCCGATTTTACGCACTGCGGGGTTTTCCAGCAGCGGCCTGAGCGCTTCCAGCACGGCCTCGCGATCGAGCTGCTCCGGAGCGCCCATATAATCGTGCTTCACCGGCACATAGGCGGCGGTGCCGGGCTCAACGGCAAAGGAAACGCCGACCAGCTCGGCCGTCATATAGTTGAGGCCGGTCGTTTCAGTGTCAAAGGCGAACTCAGGTGCGCTTTTCAACCGATCGAGCCAGCGGTCGAAGTCCGGCTGGGTGGTAATAATCTCGTAGTGAGTGTCGGCAGCAGACGTGTTAATCGGCGTTACGGTCGGGGCGGTCTCGGCCTCGCTTGCGTCCCCGCCTTCGAGTTCAGCAATCCAGGCCCGGAACTCGTACTCGGTGTACAGCTCGAGGAGCGCCTTGGGGTCCGGTTCCCGCATGCGGGTATTTTCGAGGGTATGCTCCAGCGGCACACTGGTCCTGATCGTAGCCAGGTCGCGGGAGCAGGGCAGTTGTTCTTCCGCGGCACGCAGGTATTCGCCGATCTTGCCCTTGATCCCGGACGCATTGGCCATGAGGTTGTCGAGGTCGCCATACTCCTGCAGCCACTTCACCGCCGTTTTCGGCCCGCACTTATTGACGCCGGGAATGTTGTCGGAGGTGTCCCCGACCAGCGCCAGGTAGTCGATGATCTGCTCCGGCGTCACGCCGAACTTTTCGCGCACGCCTTCCCGGTCCATACAGGTGCCCGTCATGGTGTTGATCAGCGTGACATGCTCGCTCACCAACTGAGCCATGTCCTTATCCCCGGTTGAAATAATGGCTTCACGACCATTCGCAGTGGCCTGGCAGGCCAGTGTGCCGATCACGTCGTCCGCTTCGACGCCCTTCTCAACCAGCAATGGGATGCCCATGGCCCGAACAATCGCAAAAATAGGCTCGACCTGGCTACCGAGGTCTTCAGGCATTGGCGGTCGGTTGGCTTTGTAGTCGGCGTAAAGGTCGTGCCGGAAGGTCCTGCCCTTCGCATCGAATACCGCAATCAATGGTGAGCGGGGGTAATCCTGTTGCAGGCGCCTGATCATGCTGATTACACCCTTGATCGCGCCCGTCGGCTGGCCTTTGCTGGTGGTGAGCGGCGGCAGGGCGTGGTAGGCGCGGAAAAGGTAGGAGGAACCGTCAATAAGTACTATGGGCGCCGGAGCGGCTTCCTGGGTCATGGGCAAGATGTCCGTGAGATCGTTGAGCTTCGGTTGCCTGGTTTCTGGGAAGCGCGGCAGGTCTTTGTCTGGTCCCAGGCCGTGCTAGGCAATATCATGGGGGATTCGTTAGTTCGAGCGCATGCGCATCAACCCCGAAACGGACCCGATCCTATCATGAAAAAATACCCGCTGCTGGCCCTCCTCACTCTCCTGGCGCTCACGCCCCAGGCCCATTCGCAGGAAGACTCGAAACAGGAGCCGATCCGCGCGTCGGAGTATCAGCGCTCAGACCAGGGGCCAGCCATTGTCATTCGCAATGACAAGGACAACACCTACTACGAATACCGTGTAAACGGTGAGATCCAGGAGATCAAAGTCGAGCCAGGTGTTGGGCCAGCCTATTACCTAGTGCCCGTGGAGGGGGGGTATATAAGGCGTGATGAATCGGGCTTGCGCCTTCCCAGCTGGGTGCTGTTCAGGTGGTAAACCTTCTGGCGGCAATCCGGTGGAGCGCCGGATTGCCCACGCGCTAGGTGACGTTGACTCGAACCGTGGTAGAGCGACGGCTTTCAAGGCCGTTCGTATCAATAGTCGAGATCGAAAAGTGGTAAACCCCGGGGGAGAAACCATCCAGGACCAGTGTGGTCTTGCTGGCGTCTTTTAGCGGAATGCTCTGGAACTGGCTGTGGTGAGCCTTTTTGAAATAGATGCGGTAGCCCTGGATCTCACCCGGGTAAAGAGAGCTTCCATCCTCCCGGGTCAACGGCGGCTGCCAGCTTAGCTTCTGAGATTTATGGGTAGAGCTGGTATCGACCGGGCGGCGGGATGAGCTCCGGGGTATATCGCTCGTGCCTTTGACCCGGGCTGGCGCACCGCTGGAAGTCAGGGCGGCAGGAGCCTCACCAAGCTCCTCTGAGCTTGAGTTTGAGCTTGAACGGCGAGCCGAGGTGCTGCCGGGCAGTTTACTACTACTGCTGCTGATCCAGCTGCTCGTGCTGCGCTTCTGGCTCTGTGCCCCGCTACTCACTGGTTGGCGTTCTGCGCTGACGCTCTGGGCGTTGCGGATATTGGAGCTGTCCGCATTGCACGCGCTAAGCAGGAGGGCAATAGCCCATGCTGCCAGAATGCGAGCATGAGAAATTTGCCCCGGTCGCAGATGCGCTGGGAAAAGAGCCATAGAGAAAATCCTTTGAGCCGGTTCGCACTCGATTTTTATAATTGGAATTAATGCAAGCGTTTAAGAATAGGTGATTATGCTAATCAACCGACCGGAATCAAGGCGTTAGACGGGATGTATTCATTGAAAAATTTTAACGTTATGATTTTCTGATGAAAATTTTTAAATTAAAATTTGTTAATATTCGGTCGCGGACGAATGTTCTGAGGCCCGGGCATTTGTTGCAGCATGAGTCGGGGAAGGAGTCAGTTTCTTGCGGGAAGAGCTGGTGGGTCGGATTCAGATAAAGTTGAGACTAGTATGATTATTCTAATTTAAATCCTTAGTTTAATACGTGAGCTTGCACTAAAAGACGCCGCCCTTCGAGGGCGACGCGGTCGAAGCTATCGGAAAAATGACTTAGGAGGAATTATCATGGGTAAACTCAAATCTTATCAGAAGCAGTTCCAGACCCTGCTTGATAAAGGCATAGATAACGCCGAGATCCGCCACAAGCGTATGGTCACCCGTCCGTTCGATTTCGCTGAAAAGCTGGAAAAAGAAGCCAAGAGCTACAGCTTCAAGTCTGTGCGCCAGGCTCATAACCAATATGCCAAGAGCCTCTACTCGTCACTGCGCACCCTGAACGAGCGCGCCAATGGCTATGCTGCTGACCTTATCGCGCGAATCGATAAAGAAGCCGCTGCAGCAGGCGCCAAGTCAGGCAACTCCAAGCAGCCTGCAAAAAAGACCAGCACCCGTCGGTCTACTACTGCCAAGAAAACGGCTAGCAGCCAGAGCAGCCGTGGCACGGCCAGCACCAGCACTGCGTCAGCTTAGGTTGATCCAGGCAGCATAACGAGAAAGGGCGCCTTGCAAGAGGCGCCCTTTTTTGTTGCCAACCAGGCGGTTCATTGGGGCAGCTGGCCCCCTTGACTCTCCGGGGGCATCTCGCCCGGCAGCGGTTTGGTACGCTGCTTTTCCGTGAGATCCTCGACCCGGTCCGCCATGGCTTCGTAGTCCGCTACAGTGCTGCTGATAGCCGATTCCTGACGCGCGATTTCTGCTTCGGTTTCGCTGATGTCCTGCTGTAGCGCCTGTATTTTATGGAGTACTTCTACAGGGATCGTACGACCGGCGCGTTCGGCATCCGCCGCACGGGACTGCTCGTTGCGGATCTGGGAGCGAATATTGACGACATTGCCCTGCTTGAGTTCGATCAGGCTGCGCATCTGTTCCAGCTTGCGCTCCAGCGCCCGCACGACGTCGTCCGGATGGCTGAAGGTCCGCAGCAACTGACGGTCCGCTGCACGTTGCCGGGCCTGTTTTTCACGCTCAGCGACGCGGGCTTGTTCTTCCGCTTCCTTCGCCGCGCGCTGGGCATCGGTCAGGGCCGGTGGAACAGTTTCAATGACGCGACCGCTTGTGGTCAGTATTTCATAGCCACGCTGAGAGGCTTCCTGGGGCAGGGTATGGCTGATTACCGGGTTACCCTCCTGATCCTGATAGCGGTATAAAGTGCCGGCGGTGACCGCAGCGGACAACGTCAGACCCGCGGCAAGAATGCCTAGCGATTGCAGCAGTCTGGTGAGTCGAATCATGACGGTGGCGCGGCCCCTTTGGTACAGCTATACAGCTGAAGCATAACAGATGATTCTGGTTCTGCATGATTGGGCGGGGCGATGGCCCTCGCACAATCCGTGCGTCGAGCCTCGTCATCAGAGACCCACTGCCAGAGGTGGCTGACTGCTGCGTCCCTGGAGCAGGTCCCCTTTGTTCAGGAAGGGGCTAAGTTTATGCAAGCACTATAGTTGATCGTTTATATGCCGTAGCGTTCCCGGTAAGCGGCCACACGGGCTGCCTGAGCGGTAAATTCCGGTGTTTGCTTGAGGTATTCAAGAATTTGAGCCAGATTGATTATGCTGACTACCGGTACAGACAGGGCAGATTCGACTTCCTGAATCGCTGAGAGGGCACCCTGGCCGCGCTCCTGCCGATCCAGTGCAATCAGAACCCCGGCAGGGGTTGCTCCGGCAGCAGTAATGATTTCCACCGATTCGCGGATAGCCGTGCCCGCTGTTATGACGTCATCGATAATCAGCACGCGCCCCTGTAACGGCGTGCCCACGATGCTGCCGCCTTCGCCGTGGGATTTGGCTTCCTTACGGTTAAACGCATAGGGCGCATCCAGACTATAGTCCCGGGAAAGGGAAATAGCAGTGGCGGCGGCCAACGGAATACCCTTATAGGCGGGACCAAAAAGAACGTCGTAGCTTAGGTGGCTCTGCTCTAGTGCTGCAGCATAGAAGCGGCCCAGGCGGTCCAGGTCGGCGCCGGTATTAAACAGGCCCGCGTTAAAAAAATAGGGGCTGACCCGGCCGGATTTGAGGGTGAATTCGCCGAACCGCAGTACCTTTCGCTCAATAGCGAAGCGGATAAACTCAAGCTGATAGTCGTGCATGGGGTACGCGGGAGTCCTGGCTTCTTTTCAAATAATCTGAAGCCGGTATCATACACGCAAACCATACCAGGGAACATCTATGCGGGTAGTAAGCATCAGCGTCAACGGCCTTGAAAAAGCCATCGCCGACGGCTTCTTCAAGTGGCTTGCCAAACAGGATGCCGATGTCGTTTGCGTTCAGGACCATCGCGCCAAAGCCGCAGATTTCGACGATCCGCGCTTCATTCCTGAAGGTTACGAGGCCTATTTTATTGATGCTGAAAACCCGGCGGACGGCGGCGTTGGTGTTTACACGCGCCAATTCCCCAAAGCTATCATGTACGGTTTCGCCTACGAGCCCGCTGATCGGGAGGGGCGCTACATCCAGGCCGACTTCGACGATGTCAGTGTAGCGTCAGTACTGGTGCCCTCTGCCCTGGAGGCACCCGAGCGCCAGGCCGACAAAGATGCCTTCATGGAAGCCTTCATGCAGCATCTGCAGAAGACCGTCAGAAAACGCCGCCAGTACATCATCTGCGGCAACTTCCAGACCGTTCATCTCGTCACCGATGCCAGCCCGCGCTATCACAAGCTGGAAGTGTCCGGCTTTCTGCCCCACGAGCGCGACTGGATGGACGAGATCTTCGAGACCCTCGGCTACACCGATGCCTTTCGATACATTAACAAAGAGGGCAACCAGTACACCTGGTGGCCTTCGGTGCTGTCAGGCTCCCGCCGACATGCCGGCTGGCGAACTGACTACCAGATTCTGACGCCGGGAATCCGCAAGACGATCGAAAACGCCTATATCGATCCCGATACGCGCTTCTGCGACCACGCGCCGGTTGTGGTTGATTACGATATCGGGAACTGACACGGGAATGCAGGCTTGGCCCTGTTACGGGCGCAAGGATGATTTTGAAGAGGGGCCGGCACCGGGAGCTGAGCCCGGGCCGGGCGAATTAACTAACCCTCAAGCGCCGCCTTCTGCAACGCGAACAGCTGCTCAAGCCCATGCTTGGCCAGTGTCAGCATTTCATTCAGTTCCGCCTGATCAAAGGGCGCAGCCTCCGCAGTACCCTGCAGTTCGATAAAGCCGCCCTTGTCGGTCATGACCACGTTCATGTCGGTTTCCGCCTGGGAATCCTCGTCGTAGTCCAGATCCAGCACCGGCGTTCCCTGATAAACGCCTACGGAGACCGCGGCAACCCATTGCTTGAGTGGGCTGCGGGCCAGGCGCTTGTTCTGCACCAGCGTTTCCAGGGCATCCGCCAGGGCCAGACAGCCACCGGTGATAGCTGCGGTGCGGGTGCCGCCGTCGGCCTGGATCACGTCGCAGTCGATGACGATGGTGTGTTCACCAAGCGCTTCCATGTCTACGGCCGCGCGCAATGACCGGCCAATCAGGCGCTGAATCTCAACTGTTCTTCCGCCCTGCTTGCCACGGGCGGCTTCGCGGCCCATGCGGCTGCCCGTGGAGCGCGGCAGCATGCCGTACTCTGCGGTTATCCAACCCTTGCCCTGGCCTTTCAGAAAGCGCGGTACGCCGTTCTCAACGCTGGCGGTGCAGATCACCTTGGTGTCGCCAAACTCTACCAGTACCGAGCCCTCGGCATGCTTTGTGTACTGGCGGGTGAGGGTGATGGCGCGGGTCTGGTCAGGCTGGCGGCCACTTGGTCTCATCAATATCCCCTTTGCGGATCAGTCAGTGGGGAGCGTTCCCCGGGTAGGTATCGGGCGGTAATACACCGCAGCGAGCGCGAGTGTATCACGGTGGCACCAGCGCGGTGCACCGGCGGCTCATGGGGAAAACGCCGGCTAAATTCATGCTGGCACCCAAGCTGATAGAATGGTGCCTCTTGTTGTAGGGGAACACTATGATTAAAAGCATGACTGCCTTTGCCCGCCGTGACACCTCCGGCCCATGGGGAACACTCAGCTGCGAGATCCGCAGCGTCAACCACCGCTACCTGGAAGCCCAGTTCCGACTGCCTGAAGCCATCCGCGAGACCGAAGGCAGCCTGCGGGACAAAACAAGGTCGACCCTGGCACGGGGCAAAGTCGATGTGGGCATGCGATTGGAGCTGGCCGAAGCCGGCAGCGACCAGTTCCACGTCAACATGGAAACGGCCACGGCGCTCAACGAAACCATAAACAATATTAACCGCCTGCTGGACAATCCCGCCCACATCAATGCGCTCGACATCCTGCGCTGGCCCGGCGTCCTGACTCAGGCGCAGCCGGAGCTGGAGCCGGTCCAGGCGGCCGCCCGGCAACTCTTCGAGCAGACCCTCGCCACGCTGGTGGAGTCCCGCACAGCAGAAGGCGAGAAGATCGAGCCCATGCTCACCGACCGACTGGATGCCATCGACCAACACATCACGGACCTGCGCCAGCGCCTGCCTGAAGTTCTGGCAAGGCAGCAGGAGCAACTGCAGCAGCGACTGGAACAGCTTCGTATTGAGGTTGACCAGGAACGCCTGGCCCAGGAAATGGCCCTGCTGGCCCAGAAGTCAGACGTGGCGGAAGAGCTGGACCGGCTGGGGGCGCACGTGGCTGAAGTGCGCAGTGTGCTGGGCCGGAACGAGGCCGTGGGGCGGCGACTGGATTTCCTGATGCAGGAGCTTAATCGGGAGGCTAATACGCTGGGGAGTAAGTCTGTGGACGCCGGTGTTACGCGGGCGTCAGTAGAGCTGAAGGTACTGATCGAGCAGATGCGGGAGCAGGTACAGAACGTGGAGTAGTTCTGAGCATCAATATGGACGATAGGCTGGGCCATGAAAAAACTCGCCTATTCTTGCCGCAACAAAGATTCCTTGGACAAAAAAACCGAAAACTTAACAAAGCCACAACATACGAATGGCGCCCTCTCGACTAGCCTTCAGCATGCCGCTAAACCTTCTCAAGGCCTCATCGCGTAAAGCGATGGGCCCTAAAGTCCGTTCGGTACACCACTCCCTTTTTCAAAAATATCCAAGTTGTCTTCCAGGTCGCCTGGAAATTCCGTTCGAGGGCACCCTTTTGATTTTCGATAAGATGACGCTCAAATCGCAATTTGTGTTCGTTGTGGCCTTACCGTGTCTGGCGTTGCTGCTGGTCAGCTGGGCCGGGCTGGCGGGGTTGTCCACGATGCACGCGCAAGCGGAACGCTTGGCCGAGAACACTAGTGCGCCCTTGCGGGCGATGGCGGAGGTCAACTCACGCATACCGCGCATGCGCG
The DNA here is from genome assembly GCF_004851605.1 of Hydrocarboniclastica marina. Taxonomy (GTDB): domain Bacteria; phylum Pseudomonadota; class Gammaproteobacteria; order Pseudomonadales; family Oleiphilaceae; genus Hydrocarboniclastica; species Hydrocarboniclastica marina. Next base: position 420,851 of record NZ_CP031093.1, read on the forward strand.
TGGGTATCGATATGATTCTGCTGCAGGCTGTGCCCGCTTTACAGGATGCGAAAGGTGTTACCACGCGTATAAGCGAAACCCGGGCTGAGGATATCCCGGAGATGGATGCCGCGCTGCAGGAGGCGCTGGATGCCCAGGTTAATCCCGAGATCCGGGCCCAGGTTCAGGATCTGATCGAGGTGTTTGCCGAGGTCAAACGCAACGAGCTGCAGCCCATGCTCCGGGCCATGGAATCCGGCGAGATGAACACCGCGTATCGCATCTACCAGAACGACTACGCGAAAAGCTATGGCGCCATGCGCAAGGCGGTCAACAAGATCCTGGACGATTTGCTGGCCCAAGGGGTTGCAAGCCATCAAGCGAGTGAGCAGTCCTATCAGGCCAGTCTTAATAACATGGTCGGGTTGATCGTGGCCGCCCTGTTGGCGTCCGTGGTGCTGGCGTTCCTTTGTCTGCGCCGCCTCAATCGGCGGGTGGAAAGGCTGCAGCAGCACATCAGTTCGGCTAGCAAAACGCTGGATCTGGGCACGACAGTCGAACTCAATGGGCGCGATGAGCTGAGTAATATCGCCACCCAGTTTAACCACTTCACGGGGCAGATCCGTTCGGCGATTGAAGCGGTGGCGGAAAACTCCCGGGAACTGGCAGATACAGCCAACACAGTCGCCCAGAAGGCCAAGTCCACCAATAGCAACTGCCTGCATGAGCAGGCGCGCTCGGAGCAGATCGCCGCGGCGATTTCCGAAATGGGATCGACTGTCGAGAGCATTGCCGGTAATGCCTCAGAGGCCGCGGAAGCCGCCAAGGAAGCAGACTCCCAGGCGCATCAGGTCGCGAAACTGGTTGAGCTGGCCCGACAGGGCGTGGTGACTTTGTCCGACGAGATTGATCAGGTCAGCCTTGATGTTACGTCCCTGGCCGGACAGACGGATTCCATCGGCAGCATCCTGGATACCATTCGTGGCATCTCTGAGCAGACCAACCTGCTGGCATTGAACGCCGCTATTGAGGCTGCTCGCGCAGGCGAGCAGGGGAGAGGGTTTGCGGTGGTAGCCGATGAGGTGCGCAACCTCGCCAGTCGCTCGGCCAGTTCCACGGACGAGATCCAGAAAATGATCGACAACCTGCAGGAACAGTCAGCCAGGACGGTTGCCGCCATCAAGCGGGGACAGTCCCAGAGCACTACCGTGGTCAACCAGACGAATGACGCCAACAGCGCGCTGCAACAGATTACGTCGCACATCGGCCAGATCAGCGATATGAACATTCAGGTAGCGACCGCGACGGAAGAGCAGGCTACGGTGGTGAGCGACATCAGCGAGAACATTCACGACATCAACCGCCTGACCGGAGAAACTACGCAGATTGCAGACCAACTCATGGGGTCTAGCGGTCAATTGCAGAAGCTGTCCCAGACTCTGGATGGGTTGGTGTCACAGTTCAGGCTGCGCTGAGTGCGGCGCTGCCAGGGTTTAAGCCCATCCCGGCTCACACCTTGGCAGCGGCCGTCAATGTCCTGTTCCCTGCGGTTTCACTCGATCTCGCAGTGGGCCGGTTAATTCGTTAAGCGCTTTTCTCCTGCCCCGTTCCCGGCTAGCGTATGCCAGACCAAAGCGGAGGACAGCATGCGCTTAGCCTTGATCATTGGGTCGCTCGGCTCTTTCTTTAATCTCTACCAGCTGCAGGCACTCTATCCGCAGCTAGCTGATCGGTTCGGGACCACCGCGACCGAGGCAGGTTGGTTGAATATGGCCGCCCTGCTGGGAATGATGTTGACCGCACCGGTCACCGGTGCGGCAACGAAGCATGCCAACCCGAAAGCCGTTCTGGTTCTGGGTTTCCTTGCCCTGGCCGCGCTTAACTCTGTGATCGCTTTTACCACAAGCCAACCTCTGCTTCTGGCGCTTCGTATTGGCCAGGGCATTGTGATTCCCTTCCTTTTAACCGCGACGATGAACCTGGTTTCAACGAAGCCCGGCAGCCTGGTGTCGCTCTATGTGGTTGGGACAATCGGCGGCAGCACCCTCAGCCGGCTTTACCCTGCCTGGGCGGCTGACGCCCTTGGCTGGGAGCAGGCATTCACCAGCTCGGCGGCGTTGATGGTCGCTTCTGCGGTAGCCATTGGCCTGCTGCCAGCATACGGGCAGCCTGAACCTGCCGCCCAAGGTGAACAGCGCAGCTCCTCTTTTACCTATGCCAGGCGGGCGCTGGCTGACGGCAGCCTGCGCGTTGCCTATCTGGCAGGGTTTGCGTTGCTGTTTACCCAGAGCGCGGTCTTTACCGCGCTTGGCATCCGGCTCGCCGCGGCGCCTTATTCCTGGAATTCGAGTCAGATCGGCATGGTCTACCTGGCGTGTTTGCCAGCGCTCTTTTTCGTGCTTTCCGCCGGTTGGTTGAGGCGCTACGTGGGTGAAGCCGCAATCGCAGGATCGCTCATCGTATTGGTCTGGGTCGGGTTGGGTATTGTCGGCGGCACAGGCACATCGGTCATTGTCGGTGTGGCACTGTTCGCGGTGGGCACCTACATGTTCCAGACTGTGACGACATCCTTGCTGAGTCGTTCGCGCCTCGTACCCGCGGGTGTCGCGACTGGGTTCTATCTCTCTTTTTACTATCTCGGCGGGGCGATGGGCGCCAGCCTTGGCGCGTATGCGTTTGAAGCATGGGACTGGGGTGGCGTTATCGGCTGCGTAGCGGTCAGTCAGGCGCTGGTTCTCTGCCTTGTTCTACGAGGTCGGCGCAGGTCCGCCGCCTAACTCATGGCCTGATGGCTTGGCATTACCTGGGCGGCCACTCAGCGGCAGGATTCGCGCCTACCCCTGGAAAACGGGGCAGCCGCCTGCGTCCCGGCAGACGTCAGCCCCGCATTTCCGGTCTGTCTCAGGCTGTCTTCCTGACCACGGGGTCAAACTCAAAGTGGAGCGCCTCAAGGCAGGCCTGGTAACGCTCCTTGATTTCCTCGTGGCTGCGCCCGCCCAGGTAGATCGTGCCGATGTGATAACTGAAGCTATCCTGGTTGGGTAAATCGCTCAGTTTCATGCCGGGCTCGATATCCAGGCGCACTTTAGTGCCCGGAAAGCGTTCACAGAGGTCGTCCAGCTCTTGCTGGCTCGGCACCCGGGTGACGATACCGTCCTCATGCTCATGGGGAATCATGCATTTTGCCGCAACCGTGACCTGCCCCTGGCGGTAGGGCATGGACGGCCTTTCCCCGAGTGCGATATCGAGCGCGACCTCGTGGTTCGACATGCCATCGACCATGATGAACATTTCGCTATGGGACTGTGAAATGCGGGTGTTGAATTCCACCAGCCACAGCTCGTCGGTCTCCTCGTTCCACATGAACTCGGCGTTGAAACAGCCGTTGTCGTAGCCGATGTGCTTGAGGAAGCGTTTGGAGGCGTCGATCATCCGGCGCTGTACGTGCTCAGGCATGTTGGACGGATACTCCAGCCGGTCATAGAGCGCTTCCCCTTCGTCCTTGGGCTGGTCGAACAGTCCATGCACGTTGAACTCCCCACGAAACACTGTGCCCTCTGGCGCACCCTGAACGCCCGAGATAATCTGCTCGGCGATACAGGTGTTGCCGTCGGCCTTCTGGATCTCAGGCGGCAGTTCGGCATGGGCCAGGGCTTCATTGAAGGGGTCGCCAAAGTGGCGGATTTTCTCCCGGGTTTCCTCGATCGCCGCCTGGAACTGCTCGGCATTCTCGATTTTGAAACCGAGCTGGGATGAAAACGCTTTGACTGGTTTGAGCCAGAAAGGGTAGTCGAGAGTGACCTGGGATAACGGATCTGCCGCGAAGGGATCCACCGAGCAGAAGTCTGGGACGAATTCGGGGATCGCTTTGCGCTGCTCTACACGGCTCCAGTACTTGTGCTCGCACTTGAGCACGCTTTCCAGAGATGGCGCGGGGATGTTGTGTTCCCTGCAGAGGATTGGCACCAGTACGCTGGTGGGAAAGTCCCAGTGGGCGATAATGGCGTCAACGCTACCGTCCGGGCCCGTGGTTTTTTTCAGCTCCTGGCGGGCTTCTTCCAACAGGGCATCAAAAGAGAATGACTCGGACTCTACCAGCCGCTCTACAGTGAGAAGACTGTAGAAATCGAATTCCTCGGCATGGCGTAGGGTCGCAAGTTCGGCACGCTGCTGTTCTTCCAGGGCCGGGATAAAAATACGTCGTTTCATCAGTCGCTCCACGTCGCTTTTGAATGAGACAGCCAGTTTTCCGTGACTTTCAGGTTTTCATGTCCACTGGCTTCGGCAAACGCGTTGGTCTGCTAAAGCTGGACGTTATAATTCATAACGTTACGAAACGATTTCCGACCCGTTCTGATCGGGCAAGGAGCTCTACTCGTCTGTGGAAGCGGGGCTCCAGGCAGGATCTGAGACGCATTAGGCACTTATACGGAGGCACCGCCTGAGGTGCCGATGGGGGGTAGGTCACATGGCTGCGCCCGGCAGCCCCGATTCGGTAAGATGCTAGCGGTGCCCCAAGGATTGCTGAGGACATAACCCTATGGCAGTGATAACCCCGCGCCCGGCCGCGACCCTGATCCTCTGCCGGGATCGCCCCGGTGGACCGGCACCGTCGACGGATGACCCGGGCGGCATCGAGGTGCTGCTGGTGCAGCGGACTCACCAGGCTGTATTTATGCCGGGCGTTTTTGTTTTTCCTGGCGGCGCGGTGGACCCCGGCGATGATGCGCATGATCTGCACCTGCACGTTTCGGGCCTGGCGGCGGCTGAGGCTAACGGATTGCTGGAGGTTGAGGGCGGCGGCCTGGGTTATTTGACGGCGGCTGTGAGGGAGTGTTTCGAGGAGGCGGGGATTCTGCTGGGACGAGACCTGCGCAGAACACAGCCGCGCGCCAACGGTTGCGCCTACCTGAGCCATGAATCCCACGCCCTGGCGGCACAGTGCCAGGCGTTAAGGGAGCAGATGCTCGCCGGCGCCGTGACGATGCCGGAACTGTGCAAGCGGCTCTCGATCTGCCTGCCATTGGACCAGATTGCGTATCTCAGTCGCTGGATAACGCCGCCGGGTCCGCCACGGCGTTTTGATACGCGCTTTTTCGTGGCCAAGGCACCGGTCGACCAGCGCGCCAGCCACGACGGCCACGAAACGATTGATCATCTCTGGATAGGTCCAGGCGACGCCATTGAGCGGAACCAGCGCGGCGACCTGTCGCTGGGCCTGCCCACCCGCGCCTCGCTGGAGGCGCTGGCCGGGTTTGCCACAACGGATGAGCTGATGAACCACCTGCATCGGGCGCGTTCAGGTGTCAGGACCGACCTTGGGCCGCAACGGAGTCGGTCGCGTCCAGCCACGGGCCGACAGGGCCAACAGATTATTGATCCGAGCCATCCCGCCTACGCGGAGGTTGAGAAGCTTGACCCCGGACGACAGGGTATCGCGCAATGCGAGATTCTGCCGGGTTGCATGACGATGATGTCGCCCACCATAGGTCGTATCACCGCGCCAAATCCCGGCATCATGACCGGACCGGGCACCAATTCCTATATCATCGGCCGGGGCCGGGACCGGGCTGTGATCGACCCCGGCCCCGCGATCGACGCCCACCTCGAAGCCATTCTGGCCGCGGTGGGGTCGCAGGGCGGACAGCTGCGCTGGATTCTTGTGACCCATACCCATCGTGATCATTCCCCCGGCGCGGCCCGGCTCAAGGCAGCTACTGGCGCGACTGTGCTGGGAATGGAAGCGCCAGCGGACGACTATCAGGACCCAAGCTTTACGCCAGACGCTACGCTGGCGCACGGCGAACGTATCGACGGCGACGATTTCAGCCTGAAGGCGATACACACGCCGGGGCATGCCTCCAACCACATCTGCTACCTGCATGAGCAGGACGGTGTGCTCTTCTCCGGCGACCACATCATGCAGGGCTCGACCGTAGTGGTTAACCCACCGGACGGCGACATGGCGGCCTATATGGCATCACTCCGGGATCTGAAGCGGGAAAATGCCCTCTACATTGCACCGGGACACGGCTTTCTCATGGATCAGCCCAACCGCGTGATCGACCGCCTCATCGCTCACCGTCAGAAGCGGGAGGACAAAGTGATCACAGCATTGACGTCGGCAGCTGGTATCGATGAGCAAACTCTGGTGGCGAAGGTCTACGACGACGTTCCCAGTGCTGTTCATCCGCTGGCCCAACGTTCGATGTTGGCGCATCTCTATAAACTGGAAAGCGAAGCCCGGGTGATCCGCGGAGCGGATGGCTGGAGACTGCTAAAACCCTGGTAGGCGCCTGCTTTTTAACAAGCGCCTGACAATGAGCAAGTGCCTGACCACGAGCCATCAGACCTCCAACCATTCCTTGCGGATTTCGGGGTTGGCCTGCAACGAATCCGGAGTCCCGTCAAAGACGATTTTGCCCTCGCCCATGACATAGACCCGATGCGATATCTGCAAAGCAATACTGAGCTTCTGTTCCACCAGGAGCACGGCGATGCCAGCTGCGGCGATTTCCTCGAGGATGGCGGCAACGTCAGCGACGACTTTGGGTGCGAGGCCCTCGGTGGGCTCGTCCACCATGATGCACCTGGGGTCGCCCATGAGGGTGCGGAACATGCTCAGCATCTGCTGCTCGCCGCCGGACAGCACCTCGGCAGGGGTGTGTTCCCGCTCGCGCAGCCGGGGGAAGCGTTTGTAGACGGCCTCGAGTGTCCACTGGGTGCCAGTCTGGCCTCGGCGTTTCATGCCCAGCTCGAGGTTTTGTGCCACGGTCAGGCCGGGGAAAATCGCCCGATCCTCCGGCACATAGCCTACCCCGGCGTGGGCGACCTGATGCGCGGACAGGCCCGCGAGCTGTTTGCCCTCCATGCGGATGTCGCCCTTGGGCGGAACCAGACCCATCACGGCCTTGCACAAGGTGGAGCGTCCTACGCCGTTGCGGCCCAGAAGGCTGACGATCTCGCCCGCCCTGACGTCCATATTCACACCGCGCAATACATGGCTCTTGCCGTAGTAGGCGTGTAAGTCCCGTATCTGCAGCATCAGTGCACCTCCGTGCCGAGATAGGCTTCCTGGACCGCGGCATTGGCGCGGATCGCTTCGGGGGAACCGGTCGCGATGACCTCGCCATAGACCAGTACCGAGATCCGGTCTGCCAGCTCGAAAACAACGCCCAGGTCATGTTCAACCAGCACCAGCGTGCAGTCGGCGGTGATTGTCTGGATGAGGTTCACCACGGCGTCGGCTTCGTGCCGGCTCATGCCGGCGGTAGGCTCGTCCAGCAGAATAACTTTGGCGCCAGATGCAATGGTTGCACCGATTTCCAGGGCCCGTTGTTCGGCGTAGGTGAGCAGCGACGCCGGCACATCGGCCCGGTGCTGCAGGTTAAGTTGCTCCATCAGTTCTTCGGCCCGGGCAGTGAGGGCCTTCTGGGACAGCACACTCTTCCAGAAAGCGTACTTGTGTCCCGCCGCCCAGAGCAGGGAGCAGCGCAGGTTCTGTATGACTGTCATGTTCTGGAACAGGTTGGTCACCTGAAAGCTGCGGCTGAGGCCTTTGCGGTTGACCCGGTGGGGCGGGAGGTTGCTGATGGTTTCGCCGAACAGTTCGATGGTGCCGCCGGAAACCTGCAATCGTCCGCTGATCAGGTTGAACAGGGTGGACTTGCCAGCGCCATTCGGCCCGATGACCACGTGACGCTCGTTTTCCTGGATCTCCAGGTCGACACCCCGAATGATCTCCGCGCGGCCGAAGTTCTTTCTCACGTCTTGCAGTTTCAGCGCCGTGCGAGTGCTCATTGCTCACCTCCGGAAGACGTTGCGGCCGCCCTGCGGCGAAGCAGGGGGCGGGCGTGGGCATTCATCAGTGCCAGCCCGACCGCGCTGATGCCCAGAGAGACGAGCCAGGGCAGGGCGTTGGTGACGTTGACCGTCAGGCCCATCAGATTCATGGGAGCACTGGGGTCCCAGCTGCCGAAATAGTGATAGGCGAGCTCAACGACGCAGACCAGCCCGAAAATCGCGATAAGCGTGGTGGCCAGAAGGTATAGGCGTATCAGCGTTGTCCCTTTCCACTGGCCCGCGCGGATCGCAGCGAGCTGTTGATGTAGCAGACCGAACAGGCCCTGGGGCGCAAACATCACAACAGCAATAAACATCAGGCCGAAATAAAGGACCCAGGCCTCGGTGACCGATGACAGTGAAGTCTCCAGATAAGTGACCAGGATGGCGCCAAATATCGGCCCGAAGAAATAACCGATGCCGCCCAGGTAAGTGGCCAGCAGCACCTGCCCCGAGACAACCTGGCCCACTGTCTCGTCGGTGATGATCTCATCGGCGAGAATGAACAGCCCGCCCGCCAATCCCGCAAAGAATGCAGACAGCGAGAACTGGATAAACCGCACCATCTGCGGGTTATAACCGACGAATTGTGCCCGCTCCGGGTTGTCCCGCACGGCATTGGCCATCCAGCCCAGAGGCGTACGGCGTAGCGCGAACATGCCAATGGCAGAGATCAGGGTCCAGGCCACTATCAGGTAGTAAACGTTGATGCTGGGGCCATAGTCCACGCCGAACAGGGAAGGCGCCTGCACCCGGTTACCGAACAGGCCGCCTTCGCCGCCGAAGAAGTTGGTAAACATCAGGGAGCTGGAGTGCACCAGGGCGCCGATGCCCAAGGTGATCATGGCGAACACCACGCCTGCACGCCGGGTCGAGACCGCGCCGAATATAATGCCGAACCCGAGCCCGGAGAAAGCGCCTACCAGCGGCAGCAATTCCAGGGGCAGCCCGGTGCCGGCTTCGTTGACCATCCGCAGAACGTGCATGGTGCAGAAACCGCCGAGGCCAAAATAGACGGCATGGCCGAACGAAAGCAGCCCGGTATTACCCAGCAGCATGTTGTAGGAGAGGGCGAAGATAGCCAGGATGCCCATCTGGCTCAACATGTCGACAGAATGGCCTGAGCTGAATATGAGCGGTAGCACCAGGGCGGCCACGACGACAGCGGCCCAGGGCCAGAGACTGATGTAGCGGAAACCGGGCTGGTTGCCCTCAGTCGCGGTGGGCCTCGTGCTTTTGTCAGCGTTTGTGCTTGTGTCGGGTTCTAGTGGAGCACTCATGTTTCACGTTTCCCCATCAATCCGCGTGGACGGAAAATCAGCGTCAGTACCAGCAACAGGAACGGCAATACCGGGGCGAGCCTCAACGAATCCATATACCAGATTGTCGCGAAGAAGCTTTCCCTCGAGACTTCGATGCCGCTGAAAACGCGGGCCAGGGAGAAGTCGACTGAAAGGGCCAGCGTCTGCAAAACGCCGATAATGATGGAGGCAATCAGGGCGCCTGGGACTGACCCCAAACCGCCCAGCACCACGACCACGAACACGATCGGCCCCATCAGGAAGGCCATGCCCGGCTCCGTGATCAGGTGGATGCCGCCGACCACGCCGCCCAGTCCAGCCAGGGCGCAGCCGATGGCGAAGACCCACATGAAAACCTGGGGAACGTTATGGCCAAGTGCCGAGACCATGTCAGGCCGGGAGAGCGAGCCCTGGATGATCAGCCCCGCCCGGGTTTTCTTGAGCAGAACGTAAAGCGCCGCGAACATGACGACCGATACGGCCAGAATGAACACCTTGAACGCCGGGTAGTCGATACCGAACATCGTGAACAAGGTGAAGTCGAGAGCTTCCGGCATGCGGTAAGGCACCGGCACCGTGCCCCAGAACAGACTAACCAACTCGTCGATCACATAGGCCAGGCCGAAGGTAAAGAGCAGTTCCGGTACATGTCCGTGCTGATGGACGTGCCGCAAACCGAAACGTTCAACTGCGGCGCCGATCATGCCGACCAGGATGGGCGCGAGAAACAGCGCCACCCAGAACCCGGTCACCATGCCTACGGTGTAAGCGAAATAGGCGCCGAGCATGTAGAAGCTGGCATGGGCAAAGTTGAGAACGCCCATCATGCCAAAGATAAGCGTGAGGCCGCTGGACAGCATGAACAGCAGCATGCCGTACAGGAGGCCGTTTAGAAGAGAGAATGCAATGGTTTCCAGCATCTGAATCCCCGGCCTTTGATCATCTGTGCGTCTGGTGGCGTATGACTGCCACCAGACACGTAGGTCTGCAGCTCAATGCTTCCATCAGGCTCGTAGCCTGATGTCCCGCAGGGGAGACTAGGGGCGCTGCATTTCACAGGTGGTCGGGAGGGTCGCCTGCTCGGCGGGAATCTTGGCCAGGGTACGGAAGCCCAGGCCGGAGTTGTCCGCATCGTATTTGGCGTCGGAATCCATCACGGAAATATACATGGGCTGAATCATCTGGTGGTCTTTCTCACGCAACGTCACCGTGCCCGTTGGGGACTCGAAGGTCATGCCTTCCAGTGCTTTGGCCACAGGTACCGCATCGGTCGTGCCGGCTTCTTCGATTGCGGCCTTGAGCATATACATCTGGTTGTAGATCTGGTGGTAGTACCAGTCGATCTCGGGGTAACGCTTTTTGAAATCGTTGAACCATTTTTCGTAGTCGGAGAGTTTCTCATCCACGTTAACGTCGGCATGCCAGGTTGTGATCTGGTGGAGCGAATCCTCGCCCCGCTCGCTTACCGCAGCCGGGGTACCCAGGCCGCCGCCGTAGTAGGTGTAAAAGTCAACGTCGAGGCCGGCACTGTCCGCGGCGCGCACCAGCAGGGAAAGGTCATTGCCCCAGTTGCCGCTGACAACGGAGTCCGCTCCGGACTGCTTGATGCGTGAGACGTAAGGCGAGAAGTCCCGTACCTGGCCGATCGGGTGGAGCACATCGCCGACGATCTCGATTTCGGGGTTTTTCTCCTTGAGCATTTCTTTGGCCAGCTTTGAAATCACATGGCCGTGGGAGTAGTCCTGATTGATCAGGAAGACTTTCTTGATGTCATCCTGCTTGGCCATGTAGTTGGTCAGTGCCTCAAGCTTGATGTCGCTGGCCGCATCGAAGCGGAAGTGGTAGAAGCTGCATTGATCGTTTGTCAGGGCGGGGTCGACCGCTGCGTAGTTAAGGAAAAGGATACGGTCGTCTTTGTTGCGGCGGTTATTGCGGTCGATGGCCTGGATCAACGCACCGGCCACGTTTGAACCGTTGCCCTGGGTTACAAACGGAATATCCTCGTCGATCGCGCGTTGCAGGAGCTGGGTGGATTCGGATGCGCTCTGCTTGTTATCCATGGGTACGATTTCGAACTTGCGGCCCATGACGCCGCCTTCCTGGTTGATCATATCCGCGGCGAAACGGAAGTGCTTCAGCCCGGCATCACCGACGTTGGCGAAGGCCCCCGAGAGGGGTTCAATATAGGCGATGCGGATCGGATCTTTGGATGGTTCAGCGGTAGCGGACAGGGATAGAGCGAGCAGGACACCGGCGATCAGGCCGGACTTGTGACGACTAGCCATACTATTCTCCTCAATCTTCACGGCCTACGGGGATGTGGCCTTTTTATAGTTGTTGCGACTTTCGGAGTGCTCAGGCAGAGCGGGCACAGGACGGTGCCGGTACTCTCCTGATGGTGAACTGTTAAACAGGTCCCCGTCAGTTATAAAGCGAGTGCCTCGTCGATTCAATGAGCGGTTGGTATTATTTTAAAGCGGTACGGTGTTTCGTTATTACGGGTGAGGAATTCGCACAGTTCTGCAGAGCGAAACATTCCCGCGGAGTGGAACTTGCACGACTTAAGAGTTGCCGGCTGGTGCGCGGTGCGCACCCTACGGAGGCTATATCTGTGCTGATGCCCGGCGCATCAAGGCTGACCTCAGGTAGGGTGCGCACTGCGCACTGCGCACCGCGCGCCTCTGCAACCCTTCTGCAGCCGGGAGAGTGCTGTTTACCGCCGCGGAACACCAGAGTTCAGATGGGCTCCACCATCAACCAGCAGGGACTCGCCAGTCGTCAGGTCACCCCCAATCAACAGTCCCAGGACGATCTGCGCGACGGTTTCTGGCGTCGCCGTGTCGTTGAGCGGGGCTGTTGCACGGGTCTGATCCAGAATTTTTCCGTACCGTTCCTTACCCAGCCCTTTCTCCAGCCATTCCCCCTGGACGAATCCCGGGCAAACGGCATTAACCCGAACCTGGGGGCCCAGCACCCGTGCTAGAGATTTGGTCAATGTCAGCAGTGCCCCTTTCGAAGCCGCATAGGCGATTGAACTGCCCACTCCCGCCAGCCCGGCAATGGAAGCCATGTTAATGACATGGGCGATGGGTTGCGCCCGCAGAGCTGCTTCAGCGGCGCGGGTCATCTGGAACGGGCCAATAGTATTAACTGCGTAAAGGTCGAGGAAGTCCTGCTTGTCCAGCCCCGCCAGGTTCTCATGGGCGCAGAATTGGGTGGTGCCCGCGTTGTTGATCAGAACATCCAGCCGACCGAATCTGGCGACCGTTGCCTCAACCAGCGCCCGGCAGTCGTCATCTTCGGCGACGTTGGCCTTCTGTACCAGCACCCTAACGCCCAGAGCCTCGCATTCAGTGGCCACCGCGCGGGCGCCGGCGTCATTGCGGCTGTAATTGATTACGACATGACAGCCCTGTTCGGCCAGGGCCCGGGCTATGGCCGCACCTATGCCGGAAGACGAACCGGTGACGATCGCGACCGCATCCTTAAGTTTCATAAATAGATCCTCGGCTGGAACCCAACGGGTCATTAGTGTGCTAGGCACCTGAGAAACTAGCAGAGGTGGAGGCACGAAGGAAATCAGGACGGCAAGCGGGTCTTTCGGTGCCAGGACAGTAGAGTCAGGGAAAACCTGCGTCATGCCCGGCGGGACATGGATAGGCTCTGCATGTAAGCGGATGTAAGCACTCTGCAATAAATGGTTAGCAGCACTGGCTGGACCACGATTTATAAACAATAGTTAAGGCTCCAGCTTTTGTTGCCCCGCACTGGACGAAAAAGGGGCGTTCGCTCGGAGTTTCAATTTTGTACCGTCGTCGCATTGTGTGCCTGCTGTGGTTTCTATTGCTGACAGCTTGCGGCGGTTCGGATTCTGACGACACCGCCACTCAACCCCATACTCCGACAGCACCCGTAGTCAGCGGCGCGACCGACGGTGCCGGCACTGTTACGCTTGCGAGTGACGTAACCCGCCTGCCGCCCCCCTACGATCCTGACACTGTGGCTGCCATTTCCGTGCTGACTGACCATGGCGCGGTGGGTCAGGGGCGGATTATCGATGACACCGTATCCTTTCTCGGCGTTGCCCCCGCAAATCATCGTGTTGAGGTCACACTGAACGGTCAGTTCATGGGCACAGTAATGGCCCGTACCGACGGAACCTGGTCCTTTGACAACAGCCGTTCGCCCCTGGCCGTGGGTGCGCACGCGGTAACCACGGTCGGCATCTCACCTGCTGACAGCCGGACAACAGCCCCCGAAACCTTTACCTTTACTTACGATCCCTCCGCGCCGGTTGCGCCGCTGATCGGGTCCGTGTCTGACGACACACGTATTGCCGGGGACGGCGTAACGTCAGACAACACGCTACTGCTCTTCGGCACGGCGGAGTCCGGCGCCAGGGTCGACGTTTACGTCAACGACACTTTTATAAGCGATGTTGAGGCCTCGGCTGACGGAAACTGGACGTTCGATTACCGTGCGGCGTCGCTCCCTGATGGCCTCTATCGCTTTTCGGCCGAAGCTATCCTTTACGGAATGCGCAGCGCCGTGTCCGTGCAATACCCGGTGCTGGTGGATACCCAGGCCCCAGTGGCGCCCGCAGTGAGCGGTGTCACACCCGACACCGGTAGCAACAACGCAGACGGCCTGACCCGTAGTACGACCTGGACATTAGGCGGAACTGCGGAGCCAGGCGCGAGCGTGACGGTCCTGCTGGGTGGCGCGGCGCTGGCCAGCACTACTGCGGCCATAGACGGTACCTGGTCGTTGGCCCATGACGCCTCGTCGCTGACCGACGGCTCGCATCTGATCTCGGCACGCGCGATGGATGCGGCGGGCAATACGTCCGCTGTTTCTGCACCCTACACAGTCCAACTTGACCGCTCCGCACCTGCGACGATTACCAGTCTGAGCTTTGCCCCCGATACCGGAGCAGCAAACGATGGCATCACCGCCAATGGCGCACTGACCTGGTCGGGCACCGGCCCCATCGGCCAGACCGTAGAGGTCTTCCTGGACGGCAGCCCGATCGGCAGCGCTCAGATTGACGGCGCCGGCGCCTGGTCGCTGGATGCGAGCGCGACGCCGGTGGCAGAGGGACAGTACGCGGTGACGGCTACTGTTCGGGATGCTGCGGGCAATACCTCAACCGTTTTTGATGGCGGCTCCCTTGTGGTTGATGCCAGCGAGCCCCTCGCGCCCTCCGTTACCGCATTTGCCAACGATACCGGCGTGGCCGGAGATGGGCTTACGCGGGACACGGGGCTCCTGTTTTCGGGCACTGCCGAGGCCGGTGCCAGCGTAGCCGTCTACCTTAACGGCGGCGCCCTCGGCTCGGTCACGGCCACCCCTGGCGGAACATGGAGTTTTGATCATTCCGCAGTGACGCTGGCCGACGGTATATACGGCGTAGAGGCCCGCGCCACGGATGGGGCCGGCAATGTCTCTCCCTTGTCCGCCACGCTGACAGTCACCGTAGATACCGCCACGACCGCACCGGACGTTGAGACGATCAGCGACGACACCGGAACAGCCGGAGATGGCATTACCAGCGACAACACCCTGACCATTGCCGGCTCCGCGGAGCCTGGTGCGCAAGTGGCTGTTCTCCTGGATGGCAGTGCCATAGGTACAGTGAGCGCCAACGGTGGCGGCATCTGGAGCCTGGACTACACGGGTGTGACGCTGGCAGAGGGAAATTTTGTATTGACCGCGCTGGCGACTGATGTCGCGGGCAATACTGCAGCCTCTTCGGCGTTCGCTCTCACTGTCGATCGGACGGCGGCGGCGCCCGTAATCACCGGTATCACGGACGACACGGGTACGCCGGATGATGGGCTCACTTCTGACGCGGAACTGATTTTCGCCGGAACCGCCGAAGCCAATGCCCGCATTGAGCTGTTCCGTGACGGCTCCTCCCTCGGAACCACAACGGCGGACAGCAGCGGCGACTGGACCTTTGACCATAGCGGCGTGACTCTCGCGGACGGCAGCTATGCCATGACGGCCCAGGCCGAAGACACGGCCGGCAATGTCTCTGTGCTTTCCGGGGCTTTTTCGCTGCAGGTGGACTCCGTTTCTGCTGCGCCGGTGGTTACCGCCATCAGCACTGATACTGGCACCGTTGGCGACGGCGTAACGGCTGACAATACCCTGCAATTCAGTGGCACCAGCGAGGCCGATGCGTCCGTGGAAGTGTTCGTTGATGCGGTTTCGGTCGGCACGGCCGCGGCCGACAGCAGCGGGAACTGGAGCTATAGCCATACGCCGGTTCTGGCAGACGGCGCCCACACCATCACGGCTCAGGCCACCGACCTGTCGGGTAACACGTCGCCCGTGTCGGCGGACTACCTGGTGACGGTTGACACTGCCACAGCGACCCCGGCGGTGACCGCTTTTACCACCGATACCGCCACGACAGGCGACGGTATAACCCGCGATGACAGCCTCTCATTCAGCGGCACCAGCGAAGCAAACGCCGCGGTGGACGTCGCCCTTGATGGCACGGTGATCGGGACGGCTACGGCGGATGGTAGTGGTAACTGGACTTTCGACCACACGCTCACCCCGCTGGATGATGGCACCTATGCCGTTACTGCTGAAGCCACTGATCCGGCGGGCAATGTCTCGGCTGTCTCAGCGGCGCTGAATTTCACCGTCGACACCAGCATCGCGCAGCCCTCGGTTGAAGGCATCAGCGCAGACACCGGCACGGCCGGCGACGGTATCACCAGCGACACGTCCCTCATATTCAGCGGAACCAGTGAAAGCAATGCTTCTGTACAGGTTTTGCTGGACGGCTCCGCGATCGGTACCACCAGCGCGGACAGCGCCGGAGACTGGAACTACGATCACACAGCCTCTTCGTTGGGCGAGGGCAGCTACGCCGTAACAGCCGTCGCGACGGACGTCGCCGGTAATGTCTCCATAGTTTCATCCGCGCTGGCGCTGGTGGTCGACACCAGCGCCACAGCGCCAGCAGTGACCAGTATCAGCGCGGATACCGGCACCGCTGGCGATGGCATCACGTCTGATCGCACGCTCGTCGTCAACGGTACTGGCGAAGCGGCGACCACGGTGGAAGTATTCAGGAATGGAACGTCCCTGGGAACAGAAACCGTTGCCGGGGACGGCAGCTGGAGCTTTGACAGTGCCCCCGCGTCGCTGGCCGATGGCGCTTACACATTCACCGCTGCGGTAACCGACAAGGCGGGCAATACCTCTGCAGCGTCCTCCGGGTTCGCGGTTACCGTTGACGGCCAGGCGCCAGGCACCAGCACCTTCTCGCCAGCCAACGGCGCCACCGGCGTAGTATTGGCGGCTGACTTATCGGTGACCTTCGACGAGATCGTTTACGCTGGCTCCGGCAACCTGGTGATCCACGAGAAGGCCGGCGGTGCGGTAGTTGAGACCATTCCCATGGGCGATGCCCGGGTTACAGGAATGGGCACGGCGACGTTGACCCTGAACCCGACAGATCCTCTTGTGGGTGGTACCGAGTACTACGTGACCATCGATTCGGGCTGGGTAACGGATCTGGCCGGTAACAGCTACGCCGGCATCAGCGGCGACGCCACCTGGGCGTTTACGACAGTGGATTTCACCCTGGCCGCCTCAACACCGGCTGACGAGGCCACAAACGTTGCCCTGGATACCGGGCTGACGCTGGTCTTCAGTGAGCCTGCCTACAGGGGCACCGGAACGGTTCTGATTCGGCAGCTCAGCGATGACGCAATTGTCGAAGCCATTGACGTGGCGACTGCCGGCATAACCGGCGCCGGCACTTCAACTTTGGCTCTGGCGTTCCCGGACACACTCGCGCCCAGCACCGCGTACTACCTGGAAATCGCCGCGGGCGCCTTTGAAAACGCCAACGGCGTCGCCTACGCAGGCATCACTGGCAATACTGACCTGAACTTCACGACAATCACCTCCACCACACCTACGATCACCAACGTCACTTCATCGCTCGCGGACGGAACCTACCGGGGTGGCGATGTCATTCCGGTGCAGGTCACCTTCAGCGAGCTAGTCAACGTTACCGGCACGCCGCGACTGCAACTGAACCTGGATGGCTACGACAAGTTCATCAGCTACACCACCGGCAGCGGCAGCAATACGCTGCAATTCGACTATCGGGTCACCACCGGGGACGCCACGGGCGACCTGGCCTATACGTCGGCCGCCGCGCTGGAACGCAATAACGGCAGTATCCGCAACGCTGATCAGGCCAACGCCGATCTGACTCTACCCACCCCCGGCGCGGCGGGCTCCCTCAGTGGCAACAAAAACATCGTCATTACAGCTGCTGCGCTGGATATTACTGACCTCTCGCCCAGCGATGGGTTCTTTATCCAGGGCTATGAGGTGGCGGATCAATTTGGACGCTCCCTCGGTGCGGGCGGTGATATCAATGGCGACGGCTACGAGGACATCGTCATCGGCGTCAATCTCAGTGATATTGACGCGGGCGATGCCGGGGCGGCTTACGTGATCTTCGGTAAACCCGGTGCGACACGAGCCCATATTGACGTTGGTGCGCTTGATGCCAGCGACGGCTTTCTGATCCATGGCGCCGACGCTGCGGATTACCTCGGCATGACCGTGGACCTGAGTGGCGACCTCAACGGTGACGGCTACGACGATGTCGTGGTGATCGCGTCCCATGACGACACTGTTGTCACCAATGGCGGTACTGCGTATGTAATCTGGGGGCAGGCCGGCGCGACGCGGACGGATATCAACGTATCGACCATGACCTCAGCGGATGGCTTCCGGATACTTTCCCAGGAAGCCGGCGACTTCCTGGGCAATACGACCGTGATCAGTCCGCAGAACAGCCAGTTTGTCGATGCGGACGGTGACTTCAACGGGGACGGAATCGACGACCTGCTGCTTGGGCACGGTGCCAGCGATAACGACGGTGGTGATAGCGGTCTTGTCTACGTGATCTTTGGCCAGACCGGCGCGACCCGGGCCGATATCAACCTGTCGAGTCTGGGTAGTGAGGGCTTCAAGATAACCACCGGCGGCGCCGCAGGGGAGCATCTCGGCCACAGTGTCCAGTTCCTGGGCGACTTCAACGGCGATGGCCTGAACGACGTCATCGTCGGCGCGCCCCGCTCGGGCCAGATCGCGGGTGATGCTGGCCAAGCCTATGTGATATTGGGCCATGCCGGGCCCACCTACAACAGCGTGAACCTGATGACCCTGGGCTCGGCTGAAGGTTTCAAGATTTCAACATCAGACGGGGTGAGCTGGCTGGGTGGCTCGGTCAGTGGCTCAGATGTCAACGGTGACGGTCTGACCGACCTGCTGGTCGGCAATGTGGCCTCTGACGAGGTCGCCACTGACGCCGGTTCGCTGATCGTGGTTTATGGCCGTTCCGCGGCCAACTACAGCAACATCAGTGTTGGCGCTATTCCTGCGGGCGAGGGCTACACAATTTTCGGCGAAGGGGGCGCAGACTTCTTTGGCCATGCGGTGGAGGGCGCCGGCGACATCAACGGTGATGGCATAGGCGACCTGTTGGTTTCCAGCTGGGTGGATGACGAAGGGGGCGGAGACGCCGGTGCAGCCTGGCTGGTCTACGGTAAGCCGGGTACTGCCCGGACCGACATCCAGCTGAGCACGCTCTCGTCCGCCAATGGATTCAAGATTATCGGTGACGAAGCAGTAGATTACTTCGGTCGTACCAACGCCATCGGCGACATCAACGGCGACGGCTACGACGACATGATCGTGTCGTCGGCGCTGGGCAACAACACCGCTGGGGACGCTGGCGAAATCAATGTCATCTGGGGCAAAGACTTTCTATCAGTCGTAGACGCTGATCTGGTCGGGACCGGCGGCGCCGATTATCTGGTAGGCACAAGCGCGTCCGAGACAATCATGGGTGCAGGTGGTGCCGACCGGATTTCTGCGGGAGCCGGGGACGATATTATCGAAGTATCGGACCTGGCATTCGCTCGCATTGACGGCGGTCGCGGCGAAGACGTGCTGGCCCTGACCGGCGATGAACTGTCTCTGGATCTACGCGCCATAAATTACGAAGTGATCCGCGGCATCGAAGCCATCGACCTGCGCGATCTAGGCAACGGCCTGACGGTCAGCAAAGCCAGCCTGTTAGCCTTGTCGAGTCAGGTACGGACCCTCTACGTGCGTGGCGGCAGCAGCGACTGGGTTGCTGTTGACGGCGCCGAGACCTGGACGGCCAACGGCACGGCGACGGTTAATGCCATCACCTATGACCGCTATGACCTCGGTGAGGTCTCGCTTTTCGTCCAGAGCGAGTTGTCCCAGCCGGCGCCACCGGACGCGCCGGTCGTGCTCGCTTTCAGCAATGATACCGGCGCCGCGGGCGACGGCATAACCGGCGACACTGGTCTGGTGTTCAGCGGGAGTTCAGGCGCCTATGACGGCATTGAAGTCTTTCTGGACGGCGCGCCGATCGGAACAGCTGACGCTGACGGGTCCGGGCTCTGGAGCTTCAACTATTCCACCACGCCCCTCGGCGACGGTGCCTATGCGGTGACTGCCCAAGCGACTAACGGTGGCGGTTATGTGTCGGTTGCCTCTGCCGCCCTCAACGTAATCGTAGACACCGGTACCCCGGTGCCAGCGGTGACTGCGATCAGCGTCGACACCGGCACAGTCGGCGATGGCGTGACTGGCGACAATACCCTTATTTTTAGCGGAACCAGCGAGGCAGATGCCGCGGTGGAGATACTTCTAAATGGTAGCGGAATAGGAACCGCAGTCGCTGACGCCAGCGGTAACTGGAGCTTTGACCATACCGCTGTCGCCCTGTCCGACGGGGCCTACAGCGTTACGGCGCAGGCGACCGATGTGGCGGGGAATGTGTCATCTGTGTCTCCAGCATTCAATGTGATCGTCGACGCTACCGAGCCAGCACCCGTCATTAACGGGATCAGTGACGATACCGGCACCGCCGGTGACGGGATTACCCAGGACACGACACTGTTGATCAACGGTACTTCTGCGAGCAATGCGTCAGTAGCCGTTTTCATAGACGGCGCCTTGGTAGGAACGACCGCGGCCGATGGCAGCGGCGACTGGAGCTATGACCGCAGCGCGGCACCTTTCTCTGACGGGACCTACGCGATAACGGCTCAAGCGACGGACATCGCGGGCAATGTTTCGGCCCTGTCTGTTCCGTTTGGTATCAGCGTCGACACAAGCGCTGACACACCTTCGATAACCGGCATCAGCAACGACACCGGAGCGCCGGGGGACGGCATTACCAGCGACACGACGCTGACCTTCAACGGCACCAGCGAGGCTGATGCTTCGGTCGAGGTCGCTCTGGACGGCACGACGATTGGCACCGCCACAGCGGACGGCTCTGGAAACTGGAGCTATAGCTATGGCACCGCGCTCTCCGAAGGGTCATACAGCATCACCGCCAGGATCGCAGACCTGGCCGGTAACGTCTCGGCGGCTTCCGCAGCCTTCGGTGTCGTCGTCGACACCACCCCGCCTCTCATAGCTTCGCTCGACCCAATGGACGGCGCGACCGATGTCCCCCTGGCGGCGGACCTGACGATCGATTTCGACGAGACGGTTTACGTCGGGTCCGGCGATATCATTATTCGCCGCGCCAATGACAATAGCATCTTCGAGCAGATCCCCGTGGGCGACTCCCGGGTGACCGGTGACGGTACCTCGTCGCTCACCATAAATCCGGCTACCGAATTCGAACTGTTCACAGACTATTACGTGCAGATGGCGGCAGGAACGGTTACGAACGGGGTGGGCAATGCCTTTGCCGGAATCACCGATACGACGACCTGGAACTTCACTTCGGAGAACGCGCTGCTTCTGAATGCATCGTCGCCGGCTGACGGCGATACTGGTGTTGCCCTCGGCAGCGACCTGACACTGACCTTCAACCAGGTAGTAACGCCAGGTTCAGGCCAGGTGCGCGTGCGTGAGTCAGGCGACGGCACGCTCTTTGAAGCGGTCAGTGTGACTTCCCTCCAGGTCACCGGTGCCGGGACATCGGCAATCAAGATCGAATTCAGCGACACCCTCGTGCCCAATACCGGCTACTACGTCGAGGTGGACGCGACCGCATTCAATAACGGTGCGGGCAAGGACTACGAGGGCATCGCCGATAGCACGACCCTCAACTTTACCTCGGCCAATGTCACGACGCCGACCGTGACCAACGTTACCTCATCGGTTGATGGTAGCCACCAGGCAGGCGAGGTCATACCGGTCCTGGTCACCTTCAGCGAGGCCGTAGTGGTCGAAGGCGTGCCACAGATCTCATTGAAGCTGGACGATCAGGACAAGGCCATCAATTACACTAGTGGCTCGGGCGCCGACACGCTGACATTCGCGTACACGGTCGCGCCCGGGGATACCACGCCCGAGCTGACCTATGTCGATGAAAATTCGCTAAATCGCAACGGCGGCTCTATCAGAAGTCTCAGCGACGCCAACGCCAACCTGACGCTGGCGCAGCCGGGTCTTGCCTACTCCCTGTCTTTCAATCGCAACATTTCGGCAGTGGCCACGGTGCTCGATATCACCGGACTCTCCGCCGCGAATGGCTTTTTCGTGCGGGGGCACGATGGCGGCGAGTTCTTCGGCTCTGCACTTGCCGCTGGAGGCGACGTCAACGGTGACGGGTTTGAAGACTATCTGGTCAGCGTTTCTGAGTTTGATGAGAACGGTGTGGATTCGGGTGCGGTGTGGGTGGTCTACGGCCGTCCGGGCAGCACCCGAGCCAACATCAACCTGGGCACTTTCGGCATCGCGGATGGGTTCCGCATCATCGGCTTTGATTCCAACGAAACCCTCGGAACGGCCAGCTCCATGTCGGGCGACCTCAATGGCGACGGTCTCGACGACATTGTTCTGGGTGCCGGCGACAGCAACGAAGGAGCACTCAGCGGTGGCGCAATTTATGTTATCTGGGGCAAGGCGCAGGCTACGCGCAGCGACATCTGGCTGAGTAGCCTGTCGAGCAGTGACGGCTTTGATATCCTGGCTCATGAGAGCGGTCAGCATCTCGGCAGCTCCACCGAAACGGATCCTCTGCCGGTGAGGCTGCTTGATCATTCTGGTGATTTCAACGGCGACGGCATCAATGATCTGGTAATTGGCCACCCCCTCAGCGATGTCGACGGCACAAATAGTGGTGTCGCCTACGTCATTCTCGGCACCTCATCAGCCACACGGAGCAGGATCTCGCTGGGTGCGCTGGGCAGCCAGGGGTTCCGTATACGCACCGGCGGCGCTTCAGCCCAGTACCTGGGCAACAGCGTACGCTTTATCGGCGACTACAACGGCGATGGCCGCAATGATTTGATTATTGGCGAGGTGGACTCGGACACGTCTGCCAGCAATGCGGGGCGGGCTTATTTGATCTTCGGGCAGAGCGGTGCCAGTTTTGCGGATATTGCGGTGTCCTCGCTCGACGGCCTCAATGGTTTTGCTTTGACATCAAACACAGCCTCTGCCCGGCTGGGATCCGATATCACCGGTGCCGACATAAACGGTGACGGCTACACGGACCTCGTAGTTGGCCAGGAGTACGCCTCGCCGAACTCCCGTACCAGGGCAGGCCGCGCAGCTGTCATATACGGCAATACCTCTCTGGCGCCTTACGCCAATATCAATATTGAGACACTGGCGCCGGGCCAGGGCTTCGTGATTCAGGGTGAGTCTGCCTCCGACTACTTTGGCCACGCCACCTGTACTGGCGACCTGGACGCTGACGGCATAGATGATCTTCTGGTTTCTGGCTGGGGCGACAGTCAGGGCGGCGGCGCAGATACAGGGGCTGCATGGGTTCTCTACGGAAAGCCGGGTTATTCACGGGCCGATATCGATCTGGCCATGCTCAGTGGCGCCGATGGTTTCAAAATGCTGGGTGACGGTGGTGGGGATCACTTCGGCAAGTACTGTGCAGTCGGTGATATCAATGGCGATAGCTACGACGACCTGCTGCTTACCTCACAGCACGGCGACGATTTGGCTACGAACGCCGGAGAGTTGAACGTGATCTGGGGCCGAGATTTCCAGGCTCTGGGCTTCGGCAGGCTGACGGGCAACCCATCCGTCAACCATCTGGTCGGGACCGACGGCAACGATACCATCGACGGGAAAGGCGGGGCCGATACCGTGGTGGCCGGCTCGGGTGACGATATCATCCTTGTGTCGGACCTGGCTTTCACCCGGATCGACGGCGGTCGCGGACTTTTCGACACGCTGGCACTTACCGAGGGCGGGTTGACACTGGACCTGACCGCTTTGGGCTACGAGCACATCCGTAATCTTGAAGTGATCGATCTTGCGGGGCTTGGCAACACCTTGACCCTCACAGCGCTTGACTTGCTGGCCATCTCTGACGAAAGCAGTGAGCTGTACGTCATGGGTGGCGCCGATGACTCAGTCTCTGATGCCAACGGCTCCGGCTGGTCCGCGGCCGGCAGCACCTCTGTGCTCGGCGTGACGTTTAATGTCTATACCCGTGATGGGGCTACGCTCTATGTCGAGGGTGCTGTGAGTCAGGGCGGGCTGTAGGCAGAGCTGCTCCATTTGAGCACAACTTCTGCCGTTGTCTTGAGGCGCTCGCTGGCGGTACGATGGACGTCTCGATCAAGTTCGACAATGTACAGGGACGTATATGGATAGCTTTCTGCAGAGTTGGCATGAGGCCGCGATGACCAGCGCCGGGTTCTTCTGGATGGCGCTCTGGGCGTTTGTTCTGGGCTATGTCATCAGCAGCCTGATCCAGGTTCTCGTCACCCAGCAGCGCATGCAGAAAGCCATGGGCAAAACCGGCCCCAAGAGCATGCTGCTGGGGACTTTTTTCGGCTTTATCTCCAGTTCCTGCAGTTTCGCCGCGCTGGCAACCACGCGTGCTTTGTTCCAGAAGGGCGCCGGCCTTGCCCCTTCAATTGCCTTTCTCCTCGCCTCGACAAACCTTGTGATAGAACTTGGGGTAGTGATAGCTATCTTCCTGAGCTGGCAGTTTGTGGTGGCGGAATATGTCGGCGGTATTCTGCTGATCCTGTTTGGCTGGCTGTTTATCCGTATCACTCGCCCGGACAAATTGATCAAGCAGGCGCGGGAACGTCTCGGCAGAGACGAGGACGCGGAAGCAGGCGGAAGCGGGGACTGGCGGAAGAAGATCAAAAGTCGCGAGGGCTGGCAGCAGATAGGGATGACCTATGTCATGGAATGGCAGATGGTCTGGAAAGATGTCCTGATCGGTTTTACCGTCGCCGGTGTCATCGCCGCGTTTGTGCCGGAGAGCTTCTTTCACAGCATCTTTGTCGGCGCGGGTAATGGCGAGGGGGGACAGCCGGGGTTTTTCGCGCTGCTCGCCCAGACGCTGATCGGCCCGATTGCTGCATTTTTTACCTTCATCGGTTCCATGGGCAATATCCCGCTCGCCGCTGTGCTGTTCGGTAACGGCGTCAGCTTTGCCGGGGTTATGGCCTTCATCTTCTCTGATCTGGTCGTGTTGCCAGTGCTTCGGATTAACGCCAGTTACTACGGCTGGAAGATGTCACTCTACATACTGGCCCTGCTTTTAAGTGGACTGGTTTTCGCATCGATGGCCATGCACTACGGTTTTTTTGCGCTGGGGATGCTCCCGGACAGCGATACCGTTCGGGCCGCTACGCAGCAGGATCACTTCAAGTTTGACTACGGGTTTGTCCTGAACCTGATTTTTCTGGCGATCACGGCTGTCCTGATATGGTTCTGGTGGCAGGCCCGGCAGGCGCACGGGCATGAACACGACCATCACGACCACGGCGGTGGTGCGGGCCTGGGTACGATCGTCCTTCGCACCCTCTGTGCAGTCGCGTTAATCTGGTTGGCCGGGGGCCTCGTTCTCGCGCCCGTGCTTGGGTGATGACCGGCGGGATCCTGTGGCCGCTTCCCAGAAAAGTGTGTCAGCTAATTTTACGGGTTTTGCTTTTGCGCAAAATTAGTTGCTGTTACGAATCAGTAAGTTCCTGATTCTAATAACTGCCTCTGCCTAAGGAACAGAATCTGCCTTGTCCACGTCGTTGGCTGCGCCAGCCTGGGTCTGTAACCCCAGTCATAGGATTAACAAGGGAGTTTCACCATGGCATTTAAAAAGGGTTTCGGCCCAATGCAGGTCAAGTCAGTCGTGATCGCTGCACTGATGAGCCTTTTGCTGGCAGGCACCGTGTCCGCCGGCCCGATCATGCACCTCCACGACAGCCAGGGGAATCTGGGCACCGTCGATGTAGAAAGCGGAAACGTGAATATCATCGGCTCGATGGGCGTTACCATGACCGACATCGCCTTTGATACGTCTGGAAACCTCTGGGGCATCTCCTTCACCGGGCTTTATTCGATCAACAGCAGCAATGCTTCAGCCAGCTACATTGGTAACCACAATATTGCCGGGGGCAATGCCCTGGTCTTTGGTACCGACGGGACACTTTATGCTGCGGGAACCAACACCCAGAACCTCTATAGCGTTGACACTTCGAATGCCGCAGCAACCAACCTTGGCAATATGGGTTTCTCCTCAGGCGGCGACCTCGCATTCAATAGCGGCGGTTTCTACATGGCCTCAGACTCAGCGGAGTTGATCAGTATTGACCTGAACGATGTCTCTAACTCCTCGAGCATTGGCGGGTTTGGTGTTGCCAACATGTATGGGCTGGCCACCGGTGACGACGGCCTACTTTACGGTGTAGCAGACACAACGATTTATGGTATAGACCTTCTGACCGGAGCAGCCTCGAACGGCGTCTCCTTCGCAGCCCAGGGCATGGGCCAGGCCTTCGGCCAGAGTTTCTACACTGAAGCGGGAGCCAGTGAAGTTCCGGAGCCTGGTTCCCTTGCGCTTTTGGGTATGGGAATACTGGGGCTGGTTGTCTCAAGAAAGGCGAAAGCCAGCTGATTGTTCAGCCCGTGAGGCACCGGCCGTGC
This sequence comes from Hydrocarboniclastica marina, assembly GCF_004851605.1. GTDB lineage: Bacteria > Pseudomonadota > Gammaproteobacteria > Pseudomonadales > Oleiphilaceae > Hydrocarboniclastica > Hydrocarboniclastica marina. Next base: position 446,926 of record NZ_CP031093.1, read on the forward strand.
AGCGGCTCGGTGCCCAGAATAAACCGCAGCACCAATCGTACGCGGGAACTTCGGCATCAATAGCCGCTTTCAGCAGGGCACCAGCCCCGCAACGTCGCCCCGTACCCTGATTTTCCCCTCAAGCTCTGCGCCGAAAATGTTATCCAACAACCCAGTCGGGACTCCTCTATAATCGCGCCTGTGCCCCTGCAGTTGTCCCGGGTATTACTTCATAAAAAGGCCGTGCATGCATACCGACTCACAACAGTCCACTTCGAGCGAGGGCGGCTTCGACGGTCGCGCTGAATCTGCGGCGCAGAATCGAAGGACAATGTCGGAGTCCGCGAACGGGGTCGCCAAGCTGATTTACCGCGTCGCTGCGAAAGATCGCGCCGCCTTTACTCAGCTATACCGCGTTACGGCGCCGAAACTTCTGGGCATTGTGCTGCGTATGCTGAGAGATAGAAGCTGGGCTGATGATGTGATCCAGGAGGCCTATGTGAAAATCTGGCAGAAGGCCGACCTGTTTGATGCAGACAAGTCCTCACCCCTGACCTGGCTGGCATCTGTCGCGAGGCACCTCGCCATCGACGAGCTGCGCAGAAACCCCGTGGGTCGCACCAGCACCGGCGAGGACCTGGAGCAGGTCGCCAGCAGGCAGGTTGCCGTCCAGGAGCAGCTGGAGAGCGAGGAGGAGGCGGGTCGGCTGAACCACTGTATCGACGAATTGGAGAAAGACCGCCAGGATATGGTGCGACTGGCGTATCTTTATGGCTGGTCGCGGGATGAACTGGCAAGCCAGTTTGAGCAGCCGGTAAACACGGTGAAAACCTGGCTTCACCGCGCGCTGAAGCAGATCAGAAGGTGCCTTGAGCTATGACCGAACGCGACGAGCTGGACATGCTGGTTGCAGAGTTCGTTCTGGGCACGCTTTCGGCCCAGGAGCGGGCTTATGTCCAGAGCCGGCGCACGGAAGATCCCGAGCTGGACAGGTTGATTCTGCACTGGGAAGAGCATTTGTCCGCAATGGCGGAGGACACCGACCCTGTGCAACCTGCGCCCGAGCTCTTCGAGTGCATTGAACGGCGGCTCGACGGCCTTGAGTCAGCTGGCGGGATCGACAACGTCACCGTGCTCCGGCAGCAAGTTAACCGATGGCGCTGGAGCACGGCACTGGCGTCGCTGGCGGCTCTGGTGCTGGTTGCAGTTCTGGTGTTTCAGCCAGAGTCTCAGCCAACCACGCAGTCGTTCGTGGCGGTGTTCCAGCATAACGACGAGCAGCCAGCGTTCTTGCTGACTGTCGACCTGGACAATCGCCAGCTCAATATCCGGCCGGTCACGGCGGAGCCGGTATCCGGCCGGTCCTACCAACTCTGGATCAAGGCCGATGAACTTGGACCGAAGCCGCGATCCGTCGGCGTTCTCGGCAATAACTTTACGCTCAACGACGCCGCATTGCGTGACTACGACCCGGCGCTTCTCCAAAAAGCCACTTTTGGCATCAGTCTGGAGCCGGAAGGCGGCTCGCCCACGGGCCAGCCTACTGGTCCGGCGATTCATGGTTATCTGTATCCTGCGCGAGTGGACCAGGGCGACGTCAGCCTGTAAAAAATTGCGGGTGGCTGAAACTTTTTGAAGCCAGGCTCCGTAACTGTCGGTACCCCATCTGGGAATTCAATGAACAGATGGAAAAACCGACTGCAAGGAGTACGCAATGAACAAGCACTCAAAGATCACTGCATTTCTGGCCGCCACGGTTGTTTCGGCTTCGCTCACCTCTGGCGCTGCGCTGGCGCATGACCATGGCGATGTCGGCGTTTGGGGCGATGATCAGTCTGTCTCCGAGGGCACAGTGACGGCCAAGAAGGTGATGGCGGAAGAGAACGGTTGGCTGGTAGTGCACCGCACCGACAAGGCCATGAAGCCTGGTCCGGTGGTTGGCTACGCGCCGCTTAAAAAGGGCAAGAACATGGACGTGCCGGCGATTCTCACTGAAGAAGTCGCCAGCGGGGACATGCTGATGCTTATGGTGCATAGCGAAGACGGCGGAATGAAGACCGGCGTTTTCGAATACACCCTCGGTGCCAAGGAAGACGGCCCGATTCGCAAGGATGGTGAGCTGGTGATGACCACAGTTACCGCTAAATAGCCTGTTCGCTATCGAGTGCACGTCGCCCTTGAGGCACCCGGCCTGGCCTTTGTGGCCAGCGTCGGGGCTCGGCTTTACTCCGCTCCTGAGCACGCGCTTCACTCGTTTGAATGGGACGCCGTCGCCGGTAAGAACCTGTTTCAGTCTTGCGGCGTGTCGTCCTTCTTCGCTTTCTGCGCCAGAAGCTTTTTCAGCTTGGCGGCGCCAGAGAAATCAAAGCCGGTGTCTTCAGCTAGCTGGTCCGGATCAAAACGAATGCCACACCCTGCTTTAATGATGGGCGGGGCTTTGGCGGTCCCGGGGTTGACCTGGGCGTCTTCATCGTCTTCTTTCATTGTCCACTTCGCTCATGGTTTGTTCCCCTATGCCAATGGTAGGGCCTATATTGCTCGACCTGGCATGGCGTTGTCCAAGGACATCTGGTTGAGACCCGGCGTCTTCCCGGGGCCATACGGTCATTCCCTTTTGCTGCACCCTCCGAAGCGCGGTGGCAGTCTCTGCGTTTTCATCTGCCCATCAGCTTTTACAGCGATTTGACAACCGTACCGCAGCAATAGACTAAGCTGATAGATACACGGAAGACCCGGTCGAGGTAGGCTCGACGGCGCACTATCGCCGCGCACGAGTCGACGGGTTTCGTTGGTTTTATGCGCGGGTGAGACATGCAAATCGGCTCTTCATCACATCTTCATCAGTACAGCCTGCCGTCGGGGCCGACTTCCGGTCAGGCGCCGGCCAATCGCGGCGCGCTGGTGAATGGCAGTGATTACGGCGCTGACAGCAGCGCCCATGAAGCTTCTGGCAGAGCTTCAGACAAAGCCGGCGATAAAGCCGTTCCGGCTTCGGGCAAAACAGCAGCCGAATCGCCAGATGAGGCGTCAAAACCAGCCGAGCAACCTGAAGGTCAGCAAGCGGCGGAAGAGCGCCTCGCCGAAGAGCAGGTCGCCGTTATCCGGGACATGAAGGCGCGCGATCGTGAGGTTCGCCAGCACGAGGCCGCTCATAAAGCTGTGGGTGGGAGTCTTGCCGGTGCTGTCAGTTACACCTATCAGCGCGGGCCCGACGGTGTAGCTTATGCGGTGGGCGGTGAAGTCCCCATCGATATCTCGCCGGCCGAGAATCCCGAAGCCACCATACAGAAAATGGATATCGTCAAGGCTGCGGCCATGGCCCCGGCACAGCCTTCGCCGCAGGATCTCCAGGTTGTTGCCGCAGCAACCCAGACAAAGGTGCAGGCCCAGGCCGAGCTGGCTGCGGAGGAGCGGGAGCCCGGTGGCGAGGCGGGCGCAGCCAAGCCCACTAAAGAAGGCAACAGCGGAGAGTCAGGGGACGCTCGCGAAACGCAGGAGAGCGGTGATGCAAAACGAGCCGCTTCGGCCTACCAGAGCATGAACGATTTTATGGCCGGCCTGCGGTCGACGAACGGCGCATTCGAAGCCCGCGCCTGAGGGCGTGAGACCTGCACGGTAAGCTGCTGAAGCGCTCTCTCTTTGCCGCTGTCTCTTTGCCGCTCTCTCTTTGCCACTCTCTCTTTGTCAACCACACGCGTAAACTGGTCTCTGCTGCGAAAAAGGCTAAACGGCGGGAGACCATCACCTTTGAAGCACCTCAACTACAAACACCTGCACTACTTCTGGGTCATTGCCCGGGAAGGCTCGATAGCACGGGCGAGTGAGTCCCTCGACCTTGCGCCGCAGACGCTGAGCGGGCAATTGGCTTCGCTGGAAGAAGCCGTGGGCGGTCTGTTATTCCAGCGCAAGGGCCGTAACCTGGTGCTGACGGACTTGGGCCGGACGGTATTCAGCTATACGAATGAAATGTTTGGCGTGGCGGAAGAGCTCAAGCAGGTGTTGAACAGTAACGCCTCCGAGCGACCCGTACATCTGGCGGTGGGTATCGTCGCCTCTATTCACAAGCTGATCGCCTATCGCCTCATTGAACCGGCCATGGAACTGGATCGACAGATCGTTCTGCGGTGCAGCACCGGTAGCCTTGAGCATCTGATGCATGACCTGAAGCGCTACCGGCTGGATCTGGTGCTTACAGATCAGCTGCCAAAACCGGATAAAGATTTTGCAGCCCACAGTTTTGAACTGGTCACCTCCACCATCAGCATATTTGCCGCGCCGGCACTGGCCGGACAGCTGCGTCCGGGTTTTCCCGGCAGTCTCGACAATCAGCCGTTTCTCGCCAATGTCCTGGAGTCGCCCTATCTGCATCGCCTGATGCAGTGGCTGGCGGAACAGGGCGTGAGGCCGCGCATCCGGGCCGAGGTCGATGACAGCGCCTTGATCAAAGTGTTCGCTAGCCACGGCGCGGGGGCATTTGCGGCGCCCACTCTCATTGGCGACGAAGTGTGTCGCCAGTATCAGGTGGAAGAGGTCGGGCGCATTCAGTCCATAACGGAATCGCTTTTCGCAATCACCGGCAAACGGCGTTCAGGAAACCCCGCCGTAGGCGCCATCTGCGGGAGTCGCGCCGATTAACATCGTAAAAACAGGATAGAGCTGACGCTATTACCTGTTTTTTGCGAGCATTTGGATCTGCAAAGATAGCTCCAGACACTTGCAACCGAGGAGTCAGACGATGAAAACCATTCACAAGTACCGTTTGGAAGCTTACCAGGGTCTCAATAATCTGCGTTTGCGCGACGGTTTCCGCATTGTCCGGGCGGAATATCTGGTTACCGAGAAAGCGGTTTTCCTCTGGGTCGAAGAACCTCTTCGGGCAGATGTGGCCAGTCAGCAGTACAACTTCCGCGTTGCCCTTTCCGGCGAGCCAGTGCCTGAGCACTATTGCTACCGCGGAACTGCGCTGGACCCGTTTGGCGCGGAGGCCTATCACGTGTTTGAGGTTATGGAACAGCGCCGTGAAAACATGGCCGGGGGCCGGCGAGAGATGGAGCAACTCAGAAGAGCGCCCGCAGTGAATGCGGCTTAGCCTGGGTCAAAACCGTTCTAGCTCACGCCCCGGAACACCAAAAGATGCGAGAAAGTTTTGATACCAAGCTGCTCGGCGGACTCCACGGGATAATCCGCTGGGCAGTGCGTGCCCTGGCTCTGCTCATGGTGTTTGTCATCATCATGGGCGTGGTCGATGTGGGCTGGATTCTGTACGAGCGGCTAGTCTCGCCCCCGGTCTACATACTGACAATTTCGGACATGCTGGCCACGTTCGGCGCATTCATGGCGGTATTGATCGCCATCGAGATCTTCATCAATATCACCGTCTATCTACGCGATAACGTGATCCACGTGAAGATTGTAATAGCCACGGCCCTCATGGCAATCGCCCGAAAAGTGATTGTGCTGGATTTGGAAAAAGTGTCGCCAGCCTATCTCTGGGGCATCGCGTCTATCATGCTTGCAGTAAGTCTTGCCTACCTGATGATGCAGTGGGTGGTTGAAGATCGTGAGGTCATTACGAACAAGGCGAATCCCTAGCCCGAAGTCCGGCGCGCAGCTGCCCGGGTGGACCCGGGTAAAGGGACGAGGGGAAGGGATTCTGTCTTATCCGGCGCGCGGATCAGCTGAGGTGGCGTTCAAAGAACGCCAGCGTCCGCGACCAGGCCAGTTCAGCCTCTTTTTCCGAATACCGCCCCGTCGAATCATTATGGAAACCATGGTTCACACCGTCATAGAAGTGCGCGGTGTAGTCCACATCGTTGGCTTTGAGGTCCGCTTCGTAGTCTGCCCAGGTCTCATTCACACGGTCATCAATGCCGGCGAATTGCAGCAAGAGGGGAGCGCTGATATTGCTCCGTAACTCCTCCGCAGCGGGTGTGCCGTAAAACACCACGCCCGCGTCCAGTTCGTCGCCGAGCGTCGCCGCCAGCAGGTTGACAATGTAGCCGCCAAAGCAGAAGCCGACCGCCCCCAGTTTGCCATTGCTCTGCTCATGGTTTTTCAGGAAGCGGGCCGCCGCGATAAAGTCTTCCTCTATCTTCCCGCGATCCAGGTTGCTCTGCATTTCCCGCCCTTTGTCGTCATTGCCGGGATAACCGCCGGCCGGGTATAGGGCGTCCGGTGCGAAGGCAATGAAACCTTCCATTGCCAGGCGACGGGCGACATCCTCGATATAGGGGTTAAGCCCGCGGTTCTCATGGGCCACGAGCACGACCGGCGCCTTGCCGCTCAGCTCGCTCGGCACCACCAGATAACCACGTCCCTCGCCGTGACCCATGGGCGACGGGAACAGCTCGTAGCTGGCTTTGATCTTGGGATCATTGAATGAGACCTGCCCGGCTTCGGCATAGTTGGGCATGAGCGTGGAGGTCAGCACCGTCAGACTGAAGCCCAGTGCGGCCAGCGAGCCCAGCTTTGCCATGAAATCGCGGCGATCCATGAGCCCGTGGGCATAGGCGTCGTACCAGTCGAACGCTTCTTGGGGAATAGGTCGATTGGCAATAGGTCGGGGTGAATCGGAACGCTGCGTACTCATCGGTGGCTCTCCATGCTCTGGCGGGCTGTTAAGAATCAACCTCAGGTTCTCTCAGATTAACCCGGACCCTACAGTTTGCGCGACTGCTGAGTTCACCCGATTACGGCTCTCGTGTGGTGAACGAGCTCGCATGCCTGTTGTCGCGGTCACTTGCCGAGCCGCAGTAAACGCCGGACTCTGTTCAATCACTACCGCTCTCTTCGGTACTCATCAGCTGGGTATTCCCTTAGTATCGGTCACTACACAGTCTGGGCGCCTTTACAGGCCAGTTGCCTGGGGATTTATGCAGGGGAGAGGGTTTTGAGTCAGTCATCGAAAGGGAGACTTCTGCTCCCGGTAGTGCTGCTGTTCGGCTGGAGCATGGGCGCGCTGGCCCAGGATCGACCGGACGTGCGTGTGGAGCAGGTCAGTAAGACAGACATCATTTCCGAAGTTCTGCTCAACGGAACGGCGAATCCCATGCGATCCTCCGGATTATCCACCGCGGTGGCGGGTTTGCTGGACCAGGTTTCTGTGGAGCCCGGCAGCTATGTTGTCGCTGGCGATCTGTTGATGCGGCTGGACGACGAGCAGGCAGCGCTGGAGCTGGAGCAAGCGGAAGCGGCGGTGGAAGAAAGCCGGGTCGCCCTGGAAGAGGCTCGCCGGCGGGTGTCTGAGGCGCGTTCAGTTGGGGCGGGGCGCAACATAGCCGCAACCGAGGTCAGCACCCGGGAAAGCGCAGCTGCGTCCGCAGAAGCGACCCTTGAGCGACTGGAGGCAGAGCGCCGTCGACAGGAAGTGATTCTCCAGCGGCATCGGATTGAAGCCCCGTTCGACGGTGTGGTCAGCCAGCGTTTGAGCGACCTGGGCGAATGGGTCACCCCAGGCGATGAACTATTGCGCCTGGTGGACACTCGTAATCTGAGGCTGGATTTCGAGGTACCCCAGGACCATTACCCGCGCATCGACGACCGCTCAACACTGAGGGTGAAACACCAGGGCGAGCGTCTGGAGGCGACCATCAATACGTTGGTGCCGGTGACCGATTCCGCGGCCCGAACCTTTCTCCTGCGTGCGCTGCCGCCGCCCGACATGGCCGTGCTGCCCGGCATGGCCGTGCAGGCGACCCTGCGTATGACCACGGGCGAGCAGGGGCTGACGGTGCCGAGAGATGCGGTCAACCGCTATCCGGAGGGGCGGGTTACCGTCTGGCTGGCGGAGCCAACGGACGAATCCGGCGTGTTCACCGTCACCGAGAAGCGCATCGAACTCGGCGCCGCGTTCGAGGGCCGCATTGAGGTTACCGATGGGCTTGAGGGCAACGAGCGGGTTGTGACCCGAGGCAATGAATCGCTCAGCGAAGGCGTTGAGGTGACCCTGGCCGGTGACATCGGCGGGGAAAGCTGATGTTTGCCGGGGTGATACGTCACGGCACACTGGTTGCGGTTATCTCGCTGATCATCGCCATTCTGGGGGCAGCGGCGGCCCTGCGGATTCCCGTACAGATGATTCCTGACGTTGAGGTGCGCACCGTCACCGTTGAAACCCAGTGGGCAGGCGCCACGCCCCAGGATATCGAGAAGGAGATTCTGATTGAGCAGGAGCGCTTCCTGCGCAATGTGCCCAACCTCAGCCGAATGACCTCAACCGCGTCCAGCGGGTCATCGGAGATCGAGCTGGAGTTCCCGTTCGGGGTGGATATCACCGAAACCCTCATCCAGATCAACAATGCCCTGAGCCAGGTATCGGATTACCCCAACAATGTCGACGAACCGCGCATAGTAGCGGCGTCGTTCTCGTCGAATGCCTTCATGTATTTCCGCATTTCCACCCTGGAGGGCAACCCCCGGGAGCTGGATATCGAGCTGATGCAGAACTTTATCGAAGACCGCGTCCGGCCGCTGATGGAAAGCGTTCCGGGCGTGTCTGAAGTCACCGTGGGTGGCGGTGCCGACCGGCAGATTCAGGTCGCAGTTGATGAGGCTGCCCTGGCCCAGCGAGGGCTGGGCCTGACCGATGTGCGGGATGCGATCACTGCGCGCAATCAGGATATCTCCGGTGGCGAGATCGATGCCGGCAAGCGCCGGTACCTGCTGCGTACCGTGGGCCGTTTTGATGATGTGCAGGCGCTGGAAGATCTGGTGATCGTGCGCCGGGGCGACAGCGTGATCCGCCTGGGCGAGGTTGCCGAGGTTATGCAGGGTCGGTCCCGGCTCCGGGAAGTGTCGATCATCAATGGCCAACGGGGCATTGGCCTGCAGGTGCGCCGGGAGAGCGGCTCCAACGTCATCAATATCAAGCACGCCATGCTCGACACGGTTGAGACGATCAACCGCGACGTGCTGGAGCCGGCCGGTATGCGCCTTGAGCTGACGTCGGACGATGCCCGCTATGTTGAGGCCTCGGTGGCCAACGTATGGACCAACCTGGGTATCGGCGCCATTTTCGCCACCCTGGTGATGTATCTGTTCCTGCGCTCCGCAAAGGCGACCTTTGCCGGCGTTGTCGGCATTCCCCTTTGTGCCATAGCCGCATTCATCGGCCTGTTACTGGCAGGGCGCACCGTTAACGTCATCTCCCTGGCGGGCATCGCCTTCGCCATCGGCATGACCGTCGACAACAGCATCGTGGTGTTGGAAAACATTGAGCGGCACCGGCGCCTCGGGCTGGACCGGCTTGAGTCTGCGCTCAAAGGTGTCACGGAGGTCTGGCCTGCGGTACTGGCGTCGACAGCCACCACCATTCTGGTCTTCCTGCCGATCCTGTTTATCAAGGAAGAAGCGGGGCAGCTCTACTCGGACGTCGCGATAGCGATCTCCGCCGCCATCATGGCCTCCATGCTGGTCGCGATAACCGTGATCCCGACCCTGTGCGCCCGACTTGAATTCGGTCGCGCCAAAGTGGATATCGACCAGTACGGCAACGAAACCGGTGGCGGCTGGAACTCAGCAGTAATGTCTGCAGTGGCGTGGCTCGTTGCCACTCACCTGCGCCGCCTGGTGGTGGTCGGGGCAACGTTCGCGGCGAGCCTCTGGGTGATTCTGGTGCTGACGCCGCCGGCCGAGTACCTGCCGGAAGGCGAAGAGCCCAAGACCTTCGCCGCCATGACCGCCCCTCCTGGTTATAACCTCAGTGAGATGCGCGGCATCGCCCAACAGGTCGAAGACCACTTTCTGCCCCATGTGAATGCAGACGGCGAGGCGTACGCCGCCGGCGAAACCCGGGTACCGCCGATGGCTTACCTGAACATGCAGGTCAGCCCCACGCGGGTGAGAATCATCGCGGAAACCCTCAACCCCCGCCACATCGAACCGTTGATGGATGAGATAACCCGCTTCTACCGGCAGTTCCCCGGCATGCGGGCATTCGCCACCAAGGGCTCCATCATTTCCAGTAACGACGGCGGTACCCGCAGTATTAATCTGGACATATCAGGCGCGGAGCTGGCGCCGGTCTACGACGCCGCCAACGCGGCCTACCGTCGGGCTGAGGAGATCTTCGACAACCCCAGAATCCAGAGCCAGCCATCCACGCTGACCCTCGCCCAGCCCCTGATCCAGATCCGTCCGGACTGGGACCGCGCGGCGGAACTCGGGCTGGGCGCGGACGCCATCGGCTTCACCGTCTCCGCGTTGACCGAAGGGGCGTATGTCGATGACTTCTTCCTCGATGACGAGAAGATCGACATCTACGTCTACGGCAACCAGGGCCGTGATCCCCAACTGGACCAACTGGCCGATGTGCAGATCTATACCTCAAGCGGCCAGGCCCTGCCCCTGTCGAGCCTGGCCGAGATCGAGGAAACCGTGGATACCAGCACGGTAAGACGCGTGGACGGCCGGCGCACCGTGACCCTCAACATCATCCCGCCCGCGGATGTTGCGCTGGAGGCGGGAGTAGAGCGGGTCCGCACCGAACTGCTGGAAGCCATGCGCGCAAGCGGCGAGCTGCCTTCTTCGGTGAACGTGGATATCTCCGGCGCCAGCGATCAGCTTAATGCCACCCAGGAGGCCCTGACCGGCAACTTCCTAATCGCCATCGCTATCGTCTACCTGATGCTCGTGGCTATCTTTGCGCACTGGGGCTTCCCCCTGCTCATCATGACCGCCATCCCTCTTGGAGTCGCCGGCGGTATCGTAGGTTTGGCCCTGATGAACGTCGTCGGCGGGCTGCTGCCCCTGATCGGCCTGCAGCCGTTGCGGCAACCCTTCGACATGATCACCATGCTCGGCTTTCTGATCCTCATGGGTACTGTCGTCAACAATCCGATCCTGGTGGTGGACCAGGCCCGCCAGAACCTGCAACAGAAAGGTGCGTCTGTGGTCGACGCCGTGGTCGCCGCCGTACAGACCCGCCTGCGGCCGATCGCCATGACCACCCTGACCACGCTGTGCGGCCTCTCGCCGCTGGTGTTTTTGCCGGGGGAGGGGACTGAACTCTATCGGGGGGTTGGCGCTATTGTCTTATTCGGACTCCTCGGCGCGGCGATAGTCACAGTTACCTTTTTGCCCGCGCTGACGATCGTTGTGCTGCAGTTGCGGCAGCGGTTTACGGGGCGGAAAGAGGCCGGGGTGGGGTGAGTGTTTGCGAGGCCGAGAAGCGTTGGGATCTTATGCAGTATGATTGAGGGCGTGGATGATGGAGGTCGCGCGAATACGTCCTGGTAGTGTCGTTGCGATATAAGGGCTTGATCCAAAAGGACTATTTGAGTCCTTGCTGGCTGTTTCGGTTGTAATAACGAAGCGGTCGCGTTTGCGCAATAATAAAGCGCGCTATCTAATCACTGTTAAAAGCCTCGAGGGATTCCAGTGCATGAAAGGATTGGCCGCATACATTGAGAGAGATGGTGACGTGACGAGGATCACGTTCGATGATATTGAGACTGATGCAGCCGGGGATCCAACAACCTGGGGCAAGACGGTCCTGTATACATCCAATGTCTATCCTTCTAGCGACCTGGAAGATTTGTCGTTGTCAAAAGACCAACTTGCGGAAATCGGCGAGAATCTTCTTCTCCGGCTACTGGCCCTCAATGGCTGGCAGAAGTAGCCAGCTTTTAACAATTCGCTCTTGTCGGACAATTTCTCCGCCGCTTCGCGGCTACAAAATTGCCGCAAAGCTCTACGTTATGTGTCCTGGGCCTGAGAAAAAGGGAGTTTTATGAAAGTTTTGAAGCACAGCCTGGTTGCTGGTTTTGTAATCGCTCTCGCGGGGTGCCAGTCACCCATGAGTGACATGATGAACAATAACTTTGTGGCCATCACTCCTGAGCCAGTGCCAGATGGTCTTGTGGGTTCATGGACAGGAAATATGGGTCCTTACCTTGTCAGCATGAAATGGCAGTCCGACGGACATGGTTCATTCTGCTACTCCTATGGCACCGCTGACGTTCTCCAGAAAGTGAAATTTTCAGAGGGCACCATCCAGATTCAGGACGGCACCAAGCTCATACTGAAAGAGCAGAATTCTGAATCCATTACAGTCCATGCGCCCTATGCTGCAGGCAAAGACACGATCCTCTACACCGATCCGGACTATAAAAATGCCTCGGAATATTGTGCCAAGGCGCTCAACACATAACCAGTCGCTGTAGTACGCGGCCGATGGCCGCCGGACGCCCTTTTCATTGCGGCTTCGCCTCCATTGCAAGGGCGCCGCTAAGCTCAGCGTTATGCAAAAAATTGGATATCAAAAGTATGAAATATGTAGTTATCGCGATAGTCACAATTGTTATCGTAGCGGCACTAACCGTCCTTTATAAAGTGATGCCCCACAGGGAACTTGGATCAAAAAGACCAAAATTCTCACTCTTTCCAAAATATCGGAACAAAGTACCAGTGCCTGAGTCTGACGATCACATAGAAAAGGTAATGTCCTCTTTGGGCTTTGAGAAAAAGAAGGATCGTGGTGGTTTGTCGGAGTATTCTCGAGGATTCATAGCTGGCGATATATCAATAAAACTCGCGAAGGTGAAAGTTATTTTCTATCAATCAAGCGAGGGCAAACTTCCTTACACTGTAGAAGCCGCTTGGATTGCTGCTTTTGACACAGGGGACCATTGGAAGTTTGCGAAGGAACTGGGGGATAAACTGGAAAATGCATAACCAGTACAATCACGGCGACGGTTACTGCATTGCGGCTGCGCCTCCATTCCGTAACCGCGCGTGTTGTTGGCGTTAAAGGCCTGGCTGTCGTGTTCTTGGGTACGGTGTTTGGGACCGGTTCCGGTGCTTGGCCTCGGCAGAAACACACCCCTTGGTCTGCCATCGGCATTGGCTGGTCATTCGGTGCAAAGGTCGCGGGGCCATCCGGTTTAACCTCGGTCAAAACCCGCCCATTCGGTGCCCTGGTTCCTGGCGCTATGGGTCAAGTTACTGCAAGGTATCGGGAGTAGGCATTCGGTATTGAGTGCCAATACAAAACCACGGGTAAACGGCCCTTAACCAGGCGGTCAACCGGACACCATATCCCTTGCGGGCTATGGTTCCCTGCGCTTCGCTCCGGTGCCGGTTACCGCTAGCGTTAGCCATATGAATGAAGCCGAGCGTTGGAACCACATTTTGTCTCTTGATGAGGAGCTTTTGAAAGGCGGGGTCATTCTCTCGGAATGGTGCTCTTTCATTGTCCGCGAATCTGATTCGGCCTTTGTGCATGGTGCAAATCTGGCATCAATACTGACAGCTGTTTCCGGGATCGAAACTTATCTGCGTTCGGAGTACGTCAAGAAAGAGCGGAGCACGCTTTTTGAACTTATCAATGATGCTCCCATAGCAGACGATCTTCGCTCTGACCTGCACATACTTCGAAAATATCGGAATAAGTGGGTCCATGTGAATGACCCCTGGGATGATCAGGGGCTTATCGACACGCCGGAGGAGGCCGAGAGAGAGCTAGAAGAAATGGCCTTGTTCGCGGCTAGGGCTCTACGAAGAACAATCTATGAGAATCAGTGGGTGTAAAATGGCTAACAATCGCAGGCACAGCGACGGCTTTTTCGTTCCGGCTGCGCCTCCACTACAAAGCCGCGCGTGCTGCGGGCGTTACAGGGACTTGCCTAGCACATCATGAGAAGGGAAGCGGTAGTCGAGAATATTGAACTAAACCCACTCGGAGAGTTCCGGATGGGTTGTGATGCCTATGGCATGACGATCAGAACGAACTTCGGTGAAATTGAGACGTTTAGGGATGTCCCGGTTATGATCGGGCAAACCGACCACTCAAAGTTTGTTGAGCAGTCGTCGTGCAAAGGGTATCTCTTGATCGAAGGTGCGTTTGCCACCTACATCGTGGATATCAAAGATCAAACTATTAGCGTCTACAGAGCTACGGTGCGTGGCCTAAACAATGAGTGGTGTGACGAGAACCCGATCTACGGAACAGATACTCGTCACGTAAAGGGCTTTACCCGTCACTACCATCTCCAGTTTCCCTTCGTAGCAAAGGAGCGTTTCCATAAGGTTTTCGGAGACTACGAAGCTCTGCGTAGGCGCCAAATTCAGGAAGCGACCGATGCCCTGTAACAAGGCAATCAAATTCGTTCCGGCCTTCGGCCTCCACCGGACGCCCTTGTCAGGGCGCCGTTTATTGCGGACGTTGAGGCTGTAGAAAAAGTCCCAAAACTGCCAGTCGGGCTCTGTTAGCATCGAGTTATCTGAGGCCCCGACAAGGACCCGTCTCCCATGCCCCGCTTCAAGCACTACAACTACGACCAGGACGCCATGGTCGTGATCAACTACCAGGACCAGCTTCAGCCCGGCACCTTTGAACACGCCGTGCATTACTTGATCGAGCACAAGCTGGACCTGTCGGTTTTCCACCCCAAGTATCGCAATGACGACACGGGACGACTGGCTTATGACCCGGCGATACTGCTGAAGATCATCCTGTTCGCCTACTCCAAAGGCATCACTTCCAGCCGTGAAATGCAGTGGTGCTGTGAGACCAACATCATCTTCAAAGCGCTTTCCTGCGATACGGTGCCTCACTTCACCACGCTGGCGAAGTTCGTCAGTAGTCACTCCGGCGAGATCGAAGAACTGTTCGAACAGGTGCTGTTGGTGTGCCATGAGCAAGGCTTGCTGGGCAACGAGCTCTTTGCCATCGACGGCTGCAAAATGTCTTCCAACGCCGCCAAGGAATGGTCTGGCACGTTCAAGGAGCTAGGCGAGAAGCGGGAGAAGTTGCGACGGCTGATCCGCCATCATCTGATCGAACACAATAGACGTGACGAGGCAGAGACCGAAGCCGAACTGGACCGGGCCATTCGCCGGGCGAAGACGCTCCTCTCGCTGGATGAATCCCTGAAAAAAGTAGATCGCTTCCTAAAGACGAACCGCCCAAGGATGGGCCGGGGGAAGCGGAGCAAGGAAGTGAAGAGCAACCTCACCGATAATGAAAGCGCCAAGATGACGACCAGCAAAGGCACCATCCAGGGCTATAACGGCGTCGCCACGGTGGACAAGAAACATCAGATCATCATCGATGCTCAAGCCTTTGGCGAAGGCCAGGAACACCACACACTGCAGCCCGTTCTAGAGAAGGTCGAAGCGCGCTATAAGAAGCTGGGCATCGCCAGGAATATTTACCAACAAGGCGCTGTCGTCACCGCCGACACCGGCTTTGCCAATGAAGCGAACATGCAGTATCTGCATCAACGGCAGATCAACGGTTATGTGCCAGACAACCGGTTCCGCAGCCGAGACCCGAAGTTCGCACAGCAGAAAGACAAGTACGGGAAGCGCCACCAAAGTCCCGTCCCATCAGACTGGAAAAGTGTAATCCCGGCCAGTGAGTTCCAGTTCGACCCGGTGACCATGACCTGCATCTGCCCAGCGGGAGAAGCCTTGCGCTATGAGGGCACCAGGACCGACCAGAACGGCCAGGCTCGTGCTCACTTCCACGGGCGTTTACTCCAGTGCCGGCATTGCCCAAAGAAACAGCAGTGCATGCAGAATCCGGAGTCTGCAGATCACCGCAAAGGCAAGGGCCGGCAGGTCTCCTATACGATGGAGTTGAAACGCGGGCCTACGTACACCGATTGGATGAAACTCCGCGTCGATAGCCAGCAAGGCAAGGGGATCTATAGCCACCGCATGTCAGTGGTAGAACCTGTGTTCGGCAACATCGGTACGAACAAGGGACTGAACCGCTTCAGTTTGCGAGGCAAGCAGAAGGTGCAAGGCCAATGGCAACTATACTGCCTGGTACACAACATCGAGAAGTTGGCGAACTACGGACAGTTGGCGGCGTAAAGAGGGCGGAAAGAGGTCCCTGGAAGGGGCTCGCCGGGCACTGGTGAGGCCCGGACGCGAAAGATAATCGGCTGAGTCCGAGATTAGGCGGAAAAGCCAACGCGAAGGCCTGACTCCAACTAAATAGGACACCCAACCCAAAAAAACTCAACAACACAACTAAACAGGACACCCAATCCTAGACAACTAAATAGGACACCCAACCCAAAAAAACTCAACAATATTGCTCTCTGCCAATTCGCGAACTAAACAGCGGGAAACTAAACAGGACACCCAACCCTGTAAAACTTAAAAATAGTGCTCTCTGCCAATTCGCAGCGCGTTAGCCTGGCTCAGATCGGCTATTTGGCGCCGTCTTAGCACTAGGGCAGGGTACAGATGGCGGAATCAGTATATTTGAGCGGGATTTGGCGGGATGGTAGTGACAGGAAAGGCCGGGCAGTGCCGGTTTTTTACTTGAAGGAGCTGAGCGTCTAGCCGAAGAGCGCTTTACACCGCGAGACGCCACTATTGCGTCGGTAACCCAGTTGCCGGCAGGCGGCCTTTACGGCATAGGCGGTGCCCACCAGCCCCTTGAAGCGGCTTTCAAAGTGCAGGCTCATCGAGAGCCAGTGTTTCGGTTCGATTGCCAGCCGTTCCAGGATCGGCGGCAGGTCCTGAGCAACCGCACCGCGCTTATCGTCCCGAACTTGTCTTCCCGTCCAGTCGACAAGTTCCAGATAGTCGTCCAACCGGAACGGCAGGCCTTTGGGCATCTCTTCCCGTGGGTTCCCTGCGAAGGGCAGCAATTGAACCG
The DNA here is from genome assembly GCF_004851605.1 of Hydrocarboniclastica marina. GTDB lineage: Bacteria > Pseudomonadota > Gammaproteobacteria > Pseudomonadales > Oleiphilaceae > Hydrocarboniclastica > Hydrocarboniclastica marina. The sequence goes on from NZ_CP031093.1 coordinate 463,520, forward strand.
GTTGGCTTCCCGTCGCTGTGTTGCGCTGTAGAATGCGCTGGCGAATGGAGGTGAATTCGCTGGCCTCTGGGGTGTCTGCCATGCCGGCCCTTACCGGATTCAAGTCAACATAGGCCAAGCAGGCCGCCAGCGCCTTCTCGTCCAGCAGTGCCTGGCATTTGAAGCGACCTTCCCAGAATCTGCCGGTGCAGTTGTCCTCCTGGTTGGCCTGGCGGGCGATGACTTCGTTCAGGCAGCGCATGTACCAGCTGATGTCCTGCAGTCGGCCGCGCCAAACCTCCACCTGTTGATGCAGCGCGCTGAGCTCTGCCCGTCCCATCGCGTCGCCCCGACAGTAGCGCTGGCTCAAAAACGAGCCAGTGAAAAGCCCGTGCCAGTGGTCGATCACCTGGTCCAGCGACCAACTCTCGGCCAGTGCCTGGTCCACATGTAAAACTACGTGTACATGATTGCTCATCACCGCATAGGCACAGACGTCGATAGCAAAGCTGTCGGTAAGTTTGAGGATGCGCGCTTCAATCCAGCCACGGCGATGTGAAAAGTCCCGACCGCTCAAGGGATCGCGGCCACAGAGGAAGGCTCGGCGGACACAACGGGAAACGCAGTGATAGTAGGGCGTGGCACTGAGGGCCACCTGGGTTTTGCGGGGTTTGGGCACGACGCAGCTCCATCTGCAACTAGCTGTATATAAAAACAGTATTCGAGCCAGACGTCAAGAGCTACAGTTTGGTTGGAGTTAGGTGTCCGGGTTGGTTCGCGGGTTGGTTCGGGTTGGTTCGGGTTGGTTGGCACTGCTCATCACGGCCCTCCACCGGATGCCCTTTTCGCTGCGCTACAAGGGCACCGCTGAACAAAAGCGTTATGTTTCTTTCAGAGCAGGCTCGAGCCCAAGGAGCTCAACAAAAGGAACAAAGTCGCGATCCAAAAACAGTAAAGGTAGCTCCATCTCTATGCAGAAGGTTGCGATGATCACATCAGCAGTTTTTCTGATCGTGATGCCCCTTTTTCGAAGCGCTCGGTAGTTGTCGGCGCATTTGGCTGCCATGTCTTTGCCAAACATCTCATACTGCTCAAGCGCCAGCAGGCTTTGTTTGGTCTGGCGATATTGTTTGTCGTTGCGGATGCCTTGCAGAATTTCCAAAAATATGAGGTCGCCTATAGCGACAGACCCTTGGGCTATCGAGGCATCCAACAGATCAGTATGTGGGTTAGTGGCTCCGTTGAAATAGTCGATCCAGACGCTGGTATCCACCAGTATCATCGGGCGCTCCGCATTTCATCCAGGTCGCCTTCCCACTTGATTTTGCCCCGCAACTTTCGAATCTCTTGCTGCTTGCTCAGTTGGACCAGAAGTTTCAGGCCTTGCTCAACGGCTTCTTTTTTGGTTTCGTAGCCGGAGGCTTTGAGGGCTTCGGCCATCAACTGATCGTCAATGACAATGTTCGTTCTCATGGTGCACCTATGTGTATGGTTTCCAGTTTCTATACACAATCTAGCACTTCAGGGAAAACATAACAATCGGCTGCACAGCGACCGATTTTCCGCCGCTACGCGGCTCCAAACCGGCGCGTGAGCCGGGCGTTAGGCCCAAAGGAAGTATCTATGACCGTTTCAAAAGCTTTTGCCTTATTCATACAAGAAGCCCCGACTCATGCGGAGGCGTGGATGCAAGTCGCTAAATCACTTGATGCCGCCAGCGCACTCGACAAAAAGACCGAAGAGTTAGCATACATCGCTATTCTCGCAGCTACAGGCAATAACTCAGGCATTCCATTTCATGTGCTTTCAGCAAAGTCACATGGTGCAACGAGACAGGAAGTAATGAGTGCTGTTCTTGTTGGCTTGCCTGCAGTTGGTGCAGTTGTCATTGGTGCAATCCCTGCTGCGGTGGAGGCTTATGATGGGCAAAACGAATAAGTCCTGGCACGAGCAAAATCGTATGCCGAAGAATGCAACGCTTCAGCAGCGTATTGCATGGCACTTGGCTCATACTGAGGCTTGTGGTTGCCGTCCAGTTCCGCCATCCATACTCAAACTTCTTCCTAAGGATGATGAGCAGAGTATTGGAGCCTAACAAGTCACCGCACGGGATCATGGACTTCTCCGCCGCTCCGCGGCTACAAACTGGCCCGTGAGTTCCGGCGTTACGTGAGAAAACATGGATAGATTTGAACAATATTCTCGCTTAGGCGGAGATGACAGATTCAGGTGGATCACTGAAAGAAATCTCGATACCTTTGAAACACTTGATCCAAAGTTCAAGAAAATGAGAGCGGAGATGCATTCATTTCTCTCTGAGTGTGAAAATCCAGAAGATCCTCCTACTGAGTACCACTTTAAGCACCTAGAGCTTGACTCTATCGAGGAAGAGAGGGATCAGTCATGTATTGTTGCTGTGGTTTTTACAGCTATGTATTTTGAAGCATTCATATATGATTATGCCGCTTCTTGCCTTGGAGATAAGTACTCAAAAGATCATCTAGACAAACTAGATTTTGTTTCTAAATGGCTAGTTATACCAAAGCTGATCACAGGAAAGGAAATATCTAAATCTGGGCAAGCTTATGAAGCACTAAAGCGGCTCAATAAAGATCGAAATTCGTTAGTCCACCTTAAGTCTAGAGAAATGAGTTTCAATGCTGAAGAAATGGCCAGCTATTTAGAGCGCAGAGAAACTGATATTCAAGAATCGGTAAAGAACTGCAGAAAGGCATTAAAATATGTGCTCAAGGAGCTTTTAGAAATTGATCCTGATCACCCTAAAGTAATGTTAGCCAGTGAATCACGTAACAAGTCAAAGCACGCGGACGCAGCAAACTGCGCCGGTGTTTGAAGCTTTAAAACTGAAAAGCCAAGTCGTGGCACCTGGTGCCCATCCGTGTCAAACTTAAGTGATACGTGAATGAGAGGTTTTGCCCATGAATCTCCAGAAAATTGAAGACGAGGCGCTGCACCTTCCCAAAGAGGAGCGAGCTCAATTGATCCAGCGACTGGTATTGAGTCTGGAGTCTCCTTCAGAAGAAGAGCTTAGATCCGATTGGTTGCTTGAGGCCCGGCGCAGGGGCGAAGAGATCGACAATGGTACAGTGCAGGCTGTGTCTGGCGAGGAGGTCATGAGAAAGGCTAGAGCACTGATTAAATGAACTATTCTTTTCACCCGGCAGCGGAAGCCGAGTTCCTGGAATCAGTTGGTTATTACGAATCAAAAGTTCCGGGATTGGGTGGTGCCTTCATAGAGGAATTTGAGGCCCTGGCCAATTTAGTTGGCGAGTCACCGAAAGCTTGGCAGGTCGAGTTGCCACCAGACATTCGTAGAGCCCCCCTTCACAGATTTCCCCTGTCTATCGTTTACCGAGAGAGGACTGATGGTTTCCAGATTCTGGCTGTTGCCCATGACCGGCGGCGTCCGCAGTACTGGCTGGGCAGGCTTTAACAATCGGCTGCACAGCGACCGATTTTCCGCCGCTCCAAACCGGCGTGTGAGCAAGGCGTCAAATGCCGCTGATAGCCAACCAAGTCCAAAGCTCCGACAATCTGATCTCTGAAACGTGAGAGGGAGCCAATAGGGCTCTTGAGATGTTTTTCAGGCACGGCGGAAATTTGCGGAGTCAAAAGCAATAGCGCCTGATCGGCAAAGCTGATTTCCGGCGTGAGCCCTTGCATGGCTTCGCCACCGAAGGCAGAACGTTTGCCCAACGGAATAACAATACGCGTTGCCAAATCGCTCAGAAGGCTGCTTTGAATATCGACAAGGTAAGGGTAGTGAGCCTTGCTGACTTTGCTGGGGTTGGGGTACACATCGAACTGTGCCATCAGAACTCTCTGAATTCGTCGCCGAAGCATCCATGTTGCTCGACGAAATCGTTGTAACTTTTTATCGCAGCGCGATTATCTTCGACCCATTGTGCGGCTTCGCGTTTCGAAAGCTCTTCTTTCAGCGCTCGTTCCAGGGTGGCAGACGAATTAATGTTCAGTTCCCGGGTTTTACGTAGCAGATCGCTATTGATTGAGAGGTTCGTTGCTTTTTTGGGGGTGGCTGAATTATAGAGTTCGGCCATGAGGCCCTCCAGGAAGATGCGGAATTCACAGCTTGATCTTATGCGCATGAACATGAGCATGTAACCCTTTAACCCTTTAACCCTTTAACCCTTTAACCCTTTAACCAGTGGCTGTTGTCGGACGCGCCTGCTCAAAGTCGGATTTCCCTACAGCCTCGTTAGGCTTGTTACCGCGGAAGTAGTATGAATCTCGAAGACGCCATTCTCACTGTATTCATTCTAATGGCAGCTTTGCTCTATTCGTCGGTGGGGCACGGTGGTGCATCGGGTTATCTTGCGGCCATGGCGCTCCTTGGAATTGCTCCTGATGTCATGCGACCTACAGCATTGGCTTTGAATATACTGGTATCCGCAGTAGCGACAGTGAAATATCTTCGAGTCGGTGCGTTCTCCTGGCATTTGTTCTGGCCTTTTGCCCTTGCATCTATGCCCTTTGCCTATCTCGGCGGCGCACTTACCTTGCCTGGGCATGTCTATAAGCCGTTGGTGGGCGTGGTTCTTATTTATGCAGCATGGCGGTCGTTTTATTCAGCGCACCGAATATCCGACCTGGTGGGTCATCGTCCCCATCTTTCGATATTATTGGTAGCCGGTGCCTGTCTCGGCTTCCTTTCCGGTTTAACGGGTGTTGGAGGTGGAATATTTTTAAGTCCCCTGCTGCTGCTTTTCCGGTGGGCTAGCGTCAAAGTAATATCCGGAATAGCCGCTGCTTTCATACTAGTGAATTCTATTGCAGGCTTTTTAGGGGTCATAACCTCTTCCCCGGCGTTGCCTACGGCGCTGCCATACTGGGCAGTAGCGGCGGTGCTCGGGGGTTTTGTTGGCGCTGAATTCGGAAGTAAGCGGTTGGGTAATCCAACAATCCAGAAACTGTTGGCGGTAGTGCTCGTTGTCGCGGGTGCAAAAATGATAGCGACAGCCTGATCACTGTTAGATCAGTACTGATACCGGAGCTGGGCGATAAGCAACGCGTCATCCGTGACTTTGTAAACTATTCGCTGTTCGTCGTTGATCCGGCGAGCCCAGTACCCGGCGAGGCTGTGTTTGAGGGGCTCGGGTTTGCCAACACCTTCGAACGGTTCGCGCTTGGTCTCTTTGATCAGCTTGTTGATTCGATTAACAAGCTTTTTGTCGGTTTTCTGCCAGTACAGATAGTCCTCCCAGGCATGCTCAGAGAAGATGAGTTTCACTCAAGAAGTTCCTTTTCTTGGCCACCGCCTTGCTCCAGCTCGGCAACGGCTTCCAGCAGACGCCGGGCGTTTTTCGGCGCGCGCAGGAGGTATGCGGTTTCTTGCAGCGCCTCGTAGTCCTCCAGGGAGATCATCACCACGGACGGCGACTTGCTCCGGGTGATGATCACGGGGGAATGGTCTTCACAGACCTGCTCCATGGTTTTTGCCAGATTGGTTCTAGCGGCTGTGTAGCTAATGGCATCCATAAGGCTGATCCTGTACAGAATATTGTCCATGGACAGAATGCCGTACAACAAAGGATTTGACAATCGGCTGCACTTCGCGGTTAAAAGAACTACCGTAAAACTTCGCCTCAGCTTCAAAATTCAGGTCAATATTCAGGGAAGTACCTTGCCGATTGAACCGTCTGATTTTGCTCACAACGAAGCCTGGCTGCTTTTCCAGTTGAACGAGGCACCGGTCATGACCGAGGCCGATGGTGATTTCAACGCGATGGCTATCATGGAAGTGGCAACGGGGATGATTTTTGGCATGGAGCTCGTTCAAGTAAGGGTGCCCGGTTTGCCGGAATTCCTGTCCCGGAAATTATTGGCCGATGCTGAAGCTCAATCTGGCTCAAGACCGCAAAAACTATTCGTCGCTTCTGAGTACGAAGCTGATGACCTAATCAGAGTTGCTAAGGTGATGGGCATTGCAGTTGAGCGAGTCCCCGCCAAAGATCTATCCGGCATCACACAAGAAGCAAGGGAAGGTTTCGCAGCCCATGTTTCGCGCGTCAGGATTCAATAACTCTAACCAAGTGTTCCAGTTCGTTTCGGCCTATACGGGCTCCCACCGGAGGGCCTTTACTTTGCTGCGCTGCGCAAAGGCCACCGTCGATCTGATTCCGAAGCGGCCCGTTACGCGGGAGATCCTGATCCATCAACTCGTAGATTAAGCAGTTACTCTGCTGACCATTCGCCGTACCCAGGGTGCCACTATTGCAACCGTCGGAAAGGCTACCGGCCATGTTGATATACAGCTTCTGAACCACTGTGCAGCAAATTCGGAATCCACCCCCTGTGACATCGCGAGAACGAAGGCCGAGACGATGCAGACCATGATGGCCGATAGAAAAGCACTAAAAAGGATTGGTGCAAAACGAGCGGGAATTCGCATTTAACTCTCCTGAGTGTGGTTGGCCTAGGTAAAGCAATGACGTTGGTAGGGCTGAGTCTCACATCAAGTGAATGAGGTGTATCGCTTGGCCTGTTGCATAGATGCCGAGACCAAAAACCGTATGTGTAATGAGACTCTGCAATCGAGCAGAAGCGGGACGTGGTGTTCGGGAGGCAGCGATGCCAGCGCCCATACCCGGCTGCATCAAGAGGAAGGGAGCTGCCACGGAGCCAATGCCGATGGCAAGCGGGGGACCAATCGTTGGGTGCCGAACCCATGCGAGTCCACAGATACCGATCAGCAAGGCGGCGAAAGCGATACCTATCAGGTAATGAGCTGTCCACCCGATGATATGTTCGCCATGCACCGGCGCAGACGCCGCGATGGAGGTATGGCGGAAACGTCCGTGAGCCATATGGCCGATCCAGCGGCCGACGAGGGCATAGTTTGGGCGCGCGATGCCGAGCAACGGTTTGCGGGCGAATCCCCACAAGTCCATCACCGCAGTGGCGCCAATCCCAATGAATAAAGTGATGAGTAAATAGTTCATGTTGCTCGCCTGTGTTTATCTTGATTCGTACATAGTGTCAGCGTACAACTTCAAGTCGACTTGAGGTCAAGAGGTTGCTATGGATATTGCTGAGGTCGCAAAACGTTCGGGTGTCCCGGCCTCGACGCTGCGCTTCTATGAGGAAAAGGAGTTGATCACCTCTGTTGGAAGACGGGGACTGCGCCGACTCTTCAGTACCGATGTGTTGGAGCGGTTGGCGCTGATCGCGCTAGGGCGTTCAGCTGGCTTTTCATTGAACGAAATCGCCCGAATGTTGGGGACTGATGGGCGCCCCCAGATAGACCGACAACTATTGGCGGACAAGGCAGAGGAACTCGATAGCTCTATTCGAAAGCTGGCTGCGATGCGTGATGGTCTTCGGCACGCGTCCGTGTGCTCGGCTTCAAGCCATCTGGAATGCCCAACGTTCCGCCGTCTACTGGGGTTAGCAGCCTCTGGTGTTATTAGTGGACACGACAAGAAACAGTCGTCGAAAAAACTGCGGCCCAACAAGACGCTGCAGCGCACAAGGCGTTGATAAAAATGTTAATTTAGTAGTGGAATCGAAGCTCAGCGATAAGCAAAGCGTCATCCGTGGCCTTGTAAACCAATCGGTTCTTCGTTAATCCGCCGAGAGCAGTAACTGGCGAGGCTGTGTTTGAGAGGTTCTGGTTTGCCAACAGTGCCCGCAGGGCGCCCGTTCGATTATTTCTTGGTTACCATCTCTAGGTTGGCGCAAAGCTTTTGCATCACGGAGGACGCTGTGAAAGAAACCGGTAAGATCAATTATGTTGAAATACCTTCCAGGGATCTGGAGGCTACGAAGAGGTTCTTTGGAGATGCCTTTGGCTGGTCGTTTGTTGACTACGGCTCCGAGTATGTGGCGATTGGGAACGCTGGGCTTGATGGTGGTTTTTTCAAGTCAGACAAGGTGGCCACGACAGACCATGGAAGTGTGCTGATTGTCCTTTTCAGCACCGACCTGGAGGCTACTCTTGAGAAGGTAAAGTTGTCTGGCGGCAAGATCGTCAAGGGTATTTTTACTTTCCCGGGTGGTCGCCGCTTTCATTTCAGTGGTCCGGATGGCAATGAATATGCCGTCTGGTCAGAGCCAAACGCATGACAACGCAGGCGCGGCGACGGCTTCGCCTCGATGCCAGTAATTGGTATGCCAAGGCACTAGATAGCGCAGGGAAATGGTGGCGTGACCAAGCAACTTATTTTATGGACGTGTTTTTCGGCCATCCTTGTCACGGCCTCCTTGTTTTTGCCGACAACAGTTTCTGGTAGAGCTGAGATGGCGAAAGTACCACACGGCCTTCCTTTTTCGTTTGTGTGGCAGAGCGTCGAGAAGCTAGATCCACCTTCATTTCCGCGCTCCTACACTGTCATGCTTCCACAGGAGTATCCAACGTGGGTATCCCTTCGTCATTTCATGCTGAACATCGGACTGGTCGGGAGCACTGGGTTCATTGTCTTCTGGATTACTGGCCGCAGGAAAACAGCAAATGTTGGCAAATGAGCCAAAAGCTCTGACTATGCCAGTTACGGCGGAGCATGAGACAGAGCAGTTCTGCTTACCAAGGCCATTCAACCGGACGGCCCTGTTGGTCTGCCGCTTCAGTTTCAACCCTTAAACCTTCGTGCGAGAAACTACCGGTTTAATTACTGGCTTATAGGCGAGCCCGGCTCTCACCTCCTCAAAAATAAATTCCAACCCCGCGAATCCTTTTCCGTTTTTGCATCCTCTTAGAGAGGAGTACCCGAAGGGTTGTGCCGTATCGGCCCCGTAGAGGTCTTACAAAAACAAACCAAGGAATTGTCATGGAACGCCTTTTGTCACGTCACCCCGGATGGGGGATGGAAGTACTTCTGCTTGTGCTCTGCTGGATGCTCAGTACGTGGGCCGTCGCGCTGGAATCCGGGCAGGAGGTCGTGCTTCCGCCGCCGGGTGAGCAGAACTACACCTGCTCGGTGCCTCTGGTAGGTGATCAGGCCGCCTCTGTGGAGCTTACTTTCGACGAACTGGTCCCCATTGATAACGGATTGTCTGGACAGATCGCGATTGGCGGTGTCCTTACGCTCTCTGAAGACACCCGCACAGTACTGCAGTTGGTGGGAGCGGACACACTCGAGGGCACGGCCAGCTTGTCGATGTTATCCATACAGGGAGCAATCAGGACTCGCCTCAGCGTCCCTTTGACCCTGTCGAGAGTCACAGGAGTGGACGAGGGGGCCGGGCCGATCATCACAGACCTGTCGGGTTATTTACCGGAGCTGACCGTTGAACATTCAGGGATGCCCGTTGAACTTGTGTTCGGGGATGCGATGACGCTGGCGCTGACGGCGAAAAACGACCAGGGTCAGCTGGCGTCGGAGCCATTGGGCGAATTTGTCGTCCCCTGTATCGAAACGGTAGCGCCCGGGGAACCGACACCACCGCCACCGCCCGCCGGTGCCTTTCGGGTCGAGCCGCGCAGTCTCGATTTCGGTTCGCTTGCGGTTGGAGAGCAGGCCAGGGCATCGGTAGTGCTCACCAATACTGAGCAATTCGCGACAGCGCTGCCCTACATCAACATACCGAACGGCTCACCGTTCATACCCGTAAGTCACTGTCCAGCTCAGCTTCAACCGGGAGAGAGCTGTTCGCTAGATGTTTTCTTCAATCCCTTCCAGGAGCAACAGCGCGAAGAAACGCTGGCTTTCAGGTCAGGCACTACGGACGTGAAAGTTCAGTTAGCGGGTCAGGCCATGAACAGGCAGGAATCGGCCTATGCTTACTCGCGCACCGATCACTACGAGTGCAGTGTCTTCCTTTTTGACACCGATGTGAGGATGACCGCGTCTATCGCAGAGCCGCAAGGTGCAGATGCAGGCAATGATGGGCCGCTTGCGTTTGCTGGTCAGGTTCAGCTTCAGGGGACGTTCCTGGGGGCGCTTGGGGATGTGCTGGATGCAGCCTCCCTGCAGGGAAGCGGGCAGATGCAGTTCGAGACGGAGGTTGGCGCGTTCGCTACAGTTTTCGAGATTCCCCCGACGCCGTTATTCGAAGGCATGCCGACGTTAAACATCACCCATAGCGACTCAATCGCCGCGGAGCATTTCCAGCAGGGACTCCGGCTTAACAGGGGCACGGTACGGATGGATCTCAGCCTCCTCAAGGCTGACGGAACGCCAGCAGTCCCGGCTTATGAGTCTTTTGAAGTCAGTTGTGAAGCCTCAGATTATTTCTTTCAGGATGGGCCGGTAAGGCTGAAGCCGCAGCGAATGGATTTTGGCTATGTGCTGGTGGGTGAGCAGGCCGTCCGAACGGTTGTGCTCGAAAGTCGCTTCCCCGACATTGATGTGTTGGGCATCACTGTTTCTGGCCCGGATGAGGGGAAATTCAGCCACGTGGAACAGTGTGACCCGACGGTGTCCGAGTCGAGGCTTTGCGCCATCGACGTGATCTATGAACCTGGGGTGCCTGGCACGGACGAGGCTGTGCTCCGGGTAACCGTTGCGCCTGAGGATTCCTCTGATCCGACAGCATACGAAATCCCAATGACCGGTATCGGCGTAAGGTCTCTGGCCCCTGAGCTTGTGACGAACCCGGAAGTCATCGATTTCGGTGCTGTGGAACCAGGGGCCTCCGCCGAGCAGCGCTTTACGGTGTCCAATAGCGGAGATGTGGCCACGGCCATTCGCGATGTCGCCCTAGAAGGCGCCGGCGCCAGCAGCTTCCAGCAGAGCCATCGCTGTTTTGTCCTTGGTGCGGGCGAGCACTGCGAAGTGAAGGTCACGGTGACGGCTACCGAGTCGGGTTTTGAGGAAGCCTATGTGCGGATCGTGCCTGAGCACCTGGACGCTAAATCTATCCGAGTCCCTTTACGCGCCGAGCTCCAGAGCGAGCAATGCGTGCCTGTCGGGTTTGGTGTGACCGGTTCCTCTGACCTTAACGGGCCGGTTGAGCTGGACGGCGCGCTGTATGCCACCCGTGACTGCGAGCAACAGCGTTTCTCGGGTCTGTTGGAACTGGCGCCGACCCGGGCCACGGTCCCGGTACTGGGGCTGATCTGGTCGGGATGGTCAGGCACGGCGCATCTTGAGTTTGAGGCGGTTGGAAAGGCCACCGGCGCCCTGGCAGAAGATGGCAGTCTGGCAACGGCTGAGAGCCGCTTCCATATTCGCGTACCGCGCATTACCGCAAGCGTGTTCGGGCGAAACAGAGTGATCGGTGGCGGGAGCCGTTGCCGTACAGTTGAACCCGTCACACTCAGTCTTTCCGGTACCGGGCAAGAACTAACCGGGCAGCTTGCGGTTGGCCGCTTCGAGAACTGCGGCCTTACAACGGGTTTGCTGAACCGGTATCTGTCCGGCTCGTCGGGTGAAACACGGTTGACGCTGTCGTCGGCTGACTAGCTTTCTGGGCCGGCTGGCTAACGCTATGGGAAGCGGGGCGGTACCGCCTGGATTGAGTGCAGTCCCGACAAAGTTGGGCTGCAAACTGTGCGGTTGTCGCCCGCCTGAACTCGATCCTCGTGCTACCGTCCACTGACTGACCGAGGAGTCCGGAATGAGGATCGCAGAGACTGACCTACCCCTGCTTGAGGCCGCGCACGGCGGCGATCAGGCATCCCTGGCGCAGTTACTTCAATTGTGCCAGCCGGATGTCCGCCGCTACGCGCAGCGTCAGTGCAAGATCACGGATATTGATGACGCCGTGCAGGAGGTATTGCTGATCGTCGCCCGCCGTCTCGAGTCTCTCCGTGTTCTGGCGGCGTTCTCCAGTTGGTTGTTCAAGACCGTGCAGCGGGAATGCCGGCGCCTGGGCCGCAAGGCCCTCAGTTTTGATCCGTTTGAAGAAGAGCAACTGGAAAACTGGCTGGGGCGTTTCTCCAATGATGAACTGACCGTGGAGCTGGCGCGCGCCCTCGAAGCGCTACCCGACCATCACCGGGAGATGATCCTGCTGCGCGACTTTCACGGCTGGACAATGGCGGAAATTGCCGGGCAGCTCGGCGTAACCAAAGCGGCAGCGAAAAGTCGCCTGCACCGCGCACGCGAGGCGATCCGGTCACTGCTGATGGGCTGAAGCGGCGCTAATCCATCCAGCGCGAAACCGGACCTAGGACGAAACCATGAAACCCAGAGTCAGCATGATCACGCTGGGCGTGACAGACCTGCAGCGTTCCATCGCCTTCTACGAAGCAGGGCTTGGCCTCCCGCGCATGGATTCTCCCCCCGAAGTGGCGTTTTTCACTTTGAACGGCACATGGCTGGGCTTGTACGGTCGTGATGATCTGGCAAAGGATGCAGGCGTAGACGGCGCTTCAAGCGGTTTCGCAGGCTTCAGTCTGGCGCATAATGTGAGTTCTGAGCACGAAGTAGACCAGATCATGGCCCAGGCAGCGGCGGCGGGCGCGCGTACCACCAAAGCGGCCCGAAAGACGGATTGGGGCGGCTACGCGGGCTATTTTTCTGACCCTGACGGTTACCTCTGGGAGATTGCTCATAATCCGTTTTTCTGGGTCGGGCCGCCTGATGAGCCGGTGGGCCTGTAGAATAACAACAGCAAACAGGGAAGATGTTCATGTCTGTTATTAAAGGAATAGTGGTCGATCTGGAGATTGGCCTGCAGGGCACTGACGACCATATTTATATTGGTGTGGTTGGGACCGGCGGCGGGCGAGAGTTCTCGCTGGCGTCTGAGAATTTTGATGACTTTGAAGCTAATTCCGAGACGACCTACGCGTTCGGCAACGTCTGGGAAGGTCAGGCCATATCCGGGCCCGATGTCCGAAATCCGAAGAACTCCATTGGTGGCAACACGCCGCTAAGACGCTATCCCATCGAGCTGGATGACGTCACCCAGGTATACATCAGGAAGGGCGGAACCAGACGCGGGGACGGCGATGACGAGTGCGATGTGAACTCGGTGGTTGTCCGGCTATATGGAGAGCCCGATGAGCGGCGTCGGTTCGTGGTTCCCTACCGAGAGTTCTTAGCAGGTCCGCCTGTCATGGTCATGTCGAACGAATCCGGACACCAGTACTGGTTGGTCGAAGAGAACACAGAGCCATTCTCAGTTAGATCCTCAGGCTGATATTGGCTTCAAGAGGGCCCGCGGAGCAAAGCCGCCAACCGGTTTAGTGTAGCCTTGCTAATGAATAGCTAAGGCGTAGGGCGACAATTGATTCAGAAGGTTGGCGTTCTGATGCTGGAAACCAAAATGCGGCAGGAAGATGTGTCGGCGTGCGTGCTCAAGCGATATCCGGGGTTGGCTCTGGTAGAAGCCTGGGGCGAGCAGTCGCTGTTCTATAACCCCGACGGGCTGCTTCCACGAGGCGTGTACTTTGCGACACTCAAAGATAAGGATGGCAACAACGACAAAGGGTCGATGCTCCATCGCGACGGGGTGTTCCGGTTCAATTTTGGCGTAAGCCAGCCATCATTCGAAAAAGCCCTCGGCAAGAAACCCGCCAGACCTCGCGCCGGTAAAACGGTAGACACAGGTCACGACTTCACCCGACTGAATACGCTCCTGCCGCACCCGGTCTACGCATGGATGTGCTGGGTCTGTATCCTCAATCCTGACACGATCACCTTCCGGGCTTTATTGCCGTTACTGGACGAGTCCTTTGAGCTGGCGGTTAAAAAGTACTCCCGGCGGCTCAGGTCGAAAGCGGAACAGAATCATTAAAACGGCTCACCCATTGCGACTGGCGCCAGACCGGGACAGGTGATCATAATGCGGCCCAGGTTAGCTGCGGTCGCGAGAATTAAGGACGTTCGATGAAATTTTTACTGGTGCTGATTCTCATATTGCTCACAGGATGCGCCTCGCGCACGCCAGACCCGTCGCCCAATGCCATCTTCGGAAAACCGCCCCACCTGTGGTCGGGTCAGAAAATGCTGACACAGTCTCCGGAGGCCTGCGCACGCAAAGGCGTTGAGGTCCTGAAGTCGCTGTCTTTTATTGGCGTAGTCAAGAATGGCAATTACGTTTACGGCACACTTCTGGCTAACCGGGCTGCGGTAAAGTGCATACCCAACGGTAGCGATACGTTTGTTTACGCGGCAGTCGCTGGGCCTGACGTGAAGCAGGTCGAGCGTTTACGCAATGAGATCGTCTGGCGCTTGTGAGCATAGGTTGGCCCGCCTTCAGCAACAGGTCTCTGACAAGGTTTACTCAGCAAAGTGTTTTCAACAAGGCGTTCTCAACAAGGTTTCTCAGCAAGGTGTTCTCAACAAGGGATTCGCAACAAGCTATTCGCGGCAGAACGACAGGCCTCTGCACAACGGCCTGCTTGTCATGTACTGGCAGATGAGTGATGGAGGAAAAATAGAGTGAGCGCGCTCGACCTTAAAGTGCCACCCGTTGCACTGGTTGGCATAATCGCCGCCGGTATGTGGGTTACGTCTGAAATTTTCTCAGACCTGTCTTTTGCGGTCCCCGGTGCAACCTGGTGGTCAAGCGGCATCGCAGCGGCTGGCTTCTGGATTGCAATCCTTGGCGTGCTGCGCTTCAGAGCCGCCGGCACGACCGTGGACCCAAGGGTACCCGACCAGTCGGCGAGTCTGGTGGTCAGTGGCATCTACAGGTACAGCCGAAATCCCATGTACCTGGGGTTCCTGCTGGTCTTGTGTGCGTGGGGCCTGTTCCTGGGCAACGCCCTGGCTTTGGCGGGTCTTCCTATGTTCGTGCTGTACATGAATCGCTTCCAGATCGATCCCGAAGAGCGCTTTATGCAAGAGAAGTTTGGTGATCAATACACAAGGTATCGAGCTGGGGTGCGCCGGTGGATTTGACAGCCGTGGGGTCGGGAACGGTCAAGGGTGCGCGGACCCGAAGCGCTTTCGGAGCAGGCAAGTGAGCGTGGCACAGCAGTCCGCCGGCCGTGGTTGGCCCGGAGGTTCGGTACTGGTGGCGTTGGCCGCGCTTTGCTGGGGCGTGTCGGGCGGCATTGGGGCGGTTCTGATGGCTGATGGTTGGGGCGCTTTTGTGGTGGCCTTTTACCGCGGTGGCATCGGGCTGCTGTTCGTATTGATCTGGCTGGCGTTGCGCCCGGGCAACAGTGGCCTGTCAAACCGCCGCCTGTGGTTCTGGTCGGTGCTGGCCGGCCTCGGTGTCGCCGGCAACTTCTCGTTCTACTTTATGAGCATGGCGGAGGGCAGTGTCGCGGTTGCGGCAACCTTAATGTACTGCGCCCCGGTATTCGTTTACCTGGTGTCATTCCTGTTCAGGCTGGAACGCGCCACCCCCGTGAAGTGGGCCGCGATTGTTATGGTGATGGTTGGGGTCGTGCTGCTGACGCGCATCTACGATATAGGCGCCGGTGCTGTGACCCCCCTTGGTGTAGGCGCAGGGCTGCTGGCTGGCCTGTCCTACGCGGTATTCATTTTTGGTTTCAAGTATGCAGCTCGATACGGCAGCCCCCAGGCGATTCTCGGGGTAGCGTTCGCGACACTGTGCGCGGTGCTTGTCTGGCTGGTTGACGCCAGCCAGATTCTGTCAGTGTTGAGTGCGCCGGAGTGGCCGCTGTTCGCAGTGCTTGGCGTGCTTGGCGGGGGTATTTCGTTCGTTCTCTATATCATCGGTCTGAACCATACCGCGCCAGCTGTGGCCTCCATTGTGGCGATGGTCGAGCCGGTGACCGCTTCGCTGTTCGGCTTTGTGGCTTTGAATCAGGCGCTTGTCGGCATCCAGCTTGTCGGCATGGGGCTTATTCTGGTCACGGTTACGGCACTGAGTGTCTATTCGAGCCGCCGATAGCGACGCTCGGGCCGACCGACGCTGCCATAGCTGACCTCTGCGGTAATTTCTCCGGCACTGACCAGGTGTTCCAGGTAGCGACGGGCGGTTGTACGTGAGGCGCCAATCTCGGTACCAACGGCTTCCGCGCTCCAGTCGGCTTCGCTCTGCATGACGGACCGGATCTTGTCGAGTGTCAGGGCGTCGATCCCTTTGGGTAACCGTGATGAGGCTTCCAAAGCAGGTTCTGGCTGGCCTCTGGGTAACAGGGCATCCACTTCTCTCTGGGCGACTCGCTCAATGCCAGCCAGGGCGTTGAGGTGCTGTCTGTAGCGTTCAAGCGCTTCGGCCAGGCGTTCGAAAACCAGCGGTTTGAGGATGTAATCGAAAACGCCGCCCCGCAACGCACTGCGCAGGGTTTCTACTTCTTTGGCGGCCGTGATCAGGATAACGTCGCTGGCGCTATTGGCGGCGCGCAGCTCCCGCAGGAGGTCGAGGCCGTTGCCATCCGGAAAGTACACGTCCAACAGAATCAGGTCCGGCGCCAGGATGCCAATCTGCTCCCGCGCATCCGCCAGGGTATGGGCGATTCCGACCAGTTCCAGGTTGTCGAGGCGCTCGAGGAAGCGGCGCTGTATCTCGGCAATCTGACGGTCGTCCTCAACAATTATCACTCGCAGTGCGGTCAAGGTGCCTCCGGCGTCTGGCTGGCCTGCTTGGCCAGGTAAAGTGTAAACCGGCTGCCGCCGCCCTGCAGCGACTCAATCGTCACCGACCCACCCCAACGATCGACAAAGCGTTTGACCAGGTAGAGGCCGATGCCGTGGTCGCCGCCGGCCTTGCTGCTGACACCCCGCTGGAATATAAGCTCGGACTGCTCCGGCGGGACCCCCGGGCCCTGGTCTTCTACTTCGAAGATCAGGTCACGGCCCAGGTCTGTCATGCTCAGGCTGACCCGGCCGCCTTCCCCTTTCTCCTGGCGCGTGGCCTCCAGGGCGTTGTCAATCAGATTGCCCAGCACGCTGACCAGCTGGTCCCGTGGGAGGGTATCAGGCAGATCAGTCATCTGGCTGTCGGGGTCGATTTCGAGGCGAAGGCCCATTTCGCGGGCCCGGTTGTACTTGCCTAGCAGACACCCGGCCAGCACCGGGTCGGGTACCGCTTCCAGGAGCAGATGGATAAGTGCCTGATGGTCGCTCGCTTCACTGCCGATAAGCGCCAATGCGCGGTCATGGGCGCCTATCTGGATCAATCCGGCGATGGTGTGCAGCTTGTTCGAGTATTCATGGGTCTGGCTGCGCAATGTGTCCGCGTACTGCTGTATGCGGGTGAGCTTGCGGCTGACCTGGTCGAGTTCGTCGCGCAGTCGGAAACTGGCGACGACGCCGGTAATTTCTCCGCTCTGGCGCACGGGCAGCCGGTTGACGATCATCTGGCGGCCCCGCAGCCAGACTTCCTGGTCAAAGGCGGGTTCGCCACTGGCCAGCGTTGCCAATAGATTATTCTCCGGCAGAATTTCGGAAATGTGCTGTCCGGAAAGGGCCGTGTCCGGTGAGAGCCCGAGTGTTTCTGTAGCGGTGCGGTTGAAAGTGGTGATGATCCCGTCGCGGTTGATGGCAATGATGCCTTCCCGGACAGATTGCAGGGTGGCATCCCGCTCCTGGAACAGGGTAGCGATCTGCTCGGGCTCCAGGCCAAAGATAGCGCGCTTGAAGCGCGCGGAGATAATGATGGCCGCGAAAACGCTGGCCAGCAGCATCAGGCCGACTACGGTATAGAGCACGAGATTGTAGCGTTGGATTGTGCCCAGTACCTGATCCAGCGAATAGCCCACCGAAACAATGCCGATGATCTCACCGGTGCCGGGTACGATAATAGGCGCCTTGCCCCGCATGGAAAGCCCCAGGCTGCCTTTTGCTACAGCCACATAGCCCCGACCTTCCACCAGGGCAATCAAACCCTTGTCGTCATCATCTTCCGCCATGGAACGGCCGATACGGGCGGGGTCGGGGTGCGCCAGCCGCATGCCGTTCTGATCACCGATGACGATAAAGAGCGCCTCATTGGTGGCCGCGAGGCGTCCGCTCAAAGCCATCAACGCGTCGCTGTCGCGATCCTGAACCCCCTCTATCACGTCCGGCACGGTTGCCACGGTCTTGGCGACCATCAGCGCGCGCTGGCCGATCTCATCGTAGAGCGATTCGCTCAGGTAGTACCCGGCAAAGCCACCGATCAGGCCGGTCTGCAGGGCCCCGACCAGACCCAGCGCCAGGATCATTCGGGTTTTGAGTTTCAGTTTACGCAGCACGGTAGGGCATCAGATCCAATAAGGTTGTTATGTTTGTGTTCGCAGCGTACTGCACCCGGCGGTTCATTGCCGTGAACTATATGAACAAAAAGCCCGTAAAGGCCTTTAAAGGCAATACGGCCACAAGCTTCTGTCGTAGCTGATCAATCTTTAGCCTCTGATTATGCCGCTACATGCGGCCATGCCTGGCGAGTGACCTCACCACAGGCTGTTACAAAAACAATCCAGAGGTGACAACGATGCTTATCAAACGATGCCTGTCCGTCGTGGCCCTTGCCACGTTCAGCCTTTCTGCCCTGGCCTGGCAGCCTTCCGGAAAAGTAGAGTGTATCGCCCCGTCTGATCCGGGCGGCGGCTGGGACTTCACCTGTCGCAGTGCCGGCAACGTAATGCAGGAACTGGAGCTGGTGCCGGGCACCGTCCAGACCATCAACATGGCGGGAGCCGGCGGTGGCGTGGCCTTTGCCCATACCGTCAGCAAGCGCCGCGACGACAGTAAAGTGCTGGTTGCGGCGTCTACGGCCACAACCACTCGCCTGGCCCAGCGCCAGTTTCCGGGTATGACCGCGGACATGGTCGAGTGGGTGGGCGCCCTGGGTGCCGACTACGGCATCATTGCCGTGGGCAAGAACTCGAAATACAAAACCCTCAATGACCTGATGGATGCGGTCAAAGCCGACCCGCGCTCAGTGAAGTTTGCCGGCGGCAGTGCCCGCGGCGGCTGGGACCATCTCAAGGTGCTCATTACCGCTGACGCCGCCGGCGCAGACGAGCTGCCATCCGTGCCCTATCTCTCCTACAACAACGGTGGCGAGGCCCTGACCCAGGTGGTCGGCGGTCAGGTTGACGCTTTTACCGGCGACATCTCCGAGGCAACCGGGTTTATGGAATCCGGGGATCTACGGGTGCTCGCGGTGCTAGCGGACGAGCGCCTGCCCGGCAAGTTTGAGCACATCCCCACAGCGGTTGAGCAGGGCATCGACTCGGTCGGGCCCAACTGGCGCGGTTTCTATATGCCCAAGGGCGCGTCCGATGAAGCCAAGCAGTATTGGACCGATGCGATCGATACGCTCTACGCCAGCGAACAGTGGAAGAAGGTCATGACCCGCAACGGGCTCATTCCCTTTCATCCGCCTGCAGGAAAGTTCGATGCGTTCGTCAGTCAGCAGGTGGAGGAAATCGAGGCGATTTCACGTGAGATAGGGCTGCTGAAATGACCTGCCTCGGCGACAGAATACTCGGTATCGGTCTGTTGGTGCTGGCGGTCGCGTACGGCTGGGCTGCGCAGCAGTGGCCTGAGCCCTTTGGCGGGGCAGAGGCAGTCGGACCGGAGACGTTCCCTACCATCCTGGCGGTGGTACTGGCGGTTTCCAGTCTCTACCTGATCGTCAAACCGGACCCGGACACGGACTGGCCTTGGGGACGCACCGCGGGGGAGCTACTACTGGCGGTCGGCATCCTGGTGCTGTACGCACTGCTGATGGAGAGCCTGGGCTTCGCTATCGCAACAACGGGCGCGGTTGGGGCTCTCTGCTGGCGCATGGGCGCCCGGCCGCAGATGGCTCTGCTGGTCGGCCTGATCAGCGCGGTCGTGGTGTTTGTGACATTCAACTACGGTTTGTCGTTGGCTTTGCCTGCCGGTCTGCTGGAGATTGAGTAATGGAAACCCTCCAGTTCCTCATGGATGGTTTTGCCGTGGCCCTGGCTCCGCAGAACCTGATGTTTGCCCTGTTCGGTGCTTTTATCGGCACCTTGATCGGCGCGCTGCCGGGCCTTGGTCCCGCCAATGGCGTTGCGATCCTGATTCCCCTGGCGTTTACCCTGGGGTTGCCGCCCGAAACCGCCATGATCCTGCTGACGTCGGTCTACGCCGGTGCCATGTATGGCGGCCGGATCTCCTCAATTCTGCTGAACATACCCGGTGATGAACCGGCGATGATGACCTGCCTGGACGGCTATCCCATGGCCCAGCAGGGCCGGGCCGCCGAGGCCCTGGCGGTTTCCGCGCTGGCCTCGTTTGCCGGCGGTCTGATCGGCACCATCGGCCTGATCCTGCTGGCGCCGGTGCTGGCTCGGTTTGCGCTGACTTTCGGGCCGGCGGAATACTTCGCACTGTTCGTGCTGGCGTTTGCCACGCTCGGTGGGATCACGGGCAAGAACCCCATGAAAACCGTCGTCGCCGCTGCCCTTGGCATCATGATCGCAACCGTGGGAATCGACATCTCTACGGGGACCCAGCGCTATACCTTCGGCGTGCTGGAACTCTTTGAAGGCATCGATTTCATCCTGGCCATCGTCGGGCTGTTCGCCATATCCGAGCTGCTGTTCTTCATCGAGCAGCGGGCCGGTGCCGGCCGCGAGATGATCAAGGTCGGCAAGTTGAAACTCCGGCCTAAAGAACTGTTGGCGGCCGTGCCGACCATGTTCCGTGGCGGGATTCTGGGCTTTATTGCCGGTGTGCTGCCCGGGGCCGGGGCATCCCTGGGAAGCTTCATCAGCTACACCCTGGAAAAGCGCATCCTGGGCAAGAAGGGGCGCTTCGGTGAAGGCGATATTCGTGGTGTGGCTGCGCCGGAAGCCGGCAATAACGGTGCCTCTTCGGGGGCGCTGGTGCCTATGCTGACCCTGGGCGTCCCCGGTAGCGGAACCACTGCGGTACTGCTGGCCATGCTGATCTCGCTGAATATCACGCCGGGCCCGCTGATGTTCACCCAGAACGCTGACATCGTCTGGGGTGTTATTGCCGCGCTGCTGATCGGAAACGTACTGCTGCTGGTGCTGAATATTCCGCTGATCGGTTTCTTTGTAAAGCTGTTGTCGGTACCGCCGATGTACCTGCTGCCCATCGTCACCATGGTCGCGTTCGTTGGTATCTACTCCATCAGCCACAGTGCCTTCGATCTCTATTTCATGGTTGCCTTTGGCGTGGCCGGTTACTTCCTGCGCAAGCTGGAGATTCCGCTGGTGCCCATCATCCTGGGCATGTTGCTGGGGCCAGAGATGGAGAAAAACCTGGGCCATGCCCTTGTTTTGTCGGACGGCGAATGGTCAACGCTCTGGTCATCGCCATTGGCCCTGGGCCTATGGGTCGTAGCCGGCGTTGGGCTGTTGCTGCCCTATATCATCGGGCCCATCCTGCGCCATCGGATGCAACGGTCGATGAAATCGGATCCGGTCAGCGACTGAGCTGGCCATAAGGTTTCGCCCGGCATCTATCACGGGCGTTTTTTAGGTCAGGCGCGAGCCTGGCCTTTTTTTATGGGCGGAAGCTGCCACGCCTGCGATTTATGTCGTGCATGAGCAAGGCTCTGCTGCGGCGAAAACGTCGATGCTGAATCAGATCACCTGAACAACTGTCTCCAAACAGGGGTGTTAGCGGGTAGAATCGCGAGCAGGGCGTTGTTTGATGAGCCCACGGGAGCTTTTTGCCCTTGAGAGCTGTCGTTCGAAAAGAGCCGCGCCGGGTCCAGAGGCGCGGCACCACTCGACCTGCCCATTACTCAGGATTGATAGCTATGTGCATGCAGTATGTCTTCATTGGGGGGCAGCAGCCGTGAGTCTTGCGGAAAAACTGTGTCTGACAGCGGCCTTTGTTTTCTTCATGACGGGCCTGCTGACCGGCATCTGGAAATACCGCTGCATGGCGCGCAGTGAGAACGCGGTTGCGCCCCGGTACGTCGATATCGCTCATCGAAGCTCGCTCATGTACAGCTTTGCGGCGCTTTTACTGGGTTGGTTTGCGGGCTATAGCGCCTACCCGGACTGGCTCAATTCGGTCGCCGCCGCGTCGGCGCTGGGCTTCTTTGCCCTGGCCATAGGTACCTACATTGTCCACGGCGTTCTGCGAGACACCGGTAACCAGTTCCGCAAACCGCACCGGTTGGGACGTTCTACGCTGCCGGCGTGGGTGATTCATGCCTTCATGATCGTTCTGATTGTGGCTGAAGTTGGCGGGTCTCTGGTGCTAGGCTCCGGCGCCCTGATTGCGATCTGGTGAACCTGCCGCTCGTGCAGAGCGGAATGCTCAATACCGGCGGGAAATAGCCCGTTTTCGTTTTTTCTATTGAGACGAGCCGGCTCTAAATCTGGATAATGGCGCACAAATAGCGCCCGCCAAATTCTCCAGATCCGGTAGCACTGCAATGGAAATCAACGTCAACTTTCTCGATAACCTCAGACTTGAAGCGAAGTTTGACGACTTCTCCGTAATTACGGACCAGCCGATCCGCTACAAGGGCGATGGGTCCGCCCCCAGCCCCTTCGATTATTTCCTGGCGTCTTCGGCGCTGTGCGCGGCCTATTTTGTGCGGGTTTACTGCCTGGCGCGGGATATTCCCACTCACAACATCCGTCTGTCCCAGAACAACATCGTTGATCCGGAGAACCGCTACAACCAGATTTTCAAGATCCAGGTTGAGTTGCCGGAAGACCTGTCCGAGAAAGACCGTAAAGGGATTCTGCGCTCCATTGACCGCTGCACCGTCAAGAAGGTCGTCCAGACTGGCCCGACTTTCGATATCGAAGCCGTGGACAGCCTGGACGAAGACGCCCAGGCCCTGCTGATGACGACGCCCGAAGGCAGTCGTACCTTCATCGAAGGCAAGGACCTGCCCCTTGAGCAGACCATCGCCAACATGACTGGCATCCTCGCCGAACTGGGCATGAAAATCGAGATCGCCTCCTGGCGCAATATTGTGCCCCACGTCTGGTCGCTGCATATCCGCGATGCCGCGTCGCCCATGTGCTTCACAAACGGCAAAGGCTCAACCAAGGAAAGCGCCCTCTGTTCGGCCCTGGGTGAATTTATCGAGCGGTTGAGCTGTAACTTCTTCTACAACGATCAGTATTTCGGCGAAGACGTCGCCCACCGCGCGTTCGTCCACTATCCCGACGAAAAGTGGTTCCAGCCCGGGCCGGACGATGAACTGCCCGAGGGCATTCTGGATGCCCACTGCCTGGCCATCTACAACCCGGAAGACGAGCTGGGCGGCTCCAACCTGATCGACGCCAACTCCGGCAGGGTAGACCGGGGCGTCTGCGCCTTGCCCTTCGTGCGCCAGTCCGACGGCGAGGTGGTGTACTTTCCCTCGAACCTGATCGAGAACCTGTTCCTCAGCAACGGCATGAGCGCCGGCAATACCCTGCCCGAAGCCCAGGTACAGTGCCTGTCGGAAATCTTCGAACGCGCTGTGAAGAAACAGATTATTGAAGCAGAAGTGGTGTTGCCGGATGTGCCCCTGTCGGTCCTGGAGAAGTACCCGAATATTCTGGAAGGCGTGCAGGCGCTCGAGAAGCAGGGCTTTCCCATACTGGTGAAGGATGCGTCGCTGGGCGGGAAGTACCCGGTTGCGTGCGTGACGCTGATGAACCTGAAAACCGGCGGCGTATTCGCCTCCTTCGGCGCCCACCCCAGCTTCGAGGTAGCCCTGGAACGCAGTCTGACCGAGCTGATGCAGGGCCGCAGTTTTGAAGGCCTGAACGACGTGCCCCCGCCGACGTTCAACAGTCTGGCCGTGACCGAGCCCAACAACTATGTGGAGCACTTCATCGACTCGTCGGGCGTGGTCTCCTGGCGCTTCTTCAGCTCAAAGGCGGACTACGCGTTCTGCGAGTGGGACTTCTCGGGGACGAACCAGGAAGAAGCCGACAGCCTGTTCGGCATCCTCAGGGACATGGGTAAAGAGGCCTACATGGCCATTCATGAGGACCTGGGTGCGCCCGTCTGCCGCATACTGGTGCCCGGCTATTCCGAAGTCTACCCGGTGGAGGACCTGGTCTGGGATAACACCAACATGGCCCTGGACTACCGGGAGGACATCCTTAACCTGCACCGGCTCGATGACGACCAGCTGGCCGACCTGGTGGAGCGTCTGGAAGAAAGCCAGCTCGACAACTACATGAAGGTCATCAACCTGATCGGTGTCGAATTTGACGAAAACACCGTCTGGGGCCAGCTCACCATCCTGGAACTGAAACTGATGATCTATCTGGCGCTGCAGCAGCATGAGGAGGCGCTGGATACGGTCGGTGCGTTCATGCAGTTCAACGACAACACCGTCGAGCGCAACCTGTTCTACCAGGCGGTGAACGCGGTGCTGGAAATTGTGCTGGACGACGAGCTGGAGCTGGACGACTTCCTGTTCAACCTCCGGCGCATGTTTGGCGAGGAAACCCTGCAGACTGTGCTGGGCTATGTCGATGGCAGCGTAAGGTTCCCGGGCCTCACCCCAACCAACATGCAGCTGGAAGGCCTCGATAAACACCTGCGTCTGATCGAAAGCTACAAGAAACTGCACGCGGCACGGGCAGGCAGAATGAGTTAGCGCGCCCGTCCTGGCAAACGGGTGCGGGTGACCCTCACTAGCCCCGACTCTGCAGCGGTTTGTTTTCTGAGCACCGTTTGCCCGTTTGCCCGGTTGCGCTGATGTCGAGTATTTCCGGTCCGGTATAGGTGTGCACCCCCTTCCGCCACAGTTAGTGCGTCAACTAATTTGACAGCATGTCTGGAGCGTTAAAATAATTTCATTTTAAAACAGCTCCCTATGGTTCTGGCTTGCTTATTGCTAAAAAAATATCGATAAAGCAATAAATGCATGTCCAATCAAAACCATAAAGGTTGTATTAATAATGAAAGCGCAAACTCTTGCTGCAGTAGTTCTCGGGTTGGTCAGCGCACAGGCTAACGCAATCATAATGACTGAAGTGCCTGAAAGCGCTTATATCACCCGCGGCGGTTATGATATCGCCTGGGTTTCGCCGGTGAGCCAGTCGGCAGGTTCGCTGGATTACTCCTTTCAGTCCCAGTTCGGCTGGTCGGGTATGACACTGGACATCTATAACGAAATCGGCGGATTGAGTGGCCTTGATTTCGCGTTCGTTGGTGCCAACGTCGACTACGCCACGGGCAATAACTTCGACGAGGCATCAGGCGCCTACGTGGCAAATGTTCTAGGCGCGGAGCCACAGCTTGATGTTGCGGTGGCCACACCCTGGTTTAGCAATAGCTACGCGCACATTGATTGGAACCAGGGGCTCAACGGCGAGTGGAGCCTTGTAGATCTTGATTTCCCTGGCGGCTGCATGGATTACTGCAACGAGTCGCTGGCTTACCGGGTGAGCGAAACAGTAGCAGTAGATGTGCCAGAGCCAGGGTCGCTGGCTCTGCTTGGCCTTGGGCTGGTTGGGTTGGCGTTTTCGCGTCGCAAAGCTGGCTGACATCGCAGGATATTGACCGGCATTACACGCTGAGTTGAAAAGCGGGGCTTATGTCCCGCTTTTTGTTTTGTGTTATTCAGCTGCCGTAGACAGTAAAGAACCGAGCCTATAGCGCCGCCGCCACAACTTCGCTTGCTGCCCTGATCCCCGACTGCAACGCCCCGTCAAAATACCCCATCCATTCAGTTGCTGTTTCCGTACCCGCCCAATGTATGCGACCGCAGGGCTGCCGGATGATGTCGCCGAACGACGTCATAACACCCGGCGGCATGTGGGCTACGTAGCAGCCTCGGCTCCATTGTTCTCTGGTCCAGTCCTGTTCCACATAGCCGATCGGATTTGCTGCTTCCTGGCCGAAGTAATGCACCAGATCAGCAATGACCTGCTGGTACCGGGATTCTTCGGTCATGGCGCTCATGGCGATAGCCTGGTCGCCGTCGATAAAACCGACCAGTATGCCCAGGCGCTCGTCATCGGGCGTCTGGTCGAATACGACATTGAAATGGCGGTCGTTGCTGACCACGGACCCGTTGAAGCCCCGCTGGCGCCAGAAGGCGTGTTTGTAGGCGACGTGAATCTTTATCACAGAGCCCATGGGCATGCGCTCGTGCAACGCATTGCGCTTCGAGGGTAGCGGCTGGTTGAAGACTATTTTGGATGCCAGTATTGGCGGTACGGCCATGATCAGGCGACGGGCGCTGTAGCGTGCTGTCTCCGTGACCACTGTGACGGTCTGGTCATCCTGCTCCACTGCCAGCACAGGCGCGTTCAGCTTCACGCTATCCTCGAGTCGGTCAGCCATGCGTTTGGAAATCTGCCATGCGCCGCCGACGAACTTGTCCTGCTGGGCACCACCCTCGGCCCCCGTTAGCGCCTTAAGGCCCCGGCCCTGGCGGAGATATTCCAGAAAGTAGAGGTAGGAAACCTGACGAGGTTCGGTACAGAGAACCGCGCGTGTGACGACCCGGGCGAACTCCCGTGCCTCCGCGGTCCGAACGTGGCCCAGGATCCAGCTTTCGAGGGTGTGGGCATCCCATTCCTCCGCTTTCGCCGCAGCCCAGGGCTCACCGGTCGTGGGCAGGCTTGCCATTTCCTTCTGCCAACGGCGTTCGAGCAGGCCCAGCTCCAGCAGCGAGAGCAGCGACAACCTGGGAATATCTGATGTGTAGCGGCTGACCTTGCCGTTGAACGACAGCACGCTGGCGCCCCGGGTGTGCTGAGGATAGGTTCGTACGCCCTGTTCCCGCGCCTGGGCATGCAGCAGCGTCTGCTGCGGACCCACCCACTGGCCGCCCAGGTCGATGGTCTGGCCACAGATTTCGCCGGGCATGGCGCGGCCGCCGACCCGATCCCGGGCTTCAAGCACCAGCACCCGCTTGCCGGCCTGTTTCAGCTTCAGGGCTGACTGGAGACCGGCCATTCCGGCACCCACGATGATGACATCCAGCTCAGAATCAGAACGGCTCAAGTTTGGCACTCCAGGTGTGGTTCAGCAAAACAGCGACAGGGTAGTCGCCCCTCTGACCACCTTACCTGAACTCAAGTTTCCAGCTAATGCAGGATCCCTGGCCAGGTTGCTCTATTCACCTGGCTCGCTCAGAGAGCGGCGGTCGTTACTCCATAACGATCACATGGCCAACCTGAGGATCGACCCGGCCGCTCACGAGGTCCCGAATCAGCGGTTGCGCGGACTCGAGCCCACGGTGTGCCTCAACCGTCATCCAGGGTTTCCGGGGATCGCTGATGCGCTGGATGAAGGCAAGTTGGGCCTCATTGAAACGCCGGGTAACCTCCGCCGGACCCCAGTCCGTGTTGCGCTTCTTGATCTGGTTGGGCGCGAAGTAGGTCTTTGGCTCCGGCCCCGGCAGGTTCTGGTCTTGGCTGCTGATGTGTTCCTGACTGTTCGCGGAGCCCGCGAAGCAGTCGTGCATCAGGGTATTCATAAAATGGTGATGAATCCGCGCGCGCACCTCGGCGATGCCGGAAAAGTCGACATAGAGCGTCGGGACGGCGGCATCAAGTGTTTCAAGGTCGGCGTAATCCAGTGCCCGGCTATAGCAGCCCAGGCTATCGACGAAGGCCCGGTTGCCGCTGGATGTCAGCCCGACGATATCCAACCCTTTCTGGTTATCGAGGCAGAACGCCGTGCCGTAGGCGGTTTTGCTGGAAGCACTGGAGAAAATAATACGGCGCGCGCCGAAAAAGGCGTTGTCCTCGAGAAAGTCCGCCAGCATGAACGAGGTTATGAACAGGGGGCGGACCAGCATCTGGTAGTCTTCGTTTTCAGGGCGGTAGGCCGCGTCGGTCGTGACACGCTGATACTGGTTATAGGCTGAGACCAACCCCAGACGATGGGGTGTGCCGTCATAGAACCCGCGCTCGGAGACCCGCACCGGCGTCATGACCAGATGCGTGGCCAGGGGCCAGAAGCCGTAATAGCGCTCGCCTACCTCGACACCTTCGACGGTTGAAGTAACCACCTCGGCAAACCCCCAAGCCGGCATCTGGCCCCAGCCTTTGTCACCGGTCGGAAAGAAGTCCCAGTAGCGAAGATGCGGCGTGTCGCCAAAGGCTGCGTAGGTGATATTGTTAGCCGTCAGCGCGAGCCGCGCTATTTTCATGAGCACCTGGCCCGTTTCAAGCGCCGGTATGGGTTGGGTCACAGGGTTAGTGACGCCCAGGTCGGTCCGGTCGGTATACAATCGTTTCAGTTCAGTCATCGGCCTAATCCTCTACGCGATTCATCGTCAGTATTCTTGCTGTACGATTCTACCGCGAGGCCATACAGACCGGGTTCGGATACACCATGCGCAAGCCAACGTCCTCCCTTGACCCCCGCGCCAGGCCGCTCAAGCGGCCGAGGCAGGCACGGGCAAGGTTCACGGTCCAGGCCATTTTCGACGCCTATGTTCGGATTTGGCAGCGCGATGGCTGGGAGGGCATGACAACCCGCAAGGTTGCCCTGGAAACCGGCATTGCTGTCGGCACGCTGTATGATTATTTTCCCAGTAAAGAAGCACTGCACTCGGGCTATGTACGCCACTGCATCGAGCAAATGATTGCCCGCGTGGACGAGCAGGTAGTTGCGCCGGGAGATATGCCC
The DNA here is from genome assembly GCF_004851605.1 of Hydrocarboniclastica marina. Taxonomy (GTDB): domain Bacteria; phylum Pseudomonadota; class Gammaproteobacteria; order Pseudomonadales; family Oleiphilaceae; genus Hydrocarboniclastica; species Hydrocarboniclastica marina. The sequence continues at coordinate 491,839 of NZ_CP031093.1, forward strand.
TGGCGGACACGTATCCGGCGCCTGATACAACTGCTCTGTGGTCAGGACTCACCGGCGTGGTTCCACCCGGAAATGTTGGACCTGGAGCCCCGTGTCGCAGACTCCGGGCTCCAGCAGCGTGCGTATGACGAACTGCTGGGCATGTGGCACCGCGTGTTCGAGGCCTGTAAAGACTTGGCGCCGGTTGCCGGGCAGACTGTGGAAGCCCTGCATCTGGCGGTCTGGGGCGGTCGTCGCTACGCACTGCTCGTCAGGCTGGATGACGCCCGAATTAAAGGCTGGGCCGTGGCCATGGAACAACTCTGCCTGACCCAGATCGAGCATGACCCAGATCGAGCATGACCAGGCGGGCGGCTCGTAGCAGGGCGGTCGAAGCCCAAGTAGCAGGACAGTCGAACCCTACATGGCTCAGCCCGGACGGGACCAGACCTCAATCTGGTTACGGCGATCGACGCTATAGCCCCGCTCCCCCGGCAACGCATTGGCCAGTCCCCGATCAGATAGGGCAGCGTTAACCCTGGCCCGCTCTTCTTCGTTACAGCCAGCTAGTACCTGATCTGCGCGTCGCAGGATATAGAGCATGTACGGCTGAACCCCGACCTGAACCGGTGTACCGCGAAAGTGTGTTTCGACCATGCCGACGTAGCGCTGGTGAGGCTTCGGTGCAACCGGCTGCCCATCCTGCGGATCATGCTCTGCTACGAGCGCGTCCAGCAGGGCCAGCTTGTCAGTGAGCATGGGAAAGATCTCGCTCGCGATGTGCCCGAACAGTGGCTCCAGGGTTTCTGGAATCTGATCATCTGGCAGAAAATCCGGGGCATAGCCGGGAAACTCAGGGGTATCCAGGCCAGGCGCGGTCATGCGCTCAACCCAGCGGAAGACCTTTGGCGCTCGCGTCTTCATGAGACCCGCAGGTACCGGGTCGCGCCCCAGGTGGGCGAACATGGGGCCTATCAGCCCGAAGTCGCCAATGGATGGGCGCCCGCCAAACAGGTAAGGGTGCTCGGCAAAGTGAACGTTGAGCAGATCCAGCAGGGCTTCGAACGATTCCTCAATCGCAGGAATAGACTGCTCTGTCACACCCAGTTGGGGCAGATAAGAATTCATCCGTCCCATGATCTTCTCAGCCATATCAGCCCCCGAACCGGAAGCGAATGCATCCCGCAGAAAGGTTTCCTGCTGGTCCCGGTAGCTCCAGCGATAATGCATGGCGTGGGGCAACAGGGTCTGGCAACCGTAGTACTGCACGATGATCGCAAGAACGCGCTGCAGGGCGCCCTGCGGATAGGCAGAGTAAGACACGCCCTGTTTCTCAAAATGATCGATGATATCGAGGCTGTCCTGGATGATCTCACCGTCCGGGGTTTCCAAAACCGGGATTATCGCCCGCTGGATGACGGGCATGATGCGCTTCGCAAAGTCAGGATCGGAAGACGTGATCTCGACGTAGGGGATTCCCTGGGTGCGCAGATAACTGCGGGCGATGCCGGTGTACAGGGAATGCGGGACGCCGTAGAGTCGGAAGGGTCGCGGACTGGCTGACACGGGGTCGCTCCTTGGTTCAGATTCTTCTGGAGAATTGCCCATGGTAGAGGATGTTCCATTGATGCGCGAAGCTCGGCTCGACGGCCCGGCCCGGTCGGGTCAGCTCAGATCGCTAGTGTAGTGCCGCTCCAGCGGAGCCAACCCCCGCAATCCATCAGACCGGGGCAGTTAGATGCAGGTTATTACTCCCGACCAACGGTATATCGTCGTCCGTGGCCGTCTGTGGCGCGCAGCTAACCCGAACCTCTCACCGGAGGTGCGGGCACGGCTTGTGGATGAGCTTATGAACGCCCGGCGGGAGGTCAAGTTCGCCAGTCAAGCCAATGACGAGGACCGGCTGGCCGCCGCAAGGGCGGCCGTTAACAAGGCTAAAGTCGCGCTAGGGGAACGTGGGCCCGTCTGGTGGACCGACGGTGCCAAGGACTTCAACCGGCATCTGGTCAAGAATACGCCGTATGCGGACTGGTTTGCGTCGGTCGAAGACAGTCAGGACTGACAGCTCGCGCCCATCGTCGGCACGCAACCCGCAACGCATCCGGGTACGGCCACCGACAGCTCAACCAGACAGCTTAACCGAGCGGCTCAGCCAGGCGGTTACTTGAGCCCCATACAGTTGGAGTAGTAAGTCGTGGTTGCGGGCCAGTCCGAGAAAACCCCAATAACGCCCACCTCCCGCGCCAGCACGTCGATCACGGTAAAGACATCACCGTCGTTGTCGATGGCATCACTAATGGTTTGGTGATACCAGCCACCGCCGCTGGCCAGGGGACCGCTGCGTTCGACCGTCCAGGCAATCAGGTCCAGCCCAGCGGCGCGGGCGTTGCGGGCGTAGTCGGAAGGAACGATCTGGTCATGGGCGTCCAGTGTCAGCATTTTCCAGAGCGCAGGCGCCAGCACATTCACCCCCTGCGCCTTAACGCTTTCCATGTAGGCGAGCGAGCTTGTCTCCGGCGTTAGGGGTGATTCGTCCAGGAACACCGCCTGCCGGCCGAACTCAGGCATCTGGTTGATCCAGAAGAGTACATCTTCCAGCTGGAAAGACTGCGGCCATACGTGCTTCGGGTTCACGCCGGCTTCAACATAGTCCTGGATCATCTGGCGCGCATAATCTTCCTGTGAGTACTCGCCCTGCCAAGGCATATCCACCACCGGTGTCTTCAGTTCCGGGGTGAACTTCACGCCCAGGGCCTGGAACAGCTCGATGCTCTCCTTGTGGGTCATCAGGGTGCCGCGACTGGCGTAAAGATCCGTCCGCCAGTCGGCAGTGCCACCCAGGTATTCCTCAGGCGTTGTAGCCATGGGGTTGAAAGCGTCCATCTTGCCTTCGAGGGACTTGAACTCGGCAAGGGTGATGTCGCTGGTGCGACATTCGGCACGGGCTGGTGTGCCGCTGGCGGGGTCGGCGGGCACGAATGGCTGGGTGCACTTGGCGTTCAGTTCCGGCACGGTGACAATGTTTGTGGTTGTGTGCAGGTCGTTCTGGGCATGGCGGCAGACCAGTTCGCGATCGCTGGTGAAGGCGACATCACACTCAACGATGCCGGCGCCCATCTGGGCCGCGGCCACGTAGGATTCCATTGTGTGCTCCGGGAACTGGAGCGGGGCGCCCCGATGGCCAATGGAGAAATCCGTCCGCTTGACGCGGTCAGCACGGCAGGACAGCAGCTCTTCTTTTAGCGGACCCTCATCCATGTCTTCCACGAGCCAGAAGGGCCGGGGTCCAAGATGTACGGCGTTACGGTTGTGACGGATGTCTTGCTTCAGTGCTTTCAGTTTCTCTTTCAGCTTGATCAGCCCCGGTGAGGTCCGGTCTGCGCCGAAGTCATACCAGGCATGAGCCGAAGCGCTGCTGGCAAGCAAGGCTCCGCAGCACAGGAAAGACACGATCAGTGTTCGTAGATTCATCACAAGCTCCTTCTTAAGTGAATGTATACCGCCTAAAAACCGAAACGTCAGTATCGGCGGCCGGGATTACAGCCCCGTGAAGCTTCTGATGCCCCGGCCGACCTCGCGGGAAAATCTTGCATATTGCCTCCAGCGATTCGCGAGAGTGACAATGATCAGCTGTTACCGCTGGAGACTGGGGCCAATTACGCGAGATTGGACTTGGTTATAGGGGGCGGCCCCGTCATAGCGGACGGACCTGGCCATGAGGGGACGGACATGTGCAGGCAAATGGTTTTGGTCGTGCTCGTTTTGCTGGGCGGATGCAGCAGCAAAGCTGTCTACGACAATATCCAGCTGAACAACCGTCTGGCCTGCAATGAGGTTCCGCCACCGCGCTACGAAGAGTGTATTGAGCGGACAAGTCAGCCCTACGAAGCCTATGAAAGGGCGCGAAAAGAGGACGTCATCCGTGAGCGGTCCCGCACGGCTCCTGCCGCTGAAGGCACGGACTGACAACCTGGTTAACGCGGATAAATTCTGACCTGAACCGGAAACTTTTTATGACGCTGGACGAGTTGTCCGTCGCTATTCGCAGCTGCCGACGGTGCGAGCACAAACTGGCGGAATACGGCGTCGAGCCTCGCCCGATCTTCTGGGGTGCTGCGGAATATCCGGTGGTGGTGATTGGCCAGGCGCCCGGTATAACAGAATACCGGGAAAATGCGCCTTTCCAGGGTGCTGCAGGCAAATCGCTACGGGCACTTTTTGAGTCCTGCGGACTTGCCGACTTCGACCGCAAGGTCTACCAGACCTCGGTGGCAAAGTGCTTTCCTGGCCGGCAAGCGAACTCAAGTACAGACAGGAGGCCGAGCGCATCAGAAGTGAAGAACTGCGCTCCGTTTCTGGTTAGCCAGTTGGCGTTGCTGAAGCCCAGACTTATCGTCATCCTCGGCAGTCTGGCCTGGGAGAGCTTTGCTTCGATACGGGAGCGCGAAGAGCCGGGCTACTGTATGGCCCAGTTTCAGAAAAAAATCCCCAAGACGCTGCGCGTCTCCGATCTGGTCGGCCGCAGGTTCCAGTGGAAAGACGCTATTGTGCTGCCAATGATTCATCCCGCGGGTAGCGCCAACGGTGCTCGTGCAAAACACCCGAAGCTTGACCTGATGTCGAAGCGGCTTTTGCAGGAAGAGCTTGAGAAGATCTGAACGGCCGGTTTGACTGAGGCGCCTTTGGAGCTGATGACCATGGCGCCAGATTGTCCCGACTGCGTTCGGTAGTAGAGGTGCGAGAAAAAATGATAAAAGGTGAATGCCTGTGCGGCGAAGTTCAGTTCGAGATCCTGGCCGCTCTGCCCAATCTCTACCAGTGTCATTGCTCCCTGTGTCGCAAGGCAACCGGTGCAGCAGCCAATGCCGCAACATTCGCGTCCCGGGAGAATTTTCGTTGGACATCAGGTCATGCCAGGGTCAAGTCGTTCAGCAAGTCGACTGGCTACCGCAGTGATTTCTGCTCGGTGTGTGGCAGCCCGGTTCCGAACAGCCTGGGCGATACACAGCTTATGTGGATCCCGGCCGGGCTGCTTCCCGACGAGTTCACAGCGGAGATTGCTGTACACCTGCACCTGGCGTCATCTGCTCCCTGGGAGCGTGAGGCGGCTTCGTGCCTGCGACTCGACGCCGGGCCGGACAGCCTGTCAGCGTTGAGCGAGGCGCTCAAGCCTGGCACTTGATTTACTCATCTCCGCTCTAACTTCCCACGGGTTTGTAAATGGCTCTGACAACCTGGCTGACTGTCGTCACTATCTGCGTACTCGGCGCCATTTCCCCCGGCCCCTCGCTCGCCATCGTGCTGAAGCAGACGCTCTCAGGTGGCCGCAGAGCCGGCATGATCACAGCGGCTGCCCACGGGCTGGGGGTGGGGATTTACGCTTTCGTCAGTATTCTGGGGCTGGCCGCTGTAATCACCGCGTCCCCCGATGTTTTCCTCCTCCTCCAGTGGAGTGGCGCGGCATACCTGGCATGGCTTGGAATTAAAGGGTTACTGGCAAAACGACAGCCTCAGGACGACGGACTTCATCCGGTACTATCCACCACCACGAAACCAGCCCGGGAAGGTTTTCTGGTGGTTCTGCTGAACCCCAAAATCGCAGTGTTTTTCCTCGCATTGTTCAGCCAGGTAGTGGGAGCCGACACCAGCCTGCCGGGTAAACTCGGCTATGCCGCGACTGCCATGGTTATCGACGCCGGTTGGTACACAATCGTTGCCTGGTTGTTCTCCAACCCGCGCTGGCTCCAGACGCTGCGTCAGAAAGCCGTCTGGGCTGAACGTATCTTCGGTGTGATTCTGGTGGGGCTGGCCGGACGCATGGTGGCGCGCATCATCGAAGGGGTATAGTTGCTTTCAGAAATCATGTTGGGGCGCGTCGGAGCAGCCAATCATTATGGGTTTACGCGCTTTTACAGTCAGCAGAACAATACAAGGATTACACGTGCCAGGGATCTCACTGAAACTCGCGACTTTATTACCGGGCTTCTTTCTCGCGCTCTCTTCGGGGGTTCTCTTCGCAGACCAGAAATCACCGGAAGATTACCTGAAAAACAGACCTTTGATGCTGGAGTTTCGCTATTGCGAATGCCCCGCGAGCGGTATGAGCAGTGGGCCTTCTGAAGTGCTGCCGAGCTTTATGGATGAGTCGAGTGTGTTGAAGGTCGGCGTGTCTTCCGAGGAGGCTGGGTTCATTGCTTCCGATGAGGTTTCGATAGGCTTCGAGCTCAAGCCAGTGGATGGCGAACCAGGCAGGTTCCACTTCGGTTACTCTGGCTCCTATGCGGCCGGGTCCAGCACAAGTTCCGGGAAAGCGAAGCTGATGCTCGACAAAGGGCAGTGGGTCAGCCTCTTTGGCGCGCACGGCGGGAGACATGGGGAGCCACGGTCCCTCGGGGTTGCCGTTCGGCTGGTCGAAACCGGTGGCGCATCCGGCAACCGCTGAAAACCCCCGGGCGTGATTTCCCGTCACTAAGTTTCAATCGCAGAAAGTGCTAAACTCCCGGGCCTGAGATCAGCCAGGCTCTGTTTGACTGCCCGGAACGTCTTACACCGCAGCCAGCGCCATCTATACTCTTCTTTTGTTTCACCCTCATTCAAGGGGGTGTTGCCTTAGCATCAGGAACTTCAGCATGACTGCACATTGCGGCACTCTCTACGTGATCTCGGCGCCATCAGGCGCGGGTAAGACCAGCCTTGTGGCGGCGCTGCTGGAACGGGATCCCCGGCTGCGGGTTTCGGTCTCGCACACGACCCGCGCGAGTCGCCCGGGAGAGGTGGATGGCACGAACTATCATTTTGTCTCCCAGGACGTATTTGTCGAAATGATCGGGCAGGGCGCCTTTCTGGAGCATGCCGAAGTATTCGGCAATTACTATGGCACCTCCCAGCTTTGGGTGAATGAGCAGCTGGCGCTGGACCGGGATGTGATCCTCGAGATCGACTGGCAGGGCGCCCAACAGGTGCGCCGGCTGCGCCCGGACTGCGTCAGTATTTTCATCGCCCCGCCGTCGCTGGCCGAGTTGCGGCTGCGGCTGGAACGGCGTGGGCAGGACAATGCCGATGTGATCGACAGGCGGATGCGCGAGGCCACCGCGGAGTGCAGCCATCATGGTGAGTATGATTATCTGGTCCTGAACGATCACTTTGAAGATGCGCTCGCCGATCTGCTGGCCATTGCCCGGGCCGAGCGGGCGCGCACTGAGTCCCAGCAAGTGCGCCATCCGGAGCTTATCCGGGGTCTTTTATCGCCGGGTTGAGAACCGGAAGTGCCTCAGGATGTCATATACAGTAGGACCCTTTGGCGCTATAATTCGCGGTTCGACGGCGAACAGGCCGTCACCATCACAACGCCACGATTTTCAAGGTGTGACCGATCCGCAGGCGCGACACAAACGCCCGCTCCAGATCTGGTCCACCGGTTGATTGTCCGTATTTTCAAATTGTTTCTGGGGAAATAACTGTATGGCACGGGTAACTGTTGAAGACTGCCTGGAACACGTCGAAAATCGTTTTGAGCTGGTCATGGTGGCTTCGAAGCGCGCCCGTCAGCTGGCGACCAAAGGGCGTGAGCCGATGGTGCCGCCGGAAAACGACAAGCCGACGGTGATAGCGCTGCGGGAAATGGCAGCCAACAAATTGAATCCCGAGTCAATGGCCGAACACGAAGACGAGTAACTGCAGTACCGGCCCGGGTCAGTTGAACCCGGGCGAATCCCGGGTACGTTGTCGGCAATTGCGAGGTAAGCAACGTGAAAGTCGGTGTTCGCTTCCCGCTTGGGCCAGATGACTTTGGGGCCAGCGCAAAACCAGGCATGACGGAGCCTTGGGCATGGCAACGATTGAAGCTCTCAGCGAGCGGCTGAAGAATTATCTCGACGACAACCGCGTCAATCAGGTGCGGCGAGCGTTCTTTTATGCCGAGCAGGCCCATGAAGGCCAAATGCGCCGAAGCGGCGAGCGTTATATTACCCATCCCCTTGCTGTTGCCCACATTCTTGCCGATCTGAACCTTGACCATCAAAGCCTGATGGCCGCCCTCCTGCACGATGTCATCGAAGATACCGGTATTCCCAAGGATGCGCTCTCCGCGCAGTTTGGCGAATCCGTTGCCGATCTTGTGGATGGCGTCAGCAAGCTGACCCAGATTGAATTCCGCTCCCGCGCCGAAGCCCAGGCTGAGAATTTTCAGAAGATGACCCTGGCCATGGCCAAGGACATCCGCGTGATCCTGGTCAAGCTGGCCGACCGGCTGCACAACATGCGCACACTCGGACCTCTGGCCCATGAAAAGCGCCGGCGCATCGCCACCGAGACCCTCGATATTTACGCGCCGATCGCGCATCGGCTCGGGATGCACAGTCTCTGCGTAGAGCTGGAAGACCTGGGTTTCGCAGCGCTCTATCCCATGCGCTCGCGCTATATCGGCAAGGCGGTCGAAAAGCTTCGTGGCGATCATCTGGAAATCATCGAGGAAATTCGCCAGCGGCTGGAGCAGCGCCTGGGCGAACGTGGCCTGCCGGGCAAGATTCTGGGACGCGAAAAGCATCTGAACAGCATCTACCACAAGATGCGCAATCGGCAGAAGTCGTTCCACGAGATTATGGATGTGTATGCGTTTCGCATCATCACCGACTCGGTCGATGACTGCTATCGCATACTGGGCGCGGTGCACAGCCTCTACAAGCCACTCCCGGGGCGTTTCAAAGACTACATCGCCATGCCCAAGGCCAACGGCTACCAGTCCTTGCACACCACCCTGTTCGGCATGCACGTCAATATCGAGATCCAGATACGAACCGCTGAGATGGAGCGCATCGCCAATGACGGCATTGCGGCGCACTGGTTCTACAAGACGGGTGATTCCGCGGTCGGCGATCTGAATCAGAAGCGGGTGAATCGCTGGGTCCAGGGGCTCATGGAAATGCGCGAGCGCACCGACGACTCGCTGGAATTCATCGAACACGTGAAAGTCGACCTGTTCCCCGACGAGGTCTATGTATTTACGCCCAAAGGCAAAATACTGGAGCTGCCCGCCGGGGCAACGGCCGTCGATTTTGCCTATGCGATCCACACAGATATCGGCAACGCCTGCGTGGCCTGCCGTGTCAATAAACAACTCTCGTCTTTGAGTATGCCGCTGCAGAGCGGTCAGACGGTCGAGATCATCACCGCGCCGGGCGCACGACCCAACCCGGCCTGGCTGAATTTTGTAGTCACCGGTAAAGCGCGGAGCAGCGTCCGGCATGTCCTTACCAGCCAGCGTCGCAATGAATCCGTAGCGCTGGGCAAGGATCTGCTGACCAAATCGCTGAACAGTTTCGGCTGGAAGCTGGGAGACATCCCGAAAGAGCAGGTCGAGCGCGTTGCCGCCCACAATCAGGCCAGCAGTCTGGATGACCTGCTGGCGGAGATCGGTCTGGGCAACCGCATGGCCTTTATTGTCGCGCGCCAGCTTCTGCCCGCGGGCTCTTCGCGGGCCGATGTCCCCAACGACCAGGAAGAGCCGACGCGCGTCACAATTCACGGTACCGAAGGGCTGCTGGTGCGTTTTGCGCCCTGTTGCAAGCCCATCCCCGGCGATCCCATAGTCGGCCGGATGGACTCCGGACGCGGGATGGTGATCCATTCAGAGCACTGCGAGCGGGTTCGGAAGGGTAAAGAAGGCGATCAGGATCTGGTCCATCTTGACTGGGCCAAGGATATTACTGACGAGTTCTCTGTGGAGCTCAGGGTTGAGCTCGAAAGACAACGAGGCGTTATAGCCGAACTTGCCAATGCGGTCACCCACGGCGACGCCAACATCGAACGCATCAATGTCGAAGAACAGAATGCCGGGCACAGCCGCATTAACCTCGTCCTGCACGTTAAAGGGCGACGTCATCTTGCGCGGGTCATGCGGCGCATCCGTCGTATACGGGCGGTAACGAGCATTACCCGGATACGCAGCTGAGCCAGCGGCCGGAATTTGACAATTAACCTGAAGTTCCCCAGCATCGAACGCCCATTTTCTGACCGGTTGCCGAGCATCAGTTCAGCTTGGCTGGCTATGTCCGGCTAATTCAGGCGGACCTTTTGAACAGGATAGCGTCATGACCAACAAGTCGATCATCCAGACAGAACACGCGCCCGCCGCTATTGGTACCTATTCCCAGGCGGTAAAAGCCGGGGATACGGTTTACCTCTCAGGCCAGATCCCGCTGGACCCGGAGACAATGGAGCTCGCTCAGGGCGACATCAAGGAACACATCCAGCAGGTTTTCAAAAACCTGAGTGCTGTCTGTGAAGCTTCTGGCGGGACCTTGCAGGACATCGTCAAACTGAATATCTATCTGACCGATCTGGGGAATTTCGCGCTGGTCAATGAGCTGATGGCGATCAATTTCCAGGAGCCCTATCCCGCCCGTGCGGCGATCGGCGTTGCGGCGCTTCCCAAAGGCGCAGCTGTGGAGATGGACGCGGTAATGGTGTTGAAGTGATTGCCAATCCGCAGCAGCGGTTCACCGGACCCCTGTCAACCTGACCTCAGGGGCTTTAAACGCAGCGGCGCTGAGCTTACTTCAGGTCACGGCTGTTTCGGATGTTCAACAGAGAAGGTGAGGGCGCCCGCGAATGAACTGGTCCAGCGGCAGCCTTTACCCGCCGCTTTGGATCATCTCGGCGTAGCCTTCGCGGAAAGTGGGATAACTGAACACATAACCCGACGCCCGCACACGGCTGTTATCGCAGCGCTTGCTGCCTGCGCGCCCCGACGCCGTAGCCTCAGGCTCGACGGGTAGGCAATCGGTCTGCGCCCGCACCCATGCAACAAGATCGCCCTGGCGAACCGGTTCGCAGTCGCTTGCAAGGTAGCGGGGGTGCAAGGTTTCGCCCTGGGCATGTTGCGCCACCAGATGGCTCATTATGCCGACGCAGTCATCTTCGTGAATACGGTTTGTGAACGGACTGTTGGTGCCGGGCGCGAGTTTGCCCGCCTTGATACGTTCGAGCATTCCCCGGCGATCCCGCCCGTATATTCCCGAAAAACGCACGGCGGTTCCGGCTAGCGGACTCCTGGACAGGCGCCTTTCGCCTTCCAGCACGCGCACACCGCTGAAACGGTTGGGCTCGGTTGGGCTCGATTCATCGACCCAGCTGTCGTCGTCCTGCTGGTACACGGCCGTGCTGGAGATGAAAAACACATGTTGGGGCGGGCTTTTCTGGGCTTCAAGTTCGCCCAGGAGGTTATCCAGCGCCAGCACGTAGGCGGCCCTGTAGCCCGCGTCATCATAGGTTTTGGGGCTTAGACAGAAGATGACGATGTCGAGGTCGGTAGGCAGTGTCGCCGCGAGGGCTGTCCGGTCCAGCAAGTCAGCCTGTAGCCGCCGGATCGGCGCGGGCACAGGATTTGCGCTGCGTCTTAGACCCCAGACGTCGTGCTCGTCGGCCAAAGCCCGGCCGATGCGGCTGCCCAGTCGTCCGCATCCTGCCAGAAGAATCCGGTACCTCTGCGTTGCGCTTGCCATTTGCAGTCCTTATGCTTTTTGACGGCCGTCCAGTATTGGTTATACGGCCTGTTTCAGCGTACATTGCCAGCACTATGCAAGCGCAGCGGCAGTGATTAGTCGGAGAATAGAATGACCCTAACTGAGCTTCGTTACATCGTCACGCTTGCCCAGGAAAAACACTTTGGCCGGGCCGCCGAGCGCTGTCACGTCAGCCAGCCTACCCTAAGCGTGGCCGTGCGCAAACTCGAAGACGAGCTCGCTGTTGCTCTGTTTGAACGCAGCAAGGGCAGCATCCGCGTGACTGAGATCGGGCATCGCATCGTCGAGCAGGCCCAGCGGGTTCTGGACCAGGCCGGGCTGATCCGGGACCTGGCCCAGACGGGCAAGAACCAGCTGAGTTCACCGCTCAAAGTCGGCGCAATCTATACGATTGGCCCGTATCTGTTTCCGCACCTGCTGCCCGAGCTGCGGCGCGCGGCGCCGGAGATGCCCTTGTTCATCGAGGAGAACTACACCGGCGTGCTACGGGAAAAACTGCGCCGTTCAGAGCTGGATGCGATTATCATCGCGTTGCCCTTCGAAGAGCCCGAGGTCGTGACCCTGCCACTCTACGATGAGCCGTTCGTCGTTTTGTTGCCCAAGAATCACAAGCTTGCGCGTGAAAAAAGCCTGAACAGTGAGCAGCTACTGGAAGACCAGCTGCTGATGCTCGGCCCGGGCCACTGCTTTCGCGACCAGGTGCTGGAGTCTTGTCCGCCGTTGATCGAAGCGCTCAGCACCCGCTCGACCGATCGCGGGCAGTCGCTGATTACCGAGGGCAGCTCCCTGGAGACAATCCGGCACATGGTCGCGTCCGGGTTGGGAATTACGGTTCTGCCTTTGTCGGCAGCGACCGCTGTGCAGTACCGGGAAGACATCCTGACTGTGCGGCCCTTCGCTGCGCCCGTTCCATCCCGCACGGTCGCTTTGGCCTGGCGTGTGACTTTTCCGCGCCCCAAGGCTATCGACATGCTGTCCCTGGCGGCAAGCCAGTGCAGAGTCATCGAGAAAGCCGTAGCAACTACCGGGCCTGAGCTTCTGAACGCGGCGGAGCCAGCTGGTTGAGTCACCGATGACCGATCTTGCCGACCTTGAAGTCCAGGTCCTTAAAGGCGTCGGGGCGAGTCTCGCCCAGCGCTTGGCGAAGCTTGGCATTGTGTCGCTGCAGGATCTTCTGTTTCATCTTCCCCACCGTTATGAGGACCGTACCCGCGTCAGGCCAATCGGCAGCCTCAACGTGGGTGATACCGCGGTTGTTGAGGGCCAGGTGCTGGTCTGTGAAATGGTCCTGGGCCGCAGGCGGAGCCTGCAGGTAACTATCCGGGATGACACCGGTTTCCTGGTGCTGCGGTTCTTCCACTTCAATGCGGCCCAGAAACGGCACCTTGAGGAAAGTACGCGGATACGCTGTTTCGGCGAGATTCGTCCCGGCCGTGCCGGTCTTGAGTTCTATCACCCCGAGTATGAGCTGGAACCCAAACCCCTCGGAGCGCCCGGTACAGAAACCCTGACGCCCGTCTATCCCTTGACCGAAGGTATCCAGCAGCCGCGTCTCCGGACCCTTTGCTACCAGGCGCTCGACTGGTTGCAGCGCTATCCGGTACGGGAGTGGCTGCCAGACTGGTTACTCCAGCAGTATCAATTGCCGCCTATCAATGACGCTCTCCGGCTGGTCCACGTGCCACCGGCTTCCGCCAACACTGTTCAGCTCATGGACGGGCAGCATCCTGCGCAGCAGCGCCTGGTCATGGAAGAGTTGTTGGCCCACCACCTGAGCCTGCTCCACCTGCGCCAGCAGGTGCGGTCGATGCGTGCACTGCCACTGAAGCGTCCAGGCCCACTCGCCGAAGCCTTCCTGGAGCAGTTACCCTTCACCCTGACCGGGGCCCAGCGTCGTGTCGCCGATGAGATTGCAACTGATCTGGGCCAGCCGCTACCCATGCTGCGTCTGGTGCAGGGCGACGTGGGCTCCGGCAAAACGGTTATTGCCGCGTTGGCGTCTTTGCAAGCGGTGCACTCAGGTGCACAGGTCGCCCTGATGGCGCCGACTGAGATTCTGGCCGAGCAGCACTGGCAAAATTTCCAGCAATGGTTCGCGCCCCTGGGTATCGAAATGGCCTGGCTCTCGGGAAAAGTAAAAGGCCGGACGCGGCAGTCGACGCTGGCCGCCATTGAGGGCGGGCAGGCCCAGGTGATCATCGGAACCCACGCCATTTTCCAGGACGACGTACGGTTTGACCGGTTGGCGCTTGCGATCATTGATGAACAGCATCGCTTTGGCGTGCACCAGCGCCTGGCTTTGCGGGACAAAGGCCATGCGGGCGGTCTGGTGCCGCATCAATTGATCATGACCGCCACGCCCATACCCCGAACCCTGGCCATGAGCGCCTACGCGGACCTCGATACTTCGGTGATTGACGAGCTACCGCCAGGCCGTAAACCGATCGAGACCATTGCCGTGCCCGACAGCCGCCGGGCCGAAATCCTCCAGCGGGTCCGAAGTGCCTGCAGCGAAGGGCGGCAGGCGTACTGGGTGTGCACCCTTATCGAAGAGTCCGAAACGCTGCAGGCGCAAGCTGCCGAAGCCGCCGCATTGGAACTCGCCGCGGCCCTGCCGGAGTTGACCGTCGGGCTGGTCCATGGCCGCCTGAAAGCTGCCGAGAAGGCCGATATCATGGCGCGGTTCAAGGCCGGGGCGGTGGATGTTCTGGTGGCCACGACCGTTATTGAGGTGGGGGTGGACGTGCCGGATGCATCCCTCATCATCATTGAAAATCCGGAGCGGCTCGGCCTCGCGCAGCTGCATCAGTTACGCGGGCGAGTCGGCCGCGGCCACGCGGCCAGCTTCTGCGTGCTGCTCTTCCATCCGCCCTTGTCCCAGAACGGCAAGGCTCGCCTGCAGGTCTTGCGGGACAGCCAGGACGGTTTCACCATTGCAGAGAAGGATCTCGAGATACGCGGCCCGGGTGAGGTTCTGGGCACCCGCCAAACAGGGCTTCTACAGTTCCGGATAGCCGAGTTTGAACGGGACCAGGGCTGGATTGAGGAGATTCGCGAGCAGGCCCCCAAACTGATGGATGACGCCGTAAGGGTCGAGGCACTGATCCGTCGCTGGCTCGGCGACAGGGTTCGCTATGGCGATGTCTGATGTATGCCCAGGGCGGCAGGGGCCAGTCTGGCGCGCAGGCAATAGGTGTGGAAGCGCACTAAATCAACTATTACATCCGTGCCATCGTTCATCATCTGATATAACATCGTCCCACTTTTTATCACAGGAGCGGTCACCATGAGTTCCCTTCCCGCTGCACTGAGTGAGGTTTTCGCAAAAAGTCCGGAGCCTCTGGATCCGGAACTGGTTACGCGAGATGAAGCCGGGGATGGCGTCGAGCTGATAATGATTCTGCTGTCGGACACCATGGGCCACCTGCAGGTTATTCAGCGAGCCGATGCATTACTCGACATCGACACACTCAACCGTGAACTGGGCCGCCAACTTGAGGCGATCCCGCGTGCGGAGGCGTCCCGTCTGCGGACGCGCCTGCAACTACCCGGTATACCTGCTGTTCCAGGCCTGACCGGCTACGAGACCGTGCTTGACAAGACAGTAGCCGAGGCCGGGTCGAGCCAGCGTTTCATTATCGACAGCGGTGTGGAAGATACGCTGCTGCGATTCCAGCCCGTGGAGTATACCGGGCTCTGTGGCCGGTTCCGGACACTCGCCTGCGCCATTCCCCTGACTGACATCGCGGTAAACTTCGGCGAGCCGGAGCACGACAGTACTCAAATTAACCGGGCCCTGCAGCGTTTCACCAGCCTGCGGATCAAGCAGCGGCTGGAAGATACCCTGGAGCTTCCGCCACTGCCGGAAACCGCGCAGCGCATCATTCACCTGCGGGTGGACCCCAACGCCGAGGTCGGTGATCTGGCGGATGTGGTGGAAGCCGACCCAAGTCTGGCAGCACAGGTGGTCAGCTGGGCCAATTCCTCCTTCTACGCCGCACCGGGTGAAGTGCGCTCCATCTACGACGCCATTATGCGGGTACTGGGGTTCGAGCTGGTCATGAACCTGGCCATGGGTATTTCCCTGGGTCGTACATTGAAACAACCGCGAGGGCTCCCGGAAGGCTATCTGGATTACTGGCAGCAAGCACTCTGGGTCGCGCAGGCCGCGGGGAACGTTACGGGGCTGATGCCCCGTAACCGCCGGCCTGCATTCGGGCTGGCCTACCTGTCGGGCCTATTGCACAATTTCGGCTTCCTGGTGCTGGCCCATGTGTTTCCGCCGCACCTGGCGCTGATCATTCGCTTCTCTGAGGCCAACCGGCATGTTGATACGGCCTACATTGAACACTTTCTGTTGGGCGTTACGCGCGAGCAGATCGCCGGCCAGCTTATGGAGCGCTGGGAAATGCCTGGTGAGGTGGTGACCGCACTACGGCACCAGAAGAACGAACACTATCAAGGGCTGCACGCGGACTATCCGGCGGTGTTGAGGCTGTCTCGCCAGTTGCTGCTGGCCCGCGGTATTCCCCTGGGTGCACCCGAACCCGTGTCTCAGGCGTTGATCGCGGAGCTTGGGCTGAACGAGGCTGAGCTGAACGACGCGATGGATAACCTTGTAGCCAGTCGCAGCGATATTCGCGGCCTGGCCGATATGATGAAGTCGGCCTAGTGTCCCGTCCGGGACACCGAGGGCCGTCCCGGCATCGAATCCTCGAGTCTCGTTACGACGGCTCAGGCTTTGTTACAGCGGGTGGTGACGGATCGCCCTTGCTGCGTCCCGAATTTTTTCCTGGTGCTGTTCCTCAAGCGCCAGGCGCTCATTGTCCTGGCGCCTGATGTCCCGCCGATCAGCCTGACCGCGTGCTTCGTGGGTATGCATATGGGCCGTTTGTTCGGCCATCTCGCGGAATACCCGGTAGGGTTCCTGGTCGAGTAGCTCCGGCCCCAGCACCTGAAGCAGCCCGTGCAGGCGAATGCTTGCCTCCGCCAGATCAACCTGCTCCTGCTCCACCGCCATTGCAATGACCCGTACGCTCTGGATAGCGTCCCGCCTGCGGTCCTGCTGGGCGCGGTCACGCCGCGTTTGCTGGCTGCGGTCGGCATTCAGTTTTTTCAGGCGGCCCGCAATAAACAGAACCAGTGCGCCACAGACGACTACGCCCGCCAGAATTAAAATCCACTGCATCATTGTACTCATCCATGCGCTCCTGGCATCGAACGGGTTTCAGGCTTACTCAGAGAGCGTCGCCGCCGGGTTATCTTCGTTGTATTGCCGCGACTTTCCAGGGGCGCGTCGTGCGCCTGTCGCGGGGCTGCTGGATGGCACCGGCGTAAGCCACACATATTGTCCGTTGAGTACCGAAACACCGCTGACCGGGTCAACCTGATGGTCGTCAATCAAATCGTTGACGCTGGCCCCGGCATGCGCTTCGGCTACCGCCAGTCGGGTGCCCTGGCCGTCGTGTCCCCAGCCGTGGGGAATGCTCACGACACCGGCCATAATCCGGTCGCTCACCTCCACTGGCAGCACAATGCGGCCCACATCGCTGTGCGCCTGCACGCTCTGACCATCGGTCAGGCCAAGCCGTGCGGCATCAGCGGGGTTCACTACGGCGGTGCAGCGTGATTTCCCCTTAACCAGGCGGCGGCTGTTGTGCATCCAGGAGTTGTTGCTGCGCAGTTGTCTGCGACCGATCAGTTGCAGCGCGTCAGCCGGCGGCGGGTTATCAAGACGCGCCTGCAGCCTTTCAACGTCTGCCAGATACCGGCGTGGCGCCAGGTTGATCTTGCCGTCGTGCGTTTGCAGACGTTGCGGCAGGCTGGGGCGGAGCGGGCCCAGGTCGATCCCGTGGGGATTCTTGCGCAACTTTCCGAGGCTGAGCCCCTTTGGCAGCGATCGCCCGGGTCTGCCGTAGGGCCCCATGTCCAATAGCTCGCGTAGCCAGTGTTTGCGCGGCAGTAATCGAGTCAGGCTGTCGAAGCCCGGCTCAAGCAAGCCGCCACCCGGTAGCACCTTGACCCCATAAGGGCCCGTGCGCAAGAGCAGATCGGTGAGCCGGTCCGGCCCCAGCAGCTTCATCAATTTCCAGCTGATGCTGTCCTGCCAGCCGCGCTTCTTCTCGGCGCTGAGGCGCTGCCCCAGTTCGAGCATTATCTCCCAGTCGGTCCGCGCGTCCGGCGCCGGCTCAAACAGCGCATCGGCAAACTTGGCCACATTGCGCACCGCCAGCGCGTTGAATATCAGGTCGTAATGGCTCCGCTCAAGGCTGGCAACCGGCGGCAGGATAATATCGGCGTGGCGATTGGTTTCGTTCAGGTAGTAATCCACGGAAACCATGAAGTCGAGTTGTGCAAAGGCCTGTTCCAGACGACGCCCGTTGGGGCTGGATAGCGCCGGGTTGCCCGCCACCGCCACAAACGCCCGGATCTGGCCCTCGCCCGGCGTTAGAATCTCATCGGCCATGGTGCTGGACGGGAATTCACCGCCGAACTCAGGCAGGCCCCGAACCCGGCTGTATCTGCGGCCGAAATGGCCTTTCTGGCCGCTCAGCCCGCCAAGCGTTACCAGATCCACCGCGGGCGCAGTAAACAGCATGCCGCCGGGCCGGTCGAGTTTGCCGGTAAGTATGTTGAGCACGTATAGCAGCCAGGTGGCGACGCCGCCATGGGCCTGCGTGCTGGTGCCCATGCGGCCATAGATGAGCGCTCTGGGCGTGTTCGCCAGATCGCGTGTCAGCTCTCGCACAGCCTGGGCATCGATGCCGGTATGGACGCTGACTTTCTCCGGCGTAAAGGGTCCCGCTGCCAGCCGGACCAGGTCCAGGTCCTTGAGCCAGCCCTGCTGGTTTGCAGTCTGAGCCAGCCCTTCGGCAAAAACCGTGTTCACCATGGCCATCAGGAGCAGTGCATCGCTGCCGGGGCGGATGTAGTGAAACGCATCGGCACGGTCCGCTGTTTCTGTACGGCGCGGGTCGATAGCGACAAAGCGCCCGCCCCGGGCCTGCAGGTCTTTGAGCCTGCCGCGAAAGTCGGGCACCGTCATCAGGCTGCCGTTGGAGGCCATGGGGTTGGCACCGATGCAGATAAAGAGGTCGGTGTGGTCGATGTCAGGTATGGGAAACAGCGCTTGATGGCCGAACAGCTCCAGGTTCGCCAGCATGTGTGGCAGCTGGTCATTGGAGGTCGCCGAGAAGCGGTTGTGGGTCCCCAGGGCCTGCAGAAAGGGCATCATCGCCAGCATGGCGCCGTGGTTGTGGACGTTGGGGTTGCCCAGGTAAACGCCGATGGCGTTGCGCCCGTGTATCTTCTGGATGCCAGCGAGACGGGTTGCCACGGTGGAGAAGGCCTCTTCCCAGCTGATTTCCTCCCAGGCATCGCCGTTTCTGCGCAAGGGCGTACGGAGCCGGTCCGGGTCTTCGTGGACATCTTGCAGCGCCAGTGCCTTGGGGCAGATGTAGCCCCGGCTAAAGCGATCTTCCGTATCGCCCCGGATCGATGTGATCTTGCCCTGCTCGACTTCGATGGCGAGGCCGCAGGTGGCCTCACAGAGGTTGCAGGTACGGAAGTGGGTGCCGGTCTGCATGGGGTTTCTCCGGGGTCGGCTTATCGTGGGCGGGCTCGCCAGCTCGTCGTCGAGATTATCAGCAAAGCGGTAAAAGCCTCCAGCCGCTTGGTCGCACCGAACCTTTAATAGCAAAATCATATACCGCATAATGAAACATGGAACTCACGGCTATGCCCATCCAACGATTTCAGGAGAATGATCGCAATGTCAATCGATGAAGTTCAGCGCGAAGTTTCGGGTCGGGTACTGGTGCTTACCCTCAACCGCCCGACCAAGAAAAACGCTCTGACGGTACCTATGTATCGGGCTCTTTCCGATTACGTCATGGAGGGGGACAGGGATCCGGCTATTGGTGCGATCCTGCTTCAGGCCAAGGGGGACAGCTTCAGCGCCGGCAACGACATGGATGATTTCAGAAAACGTGCGGAGGCTTCCGAGCCCGGTTCCAGTGCGGGCCTTGACTTCATTGAGGTCCTGCTGGGGTGTGATACACCGGTAGTCGCCAGTGTACAGGGACGAGCTATCGGCATAGGCACGACCATGCTGCTGCACTGCGATTTTGTTGTGGCCGACAACAGCGCCCGCTTCAGTACACCGTTCGTGGATCTTGGCCTCTGTCCGGAAGCGGCTTCGTCCTTGCTAATGCCGCTGATGCTGGGCTTTCGACGTGCGAACGACCTGCTTCTGGCCGGGGAGATGCTGAGCGCGGAGCAGGCGCTGGACTGCCAGCTGGTGAGCCGGCTATGCGAACCCGAAGCCCTTGCGACGGCAGCTCATGAGTTGGCCGTGAAACTGGCGGCCAAGCCCGCGGGGTCGATGCGACTGAGCAAATCCCTGATGCGACGTTACTGGCGTGACGCCATTCGTGAAGCAATCCATCTCGAGCGCGAGCATTTTTCCGAGTGCCTGCAGTCGCCGGACTGCCGTGCGGCTTTAGACCGGTTTTTCAATCGCTGAGCGCGCCGAACTGCGACGTTGGGTGTTTTGAATAGTGAAACAAGATTTCGAAATTATTGACTTAAACGCGTAACGCGTGACAAATTAACGCTCAATAAATAAAACACGTAATGCCAGACTGCCTGGCGAAAGTGAGGGGCGTTATGAGATTTCAGGACCGTGTAGCGCTTATTACCGGTGCCGGGAGCGGCATTGGCCGCGCCACAGCTCGTCGCCTGGCTGCTGAAGGCGCTCGGCTGGCGCTGGTGGACTGGAGTGGCGACGGCCTCGAAGACACCGTCGCTGCCATAAGACAGGATAGCGCTGGTACGGCCGGTGCCGATGACACCCTCTGGACCGGCATTATCGATGTATCCGATGAAGCCGCGGTGGAGCGCTGCGTCAGCGATGTGATCAAGGCTTTTGGCCGGATAGACGTGCTCTGCAACAACGCCGGTATTTCCGGCGGGCACCTGCCTGTTACCGAGCAGAGCACCAGCGAATGGCAGCGCGTGCTCGGCGTAAACCTCGCTGGCCCCATGCTGATGATCAAGAACGTCGCGCCCCACATGCAGGCACAGGGCGGCGGCGCGATCGTCAACACAGCCTCGGTGGCCGGCATTCGCTCAGGCGCCGGCGGCAACGCTTACAGCGCGTCAAAGGCGGGACTGATCAACCTGACCATGACCACTGCCTGCGACCTGGGCAGCTACAGCATCCGCGTGAATGCGGTCTGTCCCGGACTGATCGAAACCGGAATGACGCGCCCCGTATTCGAATACGCCCGCAGCAACGATAAAGAGCACAAGTTGGGCTCGCGCTGCGAGCTGCGCCGCTACGGCCGGCCGGAAGAAATCGCCGCCGCCATTGCTTTCCTTGCTAGTGACGACGCCAGCTATATCACCGGTCAGGCGCTTCCGGTTGATGGCGGCAATACGGCCTCGCTGAACATGCCGGGCATGAAGGTCTGATACAGGCCCCGGCACCCGTCTGACACGTAGTAGAGGAACCAGAGTTCATGACAGACCAGGGTCAACCACAGGCTATTGATCAGCGATTGCTGGGCGACGGCCACGAACTGCCTGGATTCCACGCCCTGCTGGGCTACCGCCAGGCCAGTTGGGAAGAGGGCCGGGCGGTTATCGAGCTGACCATTGATCAACGCCACATCAATCTTGGCGGTGTGATCCACGGTGGCGTGATCACGTCGCTGCTGGACATTGCCTGCGCCGAAGCCGGAACCTGGTGCCCCTATCCCGGGCGCATGCGTAAAGCCATCACGCTCTCCCTGACCACGACTTTTACCGGGCAGTGCAGTGGCGGCACAATCAGGGTTGTTGGGACCAAGCGCGCCGGCGGAACCCGTATTTTCAATAGCAGTGGTGAGGTCTTCGACGAGGAGGGGCGCCTGCTGGCGTTCGGTGAAGGCACCTTTCGAATCCGCTCGGGCAGTGAAAAGCCCGAAGGCGTTCCCATTTGACGGCCGGGCGCAGGCCTGGCTCTGATCGAGCTACACAGCAGGCTCAAGCGGCCGCAAAGACTTAACAACTACAACACGCTGATTCCTACCCAAGGAGGCATAAAAGCCCATGTTCGAACTATCCGATAAAGCCAGCCAGCTGCGGGATAAACTCAACGCTTTTATGGAAGCCCATGTCTTCCCCAATGAGCATGTCTTCCACGAACAGACCGCCAAAGCGGAAAACCGTTGGGCGCCGCCGCCGATACTTGAAGAACTTAAAGAGAAAGCCAGGGCTGAAGGCCTGTGGAATCTGTTTCTGCCGGACAGTGAGTTCGGCGCTGGGCTGACCAACTTCGAGTATGCCCATCTGTGCGAGGTCATGGGCAAGTCCCACGTGGCACCGGAGATTTTCAACTGCTCTGCGCCCGACACCGGCAATATGGAAGTGCTGGCCCGTTATGGCACCGCCGAGCATCAGGAAAAATGGCTCAAGCCGTTGCTGGCCGGCGAGATCCGTTCGTGCTTCTCCATGACTGAACCCGATGTAGCCTCTTCGGATGCCACCAATATCGCCTGCGAAATCCGGCGCGAGGGTGATGAGTACGTGGTCAACGGTCGCAAGTGGTGGTCATCCGGCGCCATGACCACCACCTGCAAGATCGCTATCGTCATGGGCAAAACCGACCCCGCGGCCGAGAAGCACAAGCAGCAGTCCATGATCCTGGTGCCCCTGGATGCGCCAGGGGTAGAGATCGTGCGGCCATTGCATGTGTTCGGTTACGACCACGCGCCCCACGGTCACGCCGAGATCCTTTATAACAACGTCCGCGTTCCCGCCAGCAATCTTCTGCTGGGTGAAGGTCGTGGTTTCGAAATTGCCCAGGGTCGCCTTGGGCCGGGCCGCATCCACCACTGCATGCGTACTATCGGTGTGGCAGAGCGTGCCCTTGAAGCCCTATGCCGTCGCGTTCACGAGCGTGAGGCGTTCGGCAAGCAACTGGTCAAGTACGACTCCCTGCGCAAGCAGATTGCGCGCTCGCGTCTGGAAATCGAACAGGCACGCCTGCTAACACTGAAGGCGGCACACATGATGGATACCGTCGGCAACAAGGTTGCGCGTCAGGAAATCGCCATGATCAAGGTGGTCGCGCCGGAAATGGCCCTCAAAGTCCTGGACCGTGCTATCCAGGCGCACGGCGCCCTGGGCGTTTGCCAGGACAGCTTCCTCGCAGCGTCCTGGGCCCACATACGTACCCTGCGTCTGGCCGATGGCCCGGATGAAGTGCATCTGGATACTATCGCCAAGATCGAGCTGCGCCCCTACGCGTAACGGTTTCCGAGGCCGCTTCCCAGCCTGCGTCCATAGAGCTGGGAGGCCCCTGTTTCACCTGGGGCCTACAAGGTCCATCTGGGGTCTACAAGGAGACGAACATGAACAATTTATTCGATATGACCGGTAAGGTCGCGCTGATTACCGGTTCAACCAAGGGCATCGGCCGCTCGATTGCCGAGGAAATGGCCAAAAGCGGTGCCCGGGTGGTGATTTCCAGTCGCAAAGCCGACGCCTGCGAAGCTGTTGCCAACGAGCTGAAAGCCGACGGTCATGAAGCGCTGGCGATCCCCTGCCATGTCGGCAGAAAAGAAGATCTGCAGAACCTCGTCGACAAGACCCTGGAAACTTGGGGTCGTATCGATGTGCTGGTCTGCAACGCTGCCACCAATCCGGTTTACGGTCCCACCAGCGAAATCACCGACGACGCCTGGGACAAGATCATGGAAACCAACGTCAAGGGTACATTCTGGCTGTGCAACATGGTCATGCCGCAGATGGCCGAGCGTGGTGAAGGCGCCGTGGTCCTGCTGTCCAGCATCGCCGGTATTCGCGGCAATACCGTGATCGGCACCTATGGCGTGTCCAAGGCAGCTGAAGCGGCGCTGGCCCGCAACCTGGCGGTCGAGTGGGGCCCCAAAGGCATCCGCGTCAATTCCATCGCACCGGGGCTGGTCAAAACCGATTTTGCCAAGGCACTTTGGGAAGATCCGGTCCGGGTCAAACAGGCCGAAGATAGAACGCCGCTGCGCCGTATTGGCGAGCCCGTCGATATTGCCGGCATCGCCCTGTTCCTGTCGACGCCGGCAAGCGCCTACGTCACCGGCCAGGTCATCGTTGCGGATGGCGGCGAGACTATCAGCTGAGGTTGCCATGAGCCAAGACCCCCAACTTGTAGAGGTCCTGCCGGCGCATCGTTTCGATGAACACGCGCTGGCCGGGTATCTGCGCGAGCATCTGCCCGCGATGGGCGATACCTTTGTGGTTCGCCAGTTCCAGGGCGGGCAGTCCAATCCGACCTTTTTGCTTGAAACCGGCGGTCGCCGCTATGTGCTGCGCAAAAAGCCGCCGGGTAAGGTCCTGCCCTCGGCACATATGGTTGAACGGGAATACAAGGTGATTCGCGCGCTGGCCGAAAATACCCGGCTGCCGGTCCCGCAGACCCACGTATTGTGCGAGGACCCCTCGATCATCGGTACCGCCTTTTACGTGATGGATTTCATTCCTGGCCGAATACTCACCCATCCCGCGCTGGAAGCGGTGGAGCTAAGCGAACGGCGTCCGATCCACCTGGCTGCGGTAGACACTCTGGCCGAGCTACACCGGGTCGACCCCATGGCCATTGGGCTGGATGATTTCGGCAGGCCCCAGGGTTACGTCGCCCGACAGGTCAAGCGCTGGAGCGGCCAGTACGAGGCGTCCCGCACCGATGATATGCCGGCGATGGACAACCTGATGAACTGGCTGCCGGAGAACCTTCCGGCTCACGACGAAACCGCTATTGCCCACGGCGACTTTCGCCTGGGCAACCTGTTGTTCGACCCGGACGCGCCCCGTGTTTCGGCCATCCTGGACTGGGAGCTGGCGACCCTGGGCCACCCTTTGGCCGATCTCGCCTACTTCTGCCTGCCTTACCACCTGCCCGCGGACCTGAAAGGCATGCGCGGGCTGATCGGTATTGACCTAAAGGCCCAGGGCATTCCCGACGAAGCCGAGATCCTGGCGCGCTATTGCGAGAAGACCGGACGTAAGTCGGTTGACGACTGGCATGTGTTCCTGGCTTTTTCACTGTTCCGTCTGGCTGCCATTCTGCAGGGTGTCTACTCCCGGGCATTACAGGGCAACGCCAGCAATGCCGATGCCCTGGAGGTTGGGCAGCGCGCGGGTGTTCTTGCCGAAGCCGGTTGGCGGATTGCCCGCGAAGGAGCAGGCCAATGAGCGCAAAACCCTTTCGCCGCCTGCTGCTGACCAACGACGACGGCATCGCAGCACCGGGACTTGCGGTGCTGGAAGAGATCGCCGCGGCCCTGGCTGACGAGGTCTGGGTATTTGCGCCCGAGCACGATCGTAGCGGGGCAGGGCAGAGTATTTCCCTTCACGCCCCGTTGCGGGTCTACGGGCAGGGCGAGCGCCGCTATGCGGTATCCGGTACACCGGCGGACTGTGTCCTGTTTGCCATGGCCGAATGGCTGGCGGACAGCCCGCCGGATCTGGTCCTGTCCGGGGTCAATTGCGGCGCCAACGTCAGCGATTCGGTGCAGTACTCCGGCACGGTTGGCGCCGTGCTCTGCGCCCAGCACCTCGGCCTGCCGGCGATCAGTCTCAGCCAGGCCTTCCACCAGCGCGACAGTGTGAACTGGGGGCCGGTCACGCGCCTGGCGCCGGAGCTGATTGTTTCCATTTGGGAGCAAAGCAGGGCTGCCTGCTGCTGGAACGTCAATTTCCCTGACATGCCCGTCGAGCAGATACAGGGTAACCGACTGACTACCGAAAGCGTGGGCTCGGCGCCACGCGCCCGCCTGCGACCGGGGCAGGACGGCCGCGGGTTGCCTTACTGGTGGCTGATGTTTGAGCGCAACTATTCGGCGGTTACCGGCCCTGAAGAAGACGTGACCGCCCTGCGGGAAGGGTTTGTGTCGGTTGCGCCCATGCGCAACGGCTGCGGCTGGAAGCCCTGAGGGTCAAGTTTCCAGAATGATTCGCAGCAACCGTACGCTTGACCGAAAAAGTAGTTAACTAACGAAAAGTGTTCGCCGACACAAGACGTTCTCTAACAAAAACAGGGCCGATTCCCCATGTCATCAGGGCGGCCCAACCGATAGTGACGTTCGGCTGACAAGCCGGGATGTCCTCCATCAGAGGAGTTAATGACTCATGTTCGACCGTCATTACGCTGCGTGGCCGGATCACGTGCCGCGTCACCTGACGTTGCCGCAGACCAGCGTGTTTTCAAACCTGGAAGTCTCGGCGCTGCGTTACCCCAAGCGCAATGCCATCGTCTATTACGACAGCTCGATCACCTACGAAGCCCTGCACAAAGATGCTGAGGCTCTGGCCGGTTACCTGAAAAATTGCGGCGTCGGTAAGGGTGATCGGGTGCTGCTTTATATGCAGAATGCGCCCCAGTTCATTACGGCCTATTTTGCGATTCTTCGGGCTAACGCTGTGGTGGTGCCGGTCAACCCGATGAACCGGGCCACTGAGCTGGAGCACTACGTCGCCGACACCAGCGCGACTGTCTGTATCTGTGGACAGGAGCTGGTCGGGTTCGTCGAACCGCTGCTGGGCGACAAGACGACGTTGCAGAACGTCGTGGTTGCGGCTTATTCCGATGCGCTCAACGTTGAGACTGATCTCGATCTGCCGGCAGAAGTGCGCGCGCCGCGAGCTGAGCTCTCCCACCCGCAGATGATCGCCTGGAATGATGCACTCAACGCCGGCCACGTCCCCGGTCCGCTGACTGTCGGCCCCGATGATCTGGCAGTGTTTCCGTACAGCTCGGGCACCACGGGCGCGCCGAAGGGTTGCATGCATACCCACCGCTCGGTGATGGCCACCGCGGTCCACGGTGTGGTCTGGACACACAGCACGGTCGAGTCGACTATCCTGGCGACGCTGCCGTATTTTCACGTCACCGGTATGCAATCGGCGATGAATGGGCCGATCTACAGCGGCGCGACCATTGTCCTGATGACGCGCTGGGATCGTAAGGTCGCGGCTCAGCTGATTCAGAAGTACCGCATAACGCGCTGGGTCAACATTGCCACCATGGCGATCGATTTTCTGTCAGCGCCGGATGTGGGCGAGTACGACCTGTCCAGCCTGAACAACATCAGCGGCGGCGGCGCGGCCATGCCCAAGGCCATCGAGGCTAAGCTGTACGAGCTGACGGGGCTGCACTATGTGGAAGGCTACGGGCTGTCCGAGACCATCGCTGCGACCCATCTTAATCCTATAACCCGGCCCAAGGCGCAGTGCCTCGGTATCCCGGTGTTCGACGTCGACTCGCGTATCATCGAGATTGATTCAGGCAAAGAGCTGGGACCCAACGAGGTTGGCGAAATCATTACCCATGGGCCGCAGCTGTTCCAAGGGTACTGGAACCGGCCCGAGGAAACTGCACGTTCCTTTATCGAGATCGACGGCAAACAGTTTTTCCGTACGGGCGACATGGGCTATTACGACGACGAGGGGTACTTTTTCCTGGTTGACCGGGTCAAACGCATGATCAACGCGTCTGGCTTCAAGGTGTGGCCTTCTGAAGTGGAGAGCCTGATGTATCGGCACCCGGCCATTCGCGAGTGCTGCATCATCTCCTCGCCTCATCCCCGTCGCGGCGAAACCGTGAAGGCTTGTGTGGTGCTCAAGGACGAAGCCGGTGCCGTAACGGAGGAGGACGTCATCGCCTGGTGCAAAGAAGAGATGGCTGCTTACAAAGTCCCGGCCACTGTTGAGTTTGTCGATGAGTTACCCCGTTCGCCCACCGGCAAGCTGATGTGGCGTGTACTGCAGGAGCAGGAGTGGAAAAAAGCCGCTTCCTGATCTCACGAGTTGTGAAGCCAGGTCTCCAAGTTATTGCCATGCGATGACCTGAAGGCCTGGTGTTGCGTCATTAATGCCTTTTCGCGCATCGTTTTATTCCCCGCCCAACCTGCCAAAGCTATTTCGCCCAACAAATAATTATTGTGGCTTAGTTTCGCACAGTGAAACTAACTTTCGTGTATTGACATGGTTTTTGAGCCATGCGACATTGAGTTCATCCTCTGCCGCGCAGGACGCGGGCGTAGATAGTCTTCTAACACAAAAACAACACAGAGCAGGAGAGGATCGCTTTGAACCTATTTTTCCAGCAGGTGCTTAACGGTTTTACCCTGGGAAGCATTTACGGTCTGGTGGCGCTGGGGCTTACCCTGGTGTACGGCATTCTGCATGTTCCCAACTTCGCACATGGCGCGTTCTACATGGTGGGCGCGTTTGTCTCTTTCTTCCTTATGTCTGATCTGGGGGTCAACTACTGGCTCGCCATGGTCGGCTCAGCCATTGTGGTGGCGGGCCTTGCAGTACTTTCAGAGCGACTGGTATTCCACCCTCTGAGACACGCACCGCCCATACACGACAAGATAGCGGCGATCGGTATCCTGCTGTTCCTCGAGGCGTTAGTAACGCTTTACTGGGGCTCGGATTTCCGCCGGATGCCGACGCCCTATACCGATATCCTGCGCTTCGCTGACCTGACGCTCCCGGCTCAACGGCTGCTGATCATTGTGGCGGCGTTCTCGCTGATGGCAGCGCTGCATCTGTTCCTGCGCAAGACCATGACCGGCTCAACCATCATTGCGATGGCCCAGAGTCGGGAAGGGGCTTTCCTGGTGGGCATCGATGCCAATCGCGTAGCCATGCTGACCTTTGCCATCTCTGGTGTGCTGGCCGCGGTTGCAGCGACGCTCTATGCGCCCATCAATCTGGTCTACCCGGCCATGGGCCACCTGGTCATCATGAAGGCTTTTGTCATCATCATTCTGGGGGGGATGGGCAGCATACCAGGAGCCATTGTCGGCGGGCTGATCATCGGCTTCGCTGAAAGCTTCGGCGGCTTCTATATCTCCACAGCGTACAAGGACATCATCGCGTTCGGCTTGCTGGTTGTGATTCTGTCCGTGCGTCCCAAGGGCCTGTTTCTGAAGGGGGTCAGCTGATGATGGTACGTCTTGCGAGTCTCTTTACGAGCCCAGCCACCAAATTTGTGTTTCTGGCACTGGCGCTGATGTTCCCGTTCTTCGCCAGCAATGAGTACCAGATCTATGTCATGGCAACGGCTTTTATCTGGGCCATTGCCGTTTATGGTATGAACATCATCACTGGCTACTGTGGCCAGCTGAACCTGGCCCATGGCGGCTTCTTTGCCATCGGCGCGTACGCCCTTGCCATCCTCACGTCGGACCACGGCTGGGCCTTCTGGCCGGCATTTCTCGCTGCCGCAATCGTTACCGCAGTCGTGGGATTTTTCGTGGGCATCGTCTCGTTGAGGCTCAAGGAGCACTACTTCGCCATCTTTACGCTCTGCGTGGGGTTTATCATCTACCTGCTGGTCGACAAGTGGGAAGAACTCACCCACGGCCCGCTTGGTATCCGCGATATCCCGGCGCCCGGCGGGTTCGGCCTGGTCGATTTCAGCCAGACTATTCCGCTGTACTACCTGGTGCTGGGTATTCTTGTGATCCTGATCTGGTTCATAGCCCGGCTCTCGAAATCCCTGCTGGGGCGCACCTTCCTGGCGATTCGCAACGGTGACGAGCTGGCCCAGTCCCTGGGGATCAACCTGATGCGCAACAAAGTCCTCGCTTTTGTGCTGTCGACGACCTATGCCGGTATTGCAGGCGCATTGTTTGCGGGAACGGTTCGATTTATTGGTCCGGAAGAGGCCAACATCAACCATACCTTCGACATGATCACCTACCTGTTGGTAGGCGGTATCGGCACACTGTTCGGACCGCTGGTGGGTACGCTGAGTCTGGTCTGGATTGCCCAGTCCCTGCAGTTCCTTGCGGACTATCGCATGGTCATCTTCGGGCCGTTGCTGGTACTGCTGGTGATCTTCTTCCCGCGTGGGCTCGTCGGCTCGCTTCTGGGTTGGAAGATGCGCAAGGACATGGAAGCGGCTACCCGCAAGGGCGCTGGCCGCAATCAGAACGCCGAAGCTGGCGTTAATGATGAAGCGGGGGCCAAGAACAATGCTTAAGGTAGAGAATCTGACCAAAATGTTCGGCGGGCTCGCGGCGGTGAATAACATCAGCGTCGAGTTTGAGGCTAACAAGATCAACGCCATCATCGGGCCGAACGGTGCTGGCAAGAGTACATTTTTCAACCTGATTTCAGGTGCCCACAAGCCGACGTCCGGCCGCATACTGATCGACGGCACCGACGTCAGTACCATGCGCTGTGACAACATCGCCCGGCTGGGTGTGGGGCGCACCTTCCAGACCACGACGCTGTTCGAGCAGGCTACGGTGCTGGATAACCTTATCGTCGGCCATCGGCTGCGTACGAAGTCAGGCTTGTGGGATGTATTGATCAACTCCAGGCGGCTTCGTCGTGAAGAGAAAGAGAGCCGCGACAAGGCCGCCGAAGTGCTCGACTTTGTCGGTCTGAGCCACCTCGGTAATCACTTTATCGCGGACATCACTCAGGAGCAGCGCAAGCGTGTGGCCTTTGCTCTGGCGCTGGCTACCGACCCCAAGCTGTTGCTGCTGGACGAGCCCGCCGCCGGGGTGAATCCCGACGAGACCGAGGGCTTGGCCGAGCTGATGAACAAAATGATTCGCCATGGCCTGACCGTCTGTCTGATAGAACACAAGATGGACATGATCATGGGCATGGCCGACAAGATCATGGTGCTGGATCACGGCGAAAAAATCGCCGAGGGCACACCGGCTGAGATCAAGTCGAATCCGGTAGTGATCGAGGCTTACCTGGGGAGCGACCACGATGCTGCAGCTTAATAAAGTCGATGTCTGCTATGGCAGTTTCAAAGCACTGAGTGCTGTGGATATGCGCGTTGATGAAGGCGAGCTGGTGGTCCTGTTGGGCGCTAATGGCGCGGGTAAGACCACGCTGTTCAACGCCATAAGCGGTCTGCTGAAGCCAACCGCGGGCGAGATCCGCTTTCGGGACAAGGTTATGAACGGGCTCAAACCTTCCGCTGTGGTGGGGGGAGGGATTGTTCACTGTCCGGAGGGGCGCAAGCTCTTCCCGCAGATGTCGGTAATGAAGAACCTGGTAATGGGCGCGTACGTCCATCGGCGCGACAAGGAAGGCATCCGCAGGACACTCAAGGACGTGCTGGCGCTTTTTCCGATCCTGGAGGAGAAAAAGAATGAACCCGCCGGCTCGCTCTCTGGTGGTCAGCAGCAAATGGTTGCCATTGGGCGGGCCCTGATGAGCAGGCCCAAGCTCCTGATGCTGGATGAACCGTCGCTGGGATTGGCACCGCTGGTGGTCAAGCAAATGTTTGAGACCATCCAGAAAATCAACAGCCTGGGCACAGGGGTTCTGCTGGCCGAGCAAAACGCCTTCGCCGCGTTGAAGATCGCACACAGGGCCTATGTAATTGAAAACGGCAAGCTGGTCATGGAAGGCGATCGAGAGGCCATGATGGGCAATGAGGCCGTGCGCAAGGCCTATATCGGCGCTTGAGCCCCCAGCTGTCCCAAGAACGGCGCACCGTACGCCATTAAGTGAAGAATCAGGCATTCCCGGAATGCCTGTGGTATCCCAAGCAGCAACGTAAAAGGAAAACAAAATGAAGATGCTGAAAACATTAGGCTACCTGGCCGCGGCCTCTACCCTGGGGGCGACGATTTCGCTTAGCGCCCAGGCAGATGAAGTCAATATCGGTTTCACCGGTCCATTGAGCGGCGGCGCCGCCCTCTATGGCGAGAACACGCTCTCGGGATTGCGGATGGCCGCAGAGGAGATCAATGCGAATGGCGGGTTCGAGGTAGACGGCGAGAAACACACGATCAACCTGGTGGCGCTGGACGACCGCTATTCTCCGAGCCAGGCGGCCACTAATGCCAAGCGCCTGAAGCAGGAATCCAACGTACCGGCCGTGTTCGTGCCTCACTCAGGCGGGATTTTCGCACTGATGAGCTTCAACGAGCAGTCCGAGTTCCTGGTCATGGCGTACTCCAGCGTTCCGTCTATTACTGAGAAAGGCAATGAACTCACTCTCCGCATTCCGCCGACCTTTGACGGGTATGTGAATGCGTTTACCGAACTGGCTTACGACGAATACGGCAAGAAGTTGGCAATGGGTGGCGCAACCCACGAGTACGCCAAGATCTGGTCCGACATGATCAAGGACAAATGGAACTCGCTCGGCGGTGAGGTTGTGGCTGACAATCCCATGGATTACAACAAATCCGCAGATTTCTACACCGGTGTGAGTCGACTGATCGCGGCAGATCCCGATGTGATGTTCATCGGCGGGGCCTCTGAGCCGACCGGTCTGGTTGCACGTCAGGCTCGCGAGCTGGGCTACCAGGGACCCTTCATTCTGATGGATCAGGCCAAGCTGGACGAGGTGGCTGAAGTTTCGGGCGGCATGGAGTCACTGGAAGGGTCCATCGGTGTGGTACCGTTGAGCGCATACACCACCGAGTCGGCCAAGAGCTTCGTCAAGCGGTACAACAAGGAACACGGCAAGAACCCGGGTTCCGAGGCAGCTTTCATGTACGGCGCGCTACACGGCCTGGTCAACGCGATGACGATCGCCGGAACGACCGAAGACGTCCACGCGATCCGCAAAGCGATGGATAAAGGCCTGGCAACACTGGACAACAGCAAGAATCCGTACGAAGTTGATGGCGTCAATGACAAAGGCGGCTTCCTGACCGATCCAACGGTTGCTATTGTCAAAGACGGCAAGATTGAAGAGCGGGAAATCTCTGAAATTATCAAGAAGTAAGCAGTAGAAATGATATAAAAAAGGCGGATTGGGCCAGGCTCAATCCGCCTTTTTTTCAGAATTATTTTCCGTGAACGGACATCAGCTCAGATACATAGCCAGGTTTTCGGCAACACATGCCGGCCTTTCACTGCCCTCGATCTCGATCGTTGACCTAAACCGGGCGAGATGACGGCTGTCGCCTGCAGGCTCGAGCGATAGCAGCTTCAGATGACACCGCACCCGTTTGCCTGCGGGCACAGGGCTGGGGAAACGAAGCTTGTCGAGGCCGTAATTGATAGTGGCGCTCACCCCTTCGGTGCGCATGATCTGCTGGTTCAGCATGGGCAGTAATGAAAGTGTGAGATAACCATGGGCAATCGTGGTTT
Organism: Hydrocarboniclastica marina; assembly: GCF_004851605.1. Lineage (GTDB taxonomy): Bacteria > Pseudomonadota > Gammaproteobacteria > Pseudomonadales > Oleiphilaceae > Hydrocarboniclastica > Hydrocarboniclastica marina. The sequence goes on from NZ_CP031093.1 coordinate 524,469, forward strand.
TGTAGGGGGACTCCTGCGCTGCGCGCTCCTGGTCCAGATGGATCCACTGGTGGTCGCCGGTAGCGTCGGCGAAGGCCTGGATCCGGGCCTGATCGACCAGAACCCAGTCACTGACGCCGATATCCTCGCCAGCAACCTGGGCGAGGGCCTCAAGGGAGGGAAAGACTTTCATGGGGTTTCCTCAAGCTTGCGATGGTGGACGACTGGCTGAACGCCCTACCTGGCATAGGTAGGATCGATTTTGTCCATTAGCCGAACCAGCGCTGGCCACGTCAGCTTACTGGCCTGGCCCAGGCTCTGGGACTGCTGCCGGGTGGTTTCGATAGCCGCGGCGGAGGGCAGGTATGCTGCTCCCTGGCCCAGTGTACGGACCTGAATTTCGCATGCCTTCATCAAAAAGTAGAGGTAGGTGAAAGCTTCGGCGACAGTGCCTCCGACTGACATGAGGCCGTGATTGCGTAAGAGCATCAGATTCTTGCCCTGCAGGTCCCGGGTCAGACGTTCGCGCTCGTCCAGGTTGAGGGCAACGCCTTCGTAATCGTGGAAGCTCAGGTGGTCGAGGCAGAGCATGGCGGTCTGGCTCAGGGGTAGCAGGCCCTCTTTATGGGCTGATACTGCGACGCCATCCGCTGCGTGCAGATGCATCACCGCGCCGGCGTCGTCCCGGGCCATATGCACGGCGCTGTGGATGGTAAAGCCGGCAGGGTTAACGCGGCTCAGCTCACCCGATTGGACCACTTCGCCGTCCCGGTCGACCTTGACCAGGGAGGAGGCGGTAATTTCGCTGAAGAGGTAACCATAGGGATTGATCAGAAAATGATGCTCGGGCCCTGGCACCCGTGCAGAGAGATGAGTGAATACCAGGTCATCCCAGCCATAGTGGGCCACGAGCCGGTAGGCCGCAGCCAGATCCTGGCGGACTTGCTGTTCCGTTTGGTTCGCATAATGAAACGACGTTTCTTTGGTATTGGCATTCATGATTGTTTTCCTAATACTATGAAACCGTATTTCAATAGTACCGCAGGGTTCGATGCATTGCAGCTCCTCGAAGCGGCCCCGTACGCCCTAAAAGAAAACACCGGAAAGAGACACCCGATGAGCGCAGTCAAGTACGTCGAGAAGCAGTTGCCTGAGCCTGGGCAAAAGAAACGCGTCGCCGAGGGCGTCTATTGGCTCAGATTCCCGTTGCCGTTTGCGCTGGACCACATCAACCTCTGGCTGCTTGAGGACGGCGACGGCTGGACGCTGGTCGACACGGGTTTTGGCGCCGGGAAAACGCGTGAACTCTGGCAGTCCATGTTTGATCATGCGCTGGAAGGACGGCCCCTAAGGCGTATCGTGGTGACCCACTATCACCCTGATCACATCGGTCAGGCGGTGTGGTTGGCCCAGCATTTCGGTGCGCCTGTTTACATGACGGACGGCGAGTGGCAGCTGACCCACGATCTATTCAACCAGACTGATGCCGAGATGGACCAGGGCCAGCGGCGTTTGCTGCTGGCCCACGGCGTGCGCCAGGCCCGTGCCGAGAGTCTTACCCAGCGCGGCAACCTTTTCCGAGGCGCGATCAGTGGGGTGCCGACACCTTACCAGCGTCTCGCAGCGGGCGATTCCCTGACCATAAACGGACGCCGTTGGGACATCGTGGTAGGCAATGGCCATTCGCCGGAACATGCCTGCCTCTTCCGGTCCGAGGACAGGGTGCTGCTGAGCGGCGACCAGATTCTTCCTTCGATCTCCAGCAATATCAGCGTGCGCAAGGATGTGCCCGAAGCTGACCCACTGGCGGACTTCCTCGCCTCATTGCGGGCCTTCGCTCAGCTCCCCGCTGACACGCGGGTCATGCCCGCCCATGGCCGGCCATTCGAGGGCCTTCACATGCGGGCAGACAAGCTGATCGTCCACCATGAGGTCCAGCTGACCCAGGTAGAAGACGCCTGTCGTAAAGCCCCAAAGACAGCGACTGACTTATTGCCGGTGCTATTCCGACGCGAACTGGACGACCAGCAGCTGTTTTTTGCGATGGGAGAAAGCATCGCCCACGCCAACCATCTGCTGGCGACTGGCCGGGTAGAGCGGGAGCTTGAGGGGGGTGTGTATCGGTTCAGGGCTTTTGGCGCTGGCTGAACTGGCGCGACGGGGTGGGCATGCCGAACGTGCGCAAGGCAGTCCAGCTTCAGGCCATGGCGAGGGTGTAGAGTCCTTTTAGCTGACTGGCTGGCAGGGGATTTCCCTGCCAGCGTAACCGTAACCGGTTGGACGGTCTGGCTATCAGCTCGTCTTCATCAGCGCCACAAAGGCTTCCAGATGATGGTCATCATCGCCCAACTGATGGTTAATCATCACAAGGCGTTTGGCATAATGAGCGCCGCTGTATTCCCAGGTCATGCCGATGCCGCCGTGCAGCTGCACCGACTGCTCTGAGATATACTGCCCCGCCCGACCGATCACGTTCTTGGCTGCCGCCAGGATGGAGTCGCGCCTGTTTCCGGGCTCGGCATCGGCCACGGAGGCGGCGAGCACCGCCATTGAGCGGGCCTGTTCAAGCTCGGAAGCCATGTCCACCATGCGGTGCTGCAACACCTGGAACTTGCCAATCGGCACGCCGAACTGTTTGCGCGCCTTGAGATATTCCAGCGTCAGATTGACAGACTCTTCCATGGCACCCACAGCTTCCGCACAGATAGCGGCGATTGCGCGCCCGGCCTGGTAGTCGATAGCCGCATGAGCCTGGCCTACAGGGCCCAGCAGGGCTGATGCCGGCACGCTGACGCTGTCCAGGATCAGGTCGCAGCCCTTGAGGCCGTCGATCGTTTCATAAGTGATCCGCTGCAACCCGGACGCATTGCCGTCGATCACAAACAGGCTGATGCCGTCATGGGACCGTTGCTCGCCTGAAGTGCGGGCAGAGACAATGAGCTTGTCCGCGCAGTGGCCGCCGATGACCACGGCCTTGCGCCCGCTCAGGCGGTAGCCATCGCCGTCTGATTCGGCTTTGGTCACGACGTCATGGAGGTTATAGCGCGACTGCGGTTCAAGCAGTGCCGGCGCCACTTTCAGTGTGCCCGCTGCAATCTGGGGCAGCAGGTCATTCTTCTGCTCGTCGTTACCGGCCTGGTTGATCAGACCGCCGCCGAACACAATGGACTGCAGGTAGGGTTCCAGGCATAGGCCACGGCCCAGTTCGGTCATGATGAGCTGGAGCTCCACCGCGCCGCCACCAAAACCACCATGGGCTTCGTCAAAAGGCACAGTGGTCAGGCCCAGCTCGCTGAGCTGCTGCCAGAACGCTTCACTGAACCCGGCGTCGCTCTGGCGAAAGCGCTCACGCTTTTCAAAATCGTATTCTCCACGGACCAGGCGTGCCGCGGTTTCCTGCAGCATCTGCTGCTCTTCGTTCAGTTTGAAATCCACAGTGGCGCTCCTACAGTTCGAGGATCATCTTGGCGACGATATTTTTCTGGATCTCGTTGGATCCGCCGAAAATCGACAGCTTCCGCATGTTGAAGTAATGCGGCGCCAGGGGAGCCGCGTAATCAGAGGAGAGGTATTCGCCCTCGTAGTCCAGTTCCATTTCCGCTTCGGGGAAGGGCTGGGCATAAGGGCCGATCGCCCGGCGCATCAGGTCGGTGATGGTCTGGCGAATTTCGGTACCTTTGACTTTCAGCATCGAGCTCTCCGCGCCCGGCACACCGCCCCCTTCAACCGCTGCAATAATGCGCAGGTTGGTGATCTCGGCGGCCATCAGGTCAATCTCAACCTGGGCAACGCGCGACGCAAAGGCGGGGTCTTGCAGAAGCGGCTTGCCGTTCTTGACCTCTTTGCCGGCGATCTCCTTGAGCCGGTCCAGCGCCGCTTTTGAAGCGCCAATGCCGGCCAGGCCGGTGCGCTCATAAGTCAGCAGGTACTTGGCGTAGGTCCAGCCCTTGTTCTCCTCGCCGACGAGGTTCTCAACCGGAACCTTGACGTCCTCGAAGAAAACTTCGTTCACTTCGTGTTCGCCGTCCAGGGTGATGATCGGGCGCACCGTGATGCCCGGGGTCTGCATGTCTATCAGCAGGAAAGAGATGCCGCTCTGGGGTTTTGCTTGGGTATCCGTGCGCACCAGACAGAAAATCCAGTTGGCATGCTGACCCAGTGTGGTCCAGGTTTTCTGGCCATTGACGATGTAGTGGTCGCCCTGGCGTACCGCGCGGGTTTTCAATGATGCAAGGTCAGAGCCCGCGCCGGGTTCCGAATAGCCCTGACACCACCAGTCCTCACCGCTAAGAATGCGCGGCAGGTAATGCTGCTTCTGCTCTTCGGTACCGAATTTGATGATCACCGGCGCCACCATGTTCACCCCAAACGGAATGGTGCGCGGCGCGCCGAAGGCGGCGGTTTCTTCATCAAAGATGTGCTTCTGCACCGCACTCCATTCGACGCCACCGTACTCTACCGGCCAGTGCGTGGCGTACCAGCCCTTCCTGGAGAGAATCTGCTGCCAGCGCTGGTGATCCTCTTTGCTCAGATGCTTGCCACCTTTGACCTTGGCCGCTATGTCTTGCGGAAGCTCACTGCTGAGAAACGACCGAACTTCATCGCGGAAGGCGAGCTCGGCTTCGTTGAAGTTGATGTTCATCAAACTTACCCCTGATGAGGCCCGAATGGGCTAATTACGAAAATAAATACCGCCTAGCAGAATTGCCATATCATGAATTTTAAAGCGAGCCCTGTCAATTGTGTCGGCCGCTCCAAAACTGCCCTATCTACGATCATGGTCTAAGTAGACACCGCAGCGGTTGTCTGATTCCATTTGATTAGATATATTCGGAAGCATACGGAAGCCTATATTGCTGTGCGGAATCGTTATACGAAACGGTATCGCAGAGCGAAACACGGACGTCGAAGGTGATCCCTTGTCGAAGGAGCTTTTTCCGCTCCCGGACGCCTTGGTACGAGTTCCAAAACAAAAATACCTATTACAACAACAAGAGGAAAACCACATGAAGATGCAAAGAAGTCTGCTTTCCACGAGCATAGCCGCTGCTGGTCTGCCGGTGCTCGCTTTGCTCGCTGCACCGGCCTTCGCCCAGCAGGGTGACGCTGATGTAGCAGATCTGGAACGCCGTATTGGTGAACTGGAAGCTATTGTAGAGCGTGTACAAGGGCAGGCGCCGGAGACTGATTTTGATAATCAGTACCTGGTCCGGGAAGGTAAAGGCATAAAAATTGGTGGCACAACCATTACCTTCAGCGGTTTTATCAAGGCTGATATGATCGCCGGATCTAACGGCGATGGCACCAAGAATACCTACAGTGTGGGTGTTCCGCGTAATTTCGCGGGTTTTGCCCGCAATGATTCCAGCTCTTGGAATGTCGGGCTTACAGCTCGTGAATCACGCTTTGCCTTCGGTACTTCGACAGAAGACGTGGCTGGTCATACGCTAGAGACATATCTCGAAATGGACTTTAACGATGATATGGAAAGCAATGGCAATGAGCTTGTCTCAAACAGCTATAATCCCCGCCTGCGTCAGGCCTACGGTAGCTGGAACGGCTGGACTGCCGGCCAGACGTACACCACCTTTACCGACCTTGCAGTTCTGCCAGAGATTATGAATCAGGGCAAAATGGCTGCGTTTATCTACGTAACCCAGCCTCAGGTTCGGTACACGATGGCTGCTCCAGGGGGCAGTCTCATGATGGCGCTGGAAAACCCGGAAGACGGTATCAGTAGTATTGATGCCGACGAATACGACGATCAGTCTCTTCCCGATTTCGTCGCTCGCTATAACCTCCGCAATAGCTACGGGATGTATTCGGTGTCAGGGATGGCGCGGCGACTGGAGGTTGATGACGACGAGACTTGGGCTGGCGCCGCCTCTATCGCGGCCCGTGTGCCTACGATCGGCCGGGATAACGTGAGGCTGCAATATTCCTACGGTGCACTCGGGCGCTACATGGGGCTGCTAACCTACCCGGATGTTCAGTTGGAGGATCAGGCAGCTGATGAGGCTAAAGCGTTTGTTTCCCAAGGGCTGACAGCGGCTTACCAGCACTTTTGGACAGAAGCATGGCGTAGCAATCTCGTCGGTTCTCATACCGAGGCGGTCAGCGATGGGAGTGGCCTGGGGGTAGAAGCTTCGACTTCTGTTCATGCCAGCCTGGTCTGGAGCCCGCACGCCAAGATGAGCTATGGCTTGGAGTATGCCCACTGGACATTCAAGCAGCCAGTGACCCGTGACAAGGACGAATATCAGCAAGTCATGCTCTCAGCGAAATACGATTTCTAACCGATGTACTCGGCGCATCTGGCGCCGAGCCCTTCTTTTAGACGCAAACTCAGGTTCAAACCATTTTGGCTTCCCAGATCGGGGAGCCTTTTTGTTGGTAAACAGAACCTCTTCGAAACGACCGCGCCAGCGGCATTTCATGAAAGAATAATCAGTCTCGATAAAATGAAAAACCCCGCCGAAAAAGGCAGGGTCTTCTTAAGGTCAGCAACCTCGTCAGCAAGGCTTCAGTAAAACGCCTGAATCCCCGTCTGGCTCTTACCCAGAATCAACGCATGCACGTCATGGGTGCCTTCGTAGGTATTCACGGCTTCCAGGTTCATGACGTGGCGGATGACGTGGTACTCGTCGGCAATACCGTTTCCGCCATGCATGTCCCGCGCGACCCGGGCGATGTCGAGTGCTTTGCCACAGTTGTTGCGCTTCATCATTGAGACCGCGTTGGGGCTGGCCTGGCCGGCGTCCATGAGGCGGCCCAATTGCAGAACTGCCTGCAGACCGATAGTGACTTCTGTCTGCATGTCCGCCAGTTTTTTCTGAATCAGCTGGTTGGCAGCCAAAGGCCGCCCGAACTGCTTGCGCTCGAGGGTGTAGTTGAGGGCTGCATGCCAGCAGAACTCCGCGGCGCCGAGGGATCCCCAGCTAATGCCGTAGCGCGCTTTGGTCAGACAGCTCAAAGGTCCTTTAATGCCTTCCACATCGAGCCGGTTCTCTTCCGGGACGAATACTTCGTCCATAAAGATGGAGCCCGTTTCCGATGCGCGTAGAGAAAACTTTCCTTCGATCTTCGGCGTGTCCAGCCCGGTTGCGCCTTCGCGCTCGATAACAAAGCCGGTCACAACACCGTCAAGCTTACCCCAGACTACACAAATGTCGGCGATGGGCGAGTTGGTGATCCAGGTCTTTGAGCCGCTCAGCAGATAACCGCCGTCGACCTTCTTTGCCCGGGTTTCCATATTGCTGGGGTCTGAGCCGTGGTTGGGTTCGGTCAGCCCGAAGCAGCCGACCATTCGCCCTGACGCAAGCTCGGGCAGGATGCGCTTTTTCAGGGCTTCCTTGCCGTAGCTGAAGATGGGGTACATGACGAGGGAAGACTGGACGCTTAACGCCGAGCGGTATGCGGAATCGACGCGTTCGACTTCGCGCGCAATCAGCCCGTAGCAGACATGGTTGAGACCGGGGCCACCGTACTCTTCCGGCAGGGTTGCGCCGAGCATACCCAGGTCGCCCATGTCGGTGAAAATAGTGCGGTCGAATTTTTCGTGGCGATTGGCTTCGGTAATGCCGGGCATCAGACGTTGATCGCAGAACGAGCGGATGCTGTCCCGGACCTGGCGCTCGGTTTCGTCGAGCTGCTGGTCAAGTAGGAGCAGGTCATCCCAGGGTGCTGAGGACATGGCAGATTTTCTCCGGTTGCGGTGCGTTTGCGTCGGCTGAAACGAGAGCTGGCCGACGCAGCAAATGGGTTATGGCTGGAGCCGTGGTTCGAGCGCAGAACCAGCGTTTAGCGCGGCAGTCGCTCAATGACGGTGGCAATCCCCTGGCCAACGCCGATACACATACTGACCAGGGCGTAACGCCCCCCGGTCTGTTCGAGCTGGCGCAACGCCGTGAGGGTGACCCGGGCACCCGAGGCGCCAAGCGGGTGCCCGACGGCAATGGCGCCGCCATTGGGGTTGAGGCGTTTGTCTTCCGGGTCGATACCGAGCTGCTTGGCACAGCCGAGCACCTGGGAGGCGAAGGCCTCGTTGATCTCTATAACGTCCATGTCTTCCAGCTTCAGCTCGGCGCGCTGCAGGGCCTTGCGGCTGGCCGCGACCGGACCCAGGCCCATCAGGCGGGGTTCTACGCCAGCCACAGCAGAGGCGATAACACGGGCGCGAGGCTTGATACCATAGCGTTCACCAATTGCGCTGGAGCCCACCAGCAGTGCTCCGGCGCCGTCGTTGATGCCTGAAGCATTCCCCGCTGTGACCACGCCCCCCTCGAACAGCGGCTTCAGCCGCCCGAGGGAGTCCGCATTGGTTTCGGCGCGGGGGTGCTCGTCCTTATCGACAGTGACAGGCGGCTTTTTGCGGCCCTGGGGCACTTCAATGGACAGGATTTCATCGGTATAGAAGCCTGCTTGCAGCGCAGCCTGATAGCGTTCCTGGCTGCGCTGGGCAAAGGCATCGCTCTCCGCCCGGCTGATATTCAGCTCACGAGCTACATTATCTGCGGTCTGCGGCATGGTGTCATCGCCATACTGGCTCTCGACCAACGGGTTGGGGAAGCGAGCGCCTATTGTGCTGTCGAACGCGTTAAAGTCGCGGCTAAAGGGTGATGTAGCCTTTGCGATCACGAAGGGTGCCCGGCTCATACTCTCGACACCACCAGCCACAAAGAGATCACCCTCGCCACAGCGCACAGCCCGGGCAGCGTCAATAATCGCAGCCAGCCCCGATCCGCAAAGGCGGTTCAGGGTGAGCCCGGCGGTGGTTACCGGCAGCCCCGCCAGGAGCCCGGCATGGCGCGCCACGTTGCGCGCGTCCTCGCCAGCCTGATTGGTACAGCCGGCAAGCACGTCTTCGTACTCTTCGGGAGCAAAGGGATTGCGCTCCACAAGGTGGCGGATAACTGCGGCAAGCAGGTCATCAGGACGCAGCGGAGCAAGTGCACCGGCATGGCGACCAAAGGGTGATCGTATACCGTCATAGAGATAGGCGGTCATAGGCGTTTCCCCACTCGAGCCCAATAGTCCAGCTGCGCCGGACCAGTGAGCTTGCTATGTATAAAATGTTACGATAGTTTCGGCTAGCGGAATCATATTTTATAACCGCAAGATTAAAGTCTGCTGTTAGTGAAAGCAAGCCTCCGGCGCATCCATAACGTCCGGATAACGCGCCGAACAAGAAGGGCAGGGCTTCTGCCCCAAATGTGGCCTGCGGTGTCGCCGGTTCGAAGCCGAAAACGCACATGCCGATGGGGAAAGTATGAATCACATCAGAGCACCTCATTTCGCCCCATTCTGGCGGCGCGCGAACTGATGGTGGCGACCACCGTTTTTACTTGGCCAGCCGTTCTGCTACCGGTTGCAGTGTTGCTTGAGTTGCTGGCCGTGACCGGCGCGGGTGAGACGTTCAGTTATGTATCCTGCGGCCTGTTCTTCAGCTATTTTCTTCTCAGCCCGCGCGGACTGGAAATATACGCTCGCCTGTTGGGGCTTGTTGCAGTCGCTACCCTGGCCGGCCTGGCGTTCAATGGCCGGCTTGACCTGTCGAGGCTGGGCCACGCAGCCGAGGCCGCAGCCTTTTACTCAAGCTTTCTGGGAAGCCTCGGGTTGATGCAATCGCTCGTGAGACGGTTCGAACTGTTGCGGCGGGTGCATGACCTGCTGCTGGGTGGCAGACCTCTCTTCCTCTATCCCAAGTATGCGCTGACCAGTCTGAGCATCGCCTCCATCCTGAACTTCAGCGTGGTCAATGTGCTATGCGGTAGTCTGATGGAGACGCTGGACCAGCGCGGAATAGTCGGCGCCGAGCGGCAGCAGTGGCTACGCAGCATTCTTATCGTTACGCTGCGCGGTTTCGCCCTGGTGCCTTTGATTGCGCCCACCAGTGTAGCGATCGCGATAATCACGCGTGAGGTCCCGGCTCTTAGCTGGAGCATGCTGGTGCCCTACACGGCCGTTGCCGCCCTGGTCTTCGTGCTGGTTGGCTGGGCGCTGGAGGCACGCCGCTTCCGTCAGGTGAGCCACCAGCGCGTGGAGCTGAATGGGCTTCCGCCCGGTAGCGGTATTTTGGCTGTCTGTGTTGCCCTGCTCCTGGTAGGTATGGCGACGGTAGTTCTGCTGACGTCTCTTAGCGTATCCAAGGCCGCGATGCTCACCGTCCCCTGCCTGACTATCGGCTTTCTGTTGTTGCGCGAGCGCAACCCGCGTGCCTTGGGGCGGGAGCTGCAGGACAACCTGGTGGGCCTGCGCAACGAAATGTTCATTTTTGCCTGCTCTGCCGCCATCGGCAGCACCTTGGCCTCGATTGTGCCTGCGTATTGGGTGCAGGCCATCGCAGACACCGGCTCCGGCCAGTTGGGCTTCGCCATCGTGGGCATGCTCATGATTATGGGTGGTGCAGCTGTGGGCATTGCGCCTTTGGTCGTGCTCACGTTTCTGGCGGGCGTGCTGGGTCAGATACAACAAAGCGGCGCTCCCGTGCTGTTTAGCGGGGTTGCGCTTGCAGTTGGCTTCTCAATGGCTATGATGTTGTCGCCTTTCGGGCCATCCGTTATGGTGCTCGCCCGTTTCGGGCGGCTGTCCCGTTTGACGGTCGCGTTTGGGTGGAACCTGCGTTATACACTGGTCGCGCTCCCGGCCATTTGCCTGCTCCTGGTGCTGGCGATCAACTTTTCCACGCTGTGACACAGCGGTCCTGTGTACCGCGTCTCAATAGTTTTTCTTGCTATTCTTAATTTTTGTTCCGCGGAGCAAAATAAAGTATCATTTTAACGAGCTACGAAAGCGTATGACTGCTCCCGTACTAAGGGTCAGGGCGTTAAGAGAGATTTAAATAGCGGCTGCGGTGGCGGGCGCCGGACACGGCCACTAGTATGTAGGAAATGTCATAAAGTACTAGGTCATCATACTGCAGCCGGCGCGCGCTGTACGCGTGATGCAATTTATACGCTGGGCAGGAAATTCGAGCTATTCGGCAGCCTTGGCAAGCGATTCGAAGTTTAAAGTTGGGAACCCATGACCAAAAATATCAAAGAGCTGGAAGGCATCGAGAGCCCCCAGAAGGATCGCAAGTTTGTCGAGGCGCTCTCACGCGGCCTTAATGTGCTGAGGGCATTCAGCCAGGGGTCGGTGATTCTCGGCAACCAGGACATTGCACGGCTGACCGGCCTGCCAAAGCCGACTGTGTCCCGAATGACCTATACGCTGACCCAGCTGGGCTACCTGAGCTACTCTTCCCAGCTCGAGAAATACCAGCTCAGCTCTGGCGTTCTCGCGTTAGGTTACGCCTACGTATCGAACCTCAAGGTGCGGCAGCTGGCCAAGCCCTACATGGATGAGTTCGCGCGTCGCAACAACATGTCCGTGGGTCTCACGTGCCGCGACCGGCTTTACATGATTTACGTGGAAAACCGGCTACCGCCTGACGCTTCGATGCTGAGGATGGAAATCGGCCTGAAGTTGCCGATGGCGACCACGTCTGCGGGGCGTGCTTACTTTGCTGCTATTCCTGATGATGACCGGGAAATTCTACGAAGCAATATGGTCAAGAAGTACGGCGATCGCTGGCCTGAATTTGAGCCCGGGCTGGAGCAGGCGCTGTCTGACTACAAAACCCATGGCTTCTGCCTGTCGCTCGGTGACTGGGACCGCAATATCAACTCAGCAGGCGTACCCGTTTTTCTTCAGGACGGCACAGTCATGGCGCTGACATGCGCGGCACCGTCTTATCTGGTAACCGCGGAGCAGCTCAAGGGTTCCATTGCCCATGAGCTGGCAATGCTCGCCAGCGATATAGAATCGCTGGGGGTCTGATCTGGGCTAAGCCCTGCACCAACCCGACGCTGTATTTGCCTCAAGGGCTGCCCGGCATTATCTGCCAGCGCAGCCCTTTTTCTTGCTCTCCTTCTGCTTGTTCTAGCCCACCTCCCCAAGTCCTGAACCTGTTTTGCGGGCGTTCGTCGCCGTCAATTTCCTTGCTACGGTTGAAACGCTTTACGTTTTTGTATTAAATCGTTCCTTAGTTTCGCGTAACAGAACAAGGTTTCAAAATGGCATGGCTAGTGATCGTGCCGCCGAGCCATCGGCGGTTAAGGTCTGTTAGCCTTGTGAGGTTTAGGGTCGGGCCGCCTTTTTCGGCTCTGCGCCGCCGTTTTGTTATTCCGGATTTCACTAGGAGGGTTTATGTCACAGGTCGTCACTTACGAACGCCAGGGTCAGGTTGGGGTTATCAGCGTTAACTACCCCCCGGTCAACGCCCTCAGCCACGCGGTACGTTCAGGCTTGCAGGACGCACTGAAGAAAGGGGAGTCCGATAACGACGCCAGAGTTTTACTGCTGGTCTGTGAAGGGCGTACGTTCGTAGCCGGTGCCGACATCCGTGAATTCGGCAAGCCAATGCAGGAGCCCGGCCTTCCTGATGTGATCGGTAAATTCGAGAGCAGCACCAAGACGATTGTTGCCGCAATCCACGGCACAGCACTCGGCGGTGGCCTGGAACTGGCCCTGGGCTGCGACTACCGCGTTGCCCTGAATAGCGCCAAGGTTGGTCTGCCCGAAGTGAAGCTGGGTCTGTTGCCCGGCGCGGGCGGTACCCAGCGGCTGCCCCGCCTGACCGGCGCGGCCAAAGCCCTGGAAATGATCACCACCGGTGACTTCGTGGACGCTGTGCAGGCGCGGGAATATGGCATCGTCGATGCCGTTGAGAACGGTGGCGACGTCAAAGCCGTGGGCCTCGCCTACGCGGAAAAAGTCCTGGGCGAAAGCAAGCCCAAGCGCCCCGTTCGCAGCCTTACGGACAAAGTCGAGGCTGACAAGAACTCTTCGGCCTTTGATGAAGCCCGCGCCGCGTTGCGCAAGCGCTCGCCCAACCTGTTTGCACCGTTCAAGTGTGTCGACGCCGTGGAAGCCGCGTTCAAGCTGCCTTTCGACGAGGGTATGCAACGCGAGCGCGAACTGTTTATGGCATGCATGGAGTCGCCCCAGCGCGGGGGTCTGGTTCACGCGTTTTTTGCGGAGCGGGAAGTATCCAAAGTGCCGGGCCTCGACAAAAACACCCCGGTGCGCGACGTCAACAAGGTCGGCATTATCGGCGCCGGTACCATGGGTGGCGGCATCGCTATGAACTTCGCCAACGTTGGCATTCCGGTCCGCCTGCTGGAAGTGAAGCAGGAAGCGATCGACCGCGGCCTGGCCGTGATTCGTCGCAATTACGAGAACTCAGCCAAGAAAGGCCGTATCACGACCGCTCAGGTTGAAGAGCGCATGGCATTGATCCAGCCGACGCTGAGCTACGACGACTTCGCCGACGTCGACCTGGTGATTGAAGCGGTGTTCGAGGACATGGGCATCAAGAAGCAGATCTTCGGCACACTCGACAAGGTCTGCAAACCCGGCGCGATTCTGGCCTCCAACACCTCGACCCTGGATATCGACGAAATCGCCGAGTCCACCAGCCGGCCCCAGGATGTCGTCGGCATGCACTTCTTCAGCCCGGCCAACGTTATGAAGCTGCTTGAGAACGTGCGCGGCGCCAAGACAGCCGATGACGTCAAGGCGACGGTCATGACCCTGGCCAAACGGATCAAGAAAGTCGGCGTCATGGTCGGCAACTGTCACGGCTTTGTGGGCAACCGCATGCTGCACCAGCGTGGCGCCGAAGCCGTTTCCCTGGTTAATGAAGGCGCCAGCCCGCAACAGGTCGACAAAGTACTGACTGACCTGGGCTATCCCATGGGGCAGTTTGCCATGTCGGATCTGGCCGGCCTGGATGTGGGCTATCGCATCCGCCAGGAACGCCGTAAAGCAGGTGAGAATATCCCCGAGAGCTGGACGGACAAGCTGGCGGAGCAGAACCGTCTCGGTCAGAAGACCCAGGCCGGCATCTACCGCTACGAGGAAGGCAGCCGCAAGCCGATCCCTGACCCAGAAGTCGACGCGTTGATCGCCCAGTACCGCCAGGAGCAGGGCATTGAGTCGCGCGCGATCAGCGACCAGGAAATCCTCGAGCGCTGCATGTACGTCATGATCAACGAAGGCGCCAAGATTCTGGAAGAGGGCATCGCCACGCGTTCGCTGGAAATCGACGTTATCTGGATCTATGGCTACGGCTTCCCCGCCTACCGCGGCGGCCCCATGTTCTGGGCTGACCAGGTCGGCCTGGGCGAGATCCTGGCGCGGGTCAAGGAATTCCACAAGAAGACCGGCGGCAAGCAGTGGGAGCCTTCGGCGTTGCTGGAGCGTCTGGTAGCCGAAGGCAAGAAGTTCGGCGACCTCTGATCAGAGTGACTACTGGTCAAGGGGCGACAACACCTTGAGACCAGCCTGACCTCCGGGATCCTCCCGGCTTCGGAGGTCGTTGCCGGTGACGCCGCGTGCTCACCGGCAAACCTTCCCTTTTCTGTATCGCTGACCGGGTGTTTCCGGCAGCGAAAAATCCCATCAGTGGAGCTCGATCCATGTCTGAAGCTGTCATCGTTTCGACCGCACGCACCGGTCTTGGCAAGTCCTACCGGGGCGCCCTCAACAACACGCACAGCGTTGATCTTGCGGGTCACGTTATCCAGGAAGCTGTCCGCAGGGCCGGAATTGACCCCGCTATCGTCGAGGACGTAATTCTGGGGGCGACGTTCCACGAAGGCGCCCAGGGCAAGAACATGGCCCGCCTGGCCGCCATCCGCGCCGGTTTACCCACCTCAACCGCAGGCATGTCAATCAACCGCTTCTGCAGCTCGGGCCTGCAGGCGATCGCCCTTGCGTCCCAGCGCGTGCTGTCGGAAAAAGTCCCGGCGATGGTGGCCGGTGGGGTTGAGTCCATCAGTCTGGTGCAGAACGAGAAACTCAATGCGTTCCACGCGACCAACGACTGGCTGATGAAAAACAAGCCGGAGCTTTACCTGTCGATGATCGAAACCGCCGATACCGTCGCCAAGCGCTACGGCGTCAGCCGGGAAGCTCAGGACGAATATGCCCTGATCAGCCAGCAGCGCACGGCTGCGGCGCAAGAAGCTGGCAGGTTCGATGATGAGATCGTGCCGTTTGACACCACCATGCTGGTGAAAGACAAGGAGACCGGCGCAGTCAGCGAACGCGAAGTGACCCTGACCAAAGACGAGTGCAACCGCCCGAACACCACCCTGGAAGGTCTGGCCAAGCTTGAGCCGGTGCGAGGCTCCGAGCAGTTTGTCACCGCCGGCAATGCCAGCCAGCTGTCCGATGGTGCATCGGTCTGTGTCGTTATGGATTCCACCTACGCTGAGAAAAACAACATTGAGCCTATGGGTATCTTCCGCGGATTCGCCGTCGCAGGTTGCGAGCCGGACGAGATGGGTATCGGCCCTGTCTTTGCGATCCCGCGACTGCTGGAGCGTACCGGCGTGAAAATGGAAGACATTGATCTTTGGGAGCTGAACGAAGCGTTTGCGTCCCAGGTGGTTTACTGCCGCGACAAGCTCGGTATCCCCATGGACCGGCTCAACGTTAATGGCGGCTCCATTGCCGTGGGCCATCCCTATGGCGTCACCGGCTCGCGCCTGACCGGCCATGCCCTGATCGAGGGCAAACGCCGCGGGGCCAAGTACGTGGTTGTGACCATGTGCATCGGTGGCGGCCAGGGTGCAGCGGGTCTGTTCGAAGTCGTCTGATCCGCTTTTTAGGTGTTTTTGCTCAGCACAAATTGATGGCGAAAAGGTGGGCCCTATGGACCAGAAAATAATCAGTACTCAGGATCTGGCGTTTCAGCTTTATGAGCTGCATGGGGCCGAAGGCCTGCTGCGCTTTGCACGCTACCGGGACCACAGTCGCGACACGCTCGATGCCGCGCTTGAACTCGCCCTGAAAGTGGCGGCGGAGGAGTTCGCCCCTCACAACGCGCTGGCGGACGGCGAGGAACCCCGGTTTGAGGATGGCCGCGTGGTAATGCGCCCGGAGGTTGGCCCGGCGCTGAAAGTGCTCGCCGAAACCGGGCTCATGGCGGCAGGCCAGGACTACGAACGCGGCGGTATGCAGTTGCCCGTTGCCATCGCCCAGATGTGTGTGGGCATGCTCAAGGGCGCCAATGTCGGCACGCAGGGCTACGCTGGGCTGACAATCGCCGCGGCGAACCTGATCCTTGCCCATGGCAGCGACGAGCAGAAGGCGCGCTTTGCCGAGCCGATGCTGGCAGGTCGCTTTTTCGGGACGATGTGTCTCACTGAGCCCCATGCCGGTTCGTCCCTGGGCGACCTCAAGACGCGCGCTCTGCCGCAGGAAGACGGCAGTTACCGCCTCAGCGGCAACAAGATCTTCATCTCCGCCGGCGATCACGAACTCAGCGAGAATATTGTCCATCTGGTGCTGGCGCGCTTACCCGACGCGCCGGCGGGAGTGAAAGGGATTTCGCTGTTTATCGTGCCGAAGTTTATCGTTAACGAGGACAGCTCGCTCGGTCCCCGCAACGATGTCGCCTTGGCAGGCCTGATTCACAAAATGGGCTACCGTGGCACGACGTCGACCATGCTCAATTTTGGCGAAAAGGACGGCGCGGTGGGTTATCTGGTGGGCGAGCCCAACAACGGCCTTGCCGGCATGTTCCATATGATGAACGAGGCGCGGATCGGCGTAGGCCTCGGCGCCGTCATGCTGGGCTATACGGGCTATCTGCATGCGCTGGACTACGCGCGAGACCGACGCCAGGGGCGCCCGCTGGGGCAGAAAGACCCCCAGTCGCCCCAGGTGCCCTTGATTGAGCACGCCGACGTGCGACGGATGCTGCTGACTCAGAAAGCCTACGTCGAAGGCGGGCTGTCATTGTGTCTGTTCGGCGCAACGCTGGTGGACGAGAAGCGCTATGCCGAGGAAGCGTCAGACCGGCAGACCGCTGCGGCAATGCTGGACCTGCTCACACCCGTTATAAAGTCCTGGCCCTCACAGTTCTGTCTAGAAGCCAACAGCCTGGCGATTCAGGTACACGGCGGCTATGGCTACACCCGCGAGTATCCGGTTGAGCAGTTCTACCGGGACAATCGCCTAAACCCGATCCACGAAGGGACCCATGGGATTCAGGGGCTGGACCTGCTGGGTCGCAAGGTGTCCATGCAGGACGGCTTGCCCTACAAGGCGCTGCTAGTACGGATGCGCGAGACCCTGGCCCAGGCCCGGGAAAGCGCGCTGCTGGCCGATAATGGGCGGCGCCTCGCTGAGGCTGTGGATACCGTGGAAGCAGCCACGAAAGCCCTGGTAACCAGACGTAACGCAGGCGAAGTCGACAAGGCCATGGCCAATGCCTCGCTCTATCTGGAAGCCTTTGGCCATACCGTCGTGGGCTGGCTCTGGCTCCGGCAGGGGTTATGTGCTGAACAGGGCCTGGCTGAGGGCGGACCGCAGACAGAGGCCTTTTACCGAGGTAAGCTCAAAACCTGCGATTACTTTTGCCGCTACGAGTTGCCGCGTGTTCAGGCGCTGGGCTCGGTATTGGTCAGCGTTGACGCGACCACCCAGGAAATGGAGCCAGACTGGTTCTGAATAAGGACACTAGAAACTTAATCCGGAGGCGGTGCCGGCACTGGCCCCGCGGTGGAGCAATAATAAGGAAGAGCAGATGACACGTGAAGCTAAGGCGCTGGTATGCCGTGACTGGAACAAACCGGTCCAGGTGGAGACGATCACCGTCGCGCCGCCCCAGCGTAACGAAATCACCATCAAAGTTGCCGCCTGCGGCGTCTGCCACAGCGACCTGTCGGCCGCTACCGGTAAGATCCAGATGCCGCCGCCGCTGGTACTGGGGCATGAAGGTGCCGGTCGGGTCGTTGCGGTAGGCGAGGGCGTGACCGCCTTCAAGGAAGGCGATGCGGTTATCAGCTCGTTCATTTCCATGTGCGGCAAGTGTCGCCAATGTGTTCGCGGGCGCCCTGTTCTTTGCGAGAACGCGTCCAAGGCCCTGGTGACCTTACCCGACGGTACCGTGCGTACCCACGACAAGGATGGCAAGCCACTGAATGTGTTCGGCGCGTGCGGCGTGATGGCCGAGTACGCGACGCTCCACGTCGACAACGCGGTAAAAATTGACCAGGATGTGCCCCTTCAGAACGCGGCCCTCGTAGGCTGCGCAGTCATGACCGGGGTCGGCGCCGTCTTCAACACCGCACAGCTGGAGCCTGGCTCCCGCGCCGCGGTGTTCGGCGTTGGCGGCGTTGGTCTCAACGCCATTCAGGGGTGTCGCACGGCTGGTGCCGAGATGATCGTGGCCGTCGACACCAACAGTGAGAAGCTCGAGCTGGCCCGCCAGTTCGGCGCCACCCACACCATCAATGCCAAGGATGAGCCGGACGCCGCCAAAGCCGTGAAGAAGCTGACTGGCGGCGTCGACTATGCATTCGAGTGCGTCGGTGCAGGCTCAGTCGTCGCCCAAGCCTACAAGACGCTGGGTAAGGGGGGCACAGCGATCGTGGTCGGGGTGGCGGATCCGTCCGACAAAACTTCGTTCAGCACGCTTTCGCTGCCTGCCGAAGAGCGCACCATCAAGGGCAGCTGGCTCGGCTCAGCCCGTCCTCAGTACGACTTTCCCCGTATCCTGGCGCTCTACAAGGCCGGCAATCTCAAACTGGACGAGCTGATCACCCGCACCTATTCCATCGACGAAGCGCCTCAGGCCTTTGCTGATATGGAAAAAGGGCTCAACGCCCGCGGCGTCATCGTTTTCGACTGACCGTTAATAACTAACGCCGCGAACCGGCGAGGGATAAGGGAACATGAAACAGATCGACAAACTCTATATTAACGGTGAATGGGTCTCCTGGTCAGGAGACATGATTGACGTGCACGAGGCCGCCACCGGCGAAGTGCTGGCCAAGATTCCAGCCGGCTCACGGGCGGAAATGGAGCAGGCCATCGAAGCCGCGGACCGGGCATTTGCAACCTGGTCTGAAAGCACGGTAGATCAGCGCCTGAACGTGATCGGGCAGATCCAGGAACAGCTGGCGGCGCGCGCGGATGAGATCGCCGAAGCGATCAGCCGCGAAGTGGGTATGCCGCTGAAACTGGCAACCCAGATCCAGGCGGGGCTTCCTGCCGGGATCACCAAAAGTTACATGAAGTTGCTGCCGGAGTTCCCGTTTACGGAAACCGTGGGCAACTCGGAGGTTCAGTACGCCCCGGTTGGGGTGGTCGGCTGTATCACACCCTGGAACTACCCCCTGCACCAGGTCATCCTCAAGGTTATCCCGGCATTGGCCGCAGGCTGCACCGTTGTGCTCAAACCGTCGGAAATCGCGCCTTTAAGTGCTTTCCTGCTGGCTGAAATCATCGACGCAACCGACCTGCCCGCGGGCGCTTTCAATGTGGTCTCGGGCTATGGCCAGGAAGTGGGCGATGCCCTGATTCATCATCCCAAGGTCAAAATGGTTTCCTTCACCGGCTCTACCCGGACTGGCCAGACGATCTTCCATGCCGCCGCGGAAGATTTCAAACGGATCGCGCTGGAAATGGGCGGCAAGTCCGCCTCCGTGGTCCTGCCTGATGCGGATCTGAAAGGTGCGGTTAAAGGCACGGTCAACAACTGCCTGCTCAACTCCGGCCAGACCTGCACGGCACTGACCCGGCTGCTGGTGCCCCGGGACCGGCACGACGAAGCCTGCGAGTTGGCTAAAGAGGCTGTGGGCAAGATGACGCCGGGCAACCCGCTGGAAGAGACCACGCGCCTCGGGCCTCTGGCGTCTGCTGTTCAACGCGACCGTGTGCTGGAGTACATCCGCCTGGGGATCGAAGAAGGCGCGGATCTGATCTGTGGCGGCCCGGAAGCGCCGGAAGGGCTTGAGCAGGGCTACTTCGTCAAGGCGACGGTGTTTGGCAACGTTGACCCCAACTCCCGCATTGCCCAGGAAGAAGTGTTTGGCCCGGTGTTGTGCATTATTCCCTACGACGATGAAGCCCAGGCGTTGGAAATTGCCAATGGCACCCTATACGGGCTCTCGGGCGCCGTCTGGTCAGCCGATCAGGCCAAAGCCAAAGCGGTCGCCGGACGTATGCGTACGGGGCAGGTGTTCGTCAATGGCGGCGCGTTCAATCCTATGGCGCCGTTCGGTGGTTTCGGTCACTCGGGTATCGGTCGCGAATTCGGCAAGTGGGGGCTGGAGGAGTTTCTGGAGGTGAGATCGCTGCAGCTCTGACCTGTTGTGGCAGGCCACTGGATCACGAAAAACCGGAGCTCAGGCTCCGGTTTTTTGCTTCATCGCCCTGCCGTTTTGAGTGTCAGGCGGCGGTATCGTCGAATCACAGTCCGGTCAGACCACGCCCTGAGACTGCATCGCGTCTGCAATTTTGATGAATGCGGCGATATTCGCGCCCGCAACATAGTCCACCGAGTCACCTTTCTGCCCGTGGCGCTGGCAGGCATGGTGTATGGCGATCATGATGTCGTGCAGCTTGGCGTCGACTTCGCCTTCCGTCCATAGATGGCGCATGGAGTTCTGGGCCATTTCCAGGCCGCTGACCGCGACGCCGCCGGCGTTCGACGCTTTGCCCGGCGCGAACAGAATTCCGGCTGCCTGGAAGCGATCAACCGCCGCCAAGGTGCTCGGCATGTTTGCCCCTTCGGCGACGCAGAAACAGCCGTTGCCCAGGAGTGTCTCCGCATCGTCGGCGTCCAGCTCGTTCTGGGTGGCGCAGGGCAGCGCGATATCGCACGGGAACTGCCAGGGTCGGGCGTCCGTCTCGTAAGCCAGACCGAATGCTTCGGCCAGCTCGGATATTCTGCCTCGCCGCTGGTTCTTCAGCGCCATCAGGTACTCCCACTGTTCCTGGGTGAAACCGTCGGGGTTATGAACGGTTCCGCTGGAATCGGACAGCGTCACGACCAGCCCGTCAAGTTCCATCACCTTCGCGGCTGCGTATTGGGCAACATTGCCAGACCCGGAGATCGCGACACGGCAGCCCGCCAGAGCTTTCGATCGGGTTTTAAGCATCTCTTCGACAAAATAGACGAGACCGTAACCGGTTGCCTCGGGCCGAATGAGACTGCCGCCATAGCTCAGGCCTTTGCCGGTCATGGCACCGGTCACTTCGTTCTTCAATTTACGGTACATGCCGTAGAGGTAGCCAATCTCCCGGCCGCCCACGCCTATATCGCCTGCCGGAACGTCCACATCGGCGCCAATGTGGCGATAGAGCTCACTCATAAAAGCCTGACAGAATCGCATGACCTCGAGATCGCTTTTGCCTTTGGGGTTAAAGTCTGACCCGCCTTTGCCGCCCCCGAGCGGCAGGGTAGTGAGCGCGTTCTTGAATACCTGCTCGAAAGCAAGGAACTTCAGGATGCCCAGATTCACCGTAGGGTGAAAGCGAAGCCCACCTTTATACGGGCCGATGGCGCTGTTCATCTGGATTCTGTAACCGCGGTTGACCTGAACCTCGCCGGCATCATCAACCCAGGCGACCCGGAACTGGATGATGCGCTCTGGTTCGAGAATTCGCTCGAGCAGTCCATTGCGGGAATACTCGGGGCATTTTTCCAAAAAAGGCGCAATGCTATGCAGAATCTCACCCGCAGCCTGATGAAACTCGGGCTGATCCGGATCCCTTTGCTTTACCCGTTCGAGCAATTGGTTAGGGCTCGCGGCCATGGACAGATCCTCCACTATGATCCTGAATAAGATAGTCGGCGCCTCCCATGAGGCCCCGTCGGACGCCAGTATGTTTGAGACGACTGCAGGCGTAAACAGCAATCGCGTGCGCTAGCCACGAATGATAATAAGGTTGTGATTAGCTTGAGTAACATCATGATAATAAAGGTAAAAACGTTAATCCATCGTAATTGGGAAAGGCCCGGGTGACTTGATACGTTGCAGTCATCGGGCGAAGGGATACACACAGCTTCAACGGATGAAGAACGCTCGAGAACGCAAGTCCCCCAATTTGGGTCAGCCGTGTGGTTGGCGTGGATTGGAAAATGCTGAAAAAGGAGATTTTCATTATGGCTAATACTGACAATCGTGGTTTCGCATCAATGGACAAGGACAAGCAGGAAGAGATTGCCAGCAAAGGCGGCAAGGCTGCCCATGAAAGCGGCAACGCTCACGAATTCAACTCGGAAGAGGCACGTAAAGCGGGCCAGAAGGGCGGCAAAGTAGCTCATGAGCGTGGCACTGCCCATGAGTTCGATTCCAAAGAAGCCCAGAAAGCGGGCAAGAAAGGTGGCCAGAATAGCCGTGGCGGTAACTAAGCCTGGGTAGCCACCTGGCCCTGGCCAGCGCCCGAGGTTGCAGATCCTGGATCTTTGGCGTCTGGCAGGGTTGAAAAAGCGGCGCTAAGCCCGTTAAAAGGGGCTCAGCGCCGTTTTTCTATGTTGCGTTTTTACCTCGCCAACTGTTGCCACGGCGTTTTTGAATACCAACAGCCTAGTGCCCGAGGGGATTGCTGTAGTAGTGGTAGTTGTTCCTGCCCTGGCTTTTGGCCTGGTACATGGCCATGTCAGCGTGGTGCATCAGTTTGCGAAAGCTGTCACCGTCGGCAGGATAGCGGGAGATGCCCATGCTGAACGTGACGTCGATAGTGTCGCCCTCCAACTCGAAGGGAACAGCAAACACCTCTAGCACTTTATCGGCAATAACCCCGGCGGCGTCTGGCGATTCGACTTCATCCAGCAATATGGCAAATTCGTCGCCCCCGAGTCTCGCCACTGTGTCGGTCTCCCGCACGAGCGACTGCAGTCGCTCAGCCACACCTTCAATCAGTTTATCGCCAGCCCGGTGGCCCAGCGTGTCATTGATTTGCTTGAAGCGGTCAAGGTCGAGGAAAAGAAGTGCCAGGGTCCGATTGTTGCGATGAGCCCGGGACAGGCTGACTTCCACCCGATCCTCTAGCAGTCGGCGGTTGGGCAGCCCGGTTAATGCATCGGTTTGTGCCAGGCGCCGCAAGCGCTCGTTGGCGGCAGTAAGGTTGGCGTTGAGCTGATCCACTTCGCGACTGAACAAGACGACAGCGAGGTCCTCGCCCAGGTCGATCGCCGCTCGCCGCTGGATCTCAACCCAGGGTTCACTGATGCCTTCCATGATTTCGGTCCAGGCTGAAAAAGAGCTACGCGGTGTCAGAATGAGCTTGCCTGTCGGGCTCCGGGCGGAGTTGTCCTCCGGCCGACCTGCCCATGTCCGGGTCATTGTTTGGCCAGGCCTGAAAAGGAATAGCCAGCAAGCCGCGTTTCCGCTGACGGGTAGCCTTATGGCGAGCAGTCCGCTGGTGTCATTCCCTGCATAGTAATCGGCCAGCTCACTCTGACCCATCTGGTGAGTATGCCAGTAGTTTCTTACTTGAATTCTGGACAGTGTATTGGCTATGCCATCAAGTTTCGTCGTGTCAGGTACTGTCCCGTAGCGATAATGCTTCCCACGGTAGAGCAGGGCCAGCCCGTTTGCGCTGAACAGAGTCAGCCAGTCGGCGCCGAACCGCTGCAAAAAGCTGTCGGGCGTCGGCAACTTGCCTTCCTGCCTGACCAGAAACAGTTCCCGGCTGTCCCGAATTTGCTGACGGTAGCGGGAGTTCAGGCGGGCCTGTAGCAACAACAGACGTGAGGTGGCCACCTGAACCAGGACGGCTATATCGTCACGCGTACCGGGCGATAGCTTCTTCGCGGTCAGGTTGTGACACGCAACCAGCCCCCAGAGGTTTCCTTCGTCGTGCATTGCGAACGACGCTGCGGCTTCGACACCCATGTTGCGAAGGTATAGAAGATGCACCGGGGACACAGCACGCAGATTGCCCAGTGATAAGTCCAGTGGTGTCCCGTCAAGCGGATCTTCCGGCGGTAGGAGTCCTACCGCCGGCGCCGTCGCGTCAGGGATGCAGCGCACAGGGTTGATGCTGTACAGATCCCGGACCTGTGCGGGAATGTCACTTGCCGGGAAATGATGACCCAGATAACTGTCAGCCTCCTGTGAGCGACTCTCTGCGACGACGCTGCCATGGTTATCGTCGTCGAATCGGTAAACCATGACCCGGTCGTAGCCTGTCAGCTGCATCACTGTATGAGTCAATCTCTCCAGGAGTTGCTGTGGCGTTTCGGCGGTATTGACCGGCTGTAGCCAGCTGTTTCGGTTAGGTATCAGATCTTCATCTGGAGATGGATCGTCCAACTCCAGCTCGACAACAGTACGGTTTGCACTGCGGTAGTGGCGAACCGAGAACCGGCGATTAACGCTATCAACTGTTCGGCGCACGCGTATTGACCCCTGGGATGCCGCCTCTCCGTCAGCCGACATGGACCGCAATCGGTCCGCCAGGTCACTGCCCAACAGATGGTCCGCCGTGCCGGCCAGGGCAGTTGAGGGGCTAACGCCCAGCACCTCATCGATATTAGCGCTGACCTGCAACACCCGCTGTAACGCGATATCGGCGCTGATCAGGCAGCCGTTGGGCTGGATAGCGCCGGGGGTGTGGACGGGCTCGCGGGCGCAGCCCGCAAGGGCGGAGTCGATCTCGGACTTGGTAAACTCTGACATGGGTGGTTTCCGTTAAACTCTAATCCAGGCGTCCATATAGGTTGTCAGGCTGTCAAATGCATCGAGGGCGCCCTCTATCGCCGCAGAGGCACCAACGGCTTCAGAAAAGCCAGCGACATCAGGTCTGCCAGGGACCTCAGGGGAAGCCTGACATCCTTCGACCAGCGCCTGAAACGAGCGCCACTGGCCCTGCTGGTAGAGGTTGAAGTAGCGGGCGCCGTAACTAACGCTCAGGCCTAGTTCCCGGGAGACCCTGGGTGCAATAATCCGGCCGCCTTGGGTAGCGCCTTCAAGGACATAGAGCCAGCCCAGGATGTGCCCCGGCGTCCGTCGCACAGCGCATTTTTTGGAGTCCGGGCGAGGCGACTCGGGGGAGTGGCTGCCCTGGATGTCTTGCATGTCCTCCGCCAGTATTTCGGCACGCGGAATATAGTGATACCCGGCGGATTGCGTTGGCAACATGGCTAGCGATGCCTTGCTCAATCCCGGTTCGAGCGTTTGGTAATAAGCGTGGAAAGCTCGAAGTATGCGGAGATAACGGGGCAGGTCCAGGCCGGAACTCAACAAAGAGGCGAGAAGAGCATGCCGCTCCACCCGGAGATGTGCCTGTTGAGTGGCTTGCCGAAGCTGGAGGAGCAGCGAGCCGGGCGTGCGAATTGGTGATGTCATTACAACAATAAGGCTGGGAGTATGAAATTTATGGGTACTACTATCTCGTTATCAAAAGGCGAAATCCAGCCGAATTTGCTCCCGTAGCCCAGGCTTTACCAAATGCTAATATCTCTTTGCGCGCGCTATCGAGGTTTCGGGGCTGGGTCTGAGGGGCTTGGGAGCCCTGGCACTCGGCCTCATGGTGCTCAACCAACGGCAGGTACGGATTTATCGACGCTAGCCAGCAATGGCCAGAGGTGCGTTCTGGCGCGGCCAATGCGCATGAACAAAACGATGTGTCGAGCGTTAACATTAAGCAGGACGGCGGGGTACTTTGGCTTGACCAGACGCGCCGGAAAGCGAGGTGAAGCCGTTGTCTTTGCGTTCTTAGCTTTGCCCTCTGCATTGCTGGGCTTCAGAGCGCAGAAGGGTGCTTAAGGCTAAGCCTGAAAGCGGCATGTGCAGGCAATTTGACGCGGAAAATGGTGGGCCCAGGAGGACTTGAACCTCCGACCAAGGGATTATGAGTCCCCTGCTCTGACCAACTGAGCTATAGGCCCGAAACTTTTTGCAGACGCGCCCGAAAGATCGTGGACGCTAAAAAGAAGCGGGCGCCATTATATCCAGATGGAATGGCGCCCGCTACCTGTGTTGCCTGATTTCCCCGACTACTCGTCGAGGAAGCTGCGCAGGTGGTCCGACCGGGAAGGATGGCGGAGCTTGCGCAGGGCTTTCGCTTCGATCTGCCGGATCCGCTCGCGGGTGACGTCGAACTGCTTGCCGACTTCTTCCAGCGTGTGATCCGTGTTCATCTCGATACCGAACCGCATCCTCAACACCTTGGCTTCGCGGGCCGTCAGACCGGACAGGACGGTCTTGGTCGCTTCGCGCAGGCCTTCGGCTGTTGCCGAGTCCACGGGTGACAGAGCCAGGATATCTTCAATGAAATCACCCAGGTGCGAATCTTCATCGTCACCGATGGGCGTTTCCATGGAAATAGGCTCTTTCGCGATCTTGAGGACTTTACGGATCTTGTCCTCCGGCATTTCCATGCGTTCGCCCAATTCTTCCGGCGTCGGCTCGCGGCCCATCTCCTGCAACATCTGCCTCGAAACGCGGTTGAGCTTGTTGATGGTCTCGATCATGTGGACCGGAATACGGATGGTCCGGGCCTGGTCGGCGATAGAACGCGTGATCGCCTGCCTTATCCACCAGGTCGCGTAGGTCGAAAACTTATAGCCACGACGGTACTCGAACTTGTCTACCGCTTTCATCAGGCCGATGTTGCCTTCCTGGATCAGGTCGAGGAACTGCAGGCCGCGGTTGGTGTACTTCTTCGCGATGGAGATAACCAGACGCAGGTTAGCTTCAACCATTTCTTTTTTGGCCCGGCGGGCCTTGGCTTCGCCAATCGATACCCGGCGGTTGATTTCCTTGAGCTCGGGCACGGTCAGGCTGATGTGCTGCTCGATCTGCAGAATACGCTTTTGCAGGCGGATCAGCTCATCGCTGCGCTCGTTAATAGCCGGGGCGTAGTCCTTGCGGCTACGACCGACTTTCTTTGGCCAGTCGAGGTTGGTCTCATTGCCCGGGAACTGCTTGATGAAGTCCTTGCGCGGCATTTTGCAGTCGCGGGTACAGATCGCCATGATCGCGCGCTCATGCTCGCGGATCGACTCGTTGGTCGAGCGAATCAGGTTCACCAGCTGGTCGAAGTGACGATTGGCCAGCTTGAAAGGCGCGAAGACTTCGCCCAGGTCATACAGCGCTTTCTGTGCTTCTTTGCTGCTGTGACCGTGCTTGTCGATTTCGGCCATGGCCAAAGCGAGCTTTTCTCTCAGGAGTTCGAAACGTAGGCGCGTTTCTTCCGGATCCGGGCCACTCTCTTTCTCGGCATCATCGTCGGAATCACTGTCGTCGTCATCGCTGTCGCCGTCGCTGTCGGATGAATCGCTGGACGCAGGTTCTGGCTCATCCGGAGTATTCAACGGCTCTACGCCATCCGGATCGAGAAAACCGGACACGATGTCGCTCAGGCGGCCTTCATTCTCGACGATAGTGTCATAGGCATTAATGATGGCAGCGGCGGTGCCCGGAAAATGGACAATGGCTGCCATGACATCGCGTATGCCTTCTTCGATGCGCTTGGCGATGACGATTTCGCCTTCCCGGGTCAGCAGTTCGACTGTGCCCATCTCGCGCATGTACATCCGTACCGGGTCCGTAGTGCGACCGGCATCACTCTCCACCGCGGCGAGCGCGGCTGCGGCTTCGGCAGCTGCAGCCTCATCGGCGGCGGTGTCGCCGTCGGTCATCAGCAGCGTTTCTGCGTCCGGAGCTTCTTCGCCGACCTGGATGCCCATGTCGTTGATCATGCGAATAATGTCTTCGACCTGATCGGGATCAGCGATGTCTTCAGGCAGGTGGTCATTGACCTCGGCATAAGTCAGGTAACCCTGTTCTTTGCCGCGGGCGATGAGCTCTTTCAAACGGGACTTTTGCGAATTGCCTGACATAAACACTCTTACGGAATGAAGAAAAAGAGACGGAAAGGGTAATCGACTATTATAGCCTGCAGGTGCAATAGCCGCCACCGGATGAGTAGATGGTGATCAATTTCGGGAATTCAATGCCTCGGTTTTACCGCGATCGACTACTCTCTGCACGCTTAGACCCCGCGCGCCGATATAGTTCCAATCACAGTTTCTGGATGGTCTGGCGTGAGGACGGTCTAGTGAAGCCTTCCCGGCCGGGCTATAAGTCTTTTTGCCTGGGTTTCCTTGATCGTTTCGAGGCTGTCGAGTGCCTCTCTGCAGACCGACTCCTCGTCGAGGAAATGCTCAATCCCGTCAAACATATTGTAGAAGCGCTGACGGGCTGCGGTGTCGGTCGCCAGGCGGGCCATGACTTCATCCTGCGTCATGATCTCACGCTCCAACAGCCATTCTGCAAACGCGGCGCTCACGCCGAGGTCGTTCTCCTTGGCAAGGTGCGGGTGCGCCTGGGCTGCCAGAGCTGGATTATAGAACAATGCCAGGCAAAGCGTTTTTTCTTTGCGCGGGCCGGCCTTGAGTGGGGGGCCCTGGATGATGGGCGGGCCCTTTTTGCCAAACTCTCGTGAAAAACCCCTGGAGCGAAAGGCCGGACGGCTGCACAGACGGATCATCTCCTGCCACATGCCCTGGCTCAGGGTGGAGCGAGGCATGCGACGGATCAGCGGCTCCACGCGGGCGCGGAGCTCGCCCTGATGTTCCGGCAGGGTCAGATCAAGCCCCTCGCTCTGCCGCTCGAACAGATAACGGGACAGCGGGGCGGCCTCATCTATCCTTTTGCGGAAAGCCTCTGCACCTTCCTTTCGCACCAGGGAGTCGGGGTCCTCGCCGGGCGGAAGGATGAGAAACTGAAGGTGCATGCCATCCGCCAGCATCTCCAGGGCGTTATCGAGCGCTTTGTCAGCGGCCCTGTGTCCCGCGGTATCGCCGTCAAAGCAGAACACGAGATGTCGCGCCTGCTTGAGCAGCGCGCCCAGGCTTTCGCTGTTGGTCGCTGTGCCGAGCGTTGCAACCGCATAGTCGATGCCGTGTTGCGCCAGCGCAATCACATCCATGTAGCCTTCGACCACCAACAGTTTGTCGATCTGCCGCCGGGCCTGCATGGCCTCATAAAGGCCGTAGATTTCACGGCTTTTGTGGAAGGCGTCGGACTCGGGCGAATTGATATACTTGGCTTTGTCGTCGCCCAGTGTGCGCCCGCCGAAGCCGATGGTCCGGCCTCGACTGTTGCGTATGGGGAACATGATGCGATTACGGAACAGGTCCCGTACCGAGCCGTAGCGATCGGATAGTGTATGGGTCTCCAGTAGCGTCTTGCGTGTCTCCGCGTCGACATTTCTGGCCAGCGCATCACCCTCGGGCGGAGCAAAACCGACACGGTAACGCTCGACAATGTCCTGGTTGAGCCCGCGGTTGCGTATGTACTCGCGGGCCAACGCGCTGCCCGGGTGCTGCTGCAGCGCGTTACAGTAGAAATCGGTCGCGGTTTCCAAGGCCTGGGTGAGGGTGCGGACCTGTCTGATCTCTTCCCGGGCGGCCTGGTCGTAAGGCACTTCGAGGCCGGCGCGCTTTGCAAGCTCCTCTACCGCCTCGGTGAAGCCCAGATGATCGCTCTCGCGCAGAAAGCTGATGGCGTCGCCGTGGGCGCCACAACCGAAGCAGTGGTAAAAGCCTTTGTCTGGCCTGACATTGAACGACGGCGTGCGCTCTTCGTGGAACGGGCAGCAGGCCTTGTAGTTGCGGCCTGCTTTCTTGAGGGTTACCCGGCTGCCCACAAGCTCGACCAGGTCGATCCTTTCCAGGAGATCGTCGATGAACCGTTGGGGGATCATGCCGCTCATAGCAAACCTTGACCGGGTAGAGGCTGCTTAGCCGTTCAGAGTGTCGCGCACTTTTTTGCTGACCTGGCCCATGTCGGCCCGACCCTGGACCTGGGGCTTAAGCACACCCATGACCTTGCCCATGTCGTTGGCGCCGGCAGCGCCTGTCTGCTCGATAGCGCTGGCTATCATCGCGTCCAATTCCTGGTCGGTCAGGGCGGCGGGGAGGAAATCCTGAATAATGACGAGTTCGGCTTCCTCCTGGCTCGCCAGGTCTTCCCGGCCGGCATCCCGATACTGGGTGGCGGCGTCCCGACGCTGTTTTGCCATCTTGTCAAGAATGGCCAGCACACGCTCGTCGCTGACCTCGATTCTCTCATCAACCTCAACTTGCTTGACGGCTGCCAGGATCATGCGAACGGTACCGAGGCGCTCCTTGTTCTTGTTGCGCATTGCGGTTTTCATATCTTCGGTGAGACGATTCTTAAGGGCTTGGTCAGTCATGGCGATTCCTGCAAGACAGTTTTTACAAGAGTTGCTGTTATAACAACCCGGGTTTGCACGGGAAGACGGGCGGACCATTCGGTATTATAAGCCAGCGGCCGCAAGCCGCTCACGTGGATGAGCCTGATTGGAGCACTTAAACCGGGGTGTCAGAAACAAAAAAACCCGCCAGAAGCGGGCTTTTGCGGAACAGCCTGGATCAATACAGGCGTTCGAAGCGCTTTTGCTCTCTCTGAAGCTTCTTGAGATGGCGCTTGACGGCGGCGGCAGCTTTACGCTTGCGCACTGAAGTCGGCTTCTCGTAGTGCTCACGACGGCGTACCTCAGAAAGGACGCCTGCCTTCTCGCAGGAGCGCTTGAAGCGACGCAACGCGACGTCAAATGGCTCGTTCTCTTTAACTTTTACAGAGGGCATTCGAAAATCACCTACCTTAAATGGGTTATGCGAATTTAAAATTCGTGGGCCGATCAATGGGTGACCAAACTACATACGATCGACAAGGCCGCGAATTGTAGGACGTGCCGGTGAATTTGTAAAGCCTAACACTGGGGGCGGCTGTCGGGGCAGTAACTGTCACCGGCGGGGTGGTTCAGCTCAACGCCAGCAAGCCCGAGGATCTGGTAGAATAGCGACCCGGTAAAGCCTCTGGTTTATCACGGT
Source organism: Hydrocarboniclastica marina (assembly GCF_004851605.1). Classification (GTDB taxonomy): domain Bacteria; phylum Pseudomonadota; class Gammaproteobacteria; order Pseudomonadales; family Oleiphilaceae; genus Hydrocarboniclastica; species Hydrocarboniclastica marina. Next base: position 555,106 of record NZ_CP031093.1, read on the forward strand.
CTACCGCAAACCTGGCCAAGCCTCTTTCAAAGCCTCTCTACCAGGATTATCCATTGTGCGCGTTCTAGGTATAGAAACTTCCTGCGACGAAACCGGCGTAGCCGTATACGACAGCGAACGCGGACTACTCTCCCACGTGCTCTATAGTCAGGTCGCCATGCACGCGGATTACGGCGGTGTTGTGCCGGAGCTGGCATCACGCGACCACGTTCGAAAGCTTCTGCCCTTGTGTCGTCAGGTGCTTGATGATGCCGGCCTGCAACTGACCGAGATTGAGGGCATCGCCTACACCGCAGGTCCCGGTCTGGTGGGGGCGCTGATGGTGGGTGGTTCGTTCGCCCATGCTCTGGGCCTGGCGCTTGGGTGCCCGGTACTTGGCGTGCACCATATGGAAGGGCATCTCCTGGCGCCGATGCTTGAGCCAGATCCACCAGCTTTCCCGTTTGTAGCGCTCCTGGTTTCCGGCGGGCACACCCAGCTGGTTGATGTGCAGGGCGTCGGTGAATATCGGCTCTTAGGTGAATCAGTAGACGATGCAGCCGGCGAAGCCTTTGACAAAGCGGCGAAAATGCTTGGTCTGGACTATCCGGGCGGCCCCCAGGTCGCCCGGCTCGCCGAGCAGGGTGACCCCGCACGCTACCGTTTCCCGCGACCGATGACCGACCGTCCGGGCCTCGACTTCAGTTTCAGCGGTTTGAAGACATTCACCATGAATACGTTGGCGGCCGCGACCCGGGGGGGTGATGATAGCGAGCAAACGCGTGCGGATATCGCCCGCGCGTTCGAAACGGCGGTGGTGGAGACCCTCGCTATAAAATGCCGTCGGGCCCTGCGCGAGACGGGTCGCCGAGCACTGGTAATCGCCGGAGGTGTCAGTGCAAACAAGCGACTGCGTGAGCAGCTCGATACCATGGCCTGCAAGGAGCATGCTCGCCTGTTCTATGCCCGGCCTGAGTTCTGTACCGATAATGGTGCCATGATCGCTTACGCTGGCTGGCAGCGTCTGCGTGCGGGGCAACGGGACGGTGACCGTATACTCGCCGTACCAAGGTGGCCTCTGGACCAGCTACCGTCACTGATGACCGAGTGCAGTGCGGGGCTGAAGCGAGACTGAGCGCAGGATCAGTCTGAGTGATTGGTCAGCCGCAACGGGAAGCTAAAGCCGGTTCTCGTCGCCCTGACGGAGCCGTGCCAGATTGTCCCGGTGGCGGTACAGCATTAGCAGGCTCAACGGCACAAACAGGCCGAGTGTCTCGGGATTGAGCCAAAGGGCAATCAGCGGCGCGAGAATGGCGGTAGTTATAGAGCCGATGGAAGATGTGCGTGTTCGCCAGACGATAATGCACCAGAGCAGTCCCAGCGTGAAAATAGTCGCGGGAGCTAGTGCAATGCCAACACCCAGGGTTGTTGCTACGCCTTTACCGCCACCGCGACGGTGCCAGGGTGGGCGCATGTGGCCTATGACTGCGCTGAGTCCCATCAGTACCTGCACCGCAAAACTGACGTCTACCGCCTGCGCGACCCAGATGGGTATTGTCGCCTTGGCGGCATCGCCGAACAGGGTCTGGGTTGCAGGCCAGGCGCCGCCCAGGCGGTAGACATTGGTCGCCCCGGGGTTGCCGGAGCCGTGATGCCACGGAGATGGCAGGACATGCGCCCGGCAGACGATCGGCGCGATCAGGACTGAACCTGCGAGATAAGCGAAGAGACACCACGGCAAGGCATCAGCCAGCAGTGAGCCGAACGAATTCATTCCGTCTGTTCCCGAGGTCAACCAATGTTACGAAGGGTAGACTCGAGGTTACGCCGGAGCTTAAAAGGAAGCAATCAGGATGGACAGGGTATTCATCGAAGGTCTAAGAGTAGACGCCCTGATCGGTGTCTATGGTTGGGAACGCGAGGTTCGCCAGACACTGATGCTGGATCTGGTGATGGCATGGGACAATCGGGTGCCGGGCATGAGCGATGATGTTACACAGGCTCTGGACTACGGTCGCGTCGCGGAAGCTGTCGCCGGCTGGGTTGGCGAGAGCAGGTTTCAGTTATTGGAGGCCTTGGCCGAATCTCTCGCGCAAAAGCTGATGGACGAGTTTGAAGTGCCCGGATTGCAACTGACCATTCGTAAGCCCGGTGCCGTGGCCAGCGCCGTATCGGTTGGTGTGAGCATTAACCGCGGGCTGCGCCTGGGCGCGGAAAACAGCGCTTGAGTTACGTTTATCTTGGAGTGGGCAGTAACCAGGATCCCGTGCGGCACGTCCGGCTGGCGTTGGACGCCCTGGGCGCCAGTTTCGGCGGGCTCACGCTCTCGCCAGTCTACGAAAGCGAGCCAGTCGGCTTTACCGGTCGCAATTTCCTCAACCTGGTTGTGGGCCTCGAAACCGACCTGTCAATAGGTGGGCTCAGGCACCGGCTGAAAGAGCTGGAGGAGCAATTCGGCCGGAAGCGCGACGGTACCGTTTATGGACAGGGTGCCCTGGACATCGATCTGCTGCTTTATGACGATCTGGTCGGATCTTTCGACGGTGTCGAGTTGCCGCGCCCCGAGATTGTTCTGAATGCCTTTGTGTTACGGCCTCTGGCGGAGATTGCGCCAGGCTGTCGGCACCCCGTCCTTGATCTGACCTTTAGCGAACTCTGGGCGAATTACGACTGTCACCAGAGACTCTGGAGAGTGCCTTTTTCCTGGCGTGGGACCGAGCTGTAGCAGCTGCGCCACGGCCCGACGGCCTGTCTATGGACATCTAGCAGTCCGGGTCGTGGCGCGAGACAAAGCGCCGAATCAGCCCTTCGGTCGAACTGTCGAGCGAGCCCGGTTCCGCAGCTTTCCCTTCAAGAATATCCAATATTCCCTGGCCAAGCTGTTTACCCAGTTCTACCCCCCACTGGTCAAACGAATTGATACCCCAAATGCAGCCCTGCACCATCACCTTGTGTTCATAGAGCGCCACCAGCGCCCCGACCGTGCGCGGCGTCGAACGCTCGAACAGTATCGTATTGGACGGCTTGTTGCCGGCGATGACTTTGTGCGGCGCCAGCGCCTGTGCCCGTTCATCACCCATCCCGGCAGCCTTGAGTTCTGCCAGTGCTTCGGCCTCGGTCTTGCCGCGCATCAGCGCCTGCGACTGGCTCAGACAGTTGGCGAACAGGATGGTGTGATGCTGGCCGACCGGGTTATGGGTGCGCAGCGGCACTATAAAATCCGCGGGCGAAAGGCGGTTGCCCTGGTGCAAAAGCTGGTGGTAGGCATGCTGGCCGTTGGCGCCGGCGCCGCCCCAGATGATTGGGCCGGTGCGGTAGTCGGTGATTTCCTGACCCTCCAGCGTGACCGACTTGCCGTTACTCTCCATGTCGAGTTGCTGAAGGTGGGCGGGCAGGCCACGGAGGTAATGGTCGTAGGGAAGAATGGCGTGGGCATCGGCGCCATGAAAGTTGCTGTACCAGATGCCGAGCAGCCCCAGTATCACGGGCAGGTTTTCTTCCAGCGGCGCGTGCCGGAAATGGCGGTCCATGGAATACGCACCTGAGAGCAGGGCGCGGAAGTTTTCCATGCCGATGGTCAGCGCTGTTGGCAGGCCAATAGCGGACCAGAGTGAGTAACGGCCCCCGACCCAGTCCCACATGGGGAAGATGTTCTCCCGCAGGATGCCGAATTTCTCGGCCTCGTCCATATTGGCAGTGACGGCCACAAAGTGCTTGGCGATAGTTTCTTCGGAACCTCCGTTCTGGAGGAACCACTCGCGGGCTATCTTTGTATTTTCCAGTGTTTCCTGGGTCTTGAAAGACTTGGACTGAATCAGGAAGAGCGTGGTTTCAGGGTCAATGTAACGGAGGACTTCGGTGATATTCGAGCCGTCGATGTTGGCGACGTAATGGCAGTTCAGGCGGCCGTGCCAATAGGGTTTGAGTGCAGCGGAAACCAGCTTGGGGCCGAGGAATGAGCCGCCGATACCGATGCTGACCACGTCCTTGAAGGGCTGATTGCTGAAACCCCGCCATTGAGTGCTGCGGACGCGCCAGACAAACTCTTCCATGCGGTCGAGGGTCGATCTCACCTCCGGCATGATGTCGCTGCCATCCACTTCGATCGCTTCGTCGCCCAGGCTTCGTAACGCGACATGCAGCGCGGGGCGCTGCTCGGTGACGTTAACCATCTCGCCGCGGAACATGGCCTCGATTTTGTCCGATAAGCCAGAGCTGCGAGCCAGCGCAAACAGCTTGTCCAGCGTCTCGTCGGTTATCCGGTTCTTGGAGTAGTCCAGGTGCAGGCTGGCGGCTTCGGCCGTATAGCGGGGGTAGCGGCCAGGGTCCCGGTCGAACAGCTCGCGCATATGAACATTACGCATGGCCTGCGCATGTTCAGTTAGCGCCGCCCACTCCGGGCGGGTAGTCAGTTCGGTGGGGGTAGAGGCGGAATCGTTCATACAGCGACGTCCTTGGCTAGTTAACTGTCCCTAGTGTCCTGTCCGGGTAATTTGTGACCTGCGCGTACAGCTGGAGCCTTTGGACAGGGCGGGCTCGCAGGCAGGACTGGACACTAGATCAATCTTTTTCCAGGCTGATGTTATCGATAAGCCGCGTGCTCCCGAGTTTCGCCGCAGCCAGCACTGTAATCTGAGCGTCGGACGCCGTCGCGGGCTGTAGCGTTTCGCTTTGCACCACGTTGAAATAGTCCGGCTGGAAGCCATTCTCTCGGAGGCGGGCCATGGCTCCCGCCTGCAGGCTTGTAAAGTCTGACTCACCCGCCGCAATAGCCTTCGCTGTCTCGGTAAGTAACTGATAAAGAACCGGCGCGCGTTCCCGTTCCGTCTCGCTCAGAAAGCCGTTACGCGAACTCATGGCCAGGCCGTCTTCCTCACGTACAGTCGGCACGGCAACGATGCGTATAGGCATGAAGAGGTCGGCGACCATCTTGCGAATGACCGCAATCTGCTGGAAATCTTTCTCACCAAAAAGCGCCACATCCGGCTGGACAATGTTGAATAGCAGCGTGACCACCGTCGCAACACCTGTGAAGTGCCCCGGGCGACTGGCCCCACAGTGGTGTTCCGTGAGACCGGGTACAACGACGCGAGTCTGTCCCTCCATGCCGTCGGGATAGATCTCGCGTACGGTCGGCGCGAAAATAAGATGGTTGCCCGCGTCTTCCAGCGCTTTCTGGTCTTCCGCGAGCGTGCGGGGGTAAGCGTCCAGGTCTTCATTTTCGCCGAACTGCATGGGATTGACGAAGATACTGGTGACGACAACGTCACCCTGCGTCCGCGCGTTCTGCACCAGTTCGATATGGCCCTGATGGAGGTTGCCCATGGTGGGCACGAACGCAATCTTTTCGCCGCGTTCGCGCCGCGCGCGCAGCATGGCCCGGAGTTCCTTGACGGTATGTACGGTTCTCATGCTTTAAACGTATGCTCCTGGGCTGGGAAAGTGCCCTTTTTAACGGCGTCCACGAAAGCTTCGAGGGCACCCTGAATTGTGCCTGTCTCGGCCAGAAAATCTTTGACGAAGCGAGGCGGCTTGCCGGGGGTGGCACCCAGCATATCGTGCATGACCAGTACCTGGCCATCGGTTGCCGCGCCGGCGCCAATGCCGATAACGGGCGCCGGTACGCTTTCGGTGATCCTCTGGCCCAGAGCGCTGGGAACGCACTCCAACAGGATAATATCCGCGCCGGCCTCAACCAGTTCGCGCGCGTCGGCAACCATCTGATCAGCGGCGCTGTCGTCCTTGCCCTGGACCTTGTAACCGCCGAACTTGTTGACGAACTGCGGCGTAAGGCCAAGATGTGCGCAGACGGGAACTCCACGGGTGCTCAGCATCTCGACAGTATCGGCCATCCAGCTGCTACCTTCCAGCTTGACCATGTGGGCGCCTGCGCGCATGAGCTGGGCCGAGCTATCCATGGCCGCGTCGGGCGTGCCGTAACTCATGAATGGCAGGTCGGCCATTACCAGGGCGCCCCGATTGCCCCTTGCCACCGCCCGGGTGTGGTAGGCCATGTCCTGGACAGTGACGGGCAGAGTACTGTCGTTACCCTGCAACACCATACCCAGGGAATCGCCCACCAGCATTACCTCGACACCGGCCTGACTGATCAGATGGGCAAAAGTCGCGTCGTAGGCGGTCAGGCAGGTGAATTTTTCGCCCCTGGTTTTACAATCGCGCAGGGTATTGATCGTTACGGCCATGGTTATATCCGTGTTTCGGCAATATCGGAAGGAGCCGGCGGTTACGGACCCGGTAGCGCCCATCAGCCGCAAGCATTCCTGATAGCGCAGATTAATCTGCCTGCGCCGCGCTCGCAACCAACGCCGCTGGCTGATCCGGCGAAAGCCGCGCCGACACTGGTTTTGATCTTTGCCGCTTGCGATTACCATTCAAGGCTTCAGAGTGCCAGGCGCTCCAGGGCTGGGCCTTCGCAGGCCTTCAGCAAATGCGAAACCAGCCGGCCGTCGGGCAGTTGTCCCTCCGGCCAGAGCTCGTAAAGAGGCTCGAGCACAAAAGATCGGTTCGCGATCTCGGGATGGGGGACCTGCAACACGGGCAAATCAATAATCTGCGCGTCCACCAGAAGAATGTCCAGGTCTAGCGTACGCGGGCCCCAGCGTTCCTGCCGCACCCGGCCGTGGCCGTTCTCGATCATCTGCAAGGCTTCAAGCAGCTCGGCCGGCTTCAGGCGGGTTTCCATCAGAGCAACGGCGTTGATGTAGTCCGGCTGGTTGGCGGGCCCCAGCGCAACACTTCTGTAAAGCGACGACGCCGCGAGAAGCCGGCACTGTGGAAGTTGGGAAAGGGCTTCGAGGCCACTCAGCACTTGTTGCAAGGGCGAATCGAGGTTGCTGCCTACGCCGACAAAAACCCGGCTGCTTTCACTCATGAGCTTCGGCGTCGTCTTTTTCTGGGCGCCGGACCACCCAGGGCGTTGACCATGGCTCGTCTGCCGGCTTCGTCCAGGTTCTGGTACTCAGTCCACCACTGCCCCAGACCGTCGGTATGCTCGCCAGCGGCCTCCCGCACCAGAAGGAAATCATACGCGGCACGGAATCGCGGATGCCCAAGCAGCGTCTCAGCGCGCTTGCCGCGACGTTTGGGTAGCCGCGCCTGAAGATCCCAGACCTCTTTCATCGGTACGCTGAAGCGGCGCGGTACGGAAGTAGCCTGGACCTGTCTCGCGACAATGTCGCTCGCTGCCAGTTGCAGGGCCTGGTAGGTTGGTTCTCCCTCGTTCTCGCGGCGCTCCCACTCGAGCTTCAATGCCGGCCAAAGGAGCGCGCCGTAGAGGAAGTAAGGCGTAACGGGCTTACCTTCTTTAATACGGCGATCGGTATTTGCGAGAGCTGCAAGGATAATCTCATCATTCTCGCCGGCGTCCAGAGCCGCTGCAGTCTCGGGAAACAAGGGCGCGAAGAGCTCGTACTCCCGGAGCAGATGATAGCTTTGCTCTGCATAGCCGGCCGAGAAGAGTTTGAGAACCTCTTCGAAAAGACGAGCTGGTGGTATGTGACGGAGAAGATCAGCGAGCGTATGAATTGGGCCAGCTGTGCTCTGCTCGATGCTGAATCCCAGTTTGGCGGCAAACCGGACGGCGCGCAGCATCCGTACCGGATCCTCACGGTATCGGGTCTCCGGGTCGCCAATCAGCCGCAGCGTACGGTTGCGGAGGTCGTCCATGCCGCCGGTGAAATCGTGCACGCTGAAGTCACGAATACAGTAGTACAGCGCATTGACAGTGAAGTCCCGCCTTAGTGCATCCTCTTCCTGGGTCCCGTATATGTTGTCGCTCAGTAAAAGCCCATGCTCGCTTGTTTGACGAGGGTCATCGTCCTCAGGACTCTCATTGCCGGCGTTACCGCGGAAGGTAGTTACCTCGATGACTTCTCGCCCAAACATGACATGAACGATCCGGAAACGCCGCCCGATCAATCGCGAGTTGCGAAACAGTTCGTGAACCTCTTCGGGGGTGGCGTTTGTCCCTATGTCGAAATCCTTGGGGTGGCCCTGAAGCAAAAGGTCTCTGACGCCGCCGCCTACCAGGTACGCTTCAAAACCCGCATTGTTTAGCCTCGACAAGACTTTCTTGGCGGGCTCGCTAATGTCCTTCCGGGAAATGCAATGCTGATCGCGCGGAATGATGGTTACCCGGCTCCCGTCAGTTTTGACGGAGTTGGACTCAGCCGTCTCAACCAGAGCGCTCAGGCGATCTTTTAGCCAGCGTACGGATTTTTCTAATTGTTCAAGCATCGAAGGGGAAGCGTCCCATGGCAGGGATCCCGTACCTGTGGCAGGAATCCGAAAGGTGTAAAACGAAAGAACGGAGTTTACTGCAAAGGGCGGGAGATTTCACAAGTTCTGCCGGGGCACTAGGCGGCGGGGAAACGTGCTGCGGGGTTAGTGTGGCCCATAAAGTAAAAGGCGGAATTGAAGTTATCCAATTCCGCCTCGAATTTGACCCATCGCTTATTGTTTTTTTTGCGTTTCTGTCTTTAGCGCAACACCCAAGTCGGAGTTGCAAGTTTGCGAACGGAAAGCTTTGAATACAGAGAGTGGCAGTGACGATGATGCAAGCTTGGCGATTCCGACAGCGCTACCTCAAGGATAGTTCTTCTCTGCTGAAATCACTTGCAGTGTCGCAGGCCCACTAAAAAGCTCGGCACTCAAAACACTCAGTTCGCCGCACCCTGTTTTTGTTTTTGTTACCGGGCGCGCTGGCAGCTTTTTATTTTTGTTTTGACGCTGCGTTTATCCGTCTGGATGTTCTTCTTGTTTTGTAGAGTAAGGGTGCAGTTGGCGTGCCACTTTATTAAACCAAATTTAAAACAACAGGTTAGCGGGAGGGCTAGTTTTATTGACTCAAAATTACCGGTGGGAAACGTTACTGGGGCGGAGAGGTAAGCCACCCTTGTGTTCCGCAAGGTAACACTGGGTAACACTTTGTGCTCTGCCCCACACTGCGATTGCTGCTTTTCCTTAGCTGCCTTTTTTTCGGGGTATGCCAAGGCGCTGCCGACGCTCCCAAAGAGACTTGCGACTGATGCCGAGGCGTTGCGCAAGCTCGGTTTCGCTCATTTTTTCTTCGTTTTCCAGCACGAAGTGCTGGAAGTAGTCTTCCAGAGACAGGTCCTGTCCGCGCTCGGGCGCGACGGCAGGGCGGGGCTGGGCACGGTTTTCGGCCAACAGACTCTCTGGCACGTCGACATCATCCTCATTCTCCAGGTTGAGGTCTTCCGCCGTGACCACGGCGTCGTCGCTGAGAATGACCGCGCGCTCAATGGCGTTCTCAAGTTCACGGACGTTCCCAGGCCAGGTGTGGCGCTCGATAGCCTGCATTGCGTCAGGCGAAAGGGACAGGTCGGGTTTGTTCATGCGATCACCGAGCCGCTTGAGAAAGCGCCGGGCAAGGCCGAGAACATCACTGCCGCGTTCGTTGAGAGAGGGCAGGCGGATCTGCATGACATTCAGTCGGTAGAAGAGATCCTCGCGAAACTCACCGGTACGGGTCATGGCCTTGAGGTTGCGGTGTGTCGCTGCAACCATGCGAACGTCGACCTTGCGGCTCTGGGTCGAACCTACCCTTCGGATCTCACCTTCCTGTAATACTCGCAGCAGGCGAGCTTGAGCTTCAGCGGGAAGCTCGCCTATCTCGTCCAGAAACAGCGTGCCGCCGTCCGCTGCTTCGATGAGACCGTTACGCACGGAGACGGCACCGGTGAAAGCGCCTTTTTCATGGCCGAAGAGCTCGGACTCAATCAGTGTTTCGGGAATGGCTGCACAATTTACAGAAATGATTGGTTGGGCTGCGCGAGGACTGAGCTGATGCAGGGCCTGCGCGGCGAGTTCTTTGCCGGTGCCTGACTCACCCTGTATCAGGACCGTTGAGTCGGTGGGCGCCACCTTGCGAATCAAGGTGAAGACTTTCTGCATGGCGGCGCACTCGCCGAACATGATCTGGCTGGGGTCCGGCGCGCCAGCTGCAGGAGCATTGCCCTCGCCCTGCATCGACTGATCAGTGGGCTGTCGCGCCAGAATGTCGGCTACGGCCGCCAGCATCTCGTCGTGATCAAATGGCTTGGCAATGTAATCCACCGCGCCCATCTTCATGGAGTCAACGGCGGAGCGCAGGCTGGCGTAACTGGTCATCACCAGCACGGGCACAGTGGGGGCCTTGCGGATCATTGCCGTGCCGGGTTCATCCGGCAGGCGCAGATCGGTAATGATCAGATCGAACTGTGTCAGCTCATAACGCGCGCAGGCGTTACTGACGGAGTCTGCCTCTTCCACTTCGTATTGATTGTGCTGCAGTAACTTGCGTAACGCCGAGCGAATGACGTCTTCGTCCTCGACAATCAGAATTCGACTCATGCAGGCATGTCCTGATTACGATAGATGTGCTGTCGAATCCGGCGATGCGGCCGGCAACTTCAGTATGACCCGGGTACCGCGGTTGGTGACGAGGTCTGCGGGGCTCTCCACCTGAATATTGCCATAGTGTTCTTCGACGATGCTGTAGACAAGCGACAGACCCAACCCGGTGCCCTGGCTCGGCCCCTTGGTGGTGTAAAAAGGTTCAAAGATATGGTCGAGCTGGTCGGGCGAGATGCCAGTGCCGTTATCGCTGATCACGATGATAGCGGAGTAACCCTCGAGGTTTCCACTGATGACCACCTCGCCGCCCTCGGGCGAGGCATCGCGGGCGTTGGCCAGGAGGTTTATAAAGACCTGCACGAGGCGCTGCTCGTCGCCGATGACCCGCAAGGATGGTGGACAGTCGTTCCTGAAGCGAACATGTCGGCTTTGGTCGCTCAACGACAGCAGGTTAACGGCTTCATCGACGCACCGATGGATGGCGCAGGGCTCTTGGCTGTTTGACTGTGAATAATTACCGGCGCGGGCAAAATTCATCATGGACTGAAGAATCCGCGATATCCGTTTGGTTTGAACCAGCACCTGTTCCGCGGTTTCGAGCACCTCCGGCTTGTCCGAGTCGAGTCGCAGATTCTGAGCCAGGCATGCAATACCTGTAACCGGGTTACCGATCTCGTGGGCAACCCCGGCAGCCAGGCGACCGACGGAGGCCAGGCGCTCGCTATGGATCAGCTTATCCTCCAGGAGTCGGGCTTCAGTCTGGTCCTCAAGCAGGATCACCGTGCCGCCATCCACCCGACCGGGGCCACCTATTGAAGATTTGTGCAGGTTGAACCAGTGAGGCCGGCCTTTGAGGTCCATTCTGTGTTTGTAGCGGTGCATTGCATCGCCTTTCACAAAGCCGGCAAGCAACGGTCCCCAGGGCGCCGAAAGCGCAGGTAACGACGCCCCGACGACCGCTTCCGGATCGATGCCGGTCAGCTCATGCATGGCGTGGTTCCACATTAACAGCTCGCCGTCATCGCCAACCGAGCAGGCCGCGATCGGGAGGTTCTGCAGCGTCTGGCGGTGATGCTGGCGCAGGCTGTTCAACTCGGCGGCGAGCCCGGTCAACCGACTTTGATAGTCTTCCAGGGCGCGTTCGACATAGTGGATGTCCTGGTGGGGGTCGCGTCCGCGCAGCGGTTTGAACCCCAGCTGTCGCTTTATGATGTCACGCGCGACCTGAGGCCCCAGCAGGCCGGAAAGGTTGACTTCAATCTGGTCGCGGAGACGGCGCAACTGATACGGGCGGTACTCGGGCGAAGGCAGGTTCATCTGCGCCAGGGCGCGTTCGACCTCCTCCCCGGCTACCTCGGCGCTCAAGGCTGCGCCGAGTTGTTGCTTGAACTCGTCCGACGAAGCGGCATTCAATTCGCGCCGCATTGGTCGTGAAAGTGCGCCGACGGAGCAGCTCTGGGCAGCGCGGGTTTCTTCTCCGGATGTGGGCGACAGTACTGAGACCACAACGAAAACCAGAATATTCGCTGTCAGGGAGAGAAAAGTCAGCAGGGTCCAGGCATCAGGGCCAGGGCTCGACGGCAAGAGGAATTCCGGCCACAAGGGCAAAGTGACTTCGAAGCTCACAGGCATGACGAGCGTCACGAACCACAGTGAAGCTCCAGTAAGCAGGCCCGCGATGACACCCTGGCGGTTACCCTCGGGCCAGTAAATAATGCCCAGTGCGCCGGGCAGCAACTGAAGCACCCCCGCCAGAGCCAGCACTCCCAAGGGTTCCAGGCTCAGGTGATGTCCGACCCCCATGTGAAATGCCAGCGCCAGAAGGATTATCGCGCCAATCAGGGCTCGTTTGGTCCAGCGTAACCAGCTGTAAATGTTCTGGCCGTCATGCGGGGGACGCAAGGGCAGCACCACATGGTTAAGCACCATTCCTGCGAGGGCGAGCGTTAATACGATGGTAAGCCCACTGGCTGCGGACATTCCCGCCATGTAGACCACGATAGCCAGGCCAGGAGACTCGAGCGCCTGGGCAACACCCAGCGCGAAGTATTCCGGCGGTATCTCCACGCCAAGCACATCGCCGCCCCAGAGGATGAGTGGCACTGGCAGCGCCAGTAGCAAGAGGTACAGCGGCAGGGCCCAGCTAGCCCTGGAAAGGGAGCGCGCGCTCGTATTTTCGGCGAAGGTCATGTGGAACATGTGGGGCATGACGAGCGCCGACGCGAAAGACATGAGCATCAGTGCCCGCCAGCTATGGTCGCCCAGGCGGCGTTCCAGGTTGATGTTGTCAGGTGCCTCGCGACTCAGCCAGCTGCCGAGTCCATCCAGCCCATCGAAGACGCTGAACAGTACGACAGCGCCGATGAGCAGTAACCCGAGCAGTTTGATCACCGAATCCAGGGCGATGGCCATGATCAGTCCTTCGTGCGCATCCTGGCTTTTGCCGTGGCGGGCGCCGAAAAGCATGGCAAAGAGCATGACCATGAGACTGAAAATGACAGCCATCATCACCGGCGACGCCGATGGCGCGAGATAGGTCAGGGAGGTTGCGACCGCCTGGATCTGAAGGCTCAGGAGCGAGAGAATTGCAGCGCCTGAGCAGAGCGTTACCAGAGTTCCCGCCCACTGGCTGCGGTAGCGAAAGACAAACAGGTCGGCCAGGGAAGTGAGCTGATAGGCCCGGGTTATCCGAAGCACGGGGTGTAGGAGCACCGGTGCCAGAAGAAAGGCGCCGCAGATACCGAGGTAATAAGCGAGATAGCCATAGCCATACTCGTAGGCCATGCCGACGGCGCCGTACACTCCCCATGCCCCGGCGTAAACGCCAAGGCTGAGTACGTAGACCAACGGATGCCGTGCCCATCGATGGGGCAGCCAACCCTGTTCGGTCGCGTACGCCAGGCCGAAGAGGCACAGAAGATAGGCAAAGCTGATCAGTAAAAGTTGGGCTAACTCAAAACTCATTGGGATCCCGTCGCTTTTCCAGCCAGAAGCCTACGCCGATGAGTGCCAGCCAGACCAGGAAGGGCTGGTACCAAAGGTTGCCAGGCTGGATCCACCAGTCCATGAGGGTGGGCGAAAAGATGTAGATCGCCAGCACAAGAAGAAAAACCAGTCGGTAAATATACATGGGCGCCTCAAGATGGTGGGGTGCGCGGGCAGCCTGAGTCTGGACCTAACCTGAAGCAGTCTAATCTACCGGGCCTCACGAGTCTGCCCGGACGGCGGATTATTGGCCGGCGCCAGGTCGCGCCTGGCGGACGTCTGTCAGCGACATCACGCTGGGCAGCTTGGCTGTGCACCAGTGTGTTGTTCCCCACGCAAGCTGCTCTGCTGGCGGCGCACGGCCCAACTCAACCGGTAGCGGGTGGTTGAGCGCCGCAAAGGCCGAAGCGAGGTTGGCCCCTGCCTGGTCGTTGACGAGCGCGGGCGCACGGGACTGTTTGCTGAGTTTTTGTCCGGCACTGTCGACAATGACGGGAAGGTGCATGAAAGCGGGGGGTGGAAAATCGAACGCCTGATATAAAGCCAGCTGGAAAGGCGTAGAGTCAAGCAGGTCGCTGCCGCGCACTACGTGTGTAATGCCCTGGTCGATGTCGTCACACACAACGGCCAGCTGGTAGGCAAAAAAACCCTCCTTTCGCTGCAGAACGAAATCGTCTATCTCAGGCCGTGTCCTAAGGCTCTGAGGGCCAAGCAGCAAGTCATCCCAGCTCCAGTGTCGATCAGTCAGGGCAAACCGGATGGCCGTGGGCCGGCTAGACTTGGGCGCACCGCTACGGCAATGGCGGGGGTGTCTGCCATTGTTGGCCTGGAGTTCTTTTCGGCTGCAGGGACATAGATAGGCAAATCCGTCCCGTTGAAGCCGCTGCAGTTGCTCGCGATAGCGCGGAAAGTGTTCGGACTGGAAGCGTACCGGTCCGTCCCATTCCAATCCATGCACCTCAAGCGCAGTTATGATGCGCTTGGCGTCGTCCTCGGAGTCGCGAAGCGGGTCGAGGTCTTCGATGCGCAGAAGCCACTGGCCTCCGTTAGCCCGTGCGTCGAGATAGCTGGCAAGTGCTGCGACCAGAGAGCCAAAGTGTAAAGGTCCGGTAGGGGAGGGCGCGAAGCGGCCACGGTAAGACATCAGGAGTAGTTCGCTGCTGGAGAGCGTTTCAGGATGAGGCCGTGGTTGGCGGCTCGTTGAAACGCCGGGCGAGTCGGGCTCGCCCGGGCGAAGCGGTTCAGACGCCGGTCTGGCGCTCGCGGATCTCGGCCAGGGTTTTGCAGTCTATGCACAGAGTAGCGGTCGGCCGTGCTTCGAGACGTCGGATGCCGATCTCAATGCCGCATTGATCGCAGTAGCCATAGTCGGCTTTGTCGATCAGATCGATCGTTTTGTCGATCTTCTTGATGAGCTTGCGCTCGCGATCACGGGTTCTCAGCTCCAGGCTGAACTCTTCTTCCTGGGTTGCCCGATCACTGGGATCGGCGTAATTATTGCCGTCCTCCTGCAGGTGGTGCATGGTGCGATCGACCTCTTCCATCAGTTCCTGCTTCCACCCAAACAGGATGTTGCGGAAGTGGTCGAGCTGCGCCGCATTCATGTACTCCTCACCTTCTTTGGCCTCGTAAGGCGTAAAGCCGGTGAAACGTTCCTGGGTACTCGTTGAACTGTTCGGCATAAAGCTGCCTCTTTCTCTCTGTCACTGGACGTTTTAGACGTCAAGCCAAGTCCGCCCCGCCAAGGGCTGAGACATGAAGTCTGGAGTCCTGATGCTCTCCAGGTATTTTATACCGCTGCCGGCAGGGCCGTCATCGCGCCGGTGCTCTCTGCTTGAGTGAGCTTCTGTCACGCCACATAGGTCACGCCACTCACTTCCGGCTGACCTTACAACCCGTTCCGATGCTGGGCTTTTGATAGTCTGCCTTAATATTGCACTCTAGCATTACCGGCCGGGAATAGTGTCCAACCGACGCCTCAGTTTGTTGCGACAAGCCCCGCGGCCGCTGGCCCCAAAGCCGCCGGCTGCCTGATCGAGCCTGCGAAAAATAGCAGATAAAAAATCGAGAAGCCACTTTTTCACCGGGTGGCGATCAGCCGGAGCCATGCGTTTTACCGCCGATGCGGTATCATGATTCCTTTTGCATCAGATCATCTAGAGACTATGGATTTTAGCACTCCGCTACAACCCGCTCTCCTTGAGCGGCGTTATAAGCGCTTTCTCGCCGACGTCGTACTGGAATCCGGTGAGCGGACAACAGTCCACTGTGCGAATACGGGATCAATGCTCGGCTGCGCAGAGCCGGGCAGTCGTGTCTGGCTCAGCCGTGCTACCAACCCAAACCGTAAACTCGCCTTCACGTGGGAGTTGGTGGAGCTGGAT
Source organism: Hydrocarboniclastica marina (assembly GCF_004851605.1). GTDB lineage: Bacteria > Pseudomonadota > Gammaproteobacteria > Pseudomonadales > Oleiphilaceae > Hydrocarboniclastica > Hydrocarboniclastica marina. The sequence goes on from NZ_CP031093.1 coordinate 570,831, forward strand.
CACGGGCACCTCGCCTGCATTAATACAGCCAGGCCAAACAGCCTCGTGGCAGAAGCCATCGCCGCTGGGCGCGTGACGGCGTTGCAGGGCTACAGGCGCATGAGGCGAGAGGTAAAGTATGGTGATGCCAGCCGGGTCGACCTCTGGCTGGGCGAGCATGTGGACGGACGCCCTGATGCCTGGGTTGAAGTAAAGAGCGTGACATTGGGCTCGGCAGGGCGTGGACGTTTTCCTGACGCGGTAACACTGCGGGGGCAGAAGCATTTGCGCGAGCTCGCGGCAAAAGCCCGGCTGGGGGAGCGGGCGGTGCTCTTTTTCTGCGTCAGCCACACGGGTATAGACAGCGTTCGCCCGGCCGACGACATCGATCCCGTCTATGGACGGACATTGCGCGAGGCCGTGGAAGCGGGCGTCGAGGTTATGGCGTGGCGGTTGACGATAAGCCCGACGGCTATGAATGTGGACTGCCCGCTACCTGTCCTGCTTGAGTCTGCACCAGGCTAGCTCGACGCGGTATGGGTGCCGCTCGGGCCCCTGTCGCGGAGCTCCATGATCAGCCTGTCGTTGAGCTCCTGGATATTTCGGGAAAGGGTGCGCAAGAGGCGCATAAAGGTTTCTGGCTGAGCCTGTATCAGCTGAATGAACTGACTGCTGGGAACACTCATTACAGTAACGTCAGTTTCAGCGACAACATCTGCTGTGTACGGTCCCTCGACCAGCGCTGAGAAAACGCCGAAGATATCGCCTTCGAGAATGCTGCCGACGTTGACACCGCTCTTTTCCACCCGCGCACAGCCACGCATCAGCGTGAATACCTGATCTGATGCTGCATCCTGTTCAATAATAATTTCACCGGCGTGATAGCGTCGGAAGCCGGCGTCGGGACGGGTGCCATAGCGGCTGGCTGAGGTGTAGGCCAGAGTTAGAGCCTGTGTCTGGAGCATCAGCATACGGGTGAAGCTCTGGGAGAAAGCTTCTGCTCTCAGGGCGTTCTGAAGTGCACTCGGGGGTATGATACAGAGGCTCCCGGATTCCTCGCACTCGTAGCTCAGCGGGCATCCCGACTGGTCCGGAATGGTGAACCAGTCGCCAGGCTGCAGCACAATGCCTACCCGGTCGCCCAGATGAAGCTCAACCTGGCCGCTGTTCAACCGCAGAAGGTGGTTACCGGGGACGAAACGCTCACACTGGTTGCCAACGAAAATATCGACGACCCGCCCGGTGTCCTGGAGGTAGGCGTACAGGGTGTCTCCAGCCGTTCTGCAGCTGTCAAACAGCAAGTCCAGGTATTCAGGGTGTTCGCCGGGCAGGTGCATGGGGCCTCTCCTTGGCTAATTGTTCTAGGCAGCTTTCCGGCACTTACCGGGCAGGCCGGATCGCCGGGTTACTGTCGGTAACGCATGCGCGTGCCGTGATTGAGCGACATCACCAGTTCATCGGCTGCCAGCTTGTGCGGGAAATAGCAGCCCGATATTTTTGCACCAGCGATGCTGGCACCCTCCAGGTTGGCCTGGCGAAAGTCAACGCCGCGCAGATCGGCTCCGCGGAAATAGGCGTTACTAAGGTCCAGGTTCGTCGCGTCCAAGCCGCGCAGGTCAAGGCCACGAAAATCGCAGTAGGCGAAACTGGGGACTTCGTTGAGACTTTTCCGTGCCTGGTTAAAAGCGTCTACATTCTCATTCCGCAGGGCCTGGAACAGAGGGTGGTCTATCATCCGGATGGGTTCATTCATGGCGACTGGGCACACGTGGGTTGTCAGGGAAGCGAACGCCATCAGTATAGACGAGGAACAGCCGTAACGCGGTTACGGCTGCAAATGCTGTTCGGTGCTGCTTTCTGATCGCGGTAGCCAGTGCTTTAGCTTTGCGCAGCGGTATCGACTATGGGGCCGGCGAAGTGAGCTTTTATCCGGGCAGCAAGCAAACGGTCGATTTCGGGCTCCGTGGTCTGTACGTGCAACACGACCCGGGCTTCTTCTGCACTTAACGGTTCGGCATTACTCAGCTGCATTTCAAGTACCTGCTCGTCCGCTTCGGAGGCATCACCGCCTGCACTCTGGCGTGCTCTCACCCGTGCCCGAAGCACGTCTTCCGGCGCTTCACAGGCCAGTATCAGCCCGGGAGCGCAGGCCTCCGCCGCGACCTCGAGCAGATCCTGGCGCTCGGACTGGCGCAGGGCAGCAGAGTCGACGATCACCGGGTAGCCTGCCTGCAGGATCTGGGCTGCGAGCTGTGCAAGTCGTTGGTAGGTCTCTACCGTCGCCTCTTTAGTGTAGATGTCCTTGCCCGCTTCCCTGGACGCGGTACCGGTCGGCGGAAGGCCGAATAGCCGTTTACGTTCCACGTCCGAACGGATGCGGATGAGCCCCAGCTCTTCGCTTAACCCCAGGCTCATCTTTGATTTTCCGCTGCCTGAACAACCGGTGGTTACCAGCAGGTAGCGGTTGGGAATGGACTCATAGGTCTCCGCCAGTTGGACATACTGCCGGTAACGTGCAGTCAGCTGGTCTTTTTCACCCTCCGAAAGGCCCTCGTTGCCTCGGGTAAACAAAGCGATCTTCGCACGGATCGTTGCACGGTATGCCTTGTAAAGGTCAAGTAGCGCCAGGGCTTCATAATCCCCAGTGGCCTCCAGGTAGCGGTTGAGCAGCCGATTGGCATAGGCGTGAAGGCCCCGGTCTTCGAGATCCATGAGCAGGAAGGCCAGGTCGTTGCAGGTGTCAATCCAGCGAAAAGCATCGTTGAACTCGATGCAGTCAAAGATGGTCACGCGGTCCTGGTACAGCGTTATATTGGCAAGGTGCAGGTCGCCGTGGCATTCGCGCACGTGGCCTTCCCGATATCGACGGTCGATCAAAGGCTTGAGCCGGTCAAACGTCGAGAGCGTCCAGGCTTCCAGTTGATCGAGCTGAGCCTCAAGCTGCGGGTCGCCGAGCAGGGGCCTGATCTGGTCAAAGTTCTGAACCATAGGTTCGCGTACGGCGTCGGGTGTACCGAGGTTCAGTGCCGCCGGAACCTTGGGAATGCTGTCGTGAAACCGGGCGAGCTGGTCAGCGAGGCTGTCAATGTGGGCTGTCGTCAGTTTGCCGCTCGCATGAAGATTTCCCAGCATGTTGTCCTGGCTGAACTGGCGCATGCGTATGGCATAGTCGATGGGCTCGCCACTGCCGCCGAGTTCAGGCTTCTCCGGTGTCCCAGTTATCGCTAAAACGTCAAGGTAGAGATCGGGTGCGAGGCGCTGGTTCAGTCTGACTTCTTCTTCACAGAAGTGTTTGCGCCGGTCCAGGGTTGAAAAGTTGAGGAAGCCGAAGTCCATGGGCTTCTTGATTTTGTATGCGAATTCGCCAGTGAGCAGCACCCAGGAGATATGAGTCTCGTGCAGTGAGAAACCCGCTACGTCGTGGTCGAATAGTGCGGGGTTCTGCAGGTTCCTGATTAACTCGCCGCTCATGTAAGCTTTCTCCTTATTGTTTGTCCGTCGCTTTCAAACGGTCAGAATCCCGTCCGGGGACCGCGTGCTGTAGGGGCTGCGCCGATATCGCGGTCGTATGATAGCGAGCCCATTGCAGAAATAACACCGACCACCTGCTGTAGAGGCGATCTCTGCTGGGTATAATCGCCGCCCATGACACGATCCCGATCTCCCCGTTCCCGTAAAAACTCTCGCACAAGTGGCTTTCGCCGTGGCTTGTGGCGCCTGGCACTGGTAGCGCTTGCGGGCCTTGCCGCATGGCTGGTCTATCTCGATGCAGTCGTTACCAGCAAGTTTGAGGGACGGCGATGGGAGATACCTTCCCGGGTCTATGCCCGCCCGCTGGAGCTGTATGAGGGCGCACCGGTCAATGCGGAGGCGCTGGCTGCTGAACTGCAGCTGCTGGGGTACAACGCCGTGCCCACGGTAGACGATCCGGGTGAGTACCGTCGCCAGGGTTCCCGTTTTACGCTTCAAACCCGGGATTTCCGTTTCCCCGATGCGCTTGAACCGAGTCGGCGCCTGCAGGTGACACTGGCGGAGGACCGGGTTGAGTCCATGCGTGTGCTTTCGGGGAGCCCGGAGGCCATCGTGCGTGTCGATCCGGTTCAGATAGGGGGAATCTATCCCAACCATGGCGAAGACCGCGTTCTGGTCAAACTCGACCAGGCGCCGCCCTTCTTGCGTGATGCGTTGATCACGGTGGAAGACCGGGATTTTGACCGCCACTGGGGTATCAGCCTTAGCGGTATTGCCCGGGCGGCCTGGGCCAATCTCCAGGCAGGGCGTGTTACCCAAGGCGGCAGTACGCTCACCCAGCAGCTGGTTAAGAACCTCTACCTCAGCCGGGACCAGACAATCAGTCGCAAGGTCAATGAAGCCCTGATGGCAATCCTGCTCGACCTGCACTACAGCAAAGATGAGATACTGGAAACCTACCTCAACGAGGTGTACCTGGGACAATCCGGGGCTCGCTCCATCAACGGCTTCGGTTTGGCCAGTCAGTTTTACTTCTCGCGCTCTTTCCAGCGATTGGAGCTGCATCACGTGGCCCTTCTGGTCGCCATGGTCAAAGGGCCCAGCTATTACGATCCCCGACGGCACCCGCAACGCGCACTCGAACGACGTAACCTGGTGCTGGACATGCTTGCAGAGCATGGCGTTGTGCCTGCCCGGCAGGCCCAGGAAGCGCGTACCCGGCCTCTCGGAGTAGTGGATCGCGGGCGATACTCCGATAACCGTTACCCGGCGTTTGTCGATCTTGTGCGCCGGCACCTGGCACGCGACTATCAGCAGGCTGACCTGCAAAGTGAAGGTTTACGCATCTTTACGACCCTTGATCCCCAGGTTCAGGCGGCGGCGGAGAAGGCGGTGAGCGAGACCTTGGAGGTGCTCGACCCGAGGGAGAGTGAAGCTCCACTGCAGGCGGCCGCTATTTTTACCGGTAAGGAGAACGGCGAAGTCACCGCGGTGGTTGGCGACCGCGACCCGCGCTTTGCCGGTTTTAACCGGGCCCTCGACGCCAACCGCTCGATTGGCTCCCTGGCCAAACCCATGGTCTATCTCACCGCCCTGGCCCAGCCGGAAAAATATACCCTGATGACGCCGGTGAAGGATGAGCCGTTTCGGCTTGTATTCAATAACGGTGACGAGTGGGCACCGAAAAACTATTCCGGCCAATACCATGGACAAGTACCTCTGCACGAAGCCCTGAGCCACTCCTACAATCTGGCCACGGTTCGGCTGGGTCTGGACGTGGGCATTGCAGAGGTCACGGAGACGTTTCGGGATTTGGGTTTCGAGAAACCGCTGACGCCGTATCCGTCGCTGTTTTTGGGCGCGACGACAATGGCGCCGATCGACGTGGCCGAGTTGTTCCAATCGATTGCCGCGTCCGGGTTCACAGTGCCGTTACGCACTATCAGGGAAGTCACCACCTCTGAGGGCGAAACACTGTCGCGCTACGATCTGGAGATAGAGCAGCGCTTCAGTCCGCAGGCCATGCACTTGCTGCACTACGCCATGCAGGAGGTGATGCGCGAAGGTACGGGACGGTCGGTATACAACTATGTTCCGTCGTCCTTGAATCTGGCCGGGAAAACAGGCACCACGGATGATGGCCGGGACACCTGGTTTGCCGGTTTCAGCGGTGATCACCTGGGCGTAGTCTGGCTGGGACGTGACGGCAATGCGCCAACCAGTCTCACTGGCGCAAGCGGGGCGATGCGCGTGTTCGGACGCGTTATGGGCGCGATCCCCCAGCATAGTTTCTCGCCTATCGTCCCGGACGGTGTGGCTTATTACTGGGTCGACCCCACGGTGCCGGCGGTGACCGAGGAAGGCTGTGAAGGGGCTGTGTTTCTACCATTTATAGAAGGTAGCCAGCCTGAAAAGACAATCAATTGCGACGGTTCGGTTACTGGCCGTATCAAGGGCTGGCTCAATGGCTGGTTCGATTAGCGAAGATCAGCTAATGACAGCCAGACCTCGCTCAAACACTTCTGGAGGAAGCATCATGGCTCCTAGGCCCCCCGTTTATCGCGCTTCATTCATTGCGAACGGTATCTGTGCAACGCTCCTGGCGCTGCTGGCTGGCTGCGCCAGCTCTCCGGACGGCGGCAGTATTTTCGTGCCGGTAGGTGGAGAGAAGCCCAGAGCGGGACAGGACTCGGGTCCGGGTACGTCGCGCCCGCAAACACCGACAGCCGACAGCGCTGAGCAGGGCGGCCAGGCCCCAGAGGCAGGCCAGCCGTCGATCACTGAGGAGGTCCGGCAGGAGCGCGAAAAGGTGCAGCAGCCGCGCCATCGGGAACAGGCGCAGGCTATATCGCCTGCCGCGGCGAGCCTGGTCAAGCAAGCAGACCAGGCCTTCCGGGCGGGGAGCATCGATCGCGGCATGGCTGCGTTACAGCGTGCCCAGAGGATTTCGCCGGATGCGGCTGTCATCTACTATAAAATGGCCGAAGGTTACGTCCGCAGCGATGAGCTGACGCGGGCCGAACAGTTCGCCCGCAAAGGTGTATCGCTGGCGGGCACTGACCACCGCCTGCAGAAATCCGGCTGGCAATTGTTATCTGACATACGTCGTGCCCAAGGCAATCTGGCTGGCGCAGAAGCCGCGGAGAACCGCGCTTCTGCTTTGTAGTTGCAGGGTGGCCTGGCCTGGGGCGAGTCCGCGCTTAGCCGAGGGTTTGCAGAACCGATTCGGCTGCCAGTACGGTATCGTCGATATCCGCTTCCGTATGCGCGGCTGACACAAACCCAGCCTCAAACGCCGACGGTGCGAGATAGAACCCTTTGTCCAGCATGCCATGAAAAAAGCGGTTGAAGCGCTCGGTATCGCAGGCCATGACCTCGTCAAAGTGGGCAATTGGCCCTTTGTCGGTAAAAAACAGGCCGAACATACCGCCGACGCCCTGGACTTGCAGCGGTATTCCTGCGCGACCGGCAGCAGCGCTTAGCCCCGCCATGAGGCGTTGGGCCATGTGGCCCAGGCGGTCGTGGAAGCCTGGCTCGGATATCGCGTTTAACACCGTCAGCCCGGCACGCATGGCCAGGGGGTTGCCCGACAGGGTTCCAGCCTGATAGACGGGTCCGAGAGGCGAGAGCATTTCCATGATCGCCCGTTTACCACCGAACGCCCCTACCGGCAGGCCACCGCCGATGATCTTACCGAGGGCTGTCAGGTCCGGCGTAACGCCGTAATGTGCCTGGGCACCGCCGAGCGCGACCCGAAACCCGGACATGACTTCGTCAAAAATCAGAACACTGCCGTGCCCGTCACAGACCTCCCGCAGGCCTTCCAGAAACCCCGGTAGGGGAGGAATACAGTTCATGTTGCCTGCGACCGGTTCGACGATGACCGCTGCGATAGCATCGCCGTGAATCCTGAAAACCTCACGCACGCTATCGATGTCGTTGTAGCGTACAGTCAGCGTGTGCTCTGCCAGGCTGGCTGGAATGCCAGGAGAATTCGGGACACCCATCGTCAAGGCGCCGGAGCCAGCCTTCACCAGCAGTGAATCCACATGGCCGTGGTAGCAACCCTCGAACTTGACGATCTTGTCGCGGCCAGTAAAACCCCGGGCGAGCCGCACCGCGCTCATGGTCGCCTCTGTGCCGGAATTCACCATGCGCACAAGGTCGATGGAGGGCATGAGTTCACAAACCTTCCGCGCCATAGCAGTCTCGACCTCTGTCGGCGCGCCGAAACCGGTGCCCTGGTCCAGCTGCTCCCTTAGCGCTGCAAGCACGCGTTCGTCACTGTGGCCGGTGATCATGGGCCCCCATGAGCCGACATAATCGGTGTAACGCCGGTCATCCTCATCATACAGGTAGGCGCCTTTTGCGCTCTTGAAGAAAACGGGCGTACCACCGACGCCCTTAAATGCACGAACCGGTGAGTTCACTCCGCCTGGGATGTATTTTTGTGCCTCGGCAAAAAGGGCTTCAGAACGAGTCATGGGGGCTCCTTGGCTGCTCGTCCCGAGTGCGAGCAGCATGAATGAGTTGGATAAATTCGCGGGCGCGCGCTTCTATATCGTCGGCACCGAACAGCCCGTTGACGACGGCCAGGAAATCCGCGCCGGCCGTAAGTGCCTGTCCAGCATTGTCCAGGCTGATTCCGCCAATAGCGACTAAAGGCAGCTGTAACTCCTGAGCCGCGGCAAGAACGGCGAGCGGTGCCGGCACGGCGTGGCTTTTTGTTTGTGAGCCAAAGAAACGACCGAATGCCAGGTAATCGCAGCCGGACCCTGAGGCGCTACGGGCCAGATCGAGGGAGCCATGGCAAGTCGCGCCGAGAAGTTTCTGCGGTCCCAGAGCCGCGCGCGCCGCGTGGAGATCACCATCGTCCTGACCGAGGTGTACGCCGTCTGCGTCGAGTTCCAGCGCTAACGCCAGATCATCATTGATGATCAATGGTCGCTGGTGCGATCGGCATACTGCCAGCAGCCGGCCTGCGCGCTGTCTGCGCTCTTTCGCGCTAGCGGTCTTGTCGCGATACTGGACCATGGCCGCGCCGCCGCGAAGCGCGGCCTCCACACCCGCGAAAAGCTGTTCTCCAGGCAGCAGTGCAGCATCCGTGATGGCGTACAGGCCGCACGAGGGCAAACTCACCATGGGCGTCCTAACGTCCTTCAGTTCGCTCGGTGGGTCCGCGGTAAGGCACCGGCTGGCCCCGTCCCACCCGCAAAGCGCGGTTTATTGTGCCGCTGACGTAACTCTGCGCGTTCTCGATGGCATCGCTCAGGCTCTGCCGTCGTGCGAGCCCCGCACTCAGCGCTGCAGCGAGGGTGCAGCCGGAGCCATGGTACTCTCCGCCGTTTCGTTTCAGTTTCCAGTCCTTCGGCGCAGCATTGCGCGTGTAGAGGCGGTTGGTGATTAGAGGGTCTTCGCCATGGCCTCCGGTTGCGAGCACGGCCGGGCAACCTCCGTCCAGCAGCTTCATTGCCGCGCGTTGGGGATCCTCGTCATCACCGAGAATCGACAGCTCTGGCCCATTAGGGGTAATTACAGTGGCGCGAGGGAACAGTTTCTGGCGCATCCGTGCGACCAGGGCATTATCTGCAAGTTCACCACCACCCGCGGCCTTGATGACCGGGTCCAGGACCAGCGGGCATGGCGGTTGGCTCCGCAGAAAATCAACCAGCAGGTCGACAATTGCGGCACTACCCAGGGCCCCGAGCTTGATTGCGTCGACCTGAATGTCCTCGCGAAGGCACATGAGTTGCCGGCGCAGCAAATCCGTATCGACGGCGACGCTGTCGTATACGTTGCGCGTATCCTGCACGGTTAGACAGGTCACCACCGGCAGAGGGTGAGCACCGAGTGCGGTGATAGCCTGAATGTCAGCCTGGATGCCAGCACCACCTGAGGGGTCGAGACCGGACAAAACGAGCACAGTGGGTAGTTTTTGCATAATCAGAAAGGCTTCACTATCGCTAGAACGACAACCCCGACCAGGATCAGTACCGGGAACTCGTTAAACCATCGGTAAAATACATGGCCATGGGTGTTCCGGTCATCCCGGAACTGCGCCAGAAGCCGGCCGCAGTATATATGATAGCCGACCAGGATAAGCACCAAAGTCAGTTTGGCGTGGATCCAGCCCTGGCTCATGAAGTAACCGGGATTGAAACTCATCAGCCACAGACCGAGCAAGAGCGTGGCTACCATGCTTGGCGTGGTAATGCCGCGGTAAAGCTTGCGTTCCATGACTTTGAAACGGTCCCGGCTGAGCTGGTCGTCTGCCTGGGCGTGATAGACGTACAGCCGGGGCAGATAGAACAGGCCGGCAAACCAACAGACGATAGCAATGATGTGAAATGCTTTTACCCAGAGCATCAGGCTTCCCTTGTGGAGAATCGGTTGGGCCGATCATCGGCGATACTGGTAGTAGTTTTCTATATCGGGCTTGAGTATGACGCCTACCACCTGCTGGATCATGGGAGCGGCCGTTCGCTGCACAAGCAGGGCCTCCGCGTCTGTCTCGTTAAAGCGGTCAAGCGCTTCCTGCAGCGTCGCCTGAAACGGCACTGTAGCAACGTCGCGGCGCTGGGCGGGAATCGCAAGCAGGTTAATCAAAGGTTCCTCCTCATGCTCATCCGCCTTTTCAAGTGCCTCGGCATGCTCTTCGACATAGCGCGCCAGATCAACGGTGGGCATGACTGCTACCGGGCCATCGCTGCCGTCGATAACAAGCCAGCGAGGCTCGTCCTTGAGCACCCGCCGGGCTCGGGCCAGGGGTAGATTCTGCGGGATTCGCCGGAAGTTGCGTTCGAGGATAGCGCCGACACCGACCCGCTGCAGCGCCATGGTAATAGGCGAACTTCTCAGATCCAGCCCCTGACTGCGCAAGATGCTGAGGAAAACCGAGCGCTGACCAAACAGCTCATGGGACATGATGGTAGCGGTCGTGATCATTAGCATGCCAGGCAGTACGATGTTGGGGTTATGAGTAAGCTCGAGCAGTGCCATCAATGCCGCCAGCGGGGCCTGGCATACCGCACCCATCATGGCGCCCATGCCGAGCATGGCGTAGAACCCGGTGGACGACGCGTACTCAGGGAAAACCATTTCCCCGAGAACCCCCATGGCTCCGCCTAAAGTAGCCCCGATGAAGAAAATCGGCGCAACCAGGCCATTAGGCATGCCGAGGCCGGTCGTAGTGGCGGTTACGATGAGTTTGGCCACAGCGATGATGATGAGCGCAACTAACCCGATTTCGCCCATGAACGTTGCGTTGACAGTGTCATACCCGATCCCCAAGACAGCAGGCAGGAGCGCCGCAAAAGGCACCATCACTAAGCCTGCGGCGGCGAGCCTCAACCAGATGGGATGCTCGGAAAAGCGGTGAAACCAGATGAGCAGTCGGACGAAACAGGCGGACATCACACCAATGATCATGGCGCCGAAAACCATGTAGGGCACCTCCCACAATGACTTCATCACCAGCGCGGGAACTTCAAAGGCAGGCGCGGTCCCGTAGGTCGCCTGGGTAACAATCGCGCCCGTCACCGACGCCAGAATCACAGGGGTGAAGCCGGTGATGGTGTACTCCATCATTACCACCTCCATGGCAAAGATGACGCCAGCTATCGGGGTGTTGAACGAAGCGGAGATAGCGGCTGCCGTGCCACAGGCTACCAACGTGCGGATACTGTTGTGGGGGAGTCCCATGCCACGGCCGAGCAGACTCGAAAAAGCGGAGCCGAGGTGCACGGCCGGTCCTTCGCGGCCTGTGGATTGCCCGGTGCCAATAGTAATGACACCCGTGATGAACTGAAGCACGGCACTTCGCCAGGAAATATATCCCTGATGGGAGTTGAGTCGCTCGATGACATAGGCGATGCCCGTTTTATGGTCATTGCGGGGGAGGCGATAAAGCAGCAGTCCGAGCGCACAGGCACCGGCCAGCGGCAGAACTGACCGCACCCAAATATTGAGCTGCTCGAATCCTTCTGGGTTACCTTCCGGTAGGAGCCAGCGCAAGGGCCACTCGATGGCGGATCGGAAAAGAATGATCACGGCGCCGGTCACGAGGCCCGACAATAGACCTAGCAAGGCAAGCTGTGGCAACGCGTCGACCGACGAAAGCCGACGCTGAAACGCTTGGGTATAGCTCTGGTAGAGCCGGTTGCTAAACTTCTTCATGAGGCTCTTTTATGAAGCTCTGCGTTTGGGTGGCTTTGCGAAGCTCTGGCAAAGCGGGTCGATGGGCGTAGGCCCTATACGAGCATGGGGTCCCCGGACGGGCTCGGGAGAGAATCCAAACGCTTATTGTATAGGTCTGGGCGCCCGCTGCAAAAACGCGATAACCCGGGGATCATGCTATTCTTTCGCCTGGAACTCAAAGCGGGCCAGTGCGGTCATTATTGTCGTTCCATCATCCAGCACCAGAAGAGGATCAGCGCGTGATAAAGGTAGGTATTGTCGGCGGCACCGGTTACACAGGGGTAGAGCTACTGAGGCTCCTGACCTCTCACCCCGAGGTTGAGTTGATCGCTATTACATCGCGATCAGAAGCCGGTATGCGCGTCGACGACATGTTTCCCAGCCTACGCGGCCACGTCGACCTCTGCTTCACCGAACCTACTGAAGAAGAGCTCGGCCAGTGCGACCTGATTTTTTTCGCTACGCCGAATGGCGTAGCGATGCGGACAGTCCCTGCATTACTCGATCGCGGCGTACGCATTGTGGACCTTTCGGCAGATTACCGTATTAAGGACATACCCACCTGGGAAAAATGGTACGGCGAGACGCACCAGTCTCCTGAGCTGGTCGCCGAGGCAGTGTACGGACTTCCGGAAATGAACCGGTCCGAAATCAGGCAGGCCAGGCTGGTCGCTAATCCGGGCTGCTACCCCACCGCTGTACAGTTGGGTTTTCTGCCGCTGATTGAGAAAGGGCTGGTGGACTGTCAGAGACTGATCGCTGATGCAAAGTCGGGCGCCAGCGGTGCGGGTCGGCAGGCCAAAGTGGCGGGCCTGATGGGTGAGGTGGGGGAAAGTTTCAAGGCGTACGGAGCCTCTGGCCATCGCCATCTGCCAGAGATCGAACAAGGCTTGAGTCTCATGCACGGCCGTCCGGCGCAGGTGACGTTTGTGCCTCATCTATTACCGATGATCCGCGGGATCGAAGCGACACTCTATGCCGAGCTCAAAGATGACTCTGTGGATCTGCAGGCGCTTTTTGAAGAGCGCTACAAGAATGAGCCTTTCGTCGATGTACTTCCTTTTGGAAGCCATCCGGAAACCCGTAGTGTCCGCGGTGGCAATGTCTGTCGCATGGCACTGCACCGCCAGGGCGACCGCCCTGTCGTCATCATCACATCGGTAATTGACAATCTCGTTAAGGGCGCGGCAGGGCAAGCAATACAGAACATGAATATCATGTTTGAGTGCCGTGAAGATGCCGGGCTGGACATGCCGGCGTTGATGCCCTGAGCGGCTGCGGCGTGGCTCAATTTAAAGGTTTTGCAGACCGGCTGACCTGGCCGCCAGCTGAGAATCACGTGAGCAGGCCAATGGGAGAGGTTGGAAAAGTCATTCCCGGGGCCTCGTCTACCGGGGCTTTTCTCGCGTGAAGCGCGCAACGTCGTCAGACCTGAGGGTCGTGAAACATCAGCCCGGATTAAGGCTCCGCCAGTTTCTCATACTCCTCGGCTTCTCAATTTGTGCAGGGGTGATAGGGTTCTTTATCGGTACCCGGCATGCCGAATTTCAGCACAAGGACTTTGCGAAAACCCGGGCTGTACTGGCGCAACAGGTGGGCGAATTGCAGGAGGAGAACACGAGGCTGCGGCAGATACAGATCAACCTGGAGCGCGGCAATCACATTGATCAGCAAGCGATTCTTGAGGCCCAGCGAACGATTTCCCAGTTGGAGAAAACGGTCGCCCAGCTCAACTCGGATCTCAGTTTTTACAAAAACATTATGGCCCCCGGCGAAGTTGAAACTAACCTGCAGGTGCAGCGTTTGCTGCTGAGCCCGGTCGGCGAGGGGAGGCGTTTCCGCTTCAGGCTAAGTCTCACGCAAGTGGGGGACAATCGCAGCTACATTGCCGGCCAGGCGGCTGTTAGCATCCTGGGGCAGCGTGGTGGTGAAAAAGAAGTGATTCCGCTCAGGGATGTAACAGAGTCAATTGACGAGGTAGGCGTTGCTTTCCGTTTCCGCTACTTCCAGGATGTGGAGGGCGAAATGGTACTGCCAGAAGGATTTACACCGTCAGCGGTACAGATAGTTGCTCAGGCTGAGGGGAACAAATCTGCCCGGGTTGAGCGTCGGTTCGAATGGGACGAATTAATTAGGGAATAATTTATGTTCGGCAGTGGCAAAAAGCATCCTTCGAGTCGTAAACCGCTGGGTCAGTTCGATACTCTCATATCGAGCACAACCTCGGTGCGGGGCGACATCCATTTCTCAGGTGGACTGCACATCGACGGACGAGTAGAGGGTAACCTCATAGCGGAAGACAACAGTGATGCCGTACTTCGGGTTAGCGAAGTGGGAGAGGTGACGGGCGACATTATCGCGCCGCATGTCATTATCAATGGCACCGTGAATGGGGATCTGTACGCCGCGCAGCACCTGGAACTCGCTGAAAAAGCCGCGATTAACGGCAGTGTCTACTATAATCTGCTTGAAATGGCGATGGGTGCCGAAGTCAACGGCAGCCTGGTCCGTCAGAAAGAGCCGCCCCGTAAGTTGCTCGATCATATGACGGCGGGTGGCGAAGCCCGAGTATCTGCTGAGGGCAGAGAAAAGTCGGCATCAGGCGAGTAACCGGGCCAGATTCGGCGATTGTAGCAATTACGGCGAATAGTTGACTAAATTGGTAGGTTAATCGGATAATCGCCGGTTGTCGCCAGGTAGATTTGCGGCAGGATTTTCAGGAGGGACAAGATGAGTGCAGTTCAGGATTTTGCGCCGACTCCGTTGTTCTTCTCGGATTCAGCTGTCGCCAAGGTGCGCGAGCTGGTTGAGGAAGAAGAGAATCCCGGGCTCAAGCTCCGCGTATACGTAACGGGCGGGGGCTGCTCGGGGTTTCAGTACGGCTTCAGTTTCGATGAAGAGCAGAACGAAGACGACACAGCCATCGTTAAAGACGGCATTACACTATTGGTAGATGTCATGAGCTATCAGTACCTGGTGGGCGCTACGGTAGACTATCAGGAAGGGCTCCAGGGATCGCAGTTCACCGTCACCAATCCAAACGCCAGCAGCACCTGCGGCTGTGGATCGTCCTTCACGATTTAGGCAGGGCTTCAAATTCGCGGGAGCATTAATACTCTGTGGCGCCTCGCCTCCGGGTTAGCCAGGGTAAATCACGCCCAGGATCCGCGGTCCGGCTGCGCCGGTACTCGAAGCCACATTCCCGGGTTTTCCTTCGATAGTCTGCCTCGCCAGCCAGGCAAACGCAGCCCCCTCTACCGCTTCCGGCACCAAGCCCAGCACAGCAGTGGTCGCGACGTTGCGTCCGGGCATCAGTGCATTCAATCTTTCGACCAAAAATACGTTCCGGCAGCCGCCTCCACACAGAAATACATTCGCTGGGGGTAACGCCTCGAAAGCCCGCGCAATTGAAACTGATGTCAGTTCCAGCAGCGTCCTCTGGACGTCTGCCGCCGCGATAGCGGGCTGGCCCTGCAGGTGAGCGTGTATCCACCCGAGATTAAAATGTTCACGACCCGTACTCTTGGGGGCGGCGCGCTGGAAAAATGGATCCGAAAGCATGCTCTGTAGCAATGGTGTGTTTACCTGACCACTCCGGGCCCACAAACCGTCTGTATCGTAGGGGGCTGTACGGTGAGCGTGATGCCAGCTGTCGAGTAAGGTATTGGCTGGGCCGGTATCAAATCCGTGCACGGCGGTACTGTCGAGTTCTGTCTCATCTTGTGCTGCCGGGATGAGGGTTAGATTAGCGATGCCGCCCAGGTTCAGTAATGCGCGGCGCTCACTCGCTCCTCGGAAAAACCACTGGTGAAAGGCAGGAGCCAGCGGTGCGCCCTGCCCCCCCGCGGCAACGTCTCTGCGGCGGAAATCACCCACCGTGGTGATGCCCGTCCGTTCCGCGATAATATTGGGATCGCCAATTTGCAGCGTAAAACCTTCCGGGCCGTCGGGTGCGTGGCGGATGGTTTGCCCATGCGTCCCGATCGCCCGCACTGCCTCGGCAGGGATGCCGGTTTTTTCAAGCGCTTGCAGGGCGCACTGAGCAAAGGCTTCACCGACCAGTCGGTCCAGTCTGCCCAGCTCATCTGGGGTTGCGTCATTACGGATGGCGCGGTCAAGGCGCGCCCTGAGTTGGGAAGGATACGCGCGAGAATGAACCGACAGGACTTCAAAGTTGACTGAGCCGGTACGGACAACCACTGCGTCAATTGCATCCATGCTCGTGCCGGACATCAGGCCGACAAAGTGTTCGTTATTCATTGTCCCGCCATTTAAAACGAAAGAACCCCGCAGGGCGGGGTTCGGTCAATATCGCTTACTCTTCGTCGGCCAACGCCAGTTGCGTATCCGCCGACTGGGTATCCAGCCTTGCCACCAGGCGATTTGCGTAGGCCTTGAATTTCGCGACCTCTTGTTTGGGAACGGGTGCGGCATCGGGTAGCTTGACGGTACGCGAGTTGCGGGGTGATCCGTTCAGGCGGAACTCATAGTGGAGATGAGGGCCGGTAACCATGCCGGATGAACCGACATAGCCTATGGTCTGGCCTTGCTTTACTGTTTTCCCGTTAGCGATACCTTTGCCCAGCTTGCTCAGGTGAGCATATAACGTGGTAATGCCATCACCGTGCTGCAAAACGATGGTGCGGCCATAGCCGCCTTTCCAGCCGGCGAATCGTACACGGCCATCACCTGCAGCCATGATCGGCGAACCCGTAGCGGCTGCGTAATCAGTTCCCTGATGCGGGCGGACGACGTTAAGTACCGGGTGACGGCGCTGAAGATTGAACGACGACGATATGCGTGCATCGATCGGCGCGCGCAGGAAGGCCTTCTGCACGCTCTTGCCATCCGGAGTGTAATAAGCTGATTTGCCCGTCTCGTCGGTGTAGAGAATCGCAGTGATTTTCCGGCCCTGGTTCACGAAGTTTGCCGCCAGAACGCGACCGTTGCCGATCTCTTCACCATCGAGATACTGTTTCTCATAGAGCACGTCGAACTTATCACCTTTACGGATATCGTAAACGAAGTCGATGTCCCAGCCGAAGATTGCAGCCATTTCCATGGTAGTGCTGGAGTCGAGCCCAGCTTTTTTCCCTGCAATAAAAAGAGAGTTTTCGATGGTGCCGGCAGCAAATCGCAGCTCGACGTCCGGGGCGCGAACTTCTTTCTCTGTGACGAAACCGCCATCGGTCAGCCGCGTTCGAAGATTTTCAGTCCGGCTCTTGACCAGGACGATTTCCTGAAGCTCGCCCTTTGTAGTGCCGAAACGGATCTCGTCCCCTTTGAAAAGGCGCGCGAGCTTTTTTCCCTCGCCCTGGATCACTTTGTACATCAGGGCGTCGTTGAAGCCCGCTTTGCGGAAAATAGTCGACAGTGTGTCGCCTGCCTTGACGGTAAATGTTTTCCAGCTCAGTTCTGGCGGTACGTCGATCACGGGCGACTTTTTGGCTGACTGAGCGACAGCGGGCGCTGGATCGGCAGCTCCGGTTTTTTCTGCCTGTACCTCGTCAGCAGGCTTGGCTGTGTACTCGGCAATAACCTCAGCGGGCGCTGCGACTGGCGCGGGTGTAACCGCGAAAGCTGCGACCGGTTTCGTCACTTCAGTTCGTTCTGCGCTCGCCGCTTTCAGCTGTGTGATCGGCTTCAGCGTTCCGCTCTCAAGATCCATAGTGACCGAGACACGTTGCGCTTCTACTCCGCTGCTTGGGCCTATCATCAGCCCTGCAGCA
Source organism: Hydrocarboniclastica marina (assembly GCF_004851605.1). Lineage (GTDB taxonomy): Bacteria > Pseudomonadota > Gammaproteobacteria > Pseudomonadales > Oleiphilaceae > Hydrocarboniclastica > Hydrocarboniclastica marina. The sequence goes on from NZ_CP031093.1 coordinate 588,206, forward strand.
GCTAAAGCGACAAATCCGCAGGCAGCCACAAGGTGGGTCTTAGGGAACTGTTTAAGCACTGAAATACCTATGTATAAGTTAGGGTAAAGCCTTGATGATCTAGCCTAAAAGTTGCCAGAAGTATAAGTCATCCTGCGAAGTACGCCAAAGACAGTTTCGGTGCGCCAGAGGAAGATTTCCTTGTTACAATGCGGTCCGGTTTGTGTTCGATCCGCGTGGTGCTTGCTTTGGGGCCTGGCTGGCGGTTCGCGGTAACGAAACGAGTTGATTTGTCAGGGTTTGTATCAGAGGCGATTTGGATGACGGCAGTAGCGGATGCATTGGCTGTAATCAAGCGGGGAGTAGACGAGCTGATCCCGGAAGAAGACCTTGTGGAAAAGCTGAAGTCTGGGCGCAGGCTGCGAATAAAGGCGGGCTTTGATCCAACGGCCCCCGATCTGCATCTGGGGCATACCGTGCTCATCAACAAGCTGCGTCAGTTCCAGGACCTGGGACACGAAGTCATCTTTCTTATCGGTGACTTCACCGGAATGATCGGCGACCCGACGGGTAAGAGTGTCACGCGACCGCCGCTTACTGAGCAGGAAGTCAGCAAGAATGCGGAAACGTATAAAGAGCAGGTGTTCAAAATACTGGATCCGGATAAAACAACCGTCGCTTTCAACTCGACCTGGATGGGGCAGATGTCGGCTGCCGATATGATTCGCCTTGCTGGCCAGCATACTGTTGCCCGGATGTTGGAGCGTGATGACTTCAGTAAGCGGTATCGCGCCGAGCAACCGATCGCAATCCATGAGTTTCTTTACCCGCTGGTCCAGGGCTATGACTCCGTAGCGTTAGAGGCTGATGTGGAGCTTGGGGGGACCGACCAGAAATTCAACTTGCTCATGGGTCGCTTGCTCCAGCGCCATTACGGCCAGCCCCCGCAGGCAATCCTGACAATGCCGCTCCTGGAAGGCCTCGATGGCGTCCAGAAAATGTCCAAGTCCCTCGGGAACTACGTGGGTGTTAATGACGCTCCCGGCACTATGTATACGAAGCTCCTGTCCATGCCCGACGCGTTGCTCTGGCGCTATTTTGAATTACTCAGCCTCAAGTCGATGGAAGAGGTTGATGGGTTGCGGGAGGAGGTGAAGCAAGGGCGAAACCCTCAGGAGGTCAAGCGGATCTTTGCAGAAGAGATAATCGGCCGCTTTCATGGCGAGGCCGCCGCCGAGTCAGCCCATCGTTCCGCGGGTAATCAGGTGGCACTCGGCCAAATTCCCGAGAATGTGCCTGAAGTTGTAGTGGACGCCGAGGGCGAGGATATGCCGCTCGCTACCGTATTGAGATTGGCGGGTCTGGTCAAAAACGGGGCGGCGGCGCGTGATGTGATCAGCCGCGGCGCGGTATATAGGGATGGGCAGGCAGTCGACGGCTCTTCGACCTTTCGGGCAGGCGATCAGTGCGTGCTCCAGGCGGGGAAAAAGAAGATTGCCCGGGTCACTCTCAAATAAATATTCCAGAAGTTGTTGACCCCGGCTGAGAGGTCTTTATAATGCGCCCCTCTTTCGCGGTAAACGCCCGTTGGGCAGGCGAAGGAGGGTGAGTTAAGCAGTTGATTTCCCGTATTATTTTGGTTTTTGGGGAGTTGGCGGCAGGGAAAAGAAACCTGCAAATTTAGCTTGACTCCCCCGAGGAAGGCAGTAGAATACGCCACCTCGACAAGGCAAACGAAACGCCTTGCGCTCTTTAACAATACGGTCAAGCAATTCGTGTGGGTGCTATCTGGGATAGTCTGATAAAGATTATCAGAGATAGTGACTCGTGAATTGATGCGAGTGATTAACTTTGAGCAGTATTTAAATCCTTCGGGATTTTGCAAGATTAAACTGAAGAGTTTGATCATGGCTCAGATTGAACGCTGGCGGCAGGCTTAACACATGCAAGTCGAGCGGTAACAGGTCCTTCGGGATGCTGACGAGCGGCGGACGGGTGAGTAATGCATGGGAATCTGCCCGGTAATGGGGGATAGCCCGGGGAAACCCGGATTAATACCGCATACGCCCTACGGGGGAAAGCAGGGGATCTTCGGACCTTGCGTTATCGGATGAGCCCATGTCGGATTAGCTAGTTGGTGGGGTAAAGGCCTACCAAGGCGACGATCCGTAGCTGGTTTGAGAGGATGATCAGCCACACTGGGACTGAGACACGGCCCAGACTCCTACGGGAGGCAGCAGTGGGGAATATTGGACAATGGGGGCAACCCTGATCCAGCCATGCCGCGTGTGTGAAGAAGGCTTTCGGGTTGTAAAGCACTTTCAGCGGGGAGGAAGGCTCACAGGTTAATACCCTGTGGGATTGACGTTACCCGCAGAAGAAGCACCGGCTAACTCCGTGCCAGCAGCCGCGGTAATACGGAGGGTGCAAGCGTTAATCGGAATTACTGGGCGTAAAGCGCGCGTAGGCGGTTTGATAAGCAGGATGTGAAAGCCCTGGGCTTAACCTAGGAATGGCATTCTGAACTGTCTGACTGGAGTATGGTAGAGGGTAGTGGAATTTCCTGTGTAGCGGTGAAATGCGTAGATATAGGAAGGAACACCAGTGGCGAAGGCGACTACCTGGACCAATACTGACGCTGAGGTGCGAAAGCGTGGGGAGCAAACAGGATTAGATACCCTGGTAGTCCACGCTGTAAACGATGTCAACTAGTCGTTGGGGATCTTGAATCCTTAGTGACGCAGCTAACGCACTAAGTTGACCGCCTGGGGAGTACGGCCGCAAGGTTAAAACTCAAATGAATTGACGGGGGCCCGCACAAGCGGTGGAGCATGTGGTTTAATTCGACGCAACGCGAAGAACCTTACCTGGCCTTGACATCCTGCGAACCCTCTGGAGACAGAGGGGTGCCTTCGGGAGCGCAGTGACAGGTGCTGCATGGCCGTCGTCAGCTCGTGTCGTGAGATGTTGGGTTAAGTCCCGTAACGAGCGCAACCCCTGTCCTTAGTTACCAGCGATTCGGTCGGGAACTCTAGGGAGACTGCCGGTGACAAACCGGAGGAAGGTGGGGATGACGTCAGGTCATCATGGCCCTTACGGCCAGGGCTACACACGTGCTACAATGGCGCGCACAGAGGGCTGCAAACCCGCGAGGTTGAGCCAATCCCTTAAAACGCGTCGTAGTCCGGATCGGAGTCTGCAACTCGACTCCGTGAAGTCGGAATCGCTAGTAATCGCGAATCAGAATGTCGCGGTGAATACGTTCCCGGGCCTTGTACACACCGCCCGTCACACCATGGGAGTGGATTGCACCAGAAGTAGTTAGTCTAACCGCAAGGAGGACGACTACCACGGTGTGGTTCATGACTGGGGTGAAGTCGTAACAAGGTAGCCGTAGGGGAACCTGCGGCTGGATCACCTCCTTAAACGATGATTGGACTGTTCCAGATTAGCATCCACACGAATTGCTTGACCGAGTAAGAAGAGCAGAAGGGTCAGCAGACCCGGTAGACCTGGGTCTGTAGCTCAGTTGGTTAGAGCGCACCCCTGATAAGGGTGAGGTCGGTGGTTCAAATCCACCCAGACCCACCAGAATCTCGTGATACGGCGTTATCGAAAGACTTGCATAGCAGGCTATGCGGCGCCTTCCGATGCCTTGTCTCACGACATTCTTTAGCCAGGGGCCATAGCTCAGCTGGGAGAGCGCCTGCCTTGCACGCAGGAGGTCGGCGGTTCGATCCCGCCTGGCTCCACCAATTTCCCTCCTGGAAGTTGGCCAACGGTTGCTTGACCGAAAACACGATACGGATAGTAGTGCACAGAAATGAGTCCAGAGCGTTCTGGCCTGATTTCTGATCACTGGGATCAGTTGCTCTTTAACAATGTGGCGAGATAGAAGGCATCGTAACCGATGCGTCAGGCGAGAAGCTTCGGCTTTTTGTGTGACACCAGGGTTACGGTGTTCGAGAGATAATCAAGCGTTATCCGGTGTAATATCGTTGGATTGCAATCTTGAGTCGACGGTGGGTGAGCACAAAAGGACACCCGCGGTTTTGATCAAGCATGAGGTTGTCAGGCAAGGCGCAGGCTGAGCGAGCGAGGGAGCATACATTGGTATGTGACCGAGCGAACGAAGACTGCAACGCAGCATGACAGCCTCAGGCGACGGTCAAAAAGTTGGTTTGGGGTTATATAGTCAAGCAATCAAGCGCACACGGTGGATGCCTTGGCAGTCAGAGGCGATGAAGGACGTTGTAGCCTGCGAAAAGCTTCGGGGAGCTGGCAAACAAGCTTTGATCCGGAGATGTCCGAATGGGGAAACCCACCTGGTTTCGGCCAGGTATCTTGCGCTGAATACATAGGCGTAAGAGGCGAACTCGGGGAACTGAAACATCTAAGTACCCGAAGGAAAAGAAATCAACCGAGATTCCCTAAGTAGCGGCGAGCGAACGGGGACTAGCCCTTAAGCTAGACAACTGGTAGGAGAAGGCCCTGGAAAGAGCCGCCATAGTGGGTGATAGCCCCGTATCCGAAACCTGAGTCTAGTGAAATCGAGTAGGACGGGGCACGAGAAACCTTGTCTGAACATGGGGGGACCATCCTCCAAGGCTAAATACTCCTGACTGACCGATAGTGAACCAGTACCGTGAGGGAAAGGCGAAAAGAACCCCTGTGAGGGGAGTGAAATAGACCCTGAAACCGTGTGCGTACAAGCAGTCGGAGCCGACTTGTTCGGTGACGGCGTACCTTTTGTATAATGGGTCAGCGACTTATGCTTAGTGGCGAGGTTAACCGTATAGGGGAGCCGTAGGGAAACCGAGTCTGAATAGGGCGAATCAGTCGCTAGGTATAGACCCGAAACCGGGCGATCTATCCATGAGCAGGTTGAAGGTGCGGTAACACGCACTGGAGGACCGAACCCACTGTCGTTGAAAAGCCAGGGGATGACTTGTGGATCGGAGTGAAAGGCTAATCAAGCCCGGAGATAGCTGGTTCTCCCCGAAAGCTATTTAGGTAGCGCCTCATGTCTCACTCTCGGGGGTAGAGCACTGTTTCGGCTAGGGGGTCATCTCGACTTACCAACCCGATGCAAACTCCGAATACCGAGAAGTGCAATCATGGGAGACACACGGCGGGTGCTAACGTCCGTCGTGAAGAGGGAAACAACCCAGACCGCCAGCTAAGGTCCCAAAGTTCTAGTTAAGTGGGAAACGATGTGGGAAGGCACAGACAGCTAGGAGGTTGGCTTAGAAGCAGCCATCCTTTAAGGAAAGCGTAATAGCTCACTAGTCGAGTCGGCCTGCGCGGAAGATGTAACGGGGCTCAAACTAGGCACCGAAGCTGCGGATCCGTACTCTGTACGGGTGGTAGGGGAGCGTTCTGTAAGTCTGCGAAGGTGAGTTGAGAAGCTTGCTGGAGATATCAGAAGTGCGAATGCTGACATGAGTAACGATAATGCGGGTGAAAAACCCGCACGCCGGAAGACCAAGGTTTCCTGCGCAACGTTAATCGGCGCAGGGTAAGTCGGCCCCTAAGGCGAGACCGAAAGGTGTAGTCGATGGGAAACGGGTTAATATTCCCGTACTTTTTTATACTGCGATGAGGGGACGGAGAAGGCTAGGTCAGCCGGGTGTTGGATATCCCGGTTCAAGCACGTAGGCAGTGGGATTAGGCAAATCCGGTCCCATAATGCTGAGATGCGAATACGAGTGCCCTTTCAGGGCGCGAAGTGATTGATGCCCTGCTTCCAGGAAAAGCCTCTAAGCTTCAGGTATAAAAGAACCGTACCCCAAACCGACACAGGTGGTCAGGTAGAGAATACCAAGGCGCTTGAGAAAACTCGGGTAAAGGAACTAGGCAAAATGGTGCCGTAACTTCGGGAGAAGGCACGCCGGTATTACGTGAAGCCCCTGCGGGTGGAGCGGAAGCCGGTCGAAGATACCAGGCCCCTGCGACTGTTTATTAAAAACACAGCACTGTGCAAACTCGTAAGAGGACGTATACGGTGTGACGCCTGCCCGGTGCCGGAAGGTTAATTGATGGGGTTAGCTTCGGCGAAGCTCTTGATCGAAGCCCCGGTAAACGGCGGCCGTAACTATAACGGTCCTAAGGTAGCGAAATTCCTTGTCGGGTAAGTTCCGACCTGCACGAATGGCGTAACGATGGGGGCGCTGTCTCTACCCGAGACTCAGTGAAATTGAAATCGCCGTGAAGATGCGGTGTATCCGCGGCTAGACGGAAAGACCCCGTGAACCTTTACTATAGCTTCACAGTGAACTTTGAGCCGTTTTGTGTAGGATAGCTGGGAGGCTTTGAAGCGGTGACGCCAGTCATCGTGGAGCCAACCTTGAAATACCAGCCTGAACTGTTTGAGGTTCTAACTTAGCCCCGTTATCCGGGGCGAGGACACTGTGTGGTGGGTAGTTTGACTGGGGCGGTCTCCTCCTAAAGCGTAACGGAGGAGCACAAAGGTGGGCTAAGCACGGTCGGACATCGTGCGGTTAGTGTAATGGCACAAGCCCGCTTGACTGCGAGACAGACACGTCGAGCAGGTACGAAAGTAGGTCATAGTGATCCGGTGGTTCTGTATGGAAGGGCCATCGCTCAACGGATAAAAGGTACTCCGGGGATAACAGGCTGATACCGCCCAAGAGTTCACATCGACGGCGGTGTTTGGCACCTCGATGTCGGCTCATCACATCCTGGGGCTGAAGCCGGTCCCAAGGGTATGGCTGTTCGCCATTTAAAGTGGTACGCGAGCTGGGTTTAGAACGTCGTGAGACAGTTCGGTCCCTATCTGCCGTGGACGTTGGAGATTTGAGAAGAGCTGCTCCTAGTACGAGAGGACCGGAGTGGACGAACCTCTGGTGTTCGGGTTGTCACGCCAGTGGCATTGCCCGGTAGCTATGTTCGGACAGGATAACCGCTGAAAGCATCTAAGCGGGAAGCCCCCTTCAAGATGAGATCTCCCTGGACCCTCGAGGTCCCTGAAGAGCCGTCCAAGACCAGGACGTTGATAGGTCGGGTGTGTAAGCGCTGCAAGGCGTTGAGCTAACCGATACTAATGACTCGTGCGGCTTGACTATATAACACCCAAGCCAACTTGGCCGGGTAACCTTGATTATCGATCGACGTGAGTCCCTCACGCGTTCTATCTCGCCTTCCCAGTGATCAATCAAACACGCACCGTGCACAACACCGCACCGCGTAACAGTTTGCCTGACGACCATAGCGAGCGGGAACCACCTGATCCCTTTCCGAACTCAGCAGTGAAACCACTCAGCGCCAATGGTAGTGTGGGGATCCCCCATGTGAGAGTAGGTCATCGTCAGGCGCCTAAACCCAAAGCCCCCGGTACAGCCGTACCGGGGGCTTTTTTATGCCCGCCGTTTAACACCCCGGGCCCCGGATCACGCCTGCCGCCAGCCGCGCCCTGCAGGGGACTGAGCGGCTGTCGTATCAACGCCCCGCGTGGGGCCTCTGCGTCGCCTTTTACCGCCCCTGTGTCTGCTCTACAATGTCGCCTCTTGCATGGCTCTATACTGCCTGATCAGGCTGATGCTCGATCATTTTCGTCACCGATCCTCCCGGAGAGCGCTTTCCTTGGAAAGAAACAAACTGATAAGCATCCTGGCCGATGGGAAACTACACTCAGGCCAGGACCTCGCTAATACGCTAGGTGTCAGCAGGGCGGCCGTCTGGAAAAAACTGTCTCAGCTAGATGAAATGGGAGTGCCCGTCAGGCGCCTCCACGGCAAGGGATACTGCCTGAAACAACCGCTGGATCTACTGGATAAAGAAAGACTGGAGCAGCTACTTGACCCAGAGCAGCGCGAGCTGATCAACCTTCACGTGCTTGACGACGTGCCTTCTACGAATGACTACCTTTCTGCCCGTGAGCTAGTGGCTAAATATGAGGTCTGTCTGGCCGAAAAGCAGAGTGCCGGAAAGGGGCGCCGCGGTCGAAAATGGGAGGGCTCATATGGGCGCGACATCGCGCTCAGCGTTAAGTTTGAATCGGAAAGGGGTGTCTCGGGTCTGGATGGGCTGAGTCTGGCTGTAGGGGTCGCTCTTGCGGATTCTCTGACCCGTGCTGGGGTAGAGGGCATAAGCTTGAAGTGGCCCAACGACCTTTGGTTAGGCGAGAAAAAGGTTGCAGGTATTCTTATAGAGCTGTCTGGTGAGCTTCAGACTCGGTGTGAGGTGGTCGTCGGCATTGGCTTGAACGTCTCTATGGCGGAAGACGAGGGCGCTTCGATTAACCAGCCCTGGACATCGCTGGCGACCGACGGGGGCTTGCCTGAGATCAGCAGAAACTCCATCGCAGCTAAGCTCATAGCGGGGCTGATCTCCGCCCTGGAGCGTTTTGAGCGTGAGGGGTTCGCCATTTTTCAAGCCCAATGGGTCTCGCTTGACGCACTCAAGGGGAGGGAGGTTTTCGTAGTAGGCCAGGAAACCAGCGGCCTTGGAGCTGGAATAGATGCGTTCGGTGCGTACCGTCTGGAAACCGCAAGCGGCGAGGTGCGGTTGAACGCGGGGGAAGTTAGTGTAAGGGCTAAGGGTTAGAATGGTTTGGTCGGGTGGCGTTTTGCTTGTGCCGTTGCTGCGTTATCACGGCTGTAGGCGGCCCGTTAGTCGGCCGTTATTATCTTTCCAATGGAATATTTTCCGGGACGAGAGGTTAGTGGCAGAGAGCTGTTTTTATGGGTTTTCCAGATCGTGTTATGCGCATTAGTAGAAGCCTGACAGTATGAGGCTCATATTCCTCCTGGCACTATTGGTTAGTATCGGTGTGACCTGGATGGCACTTGATGAGCCCGCGCCCCAGTCAGCGAAAGAGCCCGTGGCCAACCTTCCACGAGTCGACCGCCTGCTTCTCGTCGCCGAAGTTCCCGATATGCCTGTCCCGGAAGAAGAGGAGCTTGAACCGGCATCAGTTCGCGAATACCCAAGTATTGAATTTGATGAGCTTCCGCTACCTCAGCCTGGTGATTTGCTCAAGTGGTCGAGCTACAGCGCTGTCGAAACTGGAGCGAGCCTGAATGCCAGTAACGCGGATGACGAAGAGTCCAGCCAGCGCGTGTGCATGCTGGTGTCGGGTTTTCGAAGTGAGCAGGATGCTACAGACTGGGCCCAAACACACCATTTGGATGAAGTAGACAATGTGAGGCTTGGAGCCAGGCTCGTTCCTGACAAGCCTTGGCATTGGGTGATCATTCCGCCATTGCCAAGTCGCGCGGCGGGCCTGGGTAAGTTGCGCCAGCTACAGGCCGCGGGCATCGATAGCTACCTGGTGACTGAGGGAGAGCAGCAGAACGCGATTTCACTTGGTCTGTTCGAATCGCAGAGGGCCGCTCAGCGTGTCCTTGAAAGTCGCCGAAAGGCAGGGATGGCAGCGGAGCTGACTCTCTTCAAGCGCACGCGCCCAGAGCCGATTGTCTGGGTGTACACAGCCCATTCTGACGCGTTGAAAGCAGCACTGCCCGACGGGATAACCGCCAGCAAAGAAACTGATGCTTGTCAGGCCTTGCAAAGGTAAATAAAAGTACTTAACATACCGCCCTCGCTGAAACGCGGTTGTGAGCTGGCGTAGCTCAGTTGGTAGAGCAGCTGACTTGTAATCAGCAGGTCGGGGGTTCGATTCCGTCCGCCAGCTCCATTTTTTAGCGTGATGTTTCAGGGCGAAGCTCAAGGTTTCTTCGTCTTGGAGGGGTTCCCGAGTGGCCAAAGGGATCAGACTGTAAATCTGACGCGAAAGCTTCGCAGGTTCGAATCCTGCCCCCTCCACCATATTTTTGCGGGCATCGTATAGTGGCTATTACCTCAGCCTTCCAAGCTGATGACGCGGGTTCGATTCCCGCTGCCCGCTCCATACAGGTTTTGCTCATGTAGCTCAGTCGGTAGAGCACATCCTTGGTAAGGATGAGGTCACCGGTTCAATTCCGGTCATGAGCTCCAGTTTTCATGGCTTGATGTTAAGAATCCTTGGTTTTTTGGGGAGATTGGTCGAATGTCCAAGGCAAAGTTTGAACGTAAGAAGCTCCACATCAACGTTGGGACCATCGGTCACGTTGACCATGGCAAGACGACACTGACCGCAGCACTGACGCGCGTAAGCTCAGAGGTGTTTGGTGGTGAGGCGCGGGCATTCGACCAGATCGACAATGCGCCGGAAGAGCGTGCGCGTGGTATCACGATCGCGACTTCCCACGTTGAGTATGATTCCGAGAAGCGCCACTACGCGCACGTTGACTGTCCCGGCCACGCTGACTATGTGAAGAACATGATCACGGGTGCGGCGCAGATGGACGGCGCGATCCTGGTGGTCTCCGCAGCTGACGGCCCTATGCCGCAGACGCGTGAGCACATCCTGCTGTCTCGTCAGGTCGGCGTACCGTACATTGTTGTGTTCCTGAACAAGGCGGACATGGTCGATGACGAAGAGCTGCTCGAGCTGGTTGAGATGGAAGTGCGTGAGCTGCTGAGCCAGTACGACTTCCCGGGCGACGACACGCCGATCATTACCGGTTCTGCGCTGATGGCGCTGGAAGGCAAAGACGACAATGGCATGGGTACCACTGCGGTCTCCAAGCTGATCGAAGCGCTGGACAGCTACATTCCGGAGCCGGAGCGTGCGGTTGATCAGCCGTTCCTGATGCCGATCGAGGATGTGTTCTCTATCTCTGGTCGCGGTACTGTGGTGACCGGTCGTATCGAGCGCGGCATCATCAACGTCGGTAACGAAGTTGAGATCGTCGGTATCAAGGACACGGTCAAGACGGTATGTACCGGTGTTGAGATGTTCCGTAAGCTGCTGGACGAAGGTCGTGCGGGTGAGAACGTCGGCGTACTGCTGCGTGGCACCAAGCGTGACGATGTTGAGCGTGGCCAGGTACTGGCCAAGCCCGGCACCATTACGCCGCACACCAAGTTCGAGTGTGAAGTTTACGTGTTGAGCAAAGAAGAGGGCGGTCGTCACACGCCGTTCTTCAAAGGTTACCGTCCGCAGTTCTATTTCCGTACCACTGACGTCACTGGCGCTTGCGAGCTGCCGGAAGGGGTGGAAATGGTCATGCCGGGCGATAACGTGAAGCTGGTAACCACTCTGATCGCGCCGATCGCGATGGAAGACGGTCTCCGCTTTGCGATTCGTGAAGGTGGCCGCACCGTAGGTGCAGGCGTCGTTACGAAAATCGTCGAGTAAAAGATTTCTCGATTTATGCAGGCCAGTAGCTCAATTGGCAGAGCAGCGGTCTCCAAAACCGCAGGTTGGGGGTTCGATTCCCTCCTGGCCTGCCAACTTTATAACACCCATATAGCTGATTCCTATGGAGTCTAAAGCAAATCAGACTTCCGGCCGCATGGATACATTAAAGTGGCTGGTTGTTTTTATCCTGGTTACCGTCGCTGTGGTTGGTAATACGTATTACAGTGCGGAATCATTGCTGTATCGTGTGCTGGCCGTTGTGGCGCTAGCCATTGTTGCAGGCGTTATTGCACTCCAGACTTCGAAGGGCAAGCGCTTTGCTCAGCTCCTGAAGGAAGCTCGGGTAGAAATTCGGAAGGTTGTGTGGCCGACGCGTCAAGAGCTGACGCAGACCACGCTTATAGTCATCGTCTTCGTTCTGGTTGTAGCGCTGCTTCTTTGGGGCATGGATTCGCTGATCAGTTGGGGCGTATCAGGCATTATTGGCTGAGCGAAGGAGGCAATATGGCTAAGCGTTGGTATGTGGTCCATGCCTTTTCCGGATTTGAAAAGCAGGTAATGCGGGGCATCAAAGAGCGGATTGCCCTTGAGAACATGGAAGACCGTTTCGGTGATGTGCTCGTCCCCACTGAAGAAGTGGTCGAGATGCGCGACGGCAAAAAGCGAAAGAGCGAGCGCAAGTTCTACCCGGGCTATGTGTTGGTGCAGATGGAGCTGGATGATGCTACCTGGCATCTGGTGAAAAGTACCCCTCGGGTTATGGGCTTTATTGGTGGCCGTCCAGATAAACCGGCGCCGATAACAGATCGGGAAGCTGATGCGATCCTGCAGCGCGTGCAAAGCGGTGCGGAAAAGCCGAAGCCGAAGACTTTGTTCGAGCCTGGTGAAATCGTTAGGGTTTCGGAAGGCCCTTTTGCCGACTTCAACGGTGTTGTTGAAGAAGTTGACTACGACAAGAGTCGAGTCAAAGTCGCTGTGCTGATATTTGGTCGGTCCACGCCTGTTGAGCTTGAGTTTGGTCAGGTAGAAAAAGACTGAGAACGCTTTTTAAGTGGAGCTCGCGCACATTGGTGTAGCGGGCTTTTTGTGTCTGAACTGGGGAGCCGAAAGGCGCTTGTACCCACCAGGAGATTGATATGGCCAAGAAGATTTCGGCTTACATTAAGCTGCAGGTTGCTGCCGGTAAAGCAAATCCCAGTCCGCCTGTCGGCCCCGCGTTGGGTCAGCACGGTGTCAACATTATGGAGTTCTGTAAGGCGTTCAACGCCTCTACTCAGGATATTGAACCCGGGTTGCCGACTCCAGTTGTAATAACGGTCTACAGCGACCGCAGCTTTACCTTCGTAACCAAGACCCCACCCGCTGCGGTCCTGCTCAAGAAGGCTGCGGGAATTAAAAGTGGCTCAGGCAAGCCCAACACGGACAAGGTCGGTACTGTAACCCGTGCCCAGTTGGAAGAAATTGCCAAGACCAAAGAACCCGATCTTACTGCCGCCAACCTTGATGCTGCCGTTCGCAGTATCGCCGGTACCGCGCGCAGTATGGGCCTGATTGTGGAGGGTCTGTAAATGTCCAAACTTAGCAAGCGCCAAAAACTCATTCGCGAAAAAGTCGACGCAACTAAAAGTTATGCCGTAGACGAAGCGGTAGCTTTGTTGGTCGAACTCGGCGGACAGGTCAAGTTCAAAGAATCCATCGACATTGCGGTCAACCTTGGGGTTGATGCCCGGAAGTCAGATCAGGTAGTTCGCGGTTCTACTGTCCTGCCCAACGGGACTGGCAAGTCCGTCAGGGTCGCCGTTTTCACTCAAGGTGCTAACGCTGACAAAGCTCGCGAAGCCGGTGCCGATATCGTCGGTATGGAAGATCTGGCAGACGAAGTGAAAAAAGGCAACATGGACTTCGATGTGGTTATCGCGTCGCCGGATGCCATGCGGATCGTCGGTCAGCTTGGTCAGATCCTGGGTCCTCGTGGCCTGATGCCGAACCCGAAAGTGGGTACGGTAACCGCGGATGTCGCAACCGCTGTACAGAATGCGAAGGCAGGTCAGGTTCGGTACCGTACCGACAAGAATGGCATTATTCATTGCCCGGTTGGCACGGTTGAATTCAATGCTGACTCCATCAAGCAGAATATCGAAGCCCTGCTGGCGGATCTTAAAAAGATCAAGCCTTCGTCAGCCAAAGGTATCTACCTGAAGAAGATCACCCTGTCGTCCACTATGGGACCAGGGCTGCCATTGGATCAGGGTTCTTTAACTGTCTGATCAGGCTTGGCCTGACAGAGAGTGCACAAACTTTGTAGTCAAGGTGAGAGCCTGGCTGTCAAAGACCGCAGGCCCCCGCGGAGCATTAGTCCAGAAGGGTTAAAGCAATGCCTGCGCAGACGGTGTGACGACGTTCTTCTTGAACCTAGCACCGTAAGCCGCCCCGAAAGGGGCGATTAATGGGTTGCTGGTTCAGCCAGCAAAACTTAGGAGAAATCCAGTGGCAATCAGACTCGAAGACAAAAAGGCGATAGTCGCTGAAGTCAACGAGGCTGCCAGTGGTGCTTTGTCTGTTGTTTTGGCCGATTACCGGGGTATCACTTCCGGTGAAATGACCAGCCTGCGCAAGCAGGCTCGCGAACAGAACGTTTACCTGCGTGTTATTCGCAACACTTTGGCGAAGCGCGCAGTTGAAGGCACTGAGTATGAGTGTGTTCGCGACGTACTGGTCGGCCCGACAATCTTTGCTTTCTCGATGGAAGATCCTGGCGCGGCAGCGCGACTGCTGAAGGATTTTGCCAAAGAGAAAGAAAAGTTCGAGATCAAAGCACTCGCCGTTGGTGGTGAGCTGCTAGGTGCGGACCAGATTGACCGTCTTGCCAAACTGCCAACGCGCGAACAGGCGTTGACTATGTTGGTGGCGACGATCCAGGCACCTATCACCAAGCTGGCACGTACTTTCAACGAAGTACCGTCGAAAGTTACCCGTGCCGTAGCTGCAGTTCGCGACCAAAAGAAAGAAGCAGCCTAATTGGTTTTCTTATTATTTTGATTTTCTGGGAGAAGAGTCATGGCTCTGTCGAAAGACGAGATTTTAGATGCAATCGCTGAAATGAGCGTTATGGATGTTGTAGCGCTGGTTGAAGCAATGGAAGAAAAGTTTGGCGTTTCTGCTGCGGCAGCAGTCGCAGCTGCACCTGCAGCAGCAGGCGAAGCAGCGGCCGCTGCAGAAGAGCAGACCGAGTTTGACGTTATTCTGACCGCCGCCGGCGAGAAGAAAGTTAACGCTATCAAGGCTGTTCGCGAGCTGACAGGTCTGGGCCTCAAAGAAGCCAAAGCTATGGTCGACGGTGCACCTTCTACTGTGAAGGAAGGCGTTAGCAAGGCCGATGCTGAAGATGCGAAGAAGAAGCTTGAGGAAGCAGGCGCTTCTGTTGAGCTCAAGTAAGGGCACCTTCTGCCTGATGACATGCGATTAAGCATGGTACGGCTGGTGGCAATATGCCATCAGCCTTTTTCTGTTGTGTGTGCTAATGGGTTGTCGAAAAGCGTCGAACTTTCTACGCAGAACGATGTCGATGGTATCTACCGTGGTTTTTCAACAGCCTGCTAGACGCCTTGGGCTAAACACCCTGGTCTTCAACCGAGACCGCGCAGGCGGCTGAGCAATTCAGCCCAAGAGACGGCTTGTCCGTCTCAACACCAGTTATAAGGTCCAAAGCTGGGGAATGCAGATGACTTACTCCTACACCGAAAAAAAACGTATCCGGAAAGACTTCGGCAAGCTGCCGTCTGTCATGGATGTCCCTTATTTGCTGGCCATCCAGCTGGATTCCTATCGGGACTTCCTGCAGTTGGAGGCCTCCGCTGAAAGCCGGCAGGAGACCGGTTTGCATGCGGCATTCAAATCCGTATTTCCGATTGCGAGTTACTCCGGCAATGCTGCGCTCGAGTACGTGAGCTATCGCCTGGGCGAGCCGGCCTTTGACGTCAAAGAGTGTCAGTTGCGCGGTGTCACGTACGCGGCGCCTCTGCGCGTGAAGGTTCGTTTGATCATTTATGACAAGGAATCGTCAAACAAAGCGATCAAAGATATCAAGGAGCAGGAAGTCTACATGGGCGAAATGCCCCTGATGACTGAAAACGGTACCTTCGTCGTAAACGGTACCGAGCGCGTTATTGTTTCCCAGCTGCATCGTTCGCCTGGCGTCTTTTTCGATCACGATAAGGGCAAGACGCACTCGTCCGGCAAACTGCTGTACTCCGCCCGAATCATCCCCTATCGGGGCTCGTGGCTTGACTTCGAGTTTGACCCCAAGGATTGCGTATTCGTCCGGATTGACCGCCGTCGGAAGCTTCCCGCCAGTATTCTTCTGCGGGCTCTCGGCTTTACGTCTGAGCAGATGCTGGAAATGTTCTTCGACACCAGTAAGTTCAAGCTGGGAGCGGAGACTGCCGAGTTGGAACTGGTGCCAAGCCGTCTGCGTGGTGACATCGCGACGTTCGACATCAAAGATGCCGGCGGTGAGATTATCGTCGAGGAAGGCCGTCGCGTTACTGCACGCCACATTCGTCAGCTTGAGAAGGCCGGCATTACCACGCTTGACGTTCCCAAGGAATATCTCTATGGCCGCGTTACAGCGAAGGACATCGTCGACACCAAGACGGGCGAACTACTTGTTGAGTGCAATACGGAGCTGACAGAAGAAGTCTACGACAAGATCGTGGAGGCCGGCGTTACCGATCTGGAAACGCTCTACACCAATGATCTCGACTGTGGGCCGTTTATGTCAGATACCCTGCGTATCGACCCCACTCGCAATCCCCTTGAAGCGCTGGTAGAGATCTACCGGATGATGCGCCCTGGCGAACCGCCAACCAAGGAGTCTGCTGAGAACCTGTTCAACAACCTGTTTTTCTCAGAAGAGCGGTATGACCTCTCTGCAGTGGGACGGATGAAGCTCAATCGCCGTCTGGGTCGTGAAGAGACCGAAGGCCGTAGCGTTCTCGAAAACGGCGACATCATTGATGTGCTCCGTACCCTGATCAACATTCGCAACGGCAAAGGTAATGTTGACGATATCGATAACCTCGGTAACCGTCGTATCCGCTCCGTTGGCGAAATGGCTGAGAACCAGTTCCGTGTGGGTCTGGTACGGGTAGAGCGCGCGGTTCGCGAGCGCCTGAGCCTGGCCGAAAGTGAAGGCCTCATGCCGCAGGATCTCATTAACGCCAAGCCCGTAGGCGCGGCGGTAAAAGAGTTCTTCGGTTCCAGCCAGCTGTCCCAGTTCATGGACCAGAATAACCCGCTGTCTGAGGTTACTCACAAGCGTCGTGTATCAGCTTTGGGCCCGGGCGGTCTGACCCGTGAGCGGGCTGGCTTTGAAGTGCGAGATGTTCATCCAACCCATTACGGTCGTGTCTGTCCGATCGAAACGCCGGAAGGGCCGAACATCGGCCTGATCAATTCTCTGGCGACCTATGCACGCACCAATAACTACGGTTTCCTTGAGAGCCCGTATCGAAAGGTGGTTGATGGCGTAGTTACCGATGACATTCAGTATTTGTCTGCCATTGAAGAAAGCAACTACATCATTGCTCAGGCAAGTGCGGCGGTCGACGAGAATGGCAAGCTTACCGATGAGCTGGTAACCGTTCGCCATCAGAACGAATTCACGGTCACACCACCCGAGAAGGTCAACTTCAAGGACGTTTCACCGCGTCAGGTTGTGTCGGTCGCTGCGGCCATGATTCCATTCCTGGAACATGATGACGCCAACCGTGCCTTGATGGGCTCGAACATGCAGCGTCAGGCCGTGCCCACACTGCGTGCTGAAAAGCCACTGGTTGGTACTGGTATGGAGCGGATCGTCGCCCAGGACTCCGGTGTATGTGTGATCGCGCGTCGTGGCGGTGAAATTGAAAGCGTCGATGCGTCACGCATCGTGGTGCGCGTCAGTGCAGATGAAACTGAAGCCGGTGACGCCGGTGTCGATATCTACAACCTGACCAAATACACACGCTCTAACCAGAACACCTGTATCAACCAGAAGTCGATCGTGAAGCGTGGCGATGTCATTGCTCGGGGTGACGTTCTGGCCGACGGCCCGTCTGTCGATCTGGGCGAACTGGCCCTGGGCCAGAATATGCGCATAGCGTTCATGCCCTGGAATGGTTACAACTTCGAGGATTCCATCCTGATCTCGGAGCGGGTTGTGCAGGAGGATCGGCTGACTACCATCCACATCCAGGAACTGACCTGTGTGGCGCGGGACACCAAGCTGGGTTCAGAAGAGGTCACTGCTGACATTCCGAACGTCGGCGAGAGTGCTCTGTCCAAGCTTGATGAGTCCGGGATTGTCTATATCGGGGCAGAGGTAGGGCCTGGTGACATCATGGTCGGCAAGGTGACACCGAAGGGTGAAACCCAGCTGACACCGGAAGAAAAACTCCTGAGGGCGATCTTCGGTGAGAAGGCGTCCGACGTGAAGGATACGTCGTTGCGGGTTCCCAGTGGTACCCGGGGTACCGTGATAGACGTTCAGGTGTTTACCCGCGACGGTATCGAGAAAGATCAGCGCGCGCTTTCGATCGAGAAAGAGCAGCTTGATGAGTATCGTAAGGACCTGAAGGACGAGTACCGAATTGTCGAAGGGGCCACTTTCGAGCGGCTGCGTAATGCGCTCCGGGACCAGGCTGTCATTAGCGCGCCCGGCATGAAGAAGGGCGACAAGCTTACGGATGACTCTTTCGCCGGTCTTGGCCGTGACGACTGGTTCAAGATCCGTATGAGCGATGATGCCCTCAACGAGCTTATCGAAAAGTCTGAAGAGGGGCTTATTGCTCGTCGTAAAGAGCATGAAGAGCGGTTCGAGGACAAGAAACGCAAGATCCAGCAGGGTGACGATCTGGCGCCAGGGGTCCTGAAAATCGTTAAGGTCTACCTTGCAGTCAAGCGCCGCATCCAGTCTGGTGACAAGATGGCCGGCCGGCACGGTAACAAGGGTGTCATTTCGGCGATCATGCCTGTTGAAGATATGCCGTATGACGAGTCTGGCGAGCCTGTGGATATCGTTCTGAATCCCCTGGGTGTGCCCTCGCGGATGAACGTCGGGCAGGTACTGGAGACGCACCTTGGTGCTGCAGCGAAAGGGCTGGGTCGGAAGATCAACGGCATGCTGGAAGCCCAGAAGAAGGTGAGCGAGATCCGTAGTCTGCTCAACGAGATCTATAACGGGACGGAAACCCCGCATGTGGATCTGGACAGTCTGAATGATCAGGAGATCCTGGCTCTAGCCGATAATCTGCGCGAAGGTGTCCCCATGGCAACCGCCGTATTCGACGGTGCCAAGGAACACGAGATCAAACAGATGCTGGCGTTGGCGGACATGGACACTAGCGGGCAGACAACCCTCTATGATGGTCGCACCGGCGATAAATTCGACCGGCCGGTCACGGTTGGCTACATGTATATGCTCAAGCTCAACCACCTCGTGGATGACAAGATGCACGCTCGTTCGACCGGCTCCTACAGCTTGGTCACTCAGCAACCGCTGGGTGGTAAGGCGCAGTTCGGGGGTCAGCGCTTTGGTGAGATGGAAGTGTGGGCGCTCGAGGCCTACGGTGCGGCGTACACGCTGCAGGAAATGCTTACCGTCAAGTCGGACGACGTTAACGGCCGAACCAAGATGTACAAAAACATTGTCGATGGCGACCACCGTATGGAACCGGGTATGCCGGAGTCCTTTAACGTGCTGGTCAAAGAAATCCGTTCCCTGGGCATCGACATCGAGCTCGAAACGGAATAAGCCGAAAAGTTATTTGGCAGCATGAGCGGGCACTGCTGGTGCCCGCCGGAGATCAAGCCATCCGGAGCTGTTACTGATGAAAGATTTACTGAACCTGCTCAAAAGCCAGAACCAAAGCAAAGAGTTTGATGCGATTCGCATTGGACTGGCGTCGCCGGAAATGATCCGGTCCTGGTCGTTCGGCGAAGTGAAAAAGCCCGAGACGATTAACTACCGTACGTTCAAGCCAGAGCGCGACGGTTTGTTCTGCGCCAAGATTTTCGGCCCGGTTAAGGATTACGAGTGCCTCTGCGGAAAGTACAAGCGTCTTAAGCATCGCGGTGTCATCTGCGAGAAGTGCGGCGTTGAAGTCGCTCTCGCCAGCGTTCGCCGCGAGCGCATGGGCCATATTGAGCTGGCCAGCCCTGTGTGCCACATATGGTTCCTGAAGTCCTTGCCTTCGCGTATCGGTCTGTTGCTGGATATGACGCTGCGGGACATCGAGCGGGTGCTTTACTTCGAGTCGTTCATTGTCCTCGAACCGGGCATGACAACGCTCGAAAAGGGTCAACTGCTGAACGACGAGCAGTATTACGAGGCGCTTGAAGAGTTCGGAGACGAGTTCGACGCCCGCATGGGTGCCGAAGCCGTGCAGACGCTGCTGTCCGATATTGATCTTGAGGCTGAAGTGGAGCGTTTGCGTGAAGAATTGCCGCAAACCTCGTCTGAGACCAAGATCAAAAAGATCTCGAAGCGTCTGAAGCTGATGGAAGCCTTCCTGCATTCCGGTAACAAACCGGGCTGGATGGTCATGACTGTTCTTCCCGTGTTGCCGCCGGATCTTCGTCCGCTGGTGCCGCTGGACGGCGGCCGTTTCGCGACGTCTGATCTTAACGATCTCTATCGTAGGGTGATCAACCGGAACAATCGACTGAAGCGTCTGCTTGAGCTCAACGCGCCCGATATCATCGTGCGCAACGAGAAGCGGATGCTGCAGGAGTCGGTTGATGCGCTGCTGGACAACGGTCGCCGTGGTCGTGCCATTACCGGATCAAACAAGCGCCCGCTGAAGTCGCTGGCCGACATGATCAAGGGCAAGCAGGGCCGTTTCCGCCAGAATCTGTTGGGTAAGCGCGTCGATTATTCCGGTCGATCGGTCATCGTTGTAGGGCCGTACCTCCGCCTGCACCAGTGCGGTTTGCCGAAGAAAATGGCCCTTGAATTGTTCAAGCCGTTCATTTTCTCCAAGCTCGAATTGCGTGGGCTCGCGACGACGATCAAAGCGGCCAAGAAGATGGTCGAGCGCGAAGAAGCTGTGGTTTGGGATATTCTCGACGAGGTTATCCGGGAACATCCGGTCATGCTCAACCGCGCGCCTACCTTGCACCGTTTGGGTATCCAGGCGTTCGAGCCAGTGCTGATTGAAGGTAAGGCGATCCAGCTGCACCCGCTGGTGTGTGCTGCATACAATGCCGACTTCGACGGCGATCAGATGGCGGTGCACCTGCCGCTCACGATCGAGGCCCAGCTTGAAGCGCGTGCGCTGATGATGTCGACCAATAACATCCTTTCACCGGCTAACGGCGACCCGATCATCGTGCCGTCCCAGGATGTGGTTCTTGGTTTGTATTACATGACCCGGTCCCGGAAGAAAGCCAAGGGCGAGGGCATGATTTTCGCGGATACCAAGGAAGTCAGCCGGGCCTACGGTTCCGGTGCGGTAGACCTGCAGGCCCAGATCAAGGTCCGGATTACCGAGGTTGCCTACGACGAAGACCGCAATGCAACGACGACCACCAGCCTGCAGGACACTACAGTAGGTCGGGCGCTCATGTTCGACATCATGCCCGATGGCATGCCGTTCGAGCTGGCCAACCAGCCACTGGTCAAGAAGGCGATCTCCAAGCTGATCAACGCCTGTTACCGCAGCGTGGGTCTCAAAGAGACGGTTATTTTTGCCGATCAGCTGATGTACACCGGCTTCCATTATGCAACGGTTTCGGGTTGTTCGATCGGCGTAAACGACTTCGAAATTCCCGACGAGAAGTACGGCCTGATCGACGCTGCTGAAGACGAGGTTCTGGAAATCGAAAGCCAGTTCTCATCAGGTCTCCTGACCCAGGGCGAGAAGTACAACAAGGTTATCGATATCTGGTCCCGAGCCAACGACAAAGTGTCCAAGGCCATGATGGATCGTCTCAGTAAGCAGAATGTTTTCGGAGATGACGGCGAACCACTGAAAGACGAGAACGGCGACTTTGTAATGGAAGAGTCGTTCAACTCGGTTTACATGATGGCTGACTCCGGCGCCCGGGGTTCTGCTGCCCAGATCCGCCAGCTGGCGGGTATGCGTGGTCTGATGGCGAAGCCGGACGGTTCTATCATCGAGACGCCGATCACTGCGAACTTCCGGGAAGGCCTGAACGTACTCCAGTACTTCATCTCCACTCACGGTGCGCGGAAAGGTCTTGCTGATACCGCACTGAAAACCGCTAACTCCGGTTACCTGACGCGGCGTCTGGTTGACGTCTCGCAGGATCTGGTAGTGACTGAGGTCGACTGTGGGACTGACGAAGGCCTGCTCATGACCCCCATGATCGAAGGTGGGGATGTCGTTGTGCCGCTTGGCGACCGCGTTCTGGGTCGGGTTGCTGCACGGGACGTCTTTACGCCGGGCGACAAGGAAAACGCCGTTGTTACAGCCGGCACCTTGCTTGATGAGAAGCTGGTTGAGCACATTGAGCGGGAAGGGGTTGATGAAATCTGGGTGCGCTCAGCAATTGCCTGTCGCTCCAAGCACGGTGTCTGCTCCAGCTGCTACGGTCGAGACCTTGCGCGCGGTCACCTCGTCAATGTTGGCGAAGCGGTCGGTGTCATCGCCGCCCAGTCGATCGGTGAGCCCGGCACACAGTTGACCATGCGTACGTTCCACATTGGCGGCGCGGCAAGCCGGTCGTCTGCGGTCGACAATATTCAGGTTAAGCACGGTGGTAAGGTCCGTCTGCATAACATGAAATCGATCGAGAAGACCGACGGCTCCCTCGTGGTAGTGTCACGGTCCTCCGCCCTTGCAGTCGCGGATGATCACGGACGCGAGCGCGAGTGGTACAAGCTGCCCTACGGTGCAGTCCTTAGTGTCAAGAACGGCGACATGGTCGAGGCTGGCGGTACGGTGGCGAAGTGGGATCCCCACACCCACCCGATTGTCGCCGAGGCTGCGGGTAAGATTCGCTACGTAGGCCTGGACGAAGGGATTACCGTCAAAACCCAGACTGACGAGCTGACTGGGCTGTCTACGATCGAAGTGATTGATCCGAAAGATCGTCCTGCGGCTGGCAAAGACATTCGCCCCATGATTCAAGTTGTGGGCGAAAAAGGCGAAGAATTGTTGCTGCCGGGCGGTGTCCCTGCCCAGTTCTTCCTGCCGCCCAACGCGCTGGTAACACTGCGCAATGGTGACAATCTGGAGCTCGGTGACGTTATCGCGCGGATTCCGCAGGAAAGCTCTAAAACGCGGGATATCACCGGTGGTTTGCCACGGGTCGCGGATTTGTTCGAGGCACGGCGTCCTAAAGAGCCCGCAATTCTGGCGGAGATCACCGGCACCATCAGCTTTGGCAAGGAAACCAAGGGTAAAAAGCGCCTGGTCATCACGCCACGCGATGGCGATCCCTACGAGTTGTTGATTCCGAAGTGGCGTCAGATGAACGTGTTCGAGGGTGAGACTGTTGAGCGTGGGGAGGTAATCTCTGACGGGCCGTCCAATCCGCATGACATTCTGCGTCTGCTCGGCGTCGGTGAGTTGACCAAGTACATCACCAACGAGATTCAAGACGTATACCGCTTGCAGGGCGTTGTCATAAACGACAAACATATTGAGGTTATTGTGCGGCAGATGCTGCGCAAGGCTGAGATTGTTTCTCCCGGAGAGACGCAGTTGCTGACGGGCGATCAGGTGGAGTACTCGCACTTCGTTGAAGCGAATGAGCGTGCGGTTGCGGAAGATAAAGAGCCTGCGCGAGCGGAAAGGCTGCTGCTTGGTATCACCAAGGCATCGTTGGCTACGGAGTCGTTCATCTCGGCTGCGTCCTTCCAGGAGACAACTCGTGTTCTGACCGAAGGTGCTGTTACCGGCAAGCGCGACTACCTGCGCGGTCTGAAAGAAAACGTAGTGGTTGGCCGACTCATCCCGGCAGGGACGGGTCTCGCCTACCACAAAGAGCGTCGACGCAAGCGCTCTCTGGCAGAAGAGAGCCACAGCGTGAGTGCTGAAGACGTGGTAGAGGCATTGAGCGCCGAACTGAACAAATAGTCGGGCTGTTCAAAACCTCGCCAGTCATCTTGACGCATGGGGGATGCAAGCTTACACTTGCGTCCCCCAATTTTATCTCTACCGGGTAGATTTATCCTGTGGGGGCTATTTTCATTGTTCAAACGTGGAGTTTTGCTTACATGGCAACCATTAACCAATTGGTGCGTAAGCCTCGTAAACGCAAGGTCGCGAAGAGCGACGTTCCTGCGCTGCAGAGCTGTCCCCAGCGTCGCGGCGTTTGCACTCGAGTCTATACGACCACCCCGAAGAAGCCGAACTCGGCATTGCGGAAAGTGTGCCGTGTCCGGCTGACTAACGGCTATGAAGTGTCGTCGTACATTGGCGGCGAAGGTCACAACCTTCAGGAACACAGTGTCGTCCTGATTCGTGGCGGCCGGGTAAAGGATTTGCCAGGTGTGCGTTATCACACCGTCCGAGGAACTCTGGATACCCAGGGCGTACAGAACCGGAAGCAGGGTCGCTCCAAATACGGTACCAAGCGTCCCAAGTCTTAAATAACCGGGTCCTTTTATCGTTTTTCAGGGCGGTAAGAGTAAGGCCGAGTAGCTCGGACCCTTCAGGGTCGGCGGTCTCGGATTAACCTGAAGACCTTTTGTTCACGTTTGAGGACTTATCAATGCCTAGAAGAAGAGTTGCAGCGAAACGGGAAATTATCCCGGATCCCAAGTTCGGAAGTGCCCGCCTGGCCAAGTTCATCAACCATGTGATGGAAAGCGGCAAGAAAGCTGTTGCTGAGCGAATCGTTTATGGCGCTTTGCAGATTGTAGAAGATAAATCGAAAGACCAACCCATCGAAATGTTTGAGAAAGCGCTGGAAAATATCCAGCCGATGGTGGAGGTAAAGTCTCGCCGTGTTGGTGGCGCGACTTACCAGGTGCCCGTAGAAGTCCGTCCTGCCCGCCAGAATGCTTTGGCAATGCGCTGGCTTGTCGAGTACTCGCGCAAGCGTGGCGAGAAGTCCATGGCCCAGCGTCTGGCTGGCGAGATTCTGGATGCCGCCGACAGCAAAGGCGCCGCGGTTAAGAAGCGTGAAGACGTGCACCGTATGGCGGAAGCCAACAAAGCCTTCTCTCATTATCGTTTCTAATTGCCGAGGTAATTTAAAGTGGCACGTAAGACACCTATTAAACGCTACCGGAATATCGGTATATGCGCTCACGTGGACGCGGGTAAAACCACAACCACCGAACGCGTTCTTTTCTACACCGGTATTTCCCATAAGATCGGTGAGGTACACGACGGCGCCGCGACCATGGACTGGATGGAGCAGGAGCAGGAGCGGGGCATCACCATTACCTCTGCTGCCACCACCTGTTTCTGGAGCGGCATGGATAAGCAGTACGACGAGCACCGGATCAATATCATCGATACGCCGGGGCACGTAGATTTCACGATCGAAGTAGAGCGTTCGTTGCGTGTGCTCGACGGCGCGGTCGTTGTTTTCTGCGGAACATCCGGTGTTGAGCCGCAGTCCGAGACCGTTTGGCGCCAGGCTAACAAGTATGAAGTGCCGCGCATCGTGTTCGTAAACAAAATGGACCGTGCTGGTGCTGACTTCCTGCGGGTGGTCGAGCAGATCAGGAATCGCCTGGGCGCGACGCCTGTGCCGATCCAGTTGCCGATTGGTTCTGAAGACAACTTCCAGGGCGTCATCGACCTTTTGCGGATGAAGGCGATTTACTGGAACGAAGCCGATCAGGGGATGACCTACGAAGAGAAGGCTATTCCTGACGACATGAAGGAAGAGTGCGAGAAGTGGCGCGAGCATCTTGTTGAGGCTGCTGCTGAAGCCAATGAAGAGTTGATGGACAAGTATCTCGAAGGCGGCGAACTGTCGCTGGAAGAGGTCAAAAAAGGGCTGCGTCTACGCACCTTGTCCAATGAGATTGTGCTGTCTCTCTGCGGCTCAGCCTTCAAAAACAAGGGCGTCCAGGCCATGCTGGACTGCGTCATCGAGTTCCTGCCGGCGCCCGATGAAGTCAAGGCGATCCGCGGTCTGCTCGAAGACGGCGAAACGGAAGCAACACGTCCGGCGGATGATGATGCGCCGTTCTCGGCCCTGGCCTTCAAGATTGCTACCGACCCATTCGTCGGTACGTTGACGTTCTTCAGGGTTTACTCCGGTAAACTCGAATCTGGTATGGCGGTCTGGAACTCTGTTAAAGAGAAGAAAGAGCGCGTTGGTCGTATGGTTCAGATGCATGCCAAGGACCGTCACGAAATCAAAGAAGTCTGGGCAGGGGACATTGCGGCTGCGATCGGTCTTAAAAACGTGACCACCGGTGACACCCTGTGCGACGAAAACGACCGTATTGTGCTAGAGCGGATGGAATTCCCTGAGCCGGTGATCTCGGTCGCAGTTGAGCCGAAGTCCAAGGCCGATCAGGAAAAAATGGGCGTTGCTCTGGGCAAGCTGGCCCAGGAAGATCCCTCTTTCCGTGTGCGCACTGACGAAGAGTCCGGCCAGACCATCATTTCTGGTATGGGCGAGCTCCACCTGGATATCATCGTTGACCGTATGCGTCGCGAGTTCAAGGTGGAGGCGAATATTGGTAAGCCGCAGGTAGCTTACCGCGAGTGCATCCGCAAGGCTGTCAACGTCGAAGGCAAGTTCGTTCGCCAGTCGGGTGGTCGTGGTCAGTACGGTCACGTCTGGCTCAAGCTGGAACCGATGGAAATGGGTGATGATCAGCCAACGTTCGAGTTTGTGAACAAGATCGTGGGTGGTGTTGTCCCTAAAGAATACATTCCTGCGGTTCAGCAGGGTGTTGCAGAGCAGATGCAGAACGGCTGTATTGCCGGGTATCCGCTGCTTGGTGTAAGAGCAACTCTTTATGACGGCTCTTTCCATGATGTCGACTCCAACGAGATGGCCTTCAAGATTGCTGGTTCCATGGCAATGAAGAAAGGCGCGCTGGAAGCTAGTCCTGCGTTGCTCGAGCCGATGATGAAGGTTGAAGTGATCACGCCCGAGGACTACATGGGCGACGTGGTAGGCGACCTTAACCGGCGTCGCGGTATTATCCTGGGCATGGATGAGAGTGTCTCCGGCAAGATCGTACGGGCGGAAGTCCCGTTGTCCGAGATGTTTGGCTATGCGACTGACCTGCGCTCCAGCACGCAGGGTCGTGCCTCCTATGCAATGGAATTCTGCAAGTACTCTGAGGCGCCTGCGAATATCGCAGAAGCCATCATCAAGAAAGGTTAATTTTCACAATTAAGACAGCCGGAGAGGTATAACCGTGTCCAAGGCAAAGTTTGAACGTAAGAAGCTCCACATCAACGTTGGGACCATCGGTCACGTTGACCATGGCAAGACGACACTGACCGCAGCACTGACGCGCGTAAGCTCAGAGGTGTTTGGTGGTGAGGCGCGGGCATTCGACCAGATCGACAATGCGCCGGAAGAGCGTGCGCGTGGTATCACGATCGCGACTTCCCACGTTGAGTATGATTCCGAGAAGCGCCACTACGCGCACGTTGACTGTCCCGGCCACGCTGACTATGTGAAGAACATGATCACGGGTGCGGCGCAGATGGACGGCGCGATCCTGGTGGTCTCCGCAGCTGACGGCCCCATGCCGCAGACGCGTGAGCACATCCTGCTGTCTCGTCAGGTCGGCGTACCGTACATTGTTGTGTTCCTGAACAAAGCGGACATGGTCGATGACGAAGAGCTGCTTGAGCTGGTTGAGATGGAAGTGCGTGAGCTGCTGAGCCAGTATGACTTCCCGGGCGACGACACGCCGATCATTACCGGTTCTGCGCTGATGGCGCTGGAAGGCAAAGACGACAATGGCATGGGTACCACTGCGGTCTCCAAGCTGATCGAAGCGCTGGACAGCTACATTCCGGAGCCGGAGCGTGCGGTTGATCAGCCGTTCCTGATGCCGATCGAGGACGTGTTCTCTATCTCTGGTCGCGGTACTGTGGTGACCGGTCGTATCGAGCGCGGCATCATCAACGTCGGTAACGAAGTTGAGATCGTCGGTATCAAGGATACCGTCAAGACGGTATGTACCGGTGTTGAGATGTTCCGTAAGCTGCTGGACGAAGGTCGTGCGGGTGAGAACGTCGGCGTACTGCTGCGTGGCACCAAGCGTGACGATGTTGAGCGTGGTCAGGTACTGGCCAAGCCCGGCACCATTACGCCGCACACCAAGTTCGAGTGTGAAGTTTACGTGTTGAGCAAAGAAGAGGGCGGTCGTCACACGCCGTTCTTCAAAGGTTACCGTCCGCAGTTCTATTTCCGTACCACTGACGTCACTGGCGCTTGCGAGCTGCCGGAAGGGGTGGAAATGGTCATGCCGGGCGATAACGTGAAGCTGGTAACCACTCTGATCGCGCCGATCGCGATGGAAGACGGTCTCCGCTTTGCGATTCGTGAAGGTGGCCGCACCGTAGGTGCAGGCGTCGTTACGAAAATCGTCGAGTAATACCCAGGGTCCCCGGACCCTGAAAAAGGGGCTGCCTGGCAGCCCCTTTTTTGTTCCGCTCGGTCATGTTGTGGCGCGCTTCGGCGCGTGTTGACTTGACTGGGCATTATGCATACAATGCGGCTCCTTTTTTATTGGGGTCGGCTAGGCCTTTCGCTAGCTGCTACAAGCGGAGTTTGGTGCAACATGCAAAGCCAAAAGATCAGAATTCGGCTGAAGGCGTTCGACTACCGCCTGATCGATCAGTCAACGCAGGAAATCGTCGATACGGCGAAGCGGACTGGTGCCCAGGTGCGTGGCCCGATCCCTCTCCCGACGCGGAAAGAACGGTTCACCATACTGACCTCCCCGCACGTCAACAAAGACGCGCGTGATCAGTATGAGATCCGCACTCACAAGCGGATGTTAGACATTATTGAGCCTACTGAAAAAACTGTCGACGCTCTGATGAAGCTCGATTTGGCGGCCGGTGTGGACGTTCAAATCAGCTTGGGTTAAAACGCCTCGGCGTTGAGACCTCTCGGAGTGTAACTGTAGTAGGCCATAGAGGGTTGAAGCCCCGTACACTAAGAGGTGCAAAATGGCAATTGGTATTGTCGGCCGCAAGGCCGGGATGACTCGCGTATACGCTGATGACGGTCAAGCCATTCCCGTCACGGTTATCGAAGTCGACCCAAACCGTATAACGCAGGTCAAAAGTCAAGAACAAGACGGCTATCGTGCCATTCAGGTCACCGTAGGTTCCCGTCGTTCCTCTCGCGTCACTAAAGCCAGCGCCGGACATTTCGCTAAAGCGGGTGTTGAGGCGGGGCGTGGTCTCTGGGAATTCCGTCTGGGCGAAAGCGAAGGCGAAGAGTTCAAGGCAGGCGGTGAAGTCACTGTTTCTGTTTTCGAGGCCGGCCAGATGGTTGACGTCTCCGGGCGCTCCAAGGGTAAAGGTTTTCAGGGCGGTGTTAAGCGCTGGAACTTCGCCATGCAGGATGCCACCCACGGCAACTCTCTTTCCCACCGTGCACCGGGTTCGATTGGTCAGAACCAGACTCCAGGTCGCGTATTTAAAGGCAAGAAAATGGCGGGCCAGATGGGCAACGAGCAGGTGACTGTTCAAAGCCTGGAAGTGGTGCGTGTTGACGCCGAGCGCAACCTGTTGCTGGTCCGGGGCGCTGTCCCTGGCGCTACAGGCGGCGATCTGATCATCAAGCCCGCAGTCAAAGCCTAAGGGGTGTCGTGATGGAATTGACGATTACAGGAAGCGGCAAAGGTATTTCTGTCTCAGATGAGACCTTTGCCAGAGAATTCAACGAGCCCTTGGTTCATCAGGTAGTTACCGCTTACCTCGCTGGGGCGCGTCAGGGTACACGTGCCCAGAAGACCCGCTCGGAAGTTAGCGGTGGCGGAAAGAAGCCATGGCGCCAGAAAGGTACTGGTCGCGCCCGTGCCGGCACTATCCGCAGCCCGCTGTGGCGTAGCGGTGGCGTGACGTTTGCGGCCCGGCCGCAGGATCACAGCCAGAAAGTAAACCGGAAAATGTATCGCGCCGCACTGCGGTCGATCTTTTCTGAGCTGGTTCGCCAGGATCGCCTGGTTGTGCTTGATGAGTTGGTTGTTGATACGCCCAAAACCAAGGCGTTCCTTGGCAAGCTGAACGAGCTCGGACTGAGCAATGCGCTCATAGTGTCCGATGCGGTCGAGCAAAATCTTCATCTGGCTTCACGCAACATTCCCTACATCGATGTTCGTGATGTGGCGGGTGTGGATCCGGTCAGCCTGGTGGGCTACGAAAAAGTTGTCGTAACCGTGCCGGCGCTGAAAAAGATTGAGGAGATGCTGGGATGAATCAGGAACGTATCTATAAGGTTCTGTTGGGGCCGCACATCTCTGAGAAAGCCACCATGGCTTCAGAAAATGGCAGCGTTGTTTTTCGCGTCGCGTCAGATGCTACCAAGCCCGAAATCAAAAAAGCAGTGGAGCAGTTGTTCGACGTGAAAGTTGAGGCTGTCCGGGTGGCTAACCGTAAAGGCAAGCTGAAGCGGACCATGCGCGGTATGGGCAAGCGCAGTGGGCTGCGGAAGGCATACGTGCGTCTGGCTGAAGGTCAGGACATTGACTTTCAGGATGTGGAATAAGGTAAAGGGGTCGTAAAATGTCGATCATGAAAACCAAGCCAACGTCACCCGGACGCCGCCACGCCGTAAAGATCGTTACCCACGATCTTCACAAGGGGCAACCGCACGCGCCGTTGGTTGAGAAGCAGAATAAGTCTGGTGGGCGCAACAATGCTGGCCGTATCACTACGCGTCACATTGGTGGTGGCCACAAGCAGCACTATCGTTTGATTGACTTCAAACGCAACAAAGACGGTATTCCAGCAGTTGTTGAGCGTCTGGAATACGATCCGAATCGGTCCGCGCACATTGCGCTTGTCAAATACGCTGACGGAGAGCGCCGCTATATCATCGCTCCCAAAGGCATGACGGCAGGTGACCCTGTGCGTTCCGGTATCGACGCGCCGATTAAAGTGGGCAGTACGTTGCCGTTGCGCAACATTCCTGTCGGTTCAATTGTTCACTGCGTCGAGCTGAAGCCTGGCAAAGGCGCCCAAATGGTCCGCAGCGCTGGTGCATCCGCACAGCTAGTGGCCCGTGAAGGTTCCTACGCAACCCTGCGGTTGCGGTCAGGTGAAATGCGCAAGGTGTTGTCAGAGTGCCGTGCCACGCTGGGAGAAGTTTCCAACAGTGAGCACAGTCTGCAGCAGCTTGGTAAGGCAGGTGCATCACGTTGGCGCGGAAAGCGTCCAACCGTTCGTGGTGTGGCTATGAACCCAGTTGACCATCCGCACGGTGGTGGTGAAGGGCGTACCTCTGGCGGGCGTCACCCTGTTACTCCTTGGGGTGTTCCGACCAAAGGGCATAAGACTCGAAAGAACAAGCGTACGGATAAAATGATCCTGCGTCGTCGTTCGGCCAAGTAATTGAATTTTAGAGGAAGATGCTGTGCCACGTTCTTTAAAGAAAGGTCCATTCATAGACCTGCATCTGTTGAAGAAAGTCGAAGCAGCTCTGGAAGCCAGCAATCGTCGCCCCATTAAGACCTGGTCGCGACGGTCAACGGTTTTTCCAGAGATGGTAGGCTTGACCATTGCAGTTCACAACGGTCGTCAGCACGTACCCGTGCTTATTACCGAAGACATGGTCGGTCACAAACTGGGCGAGTTTGCAGCAACGAGGACCTATCGGGGTCATTCTGCAGACAAGAAAGCGAAACGCTGATTCTGAGGGGAAAGTATGATGGAAGTAGCGGCTAAGCTTAAGGGCGCTCGCCTCTCTGCTCAGAAAGCACGCCTGGTGGCTGACCAAGTCCGGGGTAAGGCTGTTGAGGACGCTCTTAATATTCTGACGTTCAGCCCGAAAAAGGCGGCGGGGATTATCAAGAAAGCGCTTGATTCGGCCATTGCTAACGCTGAACACAATCAAGGTCTGGATGTGGATGAACTTCGCGTCGCCACGAT
The DNA here is from genome assembly GCF_004851605.1 of Hydrocarboniclastica marina. GTDB lineage: Bacteria > Pseudomonadota > Gammaproteobacteria > Pseudomonadales > Oleiphilaceae > Hydrocarboniclastica > Hydrocarboniclastica marina. The sequence goes on from NZ_CP031093.1 coordinate 619,442, forward strand.
ATGTGTTGACGAGGGGCCCATGCTCAAGCGGATTCGCCCACGTGCCAAGGGGCGCGCTGACCGGATCCTCAAGCGCACGTGCCATATCACCGTCACGGTTGCTGACAAGTAGGAGACGCGCAGATGGGTCATAAAGTACATCCAATTGGTTATCGTCTCGGCGTTATCAAAGAGCACAACTCTGTTTGGTACGCGGACAAGGGTAACTACTCAAAGAACCTGCTCAATGACATCAAGGTTCGTGAATTCCTGAACAAGCGTCTGGAGAGGGCTTCTGTCAGCAAGATTGTGATAGAACGTCCCGCCCAGAACGCGCGCATTACGATTCATACTGCCCGCCCGGGTATCGTTATCGGTAAGAAGGGTGAGGATGTGGATCGCCTGCGTCGCGATGTCAGCGACATCATGGGCGTGCCGGTTCATGTCAATATTGAAGAGATCCGAAAGCCGGACCTTGATGCGCGTTTGGTTGCGCAGAATGTTGCGAACCAGTTGGAGCGTCGGGTGATGTTCCGTCGTGCCATGAAGCGCGCCGTGCAAAACGCGATGCGTCAGGGCGCAAAAGGCATACGGATCCAGGTTGGTGGGCGCCTCGGTGGTGCGGAGATCGCACGTACCGAATGGTATCGGGAAGGGCGTGTTCCTCTTCATACCCTGCGCGCGGATATCGACTATTCAACCTATGAGGCTCATACCACTTACGGTGTTATTGGCGTCAAGGTCTGGATCTTCAAGGGCGAGATTCTGGGCGGTATGGAACAAGTACGTGCCGAGAAGAACGCGTCTCGCAAGAAAGGCACTAAGTAAGGGGCGCTGACATGTTACAACCAAAACGCACCAAGTTTCGCAAGACGATGAAGGGCCGCAACCGCGGTCTTGCGCACCGCGGCAGCAAAGTAAGTTTCGGTGAGTACGGATTGAAAGCCACAAGCCGTGGCCGTATAACTGCCCGCCAGATTGAGGCGGCCCGTCGTACGATGACCCGTAAAATCAAGCGGGGCGGAAAAATCTGGATCCGCATCTTCCCGGACAAGCCCATCACTGGGAAGCCGCTGGAAGTACGGATGGGTAAAGGTAAAGGTTCAGTAGAATACTGGGTCGCGGAAATACAGCCGGGCAAGATGCTTTACGAGATGGAAGGCGTGTCGGAAGAAATCGCACGTGAAGCCTTCTCCCTGGCGGCTTCGAAACTACCCGTTTCGACCACTTTCGTGACTAGGACGGTGATGTGATGAAAGCGACAGAATTACGTGAAAAGCCGGTCGACGAGCTGAATGCTGAGCTCCTCAAGCTCCTCAAGGAGCAGTTCAACCTGAGGATGCGTAAGGCGACAGGCCAGTTGAACCAGAGTCACTTGCTCGGTTCGCTCAAGCGTGACATCGCTCGTGTCAAAACCGTATTGAACGAAAAGGCAGGTGGCTAAGATGACGGAAGTTGCGAAGACTGCCCGAACCATTAGCGGCAAGGTGGTGAGTAACAAGATGGATAAGTCCATTGTTGTGCTCGTTGAGCGACGCGAAAAGCATCCGATCTACGGAAAGTATGTTCGTCGCTCGTCCAAAATTCATGCGCATGACGAAAACAACCAGTGCCAGATTGGGGATGTTGTCACCATTCAGGAAACGCGCCCGGTCTCCAAGACCAAGGCGTGGAAGCTGGTCAACGTCGTTGAGCGTGCCGCGGAAGTTTAACTCGCCCGAACGGTGGGTCTTGTCGTAACGGCAATGGGTTCGGCTGGAGAATAAGCATGATTCAAACTCAAACAATGCTCGAGGTCGCTGATAACAGCGGCGCCCGTCGGGTAATGTGTATAAAGGTTCTCGGCGGGTCTCACCGGCGCTACGCGCGGGTTGGGGACGTAATAAAGGTGACTGTAAAGGAAGCCATTCCCCGAGGTAAGGTCAAAAAGGGCCAGGTCCTGAAGGCGGTTGTGGTACGCACTGCACATGGTGTGCGCCGGTCGGACGGCTCGGTTATTCGCTTCGACGGTAACGCGGCGGTTCTTCTGAACAACCAGGATGCGCCGATCGGTACCCGTATTTTCGGGCCGGTAACGCGTGAATTGCGCAACGAGAAGTTCATGAAGATCATCTCGCTGGCACCTGAAGTACTGTAAGGACAAGAGGCCGGTTATGAAGAAGATTAAACGGGATGACGAGGTCATCGTCATTGCGGGTAAGGACAAGAACAAGCGCGGCAGAGTCGTGCGCGTTCTGGATAATGGCAAGCTAATCGTGTCGGGTATCAACATGATGAAGCGCCACACCCGTCCAAACCCAATGGCAGGCACAGCCGGGGGCATCGTAGAGAAAGAGGCGCCCATCCAGGCATCTAACGTGGCTATTTATAATTCGCAAACCGATAAAGCTGATCGAGTTGGCTTCCAGGTCAAGGAAGACGGCAGCAAGGTGCGGGTTTTCAAGTCCACGAAAGAAGTTGTCGATAACCAGTAAGCGACGGTGGCTACGATGTCTAGCATGAAAGAGCTTTACAAGACACAGGTGCTGCCTGCACTGCGGGATCAGTTCTCCTACGAGAACGTTATGCAGGTACCGCGCATTCAGAAGATCACCCTGAACATGGGTGTAGGCGAATCAGTTGGCGATAAGAAGCAGATTGAGAATGCTGCGTCCAACCTTGAAGACTTGGCGGGTCAAAAGCCCATCATTACCAAGGCTCACAAGTCGGTCGCTGGTTTCAAAATCCGTGAAGGCTGGCCGATTGGCTGCAAGGTAACCCTGCGGGGCGACCGTATGTGGGACTTTTTTGACCGCCTGGTGCATATCGCGATTCCGCGTGTGCGCGATTTCCGCGGCTTGAATCCGAAGTCCTTTGACGGCCGCGGAAACTACAGCATGGGTGTTCGGGAACAGATAATTTTCCCGGAGATCGAGTACGACAAGGTCGACAAGATTCGTGGCCTGGACGTCACGATCACCACTTCGGCGAAATCGGACGAAGAAGGTCGAGCACTGCTGGAAGCTTTCCACTTCCCGTTCAAAAAATAAGGTAAGAGCGTCATGGCAAAAGTTTCCATGAAGAACCGCGAGCTCAAACGCGAAAAAACGGTTGCAAAATACGCAGCCAAGCGCGCTGAGCTCAAGGCGATAGTAAACAACCCGAACATCAGCGAAGAAGAGCGTTGGGATGCCCAAGCGAAGCTGCAGAAGTTGCCTCGCGACGCCAGCCCGGTCCGTCTGCGCAACCGGTGCCAAATGACCGGTCGCCCGCACGGCGTTCTTCGTAAGTTCAAGCTTTCCCGGATCAAGCTCCGCGAAGCCGGGATGCGCGGCGACGTTCCAGGACTGACCAAGTCAAGCTGGTAACAACCGCACTCGTTGGTAAGCGGTGGTCCCAGCCGCTGCACAACTAAAATGATCAGGAGTCTCATACCGATGAGCATGCAAGACACGCTTGCTGATATGTTTACCCGTATCCGCAACGCCCAGATGGCGGAGAAGGCAGTTGTTGCCATGCCTTCGTCAAAGCAGAAAGTGGCAATAGCCCAGGTTCTCCAGGACGAAGGCTATATCCAGGACTTTTCAGTTTCCGGTGACGCGAAACCTGAACTGAGCATCACTCTTCGTTACTTTGAAGGGAAAGCCGTTATCGAGTCGATTAAACGGTTCAGTCGGCCTGGTTTGCGCCAGTATAAATCTTCAGGCGATCTGCCCAAAGTAGCCGAAGGTCTTGGAATCGCCATCGTTTCGACGTCCAAGGGCGTCATGACGGATCGCGCTGCGCGTAAAGCGGGCGTTGGTGGCGAAGTTATCTGCACCGTTTTCTAGGAGTAAATCATGTCCAGGGTTGCCAATAATCCTGTCGTGCTGCCATCCGGTGTCGAGATCAGCCTCAGTGGTCAGGACATCCAGATTAAAGGGAGCAAGGGCTCTCTTAATCATACAGCGCACAGTTCAGTCGAAGTTAAGCAAGAAGACGGTCGGGTACTGTTCGCAGCCCGTGACGGCGCCAAGCAGTCACGTGCTCTAGCGGGAACAACCCGGGCACTGGTCAACAATATGGTGACCGGTGTTCATACTGGCTTTGAACGTAAATTGCAGTTGGTAGGCGTGGGCTATCGTGCCCAGGCGCAGGGTAAGAAGTTGAATCTTACGCTTGGCTTCTCGCACCCGGTTGAGTATGACCTGCCGGAAGGGATTACCGCCGAAACGCCGACCCAAACCGAAGTGGTAATTCGGGGAATCGACAAGCAACAGGTCGGACAGGTCGCCGCGGAAATCCGCGCATTCCGTCCGCCCGAGCCATACAAGGGCAAGGGTGTACGTTATGCGGACGAGATGGTGCGTCGTAAAGAGGCTAAGAAGAAGTAAGGCATGACTATGAGCGCGAAGAAAGAATCAAGACTGCGTCGCGCACGGAAGGTGCGTGTCAAGATCCGGGATCTCGGCACGACTCGTCTCTGTGTGCATCGTACGCCAAGACATATGTACGCCCAGATCACAACTGCCGACGGCAGCAAGGTGCTAGCAGCCGCATCCACTTTGGATAAGGAGTTGCGCCAAGACGCCACAGGTAATGTTGACGCGGCTAAGAAGGTCGGTCAGTTAATTGCTGACCGGGCCAAAAAAGCGGGAGTTGAGCAGGTTGCCTTCGACCGTTCGGGATTCCGCTACCATGGCCGCGTCAAGGCACTCGCTGACGCTGCTCGTGAAGCTGGCCTGCAGTTCTAGGAGATAAAAGATGAGCGTTAAAGATCAGAATGCGTCTGACCTCCAGGAAAAGCTGGTACAGGTTAATCGGGTCGCAAAAGTCGTAAAAGGTGGCCGTATTTTCGCTTTCACGGCATTGACTGTGGTGGGTGATGGTAAGGGTCGCGTCGGGTTTGGTCGCGGTAAGGCCCGCGAAGTGCCGGTTGCTATCCAGAAAGCTATGGAAGCGGCCCGTAAAAACATGGTTGATGTGGCATTGAAGGGCAATACCCTTCAGTATCCGGTTCGTGCCCGCCATGGTGCCTCCAAGGTTTATCTTCAGCCCGCCTCCGAAGGTACGGGTGTTATCGCCGGGGGTGCGATGCGCGCGGTGCTTGAAGTGGCTGGGGTACACAATGTGCTTTCCAAGTGCTACGGCTCTACCAACCCCGTAAACGTCGTGCGGGCTACGATTGAAGGTCTGAAGGCGATGAAGTCGCCTGATGATATCGCGGCCAAGCGTGGCCTGAACTTGGAACAAATACTGGATTGATGTCATGGCTAACGCAAAGACGCTGACGGTTACCCTGGTTCGCAGCCCCATTGGCCGCCACGCCAACCATAAGAGTTGTGTCCGTGGACTGGGTCTGCGCCGCCTTCACCATTCCGTCGAGGTTGAAGACACGCCCGCGGTTCGTGGAATGATCAACCGTGTAAGTTACATGGTACGGGTAGAGGATAAGTAATATGGAACTCAACAACCTGCACCCCGGACCTGGAGCCAAAACCGCCGCCAAGCGCGTCGGACGTGGCATCGGTAGCGGACTGGGCAAGACCGCGGGCCGGGGCCATAAAGGTCTTAAAGCCCGCTCAGGTGGCTCAGTTGCACCTGGTTTCGAAGGCGGGCAGCAGCCCTTGCAACGGCGGTTGCCGAAGTTTGGCTTCACGTCTGCTGCACAGCGCTGGGTCGCCGAGATTCGCCTCCAGGAACTGGACAAGGTCGAAGGCGATGTTGTCGACCTTCAGGCACTGAAGAACGCGGATATCATTCGCGACGAAATACGGGTTGCCAAAGTGATTTTCTCTGGAGAAGTCACCCGCGCGCTGACCGTAAAAGGCGTAAAGGTTACCAAAGGTGCACGGGCAGCAATTGAAGCCGCAGGTGGAAAAGTCGAGGACTAAATGGCCAAGACCGCATCACTACCAACGGGTATGGGTAAGGGCTTCTCAGAGCTGCGTTCGCGGCTCTGGTTCGTTCTTATTGCACTGCTCGTCTATCGGGTAGGGGCTCACTTGCCAGTGCCGGGTATCAACCCGGATCGCTTGGCGGCGCTATTTGAGCAGAATCAGGGCACGATACTCAGTCTGTTCAACATGTTCTCCGGGGGTGCCCTAGAGCGCATGAGTATCTTTGCACTGGGGATAATGCCGTATATTTCTGCGGCTATTATCATGCAGTTGCTGACCGTCGTGAGCCCGCATCTGGAGCAGTTGAAAAAAGAAGGTGAGGCTGGTCGCAAGGCTATTAGTCAGTACACACGGTACGGTACCGTGCTGCTCGCGCTGGTACAGGGCACGGGTATTTCCGTGGGCCTGGCCTCACAGGGCGTTACTTTCAATACCAGCTTCAGTTTTTACTTCACTGCGGTGGTTACGTTCACCTCGGGCGCGGTATTCCTGATGTGGCTCGGTGAGCAGATTACTGAGCGCGGTATTGGTAACGGCATCTCGCTGTTGATCTTTGCTGGTATTGTGGCTGGTCTTCCTGGGGCCGTCGGGCAAACGCTTGAACAGGCCCGTAGTGGTGAGATGAGTGTGCTTTACGTTCTAGGCCTGATCGTTCTCGCCATCGCCCTGGTAGGTTTCATAGTTTTTGTCGAGCGTGGCCAGCGCCGCCTCACGATAAACTATGCCAAGCGGCAGCAAGGCAAGCGCGTGTATGCGCAGCAGTCTAGCCACTTGCCTCTGAAGGTAAATATGGCCGGGGTAATTCCGCCCATTTTTGCCTCATCGATTCTGTTGTTTCCGGCGTCGCTGGGCCAGTGGTTCGGGCAGGGTGAAGGTATGGAGTGGCTGAGCGACGTATCTCAGGCATTGGGGCCAAATCAGCCATTGTATATTCTGTTATTTGCAGCGGCTGTGGTGTTCTTTTGCTTCTTCTATACGGCGCTGATGTATAACCCGAAAGAGGTTGCTGACAATCTGAAGAAGTCAGGCGCCTTTATCCCGGGGATTCGACCGGGAGAGCAGACGGCGAAGTATATCGATGGCGTCCTTACCCGGCTCACAATCTTCGGCGCGATCTATATTGCCGCTGTGTCGCTGGTGCCGCAGTTCCTGATCGTTGCGGGTAACGTTCCCTTCTATCTGGGTGGTACTTCGCTGTTGATCGTGGTGGTTGTAGTCATGGATTTCATGGCGCAGGTGCAGTCCCACCTGATGTCCCATCAGTATGAATCGCTGATGAAGAAGTCGAATCTTAAAGGGTATGGACGGAGCGGTATGCTCCGCTGAACGATTTGGAGTAAATGATGAAAGTGCGTGCATCGGTAAAAAAGATCTGCCGTAACTGCAAAATAATTCGTCGCAATGGCTCGGTTCGAGTCATCTGCACCGAGCCTCGCCACAAGCAGCGCCAGGGTTAATCTTAACCTGGCCTCGGGGTAACAGATGATAGGGCTTGATCTTTCCAGGGTCTGGCGCTATCATTGCGCGCCCTTTTTGTTGCGATAAACACACAGCAAAGTTTCAATGCGGAGTGAGATGAATGGCACGTATAGCCGGTGTCAATATTCCCGACAATAAGCACGCTGTTATCTCTCTTACCTATATATTTGGGGTAGGACGGACAGCTGCCAAGAAGCTTTGTGACGTTACCGGCATTCAGCCGGATGCCAAAGTCAAGGATCTGAACGACGAGCAGCTGGACAGTCTGCGCTCAGAAGTCAGCAAGTTGACTGTAGAAGGCGATCTTCGTCGCGAAGTACAAATGAACATCAAACGTTTGAAGGACCTCGGTGCTTTCCGCGGCCTTCGTCACCGTCACGGGCTTCCGCTTCGTGGTCAGCGGACGAAGACCAATGCGCGAACCCGTAAAGGTCCTCGCAAACCGATTCGTAAGTAACAGGTAGGAAAACATGGCAAAGCCAGGTACACGTACCCGTAAAAAGGTGAAAAAGACGGTTGTTGACGGGGTTGCCCACGTGCACGCCTCTTTCAACAATACGATCGTGACCATCGCTGATCGTCAGGGCAATGTATTGTCTTGGGCAACTTCAGGTGGTTCCGGTTTCCGTGGGTCTCGTAAGAGCACACCTTTTGCTGCGCAGGTAGCAGCTGAAAGAGCCGGTAATGCGGCTGCTGAATACGGCTTAAAAAACCTGGATGTTCTGGTTAAGGGCCCTGGGCCCGGACGTGAGTCTGCTGTACGGGCGCTTAACGCCTGCGGCTACAAGATCACGAACATCACCGATGTGACGCCGATTCCGCATAACGGCTGTCGTCCCCCCAAGAAGCGTCGCGTTTAAAGGAGACAGTTATTTATGGCACGTTACATTGGTCCAAAATGTAAGCTGTCTCGCCGCGAAGGGACAGATCTTTTTCTTAAAAGTGGTGTTCGCGCTCTCGATAGCAAATGTAACCTGGAAACACCTCCAGGTATGCACGGGGCACGTCGTTCGCGACTGTCCGACTACGGCACACAGTTGCGCGAGAAGCAGAAAGTTCGTCGCATGTACGGCATTCTCGAAAAACAGTTCCGTGGCTATTACAAAGAGGCTGCCCGTCGCAAGGGTGCCACTGGTGAGAACCTGCTGCAGTTGCTGGAAAGTCGTCTGGACAATGTGGTCTACCGCATGGGCTTTGGTTCAACCCGCGCCGAAGCCCGTCAGTTGGTTTCACACAAGGCAATTCTGGTAAACGAGAAGAGTGTCAATATCGCTTCTTATCAGGTGTCCCCGGGTGATGTCGTCAGTGTTCGCGAAAAAGCCCGTAATCAGTTGCGCGTTAAAGGTGCGCTGGATATTTCTGGCAATCGCGCCCCCATCGAGTGGATCGACGTCGATTCTGGCAAGATGAGCGGTACTTTCAAGGCAGCGCCTGAGCGTGCTGAGCTGTCGTCAGATATCAACGAGAACCTCATTGTCGAGCTTTACTCCAAGTAAGGCATGAACAGAAACGATATCAGATAGGGGCGTCTATGCAGCGTTCAGTGAATGAATTCTTGACTCCTCGTAACATCGAAGTACAGGAAATCAGCAAGACCCACGCTAAAGTAACGCTGGACCCCCTGGAAAGGGGTTTCGGCCACACGCTTGGCAGTGCGCTTCGCAGGATTTTGCTGTCGTCGATGCCCGGGGCAGCAGTTACTGAAGTACATATTGACGGTGTGCTTCATGAGTACAGTGCCATTGAAGGCGTGCAGGAAGATGTTATTGAGATACTTCTCAACCTCAAAGGGTTGGCTGTTAAGCTCAATAATCGCGATGAAGCGGAACTGACGCTCTCCAAGAAAGGTGAGGGCGCGGTGACTGCCGGTGACATTCAGGGTGACCACGATGTTGAGATTGTGAATCCCGAGCACGTCATCTGTAATCTGAGTCAATCCGGTTCGATCGACATGCGTCTCCGCATTGCCCGCGGTCGGGGTTATGAAGCGTCTGATCAACGCGGCATGGGTGAAGATGAAACCCGTGCGATCGGCAAACTCCAGCTTGACGCGACCTTCAGCCCTGTCCGCAGAGTCTCGTATGCGGTGGAGAGCGCGCGGGTAGAGCAGCGCACTGACCTCGACAAGCTGGTGATCGACCTCGAAACCAACGGCACTATCGACCCGGAAGAAGCAATCCGCCGGGCCGCAACGATTCTTCAGCAGCAGTTGGCTGTATTCGTTGATTTTGATCATGAAAAAGAGCCCGAGCGTGTAGAGCAGGAAGAGGAAGTTGATCCTATTCTGCTTCGCCCGGTCGATGATCTGGAGCTGACGGTCCGCTCGGCGAACTGCCTGAAGGCGGAGAACATTTACTATATCGGCGATCTTATCCAACGCACTGAGGTCGAGTTGCTCAAGACTCCAAACCTCGGGAAGAAGTCTCTGACGGAGATCAAGGACGTACTTGCGTCCCGCGGTCTCTCCTTGGGGATGCGTCTGGAAAACTGGCCGCCGGCGAGCCTTCGAGGCGACGATCGAGTACTGGGCGGTTAAGCCCAGGATTCGTATCGCGGTCGCTGGAACGGATTAAGTAAGGAATCTGAGTAATGCGTCATCGTAAGAGTGGTCGTAAGTTTGGTCGTACCAGTGCGCATCGCACGTCTATGTTTCGCAACATGACTGCGTCGCTGGTCGAACATGAGCTGATCAAGACAACCCTGCCTAAGGCTAAAGAGTTGCGTCGTGTCGCAGAGCCGCTGATCACGCTCGCAAAGAAGGACTCGGTTGCCAATCGGCGCCTCGCCTTTGCGCGTCTTCGTGATAAGGATGCGGTCAGCAAGCTCTTCAACGAGCTCGGCCCCCGCTACGAAGCGCGCCCTGGCGGCTACCTGCGGGTTCTGAAGTGCGGGCTGCGCGCTGGTGATAGTGCGCCTATGGCCTACGTTGAACTGGTGGGTCGGCCGATCGCCGAGGCAGTAGAGATTGACGACGACGAAGAATAGCTCTTCGAAGTTGTCGTGAAAAAGCCGGGGCTAGATGCTCCGGCTTTTTCGTTATTGCAACGCTGGTTTTCTTGAAGGGCTATATGGTTTTCCCGGCCGAAGCCTGCCGCGCAAGAATCGGTTTCAGGTACTGTCCCGTATAGGAACGCTGTTCTTGGGCGACCTGCTCAGGACTACCTTGGGCTATTATACGGCCGCCACCGCTTCCGCCTTCCGGTCCCAGGTCGACGATCCAGTCGGCTGTCTTTATAACGTCCAGGTTATGCTCGATCACGATGATGGTATTGCCGTGGTCCCTGAGCCGCTCAAGCACCGTCAGCAATTGCTGGATGTCGTAGAAATGAAGCCCGGTGGTTGGCTCGTCCAGTATGTATAGTGTCTTGCCTGTATCTCGCTTGGACAGTTCTCGCGCCAGCTTGACGCGTTGGGCCTCACCGCCTGAAAGAGTCACTGCGCTTTGTCCGAGTTTGATGTAGGACAGCCCGACATCCACCAATGTCTGCAGCTTCCTGGCCAGGAAGGGTACCGGATCGAAAAAATCGCGCGCCTCTTCTATGGTCATCTCCAGCACTTCATTTATATTCCTGCCTTTGTACCGGACCTCGAGGGTTTCGCGGTTATAGCGCTTGCCTTTGCAAATGTCGCAAGGAACATAAATGTCCGGCAGAAAATGCATTTCAACCTTGATGACGCCGTCGCCCTGGCAGGCTTCACAGCGACCGCCCTTGACGTTAAAACTGAAACGTCCCGGTTTGTAGCCCCGAGACCTGGCTTCCTGGGTGCCTGAGAAAAGCTCCCGGATGGGCGTGAACAGGCCGGTGTAGGTCGCCGGATTTGATCGCGGTGTTCGTCCTATGGGGCTCTGATCGATGTCGATGACCTTGTCCAGGTGCTCCAATCCTTTCAGCTCCGCGTGGGGGCTGGCGGTCAGCGTGGACGCCTTGTTGAGCTTGGTCGCCGCCACCGGGTAGAGGGTACCGTTGATCAGCGTGGATTTGCCTGAGCCCGACACGCCCGTAATACAGGTCATCAACCCCAACGGGATCTTCAGGTCCACGTCGTTCAGGTTGTTGCCGGAAGCGCCCCGTAACTCAATATAATGCTTGCCTGGCTTGTGCCGGCTCGCGGGAATGGCAATTTCGCGTTTGCCGTTGAGATACTGGCCAGTGAGAGATTCCGGCTCAGCCATAACTTCCGCCGTGCTTCCCTGCGCAACAATCCGCCCGCCGTGCACGCCCGCGCCGGGGCCAATATCTATAAGATAGTCTGCCGCGCGGATAGCATCTTCGTCGTGTTCCACAACGATAACGGTGTTGCCCAGGTCGCGCAGGCGAGTCAGGGTGCCGAGGAGTCGGTCGTTGTCGCGTTGGTGCAGGCCGATTGAAGGTTCATCCAGTATGTACATGACACCGACCAGACCAGCGCCGATCTGGCTGGCCAGCCGAATACGCTGGGCTTCGCCGCCGGATAAGGTATCCGCGCTCCGCTCGAGGGTGAGATAATTCAGGCCGACGTTGACGAGAAATTCCAGGCGTTGGCTTATTTCTTTCAGGATTTTTGATGCTATTTCCCCTCGCCGGCCAGCCAGCTCCAGATTTCCGAAGTAGTCGCAGGCATCGCCCACCGGCAAACGCACCAGTTCCGGCAACGTCTTTTCTTCGATGAACACATGGCGGGCGCTGCGTCGAAGACGAGAGCCTTCGCATGCCGGGCACGGCTGGGTGCTCAGGTGCCGGGCCAGTTCCTCCCGCATCGACTGGGATTCGGTCTCACGGTAACGGCGTTCCAGGTTGGGCACGATGCCCTCAAAAGGATGCGACCGCTCGACAATCTGGCCCCGGGAGTTAACGTAACGGAAGCTGATCGCTTCTTTGCCGGAGCCAAACAGGACAATGTCCCGGAACACTTTGGGTAAGTCGACAAACGGCGTATCGAGATTGATATTGAAATGCTCTGCAACGCTGCTCAAGAGCTGAAAATAGTAAACGGTGCGTCTGTCCCAGCCTTTGACCGCCCCTTCTGCAAGTGTAAGGTCAGGCCGCGAGACCAGCTTGTCCGGGTCGAAGAACTGCTTCACGCCCAGCCCGTCACAGGTTGGGCAGGCGCCCGCCGGATTGTTGAAGGAAAAGAGCCGCGGCTCCAACTCGCTGATGGAGTACCCGCATACTGAGCAGGCATAGCGGGCAGAGAAGGTTATCTCCTCTGCCTGTTCATCCATGGCTGCTGCGAAAGCGACGCCATCCGACAGCTCGAGTGCCGTCTCAAAAGATTCCGCAAGCCGCTGCTCAATGCCAGGCTTTACCTTGAACCGGTCAATCACTGCATCGATGCTGTGTTTGCGTTTCTTGTCGAGGTCCGGAATGTCGTCGATCTCATAGACAGTCCCGTCGACCCGCACGCGAATAAAGCCCTGGCTGCGGAGATTGTCTATGACGTTGTGGTGTTCGCCTTTACGGTCCCGAATCAGTGGGCTCAGTATCATCATTTTGCGCCCTTCAGGTAGCGTGAGCACCTGATCGACCATCTGGCTGACAGTCTGGGCAGCGAGGGGCTGGCCGTGGTCCGGACATCTCGGTTCTCCGGCCCGGGCAAACAGCAGGCGGAGGTAGTCATAGATTTCCGTGATGGTGCCGACGGTCGAGCGTGGGTTGTGGGACGTCGATTTCTGCTCGATGGATATGGCGGGGGAAAGGCCCTCGATATGATCCACATCGGGCTTTTCCATCATCGAAAGGAACTGCCGGGCATAGGTTGAGAGCGACTCAACATAACGCCGTTGGCCTTCTGCATAGAGGGTATCAAACGCAAGTGACGATTTGCCCGAGCCGGACAGGCCGGTGATGACGATCAACTTGTCCCGGGGGATATCCAGATCGATGCCCTTGAGGTTGTGGGTGCGCGCGCCTCTGATCTGAATGTGGTCCATGTCGCTCCTTGTGATTCTCAAAAACCTCTAGTATATCGAGCGTCGTCAATACTGTCCCATTCCCCCGGTACACTTGGCTAAAAGGTAATGACAGACACTACCAGTGGAGTCCTTCAGCGACGCCGTTTAGCTGAAACGATGGGATCGACTACCGCCAAAGGACTGTCCAGTCTGTTACAATCGACGCGCTCTTTTGCCGCGGTAAAGTTTTCCCCGGCAGTTCCTTGAATCCGTTCCTGACGAGTTAGCATGAACCCCACAGAACTGCGCGCGGTTGTCGCGCTTGCCTTGGTCTATGCCCTGCGCATGCTCGGGTTATTCATGATTCTGCCCGTGTTTGTCCTGCTGGGCGGCGACCTCCAGTACGCGACGCCGGCTTTGATCGGATTGGCGTTGGGCGCCTACGGCCTCAGCCAGGCAGTTCTGCAAATTCCCTATGGACTGTTGTCAGATCGTTTTGGTCGCAAGCCGCTTATCTATGCGGGGCTGGTCATTTTTGCCGGCGGAAGCGTATTGGCGGCAACATCCGAATCAATTTACGGAGTTCTTGCCGGCCGGTTGCTTCAGGGCGCCGGCGCTATCGCCAGCGTGTTGATGGCACTGGTGAGCGATCTGACCCGGGAACAGAGCAGAACCATGGCAATGGCGGGTATTGGCCTTTCGATCGGTTTGGCGTTCGCGCTTTCCCTGGTGCTCGGGCCACTGGTTTCCGATGCGTTTGGACTCCCCGGTATTTTCTGGCTGACAGCGGCACTTGCCCTGGTGGGCATCGTGGCAGTGGCAACTCTGGTTCCCACGCCTGAAGTGTCCCGCGCGCATCCCGACGTACAGGCCGCGCCAGCGCGGATCGGTGCGCTGTTAAAGGTGCCGAGATTGCTGCGCCTGGATTTTGGCATCTTTTCGCTGCATCTGGTGCTGACAGCCGCTTTTCTGGTGGTGCCGACCTTTCTGCGGGAGGATCTGGACCTAGTCCAGGAGTCTCACTGGTGGGTCTATCTTTCGGTGATGGGGTGCGCTTTTTTTGCCATGATTCCCTTCATTATACTGGCTGAGCGCAAGCGGCTGATGAAGCCCGTCATGGTTGGCGCCGTGAGTCTGCTCCTACTGGCGACTGTTCTGCTCTTGGGACGCTGGAACAGTCTTGCCATGGTTTGGGCGGTGCTCTTCCTGTTTTTCGTCGCCTTTAACCTGCTTGAGGCTTCACTGCCTTCGCTGGTCAGCAAAGAGGCACCAGCGGCCAGCCGTGGCACGGCTATGGGTATCTACTCCACCAGTCAGTTTTTGGGGGCTTTTACGGGCGGTGCGGTCGGTGGGCTTTTGCTATCAGGCTGGGGCAGCGCTGGCGTTCTCACCCTGATGGTTGTTGCACTTCTGATCTGGCTTGCGGTCGTATGCACGATGCAGCCGCCGAGCTATTCGACAAGTTACGTGGTAAAATTGAAGCGATTTGGGGCGGATCAGCTGGCCGATGTGCGGGACGCTTTGGCGCAGATAACCGGCGTCGAAGACGTCGTGATTCTCGCCGAGGCTGACCAGGCTTTTCTCAAGGTTGACAGAAAACGTCTGGACAATGCGGCGCTAACCCAGTCGCCCTATGTCATAAGTATTCAATAGAGACTCATGGATAGAGTTTCAGTTAATCCTGAACGGTAAATAAGGAGCGCAGCATGGCGCGAGGCGTAAACAAAGTCATCCTCATCGGTAATCTGGGTGCGGACCCGGAGACGCGCTATACCCCAAACGGTACTGCGGTCTGCAATCTGAACCTGGCTACCGACGAGAGCTATAAAGACCGTCAGACGGGACAGATGGTGCCGCGCACCGAATGGCACCGGGTGGTCATTTTTGGCAAGGTGGCAGAGGTGGCCGGTCAATACCTGCGCAAGGGATCCAAAGTCTATATCGAAGGCAGACTGCAGACTCGTAAGTGGCAGGACCAAAGCGGGCAAGACAAATTCACTACAGAGATCGTTGTTGATATTGCCGGGCAGATGCAGATGCTCGACAGTCGCGGTGGCGAAGGCGGACAGAGCAGTGCCCAGGGTGGAGCACCGCGTCAAACGTCAGCGCCAGCGCAGCAGGGCGGCAACCAGAATCAGGGCGGCTATCAGAACCAGGGAAACAATGCGGGACAGGGATCTGGTGGCTATGCTCCACAACCTGGCAACTCGATGCCGGAGCCGGTAGACGATTTTGACGACGACATTCCCTTCTGATAGTGCTTCCCTCTAAAGCGTAATGAGATTTGAGCCGCACGTCAGCCATGGCTGGCCTGCGGCTTTTTTGTCCGGATAGCTTGGCAATCTGGGCGTCGAACCAAACGCACGGTCTTCAGATTGCCCTTGCGGTAGTTGCCAGCCAACCCGGTGGCGCCGCGTCTGGCGCCTTTAACGTCCTGCCTGTGTGGCGTGCGCTTGGTACAGATCCGCGAAATGGTTGAGCCGCACCGAAACCGGGGAGCCCCGGCCCTGGCTCAATTACAGGCTCAACAGTTCGGTAACATGAAGCACGGGGCCAGTGGGTACACCGCTCGGCGAACCGCCTTCCGGTTCCAGGCTTATTGCCAGTTTTCTGCTCTCCAATAGCTGCTGACGCTGCTCTTCCGTCAAGTGGATAACCATTCTCTGACCATCTGCCTGGATTATGCCGAGGGAGACCGGATCGCCAGACCGCGGTAGAACCCAGAGCTCGTAGTCTTTGTCTGGCGCAGCTGGGACGGCGCTAACAGCGCGGGTCAGCAGTTGTCCGCGTTCAGCACCGGTGTTGAAGATCCACTCGGTCTGTTCGGCGCTCGTGATCGCTGCCATCAGCGGAGGCTCGGCCGATGGTTGTTCGATCAGGTTGAGCGTGAGTGCCAGGGCCAGCAGCAGCGACGCTGCAGTTGCTACCAAAGACCAGGAGCGCCAGAGGCGGCCACGATCAGGGAAGCGACTCACCCTTTCACCGCCCGATGAATCCGACAGGGGTGCCTGGGCACGCCATAATCGCTGGCTGATACCTTCCCAGACTCCTGCCGACGGCTGCAATTCGTTCACCGCCTCATTGAGGCTGGAGAAGTGAGCCTCCCAATACCAGACTTCCTGGCGAACTGAATATGACTCCATCATCCACCGCTCGAACCGGGCGCGTGCGGAACCCTGCAGCGACCCGAGGACATATTCTGCAGCGAGTTTCTCAATGCGTTCAGGGGTTTTCTTCATTGTTGCAGGCACCGTTTCAGGTAAGTCAGGCCCCGGCGTATCCAGCTCTTGATCGTGCCCAGAGGAGTGTCCAGCGCCGTGGCCAGTTCCTCGTGTGTGAACCCTTTGTAGTAACACATCAGAATGCTGGAACGCTGGTCATCGCTAAGCTCTTCGATGCAACCATTTAGCGCCTGGGCATCGGCATCCTGCAGCGACAGCTCAAAAGGCCCCGGCCGGGCGTCAGCAATCTCATGGCTTTGGGTGCCTGCCGTTCGGCGTCGCGCACGCAAAGTGTCCAGGGCCTTGTAGCGAGCGATCGTCTGCATCCATGCCATCGGGCTGCCGCGTTCCTCGTGGTATTCGCCGGCATGGTGCCAGATTCTGATGAACGCCTCCTGAAGGACCTCCTCGGCCTGCTCGCGTTGGCCCAGGAGGCCCACGCACAGGCCCAGCATGCGAGGCGAGGCGTGCTCATAGAGTCGCCTGAAGGCATCGCGGTCGCGCCGGGCGGTAGCGGCCAGTAAGCCAATTAGCCTGGAGTCGGTGTCACTGTCGGTCATTGCCGCCTCTTCTTCGGTTTTTTTGTGTCGAACGCTGTCGATTTTACCGGTGGGTCTTGCCGGCGGCCGAACTGGGGCCCTCGCTTTTTAACATACATAAACTTTTATTCCAGGGTGCATCTTTTTCGCGTGTCGGATCGTATGCAGGGGACTGCATCAAATTCACCAGCACGACGAGACTACCGTTGATGAGCATTTCAGCCGTTGGGTTTAAAGCAAACAGTGGGATGATGAGCCGAAGTTGGCTGCTTAGCCTCTTGCTGCCGGCAATGGCGGCAGCACAACAGCCGATGGGCCCCAGCGTCTCACAGCCCGAGCCTGAGGCTGTGATACTGCACCTGGACGAATCAACCAAATCATTTCAGCCCGACAGCGCTTTGCTATCCCCGGAGAAAACAGCTGAACAGGTCCTGCGGTATATCAACTCATCCCGCGCGACCGGCAGCCCGAGGCCATTGGGCCTTGCCCAAGGATTGTTAAACCAGATACCCGAAACCCGATGGTCATCGAGGCTCTACCTGCTGCGGGCGACCCTGCACCAGCGGCTTCATCGTTTTGATGAGGCTCAGGCTGATCTTGACCGGGTACTCGACGCCCAGCCCAATAATCGGCAGGCCTTGCTGACCCGCTACAGCATCGCACTTACTCAAGGCGACCTCGGTCGCGCCGAAGGGGCCTGTCGGCGCTTGGGGCAGATAAAACCGGGCTTGCTGGCGGACACATGCAGACTGGAGCTTGAGGGCTTCGGTGATCAGCCTGAGCGCGCTTTTGGGGCGTTAAGTCAGCGTATAGCGCAGGCGCGTGGTGAAAGCAGAGTCATCCTTGACTGGGCACGGGTCACCCTCGCAGATATGGCCAGCCGCCATGGTCTTGCTGGTGCGGGCCGGTACTGGGCGAGGGCCCTGCAGAGTGACAGCAAAGATCTGTACCGTCGCGCGCGCTTTGCTGACTGGCTTCTAGCCCAGGGCCGTCCGAACGCAGCCCTCGCCATGACCCACGGGTACGAGGATGTTGATCCACTGGCGGTACTGCGAGCGATAGCCATGACACGTCTTGACCACCCCCAGCGCGATGAGTTGGTCCGCAGTCTGGCCGCCCGCTTCGAGGAAGCACGTTGGCGGGGCGAGTTTCTGCATGAATGGGAGTATGGCCGTTTCCTGCTGGATGTCACCGGCGAGCCAACCCTCGCGTTGACCATGGCCAAATCCAATTGGGCTACCCAGCGCGCCTATCCGGACCGCCAACTCCTGGTCAGGGCGGCCCAGGCGGCAGGCGACCAAGCGATCCTTAAATCCGTGCAAATCAATTCAGCTGCTGTGGGCGGGCGCGGCCTGATTGGGGACGAGTAAAACCTAATGACTAAAGAGATGAGACGCATGATGCTGCATTTGGCAGCGCTACTTCTGAGCCTTTCGCTGAGCGGCTTTGCGCTGGCTCACAAGGCGAGCGACAGCTTTCTCTACTGGGACGTGGGCGCAGAAGGCACGCCGGGCCGGCTGGACATTGCACTGATTGATCTGGCACGTACGCTTCCTCTCGACAGCAACGGCGACGGCCTACTGACCTGGGGCGAACTGCGAGCCCAGAGCGGGACCATTGAAGAGCATCTCGCCGACCGGATAGCCATTGGCCGGGCCAGACAATGCCAGGTGCGCTGGATGATGCACGGGCTGTCCAGCTACAGCGACGGCGACTACCTCACCCTGGGATTCACACCGGCGTGCTCCGAGGGGGCGACCGGGCCTGCGACACTTGAATATAACCTCTTCTTTGACGAGGATCCCCTGCATCGCCTCCTGGTCATGGTTCGGGATGAGGGCACAACCCGACCAGTAGTACTCGGCCCCGATCAGCGTCAGCTCAGCCTGGACGCGGCACCTTCGGCCTGGGCTACCGCCGGTAATTTCATGTGGCAAGGTATGGTGCATCTATGGATAGGTTACGACCACATGCTGTTCCTGCTTGCGCTGGTGCTGCCGGCGGCAGTCAGGCGCGAAACAGGCCGCTGGGTGGTGGAGGAGCGAATCGGCAAGGCTATCAAAGACGTGGCCCTCATCGTTACAGCCTTTACGCTGGCTCACTCCATCACGCTAATCATTGCCACCCTCGGACTGGTGCGGCTGCCGATAGCCTGGGTGGAAACGGTGATCGCGCTATCGATCGTAGTTGCCGCTGTTAACATCATCTGGCCGATCCTGGGCCAACGTCGCTATCTCATGGGCTTCGGCTTTGGGCTGGTTCACGGGTTCGGCTTTGCCAGCGTGCTGTCGGAGTTTATGGCCAGTACCAGCGCCCGTGCTATCGCGCTGCTCAGTTTCAATCTCGGCGTGGAGTTGGCACAACTGGCGGTTGTGGTGGTGGCGGTGCCGCTGCTTTTCCTGGTGCGAAAGCAATGGTTATACCAGCGACTGGTATTTCCGGCGAGCGTTACATCGATCGCAGCAATCGGTTTGATCTGGGCGGCCGAGCGGGTTCCGTTATAGCTGGGCCTGGTACTTGGCTGTTCACGGCCACGGTGCAAAACAGGCATATCGGGTTTTTTCGAAAAAATCACTCCTTGCTGCATCTTTTTCAACGCCTCGCGCGTTATCCCTCTGAGGAAACCAAATAGGCAACAATGAGGGATAACCCATGGATAAGCTTTTCAACCGGTCTCTGCTGGCGGTTTCGGTCGCAGGACTTTGCCTTGGTACGAGTCTGGGCCAGGCATCAAGCCACCGCGAAGCACCGTTTATTACTGAAACTCCTAAAGTAGATGCCACTGATTTTTATATGTTCCGCAGCTATGAGCCGGGGCGGGAGAATAGCGTCACCCTGATCGCCAATTATCTGCCCTTGCAGGACCCGTACGGCGGTCCAAACTATTTTGACCTGGACCAGGATGCCATCTATGAGATCCACGTCGATAACACCGGCGACGCCCAGGAAGACCTCACCTTTCAGTTCAAGCTCACTGACGTAGTCAACGACATCCAGTTGCCCGTAGGCGACATGATGGTCTCGGTTCCTGTTAAGAATGTCGGCGGCATCGGTCCCGCGGCCACAGATACTGACAATGTACAGGTGCGCCAGGAATACGCGATGACGGTCATCCGTGGTGATCGCCGTAGCGGAACCCGGCAGGCGGCGATGAACGAGACCTCTGGTACCACGACGTTCCGCAAGCCACTCGACAATATTGGCCAGAAATCGGTTGCGGACTATGCAGCTTATGCGAGCAACCACGTGTACGACGTTGCCATTCCCGATTGCGGTACCGGCCGGGTTTTCGTTGGACAGAGGAAAGACGCTTTTGCGGTAAACCTGGGCGAGGTTTTCGACCTGGTCAACATTGCCAACCCGGTCGGCAATGCCAATCGCAACGTTGAGGCAAACGATCTGGCGGGCAAGAACGTCACGTCCTTTGCTCTGGAAGTTCCCGCGTCGTGTCTGACCGGCTCGGCTCTAAGCAGTGCGGATCAGCCTGTTATCGGTGCCTGGACAACGGCCAGCCTGCGTCAGGCGCGGGTCCTGAACCCGAAGCCTGAGGCCAGTGGTAAAGGCGCGACGATTGAGGGAGGCGCCTTCACGCAGGTTTCGCGCCTGGGTATGCCTTTGGTCAACGAGGTTGTGATCGGCCTCAAGGACAAGGACCGGTTCAACGCCAGCCAGCCAATGGACGACGGCCAGTTCGCGACCTACGTGACCAACCCCACCCTGCCAGAGATCCTGGAACTACTGTTCAGTGGCGCTGGCGTCAAAGCGCCCGACAGCTTCCCCCGCAATGACCTGGTTACGGCTTTTCTCACGGGTGTCGACGGGGTCAATAAGCCAGTTGGTGTTACTGCTTCTGAAATGTTGCGCCTGAACCCGGCGGTTGCAGTGACTCCGGCGGGCTCACAGGATGACCTGGGGGTACTTGGTGGCGATAATGCCGGCTTCCCGAATGGCCGTCGCCCGGTCGATGACGTGGTGGATATTGCTTTGCGGGTTGTAATGGGCGCGCTCACCACAGACGCGCCAAACAAGGACGTAGAGTTCACCGATGGGGTCCAGGTTGACCCGGCCGACCTGTTGACCGTGTTTCCCTACCTGAACACGCCGTTACCTGGTTCGGTCAAATAATAAGGACACCACCATGAGCATGACAAAAACGCTGATTTTCCTGGCGTTGGCGGGGCCGCTGCTTGCAGGTTGCTCCGACAGCGATGGCAACAGCAGCAAGGGCGGTGAAGAGCCCATGACTCTGTCTTTCACGACTTTCGTTAATGAGTTGTTTGAGGAGAATGGAGTTACGGCTGAGCCGGAGAGCGTCAATAACCGAGAGTTCGCGTTCAACGATCAGGAAAATGAGGGCGCTTTCGACGACCTCATCCGCCAGCAGTAAAAGTGGGTCAAGCTCAGCCGTAACCCAGGGTGCGGCTGAGCGCCCAAACACATCAACGTCATACGACAGCCGCCATTTGCGGGCTTTGCGACCGGACAGCTGCCTCGGCTGGGTCTATGCAGGAGCCGGCGGAGAGTCGCGGCGAGCCTTTTTTTCAACCTTCAACGGTCTTCGTTCAGCAAGTGGGTCAGATCCTCGGCGATCTGCTCCGGCGTGAGCTCTGACCGCAACAGAAGGCGCGCATTTCCCTCGCGGTCAAAGGCATATATAGCGCTGCTGTGTGAAACATCATAATGGCCCTCCGCATCCGGCTCGCCGTAGCCGAAGGTGGTCCTGTAGCGTTGGCTCAGTTTACGTAGCTCGGGTTCTGTCCCCGTCATTCCGACAAAATTGGGGCCAAAGTATTCCGTGTATTCAGCGAGTACCTCGGGGTCATCCCGCTTCGGATCCACACTGACAAAGAGTACAGTAACGTCGTCCCGCTGCTGTTCGGGAATCTCCCTCAGGGCATTGCGCAAATGGGCCAGTGTAGCCGGGCAGATATCCGGGCAGTGGGTAAAGCCAAAGAACAGCAACCGGACCTGGCCGGCGTAGTCTTCCGCAGTTGCCGGGTTACCCTGTTCATCGACAAGCTGATACGCGAGTTCGGGCATCAGCTCGCTTATATCCTTTCCATTCCACTCAACCGGCCCGGGGCTGCAGCCACTCAGCACCAGCATCAACGCCAGGGACAGCAATCCCCGGGGTAAGAATGACCGGGCTGTTCGGTGCGATGGGGTCATGTGCATGGGTTAAGTCTCCAGTCGGGAAAATTCGTGCACCATACGGCGTCTCGTCTCGTCTCGTCTCAGGCCAGCCGACGGTCAGGTCGACTGAGTGTTGGCGGCCGCTTTACGGTTGCGGTCCTGACGCTCCACCCGGGCCATATAGCCCAGCAGAATCAAGGACCCGACCACACTCATCATTGCCGGCGGGATCCAGGTCAGGATACCTCCCAGCATCTGGTCAGTTTCGGCGGGCAGGGGCCAGGCTCTGCCGCAGACGGCATAAACGTCGTACACCGGGTTTTTGTTCAGGGTGATCCAGGCGCCAAGGGCGATTTGCGGAAACATGATGACGATGAGGATGACGATCCGTTTGCCGTAGGACAACGTCCCGGCGAGATCGGGGTTACGGGGGTCGAGCATCAGCCACCAGAACAACAAGCCGTCGATCAGCATACTCCAGTTCATCAGCCAGTAGAGATCGCGACTGAGCATGGCGTCGAAGTGGATGCTGGGCCAGAGCCAGAAATAGACCAGCCCAACGAACAGCACTGCCGCAATCAAAGGCTGCTGCAGGATGTCGTACACCCACCTTAGCGGTCGCAGAAAGGGTTTGGCACCGCCCGGAATCATTCGGTACCAGAGCCGGAACAACGGCAGTGGATTGGATAGGGCGATCAGAAACGGACCGAGGTGGTGTAACACCAGATGCTGGGCCCGGTGTATGAAAAACATGAACTGCGCATAGTAGTCATAACGGGTGTGCAACACGACATAGCAGATGCCCAGCCCGAACAGAAACGCGAAAATCCGCCAGGGGCCGATGCGCTCACCGGCTGGAAGCCACCGCAGGCCCAGCAAGTAAAAAACCAGCACTGCAGCAAATGCTACAACCGTGGGTAGCGAAAAGTCGTAGGGCAGGAGGGCATATCCGAATTCAGTCAGGGTCATTTCATTCCCATTGCGGCTGACGACGAGCTGTATGGCGGGGTTTTCAGGAGCTGGCGGTCTCTCGAGACAGTCCCTGGTTCTCGATCTATGGCCGGCTTCAGTTCAATTAGGGTGCTCCTGGCGTATACCTGTCCGTCACCACCGGGTTGCAGAGCAGGCGGCTCTCATTCTAGGGAAACAACGGCAAGAATGGCAGTGGCTTGACTGACTCTGCCATTGCAACAAAAAGCAGCCTCTGAAAACGTTGACTATACTGAGCAGCAACTTCTCATGACTGGCAGCTTTCATTGAAATTCCCCTTTCTCAACAACGTTTTCCGAGGGTCCGCACGACCAGCCAAGCTGGGTCTGGAGATACGTCCGGATGGCATCGCCTGGGCGCTCTGCGCCCCGGGGCGGCCGTGGCAGGCGGGATTTGATGAGTGCACTCCGGCCCAACGCGAACTGACATTAAAGCTTCGTGCCCAGCATTCCAGCCTGGCCCGGTGTCAGGTGCGCGCTGTTCTGCCATTGGATCAGTACCAGGTCTTTTCCATTGAAAGGCCACCGGTCGAGGCGGACGAGCTGGCTGCGGCTGTGCGCTGGAAGCTGAAAGATCTGCTCGATTTTCCCGTAGAAGATGCGGCTGTTGATGTTTTTGAGTTCCCGATCGATGCGTCCCGTGCCCAGGGCGCGCTGGTTAGTGTTGTTGTCGCGCGTAAGACGGTGGTGCGGGACATTGCTGCACTCCTGACTGAGGTGGGGCTGGAACTGTCGGCTGTGGATATCGCTGAACTGGCCATGCGCAGTCTGCTCGAAGGCTGTCGTATTGATCAGCCCAGCGTGGCCCTGGTTTACCTGCGCCGACAGTATGGGCATATCGTCGTTTGCCAGGACGACACCCTGTACCTTTCAAGGCGACTGGATGTCGGCACGCATCAGCTCGAGGCAGCGGCATCCCAGGAGCAAGCAGTGATGAACCTGGGCCTGGAGATCCAGCGTTCGCTCGACTACTACGAGAGCCAGCTCCGCCAGGTGCCGCCCCGCCGCGTTCACATTGCAGGTCACAGTGAAAGCCTGCCGCTGGGAGCCATGCTGGCCAACAGTCTGGCGGCCGAAGTGGTTCCGCTTGAACTGGGTGGGGTCTTCGGCGTCGAGGGCCTCGATTCGCGGGCGCTGTACGCTATCGGTACAGGCCGGCTGGGTGCGGGAAACCGGATATGATACAGCAGGTTAACCTCTACACCGAGGATATGCGCCCGCGGCAGGAACTGTTCACGGCGACACGGCTTGCTGGCGTAGTACTAGCCGCCCTGATTTTCGTAGTGATAAGTGCCGGTTACGCCAGCTGGCAGGCCAGCGGTTCGGGAGCGGACCGTCAGGCTGCCCAGGTCCGGCTTGCCGAGATACGCTCCGACCTTGCTGATGTGGTCACTCAGCTGGAAGGCCGAACGGCCGATCCGGCCCTGGCCGCTGAACTCGAGAGGCTCAACCTTGATCTGCAGAATCGTGTGGCACTCATCACGCGACTTGAGAATCTGGCCTTACGGGGCGCCCAGGGCTTTTCGCCGTTGCTGACCGGGCTGTCGCGGCAGGCTGTCGATGGGGTCTGGCTGACATCTCTCGAGGTCGACCGTGAGCCGGGCAACCTGGTATTGAGTGGACTCACCGAGGAAGGCGGGCTCGTGCCCTACTATCTTGAGCAACTGCGGCTCGAGCCCGCCTTTGCTGGACGCCGCTTCCGCCAATTTCGACTGGAGCAGATTGAAGACAGTAAAGGAGTGCTTGGTTTCAGCGTGGGCTCCGCAATCGCTATTGGAGAGCCTGAGCAATGAACTTCAAGGCGGCATGGGCAGCTTTCGAGGCGCGCTTTGACACGCTAAACCAGAGGGAGCGCGTTTTCGCGTTCGTAACCGCAGCTGTGCTGGTGGTGTTTGGCGGGTGGCAGTTTGCAGTTGCGCCTGCTTTGCAGCAAATCGATCGGGATCGGACGGAAATTACCAGCCTGACCGGCGAAACAGATGCGCTTCAACTGCGGCTGTCCGAGGCTCAGGAAGAATTGGGCAAGAGCCCGACCGCGACCCTGCAGGCTCAGAGGCATCAGCGCAAGGCGCGTCTCGACCGGACTCAGCAGCGGCTTGAAGCCCTGGCCGCGAACTTGATCAGTCCCGAAGGTATGGTTGCGCTGCTCCGGCAAATGCTCAAAGGAAAGGACGGCCTCACCCTTGTATCGGTGACCCATGCGCCGGCCGAAGCCGAGAATCTTGCCGATGCGGCCAAAGGTCAACCTGGGCTTTACCGGCATAGAGTTACCCTGACAGTGCGGGGCGCCTATTTTGATCTGGTCGCGTATCTGCAGGCGCTTGAGGCCCTCGATAGCAGACTGGGCTGGAACGCCATGCGCTACAAAGTTGCGCAATGGCCTGAAGGCGAGCTGCAGGTCGAACTTGTAACGTTAAGCCTGAGTGAGGAGTGGCTGGGTGTTTAGTAGGTTAGTTGCGGGCTATAGCGGCACCGGCTCTATCGCTCTCGGGCTTGGCTTGTTAATCGCATGCGCGCCCGCCGTTCTGGCGGAGAGCGTCGGGTTAGGCCGTGACCCGACCCGGCCGCCGCCCCAGAAGATGGTTTCATCGCAAGCCGATTCCGCCGTTACGCCTCTCGCACTGGATTCGATCGTCTATAGCGCAACGCGGCGGGTAGCGGTCATCAATCAGTCGGTTGTCGCAGAAGGAGACGTCTTTCGCGCCGATTCCGTGAGCCCGCAGGGTCGTGTGCTGGAAATCAGCCCGGACAGCGTCGTGGTTGTTCGGGACGGCGAAAAGACCCGTTTGCATTTGCCGCAGTCGCCCGAAGTGCGCCGCGTGCGAACTCAACAATGAAGAGTCACCACATGACAAGACGAGGCACGACAGCGTGCATTTGGGCCGGACTTTCGCTTCTGCTTCTGAGTGGCTGTGCCAGCGATCCGCTATTCCAGAGCGGGCAGGCAACCTCAACGGATAGCGCCGACGCCATGGACCGGGAGCTCCAGCAGGCGCTTGAGGTCCGGGCGCAGGAACGTACTGGGCCGCCCGCGGACGTCGCCGCCGCGCTCTTGCCATCACTGGGGAGGTCGTCTGTCGTGCTGCCGCCTGACCGTTTTGATGTGGCAGCCGACGGCCTGGACGCCCGCCGTTTTTTTCAGAGCCTGGTCCGCGGTACCGAGTACAACGTGGCGGTCCACCCTGACGTCGCCGGTACTGTCAGTGTTGACCTTCAGGCGGTCACGCTACCCGAGGTGATGGAGCTTGTAGGGGACCTCTACGGATACGAAATCCAGCGTAATGATAATTTCTACCGGATAATGCCAGGCGGCCTGCGGACCCGGATCTTTCAGATCGACTATCTCAACATGACGCGCACGGGCGGCTCCGAGACGCAGGTCAGTTCGGGCTCGGTTTCCGGCGGCTCGGGTAACGGCGAGGCCGGTGCGGGCGCCCAGGAGAGCGATCCGAGTACAGGGCTCGTGGGAACCCGCATTACCACGTCTACCCAGTCAGATTTCTGGCGGGAGTTAACCGCTTCGCTTGAGATGCTTATCGGGGCAGAGGAAGGCCGGCGCGTTGTCGCGACGCCCGCCACGGGGGTTGTGGTCGTGCGTGCCCAGGGCCATGAGCTGAAAACAGTTGAGGATTACCTTCGCCGGACCCAGTTGATCATGAAGCGCCAGGTTGTGTTGGAAGCCAAAATTCTTGAGGTCATCCTCAACGAAGGCTACCAGCAGGGGGTTAACTGGAACTTCGCGGAGAACCTCTCCTCCAGCGTCGATGGCGAGGGCGTCTATGAGAAGTATGTGCTGGGGGGACTGAGCGGGCAGACGCTCGCCACGACCGATATCAACGGCGTGTTCAGCGCGGCGCTGCGTATTGGTGACTTCAACAGCCTGATCAGCCTCCTCGGTACCCAGGGCAATGTGCAAGTCCTGTCGAGCCCCCGCATAGCCACCACCAATAACCAGAAAGCCGTTATCAAGGTCGGCAGTGATGAGTTCTTTGTTACCGACATCGACTTTGATGATAACAACACGCTCACCGGCGCCACGAATTCAACATCGACATCGGTGGAGCTCACGCCCTTTTTCTCGGGTATTTCACTTGATGTTACGCCTCAGATAAGTGAAGACGGGCTTATTACCCTCCACGTGCACCCGTCTGTCAGTGAGGTCACCGACCAGAAAAAGGTTCTGACAGTGGGGGAGCGCGACGTCGTGCTGCCGCTGGCCCAGAGCACCGTTCGTGAAACAGACAGCGTGATCACGGCCCGTAGCGGCCAGATCGTTGTCATTGGCGGGTTGATGCAGAACCAGAGTGAAGAAAACAGCTCTGCGGTGCCTTTCTTCAGCCAGATTCCGCTCATCGGTGAGCTGTTCAAACAGCGTCGTTTCTCGGGCCGCAAAAGCGAGTTGGTCATTCTGTTGCGCCCGGTTATCACTGGCGAATCCACAGCGGTTACTGATATTGCCGAAAGCCGGGCCCGCATCGGCGTGTTGCGTTCCTTGCTGGGGTCGCCCGAGGGGCCAACGCCTCAGGCGGCTGACTGAGGTTTGAGGGTGACCATGCCACCGTTCAGTCCCGTCTCGCGTCAGAAAGTCTCAGCTTATGTATGAGTCTTTTTTCGGCCTGCGTGAAATGCCTTTCGCGTTGACGCCCAATACGCGTTTCTTCGTCGCGGCCAGCTCTCACCGTGAGGCGCTTGAACTGCTGACGGTGGGCCTCGCCCAGGGAGAGGGCTTCCTCAAGATTTCGGGCGAAGTCGGTACAGGCAAAACCATGCTCTGCCGCATGCTTCTGAATCATCTCGAGGGTGAAGCCATTACCGCTTATCTTCCCAACCCCCAGCTCAGTCCGCGTGGCCTCTATCAAGCGCTGGCGGACGAACTGGACATAGCCGGCGGCCATCAGGGCAATACCCACTTGATACTCCGCCGCATCACCCGAAGCCTCATCCAGAAAACCGGGCAGGGCCAGCGCGTGGTGCTGGTTATTGATGAGGCCCAGGCCATGGCGCCGGCGACGCTCGAGGCCCTGCGCCTGCTGACCAATCTCGAAACTGAAAGCCGGAAGCTGCT
Source organism: Hydrocarboniclastica marina (assembly GCF_004851605.1). Taxonomy (GTDB): domain Bacteria; phylum Pseudomonadota; class Gammaproteobacteria; order Pseudomonadales; family Oleiphilaceae; genus Hydrocarboniclastica; species Hydrocarboniclastica marina. The sequence goes on from NZ_CP031093.1 coordinate 647,577, forward strand.
GCAGGTGGTGCTGTTCGGACAGCCCGAACTCGACCGGGTGCTGGATCGGGACCAGTTGCGCCAGCTCAAGCAACGTATCAGCTTTAGCTGCCGGCTGGCGGCGTTAACCCGGGACAGTGTGGACGCGTATCTGGCCTACCGTATGCAGCAGGCCGGCTACAACGGCGAGCCCGTCTTTACCGCTGCAGCGATCCGGGCGATAACCCGCGCCTCACGGGGCATTCCGCGTCTGATCAATCTGCTGGCCCACAAATCCCTGCTCGCGGCCTGGGGGCGGGGCGATTACAAAGTCGGCCGCTGGCACGCCCGGCGCGCGACCCGAGATACAGAGAGTGCACGGCCGCCGGGTCTTTTGGGCTGGGGCATACTCTCATGAGTCTCTTGAACGATGCACTGCGCGACCTTGAGCGCAGAGGTGGCCAAGCGCCGGATGCACATGGACTCGCGCAACAGCCGTTTCATCAGCCGAAGAAGTCGGCCAGCCCTGGTCGTGTGCTGGTTGTGGGTGTGCTGTTGGCGGCGAGTCTCGCGGCTGCTTTTGCAGGGCGTCAGGATTCAGGCTGGTACGCGTCTGCCGTCGCGCCAGCGGTGACGCTATCGGGCCAGGGATCCTTCGTGCCTGAGCCGGCTGCGGCAATGGTGGTTACCACGGAGACCGAGTTGGTGCCGGTTCGACCTGCTGAACCCGGGCTGGGCGGAGCAGACGCCAGCCAGGCTGTCGTGGTTGAAGAAGCTGGCTTGAACGCTTTGCCCTTGAACGCTGTCCCCTTGAACGGAGCAGCCGAGCAGCCAGCGCAACGGGCCGCGATGAAAGCTGTGGCTGTAACACCTGAGGGGGACAGCCGCGAAACCGTCGCTGAGGCCAGCGTCCAGCACCTGAGCATCGACGAATCCGGTAGCGAGTCGGCCCCAGGGCGTGAAACCGCAACCACCTTCTCTGTAAGACAGCAGCCCCAGAGCGACACCGCACGCGATCAGCGCCTGGTAATCAGCCTGGAGCGTCTGTTGGTTGAGGGCCAGGAAGCTGAGGCTGAACGGTTGCTGACTGAGGCGCTCACTGGAGGCCGCGCTCTACCGCGCAGCCATGCCGCGATGGCCAGCTACTACCTTTCGCAGAAACGTTTGAGCGAGGCCCGGCGCTGGTTACCGGCGCCGTTGCTGGAAAAAGATCCGGGCTTACGGCTGTTGCGGGGACGGTTGGTGCTCATGGAAGACGGCGTCGAAGCAGCCTTGAGCTTTCTCGAATCGGAACTTCCGGCCCTGGCTGAGGCGCCGGATTATCATGCCACCTTGGCGTCTCTGTACCAGCAGAGCGGTAACGCAATCGCTGCGGGCGACCGCTGGGGCGCCTTGCTCGAAACCGACAGCGGGCGTGCCGATTGGTGGTTGGGCCTGGCATTGGCACTGGACTCCCAGAATCAGCTGGCCGCGGCCGGCGTAGCTTACGCCGAAGCACTGGCCCTGCCTGACCTCCCGCCGCGGCTCAGGACCTTCGCTGAGTCGCGGCTTGAAGGTCTGCGTTAACGCCTCATAACTTTATCGGACACCACGGCACCGGCAGGACTGGAACACATGACAGAACCGCAGAAAAAAATTCGCATCGGCGACCTGCTGGTACAGAACGAGGTTATCACTGAAAAGCAGCTGATGACGGCGCTGGCGGAGCAGAAGAGTACCGGTCGCAAGCTGGGCCAGACACTGACCGATCTGGGGTACGTGGAAGAAGATAATCTGCTCAACTTCCTGTCCCAGCAGCTCAAAATTCCCTTCGTGCAGTTGCGGCACTATAACTTCAATGCAGAGTTGGTGAAGTTGCTCCCGGAAGCCCAGGCCCGACGCTTCCGGGCACTCGTTCTCGCCCGACAGGGGCAGGAGCTGCTGGTCGGCATGACCGACCCTATGGACCTCATCGCCTACGACGAGCTGGTTCGGATCCTTCAGGTGCCGGTCAAGCAGGCCGTGGTGCGCGAAAGTGAACTGCTCAACACGCTCGATCTTGTCTATCGGCGTACCGCGGAGATCGCCTCACTGGCGACAGAGCTCGAGGACGAACTCGGCGACGACGCCTTTGACCTTGCCGATCTCAGTGCCAGCTCAGACTCCCAGGACGCCCCCGTCGTCAAACTGCTGCAGAGTATTTTCGAGGACGCGGTCCAGGCGCGCAGCTCAGACGTGCATATCGAGCCCGATGAGACCGTGTTGCGCATCCGCCAGCGAATCGACGGCGTCCTGCAAGAGCAGGTCATGAAAGAGAAGCGCGTTATCGCGGCGCTGGTATTGCGACTGAAGCTCATGGCGGGGCTCAATATTTCTGAAAAGCGGCTGCCCCAGGATGGCCGGTTCAATATCCGTGTGAAGGGACGGAGCATCGATGTGCGGGTCTCAACCATGCCCGTGCAATATGGCGAGTCGGTCGTGATGCGTCTCCTCGACCAGTCCCAGGGACTGCTGGACCTTGACGCCACAGGCATGCCGCCGGCGCTGCTGGCGCGGTTCCGCAGGCTTGTACGTCGCCCCCACGGCATGATCCTGGTTACCGGGCCTACAGGTAGCGGTAAAACCACAACGCTTTACGGTGCCCTGACCGAGCTGAACCGCCCGGAGGTCAAAATCATAACGGCCGAGGACCCGATCGAGTACCGGTTACCGCGTATCACCCAGGTTCAGGTGCACCCCAAGATCGGCCTCGATTTCGCTACCGTGCTGCGGGCCGGGCTACGACAGGACCCCGACATCATGCTCATTGGCGAGATGCGGGACCGGGAAACTGTCGAGATAGGCCTGCGGGCGGCCATGACAGGCCACCTGGTGCTGTCTACACTGCACACCAATGACTCTATCGGCAGTGCGATGCGGTTGCTCGATATGGGCGCCGAGCCTTTCCTGGTATCCAGCTCCCTGCTGGGCATCGTTGCCCAGCGTCTGATCCGGAAGGTCTGCGACAACTGCAAGATCGATCATGTGCCCGACGACCAGGAGCGCATCTGGTTACGCGGGCTGATGGGCAATCCCTCAGACAGCTCAGAACAGGACCGCCTGGAGCCGCCACACTTTGTGAAGGGGGCAGGGTGCTACCAGTGCGGCAATACCGGTTACCGCGGCCGCATGGGCGTTTACGAGCTACTGGAAATGGACGAGCCGATGCTTGATGCACTGCGCCGGCAGGATTACGCCGACTTCAACCGAGTGGCCCAACGCAATCCCCACTACGAACCGCTGGATCGCTGCGCGCTGCGCTATGCCGAGCAGGGTCTGACCACTCTGGAAGAGGTTGGACGCGTTTCTGCGACCCTGATTGATCCTTTGCCAGGGCTGGCTTCCAGCGAAGCGGACGACAATGATCCCGACAAACTCGGCCTCGACTTGAGCAGTCTGGACGGGCTTTGAGGCCCTCGCGCAAAGCCGGCCATGGACAGGCTGGTTGACCGGTCCGAGCCAGATTATTTCGCCGGTTGCAGATCGGTACTATAGTTAGGGCAGTATCCAACAGGTGCCGGGCAAAACGCGGCATCCGAAATCAAGGCACGTCAAAGCGCCTGATCCAAGAGTTTTCAGTTATGCATTTTTCTTTTCGCGGCAGAGACAGCGAAGGCAGCCTGCAGGAAGGTTTTCTGGAAGCCATGAGCCAGGATGCTGCCGCCAATGAGCTGATGCAGCGGGGCATTACACCACTGGCGATATCGGAACAGGCCAAGCGCGAGTCGCTGGGCAGCCGGCTGGAACACTTGCCCCTGTTCCGCAAGCCCGTCTCCCTGGATGAACTGATCGTTTTCTGTCGCCAGATGCATGCGTTAACGCGGGCCGGCATTCCCATCATTCGCGTTTTACGTGGGCTGGCCGACACGGCGCGGTCGCCGGTCATGACTGAAACGTTGGACGACCTCGCGGCGCGACTGGAAGCCGGAAACGGGTTGGCCGTGGCGATGCAGAGCCACAAGAAGGTTTTTTCGGACCTCTTTATTGCCATGGTCCATGTCGGCGAGAACACAGGCGAACTCGACGCAGCCTTCAAACAGCTGTCCCACATTCTTGAATTGGAACGGGATACCAAACGCCGGGTCAAACAGGCCCTACGCTACCCGACGTTTGTTCTTTTCGCGGTATTGGGCGCGCTGCTGGTCGTTAACTTCCTGGTTATACCCAAGTTTGCCAGCGTCTTTGACAAACTCGGTGCTGACCTGCCGTTCCTGACCCAGGTGCTGGTCGCCACATCCGACTTCCTGATCGCATTCTGGCCGGCCATGCTGGTGCTGACACTCGGCGGCTGGTTTGGCTTCAAAGCCTGGACCCGTACCGAGCAGGGGCAGACCACCTTCGACCGCTACAAATTGCGCCTGCCCATCATAGGCACGCTGCTGGAACAGATTACCCTGAGCCGCTTTTCCCGCAACTTTGCCAATACCCTCGCGGCGGGCATGCCGATCACAACGGCGCTGACCGTGACTGCGGATGCGACGGATAACGCCTGGATCAGCAGCCACATACGTGGCATGCGCACTGGCATCGAGCGGGGCGACAGCCTGCTGCGCACGGCCCGCCACTCCGAAATGTTCACGCCGCTGATTCTGCAGATGATTGCGGTCGGCGAGGAGACAGGTTCGGTGGACGATATGCTGGTCAATGTCGCCGATTTCTACGACGAAGAAGTGGACTACTCCCTCAAACGCCTGGCGGACGCCATCGAGCCGATTCTCATCGTCGTCATGGGTATCCTCGTGCTGGTACTGGCCCTGGGCGTTTTTCTGCCTATCTGGGACCTGGGCGCCGCGGCCCTCGGGCGAAGCTGATTGCACACCGCGGGCATGCCTTTCCGGTTCAACTCAACGTTATGAAAACGCGAGCCAGCCGACGAGCAGGCGCTTTCATAACTGTGGCGGCATGGCTTTGACGCCGCTTGCGGACGCCGCACTCGGTTACAACATTTTTCCTTTTAAAACTCGCGAAATCCCTGGCCTTGACCATACTTACAAAAAAGCAATCTATTTTGATCCCGGAGCGAATTAATGAGTAAGCAACAAGGCTTTACCCTGATTGAACTGGTTATGGTCATCGTCATTCTTGGCATTCTGTCGGCGTTTGCTCTGCCCCGGTTTGCCAATCTGGGCACTGAAGCTCGTGCCGCGACCATGCAGGGTGTGCTGGGCTCGGTTCGGTCGGCCAGTGCCATCAGCTACTCGGCATGTCTGGTGAGCTCGGGCTGCAGTGAATCAGCGGCAACCGGTCAATCGGTAACTCTGGAAGGCCAGCCTATCGCCCTGGCCTACGGCTACCCGACAACGGCATCTATCCTTACTGCGGCCCAGATTGCTTCGGCCGATTTCGAGATAGCTACGGCTGGTACCATTGCGGCCAAAAATGCCTCGGGTACCTGCGAAGTAACCTACGCAGCGCCGACAGCGGTTAACACGTCGCCTGCAATCGCCATCGACGTCAGCGGCTGCTGATTCCGAACAGACGACTAACGCCGGGCCAGCCACGCGCTGGCAGACCCGGCGCTCCAGAACAGAAACCTCGCCCTCTTCTGAGGGCGGTTTTCATAGAGAAACCAAACCTGATCCGGGAGGCTCATGACGCATCGACCTCTCAAGCACCGCGTCATGGCGGGCTTTACGCTGATAGAGCTCGTCATGGTAATGATCCTGGTCGGTGTTACCGCCGCTCTCGGTGTTGGTCTCTTCACCGGACGATCGGCATTCAGCCCGCTTCTTGCAGCCCAACAACTCGCCTCTGCCACGACCCTTGCCCAGCAGGCGGCGCTGGCCGGAAATCCTGCCAATACCCTGACCATTGCTGAAACGAATGATGTTTTCCGTTTTACCGTAGGCGCTGCCACGGGTCACCCCCGCGTTTTCGAGATTGCCCGAGAAGGAGCGAGCCTCGCGGTCGCTGGAGGCCTGCCCCATACCCTGACGTTCAACCCATCAGGCGCGCCAGCAGGTGGGGGCAACACCCAATTTACCGTCAGCGGGCAAAGCAACTATCCGATATGCCTTAGCTCTCTCGGTGCCGTGTACCCGGGAACCTGTCAGCCGTGACAAACCCAAGGGCGACACCGCGCCACCAGCATGGCACGACGCTGATTGAACTGGTCATGACCATCATGATCATCGGTATCGCTATTGCCGGTGTGGTGGGCGCCTTTTCGCTGGCCAGTCAACGCAGTGCAGATCCGTTGATTCAGTCACAGGCTGTTGAGTTGGCCCAGCTGTACATGGACGAGATCCTCGCGAAAAAGTACGACGACGCTACCCCGCAGGGAGGAACGCCAAAATACAGTGGAAGCTGCTCAATCGGCCCGAACGGCGAAGACCGTGCCAGCTTCGATGACGTAGACGACTATCACAATCCCGACGTTAGCCCGCCGGCTAATGCTGAAGGCGTGCTTTCCCGTTACCAGGGCTTCAGCGTCAGCATATCGGTAAGTTGCGCCGGGGCTGATCTGGGACTGGCCGCTTCTGAGGCCAAGCGGGTGGATTTGTCGATCTCCACACCGAACGGGCAGACGCTGGTCTTTACGGCTTACCGGGTGAACTTCTGATGGACCGGGCGCGGGGTTTTACGCTTGTCGAACTGGTTATGGTCATCATGCTGATGTCCATTGTAGCCACGGTCTCTGTGACTTTTATTGGCCAGGCAGCACGTGGCGTCATCGATACCGGCGCGAGGCAACAACGTGCCCTCGCGGGAATAGTGATCAGTGAGCGGCTGACCCGGGAGCTGCGCGAAGCCCTGCCAAACTCCCTCAGGGCCAATGGCGCCTGTATCGAATGGATGCCTATTGTCGCGGCGTCGACCTATGAAGGCCTGCCAACAGCTGCGTCTCCCGCCTCATTTCAGGCTGTGGCCCTGCCGGGCGGCAGCAGTGCCTCAGGCAGAGTCGCGATCTACGGCTATGGACGGGACCTGTACAACTACGCCAATCCCGGGCCGCTCTCCCCCCCGGCGTCAGTGGCAGCGGGTTCGCCTTTGGTCCCGGTGACGTTTGACTCAGGCCTGACTCACCGCTTCAACACCCGATCGCCAAACCAGAGATTTTACCTTGTGACCGACCCGGTGACGCTCTGCCAGTCTGGACAATACCTCTACCGCTACAAGAATTATGGCCTTCAACCCGGGCTCGGAGACAGCCTGCCGACAGCTATGCCTGGTCGGGAAGTGGTCGCCGCCGGACTTGAAGCCAGCTCCGTGGCCTTTCGGGTAACCCCCGCGACGCTCAAGCGAAACGCGGTAGTCGCTTTTGACTTCACCCTGGCGGATGTCGCCACAGGCGAAAAATTCTCTGTCAGTCAGGAGGTACAGGTTCGCAATGTACCCTGACCGCTCTCCTCACCGCCAGCAGGGCGCGGGTCTTCCCGTGGCCATTTTCGTTGTTACGGCTCTGGCGCTGATAGTCGTGGGAATGACCCAACTTCAGGAAAGCTCAAGCTTGTCCATCGGCTACCAGGTTCAGTCCCAACGTGCTTTCTTTGCGGCGGAAAGCGGCGCTCAGGTCGGCGTGGCCCGCGTGCTGCAGGATGAAAGCTGCGGCACTTTCCCGGCGACAACGACATTCGCTGCAGGCGGGTTGGCACGCTGTACAGCGAGTCTCAGTTGCGAAGCTTTACAGGCGGATATCAAAGGCGACAGTGCGCTCGAGACGGTCTACACGCTGACTAGCCAGGGGCAGTGCGGCTCAGGTGCAGATTATGCCGAGCGGACCGTGGAGGTGCGGGTACAATGAGGCAGCAAGGGCTCCGTCACCGTATGTTCTGGCTTCTCCTGGCTGCAAGCCTTTCGCTCGTTGTGGAAGCTGACACGCAGGTCAGAACCTACACCACCCCGGGTACCCATTCATTTACCGCACCTGCGTTTGTTTCCCAGCTAACCGTGGAGGTCTGGGGCGGCGGAGGTCGTGGTGACGGTTTTTACGGGGGCGGAGGTGGCGGTGGTGCCTACGCGCGCTCGGACTTTAACGTCTCTGCCGGGGCGGTGTTCAGCCTGAGAGTGGGGGGCGGCAGCGTCAGTAACTCTCCTGGTGAAGACAGCTGGTTCAGCAGCGCCACCATGCTGATGGCCAAAGGCGGCAACAGTACGAACAGGCGGACCGGTGCAAGCGGTGGGGCTGCGGCTGACAGCATAGGCAGCATTCGCTACAGCGGTGGTAACGGCACTTCGGGCAGCCCGGGCCTGTTTGGGCTGTTGGCCTATGGCGGCGGCGCAGGATCTTCGGCTGGTATTGCCTCAAACGGCACGAACGGCTCTTATGAGTACGGCGGAACCGCTCCGGCTGGTGGTGGGAACGGTGGCACCGGGGCAGGCACGTTCCTGATCCTGTTCGGCGGCGCCGGGGAGCCCGGCTATTCGCCAGGCGGTGGCGGTGGCGGGGGCTCCACGCTAGGCGGTGGCCGGGGCGGAAACGGCCGGGTGCGAATTACCTACGTAAGGCCTGACATCCATCACTTTGAACTCAGCCACTCCGGCAGTGGCCTGACCTGTCGCGCTGAGCCGATAACGGTGCGCGCCTGTTCAGACGCAGCTTGTTCAACGACCTTCAATGATGCAGTAACGGTTGCGCTCTCCCCCGGTGGCTGGGTCGGGGGTAGTACCGTCGCTTTCTCAGGCGGGCAGGCGACCGTGCCGCTAAGAAAGGCGAGCGCTGGGTTTCTGACATTGGGTGTCACGTCTTCCTCGCCCCAGGCCGGCAACCTGCAGACCCTCTGCCGGGCCGGCGGCGGCTCGGCCTCGACCGCCGCCTGTACCCTGGAGTTTCATAACTCGAAACTCGAATATTCAGTGCCCGATGTGGTTGCCGCCAAAGACTCTGCAGCGTTCAAGATCAGTGCGATTGCAACCGATCCCGCGACGTCGGCCTGCGTACCCGCGTTCTCCAACGTTACGCAACCGGTCAGCTTCTGGACGATACATGAGAATCCTGCTGGTGTTGACCTTACGGCAACGCCGGGTATCGCAGTGAACGGTGAGACAACCGGGGTTGGGATCGGCGGCGCCACTGACATTGACCTCGTGTTTGACGCCCAAGGACAAGCCTCAGTGGCAGTTAATTACCCCGAAGCCGGCCAGGTTCAGCTTGTTTCAGTTTACCGCGGCGACTCAAGTCGCGGGGATGAAGGGCTGGTGATGCTCGGCTACGACAGTTTTATCAGCACTCCCGCCGGCTTTTGTATTGAAGCGCCCGATCCGCGCTCAAGCTGCAGCACCACGGCGCTGGCGGACTGTACCGTCCTGGCGGAAGCCGGCGAGCCGTTTGAGCTGAGAGCGCGTGCGGTGGCCTGGCAGGCGGACGGCGAGACTGGTGCGGAATTTTGTGCTGGCAACCCCACCACGACCAATTTTCGCCACACCGGGCTGACCCTCGGCCACACTCTGGTAGCGCCCGCCGGCGGCTCTGCCGGGACGCTGGCCGTGGCCAGCGCGGCTTTCACAAGCGCCGGTGCAGGCACGAGCATTCTCGACCAGGCGGTTAGCGAGGTAGGGGTCTTCCGCTTCCGGACGAACGCGGGCGAAACATACCTGGGGCGCGGTTTACCGGCGGCTGAGAGCGCCGCAATCGGGCGTTTCACTCCCGCGAACTTCCTTGTCACTGTACCTGACGCCGGTGAGTTAGAAGCCTTCTGCGACGCAGGCACTGCATTCACTTATATCGGCCAGCCTATTCAGTGGTCTCTGCTGCCGGAAATCTGGATTACGGCTCGAAACCGTGCCGGCACTCCCACGCTGAACTACATCGACGACTTTCAGAAACTGAGCGTTAATGACATCACTCGCCTATGGCCTGACAGCGACAACGCCCAGGCTCTTACCGACGGTTCGGGCAATCTGGCGGTTACCCACGAGGCAGGGGCAGAGAGCCTTGAGCTGCTTACACCGGGCACAATGAGCTTCAACTTCTCGATCATGGATGAGCTGGTCTTCACCAAACTGAATACCGCGAAAGTGGCCCCGTTTGAGCCTCAGCTGACATTTGGGCTGGAACCGTTCAGTGACGCTGACGGCGTCGCCCCGTCTCTGCCACTACCCGATATAAGCCCTGGCAGTGACTTCCTGTTGGGTTTCGGCCGACTCTATCTCGAAAACGTATCCGGGCCCGAGAATATTGATGAGCTGCTGATGCCATTCCAGACCCAGTACTGGGACGGGAATCGGTTTGTGACCAACAGTGTCGATGACTGTACCGCCTGGGCAACTACTGACATTGCTTACAGCGGCAGCCATGGTTCCATGAACCCCGGTTCCGGGTTTGTCACGGCGGGTGTGGGCAGCGGCCTGGCCCTCGTCCCCGCTGGGACCCAGGGCACGGACACGGCAACCTGGACTGTGCCCGTCTGGCTGCAGGACGACTGGGATGGAGACGGTGTACTGGACAACCCCCAAGGCCTGGCTACCTTCGGCGTACACCGTGGTCACGACCGCATCCTCTACTGGCGTGAAGCCCCTTAGGCCAACCCTTGGCGCCGACTGCAGCTTATGTTCAAGGTGATGAGCTGAACCGCGGCAGGGCGGCTTGCCATGACGTACCGGGAAGCCAGGAACCGGGCTTCGCGTCCCTGACTCCTGAGAAGGCCGTCTGTTCTAATCCTCCAGATCTTCTGCAGCGGCACTCTCCATATCCAGCTCCTTGATCTTTCGAGTCAGTGTATTTCTACCCCATCCGAGTAACTGCGCGCCATCTCTGCGCCGTCCACCGGTGTGTTTGAGCGCAGTCTCGATCATGACCCGCTCGAACTCGGGTATTGCCGTATCGAGAATGCCCTGCTTGCCTCGTTTCAACTCCAGCTCCGCCCAATTCCGTAAGCCTTCCTGCCAGGTCTGGCCCGTTACCGGCGCCTCATCCTGGGCCATGAGTTCGGGCGGCAGGTCGGAGATATGGATTTCGCGTCCGCTGGCCATGACTGTCAGCCAACGGCAGGTGTTCTCCAACTGCCGCACGTTACCGGGCCAGGGCAGGGTGCTCAGGTACTCTTCGGTGTCGGGGCGCAGCACTTTGGGCTCAACCGATAACTCCTTGGCAGCCGCCTTGAGGAAGTACTGCATCAGGCGGGGAATATCCTCCCGACGTTCGGCCAGTTTCGGCAGGTGCACACGAATGACGTTGAGCCGGTGAAACAGATCCTCGCGGAAAGAGCCGGCTTCAACCAGCTTCTCCAGGTTCTGGTGAGTCGCCGCTATGATACGAACGTCCGCCCGTATCGCTGTGGTCCCACCTACACGGTAGAACTCGCTGTCTGCCAAAACCCGCAGCAGCCGGGTTTGGGTGTCCGCCGGCATGTCGCCAATCTCATCGAGAAACAACGTGCCGCCATTGGCTTGCTCGAACCGACCCTGTCTTAGAGCGCCCGCGCCGGTAAAGGCGCCCTTCTCGTGGCCGAACAGCTCGGACTCGATCAGGTCTTTGGGAATCGCCGCCATGTTCAGGGCAATAAATGCCGATTTTGCCCGGGGGCTATGGTTGTGCAGGGCCCGGGCTACAAGCTCTTTGCCGGTGCCGCTTTCGCCGTTGATCAGCACGGTTATATTCGAATGCGATAGGCGACCAATGGCGCGGAAGACCTCCTGCATGGCCGGTGCTTCGCCGATAATCTCTGTCGTGTCAGCACGCTCGCCCTTGGCGGGCTCGTGGTGGGCGCGCTGCTCATGGCTGTGGGCGACCGCTCGCTTGACCAGGCTGACGGCATCATCAACATCGAAGGGCTTGGGCAGGTACTCAAAGGCACCGGTCTGGTACGACGATACCGCACTCTCCAGATCCGAATGAGCTGTCATGATTATGACTGGCAGCCCTGGGTGTCGCTCGACGATCTGCGATAACAATTCGATGCCATCAATACCGGGCATCCGGATATCGCTGATGATGGCGTCAGGTCGCTCATGTTCGAGGTGGCGCATGACATCATCGCCGTTCTCGAAAGCCCGGGGATTCATCTGTGCCTGGCTCAGGGCACGGTCCAGCACCCAGCGGATGCTGCGGTCATCATCAATGATCCAGACGTTGGCGGTTTCGGTCATGCCGGTGGCTCCAGAGGAATGAAGATTATAAAGTTTGTACGTCCCGGGCTGCTTTCGCACTCCACCAGGCCGTGGTGCTGACCAATAATGCTTTGGGTGATTGCCAGCCCCAGGCCGGTGCCGTTGGCGCGCCCGCTGATCATGGGGTAAAAGACGTTCTGGAGAAGATCCGCAGGAATTCCCGGGCCGTTGTCGATGATATCTACCCGGACAACAAGACGGTGCCGGTTCTGGCCAATGGTGAACTGCCTCAGCGCTCGGGTGCGAAACAGAATACGCGGCTCATGTGCCGGCGGCTTCTGATGGGCCAAAGCTTCAAGCGCGTTGCGCGCAACATTGAGGAACGCCTGGATAAGCTGGGCTTTATCGCCTAGAAACTCGGGTAGCGAGACGTCGTAATCCCGGGCGAACTGCACCGTGCCTTTACTCTCTGCTTCGAGCAGGGTGCGGACGCGCTCCAGCACTTCGTGAATATTCGCGCTTGCCATCTGCGGCGCCTTGTTGGGGCCGAGCATCCGGTCTACCAGTGCCCGCAGACGGTCCGCTTCCTCGATGATGACCCGGGTATAGTCCTTGAGGCCCTGGGAGTCCAGTTCCCGGTCCAGCAGTTGAGCAGCACCCCGTATCCCGCCGAGGGGGTTCTTGATCTCATGAGCCATGCCACGGACCAGGATGCGGGTAGTCTCTTGCTGGTGCAGCAGTTCCTCTTCGCGGGTTATACGCAGCAGGCGGTCGCGGGGTTGAATCTCCATCAGCAGCGCAGCGGCGTCGTCAGGAAAAGGCGAGATCGAGTAGTCCGCTCTGACACGGGTGCCGCTCGAGAGCATGAACTCCGCCTCGCGGCGGGTGAAGGGATGCCCACTGACGACGCTTTCCTGCAGTGTCTGAAGCGCCTCATCAGTCTCGATAAAGAGGTCGGTTACGGGCGCATCCTGGATCCGCTTGCCGCTGACTTCAAACAGCATTTCAGCGGCGGGATTGATATAGATTACCCGCAGCCTCCGGTCCAGCAGGAGGACAGCGGTCGAGAGGTTCTCGAGCATTCGTTTAAAAAAGGGAGCTCGCTTCATCAATGCCTCATGTATGGAGGAGACTCATCCTGGAGTGCCTTGCCTGAACCTGCACGCTACTCAGCCCGCACGCGACCCGCGAAGGAGGCAATTGCAGGGCTGGGCCAGCGGCAGCACCAATGGACAGCCACCAGTGCAGATTGTTTTGCAAAAACTGAACCAATTGAAAGCACGGGCTGTTTTTTCTGACATGTGCTCATAAGGTCCCTGTTTGCAGCGCCAGCGGCGGGGCCTGCAGCGCATGCGGTGACGGGCTGAGCGCTAGCCGCGCCATACTGGGTCGCTGGCGTCACTCAAAGGGGGCGCTTGCACCATAGTAGTGCATCAGGGGTTCTGCGTCAGAAATAACAAGGAGGGAAGCGCGCTAGGGGTCGTAGCTCGGCTTGCACCGGCGCGCAAGGAAAAGCTAGTTCAGCACGGAAGGTCTATGGACAGTGAAGGTTATGGATTCGCCTGTTTCGACAACGTCCCCATCACGAGCGAGAACGCGCACGGTAGCAGTATGTGTGCCCCTGTCTATGTGGTTGACCTCAAAGCGGCCCGACTGGTTAGTCCCGAGGGATTGGCCATCCAGAAGCACCTCAAAGCGGTGGCTTTCGTCGAGTTGGGGACTGGCCGCTACGCTCATGACGATGTTGCCACTACCACTCCAGAAAGCGGACTCGTTCTGGGGCTCATTAAACTCGACAAGGTTGTAGCTGCTCCGCGGTTCCGCGTCTTGCCGGACAGCGTCAGCTGCTTGCTGAAGGTTTTCTTCCGTCAATCGTCCCCGGGGCATTTCAATCGTCGGCACTTCACGTACCTCGATTTTCTCCGCCTTTTCCATTCCAGCCGGGGGCTCATCGGTAAACACGACGTTGCCGTTTTTGTCCTTGTACCGGAACACTTCCGCCGTCACGGCAGAGGAGAACAGGGCAGAGGACACCAGGGCAGACAGAAGGAACAGGATGACCAGGCGCATGGAAACTCCTTGGGCGCGTTTATTCGCATCCTGAGTATTGTAAGAGTTGAGTGCGAATGCAACCAGCGTGTACGCCAGAGACGAAAAAGCCCCGCATGAGAGCGGGGCTTGAACGTTGCCGGGGACGTCAGAATGTGACCAGGCGACAACTGAGACGCAGCAGCTGTATTCCCAGCCGCAGTTTCTTTAGCAGCTGTAGTACAACTCGAACTCAACCGGGTGTGTGGTCATGTTCAGGCGCTCGATCTCGGTGCGCTTGAGGTCAATGTAGCCGCCGATCATGTCCTCGGTGAAAACACCACCGCGGGTCAGGAACTCATGGTCCGCTTCCAGACGCTCGATCGCTTCCTGCAGGGTTTCAGCCACGGTCGGGATGTTTTTGGCTTCTTCTTTCGGCAGGTCGTACAGATCCTTGTCCATGGCATCGCCAGGGTGGATCTTGTTCTGGATGCCGTCGAGGCCAGCCATCATCATGGCCGCGAACGCCAGGTAAGGGTTAGAGGACGCATCGGGGAATCGTACCTCGACACGACGGCCCTTCGGGCTCGACACGTAGGGGATACGGATTGACGCGGAACGGTTGCGAGCAGAGTAAGCCAGCATGACCGGTGCTTCGAAACCAGGTACCAGACGCTTGTAGGAGTTGGTAGAAGCGTTGGTGAACGCGTTCAGCGTCTTGGCGTGCTTGATGATACCGCCGATGTAATACAGGGCGATCTCGCTCAGGCCAGCATAGCCGTCACCGGCGAAAATATTCTTTCCGTCTTTCTGCAGGGACATGTGCACGTGCATGCCGGAACCGTTGTCGCCAACGATGGGCTTGGGCATGAATGTCGCTGTCTTGCCGTAGGCATGAGCCACGTTATGTACACAGTACTTCAGAATCTGGACTTCATCAGCCTTCTTGACCAGGGTGTTGGCGCCAACGCCGATCTCACACTGCCCCGCAGTACCCACTTCGTGGTGGTGTACTTCGATAACCAGGCCCATGGACTCCATAGCCGCACACATCGCGCCGCGGAGGTCGTGCAGGGAGTCAACCGGTGGTACGGGGAAGTAGCCGCCTTTGACACCTGGACGGTGACCGATGTTGTTGCGCTCGAAGTCTTCGCCAGATACCCAGGATGCTTCTTCTGAGTAGATTTCGTGGCGCGCGCCGCTGATACCGATATCCCACTTGACCGAGTCAAATACGAAGAATTCGGGTTCCGGGCCAAACAGGGCGCTGTCAGCGATGCCGGTAGACTTGAGGTACTCTTCCGCGCGACGTGCCACGGAGCGTGGATCACGCTCGTAACCCTGCATGGTCGACGGCTCGACGATGTCACAGGTGATATTAAGGGTTGTTTCTTCGGTGAAAGGGTCGATAACAGAGGTGCTGTCATCGGGCATCAGGATCATGTCGGATTCGTTGATGCCTTTCCAGCCGGAAATTGAAGAACCGTCGAACATCTTGCCGTCGGCGAAAAATTCGTCATCGATTTCGTGGTGAGGAATGGTGACGTGTTGTTCTTTACCGCGACTGTCAGTGAAGCGCAGGTCAACCCACTTGACTTCGTGTTCTTTAATCAGGTCCAGAGTCTTAGACATGTTTTACCCCGTTGGCATGGTCATTTAAGGCCGGTTGCACCGGCTTACAGCTAGCTGCAGGTCCAGGCAATCCACAATTCGTTATCGGGCCTCAGTCAGGGACTGGGCGCCAAGAATTACGGCAGCATATCAAAAGCCATTCGTAGCTGCGCGCAGATTTTTCCGGGCATAGGCCCGAGGACTTCCCGGATCGGCTTGCGCTTTCTCGGTGCAAGTAGCTTGCCAAATACCTGAACTCAGCACGGGCTGGTGCAAACTGCTGATGATTCACTGGTTTGCTATTTGTACGGCACGCAAGGATGGCTTGTATTGCTCTAAAATGGTGCATAAAAAAGTCATGGCGCACAAGTTTGGGGCGGTCTCATGGGTTTGCTTCGTTTCTGGTGGGCCCGGCCAGGCGCGCTTTGCAGTACATAAATTAAGCTTATCTACGGGTTTCCTAATAAGGTATACTGCGCCTCCTTTTTCTTCCGGCCAGTGCTTCTACGGGCCGGACCACCGTGTTTCAGGACCTTTCTGTGATTGAGAAACTCCGTAATATCGCCATTATCGCCCACGTTGACCATGGCAAGACGACCCTGGTTGACAAACTTCTCCAGCAATCCGGCACCCTTGACCGTAAGTCTTCCGGGACCGAGCGCGTCATGGACTCAAACGATCAGGAGAAGGAACGCGGCATTACGATCCTGGCGAAAAATACGGCGATCAGTTGGAACGACTACCGTATCAATATTGTCGACACCCCGGGCCACGCCGATTTTGGTGGCGAGGTGGAGCGGGTCATGTCAATGGTTGACTCGGTTCTGCTGCTGGTGGACGCCGTCGACGGCCCCATGCCGCAGACGCGCTTTGTAACCCAGAAAGCGTTCGACAGCGGTCTTCGGCCGATCCTCGTGGTGAACAAGGTCGACCGTCCCGGTGCTCGTCCGGACTGGGTGATCGGCGAGGTTTTCGACCTGTTCGACTCTCTGGGTGCAACCGAGGAGCAACTGGATTTCCCGGTCATCTATGCGTCGGCCCTCAACGGCATTGCAGGCATGGACGTGAACGAAATGGCGGAAGACATGACGCCACTGTTCCAGATGATCGTCGACAATGTGCCCGTACCCAATGTTGACCGCGAAGGTCCGCTGCAGATGCAGGTTTCTTCCCTCGATTATGACCCTTACGTCGGGGTTATCGGAATCGGCCGAATCAAGCGCGGCAAGATGATTGCAGGCAAGCCTGTCGCTATCGTCGACCGGGACGGTAACAAGCGCAACGGCAGGATACTGGAAATAAAGGGCTATAACGGGCTCGACCGCGTTTCCGTACCGGAGGCCAGCGCCGGCGACATCGTCTGCATCACCGGTATTGATGAGCTCTTTATCTCAGATACAATCTGCGCCCCTGACACGCCTGAGGCTATGCCCCCTTTGACCGTCGACGAGCCGACCGTGACCATGACATTCCAGGTCAACGACTCGCCGTTCGCTGGCCGGGATGGCAAGTTTGTCACCAGTCGCAATATCCGCGAGAGGCTCGATCAGGAGCTCCTGCACAATGTTGCGTTGCGCGTGGAGCAGGGCGAATCAGCCGAGAAGTTTGTGGTCTCCGGTCGCGGTGAGCTGCACCTGTCGGTACTGATCGAGAACATGCGCCGGGAAGGTTTCGAGCTGGGCGTGTCTCGTCCCGAGGTCGTGACCCGGGAAGTCAACGGCGAGAAAGAAGAGCCGTACGAGATGGTGGTTGCGGACGTTGAAGAGCAGCACCAGGGCGCACTGATGGAAGAAATGGGTTACCGCCGTGCTGAGATCAAGAACATGGTGCCGGACGGTCGTGGCCGGGTGCGTATGGACTTCATCATGCCGGCACGGGGGCTGATCGGCTTCCGGTCAACCTTCCTGACCATGACGTCCGGCTCCGGGATACTGACCCACATCTTTGACCATTGGGGACCCGTTAAGGGCGGCGCCATCGAGCACCGCAAGAACGGTGTTCTGGTGTCCATGGTCAATGGCAAGGCGCTGGGCTATTCCCTCTTTACACTGCAGGAGCGCGGCCGCCTGATGATCACGCCGGGCACCGAGATCTACGAAGGTATGATCATCGGTATCCACAACCGGGACAACGATCTGGTTGTCAACGCTACAAAAGGCAAGCAGCTGACCAACGTGCGGGCCTCCGGTACGGATGAGAACATCGTGCTCACCCCGGCCATTCGCATGACGCTGGAGCAGGCTCTGGAGTTTATCGACGATGACGAGCTGGTCGAGGTAACGCCAGCCCACATTCGCGTGCGTAAAAAGCTCCTCACGGAAAATCTGCGTAAGCGCGCCAATAAGGGCTGATATTCAAAGGCCCTGACTGGTAGCAAGAAGTGTTTCTGCTAAACCCGCCCTGATCTTCGATCACGGCGGGTTTTCTGTTTGAAAAGGGACGCTTCGGGCCGGGGCTTTCAACGTCTTATAGATTCCATTAGAGTGCGGAGAGGCCGCAACGACAAGGATTCATACCGCCGTGCTAACGCTATTTCCAGAGATAAACTGTTTTGCGACCCACCGGCTGGATGTTGGGGATGGCCATGAAATCCATATAGAAGAGGCCGGTAATCCCGACGGTATTCCCGTGCTCTTTGTCCACGGCGGCCCGGGCAGCGGGTGTGAAGATTACCACCGCCGCTTTTTCGATGCGGAACGATACCACATCATTCTCTTTGACCAGCGTGGAGCCGGGCGGTCCACGCCGCTGGCGTCGCTGGCGGCCAATACAACCCAGCATCTTATCGCAGACATGGAAAGCATAAGACAGTTGCTGGGCATTGACCGCTGGCTTCTGTTCGGTGGCAGTTGGGGCTCGACCCTGAGCCTGGTCTATGCTCAGGAATACCCCGAGCGCACGCTGGGATTGATCCTCCGGGGCATTTTTCTATGCCGACCAGAGGACTTCCACTGGTTCTACCAGGACGGCGCCAGCCGCGTTTTCCCCGACTACTGGGAAGACTTCATTGCGCCCATACCTGCCGATGAGCGCGGTGATCTCATGGCGGCGTATCACCGCCGACTGACCAGTGAAAATGAGCTGGAACAGATTCAGGCCGCCAAGGCGTGGTCCATCTGGGAAGGGCGGTGCGCCACCCTGCAGCCGAATCCCAAAGTGGTCGAACGTTTCGGGCATCCGCATACTGCCATTTCCCTGGCGCGGATCGAGTGCCACTACTTTATGAATCAGGCTTTTCTGGAACCGAATCAGATTGTTGCGCAGGCGCATCGGCTACAGGATATTCCTGGGATCATTGTCCACGGCCGATACGACATGGTTTGCCCTCTGGACAACGCGGTCGCGCTCTACGAAGCCTGGCCCGGGGCTGAACTGATCATTATCCGCGAGGCCGGTCATGCAGCGAGCGAGCCGGGCATTGTCGATGCCCTCGTCCGTGCGGCAGACACCATGAGCGAACGTTTCGGGCCAGAGTTCTCATTGTCGTGACTGGATCTTCACTGCCGCATGAGATGCTGCTGGTGCCAGTCCAATGAAGGGGCTTCTGCAACGGGTCAGTTCTGCAAGCGTCGAAGTCGCAGGTAAGCGTATTGCTGCCATTGGCCCTGGGTTGCTGGTTTTTCTGGGCGTCGAGCGAGACGACGCCAAAGCGCAGGTTGATACACTGCTAAACCGCATCCTTTGCTACCGCTTGTTCGCCGATGAGTCTGGGCGAATGAACCTCAGTGTTCAGGACTGTGAAGGCGCGCTCCTGGTCGTGCCTCAGTTTACGCTCGCTGCAGACACCCGGCGTGGCCGACGGCCAAGTTTCAGCCCTGCCGCCGACCCGGCCACTAGCGAGCGCCTGTTTCAAGACTTCCTGCAGTCGGCCGGCCAGGTGCTCCCACCCGCACGCCTTCAAAGTGGCCAGTTCGGTGCTGACATGCAGGTCTCACTCGTAAATAACGGCCCCGTGACCTTCCTGCTTGAAAGCTAAGTTTTCGCCCCGCCACGGCACCGCAAACCACATCGCCTTCTTTGTAACCGCTCTGTAATGTAAGCCTGATTTAATCAGCGCCAACTTGATAGGACTGCTTCAGCACTGTCCTGCGACTTTTTGGTGCAGGGCCGGGCTGAGCCGAAGCCCACAGGGGCCAACGCTTTAGACCAACGTCAAGTAGCTATGCGCCGAGGTTGTGCTAACGTGCACTAGGGTGGAACGTTGTCGGAAAGTTAATAATGGGCTGGTTGTAGCCAACTATCTGAGTTGCTTAAGAAATAAGTATTTCGGCGCGACTATTGATTGCTCCGGCTTCAGCAAAGTTGGAATGACAGTTACAAAAAATCACCTGTCTGATTTGCAATACTCCGAATCCTGTATTAAAACGTACTTATCATTAAAAACTTTAACTAGCGGGCGTAACTGATTGATAAAAGGTTGGCGATAGTTTGATGCTATCGCCTGGTGAAACCTGAAGATGGCCATGGCATGAATTGCTGATCCATCATTCAGCTCCAGTAACCTTTGCAAATAGTAATACTTGTGACATATTTCCAACCGATTGGACTCACTTGTGCGTTCGATAAAGAAAAACAACGGGTTGAACCCGCGGCCAAACCTGAGCTAACTCAAAGAAGGAAGACGTAAAAATGAAAAAGACTCTACTCGCTACGGCCATCGCTGCTGTCGCTTTTTCCGGTTCTGTAATGGCACAGACCTCCGGCACAGCTCCGAGCGCTGACAGCCGCGCGGATGAACTGGCGGCACGCATCGACTCGATGCCCGAAGTTTACGGCAACATTCAGTTCGCAGTTGTACACCAGAATGTTGAGGACGGTAGCTCATCGATCGGTCATTACGACAACGGTTCAACCATCGGTGTAAAGCACAGCCACCAGATCACCTCGGGACTGGAAGGTTTTTTCAAAGCTGAGCTGGAATTTAATGCCGACGACAAAGCCGACAATGATGGCCTGAACGCGTTTGACGAAGCTTATATTGGTGTCAGGGGAGATCAATTCGGTCAGCTGTGGGTGGGTTCCGATGACTCCACCTATGAGCGTGCGATTGACGAAATTGCCAACTACTTCGAATACGCTGCTATGAATATCGGTGGTTCTTACGAGACAGGTGAAGGCGACCTGATCCAGTACATGACCCCTTCATTCAGCGGTTTGAAGTTGCACGCAGCAGTACAGTTCAACGGTGACGGCGACGCCCGCACCGGCGGCGAAAAGAGCTACCCCTACCAGATCGCCGCGACCTACGAAATAGATGCCCTTGAGCTGGCTGTGGCGATGGACTCGAACGACGGTAACACCACGTACTCCAAGTCTGTGCCGTCGAACAGCAATGAGAATACCTACGGCCTGCGTGCCAGCTACGACCTGGATGACCTGCGTATCACCGGTCAATATCAGACTCGTGGCGACTTTTACGACTCATATGGCGTTTTTGCTGCATACAGCATGGGGCCCAACGTTTTCGCTGCTGCTGTAGAGCAGATCAGCTATGACGAAGCTGACGAAGTCGATGGAACCGTCCTGACGGTTCAGGCGCTGCACAACCTGTCCAGCAACATGTACCTGTATGTTGAAGGCTACTACGGAACGGGCGACGATGACTTCGCCGGCACTGGCTCAGACGGTGCGCAAGATGTCGCTGTCGGTGGTGTCTACTACTTCTAATCTGAGGCTTCGGCCCAGAACAGACGTAGTCTGAAGAGAAACCGCTGCCCCTCGGGGCGGCGGTTTTTTATTGGTCGGTTTAAAGTGCAGAGAGGAGAAGAGATGGCGCGCGAGCAGGAAGTTAAGTTGAGTGTGCTGGGCCAAAACTGGACCGCTATCGAAGGGTGGCTTGCCCTGTCTGCAGCAGCGCCGGTAGCCACCGATACGCTCAGGAACACCTACTTTGATACCGCTGACGGCCTACTGAATCAGCAGCGAATCGCCCTCCGGATCCGCCAGGCCGATGGGTCGTGGACGCAGACTCTCAAAACCAAGGGCGCGACTGCCCGCGGCGTTCATGATCGCCAGGAGTGGGACTGGCCGGTTAGGGGCCTGGCGCTCGATTTCGAGGCTCTGGGCAGTTCCCCGATCGCCAGAATCGCTGAGCAGGGAGCACTGCAACCCGTGTTTTCGACGGATTTTGAGCGTAAAACCTGGCTCTGGCGCGACGGCAACGATGAGGTCGAAGTGGCTTTGGACCGCGGGGCTGTCAGGGCTGGCGTGCAGCAAGCACCCCTGTTTGAAGTGGAACTGGAGCTCAAAGGCGGCAGCGCTCTAAGGTTAATGGAGCAGGCCCAGTCCCTTAGTGAGAAATGCGCGGTTTTTCTGAACCCGGTGAGCAAGGCCGAGCAGGGTTACTGGTTGGCTGGGCTCTATCAACCGTCCACGGCTGTGGTTAAGGACGAGCCGCCCCTGGATGTCTGGTTTCGAGCCCTGGGCTATTTTTGGCTGACCGGCAGGGCAGAGTTTTTGTCCTGTGCAACAGAATCACTGGCGCGTGTGCGCGAAGATACAGATATGCAGAGCCTGCTTGACCCCCAGCGGTGGCGGCGGCTGGAAACATTCCTCTCCGGCTTGGTCGCCGGCACTCCTGAGAATGTGCGGGCCCAGCTTTTGGCTGAACCGGTTCTGGGTCAGTGTCAGCTTGCGCTGGCCCGTGGATAGGAAAGGCAAAGAGACGCCCAATCGCAGCCGCTGGCGTTGTAGGGTGGGCACCGCCCACCAAGTGTGCCGGATCGGCTGGACCAAACTGTGTTGCAGTTGGCCTGGTGCGCGATGCGGCACCCTACGAGCGAGCTGTGGGCGTTACAAGCCGATTCACCCTTTGCTCTATAAAACTCCGGTCTTAACGAGAAATCTCAGCTATGGGTGCTTTTTCTTCCGTGCCGTGCCATTTGCGAATAAACCCGCGGTAAAGTTCCAGTGCCTGCTCCATGTCCGCGTCGGTCGGGGGTGTGCCGGTTCTTACCAAAACGATCAAGCCAATGCCGGTCACTTCTTCATTGGCTGGCGGGTGGCAGACAACTTCCCTATCCTCGGATATATAGGCCAGCGCGGTACCGTAGTCAGCCCGGATGAGCGCACAGACGATATCTGACCAGGTCAGGCCTTTGAGCGCGACGGTGTATCGGTGCGCGTGGTCGTTTTCCTGGTTGAAAAGATCTTCCAGCACTTTCTCGGAGCCCGGTGCTACCAGAGCGCGTACAAGAATTTCGGGGTAAGTCCTGACGGGACGAAGGACCGAGCCGACTTTCAGGCGGCCGAAACGTTCACGGTTATCATCGCGCACGCACTCCACCACGACGCGAGAGGCAAGTTGGAATTCGCTCAGGCGGTGGACGATGTCAAAGGTCAGGCTGTCGGATATCGGATCGGCCTCATCATAGGCCAGCACAATAATATGTCGGGCATCGGCTGCGTAGACTGACTTCAGATCTTCAGGATTGTCCCCCGTACCCTGGTATTGGGTGACGCCGAGATCGGACAGTCCCCGGGGTAGACCCTGGGGGAAACGGCTGGTCAGAATCTGGACGGGCGTCGAGCGGTACTCGTCAGTCGCCCGGAGCTGTCTGATCACGCGGCTGAAATACTGAACGCTGCCATCCTGGGGCGCATTGATGAAAACGATGTGATTTTTCATGGGAAATCTCCATTGGCCCGTGCGGATGCGCTCTCTGCGATAAAAACGGAATTCAACGTAGTCGCTGACTATCAGCGCGACAATGGTAATAGCGCCGACGTAGATCAATAGGATTGTCGCCAAACGTCCAGCCAGCGTTACGGGCGTAATGTCTCCGTACCCGACCGTCATCAAGGTGGTCAAGGAAAGCCACACGGCATCCAGCAGGGGCAGGCCTTCAAGCACGACCATCAAGCCCATATGGAGCAGGACCGCGAAGAGCAGGATTGCGAGCAGCCGGCGGATCCGGCCCTTGACGACACGGCTGGCGGGCAGTTCGCCGACATGGCCGTCGCCGATCATCAGGTTGCTCTTGCGGTTGAGCATGAGGAAATGATCCTTGGATGGAGCGGCGTCGCCGCTTCGGTGTGCGCCAGCTTATGGTAATCTCGTGGCAGTGTTAATTAAAGGCAGGGCAGCCGCCGGTGCTGCTGGCGAGAACAGGAACAGCATACTTATGGGTTTACCGATACAACCACCCCAGGCGCTAATTGAGCGCTTGCCGAGTGAGCTTTGCACAGCTGCAGAACAAGCCTGGCGAACCCTGGCGGAAGCCGATCCGGAGCGAGCCTTTCATCCTGCTGAGACCCAGGCTGACCATAATGATCTCCTGCGGTCGATTACCTACAGCGATTTTCTGCTGCAGCAGCTCAGCACGCGCGGCGCGGCGATCAGGGATCTGTTCGAGAAGGGATCGATCAAGCAGGCCTGGACGCCCGGGAGCTGGTCCGCGAGCTGGCAGGAACACGCCCGCGGTATCGATGCTGAAGAAACGCTCATGCGGCGGCTGCGCCTTTTTCGACAAAGGGCGATGTTCCACATTGTCTGGCGGGACCTGCTGAAATGGGCCGACTACCACGAAACGGTCGCATCGGTTTCCGAATTGGCCGACACCTGCATTGAGGGCGCGCTGAAATGGCTGCACGAGGATAGCTGCAGCCAATGGGGTTGCCCTATGGGCCGAGAGTCGGCCAAGGGTCAGACGGTCCCGCAGCGCCTTGTCGTGCTGGGTATGGGTAAGCTGGGAGCCAACGAGCTCAACGTCTCGTCAGATATTGATCTCATCTTCACGTTCCCGGCTAAAGGGGAAACCGAGGGAGGCAGTCGCCGCCTCGACAATCAGCAGTTCTTTATCCGGCTCGGCCAGCGTCTCGTTAACGTCCTGGATAAGCAAACCGCGGATGGCTTTGTTTTTCGGGTGGACATGCGCTTGCGGCCCTACGGTCAGAGCGGAGGGCTCGCGCTGAGTTTCCCCGCAATGGAAGCTTACTATCAGGACCAGGGGCGCGAGTGGGAGCGCTACGCACTGATCAAGGGGCGTATCGTTGCGGGCGATCGCAAGGCCGGCGCACGCCTGATGGAGACGCTCCGACCCTTCGTTTACCGGCGTTATATCGACTTCAGCGCGTTCGAGTCATTGCGAGAGATGAAGGCGATGATCAACCGCCAGGTGCGCCGCAAGGGCCTGGAAGATGATATCAAGCTGGGTTCGGGCGGCATTCGCGAGGTCGAGTTTATCGCCCAGGCTTTTCAGCTGATCCGCGGTGGGCGGGACCTTCGCCTGCAGGTGCGCGAATTGCTTGCAGTGCTGGACGCACTGGGCCAGGACAATTTCCTGCCGGAAGACGTGGTCGATGATCTTCGACGGGGCTACATATTCCTCCGTAACAGTGAGCACGCCCTGCAGGGTATAGCTGATCGCCAGACCCAAAAACTCCCTTCAGACCCCGAAAACAGGGCCCGGGTGGCTGCCATTATGGGCTTCGCCGACTGGAAGGCCTACCTCAAGGTTCTGGATAAACACCGCGCATCCGTTGCCCGGCACTTCGCCGATATCATCGCCAGCGATGAGGAAGAAGAGGCCGGAGGTTCGGCTGATGAAGAGTGGCAAGGACTCTGGCTCGGCGAACTTGGCGAGCAGGCGGCACTGGCTGCTTTGCAGACGCATGGCTTTGAGGATCCCCGGCTGGCGCTTGAGAAAATCGCTGAACTGCGGCATAACCGTGCAGTCGAGACCATGCAGCCGGCGCCGCTCAAACGGCTCAACTATTTCATGCCGGAGCTTCTGCGAGCGCTGACCGCAGTCGATAGTCCGGCGCGTACGCTTGACCGGATCTTTCCCCTGGTTGAGTCCGTGCTGCGGCGAACGGCTTACCTGCTGCTGCTTAACGAAAACCCCGGCGCGCTCCAGCAACTGGTGCGACTCTGTAGCGAAAGTCCCTGGATTGCCGAGCAGTTGGCTGAGACGCCGCTCCTGCTGGACGAGCTGCTGAACACAGAGAGTCTCTATAGCCCGCCCAAGAAAGCCGAAATCGAAGACGAACTGCGTCAGCAGCTGTTGCGTATACCTGCAGGAGACCTCGAAGAGCAGATGGAGTGCCTGCGGCATTTCAAGAAAGGGCATGTGCTGCGGGTGGCGGCGTCAGAACTGCGCGGTACATTGCCCCTGATGAAGGTGAGCGACTACCTGACCTGGATCGCAGAAGTGGTGCTTGAGCAAGTCGTCACAATTGCCTGGCGCACCATGGTTGAGCGTTACGGCAAGCCTTCCGTGCTCGCCGGTAAAGATCCTGATCCGGATGATTCGCACTTTGCCGTGATCGGGTACGGCAAGCTCGGCGGCATTGAGCTGGGGTATACCTCGGACCTTGATCTGGTATTTCTCCATGACGCCGACCCCGATGGGGCGACCGACGGTGAGAAGTCCATCGACAACGCGGTCTTTTTCACCCGGCTGGGCCAGCGGATAGTGCATATACTCAGCACCCAGACGCCTTCGGGCCAGCTGTACGAAGCCGATATGCGATTGCGCCCGTCCGGTAACTCCGGGCTGCTGGTCACGAGCCTCGCTGCCTTTGAACGCTACCAGCGCGAAAACGCCTGGACGTGGGAACACCAGGCTCTGGCCCGTTCCCGGTGGGTCGCTGGCAGTAAGCGCACAGGGCAGGGCTTTGAGCGCATCCGAACGGACGTGCTCTGCCAGGCCCGGGACCGCGGCAAGCTTCGGGAAGACGTTGTCAGTATGCGCAACAAAATGCGCGAAACCCTCGGCACAAAGGTCAAGCCAGGCGAACCCGCGCCTGTGTTTCACCTCAAGCAGGACCCCGGCGGCATCGTTGACATCGAATTCCTTGTTCAGTATCTGATACTGGCCTGGGCAAACGACTACCCCAACGTTACGCGGTGGTCCGATAACATCCGGCAGCTCGAAGAGCTGGGCAAGAGTGGTGTGCTCGATAGCACCCTGACCGAGCGGCTGCGCGAGATCTTTATCGCCATGCGCTCAACCATCCACCGCCGCGCGCTTCAGAAACTCAACAGTGTGGTGGAAGCCGACGCTTTCGAAACTGAACGGCAGGAGGTCATAGACCAGTGGCAGCACATCATGGTGGCGAACAAATGAAGAGCTCTGCCGCCCCTGCGAGGCGCAGTCTGGATCACAATTCGGTGTTGTGGTCGGGGTCCTGGGCTGTGGAGTGTTCGTTCGCCCTGAACTTCCTGCTAGAATGCGCGATTGCCCGGCGGCCTGGCCTCGGTAAAGCCGTGCCAGCTCCGGCCCTTGAGGGCAGTCGCAGCCCCGTGGGTTGTAACCATTTCTGTTATTTCTGAGGAGTATCGAACATGTCCATGGCCGACCGTGACGGTCTGATCTGGTTTGATGGTGAGCTCGTACCCTGGCGCGATGCCAAGGTGCATGTGCTGACCCATACACTGCATTACGGCATGGGCTGTTTCGAAGGCGTACGCGCGTACCAGACTCCCGAAGGGCCAGCGATTTTCCGCTTGCAGGAACACACCGACCGTTTGTTCCGTTCTGCTCATATTCTCAACATGAAGATGCCGTTCACCAAAGAACAGGTTAACGACGCGCAGATCCAGGCGGTCCGTGAGAACGGTCTGGATGAAGCCTATCTGCGCCCCATGGCCTTCCTGGGCTCGGAAGGCATGGGCCTCCGCGCGGACAACCTGCAGGTCCACCTGATCGTGGCGGCCTGGCACTGGCCTTCGTACATGTCGCCGGAAGCGCGCGAGAAAGGCATCAAGGTACGCACGTCGTCCTACACGCGCCATCACGTCAACATCACCATGTGTAAAGCCAAGGCCAACGGCAACTACATCAATTCCATGCTGGCGCTGAACGAAGCTATTGCCAGCGGTTGCGAAGAAGCACTGCTGCTCGATAACGAGGGCTACGTCGCAGAGGGTTCCGGGGAGAACATCTTCATTCTCCGTGACGGCATCCTGCACACGCCGGAGCTGACCTCCTGTCTGGAAGGCATCACGCGCAAATCGATCCTGGAATTTGCCCGCGAGCTGGGCATTCCTGTTCGCGAACGTCGTATTACCCGGGACGAAGTCTATATTGCGGATGAAGCATTCTTCACCGGAACCGCGGCAGAAGTGCTGCCAATCCGCGAGCTGGACGGCCGGATTATTGGCGAAGGCAAGCGTGGTCCGGTTACCGAGAAACTGCAGGGTATGTACTTCGACGCAGTAAAGGGCAAGCGCCCGCAGAACGCCGAATGGCTTACCCCGGTAAAGTAAGGCTTAACGCTGGCTGGCAGCGCAGCACGTGGTTTCAGAGGCTCCGTAAGGGGCCTTTTGCTGTTCTCGCTGCCTGAAAGCCGGGCTGAAGCCCTACACCGCACTCCAGGAGCTGGACCCGAATATGGCTGACGTAATAACTGTACCCGTCTCATTTGGCGAGGTGTTGGATAAAATCACCATCCTTGAGATCAAGGCCGAACGCATCAGCGATCCCGAGAAGGTGGCGAATGTGCGCAAGGAACTCGACGAGCTGACCCGCGTCTGGGATCAAGCCATCGACAATCCCGAGCTCATCAGTGACGCCCGCAAGGAGCTGAAAGCGATCAATGAACAGCTGTGGGTAATAGAAGACGATATTCGCGACCAGGAAGCAGCCCAGGACTTTGGCCCGCGTTTTATTGAACTCGCCCGGGCCGTCTATGTCACCAATGACAAGCGCGCGGCGGTTAAAAAGCAGATCAATCTGGCGTTGGGTTCCTCGTTCGTGGAAGAGAAGTCCTATCAGGACTATACCGCCCGTTCCTAAGTTGGACACTAGGCGCGTACCCATCGCGTTCAGCCGTGGAGGCTCGCCAGGCGCTGCCGCTCGTTGTCGATTGATGCCCGTATAGCGGCGATTTTCGATGGGCTCCGGCTGTTGCGTGCGGATATTGTCACGCAGTTACAGGCCCGTTTGTCGACGACTTACGCACGGGCTGCGACCCATCGGTCAAGCATCTCGCAGGTTTCCTCCACGGTGATCAGCTCCATGGCGCCAGGGAATTCCGCCTTGGCGCCCCAGCGCGCGTCGTCGGCGGATTTCCCCGTGAATTTCTGCAACGCTTCGGGATAACGGTCAACGCACCACTGAAGGGAATTGTAAGGGCCAGACCGGCGGGGGTTGCTGGCTGCATAAAGCCCAAGTACATCTGTACCCATTGCGTTGGCAATATGCGCAGGACCGGTGTCAGGTGCAACAAGCAGATCAGCTCCTGCAAGCAGCGCTGCGAGCTGTTTAAGCGTGTCCTTGCCGCAGATATTGTGTGCTGACTGCGTCATCATCTGTTCGATCTCAGCGCAATATTCAATTTCGAACGGTGCCGTGCTCCCGACCAGAATGACTTTTGCACCGTGCCTTTGCACCGCATAGTCAGCCAGTCTGGCGTATCGTTCTGCAGGCCAGTTGCGCAGGGCATGGCTGGCGCACGGGCTGATAACGACATTCAGCGCCTTACTGTCTAGCTGTGCCTGGGCAAAAGCGCGGTCGTCGGAGGTAAGCGGGATCTCCCAGCAGGGCGGAGCAGCATTCAGACCCAAGGGCTCGAGGAAGCTGGCCAGGCAGTCGCGCACATGTTGCCCCTTCGCCTCGTTAATCCTGCGATTTATGAAAAGACTGTGCATGTCCTTGCTGCGCGGCTTGTCATAACCTATTTTCAGCGTCGCTGGAACCATTGCGGCGGCAAGGTTGGCTCGTAAGGCCACCTGCATGTGCAGCAGCGCGTCAAAGCGGCGCCCCGCGAGTGTTTTTCTGAGTTTACGGTAGGCCGCAACCCCTTCACTTTTATTGAAGACGATGAACTCCACCCCAGGCAGGTCGCCCACCAGCTTGGCTTCTATCTTGCCGATGACCCACGTGATGCGGGCTTCGGGCAATTGCGCTTGGAGACTGTGGACCACCGGCACGACATGGGTTACGTCGCCCAGGGCGGAAAGGCGGAGAATGCAAATGGATTTCAGCACGATGGTCAGGTCCCGATTCATTAACAGCGGGCCGGTAGAACCGCCTGCAGGTTCATTGTTAAACTGGCCGCCATTCTAACCTACCGGCCCTCCTTGCGTATCCGTCGTTAGCGAGATGGCGGCATAAACGAACACAGGACATTTCACCATCCATGGCCGAGTCTGCGCATACCATACGAAGTAAAGGCTCAGCGCTGCTCGTGCGTCCGGATCTTGCCGCTCAGGCATCGTTCAACTGGATGAACCCAGGCTGGTGGGGTGATAAGGCCGTCAAGGTTGGCTCGGGTGGTCGTGGTGGCGCCTGGTTTGTCACTGACGGTGAGCGCCAGTGGGTCTTGCGGGAGTACTGGCGCGGCGGGCTGCCGGCAAGGGTTTCCAGAAACACTTATCTCTACACCGGCGAAAACAACGTCCGGTCTATTGCCGAGTACCGTTTTCTTGCCCGGCTACAAGACTTCAGCCTGGCCGCGCCCAAGCCAGTGGCCGCCGCTTATTCTCGTGTCGCCACCGTCGCCTACCGGGCTACCATCCTGGTCGAGCGAATACCTGGAGCAGTTAATTTTCCGGACCACCCGCTTTTTCAGACAACAGACTTATGGCGGCAGGTAGGCGCAACCATTCGCCGCTTTCACGACGCAGGCGTCGACCACGTAGATCTCAACGTTAACAACATCCTGGTCGCGGGCGAACGGATTCACTTGATCGACTTTGACCGCTGCAGATTCCGGGGTAACGAACGGGGATGGGGCTGGCGTGGGCGTAACCTCGTGCGGCTGCGCCGATCTGCCGACAAATTCTTCACCAGCATGGGCCAGAGCGAACCCGTCGAGCTCTGGGGCGCCCTGGAAGCCGGTTATGCTGGCACTTCAGCTTGACGTTGCCTGGACGGAAAATCCCGCAGTTATGGCCGACATAGCCCTGATTGATGAAATACATGCTAATACCCGTCGCACGCGGATTACCTACCGCGGAGCAGTTGACGGTAAGCCTGCGGCCATCAAGTGTTACCGCAAGCCTCTGTTTGGGCTGGTGCACTGGGTAATGGCCCAGCGGCGGGGGCTGCGTATCCGACGAACCGGTGCCCCTGTGCCTGAGGTTATCTACTCTGGTTGGCTGAGATCAGAGAAGTGCTTCTGTTTCGCGACGGTTTTCATGACTGAGTTTCAGCCCCTACGACAGGTGCTGCTTGATGAGCCCTCTCATGCACGGCGCATGCAGATCGTGCAATTTTTCGGACGCCTTATAGCCGATCTACATCATCGCGGTATTGAGCAGCCCGATGGCAATCTGACCAACTTCCTCTTTGACGGCGTTGATGGGTTCATCGTGGTCGATGAAGATGATATACGCGTTTTTGAGGGCGGCCTACCCGGGAAGCCGGCGCTTAACAATCTCGCCAATATTGCGGCCCGATTGCCCGATGAGGAGTACATGCTGAACCTTCTGGACGCTTATAAGAGC
This sequence comes from Hydrocarboniclastica marina, assembly GCF_004851605.1. Classification (GTDB taxonomy): domain Bacteria; phylum Pseudomonadota; class Gammaproteobacteria; order Pseudomonadales; family Oleiphilaceae; genus Hydrocarboniclastica; species Hydrocarboniclastica marina. Next base: position 678,574 of record NZ_CP031093.1, read on the forward strand.
GCCAGCCATAAGCGCAATACCTGGTCGAATGAAGAATTTGTTGCCGCCGCGAGTGCCTGGCGATCCAGCCTGGATGCAAAACGGGCACACCGCAACGTAACCCGGCCTCGGCCGTTCGACTGACTGATCAAACCCCTAAAGCAGTGGTAAAAACTAGATGAAGTCTGCAGATTCCCGTTATCACTGGATGGATCGGTTTGTGTTCGTGATGGCTGTGCCGGCGATCGTAGCCTACCTGGGGCTCTACGCACTGGTCCCGGATGTCTACACCGTCGGCCCGGCCGTTTTGCTTTTACTGGCGCTGCTGGCCAGTGGTCGACTATGGCCCGGGGATCACCTGCAACGGGAAGACTACGTCTTCATGAGTGCCTTGCTGGTCTACTTCCTGGCGCAATGTCTTGTAAACCTTATTCACGGCGAAGACATCTCCGAATTCGATCTTGCGACCCGTTTTCTCGCTGGTGCATTGGTTCTTGTGTTTACGCGGCGCTACATTGTGAGTTTCGGCGTGTTCTTTTTTGCTGTGGCCCTGGGTAGCGTCGCGACCGGGTTACTGGCACTTTACCAAATGGTCCAGGGTACAGGCGGTCGAGTTACAAGCTTCGATAACCCCATACACTACGGCAATGGCGCACTCGCTCTGGCGCTGGTCTGTTCGGCCGGGCTGGTGTGGTCAGTTCAGGCCAGGAATCGCGTGCTTTGGAGTTTGCTGCTGCTGGCCGGCTTTGTGTTGGGGCTCTACGCCTCCCTGATGTCCGGTACGCGCAGCGGATGGGTAGCGGCGCCTGTCATAGTGGCTGTCTTCGCGTATACCTTTTTCCCGAGCTTTCAGCGTCACAAGGTCGCAGTTCTGATTGCGGCGGCCCTGTTGTTATTGGTCACTGTCATGATTGTGCAAGTCGAGAGTGTCACCCAACGTACCGCGGTCGCGGTTGAGGAATTTCAGGATTATTTCGCGGAAGGGCGTAACTATACGTCGGTCGGGCTTCGGCTCGACATGTGGAAGAGCGGACTCACAGCTTTTTCCGAGAATCCATTGGTGGGCGTGGGCCCATCGGGGTACGACGTGGTCGAGCAAAAACTTATCGAGCAAGGTCAGGTTCACCCGGGCATCGCACCCTTCCGGCATCTCCACAACCAGTATATTGATGCAATGGCCAAAGGCGGGATCGTCGGTCTGGCAGCCTACCTTTACTTGCTTCTGGCGCCCTTTATCTTGTTCATGCGTCGGGTCCACTCCTCCGACCAGGTGACCAGAGCACTGGCTCTCGGTGGCGCGCTCTTCATCTCGACTCATGCGGTGGTTAACCTGACACAGAGCATGCTCGAGCGGAACATCGGCGTTATGATGTTCATTTTCATACCGTTGATCATCTGGAGTGTCATGGCCAAGCGGGACGACGAGGTTCGCAGCAGGCAAAGTAAATGATGGCGTCGAGTTCAGGAACGCCTGTCGGCGGGTGGGGCGCCATGCTTTACTGGCGCTTTCGTCGGCGTGCCCTGCAAAGCAGAGACAGGCGGATAGGCGTCCTGGAGAAATCCTTGCAGCATGCTTTCGCTGCTTCGCGAACAGCAAATGGAGCCAGCCCGCTGAATGGGATCGAGCGGGCGCTAGGTAAGACCGGTAACGGCAGCTTGGTCTCTGTGGGCCGTGACTGGTGGAGCAGTTATGTGGACGCCGTGGTCGCACCGGCCCATGTCTTCGAAGAGCGCGAGAAGATTCTGCTCGCGGTCACAGCCGAGCTCAGAGCCTCAGTTCTTTCAGCTGAAGAGTGGCGTGAGCTATACCGACTGTGCCTCGTTTCAGGACTTTACGTGGTTGGGATGCTGTTGCGCGAGAAAGCCGTCAGCCAGGCGCGACGGTCTGCTGACGCCAATAGCGCCGATATCGATGCGCTGCGCCTGGGGTTCGCTGCGGTGCTCGAAAGCGGAACCGCGACCGAAGCAAAATCGCTACTCAGGAGGCTGGAAACAAGCGGTGAAGACCCTGCCAGGTGCAAGCACGGTCTCTGGCTTACCGAGGTCCTGCTTGAAGGTTCGCGCGAGCTTTTTCCTGACGCTGCGGGCCCGGTAGGGAAGACGACGCTCGATGCGATCAGAGGACGGCGGATTGCTCTGGTGGGGCCCGTCCCGGTCCAGCAGGAGAACGGCCCCGAGATCGATTCTTTCGACCTGGTAGCCAAGTTTAACTACAGAGGCGGGCCGTCGGGTTGTGATCCCGCTACCCAGGGCCGCCGCGTCGATCTTTCGTATTACAATATTCAGCAGGCCAAGTATATTGCCCGCAAGATGGCCCCGGGCTTTCTTTCGGCGGTTCCCTTTCCCATTTTTATCAAGGAGAAAGGGCAGCGTCTGTTGCGCAGTGCAACAGACGCCGGGCGCGTACTCATCAACCTGCAGTGGCTGTTGATGGACAGTGAATTCAATGCAGGTCCGAACGCCGTGTTTGATCTGCTTCGGTTCGGTCCGGCGCAGATCAAGGTATTCAATCTCGACCTGATGCTGACAGCGGGCCGCTTCGAAGGATACGCTCGACCTGGCGATGCCGAGGTCAACTACTCGCTGTCCTTTGCAAAAACCCACGATCCTGTGATGCAGTTTCAGTTCCTGCAGAAACTCCGCTGCCAGGGGCTGATTGAGGGGGATGAGCGATTCGAGCAGGTCTTATCGCTTTCAGTCGATGAGTATGTTCGTCAGTTGCAGGCAGGCCATGGTGAAATTGCGCGCGAAGCACTGCGTGGCACCGGTATCCCAAGCTGATATTCTGGCTAGAATCATTTTAAGGCGCTGGCTTGGGTGAAATTCATAGGCGTCTCCGACACCGGGGTGATCGCGTGAAAGTAACGTGTTTTCTGCCTTGCAGAAGAGGAAGTGAGCGGGTTCCGCGTAAAAACATCCGTCCACTGGCGGGACGTGCTTTTGGGCTGTTGGAAGTGAAACTCGAGCAGCTCCTCTCAAGCGAAGCAATCGATCAGGTTATCCTGTCCACCAACGACGAAGAAATTGTCAGTTATGCCGAGGGTCTCAACGAGGCTGCCCTGAAGGTTCACCGTCGCGAGGACCGTCTTGCCTCGAGCGAAACGAGCACCGACAGCCTGGTGAGCCATGCTGCTTCACTTGTCCCGGACGGACACATCCTCTGGACTCATGTGACCTCGCCGTTCGTAACCGCGCGAGACTATGATGCGATTCTTCAAAAGTACGAAGCCGCATTGCAAGAAGGGTTTGACTCGCTGATGAGTGTGACTGCCCTGCATGGCTTTCTCTGGGATGAGCAGGGGCCAATAAACTATGACAGGCATTGCGAGAAATGGCCCAGGACGCAGACACTCAAGCCGGTCTACGAAGTCAACAGCGCCGCTTTTGTTGCATCGTCTGAGGTCTACCGAAGCCGCCAGGATCGTATCGGCGAAAATCCGTTCAAATATGTGCTTGAACGCATCCAGGGGTTCGACATTGATTGGCAAGACGATTTCCGGATCGCCGAGGCTCTTCTTCAGGCCGGTGTAGTAAAAATCTGAGGCACGTCCTTGGAACCATAGAAAGGATCAGCGCTAGCCCTATGTTTATCGATTGCACGTTGCGTGATGGTGGTTATTACAATGCCTGGGACTTCAGGCCGGAGCTCATCCGGCGCTACCTGGAGTCGATGCTGGCCGCTGGGGTTGATGCGGTCGAAATGGGGCTGCGTTCGCTGGACTCGACCGGTTTCAAGGGGGCTTGCGCCTATAGCACAGATCATTTCCTGTCTAGTCTTCAGATTCCGCAAGGGCTGATGGTGGGCGTCATGGTCAATGCTTCGGAATTGGCTGGTGACGCCCCCCTTGAAAAAAGTCTGCAGCGCTTGTTCCCACGCCCGGCTGAGGCGTCCCCCGTTAGCCTGGTCAGAATCGCCTGCCACGTGCACGAATTTGAGAAAGTACTGCCAGCTTCGAGTTGGTTGAAAGCGCAGGGCTACCGGGTCGGATTCAACCTCATGCAAGTGGCCGATCGGGCGCAACCTGAAGTGGAAGAGCTTGCCGCCCTGGCAGAAGATTACCCATTGGATGCACTCTACTTCGCCGATAGCATGGGGAGCATGAACCCGGCGAGAACGGTGCAGATTATCCAATGGATGCGTAAGGGGTGGAGCGGCGCTTTGGGCATACACACCCATGACAATCTCGGCATGGCTTTGCAGAATACGCTCGCCGCCATGGATGAGGGCGTAACCTGGGTCGACTCAACGGTAACTGGCATGGGCAGAGGTCCAGGCAACGCCCGCACAGAAGAGCTGGCAATAGAGATTGCGGAGCGGCGGCAGAAAAGGGTCGACCTCGTGCCCCTCCTGAGCCTCATTCGTAAAGACTTCCGTCCCATGCAGGAGCGCTTCGGCTGGGGTACCAATCCCTACTATTACCTCGCTGGCAAGTACGGGATTCACCCGACCTATGTCCAGGAGATGCTGACGGACTCACGGTATGATGAAGAGGATATCCTGGCGGTAATAGAGCATCTCCGGCTCGAAGGTGGGAAGAAGTTCAGCGCGCATACCCTCGCGGCTGCCCGTCACTTTTTCAAGGACAGCCCGATCGGCAGCTGGTGTCCCGCAGACATGATGGAAGGGAGGGAAGTGCTGCTGCTGGGCACGGGCCCCGGGGTTGAAGCTCATAAATGGGCTCTGGAGGACTATATCCGCCGTCGGCAGCCGCTGGTCATGGCGTTGAATACTCAGTCTGCCGTGAGTGCTGACCTGATTGACGTGCGGGCTGCATGTCATCCCGTCAGGCTGCTCGCTGACTGCCATACGCACACGTTATTGCCGCAGCCCCTCATCACCCCTGAGTCCATGCTTCCCGACGATGTGCGTTCTGCTCTGGAGGGAAAGAAAATGCTCGATTTCGGGTTGAACATCCAGCCTGAAGGTTTTGTCTTTTCCGACACGAGCTGTTCTTCGCCCTCTTCTCTGGTTGTTGCGTATGCGCTTGCGGTACTCGCGAGCGGTAAAGCCAGTCGCGTACTGATGGCCGGTTTTGACGGTTACGGCGCGGATGACCCGCGAAGTCGCGAGATGCAGGCACTGCTCGAAGCCTACCAGGGGACCGAAGGCGCAAGGACGCTGATCGCTATAACGCCGACGCGATACAACTTGACCACACAATCAGTTTACGGGATGGCAGAACAATGATGAGATCGGTGGCAGTGATTCCTGCCCGGTACCAGTCGTCCAGGTATCCCGGCAAGCCCCTTGTCAAGTTGTTGGGTAAACCCATGTTGCTCTGGGTGGCGGAGCTCTCGGCCAAGGCCCTGGGTCAGGAAAATGTCTACGTCGCGACCGACGACCACCGGATCGCAGAAGTCGCCCAGCATGCCGGATTCAAGGCGGTGCTCACCAGTTCCGGTGCCCTGACGGGGACAGATCGACTGGCCGAGGCCGCTGAGTCTATCGACGCAGATATCTTCATCAATGTGCAGGGGGATGAGCCCCTGGTTGATCCAGAGGATATCTGTCGCGTACGTGACCTTAAACAGGCGTCCATGGATACGGTCATAAATGGATACTGCTGGCTCTCCGAAGAGGAAGATCCGCATAGCGTAAACCTTCCTAAAGTCATAACGACTGAAGCCGGACACCTGGTGTACATGTCTCGCAGCCCCCTGCCTGGCTATAAGGACGCGAAGAATGCCCCCGTGCACTACAAAAAGCAGGTCTGCATCTACGCGTTCAGTAAACCGGAGCTGAAGGCTTTCCGCGACTTCGGGCGCAAGAGTGAGTTGGAGCGTTCTGAAGATATCGAAATTCTGCGTTTCCTTGAGCTGAAAAGGCCCGTTCTGATGCTTGAGACGCGAGCTGGAAGCCTTGCTGTGGATGTGCCTTCGGATGTGGCTGGTGTCGAGGCGGCGCTTCGGAAAAAACACGCGTGCTGAAGCTGGACAAGTATCAAACCCTGGTTTTTGACTGCGATGGCGTACTGCTTGATTCCAACAAGGTCAAGACAGACGCGTTTCATCGCGCTGCAGAGTCGTATGGTAGAGACCCTGCCCGCAAGCTGGTTGAGTACCACGTCAATAACGGCGGCATTTCCCGCTATGCAAAGTTCGAGTTTTTTCTTGAACACATTCTTGGTCGAGCCGAAATCGATCCTGCCGAGCTAGAGTTGCTCCTCGGCAGATACGCCAGCGGAGTCCAGCAGGGGCTTGCGACATGCGCGATTGCCAATGGCCTGGAAAGATTGCGCGCGCAGACGCGCCAGAGTCGTTGGCTGGTGGTCTCAGGCGGTGACCAGTCCGAACTCCGTGAGCTGTTTGAGAAGCGCGGGCTCTCGGTCCTTTTCGACGGTGGCATTCACGGCAGTCCGGCTACCAAGGATGAGCTCCTTTCTAAACTCATGGAAAATGGCGGTATTCAACGGCCAGCGTTGTTTCTTGGGGACAGCCAGTACGATTATGAAGCGGCGACTCGAGCCGGTCTTGATTTTGTTTTTGTCTCTGCGTGGAGCGAGTCGCACTTTGATTTTGGTGGCGCGCACGCACAGATTAAAGTCCTGGCAGATCTTCTGCAGCCGTAGCGCTGCGTCTGGACTGCCAAAGGGCAGCCAATGCCACGGGTTTCCTTCCGCTCAAAATCTCAACCTCTCTCTGGAGTACCATGAAAATTCTTTTTGTCGGCTTCTACGGAGCGGCGGGACGGAAGATTATTGAAAAGACCTGTGCCAAGAGTGCGGTAACCGAGTACATCCTGATAGGCGAGGATAACCATCAGATCGAAAACGTCCGGTCTCGCTTTCTGCACCGGCGTTATTTCCGCAATGCTCAGGTGACCAAGGATGTGGTGAGATCGTGCCGGCCCCTGGACGCTGACCTATACGAGCAGATGGCGCGCTACGAAGTTGAGTTTTACCAACAGAACGAACGGATCAACAGAACCCATACACTGGATCTCTATGGGACTCGGCGGGAGTTCTATCTGAGGTCGCTCGCTTATTTCAACGATCTGCTGGAAGTGGAAAGCTTTGACGCGGTTATTCTGTCGAATATCCCACACACCAATTACGATCTTCTTCTTTACGGGCTTGCTCGGTGCAAGCATTTGCCTGTCCTCTGCTTTTACCGGACGCCGATAATCCCGGATCGGTTCTTCTACCTGTATTCCCTCGAGAATATCTACGATCACCGGGCTCAACAGTTACGCGACCTGACCCGGCAATACCACGAAAAACCCGTCTCCGAAAAAGCGGGCATACGCCAGCGGCTCAAGGACAGCATCAATGGTTGGGATGAGATCGTTGGCAGAAGCGCCCGGGTGGGCCTCAGCCCGGCGGCGCAACCTGGACGGAGCGCCCCGACTATCCTGAAGGAGAAGCTTACTCGTCTGTTCGCCAGACTATTCCTGAGAACAGCGTCTACCGTTCGATTGAACAAACTGGAGGGTTATCCGGGCGTCGCCCGCAAGCGAGGGCGACTTGAAAAAGCCCGGATGAAGTACTTGAACCAACAATGTGAGCAGTATTACGAGATTCATTCTGTCCGCCCTGTCGCGGGCGAGACGTACGTCTATTTTCCGCTACATAAACAACCGGAAGCGACAACCGGCCCGCTTGGTGGCTTTTTCCAGGACCAGCGACAGGCGATAGATATGCTCAGTAAGTGCCTTCCTGCCGGATGGAAAATCTATGTAAAGGAGTTTCCTCACCAACGTCTGACTCATCGAAGCAGAGGCTATTACGATGAACTGCTGGGGATGGACAACGTGAGGCTGATAAAAAAGGATGTGAACTCGATTGAACTGGTGAAAGGCTCGGCGTTCGTCGCAACCGTCACCGGAACCGCTGCCTGGGAGGCCTTCTGGTTGGAAAAACCGGCGGTATTATTCGGTTACTCACTGCTTTGTGCTGCCAAAGGCATGTTCGATGTTAAGACGGCCTCAGACCTCCGGGGCGTTTTAACTGAAATCCCAAGCGTCTGCATTGATGAAGAGGACCGAATGGCCTGGTTGTTCGCCGTTGACCAACTTGCGTTCAAAGCGTATCTGGAGCCGTACAAGCCTGCAGTGCAAAATTCTGCGTTTTCAGAGGACGAAAATGCAGAGGCTGTTTCCCGGGAGATCTGCAGTTTTCTGAAAAAACACCTCGGCGGGGCAACCGCAAGTTAGCTTTTTTCTACGCCGTTCTGCGCAACTCTGGAAGAGCCTTGATGGCTTCGCGATAAACAGCACCAATCTGTGCTGGGACAACGGGTTGCCCCAGCGCCAAAGCCATGGCCAGACGGTGGTGGCCTTTGCCGCCGAAGAAAGGCTCCCCGCCTGGGCCAATGTGGAAAAGTATGCCGCCTTCCTCACGGAAGTTTCCCGGCACCAGTTCGTTGCGCGGGCTGAGCCTGCCGGCTTTTTCCACTTTGAGGTAGAGCTCGTCCAGTTCAGCGTACCTTCGCTCGATGTCTGCGCGGTTGCGTAGGCGGTCAACCTTGCCCTTGTCACGGATGCGATCGAGCATCTGCTCAAAAATGCCGGTTTCCTCCCAGGTCAGGCCGTCACGCCAGTGTTGCAGGCAAGCCTTGACTGAGGGCAGGTCACGAACTCCCCGCGTCCGTTCCTGGGGCCACTCGGCCACAACCCGGGCGCTTTCCTTTGAATTCCACTTTTTGAGTGCGTGCTCAACTTGGTCGAGGGGAATCCAAAGCCGTTCGGCAAACAGGGGCGCCTGCGGACCGTAGTTTTTCAGGTTGATCCGGTCCTGCCGGGCTGCCCGGAGCCGGCTGGCCCAATTGCGTCGCATTTGCCCGAACGCGCTTTTTTCGGTGACCGCCGGCTGATGGGAGACCCTGGGCATCAGCGCGACGCCTTGTCTGGCAAAAGCAAAAACTGTTCGACCACGGACTCAGACCGAAACGCTGCCAGCCAGTCGGGGTTGACCGTAATCGGAAGCGCCGCAAGCGCCTCGCTCAACTTGTCCGCGAGCCCCTGGACGGTTCGGGGTGCCAGGTACTGTTCCAGCTCGCCTCTGAACACATCGCGTACGCCGCCTTCGGACTCGACCGACAAAATCGGGGTACCACAGGCCAGCGCTTCGGTCAGTACGATGCCAAGGCCCTCGTATTCCGAGGCCAGAACAAAAAGCGCGGCCCGGTGCATCCAGGGGTACGGGTTTTCCCGTTTTCCGGCAAAGAAAACCCGATCTGAAATGCCCAGGGTGTTCGCTTTCGCCTCGAGCTTCTCGCGAAGCTTGCCCTCGCCCACAATGACGAGCTTGTGGTCGGGCCTGGCGACGGCGTACGCCTCGAGTAGCAGCGCGTGGCCTTTCTGGGGCACCAGCCTTGCCACATTGACGATATAGGGTTCCTCGGGAATGTCGTCGTCCGGCTCGACCATCAGGTTGCGGATCTGCTCTACCGGGCACGGATTGGTGATAACGCGCAGACTGCTGGGCTGGATACCACCCTCGCGGAACGCCGCCAGAGCTGAGTCCATTACCCCGGACGAAACACAAACCAGGTGGCGCCGATCAAAGACGAGCCGCCACTCAAGTTTTTTCTGCCACAAGGGGCGGTCGTAGTGAATGATGTTTTCCAGGACGTAAATGCTGCGCGCGTCCCGGAAAGACCAGAAGTATTTAAAAGTGCCCAGACCGCGGAAGACTATCCGGTCAAATCTGCCGTGCTCCCGCTCGAGCCTGGCGATATGGCGCTTAAGCAACCAACCGCTGAGCCAGCCTACCCACATGAAGTGGGATTTCGGCAGTAGCACGCCGAGGAGCAGCCGGGACAGCAGGAAGACGGGTATGCCGATGCCGGATCTGAGCAGCGCGTGAAACTGGTCGTAGTGGTGAAGCTTGACGCCGGGGTGGCTGGGCATCACGTCATTGGGCTTGTCCTTGCAGCTCAACAGGTGACTGTCGTGACCCTGCTCGGCAAACGCGTCAGCGAGATTGACCGCGACGCGTTCCATGCCGCCCAGTTTTAACGAATGAATAACGACCAGAGTTCTCACATTCGGGCTCTTTCAGAGGACAGTGGTGCTGTCGCTGGATCCTGGGACTTCTTTTCAATGCCGTTCTCGGCCCAGTATGTTTTGTTGTCCTTGACCGCCTGGCGGATGGCTCTGTTCCTGGCCCAGACCTCGGGCTTGGAGTAGCCGCGTGCGTGGTCCAGATGCAGGCATACGGTGCTGTAGCGAATCTGCATGGACTTGTGGCCATAGTTCCAGAGCCGCTCGCCCAGTTCCCGGTCGAGCCCGCCGTACTGCATGTCTTCATTGAAGCCGTTGACGGCAACCAGGTCTTTTGTCCAGGTGGAGCTGTTCATGCCGTTCCAACTGGCAGCTGCCGGGGTCAGCGCGTTCAGCAGACGTTTCTTCCAGCGTGAACGCGAGAGTTTCCAGAGTTTATGGGATCGCGGTTGGCCATGACGGACCAGCCAGGCCGGGTCGAACGCGTCGCCCGAGCTAATGTCGGCATCCGTAATGTGCTCGGAGACGGGCATGGTCAATTTTATGTAACCGCCAGAGAGGAAATGCCCGGGCGCGGCCATGGCACGATGGGTCGAGACAAAATCGGGCTCCGGAATGCAATCGCCGTCCGTAAAGATCAGGTAGTCGCAGTCTGTGCCAGCAATGGCCTTGTTCAGAATCGTACATTTGCGAAAGCCGTCGTCTTCGTGCCAGACGTGATCGATCACAAGCTGACCCCGGGCCTGGAAGCGCCCGATCAGCTCGCCGGTTTCCCGGGTCGAGCCGTCATCAGCCACGATCACAGTGAACTGCTTATCGCTTTGCGCCTCGTAGCCGGTCAGGACCTTGCTGAGCCAAAGCGGGGAGTTGTAAGTCGTGATCACGACGCCGATACGTTGCGGGGTCATGTGCGGTCTCATCTTTGAGTGTTCGAGTGTATGAGTGTCGGTTGCGCTTCTGTCGGTGTTAAAAACAGAAGCGTCGCGTCGCTGGAAAAACGCCAGTCTAGCATCACAGCCAAGGTCATGGCGTCAGCTCGGGGTCGCAGACATCGACATCCGGCGGTACGCTCGAAAAGCCGCAACTCAGGCTTGCCTATCGGGTTTGTAGATGTTCGGCAGGCCTGGCGGCCGACGCCTGAACCGCTTGTATTCCCACTGGTACTGCGCCGGGATAGCACGGACGCATTGCTCAACGCTGGCGTTCAGGCCGGTCGCCGATAATATCGGGTCAGTATCGAAAAGCCGCGTATCAGGGGACTGAATGACGAGCCGAAAACCGCGGCCGTCAGGCAGTCGCTCTGCATAGGTTACCAGCACCCGGCAGCCGGTCTTGCTGATCAGTTTGGAGGCCAGCTTCATTGTCAGTATTTCCATACCGAAAAACGGCGCGAAGACGCCACCCGCAGGTTTTGGCGACTGATCAGGCAGTATCCCTGCGACACCGCCTTCGCGCAGTATCGATACGAGTCTCAGCAGGCCGCGCCGGTCTGCACGTACCAGCTCCGAGCCGCCCCGTTCTCGCACCTCTGACATATAGCTTTCGAGCTCTTTAACGTTGGGCGGACTGTAGAGCGCGGCCATCTTGTAGCGGGAGGAGAAATACAAACCGGCGAGTTCCCAGTTGCCCAGGTGCGGTGCGAGTAGCAGGATGCCCCTTTTGGCGGCAACTGCCTCGTCAAGCAGGGCCTGGCCGTCAATCTCTACGAGGGTGTCGAGGCAACGCTCAACGGGCCACTCCCACATCAGCGGAATCTCCAGCGCCGTCTTCGCGGTTTCGATGAGACTGTCCCGAGCGAGACGTTCCCGCTCCCCGGGCGTCAGTTCAGGGAAGCAGGCGTCGATATTGACTCGGGTAACCTGTCGGGCACGTCCGGCGACGCGCCAGGCAATCCGACCCGCGACAGCGCCGAGTTTTTGCGCAGCCGGTAACGAAAGCAAGCTCAGAAGACGCAGCAGCCAGCGAATCATTTGGATTTTAATCGTCTTCATGGCGGCCCTGTAGCTGCAAGTGCAGCGGGAAAATAGCACTTGGCTGCGGCACGCTCAACCCTGGCATTCACCAGGGCCTGATTCGGTCTGTGAGCTCATCGAACCGTCTCAAACAGTTCTTCGTAGTGTTGCAGGATGATGCTCTTGCTGAACTGACGATAGTAGTGAGCCCGGGCGTTGTCCGCGAGCTGCTGCCGTTCAGCCGGGTTCTGTAACAGCTCTCGGATCGCTGTCGCAAGCGCGTCCGGTTTATCCACCGGGACCAGCAGGCCGGTAGTGCCGCTGTCTATCAGCTCGCCGGGACCCTGGGCCGCGGTCGCGACGATGGGACAACCATGGGCCCAGGATTCCAGAATAATAGAGCCCAGGCCTTCGTGTCGGGATGAGCATACGAATAGATCCACACTGCGCATGAGCGACGTAACATCCTGGCGCCAGCCCAGGAAGCGCACCCGGCTTTCCAGCCCCAGGTCCCGGCAAAGCTGCTGCAGCATAGGCTTCTCCGGGCCGTCGCCAGCCAGCCAGAGAACGGCATCAGTACAAAGCACCAACGCTTGCAGAAGGGTGTCGAAAGCCTTGTCGCGATGCAGCCTGCCTGCGCTGAGAATGACAGGGACGCCGGGGGGTGTGGCAAAGCTGGTGCGCGGCAAGGCTTCGGCTGGCGCCTCGTTGGCGAAGTTGGGGATTCGGAAAACCCGGTGAGAAGGCATCCCGCCCTGGACCAGGTAATCGCAGATGCCCGCCGAGTTACCCACCCAGAAGTCAGCGTGGCGGTGATACTTCAGGTCGTAGTAATTGCCCAGGCGGGAGACCAGTTTATAGCCTCCGCGTGGGGTGGCCTGGGTGGCCCTGTTCATCCACGCTAGCACGATATCGGGGTGGTAGGATCTGAGCGCTCGCCGAAAGTGCCAACGGTCGAGTTGGTGAACGACTCCGCCGAAGCGCCAGGTATCGACGCTTACCCCAGCAGCACGCAGGTCATCAACGCGACTGCCGGCATCGCGGATAAACGCACGTTGCTGGATTCGTCCGCTCGCCTGTAGGCCGGTCGCCAGGCGGGTGAAGAATGCCTCTGCGCCGCCTTGTGCAGCGCCAGCCATAACCTGAGCTACCCGAACCATGGTCTGCTCACGGTCCTTTGTCCTGTGGGTCAACGCGGCCGTCATGGAGCAGCAGACCCCGCAAGCCGGGGTAGACCCCGGTGTGCCGCGCTTCAAGCAGTCCGTCGATCCGCTCACGCAGATTCTTTACCTTGCGGCGAGCTTTGGCCCGGGCAAAATACGAGGGCAGCAGCGCCAAGGGAATCAGTGAAGAGCTGCCCAGTCCGTCGATCACCACGATCCGGCTAGCGCCACTGCGAGTCTGTTCTACCACCAGGTTGTGGAGCAACAGATCACGGGAGGGAACCGCCAGCTTCTCCCAGAAACTGCAGAGATCACCGATTGCACGGTCGCACTCAGGCGTCATGCCCCGGTCCCAGAGGAGTTTTTTCAGCGTCGATGCAATAGTGCCGTCCTCGTTACGGATCAGCTCGCTGATGAGTCCCGGCCCGTGGGAGGTCGCAACGAATCCATAGCAGCGGCTGACGTGGCGATAGATAGGCTCGCCGTAGCGCCTTGCCAGGCCGGTCATGACCGCGGCTTCTTCTCTGTTGTCGTCAAAACGCGATAACGGCTTGAGGTTTTTGGGAAAACCTTTCTGTCGGCGGCGCTCTTCCAGGCTAAAGTCCGGACGGCGCACTTTGATGCATCTCTCGGGATTTTCCGGATGCACGAAGCAGAGCCGGTTGCCGCCTTCGGCGAAGGGGTCCTGAAGTTGCAGGGTCATGGCTGTCCCATGTCCAGCTGTCTAATGCCCAGAAGGCGCTCGTAGACGCCGAGCGTGGCTTCAAACTGATGATCCAGTGTCAACTCAGCAGGAATGGTAAAGTCGGGGGTACGGTCCAGCAGGGCCAGCAGGCGATCCACGTAGGCCTCCAGGTCATCAGCCGGCACAAGGCCCTCGGGAAAACAAGCCGTGAGTGTCTCACCCGCGCCGCCCCTGTCGTATGCTACGACTTTGGTTCCGGTCGCCAATGCTTCGGTCAGGGTGCGGCCGAATGGCTCGGGTTTGGAGGAGAGGTGGCAGGTTATCTCAGCGAGCCGGTAAAACTGGTCTATGTCGTCCCGATGACCTACAAACGTAACCTCGTTTTGAAGGCCCGACTGACGGGACTGGGCTTCAAGCTCTCGCCGGTAATGCTGTTTTGAGGGCTCGGCTTCGCCCAGTATGACTCCGTGGCAGTCCGGCGCCTCGGTCTTTAATCGGGCCATGACCCGCAGGAAGTCTGCCTGACCCTTCCAGCGGGACAGGCGGCCGGGCATCAGGATGATGCGCTTGCCCTCCAGTTGGGGATAGTCTGCGTAAAGCGCTCGCCGCCAACGCTCATCTGGCGGGCCGGGAAAGAAAACGGTGGGATCGAAACCGCGGGGGATTACCGTGATTCTGTTGGGCTCAACGGCGTAGTGGGTGACAATGTATCTTTCAACGCAACGGGACACCGCTATCAGGTGCTCAGCCCGGGCCATTACAGCGCTGTAGCGATTGACCGAGTAAAGCCCGTGGAACGTGCTGACTAGCCGCGGGCGCCCCTCTGGCGCGAGCTTGCGCCAGGCTAACCAGACGATCCAGGCGGGCAGCCGCGAGCGCACGTGGACAATATCCGGACGAAGCTCAGCCAGCAGCTGGCGCACGGGCCGAATCTGGCCGAGGGAAGCCAGTGACTTGCGGTGAACCGGCTGCAGCAGGTGGAGGCTGCCTTCCCGTTCGAGTTGCGGAACCAGACGACCTCCCGCAGACATCACGAACGACTCATGGCCCCGTCGAATCAGCTCCCGGGCAAGCTCTACGGTGCCGCGTTCGACCCCGCCACTGTTCAGCGCCGGTAGAACCTGCAAAACTCTCATTCCGGTCTGCGGTGCCAGCGGAACAGGACCCAGCGTGCGGCCCGATCCGCCTCCCACAGCGGCGGTACAGTCGAAGCTTCAGTCTTGAGGAGCGCCATGCGGTCGGTCCAGGGTGCCAGTCGGCCGTTGCGTTCAAGGTCACTGAGACTCTCGGCCATACGACTGTTATTGGCCGGCTCCAGGTCCAGCAGCCCAGTAGGACGCCCGGACGTAAGCGCCTCGTAGACCATGGAGATACTGTCTGGAGATACCCAGACGACCCGTGCCTGCTCCAGAGCTTCAATCACCCATTCCGGGTCCGTTTCGTCATGGTGGTAGAAACTGAGGTTGGGCAGGTTTGACTTCTGCACACGCCGGATGAAGGAGTCAGGGGTGCGACGGGATGAGCTCAAAGACCACTGCCAGTCCTGAAACTGCTCGCTGAGCGTGACCACCTGCTGGTAAACAATATCGTCGTCCCAGACAAAGTGACGGGAAGGACCGCCAGCCAGAATCAGGCCACGGGGCTCATCAACCGATGGCCTGTTCGGCTTGACCGCATTCAGCACACCCTTGGTGATCAGGATGTTCTCCAGCTCAGGCGGATTGTCGTGGGCGGGGACAATCGCAGCGTCAATCCAGTTGTAGGGGAAAGCCGGGCGCATCAGCAGCACCGTGAGTGCTTTACTGCGCCGCAGAGAGAGCAGGAGCCTGTGGGTACCGGTGCCCGCCGCAACAATGATGTCGGGCCTGGGCAAGTCCATCTGCGGACCTATTCCAAGCAGTGCCCGCCAAAGCGGCACGGGAAACTTTCCCGCGTCAATCCAGACCAGCTGAGCCTCGGTGAGCGCTTGCAATCGCTCGCCCAGGCCCTGCAGTTGGCTGCGGTGGCCGGGCTTCTGGTCGGTGAGGAGCCAGACTACGGGCGGATGCAGGTAGCTGATCTCACTCATTGCTCATCCTTGGCCTTCGGTTGCTTGTAAGGATTGACCTCTGAGGGGTCCGGCCGGGTCTTGAAGCGCCGGTGCATCCATAAATACTGGTCCGGGTGGGTCCGTACTTCCTGCTCGATAACGGTATTGATGCGAGTGGCATCGTCGAGGTCATCGCCGCTCGGAAAGCCAGCCAGGGCCGGTCGGAAGTGTATATCGTAGCCGACTGAACCTTTGCGGCGAAAGTGACTGAAAGGTACCACAGCGCAACCGGTTCGGGCGGCGATGCGCCCAGTTGCGGTAATGCTGGCAGCCGGCACGCCGAAAAAGGGCGCAAACACGCTACCCCGGCGGCCGTAGTCCTGATCCGGTGCGTACCAGACGATCCGGTTGGCTTGCAGTCGGCGGAAAAGGCCGCGTAAATCGTGCCGGCCCAGTGCGACCCCGTAGCGCTGTTCCCGGGAACGCGTCATTATGGCGTTCACCAGCGGATTGTTGTGGTCCCGCTGCATGACGTCCGCCTCTATAAAGAGCGAGATGAGGCTGCCGCCGAGGTCCAGCGTGCTGTAGTGCCCGCCCAGCAGCAAAACGCCTTTTCCTTTTTTCAGCGCCGCCTCGACGTGCTCATAACCATGCACTTGCGTGTATTTTCGCAGGGATTCGGGCTTGCGAAACCAGGCCGTCCCCACTTCCATCAAGCCAATGCCGTTGGACCGGAAGGTCTGCCGCACCAGTTTTGCCTGTTCGTCAGTGCTGAGTTCGGGAAAACAGAGACGGATGTTGATTTCCGTGATGCGGCGGCGCTGGGCCATTGTGAGGTGGGCGAGATTACCGATTCCCTGACCCAGCCACCACTGCACTGCCATAGGCAACTGCGCCATCACCCACATGCAGGCCATGCCCAGCCAGGTAGGCCACCAGCGCGGGTGCCAGTAGTGGCTCAATTGCGTATTCCGGGGGGCGCGCTTGCTCACGTGGTTCTCTGTTGCCGGTGTTGGGGGAGCAGTTTATCAGTTTGGAGCAGTGCTTGGCCTCAGTCTGCGCTCATAAGTGGCCGGGCTTTGGTAGAATTGTCCCTGTTTTCCAGTATGAGCCGCCCCGAAAGGATCTGTTGATGGCGTTGTTTGTCTATTCACTGCTGATCTGCCTGGCGCTTCCGTTTGTGCTATTCAAGCTCTGGTGGCGAAGCCGGCATGATCCAGTGCTACGCCAGCACTGGCGCGAGCGGCTGGGCTACGTCAGGTGCTCCAGTCACCCCGTCCTTTGGGTCCACGCCGTTTCAGTGGGAGAGACGATCGCCGCGGCACCGCTGGTGAAAGCGCTCCGGGCGCGTCATCCGCAGGCATGTATTCTTGTGACCGCGATGACCCATACCGGTCGCGAACGTGCCCAGGCGCTCTTTGGCGATAGCGTCGACTATGCATATGTGCCCTATGACTACCCTGGTGCTATCGCACGGTTTCTGGAGCGGGTCCGGCCACGGGTACTTATTGTGATGGAAACCGAACTCTGGCCCAACATCATCACCCGTACCAAGGCGGCTGGAACGCCGGTCATTGTTGCAAATGCCCGACTTTCCGAGCGTTCTGCCCGGGGCTATCGCCGGGTCAGTTGGCTTTCGCGTGCCCTTTTTGCCCAGCTCGACTGGGTTGCGGCCCAGGCTGAAGCTGACGCACGGCGCTATATCGACGTAGGCGCGAGACCGGATGCGGTC
This sequence comes from Hydrocarboniclastica marina, assembly GCF_004851605.1. Taxonomy (GTDB): domain Bacteria; phylum Pseudomonadota; class Gammaproteobacteria; order Pseudomonadales; family Oleiphilaceae; genus Hydrocarboniclastica; species Hydrocarboniclastica marina. The sequence goes on from NZ_CP031093.1 coordinate 696,057, forward strand.
GCGGTTACGGGCAGCGTCAAATTTGACATCACTGTTTCGGAAACCGTTCGGCAGCAAAGCCGTGCGTTGCGAACCCAGTTGGGCGAAACCCGCCCCGTCTGGATCGCAGCCAGTACCCACGAGGGGGAGGATGAGCAGTTGCTGCGTGTCCACCATGCCGTGCTCCAGCGCTGGCCAGAAGCACTTATGATCCTTGTGCCCAGGCACCCCGAGCGCTTCCGTTCCGTTGCACGTCTGGTGAAAGAAGAAGGGTACAGTTTGGCCCGGCGCTCCCGCGAAGACTCCGCATGCACCGCGCAGGTGTACCTGGGCGACACTATGGGTGAATTGCTGATGCTGTTCGGGGTTGCTGACGCTGCGTTCATAGGCGGCTCGCTCATCACGCGGGGCGGGCACAATCCGCTGGAGGCAGCTGCGTGGGGAATCCCGGTCCTGACTGGCCCCCATGTTTTCAATTTTATTGATGTTTTCGAACGGTTGGACGAAGGCGGCGGGCTTGTTCGCATAGCTTCAAGTAAGGAGCTCGAACAACATCTGGTCAAGCTGCTCGGTGACAGGCGCTACCGCGAGACTATCGGGACTAACGGCGCAGCGGTTCTTGAGGCTAACCAGGGGGCGCTCCAGCGGCTGCTCCAGGGCATCGAAGCACGGATAGATCCATAGCAGTCGTTGAGGCCAGACCGTGTGCGACGCGCACGGTCTGGCACCGTCTGGAGCAGTCGGTTAGCCGTTACCTGCGCCGCGCACCACCTGGGCGCGCCTGGCTGGGTTCGACTGATTCGGCTTCTTCCTGTACCTGCTGGGCCAAGGCCTCAATCCCGGGTGCCGAAGCGCTGACCCAGCGGTTAAGTTCTCGCACGTCCAGCGGACTTAGCGTGCCGGCTGCCTGTTTCAGGCTCAGCGTATTGAGCACATAGTCGTAGCGTGCATTGGCAAAATTGCTCAGGGCGAGATAGAACTGCCGCTCGGCATCCAGCACCTCGACGATGTTGCGTGTGCCGACCCGATAGCCTGCGCGGGTGGCGTCAAGCGCACTGCGCCGGGAAATAATGCTCTGGCGCAACGAACTTATGCTCTGGATATTGGTGGTAATACTGCGAAACAGGCTACGGGTGTCCAGCGCGACGTTGCGGCGCGTCGTCTCGAGAATAGCTTCCGACTGCTCGACAAGTGCGTCGGTACGACGAACCGCCGCCTGTGTCCCGCCACCGCTGTAAAGCGGAACATTTAGCCTCAGGCCAATGGTGGCGCCGTCCTGGTCGCGGTTCAGTTGTGAGGCGGCCCCATTGACTTTATTGCTCGACAGGTTTGCCGTCAGGTCCAGGGTCGGCAAATGACCAGCGCGGGCCGAGTCGTGGAATTTTTCCTGAACCTCGGTCTGAAACTGAGCTGCCTTGATCTGCCAGTTCTGGGCCAGCGCAACCTCGGCCCAGGCCGAAGGGTCTGCCGGCTGCGGCGGCACTATCGGGAAGTCCTGTTCCAGTTTGTCGAGACGGCCGTGATACTGGCCGGTCAGTCGCGCGAGGGATTCGGACGCAATGTCCAGATCACTTTCCGCCGTAATGCGCTGGGTTTTTACATCATCGTAGGCCGCCTGGGCTTCGAGAACTTCAGTCACCGCGATCAGACCGACATCGTAGCGCTCTTCTGATTGTTCAAACTGACGTTTGACAGCCGCCTCAGCTGACCGGGCGGCGTCAAGGATGTCCTGCGCCCTCAAGACATTGAAGTAAGCGTTGGCAACATTAAGGATGAGCTCCTGCTGGGCCAGTGAGAGCTCCGCCTCTGCCTGCAGGCTCTGCTTCTGCGAAGCCCTGTAGTCGAAGTAGCTGCTGGCACGGAAAAGCGGCTGCGTCAGTTCCAGGCCGAACCCAAACGTGCTGAACCCGTCTCTTTCAGCACCCTCTGCGTCCTGCTCGGTGATCGCTGCCTCGCCGTAGGCGTTGAGTTGGGGTAGCAGCAGCGCTCGAACCTGGTCGGATGCCGCCAACTGGGCCGTGTAGGAGGCCCGATCTGCGGCCAGTTCGGAATCGTAGGCCAGGGATTGCTCGTAAACCGTTAGCAGGTCTACCGCACTGGCGGAAGTAGCTGATAAGGCTGCGACCAGGCTAACCAGAAGGCGCTTTTTCATGAAAACCTCGAAATGTAAATGCCGGGGTGCCCGCGACCTGTACTGCGGTGTGCGAGGCGAGGCGCTGGCCCAGGAGAAGCCCTGATTTCGGTAGGCCCGCGCGAAAATTGACCCATTATGGACAAATAGACACTCAATCTCTAGCCGTGTTGAGACTAAATCCCAACAGTGCACTCGGCAAGTGACTGATGTGAGGCCATAGGCAGCTGGCTGATCCGCTGCTAGACTCGGCGTTGTCTTGACGGGGTGCTGGGACCGCGATTCTGGTTGTAGAACGACCATGCGGTACCGGCTGAGATTGCGAGTGCCTTTGGATGGCGAAGCTCAATTGAAGAGTTTCGCCGGCCAGAGGCCACGGCAGAACCCGCAGACCTGATCCGGTTAATACCGGCGTAGGGATTCGAGATAGGGTGTTCGGTGCGATAGGTTCACGTGTCCATGAAGTCGCGGAAATCAGTTCAGTTAACCACCGTATGCCGTAGTGAACCCCTTCCAGTTCTGCGAACACGCCCGTTCCTGCCCGCAAGAGAGGCCGTCGCCAACGAATATATTCGTCTGGCTGGTAAATTCATTCTCTCCTTAGGAACACACCATGACTACATTACCGACCTACTTAAGCGACGCTGCTGCGGTCGACGATGCGTCCATACAGCCTTTGCCCAATTCTGAGAAAATCTATGTAACGGGCTCCCGGCCCGATGTCCGGGTACCCATGCGTGCAATCCGTCAATCGCGCACGGCGACCGAGCTGGGTGGCGAAGAGAATCCGCCAGTGATGGTCTATGACACGTCTGGTCCATACTCTGATCCAAGTGCCCGCGTCGACCTGCGCAAAGGTCTGCCCCCGCTACGTAAAACCTGGATTGAAGAACGGGGCGACACGGAACAGCTGGCGGGGTTCAGTTCCGACTACAGCCGGAGGCGGCTGAGCGATCCCGCGCTTGACCCTCTGCGCTTCGGCCATTTCAACGCCCCACGCAAGGCGCGCGCGGGCAGTAATGTCAGTCAGATGCACTACGCCCGTCGCGGCATCATCACGCCAGAGATGGAATTTATTGCGATCAGGGAGAACCTCAAGCTGCAGGAGGCAAAGGCTCAGGGATTGCTGGAGCGCCAGCATCCGGGAGAGTCCTTCGGGGCGAGCATTCCCGCTGAGATTACGCCAGAGTTCGTGCGCGATGAGGTAGCGAGGGGCCGTGCCATCATACCCGCCAATATCAATCACCCTGAAATAGAGCCTATGATCATCGGCCGGAATTTTCTGGTGAAAATCAACGGAAATATCGGGAACTCTGCCGTCACTTCATCCATCGAAGAGGAAGTCGCAAAGCTCACGTGGGGCACCCGCTGGGGGGCTGACACGATCATGGATCTGTCGACCGGCAAGAATATCCATGAGACCCGAGAGTGGCTGATTCGTAACTCACCCGTGCCCATTGGTACGGTGCCGATCTACCAGGCGCTCGAAAAGGTCGGCGGCGTGGCTGAAGATCTTTCCTGGGAAATTTTCCGCGATACGCTGATAGAGCAGGCCGAGCAGGGGGTGGATTACTTTACGATCCACGCTGGCGTTCGTCTGGCCTATGTACCGATGACGGCGTCACGCGTTACCGGTATCGTCTCCCGGGGCGGGAGCATCATGGCCAAATGGTGTCTCGCACATCATCAGGAGAGCTTCCTTTACACCCATTTCGAAGACATCTGCGAAATAATGAAGGCTTACGATGTTTCGTTCAGCCTCGGCGATGGCCTGAGGCCCGGGTCTATCGCGGATGCAAACGATGCAGCGCAGTTCGGCGAACTCGAAACCCTGGGTGAGCTCACGAAGATCGCCTGGAAGCATGACGTACAGGTGATGATTGAAGGCCCGGGCCACGTGCCCATGCACCTCATCAAGGAGAACATGGACAAGCAGCTGCGCGAGTGCGGCGAGGCGCCTTTCTATACGCTCGGGCCCCTGACCACGGATATCGCGCCGGGTTACGATCACATTACCTCGGGCATTGGCGCCGCCATGATCGGCTGGTATGGTTGCGCCATGCTCTGCTACGTCACGCCCAAAGAGCATTTGGGCCTGCCTAACAAAGACGATGTAAAAACGGGCATCATCACCTATAAAATCGCTGCTCATGCGGCGGATCTGGCCAAAGGGCACCCGGGCGCCCAGATTCGTGATGATGCCATGTCCAAGGCGCGTTTCGAGTTTCGCTGGGAAGACCAGTTCAACCTGGGGCTCGACCCCGATACCGCGAGGGCCTATCACGACGAGACCTTGCCCAAGGACTCTGCCAAAGTGGCCCACTTCTGCTCCATGTGTGGCCCCAAGTTCTGCTCCATGAAGATAACCCAGGAGGTCCGGGAGTACGCGCGTGATCACGGGCTGGAAACACAGGAGGCGGTGAGCGAGGGCATGGCCGCCAAGGCAGGCGAGTTCCGCCAGACTGGCAGTGAACTTTACCATAAGGTATAGCTCGTCAGTTTGCATGGCCCCGTGTCCCATGCGTTGTTTCGAGGGGTTTTCGCCTCAGGGAAAGACGCGGTGGACCGGGGCCCGGAAGGTTACCGGAACAGCCGCGTGGGGCACTAGTCTATAATGACGGGAACACAGTTCCGGAGAGTCTATGACCGATGAAACTCTGAACCAACGCCAGATGACCCATGGTGACGTCGATGTCAGCAAGCGGGAGGCGGTCTTTGAAGGCTTCTTCAAAGTCGAGCGGCTTTCACTGCGGCATCGGCTTTTTCGCGGCGACTGGAGCCCGGTCTTCCAGCGTGAACTGTTCATCCGGCCCGACGCCACGTGTGTGCTGCCTTACGATCCGGATCGGGATGAGGTCGTCCTGATTGAGCAGTTCCGCGCCGGCGCCCTGGGTAGAGAGCAGGCGCCCTGGTTGCTGGAACTAGTCGCGGGTATTCACGACAAGGACGAGGACCCGGTCGAGGTGGCCAGACGCGAGGCCGAGGAGGAGGCCGGGCTGACATTGGGCGAGGTTGAGCCGGTATTGAGTTATCTCGTCTCCCCGGGTGGCAGCGATGAATTCGTCCATCTTTACTGCGGGCGAGTCGACGCCGCGGGTGCCGGGGGAATTCATGGGCTGGATGAAGAGAACGAAGATATCCGCGTCCATGTCATGCCCGCCCAGCAGGCTATTGACCTGATCGGCACCACTCGGGTCAACAATGCCGCCGCCCTGATCACCTTACAGTGGTTCGCGGCCCATCGGTCGGCGCTCAGGCAGAAGTGGCTGGGCCAATGAGAAGGCAATATGTTCCTGATCTGTCGCGCCTCGGCGCGCTGTGCGAGGGCAATTATCATCGCATGGAGCAACTGACCCGTCTGGGGCAGGGTGACGCGGCTCTGGAGTTCGAACTGCGCAATGGCGACAGGTATCTGGGTAAAGTCTGCTTCCGCCGGATTCAGCAGTCGCGCTACACCGATACCTGGCTGTTGGAGCAACTGCATAATGCGGGGCGATGGCTCAATAACCCCCGTATGACTGTGCGGCGCTACCATGACGCACGTATGGTTGAGGTGATCAGCTGTTTCCGGCACCACCGGATCGAGCCAGTGAGTGACTACCCCAACCGGTATATGCATCATCCTGATGAGAAAGTGCAGATTAACGCTTTTCTCGCAGACTGGCTGGGGTTCTGCCTGCGTCACGGGCATGTCCCCGACAGTGAGCCGCTCTGGGCGGCTGGTGCTGGGCCTGCGCTCTGAGACATGTGGTCTCAGCTGGTGCGGGTGCGTTCACATAAGCACGAGCCAGTGCAACTTCGGCTTAAAGATGTGATGTTAATGAAAGAAATCGGGGCAGGGAATCGCTAACCTATTGGTCGATCTGTCATCGTCAGCCTTTTGCGAGAGCCCTGACTGAGGATTCCGCACAGGATGTGCTCTGGTAGATACCCAGGCCTTGGGCCTGAAATGCTGGCGATCGCCGACACACGCTGATGTAAAACAAAGCCACGCCGGTGGGTCAACGCCCGGTCCAGCGCCGCCGCTGGCTTCCGTAAGCAGACGGATTATCCGGCCAGGACACCACATGAACACTTCGGGGCGCGCCCTGCGAATACTTCAGATTACTGACTGTCATCTTGGCCGCACGGGGCACTCGTCGCTGCTGGGAATGGATACGCGTGCCAGTTTCGACTCAGTTCTGGAGCTGGTGAAACAGAATTATCCCGAGCCGGATCTGGTGCTCGCAACTGGCGACATCGGTCAGGACGGATCAGTAGAAGCGTATCGGTACTTCCAGGACAAAATGAGCGTGTTTTCCTGCCCGGTCTTCTGGTTTGCAGGCAACCATGACAATTTTCCGGCCATGCTGGAAGTCGCAGGCAGCCGAGGAGCGCTGGAGAAAACCTTCGCCTCGGGCCCTTGGCAGCTTATTTTCCTCAACTCCGCCGTGCCAGGGAAAGTGCATGGATTCCTGCGCCCCAAGGAACTGAGTCTGCTCAATCGCACGCTCGAAGCTACGCCCGATAAATTTGCGCTGATTGCCTTTCACCATCATCCCATCGATACCGATTGTCAGTGGCTTAACCCCATTGGCCTGCGCAACCGCGAGGCCTTTTTCGCGACGATTGACCGCTACCCTCAGGTTCGCGGTGTCGTCTGGGGCCATGTCCACCAGGAGATGGACCAGCGCCGCGGCGATGTCAGGCTACTCGCGGCGCCCTCGACCTGCATCCAGTTCGAGCCGCGATCCCGGGAGTTCGGCGTCGGTCGGGAGTCGCCGGGGTATCGCTGGCTCGAACTGCATCCGGACGGCAGAATTGAAACCGGCGTGGTTCGCGCTGATCACATCGAGTTCGAAGTGGATATGAACAGCGGTGGCTACTGACCCTGCCCATCCCGCCGTGGCGTCCTTTCCGCTACAATGCGGCCCTGACTCTGAACCGCTTCCTCGCTTCTGAAGCAGGGCAACCGCAGGCGCAGTTAAATCGTTTTTCTGTTGGAGACTTCCTATGAGTAAGGTACCGGGCGATCTGAGATACAACGCGACGCATCAGTGGGTTCGTCTTGAAGGCGACATCGCCACGGTTGGAATTACCGATTTCGCCCAGGAGCAGCTGGGGGATGTCGTTTACGTGGAGCTGCCCGAGGTCGGAGATCAGGTAACAGCGGCGGAAGAAGCCGGGGGCGTTGAGTCAGTCAAGTCCGCCTCAGATATCTACAGCCCCGTCAGTGGCGAAGTCGTCGACATCAACGGCGCCCTGGAGGATTCGCCCGAAATCGTCAATGAATCACCGTATCAGGACGGTTGGTTGTTCAAGCTGCGTCTGGACGGGGCCACCCTCCCTGCCGACCTGTTAACCGCCGAGTCATACAGCGAACTGCTTCCCGCAAAATAGCCGTCCCGCTTTCGTAGCAGCCATCCAGTTCCGGCAGCTGCCGTGGCGCTACCAGATTTTCTCCACAGCGTTCGGATTGGCCCGGGAACTTTCTCGCCCGGGCTGTTCTAAGTCGGGATCTTATCCAGTCTCTACAGTACCGATCGAATTGCCGGAGCCCATGCACGACACAACCTTTGCTTTTATCGATCTCGAAACGACCGGTGGCAACGCTGCCTGGGACCGGATAACCGAAATTGGCCTGCGTCTGTGGCGTAATGGCGAGGTTGTAGACGAGTGGCAGACACTGGTGAACCCGGAAACTCGCATTTCTCCGTTTATCCAGAGCCTGACCGGCATCAGCGACAGTATGGTGGCAGACGCACCGGTTTTCGCTCAGGTCGGTGAAATGCTGCGGGAGAAACTGCAAGGGGCCGTGTTTGTTGCGCACAACGCGCGGTTTGATTACGGCTTCGTCAAAGGCGAATTTCGGCGCCTGCAGGAGGTTTTTTCGGCCAGAGTTCTCTGCACCGTCAAACTGTCGCGGCTGCTTTATCCGCAGCACCACCGGCACGGTATGGATGCGCTTATAGCTCGCCACGGCCTGGTTTCGGTGGAGCGCCACCGGGCCATGGGCGATGTGCAGTCGATGCAGGCTTTTTTCGAGCTGGCCCGGGCCGAGCACGGGGACGAGTCGTTCTCTGCCGCGTTGAAGAAGCTCCTGCGTACGCCCAGCGTACCGTCCCATCTCGAAAGCGAAATGCTGGCCACGGTTCCATCGGTCCCCGGCGTTTACCGCTTCTACGGTGAGAACGACGCACTGCTCTACGTGGGCAAGAGCGTGAATATCCACAACCGGGTCAGCAGTCATTTCTCAGGCGACCACAATTCCGGACGCGGTGTTCGCATGTCCCAGAGTCTGCGTCGGGTGGAATGGACCGAAACCGCCGGAGAGCTGGGCGCGCTCCTGCTCGAACTGAAACAGATAAAAAACCTGAACCCCATCTACAACCAGCGTTCGCGTGCAGCCAAACGTTTGTTGAGTATCGCGCTTGAGCCCGATGCGAATGGCTACCTGCGTGCCCGTCTCGCCTGGGAGTTTGATCCGCTGCAGTTGGGTCAGTATTTTGGCTTGTTCCGCGCCAAACGCGAGGCGCTCAAGGCACTGACGGGAATCGCCCAGAAGAACGAGCTCTGTAACCGGTTGCTGGGCCTTGAGCCCCCCGGCGAAGGGCCGTGCTTTCAGCGGCGGCTGGGGCGCTGCCAGGGCGCCTGTGAAGGGCTCGAGGATGTAACACGCTATAACCTGCGAATGCAGATAGCGTTCCATAACCTTCGGCTGAAGACCTGGCCCTGGCCGGGGATGGTAGGGGCTAGTGAGCGCAATCCCAAGAGCGGCCGGACCGACATTCACGTCATCTACAACTGGCTGCACGTTACAACAGTGCAAAGTGGCGCCGAATTACAGGCCATTGAAGGGGCCGGCCACACGATTACCCTGGACGCTGACTCTTACAAGCTCATTATGAAAGCCTTGCTGAAGCCAGCGCCCGGGCTGGAGATATTCCCCCTGCCGGGCGAACTCGGGACTCCGGAGGTTCTGTTACCCGAGGACTGAGCTTTTACTCGAGGACTGAACTGTTACCCGAGGACTGAACTGCGGGCCAGACGATCAGGCGTTACCGATGCGGTCCTCCAGCTCCTCCAGATCTTCACTCTCCCGCCGTGGCGGACAGTGATATGTCGCCAGCAGGCTCTCGTCGTCCCTGCTTTCCAGATGCACATCGAAGCCCCAGAGACGGTGCACGTGACGCAGTACTTCGTCGCTGTCGTCACCCAGGGGTACTCGGTCGATCGGTATATGTCTCAGCGTGAGCGAGCGATCGCCCCGGATATCCACGTTCCACACCTGAATGTTGGGCTCCCGATAGCTCAGGTTATACTGCCGCGCCAGCTTCTCCCGGATCAGCCGGTACCCCGCCTCGTCATGAATGGCGCTGACGTTGTAGGTCGGCTCCTGATCGTCATCGGCAATGGCGAAAAGCTTGAGGTCGCGGATCACCTTGGGAGAGAGGAACTGCAGGATGAAGCTCTCATCTTTGAAGTTCTTCATGGCGAAATGCAGGACTTCTACCCAGTCACCACCGGCAATATCCGGGAACCAGTGCCTGTCCTCGTCCGTTGGTGCTTCGCAGATGCGGCGCAGATCGGAATAGATCGCAAATCCCAGGGTGTACGGGTTGATGCCCGAGTACCAGGGGCTATCGAAGGAGGGCTGGTAGATAACGGCGGTATGGCTCTGGAGGAACTCCATGATGAAGCCTTCCGTCACAAGGCCCTTGTCATACAATGCATTGATTAGGGTGTAGTGCCAGAATGAGGCCCAACCCTCGTTCATCACCTGGGTCTGGCGCTGGGGATAAAAATACTGTGCCAGCTTGCGAACGATACGGACCAGTTCGCGTTCCCAGGGCTCCAGTAAGGGCGCGTTCTTTTCGATGAAATAGAGGAGGTTCTCCTGGGGGTCGACCGGATAACGCTGGCGGCGACTCTCGGGTTCATCGCCTTTGCCAAAGGTTGGAATGGTCCGCCAGATGTCGTTGAGCTGGCTCTGCAGATACTCTTCGCGCTCTTTCTGGCGGCGCCGCTCTTCCGCAGCCGAGATAGGCGCCGGGCGCTTATAGCGGTCAACGCCGTAATTCATGATGGCGTGGCAGGAGTCGAGGATCTCTTCCACAGCATCTACGCCGTGTCGCTCCTCGCATTCAGACACGTACTTGCGGGCAAATACCAGGTAATCGATGATCGCGCTGGCATCGGTCCAGGTGCGGAACAGGTAATTGCCTTTGAAGAACGAATTGTGGCCATAGCTGGCATGGGCGATCACCAGCGCCTGCATCATCATGGTGTTTTCTTCCATGAGGTAGGCGATGCAGGGGTCTGAGTTGATCACGATTTCATAGGCCAGGCCCATCTGGCCGCGCTGGTATTGCTTGGACGTGTTGAGGAACTGTTTGCCGAACGACCAGTGGTTGTAGCCCACCGGCATGCCCACCGAGCTGTAGGCGTCCATCATCTGTTCGGCGCTGATTACTTCGATCTGGTTCGGATAGGTGTCCAGGCCGAATTCTTTCGCGAGTTTGGCTATTTCATTGTCGTACTGCTGGATCAGGTCAAAGGTCCACTCCGACCCCGTCGAAATCGGTTTGCTCATGCGGCTTTCCTCTCGAACAGCTGACGGAACACCGGATAAATGTCCGCCGCGTCGGCAATCTGCTGCATCGCGAAAGATTCCGGGTGCGCCTGCTGCAGTTTTTCGTATTCATACCACAGCATCTGGTGATCCTGGGGCGTTATCTCTACGTAGGAGTAGTACTGCACCAGCGGCAGGATCTGCTCGGACAGTATCTTGCCGCAAACGGGAGAATCATCGTTCCAGTTGTCGCCATCGGACGCCTGGGCCGCGTAGATATTCCATTCGGCCGGTGAATACCGCGCCTCGATAATCTGCTGCATCAGCTTCAGGGCGCTTGAGACGATGGTTCCGCCTGTCTCGCGGGAATAAAAGAATTCTTCCTCATCCACCTCCTTGGCGCTGGTGTGGTGGCGGATAAAGACGACGTCGATGCGCTGGTAGTTTTTCTTCAGGAACAGGTACAGCAGGATAAAGAAACGCTTGGCGATATCCTTGTGCATCTGGCTCATGGAGCCCGAGACGTCCATCAGGCAGAACATGACCGCGCTTGTCGCGGGTTGCGGTTGTTTCAGGTGCTGGTTGTAGCGGAGGTCAATCTCGTCGATCCACGGTATGCGCTTGACGCGGCTTTTGAGGGCGGCGATTTCTTCCTCCAGCGCCTGGATCTGGTCTTTCTTGCTGAAAGCCGGATCCGGCACGTCAGGCGCAGCTTGCAACTCGGCCAACTGCGCTTCCAGTTCGCGGATCTTACGGCGGCGCGAACCCCCCAGGCTTAACCGCCTGCCGTAGGCGCCCCGCAGCGAACGCACTACATTAAGCTTGGCCGGGGTCCCCTGGGTCGAGTAACCGGCGCGTACGTACTTGAACGTCTCGGTATCCTTGAGCTTCTTCCGGGCCAGGTTCGGCAAAGCCAGGTCATCAAACAGGAACTCCAGGAACTCATCCTGGGTAATCTGGAAGACAAACTCATCCATGCCCTCGCCCTGATCGCTGGCCTGCCCGTCGCCGGTGCCTCCGCCACTGCCGGAGGGCGGTTTGGGCAGCCGGTCGCCGGCGATAAACTCCTTGTTGCCGGGGTGGACCATCTCCCGTTTGCCGCCGCGGCCATGGTGGAAGATGGGCTCCTTCAGGTCCCGGCTGGGGATACTGATGTTTTCGCCTTGCTCGATATTGGTGATCGAGCGTTTCTGCACGGCTTCCGCCACCGCTTTCTTGATGTGCTTGCGGTAGCGGCGCAGAAAACGTTCGCGGTTGACGGCGCTCTTGTTCTTGCCGTTCAGCCGACGATCGATGACATGGGTCAAACCCATAACAGAACTCCTGGTAACCGTTACTGCGCCGGTGGCCATTGCGCTCACCAACGCAGAGAGTGACAAGTCCGCAGGCCTTGCCCGGTATCAGCCGGGACGAAGACCGTCGCCAGTAATCATTACTGGGACTTGCGAACCCGCAGGTACCATTCCGCCAACAGGCGGACCTGCTTCTCGGTATAGCCGCGGTCGATCATGCGGTCGACGAACTGCTTGTGCTTCTTCTGGTCTTCCTGAGACGCCTTCGGGTTGAACGAGATAACGGGTAGCAGATCTTCCGTATTTGAGAACATCTTCTTCTCGATCACGCTGCGCAGTTTCTCGTAGCTGAGCCACGACGGATTACGGCCCTCATTGTTGGCCCGCGCCCGCAGGACAAAATTGACCACTTCGTTGCGGAAATCCTTGGGGTTGCTGATACCCGCCGGCTTCTCGATTTTCTCCAGTTCGTCGTTGATGGCGCCGCGGTCGAGAATTTCACCGGTTTCCGGATCGCGGTATTCCTGATCCTGGATCCAGAAGTCCGCATAGGTCACGTAGCGATCAAACAGGTTCTGGCCATACTCCGAGTAGGATTCCAAGTAAGCTGTCTGGATTTCCTTGCCGATGAACTCAACATAGTGGGGCGCCAGGTATTCCTTGATAAAGCGGAGGTAGCGCTCCTGGGTTTCCGCCTGGAACTGTTCCTGCTCGATCTGTTTTTCCAGCACATACAGCAGGTGCACGGGGTTGGCGGCGATCTCGCTGTTATCGAAGTTGAATACTTTCGACAGGATCTTGAAGGAGAAACGCGTCGACAGGCCTTCCATGCCCTCGTTGACACCTGCCGCGTCGCGGTACTCCTGGATCGATTTGGCCTTGGGGTCCGTGTCCTTGATGTTCTGGCCGTCGTAAACCTTCATCTTGGAGAAGATGCTGGAGTTTTCCGGCTCCTTGATCCGGGACAGCACCGAGAACTGCGCCAGCATCCCGAGGGTGTCCGGGGCACAGGGCGCGCCGGCAAGGGAGCTCTCCCGCAGCAGCTTCTTGTAGATCTCGATCTCTTCTGACAGACGCAGGCAGTAGGGCACCTTGACGATATACACGCGGTCGAGGAACGCCTCGTTGTGTTTGTTGTTACGGAAGGTCTGCCATTCCGACTCGTTGGAGTGGGCCAGGATCACGCCGTCGAACGGTACCGAACCCATGCCCTCGGTGGTGTTGTAGTTGCCTTCCTGAGTCGCCGTCAGCAGGGGGTGGAGCACCTTGATCGGCGCCTTGAACATCTCGACAAACTCCAGCAGGCCCTGGTTCGCGCGGTTGAGTCCGCCGCTGAAGCTGTAGGAGTCCGGGTCATCCTGGGAATACTCTTCCAGCATGCGGATGTTGACCTTGCCTACCAGAGCCGAGATGTCCTGGTTATTGTCGTCGCCTGGTTCAGTCTTGGAAATCGCTACCTGGTCGAGAATGGAAGGGTAGCGCTTGATGACGCGGAACTGGGAGATGTCACCGCCAAACTCGTGCAGGCGCTTGACTGCCCAGGGCGACATGATCGGCTTCAGGTAGCGCCGGGGAATGCCGTAGTCTTCTTCCAGAATGGCGCCGTCTTCGGTGGGGTCGAACAGACCCAACGGCGACTCGTTTACGGGTGAGCCTTTGATCGCGTAGAAGGGGATTTTCTGCATCAGGTACTTGAGCTTTTCTGCCAGCGAAGACTTGCCACCGCCGACAGGCCCCAGCAGGTAAAGTATCTGCTTCTTCTCTTCCAGGCCCTGGGCGGCGTGGCGGAAGAACGAGACGATATTTTCAACCGCTTCTTCCATGCCGTAGAACTCGGCAAATTCCGGGTAGCGTCTGATCACCTTGTTGGAGAAGATGCGGGACAGCCGGGAATCCCGGGAGGTGTCTATGCGTTCCGGCTCACCGATCGCGAGTAGCATTCTCTCGGCCGCGGTAGCATAGGTGGATGGGTCTTTTTTGCAGAGTTCGAGATATTCCTCCAGGCTGAATTCTTCTTCCTGAAAGGTGTCATAGCGGTTCTTGTATTGCTGCAGAATGCTCATCAAAGCCCCCTTGCGTCGCGTCTAATACTTTACTTCACGGGTAAAAACCTCAAATTCGGTTGCCGGTGCCGGGGTGACGCTCAGGAACAGCGAATGCCCAATCCCGGGATTTACGATGCAACGGTCATACCAGACCCGGCTAATCTCTGTTGGGAGCGGTATGTCCACGCCGTAGTTAAAAGTGGCTGTTGAATTCAGCATAGTCCAGGCTCCCAAGCTTGGATAGACCTAAAATGTGACGGTTCCCGCGGTTGACCAACCAAGGCTGATTTTCTCCCGTGTTGTCTGCAGTGGTGCGCCGGGTTTGCGGCAAGGCCTGGAATCGTGCATGTTTGCAGAGAGCCGCCGTGGCACAATCAGCTGGGGTAGGGTGCGCACTGCGCACCAGTTATTCTGGGGCCAAGATGGTGCGCAGTGCGCACCTTGCGCGAACGCAGAGCAATAATTTCAACTGAACAGGAAGAGCTTGGTGAGAGCTGTTTTTCTGGATACCCGAACCATGGGCATGGACATCAGTCTGCAACCGCTTGCCGAGGCAGTCGACGAGCTGACTTGCTGGGAAATGACCAGCCCGGAGCAGGTGACTGAGCGCTTGCAGGGCAGGGAGATCGCGCTGGTAAACAAGGTCGTGCTCGACGAGCGCCATTTTAGTGCGGCCCCTGATCTCAAGCTTGTTGCTGTGACGGCAACCGGGCTCAATAACATCGATCTGGAAGCCGCGGCCGCCAGGGATATTCAGGTTAAAAACGTCTCAGGCTATGCCCGCCCTTCTATAGTGCAGCACACCTTTACTTTACTGTTTGCGCTCGCGAACAACCTGTTGCGCTATGATGGGGACGTCAGGCAGGGCCGCTGGGCGCAAAGCGATATGTTCTGCCTCCTGGATCATCCCATGCGGGAACTGGCCGGGAAGACAATCGGTATTGTTGGCTACGGCGATCTTGGGCAAGGCGTCGCAGCCGCGGCGAAGGCTTTCGGCATGAACGTTCTGGTTGCGGCACGATCCGGTCAGCTAACTCCGGACCGTATACCCCTGAAGACGCTGTTGCCTCAGGTCGACGTGTTGTCCGTGAACTGCCTGCTCAGTGAGGAGACCCGTAATCTGATCGATCGTGAGGCCCTGCGTGCCCTGCCCGAGACTGCGTTTGTCATCAATACGGCCCGGGGCGGCATTGTTGACGAAGCAGCTCTGGCTGAGGCCCTGCGAAACGGCTGGATTGCAGGTGCGGGGGTCGATGTACTGAGTGAAGAGCCGCCGCGCAATGGTAACCCCCTGCTGGCGGATGACATTCCCAATCTCATCGTGACGCCCCACTGCGCCTGGGGTACACGGGAGGCACGCGAGCGAATCGTGGCGCTGACCGCGGAAAACCTGCACAGGTTCACGCAGGATGCTGCCGACTGAAAGGGGTTCTGCAGGGCTGGGGATGAATCTTCGTGCCTCGTTCTCCGGGGTACCAACTTTTCGGGCCGGTGTTGAGTACCAGGCGGGTGGCCGATACCCGACGCTGGCCATGGGTTAATCAGGAAATAACGTGCTGTCATTCGACGTCAACAAGCGCCTCCGGGACGCAGAAAACTGGGTTCTGTCCCCCAAGTACGAGGCACCGCACCGTTCTCGCTGGGTCTCCGGGTTGCACCGGGCCGCACGGATCGGCTACGCGGTAATCCGGGATGTAGCCAACGGCATCCTGACACTCCATGCCATGAGCCTGGTCTATACCACGCTTCTCTCGATCGTGCCGTTGCTCGCGCTGAGTTTCTCGGTTCTCAAGGCCATGGACGTCCATGAACGTCTCACCCCGTTCGTCTATCAGTTCTTCGAGCCACTGGGCGACCGTGGACCAGAGATCGCGGAGCAGGTTCTGAATTTTGTCGATAATGTGAAGGTGGGCGTGCTGGGTTCAGTCGGCCTCGCGGTGCTGGTGTACACCGTAGTGTCGCTGGTTCAGAAAATCGAGGTATCTTTCAACATGATCTGGCGCGTGCCAGACATACGCTCGGTGGCCCAGCGTTTCAGCAATTATCTCAGCGTCATTATGATCGGCCCACTGCTGATGGTCTCGGCCATCGGGGTCTCGGCGACCGTTTTTTCCTCTGACTTTGTGCAGAGCCTGCTGGCGATCGAGCCGCTTGGCAGCTTGTTCGTCATACTCAGCAAGCTCATGCCTTTTCTGCTGGTCGTGGTGGCCTTCACGTTCGTCTACGTTTTTATTCCGAACACCCAGGTTAAGCTGGGCAGTGCTTTGCTGGGCGGCGTGATCGCGGGCGTGCTGTGGCAGGGCGGTGGGGTTCTATTCGCGACTTTTGTTGTGGGCACCGCCCGCTACGAGGCCATTTACTCAAGCTTTGCCATCGGCATTATCCTGTTGATCTGGCTTTATGTTTCCTGGCTTATCCTGCTGGTAGGGTCGAGTATTGCTTTCTACAACCAGCACCCCTCCAGCATCGCCAGGCGACGCGAGCCGCGCAGCTCTCCGGAGCTCGAAGAACGGGTTGCTTTGGGTTTGATGTGCATGGTCGGACGCGCGTTCGACCGCGGGGAAAGGGCGCCACAGCAGGAATGGCTGGAAGAGCGGCTGCGTATTCCCGGGGAAATCACCCGCAAGGTCAGCGACAAGCTGCTGCGCCGCGGTATCCTTTCACTTGCCGGGGTCAAAGGCGACCAGCTCGTGCCAGGGCGTTCATTGGACCAGATAACCATCGCCGAAGTTCTGGCGGCGACCCGCGCCGATGAAGATGGATTGGTGCGCCGCCTGCCCGATTTGAGCGTTCCGGATACCCAGCAGCTCCAGGCAGAACCTTTGCAGAAAACCCTCGCCGAGCTGGTACGCTAGCGGCGCAGCAGCGGGCGGGACACTAGTTGCTGGCGCTCTTGCTGCACCCAAGGCTCTGGACCCCGCGAATGGCGTTTTGCCAACCGGCATAGAAACCGTCCCTGCGTGTCTTGCTCATCTCAGGCTCAAACCGCCGGTCGCTTTGCCAGAGTTCTTCCAGAGCTTCGAGGGATGCGAAGATGCCAGCTTGCAAACCTGCGAGGTAGGCGGCCCCCAACGCTGTTGTCTCAATGATTTCCGGGCGGTCCACAGTGCCGCCCAGAATGTCCGCCAGGAACTGCAGCACCCAGTTGTTTACCACCATTCCCCCATCTACCCGCAAGCTGGTAGGCCGGACACCGTCGCGCTCCATAGCTTTTTGCAGGTCTTTGGTCTGAAAACAGACAGACTGTAGCCCTGCAGTCACAATCTCCTTGATTCCGGTGTCCCGGGTGAGCCCAAAAATCGCCCCTCGGGCACTGGCATCCCAGTAAGGTGCACCCAGGCCAGTGAATGCAGGCACCATGTAGACCCCATGGTCGAGGGGTGTCTGCGCGGCCAGGCTTTCGGTTTCGCCAGCCTTTGCGATCAGGTGCAGCCCATCCCGCAGCCACTGGATCGTTGCGCCAGCGACAAAGATACTGCCTTCGAGGGCATAGGTCGTCTTGCCTTTGAGTCGATAGGCCACGGTGGAGAGCAGCCGATTATGGGAACGCAGCACCTGGTCACCGGTGTTGAGTACGAGAAAACAACCGGTGCCATAGGTGCTCTTGGCCATGCCGGGGCGGAAGCAGGTCTGACCAAACAGCGCGGCCTGCTGGTCGCCGGCGATGCCGAGCACGGGGATAGCGGCACCTAGCAGTTCGGGGAGGGTATGGCCAAAGTCCGCCGCCGAGTCGCATACCTCCGGCAGCATCGCTTCAGGGATATTGAAAAGCGCCAGCAGCTGCGGATCCCAGGCTTGATTGTGAATATTAAAGAGCAGAGTACGGGAAGCGTTGGTGGCGTCGGTGCGATGGACCTTGCCACCGGTCAGCCTCCACAACAGGAAACTATCGACGGTGCCGAATCGTAATTCACCGCGCTCGGCCCGGGCCTGGGCGCCAGGCACATGGTTGAGGATCCATCGAAGTTTGGTGGCAGAAAAATACGGGTCGATCAGCAGCCCAGTACGCTGGTTGATGTCAGGCTCATGGCCCTGTTCGCGTAACTCAATGCAGAGTGTCTCCGTGCGCCTGTCCTGCCAGACTATGGCCGGGTAGATCGGCTCGCCGCTGGTGGCGTCCCAGACCAGGGTGGTCTCGCGCTGGTTGGTGATGCCGATCGCTGCAACGTCGCCCGGGGCGGTGCCAGTATCAGCCAACACTTGACGGGCGGTGCGCAAGACGGTTTGCCATAGATCTTCGGGGGCATGCTCAACCCAGCCATCGTCAGGGAAGTGCTGGGGAAATTCTTCCTGGGCTGCCCCGACGACCTGGCCAGAGGATGAGAACAGCATTGCGCGGGAACTGGTGGTGCCCTGATCTATCGCAAGGATGAGCTTCGACATGATTCCGGTCCCTGTTGTTAGGTTAGGGATTAGTTGTTGTTAGGTTAGGGTTAGTTGTTGTCAGCTTCGGGAATAGCTGTTGTTAGGTTAGAGATTGAGGTGAGCGATTCAGGTTATGAACAAGGTTGCGAGGCCTTCGAACGAGATTCTACCCGGCCTGTCCGGTGCATATGCTCCGGCACATGTCAGTTCCAGAACTGCTCGCCGAAAACCAGTACCAGTTGAGCCAGGCCGGCGAGATACCCCATTGCAGCGCCGATCAGGATCAGTTTGTTCTCATCTTCCTGAAAACACGGCCTTAGCAGATCCTGGAACTCGGGTGACGGCAACTTTTCCATCCGCTCGCGCATGACTTTCTCTATTGCCCGGGCCCGACCCTGCTCGAACGCCGGGTCATCGAAAATTTCCCGCGCAAGGTCGATCGCCAACTCCCCCAGTTGAGTCTTGATATCAGCAAATCCGCGCGCGCCAAGCGCAACCTGCGTGAAGGGTTTGGGAAACAGCGTGGTTTCATCGACCAAAGGCTTGATGTGCTTACGGATAAGGCTGCGCGCCCAATCGCCGTTTTCACCGTCCAGCATGGCGCGGACGATGTTGCCGACGGTAAGAACTTCATGGGTGACAATGTGACAGAACGCGGCAGCAACCTCGGGTTGCCGTTTCAGGAAAAGCCCCTGGATGATGAAAGGCCCGACTTTGATCGGTTTCAAAGGGCGGAAAATGATGTTCAGCGCCAGCCAATTTGTACCCCAGCCTACCATCAGACCGAAGAGCGGAAGGATCCACCAGGGCTGAAAAAAGTACCAGGCCGCCATCTGGATCAGACCGAAACCGAAGCCGAAGTACAGGCCGGATTTAATGATGAAGCGAAATTCGCGGTCGCCGCATTCCTCGAATACCCGGTTTAACAGTGCCTTGTCCTTCCCAAGCTGATCAATTACCAGCTCCTGCAGGTCCAGCAGCTCGTCGATGTTGGCGCTGATGTCAGCCACCATGGCATTGACGCGCGCAGGCAGAGAATCGCGTACGCGCTGGACGATCATCGCCCGCGCCATGGCTGGCATGTTCTCCCAGAGGGTGGGATGTTCGATAAGCATCACTTCATCGACATACTCTTCAAGCCGCGGGTCGAGGGCCTCGACCAGATACTCAGCGAGCAGGCGCGGGTTAATCTCCTGGAATATCTCCTCAACGGTACCGAGGCGGGACAGCGTCGCGTCCACGCTGATGGTGGCCATTTTTCGCGCCTTCGATGGAATGATCCCCTGCCAGCCTAACCATGGACGTTTGCCGATAAACTCGATCGGGTAGAACGTCATCTTGATGGCCAGCCAGTTGGTGACAAGACCTATCAGTGCCGCCACGACTGGAATACTTAAATACTGCCAGAGCCGAGGGTCGCTAAGGATTTCCCACATTCACGCGCCTGCCTGTTTTGTTGTGGCTGTCGGGTATGCTTTTCCGCTGCTGTGTTGGTGCTGGCTTGCTTGAGTCTGTTACTCAACCCCTCCGTTGAAGTCGGGCTCGCCAATGGCCTGCTGAGCTTACGGGGTTTATGGTTGAGGCCGGCTTCGTGCTTGTATCTGGAGATTCCACCAGCGGGTGGCATCCTCAATCAAGGATAACAGCACAGGGATCACGAGCAGAATCAGCACTGTTCCTACCGCAAGCCCAAAGGAAATACTGGCCGCCATGGGAATCAGGAACTGAGCCTGGACCGAAGTTTCAAAAAGTAGCGGTGTCAGGCCGCCGATCGTGGTCAGCGAGGTCAGCAAGACCGCACGTAACCGTTGACAGGCGGTTTCCAGCAGCGCTTCGTCGATACCAGCACCGCGCTCGCGCAAGACCTTGTAGTGGGTAACAAGGATAATCGAATCGTTTATCACGATGCCTGAGAGCCCAAACATACCGAACAGCGACAGCACAGTCAGGTCTATGCCCAGCAGGGCATGGCCGCTGATAGCGCCGATCAGGCCAAAGGGGATCGCGAGCATCACCGCCAGCGGCCAGGTATACGAGCCGAAAACCCAGGCTAAAATGATGTAGATGAGGGCCAGCCCCATTAGCGCGCCGGTCTTCATGTCTCCCAAGGTCTGATCCTGGTCCTCGGCGCGGCCCTTGAAGTCCGTCGTAACGCCATACTGCCCTGAAATGTCGGGCAGGACGCTGCGTCGAAGTTCATCAATAATGGTATTGGCGTTGGTTATCTCAGTGTTGACGTCCGCCGTAACACGCACGCCCATGCGGCCGTCACTGTGGCGCAGCACGGCCAGACCACGGCGTGACTCCAGCTCAACCAGGTTAGCCAATGGCGCGACAGCGCCAGTTGGGGTAATCAGCGGCAAAGACTCCAGCACGCGCTGGGCGTCGCGTTCCGCCTGTGGCAGCAGGATCCGGACCTCGATTTCATCGTACGCGTCATAGAAGACCTGCAGCAGTTGGCCATCCAAAGCCGCGCGCATCTGTCGGCCGACATCCTCGACACTCATGCCGAGGCTCTGGGCCATCGGCGTGAGTTTGAAGACGAACTGCTGCCGACCCCAGGGCAGGTCGTCGAGGATATCGGTAACACCAGTAAACTCCGCAAGCGCGGCCTTGACGTCCTCAGCCGCTCGTTTGAGCACCTCCGGCTCGGCGCCTGTGATAAGTATATCGATCGGCCGGCCCGGCGGCCCGCCGTCGGGCTCGGTGATGGATAGTTGCTCCACGCCCGCCGGCAGGCGCAGGGCATCGCGCCAGGCTTCGGCGACGTCCTTGTTGCTGGCGTTGCGGTCGTCCGGTGCCACCAGCTCGACCGCAACCATGGCATACTGTTGACCACGCTCGATGCTCTGGCCGCCATTGAATGATCCCTGGTTCAGCCGCAGCAACGCGACTTTGATGAGGTCCTGGCCGTCCCCGAGTTCGCGCTCGAGCTCCCACAGTGTGTCCTCCATGCGTTGGCCAAATTCGGCCACACGGGACGGCGGAGTGCCGGCTGCGAAGCGTACGCTTGCGACCATGTTGGAGCCTTCCGGCGACGGAAAAAAGGTGAACTGGCTGACCCCTGAAACGACCAGCGCGATACTCAGGGCCAGCGCGCATACTGTTGCCACGACCGTTGTTCCGCGGTGGGCCAGCGTCCATGCTGCCAACGGTCGAAAGACTTGGTCCCGGAAGCGATTGAACCCGTTGTCGAGTTTAAGCCGTACGGCGCTGGGCGGTTTATGGTGGTGCCGGTGAAAGCTTCCCCGCAGGTGGCCCGGCAGAATCAGGAAGGCCTCGACCAGAGAGGCAATGATGACGCAGATGACGACAAAGGGAATGTCGCGCAGAATCTCGCCAATGATTCCGCTGATCAGTAACAGGGGCAGGAAAGCGGCAATGGTTGTCATGGACGAGGCCATCACCGGCACCAGCATACGCCGTGCCCCCCCTTCGGCGGCCTCGAGCGAGTGCTCGCCCTGTTCGTAATGCGTCATCGCATCCTCGGCGACGACGATGGCGTCGTCGACGATGATGCCCAACGCCATGATCAGCGCGAACAGGCTGATCATGTTAATCGAGCCACCGGCCAGCCATAGCACTGCCAGAGACCCCATCAGCGCGACCGGAATCCCGGCTGTCACCCAGAACGCAACCCGGCCATTGAGAAAAATGAAAAGAATGGCGATGACCAGCACCAGCCCGGACGCGCCATTCTTGATCAGCAGGTCAATACGATCCTCGATGAGCTCGTACTGTTCGTTGAATGGCACTAACTGCAAGCCTTCAGCCAAGGTTGGCCGGGTTTCCAGCAGCCAGTCGTTCATGATATCTGCTGCGTCGAGCGCATCCGAATTTTCGGTACGCTGCAACTGCATCAAAACCGCGGGCTGACCCTGATAAAAAATCTCTGCTGCATCTTCGCGGTTTCGCGGCGTTACCGTGGCAATGTCGTCCAGGCGCAGACGCCGGCCGTCGCCGGTCGTCAGCAACTGCAACTCGGCGAATTCCCGGGCTGAGCGCTTGCGCTCAAGGCCCCGGATTTCGCGCGCGGAGTCTTCCTCGCCTACGGTACCGGCTGCAATATCCTGGCTCTGTTCCTGAATGAGCTGGCCGAGTTGGGGCAGCGACCGACCCAGAGCCGCTATTTGGCTTGAGGGCACCTCAATGGCGATCTCCCGCTCGGGTAGCCCTATGAAGTTGACTTTGGCAATGCCCCGGTCGAGAAGTTCGGCCTCGAAACGGTGGGCCAGGGGGCGCAGATTCTCCAACCGCTGAGCCCCTGTGAGGATCAGCGTGGCGATATCTTCGTTGCGGATAAACTTGCTGACTTCGGGGCGCTCGGCATCGGGGGGCAGATTACGCACCAGGGAGACGGACTCGTTGACCTGATCCAGGGCAATGCCCATATCGGTGTTCTGCTCGTACTCGATCACAATGGAGCTGATGCCCTGGCTCGAGGTCGAGCGCATTTCCTTGACGTGGTCGAGGCTGCGGAACTCCTGCTCCAGTGGGATCGTGATCGAACGCTCAACATCTTCGGCACTGGCGCCGGGCCAGACGACTCGCACGGTGACGAAATCGGTCGCGAATGTGGGAAAAAACTGGCGATTAAGCTCGGCCAGAGCCACAAAACCGCCCAACAGCAACATGACCATCAGCAGGTTGGCGCCCACCTTGTGGCGGGCAAAGCGCCCCAGCAAGTCATTGCGTTCAGCGGTCATGGCAATGACTTCCGCGTGTCGCTGAGGGCGTTGTCTTTTTCTTCAGATGAGCTTGTGGCGTCGTCCTGCGCGTCAACATCGGTCTGGCGCAACTCGACCTTGAGTCCTTCAACTGCGTTGGGAATCTGCGTGGTCACGACCTGGTCCCCGGTGCCTAGAGCATCAGATCGCACCAGCAGCTGCTGACCGGTTGTGGCGTAGCGGTCGCCCAGGATCTCCACCTGCACGCTGGCGAGGCGCCCGTCCACGACTTTAAACATCTGACGGGTGCCGTAGAGTGCCGCAACAGGCACGGCAATAACATCTTCTGCAACGGGTAGTTCGAGAATGATATCGAGGGTCTGTCCCAGTACCAGGCTCGTATCCGGCGTAGTCTGTGTGGGTCGAAAGAGCGCATCGACCCCACCGGCGCCCGGGTTTACCTGTCCCGAAAGGCGCGCCAGCGCAAACAGGTGCCGCTCATTGCCGATAGTGCTGAAAGCCTGCAACTGCCCGGAATCAGCCAGCGCGCTCCGGATTATCCCGAGCCAGCGCTGTGGCACCTGTGCACGTACTTGCAGTGCACTGCCTGGATAGACCGTAACCAACGGATCGCCTGGGCGCACCCGCTCACCGGGACTGACCTGCACTGCCGTAACGACAGCGTCAAAAGGGGCCTCGACGCTGGCCCGGTCCAGGTCGAGCCGAGCCTGGTCCCGCAGTGCCTCGGCACGGGCCCGCTGAGATTCAAGCGCCTCAAGGCGAGCTTCCTTGTTGGCTATCACCAGGCGTTGGCTAATCAGATTCAGCTCCGCTCTGGCCAGGCTGGCACGGGCGTCGTCAAGCCGGGCTTCAGATGTGAGGTTGGAATCACGCAGGCGTTGCTCGCGCTCTACTGTGCGCTGGGCGGCCCCGACCAGTGCTTCCTGTTGGGCCAGGGTTTCCCGGTCAAACCGGGCACGGTTCTGCTCCTGCAGGCGCTGAGCCTCCAGATTTGAGAGTTCAGCCTGGGCCTGACGTAAACGGAGCTCGGCATCCTGTGGATCGAGCCCTACGAGCAAATCGCCTGCGGGAATTCGCGCGCCTTCCAGCGCCGGAACACTGAGCACCTCCGCATTGATGCTGGCGGTCAGCGTCGAAACCCGCGGCGACTCTACCTGACCCAACAGACGCAACTGGGGGTTAATATCCTGCAGCACTACCTGCCGGACCTGCACGGGGAATGACTGCTCCTCAGCGGGAACCCGTGGCGCTTGTGGACGTAGCAGCATCAGTGCGGCAATGATCAGTACCGTCACTGCCAGAATCAAGATGGCCGGGCTTCTAATGAGATGTTTGGCGGCGGTGGTCAGCGCTGAGCGCGCAGAAGAGTTAACAGCCATGGGGCGACCGGATCCGGAAATAGATGAGTTTCGCCCTGTATCAAATCTGAAATCGGCCTTGAATACCAGAGCTGTGCATCATGTTAACTAACGTCAGATTCCTGCCAGTCGCCCCATAACCACTGACAGACGGCCAGCGCCGCCGCGGGAGCGGTTTCAGTCCTGAGTACGCGCGGGCCAAAGGCAGTGGGTACGAACCCTGCGGAGCGGGCGGCGTCGACTTCGCCCGGCGTAAGGCCGCCTTCCGGGCCAACCAGCAGAATCAGGTGGGAAGGGCGGTCCAGCTGGGCCAGTGGCTGTTCGCTGTGGTGGTGAAGCACCAGTTTGCGTGATCCGTCATCGGCCAGTGCCGGGAGCCAGTCACTGAGACGTTGGAGCGGGGCTATCTCTGTCAGGCGCGCCCGCCCGCACTGCTCCGCGGCACTGATGGCAACCTGTTGCCAACGACGCAAACGTTTGTCTTCCCGGTCACCCTGAAGCTTGACCTCACAGCGTTCGCTAACCAGAGGGACGATTTTACTTGCACCCAGCTCCACACTTTTCTGGACGGCATAGTCCATCCGGTCGCCGCGTGAAATGACCTGGCCAAGAGTGACCCGCAGGGGCGATTCACTGGCAACGCTCCGCTGCGACTCAACGACGACCTCGACCCGTTTCTTGTCGGCCTGCGTAAGCTCCGCGGCGTAGTCGTTTCCGTCGCCATTGAAGAGCACGATTTTCTGCCCCGCCTGCATGCGCAGTACACGGGCGACATGATTACCGGCCTGCGGGTCGAGTTCGACTTTGGCGCCTGTGCTGAGCGCCTGATCTGAGTAAATGCGGGGGATGCGCAAGCTTCGAGTCCATCCAGTCAGCAATTCCAGTCAGCCGTTTCGCACCAGCAACGGATGGCGCGAATCGGCCGATGACAGCGGCTATTTTACCGCCAGCTCGATGCCTTCGGAGGCGACCTGAGCCAGATGGCTGATCTGTTCCTCAGTGATGACATACGGGGGCATGAAATAAACCACATTGCCGAGTGGACGCAACATGGCCTGGCGGGTGAGGGCATGCTCGTAGACGCGCAGGCCTCGACGTTCCTGCCACGGGAAAGGCGCGCGGGTACGGCGGTCTTTGACCAATTCGATGGCCAGGGTCATGCCATGCTGGCGGATGTCACCCACGTTGGGGTGATCCTGCAGGTGCGCAACGCTGTCGGCCATGTGGCGGGACAGCGCTTTATTACGGTTGATGACGTCGTCGTCCCGGAATATGTCCAGGGTTGCCAGCGCCACGGCGCATCCCAGCGGGTTGCCGGTGTAGCTGTGAGAGTGCAGGAACGCTTTGAGCGTGTCGTAGTCGTCGTAGAACGCGTCATACATGCGGTCGTGGGTCAGCACGACCGATAACGGCAGGTAGCCGGCGGTCAGCCCTTTGGACAGACACATGAAGTCTGGCGTAATACTCGCCTGTTCGCAGGCGAACAGGGTGCCGGTGCGGCCGAACCCTACCGCGATCTCATCCGCAATCAGATGTACATTGTACCGGTCACAGGCCTCGCGAAGCTTCGTCAGATAGATCGGATGGTACATGCGCATGCTGCCCGCGCACTGGATCAGGGGTTCAACCACCACCGCGCAAATCTCTTCGTGCTGATCCGCCAGGATTTGCTCCATGGCGGCAAACTGGCGCAAGGCATAGTCTTCCCAGGATTCGCCTGGCTCTCGATTGTACGCGTCGGGCGAGGGCGCGGTAATTACGTCCATGAGCAGGGGCTGGTAGGTATCCTTGTACAGGGCGACATCTCCCAGCGCCAACGCGCCCAGGGTTTCACCGTGATAGCTGTTGCTCAGGTTGACGAAGTTCTTTTTGCGCGGTTTGCCGCTGTTTTTCCAGTAGTGGTAGCTCATCTTCAGCGCGACTTCGATGGCCGAAGACCCATTGTCGGCGTAAAAACAGCGGCTCAGACCCGGCGGAGTGACGGCCACCAGACGCTCAGAAAGCGCCACCACGGGCTCATGACTGAATCCGGCGAGAATAACGTGCTCCAGTTTCTCTACCTGTTCCTTCAGGGCGTTATTGATGCGCGGATTGCTGTGCCCGAACAGGTTGACCCACCATGAGCTGACCGCATCGATATAGCGGTTGCCTTCGAAGTCTTCGAGCCAGACTCCCTCGCCGCGTTTGACCGGAATCAGAGGCAGACGCTCGTGGTCCTTCATTTGGGTGCAGGGGTGCCAGAGGACTTTCAGATCGCGGTCCATCAGGGCCTGGTTGGCACCAGTGGTGTTCGGGGACATGGGCAGCCTCTTGAATGGTTGAGCAGGACGGGGCGTAGCTTACCAAAGGTGAAGCAATGGCCGCATCAGCGATGTGCTTTGCGGCAAATCTGGCGCCGGCCAGCTTATCTGATAACGGCGCCTGCGTTCGAATTGCTAGCATGCACCCCGTCGCGCGCGGCAGGGCAGCAGCCTATTCGGACCGCCGCTGCTCAGCCAGGTCGGCCGCAAGAGAGAAGGTCTGCTCGAGTGCCCCGTCTTCATCGAACGCGGCTCCCATGCGTAGCACGACCAGATCCATACTCGGAATAATTACAGTGTATTGGCCCATGTGCCCCGCAAACCAGATCAAGTCATCCGGCAAACGTTGGCGCAGCTCAGCGGGAATTTTTTCAGAAGCTTTGCGCCAGGTGAAGGCGCCGTACTCTTCGGCGGCCGGCGAGGCTGCCACAAAGTAGTCCATAAACGGCCGGGCAATCAGTTGCTCGCCATCCCATACGCCCTTGTTGGCCACCAGTTGACCCAGGCGCAGCCAATCCACCGGGCGCAGCAAGCCGCGCGCGCCACCAATAGGTGTGCCCGAATAATCGTGTTCAATGACGCCATTTTGCATCCCCAGCGGCCTGAACAAGCGATTATGGTAAAAGTCATAGATGGCCTGCGTGCCGCCGAGTTGCTGTTTCATCGCCAGCATGGCGATGTTAGGCGTGCCGGTGGAGTAGTTGAATACCGTCCCGGGCGCGGACTCCATCGGAAGACCTGCCGCCCAGGCGCCCTGATCCGGTTGCGAAAACAGCATCGTTGTAGCGTCGCTCTGACCGCCATAGCCTTCAAACCAGGCCAGGCCGGGCGACATATTGAGAAGTTGCCGCCAGGTGATCTTTGCTTTCTCGGAGTCCGCCCACCGGCTCAGCCCCACCGGGTCGTCGAGGCTGAAGGCGCCGTCGGTTACCATCAGCCCGGAGATCAACGCTGTCAGGGACTTGGTCATGGACCAGCCGGTCTGAGGCTGCTCGCGCTCGTAGCCTGGGGCGTAGCGCTCGAATACCAGGCGCCCATCTGCGGCCACCAGCAACGCGGTGGTATTACGTTGCTCAGTCGGCTCAGTACTCGGCTCGGCGAAGATCGCATCTGCATGCCTGTTTATGAGGGCAGCGTCAGGCGCAGAGAGCTGCTCGCTTTCGGCCAGCTGTTCGCCTTGAGGCCACGGCGCGTCTTCCCTGGGCAACGCTGTCGCCTGTTTAAGGTCGCGCCCGAGGAGGTTCGTCGCCTGTTCTTCTGTCTGAACGACGGTGCAGCCGAGCCCCTCCCGGTAAAGCGCGATGCGCCGGTGAGTCAGGAAAGGCACGAATGTCTGCACTTCCACCTGCTTTTTGGGCTCAGCATCGATAGACCAGATATAGGGCAGGGGCTGCACTTTCGGGCGGATGTACTCTTCAAGCACGCGTTCGTACTGATCGCCGCTGACATTGGTGCGACTGCAGAGATCGTGCGCGGTATAGCCAGTGCCCACGGGTATATCGTCGAGCAGGCCGGCTGAGGTTGTCAGGGCTTGCGAACATAGCAGTACAACAAATAAAGCTGTGTATACCCGAGAGGATCGCATTGAAGACTCCTTGTGGTTTAGGCCGGCAGCAGTGGGCCGACAACATAACCAATCCAGGTCGGGCGGTCCGTGACTTAATGCCCATTCAGTCGGGTCTTGGCTCAGCCTTAAGCAACGGCAACAGCACACCAGCTGTGAGCGCTGTTAGAATGGTTGTTTTCCGCCGACTGGATACCCTGTGACACAACCCACGCCCCGGCTAAAGGCCCTCGACGCACTGCGTGGTATTGCTGCGTTGGCAGTAGTGCTTTTTCACTATGTGCCCTATTACCACCAGCTCTATGGACACGACTTCGAGCCCTGGCGTTTCCTTGAGTTCGGACGATACGGCGTCCATCTTTTTTTTATCCTGAGCGGTTTTGTTATTTTCATGACGCTCGAGAAAACCGCCTCCGCGGGCTGGTTTGGGCTGGCGCGGGCTTTTCGGCTCTTACCGGCACTGTGGATCGCGATCCCGATCACCTTTCTATCAGTACAGCTTCTGGGCCCGGAAAACAGGGCGGTACTGCTGACAGACGCGCTTTGGAATTTCACGCTGTTGCATGAGTACCTGGGGCGCCCCCACGTGGATGGGGCTTATTGGAGCCTTGTAATCGAAGCTACATTCTATGTCTGGATGGCGGTGCTCTTCTATAAGATGGGGTCGGGCAAACCGCTCTTCGTCGTGATGTGGTTGTGGGTTGGCATCAGCTATCTGGCAGTGATGTTCTGGACCCAAATACCGGATGGGCTGGAGTTCCTGGTCAAGGACCTGCTTTTCACTCGCTACGCGCCCCTTTTCATCAGCGGCATGCTACTTTATCGCTGGCATAGCCGCGGTGCGCCAGCTGTCGCAGAACGACTGCTGCTGACTTTTTCGGTCTGTCACGCTTTTCTGGCGTACCCTGCGCCGTTCAGTCTGTTCGTCCTGGCCTGCTACGGGACTTTTGCTCTTGCCGCATTCGGTTTTCTCGACCGCATCGCGACACGGCCATTACTGCTCTTGGGGAGCGTTTCTTACTCCCTTTACCTGATCCATCAGAACCTCGGCTACGGCATCATCGGTTGGGGCTACAGTCAGCAGTTGCCGGGGCTTTTAAGTGTTGGGCTGGCTCTGAGTGTGTCGATGGTGCTGGCCTACGCCATTCACCGCTGGGTCGAGAAACCCGCCCTGAGATGGTTTAGGGATCACCGGCGCAAATCTGCTGTGGACAAGATTGCGGTTAGCCCGGAGCGGCCCCGTTCGGTGCTTTAATCGCACCTCGTCAGGACCTTTTTAGTGTGGATGGCGCTTCATACTGCTGAGTAAGCGCAGTATGGCGACCGTTCTTACACCGCTCGGGACGGCCGTCCGTGGCCGCCTCGCTCGCGGGCATCCATGCCCTTGTTTCAGAAGGGCCGCCATACTGCACAATTTGACTGAGAGTGCGCCGTCGGCCTTAATTTGAGTAAGAGTGTGCGAAGTGGACTAATTGTTTCCTCGATGTAATGGTGCTAATGTTCGGCGAATCTAGGGATCGGAACCCAGCACAAGGAAATTGCCCGTGTTCGCCCAATGCATGGAAAACCGTGCCCAGTCAGCCAGTCGCTACCTCGCTCTGAAAAAGCAGCTCCACCAGGACTTCACCGAAAATCAGGTGGACGTCTACGCGCTCAATGCCAGTGACCTCACGAAGATCTGGATAGCCGATCATCTCGACCGCGGCCTGTCCGAGTTGCAGATTTCTGCGAAATTTGAGGAGTTGCTGGGGGAACAGGCTCTGGAGTTCACCCAGAATGGCTTCCAGATTGTCGACGCTCACGGCGCGACGGCCATTTCCATTGCTATGGACTCAAAGGTAATGATTGCCCTGGGGTCGGACATGAAACGATCCGGCAACCTGCTGGGCGCTTTCCGTACCTCTGTCCACAACGGCAAGCAGTACATCATCTTCAAGGGCAACCACCGCCTACGCACGACGATTCGGGGAACCCGGTACCGGATTAATAATCCGACCATCGTGAAGCTGGGCATCGGGACTGAGGGGCTGAAAGCTGCGGCTAAGGGGGGCGTCTACGTTGCGCTAGTTGTCTCGGCTGGGGTTAACGGTTTTGCATGGGTGTTTGACGAAGAATTCGGTTGGCGGGATTTCCTCCGAAATATGGCGGAAGACGTCCTTAAGGCGGCACTAGCTGCTGTAGCAGGCTTTTTTGCTGCGAAGGGCATCGCCGCTGCGGGCGCAGGGGCTCTTGTGGCTTATGGAGTTGGCGCGTTCGTTGCCATTGTTTCCGGTTGGGGACTGAGCGACATTGGCCCGCAGGATTTAGAGCTCTTTGTAGAAAAAATTGTGCGTCTGCGTCGCCAATACTCAACGGTGATAAATGATCCGAAAACCATCCTGAGAAACGGCCGACTGAAGGCTGAGGATGCCGTTATCTGCACAGCTTCTGTCACAGGTGGGATTCTTATCGAGCATGTTGCCAGAAACGTGCAAATGAGAATAAATGAGCTAGTGCGCCGGCTTAAGCCAACAAGAGCTTACTAATGCCATACAATCGTCTGCTACGGGAACAACAAAAAGAAATCGCACCTGCTGGTGATCGCCCATGGGTTCGATTAGGGATGATATTTCTCTGCGTTGCGCTATCAGTGTTCGCTTATTGGTTATATAACTTCGAGTTGAATTATGCGGAAAACCTTATTAACTCCGATCGTGCTTTAATCGTCTCGCGTGATTTCCTTATAGGCGCCATTTTTGCCCCGATCACCGGCTTAGCTGTAGCTCTGATCCTGTTAATTGAAACGTTATACCGGAATTTACTGAAACGTCCTCTTTCTTATCTCGCCGAGAACATCAAACGAATATCGACTGGAGCTATGTTTGTAGGGCTCGCTCTCATGATTGGGAGTGGAATGTTTGTCGACCCAGCGTGGGATAAGGCGCTCAACGACGCGGGCTATACAAAATGTAGCAACTTCGTTTTGCGTTTTAATAAAAACTTCACGAACTCCGCATGGGTCAAAGACTCTAGCTTCTGCCTGGACGATGAGCTCCATCAGATCCTCCACGACAACCACAGCCGCAGGGGTTTTGACCAGGCGGCAAAGTACCTGGAGCGGACCTACCGATGACCGCTCCGGGCGCTAGCTGGGAGAACGCCGGAGAGGTCTAGTCATACGCTAACTGACCCCAGAGATAAGACGCCTCAGTGTTTCAGCACCCGCGCAAGGAAGGTCTGAGTGCGTTCGTTTTGCGGGTTGTCGAACACGTCGGCTGGCTTGCCCTGCTCGACAATCTGCCCTTCGTGGATGTAGATCACCCGGTGGGCGACTTCCCGGGCGAACCCCATTTCGTGTGTGACGATCATCATGGTCATGCCATCCGCCGCCAGTTCCCGCATTACGTCCAACACTTCACCGATCATTTCCGGATCCAGGGCGGAGGTGGGCTCGTCGAAGAGCATCAGCCGGGGTTCCATTGCCAGAGAGCGGGCGATAGCCACGCGCTGTTGTTGGCCGCCTGAAAGCTGGGTCGGGTATTTGTCCGCCTGGTTGGCGATGCCGACTCTTTCAAGCAGCTCTCTGGCATTCTGGCGTGCCGCCTCTTTGCTCTGGCCGCGCACTTTGACGGGCGCCAGGGCGACGTTTTCCAGCACGGTCAGATGGGGAAAGAGGTTGAATTGCTGAAATACCATGCCGACTTCGCTGCGGATTTCGTGCAGCGCTTTTTGATTGCGGCCGTAGGGCTCTAACTGATGCTTCACGACTTCCACGGCGCCGTCCTGGAATTCTTCCAGCCCGTTCACGCAGCGAATCAGTGTAGATTTACCGGAGCCACTGGCCCCGATAATTACGACAACTTCGCCGGGCTCGACGGACAGCTCGATGTCCTTGAGGACGTGGAGGCTGCCGAAGTGTTTGTTCATGTTCTCAATTTTTACGATCGCGCTCATGCAGGACCTCCGTCAGATTGATGCTGATCCGCGCCGCTCGTACCAGCGGAGCAATACCGACAAGCTGAGGGTTACGGAGAGATAGAGCAGGGCGACCATGAAAT
Organism: Hydrocarboniclastica marina; assembly: GCF_004851605.1. Classification (GTDB taxonomy): domain Bacteria; phylum Pseudomonadota; class Gammaproteobacteria; order Pseudomonadales; family Oleiphilaceae; genus Hydrocarboniclastica; species Hydrocarboniclastica marina. The sequence goes on from NZ_CP031093.1 coordinate 728,367, forward strand.
AGACCTCGAAGGCCGTGAACGTGGTAGCGATGTAGACCTGACCCTGGCGCACGAGCTCGCCGACGCCGATCACCGAGAACAGTGAGGTGTCCTTGATACTGACGATAGCCTGATTGCCAAGAGGGGGGATCATGCGGCGCAGGGCCTGGGGCCAGACAATGGACCAGAACGTCTGCGAGCGGCTCAGGCCGAGGGAAACACCCGCCTCGGACTGGCCCGGATCGATGGACTTTACGCCACCGCGCACGACCTCCGAAATATAGGCTCCTGAATTGAGAGCAATAGCCGCAATGCCTGCGGTCATCGCATTGATAGGACCGCCTATCAGGTCGGGCAGACCATAGTAAATGAACAGCACCTGTACCAGAATTGGCGTGCCGCGAAAGATTTCGATATAGATTGTCGCGGGCCAGCGTACCAGGAGCGTCCGGCTGAGACTCATCAAACCGGCGACGATACCGATCAGGAAACCGATGAAGAGCCCGCCAAAAGAGATAATCAGGGTGTACGGGAGACCTTTCAGGAGAAAGGGCAGGGAATTGATGGCGGCTTGCCAGTCAAACGTAAAGCTCAGTTCCTCCACAGGGGGGTCCTCTGCTGGTGACGAAAAAACGCGACCCCTGCTCCGCCTTGCCCGGCATAAGTGAGCTCGGGCAGCAAGGGATCAGGGATCGCGCTCAGGTTGGGCTTACTCTGGAGCTTGACCGAACCATTTCTTGTAGATTTCGTCGTAGGTACCGTCTTCCTTCATTTCAGCCAGGGCTTTATTTACCTTCTCGACCCACTCGCTGCCGTCTGCCAGGGCAATCCCGTACTGCTGCCCTTCGTAGAGAGGGCCGACGACTTTTGCGCGGCCCTCGCCCTGGGTCTTTGAAAAATAGCCAACGTTGGGCGCATCATAGAAGACCGCGTCCACACTACCCGCGAGCAGGGCCATATACATATCGCTGCTGCCTGGATAGGGCGTGATTTCGGCCTTTTCACCGACATTTTTTTGCAGGTAATTAGCGCTGGTGCTGCCGATCTTGGTGCCGACGGTTTTACCTTCCAGATCATCAACCTTTTTGATGCTGTCGTCGTTGGCGCGAACGAGCAGGCGCAGGCCGGAATCGTAGTAGGGGTCGGAGAAATCAACGATTTTCTCGCGCTCGTCAGTAATGGTGATGCCAGCCAGGGCGATGTCCGCATTGCGCGCCTGGAGCGCGGGGATAATACCGTTGAAGTCCATAGTGCGCAGGTCATACTCAAAGCCCGCGCGCTCGGCCACTTCGGCCAGGATGTCCATGTCGAAGCCGACCATTTCGCCGGACTCCTGGTCCAGCATCTCGAACGGAACGAAACTTGGATCAGTGACGGCCTGCAGTTTTGCGTCCTGAGCGAGCGCGGAACCTGCGCCCAGAGAAAACGACATCGCAATCGCGGCGGTGAGTGCTTTCAATCCGTTGGTCATCGTATTACCCCTTCCAGCAAATTATCAGGTGAGTGTTCGTCCTTTTTTTGTCTCGCCGAAATGCGCCGATTATTCTCGATCTGGTGCCGATCAAGCTTTCGTAGACGACTTCGCTTTCGGTGTTGTAAAACCTTGCGGCGCGCCAGAGCTTAAGTCAAGCGCTTGCTGGTAGCTTGAAGTCGCATTGACGACAAAGGGAGGGGGTAGTAGACGGAAGGAAAACAAGGCTGGGCTGCGCCGGAGACTCTGCCGCTGCCCAGCCTTGGGTCTACTCAGGAATAATCGCTAAAAGCTGATCTTGGGCTCGGGGGCGAGCGCGAGGTTGTCCCATATAGCGAGGCTGGGAGTCGACTGGTTGAGTGTGTAGAAGTGAAGCCCGGGAGCGCCCCCGGCCAGCAGTTTGCGGCACATCTCGGTCACCACTTCTTCACCGAACTTGCGGATGCTCTCACTGTCATCGCCGTAGGCGTCGAGCTGTTTGCGGATCCAGCGCGGCACTTCGGCCCCGCACATCTCACTGAACCGGATCAGGCTGGAGTAGTTCACGATGGGCATAATGCCGGGCACGACCGGTATGGTTATGCCGGCTTTCTCCAGTCGGTCGATAAAATAGAAGTAGGCATCCGGGTTGTAGAAATATTGGGTGATCGCGCTATTTGCGCCCGCTTCCACCTTGCGCTGGAAATTTTTCAGGTCTTCCTCGGCGCTTCTGGCCTGAGGGTGGTATTCCGGGTAAGCCGCGACTTCAAGGGCGAAATGGTCGCCACTGTGCTCGCGGATAAAGGCCACCAATTCATTGGCATACCGGAGCTCTCCGGCAGAACCCATGCCGGAGGGCAGGTCGCCGCGCAGCGTGACGATGCGATTTACGCCATTATCGCGGTAGATATCGAGCAGCTCGGCCACGCTCTCACGAGTCGAACCAACGCAGGACAGGTGCGGCGCCGTCGAAATGCCCTGCTTGTGCAGCTTGAGCACGGTCTCGATGGTGCGATCGCGGGTGGAGCCGCCGGCGCCGAAGGTCACCGAGAAAAAGCTGGGCTTCCGCTCGGCGAGTTCGTCACGGGTCTGTTGCAGCTTTTCCACGCCCGCGTCCGTCTTGGGTGGGAAGAACTCAAAGCTGAATCGGCGTTCGAACTGTTTTTGAGACTGCATGTTTAATGTCCTGTTGAGAGAAGGACCAGAAAAATCCAGGAACAATAGGCGTGTTTGAGGAGTGGGCTGTGGTCGGACTGACTGCTTTCAAGTTAAAAGCCGACAGGGAAGCGAACAGCCAGGTGGCTGCTCGCACTCTCCACATTGCCGCACTGATCAGTACTTGTAGCTGTCAGGCTTGAACGGTCCTTCAACCTCTACGCCAATGTACTTGGCCTGTTGGGGCGTCAGCTTGGTGATAACGCCACCGAAGCCCTCGACCATGTGCTTGGCCACTTCTTCATCCAGATGCTTGGGAAGAACTTCAACCGTGACACGAGCGGCACGCTCTTCCATCGGCAGATCCGCGAACTTGCGTTCAAACAGGTAAATCTGGGCAAGCACCTGGTTGGCAAAGGAGCCGTCCATGATGCGCGAAGGGTGGCCCGTCGCGTTGCCCAGGTTGACCAGGCGGCCTTCGGACAACAGGAGCAGGTGGTCGTTGCTGGCCTTGTCACGGTAGATCTTGTGGACCTGGGGCTTGATCTCATCCCATTCCCAGTTCTTGCGCATGAAAGCGGTGTCGATTTCGTTATCGAAATGACCGATGTTGCACACCACCGCGCCGGACTTGAGCGCAGCCAGCATGTATTGGTCACAGACGTTGACGTTGCCAGTGGTGGTGACCAGCAGGTCGGTGTGCTGCAGCAGGTCGCGGTTGATACCTTCGGCGGAGTTGGTGTTAACACCGTCCTTGAACGGGGATACCACCTCGTAGCCGTCCATGCACGCCTGCATGGCGCAGATGGGGTCAACTTCAGCGATCTTGACGATCATGCCTTCCTGACGCAGGGATGCAGCAGAGCCTTTGCCGACGTCGCCATAACCGATGACCAGGGCTTTTTTGCCTGACATCAAGTGATCTACACCACGCTTGATGGCATCGTTAAGGCTGTGGCGACAACCGTACTTGTTATCGTTCTTGGACTTGGTCACCGCATCGTTGACGTTGATGGCCGGCACTTTCAGGGAACCGTCGCGCATCATTTCCTGCAGGCGATGCACACCGGTCGTAGTCTCTTCACTGATGCCGTGGCAGCTGTTGAGAATCTCAGGATACTTGTCGTGCAGCAGCTGGGTAAGGTCGCCACCATCGTCCAGGATCATGTTGGGCTTCCAGCCGTCGACGCCCGCCCCGACGGTCTGTTCGAGACACCACTCGTACTCCTCTTCGGTCTCACCCTTCCAGGCGAAAACCGGAATGCCAGACGCGGCAATAGCCGCAGCCGCCTGGTCCTGGGTTGAGAAAATATTGCACGATGACCAGCGGACTTCAGCACCGAGGGAAACCAGGGTTTCGATCAGCACGGCCGTCTGGATGGTCATGTGGATGCAGCCCATCACGTAAGCGCCTTTAAGCGGCTGCTCCGCATGGTACTTCTCTCGCAGCGCCATCAGGGCCGGCATCTCGCTTTCAGCGATATCAATTTCCTTTCGGCCCCAGCCGGCGAGGGTGATATCACGCACTTTATAGTCGTCGAAGTTTTTCAGCTTCTCAGCGGGTGTGCTCATGTTCTGTCTCCTTGCTTCCCGGCGGGGCGGCGTAATGTTCGCCTGTGAGTGCCCAGACCGGGGTGAGTGTGAATAGCGGTGTTTCGTTTAGCTGTACGAGGACCTAGATCCGTGCTGCATCACGCAGCAGCTCAGCCTTGTCGGTCTTCTCCCAGGGGAATGCGGTGAAGGTATCGTCGCCCACGGTCATTTCGAACGGGTTCCGGCCAAAATGCCCGTACGCTGCGGTCTGGCGGTACATGGGGTGAAGCAGATCGAGCATCTGGGTCAGCGCGTAGGGTCGCAGGTCGAAATTGGCTCGGATCAGCTTCTCGATAGTGACGTCATCGACCTTGCCGGTACCAAATGTGTTAACAGCGATCGACGTAGGCTCGGCAACGCCGATAGCGTAGGAGATCTGGATCTCGCAGCGGTCCGCCAGGCCGGCCGCGACCACATTCTTGGCTACGTAGCGACCCGCATAGGCGGCAGAACGGTCAACTTTGGACGGGTCCTTGCCAGAGAACGCGCCGCCGCCGTGGCGGGCCATGCCACCGTACGTGTCGACAATGATTTTACGGCCGGTCAGCCCACAGTCACCTACCGGGCCGCCGATCTCGAATTTGCCCGTCGGGTTAATGTGGAACTTGGTATCTTTGTGGATAAGCTCAGCTGGAATGACGTGCTTGACGATCAGCTCCATCACCGCTTCGCGCAGGTCTTCCTGGCTCACGTCAGGGCTGTGCTGGGTCGACAATACGATGGCATCGATACCGACAACCTTGTCGCCTTCATAGCGGCAGCTGACCTGGCTTTTGGCATCCGGGCGCAGCCAGTTCAGCAGGCCGGACTTACGACACTCCGCCTGGCGCTCGACCAGACGGTGGGCGAAACAGATCGGGGCGGGCATGAGGACGTCGGTCTCATTGGCTGCGTAGCCGAACATCAGGCCCTGGTCACCCGCGCCCTGGTCTTCCGGCTTCTGCCGGTCTACGCCCTGGGCGATGTCGACGGACTGTTTGCCGATAATATTGATTACGCCACAGGTTGCGCCGTCAAAACCAACGTCTGAGGAAGTGTAGCCAATGTCGCGAATGACTTCGCGCACCAGTTCTTCAAGGTCGATCCAGGCAGAAGTGGTGACTTCGCCGGCGATAATGGCCACGCCGGTTTTCACCAGCGTTTCACAGGCCACGCGGGCGAGTTTGTCTTCTCTCAGAATGGCGTCCAGGACTGCGTCGGAAATCTGGTCCGCGACTTTATCAGGATGGCCCTCGGAGACCGACTCGGAGGTGAACAGGCTGTACTCGCTCATAACTTAACGTCCCTCAAGATCAATAAATACGTGCGTTGAAAGCGCGGTTTTTTAGGTGTAGCTGTTGTATTACAGGTACAAAGTGAAAAGACGATGGCTCAATGCCGGGCCGGACTGAAATCCCATATCTGTATCTGGAAGCCATTGCGTAGCCCGATAAATGCCGGCTCAGTCGCAGTCAGCCCAGCTGCCCGGGCCCAGGTGGTCAATTCGGCGGCGCCAAAACCCAACCAGAGGTCACCGCAATTTTCCCGAACCCAGTTCTGATCATGGCTACTGAGGTCGCTGATGATAAACCGGCCCTCTGGAGCAAGCAGGGCGGCTACATCCGGAAACAGGTCTGCTGGGTTAGGCAGATGATGCAAGACCATATTGGCAACCACGAGATCAAACCGACCGACGCTGTCCTGTAAGCGGCTGCTGGCGATCGCACCAGCCTCGCCCTGCCGTAGAATGACATTCATCAATCCTTTGTGGCGCGCCGTTTCAGCGGCCAGCGCCAGCATCTCGCGTGAATTGTCGACGCCGACGACTTCCTCAAAGCGCTCTGCCAGCACGGGCAGAAAATGACCTTCCCCCGGGCCGATTTCCATGGCCCGCTTGCGTCGTGCCCCACCAAAACGCGCATCAATGAGCTCTTCCACCGGGTCAGCGTATTGCCCGAAATCTGCAATCAGCTCCTGCTGTTCGCGAAAGCGTTCAGCGTAACGGGCAAAGAAAGCCTGGGACTGTGCCGAGCGCTGTTCGCGTATGGCGGCTATTCGTCTCTGCCTGTCAGTGCTCAGCGGGTATAGGTCGAGTGTCCGGAATATGCCATCCGCAGCCTGCTCGTCGGCACTCTCAGGCAGGTGCCGCAACGGTCGCCGGTAAAAGATGGCGTTGCCTTCCCGCTGAGACTCTACCAGTCCCGCCCGGGAGAGCACTTTGAGGTGGTGGCTCATGCCCGACTGCTTGGCGTCAAACAGCTGACACAGTTCCAGTACGCCAAATGTTTCGCGGCGAAGTACTCTGAGTATCTCGAGGCGTAGCGGATCGCCGCTGGCTTTGTAGACAGCGGAGAGCGTCTCAAGCGCGTCGGCGGAGGAGCTCTCAAGGTCTGGCGCGAGGCTGGCGGGACTGTTCATCTGGGCGAGTTTAGGTGGACCACCGGCACGGGTCAATAACTATATCAAAGTTTTTTGATATAGCTTGAGAGCCTCCAGTAGTTAACGGGCCATCGGCTGAAGCTGTCCGCTGGCGGGTTCTTTCACGTATCATGCGCCCAGCATTCCTGCCGCCTGGAGACCTGACATGCAATTTCCCCCGCTGACCCTTAAGAAAAACGCCGAGCGTCGGATCCGGGCTGGCCATCTCTGGATCTACAGCAACGAAGTGGATATCGCCAAGACACCCCTGGCCGCATTTGAACCGGGCACCCAGGCCAGTGTCCAGGCCAGCAACGGCAAGGCTTACGGCGTCGCCTTTGTGAACCCTCACGCCCTGATCTGCGGGCGCCTCGTTACCCGTGACGCGGGCCAGGGCATGACGCCGCAACTGCTGGCACGGCGGATGAGTGCGGCCTTGAGCCTGCGCGAATCAGTCTATGACAGGCCGTTCTATCGGCTGGTATTTGGCGATGGCGATGGCCTATCGGGGCTTGTGATTGATCGCTTTGGCGATATTTGCGTGGTTCAGATCTCGACCGCTGGCATGGAGTTGATGCGGGAGCAGATCATTGAAGCGGTCCACAAGCTGCTCAGTCCCGGGGTAATCGTGCTCAAAAACGACGGAAAAATGCGTGAGATCGAAGGGCTGCCATCATACGTTGAAGTCGTGCATGGGACGCTTGCGGCCTCGATGCTGGTGGAAGAAAACGGTGTTCCTTTCCAGGCACCGGCAGAGGGCGGCCAGAAGACCGGCTGGTTCTACGATCATCGCCAGAACCGTCAGCGCTTGCAGACTTATGCTCGTGGCAAACGCGTGCTGGACGTTTTCAGCTATGTCGGCGGCTGGGGCGTTCAAGCCGGTGTTGCTGGCGCATCCCAGGTTACGTTTCTGGACAGCTCGGCCGCGGCGCTTGAATATGCGGCGGAAAATGCCCGTAACAACGGTCTCGATAATGCCGAGTATCTCCAGGCAGATGCCTTTGAGGCGCTGAAAAAACTGGCGGAGGAAAAAGCCGAGCGCTACGACCTGATCATTCTGGACCCGCCCGCACTGATTCCGCGCAAGCGCGATATTCCCCAGGGCGAAGCGGCCTATGCACGCTTGAATGAGCTGGCATTAAGGTTGCTCGACAAGGATGGCATGCTGATGTCAGCCTCGTGCTCGATGCATCTTGGCGCTGATCGTCTACGGGATGTGGTGCGCGCCAGCGGTCGCAAGGTTGATCGATTCGTGCAGTTACTGGAGCAGGGGCATCAGAGTGCGGATCACCCGATAGTCCCGGCCATCCCCGAAACAGAATATCTCAAGGCTTTGTGGTGCCGCAGCCTGAGTGGCTTTTACTGAACCAGGTCTTTTTTGCTGGCGGAACTAGCGTTGCCCGTTAAGGTTTGGGCAAGTGCCATAGCCGCGTCCCGCGTCGCGGAGATGTCATCCAGGCCGGGTGGTGCTGGCTCCGCTTCCGCCAGATTTCTGAGCGACAGGCCCAAGCGCTTCGCTGCAGACACATCTGGGCCAGCCTCCGGCCAGAAGTGTCTCATCAGCCAGCTCCACTCTGCGTCCAACTCGGTAAAGTCAGTTCTGGCAAAGGCGCTGTGCCACAGGGGCATCCCGTTGTTGTCTTCTCCGCTCGGCTGACTCCTCCAGCGGGCCAGGGTCTGAGCCAGTTCGTCCAGCCAGGCGACGAGCAGGTCGCGGCGCCCTATGGCCGTCGGCGGTTTCCCCTCCGTTGCGAAAAGCATTGCCAACCCGCTCAGGTCGGGCAACGGCACCGTTGGGGCGCAGTGCTCCTCTACTGCGAGCTGCAACAGCCCTGCCATGCTCTGGGTAAGTGTCCGGCGGCGGTCTGCCGCTGGGACCGTGTCGGCGTCAGCGTGAGACGCCGGCTCAAAAGCAGTGGCCTTTCTCGTCGGTTTGCCGTCTTCATCAGGCGCGCCCCAGAGCATGAACTCAAGGGGATGAAATCCCAGCACAACATAATAAAGGTCAGTCGACAGATGTTCCTCCGCCAGGGCTTGGGGATCCAGTGGCACCTCACTGTAGACCAGGCCGCTGATCGGGTATCCGGGTACGCTGTCGAGATAGCCGGGAAGAATAGGCTCGACATCAATCATGGGGTGGGCGGTATCGCTCTCGTCGAGGCCCGCCGTAAGGAGCAGCCGGCGCCAATGCTGCCAGTTCTGATGAGCCGTTCTCCACGCCTCGCGCGCAGAGCCAAGGCCCGCGCGCGAAGGTGACTGCATGAACTCGGCGACCTGGCTTTCAAGAACGCTGCTTGCGGCGCAGAGTTCCTGCCGCGTGGTCAGAGCCATCCGGTGCGCTGCTGCGAGAGCGGGGTCAGCATTCGCTGGCGCGTACTCAATGTCTGCCTGCTCTATCGATGGCGGCGGTTCCTCGCTGTGTTGGCGATCCGAGCAGCCAGCCACCAGCAGGACTGACAGCGCGGCCCCGAGTAATCTTGCTGGCCAGGTTCGGGAAGCGATATAACCGGCCAGATCTCCAGAGCTTCCCATCTCAGCCCCGCAAGCTGCGTATCGGCCAACCGCGCTGGCGGGCCATGTCTTCCAGAATGGGGTCTGGATCGATGGCGACGGGATGAGGCACCGCTTCCAAAAGGGGTAGGTCGTTGTGGGAGTCACTATAGAACCAGGCGTCGTCCAGAGTATGGGACGTCTGCTTCAGCCACTGATGCAGACGCTCGACCTTGCCGCCCTGGAAGCAGGGCGTTCCCGCCACACGGCCTGTGTAGCGGCCGTCTTTAATCTCAGGGTCGGTTGCCAGCAGGTGGTCAACCTTTAAGAGGGCGGCTATGGGTTCGGTCACGAAGCGATTGGTCGCGGTGATGATCAGAAGCACATCGCCGCGCTGGCGATGCTGGTCGAGCAGGGCCGCAGCTGCAGGCAGCATCAGGGGTTCAATCTGTTCCGCGAGAAACCTTTCACGCAGGGCGTGGAGTGTCTCAGTGGGGTGCTGGGTCAGTGGTTCCAGCGCAAACGCAAGATACTCCAGGATGTCGAGCGTGCCGTTCTGGTACTGGTCGTGGAAACGGTCGTTAGCTTCCCGGTAGACGCTTGGATCTACAACTTTTTGCTCAACCAGATAGTCTCCCCAGGCATGATCGCTATCACCGCCGATCAGAGTATTGTCGAGATCAAAGATTGCCAGGGCCACATTTAACTCCGCTACGTTCTTTTCAATGCCTCGCCAGCGGACCGTTATTCGCTGCGGGCGACTGGCTCGGAAGGGATGAGAATTGTAGCAGCGGACCATAATTGCGGCGATGATAGTTTGCCGGGTATGGTAATCTCTGGAAAAATGACGGTAACTTAAGATGAGCAGGTGCCGAACTGGCGAAAAGCCGTGACGCCTCTCGTGTACAGGCCTTAAGTTAGAGCAAAGACCCTAAACAGAACAGGAACATGCCGTGATCGACTCCGACGGTTTCAGACCCAATGTCGGAATCATTCTGGCCAACCCCCAAGGGGAGGTGCTTTGGGCACGCCGAATCGGCCAGGACGCGTGGCAGTTCCCCCAAGGGGGCATTAACGACCGCGAATCTCCGGAAGAGGCTCTGTTCAGAGAGCTGGGCGAAGAAGTGGGTTTGAGCATCAACGATGTGAAAATCATCGCTTGTACCCGGGGATGGCTGCGTTATCGACTACCGCGCAGAATGGTTCGACAGCACTCACACCCGGTGTGCGTGGGTCAAAAGCAAAAGTGGTTTCTGCTGGAAATGTTGTGCCCGGACGACAGGGTCTGCATGGACAGAACCAGCTCGCCTGAATTCGATGGTTGGCAGTGGGTCAGCTATTGGTATCCGCTCGGGCAGGTCGTTTCGTTCAAGCGGGACGTCTACAGAAAGGCCTTGCGCGAACTGGCTCCGCGGCTGCTGCCGATGCAGGAGCCTGCCAGTAAGCACCGTAAGGAACAGCAAGTCTCCCGCCGGCGCCGACAGGAAAGACCCGAATGCTGAGCACGCTGCGTACCATTATTCAGGAAGTCAACGGCGCAAGGGACCTGCCGGAATCCCTCGACATTATCGTTTCGCGGGTGCAGGAGGCTATGAACACCGAGGTTTGCTCGGTCTATCTCCTCGACCCTGAAACCAACCGTTATTACCTGATGGCGACCGAGGGGCTGCACAAATCGTCGGTCGGCAAGGTCAGCCTTGCACATTCTGAAGGGCTGATCGGTCTCGTCGGTAGTCGCGAGGAGCCCATTAATCTCGAAGATGCCCCCTCGCACCCGCGCTACCGCTATTTTCCCGAAACCGGCGAAGAGCGCTTCAAGTCCTTCCTCGGCGTGCCCATCATCCACCACCGGCGGGTTCTGGGCGTACTCGTCGTGCAGCAGCGTCAGAACAGCCGGTGCTTCGACGAAGGCGAAGAGGCTTTTCTGGTGACGGTTTCGGCCCAGCTGGCAGGTCTCATTGCTCATAGCGAAGCGACAGGGGCCATCGGCGGTCTGTCGCTGACTGGTGGCGCGGCGAGAGACGTCAGCTTTCGCGGTGTCGCCGGGTCACCGGGCGTCGCCATAGGGCAGGGCGTTGTGGTTTATCCGCCAGCCGATCTGGATGCGGTCCCGGACAAACTTTGCGAAAACATCGATGACGAACTGGCCCGGTTTGATGCTGCTGTAGCGGCCGTGCGGGAAGACATCAACGCCGTTGGTGAGCGGCTGGCCGCTCAGCTCCGGCCCGAAGAGCAGGCCCTTTTCGACGTCTATCTGCGAATGCTCGACGGGAACGCCCTGCCCGGCGAGGTATGTCTGCGTATCAAAGAGGGCAAATGGGCGCCGGGGGCGTTGCGCGAGGTCGTTCATCAGTATGTGCGCCATTTTGAAATGATGGGTGATCACTATCTGCGCGAACGGGCGGTCGACATCAAGGATCTGGGACGACGCGTGCTTTCGCATCTGCAGGAAGGTGAAGCACAAACCATCGAATACCCGCAAAACACCATTCTCGTCAGCGAAGAGCTGACGGCGACCATGCTTGGGGAGGTTGAGCGTGGATGCCTGGCCGGGCTCGTTTCGGTGCGCGGCTCCAGCAATTCCCACGTCGCTATACTGGCCCGTGCCATGGGCGTCCCGACGGTGATGGGTATGGTCGATGTGCCCGTCAATCAGCTAGACGGGCGTGAGTTGATCGTCGACGGATACGACGGCAAGGTCTACGCCTCTCCTTCTGCCGAGCTTCGGACATTCTTCGAAAGCATTTGTGAAGAAGAGGAAGAGCTGGTTCGCGGACTCGAGGAGCTCAAGGACAAACCCTGCGAGACACCGGATGGCCACCGTATCAAACTGATGGTTAATACCGGTCTCATGACCGACGTCGTCAGATCGCTGAGTCATGGCGCAGAGGGGATTGGCCTCTACCGCACCGAAGTGCCTTTCATGATCAACGAACGGTTTCCGTCCGAGCAGGAACAGCGGGCGTATTACCGGGAGCAGCTGGAGGCCTTCGCCCCCAATGAAGTAACCATGCGCACCCTGGACATTGGCGGCGACAAGTCGCTGCCCTATTTTCCCATTGCTGAGGAAAACCCTTTTCTCGGCTGGCGCGGCATAAGGGTGACCCTGGACCATCCAGAGATTTTCCTGGTGCAGGTGCGGGCCATGCTGAAGGCCAGCCAGGGGCTGAATAATCTACGTATCATGTTGCCAATGATCAGTAATGTGTCCGAGGTGGAAGAAGCCTTGCACCTGATCTATCGTGTTTACCATGAGGTGCGGGAGGAAAACTTCGACGTGGTCATGCCCAAGGTTGGCGTGATGATCGAGGTTCCTGCGGCGGTGTATCAGGTGCGCGAGCTTGCAGATCGGGTCGACTTTTTGTCGGTCGGCTCGAACGATCTCACACAGTATCTGCTGGCGGTCGATCGTAATAATCCACGGGTCGCATCCCTGTATCACTCCTACCATCCTGCAGTGCTCCAGGCGCTGTACCGCATCGCACAGGACGCTCACCAGGTCGGCAAGCCTGTCAGTATCTGCGGCGAAATGGCGGGTGACCCGGGCGGGGCGCTGCTACTGATGGCTATGGGTTACGACACGCTTTCAATGAATGCCGCCAGCTTGCCCAAAGTTAAGTCGGTTATCCGTAGCGTTCCCCTGAGCTGGGCCCGTAAATTGCTGGAAGACGTGATGTTCCTCGACTCTCCCCATGTGGTTAAGAGTTGCGTCGAGCTCGCGCTCAAGAGCGAGGGTTTTGGCCGCTACCTGCGACCAGAACACGTGCTGCCCGTTGACCGCGGGTCGGCTAGTGCCTGAACGTCTGTATCGCTTTAAGCGGAAGTAGGGTGAATGCTCTAATCCCTACCGTTAACTTGGTGGGGTTGAAGGCGCACCGCTGTCGGCGGCGTGTCACAAGGGCAGGGCGATTCTCTGCCCTTTGCAAGGACAAATCGGCCGCATTTGGGCGGCTATCACGAACTCTGGGACGGCTTGCCTATGGTTGTCAAAAAGCAAGACGATAAAAGCGCCAAACCGAGGATCGGTCTGGCACTGGGCGGTGGCGGACCGTTGGGCGGCATTTACGAGATCGGGGCGGTGCGCGCGCTGGACGAGGCGCTTGAAGGCGTCGACCTGAACGACCTGTATGTCTATGTAGGTGTCAGTGCCGGCGCTTTTGTGGCAGCGAATCTGGCCAACCAGATGACCACGGCCCAACTCTGCAGGATTTTCGTCAAGAACGAAGCTGAGGTTCATCCGTTCCATCCCCAGGTGTTCTACCGTCCCGCGGTGCGTGAGTACGCGCGCCGCGCAATGGCAGTACCAGGGCTGGTCTGGGAGGCGCTCGGGCGCTTTGCCAATAACCCCTACGATCAGAATCTGCTGGAAGCCATGACGATACTGGCTCAGGCGGTACCTGCGGGGTTGTTCGACAACGAAGGCCTGCATGAATACCTCCAGCGTGCGTTCAGTATGCTGGGCCGCACGAATGACTTCAGGCAGCTACGTCGACGGCTCTACATTATTGCTGCTGACCTGGAGAGCAGCGAAGCGGTCCGCTTCGGTTCTCCAGGGTTCGATCATGTACCGATTTCCCGGGCTGTACAGGCGAGCATTGCGTCACCGGCACTCTACATGCCTGTAGAGATTGACGGTCGTTATTACCTGGACGGAACGCTGAGAAAAGGCCTTCACGCCTCGGTGGCTATGGAAGACGGTGCTGATCTGGTGCTTGCGATAAACCCGTTGGTTCCGATCGACGCCAGTGCAGCGGTGAGGGCAGGCACCATGAAGCCCCGCAGTCTGCTCAACAATGGCATGCCCAACATTTTGTCGCAGACCTTCCGCACGATGATCTACTCGCGCATGCAGTCGGGTATTGCCCAGTATGAGCGGGAATATCCAGGCAAGGAGATTATCGTGTTCGAGCCGACCCGCGACGACGCCAAGCTGTTCTTCTCCAACATGTTCAGCTTCCAGTCCCGCCGGATGGTCTGTGAACACGCTTACCAGATGACCCGGCGGGAACTGCTGCGGCGGGCTGATGAGCTGGAAGAGCGTTTGGGACCCTACGGGATCAAGCTGAGACGGGACTATCTTGAGGACGAGCAGCGCACCATCAGCACCAGCCTGTACGGCGAAATGCTTCCGCTCTATGTGGCCCGCGAGCGCTACCAGCGCAAGCCCTGGCGAAAGCTGAGTTCGGGTATCGAGAACGTGTCGGATTTCATCCAGAACGCCCGGTCCATCCTTTAGGCCGTTCTATTCCGGTTGCCCAGCTCCATATGCGCGTGGTGCGGTAAGCTACCCTGGTGGTTGTGCTGGCGCGCTGCGGAGGCCAGGGGCTACTTGGCGGGATAAGGTTGAGGTGAGCCGGAAGCTGCAGGACGCCGGGACTGTCCCGCAGCCTCAAGACGCTTCAAATAGTGCTCCCAGCGCTGCTCTTGCTCTCTGGCCAGGACTTTCAGATATTCCCACGTAAACAACCCTGAGTCGTGGCCGTCATCAAAGCCAAGCTTGAGCGCATAATTGCCCACCGCCTCAGCACCAGTAACCTGAACGTCAGCCTTGCCGGCTACCAGGTAGCCTTCGCCGCCGCCATGGCCCCGTACTTCAGCTGAGGGGGAATAGACCCGCAGATACTCGAACGGGAGCGATACCGTAGTGGCATCGGCGTACTGCAGCTCGAGGCAGCGGGACGCCCGCCGTATCCTGATCGCACCAGGAACCTTGTCTCTAGTCATATTGCCGCACTCCGGAAGCTGGACGTTGGCGCCAGGAATCACCGCCAGGGGGCAGGCATGGCGGGCGGGACAAACGCTGTTTTATTGCGTCGTGTCCCGCTGCTGACTTCCCGCTATCAGAGAATATATCGCGAAAGGTCTTCATCCTCAGCCAGGCTACCGAGCCTCTCGTCCACGTACTCAGCTGTAACTGTAAAGGTGTCTCTCGTGGTATCGCCGGCGGTGAAGGATATTTCTTCCAGGAGTCGCTCCAGAACTGTATGCAGGCGGCGAGCGCCTATGTTCTCCGTAGTCTCGTTGACCTTCCACGCAATTTCCGCGATTCGGCTGATAGCGTCCGGTGCAAAGTCGAGCTTAAGGTTCTCGGCTCCCATCAACGCCTCATACTGCTGCACCAGCGACGCATTCGGTTCGGTCAGGATCCGTTTGAAGTCGTCCGGCGACAGCGCTTTCAGCTCAACACGAATAGGCAGCCGGCCCTGTAGCTCGGGAATAAGGTCCGAAGGCTTGGCCAGATGGAACGCGCCTGATGCGATAAACAGGATATGGTCGGTTTTGATCATGCCGAACTTGGTATTGATGGTGCTGCCTTCGATCAGGGGCAACAAATCACGCTGTACCCCTTCCCGGGAGACATCGCCCGAGCCTTGCTCAGAGCGCTTGCAGACCTTGTCGATCTCGTCGATGAAAACAATGCCGTTCTGCTCGACAGAACGGAGCGCTTTCTGCTTGATTTCCTCGTCATTGATCAGCTTGGCTGCTTCCTCGTCGCGAGCCTGCTCAAGCGCATCGGCGACCCGAAGCTTGCGGCTCTTGCGCCGGTCGGATGACATGCTGGAGAACATGCTCTGCAGCTGACTGGTCATTTCTTCCATGCCCGGTGGTGCCATGATTTCCACCCCGGCAGGGCTGCTGCGCAGTTCGATCTCTATCTCCTTGTCATCCAGCTCGCCCTCGCGCAGCTTCTTGCGGAACAGCTGCCGCGTCGATGAATCAGTGCCGGTCGCGTTGCGCTCTTCCGACGAAGATCCGCGGGCCGGCGGAAGGAGTGCATCAAGGATGCGCTCTTCGGCCGCGTCCAGCGCCCGGTCCCGCACCCGGTGCATTTCTTTTTCCCGAACCAGCTTGATCGCCATATCGGCAAGATCGCGGATGATGGACTCAACGTCACGGCCGACGTAGCCCACTTCGGTGAATTTTGTCGCTTCCACCTTGATAAAAGGCGCGTCGGCCAATTTGGCAAGGCGCCGGGCAATTTCCGTTTTACCAACGCCGGTGGGGCCGATCATCAGTATGTTCTTGGGCGTTACTTCATCGCGGAGGTTGTCTTCCAGCTGCATCCGGCGCCAGCGGTTGCGCAGTGCAATGGCTACCGCTCGCTTGGCTTCATCCTGGCCTATGATATGCCGGTTCAGTTCGTCGACGATTTCGCGGGGGGTCATGGAGGACATGCAAGCTCCTGGGGAATATTGGGCCTTCATCGTCTAAGTCTGAGACGGAGTCGATGAAGCGGAACAAAAACGGCTGAGTACAGGATGACCGGTTGAGCCTGGGCTCAGTCGTCGCCCTTCAGCGTTTCGATGGTCCGGTTGTGGTTGGTGTAGATGCAGATATCGCCGGCTATATCGAGCCCCTTCTCAACAATCTCGGTGGCGCTGAGGTTTGTATTCTCGAGTAGAGCACGGGCCGAAGCCTGGGCAAACGGACCGCCGGATCCGATGGCTATCAGGCTCTCCTCTGGCTCAATGACGTCACCGTTACCGGTTATAACCAGAGAAGTGGTCTTGTCTGCGACGGCCAGCAGAGCCTCAAGTCGGCGTAGCGCGCGGTCGGTACGCCAGTCTTTGGCAAGTTCGACTGCGGCTCGAGTGAGATTGCCCTGGTGCTTCTCGAGTTGTGCCTCGAAGCGCTCAAACAGCGTAAAGGCGTCAGCGGTACCGCCAGCAAAACCGGCCAGAACCTTGCCGTTATAGATACGGCGTACCTTGCGGGCGTTTCCTTTCATGACGGTGTTGCCCAAGGAAACCTGGCCATCGCCGCCCATGGCCACTTCGTCGCCACGGCGAACGGAAAGAATGGTGGTCATTTTAAATCCCCGCATCCATTTGGTATCGAAAGCAGGGATATGATGGCGACGGCACGGCAATTCAAGGGGCGTTTTGTTGATCGGGCGTCGACCTTGCGATCTTGACGTCGATGTCAGGGTGTTGCGGTCTCGAGCGCTTTCTTGCGGACCAAAGGCTGAATATTGATGGCGACCAGGCGATCGATGACGCTGTTCATGGTGCTGCGCGACTGGTAAGGACCGACTTGAACCCGGTACCAGGTGTCCCCGGAGTCCAGGTTTACCTGGCTGACATCCGCCCGCAGGCCCTGAAAGCCGATTTGGGCTTTCTGTCGCTGGGCATCGCCCATGGTCCGGAACGAGCCGGTCTGGAGGACATACTCGAACTTCTGCCGCTGGCCCTTACCGGTGTTGTAGGCTTCAACCTCGGGCGGCACCACTTCCGACTTGGGAAGCATCTCGTAGAACCGGTACTCCGGCTCCCGTGGTGTCGGCTTGGTTGCTGGTGGCGCAGGCTTTACGAGTTCCACCGGCGGCTGATACGAGGCAGTGTTGCGGGAAGTCTCGGGTGGAACAGCGTTAAGGTAGACTACAAAGCCGACGAAGGCGCTGGTTACCGCAACAACTGTCAGCCACTGCCAGGTGCTCGGCCCTGATGGCGGCGGCGCCGAACGCTTGTTGGCCGCAGGCCTGGACCGGCCAGAACTGGCAGGCCGGGTACGGCTTTTTTTTGCATAATCACGAGTCATAGACAGTACGGGTTCATAAACTACGGGTGAGAAGGCGTTCCATTACATACTTTGCGGCGCTGATACGCCCAACAGCCCAAGTCCGTTGGCGATTACCTGCTGAACCGCAAGGCTGAGCATGACACGCGCATCGCGTAGCGCGGGGTCGTCACCCAAAACCTTGTGAGAGTTATAGTAGGTATGGAACTGCCCCGCCAGTTCTCGCAGGTAATGAGTAAGCTGGTGAGGCTCGAGTTGTTCTGCTGCGGCAAGGACAACCTCGGGGTAAAGCGCCATGCGATTAGCCAGGTCGCGCTCCTCTTCAAGTTCGAGGCGAGCCAGCTGAGCGAGTCCCCGCTGGGCATCAGCCGCCACGCCGTCTGAGGTCAGTTTGGCCAGCATGCTGCAGATTCGGGCGTGCGCATATTGAATGTAATAGACCGGGTTGTCCTTGCTCTGCGACTTGGCCAGATCCAGGTCGAAGTCCATATGCTGCTCGGCCTTGCGGGTGACGTAAAAGAAGCGGGCCGCATCGTTGCCGACCTCGTCGCGCAGCTCGCGCAGCGTAACGAATGACCCGCTACGCGTAGACATCTGCAGCCGCTCGCCGCCCCGGTAGAGAATCGCGAACTGGACCAGCTGAACCTGTAAATCATCCGCATTCAACCCCATCGCCGTGAGCGACGCCTTCACCCGGGTGATGTAGCCGTGGTGGTCTGCGCCCCAGATGTTGATCACTTTCCTGTAGCCGCGTTCGAATTTGTTGAGGTGATAGGCGATGTCTGAAGCGAAGTAGGTGGTCTCGCCGTTCTCGCGGCGAATCACGCGGTCTTTGTCGTCACCGAAGTTCGTGGAACGGAACCAGAGAGCGCCCTCTTTCTCGTAGAGGTGGCCGTTGTCACTGAGCCGCTTGATGGCCTTTTCAACGTCATCCTTGAGCGTGCGCTCGGAAAACCAGCGTTGGTAGTGAACGCCGAACTCCCCCAGGTCTTCCCGAATGTCAGCAAGAATGGCGTTGAGCCCCTGGGCGAAGACCTGTTCGTAGTCTGAGTCGCCCAGAAGTGACTTGCACCGAGCAATCAGCGCATCGACGTGCAGCTCCTTGTCGCCGCCTGCCGGCTCATCCGGCGTAATGTCGGCAAATATCGCTGAGGCGGGATGGCGGAAGCGCTCACCAACCTCGGCTCTCAGCTGAGCCGCGATATCGTTGATGTACTCGCCTTTGTAGCCATTGCTCGGGAACACAAGGGTTTCGCCGCAGAGCGTCAGGTAACGCAGCCACACACTGACCGCCAGGATGCTCATCTGACGGCCGGCATCGTTGACGTAGTACTCGCGCTGAACGGCGTATCCCACGGCCTCCAGCAGGTCGGCGACGGTTGCACCGTAGGCTGCGCCGCGGCCGTGGCCGACGTGGAGTGGTCCGGTCGGGTTGGCAGACACAAACTCTACCTGCACGGGCTTGCCTTCGCCCACGTTGCTGCGCCCGTAATCCTCGCCCTCGGTGAGGATGGTTTCCAATATCGCCAGACTGGTCGCGTCGCTAATGAAAAAATTGATAAAACCGGGCCCGGCAATCTCAACCCGGGTGATGGCCGGGTCCATTGGCAGTGCTTCTATCACTGCTTCAGCAATCTGCCGGGGCGGCTTTCGGGCGGCCTTGGCGGAAACCATCGCAACGTTACAGGCGAAGTCGCCATGGGCTTTGTCCCGCGTGTTCTCAATCACAACCGGTGGCGAGAAATCAGCGGGAAGCGTGCCGGAGGCTTTAAGGCTGCTCAGGGCCTGTTCAACGAGCTGCGCAATGGTTTCTTTCATACTGAAGGCGGACTCTATGGGTGCATGAGGGCGGGCCGGCATTTAGCCTGCTAAAGGAGCCTTGGCGTAGGCCGGGCTTACAGGGGGCCGGTGACAGACCGCGTATTATCCCGGAACTCGATCACTGACTCAATGGAACTCAGGAGCTCGGGACCGAGGACGTATGCAGGCGTGTTTCAGGAGACCTGTTCCGCCGCAATTGAGCACCCGACTTCCCGGTGAGTCGAAATGTAAACAAACTACCCTGGACCCGTTAATCAAGCTCCTGCGGGTCCACGTCGATAAGCCAGCGCTCGTTATGGCTGAATCGGCACTGTTCCAGCCAGCGAGTCAGCGCATTGGCTGCCCGTTGAAGTGCACGCCGATTATCGGCCTGGAGGATCAGGTAGGCCCGGTGCCGGTTGGCTTTGCGGGCTATGGCAGCAGGGAATGGCCCCAGCAGGAGTACATCCGGAATCTGATCCCTCCATTGTTCCAGTTGCCCGCGGGTGGCCACCAGGCGGTCGATGCTCAGTTCCATGCTGGGGCTTTCAAACCGCAGGGCGATCTGGGCACTGCATGGCGGTAGCAGGGCGTCCTCCCGTTCCTGAAGCAGGCTTCGGGCGAGAGTCAGATAATCGTTCTGGCAAAGCTGCTGGAGGAGCGGGTGGTCGGCGTGACATGTCTGTATCAGAACCCGGCCTGGCTGTTCGCCGCGACCGGCTCTTCCGGCAACCTGGGTAACGGTCTGCGCCAGTTGTTCGGGACCGCGAAAGTCGCTGCTGAATAGGCCGCCGTCGGCGTTGAGAACACCGACCAGGGTGACGTTGGGAAAGTCATGGCCCTTGGTCAGCATCTGCGTTCCGACCAGCACGCAGGGTTTGCCCTCGTGAATCGCGGCCAACATGCCGTCAAGGCTGCCTTTCTTTCGCGTGGAATCACGGTCTATACGGATGATCGGATAGTCAGGCAGGGCCTGGGTAAGGACATCCTCGGTCTTTTCCGTACCTTCGCCCACGGGGTTAAGGTTCTCGCCGCCGCATTTGTCACAGCGTTTCGGCACGGGTCGCTGAAAATCACAATGGTGGCAGCGCATGCGGTTCTCGCGGCGGTGCAGGGTCAGGCGAGTGTCACAGTTTCGGCACTCAAGCAGGTGCCCGCAGTCATAGCACATCAGCACCGGCGCGTAGCCGCGCCGATTGATAAATAGAAGTACCTGTTGACCCAGGGCCAGCGTGCTTTCGATGGCTTGCATCAGTGGCGGTGACACGCCGCCGACCAACGGCCGGCTCCGGATATCTACTAGCTGCAGGCTGGGCAGCGTGCCTTTGCCAGCGCGTTGCGCCAGAGAGTGAAGTCGGTAATCCCGTGCCTCGACGTTGTGCAGTGACTCCAGCGAAGGTGTTGCCGAGCCCAGCAGGACCGGGCAATTCGCCTGGCGTGCGGCGACGAGGGACAGGTCACGAGCGGAATAGCGAAACCCGTCGTTCTGTTTATAGGCGCCGTCGTGTTCTTCATCCACAACCACTGCCTTCAGGCGGCTGAACGGAAGGAGTACGCCGGAGCGGGTACTGACCAGGATAACAGGCTCGCCCGACTGCACCTGCAGCCATGTGCGCAAGCGCTCGGTGTCAGTCAGTGCAGAGTGCCAGAGTGCTACCCGAGCTCCAAAATGACGCACAAAGCGGGCAACTGTCTGCGGAGTCAGGTTGATTTCGGGCACCAGAACCAGCGCCTGCCCATCGGCCGGCAGGCTTTGCCGGAGCCAGTGCATGTAGACCTCGGTCTTGCCGCTACCGGTGATGCCATGGATCAGGTGAACCGCAAAGGCATCGCAAGAAACGGGCAGTCCGTCGAGGACGCTCTGCTGGGCTGCATTTGGTGCGGGCAGGGACTGGAGGACGGCAGACTTCTCTGTCGCCTGGCCCAGAGTCCTTTCATGCCGGGCCAGGAACCCACGCTCCGCAAGGCCTCGGATAACCTGAGGAGTAAAGCCTGCTGCAGTCAGAGTCCCGTTCGCATGCTCACCTGGCTGCTCGGCAAACCAGCGCAAGAGGTCGTGCTGCCGTTTGGCGCGCTTGGGCAGCGTGTCGGCCACCGCTTCAGCATTACGCGTCCACGTCGTTTCCGTAGGCATCTCGGCGGCCTTGCCCTGCCGAAGCGGTGGCGGTAGCGCGGCCCAGAAGCACTCACCAGGCGGGTGCTGGTAGTAGCGGGCAGCCCAGTCGATGAGCGTGAGGGACGAGACGGGGAATAGTGGCGAACGGTCCAGCAGCGCAGAGATGGGCCGAAGTTTGATATCGGGGGGATCCGGCGGGTTGACCGCGACGATTACACCCACCAGCGTCTGCCGGCCGAAGAAGACCCTGACCCGTTGTCCCGGCATGACCTCGTCGGCGCTGCTGAAGGTATAGTCGAAAAACTGCCTGACCGGACGCGGCAGGGCAACGCGTAATATTTGAGGCGTCTTTTTGCTGGGGTCTGACGACGGCTGCGCGGGGTGATCCAACAAGTGCTCCTGGGAGGCAATACGATGGTGTCGGGAGGAGAGACGCGGTGGAATACACCTACTTCACTTGCGTCCGGGATGCAATCTGATAGACTTCTGCGTCCATTTGAGCAGTGCATGATTGTGCATTGCTTTAGCGATTGATTCAAATGCGGTGCCCGGCAGCGATTCAATAACTGATCGGGTGGCGGCATTGCCTGAAAATGAGGTCTGCCATGAAAGAAGGTATTCATCCCAAGTACAGCGAGATGGTCGCAACCTGCAGTTGCGGCAATGTCGTCAAGACCCGCTCGACCCTGGGCAAGGACATCCAGCTGGACGTCTGCTCGGCTTGTCATCCGTTCTATACCGGCAAGCAGAAAGTGATGGACACCGGTGGTCGTATCGATCGCTTCAACAAGCGTTTCGGAAGCCGGATTGGCCGCAAGGCCGAGTGATAGCCTTCTGGTTGTGACTTCCTGAAAAACGCCAGCCTTTGTGCTGGCGTTTTTTTGTTGCTTGTATCGATGACCTGGGCGCACTTGTGCTGGCTTTAGCAAACACGCGATAATGTCGCGCGCCTCGGGTGCTGCCTGATGGCTTTAAAGGCCATTGGCGGGCTCAATCGTGAGGGCAAGCAGAACAACAGGCAGGCATCAAACTGTCGATTTCATGGTGTATGTCAGCGGAGTACACAGCTCATCTAGCTCATCGCTGATTGCCCGAAGCTCTCCTCTCTTCTCAATGAAAACGGAAAAGGCAATGTCTGAAGACTTCAAGCAAGCAGCACTGGATTACCATGCCCATCCGCGTCCTGGCAAAATCAGTGTCGAAATAACCAAACCGACGCAAACGGCCCGTGACCTTTCCCTCGCCTACAGTCCCGGTGTTGCCGAGCCCGTGCGCGAAATCGCCAAAGACCCGGAAAACGCCTACCGCTACACCGCGAAAGGTAACCTGGTAGCTGTAATTTCCGATGGCACCGCCATTCTTGGTCTGGGCAACCTGGGGCCGCTGGCCAGCAAGCCGGTCATGGAAGGTAAAGGCGTGCTGTTCAAGCGCTTCGCCGGTATTGACGTGTTCGACATTGAAGTCAACTCAAAAACCCCCCAGGAATTCATCGAGACGGTAGCGCGCATCGCCGATACTTTCGGCGGTATCAACCTGGAAGACATTAAAGCGCCTGAGTGTTTCGAGATCGAGCAGGCCCTTATTGAGCAATGCCAGGTGCCGATCTTCCACGACGATCAGCATGGTACGGCTATCGTTACGGCAGCCGGTATGCTGAACGCACTGGAGCTTCAGGGTAAGCGCATCGAAGATGCAAAAATTGCCTGCATGGGCGCTGGCGCTGCTGCCATTGCCTGTATGAAACTGCTGATCAGCTGCGGCGCCCGCGCCGAGAATATCTTCATGCTCGACCGTAAAGGTGTGATTCACTCCGGTCGTGATGATCTCAACGAATACAAAGCGATGTTTGCGACCGAGACTGACCGACGCACACCGCTGGATGCCTGCAGAGATGCCGACGTGTTTGTAGGGCTTTCCGGGCCAGACCTCTTCACGCCCGAAATGCTGAAGTCCATGGCGCCCAACCCTATTATTTTCGCGTGTTCCAATCCGGACCCGGAAATTAAGCCCGAACTGGCCCTGGCGACGCGTGACGATATTATTATGGCGACGGGTCGCTCTGACTACCCGAACCAGGTCAACAACGTGCTGGGCTTCCCGTTCATCTTCCGCGGTGCGCTCGATGTTCGTGCTCGTGAAATTAACGAAGAGATGAAAGTGGCTGCGGTACACGCCATAAAGGACCTGGCAAAAGAGCCGGTGCCCCAGGAGATATGTGACGCGTACGGCGTCGACAAACTGGAGTTTGGCAAGGAATACATTATTCCCAAGCCGCTTGATGCGCGTCTGCTTGAATTCGTGCCGGCAGCTGTAGCGCGTGCCGCTGTGGATAGTGGCGCTGCAACACGTCCTTATCCTGAACACTACCCACTGACGTCGATGGACAAGATTCGTTAGCGGTAGGTTGTAGCATAAAAAACCCGCCTCCCATTTTCGTGGAAGGCGGGTTTTTTTATGGCTCGGTTTAAAGGTTGGGACCGCAGGCGTTCAGAGGCGGTTCACCAAGCAGGCTGGGCGCGTTTCGCCGCGGGTCAACGGCATCAGAACAGCTCCTGGGCAGAGACATCGTCATCGCTGGCGTCCTCCGCTCCTCCTGCGGTTGACGTGGCAACTTCCTGCGGCGCGTTTTCCTCCCGAAATATCTCAAAGATGGCATCGTTTGCGCCAGGGGCAGCACGTTTACCGGTCTCAGGATCTATCTTGACCGTTACGATGCCAGGTGGCTGAGGCATTTTCGACTCCGGTTGGCCCTCGAGGGCGACTCGCATGAACTCGAGCCACACGGGCAAGGCTGCCGTTGCACCATACTCAGCGCGACCAAGAGGCTCTGGCTGGTCGAATCCCACCCAGGCAAC
This sequence comes from Hydrocarboniclastica marina, assembly GCF_004851605.1. Classification (GTDB taxonomy): domain Bacteria; phylum Pseudomonadota; class Gammaproteobacteria; order Pseudomonadales; family Oleiphilaceae; genus Hydrocarboniclastica; species Hydrocarboniclastica marina. The sequence goes on from NZ_CP031093.1 coordinate 752,719, forward strand.
GGTCGCTAAGTCATGATTGAAACCAGCGAACCAGGCATCACGCTGGTCGTTTGTGGTACCCGTCTTGCCAGCGATGTCGCTCCTTCCCAGTGCCCGTGCACGGCGACCGGTGCCTCGCTGAACAACGTCCTGCAGCATTGAATGCATGATGTAAACCGAGCGCTCATCGGCAACTCGAGGTGCATCAACTTCGGTTTCAGTGACTTCAACCTCAAGCGGCACAGGCTTCAAGCCCGGATTGGGCGGTGCCTGACTGATCGCCTGGAGCTCTTTGCCGGCAGTCGTGTTCGCCTGGTCGCATTCATCGCACAGTCTTACCTGGGGCGCCTGGTAGACGAGCGACCCGGTACCCTGCTCGATACGCTCAATGAGGTAGGGCTCGACCTGATATCCGCCATTGGCCAGCATCGCATAGCCTGTTGCGACTTCCAGCGGCGTCAGTGTTCCACTTCCCAGCGCGAGAGACAGGTCGCGCGGCAAACTACGGGTGTCGATGCCGATTTTGGCCAGGTAGTCGTGCACGTTGTTGATGCCCGTCTTCTTCAAAAGCCGGATCGACACCAGGTTCCTGGAGAGGTATAGGGCCTTCCGCAACCGGGTCGGGCCATAAAACTGTCCGCTGGAATTCTGCGGACGCCAGAGTGTTTCCAGGTCGCTGTCGTCATAGACGATGGGTGCGTCGTTGATGATGCTCGCTGGCGTTTCCCCATTCTCCAGGGCAGCCAGGTATACGAAGGGCTTGAAAGCTGAACCTGGCTGGCGGCGGGCGAGAGTCACGCGATTGAAGTTGCTCTCGTAGAAGCTGTAACCGCCTACCATAGCCTGGACAGCGCCGGTTTTGGCGGCCAGTGATACCAGCGCACCTTCTATCTCGGGAACCTGGACGAGCTCGGCCACGAGTGGAGCATCATCAGCTTTTTCCTCCGGCGTGGCTTCTACGGCGGGCGCCTCTGTTGTAGCTTCGACCTCCGGGTTTTCCAGTTCCGCAATTTCCTCAACAGGCTTATCTTTCAAACGCACCCGGATGACATCACCCAGGGTCAGTACATCAGCCGGACTTTTCGGGGACGGCCCCATGCGGTCTTCACTGATATAGGGGCGTGCCCACTGCAGGTCCTCCTGGCTGATCCGAACCTTATTTCCGGATGCAATCAGCGCGGTTGCCGTATCCTCTGAAAGCTGCGTTACAACCGCGGGAACCATGTCCGCGATCACAGGCAGCCGTTGCAGGCGGGTTGCAAGTTCGGCCGGCTCGGCCGTCTTGTCCAGGTCCCATTTGTCCAGGGGGCCGCGGTAGCCATGGCGTCGGTCGTAAGCTTCGAGGCCGCTGCGCAAGGCAGCGTTTGCGGCAGCCTGCAACTCGCTATGGACAGTGGTGTAGACGTTATAGCCATCAGTATAGGCGGCGTCACCCACGCGGTTGAGAAGATCGGCCCGGGCCATCTCTGCTATGTAAGGAGCGCTGATGGCGCTTTTCGGCCCGTGATAGGTAGCTGTGATCGGGTCACCTATGGCGGTTTCGTAGGCTGCCTGGTCAATAGAACCGAGTTCTCGCATTCGGCCAAGAATCCAGTCGCGTCGGGCCTGAGCGCGCTCCGGGTTCGCCAGAGGATTGTAAGCGGAAGGCGCTTTCGGCAAGCCGGCGATCATGGCCATCTGGGCGAGGGTCAGGTCCGAAACAGAGCGGCCATAGTAGACCTGAGCAGCTGCCTCGATGCCGTAGGCCCGGTTGCCCAGGTAGATCTTGTTCAGGTAAAGCTCGAGTATCGTGTCCTTGTCCAGCTCCTGCTCGATCTGCAGGGCCAACAATATCTCGTTGAACTTGCGCAAAAATGTTCTTTCACGTGACAAAAAGAAGTTTTTCGCAACCTGCATGGTGATGGTGCTTCCGCCGGACTGAATACTGCCGGTGGATGCCAGCTCAAGGGCAGCGCGACTCAGACCACGAACATCAACGCCCTGGTGTCGATAAAAGCGACTGTCTTCCGCGGCAAGGAACGCCATTATCTGCTGTTGCGGAACCTGTTCTATGGCGACAGGCGTCCTTCTCTTTTCACCAAACTCTGCTATTAATTTATTGTCACTTGAATAGACGCGCAGCGGCGTCTGCAGGCGCACGTCACGAAGCTGATCGACGGGCGGCAGCGCTGGTTGAAGATACAGATAGAATGCAGAGGCTACCAATACGGCGCCCGCCGCTCCCATCAGAATGAGCCAGAAGAAAGCTTTGAAAATACTTGCAAATCGGGACATTTTTTCTGACAACCACGGGATCTATGTCTATGATTTAACGAGAGGCTCGTATGAGGGAGGGGGTAGGTACCCCGTCGTCGGCGTTTGACGATGCCATAGTGTAGTCGCTCCCGGAGACAAATTCTCTATACAGCTTGTTGAGATTTGTCCGAGCGACCTGTTGAGTTGTTAATTGAATTCGGCATTGCGCCGCAAACCAGAGAAAGGGCTTTTTGCCTAACACCTTTGTAAAAGACGTCTAAACTCCTTCCAGAGTGCTGTCGATTTGGTCGAGCAGCACCGGGTGCATCAAGCCAGGAATAGGTGAGCGCGTGTTCGGATTTCTAACGAAAAAAGGCAGTCCGGTTTTGGGCATCGACATCAGTTCGAGCTCGATCAAACTGCTTGAGTTATCAAAACAGGGCGACCGCTACCGCGTCGAAAGCTACGCGGTTGAGCCACTGCCCGCCAATTCCGTGGTGGAAAAGAACATTGCTGATGTGGAAGCTGTGGGTGAAGCCATAAAGAAAGTGGTTGGAAAAGCCCATGCGAGTGCTAAACGGGCCGCCGTCGCGGTCTCGGGGTCAGCGGTCATCACCAAGGTCATCCAGATGAACGCGGGTATGAACGAGTTCGAAATGGAGGATCAGATTACCCTCGAAGCCGACCAGTACATTCCTTATCCGCTCGATGAAGTGGCGATAGATTTTGAGGTTCAGGGCCCGTCGGAAACCAATCCGGATCAGGTGGATGTCCTGTTGGCCGCCTGCCGCAAAGAGAACGTCGATATTCGTGAGGACGCGTTGCAGGTTGCAGGGCTCTCGGCACGGGTGGTTGATGTGGAGGCTTATGCGATGGAACGGGCCTTCAGCATGATCGAGTCCCAGTTGGAAACAACCGGCGAAGAGCAGGTTGTGGCCATCGTTGACGTGGGCGCGACTATGACCACGCTCAGCGTGCTGGTGGACGGCGAGACCGTCTATACCCGGGAGCAGCTGTTCGGAGGCCGCCAGCTGACGGAGGAGATCCAGCGCCGGTACGGCTTATCTACAGAAGAAGCTGGCCTGGCCAAAAAGCAGGGTGGAGGAGGCCTTCCCGACGACTACGAGGGTGAAGTTCTCGCGCCCTTCCGGGAGGCCGTCGTCCAACAGGTTGCGCGCGCGTTGCAGTTCTTTTTCGGTTCGAGCCAATACAACACGGTCGACTACGTCATTCTCGCCGGCGGGACCGCATCGGTCACGGGCCTGAGCGAGATGGTCGAGGCCAAAGTGGGTACGGCGACCATGATTGCCAATCCCTTTGCCGACATGGCGGTCGGCTCCAAAGTTAATGCGTCGGCCCTGAGTAATGATGCACCTTCCCTGATGATCGCCTGCGGCTTGGCGATGAGGAGTTTTGACTGATGGCACGCATTAACCTGCGGCCCTGGCGTGAAGAACTCCGGGCCGAGAAACAGCGATCGCTGGTGGTCATGTTGGTGGGAACCGTGATTGTTGCGGCAGGGCTGGTGTTCCTTTGGCAGACAAATGTTGACTCCCAGATTGAATATCAGCAGGCCCGCAACAATTACGTCGAGCGAGCCATGAAGGTGCTCGACCAGGAAATCAAGGAAATAGAGAACCTGAGGGAAAGGCGAGAAGAGCTACTTGCTCGCATGCAGGTGATACAGGATCTCCAGGGCAAGCGACCGGTCATCGTTCGAGTCTTTGATGAGATGGTCCAGACCCTGCCGGACGGCCTTTATTACTCCAGTCTCAAAAAGGTGGAGCAGAAGGTGACCATCAAGGGAATGGCTGAGTCCAACAGCCGAATTTCTGCGTTAATGCGCAATTTTGAATCGTCCGACTGGTTTTCTGACCCCAACCTTACCAATGTCTCTTCGGCTGATAAGGCACGTGCCGGATATAGCCAGTTCGACATGACGGTTGTGCAAAAAGCACCGGTCACGGAAGCGGAGAGCACAGAGTGAGCCTTTCCCAATCGCTAGAAAGCCTGAAGAATTTCGATTTCAACGATCTGGATGTCAACAATGCCGGCATCTGGCCCGCGCCGGTAAAGGCGGTGCTGCTCATTCTTGTGTTTGCGCTGGTCCTGGGAGGCGGCTACTGGTTCATGGTCAAGGACCAGTATCTCAAACTTGAGCAAGTCGACAGTCGCGAGGCTGAGCTTCGGGAGCAGTATGAGAACAAAGCTCACCGGGTCGCCAACCTCGACATCTATAAAAGACAGATGGAAGAGATGGAGGAGACCTTCGGCGCGCTGGTGCGTCAGTTACCGAGCGATACAGAGGTTCCCGGCTTGCTTGAAGACATTACCAATACGGCTCTCGGTAGCGGACTGGACCTGCAACAGATTCAGCTTCAGCCAGAGATTCAGCGCGATTTTTATGTGGAGCTGCCGATAAACATTAGTGTTACGGGCGACTACCACGAGCTTGGGGCGTTTGTCAGCAGTGTTGCTGGCCTGCCTCGCATCGTCACCTTGCATGACTTTGAGATTACCCCGGTCGATGACAAGGCAAGCGGCTCGGACCAGTTGTCCATGAAGGTCATCGCACGGACCTACCGTTATAAATCAGGAGGCGGGGAATGAGCGGATTCAAGAGAGGTCTCTATCTCTTCGGCCCCGTCCTGCTGCTAGCCCTTTCGGGCTGCGCTGATGAAAGCGGGTTCGACGACCTCGATCGTTATATGGAGGAAACCCGCAACGCGCCGCGCGGTGTTGTTGAACCGCTGCCGGAGTTCCAGGCCTACGAAGCGTTCAACTACCGCTCCAGTGATCGGCGAGCGCCGTTTCAGCCGCCTGTTGAAGTACAGCTGACCATGCGCGAGGAGGCACCCAGGTCAGATGTGCAGCCTGATACGGATCGGCCCAAAGAACTGCTTGAACAGTTCAGTCTGGACAACCTGAACATGGTCGGAACGCTAAGACGCAGCGTGGGCGAAGACACACTGTATGCGCTGGTACGGGACGCCCAAGGCGGAATACACCGGGTTCGAAAAGGAAACCACATGGGCCAGAACTACGGCCGCGTGGTTGGAATAGACGAAGGGCGGATCGAACTGGTCGAGATCGTTCCCAACGGACGTGGCAGCTGGATTGAGCGACCACGGAGTCTGACTCTGGACGAAGGGGGACGCTTATGATTGACCGCAACATTAACGCACAAAAACGCTTTGGATTGGGGCTAGAGATGTTCAGCAAATTGAAGAGCTTGATTGCTGTTGCGGTATTGGGCGCGGGCGCGAACCTGGCCTGGGGTGTGACCCTGGAGGATCTGGATTTCGCATCGCTGCCCGGCGACCGCATTGAGGTCAGGCTGTCGTTTGACGGTACACCTCCGGCTCCGTCGGGCTACACCATCGAACAGCCCGCTCGTATCGCGCTGGACCTGGAAGGTGTGGATAGTGGCCTGAGTGACCGGTACCACAACCTCGGTGTGGGTAACACGCAGAGCATGACGGTTATTGATGCAAAGGGGCGCACCCGGCTGATTTTCAACCTGTCTCAGCTTGCGCCGTATGACACGCGAGTAGAGGGCAACGCCCTGATCGTGGAAATCGGCGGCGGCGCGGGTAATGATGATAGCCCGAGCGCCGACGAGCCTCTGCAGGCCTCGACCTCGCCGCAACAGCCTGAAGCCCAGGCACAGGGGCAGGGCGAGAGCTCCGCCGCCGCGTCGATCACCGGTCGCAGTGTCAACGAAGTTGATTTCCGCCGCGGCGCTGATGGTGATGGGCAGGTGGTCATTACGTTGTCTGACCCGAGAACTTCAGTTGATCTCAGTGAAACAGCCGGCAACATTCGTCTGCGGCTCGCTGATACCCAGTTGCCGGAATCCGAGCGCCGTCGACTCAACGTCAATGACTTCGCAACTCCGGTACGACAGATCGAAACCTATACCGAAGGCGATGCGGTCATCATTGATATCGACGCCGAAGGCGATTACGACTACCTCGCCTACCAGTCGGGCAACCAGTTCACGGTAGCAGTAGAAGAGCTGAGCCAGGCCGAGAGCGAAGAGCGCCGCGAGGAGAAGTTCCCGTACAGCGGAGAAAAGCTGTCACTCAATTTTCAGGATATCGAAGTGCGCTCGGTGCTCCAGCTGATCGCTGATTTCACCGGTCTCAATCTGGTCGCATCCGACACGGTCGGCGGTAGCCTGACGTTGCGCCTGGACAGCGTTCCATGGGACCAGGCCCTTGAGTTGATACTCAAGACCAAAGGCCTGGACAAACGCCAGGTCGGGAACGTTCTTCTAGTCGCACCGGCGAGTGAGATCGCCGACCGCGAACGCCTGGAGCTGGAAAATAACCGCCAGCAGCGAGAGCTTGCGCCGGTTCGCCTCGACATCGTACAGGTGAATTACGCCAAAGCGTCGGATCTTGTGGCTTTGCTGCAGCAGGACGCTGAACTGATTTCCGGGCGGGGCTTTATTTCCTCCGACGCACGCACCAACACCATAAGTGTGCGGGAGACTGCTGAAAAGCTTGAGCAGATTCGGCGACTTGTCAGTACCTGGGACATCCCGGTGCGCCAGGTTCTGATCGAGGCTCGTATCGTCCGTGCGCAGACCAACATTGCCCGGGATCTGGGTGTGCAGTGGGGCGGCGGCTTCGCCAAGCAGAATGGCAACAGCCGTATCTCTGCGGGCGGTTCGCAAACGACTCTGTCTGAAATCGACAATGCGTTTACCAGCGGCAGCCCTGCGCAAATCTCATTCCCGGGCGCATTGGCGGTAGACCTGGGTGTCAGCCGAGCCAGTACCTCAAGTTTTGCTATCGGCTACAGCAACAACGATTTTCTCATCGATCTGGAGTTGTCTGCACTGGAAAGCGACGGTAAAGCCGAAATTGTGGCTCAACCAAAAGTGGTCACGGCCGACCGTCAAACCGCGATCATTGAGTCTGGTGAAGAGATTCCCTATCAGGAAGCGACCTCCAGCGGCGCAGCATCAATCTCCTTTAAAGAGGCTGTACTGGGCCTGGAAGTAACGCCACAAATTACGCCGGATGACAACATCATCATGGACCTGGTGGTACGGCAGGACTCCCGTGGCGAAGTTACCGCGGGGATCCCGAGTATCAACACCAACGAGGTTGAAACGCAGGTTCTGGTAGCCAACGGTGAAACGGTAGTGCTCGGTGGAATCTTCCAGTCCGAGATAGCGACGACCATTACCAAGACGCCGTTCCTTGGTGATATCCCTTACCTCGGCTGGCTATTCACGCGCTCCGAGAAAATCGATGAGCGGAGCGAGCTGCTTATCTTCATAACACCCAAGATCGTGAAAAGCAGCCTGACGAGCAATTAGGTCAGGTAGAACAACCCGCTCAGCAAAACGCCCCGTCATCGGGGCGTTTTGCGTTCAGCTTTATCCCGTATTCCTCTTCCAGATCGACTGCCTGTAAGCGTCCAAAGTGCAATACGTGGTCCCCGTAAGTCCACGGCCTGACGCCTGCGATGTAATGTTCGGTGTTCACCTCATCTCTTCCATATATAGTCTCTCAAGCTATTGATATAAAGAGATAAAAAGTTGTAAAGAAATTCGACTTCTGTTGGCCAATTCGTCAGGAAATATCCAGCGGCTTGCGCAGTCTGTGGTAGCTCAAGCCTTGCGCGAGTATGCGTGCAGAACATTTTGCCGCATTCCATGCGGATAGGGTCGCGGCTTTTAGATAGTCTGCTATTTGTAATCTACCGACACAAAATCTCTGTCGATATTTGGGTTCTGGTTCCCAAATTTATTTGGCGCAGCGTGCGCCCCGTTGTGGACCGCGGAGGCAATTTATGGTTTCGGCACCGAGAGGATTTAACGATTGTTTTCATTGTTAAAAATTAATGCCACTGGGTAGCATCGGCATGTTGTCGGTCGGGTTTACGTTGGCGTTGGCCTTTTTTGTTGGTGATATTCAACGTATTGAAAATTATGAGAATATTTAGTTGGCACGAAGGGTGCATTATCCTTCGTAAGGCCTTCAGGTCAAGCATTGGGTTTGATAGTGAAGTTCAGCCATATTAAGCAGGGTTACAGCCATGAGTCGTTTCACCAAGAAAACAGCACTGATCAGTTCACTTGTTCTTCCGTTCGCCTTTGGCGCCGCAGCAAATGCCGCGCAGATCACCGAGTGGAACTACACCGTAGATAACTCCTTTACCAGTGCAACTTTCAGCAGTGGCAACGGCTCTGTAACCGAGCAGGACAATGAACTCAGCTGGGGTTCGAACTCAATCCGCAGTTCGGTCTCGATTGATGACGTCAGCAATCCGCCCGTCCTCGTGACCAACAACGCAGAGGGCGTCCGTGGCGGCACTTTCGTCCATAACAATCAGCCGATTCCTGCAGCTGCCAAGCGCCTGCAAGCGTTTGATCTTACCAGTACGCTGAGTCTGTCGGCTCGCACACCCGTCGAGTCGGAAGGCAAAGGTCCAAGTGCACTGCCGATCACCTTCTCAAGCTTTTTTACCGAAACTTATAATGGTAACGGCTGTTTCGAGGGTTCGGCGTCAGTTTGCGACGATATCTTCTCGCTGGGTAACCCTGAGTTCGGCGGTATCAACGACAACGGAAACTTCGAGTTTGCCGCGCCCAGTTTCGCAATCGACGGCTATAACTACACGGTCTTCCTCGAAATCGTTGGCCTGAGCACCCTGACGGGCGAGCAGTGCCAGATCGCAAATGCTTCTGCCAATTGCATCGGCTTTCTGACGCGGGAAGGCGAGGTTAACCGCTTCGAAAGTAACTTCCGCATCATCAGTTCAGCGGTTTCCGTTCCAGAGCCGGGTTCATTGGCACTGCTCGGGCTGGGCCTGATCGGTATGGGCGTTGCCAGCCGCAGGAAGTAAACCCTGGCAGGCTAGCTACAGTCAGAAATGCGCCTGTGAATGAACAAAACGCCCCGGAACCCCCGGGGCGTTTTGCTGTGGGCAACTCCGTAGTTGAGCGCACTATGGCAGAGCCGGTGCGGCTGCACAGATTCAACATCCTGTCGACGGCGCGCGGCCACGGCGGCTGTGCGGTGAAAACGCCTGTGCTATGCTCGTGCGCTTCAATTGTAGTGAGTTACACGGCATGATGATTCCAGAGCGGATTGTGCTGGTCGGCCCTATGGGGGCGGGCAAAAGTACAATCGGAAGACTCCTCGCAAAGGAACTAGGGTTCCGTTTTCTGGATTCCGACAAGGTTATAGAGGAACGTTGCGGAGCCAGCATCCCCTGGATATTTGATGTAGAGGGCGAAGCCGGATTCCGGCGTCGCGAGACAGCGATTCTGCAAGAGCTGTCGCAGGAAACTCAGGTGGTTATTGCGACCGGCGGTGGAGCTGTCACGCGCGAGGAGAACAGGGCGTGTCTGAAGCGAGGCGCTTTTGTCATCTATTTGCGCACGTCTTTAGAGCAGCAGTACGATCGAACCCGGCGTGACCGGAACCGCCCGCTACTGCAAAAGCCCAACCCCAGGGCAATCCTGGAAGCGCTCTTCGCCGAACGCGACCCGCTCTACCAGGAGTTGGCGGATTTTGTAATGTATACCGACCGCAAGAGTCCACGACTGGTGGCACGACAGTTGCTCAACCAGATCCGGCCCAGAGTCCAGCGAAAAAAGAAACAGGCATAGCAGAGGGCAGACCATGGCAGGGATTCAGCATCAGTTACAGGTGGAGCTTGGCGACCGTAGTTATCCCATCTTTATCGGCCAGGGCCTGTTGGGGCAACAGGACCTTGGACAGTGGGTGGCCGGCGAACAGGTTCTGATAGTCACCAATGAAACCGTAGCGCCGCTCTACCTCGAAAAGGCCAGGGCCAGCTTTTCCGGCAAGCAGGTTGATGTAGTGATTCTGCCAGACGGGGAATTCTACAAAACCTGGGAAGTCCTGAACCGTATCTTTGACCAGCTTCTGGAAAAACGCCACACCCGCAAAACCACATTGGTCGCGTTAGGGGGTGGTGTGGTTGGTGACATGACGGGCTTTGCGGCGGCCTGCTACCAACGCGGTGTCGATTTCATACAGATCCCCACGACGTTGCTTGCACAGGTGGACTCTTCGGTCGGCGGCAAGACGGGTATCAATCACCCTCGTGGTAAAAACATGATCGGTGCCTTTCTGCAGCCGCGCTGCGTGCTGATAGACACCAGTACTCTGGAAACGCTTCCCAACCGGGAACTCTCCTCGGGGTTGGCGGAGGTTATAAAGTACGGTCTGATTCAGGACAACCAGTTTCTCTCATGGCTCGAAGAGCACATGGATGGCCTAATGGCACTGCAGTCTGACACGCTAGCGGAAGCCATCTTCCGCTCGTGCCAGTGCAAAGCAGCCATCGTCGCCGCTGACGAGCGTGAGGCAGGTGTCCGTGCGCTGTTGAATCTCGGTCACACATTCGGCCACGCGATCGAAACCTACACCGGCTATGCCGAGTGGCTTCATGGCGAAGCGGTTGCGGCGGGTATGGTCATGGCGGCGGATATGTCCAAGCGGATGGGCTGGCTGACCTATAACGACATAGATCGGATAACCCAACTGCTGGTGCGAGCCCGCCTACCCATTCGACCGCCGGAAACCATGTCACCGGATGACTTCTATGCGCTGATGGCTGTGGACAAGAAGAACATCGACGGCGCGCTCCGCCTGGTTTTGCTGCACAGCCTGGGCGATGCCACAGTAACCGCTGAATTTGATCCCGAACTGCTGCATCTGGTGTTAAGTGCGCACCAGGAGGCACAGGAATAGCTGATGACCCCCAGTGGACAGCCCGATCGCAAGGACAGCCAGTCCGGCCAGGCTGGCGTGGCGGAGTTGTGTGATCGTTATGGTCTACAGAGCGACCCGTTCGCTGACGTTCCTGGGCGCTTCTATACCGGTGGGCAGCGCCAGATCTACCTCGAAACTCTGAGGCATCTTTGCAGTTTTGGCGACTTGCTACTCGTTGTGGAGGGCGAGCCTGGGGTGGGTCGCTCGCGCCTGATTGAAGAGTTTGCCCGGCTGGACAAGCCTACTCTGACATTTCATGTTCTGGCCAGACAGCAGGTCGCGTCAACTGATGCGCTCGCAAGCGCCCTGTGGCAATTGCTGAGAAAGCCTCTGCCAGGAGCCGACCCGCAGCAGGCCATAAGTGCTTTTTTCGACGCCGCACATTGGCAGCGCTACGCTGGCAAACGCTGGGTTGTGATACTCGACGATGCTGATGCTGCACCACAGAGTGTCATTGATGCCCTGGCGGCCGGCTTCCAGAATGCTGAGCGCAACCGTTCGCCTGTCCCGCTTCTCATTGCAGGGCCTGGCTTTGCGGCTGCGCTGGAAAGCCGAATCGGAGGCGCGCGTGCCTTTACTCACAGCCTCTGGGTACGGCCGCTGGATGAGGCAGAGTCAGCCCAGTTCGTTGAGAGCGCCATAAGTTGGGCGGGCGGGGACCCTGCGGGGCTCTTGGGGCCGGAACGGCGGCGTAAACTGTACGAGACGTCGACGGGAGTTTTTTCTCGGATAAAGCAGGCTGCGCCACAGGTTATTCTCGGTGCAGTCGGGCCCGCTACCTCATCATCGGCGGGTATTAGGCAGCCAGTGACTCAGCGCACTGCTCAGTCCAGCAAGCGCAACGCTCTGTGGATAGGCTTGGCGCTGGCCGTTTTGCTGGTGTCCTACGGCGTTGTCTCGTGGCAGTATCAGTTTTCAGGCCAAAGCGACAATAGTGGGCTGGCGTCGTCCGTCCCTGCTACGGGTTCTCGTGTTCGCCCTGTCGACACGTCGGCCGCGGCCAATGCGGGCACGGACGAGGTGGAGCGCATGCGTCGAGCAATGGCGGAGGCGGAGCTTCTTCTTCGCGCCCAGTCCATAGAGGAGGGGCGCCCGGATGAGCCCACCGAGATTGAGCTTCCTCTGTTCCCCGTTGAGCGATCTGGAGAAAGTAAAACGGCAGTGCAGCCTGGCAGCGCCCCGCTACTGCCGGAAACGCTCGGAATGTCCATTCCAAAGCTGATCGCCTCGGCACTCCCCCCTGAGCCTGGCGAGCAGGTCAACGATACCCGGTCGGAGCAGGAGACAATCGATGACGGGGCTTTGAGTCAAGCAGGGCCGGCCAATTCTGATGGCGACGCCACGCTCGCTGCCGTTGAGGTCCCCCAAGCCGGCCTGGCGGGAGCGCCGCCAGGGGTGGGCAAGCCAATACCTGCAGCTGAGCCTGAGCCAGAACCAGAACCAGAACCAGAGGCGGAACCAGAACCAGAGGCGGAACCAGAGCCCGTCGAGGTTTTTCAGCCGCAATTGCCGAGTGCTTACCGGGGCCGGGATTGGGTCGCTGCGCTGCCCGCGGGCAGTGTTACTGTCCAACTGCTCGGGAGCTATAATGAGAATACCGCGGTGAACCTCATCCGACGTTATCCCGACGCGGGCTTTGTCTATATCCGGTCTACTTATAAAGATCAGCCGTGGTTCGTTGTGTTGCTGGATGTGTTCGAGGATGCGGCGCCGGCCCGCAGCGCTATCTCCCGTCTTCCCGCCGCGATCCGGCGCGCTGGGCCCTGGATTCGAGACACAGAAGGGCTGTAGCCAGCCCCATCCTGGGCAGAAAATAATTTTACGAAGAGTTATACTGGGCACTTGAGCCGCGACGCGCGTTTGCCCGCAACTATGCCGCTCACCAGCCACGTGGGAGCGCCAGACCGCCTCCTCAGCCGCCATCCGGTCAGATCTTCCGGGAGCGCTTCCCTTTGTTTTCGAAAGTGTTGGCCGCCGGAATTTGAGCGGCACGGGGTGCCCGTGTAATATGGCTAGCCCCATTTTCCCGGATCAGTCGTGTAAAAGTGACGCAGAATCGCTTAATTGATTGATTTCAAAGAACTATTATGTGAGAAGGCTTATGAAGACAGGTCTCTATCAGCCGGGTGAGTTCAAGGACAACTGCGGATTCGGCCTCATCGCCCATATGGAAGGCGAAGCCAGTCATGCACTCCTGAAGACGGCAATCCAGTCGTTGACCTGCATGACCCACCGCGGCGGGATCGCCGCCGACGGCAAAACCGGCGACGGCTGCGGTCTGTTGCTGCAGAAGCCCGACGCGTTCCTGCGAAAGGCTGCCAAGGCCAGCCTGGGCGTGGAGCTGGGCGACGTGTACGCCGTTGGTATGGTCTTTCTGAGCACCGATGAAGCGAAAGCTGCCGCAGCGCGGAAGGCTCTCGAAACCCGTCTGACCGAGCAGGGTCTCGATATAGCGGGTTGGCGCGAAGTGCCCACCGACAGCGCCTGCCTCGGGCCCATGGCCAAAGACTGCTTGCCCCGTATCGAGCAGGTTTTCGTCCTGCCGGGGGACAAGAATGACCGTCAGTTCGGTATCTCCCTGTTTATCGGTCGCCGTCTGGCTGAGATCGACCTTACAGACGACGGCGAGTTTTATATCTGTAGCCTGTCGGATAAAACCCTGGCTTATAAAGGGTTGATGATGCCGCGCGACCTGCCGACCTTCTATAAGGACCTCGGCGACGCGGATATGGAAACGGCGATCTGTGTCTTTCACCAGCGCTTTTCCACCAATACCATGCCGCGCTGGCCGCTGGCCCAGCCATTCCGGTTTCTTGCCCACAACGGCGAGATCAATACGGTCGAAGGTAACCGCAACTGGGCTATAGCCCGCGCCTCTAAATTCAAAGCGCCTGACTTACCGGACCTGGAGTCGATCCAGCCGCTGGTCAACCGCACCGGATCCGATTCTTCAAGCATGGACAATATGCTTGAGGTGCTGCTTGCCGGTGGCGTCAACATGTTCCGTGCAGTCCGGATGATGGTTCCGCCAGCGTGGCAGAACGTCGATACCATGGATTCGGACCTACGCGCCTTCTATGAGTATAACTCCATGCACATGGAGCCTTGGGATGGCCCCGCTGGTCTCGTCATGACCGATGGCAAGCACGCCATCTGTATGCTCGACCGTAACGGTCTGCGCCCTGCGCGCTGGGTCATGACCAAGAATGGCTTCATGACCATTGCTTCGGAAATCGGCACCTACGACTACAAAGCTGAAGATGTGGTTGCCAAAGGCCGCGTCGGGCCGGGCCAGATCCTGGCGATCGATACCGAGAACAAGAAAGTCCTGCACACGGAAGATGTCGACAACATGCTGAAGACCGCCCAGCCATATAAGCGCTGGTTGCGGGATAACGCACTGCGGGTTGAATCCACGCTTAACCAGCAGACTCCGGAGTTCAAACTGCTCGAAGCCGAGGAGTTGCGGGTTCACCAGAAAATGTATGGCATTTCTTTCGAAGAGCGTGACCAGGTGCTTCGTCCACTGGCCGAGAACGGTCAGGAAGCGGTTGGTTCGATGGGCGACGATACGCCGATGGCGGTGCTTTCAAGCCGTGTGCGGCACGTGGCCGACTACTTCCGGCAGAAGTTTGCGCAGGTAACCAATCCCGCCATCGATCCTCTGCGTGAAGCCGTGGTCATGTCGCTGGAAACCTGTCTGGGTGCTGAGCGGAATATTTTCGAAGAAGACGCGAGCCACGCCAACCGCATCATTCTCTCTACTCCGGTCTTGTCGCCCGGCAAATTCCTGAAAATCGCGAACAACGACCGGCCCGGTTTCGAGGTCGCCTGGATCAATCTCAGCTACCGCCCGGAGCTCGGCCTGGAACAAGCGCTCAAGGCCGTCTGCGACGAGGCGGCAGAGCATGTCCGCAAGGGCAAGGTCATACTGGTGCTGAGCGACAAGACATTGCTGGAGGGTGAGCTACCCATCAATGCACTCATGGCGACCGGTGCGATTCACCATCATCTGGTCAAAGCAGGCCTGCGTAGTGACGCCAACCTGATCGTTGAGACTGGCTGGGCGCGCGATTCCCATCATTTTGCCGTGCTGTTCGGCTTTGGCGCTACGGCCGTCTATCCGTATCTGGCCTATCAGGTGCTCAACGACCTGGTTCGCTCCGGCGAAATGCTGATGGACCCGATTGAAGCCAAGAACAACTATCGTAAAGGCATCAACAAGGGCTTGCTGAAAATCCTCTCGAAGATGGGGATTTCAACGATTACCTCGTACCGTGGCGCCCAGCTCTTCGAGGCAGTGGGTATATCGGATGCAGTCGTGGATCTCTGCTTCCATGGCGTGCCGACCCGCATCCAGGGCGCGGGTTTCTACGATTTTCAGCAGGACCAGGAACTACTCGCGGAAACCGCCTGGAAACGGCGCAAGCCCATACAGCCTGGCGGCCTGCTGAAGTATGTCCATGGCGGCGAGTACCACGCCTTCAATCCGGATGTGGTTCGTACCGTCCAGGAAGCGGTAACCACGGGCGACTACGGGGTCTACAAGGAGTATGCGGCGCTGGTTAACGAGCGTCCGGTGACCACGCTGCGTGACCTGTTTGGCATCCGCAAGGACATCAAGCCCATTGACCTGTCCGAGGTGGAGCCGGCAGAGAAGCTCTACCCGCGTTTTGACTCAGCGGCCATGTCCCTGGGTGCGCTGTCGCCAGAAGCCCATGAAGCCCTGGCAGTTGCGATGAACCGCCTTGGCGGGCGCTCCAACTCGGGTGAGGGCGGCGAAGATCCAGCCCGGCACGGCACAGAAAAGCGTTCCAAGATCAAGCAGGTGGCGTCAGGCCGCTTTGGCGTAACCGCCGAATATCTGCGTAGCGCCGACGTCATGCAGATCAAGGTGGCTCAGGGAGCAAAGCCAGGAGAAGGTGGGCAGTTGCCGGGGGGCAAGGTCAACGACCTGATCGCCCGCCTCCGCTATTCCGTGCCCGGTGTTACGCTCATTTCGCCGCCGCCGCACCACGACATCTACTCGATCGAAGATCTTGCTCAGCTGATTTTCGACCTCAAACAGGTTAATCCACAAGCTCTGGTTTCCGTGAAGTTGGTCTCAGAGCCAGGCGTGGGTACTGTTGCGGCGGGTGTGGCAAAGGCTTACGCCGACCTTATTACGATCTCGGGTTATGACGGGGGCACCGCGGCAAGCCCGCTGACCTCCATTCGCTACGCCGGATCGCCCTGGGAACTGGGGCTGTCTGAAGCCCACCAGGCGTTGCGGTCGAATGATCTGCGCGGCAAGGTTCGCCTGCAGACTGATGGCGGCCTGAAAACCGGTCTCGATGTGGTCAAAGCCGCGATTCTGGGGGCGGAGAGCTTTGGCTTCGGCACCACGCCAATGGTTGCGCTGGGCTGCAAGTACCTGCGTATCTGTCACCTCAATAACTGTGCTACAGGTATTGCCACCCAGAATAAACAACTGCGGGAAGAGCACTTCCTTGGCACGGTCGAAATGGCAATGAACTTTTTCCGGTTCGTTGCCCGCGAGACCCGTGAGTGGCTGGCGATGCTGGGCGTACGCAGTCTCGACGAGCTGGTTGGCCGTACCGACCTGCTGGAGATGCTGCCAGGCGATACTCCGCGTCAGCGCAAGCTCGACCTGTCTCGCATCCTCTACAACGATTCTATTCCGGCTGAAAAGCCGCAGCTGTGCCAGGTCGAGCGCAACAGCCCGTACGACAAAGGACTGTTGGCCGAGCGTATGGTTGACGACATGCTGGAGGCCATCGAACAGAAGCGCAGTGCTGAGTTCAGCTACTCGATTACCAACTGTGACCGCTCCATCGGTGCCCGCGTCGCCGGTGAAATTGCATCCCGCCACGGTAATCATGGTCTTGCGGCGACCGGCCTTACCGTCCGGTTCACCGGCACCGCCGGGCAGAGCTTCGGTGTCTGGAATGTCGGCGGTCTCGACATGTATCTGGACGGCGATGCCAACGACTACGTCGGTAAGGGCATGACCGGGGGCAAGCTGGTCATCAGGCCGCCTGCGAACAGTGAGTTTGAAAGCCAGAAAACAGCCATCATCGGCAATACCTGCCTTTATGGCGGCACCGGCGGCAAGCTGTTTGCCGCAGGCACTGCGGGCGAGCGTTTCGGAGTCCGTAACTCCGGCGTTCACGCCGTTGTCGAAGGCGTGGGTGACCATTGTTGCGAATACATGACCGGTGGGCTCGTTACCGTGCTGGGCACGACGGGCCACAACTTCGGTGCAGGCATGACTGGCGGCTTCGCCTATGTTCTGGACCAGAAGAACACATTCGTGGATCGCTATAACCATGAGTTGGTGGAAATACACCGCATTTCCAGCGAAGAAATGGAGCCGTACCGGAACCACTTGCGCGGAATCATCCGGGAGCATGCGGACGAGACCCAAAGCGCGTGGGCTGCCCAGATCCTGGAAGACTTCGACGACTACGTCGGGCGTTTCTGGTTGGTCAAACCAAAAGCAGCCAATCTGAAAGCGTTGCTGGCAAGCACTCGGGCGCGGCCGGAATAATTTACGTTATCGGGTCCGGCCCAGATGAATCTGACCGCCGGCACAGCTAGCTGCTTGCCGGTGAGATCGAGGTGTTAGACATGACAGAAAGACTGAGCAACGATTTTCAGTTTATTGAAGTAGGTCGGTGCGATCCGGACAAGGTCCCTGCGCGCCTGCGCAAGAAAGAGTTCGGTGAGATCTATAAGCCCTTCAAGCAGGAGCGTGCAGCGGAGCAGTCCCATCGCTGCTTGCATTGCGGCAATCCGTATTGCGAATGGAAGTGCCCAGTACATAACTACATACCGAACTGGTTGAAGCTGGTTTCCGAGGGCAACATTCTTGAGGCCGCAGAGCTGGTCCATCAGACCAACACGCTGCCCGAGGTCTGTGGCAGGGTCTGTCCCCAGGACCGACTCTGCGAGGGCGCATGTACTCTTAACGATGGTTTTGGCGCCGTCACCATCGGTTCGGTCGAAAAATATATCGCCGATACCGCCTTTGCTCTCGGTTGGCGTCCTGATGTCTCCAAGGTGGTATGGACAGACAAGAAGGTCGCCGTTATCGGTGCCGGTCCTGCTGGGCTCGGATGCGCTGACGTTCTGGTCCGTAATGGGGTCAAGCCCGTCGTCTTCGATCGCTACCCGGAAATCGGTGGGCTGCTGACGTTCGGTATACCTGAGTTCAAACTCGAAAAAAGCGTGATGAGTCTGCGCCGCGAAATTTTTGAAGAGATGGGTATCGAGTTTCGCCTCAATACCGAAATCGGCAAAGACATCAGTGTCGATGAGCTGATGGAAGAATACGACGCTGTCTTTATGGGCATGGGAACCTATACCTATATGAAAGGCGGGTTTCCCGGCGAAGACCTGGATGGCGTCTACGACGCGTTGCCCTACCTGATTTCCAATGCGAATCGCCGTTTGGGGTTCGAGGCGCAGGAATCCGACTTCATCAACGTCAAAGGCAAGCGGGTAGTCGTGCTTGGTGGTGGTGATACGGCGATGGATTGCAACCGTACCGCGATTCGGCAGCAGGCCACGAGTGTTACCTGCGCCTATCGCCGGGATGCGGCCAATATGCCTGGTTCGCGTCGCGAAGTGGCCAATGCCAAGGAAGAGGGCGTGAGTTTCCTGTTCAATCGCCAGCCTATCGCGGTTATCGGGGAAGACAAGGTCGAGGGCGTCAAGGTTGTTAAAACCCAGTTGGGTGAGCCCGACGGGAACGGCCGCCGCCGGCCCGAGCCCGTACCCGGCAGTGAAGAGGTGATACCGGCTGATGTGGTACTGGTAGCGTTTGGCTTCCGACCCAGCCCGGGTGACTGGTTCGAATCCCAGCAGGTTGCCACTGACGACTCCGGTCGGGTACTGGCCCCCGAACATCATGATTTCCCTTTCCAGACCGCCAACCCCAAGATATTTGCCGGCGGGGACATGGTGCGCGGCTCCGATCTGGTGGTAACCGCCATAGCCGAAGGGCGTCGGGCTGCGGCCGGGATACTGGATTACCTGGACGTCTGACGTCAGCGGGAAGGTTATCCTTCCCGACTTTGCTATATACCCCATCATCTGAGCCCGCGGCCATACCGCGGCAGGGCTCGCCGTTTTTCTGAATTGTTGAAGGACCTTTATGTCCGAACTCAAGAATGACCGTCTCCTGCGTGCCTTGGCGCGACAGCCCGTGGATGTCACCCCGGTGTGGATGATGCGCCAGGCGGGACGATATCTGCCGGAGTATCGTCAGAGCCGGGCCCAGGCCGGGGATTTTCTCAGTCTCTGCAAGAATAACGAATTTGCCTGCGAAGTGACCCTGCAGCCGCTTGAGCGCTTCGACCTCGACGCGGCCATTCTCTTCTCGGACATTCTGACGATTCCGGATGCCATGGGCCTGGGTCTGTACTTCGAGACGGGTGAAGGGCCGAAGTTTCGCAAACCAGTGCGAACAGAGGGGGACGTTTCAGCTTTGAAAGTGCCTGATCCTGATGCGGATCTCGGCTACGTAATGGGCGCGGTTCGCACAATCCGCTCAGCCCTTGCCGGCCGGGTTCCTCTTATCGGTTTCTCCGGGAGTCCCTGGACGCTCGCGACCTACATGGTAGAGGGCGGCACCAGCAAGGATTTCCGCACGATCAAGCGCATGATGATGGCCGAACCCGAGACGCTGCACGCCCTGCTGGGCAAGCTGGCAGAGTCAGTGACCAGCTATCTCAACGCCCAGATTCGGGCCGGGGCTCAGGTTGTGCAGATTTTCGATACCTGGGGCGGGGTACTCTCGGCTCGGGATTATGAAGCGTTCTCCCTCGGCTACATGCGCCAGATTATTGCGGGGCTGTTACGCGAAAGTGAAGGGCGCAAGGTGCCGGTGATCGTCTTTACCAAGAATGGCGGCCAGTGGCTTGAGACCATCGCCGATAGCGGCGCTGACGCCGTAGGTCTTGACTGGATGACCGATATTGGCCGGGCCAGGGCCCGGGTCGGCGATTATGTGGCGTTGCAGGGCAATATGGATCCCGCGACCCTATACGGAAGCCCGGAGCGCATCCGTGCTGAAGTTGCGGATATTCTTGCGCGCTATGGTCAGGGTCCGGGACACGTGTTCAATCTGGGCCATGGGATTGCCCTTGACGTCGACCCGGACCACGCAAAAGTGTTTATCGACGCCGTACATGAGCTGAGCGCTCCCTACCATCAGTAGAACCCATCCCGGCGCGGGCAACCGCGCTGTCTTTACCCCGAGCCTGTCGATACGGAGCGCCCATGGCTAAATCAAAGGTGGCTTATGTCTGCAGTGACTGTGGTTCGGAATCAGCCAAATGGGCCGGGCAGTGCCTGAGCTGTAAGGCCTGGAATACCATTACCGAGTTTCGTGTCGGCAAAGCCAGCAGTGCCGGCGCCAGCCGCCGGGAAGGCTACGCCGGCGCTCTGTCCGATGTGCAGCAACTCGATGAGATTGAGCTCTCCGATTCGGCGCGAATGAGCACGGGCATCGGCGAGTTCGACCGGGTCCTCGGCGGCGGGCTCGTACCGGGGTCTGCCGTCTTGATCGGCGGCCACCCGGGCGCCGGCAAAAGTACATTGTTACTGCAGGCCCTGTGTCTGCTGGCCGAGCGGCAATCTGTTCTCTACGTGACCGGCGAGGAGTCCCTGCAACAGGTGGCTTTGCGGGCTCGTCGCCTGGGCCTGCCGACCGCTGGCGTTCGCATGCTCTCGGAAACCAATGTCGAGCGGATCGTCCAGATTGCGGAACGCGAAAAACCCGGCGTGCTGGTGGTGGACAGTATCCAGGTGATGCACATTGCCGATGTGGAGTCGGCCCCCGGAAGCGTTTCCCAGGTGCGGGAAAGCGCCGCGTTCCTCACCCGTTATGCGAAGCAGACCCAAACCGTCCTGTTTCTGGTTGGACATGTGACCAAAGATGGGTCTCTGGCCGGCCCCAAAGTGCTTGAACACATGATCGATTGTTCCGTGCTGTTGGAAGGCACCAGCGATAGCCGTTTTCGTACGCTGCGAGGTATAAAGAACCGTTTTGGCGCAGTCAATGAGCTTGGTGTTTTCGCAATGCTCGAGCAGGGTCTGAAAGAGGTCAAGAACCCCAGCGCCATATTCCTGAACCGGGCCAGCGAAGCGGCGCCGGGCAGCGTTGTGATGGTCGTATGGGAGGGCACTCGCCCCCTGTTGGTCGAGGTGCAGGCTCTGGTGGACGCCACCCAGGGCGGTTATCCCAGGCGGGTTGCTGTTGGAATGGACCAGAATCGGTTGGCCATGCTGCTGGCGGTACTGCACCGGCACGGCGGCCTGCACTGCAGTGATCAGGATGTGTTCGTCAACGTTGTCGGCGGGGTCAAAGTAGCCGAGACCAGTGCAGACCTGGCTTTGCTCTCGGCCGTGGTCTCCTCGTTCCGGGACCGGGCATTGCCCCAGGACCTGATCATATTGGGCGAGGTGGGCCTCAGTGGTGAAATTCGGCCAGTGCCCAATGGGCTGGAGCGCATCCAGGAAGCCGCCAAGCATGGCTTCCGTCGGGCACTCGTACCCAAGGCTAATGCGCCGAAGAAAGCTGTTGAGGGTATGCAGGTGATCCCGGTGAGTCGCTTGAGCGAAGCTTTGGACGCACTGGCTGATCTGTCAGATTAAACGTCTCCCGCAGCGCAGTGTCTTTGCTGCCTCGCAGTTCTTTTGCTGGGCTCAATCTTCCGGTTCAGAGCCTGATTTAGCCCCTAATTCAGCCAGGTCGCGTTGTAACAGCTCATCGTTGCCAATGTTAAGCTCGACCAAGCGTCTCAGGTGTGAAGCGCTTTCCAGGTCGATGTACTGGCACTGAAACCCTAGCTGGACCCGTTCCACATGTTTGAGCAGAACCGCCATCACGATCGCAGCGCCGTTTTCCAGGTTGATGACTACTTCAAGGGGCGCCTCTACGTCGCCGTCCCAGTGATCAGGTCGGCGCACCAGAACGCCTTTTAATGAAATGTCCAGCACCTGAGAATCCCAGACGTTCTCTGACTGGTGTATTTCGCATGGCGCATCGAAGAGGACTCGATGAAAGCGGCGGCGTTCCTGGTTTGTCATATTGGATCCTGTTTTTAGCCCGGGCGGCCTCTCAGCATAGCTGAAACCCGCGCCAGGCGTCTGCTGCCGGGTGCGGGCTTAGGGGAAGCCGGACAGGTCAGGCCAGTTTGCGGTACTTCATGCGCTCCGGTTGGGCGGCCGAATCACCTTTACGGCGACGGTAGTCGGCATCGTACTCGCTGAAGTTGCCAGCAAACCAGACTACTTCGCTGTCGCCTTCGAAAGCGAGTATGTGTGTCGCTATACGGTCAAGGAACCAGCGGTCGTGCGAAATGACGATGGCGCAGCCGGGGAAGTTGAGCAGGGCGTCTTCCAGTGCGCGCAGGGTTTCCACGTCCAGGTCGTTGGTCGGTTCATCCAGTAACAGTACATTGCCGCCGGTCTTCAGCACTTTGGCCAGATGCAGGCGGTTGCGTTCGCCGCCAGAGAGGTCCTTGACCTGCTTCTGCTGATCACTGCCCCTGAAATTGAAGCGACTCACGTAGGCCCTGGACTGGGTCTGGTAGTTGCCCACCTGAATAATGTCCTGGCCGTCGCTGAGCTCCTCCCAGACTGTTTTGTCGCCATCGAGGTCCCGGCTCTGGTCCACGTACGCCAGTTCTACCGTCTCGCCAATGACGATTTCACCTTTGTCCGGCTTCTCTTCGCCGACGATCATCCGGAACAGGGTGGATTTACCGGCGCCGTTGCCGCCAATAACGCCTACCAGGCTGCCGGGCGGGATAGTGAAGTCCATGTCGTCGTAGAGAAGTTTGTTATCGTACTGCTTGCCGACGTGGTGAACCTCAATAACCTTGTCGCCCAGGCGAGGGCCCGGGGGTATGTAAAGCTCATTGGTCTCGTTGCGCTTCTGGAAGTCCTGGGAGTTGAGCTCCTCGAAGCGGTTGAGGCGGGCTTTGCTCTTGGCCTGGCGGCCTTTCGGGTTGGAACGCACCCACTCCAGCTCGTGTTTGATCGCACGCTGGCGTGAGTCCTCCTGCTTGGACTCGATCTCCAGCCGCTTTTCCTTGTTCTCCAGCCATTGGCTGTAGTTGCCTTCGAAGGGAATACCGTGACCGCGGTCCAGTTCCAGTATCCAGCCGGCAACGTTATCCAGGAAGTAGCGATCGTGGGTTATGGCGACAACCGTGCCCGAGTAGTCGTGGAGAAAGCGTTCAAGCCAGGCGACGCTCTCGGCATCCAGGTGGTTGGTCGGCTCGTCCAGCAACAGCATGTCCGGGCCTGACAGCAGCAAGCGACAAAGGGCGACCCGGCGGCGCTCACCTCCGGAGAGGTGCTCCACATTGGCGTCCCAGGGCGGTAGTCGCAAGGCGTCGGCAGCAACATTCAGCTTTCGCTCGATGTCATGACCGTCAACGGCCTGAATATAGCTTTCTAGTTCGCCCTGTTCTTTGGCTAGCGCGTCGAAGTCGGCGTCGGGCTCAGCATAGGCTGTGTAGACCTCATCGAGGCGTTTCAGTGCGTCGTGCACGGCCGCTACCGCTTCGTCGACTGTTTCCTTGACGGTCTTGCTCGGATCCAGTTCCGGCTCTTGCGGCAGATAGCCGATCTTGATCCCGGGTTGCGGGCGGGCCTCACCGATGTAATCGTTATCCACCCCTGCCATGATCCTCAACAGTGTGGACTTGCCCGACCCGTTAAGACCAAGCACCCCGATTTTGGCCCCCGGAAAGAAACTGAGGGAGATATCCTTGAGAATTTCCCGTTTCGGGGGCACGACCTTGCCCACTCTATTCATGCTGAATACGTACTGAGCCATAGTGCGTTGCTGTCCTGTTCTGAGTTCGGTGAAAACGGTATGCGAAGCTGAGCTTGCCAGTTCATGCACCAAGTCGGCGTCTGCCAGCTGGCGTGCCGGACGGCACCGGAAGAGTAGTGAATCGGGTGCTGAGACGGCGCTAAAAGAGTGTTCGCCACGATAACCAATCTGGCCGGAAGGCGCAATTTGCGCTGGCTGACATCCGCCGGGCGAGTAAATCGGATAAGCCGCCGGGAGGTTTAGGGGTTGGGAGTGAAGCGCACGGGTTCAGGATGTTTATTAACGTCCGCTTAGGCTAAAATACCGGTCCACTTTTCTCCGCCGGAGCTGGTGTCAGGTTATGCCGGCGCCGCACCGCAGCATCTCTCATCACAGGGGCAGCCAATGTTTACGCGCGACATGAAAATTGCAGGCTACGACGACGACGTCTGGAATGCCATGGAAGCTGAGATTCAGCGCCAGGAAGATCACATTGAGCTGATTGCCTCAGAAAACTACACCAGCCCCAGGGTCATGCTGGCCCAAGGCTCGGCCCTGACCAACAAATACGCCGAAGGTTATCCGCACAAGCGCTATTACGGCGGTTGCGAACATGTTGACGTGGTCGAGGACCTCGCTATCGAGCGCGCCAAGCAACTGTTTGGTGCTGACTACGCCAATGTCCAGCCTCACTCCGGCTCCCAGGCAAACGCGGCGGTCTATATGGCGCTGCTGAACCCGGGCGATAAAGTGCTGGGGATGAGCCTGGCCGATGGCGGGCATCTGACGCACGGCGCCAAGGTCAACTTCTCCGGCAAGCTGTACGACGCGATTCAGTACGGTCTCGATGCCGAGACCGGGCTGCTCAATTACGATGAGATCGAGCGTCTGGCTGAAGAGCACAAGCCTAAAATGATTCTGGCGGGATTCTCGGCCTACTCCCAGAAGCTCGATTTTGCCCGTTTCCGCGAGATAGCGGACAAAGTCGGTGCATACCTGTTTGTCGACATGGCCCACGTGGCTGGGCTGGTCGCCGCTGGGATCTATCCCAACCCGGTGCCATTTGCCGATGTCGTTACCACCACGACGCATAAGACGCTGCGTGGACCCCGGGGCGGCCTCATCCTGGCCAAAGCCAACCCGGACCTGGAGAAGAAGCTCAATTCAGCTGTTTTCCCCGGCGGGCAGGGTGGCCCCCTGATGCATGTCATCGCGGCGAAGGCCATTTGTTTTAAAGAGGCCATGACCGATGAGTTCAAGTCATACCAGAAGCAGGTGGCCGTCAACGCGAAGGCGATGGCTGAAATCTTCGTCAGTCGCGGCTTTGACGTGATCTCCGGTGGGACCGAGAATCATTTGTTCCTGCTGAGCCTGATCAAGCAGGACATCACCGGCAAAGACGCTGACGCCGCGTTGGGCCGGGCGCATATTACCGTCAACAAGAACGCCGTGCCTAACGACCCGCGGTCTCCCTTCGTTACGTCGGGTCTGCGTATTGGCACGCCGGCCGTTACCACGCGTGGCTTTGGTGAGCAGGAGTGCCGCGATTTGGCCGGCTGGATGTGTGATATCCTCGACAATATCAATGACGAAGGCACTATCGATCGGGTTCGCCAGCAAGTCAGCGAAGTCTGCAGGCGTCTGCCGGTCTACGCGAACTGAGTCTCGCGCCTTCGTCGCTTTTTGCACGATTAGCATGCCATTGCGATGAGCGTGCCAGCCTGACGGCAACGTCCATGAGGAATCTGCCCGATGCACTGTCCTTTTTGCGGTGAAGCGGAAACAAAAGTGATCGATTCCCGCCTGGTCGCTGAGGGCGATCAGGTGCGCCGGCGGCGTGAGTGCCTGTCATGCAAGGAACGGTTCACGACATTTGAGACGGCTGAGTTGGTAATGCCCCGCGTGGTCAAGCAGGACGGCACCCGCATACCATTCGACGAAGACAAACTGCGGGCAGGCATGATGAAAGCCCTGGAAAAGCGCCCGGTAAGCATTGAAGAGATCGAGGCTGCCGTAAATCGCATCAAATTCCGGTTACGGGCCGTTGGCGAGCGCGAAGTGAAGTCGATGCTGATAGGCGAAGAAGTCATGACCGAACTGCGCCAGCTCGACAAGGTGGCGTACGTTCGCTTTGCGTCCGTCTACCGCAGCTTTCAGGACCTCAATGAGTTCCGGGAGGAGATTGAACGTCTGTCCCGAAGCGGTGAATCCAACGGAGAAGTTGCCTCTGTCGCCGCCAAGGCGCTGAGCCAGTCCAATGATCAGTAGTCGGGCAGATAACGATCGGGTTCGCGACAGAGGTTTCATGGCCGAGGCCATCCAGTTGGCCCGCCGGGGCCTCTATTCTACAGATCCCAACCCCCGGGTCGGCTGTCTGCTGGTCAAGGACGACCGGATCGTCGGCAGAGGCTGGCATCGCTACGCGGGCGAGGCCCACGCAGAGGTCGATGCGCTCGCCCAGGCCGGAAGTGCGGCCCGCGACGCGACAGCGTACGTCACGCTTGAGCCCTGCTGTCATTACGGGCGAACACCGCCTTGTAGCCGCGCTCTGATCGAAGCCGGAATTGCCCGGGTGGTGATCGCGACGGCGGACGCCAACCCTCAGGTTGCGGGCCAGGGTATAGCTCAGCTCCAGGCAGCTGGTATCGAGACCTCTTTGGGCCTGCTTGAGGCGGAGGCAGCCGCCCTCAATGCAGGGTTCCTCCGGCGAATGCGTGGCGACCGGCCCTTTGTACGGGTGAAAATCGCCGCCAGCGTCGACGGGCGTACCGCCATGCAATCGGGCGAGAGCCAGTGGATCACCGCGGGCCCGGCACGGGCTGATGTGCAACGCTTGCGCGCTCGCAGTTCCGCCATCATCACCGGCATTGGCACTTTGCTTGAAGATAATCCGTCTCTGACGGTCAGGCCCAGTGAAATGGGCGATCTGGATGAGAACGCTTCGCCCAGAACCCAGCCTTGCAGAATCGTGCTGGACTCCGGGTTGCGAACACCCCCGGTCGCGAAAATGCTGCAGGCTGAGGGCCGCACGGTCATCCTCTGCCGGCAGTCGAATCCGTCGGCGAGCGAAGATGCCGGGAAGAGCGAGCGCCGCACGATGCTGGAAGCCGCCGGCGCCGAAGTCACAGAGCTGCCAGGACGGGCAGGCGAGTCTGGTTTGACCTGGCCTGCCATTGTTGAGTGGCTGCAGGCACAGCCGTTCAACGAGGTCCTTATTGAAGCGGGCGCGACCGTTGCCGGATCAGCCATTACCGCGGGTATTGTTGACGAGTTGTGGTTGTACCAGGCGCCCACGTTGCTAGGCAGCAGAGGCAGGCCCTTGGCTGAGCTGCCATTTGATCATATGGCCCAGCAACAGCGACTTACCGTCCTGGATCGCCGTCAGCTTGGTGCGGATACCCGCACAATTTTCAGCCTGAGGGCGTCGGCTTGAATGATCAAGGCAGTAATGCGGCGGGTCGACTCCGCGCGCGACTGGACAGGGAAACGGGTGCCGAGCTGCGCCCTTTCCACGATACTTTCTGAGATACAGGTCGATACATGGCATTGAATAGCATCGAAGAGATCATCGAGGACATCCGCCAAGGCAAGATGGTGGTCCTTATGGATGACGAAGACCGTGAGAACGAAGGCGACGTTATCATGGCTGCCGAGATGGTCCGGCCTGAAGATATCAACTTTATGGCGAGTCGCGCCCGTGGCCTGATCTGTCTGACGCTCAGCAGAGAGCGCTGCGAACACCTCGGACTGAGGCCGATGGTCGAGAGCAACGGTGCTCAGTTCGCGACCAACTTTACCGTCTCAATTGAAGCGGCTACCGGCGTTACCACCGGGATCTCGGCCGCTGACAGAGCCCGCACGGTCCGTGCCGCAGTCGCCAGGGACAGCGGTCCCGACGACATTGTCACGCCCGGGCATATCTTTCCATTGATGGCTCAACCCGGTGGCGTGCTTTCCCGCGCAGGTCATACCGAAGCCGGCTGTGATCTTGCCCGGCTTGCCGGCTTCGAGCCCGCAGCGGTTATCGTGGAGGTCATGAACGACGACGGGACCATGGCCCGCCGCCCCGATCTCGAGACGTTCGCGCAGACCCACGGGCTGAAGATCGGCACCATCGCCGACCTGATCCACTATCGTAATATTAACGAGCGTACCGTTACCTGTGTGGACAAGTATGACCTCGAGACCGAGCATGGCGTTTTCTGCCTGCGCACGTACCAGGACACCATCCAGGGCGGGACCCATCTCGCATTGACGATGGGCGAATTTACTGCCGATGATCCGGTACTGGTGCGGGTACATATCACGGATACTTTGCGCGATCTTCTCGGTGCCTCGAAGCCGGACTCCCAGAGCTGGTCGCTGCAACGGGCCATGCAGCGCGTGGCGCAGGAAGGCTGTGGTGTAATCGTCCTGCTGAACAACGGCGCCGATGTCTATGGGCTTGAGGAGCGCATCCGCAGCTTTTTCAACGATCGGCCCAAATCACAGGGCGCCGGAGTGTCCGGTGTCTTCATGACTGTCGGTACGGGTTCGCAAATCCTTCGAGACCTCGGCGTGGGTAAAATGCGCCTGCTCAGTGCGCCGATCAAATACACGGCCATCTCCGGTTTCGACCTGGAGGTCGTCGAATATCTGCCATACGCGGACGAGTAAATTTTCAGCAGCGCCAGCCGGGCGTTTCTTTTATAAAATTCTGACGGACCGTAGGGTCACGTCCTGTTGCAGGAGTTATACATGTCTGAGATCAAAAGCCTCGAAGGCGACTTCACCCAGGTCAATGGTAAATATGCCCTGGTTGTCGGCCGCTTCAACGGCTTTGTCGTTGAAAGCCTGGTAGAAGGCGCAGTCGATGCCTTGGTTCGTCACGGGGTTGATCGAGGCAATATCAGCATCTATCGCGTTCCCGGCGCCTACGAGATGCCCCTTGCGGCCAAGCGCATCGCCGCCAAAGGTGACTGCGACGCCATCATTGGCCTGGGTGCGGTTATTCGTGGCGGCACCCCTCACTTTGACTTCGTGGCGGGCGAATGTGCCAGCGGTCTGAGTCGGGTGATGATGGAAGCCGACCTTCCGGTGATCTTCGGCGTTCTGACCGTTGATTCGATAGAGCAGGCGATTGAGCGTTCGGGCACGAAGGCGGGCAATAAAGGAGCCGATGCGGCGCTGAGCGCGATGGAAATGGTCAGTCTTTTCCGTCGGATGGAGGCGTAATGGAACCAGTTGATACCCGACCTGATCCCCAGCCGGCGGCCCCGAAGCCCGGGGAGCGACGTCGTGCTCGTGTGCTGGCGTTGCAGGCTCTGTACCAGCGTGAGCTGTCCCGGAGTTCAGTGACGGATATAGAAGCTGAGTTCATCGTCGACAACGACATGAGCAAGGTCGACTCCCTCTATTTTCGCGACCTGCTGCGTGGTGTCGACAGGCATCAGCAAGCGCTGGACCGTAATTTTGAGCCTTTCCTCGACCGTCCGCTGGTCGAAGTGGACCCTATCGAACGCTGTATTCTGCGTTTAAGTACTTATGAGCTGGCTCATCGGATCGATGTGCCCTATCGCGTAGTCATTAATGAGTCGATCGAACTGGCCAAACGCTTTGGCGGTACTGAAGGCCACAAGTACGTGAATAGTGTGGTCGACAAGCTGGCGCGCAGGCTGCGTAGTGCAGAAGTCAGCCATCGCCAATAGCCGCTCCGGTGCCCGGAGTCCGGCCGGTGGATGAGTTCGAGAGTATCCGGCGCTACTGGCTGCCCCTTGGAGAGCCGCCCTGTGACGGGCTCGTCCGGGGTATTGGCGACGATTGTTCGGAGCTCTCCATTCCGCCAGGCCAGAATCTGCTGCAGTCCATCGATACGCTGGTCAGCGGCACTCACTTCCCTGCTGATATCCATCCCGTCGATCTGGGCTGGCGCGCCATGGCGGTTAGCGCCAGCGATCTCGCGGCGTGCGGGGCAAAACCGTGGAATGTTTTGCTGGCGCTGACCCTGCCCACGCCCGACCAGAGTTGGTTGGCTGGCTTCGCCAGAGGGCTGGGCGAGAGCAGTCGGCTTTACGGGCTGCCAGTAGTCGGCGGAGATACCACCCGTGGTCCGTTAACGATCACCCTGCAAGTACAGGGCCTGTGCCCGCCCGGGCAGTCTTTGACGCGGAGCGGCGCCCGGCCGGGGGACCTGATCTGTGTCAGCGGTACGCTGGGTGATGCGGGGGAAGCCCTGCGCTGGCTCGGAAGCCCTGGTTCATCCGCAGCAGCAGTCAGTGCCGTATGCCAGCGCTTCCTGCGGCCGACGCCCCGCCTGTCGCTGGGTATGGCGCTACGCCAGAAAGCTACTGCCTGTATCGATGTCTCGGACGGATTGCTGGCCGATCTCGGCCATATTCTTGCTGCCTCACAGGTAGGCGCCAATCTCGACCTTGCAGCTTTACCCCTTTCGCAGCCATTGAAAACACTGGCGGGCACGCGGGCTCTGGAGCTCGGTCTTACTGCCGGGGATGATTACGAACTTTGTTTTACCTGGCCTGAGCGGGCGGGAAATCCTGATCAGCTATGCCGCGATGGCATCCCGATCAGTGTAATCGGTGTTATAGAGTCGCAGCCGGGCGTTCGCTTCAGCAATCCGCCGGACGGCTGGGAAGCCCCGAAAAATCTGGGCTATCAGCACTTCACGGCCTAAAGCTCCTGAGCTCCTGCTTGCACTCGGCCCGCGGTGGCGATCAGTGCAAGGCTTCTTCGTCAGGTAGAAGTTTGACCACGTGCAGGAAGCGTTTCAGGCCAATATGGGCGCGATCACGAGTTGCATAGGGACCGCTGTCGAACCCTTCGCGGGTCGTGAAATACCAGCGATTGCCTACACAGAAGAACCGGCTGCTCCGAAAGGGGACGGACCCATCTTCGCCCATACGTTTGTACTGCTCCATGGGTGCGGTCTCACTGAAACCGAGGCTGGAGTCCTGAGCCGTTTTTCCTTGATGGCTTGTCATGGGCTGTCTCTTGCGTTCTCACAGTGGGCTAGCAGGAATGCACGATTGTGCTTCGACAATTTGCATAATTTAACGTGCTTTTATGTCGGGTAATAGGGCTCACCGATTATTTTTTGTTCAGCTCTGTGTTTCTTTCTGGAAAGGCATGAGAATCCGCTGGTCGCCCAGTGAGTTGCGCAAGAAGTGACTGCTGGTCAGAATGAGCGCGACCAAGGCAGACTACAGAGCAGTTTGCGGCGGTTACGGTTTATTAACGAGTCTGGGCTTGGGGGCGAAAGGTAATGCAAAAAGGACTATTCAGCGATTTCAGGTGGTGTTTGTTAGTGTCGGCATTGGCTCTGGTCGTAGGCTGTTCGTCCACAGGGGCGCGGCTAAAGGCATACGAAGGCGCTGCGCTGCCTGATGCGGAAACGGCCACGCTCAAGGCGCCAGCGGCTATCAAAGTGATTCGTGTAAATGACGAGAAAATGTCTGCTTTTCTGCTTAAAGACATGGCGTTGCAGTTCAGCCTGAAGCCGGGTGCCAATGATGTGGTTTTCCAGTATCGCACTATCTGGGCCAAAAACGATGTCCGCCGCGATGGGGATTCGGCAGTGAATGTTGTGGAGTCGAAGCCCATGATTGCAAGTTTCGACGCGAAGGCCGGCGAGACCTACACGTTTGAGTTTGAGCAGGCCGGAGATGTCAGGGAAGCCCAGCAGATTGCTGAAGCGTTTTCTGCCGAGATCGTGAACGGGGCGCGAACAGTGGCGATTGCAACTTCCGCCGACACGCCTGCCGCGACGGCTGATTCTCAGTCAGCCATTTCCGGGCAGTCGCCCGGGGCGATGGACACGGGTGACGCAGCGGCGTCGGTGCCAGACGGCCTGTCAACGCTCGAAGCATTAAACCTGCTCTGGAAGCGGGCCAGCCGTGAAGAAAAAGAAGCATTTCTCCAGCAGGCTTTTGACTAGGCGCTCTGCGCAGATGCTGTCCATGAAGGCAGAGCTGGGCGTATCTGGTAGGGTAGAATCCCGGCTCAAAACTATCTCAGGGAGGAGCGCTGATGGGTTTATTAGTGGATGGCAAATGGCACGATCAGTGGTACGACACCAGTAAGCATGGTGGAAAGTTCGTCCGCGAAAGTGCCAAATTCCGAAACTGGGTAACTGCAGACGGCACTCGCGGTCCTTCCGGCACTGCCGGGTTCAAGGCGGCAGCTGACCGCTACCATCTTTATGTATCCAGGGCTTGCCCCTGGGCTCATCGCACCCTCATCTTTCGTGCGTTGAAGGGACTGGATGGACTGGTTCCAGTCTCGGTCGTGCATCCGGATATGCTGGAGAACGGCTGGGAATTTCGTCCCGGCAGCCCTCAGCACCGTGATGAGCTTTTTGACTCGTCGTATCTTCACCAGATCTATACTCGTGACACCCCCGACTATACGGGGCGCGTTACGGTGCCAGTCCTGTGGGACAAGCAGCAGGGCTGCATCGTCAGCAACGAATCGGCGGATATCATCCGTATGTTCAATGGGGCGTTTGATTCGCTCGGCGCCCGCGACCTTGATTTATACCCGGATGAATTGCGGGACGAGATTGAGTCGGTTAATAAGCGGGTCTACGAGACCGTCAATAACGGGGTATATCGTGCAGGGTTCGCGACGAGCCAGGAGGCGTACGAGGAGGCGTACAGCGCGCTGTTCGATAGCCTGGATTGGCTGGAGGAGCGTCTGCAAAAGCAACGTTACCTGGTGGGCAACCGAATGACCGAGGCAGACTGGCGCCTTTTTACAACCCTTGCCCGATTCGACGCTGTATATTTCAGCCACTTCAAGTGCAATCGCGATCGAATTGCTGATTTTCCGGCCCTTGGCGGCTACCTGGCCGATCTCTACAACGTGCCTGGCGTGGCCGGTACCGTCGATTTCGCCCAGATAAAGCGCCATTATTACCACTCCCAGCGAACCATTAACCCGAGTGGCATTGTGCCGGTGGGACCTGCGTTGGATCTTTCCGGGGGAGAGTGGCGCGCCAAATTGGGTGAGGCGCCGCCGGGGTTAGGTTGACCTGCACAGGTTCGGTTTGAAGTTGAGTAGCCCCAGATGATGTCGAAGTACGGCTACAAGGTGCTGAGCTGGGCTCAAACCGAGCGGGACACAGCCAGTTCGGTCAGCGCGAGCAGCGAGTTTTTGCTGGGGGATGGCGCCAGCACGTCAGTGCAGCGGGTCGCCAACTCTGCCTGCTCCCGCGCCTTGTTGAGCGTATAATTGATTGCACCGCTATCCTTGACGATCTGGCAGATGCGCTCAAGATTTTCCAGGCCACCTTTGCGTATCGTTTGCCGGATCAGTTGCCGGTCAGCTTCGCTACAGACCTTCATTGCCTGAATCAGCGGCAGGGTGCATTTTCCCTCGGCCAGATCATCGCCGACGTTCTTGCCCATTTCTGCAACATCACCGCTGTAATCCAGCACGTCGTCTACCAGTTGGAACGCCAGCCCCAGATGAAGCCCGTAATCGCGCATGGCCTCCTTGTCCCTGACGCTTGCAGAACCAAGGAGTGCCGCCGCGTGCGTGGCCGCCTGAAATAACATGGCCGTCTTGCTGCGAATAACCGCCATGTACTGGTCTTCGTTGAGATCGGGATTGCGAGCATTGGTGAGCTGCATGACCTCGCCTTCGGCAATCTCTGCCGTAGCCGCTGAGAGCACATCCATAACTGGCATATTATCCAGCGACACCATGACCTGAAATGCGCGCGCGTAGAGATAGTCGCCCACGAGAATGCTGGATGCATTGCCCCAGTTTGCGTTCGCCGTTGGTTTCCCGCGGCGAAGGTCAGACGTGTCGACTACATCGTCGTGGAGCAGGGTGGCGGTATGCAGGAACTCAATAACAGCAGCGAGCTTGAGGTGCCCCTGACCGGGGTAGCCCAGAGCCCGGCTGGTCAGGAGGACCAGCAGGGGGCGAAGTCGTTTGCCACCGCTGGAAACGATGTAATGGCCGATCTTCTCGACCAGGGGAACACGGGAACTCAGCTGGGCAAAAATGAGGTCATTGACGCGAGCGAAATCATCGCTCACGGGCCCATGGATGTCGTTGGAGTTCATTCGTCTGTTCCCAAAATACTCAGGTCGCGGCAATGCTATGGACTGGCTGCGGGGGTGTCAACCAGGCTGGTGCCCGGCTCAGTACCTGCAACGCGGGAAAGCTGGCAGTCTCCCCCTCTGTCTGTGGCTGATACGGCCAAACAAGTTGCACAGTGGCGGAAGTTTTCATATAATCTCGCGCCCTTACACCTTGTCCCGACCTGAGCTCCCTGCCATAGGGTTGCCAGAGCGCTTCCCATAGCAACAGGTTGAAGGTGACGGCCTGAAGGCGGTCCTCCTGAAGAGCAGGGACGGGTGATAACCTAGCGGAGTAATTGCATGTACGCAGTGATTGTCAGCGGTGGAAAGCAGCATCGCGTTCGCGAGGGTGAGACCCTCAAGCTGGAAAAGATTGAAACAGAAACCGGCGGTGCTATCGTGTTTGACCGGGTGCTGATGGTTATCGATGGCGAAAACGTCAAGGTTGGCGCACCGGTGGTTGACGGCGCCAAAGTCACGGCGGAAGTTGTAAGCCATGGCCGTCACGATAAGATCCGTATTATCAAGTTCCGTCGTCGGAAGCATCATATGAAGCGTATGGGGCACCGCCAGTGGTACACTGAAGTCAAGATTACCGGGATCGAAAGCTGAATCTCAGCCTTTGACCGTGCCTGAAGAGGGCACCCCGAGAGATCCTTTGTCAGGAGTAAGAAAATGGCTCATAAAAAAGCAGCAGGTAGTACCCGTAACGGTCGCGATTCCGAGTCGAAACGTCTTGGTGTAAAAATGTACGGCGGCCAGGTTGTTCGTGCAGGCAATATCCTTGTTCGCCAGCGCGGTACCCGTTTTCATGCTGGCGAGAACGTAGGCCTGGGCCGTGACCATACCCTGTTTGCGAAAGCTGACGGCGTCGTCAAGTTCTCGGTGCAGGGTAAGGAAAACCGCAAGTTCGTGACGGTAGAAGCGGTTCACTAAGTACAAGTGTCCGTGCGGTACACAATGGACCTTCTGGTCCGGGTACTGCAGCCCTAAAAGGCAGTAGTCGCAAACCCCGCTGAGCAGGCGGTATTCTTTTCTGGTAGTGAGGGGAGTTCCGAGGAGCCCGTAGTGGCACTCCGGCTCTTCTTGCCCAGTTATCGGATACCTGCTGTGGCGGGGTTTTTGCGTTTAACTTATTCAGTGCCTCACGCCCGGGCGGGTCTGAGCAGGAGTTGGTGGCATGAAATTTGTCGATGAAGCCACAATCAACGTGCAGGCTGGTAAAGGTGGAAACGGCTGCCTGAGCTTCCGTCGCGAGAAATACATCCCCCGCGGCGGACCGGACGGCGGCGACGGCGGTGACGGCGGCTCAGTCATACTCGTTGCTGACGAGGCGCTCAATACGCTGGTGGACTTCCGTTACAATCGCAGGTTCAAGGCTGACAACGGCGAAGATGGCAGTGGCCGGAACTGCGCTGGCCGTAAGGCGGAGGACCTTGAGTTGCCTGTCCCAGTGGGAACGACGGTACTGGATACTGGAACTGAAGAGGTTCTCGGCGACCTGGTTGCGCCGGGAGACCGGCTTGTGGTCGCCCAGGGCGGCTTCCACGGCTTGGGGAATACCCGGTACAAGTCCAGTATAAACAGGGCGCCCCGGCAGACCTCACCGGGTAGTGCCGGGGAAGCGCGGGAGTTGCGGTTGGAGCTGAAGGTTCTGGCAGATGTCGGGCTTCTGGGCATGCCTAACGCGGGCAAGTCGACGCTGATTCGTGCGGTCTCTGCGGCCAAGCCGAAAGTCGCCAACTATCCGTTTACGACGCTGGTGCCGAACCTGGGGGTGGTCAGTGTGCAGCCCCACCAGAGCTTCGTGATTGCGGATATTCCCGGGCTGATCGAAGGCGCGGCCGAAGGTGCAGGGCTGGGGGTGCGTTTTCTGCGCCACCTGGTGCGGACACGGTTGCTGCTGCACGTGGTCGACATGATGCCTTGGGATGAGACGACACCCGCCGAAAACGTGAAGGCTATCGCCCGGGAATTGGAGAAGTTCAGTCCTACGTTGGCTGAGCGGGAGCGTTGGTTGGTGCTGAATAAACTCGACCTCGTACCCGAGGAAGACCGGGAGCGTGTCTGTACAGAGCTTACGCAGGCGCTGGAGTGGAGTGGCCCGGTGTTCCGCATCTCCGCGTTGAGTGGCGAGGGTACCAAGCCGCTGATGCAGTCGATCATGCGGTGGATCGAGGATCAGGTTGAAGTCGAGTCGGAGGATCCTGCAGCGGCAGCAGCAGAGCAGGCCCGCCGCGAAAGGATGGATGCCGAGGCTCGCGCCCGTATCCAGTCACTCCGCCGCTCATTGAACGCGACAGGTGAAGACGAAGACGAAGACGACGATGACTTTGACGACGACGATTACGATGTCGAGGTTGTCTACACTCGCGAGTAACGTCTACACCCGCGGGAAAGCGGCGTCGAGGCAGCGAGTCCTGTTGCCCCTCGGTTGCATTGTCCATAAAGGAGCTGGCACTTGGAGAGCTTGAAAGGCGAAGGCGTGGGCATTGGTGAGCTGAGCGAGCAGCGTAAAAGGCTGGTGGGCGCACGCCGCTTGATCGTCAAAATTGGCAGCGCCTTGCTCACAAACGACGGTCGGGGACTGGATCTTGGCGCCATGGGGGGCTGGGTCGACCAGCTGGTCGCGCTTCGCTCCGCCGGTGCTGAGATCGTGCTCGTATCTTCAGGCTCTGTCGCTGAAGGCATGAAGAGACTCGGTTGGAGTCGTCGCCCTGCCCATCTGCACGAGCTTCAGGCTGCCGCTGCCGTGGGTCAGATGGGGCTGGTTCAGGCGTGGGAGTGGCAATTTCAGCGCCACGGCGTTCATACAGCGCAAATTCTGCTTACCCACGACGACCTGTCCGACCGCAAGCGCTATCTGAACGCCCGCAGCACCCTCAGAACGCTGCTTGACCTTAATGTCGTGCCCATCGTCAATGAAAACGACACGGTGGTCACCGATGAGATCCGGTTTGGCGATAACGATACGCTTGGCGCTCTGGTCGCCAATCTTGTTGAGGCCGACGGTCTGGTGATTCTCACCGACCAGCTTGGTCTTTTCGATCGCGACCCTCGCCAGCATGCTGATGCCCAATTGGTCAGCGAACGGTTTGCCTCTGACGCTGCCCTGGACGCGATGGCCGCCGGCGGATCGGGCGCGCTGGGTCGGGGCGGGATGTCCACCAAGATCCGTGCCGCAAGGTTCGCCGAGCGGTCTGGCGCGTTCACGGTCATTGTCGGCGGACGCATTGATAATGTTCTGCCAAGACTGAGGCAGGGCGAAGCGCTCGGGACCCTGCTGGTGCCCGAGCAAGGACGTCAGGCGGCGCGTAAACAGTGGATAGCCGGTCACCTTAATACACGGGGCACACTGGTGTTGGACGCAGGCGCGGTGCTCGGCGTCACGGTCCGGGGCAAGAGCTTATTGCCGGTGGGCGTCCGGTCTGTGACAGGGGATTTTCGCCGGGGCGAGATGGTTTCGTGCGTCGATGAGCAGGGCGCGGAAGTCGCCCGGGGCTTGGCCAACTACGACGCGGGTGAGGCGCGTAGAATCCTGGGTCGGCCAAGTGCTGAGATTGCCGGTCTGCTGGGTTATCTTGCAGAGGAGGAGTTAATCCACCGGGATAACCTCGTGCTGACGTAACCAGAATAGCTTTTTTCAGCATAAAAAAGCCCGCAGACCTCTCGGTCGCGGGCTTTTTGATCAGGACTGGATCAGGAAGCCTGACGCAGGCCTTTGATCTTGCTGTTCAGACGGCTCTTCGTACGGGCAGCCTGGTTCTTGGCAAATATGCCTTTGTTAACCATGCTGTCAATAATCGGTTGAGCCTTGGTGAAAGCTTCCTGAGCGCCGTCGGCATTGCCCGCGGCGATCTGGCTTTTCACTTTTTTGATATAGGTGCGTGCCATAGAGCGCAGGCTCGCGTTGTGCTTGCGATTCTGCTCATTTTGGCGAGCGCGCTTCTTCGCTTGCGGAGTGTTAGCCACCGTTTGACTCCTCGAGATTTCGGTTCGCGTATCCAGCGAGACTCACAGGGGGAGTCTCCGGAGAAATGACGCGCAATAATGCCGATTCACCTTCTCAATGTCAATAAAAGTAGCATCACGTGCGGTAGGCGTTCCGTTGAGGTAATGCTAGTATTTCGCGCCGGACAGGCCGTTAGTCAGCAGCCCTCTCTACAACCGATCAGGTAAACCATGGCGCAATCCGACAGCTCGAGACCGGAACAGCCGGCGGCACCCAGGCCCGGACTCCTGCGCTCGTCATCCCTGGTAGGTATGATGACCCTGTTCTCGCGTGTGCTGGGGCTGGTGCGGGACATGGTGATCGCCCGTTATTTTGGTGCTGGCGCTGGCGCCGATGCATTCTTCGTTGCGTTCAAAATCCCTAATTTTCTCCGCCGGTTGTTCGCCGAGGGTGCGTTCAACCAGGCGTTCGTGCCGGTTCTTTCTGAGTACCGGCACAAGCACGGGCACGACGCCGTACGAGGCCTGGTCAACGCCGTTGCCGGGTCGCTTGGCTTCGTCCTGCTCCTTATTACCGTTCTGGCGGTGATGGGTTCGCCGCTGATCACAGCCGTGTTTGCGCCGGGGTTTATTGACGATCCCATCAGGTTTGGCCTCGCCAGTGATATGCTGCGTCTGACGTTCCCCTACCTGCTGTTGATCTCGCTTACGGCATTCGCCGGCTCGATTCTCAATAGCTATGATCGGTTTGCCATACCCGCCTTTACCCCCGTTCTGTTGAACTTGAGTCTGATCGCGGCGGCGCTTTTTCTGACGCCCCTGATGTCGCAGCCCATCATGGCGCTGGCCTGGGGCGTCCTCCTCGCGGGCTTGCTGCAGCTTTTTTTTCAGCTTCCGTTCCTGATGAAGTTGGGCCTGCTACCCCGGCCGCGAGTGGACTACCGCCACGAAGGCGTCAGTCGTATTCTGAAATTGATGGCACCGGCGTTGTTTGGTGTGTCGGTCAGCCAGATCAATCTTCTTCTCGATACTGTTCTGGCGTCTTTCCTGCCCACCGGCAGTGTCTCCTGGCTCTATTACTCCGACCGTCTGGCGGAATTACCGCTGGGCGTGTTCGGCGTGGCGATCGCAACTGTCATTCTGCCAAATCTTTCGCGGTCCCATGCTTCCCGGTCGCCCGAGCATTTCGCGCGCACACTGGACTGGGCGGTGCGCATGGTGTTGCTCGTCGCGGTGCCGGCTGGCGTTGCGCTGGTGCTGTTGGCAGAGCCTCTGCTGGCTACGCTTTTTCATTATGGCGAAGTGACCGCACGGGATATCGGCATGTCGGCCCAGAGTTTGCGAGCCTATTCGATCGGCCTTGTCGCGTTCATGTTGATCAAGGTGTTGGCGCCGGGATTCTTTGCTCGCCAGGACACGCGGACGCCGGTGAAAATAGGCATTATCGCCATGGTCGCGAACATGGTCATGAATCTTGCCCTGATTCTGCCGTTGGCCCACGCCGGGCTGGCACTGGCGACGGCATTGTCGGCATGGCTGAACGCTTTTCTTTTATGGCGCGGCTTGAGAAAGGATGGCGCCTACCAGTTCACGCCGGGGTGGGGCCGGTTTCTTCTGCAGCTCTGCGCAGCCAACATACTGATGGCGGGTTTTATTCTGTGGTACAACGCGGGTGCCAACTGGCTCGATGCAATGGCAACCGAGCGGATACAGGATATGGCGATCCTGGTCGTTGGCGGTGTCCTGGTATATGGGACAACACTAGGGGTCGGCGGCGTCAGGCTGAGACACTTTCGCGGCCATTGACTTCGTGGCCACTGACATCGACTCGGCTATTCACTGATCGGGACAGTAGTACTCAGTAGCTGCAGCCTTCGCTGGCGTTACACAGACGACCCACGGATAGGATATAATCCCGGCCCATTTGACCGGGAACGGAGAGAGCCAAACCGCATGCGACTGATCCGGGGGCTGCATAACCTGCAGAGTTGTACTCAGGCAGAGGGCCACCCTTTCCCGCAAGGCTGCGTAGCCACCATTGGTAACTTTGATGGCGTGCATCGGGGCCACCAGGCAATCATCGAACAGGTCCGGCAGAAGGCGCTTGCCTTGGGCGTGCCCTCAGTAGCCATGGTATTCGAGCCGCAGCCGCAGGAGTTTTTTGCAGGCGCTGATGCGCCTCCACGGCTGATGAGGTTTCGCGAAAAGCTGACTGCGCTCTGGCAATATGGCATCGACACCGTGGTATGCCTGCAGTTTACACCGCGGCTAAGGAAGCTCTCGGCCAAAGAATTTGTCGAGCGGGTCCTGATTGACGGGCTCCAGGTTCGGCATCTGGTGGTAGGTGACGACTTCCGTTTCGGCTGCGACCGCGGCGGTGACTTTCTGCTGCTGCAGCAACAAGGGGCTGCAGCAGGCTTCTCGGTTGAGAATACCGAAACCGTGCTAATAGCGGGCGAACGCATCAGCTCGACCCGGGTGCGCAAGGCTCTGGCGGAGAATCGGCTGGCTGATGCCGAAGAGTTGCTCGGCCGCCCTTATGCCATAGAAGGCCGTGTGCTGCATGGCCGGGAACTGGGGCGCAAGCTCGACGCGCGTACTGCAAATATTGGCCTTGGCCACAAAAACCCGGCTTTGCGCGGCGTTTATGTGGTTCAGGTGGGCCGGGCCGGCGATGGTGAGGGGGGCGGCGAGTCCTGTTCGTTCGGTGCCGCCAATATTGGCTACCGGCCGACCGTTGACGGCGTGGACCCGTTGCTTGAAGTGCACCTTCTTGACTTCGAGGCTGAGCTCTACGGTGAACGCCTCAGGGCGACTTTTCTGCATCAATTGAGGGACGAGGTCCGCTTTGATGGGGTAGAGGCCCTGAAAAAGCAGATCCATCAGGACTTTGCCGATGCCCGGGCCTGGCTGGCCTCGCATCCGCCTCGACCGACTAATCGTGACCGCTGATCCACTGGGAATCCGAAGACGTTATGAGTGATTACAAGCATACGCTGAACCTGCCCGATACCGGCTTTCCCATGCGTGGAAATCTAGCCCAGCGCGAACCCGAACGTCTACAACAATGGCAGGCGCTCGATCTATACAATGCCCAGCGCAAAGCCCGGGCCGGTGCTGAGAAATTCATCCTCCATGATGGCCCCCCCTACGCCAATGGCAGCATTCATATCGGCCACGCGGTCAATAAGATCCTCAAGGATTTCATCGTCAAGTCCCGCAATATCATGGGCTACGACGCGCCCTACGTGCCGGGCTGGGATTGCCATGGGCTGCCCATCGAGCACAAGGTCGAGCAGGAAATCGGCAAAGCCGGGGTCAAAGTCGAGTATGCAGCGTTTCGCCAGGCCTGTCGTGACTATGCGGCCAAGCAGGTAGCGGGGCAGACAGAAGATTTCATTCGATTGGGTGTCTTCGGTGACTGGGAGAAGCCCTACCTGACCATGGACCCCAAGGTTGAGGCCGATATCGTCCGGGCCTTGGGTGAAATCGTTGCCAGTGGTCATCTGATGCGTGGCTACAAGCCTGTCTACTGGAGCGTGGTGGGCCAGTCCGCTCTGGCCGAGGCGGAGGTTGAATACCAGGACAAGACCTCCACCCAGATCGACGTAAGGTTCAGGCCCGTCGATGCCGAGGCAATGCTGAAAATTTTCGGCGTAACGCCTGAGAGCGTGCCCGTCGCTATCGTGATCTGGACCACCACACCCTGGACCATTCCGGCCAACCAGGCGGTCGCGCTCAATGCCGATCTGGAGTATGCCCTGGTGCAGCTGGATGTGGGCGCAGGTCAGGAGCGGGTGGTGCTGGCCGCTGAAATGGTCGAGACCGTCACCGCGCGCTGGGGCGTTGAAGATTTCGAAGTACTCGGGCGTTGTTCCGGTTCCGCGCTTGAAGGGCTGGCGCTCAAGCACCCGCTGTTTGACAAGGAAGTACCGGTGGTACTGGGCGACCACGTCTCCACGGATGCCGGTACCGGCGCCGTTCACACCGCGCCAGACCATGGGGTAGAAGATTTTGTGGTCGGCAAGGCGTATGGCATTGGCACTCTCAACCTGGTGCAGGCGGATGGTACCTATACCTCCGCCGCGGGGGAATTTGCGGGTATTCATATCTACAAAGCTGACGAACCTGTG
Source organism: Hydrocarboniclastica marina (assembly GCF_004851605.1). Classification (GTDB taxonomy): domain Bacteria; phylum Pseudomonadota; class Gammaproteobacteria; order Pseudomonadales; family Oleiphilaceae; genus Hydrocarboniclastica; species Hydrocarboniclastica marina. The sequence goes on from NZ_CP031093.1 coordinate 794,702, forward strand.
TGTTCGGCCCTGAGCCGGGAGGGGGCGCTGGTGCGGAGCGAGAAGTTCCAGCACAGTTATCCTCACTGCTGGCGGACTAAAACGCCATTGGTCTACCGCGCCACGCCTCAGTGGTTCATCAGCATGGATCAGAAAGGGCTCAAGGCGGCCGCGCTGGAAGCGATCAAAGGCGTCCGCTGGATTCCGGGCTGGGGTGAAAACCGCATCCGGGCCATGGTCGAACAGTCCCCGGACTGGTGCATTTCCCGCCAGCGGACCTGGGGCGTCCCGATCACCCTGTTTATTCATAAAGAAACGCAAGAACTGCACCCCCGCACCCAGGCGCTGATTGAGGCGGTGGCTGAGCGCATCGAGGTAGACGGTATCGACGCCTGGTACACCGTGGATAAGCGCGAGCTGCTGGGCGATGACGCAGATCAGTACGACAAGGTGACCGATACCCTGGATGTCTGGTTCGACTCGGGCGTGACTCATGCGTCGGTGCTGACCAAACGCCCGGAGCTTGGCCAGTTTCCTGCGGACCTCTACCTGGAGGGCTCTGATCAACACCGGGGCTGGTTCCAGTCTTCCCTGAAGACGGCCGTTGCGATCCGCGGGCAGGCACCGTACCGGGAAGTGCTGACCCACGGCTTTACCGTTGATGCCAAGGGGCACAAGATGTCCAAGTCCCTGGGCAACGTGATCGCGCCGCAATCAGTCATGAACGACCTGGGCGCCGATATCCTCCGGCTCTGGGTCGCGGCGACGGATTACAGCGGGGAGATGACGGTGTCCAAGGACATCCTCAAGCGAACCGCGGACGCTTACCGTCGCATTCGCAATACCGCCCGGTTCCTGCTCGCCAACATGACCGGCTTTGATCCCGAGCGGGACGCCCTGCCACCTGAAGATATGCTCGCACTGGACCGCTGGATTGTGGACCGGGCCGGGCAGTTGCAGGAAGAAATCGACAAAGCGTACCGGCAGTACAGCTTTTTGCAGGTGTACCAGAAGATTCACGGCTTCTGCTCCATCGATCTGGGCAGTTTCTACCTGGATATCATCAAGGATCGCCAGTACACCACGCCGGCAGACAGCCAGGCGCGCCGCTCCTGCCAGACGGCCATGTTCCATGTGGCGGAGGCCCTTAGCCGCTGGATCGCGCCGATTCTCAGCTTTACGGCGGACGAAATCTGGGAGTACCTGCCCGGCGACCGTTCGGCCAGCGTTTTTCTGGAAACCTGGTACGACGGTCTGTTTGCCCTGAAAGGCGACGAGGCATTGGGACGCGAGTACTGGGCGCAAATCCTGGCGGTAAAAGAAGCGGTCAACAAAGCCCTGGAGGAGACCCGCAAAGCCGGCAATATCAAGGGATCGCTAAGCGCCGAGGTTAACCTGTACTGTGAGCCCGAAATCGCGGACAAGCTCAATCTACTGGGCGAAGAACTGCGCTTTGTTCTGATTACGTCCGAAGCGCATGTGTTCAGTTCAAGCGATGCAGGAAACGATCAGGCGGTGGCAACAGAGGTGCCCGGGCTCAAGGTATCTGTGGCGCCGACGGCCTATCACAAATGCGATCGCTGCTGGCACCATAGGCCCGAGGTGGGTTCGCGCGAAGCGCACCCCGATCTTTGCGACCGTTGCATCGATAACCTGGAAGGCGCCGGTGAACAGCGTCGCTTCGCATGAGCGCGGTCATGAGCAGCGCTAACCCCGCCGGGACCTCGCTGCGATGGCTCTGGCTGAGTGCCGTGGTGGTTCTGCTTGATCTGGGTTCCAAAGCGTACATGACGGCGACGCTGCAATACGCAGAATCCCAGCCTGTGTTGCCGTTCTTCAACCTGACACTATTGCACAACACCGGCGCAGCGTTCTCTTTCCTTGCCGGTAGCGGGGGCTGGCAGCGCTGGTTCTTCATTATGCTTGCGGTTGTGGTAAGCACGGTGCTGGTGGTTTGGCTCGCGCGCATACCCCGGTCTGAACGTTGGTTACCGGTATCGCTGGCCCTGGTTCTGGGTGGCGCGTTGGGCAACGTCTACGATCGCATCGTCCACGGTTATGTGGTCGATTTTCTGCATCTCTACTGGGGTAGCTATCATTTTCCGGCGTTCAACATCGCCGATACCGCCATCAGCATTGGCGCGGTCATGATGGCGATCGATATCTTTCGACGTCCCCAGGGTGACACGGGAGAAAAAAAAGCATGAGTACGCACAAGATTGGCAAGGGCATGCGGGTGACGCTGAATTTCTCCCTCAGCCTCAAAGATGGCCAGACCATCGACTCCACCTTCGCCAAGGCGCCCGCCACACTGGAGATTGGCGACGGTAACCTGCCCGAGGGGTTCGAGTCCTACCTGCTCGGACTTGAACCGGGCGCGCATGAGCGTTACGAGGTGCCGCCTGAGCAGGGTTTTGGCCAGGTAAATTCCAATAACATGCAGACCTTCAAGCGGTCCGAGTTCAGTAACGAAATGGAACTGGAACCTGGCCTGATGGTCTCATTCGCTGACGCACGCAAATCGGAGTTACCCGGCGTCGTCCACTCAATCGATGACGAAGAAGTTGTGGTGGACTTCAACCATCCGCTAGCGGGTCGCGACCTCGTTTTTGAAGTGGAGGTTATCGACGTGCAGCCGGTGCAGTGACCGTTGCTCATGGAGTCCGGCAGAGTCGGCTTTCGTCGGTTGACCGCCAAGGACTTAGCCGGTTGACCGCCAACATCCGGCTCTTTGCTACAATCCCAGTCTACCCGACCCACCTCGATGGAGCGCCTTATGCAAATCAGACTCGCCAACCCCCGCGGCTTCTGCGCTGGCGTTGACCGCGCCATCGAGATCGTTGACCGGGCTCTGGATGTTTTTGGTGCGCCCATTTATGTGCGGCATGAGGTAGTCCACAACCGCTTTGTGGTCGAGAAGCTCCGTAACCGTGGCGCGGTCTTTGTGGATGAGCTGCACGAGGTTCCGGATGACGCTCTGGTGATATTCAGCGCCCACGGCGTGTCACAGAAGGTACAGAACGAAGCCAAGGGTCGAGGTCTCAAGGTTTTTGACGCCACCTGTCCTCTGGTGACCAAAGTGCATATGGAAGTCATGCGCTACAGTCGGGAAGGGCGCGAGTGCATCCTGATAGGCCACGCCGGCCATCCGGAGGTGGAAGGCACCATGGGGCAGTATGATGGCTCCGCCGGTGGCGCCATCTACCTGGTTGAGGACGTCGCCGACGTCGCCTCGATTGAGGTAAAAGACCCCCAGAACCTGGCCTACGTGACCCAGACCACCCTGTCCATGGACGACACCGCGCGCGTCATTGATGCGCTCAGAGAGCGTTTCCCGGCCATACTGGGTCCGCGTAAAGACGACATCTGCTATGCCACGCAGAATCGGCAGGACGCGGTCAAGCAGATGGCCACCGACTGCGACCTCATGCTAGTTGTCGGCTCTCCCAACAGTTCTAACTCCAATCGCCTACGCGAACTGGCTGAGCGCATGGGTACCCCCGCCTACCTGATCGACGAAGCCAGCCAGATCAAGCCCGAGTGGCTGGAAGGCAAGCGCGCTGTCGCAGTGACCGCAGGTGCGTCAGCGCCAGAAGTGCTGGTGAACGAGGTAGTGGCGCGGCTGCAGGAGCTCGGCGGTGAAGCGCCGCAGGAGGTTTCCGGACGGGAGGAGAATATTGTTTTTTCTATGCCGAAGGAGCTTCGGATTCCAGTGCAAGAAGTTGATAGCTGATGTCGCAGTAAGAAATTTTGGTGTTACCCGCCCACCTATCTTGTATTGAAACCATTCTCGTTATTTAGCTGAACCATACCGCTTATCCTGAAACTGCGGCCGGTCGTCGTCGCTCTCTGGTGGTCTGCCGTGCGTGTCCTATAGTTAATCTCGTGATACTCCCAAATGTGCTTGGCAGGGTTCGAGATTGATGGACAGACAAAACGGCTTCACGCTGATTGAATTGATGGTCGCTATTGCTGTGTTCGCGATTGCCGCCTCAATCGCTTTGCCCTCTTTCCAGCGCGTCATCGAAGAGAACAGAGTGTCGACCCAGACAAACACCTTGATCTCAGCCTTCAATCTGGCGCGTAGCGAAGCAGTCAAACGTGGCACAACAGTTGGGATTACGGCGAACGGCGCGAGCTTTGCTGACGGCTGGTGCGTTCATCTGGAGCCCGGCGGGTGCGTAGCTGCAAATATGATTCGCAGCTACGCGGCGCCTGATGCTATCAGCTTTAACCAAACCCACACCCAGGTTGTCTTTGACGGTCGCGGCACTAGATCGCTACCGGTTGCAGGGGCCGGTACTGTTGAAATTGACCTGCAGCCTGACGCATGTACTGCTGGAGATACCAATCGGCGGAGGCAGGTTGAGGTTGGCTTAACGGGTCGTACTGGGCTCCGCCTGGAGAACTGTCAATGACGAGGAAGATCGGGCGCATGGCGTTGAAAAACTCAACATCCGGCGGTGCAAGAAGGCAGGCTGGAATAGGCATGATTGAAGTGCTCGTGGCGGTGCTGATCCTGGCTATTGGCTTATTGGGTCTTGCAGCTCTGCAGGTCTCGTCAATGCAGTTCACAACTGCTGCTCAGGCCAGAAGTCAGGCCACACTACTCGCCCATGACATGCTGGAAAGAATGAGGGTGAATCGAACCAATATCGACGGATATAACAGCCCATTGCCGGGCGATCCGGCTGCCTGTGACGTCGATCACGATCCAGGCAACAACAACGTTCCCGCTGATGACCTTGCGGAGTGGAGAAACCAGCTCGCCTGCCTGCTTCCATTAGGCAACGGCGGGATTGAAGTGGTTGGGCAGCAGGCAACCGTTAGCGTTGAGTGGGTAGAGGATCGCAATGAGCCCGACGACCCCATCAGTTTTTCCTTCACCGCCGGGCTTTGAACCAGCGTTACTTAACTTGGAGCGAGCGTTGCCATGACGCAAAAACTGCGACAGCGAGGCCTGTCCCTTGTCGAACTGCTCATCGCCATGGCGTTGGGAGTCGTTCTGACGCTGGGTGTCGTGCAAATCTTTCTTGGCAACAGTCAGACCTACCGGATGACTGATGCTATGGCTCGAATGCAGGAGAATGTTCGGTTTTCCCTCGAGTACTTGAAATACGAGTTGCGATTGGCCGGTTACCGAGGCTGCACCACCAGGATTAATAACCTACTGGCGGCTGACGCCGCAAATCCTGGCGCTGGCGGTTTTTTTATGGGCCAGGCGTTGCAGGGATGGGAATACGCCAACACCGGTCCAGGCGGTGCCTATGATTTGGTTCTGGCAGGACCAGGTGATTTTCAGGGAGGTGGTGCTGATTTTCCAGCAGAGCTGGCCGGGAATGTGATGGCAGGCAGTGATGTGTTTGTCGTCAATCGAGCCCAACGTCTACCCGTGGTCGTGGAAAGTATCAGTGGCACAACGATAAAGCTCGATGACAGCGCAGATATAAAACAGGGCAGCATCCTCGTCGCGACCAACGACACCTGTAGTGGTGGCGACATGTTTCAAAAAACAAACAACGATAACAGCGCAGATGTCACGAAAGGCGTCATGGGGGGATTTACTCCGGGTAACAATAACAGCCCGGGCAACCCCTTTACCCAGAATTACGGACCTGGCGCAACCATTCTGGTTAACACCAGCACCGCCTACTTCATCGGCGAGAATCCTAACGGTGATCCAGCTCTTTATCGCTACGTGTTTGACGCTACAGGATCTGGAAGCGCTGAGGAATTAGTGGACGGGGTTGAGAGCATGCAGGTGCTTTACGGGGTGAGCACGGGTATCAACGGCCGTGTTGGCAGCTACGTTACGGCGAACAACGTGGCTAATTGGGACGACGTAGTGAGCTTGCGGATCGCGTTTTTGATGAGGTCGCAGGACGCGACTTTGAACTTCGGTGCCGAAGACGAGGATCCAACTTTTAATCTCGCAGGCACTGTCATTGATGTTCCAAACGATCGACGCGCACGGCTTGTCGGTACCACAACCGTTGCGATACGCAGCCGTGCAAATTGATCTGAGGGCGAAAATAATGCGTTCCGGGATGCTAATTCAAAAAGATATTCTCGACTTTAAAGCTACTCGAGGGCAACGGGGAAGTGCTCTTATCGTGTCACTCGTCATGCTTCTTCTAATGACCCTGGTGGGGGTAGCGTCGATGCAGGGGACAATCCTTCAGGAGCGGATGGCCGGCAACCTGAGGGATCGCGAAATGGCATTTGAAGCTACAGAGACAGCTTTGCGCGTAGGGGAAGAATGGGCCGTAGCTAATGTTCCTGCTGCCATGAACGAGGAACTACTGGTCTCACCCGAGACCTGGGACGGCAGCGAGCCCAGCGGCACTGTCGCTGATCTCGACGATCAGTTATCGGCCGATCCGGCCTTTCATGTCGTTTGGCAGGGTGAGGTTTGTCCGCCGGGTGCTGACTTCCGAACGCCCTGTAGGGATATTCTCGCCGTAACCGCGCGGGGACAGGGCGGGTCGGACACTACCACAGTAGTGATACAAAGCCGGGTGATGCCATGAGGCACAGTTATATGAGTCTTGAAAAACTCCATGGTATTGCTGTTGAAACGGGAGCCAAGCGATGAAAATTCAAGCGAACGGTAGAGAATGGGTGCGCCATGGAGTTCACGTTGCGCTTGGCTTTGCGCTTTCTTTCGGGACGATAACTTCGGCGCTGGCAGCGGTTGAAATTGCCGAAAAGCCACTTGCTGCTGCACCAACGATTGAGCCGAACATCATGTTTGTACTCGATGACTCAGGCTCGATGCACTTTGAGTACATGCCGGAGGAGAACAGCGGCGGCGCAGCGTTCACGCCTTTTGTCTACCCCCAGCCCCGCGGTGTATATGGCGGTGGTGACTACACGGTTAGTTGCGGTGACCAGAGACGTTACTACGTTCCCACCTTTGCCGACGACAATTTTCATAATGTCTGGCTGCGCTCTGCCCATAATAACAAGGTGTATTACAACCCGAATGTCACTTACACAGCCTGGAGCGAAAGTGATGGGTCCAAAATGGCCAACGCTGACCCAGCGAACGCGCTCTACAACCCGTCACTTCCAGCTATAGGTGGGATGAATCTCACGCAGAAGCAGACGAAGCGCTCCCACTGGTATTGGGGCACTAGCACGGGGGTGCAGTCATATTCCTGTAACGCCGAGCATAGCTTTTGGCCTGTTACCTACTTCACTCTCAAGGCGGGCGGAGATCCGCTGGACATCGACGACTACGACAAGGTGGAAATAACGACGACCACGGCTGCTTCAGCAAGGTTCTCGTATGTCGGGCCGGACGGCACCACAGCCAGTCGGAGCAAGGCTGAAGAAATCCAGAATTTCGCAAACTGGTTCCAGTACTATCGGTCCCGCATTCTTGCGGCCAGGGCGGGCATTGGCGAAGCATTCGCTGCACAAGGCAAAAATCGCCGTGTTGGGTTCGGAACCATCAATAAAAGCAGTAGCGTCGTTGACGGTGTAGAGACTAGAACCATAATTGATGGCGTTAGACGATTCGAGGGCGCCGCCCGGGAAAATTTCTTCTCGAAGCTTTATGACCGCACGATACCTAATTCTGGTACCCCGCTGCGCCGGGCCCTGGGTGATGCGGGAGAATATTACGCCCGTAGCGACAACGCTGGACCCTGGGGCAAACTTCCGGGCAACAACGATACGACGTCCCATGTTGAGTGCCGACAAAGCTTCACCATCCTGATGACTGACGGTTACTGGAGCGGCGACGCGGCAAGTCAGGAAGGAGCAAGAGAAAACACGGACGGTAGCTCCAGCGGCAATCCCACTATAACAGGACCTGGCGATCAGAGTTTTACCTACGCTCCTGTTGATCCCTTTGAGGATAACCACTCCAGTACATTGGCCGATGTTGCCATGTATTACTGGAAGAGGGACCTTCGGACAAACATGGAAAACCGGGTGCCGACCGGGCCCAAAAATCCGGCGTTCTGGCAGCATATGGTAACAATGGGCATCGGCTTGGGGGTCACCGGTAGTGTTGAGCTCGACTCCGAAGCGGTTCAGGCAGCAATTGCAAACGAGACCGCGGTAGCCTGGCCTGACCCTACTTCGTCGGACCCTGCCAAAATCGATGACCTGCTCCATGCAAGTATCAACGGTCGCGGCGAGTTTGTTAATGCCGCTAACCCTGACACGTTTGCGACTAAATTTCTGGCTCTGCTCAACGAGGCGGGGAGTAGGGCCGCCCAATCGGCTTCTGCTGCTGCTATCAATTCATCGTCTTTACAGGATGATTCGATGAGCTTCGTCGCGGGTTTCCGCAGCGACGATTGGAGCGGGACTCTCAAGGCATTTGAACTGGACGATAGAGGAGTGCCGAGCAAGATACCCAGTTGGGATGCAGAAGTAATGCTCAATAGAATGCTCCCAGGGGAGCGCAATATATTGACACATAATGGCTCTGCAGCCGTCGATCTCGGGCTGACCAATTTGAGTGCTGCGCAAGTTTCTGCTCTTAACGTCAACCCGGCAAATGTAATAGATGGGCTCGCGGAAGCGCGGATCGCTTGGTTGCGCGGCGTGAACGATCACAATGCGTTGCGTCGGCGCCCAAAAATAGCGGAGGAAGACGAAGCCGAGGCTGAGGATATCAGGCTGTTGGGCGACATCGTCAGCTCCAACCCGCAGTATGCCCCCAAAGTACCCTTGGGCTATACCCAGTTGCCGGGGATTGGTGAAGCCTATCGAGACTACAGGGCCTCAACTGTCTACAACAACAGGGTCGATGCCCTATATGTCGGTGCCAACAGCGGCATGCTGCACGGATTCGATTCAACGACCGGGGCGGAGCTGTTTGCCTACATGCCAGGTGAGCTCTTTCGGCCTGAGGCAGGCCAGAACCATGCAAGGATAAGCCAGCTCATGGGCAAAGACTCCTCCTACCATTATTTTATGGATGGGACTCCGGTTGTTTCCGATGCCTATATCGATGGTAGCTGGAGAACCGTACTGGTCAGCAGCATGGGGCTAGGCGGTCGGACTATTTTCGCCATCGATGTGACCGACCCCGCGGCCGTGGAAGCGAGCGACATACTTTGGGAATTCACAGACCCGGATATGGGATACGGTATCGGTCAGCCAGCGGTAATGCCGCTGCGAGATGGCCGGTGGGTGGCGGTGTTTGGAAACGGTTATAACAGTGCAGGGCATGATGCTGTTCTGTACGTTGTCAATCTGGCGGATGGGTCTCTAATCAAGAAAATAATCGCAGGGGCAGGGACCGCGACGACGCCCAATGGGCTGAGTGGGCCCTACGTGACGGATTGGCCGAACGGCGGCCGTATTCTAGATCGGGCTTATGCTGGCGACCTGCAGGGCAATCTCTGGCGATTCGATTTGTCTGATACGGACGTAAGTGACTGGACCAAAGAGCTCCTATTTCGGGCCACGGATCAGACAGGTAATCGCCAGCCTATTACTACTCCCCCAGCGGGTGCTCCTGTGCCTGGTAAGCCTGGTACTCTAGTAGTCTCTTTCGGTACCGGTAGTTTCTTCCGCACAGGGGATGACATCGATAACCAGGTCCAATCTCTGTACGGCGTCTTTGACACCGGCGGAACCTCCATCAGTCGAAGTGATCTTGTTGAACAGGTGATAGAAACTCAAGCTTCAGTGACTGTTGGGCTCATAGAAGGCGGTTCCAAGAGCTACAAAGTCCGCCGCATTTCGGAGCGCACCATAGAGAGTTCACGTAAGGGTTGGTATATGGACCTCGAATTTGACTCAACGAACACAGGTGAGCGGGTTATCAGCGGTCCCACTCTTCCTGGCGGGCTCGATCCGAGCCGGATCCGTTTCACCACTCTGATCCCGGATTCGCAACCATGCACTGCAGGTCGGGGTGGTTACATTATGGATTTCCTATTGGCCACAGGCGGTCGAACGCCCGCTTCGGTCTTTGATCTCAATCTTGACAAGAAATTCGACCACAGAGATAGGGTTGTGGATGACGTAATCAACGGAATCTCCGAAGGTGACGGGACTAAGCTAAGCACCATCCGCCAAGATGATCGCGACTGCGTTGTTGGGGGGCAGCTGTGCCTTCGAGGTGAGGGGTCGAGCGGTCGTCAAACATGGGAGCAGCTGCGTTAGACAGAGGGCGCTGAGATGAAAATGAGTAACTTGTTAATGCTGGTCTTGCTGATTTCATGGCCGGTATGTTGGGCCGGTGCGAGCGATGGCCTGGAGCACACTCGGCCGGTAATAATCGGTACTGTCGACTATCTGGACTTCGAGGAGCGGGAGGTCTCGGTCTCGGACCGTCGCTACACGTTTGCAGAAGTGGTCCGCTATAACGGAAACCTGGTCTCAGGCGCGACTTTGCCAGGCGTGCTTCGTGAAGGTATGGAGATCGAGTTGCAGCTCCAGAACGGCACGCGCTCAGTGATTCAGGTTCTGAAGGTCCGTTGACCGGACCTGAGGAGTATTATCGCCCACGCTCAGTATCTTGCTGAAGCCGGGGTTTATCAGTTTCTGAAAGGGCCGGACAGTGAAAATAAAAGCAGTAGATAGCCAGGGCTTCACCCTCATAGAAATGATGATTGTCGTGGCCATCATTGGCATTCTTGCGGCAATTGCTTTCCCGTCATACAAACTCTACGTCGAGAACACCAGAAGAGCGGCCGCTCAGGCAGACATGCTCGAGTTGGCCCAATGGATGGAACGTCGCTATTCCGCAAATTTTGATTACCGGGACGGCGGCGCCGACCCGGCGCTGCCTTTTACAGTCTCTCCGAGGAACGGGACCACTTTTTATAACATCAGCTTTGACCCTGCTGTCGCCCGCAATTCGTTCGTGCTCAAGGCTGTACCCACGGCTGGACAGGTTGACGACCGCTGCGGAACGCTCACGCTAGGTCATGATGGAACCCGGACTGCGACCAAAGGGGCCGTGGTTGTGGCGGACTGTTGGTAAACGGTCTGTGCGGCTTGATGGGTTATCCTGACCTGCTGCAGTACTGCACACACTCACGACCCTCTACAACACTCACGACCTGGTACAGCTAATGGGTGAGCCGTCGCTGCCCTCTGCAACGCCATCTTGGTCCCTGTCGCGTGCATAACGCAGCCTTCCGCCGCTACTCAGAATGAGCTGTCCTGCATGGATGGCGTCGCCATTTTGAGGGCAAAAGGTCACGTTGCCCAGAGTGCCATGGACCGTTCCTATAGGGCGAAACTGGAAGTATCGTTTGCTCGCTGGTTGTGCGATCAGCGAACCGGACGTTGTAGCCGGTATGAGCTGAAGCAGGTTTCCATCGGTCAGTGATCGTTCATTGCTGGGATCGAGAAAAATGCTGATGGGTTGGTTCCAGTCGTTAATGCATTCACCGTTGCCATCGAGGGGGCAAATGGTCACGAGTTGCTGTTTGTTGACAGCTGCGCTCCTGGCAAACTGGAAACCTGCATAGACTTTGGCCAGGACGCTTCGTGTGGTGGTGCGCGCCGAGACAGGCTGCATGCTGCTGACAGCAAACGAGACTGTAATCGCGAGGATGGCAATAGCAGTTATAAGCTCAACAAGGGAGAAAGCCCTTTGTCGATGATAGATCATCCTTGATATCCTTTAATCCAGTATCCGTCCTTGGTGAAGCGCGACAGTATATTGAGTTATAGTTTTCTTTGCTAATCAAATATTGCCGAAGCTAGAGTTTGTTCACTCCATCCCCAACTTCTTCAACCGGTACCGCATAGCCCGGAAACTGATCCCCAGCCGCTTCGCCGCCGCGGTCTTGTTGCCGCCAGTGGCTTCCAAAGCCTTCTCAATGGCCTCCCGCTCGATCCGCTCGAGAAAGTTTTCCAGGTCAATCCGGCCGTCTGGCGTTGTCGAGTGTCCGCCGCTACCCTCTTCGTTGGCCGCAAGCTGCAGGTCGTCTGCGTCTATAATGTCCCCATCGCAGAGTGTGAACGCGCGCTCCAGTATGTTCTCGAGTTCCCGCACATTGCCTGGAAAGCTGTAGCTTTTTAGCTTGTCCAGTCCGGCGGCGCTCAACTGAGCCTGAGGGCTTTCGTAGTCCTGGGCGAGCTTGGCCAGGATATGCCGGGTCAGCAGGGGAATGTCGTCTTCACGCGCGCGTAGCGGAGGGACTTTGAGTTCGATGACGTTGATGCGGTAGAAGAGGTCCTGCCGGAAGCTGCCTTCCTTGACCAGATGGGGCAGGTCCTTGTGCGTGGCGCTGAGGATGCGCACGTCGATGGCCTGCTCCAGGTGATCGCCCACCGCACGCACAGCTTTCTCCTGGATCGCCCGCAGCAGCTTAACCTGCATCGATACGGGCAGGTCAGCCACTTCATCCAGGAACAGGGTGCCGCCCTGGGCTGCGCGGAACAGGCCGGTTTTGTTCTCGGTCGCGCCGGTGAAACTGCCCTTTTTGTGGCCGAAGAATTCGCTTTCCATGAGTTCGGAAGGAATGGCGCCGCAGTTGACGGGTACGAAAGGGCCGTCACGTCGGGGGCCCTGCATATGGATCATGCGCGCGACCAGCTCTTTGCCGCTGCCAGACTCACCGCTGATATAGACCGGGGCCTGGCTGCGAGCGACCTTTCTTACTTGTTTGCGCAGCTGGTTTATCTCAAGGGATTCGCCGAGGAGAAGCCCGTCGCTGTCGTTATCACTGGCTGCGGCGCCACTTGCGGGTGTGGTAAGCCGTAGGGCGTTTTCCACCAATTCGCGCAACCGCCCGAGCTCTACGGGCTTGGAGACAAAGTCAAAAGCACCTGCCTTGAGCGCAAGCACTGCTGTGTCCATGCTGCCATACGCTGTGATGACGGCCACGGGGGTTTCCGGATGGGCTTTCTGCATCCACTGCACCAGATCGATGCCGTTGCCATCGGGCAGATTCATGTCTGTCAGACAGAGCTGAAACGGCTGCGCTGCTAGCAGGTCCCGGGCTTCCTTGAGATTGGCCGCGGTTACGCATCGGATATTCATTCGGGTCAGGGTGATGTCGAGCAGCTCCCGGATATCGGGCTCGTCATCGACGACCAGTGCTGTAGCGTCAGTCATGGCATCCGTTCTTGTCGATTGAGTTACAAACGTGGCGTTTGCTGGTCTTCAATTTCTGCCTGGCGCGAGTCCTTCAAGTCCACAAAGAGCTTCTGTGCCAGCGCAACACCTTACAGCGACGCGTTCAGGCTCTGTCTTTGGGGATGGGCAAACGTGATCCGAAAACAGCCGCCCGGACCTGCATCGATCAGTGCGAGTTGCGCCTGGTTTGCCTCGCAGAGCTCCCGGGCTAGGTAGAGGCCCAGCCCGGTTCCTGTTCTCTCCGTAGTATAGAAGGGCTCGAATATAGACGCCCGCTGACTCTCCGATATGCCCGGACCGCGGTCGCGAATGTCGAGATAAGCCCGTTCACCGTCCTCTGCCATCCCGATACTCATATCCAGCGCGCGCGCGCCGGTTTCCTGTTCACTATAACGCAAGCCATTGTCGATCAGGTTCGTTAACACCTGCTCCATCTGAGAGCTGTCGAAGCGCGCCTGGGGGCGGTGACTGCCGGGTTCCAGGCTGATGTCACTGTGCTGGTCGCAGTCGTTCTGATAGTGCGTGACGCGTTCGAGCGTCCATAGATAAAGATCATGAACCCGGGCGTCGGGTTGACGCCGGCGCGAGAGCTCCAGAACATTCTCGATAATGGTATTCACCCGCGCGGCGTGGCGCTGGATGATGTCGAGCATTTTCCGGTCCGGCCCGTTCAGCGCATCGGATTCGGCCAGGAGCTGGGCGGCGTGGCTGATAGCGCCCAACGGGTTCCGGACCTCGTGAGCGATGCCTGCTGTAAGTCGGCCAAGGGAGGCGAGTTTGAGCTGCTGGGCCTGCTGGGTGATTTTGCTGGTGTCATCGAGGAATATAAGCAAACGATCGTCGGACTCCTGTTCCAGCCGGGTAAAATTGGCCTGGAGCATGGGGCTGGCGATGTCGACCTGAAACGGTTCGGTGCGATGGGAGGGCTGCGCAAACCAGCGTTCGAGGCGCTCCTGCAGCGGCGTTGGCAGGCGCTCCAGGTCCCGTGAGGCTCGACGTTCGCCCAGCAGCAGTTCACCGGCGGCTTCGTTGGCCAGCTTAACCTCGCCTTGGGGGTCAGCCACGATAATGCCGGTGCGCATGCGCTGGATGATCTGGTGGTTGAGCCGCTCCAGCGCTGCAATACTCTCGGCCCGCTCGCTTGCAAGCGCCTCGCTGAAAATCAGTCGGCGGGTAATGTTCTGAAGTACAAACGCTACGCCGAAGTAGAGAATGCCGAGAAAGCCCGCTCTGACAATGTCGTCGCCGGTGTTGCCGCCGCCAATGACCATTGCGTCCCATCCGGCCAGGGCCAGCGACCCGATTGCGGCGAGCGCCGCAAAAAAGAAGCCCAGTCGGGTGGGGTTGAGAATGTTGCCGGCGGCGACCGAGATGATAATCAGGTTGGCCAGAGCGCTGGTTATACCGCTGCTGAAGAACAGCATGCCGTGCAGCACAAGCAGGTCCACCAGCACAGACACTGTCGTGTGGCGGGAGTGAGGCTGAAAACCGGCCAGGAGCATGAAACCGATAAAGGCATTCAAACCGAAATAGCCGAGAACAAGTGCCTGGTAGAACGCCGGGAACCGGTACTGCGGCTGAAGCGCTTCAAGGTCGACTATCAGCAACATAACCAGGACCAGGCTTATGGCTAGCCGGTAATGGTTATAAACGCGGAACAGGCGCGTTTTTTGATGACGTTGAATCTGGCCCGGCGCGATCTCAACCGTTGGGGCGGGCTCGGGCTGGTGCGCTTTGGTTTCCATCAGGGCGAATTATCCTGGAGATCGCTGGGTGATGCGTAAGTTCAGCCTCCGGCTATCTACTCGTCAGCTTCAGAGAACTCCGGGCGCTGGTCGCCGTTGCCTAGCAGGCCAAAAGTCATGACGCTCAGCAGAGAGCGGTTCTCCACTTTGATAGCGCTCGAAACGAAGTTGCCCTCTTCGTCAAAGGCCTCACTGTCGGGAAAGTTGAGCGCCAGCACAGCCTGGGCGTCATCTGCAGCACGATCAAGCCCCAGGAGCCGCTGGGTTTCTGTCAGCATGATCAGCGCTTCCTCCGTTGAGGGCGACGTCGGAAACCGCTCAACGACATAACGCGCCCTGTTTGCAGCTGCCAGATATGCCTGGCGCCTAATATAGTAACGCGCGGCCGCAAGCTCTTTCTCAGCCAGCCGGTTGTGGATGGCGATCATCCGCTGTCTGGCATCAGCCGCGTACGGACTGTTGGGGTAGAGCTCAAGCAGGCGGCTGAAATCGCGAAAGGCCTGGCGCTGCTCGCCAGGGTCTCGACCTGATCGACTGATAGGGAAATACTGGGCGGCCAGGCTGACATCAAGGTTGTATGAGGCAACGCCACGAGCGTAAAGGGCATAGTCAGCGTTCGGGCTCTGGGGGTTCAGGCGCAGGAAACGATCTGCTGCCCTGCGTGCGCCGGTCAGGTCCAGGCTCTGGTAGCGGGCATAAATCAGGTCAAGCTGGGCCTGCTCGGCGTAACGGCCGAACGGGTAGTATGTTTCGAGCGCCTCCAGATTCTCCGCCGCCTCATTGAAATTGCGCGAGTTCATGGCGCTCCGGGCTTGCTCGTAGTACTGCTTCTCCGGCAGAACCTGACTGTCGGTGGTCGCGCAGGCGGTGAGGCCTGCGAACAGGACCAGGATAATGGCTTTTAAGGCAGCACGCGTCATCATTTACCGTATAATCCCTGTTTAAACGGTCGGCCGGGTACACCCGGCGACCTGAAAATCAAGACTCCGCATTGTACCGGCCTCAAACCTGATGTGCAGCAAAAGGCGGCTTTCAACCATAGGAATTCCATGTCGATCCCTCGTGATCATATTCAGCTAAAAATGCAGGTTCCGGCAGAACTCAGCGAAAAGCGCTTAGACCAGGCAGTCGCCGATTTGTTGCCTGAGCATTCCCGTGCCCGCATTCAGGGCTGGATCAAAAACGAGCAGTTGCGCGTCAATGGCAAGGCGTGCAAGCCGCGCGAAAAAGTGCGCATGGGCGATTCGATCGACATTGACGCGATCGTCTCAGGCGAGGCCCGCTGGGAGGCACAGCAGATCGAGCTTGATATTCTTTATGAGGATGAGCATCTCATCGTCCTCAATAAGCCTGCAGGGCTCGTGGTCCACCCCGCCGCCGGGCACGCGAGCGGTACGCTCGTCAATGCGTTGCTGAATCACGCCCCGGAGCTGGACCACATCCCCCGCGCGGGCGTCGTGCACCGGCTCGACAAGGATACATCGGGGGTGATGGTGGTGGCACGGAGCCTGGTGGCACATACCTATCTGGTCAATCAGTTGCAGGCACGCACCATGGGGCGGGAGTACGCAGCGGTGGTTGTCGGCGCCATGACCGGCGGCGGCGTGGTCGATGCGCCCATTGGTCGGCACCCGCACCAGCGTAAAAAAATGGCCGTTGTCCCAGGTGGCAAGCCAGCCATAACGCATTACCGGCTGATCAGGCGCTATAGCGGGCACACTCACGTGCGATGCAAACTGGAGAGCGGCAGAACCCATCAGATCCGCGTGCACATGGCCAGTATCCGGCACCCGGTGGTAGGCGACCCCGTTTACGCCGGGCGGCTCCGTGTTCCAGCGGGCGCCACTGAAAAGCTACGGGCCACTCTGGGTGGTTTTTCGCGGCAGGCCCTGCATGCCCGTATCTTGACCTTGCTGCATCCGGAAACGGGGGCGGAAGTGTCCTGGGAGGCCCCGCTGCCGCAGGATTTCGTCGAGCTTGTTAACGCCCTGGATGAATCGGAAGCGGCGAAGGGCACCCTCTAACCGTGGCCGGCACTCCGCCTGTCCCCCTGATTGTGCCTGACTGGCCTGCGCCCCCGACGGTCAAGGCCTGTGCCACAACCCGTCAGGGTGGGTACAGCCTGCCGCCGTGGGATAGCTTCAATCTGGGAGACCACGTCGGAGATGATTCAAAGGCCGTGGCACAGAATCGTGCCATGTTGGCGGGCCAGCTTGGTCTCCGGGCCAATCAGATCGGTTGGCTGAACCAGGTGCATGGCACCGTCGTTGAGGACCTGCCATTGAGGGCCACGCAACCCCGCGCCGACGCCTCAACTACAACCCGGCCAGGCCAGGTCTGCGCGGTATTGACGGCCGATTGCCTTCCGGTCTTGTTTTGTGACCGCAAAGGTACGCGTGTAGCAGCGGCTCATGCGGGCTGGCGTGGGCTCTTGGACGGGGTTCTGGAAGAGACGGTCGCCTGTTTTGATGCGCCTGACGCGGTCCTGGCGTGGCTGGGTCCCGCCATCGGTCCCGGTAGCTTTGAGGTCGGCCCGGAAGTCAGGGAGGCGTTCATTGCGCAGAACGCTGAGGCTGCGGCCTGCTTTGTTCCGGGACCTCGCGGTAACGACTGCCATTTTGCCGATATCTATGCTTTGGCACGAATGCGCCTGAAAGCAGCAGGCGTGCTTCAAGTCTCCGGTGGTGGTTCGTGTACAGCGACGGGGCCAGAGACTTTCTTCTCATACCGACGTGACGGCGTCACTGGTCGCCAGGCCACCTTGGTCTGGCTCTCGCCCGGGCAATGATCTGAGCCTGATCGTAACTCTTGACCTGAATCAGTTTTTCTGCTTTTGGCAGCGCTGCCGGCTTGAAGTCCTTTGAAATGCCCTCATTCTCTTATGCAACTGAGCCGGTGCAGCGTTCCTGCATTTCCAGGTGATCCTGCCCGGCAGTCCGGTTTGGCTTCTGTTTTTCCAGCGCTGTATGGGTTCTCGACACCTATATGTCCTTGGTGAGCAGTAGGCTGAGACTGGTCCATGAATACGAGGAAGAGATGAGATGCGAATTGATAAGCTTACCAGCCGCCTGCAAACGGCCCTGGCCGATGCCCAGTCCCTGGCAGTGGGCAACGACAACAACTTCATTGAACCGGTTCACGTACTTCAGGCCCTGATTGACCAGCAGGGCAGCAGCGTTAAGGCCCTGCTTCAGCAAGCGGGCGTGGATGTGGGTCGCTTCCGCCAAGGCATAGTCACTGCCGTAACGGACTTGCCCAAAGTCCAGGGCAATGCGGGTGAAGTGCACATGTCGAATGAGCTCGGGCGCGTATTCAACGTGGCTGACAAGCTGGCGCAGCAGCGGGGTGACCAGTTCATATCGAGCGAACTTGTTCTTTTGGGCTGTTTCGAGGACAGGGGCGCAGCGGGGCGCCTGTTCAAGGAAATGAAGGTAGACCGTAAATCCCTGGAGAGCGCGATAGATAAAGTACGTGGCGGCGAGCAGGTCACCGACGCAGGCGCGGAAGAGAATCGCCAGGCTCTGTCAAAGTACACCATCGATCTGACCGCCCGAGCCCGTGATGGCAAGCTGGACCCGGTGATCGGGCGCGATGATGAGATCCGCCGTACCATCCAGGTTCTGCAGCGGCGCCGGAAGAACAACCCGGTGCTGATCGGGGAGGCTGGCGTAGGCAAGACCGCGATCGTCGAAGGTCTGGCCCAGCGTATTGTCAACGGCGAGGTGCCTGAAGGCCTCAAGGACAAGCAGGTGCTTTCCCTGGACATGGGGTCCCTTATTGCCGGCGCGAAATTCCGCGGAGAATTTGAAGAGCGCCTCAAGGCCGTGCTCAACGAACTGTCCAAGCAGGAAGGGCAGGTGATCCTGTTTATCGACGAGATCCACACAATGGTTGGGGCCGGCAAGGCCGAAGGTTCCATGGACGCCGGTAACATGCTCAAGCCGGCGCTGGCCCGGGGAGAGTTGCACTGTGTCGGCGCGACGACGCTCAACGAGTACCGCGAGAATATCGAGAAGGACGCAGCGCTCGAGCGGCGCTTCCAGAAAGTAGTCGTGAATGAGCCGACTGAGGAAGACACCATCGCCATCCTGCGGGGATTGAAGGAGCGATATGAGGTACACCACGGCGTTGAAGTGACGGATGGGGCAATTATCGCCGCGGCCAAACTGTCCCATCGTTACATCACCGATCGTCAGTTGCCGGACAAAGCCATCGATCTGGTAGACGAGGCTGCGAGTCAGATTCGGATGGAAATGGACTCCAAACCTGAAGCCCTTGACCGGCTGGAACGTCGCCTGATTCAGCTCAAGATTGAGCGGGAGGCGCTTAAGAAGGAAACCGACGCGGCCTCACGCAAACGGCTGTCGGAGCTCGACGGCGTTATTGGCGGCATTGAGCGCGAATTCGCCGACCTCGAGGAAATCTGGAACACCGAAAAAGCCGCACTGCACGGTTCCCAGAAGATAAAGAGCAATCTCGAGCAGGCGCGTATCGAGCTCGAGGCGGCGCGGCGCTCCGGCGATCTGGGCAAGATGTCTGAGCTTCAGTATGGCCGCATACCCGAACTGGAGCGGCAGCTGGACATGGCCAGCCAGGCTGAAATGATGGAAATGACCTTGCTGCGCAATCGTGTCACCGATGAGGAAATTGCCGAGATTGTGTCCAAGTGGACGGGTATCCCCGTGTCGAAGATGCTGGAGGGCGAGCGGGACAAGCTGATGCGCATGGAGGAGGCACTGCATGAACGCGTGATCGGCCAGGAAGAGGCTGTGCAGGCCGTGGCGAACGCGGTGCGCCGTTCCCGCGCAGGATTATCGGACCCTGGCAGGCCCAACGGCTCGTTTTTGTTTCTCGGTCCAACCGGCGTAGGTAAGACTGAGCTTTGTAAGGCACTGGCAAACTTTCTCTTCGATACCGAAGAAGCCATGGTCCGCATTGATATGTCGGAGTTCATGGAGAAACACTCCGTCGCGCGTCTCATCGGTGCGCCTCCCGGCTATGTGGGCTACGAGCAGGGCGGCTACCTGACCGAAGCCGTGCGCCGCAGGCCGTATTCCGTGCTGCTGCTGGATGAGGTGGAGAAGGCCCATCCGGATGTGTTCAACGTGCTGTTGCAGGTGCTGGAGGATGGGCGTCTGACGGACGGGCAGGGCAGGACAGTCGATTTCCGCAATACGGTAATCGTCATGACCTCCAACCTCGGGTCCGAGATCATCCAGACCATGGCGGGTGAAGCCCAGTACGAGCAGATGAAAAATGCGGTGATGGAAGTGGTCGGTACACATTTCAGGCCGGAGTTCATCAACCGTGTGGATGAGGTGGTGGTATTCCATCCCTTGGCGACTGACCAGATAGCCGGCATTGCCCGCATTCAGATCGACCGCCTGGCTCAACGGCTGAAAGAGCAGGATCTGAAGCTGGAGCTCGATGAGGCTGTGATGGAGAAACTGGCGGCTGTTGGTTATGACCCGGTGTACGGCGCCAGGCCGCTGAAGCGTGCGATCCAGCGGCTGATAGAAAACCCGCTGGCCCAGCAACTGCTGCGTGGCGAGTTCCAGCCAGGCGGCACCATCCTGGCTCGGGTGGAAGGAGAGAAGCTGGTATTCACCGAGGCGTGACGTTGCCAGCACGGCTATCGCAACCGCAACCGCTGTCAGACTCTCGGGCAGCGGTTGCTTTTTTGGCGTTTACCGCCGACGAGTCACCAGAAGGGCCTGACAGCCCCCCCGCCCACGAGAACGCTGATCAGGTCGCGCAGCGGGTTTGTACCAATTGCTCCAGTTCAGCCCGCTTGGCCTCGATCTCTTCCGGCGTCAGGTAGCGCCGCGTGCCTGCTTCCTCGATCTGGACTCGGCTGTTATTGGTCAGCACTTGCAGGTTCTCGCGGGCAACCTCGCAGTTCTTCCGGTCTTGCTCCGGGTCGAGACCGTTCTGGCTACTGTTGCTTTCCCCTTCCGGGGCAGGTTGCGCTGTGCGCTCCGGGGCCATTCGTACAGGATCGTCGGGGTTGCCGGATCGAATGTTCATTGATTTCGACTTGATGCCTTCCGGCTGGCGGTCACCATAATGCGTATTGCCTTGCGCATCAGTCCACTTGTAAACCTCTGCGTTAGCAGCGGTCGCGCTAAGCACCAGGGCTGCCCACAATGCCAGCGTTAGGTAGTTCATGGCGGTCCTCGTCAACACAAAGTAAGGTCCTTTCTTGGCCTGGTCTCTTCAGGCAATGCTCACCGACTGTCCTGCCAGCGCGCAAGTGCTCCCTGAAGATTAGACGATTTTCTCAGTTACGTGATGCACAGGTGCCGAAAAGGCAAGAAACGAAGCTCTCGGCGGCTTTTTCTATTGACACTCCGCGCTCCAGTGTCAAAATTAATGGCTGCCTGAAAGCGGGGCCAATACAGCAGGCAATCCCGAGCAGTATCCCCCTTTAAAGCGATTCTATTACATAGGTGTGGTTTTCTCCGACGCAGGGGTTAGCCACCAGGACTAATGCTGCGTTAAGGCACTTCCAGCGCCATTGACCGACGTTTTTCCAGCCCGGCAGGCGTTTGACGATCCCCACCCTCAGGGTCGTCGACCCTACGAGACAATCTCTCGCAGACCTATGTAGTACCTTGTCCGCTATTGGCTTCCATAAGAAGCGATTGCGGAGCCAGGCATATTCAGAGTGACCTGAATCCGTTATTCGGCAATCGGGTCGCTTGTTGAACGTCCTTGGACATTCTATGACAAGAGGGTTTTACTCCGTGGAACTATTATCGGGTGCCGACATGATCGTCCGCTATTTGCAGGACGAGGGCGTCGAGTACATCTATGGCTATCCCGGTGGAGCTGCGCTGCACATCTACGACGCGCTTTTCAGGCAGGATAAAGTCAAACACGTTCTGGTTCGCCACGAACAGGCTGCCGTCCACATGGCGGATGGCTACGCACGGGCATCGGGTCAGCCCGGGGTTGTGCTGGTCACCTCCGGTCCGGGCGCCACCAATACCATTACCGGCATCGCCACCGCGTTCACCGACTCTATCCCAATGGTTGTGTTGTGTGGGCAGGTTGCCTCGACGCTGATCGGCGAAGATGCGTTTCAGGAAACAGACATGATCGGCGTGTCCCGGCCTGTGGTTAAGCACAACATGTCGATTCGCGATCCGTCTGAGATCCCGGAAACATTGAAGAAAGCGTTCTATATCGCAAGTACCGGCCGTCCCGGGCCGGTGGTGGTCGATATCCCCAAGGATATGACGACGCCTAATGAGCGCTATGAGTACGTTTACCCGAAGAAGGTGAAGCTGCGCTCCTACAACCCGGCGTTCCGGGGGCATGCCGGACAGATCAAGAAAGCCGTCGATATGCTGCTGGCGGCAAAGCGCCCCATCATTTACGCCGGCGGCGGTGTAGTTCTGGGTAAGGCCTCCGACAAGCTTACCGATCTAGCGCACCTGCTGGGGTTTCCTGTCACCAATACTTTGATGGGTCTGGGGGGCTTCCCCGCGACTGACAAGCAGTCGCTGGGCTGGCTCGGTATGCATGGCACTTATGAATCCAACATGGCCATGCACCACTCTGACCTCATACTCTGCATCGGCGCGCGGTTCGATGACCGGGTTACGAACGCAACGGACAAGTTCTGCCCGGGTGCGCGTATCATCCATGTAGACATTGATCCCGCTTCGATTTCCAAAACAGTTACGGCTGACGTGCCGATCGTGGGGCCGGTTGATTCAGTGCTCAAGGAAATGATCGCGCTGGTCAAAGAGGCAAAGGCCAAGCCCGACGAGGATGCGCTCGCTGCCTGGTGGAGCCAGATAGATGAGTGGCGAGCTTTCCACGGCATGCGCTACGAGCCCGGCCCGGACGAGCTGATGAAACCTCAGCAGGTTATCGAAGCGCTTTACCGGGTAACGAACGGCGACGCTTACATAACCTCCGATGTTGGTCAGCACCAGATGTTCGCCGCCCAGTACTACAAGTTTGATAAACCTAACCGCTGGATCAACTCAGGCGGTTTGGGGACCATGGGCTTCGGTTTTCCGGCGGCCATGGGAGTGAAACTGAACTATCCGGAAGCGCAGGTGGTTTGTGTTACCGGGGAAGGCAGTATTCAGATGAATATCCAGGAGCTGTCGACCTGCAAGCAGTTCAATATTCCTGTGGTGATCCTCAACCTCAACAACCAGTCGTTGGGTATGGTGCGGCAATGGCAGGACATGAACTACGAGTCCCGGCATTCGCAGTCTTACATGGAGTCGCTGCCGGACTTCGTCAAGCTGGTTGAGGCCTATGGTCATGTCGGCATCAAGGTTACCCGCTTTGAGGAACTGGAGCCTGCGTTGGAGAAGGCTCTGGCAATGAACGATCGCCTCGTCTTTCTTGACGTCTACGTTGACCCCCATGAGCATGTTTACCCCATGCTGGTAGCTCGCGGCTCGATGAAAGACATGTGGCTCAGCAAAACGGAGAGGGTTTAATCATGCGCCGTATTATCTCTGTTTTGCTGGAAAACGAGCCGGGCGCGTTGTCCCGGGTCGTTGGCCTTTTTTCTCAGCGCAACTACAACATTGAAACGCTAACCGTTGCGCCCACGGAGGACGCAACGCTGTCGCGCCTGACCGTTACAACCACGGGGTCAGACCGGGTCATCGAGCAGATCACCAAGCAGTTGAACAAGCTAATAGAAGTGGTGAAGTTGGTTGATTTGACCGAAGGGGCTCACATCGAACGCGAGTTGATGCTCGTCAAGCTTAAAGCGGGCGGAGCGCAACGTGCGGAGATCAAGCGTACGGTCGATATCTTCCGTGGCCAGATCGTCGATGTCACCAGTACCGTTTATACGGTTCAGTTAGCCGGACACAGCGACAAACTTGACGCGTTTATCAATGCCGTAGGCCCTGCCGGGGTTCTGGAAGTTGTTCGCTCAGGGGTTTCCGGGATCGCCCGGGGGGAGAAAGTCCTCAGTCTCTAGTGGGCGTGGAGCGTCGCAACAAATTTTATTTCGAAGCCTGCACGAGCAGGCAAATGATCAACAGGGGAATGTGATGAAGGTTTTTTACGATAAAGATTGTGATCTTTCGCTGATCAAGAGCAAGAAGGTCGCGATCATAGGCTATGGTTCCCAGGGCCACGCCCACGCCAACAATCTAAAAGAGTCAGGTGTAGAAGTAGTAGTCGCTCTTCGTCCGGGCTCTTCCTCGGCCAGCAAAGCTGAAGCTTCAGGCCTCACTGTGCAGGGTGTTGAAGAAGCATCAAAGAACGCCGACATTGTGATGGTCCTTGCACCGGATGAGAATCAGGCCGAGATCTACAAGAACCAGATCGAGCCGAACCTGAAGCAGGGTGGGGTTCTGGCATTCGCACACGGCTTTAATATTCACTACAACCAGATTGTTCCGCGCAGCGACCTGGACGTCATCATGATCGCGCCAAAAGCGCCGGGGCATACCGTTCGTACCGAATATAAAGAAGGTCGAGGCATTCCAGACCTGATTGCAATTCACCAGGATGCTTCTGGCAATGCCAAGGACATCGCACTGGCCTACGCATCAGCCATTGGTGGCGGTCGTACCGGCATCATCGAAACCACTTTCAAGGACGAGACCGAGACCGATCTTTTCGGCGAGCAGTCTGTCCTGTGCGGGGGTTGTGTCGAGCTGGTCAAGGCAGGGTTCGAGACGCTGACAGAAGCAGGCTATGCGCCAGAGATGGCTTACTTCGAGTGTCTGCACGAACTCAAGCTGATCGTCGACCTTATGTACGAAGGCGGCATCGCCAACATGAACTACTCCATCTCAAACAACGCTGAGTATGGCGAGTACGTGACTGGTCCCGAGGTCATCAATGCTGAGTCGCGCCAGGCAATGCGTAACGCTCTGAAACGTATACAGACCGGTGAATACGCCAAGATGTTCATTCAGGAGGGTAATCTCAATTACCCCTCAATGACCGCCCGGCGTCGTCTGAATGCTGAGCATCCGATTGAGCAGGTTGGTGAAAAGCTTCGGTCAATGATGCCCTGGATCGCCGCCAATAAAATCGTCGACAAGTCCAAGAATTGAGTACGGGTTGATGTCCAGAACGCGACCTTCGGGTCGCGTTTTTTTTGACCGTAACGTGGGTGTCGCCGGTATACTCGTTAGCTCATGGATTCAACGCAAGCGGATGACTTTATGGCTGATGACAAATCAAAGGATGCCCAGGCTGAGCGAAACGAAGAAGGCTCATATCTGTTAGGGGCCGAAGTCATTGAGGAGGAGTTGGTTGGCGGGGCCAAGGTGCGCCGTCGCGGTATTTACCTCTTGCCCAACCTTTTTACGACCGCGTCACTGTTTTCCGGGTTCTACGCCATTGTTGCGGCTACGAACGGCGACTTTTCGTACTCGGCCGTCGCTATCTTTATCTCAATGATTCTCGACGGGCTGGATGGTCGTGTAGCACGCATGACCAACACCCAGAGTAAGTTTGGTGAAGAGTACGACAGTCTGGCAGACATGGTGGCTTTCGGGGTGGCGCCTGGGCTCGTGGCTTTCTTCTGGACGCTAAGTGAACTTGGCTCGTTTGGCTGGGCGATCACCTTTATCTACGTGGCGGGGGCAGCACTCAGACTGGCGCGTTTCAATTCGCAGATCGGCTCCACCGATAAGAGGTATTTCGTGGGGTTGCCAAGCCCTTCTGCGGCAGCCGTCGTGGCCGGGCTGGTTTGGTGTTTTGATGGGTTTGACGCTGATGGCTGGCTTCAGGTCCTGACCGTCATCATTGTAGCTGGCGTTGGTCTCCTGATGGTGAGCAATATTCTGTATTACAGTTTCAAAGATTTTGACCTCAAAGGACGCGTGCCTTTCGTTGCTATTCTGGCCGTTGTTCTCATCTTTGTTGTCGTCGCCCAGAGCCCAGGTACAGTGCTCTTTACGGTCTTCCTTCTTTACATGCTGTCGGGTGTCGCACTGGCAGTATTGCGGCGATTGAGAGGCCGGCCTGCGAAGGGAACACCTGGCGGTGATCAGTGAGTTGAGAGAAAGCTGTTGACGAGCGTCTCCATAAGGGTAGAATGCCGGTCGCGGTTGAGGAGTAGTAATAAGCTCGCTCGACCGGGAGGACGCCAAATTTGCAAATTTGTGAACTCTGCAAAAAATACGTTGACTCCCCCGAGGAAGGCAGTAGAATACGCCACCTCGACAAGGCAAACGAAACGCCTTGCGCTCTTTAACAATACGGTCAAGCAATTCGTGTGGGTGCTATCTGGGATAGTCTGATAAAGATTATCAGAGATAGTGACTCGTGAATTGATGCGAGTGATTAACTTTGAGCAGTATTTAAATCCTTCGGGATTTTGCAAGATTAAACTGAAGAGTTTGATCATGGCTCAGATTGAACGCTGGCGGCAGGCTTAACACATGCAAGTCGAGCGGTAACAGGTCCTTCGGGATGCTGACGAGCGGCGGACGGGTGAGTAATGCATGGGAATCTGCCCGGTAATGGGGGATAGCCCGGGGAAACCCGGATTAATACCGCATACGCCCTACGGGGGAAAGCAGGGGATCTTCGGACCTTGCGTTATCGGATGAGCCCATGTCGGATTAGCTAGTTGGTGGGGTAAAGGCCTACCAAGGCGACGATCCGTAGCTGGTTTGAGAGGATGATCAGCCACACTGGGACTGAGACACGGCCCAGACTCCTACGGGAGGCAGCAGTGGGGAATATTGGACAATGGGGGCAACCCTGATCCAGCCATGCCGCGTGTGTGAAGAAGGCTTTCGGGTTGTAAAGCACTTTCAGCGGGGAGGAAGGCTCACAGGTTAATACCCTGTGGGATTGACGTTACCCGCAGAAGAAGCACCGGCTAACTCCGTGCCAGCAGCCGCGGTAATACGGAGGGTGCAAGCGTTAATCGGAATTACTGGGCGTAAAGCGCGCGTAGGCGGTTTGATAAGCAGGATGTGAAAGCCCTGGGCTTAACCTAGGAATGGCATTCTGAACTGTCTGACTGGAGTATGGTAGAGGGTAGTGGAATTTCCTGTGTAGCGGTGAAATGCGTAGATATAGGAAGGAACACCAGTGGCGAAGGCGACTACCTGGACCAATACTGACGCTGAGGTGCGAAAGCGTGGGGAGCAAACAGGATTAGATACCCTGGTAGTCCACGCTGTAAACGATGTCAACTAGTCGTTGGGGATCTTGAATCCTTAGTGACGCAGCTAACGCACTAAGTTGACCGCCTGGGGAGTACGGCCGCAAGGTTAAAACTCAAATGAATTGACGGGGGCCCGCACAAGCGGTGGAGCATGTGGTTTAATTCGACGCAACGCGAAGAACCTTACCTGGCCTTGACATCCTGCGAACCCTCTGGAGACAGAGGGGTGCCTTCGGGAGCGCAGTGACAGGTGCTGCATGGCCGTCGTCAGCTCGTGTCGTGAGATGTTGGGTTAAGTCCCGTAACGAGCGCAACCCCTGTCCTTAGTTACCAGCGATTCGGTCGGGAACTCTAGGGAGACTGCCGGTGACAAACCGGAGGAAGGTGGGGATGACGTCAGGTCATCATGGCCCTTACGGCCAGGGCTACACACGTGCTACAATGGCGCGCACAGAGGGCTGCAAACCCGCGAGGTTGAGCCAATCCCTTAAAACGCGTCGTAGTCCGGATCGGAGTCTGCAACTCGACTCCGTGAAGTCGGAATCGCTAGTAATCGCGAATCAGAATGTCGCGGTGAATACGTTCCCGGGCCTTGTACACACCGCCCGTCACACCATGGGAGTGGATTGCACCAGAAGTAGTTAGTCTAACCGCAAGGAGGACGACTACCACGGTGTGGTTCATGACTGGGGTGAAGTCGTAACAAGGTAGCCGTAGGGGAACCTGCGGCTGGATCACCTCCTTAAACGATGATTGGACTGTTCCAGATTAGCATCCACACGAATTGCTTGACCGAGTAAGAAGAGCAGAAGGGTCAGCAGACCCGGTAGACCTGGGTCTGTAGCTCAGTTGGTTAGAGCGCACCCCTGATAAGGGTGAGGTCGGTGGTTCAAATCCACCCAGACCCACCAGAATCTCGTGATACGGCGTTATCGAAAGACTTGCATAGCAGGCTATGCGGCGCCTTCCGATGCCTTGTCTCACGACATTCTTTAGCCAGGGGCCATAGCTCAGCTGGGAGAGCGCCTGCCTTGCACGCAGGAGGTCGGCGGTTCGATCCCGCCTGGCTCCACCAATTTCCCTCCTGGAAGTTGGCCAACGGTTGCTTGACCGAAAACACGATACGGATAGTAGTGCACAGAAATGAGTCCAGAGCGTTCTGGCCTGATTTCTGATCACTGGGATCAGTTGCTCTTTAACAATGTGGCGAGATAGAAGGCATCGTAACCGATGCGTCAGGCGAGAAGCTTCGGCTTTTTGGGTGACACCAGGGTTACGGTGTTCGAGAGATAATCAAGCGTTATCCGGTGTAATATCGTTGGATTGCAATCTTGAGTCGACGGTGGGTGAGCACAAAAGGACACCCGCGGTTTTGATCAAGCATGAGGTTGTCAGGCAAGGCGCAGGCTGAGCGAGCGAGGGAGCATACATTGGTATGTGACCGAGCGAACGAAGACTGCAACGCAGCATGACAGCCTCAGGCGACGGTCAAAAAGTTGGTTTGGGGTTATATAGTCAAGCAATCAAGCGCACACGGTGGATGCCTTGGCAGTCAGAGGCGATGAAGGACGTTGTAGCCTGCGAAAAGCTTCGGGGAGCTGGCAAACAAGCTTTGATCCGGAGATGTCCGAATGGGGAAACCCACCTGGTTTCGGCCAGGTATCTTGCGCTGAATACATAGGCGTAAGAGGCGAACTCGGGGAACTGAAACATCTAAGTACCCGAAGGAAAAGAAATCAACCGAGATTCCCTAAGTAGCGGCGAGCGAACGGGGACTAGCCCTTAAGCTAGACAACTGGTAGGAGAAGGCCCTGGAAAGAGCCGCCATAGTGGGTGATAGCCCCGTATCCGAAACCTGAGTCTAGTGAAATCGAGTAGGACGGGGCACGAGAAACCTTGTCTGAACATGGGGGGACCATCCTCCAAGGCTAAATACTCCTGACTGACCGATAGTGAACCAGTACCGTGAGGGAAAGGCGAAAAGAACCCCTGTGAGGGGAGTGAAATAGACCCTGAAACCGTGTGCGTACAAGCAGTCGGAGCCGACTTGTTCGGTGACGGCGTACCTTTTGTATAATGGGTCAGCGACTTATGCTTAGTGGCGAGGTTAACCGTATAGGGGAGCCGTAGGGAAACCGAGTCTGAATAGGGCGAATCAGTCGCTAGGTATAGACCCGAAACCGGGCGATCTATCCATGAGCAGGTTGAAGGTGCGGTAACACGCACTGGAGGACCGAACCCACTGTCGTTGAAAAGCCAGGGGATGACTTGTGGATCGGAGTGAAAGGCTAATCAAGCCCGGAGATAGCTGGTTCTCCCCGAAAGCTATTTAGGTAGCGCCTCATGTCTCACTCTCGGGGGTAGAGCACTGTTTCGGCTAGGGGGTCATCTCGACTTACCAACCCGATGCAAACTCCGAATACCGAGAAGTGCAATCATGGGAGACACACGGCGGGTGCTAACGTCCGTCGTGAAGAGGGAAACAACCCAGACCGCCAGCTAAGGTCCCAAAGTTCTAGTTAAGTGGGAAACGATGTGGGAAGGCACAGACAGCTAGGAGGTTGGCTTAGAAGCAGCCATCCTTTAAGGAAAGCGTAATAGCTCACTAGTCGAGTCGGCCTGCGCGGAAGATGTAACGGGGCTCAAACTAGGCACCGAAGCTGCGGATCCGTACTCTGTACGGGTGGTAGGGGAGCGTTCTGTAAGTCTGCGAAGGTGAGTTGAGAAGCTTGCTGGAGATATCAGAAGTGCGAATGCTGACATGAGTAACGATAATGCGGGTGAAAAACCCGCACGCCGGAAGACCAAGGTTTCCTGCGCAACGTTAATCGGCGCAGGGTAAGTCGGCCCCTAAGGCGAGACCGAAAGGTGTAGTCGATGGGAAACGGGTTAATATTCCCGTACTTTTTTATACTGCGATGAGGGGACGGAGAAGGCTAGGTCAGCCGGGTGTTGGATATCCCGGTTCAAGCACGTAGGCAGTGGGATTAGGCAAATCCGGTCCCATAATGCTGAGATGCGAATACGAGTGCCCTTTCAGGGCGCGAAGTGATTGATGCCCTGCTTCCAGGAAAAGCCTCTAAGCTTCAGGTATAAAAGAACCGTACCCCAAACCGACACAGGTGGTCAGGTAGAGAATACCAAGGCGCTTGAGAAAACTCGGGTAAAGGAACTAGGCAAAATGGTGCCGTAACTTCGGGAGAAGGCACGCCGGTATTACGTGAAGCCCCTGCGGGTGGAGCGGAAGCCGGTCGAAGATACCAGGCCCCTGCGACTGTTTATTAAAAACACAGCACTGTGCAAACTCGTAAGAGGACGTATACGGTGTGACGCCTGCCCGGTGCCGGAAGGTTAATTGATGGGGTTAGCTTCGGCGAAGCTCTTGATCGAAGCCCCGGTAAACGGCGGCCGTAACTATAACGGTCCTAAGGTAGCGAAATTCCTTGTCGGGTAAGTTCCGACCTGCACGAATGGCGTAACGATGGGGGCGCTGTCTCTACCCGAGACTCAGTGAAATTGAAATCGCCGTGAAGATGCGGTGTATCCGCGGCTAGACGGAAAGACCCCGTGAACCTTTACTATAGCTTCACAGTGAACTTTGAGCCGTTTTGTGTAGGATAGCTGGGAGGCTTTGAAGCGGTGACGCCAGTCATCGTGGAGCCAACCTTGAAATACCAGCCTGAACTGTTTGAGGTTCTAACTTAGCCCCGTTATCCGGGGCGAGGACACTGTGTGGTGGGTAGTTTGACTGGGGCGGTCTCCTCCTAAAGCGTAACGGAGGAGCACAAAGGTGGGCTAAGCACGGTCGGACATCGTGCGGTTAGTGTAATGGCACAAGCCCGCTTGACTGCGAGACAGACACGTCGAGCAGGTACGAAAGTAGGTCATAGTGATCCGGTGGTTCTGTATGGAAGGGCCATCGCTCAACGGATAAAAGGTACTCCGGGGATAACAGGCTGATACCGCCCAAGAGTTCACATCGACGGCGGTGTTTGGCACCTCGATGTCGGCTCATCACATCCTGGGGCTGAAGCCGGTCCCAAGGGTATGGCTGTTCGCCATTTAAAGTGGTACGCGAGCTGGGTTTAGAACGTCGTGAGACAGTTCGGTCCCTATCTGCCGTGGACGTTGGAGATTTGAGAAGAGCTGCTCCTAGTACGAGAGGACCGGAGTGGACGAACCTCTGGTGTTCGGGTTGTCACGCCAGTGGCATTGCCCGGTAGCTATGTTCGGACAGGATAACCGCTGAAAGCATCTAAGCGGGAAGCCCCCTTCAAGATGAGATCTCCCTGGACCCTCGAGGTCCCTGAAGAGCCGTCCAAGACCAGGACGTTGATAGGTCGGGTGTGTAAGCGCTGCAAGGCGTTGAGCTAACCGATACTAATGACTCGTGCGGCTTGACTATATAACACCCAAGCCAACTTGGCCGGGTAACCTTGATTATCGATCGACGTGAGTCCCTCACGCGTTCTATCTCGCCTTCCCAGTGATCAATCAAACACGCACCGTGCACAACACCGCACCGCGTAACAGTTTGCCTGACGACCATAGCGAGCGGGAACCACCTGATCCCTTTCCGAACTCAGCAGTGAAACCACTCAGCGCCAATGGTAGTGTGGGGATCCCCCATGTGAGAGTAGGTCATCGTCAGGCGCCTAAACCCAAAGCCCCCGGTACAGCTGTACCGGGGGCTTTTTTATGCCCGCCGTTTAATACCCCGGGCCCGGATCACGCCTGACGCCAGCTGCGCCCTGCAGCGCTCGCCTTTGTCTTGCCTGCTCAAATTGGTTAGAGCGCAGGCCAGGACGGGGGCCCTCTGCCAGCTATTTTTGAATCTCTTACCGTGCCCTGCCGCGCAGAGTGATTGCTGTTCAGGCCGGACGGTCGACCCTTGATACGGTACAATAGGGGCCAATCCACCATGTTCACCTGATTATGAATGAAGCTCTGCGTCAGTATTATCTGCAACAGTGCGGCATAACTCTCTGGTATGCCCGGACGCCTCAGCCCGGGGCGGCACCCTCTGCCGACATGGTCTTTGTTGGCGACCAGAGCCCGGCCAGCTTAAAAAAAATCGACCCCCCGCAGCAGGTGCTGCCTGAAGCCCGTCCCGCGACGGTCGTTAAAGAGAATGGGGCTGGCGACGCGGTCGGGCCTGTTTCATCTCGAGTTGCAGGACTCCGCTCTGAAAGCGCACTGCCAGTAAAACCGGTGTCGCCAGTTCCTGTTACGGAAGCTTCTCTGCAAGTCGATCTTCGTATTGTCTCTACAGAAGATCTGGTGGTCATCGCATCGCTTGGTGATGGAGTTTCCTCGGCAACGCAGGATGCGTTGTTCGCTGCCATTTGCCAGTTATTGAAGTGCTGGAGCGGGAGTGATGCAGTGCAGTCGGTGTCATGGCCCGTGTTTGCAAATCGGCGAGTGCCCGGCGCCGACGATTCAGGGTTAGAACGACTGCTCTCAGCCCGGCTGCATCCCTTTGCTTCACGACCGTGGTTGGGAATCGGACCCGAGATGGGAGCCATCTTTGGTTCGCTTGACCGTGACAGCACCAGTGGTCTTGGAGCCCGTGTTCTGTATGAGTTGAGTCTGGCTGAGCTCGCTTGTTCAGGTAGCGCGAAGCGGGAGCTCTGGCATGCCATCTCTGAAAGCGCGATCAGCCACCAGATAAGGCGATGAGATGCGTGCGCCGTATGTCACCATTCCAGAAGAGCAATGCCATTTCGGTGAGCTGTCTTTGCATGACCTGGGTTCTATCCTTTCTATAGAGCGAAGCGGGCATGCATTTCCGTGGACCGAAACGGTATTCAAAGACTGTTTCAAGCCAGGCTACGACTGCTGGGGCTTATGGAGCGGAGGCGAATTGCATGGCTTTGCCATCTTGGCGCGACAATATGATGAACTGCACTTACTGAATCTGTGCATTCACCGCTCCTTTCAAGGGGCTGGGTTAGGGCGCCGGCTACTCCGCTATGCAGTAGCGCAGGCTCAGGCAGCCTCTGCACGGTGTATGCTCCTGGAAGTCCGGGCATCCAATCGCGCCGCCATTGCGCTTTACGTAAATGAAGGGTTTGCGACTATTGGGTACCGCAAAGACTATTACCCGGCCGGGAATGGAAGAGAAGACGCACAGGTTATGTCGCTGAATCTTCACCACTCGCCTTAGCCCGGATTTCTCATGAGGAGGAAGGAAAAAGCGGCTTAAAGTGGTAACATTTCAGGACCTTACACCAAAAACGAACCACCAGAAGCCGCATCCAAAATGGTACCCGAAAAGCTGACCTTCTCGCCACTGTTCCGCCGTCAGATTGAAGCCGATTTCTCCGGAGGCCACATCACCTCCGATGCTGGCTTGTTGTTATTACGCGAAGTCGATAAGCAACACCAGTTAACCCAGCGACTGGCCGAGACTCTGGTCGATCAGCGGGATTCCACGATGGTTCGTCACCAACTCGATACCATGGTCCGGCAACGGGTCTACGGCGTGGCCGGCGGATACGAAGACCTGAATGACCATGAAGCGCTACGCTTTGATCAGGCGCTGCAATCCGCCACGGGTGAGGTCTCCGTCCTGGCCGGCAAGTCCACGCTCTGCCGAATGGAACAGGCCGTGGACCGGCAAACCATCGTGAAGGCCCATGAGCTGCTCTGGCATCATTTCATTGAGCAGCACGACAAGCCGCCAAAGGAAATCGTGCTGGATTTCGACGGCACGGATATTCCGGTGCACGGCGACCAGCCGGGCAAGTTCTTCAACCGGTACTACGATCACCACTGCTACTTCCCGCTGTATGTCTTCTGCGGACGGCACCTGCTGGTGAGCTATCTGCGCACCAGTAATCGGGGTGATGCCCGGCACAGCTGGGCCATTCTAGCCCTATTGGTGCGGTTTATCCGGCGCTACTGGTCAGAAACCCGCATTGTGTTCCGGGGTGATTCCCACTTCTGCAAGCCCCGAATCCTGGCCTGGTGTGACCACAACCAGGTGGATTACATCGTGGGCATGGCGCGCAATACGCGGCTGGAAACCCTGGCGGCACCCGCCATGGACAAGGTCCAGGAATATCATGAAGCCACCGGCGACAAGCTGGCCGTTACGTTCCGCTTTAACTACAAGGCCCGAAGCTGGCAGCAGGAACGGCTGGTCGTCGCCCGCCTGGAATACGGCCCCCAGGGTCCGAATCCCCGCTTCGTCATCAGCTCCCGCTACGACGAGGGGTTCAAGCTCTACTACGAACAGTATTGCGCCCGCGGTGACATGGAAAACCGGATCAAGGATCAGCAGCTGGATCTGTTTGCCGACCGCACATCGAGTACCCAATGGTGGACCAATCAGTGGCGGCTGATACTCTCCGGCTTTGCCTACACCCTATTCGAGCGTCTGCGGGTGCATCTGAAAAGCACGCCCTTCGAGCGCATGAGCGCTGGCACCCTGCGGTTGAAACTGATCAAGGTCGGCGCTGTGATCATCCGCAATACCCGCCGAATCCGGGTGTTGATGAGTGATAGCTATCCGTATAAGACAGAATTATCAGCCCTGGTTCAGCGGCTGGTGCCCACCTAGATCAGCGGGCTCCCCCGGCCCGTCAGTAATGGGGGAAAGGGGGAATTGTGTCTGCACATCAGGAATTGATTAATATCTGATCAAAAAACCCCGGACGAGACACCGAAAACCGGGATATCCTCAGGCATCCGCCCATCAGGGACTACTATGAGAAATCCGGGTTAGGCTGTTGCACGTTATGTGCTTCCAGGGCTGACTGATATAATTTCGCCCCAAGATCCATTCACTTTTACATTACGGGCATTCGAATGAGTTCAATCGCGCAAGAGGTTGGCAAGCGCCGTACCTTTGCCATTATTTCCCACCCAGATGCCGGCAAAACAACAATTACTGAAAAGGTGCTGCTTTTTGGCCATGCATTGCAGCGCGCCGGGACGGTAAAAGGGAAGAAGTCGGGGCAGCACGCGAAGTCCGACTGGATGGAAATGGAGAAAGAGCGGGGCATTTCCGTTACAACGTCCGTTATGCAGTTTCCTTACGCTGACGCCTTGGTAAACCTTCTCGACACTCCTGGTCACGAAGACTTCTCGGAGGATACTTACCGTACGCTTACCGCTGTGGACAGCTGTCTCATGGTAATCGATGCGGCCAAAGGGGTGGAGGAGAGAACCGTAAAGTTGATGGAAGTGACGCGCCTCCGCGATACGCCCATTCTGACTTTCATGAACAAGCTCGATCGAGATGTTCGGGACCCGGTTGAGGTCATGGATGAGGTAGAGGAGGTTCTTAAGATCGCTTGCGCCCCGATCACCTGGCCTATCGGTATGGGTAAGAACTTCAAAGGTGTGTACCACCTCCTGCGGGACG
This sequence comes from Hydrocarboniclastica marina, assembly GCF_004851605.1. Classification (GTDB taxonomy): domain Bacteria; phylum Pseudomonadota; class Gammaproteobacteria; order Pseudomonadales; family Oleiphilaceae; genus Hydrocarboniclastica; species Hydrocarboniclastica marina. The sequence continues at coordinate 829,987 of NZ_CP031093.1, forward strand.
AAGTCATCCTGTACCGTTCGGGTCAAGGTGACAGGATCCAGGAGGTCCGCCGTATTGCCGGACTCGACAATCCCGAGTTGAATGCGGTGCTGGGCGCGTGGGCGGATGACTTGAGGGAAGAGGTGGAGCTTGTCAAAGGCGCGTCGCACGAGTTCGACCTTGACGCATTTCTTGAGGGTCGGTTAACCCCTGTATTTTTCGGCACCGCCTTAGGGAATTTCGGGGTAGACCACATGTTGGACGGTCTGGTTGAGTGGGCGCCCACGCCGAAGCCCAGAGAGACCGAGTCAGGCATTGTTTCTCCTTTCGACGAAACTTTCTCGGGATTCGTTTTCAAGATACAGGCAAACATGGACCCAAATCACCGCGACCGGATCGCGTTCATGCGAATCGTCTCGGGCCGTTATGAGCAAGGCATGAAACTGCGTCACGTGCGGTTGGGTAAAGAGGTACGGGTTGCGGACGCCCTGACATTTATGGCGGGCGATCGTGAACGCGCAGAAGAGGCTTTTGCCGGGGATATCATTGGGCTACATAATCACGGCACGATCCAGCTGGGAGATACCTTTACTGGCGGGCCCAGCTTTCGGTTTACCGGTATACCCAATTTTGCTCCTGAGCTGTTCCGCCGCATTCGTCTGAAAGACCCGCTAAAGGCCAAGCAGTTGCAAAAAGGGCTGCTCCAGCTTTCAGAAGAAGGCGCTGTTCAGGTTTTCAGGCCCCTGCGAAACAATGACCTTATAGTCGGTGCAGTCGGCGTGTTGCAGTTTGATGTAGTGGTCGCGCGCCTGAGAAGTGAATACAAGGTTGATGCACTGTACGAGCCGATCAATGTAGCGACAGCGCGCTGGGTGACCGCTGAGGATCCCAGGGTATTAGAGGCATTTCAGAGCAAGTGCTACGATAACGTGGCGCTGGACGGCAGTGATAATCTTGCATACATCGCACCCACGATGGTGAATCTACAGCTTGCTATGGAAAGGCATCCTGAGGTTCAGTTCCATAAAACAAAGGAACGTTAGTCGATTCTTTTAGATGCAATGCTTGGCAGGGAGGCCAAAAATGAACTATTCGCTTATTGACGCGCACTGTCATCTGGACTTTCCAGTGTTCGAAGGGGAGGTTCAGAAAATTCTGGATGAAATGCAGTCGGCCGGTATAGAGCGAATAGTCATTCCGGGGGTGCGGCGCGAGGATTGGAGCCGGGTGCTCGAGGTTGCCGCACGGGACCGAAGACTCAGCCCCTGCTTGGGCATTCACCCCTGGTACGTGGAGGAGCATGACGACGCCGACATTGCTGAGTTGGACCGCATGCTGATTGCATCAGATTGTGTGGCGCTCGGAGAGTGTGGGCTTGATCGGATCTTCGGTGACGTTGAGCAGCAGCTTCCGCTATTCGAGGCTCAAGTGGAGATTGCGTGCCAGCGCGAGTGGCCCCTTGTCGTTCACTCAGTGCGAACTCATGAGCCGATGATGAAAGCGCTCGATCGGCAAAACATCAGGGCCGGCGTGCTCATCCATGCTTTCGCCGGCAGTCCGGAGCAAGCCTCCCAGATGACATCCAAAGGTGTTCTCTTGGGTGTAGGTGGGGTGATCACCTACGAGCGCGCCCGCAAATCACGGGCGGCGATTGCGGAGGCACCGCTTGAAAGCCTGGTGCTAGAGACCGACGCTCCAGATATGCCGCCGGAAGGGGTTGAGAAGGGGCACAACAGCCCGCTAAATCTCGGGCGCGTGTTTAAAGCACTATGCGACTTAAGGTCCGAATCCCCTGGCGTTCTGGCGGATGCGCTTAATTCAAACGCCCGTCGCTTCTTCCGTTTCTAGGGTACGTTGATTCGAACAGTTAGTTTTCCCCGGGACGACGCGTTAGGGTTGGCACGGGAATTAGAATCGAGTAGAATTCGCGCCCTGGCTTGCAATGGAGCCCGACGATACCAGCCCCGGTTGTCGCCTCCTTGTAACCACCGACTTCCTCCTCCGGATTCTGGCCTTATAGGCAGGTCTGCGGGAGTATTTACTGTTTTTAAAGGCGAGAACGATGAAGACTTTAAGTGCGAAACCAGAAACCGTAAAGCGCGACTGGTACGTGGTCGACGCAGCGGGCAAGACGCTTGGCCGTCTCTCTACGGAAATCGCCCATCGTCTGCGGGGCAAGCATAAGCCGGAATTTACGCCCCACGTGGATACGGGTGACTACATCGTAGTCCTGAATGCCGAGAAGATCCGTGTGACGGGCAAGAAGGCCCGTAACAAGACATATTACCGCCATACCGGTTTTCCAGGTGGTATCCGGTCAGCTACCTTTGAGCAGTTGATCGAGAGCAAGCCGGAGCGGGTAATCGAGCATGCGGTCAAAGGCATGCTGCCGCGTGGCCCCCTGGGTCGGGCTATGTTCAAAAAGCTGAAAGTGTACGCTGGAACAGCGCATCCTCATACAGCACAACAGCCCAAAGAACTGGACATTTAACGGAAGGCGGATATGGCAGCAGCACAGAATTACGGCACTGGCCGTCGCAAAAACTCAACCGCTCGGGTATTTATAACCCCGGGTAGCGGTAACATCTCTATCAATGGGCATGGTCTGGACAAGTTTTTTGGTCGCGAGACGCTCAGAATGATTGTTCGTCAGCCTTTGGTTGTGGCGGATGCAGAGCGTCGCTTCGACATCAAGGTCACGGTACGCGGAGGCGGTTCCAGTGGGCAGGCGGGTGCTATTCGTCACGGTTTGACGCGAGCCCTGATGGACTACGACGAGACTCTTCGTCCTTCCCTTCGGAAAGCTGGCTACGTCACGCGTGATGACCGCGAAGTCGAGAGGAAAAAGGTCGGTTTGCGGAAAGCCCGCAAGCGTCCACAGTACTCCAAGCGTTAAGCACCACCCGTACGCGAGTGCCAGGAAGACCCGACCATTGTGTCGGGTTTTTTGTTTATTGGCTGGACCCAGGTAGCGCACTGCTTCAGAAAGGCTATAACTCAAAGCCTTTACTTGTAAGCCAAGGGCAATTTCATTACCATTTGGTCCGCTTTTCCGTGCTCGTACAGAAGAGTAGTCCGAATATTCCGTCGCTCTCGCTACACTACTGATAGTGCTTGTGCCACCCTGTGCGGAGCGCCTTCCAAGGCGACATGGTGCTAACGCATTATTTAGTCTACAGAGAGCTGCTCGTGCTGTTTGCTGCAAGCTGTTGAGGTAATGCCGGGATCATTCTGTTGCATGGTGGCTTTATAGCCACTCTGACTGGCAGCCGGGGCAATCGCCTTGGTCTGGCTGAAAGACAAAATTTAATAAACGAAGTTCCTGAAGTCTGTTCCAGTGCGCGATTGGCTATTACCTCCGCGCTGTCCTGATGGGAGAAAATCCGATATGAATAATGGCGACGTGAACCAAGGCCGCCGCCGCTTCCTGATCGGCGCTACGTCGGTTGTGGGTGGCATAGGCATGGTGGGGGTGGCGGTGCCGTTCGTTGCCTCCTGGCAGCCAAGTGCCAAGGCGGAGGCGGCCGGTGCGCCGGTGCGGGTCGACGTGAGCAAGCTCGAGGTCGGGCAACAGATTACTGTGAGCTGGCGTGGCATGCCGGTGTGGATCGTTCGCCGAGGCGAAGAGATGAACAACAGTATTCCGAAGCTCAGCGATACTGTGCACGATTTTGCCGAAAACGCGCCTGAATACATTGAGGATGAGTACCGGTCACTAAGACGGGAAATTGGCGTTTACGTTGGGATCTGTACCCATCTGGGTTGTGTCCCTTCGTACCGCCCGGAAGTAGCCCCGGCAGATCTGGGCGATGAGTGGCTTGGTGGCTTCTTTTGCCCCTGCCATGGGACCAAGTATGACCTGGCAGGCCGGGTATATAACAATCAGCCCGCGCCAATGAACCTTGAAGTGCCGCCAAACCGCTACGAGGGTGAGACAACCCTCGTGGTGGGCGAAGATCCGGAGGAAGCATAATGTCCAAGCTCCTTAACTGGATTGACGATCGCCTGCCGGTCATCAATGCCTTCGAAAAACACATGAGCAAGTACTACGCTCCGAAGAACTTCAATTTCTGGTACTTCTTCGGCTCCCTTGCGCTTCTTGTTCTGGTGAACCAGCTGGTCACCGGGATCTGGTTGACCATGAGCTATAACCCCTCTGCAGAGGGCGCGTTTGCCTCGGTCGAGTACATTATGCGCGACGTGGAATGGGGCTGGCTGCTGCGCTATCTGCACTCTACCGGTGCATCTGCCTTTTTCGCCGTTGTCTATCTGCACATGTTCCGCGGCATGCTCTATGGTTCCTACCAGAAGCCCCGGGAGTTGGTCTGGATCTTCGGTATGGCGATCTATCTGGTACTCATGGCCGAAGCATTCATGGGCTATTTGCTGCCCTGGGGCCAGATGTCCTATTGGGGTGCGCAGGTAATCGTCAACCTGTTCGGTGCAATACCCGTGATCGGTGAGGACCTTTCACTCTGGATCCGGGGCGACTACCTGATTTCCGGAATCACCCTGAACCGATTCTTCGCTCTCCACGTCATTGCCCTGCCTCTGGTGCTTGTGGCGCTTGTGGTTCTGCATATTCTGGCCTTGCATGAAGTTGGCTCCAATAACCCGCTTGGTGTGGATATCAAAAAACACAAGGATGAGAATGGCATTCCGCGTGATGGCATTCCGTTCCATCCCTATTACACGGTGCATGACCTCCTGGGCGTAGCTGTGTTTCTTTTTGTCTTCTGTATCATCGTGTTTTTCTTCCCCGAAATGGGCGGCTATTTCCTTGAAAAGCCAAACTTTGAGCCGGCTAACTCGCTGAAAACACCGGAGCACATCGCACCTGTCTGGTACTTCACGCCGTTCTACGCCATGCTCCGGGCTGTAACCGTGGATCTGTTCGGGTTATCCGCGAAGTTCTGGGGTGTTGTGGTCATGGGCGCTGCTATAGCCGTGTTGTTTGTTTTGCCCTGGCTGGATCGCAGTCGTGTGAAAGCGCTTCGATACAAAGGCTGGGCCAGCAAAATTGGCATAGTAGTGTTCGCTATAGTGTTTGTGATACTGGGCGTGTGCGGCGTTTTGGCGCCGGGTGCCCAGCCATCCTGGCTGGCCCCCTTATGTACCGCGCTGTACTTCGGCTACTTCATCCTGATGCCGGTATTCACCAGCATGGAAAAAACAAAACAGGTACCGGAGAGGGTGACAGGCTAATGAAAAAGCTACTTCTGTTTTTGGCCCTGGCTGTGCTGCCAACTCTGGCTATGGGGGCATCGACTTCCCATCCGCTGGATGACATCAGTCCGGCACTGAGTGACAAGGAATCACTGCAGCGTGGCGCTGCCTTGTTCACCAACTATTGTCTCGGATGTCACTCCATGGAGTACATGCGTCACAAGCACATTCAGGAATACCTTGAGATTCCGGTCGAGCTCTACGCTGAAAACCTGATCTTCAACGACCAAGGCGTAGGCGACCTGATGAAGATCGCCATGCCGAAAGAGCAGGCGGGCAACTGGTTCGGTCAGGCGCCCCCCGATCTTACCCTTGAAGCGCGGCTGCGCGGTGCCGACTGGATATATTCCTACCTGCGTGGTTTTTATCAGGACGAGACCCGCCCAATGGGCGTAAATAACGTGGTCTTCCCAAATGTTGGCATGCCCCATGTTCTGGATAAGCTGCAGGGACTATGTGCGGAAGAACCTAAAATAGGCTCACGGCCGTCCATGGATCCGCTCAGCGGCAACGTCAAGAATGGCACAGTATGTGGTGAGTGGGTGTTCGAGGGCAGCATGGATCCGGCGGAGTTTGATCGCGCGATGTTCGACCTCACCAACTTCCTGGTCTACGTCGGCGAACCGGCTCAGGTAGTTCGCAAAGAGTTGGGGATATACGTTCTTATTTTTATTGCGATTTTCTTCGTGTTTGCGTACCTGCTCAACAGAGAGTACTGGAAAGACGTGCATTGAGAAATCGGGTATAATCTCTCCTCTCGAGTTTAGCGGGTGGCCCAGGCTGCCCGTTATGCTTTTATAACTTGCCGTCCCGTCTGACCAATTCCGGAGTGCTGCCATGGGCGTTGTGACCAAGCGGTCATCAATGACATTCTTCTCAGATCCGACCAGCCATTACAGCCATCGTGTGCGTATTGTGCTGGCAGAAAAGGGTGTGACCGTCGATGTGGTTGATGTCGACCCGGATAACCCGCCAAAAGATCTGGCGGATGTTAATCCCTACAATCAGTTGCCGACCCTGGTCGATAGAGACCTTGTGCTCTTTGAACCGAACATCATGATGGAGTATCTGGATGAGCGTTTCCCTCATCCTCCACTCCTGCCGGTGTACCCGGTTGCTCGAGCGCAGAGCCGCCTGATGATGTACAGAATAGGGCGTGACTGGTGCACGCTGGTGGATCGAATTCAGCTCGCGCCCAATAGCAAGGATGCCGACAGCGCCCGCAAAGAACTGAGAGAAGGTCTTCTTGCAGCTGTTCCGCTTTTCGATGACGCCCCTTTCTTCCTGAATGAAGAGTTCACCATCGTTGACTGTTGTGTAGCGCCGATCCTTTGGCGGCTGACTCATCTCGGTGTTGACCTTCCGGAGAAGCAGGCCAAGCCGATCTACAAATACATGGAACGCATATTTGAGCGGGATGGGTTCAAGGCAAGCCTTTCTGATACTGAAGAGGACATGGCTAACTAATTTAGCTCCTGCTCGAGTAGCGCTGTCTGAGCTTAGCAAGACGGCAGGGAGGCTCGTGCTATTGGTCCGCCGTTCTGATCCGTTTTCGCTGGAGGTGTCATGAGTTCCAAGCTGTCGGGTATGCGCTCGAGTCGTCCCTACCTCGTGAGAGCACTCAGCGATTGGATTCTTGATAACAATGCTACCCCTCACGTTGTTGTTGACGCGGGTATGGCGGGCGTCCATGTGCCGAGCGATTTTGTCGCGAATGGCCAAATCGTACTGAACATCAGCCCGTCTGCTGTCAGAGGGCTTTCCCTCGAAAATGAAGCCCTGCAATTCAGTGCGCGCTTTGGGGGCGTACCGATGCAAGTGTACGTGCCCATGAACGCCGTACTGGCAATCTATGCGAAGGAAAACGGACAGGGGATGGTTTTTGGGCAAGAGCCAGGCGATCCAGACCCTGACTCGGGCCCGGCGGGAACAGCGACGGGTAAAGAGAGCGCTGGATCGGAGCAGGGCACCCGAGGCAGTGGCAAGCCAAAGCTGAAAGTCGTGAAGTAGAGCTGGACGTGCTGCGCGCAAGACGCGCAGAGGTTTGGCTATGAGCCGGGAAAAGTGTCTATGAGCCGGGAAAAGTATTGGTTCTCACGAGACCAGGGGCCCGTGCAGATTAGAACACGCGGCTCATATTGTGGTGCGACTCAGGTGGTGGGTCGCTCTTCTTTCCGTAATCCAAAGCAGAAGCTGGCTGACTGCCCCAGGCTGGCTCGGGCCAGCACTCGGCCTGATCTTCGGCTCAGAAAAAACCGTTCTCCTAATTGCCGAAAAGCAGTTTTTCCACCAGCCCGCACAAGCTATTAAGTACGACCAGTACCACCTCGCTTGTCATACCGGGGCTCAGGTGGGGCAGGCAGATCTCAGTATCCCTGTTGCTAAGCAGTGCCGATAAGTCCCTGTCTTCTCCGGCTGTAACCGCAATAACAAGCATCTGCCGTTCATGCGCTGCCTGGATTGCCTGGATCAGATTGGCCCGGTTTCCATCATCTGAGACGACGAACAGGATGTCTCCATCCTTGCCCAGGCCCCTTATCTGTCGGGAGAACGTTTCGTTAAATCGACTGTCTCGGCAGATCGCGGCAAACGTCGTGGCATCGCTTCCCAGGTTTATCGCAGGTAACGCCGGCCGGTCGTGTTCGTACCTATTGAGGAGGCACGTACAGAAGTACTGAGCGAGCGTGTTGGCGGTACCGTTGCCGCAGGCGAGAATGCGACCGTCCCCCAGTAACGTTTCGACCAGCAGCTCGGCAGCTTGGCTCAGAGCCGGGGTAATGGCGCCTGCGCTCTGCGCAACAGCTTCCATGTGCTCGGCGAAGTGGCGCGTTATGTAGTCAGCGTTGTCATTAATCACTATGGCGATGTGCTCGTGTTATGCGGACGCGTCAAACGCGTTGTCGATCCAGTGGACTCTGGATCGTCCCAGCAGCGTCTGGTTAATCGCAAGTACATCAAACCGGCACGGGCAATCGAGCCGAGTATATAAGAGGTAGTGTTGCGCGGCGCGAATAAGGCGGCGCTGTTTACTGCGTGTGACTGATTCTTCGCCGCTAGCAAAGCTGCTATTGCCGCGGTAGCGGACTTCCACGAATACCAGGGTGTCTCCGTGCCTGGCTATCAGGTCTATTTCTCCAGCTTTGCATCGGTAATTGCGCGCCTGAATGGTCATCCCCTGCTTCAACAGATAGCGTTCTGCCAGTGCTTCATTGTCCTGCCCCAGCTTTTGTCGGTCGATCTTCCGTGACATTGACGTTCATCCTCGGCCTGTTAAAGCTGCTCGGACTGGGCCGGAAGTTCGTTCTCAAACTGCCTCGGCGCACCCCTTTCGAAAACTGCCCATCCCTGCTGCCGCCTCACCTCACGATTCTCGGTCATGGTCAACAAGCCGGTGTAACCCTCAAGTGTACTGTCAGGAATACCTTCGAGAAGAGGCAGGCGAGAGCTCAGCAGATAGGCGTCGGCCCCGAGTGCGAATAGCCTGTCGTATTGGCCGGCCAGGGATGGAAAGGTTTTCTGCAGTGAACTTCTAAGCGGTAGTACAGGACGCTCCAGTATCCAGGGGAGATCGGTGAACTGAATATTTTCAAGGTCAGCGTCGCGCACCGGGTCAGGGGAGCCTTCATAAATGACCGAAGAGCCAAACACCGGTAGTGATCCTCCGTAATAGAAGGCGAACATGGGTTTGAGCTGGCGGGCCCGTGCAGGGTCGGCCAGCAGGACCACTGCATCAATATCCTGTCGACGCCGGGGCTCGAACTCAACGTCCATCCCAATCGTTTCCTCTACCCGAATGGCCCGATTGCGGCTCTCGTTGATGCCGAACGCGGTGGCGACGACCTCTCGGAGGCTTTGCTGTGCCTGAAAATGTTGCTCAGCAATCACTCTGCCGCCGAGGCGGCTATGCTCGTCCTGAAACTTCTCTGACAAGCGCAGCCCCCAATCGGTGCCAGGGGCAAACAGGGCTACATTGGCATAGCCTTTCTCATTCAGGCGCTGGGCGATCTCGCGGGCTTCATCATCAGGCGAAAGGCCGAACTGATAGAGGTTCTCTGCAGGTGCCGGAGCGTCTGCCTGAGACTCCAGGTAGTTCAGCGCGAGTACAGGGACGGGTAGTCGCTGCGACTGATCCAGGCTGGCAAGGTCCGACTTGCGAAGGGGGCCAACGACAAGGTCGGGGTTACGTTCAAGAAGCTCCGCATAGACGCTACTGAAATCGCGGTCGTGGGTATCGATAAGTTCCACTGAGGTCGCCTGCTGGCTTTCGTCTTGGTAGTACGCAGCCAGGAAGCCCTCGCGTACCGCTTTGCCGGCGTTCGCAAGCGGCCCGCTTAACGGTAACGCCAGGGCGACGCTCGCGGGACGTTGATCGGGCAGCGCGGCCAGCAGCTCCAGCTCGTCAGGCAGCTGTGACGCTGCAGGGTGTGCCCTCCACCGGGCTTGCCATTGACGGATCAGTCCGCTTTGATCCTCAAGCGAAAGAGCAGGCCCGCGCAATGCCAGAGTCAGTTCAAGCCACCCCTGAAGGTCGAAGTCTTCGGCCCGTTGAGATAGCGCTTCAATGTCTTTTAGCGGGGCACTGGCAAGACTCCGCCAGATACGGTTGCGATGTTCGTGTGCATCTTCGAGAAGGGGAGCTGCATAGATGAGCGTTTGTGCTTCCTCAAGCGGCTGGTCAGCGAGGGCGAAAACCTCTGCCTGTAGCTCTGCTGCACGCCGCTGAAGTTCCAGGTCGGGGTAGTCGGAGAACTGGGTGACAGGCAGGCTCTGGACAAGGTGTCTGGCCCAGCGCTTGTTTGCGGTGTCGACGATGCCCCGCATTGATAGAAGAAACCACTGGTCCTGGTTGGCTTTTTCGAGCTGGGGAACTGAGCCCAGCTGCAACAGGAGCTGTCGAGCAGTTTCATGGTCGCCGCGGATTTGATAGGCATCCGCAGCTTTAAGCAGTAGCCGGCTTCGCTCCTGTGCATTCTCGGCACGTCTGGCGTCCTCAACAAGCTGGTCGGGTCGCGGCGCTTCAGTCTGGGTGGCCGGGTCGGTGCTCAGTGCGCCGCAGCCCGCCAGAAGCAAGACAAGCAGGGCAGCTATCGACTTTGGAGCGAAACGTGGAAGTCGGGGCATGGGATTCTCAACGTAATGAACAGGCTGAAACGGTGCCGGACAAATTAACGGTCGCGGGACGGTATGACAACATGCCGAATCCGCAGCGTCGTGGCTTTACCCTGCGGATCTCTGTAGTAAATGTTGTGGTAGAAACGCGACGTCGGCATCATGGCCGGAATTCTATCAGGTTAGGGCTGAGCAGGCATGGCGACTGAAAAAATACCCCCGCAGGAGACAGGCAGTCTCGCCGTCGTTGCCACGCCTATTGGCAATCTTGGCGATATCACAGAAAGAGCAGTGGCTGCGCTGAAACAGGCTGACTTGGTAGCGGCGGAAGATACACGCCATACCGGCCGGCTTTTGCAGCACCTGGGGCTGAGCAAGTCCATGTTTGCACTGCACGATCACAACGAACGCGCCCAGGTTGAAACTCTACTGGACCGCGTAGAGGCGGGGGAGAATGTAGCGCTTGTGTCGGATGCCGGTACGCCGCTGATTTCTGATCCGGGATATATCGTGGTCCGGCGCGCGCATGAGCGCGGCCTGCGGGTTCTGCCAATACCGGGTGCCTGCGCTGCGATAGCGGCCCTGTGTGTGTCAGGGCTCCCCACCGACCGCTTCGTATTCGAAGGGTTTTTACCTGCCAAGGCGGCAGCTCGGCGATCTCGGCTTGAGGCTCTGGAAGACGAGGCGCGGACTCTGGTGTTCTATGAATCGCCTCATCGACTGATGGCAACCATAGACGTGTTGGTCAGCGTTTTTGGGCCGGAGCGACCTGTGGTGCTGGCTCGAGAGCTTACGAAGGCCTTCGAAACCCTGTACGCCGTTTCGCTGGGTCGTCTTCAGGCGATTGCGCTTGCAGACCCTAACGTGAGTCGTGGCGAGCTGGTACTGGTGGTGGGTGGCGCTGCAGAACAGGTGAACTCTGAAGAGACGTTGTTGGATACCGATCGGCTAATGCGTCGTCTACTACAGGAGTTGCCGGTGAAAACCGCTGTGCGCGTGGTGGCTGACCTCAGCGGTCAGCCACGTAACGCGTTGTATCAGCGGGCACTTACGATTCAGCGAGAGAGCCTGGGAGATTAACGGTTGCCGTTGGCGTCTGGGCGCAGTAATCTTGCCGCTGAGCTCGCTGGGCAGTCGCTGTTCCCTTGGGAATGGAGGAAAGTCCGGGCTCCACAGGGCAGAGTGCCAGGTAACGCCTGGGCGGCGCGAGCCGACGGAAAGTGCAGCAGAAAGTAGACCGCCTAAGCTATGGCTCCTGTAGCCATAGCCGGTAAGGGTGAAACGGTGCGGTAAGAGCGCACCGCGTGACTGGCAACAGTTCACGGCGATGGTAAACCCCACTCGGAGCAAGACCAAATAGGGGTCCTATGGTGCGGCCCGCACTGGACCCGGGTAGGTTGCTTGAGGTTCGCGGTGACGCGGATCCCAGATGAATGACTGCTTTAGACAGAACCCGGCTTATAGGCGAGCTCAATCTTTTCTTTTGCAAAGCAGGGTTGTAGCCCTGCTTTGCGCAATTTCAAGCTTTTCCTCCGCTTTATAACTAAACATTCTTAAACCTCATCCAAACTCTAGATACGCCTTTTAGTAAACTGATTTTCATGTAGTTATTGTCCCCGATTTCGCGATCTTCGCGCGCCGCCTTTCTTAACTCTATGTTTCCTAACAAAATTTAGTTTAGCTTGCGGCTCAGGCCCGGCTTGCATTGCATCCGGTGTGTTCCTATAGTGTCGAAAAGTGGCGTTATGTGGAACAAAGTGGTTTTTAGTGGAGTTTGGATGCGCCGAGTGGGAAGATGTGGCGAGTTGCATCCGGCTTTCATCGCCAACTGGACCGTCTGAATGACAGATTTTCTCGGCGCTCATGCCCTCAACATGGATACGAAAGGTCGCCTGGCTATTCCGACTCGCGTACGCGAGGACCTGGAAGCCAGTTGCGGCGGTCGTGTCGTGTTGACGGCGCATACAAAAGAGCGCTGTCTCGTCATCTATCCTGAGCCTCAATGGCTGGAGGTTCTGCCCCAGGTCCAGGCGCTGCCCAACATGAACAAAGTGGCACGGCGAACACAGAGATTGCTTATCGGCTTCGCCACGCCTTTGGAGCTCGATAGTTCAGGCCGGGTTTTGGTGCCCCCGCCGCTGCGGGAATACGCTGGTTTTGAAAAGAAACTTCAGCTTATCGGGCAGGGTAAAAAGCTGGAGCTCTGGAGCGAAGAGCAGTGGATGCGGTGGCTGGAAGACGATGACGGCGATGACGAGATGCCTGCTGAGATGGCGAATCTTTCTCTGTGATACCCGCCGCGCACACTCACCAGACCGTCTTGCTTGAGGAAGCAGTGTCGGCTCTAGTCACTGCTCCAGGTGGGGTTTACGTCGATGGTACTTTCGGCCGCGGCGGGCACAGCAGGCTGATTCTGGATCGGCTCAATAGCGAGGGACGCTTGCTGGTGATCGATAAGGATCCCGAGGCGATAAAAGAGGCCGAGCTTCTTGCCGCTAGCGATCCACGGGTTCGGGTTCAGCGCGGCTCCTTCGCCAACATAGGAGCGCACATAGACGCTGCGGGCTGGTCATGCATTGATGGCGTCCTGCTTGATCTGGGTGTTTCATCGCCTCAGCTGGATGACCCGGAACGCGGATTCAGCTTCATGCGGGACGGACCACTCGACATGCGTATGGATCCGGATGCGGGGCTTAGTGCCAGTCAATGGCTTGCCGTCACCCCGGAGCAGGAAATAGCCCGGGTGATCTGGGAATACGGCGAAGAGAAATTCTCCCGACGTATCGCCCGGCGCCTGGTAGAGGCCCGCGTGGAGGGGGCCATAAGCACAACCGGAGAGTTGGCCAACCTGATCAGCGAGGCTGTGCCGCGCAAGGAAAAACATAAGCACCCGGCCACCCGAAGCTTTCAGGCCATCAGGATCCACCTGAACAGAGAACTGGAAGATCTGGATGAGGCGTTGACGGCTTGCGCTGAAAGGCTGGCATTAAAGGGGAGGCTAGTCGTCATAAGCTTTCACTCCCTTGAGGACAGGCGCGTCAAGCGCTTCATGCGCTCGCGTTCGCAACCGCCGGTGCTGCCTAAAGGCTTACCTGTGAGGGCGGTAGATTTTGAGCCTGATTTTCGGCTTGTGGGCAAGGCCGTGAAGGCCTCTGGGCCGGAACTTGCGGTCAATGTGCGATCTCGCAGCGCAATCATGCGAACGCTGGAGCGCGTAAGCGCGGCTAAAGAGTAACAGGAGCGTAGGGAGTGGGAGCCAGAACGACAGTACCTTCGCCCCCCAGGCACCAGCGCTTTCGTGACACAGCGCTGATCGGGCTAAGGCTTTCCCGGCAGATTTTTACGGCACTGTGGCAGGCGCCTGTGCTGATTACCTTTGGTCTCGTCTTCTTTCTGGCGGCTTCAGCGATCGGTGTTGTCTTTGCGTCACACCAGAACAGGGTGCTTTTCAACGACCTGAGCAATCTTCAGGAGGAGCGCGACGGCTATCAGCGTGAATGGAGTCAGTTGCTGCTGGAGCAAAGCGCTCTTAGCGCTCAAAGCCGGGTTGAGCAGTTCGCGATACGGGAGCTGGGCATGGCGGTTCCGGGGCGTGAGGACATCGTGATCGTGCCGGTAGGTGGTCGGTACCAGAGGGCTACTCAGTAGTGGTCAGAACAGTAGTGGTCAGAACAGTTATCAGCAAAGTAGCGGACAGATTTGGCTCTGGCATGGAGGCCGGGAATATATTGCCGACCTAACGTGTCGGAGCGTTTCAACTTAGCGGTCGTGATTAGGGTAGTGAGCCAGTATGGCAACGAAGAACAATAAATCGACGCGACCGACCGCCCTGCGGCTGCCTGATGTGGCGCACTGGCGGTATGGCTTCGTCATGTTGTTCGTTCTCGCAGGTGTTGTGGTCCTGACTTGGCGGCTGCTGGACCTGCACGTGGTTGATCAGGAGTTTCTTCGTACTCAGGGTGATGCGCGGACGGTGCGTGTCGAAAGCATCGAAGCGCACCGCGGAATGATCACAGACCGCAATGGCGAGGCCCTGGCGGTCAGCACGCCCGTTCAGACCCTCTGGGTTAATCCAGCCGAAATGAACCTGGACGACCCGCGGCTGGGTGAAGTGGCCTCAGTGCTGGATCTGGACCTGAACGGGTTGCTGGCACGGCTCGCCGCAAACAGCGAACGTCAGTTCCTTTACCTCAAGCGGAAGGTGCAGCCCTCCCTTGCGCGCGATGTGCTCTCGCTCAAGATTCCAGGCGTCTATGCCCGGCGGGAATACAAGCGCTATTACCCGGCTGGCGAAGTGGCTGCACACGTGGTTGGCTTCTCGAACATAGACGAGCATGGCCAGGAAGGGGTCGAGCTGGCCTATAACAGCTGGCTAAGTGGCGAAGTCGGCCGGAAGCGCGTACTTCGCGACCGGAAAGGGAGGTTGATCAAAGATCTGAGCCTTATCGCCGACGCCGCACCGGGTAAGGATGTAAGCCTGAGTATAGATCTCCGACTGCAGTACATAGCTTATCGCGAACTGAAGGCGGCAGTTAGGGCTCATGGCGCTGACGGTGGGACGCTGGTCATGCTGGACGTCCACACAGGTGAAATATTGGCGATGGTCAACCAGACCTCCTACAACCCCAATAATCGTGAGCGCATCGATCCCGCTGACACCCGCAACCGCGCGATTACTGACCTGTTCGAACCTGGCTCGACTGTTAAGCCTCTCACTATCGCCGCAGCACTGGAGAGTGGGCGGTACGCGCCTGAAACTGTCGTCAACACCTCGCCTGGCTATCTGCGTCTTAACGGCTACACCATCCGCGACGCCCGCGACTACGGAAGGCTGTCACTGAGCGAAGTGGTGTACCGCTCAAGTAACGTCGGTACCTCGCGCATTGCTATGGATCTGACCGCGCCAGTTCTGGTTGAGATGTTTTCCCGGGTCGGTTTCGGCCAGAGTGTGAGCATTGGTTTTCCGGGGGAAGGTGTCGGCGTATTACCTGTCCGCTCACGGTGGAAAGACATCGAGCTGGCAACGCTGTCCTACGGGTATGGCCTCAGCGTAAATGCGCTTCAGCTGGCTCAGGCGTACATGGTGCTGGCCAACGGAGGAATCCGGTATCCCCTGAGCCTGGTGTCGTTGGCGGAACCTCCCCAGGGGCAACGGGTTCTGGGCGAGAAAGTGACAGCTCAGGTTCGGCAGATGCTTAGGCAGGTGGTAGAAAAAGGGACAGGGAAGCGGGCGGCAATGCCGATCTACACCAGTGCGGGCAAGACTGGGACCGTTCACCTGGTTGGCAAGGGCGGTTATGAGGATAGTCAGTACAAGGCGGTGTTTGCGGGCATGGCCCCGGCTGATAGTCCACGTATTGTCAGTGTTATCACGATAGATGATCCCAAAGGCGAAGAGTACTACGGCGGAGAAGTTGCCGCGCCTATCTTCGCCCGCGTTATGAGCGATGCGCTGCGACTTCTCAACGTGAAGCCCAACATCCAGCCCACCGTAGCGGGCCAGGCTGTGAATAGCGGCAGCGGGAGCGGTTGACTATGTGTGTGAAGCCCCTGAGCACTCTACTAGCCGGTTTTGCCGAGGTGCCTTCGGTCCTGAATCTGGCCGTGCACGGGCTATCGGCAGATAGCCGTCAGCTGCGCGCCGGAGACGCCTTTGTTGCGCTCAAGGGCTCGGCCGGAGACCCCTGGCGCTACGTTGCCGCGGCGATCGAACGCGGGGCCGTAGCTGTTTTACTCGAGACCGACGGCGAGACAGGTTGTTCTGAACAAGGCAGCGCCCTGGTCGTTAAAGTGCCCCAGCTTACCCAGCACCAGGCTGCTTTGGCCGATCGTTTTTTCGACGCCCCTTCTCAGGCGTTGCATGTTATTGGCGTCACCGGCACCAATGGCAAGAGTTCGGTGACGCGCTACATCGCAGAAATTCTTAACAGCGGTGGCCTGAAAACTGCGACGTTGGGAACGCTGGGGTACGGCTTCAGCGACAGCCTCGCAGAAGCCAGCCACACCACCCCAGACGTGATCTCCGTACATCGCTGGTTGCATGTCTTCAAGCAGCAGGGCGCAAGTGCAGTGGTCATGGAGGTTTCGTCCCATGCCCTGGACCAGGGCCGGGTGGCAAAGGTCCACTTTGAAGGCGCGGTCTACACCAACCTGAGTCGCGACCATCTTGACTATCACGGGACCATGGAAGAGTACGGCGCAGCCAAGGCCAGCCTGTTCACCAATACCCACCTGCGTTTCGCCATTATCAATGCCGACGATCAGTTTGGCCGCGAACTGAGCGAGAAGGTATCCCAGGGTTGTCAGGTCTGGCGCTATACCGCTTCCGCTGACGCTTCGGCAGAACTCAGGCTTCGCCAACTCAACCTGCGCCAGGACGGATTCGATGCGGTGCTTGAGACGCCTTCACAGACGCTGCCGTTGTCGAGCAATCTGCTGGGGCAATTCAATGCCTGCAATATCACTGCAGCGGTGGGGGCTGCCCTTGCGTTGAATATCGAACCGGCCGTAGTCGCTGCTGCAGTGAAGAACATTTCAGCCCCGGCAGGGCGCTTACAGCGCTTCAGTGCCGAAGACGGCCTGCGAGTGGTTGTTGACTACGCGCACTCGCCGGCTGCCCTGGAAACAGCGCTGAATGCACTTGCAGCACACGTAAAAGGCAACCTCTGGTGTGTTTTTGGTTGTGGCGGCGACCGCGATTCGGGCAAGCGGCCGCTTATGGGAGAAATTGCTGAGCGACTGGCGAATGCGGTGGTGCTTACCGATGACAACCCTCGTAGCGAAGACCCTGAGACAATTGTCCAGGGCATTCTTGGTGGGATGAGCGAGCAGGCTAATGTCCACATTGAGCACGACCGCGCTGCAGCGATTGAGTATGCGGTGCGCCAGGCCGGCCCAGAAGACCTAATCCTCGTAGCAGGCAAGGGGCACGAAACGTACCAGGAGCGCGACGGACAAAAACGCGATTTCAGTGACATCCTGACGGTCCAGGAACTGATTAACCGTCGGACCGCGCGAGGGATATTGGCATGATGCGCAGCATGACGCTGTCCGAACTGAGACCGGTATTGAATGCCGAATTGTCAGGCGCTGACCTGGCGTTCACCCGGGTATCGACCGATACGCGTAACTTGCACCGGGGCGACCTTTTCCTGGCTCTGCGGGGCGAAAATTTTGATGGTCACCGGTTCATAGATGAGGCCGTCGCCAAAGGCGCAGTAGCTGTCGTTGCCGAAGAGTGTGCCCAGACCACAGTACCGGTGCTTAAGGTCGCCGACACGCTGCGGGCGCTGGGGCAGATAGCCTCGGTCAACCGCAAAAGGTTTGCCGGGCCCGTGATTGCGGTAACCGGCAGCAATGGGAAAACAACAGTCAAGGAGTTGTTGCGCAGGGTACTGCTGCAGCAGGGGCCCGTGCTGGCAACCCAGGGCAACCTGAATAACGCAATAGGCGCGCCGTTGACCTTGCTGCAACTTGCACCGGAACACAAGGCGGCTGTTATTGAGCTGGGCGCCAGTGGTCCAGGCGAGATCGCCTGGACTGCCAGTCTGGCGGCACCTGAGGTCAGCATCCTTACAAACGCGGGCGAGGCCCACATGGCAGGCTTCGGCAGCTACCAGGGGCTGGTTGAGGCCAAGGGCGAGATCATCTCCGAAACGGCGCGCGAAGGTGTTGTCGTGTTGAACCTGGATGACCCAGCGTTTGAAGTCTGGAGAGCACTGGCTGGCGGGCGCACCGTGGTCTCTGTGTCGGCGCAGGGTAATCAGGAAGCAGACATCTACGCGCGGAACATCGTCGAATCGGCTGCCGGGTTGGTGTTCGAGGCCCGCCAGCGTGACGGCGCTGCATTTTCGATCTCCCTGCGGCTTGCGGGCGTCCATAACGTAGGCAACGCGCTGCTTGCCGTAGCGGCAACGCGTGCAATTGGTGTTGAGGCCGCGGTGATCGAAGCAGGCCTGGCGGCGACTGACCCCGTAAAGGGCAGAATGCAGGTGCTGAGTCTGGGGCCGACGATCACCGTAATAGATGACAGTTATAACGCCAACCCGACCGCCATGCGCGCCGCGCTCAAGACGCTCGGCGAGCGGGGCGGTAACCGCGTCGCGGTATTGGGCGACATGGCCGAGCTGGGCGGTGACGAAGCCTTTCAGCATCAGGAAATAGGCGCGCTCGCACGCAAGCTCGGCATCGACTACCTGTACGTAACGGGTCGCTACGCTGAGGACTATGCACGCGGCTTTGGTGAAGGTTGCAATATCGCCACCAGTCATTCCCGGCTTTTCGACATGCTGGACAATGAGCTTTTCGGAAGCGCCTCGACCAGTGCGGGCCTGCAAGGGGCTGACCAGGTTCGGGTGACTTTACTTGTAAAGGGGTCACGTAGCGCCCGCATGGACCAGATAGTCGCGCTACTCAATGAGAAGGTAAAACCCTGATGCTGTTATGGGCCACGGAGTTTCTGTCGCAGTACATCGGCGCGTTCAGCGTTTTTCAGTACCTGACCCTGCGCGCAATCATGAGTGTTATCACCGCTCTGGTGATCGCTCTTGTGATTGGTCCGATGATGATCCGAAAGCTGGCACAGTATCAGATTGGCCAATCCATCCGGGATGACGGACCCCAGACTCATCTGAGCAAAGCGGGAACCCCAACGATGGGTGGCGCGCTCATATTGGTTGCGATCGCTGTTAGCACCCTGCTATGGGCCGACTTGACCAACCGTTATGTATGGGTGACGTTGCTGGTTACCCTGAGCTTCGGCGCCATCGGCTGGATCGATGACTACCGTAAAGTGGTCGAACGCAACCCCAAGGGCCTCCCCGCGCGGTGGAAATACTTTTGGCAGTCCCTGTTCGGGTTTATTGCTGCTGCGGCTCTCTACTGGGGTTCTGCACTACCGCAGGAAACTTCCCTGTTCGTGCCCTTATTCAAAGACCTCGTTTTCGACATGGGGCCGGTTGCTTTTATCGTGCTGGCCTATTTTGTCGTCGTAGGCAGCAGTAACGCGGTGAACCTCACCGACGGCCTCGACGGACTGGCCATCATGCCGACCGTAATGGTGGCGGGAGCCCTGGCGGTCTTTGCCTACCTTTCCGGTAATACCAATTTTGCGACTTACCTCAATATTCCGCACTTGCCCGGAACCGGGGAGCTGATTATTTTCTGCGGCGCCCTGATCGGCGCGGGGTTGGGTTTCCTCTGGTTCAACACATACCCGGCACAGGTCTTTATGGGCGATGTGGGTGCCCTTGCGCTGGGCGCCGCTCTGGGTATCGTCGCGGTCATCGTGAGACAGGAAATCGTGTTGTTTGTCATGGGCGGTGTCTTCGTCATGGAAACCGTCTCAGTCATGCTGCAGGTCGCGTCGTTCCGCCTCACCGGCAGGCGCATTTTCAGAATGGCGCCTTTGCACCACCATTTTGAGCTGAAAGGCTGGCCCGAACCCCGGGTCATCGTTCGTTTTTGGGTTATCACTGTGGTCCTGGTCCTTGTTGGGCTGGCCACGCTTAAGATTCGATAGGGAAAGCACCAGCTAATGAGCTTGATCGCAACAGACCGCCGCATCCTGGTAGTTGGCCTCGGCCAAACCGGGCTGTCCTGTGTGCGCTATTTGCGCGCACAGGGGTGTGATGTTGTGGTCGCGGACAGCCGGGCAGCGCCCCCGGGGTTGGCCGAGCTGAAGTCGAATTGGCCCGAAGTTGAATGTCATTCCGGCCCGTTCGATCCTGCGCTGTTCCGCAGATTTAACGAATTGCTGGTCAGCCCCGGGGTCAGTCTCGCAGAACCGGCTATTCAGGCGGCGGCGAAAGCCGGTGCGGTGCTCAGCGGCGATATAGACCTGTTCAGCAAAGCAGCTCAGGCGCCCATCGTCGCGATCACGGGCTCCAACGGCAAAAGCACCGTGACGACGCTGGTCGGGGAGATGGCCAGGGGCGCCGGGTTACGGGTGGCAGTTGGCGGTAATATCGGCGTTCCGGCGCTGGACCTGTTGGACGAAGCGGTGCAGCTGTACGTGCTCGAACTGTCCAGCTTTCAGCTGGAAACGACAGACGTACTGGGCGCCCGAGCCGCCACGATCCTCAACATCAGCGACGACCATATGGACCGGTATGCCAGTCGCATGGATTACTTTCAGGCCAAGCAGCGCATTTTCCGCGGATGCCGGGTGGCCGTTGTCAATGTGGATGAACCTCTGAGCCAGCCACTGCTGCGTGATGATATGGCGGTGAGGTCCTTTGCCGTGGACCGGGTCAATCCCGATACTTTCAGTACCCGCACTGATGAAGGCGAACGCTGGGTGACCTGGGGCTTCGATAACCTGATCCCGGTCCGGGAGCTCGGTGTCAAAGGCGATCACAATATTGCCAATGTCATGGCCGCCCTGGCGCTCGGCCAAGCGGCAGAGCTACCGTTCGAAGCCATGGTCGAAGCGATCAAACAGTTCCGCGGCCTGCCCCATCGCTGCCAGCTGGTGCGCGAGGTTTGTGGGGTGAACTACATCAACGATTCGAAAGGCACGAACGTCGGCGCCAGCGTTGCCGCCATCAACAGCCTTGCCGATGGCGAACACAAGATTGTTCTGATCGCGGGCGGCGACGGCAAAGGCGCGGACTTTTCGCCGCTGGCAAAGCCTGTGGCCGCGCATTGTAGAGCGTTGATCACATTGGGGCGGGATGCTGATCGTCTGATGGCTGTCCTGTCCGGGCAGGTGCCTGTCGCCGAAAAAGTAAACGCCATGGCCGATGCGGTAGCGCGCGCGGCAGATCTGGCGCAGCCCGGTGATACGGTACTGCTCTCTCCCGCATGCGCCAGCCTCGATATGTTCCGTAATTTTGAGGACCGTGGCGAGCAGTTCGCCAGGGCGGTGGAGGCGCTATGAAAATCTCCGCCATCACGCCGGAACAGATAGCCAGCAGCCCTTACGCGATGCTCTGGCTGCTGCTGTTCTGCGCGGGCACCCTGTTACTGGCGGGATTGACCATCGTTGGCTCGGCTTCTATCGATGTTGCCGCGCAGATGTACGGCAACAGCTTCTACTTCATCGTGCGCCAGAGTGTCTACATTGGCATTGGCCTTATTGTTGCCCTGTTGGTCGCAAATGTGCCAATGGCCTGGTGGCTGAAAAGCGGTTGGCTGCTGCTGTTTGTCGCTTTTACTCTGTTGGTGCTGGTGCTGACGCCTCTGGGGCTGAGTGTAAATGGCAGCACCCGCTGGATCCCCCTCGGGATTTTCAACGTACAGGTGTCGGAGCCTGCGAAACTGTTTCTCATAGCCTACCTGGCAGGCTACCTGGTAAGGCGGCAGGACGAAATCGACCGTAGCTGGGCCGGATTCCTCAAACCAGTAGGCGTGCTGGGACTGGCGGCTTTGCTGCTGGTCATCGAGCCCGATTTTGGCGCCACAGTGGTTTTGATGGCGTCGGCGCTAGGCATGATTTTCCTGAGCGGCGTGCGCCTGTCCCGTTTTGTTCCGTTGATCGCAGTCTGTTTTGGTCTGGGTGTGGCCCTGATTGTGTTTCAGCCGTACCGGCTCAAACGGGTAGTGGCTTACCTCGATCCCTGGAAAGATCAGTTCGATACGGGGTACCAGCTCACGCAATCTCTCATCGCGTTCGGCAGAGGCGAGTGGTTGGGTGTCGGGCTGGGCAACTCGGTACAGAAGCTGTTTTTCCTGCCGGAAGCACATACGGATTTCATCTTCTCAATCCTTGCGGAAGAGTTCGGGCTGGGCGGCTCGCTGACCATGCTTCTGATGTTTGGTCTGCTGGTTTATGTGGGTTTTCGAATTGCCTTCAACGCCGGCCAGGTCGGCCATCTGTTTTCCAGCTACTTTGCCTACGGCGTGACACTGATGCTGGGGTTACAGGCTTTCATCAACATGGGCGTGAGCACTGGTTTGCTGCCGACCAAAGGGTTGACCTTGCCACTGGTGAGCTACGGCGGCAGCAGCATGCTCACCTGCTGCGCCTGCATTGGCATCCTGGCCCGGGTTGAGATGGAGCGAGTCGACGCCATGCTTCAGGGCAGCAAGAAAGCCAAGGGAGCACGCTATGAGTAAGCGCTTCCTGGTTATGGCCGGGGGCACCGGCGGCCATGTTTTCCCGGCACTGGCAACCGCCAGGATGTTGCAGCAGTTGGGTCATGAGGTTCAGTGGCTTGGTTCCCGAGGAGGTATGGAGGAACGTCTGGTTAAAGCAGCTGACATGCCAGTGACGCTTATCCGGGTGTCCGGTCTGCGCGGCAAAGGCCGGCTCGCGCTGGCGGGCGCGCCGTTCACTTTGGTAAGCGCAGTATGGCAGGCGAGCGCTCTGCTGCGCAGGGCACGCATCGATTGTGTGATCGGGATGGGCGGGTTTGCTTCGGGACCGGGCGGGCTCGCCGCCTGGTTGATGCGCAAGCCGCTGGTCATCCATGAGCAGAATGCGGTCGCCGGCCTGACTAACCGGGTTCTGTCGCGCTTCGCAACGACTGTGCTGGAGGCTTTTCCCAAAAGCTTTGGGCCGAACGTTGTTACGCGACTGACCGGCAACCCGGTACGACGGGAGTTCAGCCTTATCGAACCACCGCCACAGCGTTTCGCCGCAAGGGCGGGACAGCCCCTGCACCTGTTGGTGTTGGGCGGAAGCCTGGGTGCCCAGGCCATCAATATCATGGTGCCGGAGGCGCTGGCGCTGCTGGCAGCCGATGCTAGGCCACAGGTACGGCACCAGGCCGGCGAACGTCACCTGGCAAAAACCCAGGAAGATTATGAGAAGAGAGGGATCACCGCGGAGGTCGTGCCTTTCATCGAAGACATCGACGCTGCGTATGGCTGGGCTGATCTGGTGCTATGTCGGGCCGGGGCGTTGACTGTCGCTGAGCTCTGCGCCGCGGGCGTTGGCGCCATCCTGGTGCCATTTCCGCACGCAGTGGACGACCACCAGACTCGCAATGGCAAGTTCATGGTTGATGGTGAAGCAGCACTTATGGTCGCCCAGAGCGAGCTGGAACCTAACGCGCTCGCGGGGATCTTGTCAGAATTCGCATCGGATCGGCCTCGCTTGCTAGCAATGGCCGAGGCCGCCCGTAAGCTAGCGCGCCCGGATGCTACCGAGCGCGTCGTAAATTATTGCTTGGAGGCTGCAAATGCCAGTCAGTAACAGCCAGCCATTGGCGTACCAGGTGCCCGAGATGCGTCGCATTCGCCGCATTCATTTTGTCGGCATCGGTGGCGCAGGCATGAGCGGCATCGCGGAAGTCATGTATAACCAGGGCTACGAAGTCAGCGGCTCGGACCTGAAGTCCAGCGCGGTTACCCAGCGACTTGAAGAATTGGGCCTGGCCCTGTTTGAAGGGCACCGGGAAGAGAACGTGGCAGGTGCTGATGTAGTCGTCATTTCCAGCGCTGTTGCCGAGGACAACCCGGAGGTTATTGAGGCCCGCTCCCGGCGGGTACCGGTAGTGCCGCGGGCCGAGATGCTGGCCGAGATCATGCGTTACCGCCACGGAATCGCCGTTGCGGGTACGCATGGCAAGACGACGACGACCAGCTTTATTGCCTCGATCTTTGGCGCAGCCGGACTGGATCCCACGTTCGTAATTGGTGGGCGGCTCAACAGCGCAGGCGTTAATGCCCAGCTCGGCGGCTCGCGGTATCTGGTAGCCGAAGCCGACGAAAGCGACGCGTCCTTTCTGCACCTGACCCCGGTCGTTTCGGTCGTTACCAATATCGACGCGGACCACATGCACACCTATGGCGGCGATTTCGGAAAACTGAAACACACCTTTGTGGAGTTTCTCCACAACCTGCCGTTCTACGGTTTGGCTGTGATGTGTACTGATGACCCGACGGTTCGCGATGTCCTGCCCGATATATCGCGCGCGGTATTGACCTACGGTTTTAACGATGAGGCAGATTACCGGGCCGAGAATGTCCGTAGCAGCGGCATGAGTACAACCTTTCGCGCCTGCAGGCCGGACGGCCACGGTGACCTCGAAATCAGCTTGCAGATGCCGGGGCGGCACAACGTATTGAATGCCCTGGCCGCCATCGCGGTAGCAACGGATGAAGGTCTGGCCGACGAGGCGATCACAACGGGACTTTCCCAGTTTGGCGGGGTAGGTCGCCGCTTCCAGGTATACGGAGACTTCAGTATCGGTGCCGGGAGCGTGACTCTGGTGGACGACTATGGCCATCACCCACGCGAAGTCGAAGCGGTAATTCAGGCCGTCCGTGAGGCCTGGCCGGGACGGCGCCTTGTGATGGTCTATCAGCCTCACCGATACAGCCGGACACGCGACCTCTATGAAGACTTTGTACGGATACTCTCGGGCACCGATGCGCTGCTGCTGATGGATGTATACAGCGCAGGCGAGCCGCGAATCCCGGGCGCGGACAGCCCCAGTCTGTGTCGCAGCATCCGTCAGCGGGGCGAAATTGAGCCTGTGTTCGTTAAAGGTCCGGAGGAGGTCGCGCCCCTGTTGGCGAACATTCTTCAAGACGGTGATCTGTTGATTACCCAGGGCGCTGGGGATATTGGCGCATTGGCCGCCCGGCTGGGCGCGACCCACTTGAAAGAAAGCGGTCAGATTAAGGCAGGTACGAAGTAATGACTGGCAGCGAATTCCAGATCGACCGTGAAACCCGCCGCCGCCTCGGCCGGGTGGCCGTTTTCATGGGCGGCGACTCAGCCGAGCGGGCAGTTTCACTGAACAGCGGCAAGGAGGTCCTGTTGGGCCTGCAAAAGGCGGGTGTCGACGCCTACGGCATTGATGTGCATGGGGAAGATATTCTCCCGCTTGTGCATGCTCGTCAGTTCGATCGGGTGTTCATTGCTCTGCACGGCCGTGGCGGCGAAGACGGTACGCTCCAGGCCATCCTCGAGCAGGCCGGCATTCCGTATACAGGCAGCAACGTGATGGCATCTGCGCTGGCCATGGACAAGCTCCGGACTAAATATGTATTTGCCGGGGCAGGATTACCGACTCCGGCGTTTCGCCTGATGACCGAAGTAGACCAGGCAGTAGGCATTTTTGCTGAACTGGGCTCGCCACTTAGTGTCAAGCCTGCGCGGGAAGGCTCCAGTATCGGTGTTCGCCGGGTTGAGAGTGGCTCGGAGCTGGCAGAAGCCTTTACTGCCGCTGCAGCTCATGACCCGATGGTGCTGGTCGAGCGCTGGATCGACGGTTCGGAATTTACCGTTGCTGTGCTGGGGGACAGTGCGCTGCCAGCGATCGGGTTGAGTACAGACCACGCTTTTTACGATTACGACGCCAAATACCTGGCTAACGATACCCGGTATCTGGTGCCCTGCGGTCTCCCCGAAGCTGAAGAAGCGTACTTACAGGAACTGTCGGTCGCTGCTTTTCGCGTGCTCGGCTGCCGGACCTGGGGCCGGGTTGATGTGATGCGCGATGCTACCGGCGGCTTCTGGTTGCTTGAGGTTAACACGGTGCCCGGCATGACCGACCACAGCCTGGTGCCCATGGCGGCAAGAGCGGCGGGCATTGAATTTCCTGAGCTGGTGGTTCGGATCCTCAAGGACACGCTGGAGACGCAGTCATGCTGAACAATCTGTTCATCCGCTACCGTCATCGGGATATTGAGGAGCGGCCCCGGGGCGCCACCCGATCGGAGCCCGACACTGTTCAGTTCTGGCGGCAGGCCCTGCTTCAGGTAGCACGGACCATGCCATGGACTCATCTGGGGTTGGCGCTTGCCGTAGCGTTGGCTGCTGGGTCGATCCCCTGGTTGAGCAGTCACGCGCTGGACGCGATGGATCGGGAGATCACCCGGATAACCGTCGATGGCGACCTCCGGGGTGTGCAGCGGTCAGAGCTTGAGGGACGTCTGCAGCCCTGGCTGGGACGTAGCTTCTTTGCGAGTGACCTGGAAGACATAAAGGCCGCGATCGAGCAGGAGCCGTGGGTCGACACAGCCGCTGTACGCAGGGTCTGGCCAGGCGGCTTGAGCATAGAGGTCGTTGAGCATGTTCCCGTCGCGTTCTGGAACAATAGCAACCTGATGACGCGCAAGGGCGAAGTCATCAGCCCGGCGTCAGTTGCAGCGGCAGGCAATTTGCCCCAGCTCAGCGGGCCGTCAGACAGGGCCCGGGAAGTGCTTGACACCGCCCAGCAGATCTCGGCGCGGCTGGGACAGGCCGACTTGCGCCTGGCCAGCCTGAGCCAGGAGGCCCGGGGGGCCTGGACCCTGCAACTCGATAATGGCGTTACCGTTGAACTGGGCCGCGACCGCCTGGAGCAGCGTCTGGAGCGTTTTCTTTCTGTCTACCGCAGCCATCTGAAAGCACGCATTTCGGAAGTGGTAGGCGTCGACGCTCGCTACAGTAATGGCATCGCCGTGCGTTGGAAAGACGACGGCCAGGAACAAATTTGACCATGAGCAACAGGAAATATACCCATGCCAGCGGCTGAACCGGAAAACATGATCGTAGGCCTTGATATAGGCACTTCAAAGGTCGTCGCTATCGTTGGCAAGCGCAAGCTTGACGGTGCGATAGAAGTAGCCGGTATTGGCTCGCATCCGTCTCGCGGCCTCAAGCGTGGGGTTGTCGTCAATATAGAGGTTACGGTTCAGGCTATTCAACGGGCGGTGGAAGAAGCCGAGCTGATGGCCGGTTGCCGTATTCATTCGGTCTTCGCGGGTATTGCCGGCAGTCATATCCGCAGCATGAACTCCCATGGCATCGTCGCGATACGCGACCGCGAAGTAACCCAGGCCGATATCGATCGGGTCATCGACGCCGCCCAGGCTGTCGCGATCCCGGCGGATCAGAAAATCCTGCATATCCTGCCGCAGGAGTTTGTGATCGATAACCAGGAAGGTATCAAGGAGCCGTTGGGCATGTCTGGCGTCAGGTTGGAGGCCAAGGTGCACTTGGTTACCTGCGCCGTGAACGCGGCCCAGAACATCGAAAAATGCGTTCGACGCTGCGGGCTCGAAGTAGATGACATCATCCTCGAACAGCTGGCCTCAAGTTACGCGGTACTGACGGATGATGAGAAAGAACTGGGCGTTTGCGTGGTCGACATCGGCGGCGGCACGACGGATATCGCCATCTTCACCGGCGGCGCCATCCGCCACACGGCCGTGATCCCCATTGCTGGTGATCAGGTCACCAATGACATTGCGATGGCCTTGCGTACGCCCACGCAGAACGCGGAAGAGATCAAGACCAAATATGCCTGTGCGCTAACTCAGCTAGCGGGCGCAGACGAGACCATCAAAGTCCCCAGTGTGGGCGATCGCCCGCCTCGGGATCTCTCCCGCCAGGCCCTGGCGGAGGTGGTTGAGCCTCGCTACGAAGAACTTTTCACCCTGGTGCAGTCCGAGCTTCGGCGCTCCGGGTTCGAGGAGATGATACCCGCCGGCATCGTTTTGACCGGGGGCTCGGCAATCATGGAGGGCGTGATAGAGCTGGCGGAAGAGATCTTCCACATGCCGGTACGTCTGGCTGAGCCCCAGGGCGTGAGCGGTATGACCGATGTTGTCAGCAATCCGATTTATTCCACCGGCGTCGGCCTGCTTATCTACGGGTATAAACAACTTGAACTGGGCCGGGGCCCGGCAATGCGCGGCGAACAACCCGTGTCGTTGCTGGAGAGAATGAAAGGCTGGTTTACCGGTCAATTCTGAAGGTAAGCGAGTCGACAGAATCGCTACGACGTAGCAAGCATGACGTTGGTAGTGACGCGAAGTGCCGGGGGCAGAGCCCCAACCTTTCGCTAGGAACGGAAGGCAGCACGAGCGGAAAGCAGTATCCACGAAGGTCAACAACATTAAAGGCGTTCTAGCGCCTGAGTAGCCACGAAGGAGAGGGGACATGTTCGAACTGGTAGACAACGTTCAACAAAACGCAGTGATAAAAGTCGTCGGCGTAGGCGGTGGCGGTGGCAATGCCGTGCGCCACATGCTCAACAGCGATGTTGAGGGCGTCGATTTCATCTGTGCGAATACTGATGCACAGGCGCTCACCAACCTGGAGGCCAAGTCGGTCATTCAGCTGGGTGGCAACATCACCAAAGGGCTTGGCGCTGGTGCCAATCCGGAAATCGGCCGTCAGTCGGCAATGGAAGATCGGGACCGCATCGCCGAATCACTCAAAGGCGCTGACATGGTCTTCATCACCGCGGGGATGGGCGGCGGTACAGGTACTGGTGCAGCGCCGATTGTTGCGGAAGTTGCCCGGGAGATGGGCATTCTGACCGTCGCGGTCGTAACCAAGCCGTTTTTATTCGAAGGCAACAAGCGAATGAAAGTTGCCGAAGCGGGGCTTGCGGCACTGCATTCCACCGTCGATTCACTGATCACCATTCCCAACGAGAAGTTGCTGGCGGTGATGGGCAAAAATACCAGCCTGCTGGACGCGTTTGCTGCGGCGAACGACGTGCTGCTGGGTGCGGTCCAGGGTATTGCCGATCTGATCACCCGCAACGGGATGATCAACGTCGACTTTGCTGACGTGAAGACCGTGATGTCGGAAATGGGCATGGCCATGATGGGTACGGCGACCGCCACCGGCGAAAACCGCGCGCGCGAAGCCGCAGAAGCAGCGATTCGCAGCCCGCTGCTGGAAGATATCAATCTGCAGGGCGCCCGAGGCATCCTCGTCAACATCACGGCCGGAATGGACCTCAACCTCGGCGAGTTTACCGAAGTGGGCAACGTGGTGCGTGAGTTCGCGTCTGACGCGGCTACGGTAGTGGTCGGCACGGTAATTGATCCAGAGATGGAAGAGAAGCTGAAGGTGACCGTCGTCGCTACCGGCCTGGGTGCGGAGCCCGAGAAGCCCACCAAAGTCGTCGACAATACCAAGTCACTCGATGGCAAAACCGATTACAACCAGCTGGATCGTCCTGCGGTTCTGCGTCGTCGTGCTGTGTCCCATGGTAATACCGCGTTGGACCATAAAGCCGATGGCCAGACCGAGCAGTCCGTCGACTATCTGGATATCCCTGCATTTCTCCGCCGTCAGGCGGACTGATCAGGGGCGCTAGTGCGGACCGCTCGCATCTCGGTAATTCCCAAGGTGATTAAATGGTGTACACCTGGGGGTTCTGCTAAGATGGCGACAGTTTTTGCATTTATTTTGGGCTCCATTTGTTACGGAAATGCTACTAATGATCAGACAGCGCACGCTCAAGAATACTATCCGTGCGACCGGAGTGGGGCTTCACTCAGGTGAGAAGGTCTATCTGACCCTCAAACCAGCTCCGGTCGATTCAGGTATCGTTTTCCGTAGAACGGACCTGAACCCTGTTGTCGAAATTCTGGCTCACGCCGAGAATGTGGGTGAAACCATGCTATCGACGACTCTGGTAAAGGATGGTGTTCGGGTTGCAACCATAGAACACCTGCTGTCGGCCATGGCTGGACTGGGCATTGATAACTGTTATGTCGAGTTAAGTGCAGCGGAAGTTCCCATTATGGACGGGAGCGCCGGGCCGTTTGTGTTCCTGTTGCAGTCTGCAGGCATTGCCGAGCAGGATGCGCCCAAGAAATTCATTCGTATCAAGCGGGAAGTCACGTTGAAGGAAGACGACAAAACGGCGACCTTCGTGCCGTTTGAAGGCTTCAAGGTCGGCTTTGGTATCGATTTCGATCATCCTGTTTTCCAGGGGCGGTCGCAGTACGCCTCGGTAGATTTCTCCAGCACGTCATTTGTGAAAGAGGTTAGCCGGGCCCGCACTTTTGGCTTCATGCGGGACATCGAAAAGCTACGGTCTATGAATCTGGCGCTCGGCGGTTCGGTTGAGAACGCTATCGTGGTTGACGACTACCGGATTCTCAATGAAGACGGCCTTCGCTACGACGACGAATTCGTCAAGCACAAGGTGTTGGACGCCATCGGGGACCTGTACCTCTTGGGAAATAGCCTGATAGGCGAGTTTCAGGGTTACAAATCGGGCCACGACCTCAACAACAAGCTCTTGCGCAAACTGATTAAAGAAGAGGATGCCTGGGAAGTCGTCACGTTTGAGGACGAGGCCACAGCGCCTATTTCGTACCTTAAGCCTGTCCTGGCAGCGCACGCCTGAGCACCTGCACGTCCTGATCTCACCGATCAAGTGTCAGGGTGGTTCGCATCGCTTACTGGTGATGACGCGCAAGTTTTAACAGAACATCTCTAAGACCTTCGTCCTTCGTATGCCCGGCTTCTTCTTCGAGGAGCCGGGCATTTTTTTTGCTCAGAGCCCGTTTGACCCGTTGCCGTGGAGGTAGAAAATGAGGCGGAGCGACGCGGGTGCGTATGCGCCAGGCGTTCTTGAAGCGTTCGTCCTGGCGTATCGCCTGCAGAATATCGTACTGCTGGTAACGCAACTGGGTCGCGAGCGCGCTGTGGGCTACGACCAAAGTCAGTTCACCATTGCTGAACCCTCCGAACCGACATTTTTTGCGGAATTGTTCGGGAAGGCAGGCGAGTACTTCAGTTTCCTCTTGGGCTCTGCGCTGGGCCGCGGCGAATAGCTGGTTAAGCCGGTCGCTCTCGATAGTGTCCAGCGTTTTCGGGCGTTTTGGGGCCATAAAAGGGCCGCTTGGGCGTGGGTTTTGGGGCTTTGATCGGGCAGAGAGGACCTGTGTTACACTTCCCGCCGGTCGCACTGCTTACGAAAGGTTACGCATCTCAACGGATTATGCGTAGCCCGGAGACTACAATCAAGAAGCGGTGTCGCTAGTCTGCGACGCAGTGGTCAGGCCCGAGCGGCCTAGCGGTAACCTGAACCCCACAGGCGCGGCATCGCGAACACAGAGGCTATGCCCGGAGTTTCAGCACCTGCCAAATCTGCAGGTCTACGGAAGAGGTCAACGAATCTGTGAACATCATATTGGTGGGCCGTCGACACGGCCAGTCCAGGTCATTCCACATTACTGGCGCCAGGCTGGTTCTGGCTGCTGTAGCGGTAGCAGTCATATTCGGGGTGTGCGCCTACGGCGGGTATTGGGTCGCTGCCGAACGCGTCGCGCACTACCAGGCCATGTCACCTACCGTCGTAGCAAGCTGGCAGGCTCGGCTGGACAGCCAGCGGGAACGCTTGCAGGCGCTGAAAATTGACGCCAATCAGCAGATAGACGCTTTGACCCTGCGATTGGGCGAGATGCAGGCCAGGCTTCTGCGGCTGGATGCACTGGGGCAGCGCCTGGTGGACGTAGCCAAGCTCGACAATGGCGAGTTTGATTTCGAGTCTCCAGCCGCCGTGGGCGGCCCCCACGTTGACGCCGGTGGTGAATCCTTCACTGCGCCCGATCTGGAATCCATGTTGGCCCGGATGGATGCCCGTATGACTGACCGTGAGAATCAGTTGGAACTGCTGGGACGTCTCCTCGAGAACCGGCATATTGAAGCCGAACGCTTCCTCGCCGGCCGCCCGATTCGCTGGGGCTGGTTGTCGTCACATTATGGTTACCGCACCGACCCGTTCTCGGGCAAACGCACCTGGCACGACGGGGTTGACCTCGCCGGCAAGGACGGCAGCGACGTCATTGCGGTGGCTGCAGGAGTGGTAACCTGGGCTTCCGAGCGATACGGGTATGGCAACCTGGTTGAGGTGGATCACGGCGACGGGCACATCACCAGATATGGCCATGCAAAAGAGATCAAGGTGGCGGTTGGGGATGTTGTTCAGAAAGGTCAGGTACTGGCGTTGATGGGCAGCACAGGGCGCTCTACGGGACCGCATGTCCACTTCGAAGTGCTTAAAAACGGCCGTAGCCAGGACCCTGTCAAATACATCCAGCGAGCCAGTCGCTAGCGCTCGGCAATACCTTTCACCTCGGCTCCCGTATTAGCGCGCCGTTCTGTTCGACCGGCCCGGGGCGGATTCTTCCCTGACTCATCTCTGCCTGACAGCGTCAATTCCGCGGTAACTCCGGCGCTGCCCGTGCTTCCTGCCGGCCTCAACTTTCACCCCTTCGCAGAATAGGGTTAGAATGCGGGTCTTTACTTGAGTAAAGCGCGCGCTGGCAGCGAATAGCTGCCGGGATCTGAAGCATAAAGTGGTACAGTTTTAGTTCGCTTCAGCGAGGGCGCCTGCCGAAATTGCTGTCGGCACCGTTTGCTTCGTACCTAATTCCTCGCTCCCGACCCTGTTGTTCTGATGATCTCAGGCTGAACAGCAAGCCCGGTCGGGCACGTCAACGAATAAAGTATCAGTTGGTTATGTTAACTAAGCTTGCAACGAGTCTTTTTGGCAGTAAGAACGCCCGTGAAGTAAAGCGTATGCGTAAGGTCGTGACGCGCATTAACAGTTTTGAAGAGGCGCTCCAGGCACTTTCTGATGAGGCGTTACAGGCCAAAACGGCCGAGTTCAGAAAACGCATGACTGATGGCGAAACTCTCGACCAGCTTCTGCCAGAAGCTTTTGCGGTGGTGCGCGAAGCCAGCCAGCGCGTGCTGGGTATGCGTCATTTTGACGTACAGATGATTGGCGGGATAACGCTCCACGAAGGACACATCTCAGAGATGCGCACCGGTGAGGGGAAAACCCTCGTCGCGACGTTGCCGATCTATCTCAACGCCCTCACCGGCAAAGGTGTGCACCTGGTAACGGTCAATGATTACCTGGCCAGCCGGGATGCAGAGTGGATGGGGCGCCTCTATCGCTTTCTCGGCCTCACCATCGGCGTCGTGGTCGCGGGCCAGGACGGTGCAACCAAGAAAGCGGCCTACGCGGCAGATATTACCTACGGCACCAACAACGAGTTTGGCTTTGACTATCTGCGGGACAACATGGCGTTCAGCCTGGAGCAGAAAGTCCAGCGGCCACTTCACTACGCGATTGTCGATGAGGTCGACTCGATCCTGATCGATGAGGCGCGAACGCCGCTGATCATCTCTGGCGCGGCCGAGGACAGCTCCAAAACTTACGCTGCGGTCAACAAACTGGTCCCGCTGCTTGACGAAGGCGAAACGCCAGAAGAAGGCGAGCCTACGGGTGATTTCACTCTGGACGAGAAGTCCAAGCAGGTAGAACTGACCGAGGTCGGGCACGAAAAAGTCGAGCGCCTGCTGCGTGAACGAGGTTTGCTGGAGGAGGGGGACAGCCTCTACTCCGCCTCCAACCTGAGCTTGCTCCACCATGTCTACTCGGCGTTGCGAGCGCACCATCTGTTTCAGAAAGACGTGGATTACATTGTTAACGATGGCCAGGTGGTCATTGTCGACGAACATACTGGCCGCACAATGCCGGGACGGCGATGGAGTGAAGGGCTTCACCAGGCTATTGAAGCGAAGGAAGGCGTGCCGATCCAGGCTGAAAGCCAGACCCTGGCATCCACCACTTTCCAGAACTATTTCCGTATATACGAAAAGCTGGCGGGCATGACCGGCACCGCAGATACCGAGGCTTTTGAGTTCCGTCAGATCTACGGTCTTGATGTGGTCGTGATCCCGACCAACAGGGACGTGAAACGCATCGATTATAACGACCTGGTCTACCTTACCCAGGAAGAAAAGTTCCAGGCCATCATCGATGAGATCAAGGATGTCACGGCGGAAGGCCGGCCTGTATTGGTGGGTACCGCCTCGATTGAGACATCAGAGTTGATGTCCAAGCTTCTCAGAACGGCGGGCATCGAGCACAACGTCCTCAACGCCAAACAGCATGACCGCGAAGCACTGGTTATTGCCCAGGCCGGTCGGCCCGGCACGGTAACCATCGCGACAAATATGGCCGGTCGCGGCACCGACATCGTGCTCGGGGGAAGCTGGGAGTCTGAAGCGGCGACGCTGGAAGGGGCTGGCGAGGCTGAAATGTCCAAGCTTCGGGCGACCTGGCAGGCGCGTCATGACCAGGTGGTGAATGCAGGCGGCCTTCATATTATCGGTACAGAACGGCACGAATCACGCCGGATCGACAATCAGCTGAGGGGGCGCGCTGGCCGCCAGGGCGATCCGGGCTCCTCGCGCTTCTTCCTCTCTCTCGAAGATAACCTCATGCGTATCTTCGCGCCAGACCGCGTCAAGAATCTGATGCAGGCGCTGGGCATGCAAAAAGGTGAGGCGATCGAGCATCGGATGGTTTCCAATGCTATCGAAAAAGCACAGCGCAAAGTAGAAGGACGCAACTTCGACATACGCAAACAATTGCTTGAGTACGATGATGTCGCGAATGACCAACGTCGCGCCATATACGAACAGCGCAATGAGATCATGGGCAGCGACGACATTTCCGAGATGATCGACGCGCTCCGTGAAGAAGTCGTCGGCAACGCCGTAAGCGACTACATCCCGCCCCAAAGTATCCCGGAACAATGGGATGTGCCGGGCCTTGAATCGCACCTGGAGAGTGAGTTTGCGGTCAAGCTGCCAGTCCAGCAGTGGCTTGAGGATGATCCCAAGCTGTTCGAAGATAACCTGCGCGAGCGGATCCTGGCAGAGATTGTTCAGGCTTACCGGGAAAAAGAGCAGGTGGCCGGTACCGATGCTTTCCGTAACTTTGAGAAGCAGGTTTTCCTGCAGGTACTGGATACGCTGTGGAAAGAACACCTCTCGAATATGGATCAC
Organism: Hydrocarboniclastica marina; assembly: GCF_004851605.1. Lineage (GTDB taxonomy): Bacteria > Pseudomonadota > Gammaproteobacteria > Pseudomonadales > Oleiphilaceae > Hydrocarboniclastica > Hydrocarboniclastica marina. The sequence continues at coordinate 864,803 of NZ_CP031093.1, forward strand.
CTGCGCCGGGGTATCCATCTTCGTGGCTACGCCCAGAAGAATCCCAAGCAGGAATACAAGCGGGAATCATTTGCGCTGTTTCAAACCATGCTTGAGAGCATAAAAACTGACGTGATCCGGGTGGTGTCCCACGTCAAAGTTCAGAGCCGCGAAAAAATAGAAGAAGTTGAGAAGCGCCGTAAAGAGGAGCTGGAGCGCCAGCTGGCCCGGGCGGAAACCCGCCATGAGGAAAGCTCCGAGCTCTCTGATTCAGGCCGGGACGAAGCCGATTCAGGGCAGGGCAAACCGTCGGGTTCGCAGGCCAAGCCCTTCATGCGGGACGAGCGAAAAGTTGGCCGCAATGAACCCTGCCCCTGCGGCTCGGGTAGAAAGTACAAACAATGTCATGGAAAGGTTCAGTAATGGCGGTTGGTCTGGGGCCTTTGCCCAAGTTTCATTCGATTGATGGTGTGCGCATTGGCGTCGCATCGGCCGGGATCAAGAAGCCCGGCCGCAAGGATGTAGTGGTGTTTGAGATTGCCAGGGGCAGTGCAGTGGCTGCGCTGTTTACACGCAATCAATTCCGGGCCGCACCGGTACGCGTCGCCAGTGAGCATCTGGCTGCTGCGGCGACCCGGTATCTTCTGATCAATACCGGCAACGCCAACGCGGGCACAGGCGAACGCGGGATGACAGATGCGAGAGCATGCTGTGCTGCCCTGGCGGCTACATGCGACGTTCCGGTTGAGTCGATATTGCCATTCTCCACCGGTGTCATAGGTGAGCCTCTGCCGGTCAGTAAATTGACTGCAGCGCTTCCTGAGGCCTTGGCGGATCTGAAAGCCGATGGCTGGGCCGCTGCTGCGAGTGGCATCATGACGACTGACACATTGCCCAAGGGTGCGACACGGCAAGTAGCGGTCGGTGAGGAAGTGATCCACCTTTCCGGCATCAGCAAGGGCGCCGGGATGATCCGTCCGGATATGGCAACAATGCTGGGGTTTATTGCAACCGATGCGCGTATAGACTCAGCACTCTGGCAGCGCTTGCTGGCGGGTGCAATTGAGCGTTCCTTCAATCGGGTGACTGTAGACGGCGACACCTCGACCAACGACGCGTGTGTGGCAGTTGCGACCGGGTGCAGCGCTGTGCCAGAGATTGCCGAAGGCGGGGCTGGTTTCATCGCGTTTCGCGACGCGCTCAATTCCCTTTGCCTGGAACTCGCACAGGCCCTGGTACGTGACGGCGAAGGCGCCACCAAGTTCATTACCATAGCTGTCGAACAGGCGCGCGATCGCAAAGAGGCGCTGGATGTCGCATTTACCATTGCCCATTCGCCGCTAGTCAAAACTGCGCTTTTTGCGTCGGACCCGAACTGGGGCCGTATTCTTGCCGCGGTCGGGCGCGCCGGAGTTGAAAACCTCGATCTGGACGCTGTCCGTATCCACTTGGGCGATGTTTGCATTGTCCACAACGGCGCGCGGGCTGAAGACTACACCGAAGCGCGGGGTCAGGCGGTTATGAACGAGTCTGAAATCAGCATTACGGTGAACCTGGGTCGTGGCGCTGTGAAAGAGACCGTCTGGACATGTGACTTCTCCCACGACTACGTCACCATCAATGCCGAATACCGGACCTGATAGGGCGTTGCCGGTTCATGTTGCGGTTGGTGTGGTTGCCGATGGAGCGCGCGTACTAATAGCCCGGCGACCGTCCGGGAAACACATGGGCGGCCTGCTGGAATTCCCCGGCGGAAAGGTCGACCCCGGAGAGTCCGTTCGCGCGGCGCTTGTTCGGGAACTGGCCGAAGAGGTGGGGCTGGAGGCCGACCCGGTTGGGATGGAGCCGCTGATACAGATTGAGCATGATTACGGCGATAAGTCGGTATTGCTCGATGTCTGGCGGGTGAGGGACTTCAAGGGCGTCCCGCGCGGTCTGGAGGGGCAGCCAGTCAACTGGATGCGCGTCGAGGACTTGAACGATACTGATTTCCCGGTTGCGAATCGGCCCATAATTCGTGCTTTAAGACTGCCCCCAGAATGGTTGGTCACAGGCGAGTCTGATGATGTCGGTCAGATCTCACGCAATCTGGCGCTCGCGCTCTCAGTCCGGAGCCGAAGTGGTCTACTCCTTCGACAGCCTCAGCTTGCCGTGGAAGCCTACCTCCGGCTGGCGCATGAAGTTTTGCCGCTCTGCAAGGCTCACGGGATCCCGTTGATGTTACACGGTGGGCCGTCGCTTCTGCAGGTGCTGCCTGAAGCTGCGGGGATTCACCTGCCGCAGTCTGTAGTCCGGCAACTGCCTGACGTGCGGTCTGCGAAGGGGACACCGAGTTCGATACAGCAGGGCTTTGTGCCTGCGTCTGAAGCGCGCCCTGTAGCCGCCGGAAAGTGGCTGGGGGTATCCTGTCACTCCCCGGCTGAACTGGCACATGCGGCACTGATTGGGGCAGATTACGCTACGCTGTCGCCGTTAAACCCCACCTCGAGCCACCCTGAACGCGAGCCGCTGGGGTGGGACAGTTTTCGTGGGTGGGTCAGGGCTGCCAGGTGCCCGGTCTACGCCATGGGCGGGGTTGGTTTGCGGGATATCCCCAGCAGCATAGGGCACGGGGGCCAGGGTATCGCCGGGATCAGCCACTGGTGGCGTTAGCGTCCAGTAAGGGCTTCCGGAGAGTCCAGCGTGGCTTGTTACAGACAAATGAATCAATGTGTGGATACCGTGGCTGCGGGAGCCAGGAAGTGCTGCCGTTGGTGCACGATCTTAGGCGGTCGCTTCTGATAACGCTTCGAAAGGGAACCTGAGTCTTGCCCATGTTCACTCATCTGGATGAAAGCGGTGCAGCCCGCATGGTCGATGTCACCGGCAAGGACGTCAGTGAGCGTGAAGCCCATGCAGAAGCCCGTGTGCTGATGCAGCCGGAAACGCTCAGGATGATCATTGCCGGCGAGCATCCCAAGGGTGACATCCTTGCGACCGCCCGTATCGCCGGAATTATGGCAGCAAAGAGAACCCACGAGCTTATCCCCTTGTGCCATGCACTCAATCTCACCTCGACCAGGGTGACGTTGAATGGTTGCGAACGGGGTACAGGGCTGGTGATTGAAGCGCGCTGCAAGCTGGCGGGTCGCACGGGTGTCGAAATGGAGGCGCTGACGGCTGTATCGGTCGCGGCACTGACGGTTTATGACATGTGCAAGGCCGTGGACCGGGGCATGGAGATAACCGGGATCCGCCTACTTGAGAAAAAGGGCGGTCGTTCCGGGCATTGGCATGCGACGAGCCCGGGTGACGGCTGAGCATGCCTGTTTAATGGCGTGCACCTCTGCTTCTGCTAGAATGCCCGTCCGCTCCCGTCCTGAATTCTACGAGGTGATTGAGTGATCGTTCGTTTCGTGCAGAGCTGTCGCCTGCCGACCCCTTTTGGCGTATTCGACATGCATGGGTTTGAAGAGGTCGCCACGGGCAAGGAACACGTTGTGCTCTCCCTCGGCATCGTGGACGACGGTGAGCCCGTCCTGGCACGGACTCACTCGGAATGTCTCACCGGGGACGCGCTTTTCAGCATGCGCTGTGACTGCGGTTATCAGCTGGAGGAAGCGCTACGCTGTATAGCCCTGGAGGGGCGCGGGTTGTTGATGTATCTGCGTCAGGAAGGGCGGGGTATCGGCCTGCTCAACAAAATAAAAGCCTATCGCCTGCAAGATCAGGGCGCAGACACCGTGGAAGCGAATGTACGTCTGGGTTTTGCGGCAGATCTGCGCGACTACTCCATGTGCAAGGATATGCTTGAGCACCTCGGGGTCGGCGCCATCCGTTTGATGACCAATAACCCGCGCAAGGTCGATGCACTACAGATGTTAGGTATCAGTGTGACGGAGCGCGTACCGTTGCAGGTCGGGCGTAACCCCCACAACGAAGGCTACCTCGATACCAAGCGGGCCAAGCTCGGCCACTGGCTCGCGACCCACCAGGACGACGACCCGATATGAGGGACGGCCGGGCCGCCTGAGGTAAGCCTATCTCGCCAGGGGCAGGACCTGATGGCGTGCCTCGGGGCGCAAGCGCTGTCTGATCGCCTGTTCAATGGCATCAGGCTCCAGCCCGCATTCCGCCAGCAGTTCGCCGTGTTTGCCGTGGTCTACAAAGCGATCGGGTAAGCCCAGGTGGAAAATCCTGGTGTCAAGGCCTGCCTGATTAATGAACTCTGCCACCGCACTGCCTGCCCCGCCCGCGATCACATTTTCTTCCACAGTCACAAGCAAGTCGTGGTCGTTCGCCAGTCGCTTGATCAGCTCCTGGTCGAGCGGCTTGACGAAGCGCATGTCAGCCAGGGTGGCGTCCAGCGTGTCGGCCGCCTGCCGGCAGGCGGTCAGTACCGTGCCGAATGCAAGGATCGCAACCCGTTGCTCTTTCGTCTCCTGACGCTCCCGTATGATCCGGCCCTTGCCCAGCGGCAATGCGGTCATCGTGGCTTCTATTTCCACCCCCGGACCGGTGCCCCGCGGATAGCGGACGGCCGCTGGCCCTTGGTAGAGCCAGCCCGTGTAGAGCATCTGCCGGGTTTCGTTTTCGTCCGATGGTGCCATGACAACCATGTTGGGAATGCAGCGAAGGAAGCTCAGGTCGAAAGCGCCAGCGTGGGTGGGACCGTCCTCGCCCACCAGCCCGGCCCGATCGACGGCAAACAGTACGTCGAGATTCTGAATGGCGACGTCATGTATCAGCTGATCGTAAGCGCGCTGCAGAAAGGTGGAATAGATGGCGACCACTGGCTTGGCCCCTTCGCAGGCCATTCCGGCCGCTAATGTAACGGCATGCTGCTCGGCAATCGCGACATCGAAATAGCGGTCGGGGTAACTCTGGGAGAAGGCGATGAGGTCCGAGCCTTCCCGCATGGCGGGCGTAATGCCCAGCACCCGCTCGTCGCGGGCGGCCATGTCACAAAGCCACTGGCCAAAAATATTGCAGTACTTCAGCCGCTTGGGCTCGTCGGTCATGGGTAGGGGCTTGACCAGGGGTTCCGGCTCGATCTTGTTGATCGCGTGGAAGCCAATGGGGTCAGCCTCAGCAGCTGCAAATCCTTTACCTTTCTTCGTAACGACATGGAGAAACTGTGGGCCTTTAAGCTCGCGGATGTTCTCCAGGGTTTCGACCAGCAGTGGGAGGTCATGCCCGTCCACCGGGCCGATATAGTTAAAACCCAGTTCTTCGAAAAGCGTGCTCGGGGCGAGCATGCCCTTAAAATGCTCCTCCGTACGGCGTGCCAGCTCTCTTAAATGCGGCGCGCTGGACAAAACTTTTTTGCTGCCATCACGAACCTGATGATAAGTGCGGCTCGCCAGCAGCTTCGCCAGGTAAGTTGAAAGACCGCCAACGTTCTGGGAAATGGACATGTCGTTGTCGTTGAGGATCACCAGCATGTCGGCGTGCACATGGCCGGCATGGCTCAGCGCCTCGAAGGCCATCCCGGCTGTCATGGCACCGTCACCGATAACGGCAATACTGCGCCTTGTGCTGCCTTGGCGCCGGGCGGCGATAGCCATACCGAGCGCGGCGCTGATCGAAGTGGACGAGTGGCCGACACCAAAGGTGTCGTAAGGGCTTTCTGAGCGTTTTGGGAAACCGGCAAGACCCTGCTTGCGGCGAATACGGCTCAGTGCGTCCCGTCGCCCCGTCAGAATTTTGTGGGGATAGGCCTGATGGCCGACATCCCACACCAGGCGATCCTCCGGTGTCTGGAAAACGTAATGCAGTGCCAGCGTCAGCTCGACCACCCCCAGCCCGGCACCAAAGTGACCGCCTGACTGACCTACACTCCAAAGCAAAAACGAGCGTAGCTCGCGCGCCAATTGGGGCAGCGCCCCGGGCGCAACTTCCCGTAGCTGGGCCGGCGCCTCGATACGGTCCAGTAACGGCGTATTGGGGCGGCGGGTCGGAATCTCCTGAAAAATATAAGTATCCTGCATTGTTCTCGTAATAACTCGCGAGCCGCGTTGGCGAGCCCTTTGGTTTTTGATTCGAGCACCCGTGGAAGCCATCGGCTGAACGATGCCATTATAAGGGAGCTGGCACGCCCATGCATGAACTGATAACTGCCTCGTCTGAGCGCGCAGTGTTGGGCTTCTGGAGCACTCGACCATTGCTGCCTGTTCGGCGAACTGAATCAGTACAGGTTTGGCCAATCCATTCAGTAGATTTCGACAATCTAACAGCACAAGGCTTTGTGACGCATCACGATTCTGCTGCGATCAATACTTTCGGTGGACCACGAAGTCGGCCAGTTCCTGCAGTGGATAGGTCTCACCACGCAGATTTTTGAGTGCACTGCAGGCTTCCTGGTGCAGGTTGTCGAGACGCTGGCGGGCCGCGTCCAGGCCCAGAAGCGCCGGAAACGTAGGTTTATTGCGGTCAGCGTCGGCTCCGCGTTGTTTACCGAGCGTATGAGTTTCGCCTTCAACGTCGAGAATGTCGTCCTTAACCTGAAACGCGAGTCCCAGCGCAGCGGCGTAGCGGCGGGCACTGTCCAGCTGAGCACTGTTGCTACTTCCCGCCGCCATGGCGCCCAAAAGTGTGGCCGCCTCTATAAGGGCGCCGGTCTTGTGTCGATGCATGCGTTCAAGCGCCGCAATGTCGAGCTGCTTGCCGACCGCATCGAGATCGATCGCCTGGCCCCCGACCATTCCGGCATGACCTGAAGCACGCGCCAGTTCTTTGACCATGGCAAGGCGCTGACGCGCTGAAAGTGAGGGCGCATCGGCCAAGATTTCGAACGCCATTGCCTGAAGCGCATCTCCGCAAAGGATGGCGGTCGCTTCATCAAAAGCAATGTGGCAGGTTGGCCGTCCCCGGCGCAAGTCGTCATTATCCATGGCAGGCAGATCATCGTGAACCAGCGAATACGCATGAATAAGCTCCAGTGCGCACGCCGCGGGGACCGCGTTCTCGGGATCGCCGCCCAAGGCCTTGCAGGTCGCCATCGCGAGCACCGGGCGTAACCTTTTGCCACCGGCGAGGACGCTGTAGCGCATCGCCTCATAGAGTCGGCCCGACTGCAGCTGTGGTTCAGTGCTGACGGCTGGCAGATAGTCGTCGAGAGCTGACTGCACGCGCTGCCTGTAACGCTCGAAGGTTGCTTCGGACCGCATCAGCCTGTCGTCTCTTCGCTATCCGTTGAGCCGCCAGCGCCTGATTCAGCAAAAGCACTTTCAGTGATCGTGCCATCATCCTGGACGACCACTTGCTGAACCCGCTGCTCAGCGGATCGGAGCGACTGCTGGCAAGAGCGGGTGAGCCTGACGCCTTTTTCGAAAGCCGCCAATGACTGCTCCAGCGAAAGCTCGCCCTGCTCAAGACTGCGCACCAGTTCTTCAAGCTCATCCAGCGACTTCTCAAAATCGGATAAGGTTACTTCTTCCTGCTTCATGAGAGACCTTTGTTCGTATTGGAGGCGATGTTGCGGAGTCCGCGTGGCAGTATAACAAATCCAAAGCCCGGGATTGGCGTCTGTTACGACACAGGTGCCTCGCCCCTGTTACCTTCGACGGCGGATCAACCAGCAGCTTGCCACACAAAGTTATGCCGGCCTACAGCAACGCCGCCGCGGCCATATCGCTGCTCCGAAACCTGTATCTCGCCAGTGCGGTCGATGGTGACGACTGTCGTAGAACGCGTGCCGTAGGTCTCGCCGACAATAAAAAGGGGCGAGAGAAACCGCTCAAGTTCCAGGCCGACGCCGGTGTCGGGCAGTAATGCTTCGCTGGGTCTGTGGTCGTCCCTGAACGCGCCGATCAGAGCGTCATGCAGGGCAGCGGTGTTGCCTCCGGCCGCAATCAAGCTCTGACTCATTAGCTGACGGCTGAGCATCACTTTGGGCCAATCGCTCTGGAGGAGGTGATTGCTGAGGCCATACAGGCCCCTGAACAGTTGGCGCAACGGCACGCGGTCTTCGCTGCCGCAGTAGAACCAGTCCTGGTCACGACCGGTGATCAGGTTGAATCCACCGAAGTCGCCTCGCCGCTGGTAAAGCTCGCGGACGTTCTCGGCTTCGGCTGTCTGTTCCAGCAGCTCCAATGGAATCTCGCCGCGGGACCGCTTTCCGCTCTCGGCGATGCCCGACCGGTAATTTGTCACGAGAGCAAGGGCGCCGGACTCCTGCAGTGCGAGCCAGGTTCCGCCGGACTCTCCATCGCGACCAGCCAGCACCGGTCGGTCTCGCCACCAATGCATGGGCTCGGTCGGTCTGGCGTGAACTTCGTCGCGGTTCGTGGCCAGAACGAGCGGAAATTTCTCATGTTGTTCAAGGGCAAGTGCAATAAGGCACATGGAGCCACTCCTTTTTGTGGACCGCCGCCATGATCCCGCCGGTGCGGGTGCCGTTCAACGGTTGGCCACGACGTCCTGCATGAACTGAGGGCATGGGTTGTGTATGATACAGCGCTTGTGCCGCGATGGATCATCACTGTGATAGCCGCGTTTTTCCTATATCTGCTGCTGGGGGCCGTCGCCGGTGTGCTGGCGGGTCTTTTCGGCATTGGCGGCGGGCTAATCATCGTGCCCGTGCTGATTTTCAGCTTCCAGGCCCAGGGCCTGGGCGGCGACGTGATGGCACACCTGGCGGTCGGAACCTCTCTGGCCGCCATTGTGTTCACCTCATTGAGCTCAATTCGGACCCATCATGCCAAAGGCGCGGTTCGGTGGGATCTTTTTCGGCCAATGGCAGTGGGCATTGTTTTTGGCACGGCGTTCGGCGTGTTGACTGTTGCCGGGATCAGCGGCCCGATGCTGCAGAACATTATTGGTATCTTCACGCTCGTTATCGCCGTCAAGATGGGCTTCGCACTTTCACCCACTCCCGGGCGCAACCCGCCTGCGAAGCCTGGTCTCGCAGGCGTCGGTGGTGTCATCGGCTGGGCTTCTGCCTTGTTCGGGATCGGTGGCGGGAGCCTGGTGGTACCGTTCCTGACCTATTGCAACGTCGGTATGCGTAATGCGGTGGCGACATCCGCCGCGTGTGGTCTGCCGATTGCGGTAGCGGGAGCTCTAGCCAATATGGTCGTCGGACAAGGTCAACCCGGCCTGCCGCCTTACGCTGTGGGTTACGTATACTTACCGGCTGTGGTCGGTATTGTGCTCACAAGCGTGCCATTTGCCCGGCTAGGTGCTCTGCTGGCGCACCGGCTTTCACCGGTTCTGCTGCGAAGGACTTTCGCACTGTTACTGACCCTGATCGGGATCCGATTTCTGCTAGCCTGAGGCCCCCATGCTCCAACATCCCCGGTTTGACCCTGTAGCCATAAGCATCGGCCCCCTGGATATTCACTGGTATGGCCTGACCTATCTGTTCGGCTTTCTCGCGGGCTGGTGGCTGGGAACGCGACGCGCGCGCAAGCCCTGGTCTCCCCTGAATGAAGCCCAGGTGGGAGACCTGATCTTCTATATTGCGATGGGTGTCATTCTTGGCGGCCGCTTTGGCTACGTACTCTTCTACAATTTCGATAAGTTTATTGAGAATCCGCTTTGGCTGTTCATGGTTTGGACCGGCGGAATGGCGTTCCACGGCGGTCTGATCGGTGTCATTCTGGCTATGGTACTTTTCGCCCGGCGCCTCGGTATCACTTTCTTTCAACTGGCTGACTTTGTCGCGCCACTGGTTCCCCTGGGCCTCGCCGCGGGCCGCTTGGGCAACTTTATCAACGGCGAGCTCTGGGGGCGGCCTACTGACGTGCCGTGGGCTATGGTGTTCCCGGGAACCGGCGACGGCATCGCCCGGCATCCGTCCCAGATTTACCAGTTTCTTCTGGAAGGTCTGCTGCTCTTTGCTGTTCTATGGTGGTTCTCAGCCCGGCCCCGGCCGCGTATGGCTGTATCAGGTCTTTTTCTGCTGGGTTACGGGCTGTTGCGTTTCATCGCGGAGTTTTTTCGCGAGCCGGACGCCCACCTCGGTTTCGTAGCGCTCGACTGGATGAGTATGGGCCAGATTCTTTCCGTGCCCATGATACTCGCGGGGGCTATTCTTCTGGTTCTGGCCTATCGACGGGGGGTGCCTGAGCCAGCTCCTGTAGTGCCAACGCAGGCCAAGTCGCCCGAACAACGCAGAAAGTCCAAATCAAGCAGGCAGGGCCGTTAGATGCAACAGTATCTTGAACTAATGCAGGACGTAGTGGATAACGGCACTGATCGCGGCGACCGAACAGGCGTCGGAACCCGGTCCGTTTTCGGTCGGCAATTGCGGTTCGATCTTGGTCGTGGATTTCCGCTGGTCACTACCAAAAAAGTCCATCTTCGTAGCATCATCTACGAGTTATTGTGGTTTCTCAAAGGTTCTACCGACAATAATTGGCTCCGGGAGCGCAAGGTCAGTATCTGGAACGAGTGGGCGCTGGAAAATGGCGACCTCGGGCCGATCTACGGTAAGCAGTGGCGGAGCTGGCAGTGTCCGGACGGAAGCACGGTGGACCAGATCGCCGATGTGGTCAGTCAGATCAGGACAAAACCTGAATCCCGCCGGCTGATTGTATCGGCCTGGAATCCGGCCGAGCTGCCCGATGAGGCCGCCGGCCCCCAGGATAATGTTCGCCAGGGCCGTATGGCTCTAGCGCCTTGCCACTGCCTTTTCCAGTTCTACGTCAGTGAGGGCAGACTTTCCTGCCAGCTATATCAGCGCAGTGCCGATCTGTTCCTGGGCGTGCCTTTTAACGTTGCTTCCTATGCGCTTTTGACGCACATGATTGCCCAGCAGTGCGATCTCGAAGTCGGCGAGTTTGTCCACACGTTCGGTGACTGCCATCTCTACAGTAACCACTTGACCGACGAGATCGTCTACGAGCAACTGTCGCGTAAACCGCGGCCACTTCCGAGCCTAAGTATTGCACGTAAGCCTGACAGCCTGTTCGAGTATGAACTGGAAGATTTCGTGTTTGAGGGGTATGAGCCGCTGCCCGGGATCAAGGCGCCGATTGCTGTCTAGTGTCCCGGACGGGACACTAGCCCAAAGCCTTCAGCGGTCGCGGATGCCAACGGATTACCCGGACAGGGCAATAGCATTACCTAAACGACGGGATAACCCGGGAGGCGACAATGATCAAAGCACTGATGGTAGCGATGTCCCGCAACCGCGTGATCGGCCGCAGTAACAAGCTACCTTGGTATCTGCCGGAGGACCTCAAATACTTCAAGCGGACGACCCTCGGCAAGCCCATGATCATGGGTCGGAAGACATTTGAGTCAATTGGCCGGCCTTTGCCGGGGCGGGCTAACCTCGTGGTCACTCGGGACGCCGCCTGGCAGTTTCCTGGCGTACGGGTACTGCATAGCCTGGCCGACGCATACCGCAGCGCGGAAGCTCAGGCTGAAATTGATGGGGTGGACGAAGTGATGGTGATCGGCGGCGGGGAAATATTTACCGAAGCGTTACCGGACGCGGATCGTCTGTACCTGACCGAAGTTCATGCTGAGATTGAGGGTGATGCCTTCTTTCCTGAACTGGACTGGGATCAGTGGCGCGAGGTCAGTCGAGAGGACCACGGCGCCAGCGATAATAATGGCTACGACTACAGTTTTGTCGTGTATGACAGGGCGTGATGATGAGGGGGCAGGGCAGGGGCGACTGTAAGCCGCTTCCATCAATGCCCCCGTTTGTGATCTGGCCTGCAATGGCCGGTATCAGCTTGCGGCCCTTGCGGGCTGCTGGTAAAGCTCCGCGTCGAACTTGTCTTCCCAGGTTTTTAGAAGCTCCCGGTTATCGTGATGCCAGGGGTGGAAGTCCTTCTTCAAGTAATCCAGAAACGCGGGTACACATTTCCGAACGACGCCTGGCTTTCCCCAGAGGTAATTCAGTCCGCCCAGCCAGGTTTTCAAGCTCCAGAGTTTACCTTCGGCCTTGAGCATGGTGCAGGTGTTGAGGAAGGTAAATTTGAAAAAATTGTAGGTTACGAAGAAAAAGACGACCCGCCTGAGATTGTTGTCGCCAATACAGCGCTGGTAGACATCAAAGGCAACCGCCTTATGTTCGGTTTCCTCAATGGCGTGCCAGCGCCAGAGATCTTTCATCACGGGCGAGGCCCCGGTCAGTACGTCCGGGTTGCTGAGAATGCCATGGGCGAGGACTGCAGTGTAATGCTCGGCGCCGCAGGTTCCCGCCAATTGCCGGGTCGGGCCCAGGCGGCTGACCCAGGCCATGTGCTTTTCGAAGCGTTTGTCCATGGCGTCGATGTCGTAGCCGCGATGTCGTAGGGCTTCGTTGTAACGCTTGTGCTCGCGGCTGTGCACGCCTTCCTGCCCTATAAAACCGCGTATTTCCTTTTTCAGCCGCGGGTCTTCGATGCGGTCACGGTAATGTCGAACGGCGCGTATGAACTGATGTTCGCCTTCTGGAAACTGCATCGATAGGGCGTTGAAAAAGCAGGTCTTGAAGACGTCGCCACCGTGCCACAGTGTTTTCAGCTCCTCTTCCACCTCGAACTTGAGGTGGCGGGTCTCGATTTTAACTTCGGGTGTCTGGTTTACAGTCATGTTCTTGTTCTCCCCAGTTTTCACATGGCCGGAAACATGCGGCCCTAGCCGAGCGGGTTTGGCACTGTCCCAATTTAAGACTTGTAGACAAACCTGGGAAGGTGGTTCACTCTCTATCAGCAGGTCTTTTTTTGTCAGGTAAGCTGCTGCGGAACTTATGCCAATGCTAGACAGGCTCGATACGAGACATCTTCTCCTGCAACGCTGTAGTGAAAAAAACGCAGTGCACCGGTTACGGGCGGAGCCTGAGTTGTTATGAAAGGCCACTATATCGCCGCTCTGATTGACTCGCTTTGTGAAGTCGGTGCAGATCGGGAGACGTTGCTTGAGCAGTCTGGCCTCAAGGAGGCCGACCTGAACGATAAGACGCTCATCGACCCGGCGCGGCTGTATGCCATCACAAAACTGGCTGCTGACCAAACTAGCGATCCGGCTGTCGGGTTGTCCACCGGGCAGAGACTCAACATCAACAGCCACGGCGCCCTCGGCTACGCGGCCATGGCCAGTGAAAATCTGGAGCATGCGCTCCAGTTACTGCTGAAATACTATCGGGTGCAGGCCCCCCAGGCCCGGTTTTCCTGGCACCACCGTAACGAGCACCACCACCTGATATGCGATCCCAGTTTTGTGCTGCCGGAGATGCCCTGGTTAACTGCAGAGCTCCTGGTGGCGAGTATTTACACCTCGGTCGAGTTTCTTCTCAGCGGGCGTAGCCGCGGGCTTGAAGTCTGGTTCCGCCACGAACAGCCGGCGCATGTTGGGAAATATCAGGGCGTCTTCAGTGCGCCAGTGAGCTTCGGACAATCTTTCAATGGTCTCGTAATTCCTGATCGCCTGGCCAGCTTACCGCTGCTCTCAGCCGACACATTGGCCTCAAGCATCTTTGAAAAGCGCTGCGCGGCGATCCAGCAGGAAACCCGACAGCAGGATCTTGCCGCCCGGATTCGGGGTCTTCAGAGCCAGGGCCGTTTTCTCAGTCAGGCCGAAGTGGCCAGACGTCTCAGCATGAGCGTGAGCACGCTCCACCGGCGTATGGACGAGGAGGGCATCGATTACAAACAGCTGGTTGCGGAGATTAAAAAGGAATTCGCCCTGGAGCACCTTCGCGATGGTGTACTGAGCGTTGAGGAGATTGCGCAGATTCTGGGGTTCAGCGACGCGTCTAATTTTCGGCGGGCGTTTGTGGCTTGGACGGGGATGACACCGAGCGAGGCTCGCGAAGAAGCGAAGCTATAGTATTGCAGGGCAGCAACGCAAAAAAAACGGGGCCCAAGGGCCCCGGTTCCATGATCACTTATTGATTAATCCGGTGTGGCACAGCTGGACGCATTACCGTAGAGGCCTACTATTCCGCCAGGGGGCTCGATATCCAGGTTGTTGAGATCGTCCGCGAGGCAGGACAGTGTGAATCTGGCTCTGCTGATTGTCTCCGTGCCCTGTACGCCTACCTTCGCCGTGAGTTCCACGCCTACCCAGTTACAGTGACTTTGCGGGTAGTTCAGGCCGAACTCAAAGGAGCCTTCGCTGTTCGTGGTGACCCTGCCAGGCACAGTGCCAGGATTGGTCGGCTCAAGAGTGCCGTTGCCGTTCACGTCTTCACCGGTATCAAGGATGCCGTTGCCGTTCAGGTCTTCCGCCACGCAGCTTTCGCCGCTGACCAGTGATATTGATCTGGCCCACTTGTCGGGGGTTCCACCAGGGGTTGACGCTACGGCAACATACTCGCCTTCCCAGTAATAGATGGGGAGCAGGCTGAGTTCTACCTGGGCATCGGCGATCGGTGCTCCAGTCGCGTCGCTGACGAACACAGACCAGGGCTTACGGTAGGTGGTGCTGTTGGGCTCCTCGATCTCGTTGCCGGTGCCCAATGAAACCCGCAGCGCCTGCTGGGAGACAGTCAGGTTCACCGTGCCCTCTACACTAGGCAGAGAAGCGATAAAGGCCTTGATCTCTACACCACCATTGGAACTGGTGCTTTGGCCGGCCGTATAGCGTGTGCGGGCAATGCCCTGGCTGTTGGTAACTGCAGAGCCGCTGGACAGTGTGCCGCCGCTGATATCAGTCAGCTGGAAGGTTACGGTCTGATTCTTTACCAGATTGTTTTTGGCGTCGCGGACAACAGCTGTGATCTCGGTACTTTCGCCAATGGCCAGTTGGGAAGAAGCTGACTTTGCCTCCAGCGTCTCAGGATCCGTAGCGATGAACTCGACTTCCCGCTGGGTAGACAGCCCGCCAGCCGCTGTAGCGGTGATTACGGCAAGGCCGGCGTCGCTGGCCTGAATGTTGACCGTAGCCGTTCCGTTAGTAGTAGTGGCTGAGGCGCCGCTGAGAATTCCGCGGGTGGTGGAGAACGTAACATTCGAGTTGTCGTCGACATTGCTGCCATCGACCTGCCAGGTCAGGGAGACCGGAACGCTTGAATCAAGCGGGATCTCTGTGCCAGCTGTCGGCGTCGTAAACCTGAAACTGTCCGGCGAAATTTCAACGTTCTGGGAGGCCGATATAGAGCCGTCTAAAGCGCTGACTGATAGCGTATCAGTGCCAGAATTACCGGCAATTAGTTTGACCGTCACCGTACCGTCGGCGTCGGTGCTTAACACAGTCGCAGAGGTAGTATTCAAAGCGCTTTCCACGGTGAGGTTTTCCATGGCGATTCCATTGCCGTCGGAGTCCTCAAGCGAGATTATGAAAGTTGCTTCTTCACCGACCGGAACAACGTTCGGCCCGACGATAGTCAAGGTGGTCCCGTCAACGTCAATGTTTACGGTGCTGCTCGCGCCGCCGGCTGTCGCTGTGACGGCTACGGAGCGGTTGCGGTAATCACCGGAACCGGTCACTACCGCAAGGGCAGACCCCGTCTCATCAGTTGTGCCGCGGGTGACCTGCAAGGCGCCGTTGTTCGTCACCGAGAACGAAACCGGCACCTCCTCCATCAGCACGCCGTTGCTGTCCTTGACCAGCGCTGTGAGGACAACTCCTTCAGTGTCGGCTGTTCCAACCCGAGGGGAGCTGGTCAGTAACTGAACCTGCCCCTCGAAATCGCCGGCAGCGTCCCCGTCTCCGCCAGCGGAGCCGCCGCCAGTTCCAAACACGCCATCGTCACCGCCGCCTCCACAGGCCGCTAGGAAAAGCAGCAGCATCAGAATAGCGATTGGTTTTAAACGCTTTGACAACATCTTCTATCTCCATGGGGGCGAGGGCAGGCGAGGCCACCGACAGCAGTACCGGGCTTCTGGTAAGGTTATTAGTTGATCGAAATTACTGGGTTTTAACTATTCAGAAAGGATAGCACAGGGTTTCTGAACGGCTAGGTCGAGTTTGCAGCGCCCGACGATATCGGGCGGGAGGGAGAAAGGAAAAGGTACTTGCAGGAGGAAGCCCCGCATCGATGTATCCCGTGCGGGGACGGTACTCAGCCTTCCCCAGCGAACTCGCTCTCGTCGCGATGCCAGGTCTGGTAGCCGGGGAGAACAAGGTTGAGCACTATGGCGGTGATGCTGCACAGGGCGATGCCCTGCAGCCCCATGCTGCCTGTGCCCATCACCAGGCCGCCGATACCAAACGTGAGCGTCACCCCGACGATGGCCAGGTTGCGGGCGGCAGACAAGTCGACTTTATGCTGGATAAGCGTGTTCAGACCGACCACCGCGATAGAGCCGAACAGCAGGCAGAGGATACCGCCCATTACCGGTGCCGGAATGGTCTGAAGTGCGGTGCCGAATTTGCTGAAAAACGCCAGCACTACAGCGATGACCGCAGCCCAGATCATGACCCGGGGATTGAAATTACGGGTCAGCATGACCGCCCCCGTAACCTCTGAGTAGGTCGTATTGGGCGGACCGCCGAGTAGAGAGGCCAGGGATGTGGCCAGGCCATCGCCCAGTAGCGTGCGGTGCAGCCCGGGCTTGCGGATAAAATTGCGCTTGGTCACGGTGCTGATGGCCAGCACATCGCCAATGTGCTCAACCGCGGGAGCGATAGCGACAGGCAGGATGAACAGGATTGCGCCCCATTCAAAGGTAGGCGCCACGAACGCTGGCATGGCCAGCCAGGGCGCTGCAGTGACCGGGCTGACGTCGACCACGCCGAAAAACAGGGCGAGGACGTAGCCAGTCAGGATCCCGAACAGGATAGGCACCAGCCGGAACAGGCCGCGCCCGACTACGGCTATGACCAGCGTCGTTGCCAGCGAAGCCATCGAAATGATCATCGCTGTAGTGTAGGGGACCAGTTCGGCGGCGCCGTCGCCGGTCTTGCCCATGGCCATGTTGGCAGCAACAGGCGCAAGGCCGAGGCCGATTACCATAATGACGGGCCCGATAACCACGGGCGGAAGTAGGCGGTCGATAAAGCCGGTGCCCTTCAGCTTTACCAGCCCGCTCAGAAACACGTAGAACAGACCGGCACAAGCAAGCCCACCAAGCGTTGCAGACAGGCCGAATTCAGCTTTAGCTGCGACAATAGGCGCTATGAATGCAAAGGACGAGGCCAGAAAGACCGGCACCTGGCCGCCAGTAACCATGTGAAAAACCAGCGTGCCTACGCCGGCGGTAAAAAGCGCGACATTGGGGTCAAGCCCGGTAATAAGCGGCATCAATACCAGCGCGCCAAACGCCACCAGCAACATTTGCGAACCTGCCAGAATCTGCCGCCAGGTGGCGCCTTTAGTCGGGTCGCTCATGGATCAGTTGTCCTTTTGCTTGGTGCCGAAGATGCGGTCGCCCGCATCACCCAGACCGGGCAGAATATAGCCCTTGTCATTGAGTCGCTCGTCGATCGATGCGGTATAGATAGTCACATCAGGATGAGCCTCCTGCACGCGCTTGACGCCCTCTGGCGCAGCCACCAGCACCAGCGCGCGTATTTCTCTGCTGCCGGCCCGCTTGAGTACGTCAATGGTCGATACCAGCGAACCGCCCGTTGCCAGCATGGGGTCGACAATGATTGCCAGGCGCTGATCCAGTTCGCCTACCAACTTCTCCATGTATGTTTCAGCTTCAAGCGTACTTTCGTTGCGAACCTGCCCCACCACACTGACTCTCGCCGCAGGAATCTGGCTGAGGACGCCGTCCAGCATTCCCAGGCCGGCCCTCAGGATGGGGACGATTGTGACTTTCTTGCCCGCCAGGCGCTCGGCGGTAACAGGTCCGGCCCAGCCCTTGATCGTGTAGGTTTCGAGAATGAAATCCTTGGTGGCTTCGTAAGTCAGAAGTGCACCCACTTCCTGGGCCAGCTCGCGAAAGCTCTTGGTGCTGATATCTACCTGGCGCATCAGGCCCAGTTTGTGGCGGATCAGCGGATGGCGGATTTCGTGGACCGGCATGGGGTAAATCTCCTTCAGGCTTCGAATTGCGGAACGTCGGGCGGCGCAAACCGCCCGGTGCGACTTAGCATGCCAGGGCGCTCACCAATGCGCATGCACAGCTACAGCGAGTCAAGTTTGGTCAGGTCGCGCACAGCGCCTTGATCCGCACTGGTCGCAAGCATCGCATAGGCCTTGAGCGCTGCTGAAACACGACGCTGCCGAATCTCTGCTGGCGCCCAGCCACGCGCATTCATTGCTTCGCGACGGCTCGCAAGCTCGGCATCGTCCACCAACACATTGATAGAACGGCCGGGAATGTCGATCCGTATAAGGTCGCCGCTCTCGATCAGCCCGATTGCGCCGCCGGCCGCTGCCTCGGGTGACGCATGACCTATGGACAGCCCGGAGGTACCGCCGGAAAAGCGGCCGTCCGTCAGCAGAGCACAGGCTTTGCCCAGCCCTTTGGACTTCAGGTAGCTGGTCGGGTAGAGCATCTCCTGCATGCCGGGTCCGCCCTTGGGCCCTTCATAACGGATAATCACGACCTCGCCGGACTGGACCTCATTGTTGAGTATCCCGCTAACCGCCGCGTCCTGGCTTTCGAAAACACGGGCGGGACCTTCGAAGACCAGAATGGAATCATCCACCCCGGCAGTTTTTACGACGCACCCCGCGGTGGCAATGTTGCCATAGAGGACGGCCAGGCCTCCCTCCCGGGAATAGGCATGTTCAAGGGAGCGGATGCAGCCCGTTGCGCGGTCGCCATCGAGGCTCGGCCAGCGGGTCGACTGGCTGAAGGCCTCCTGGGTGGGGATGCCGGCGGGACCGGCTTTATACATCTGCACTACACTGGCGTCCGGCTCGCGCATGATATCCCACTGTTTCAGGGCCGCGGCCATGGTTTCACTGTGCACAGTCGGCATGTCGGTATGAAGCAGGCCGGCCCGGTCCAGTTCGCCCAGAATTGCCATGATGCCACCGGCGCGGTGAACATCTTCAATGTGATATTTCTGGGAGTTGGGTGCTACCTTGCAGAGCTGGGGTACTTTTCGTGACAGCTGGTCGATATCAGCCAGAGTGAAACCCACCTCGGCTTCCTGCGCCGCCGCCAGCAGGTGCAGGATTGTATTGGTCGAGCCGCCCATGGCGATATCCAGGGTCATGGCGTTCTCGAACGCACGACGGTTGGCGATGCTGCGGGGCAGCAGGCTGTCGTCATCGCGCTCGTAATGCAGCTGTGCATTCAGCACGATCTGCCGGGCCGCCTGCAGGAACAGTTCGCGACGGTCGGCATGGGTAGCGAGGATGGTGCCGTTGCCAGGCAAGGCCAGGCCAATCGCCTCCATGAGGCAATTCATGGAATTGGCCGTAAACATGCCCGAGCAGGATCCGCAGGTGGGGCAGGCACTACGCTCGATTTCAGCGACGTCCTCATCGGATACGGTGTCGTCTGCCGCGACTACCATGGCGTCAACAAGGTCGAGCTTGTGCGCTGACAATTTGGTCTTGCCAGCCTCCATTGGCCCGCCCGACACGAAAATGGCCGGTATGTTAAGGCGGAGGGCGGCCATCAGCATGCCCGGTGTGATCTTGTCGCAATTGGATATGCAGACAATGGCGTCGGCGCAGTGGGCGTTGACCATGTATTCGATCGAGTCGGCTATGAGGTCCCGGGACGGCAGCGAATAGAGCATGCCGTCGTGCCCCATGGCGATGCCGTCATCCACGGCAATGGTATTGAATTCTTTGGCGACGCCGCCAGACGCTTCGATCTCGCGGCAAACCATCTGCCCCAGGTCCTTGAGGTGGACATGGCCCGGTACGAACTGCGTGAATGAATTGGCGACTGCTATGATGGGTTTGCTGAAGTCACCGTCTTTCATTCCGGTTGCGCGCCACAGTGCCCGGGCGCCGGCCATGTTACGGCCTTGGGTGGTGGTGGAGGAGCGATACTTGGCCATGGCGGGGGTGTTCTCTCAGTCAGCGGTAGATCGTGAAGTCCGATGGCGCGCGCGTTATCGGCAGTCCGGATTAAAAACAGGACGCAGCTGCGGCGCAGAATGCGGCCATCATAGCAGAATTGCCATTCCGGTTAACGCCTGTTCATACAGGCGGTTGAGGGGGTAATGCGCGGCGGTGGTCGTGCTACACTTTGCGGCCCGTCGTCAGGAAGACGACTTGACGTTGAAACACTATCCACCCGGACTTCCGGCCTCAATAAGGTTTTCTCCCTGATGGTCCAAACACCGCGTCCCGGCGAGCGAGTCACACTCTCGGTGCTATCCCGTCAACTGAGAGGTTATCGTCCGCTTGACCGACTGACCGAAGACCAGCGCATCCTGGTTGCAGCGCGGGGAGAGCAGATGCACGTCCCGGCTGGCCACATTCTGGTCGACCCGGAGCGGAACGAAGGCCGCAGCTACTTCCTGCTGAGAGGCGCTTTGACGACGATGAATGCCAGCGGTGAGCTGGTTACAGTTGATGCCCAGGACAGTCATGCCGTGATCGACTCGGCCGCCTTGCAGGGTCCCATAAGAACGCTGTCCGACTGTCAGGTGCTACAGATTGAAACCGGTAAGCTCAACCGGCTGCTGCGGGAGGCGCCGGGCGTGCGCGACGGCGACGAGCTGCAGGTCACAGCGTCCGAGGATCCCCTCTACGCGGTGCTAACGACTATCCATGGTCACCTTCAGTCCAACCGCCTGCAGCTCCCCAGCCTGCCCGATGTCGCCTGGCGCGTGCGGCGGGTTGCAGACCAGGAAAACTCGACAGCTGACGATATCGCCCGGGTGATTAATGCAGACCCCGCCATGGCGGCCAAGCTGGTCAAGGCCGGAAACAGCGCGGTGTTTCGCGGATTCAGTGAAACCACCGTTCTGCGCGACGTTATTGTCCGGTTGGGCCTCGACACAACGCGGCAGCTAGTCACCGTGTTTGCGCTACGGGAACTGTTCCATACTGATAAACCTCTGCTGCTGCGGGCTATGGACCGTCTATGGGAGCATACTCGCGAGGTAGCGGCGCTCTCCTGGGCTCTGGCCCGGGCAATCCCCGGTATCAATCCGGAGGAAGCGATGCTGGCGGGTCTGTTACACGGCATCGGCGCCATTCCGGTCATACAGTACGCCGAGCGCTTTCCCAGCCTCTGTGCAGACGAAGTTGAGCTGGCGGCGGCAGTTGAAGCCCTTCAGGGCGAAGTGGGCGGGGCAATCCTCCGCCACTGGGGGTTTTCTGAATCAGTCTGCGAGACAGCCGAACAGGCCGGGCAGTGGCTATTCGATACAGGTAGTGATGAGCCCCGGCTGGTCGATGTGGTGTTGATTGCACAGATGCATGCACTGATAAGCCAGCAGAAGGGCGGCGAGCTTCCTGTGTTTTCCGATGTGCCCGCGTTCGGCCGCCTCGGCGCACTGACACCCGAAAAAAGTCTACGGGTTCTGCTCGCGGCACGGGAGCAGATAGAGTCGGTAAAACTCATCCTGTCAGGGCAGCCCGAGCTCGAAAGTGAATAATCCTTACCTTTTGGTCGCTGGGGCTTTTCTGACAGGAAGTCGGCCAATGTAGAACGAAACGCAGAGCGCGGTGGTCAACAGCAGAGCCGTGAGCCAGAGCGTGTTCATAAACCATGCCGAAAGTGCCATCGTGCTCCAGATCAGTACCAGCGTGTAAAATTTTGCCCTCAGTGGCATACCTGCACCGTCGAGATAATAGGCGAGATACTGTCCGAGGCGGGGGTGCGTCACCAGCCATCCATAAAATTGGCCTGAGCTGCGCAGGAAGCAGGCGGCTGCCAGTAGCAGAAAAGGGGTGGTTGGCAGTAGAGGCAGGGCAATACCAATGACGCCGAGTATGACTGCAACCCAGCCGCAGAGTAACAATAGGGCGCGCAGGTAACGGTTTTTCGCCGGACGAAAGCCCGCTGGCAGCGGAGTAAGGGGTATCTGGCTCAGGTCCTGGTCGGACGCCGGCTCCTCGGGATTTTTGGTCAAGCCTCCTCCCTGCGGACTGATGCCTGTTGCTGGTTGCGGTCAGGTGCATACATCGATCGCATTCCAGGCGAAGGGTAACGTGCGAGTTAGCGTATCGTGCCAACTAGAGTATCGGGCCAACTAGAGTATCGTGCCTCCTGGGGCAACGTGCCATTCCGGGGGTCCCGTTGTCCAGAGTATCGTGTGGCTTTGGGCGGCGTTTTGTTTGGGTCTGTTTCGTTGGGCCCGGTTTGGTTGGGTTCGGTTTGATCGGACATCGGGCCTGACAGGGCGTCTGATTTTCCGGTTCCCAGGCGTTTCAGGTTATCGTGGCAGTGCCGGTAGCCTCCGGCGCCTTAAACATCGCAGGCATGGAGCAAGAATGAAGACACCGCTGTTTCCTCTCAATTCCGTTGTGTTGCCTCGCGGTCGAGTGCCACTTCAGCTTTTTGAGCCGCGCTATCTGGATATGCTCAGTGAGTGTATGAAGACCAATCGTGGCTTTGTCATCGTCATGCTCAAGGGCGAGAAAGAGACGGACGCGAACGCGGAGTTCTACGACATCGGTACCTACGTACGGATTGTCGACTTCCGCCAGCTCGAAAACGGCCTTCTCGGGATCACGGTCGAAGGCGAAGGTAAAGTCGTGGTCATCAAGTCCTGGAAACAGGCTGACGGGTTGCAGATCGGTGAAGTGGAATGGCTTATGGAAGAGCCCGAGCATGCAATTACGGAAGAGTACGAGGAGCTGGTTTCGGTTTTGCGGGCGCTGGCACAGCATCCGGTCGTGAAAGAGCTGGAAATGCGGATCGACTACACCGATTGCCGGGATGTAGGCTGGCGACTTACAGAGTTGCTGCCAATCGATAAACACGAAAAACAGCGCATGGTCGAGCTCACCAATCCGCTTGAACGCCTGGGTATTCTGCTCGGCATCATCCAGCAGATGGAATGACATCGGGTGCTTGCGTCGTAGGAAGCCTCCGGAGCCCGAGCGGTTTGCGGGCCTGAGTCCCCATGCAGTGGGCCATCGCTACACACATCGTCTGATAACGCCAGCTCACCCTGCGAGGGGCGCGTAGCGCGCGATAGCCTCCTGCCAACGGAAAGTGCTGTAGCCAAAAATGAGCAGGAGCCAGATCAGCAAGGCAACGCCCGGCAGCCGCTTCAGTGATAGCGGGTGGCGGTCGTAGCGACTGAAGCTGACTCTCACCATGCCGCAAACTGCCAACCCCAGCAGCAGCCCACCAACGGTGTCACTGAACCAGTGAACGCCCAGGTACAGCCGGCTTAGTGCGACCAGGAAAATAGGCAGAGCCGCAACCCCGTAAATCTTCCAGCGCTGTCGACGCGGAAATTCCTGGGCGATAAAGGCCGCGGCCAAGCCATAGAGAACCGTGACGCCACTACTGTGCCCGCTGGGGTAGGCCGGCGTGACCGGTGGAAGGTCGACGGTTTCGGGCCGTGCCAGAAACAGACCGTATTTCAGTCCCGTGGTCAGCAGGGTAGTGGCCACACCCGCCAAGACTACGTGCACAGCCGCCGCCCGATGTCCTGCCCAGAAGAGACCGCCCGCAAACAGCGCGAACCCTGCCCCTAGCAAGAGAGCGTCGCCGCTCAGGGTAATGGCGATAAATAGGGGGTCAAGCAGCGGGAACCGTGCCGCCTGAAAAAACTCCATCGTCGCGATGTTGAAATTGTCCAGCCAGGAAGTCTTTATGACAATCAGCGTCCAGAATGCAAAAAGGGCAAGCGCACTCACCGCCAGCACAATAGATGGCAGCGGAAACTCCCGGGTTTTTCCTCGTGGCCTGGCCAGTGCTGACCATAGCGCGAAGGCACGGGGATGGCGGCGCAGGTATTTTTCGGTTGCGTTGTACAGGCGTCCCTGGGGCAACAAACCGAGATGGAGGCGGAAAAACAGCGCGAGCAGGCAGCTGACGGCAACAAGCGCCAGGACCAGGATAGGATAAAAGTGTGGTGGAAGGTCGGGGTCCCGCGCCAGCGACGCACCGACGAGGTAGCCCGGAAGAATATAAAGCGGCGCCCAGCCGAGCGCAGAAACCACATTGAACAGGCCGAACCGGCGACCATCCATCCCGAACGCGCCAGCTACCATAGGGATAATCGGCCTGATCGGCCCTATGAATCTGCCCAGCACGACGCTTTTGCCGCCATGAAGCTGAAAAAAGCCGACCCCACGTTCGAGTGCTGAGGGATAGCGGCTGAAAGGCCATAAGCTGGGCAGTCGATCCTTGAAGTAACGGCCTATCCAGAAGCTGGCGCTGTCCCCGGCGATGGCGCCGACACATGCCCAGGCCATGGCAGCCCAGGCTGACAGTTCGTGGGTGCCCGCTACTGCAGCGATCACGAATAGCATTGCCACCCCGGGCACCGCCAGGCCGGCAATCGCCAGCGACTCGAGCATCGCTGTGCCGGCAATCGCGGCGTTGATCCAGCCTGGGTTGGCCGCCAGCCAATTGTTGAGCGTGTTAAGCCAGTCTTCCACTTTAGAGGGTATCCTTTCTGTTGACAGCCTATCCCTGAGCTGGGCTGCCATCAGCTTGAGGCTGGGACCTCGAAGTGAACGGGTCGAGATGGTAGACCCGATTGTGCCCACGTCGCTGTGCTTCTTCCAGTGCTCTGCTGGCGCTGGCTACAAGCTCCTCAGGGGCCTGATCGCCCGGGTGCCAGGACACGCCCCCAAGGCATGCCGTGGCCGACTCGACAATGGGCCAGGTACCCTCGGCCACGACACGGCGAATTCTCTCTGCGATGACTCTTACGCCTTCTTCAGGCGTAAACGGCAGGAGTAGTAGGAACTCCCCACGGCCCAGGTGGTAGTGGCTGTCGCCGGCGCGGATGGTATCCCGAAGCGCATCGCTGACCTTTTCAAGCAGCGGGTGAAGGGAAGTCTCTCCATGCAGGGCCTCCAGTTCGCCATAGTAGTCAATGGCGAGGTGGAGTAATGAGAGCGGGTGGCCGGTCGACTCCGAGCGGCTGATTTCCCGCCGCAGGGTCTCGTCGAAGTATCGTTCGTTGAAAGCACCGGTTACAGGGTCAGTGGTAGTCAACTCGCCCACCCAGCGGGCGTGATGGTGGTAACGATAGGCAAAGACCGCAGCCATTGCGCCCAAAAGAAGCGCGCTGAGCAAACTTGCGATAGCCAGCAGCCCTTGGGCCTGGGTCAGCATGGCTATTCCCTGCAGCAGTATCAGCAATCCCGCCAGCAGGAGTCCGCGGTGAAGCGGCAAAAGAAGAAGCGCCAACAGAATAAGCGGAAAAATCCAGAAGCTGGCGAGCTGCGGATTGCTCAGGTTGAGCACGAGTACGACGACAGCCATCAACCCCAGAATCAGACCGTGGCCGCTTGCTGACAATTGCTGGCGGTGTACCCATAGGGTGTAGCCTATGCCGCCCGCCGCCAGGGCAACCAAGAAAAGCGCGGCGTAGAAGAACCGGTAGAAGCCATAGAGTAGGTTGAGGTAAGCCAGCATGGAGAAGGCAAGAATACACAATGCATAAGCAAGCGTATGGATGCGTGTGCGCAAGCGCGTCTCGGTCACCGTTCAGCCCCTTCGTCTTCTCGCTGGACATCCCGTCCGGCCCAGGATTGGGTGCGGTTGCCGCCGCTCACCTGGACCCGTCGTAGCGCTTCGCTCGCCCGCGCCAGCAAGCTGTCTGCATCGTCGCCGACGTTCAGGGCAGTCACCCCGGCCGATAGCGGGAGGGTGAGAGCGTGTGTGTCCATGAGCTTTGCCGCGACCAGGCGGATGCTGTCGGCCTGGCGCATGGCGCTTGCGGTCTCAAGACAGGGCAGGATCAGCAAAAAACCACTCTCGTCAATTCTGTAGTAGCTGTCGAAAGTACGTAACTCCTGGTGTAACACCCGGCCCAGTTGGCGCAATAGCGCGCTTTGATCGGCCGTGGGAAGCGGCGTGTCTTGCGGATCGAGCGCAAGATGAACTACGGCGAGCGCGGTCCCTTCGCGCTCGCTGCGCTGGATCTCGGTGTGCAGGTCAGCGTGCAAATGCTCCTGAGTGGAAGCCAGGGTCAAGGTATCCGTTCGCCGCAAGGGCGCCAGTTGCCTTACCTTGACTTCTCGCAGATACACAAACAGACCGGTCAGCAAGGCCACGAGCAAAAGCGTTGGCACCAACTGATGCCGCAGCGCACCCAGGCCTTTCGGCTCAAGAGCGGCAAGAAGCATGGCGCCGGTGACAAAAACCAGGTTCAGAACCAATGCCCACCTGATAGGCCAGACCAGGAAGAAAAAGAGGGGCACAAGCAGGGTCCAGAACACCAGTTCCGGTTGCCAGCCGAGAATCGCACTCAGACCCAGCCCAGCCACCAGAATGCTCGCGGCACGAGCCAATGCGAGCCCCCAGAATGACGAAGACGACCGGTTGGCGAACCAGCCGAGTGCGGCCGTACAGCCCAACGCAAGTGAGGTAAGGCCACTCAGAAAGTGGCCGGAAGCCACCAGCGTCGTGGCGAAAACCAGCAAAACCAGCGCACAGAACTGTAGCAGGTGTCCGATCGGACGGCGGTCGTCGACATCGACCATGCGTGACTCCTGTAGCCGGCGTGAAATGTCTGGTTCGGATTCCGTGTCAGCGTAGGTATAATACTTCAGGCACGGTCGGGTCCAGGCCAGTGAGCATGCAACTGCAGCTCAAGGAAAGCATAAGGCTGCTGCAGAAAACACGAAAAGTCCACGA
Organism: Hydrocarboniclastica marina; assembly: GCF_004851605.1. Classification (GTDB taxonomy): domain Bacteria; phylum Pseudomonadota; class Gammaproteobacteria; order Pseudomonadales; family Oleiphilaceae; genus Hydrocarboniclastica; species Hydrocarboniclastica marina. Next base: position 891,289 of record NZ_CP031093.1, read on the forward strand.
TAAAACGGTCCGGCCCCGTTGTTCACAACCGGTCAGTAGCAGAATCAGGCAAAACTTGAAGGCACCGAAGGATTCTTATGGATATCGAGCAATATATGCAGGGCGTCGGGCGTCGGGCCCGGGCCGCCAGCAGGGCAGTTGCACGCGCCAATAGTGGTGTCAAGAATGCGGCACTACTGGCCATCGCGGACGCGCTTGATCACGCCCGGTCTGAACTGGAGGCCGAGAACGCACGGGATCTGGCGCAGGCAAAGGAGAACGGCCTCGATGCCGCGATGCTGGACCGGCTTGAGCTGACACCGGCCCGTGTTGACAGCATGATAGAGGGCCTGCGACAGGTCGCTGCTCTGCCTGATCCGGTCGGGGTCATCTCGGATATGGCGTTTCAGCCCTCCGGTATCCAGGTCGGGCGCATGCGTGTGCCCCTGGGCGTCATCGGTATCATCTATGAATCCCGACCCAACGTGACCATTGACGCTGCCAGCCTCTGCCTGAAGTCCGGTAACGCCACCATTTTGCGCGGCGGCTCGGAGGCGATTCACTCGAACCAGGCGATAGCGGCCTGCGTCCAGAAAGGTCTTAAGGCTGCGGGCCTGCCAGCGGATGCGGTGCAAGTCATTGAGACCACGGACCGTGCCGCGGTAGGCCATCTGATCGCCATGCCTGAGTATGTGGACGTTATAGTGCCCCGGGGTGGTAAGGGACTGATCGAACGCATCAGTCGTGACGCTCGCGTACCGGTGATCAAACACCTGGACGGTATCTGCCATGTTTTCATTGATCGATCGGCAGACCCGGATAAAGCTCATCGGGTCACCGTCAATGCTAAAACACAACGCTACGGTACCTGCAATACGCTGGAGACTTTGCTGGTCGACGCGCCTGTTGCCGAAGCCGTGCTGCCCGGTCTGGCGCATGCATTCTCAGACGCGGGTGTCGAACTGAGGGGTTGTGAGCAGACGCGTTCGATTCTGGGCGGAATCAAGGCCGCGACCGAGGAGGACTGGCGTACGGAATACCTGGCACCGATTCTGGCGATCAAGATTGTTGATGGCCTGGATGAAGCCATGGAGCACATAAACACATACAGCTCACAGCACACAGATTCAATCATTACCGAGGACTACACCCGTGCACGTCGATTCATCGCTGAAGTTGACTCGGCTTCGGTGATGGTCAACGCGTCGACGCGGTTCGCCGATGGTTTCGAGTATGGCCTTGGGGCCGAAATCGGCATCTCTACTGATAAGCTCCATGCGCGCGGCCCGGTCGGGCTCGAAGGACTGACCTCGCAAAAATACGTCGTATTCGGCGACGGCCACATCCGTCGATGAGTTTCGAAGTGCCGGGGTTGCACGTGATGTTTGGGGGGACCTACGATCCGATCCACAACGGTCATCTGCGGGTAGCGGTTGAGTTGCGCGAAACGCTCGAAGCCCAGTTGTCGGGGACGGCACAGGTTCATCTTGTGCCTTGTCACGTACCACCCCACCGTGCAAATCCCGGGGCCAGCGCCAGACAGCGTTGTGAGATGCTGGCTTTGGCGATCGACGGCGAGATGAGGCTCGAAGTGGACCCCCGGGAAATCGAACGCCCCGAGCCCTCCTGGTCAGTTGACACGCTGGCTCAGATGCGGGAAGAGATCGGCGACGATGCGCCATTAGCCATGACCGTGGGTACCGATTCGTTCATGGCGATTGATCGCTGGCACCGCTGGCGGGAAATCCTTGAGTTGGCCCATATCATTGTCGTTCAGCGCCCGGGATACCGTGTCGGTCCGGGAACTGAAGCCGAGCACCTGCTGTCGACGAGGCGCGCCGAGCGCGCAGGTGCGCTCACCGAAAAACGGGCGGGACGGATACTGCCCCTGACTCTCTCTTTGCTGGACATCTCGGCGACTGACATCCGCGCCCGGGTAGCTTCGGGACGATCGCCGCGTTATCTGGTTCCCGATGCGGTCTGGCGCTATATCTGCGACCATTCGCTCTACACTAAACAGTGATTCTTATCCCATTCGCCCAGACAGGGGCTCAAAGGTATCTATGCAAGCGCAGGAACTGAAAGAATTCGTCATTGAAGTCCTGGAGAACCTCAAAGCACGGGATATTTCCGTGGTAGATGTGAGTGATCGCACCAGTGTCACGGACTTCATGATCATCGCATCCGGTACCTCCAATCGCCATGTGCGCTCTCTTGCTGAAGAGGTCGTCACCTCGGCCAAGGCCCGTGGCATTCGCGCGCCTGGTGTCGAAGGTGGGGCCAATAGCGACTGGGTGCTTGTGGATATGGGGGATGTGGTCGTGCACGTGATGCTCCCGGCGACACGGGAATTTTATGACATTGAGCGGTTCTGGAGAGATGCTCCGGCCCCGGGGGCAGTGCGTGAGGACTATTTTGGAAACGAGTGAATCGGGCCCGCTCGGTTGGGGAGCATGGGCTGGGCTGGGTAATGCATGCGACTGAAACTTATTGCAGTTGGGCAGAAAATGCCCGGCTGGGTTAATGAAGGTTTCAGGGAATATGCGCGCCGCCTGCCCCCGGAAATGCCATTGGAACTTATTGAGATTCCCCTGGCCAAACGGGGTCGGAATGCTGATGTCGCCCGACTGGTTGAACGAGAAGGCGATCTCATGTTGCAGGCAGTGCATGACAATGACTGGGTTGTCGCACTGGACATTCCTGGCAAAGCCTGGAGCACCGAAACGCTTTCGGAACAGATGCAGCGCTGGCAGATGCAGGGCCAGAACCTGGCGCTGCTGGTCGGTGGGCCTGACGGCCTCGCCCCGGCTTGCCGGGACCGGGCGGCCCAGAGTTGGTCGCTCTCGACATTGACCCTGCCGCACCCGTTGGTGCGGGTTCTGGTCGCCGAACAGCTTTACCGTGCCTGGACGATTACCCGCAACCATCCGTATCACCGTTAGCGCAACAGGCGTTTTTACACTGCCCGGCTGCGGCAACGCTCTACAGACCAGTCACCTATGAAACACGTCGGTTAAATCAGGATCAAGCGCGAGAATACGTTAATGTGGGGCACCTTCAAAGATACCGCATCGGAGCGGAGGCTATTCCGGAGCCGGGCGGTTATCAGCATGGCTGTCGTCCTCGTGATGACCAGCATAGTGGTGGGGCGCTTCTATTATCTCCAGTTGGTACAGCATCAGACCTATACCACCCTTTCGGACAAAAACCGGGTTCAGGTCCAGTCTATTCCGCCCACCCGTGGTCTCATCTACGACCGTAACGGCGAGTTGCTGGCGCAGAACCGTCCCGTCTTCAGCGTGACCATTGTGCCCGAGCGGGTTGAATCCATAGACGGTGTTCTGGGTCGCCTGGACCAGCTAATAGGCATACCTGAGAGTGACGCTGAGCGGTTCCGTAAACGTGTAAAGGAATACCGTCGTCCTTTTGAGCCAATACCTCTGCGTTACAACCTGACCGAGGATGAAATTGCTCGGTTGGCGGTTCACCGTCACACCTTGCCTGGCGTCGAAGTAGATGCTGAACTGGTGCGTTATTACCCCCATGCCGAACTCACGGCCCACGCGCTGGGTTATGTTGGTCGAATCAACGAGCAGGAGCTGCGTAATGTCGACCCTGTCGACTACGCCGGCACCAACTACATTGGCAAATTGGGCGTGGAGGATGTTTACGAGGACATTCTGCACGGCACCGTTGGCTATCAGAATGTCGAAACCAACGCCCGGGGCCGGGTGCTTCGGGTTCTGGAAAAACTGAATCCGGTGCCGGGCGACGACTTGCGACTACACCTCGATATACGACTGCAGGCGCTGGCGATGCAGCTTCTGGAAGGGAGGAGAGGCGCTATCGTTGCCATTGAGCCGAAAACGGGCGGTATCCTGGCGCTTGCCAGTGCACCGAGCTTCGACACCAACAGCTTCGTAACGGGCATCGATAGCAAGAGTTATCGCGAGCTGCGCGAGTCCCGCGATCTGCCGCTGTTTAACCGTGCACTTCGGGGACAGTATCCCCCGGGATCTACCATTAAGCCGATGATGGCCATTGCCGGTCTGGACAGCGATACGGTGACCCAGCAGAAGACTATTTGGGACCCCGGCTTTTATCGGCTCAGCGGCAACGACCGCGTCTACCGCGACTGGAAAAGGAGCGGGCATGGCTGGATGAACTTGCGGGAATCTATTTCACAGTCGTGCGACACCTACTTCTACGATATGGGCTACAAGATGGGGGTCGACACGATGTCCGATTATCTGGCGAGATTCTCGTTCGGGATGAACGCGACGCTGGACGTGGGTGGGGCCCTTTCCGGCCTGTTACCTACGCGGGAGTGGAAGCGCGGCCGCCATAACCTGCCCTGGTTCCCAGGGGATTCAGTCAACATGAGTATTGGCCAGGGGTTTTTGCTGACCACCCCTCTCCAACTGGCGACAGCGACGGCCATGGTGGCCAACCGGGGCGAATGGGCGGCTCCACGTATGCTGCGGATGCTCAACAAAGATACCGATGCCGCGACTGTTTTACCGGAGAGTCCGCTGGCCGATCTCGATATCCAGCGCCCTGAAGATTGGGAGTATGTTATTGCCGGCATGAAGGATGTTATGCATGGTCCCAGGGGTACTGCACGCGCCGCTGGCAAAGGCGCACCCTTTGAAATTGCGGGCAAGTCGGGCACTGCCCAGGTTTTCAGTCTCGCCAAGGATCAGGAGTATGATGCTGAGGAGCTGGCCGAGCGGTTGCGAGATCACGCGTTGTTTGTCGCTTTTGCGCCAGCTGATAATCCGCAGATCGCTGTTGCGGTCATGGTTGAGAACGGCGGCAGCGGCAGCGGGGTCGCGGCCCCTATGGCCCGGGAAATGCTGAACGCATGGATCACGGGTTTTTCTGAAGCACCGCCGGGCGGCGAGCCCGGCGGCGACGCCATCGCCCAGATCGAGGCGCACTGATGGCCGCGCGCGATTATCAACATCAGCTAACCAGCGAGGCGCGCCTTGGCCGACCCAAAGGCTGGCTGGCCCGGCTACACCTTGACCCATTACTCTTGCTGCTCTTGCTGGTGCTGACTTGCGCGGGCATGGTCATCCTTTACAGCGGAAGCAACACGGATATCGAAACGCTTGAGCGACAGGCAATCCGGATGAGCCTCGCCTTCGTGGTCATGTTTGCATTTGCCCAGATCGACCCCGCGGTATACAGGCGTTGGGGCCCATGGATCTATAGTGCAGGAGTTATCGCGCTCATTGCCGTGGCGGTTGTCGGGGTAGGGGCCAAAGGTGCCCAGCGCTGGCTTCAGTTACCTGGTTTACCCAGGGTTCAGCCTTCGGAGTTCATGAAAATCGCCATGCCGCTTATGGCTGCCTGGTACCTCGGTAGCCGTTCGCTACCGCCGCGCTTGGGCTCGACCGCCGTCTGCTTACTGCTCATTATTGTGCCGGTTGCGCTGATTGTATCGCAGCCTGACCTTGGTACCGGCCTGCTGATCACAGTGTCCGGGGTCTTCGTGCTTTTTCTGGCAGGCATACGCTGGCGCTACATTGTTGCGTTCGCCGGACTGATCGGTCTGGCGGCGCCGGTCATGTGGTTTTTTGGCATGCGGGAGTATCAGAAACAGCGTGTGCTGACGTTTCTCAACCCTGAGAGTGATCCCCTCGGCTCCGGCTGGAATATCATCCAGTCTAAAACCGCGATCGGGTCGGGCGGCTTCAGTGGCAAAGGTTACCTTCAGGGCACCCAGTCCCACCTTGACTTCCTGCCTGAAAGCCATACCGACTTCATTGTCGCCGTGCTGGCCGAAGAGTTCGGCTTCATGGGGGTGATTGCGCTGGTGGTTGTTTACCTGCTGATCGTCATGCGCGGCCTGTACATCGCTGCGCAGGCTCAGGACGCGTTCGGACGCATGCTTGCAGGTAGCCTGACCCTGACCTTCTTTATTTACGCGTTTGTGAACATGGGTATGGTCAGTGGTCTACTGCCCGTTGTGGGAGTGCCATTGCCACTGGTCAGTTACGGCGGCACATCAATTGTTACGCTGATGGCAGCGTTTGGCATATTAATGTCCATTCATACCCATCGACGATTTCTCACTTCATGAAGCGATGTGCGAGTGGAGCTATTGCATGCGTACGCCTAGTCTATACTATTCAGGTTTTTGCCAAACGTTCTTAACGTTGTTTCAGTTTTTGACGTCGTCCCAGCATAGGCTCGACAGCGTGGGCAAACCTTTTCCTTGTTTCGGTTCGAGTAATGGGCCGGGAGAACTGATGACAGCTCTTTTGCGTTTCAACCCCCGCCTTTTTTTGAGGGCGATCACTCTCGGCTTTACCCTTGGGCCCTGCGTCGCTGGCGCGACTTATACTCAGACAGAGGCTGGCCGGGCGTTTGTGGCGCAGATGCATACCGAGCATGGTTTTCGGCGCGAAGATGTGGCGACGTGGCTGGCAGAGGCGGAAAAGCAGCAGAAAATCATAGACGCGATCAGTAGTCCCGCCGAGAAAACACTCGACTGGCAGGCTTACCGCAAAATCTTTATGACGGGCGACCGTATCGCTGGCGGCCGGGCGTTCCTTGAAGCTCACCGTGAGGCCTTCGGCCGGGCTGAGGAGGCGCCAGGGCTTGCGCGGTCCATCGCCGCCGCAATCATTGGCGTCGAGACCCGCTACGGCCAGTTTCGCGGCAGCTATCGCGTCATTGATGCTTTGGCCACGCTAGGTTTTGACTACCCACCTCGCTCAACCTTTTTTCGCAAGGAGCTTGAGCAGTTCCTGTTGCTGACACGGGAGCAGGGTTTCGACCCGCTCAAGGTGCGCGGTTCCTATGCCGGTGCCATGGGTTATGGCCAGTTCATATCGAGTAGCTACCGGGCCTACGCGATTGATTTCGATGGTGATGGTGTTGCCGATCTGCTGGACAACCCGACCGACGCCATCGGCAGCGTGGCGAATTATTTTGCCCGCCATGGCTGGAAAGCCGGGCAACCCGTTGCCGAGCGGGTACAGGTAGGGCCTCATCTGGCAGCAATGGCCGAGACACAACTGAAACCTGGCAAAAAACTCGGGCAGTTCAGGGCCGCCGGCCTTACTGTTCAGGCCGATCTGCCCGATGACGCGCCAGCCCGGCTGCTGCAGCTCGAAGGCGAAAACGGGCCGGAGTTCTGGCTGACCTTCCACAATTTCTATGTCATAACACGCTACAACCACAGTTCGCTCTACGCCATGGCCGTTCTGGAGCTGTCGCGCGCACTGGAGGCTGGCGGCGAGGATGAGGTTTAGATCCCGATGAAACACGGTGTAACTGGCACGCGGCTGTTTTCAACGCAGGCATGTTCGAGTGTTCTGCTTAGTGTTCTTGTGCTCCTGGGTGGGTGTTCTTCGACAGGTTCCGGCCAGAAGTACCAGTCAGATTCTCGCTACACCATGAGCCAGGACGCGCCGCCGAGCGGCGACTATGATGTTTCCGGGCTTGAGGACGCGGTGCCACGGGCTGAACCGTATAGCCGTGGTGGTAATCGCTCCCCCTATACCGTATGGGGCAAAAGCTATAACGTACTCGACAGCAGCCATGGCTATGTTGAGACGGGAACTGCGAGCTGGTACGGCGCCAAGTTTCACGGTCACAAGACCTCAAACGGCGAAACCTACGACATGTACGCCATGTCCGCCGCCCACAAGAACCTGCCGATTCCCAGCTTTGTAGAAGTTACCAACCTGGACAATAACCGCCGCGTCATTGTGCGGGTGAATGACCGCGGTCCGTTCCATTCCGACCGTATCATTGATCTGTCATACGCGGCCGCCAAAAAGCTTGATTTCACCAACAAGGGCACGGCCAGAGTCCGCATTGCAGCCATTTCGGTCAGTGCCGACGGGTCCTGGACCGTAGCCGGTAAAGATCAGCGAAGGGTCGCAACCACCGATATGGATACGGCTTCCCGGTCGGGTACAGCGCGAACCGTCAGTGCAGGCCAGCCAGGTGGTCGGCCGTATGTACAGGTAGGTGCGTTCCGGAGCTTACAATCGGCCGCTGCGCTCAGGCTGCAAATTTCGGAAATCACGCAGGCCCCGGTTCATGTAGTTGAGGCGGCCAACGATGCAGCGGGCTGGCATCGAGTCCATGTTGGCCCGTTCGATTCGCGCTCTCGTGCCGAGACTGAGCGTGACCGCATCGAAGCCAGGCAGTTGGGCCAGCCGATTGTTGTAATGCGCGATGACGACCGCTGATCGCGCCGGGCAAATACTGGGCAAATGTGATCTTCAGGCGACCCAACTTAACCCAGCGCCGCATGCGCTGAACAACTGACTCTGTTCCACACTGACTATCGGATAGTGAATCCATGATTGCACCGTACTTCAAGGCTCTTACCTTTCTGCTCGCTCTGTCGCTCAGCGCAGGCGTGTCGGCTCAGCAAACCCTCATCCCGGCACCGCCGGAGATCGCCGCCTCATCTTACATACTGATGGATTCAGAAAGTGGCCGGATCATTGTCGAACATAACAGTGACGAGCGCCTGCCGCCTGCGAGCCTGACCAAAATGATGACGGCGTATATCACTGAACGCGAGCTTGATCAGGGGCGGGTCGCCATGGACGACCCGGTTATGATCAGTGTCAATGCATGGCGTACCGGTGGCTCGCGTATGTTCGTCCGCGAAGGGACCACCGTGCGCCTTGAGGATCTTCTTAAAGGCATCATTATCCAGAGTGGCAATGACGCCAGTGTTGCTGTAGCAGAACATATCGCTGGTAGTGAAAGTGCCTTTGCCGACATCATGAACCAGCAGGCGCAGCTGCTGGGAATGAACAACACCCGCTTTCAGAATGCGACCGGTTTGCCCGCTGCCGACCACTATTCATCGGCTCGGGACCTGGCCATATTGGCCAAACGGACCATCAACGATTTTCCCCAGAACTACGATCTCTACGCCCAGAAGTATTTTACCTATGCGGATATCCGCCAGCCGAACCGCAACTCGCTGCTTTGGCGTGACGACTCCGTTGATGGCCTCAAGACGGGGCACACGGAAGAAGCAGGCTACTGTCTGGTGGCATCCGCAAAGCGTGATGGTATGCGCCTGGTGGCGGTTGTTATGGGAACGCGTAGTGAAAAGGCGCGCGCGCAGGAAGTTCAGAAACTCCTGAATTACGGGTTCCGCTACTATGAAACGCATCGCTTGTTTGCCGAAGGGCAGAAGCTAATGGACAGTCGCGTATGGGGCGGCACGGAAGAAGAGTTCGGTCTGGGGCTCGACGAGGCGGTTTACGTAACCATCCCGCGTGGATCCAAACCCGAACTGCAGTCCAGTCTGGACGTCGAGGCAGTCATAGAAGCGCCGGTTACGGCCGGGCAGGAGTACGGCACGGTTCAGGTCAAACTTGGCGAGACGGTGTTGGTTGATAAGCCCCTGCTGGCGTTGCAGTCGGTTGAAGAGGCGGGGCTGTTCAAACAGCTCTGGGATAAAATAAAACTCTTTTTCAGTCAGCTTTTCAGCTGAACCTTCGGCAGGCTCGGGACGATAGGGCCCGGGTCTGCCGCCCCTGGCGTCTGTGCCCCCGTCTGGCTCTGGCGCGAGGAGGGTCCAGATAGGGCGCCTGGCTACGAGAACAACCCGGCAGAAAGTTGCTGGTCCATGGCTTGTAATTCTTACTCCCACACCCAATTTATCGCTGATACTTCCCAAGAAAAGCCCAGATTTCGATGACTGACCCCAAAGCCCCTGTGATCACTTTTCCCTGCGATTATCCGATCAAGGTGATCGGAGACATGGCGCCCGATTTCAAAGACTTTGTTACCCGCGTTGCGCGTAATCACGACCCGCGCCTGAAAGAGCATTCCATCTCCGTCAACACCAGTCGAAACGGACGGTTTCTGTCTGTTCGTCTGGTGATCCGGGCGACAGGCGAGACACAGATTTCGGCACTGTTTGCCGAGCTGAAGGAGAGTGGACGAGTACGAATGGTGCTCTAGCGGAGCCGTGAAAATCGACTGCATCCCGGACCGGGCATAGCAAAAACGAGTACGCACTCATGGCCCAGACACAAGAGTCAGTCCCGCTGCCAACGCCACTTTACGTGCGCAAGCTCGGTGTAGTGCCCTACAGCGAAGCCTGGCAGGCTATGCAGCGGTTTACCGAGCAGCGCAATCAGGACACAGCCGATGAAATCTGGCTGCTCGAACACCCGCCGGTGTTTACCCAGGGCCAGGCGGGTAAAGCCGAGCATATTCTCGCGCCTGGTGATATTCCTGTGGTTCAGGTTGATCGTGGTGGGCAGGTGACGTATCACGGTCCCGGTCAGTTGATGGCTTATCTGCTGGTTGATATAGCGCGCAAGAGAATGGGTGTTCGCCAGCTGGTCAGCGCCATAGAGCAGGCTCTGGTCGAAGCCCTGAGAGAGTGGGGGATCGACGCCGCACCGAGGCCCGACGCCCCTGGAGTCTATGTAGGCGACGCTAAGATAGCCTCTCTCGGCCTGCGCATCAGGCGGGGCTGCTCGTTTCACGGTCTGGCCCTGAACATTGCGATGGACATGGAGCCCTTCAGTCGGATTAATCCCTGCGGCTACGCCGGACTGCCCATGACCGAAGTGCAGGCCTTTTCGGCAGATGCCAGACTGGACGCTGTCGCGGATGACCTGCTTGTTTCCCTTTGTCGGCACCTATCGCTCTTGCAGGAGCAGGTGGTTGAGCAAAAGCCAGCTTGCTGGCAAGGCTGATTGCCCTTGACGTGAGCCCGGCATAACATTGCCTGGGCGCAACTTCCCTTATGCCCCGGACAGCCGATAAACTCTGCTCATGACTATCAAAAAGACTCCGGACACGGTATCGCGTATCAAAACAGGAAGCTTTGAACGTCGTTTGAGCCTCACTCGGGCCGGGCTTTTCGCCGGTACCCGAATGGCTTCACACATGGCTACCAACTGGTTTGGCAGCCGTGAAACGCGTGACGAGCGGCACCGGGAGATGCTCTCCAAACAGGCTCGGTATCTGGTTAAGGAACTGGGCGACCTGAAGGGCAGCGTGGTCAAGATAGGGCAGGTAATGGCGCTTTATGGCGAGCATTTCCTGCCGCCAGAAGTGACAGAAGCGCTGCATACGCTTGAAGACCAGACATCAGCACTGGACTGGTCTGTGATCGAAAAGACCCTGAGGGCGGAACTGGGCGAAGAACGTCTGGCCCAGTTGGATATTGAGGAAGAGCCTATTGGGACGGCATCGCTGGCGCAAGTCCATCGGGCCCGTTGCCGGGCCAACGGTCTGGAAGTCTGCCTGAAGGTCCAGTATCCCGGCGTGGCGAAAGCGGTCGACTCGGACCTCGACTCGGTTGCCCAGCTTTTGCGCGTGGCCCGGGTTGTGTCCTTCGGACCGGATTTCGACGAGTGGCTCGAAGAGGTCCGCGCTATGATGCACCGTGAGGTGGACTATGAGATGGAAGCGCGCACAACCGAATCTTTTCGCCAGAAGCTCAGCGGCGATAGCCGTTTTGTCGTTCCTCGGGTACTCCCGGAGTTTTCCAACGCACGGGTGATGACCTCAACCTACGAGCCCGGACACAGTCTCACCTCGTCGACCGTCCAGGGGCTTTCGCTTGAGCGCCGCTCAGCGCTTGGACAGGCCGCGCTCTCGCTTTTTCTGAGCGAGCTGTTCCTGTGGGGTGAAATCCAGACCGATCCCAACTTCGGGAACTACCGTATACGCCTCGGCGATGACGGCCAGCCAGACCAGATCGTGCTTCTCGACTTCGGCGCCGTGCAGCGCTACGACGACACATTCCTGAACCCGGTCAGGGAGATGATACAGGCCTCCTACGAACGTGACCTGGACGCCGTCATAAAAGGCGGCATTACGCTCAGGTTTATGGATCAGAGTTGGCCTGAGGATATTCTGAAACGCTTTGGCGAGGTCTGCATGGCGGTGCTTGAACCGCTCAGCCCGGACTCGATCGAGAAGCCAGAGTATGCCGTCAATGAGCAGGGACAGTACCGCTGGAAGCAAAGTGATCTGCCCAACCGGGTGGCGCGCCAGGCGACGCGGTCGGCAATTAGCCGGTACTTTCGTATTCCGCCCCGGGAATTTATCTTTCTCAACCGTAAGCTCGTGGGCGTCTATACGTTCATCGCAGTGTTATGCGCCGAGTTTGACGGGGAACCCATCCTCCGCCGCTATCTGTACGGGGACCTGAAACGGGCTTGATCAGACGGTTTGCGCTCAGCCAGCGGGCTGGCGCCGATGGTCTGCAGGCCCGCGACCGCAGGTGACCGTAACGTTTCGATCTTCCCGCGCGCGACCCGCCGAACCTGTGCGCAGCTCTCGCCGCTTATAAGCCGGCGTCAGGGCAGGACTGCAAGTACCAGTGCGTAGCGTACGCCCTTACCGATGAAAACCAGTATAAAGAAGGGCAGCCACTTCACCCGCATAGTGCCCGCGATCAGTGTCAGCGGATCGCCGATGACCGGTAGCCACGCCAGCAACAATGTCCAGATACCGTAGCGGTTGAACTGGACCTGGGCCCGCTCGATCTGGTCCGGCTTGAACGGAAACCAGCGGCGGTCCTGGAAGTGAACCAGCCCGCGGCCCATGGCTGCGTTAACTGCAGACCCGAGTGTATTTCCCGCCGTCGCGATCAGTAACAGTGTGATCCAGGCGCCGGGGTCCGCGTAGTAAAGGTAGCCGAGGGTCACTTCGGAGTAGAAGGGCAACACGGTGGCTGCGAGAAAGGCGCTGAGAAAAAGGCCGGCGTATGAGGTCACAGACCAGCCCCCGGCTTTGTCCGGCCTGACTGGCAGAATGCAAAGAGCTTGGGCTTGTTGATGGGGGTTGGCGCTGGTCGCTCCATACGCTCTGCCTCTTCGCACGTCCGTGTGTTGGGTCTGGGTCTTGCGGGGCGAATCTCATTGATGGTCGCACACCCCGCTTGCTGAGCAGGGCTATTCGCCGGCATTACCACCCTTGTGGTTGCCACGTTCGCTCATTTCTTTCGGCGCACCGGATGCGTCCAGGCTGGCGGTTGCGTCTTCGTTGCGGCGGCGACGTCCGGCCTGCTCTCTGACGTGTCGCTTTGCTGTTTCGCCTGTGACGTTGAACCAGTCCAGGTGCTTTTTCCATACCGCAGCCGATATGTTGTCTGGTTTTTCCATGCTTACATCTCCTGAACGGCTATGCCTGGCCCGGGCAACGCCCTATGGGGCAGAGCCGGACCATAGGGCCTCAATTAAAGCTCGAAGGTCGCTTTGAGTTTTTTGGGAACCAGCTTGTTGGCAGGCCGCGCCACTTTCGGCAGGCCATTCTCGAAGGGCGGGTAGTCTTCCCCGGCAATAAGAGGCAAGAGGTATTCCCGGCAATCAGCCGTTATGCCAAAGCCATCATCACGAATGTAATGGATGGGCATTTTCTTTTCCTGGTTGGCCACCTCGCCCAGCGGAACTTCGCCAATGGACCAACGATAGGGTGAGTTCTGCTCGCGCCTGATGATGGGCATAACGGCGTTCTTGCCGTTCATCGCGAACTCGACAGCGGCCTCGCCAACGGCGTAGGCCTGACGCACATCGGTTTCGGAGGCGATATGCCGGGCTGCCCGCTGCAGGTAGTCTGACACCGCCCAGTGGAACTTATACCCCAGAGCCTGCTTGACCATGTTAGCAAGCACCGGTGCCACGCCACCCAGCTGGGTATGGCCAAACGCATCGCGTCCGCCGGCGTCGGCGATGAAATGACCATCTTCGTACTGTGCGCCTTCGGACGCGACAACGACGCAATAGCCGTATTCCTTGACGCAGTGATCCACGCGCGCAAGGAAAGCCTCCCGGTCAAATGCAATCTCCGGGAACAGAATGATGTGCGGAGCCTGATCATGGCCTTTTCCCGCCAGCCCTGCGGACGCCGCGATCCAGCCTGCGTGACGCCCCATGACCTCGAGAATGAACACTTTGGTCGAGGACTCACACATGGACTCAATATCCAGGCTGGCTTCCAGCGTCGAGGTGGCGACGTATTTCGCCACGGAGCCAAAACCCGGACAGTTGTCGGTAAAAGGCAGGTCATTATCGACCGTTTTGGGGATGCCAATGGCAGTGATGGGGTAGCCCAGGCGTTCGCTGAGCTGCGAAATTTTGTAGGCGGTATCCTGGGAGTCACCGCCGCCGTTATAGAAGAAGTAACCGATATCGTGGGCCCGGAAGACCTCGATCAGGCGCTCGTATTCGCGCTTGTTCTCATCAAAGTTCTTGAGCTTGTGGCGGCAGGACCCAAACGCCCCTCCTGGAGTGTAGCGCAGGGCCGCAATGGTCTCGTCCGTCTCAAGGCTGGTGTCGATCAGTTCTTCGCGTAACGCGCCGATAATGCCGTTGCGCCCGGCATAGACTTTGCCGATCCTGTCGGGGTATTTGCGTGCTGTCTGCAACACGCCGCAGGCACTGGCATTAATGACAGCGGTAACACCGCCAGACTGAGCGTAAAATGCGTTTTTGACCGCCATGGAAAGGGTGAGCCTCTTGCCGTTGAATACTGCGGGAATGATACGCGAAGGGCGACCGGTCGGCCACAGCTCCAGCGCTGACACAGCACAAGCGTTAACCCGGGGTCATGGCCAGGCGATGGCTTTTTACCTATGATCTGTCTGGTTTCCCACTTTACTGGCCGTGCTTATCCGCGTGGCTGAAAACTGAAGGCATTTATGCACATTCATATACTGGGTATCTGCGGCACGTTCATGGGTAGCCTGGCGGTTATCGCTCGCCAACTCGGGCATCGGGTGACGGGTTCGGACCAACAGGTCTATCCGCCGATGAGTACGCAGCTTGAGCAAGAAGGTATCGAGCTGGCCGAAGGTTACAAGGCAGAGCACCTGAAACCGGCGCCTGATCTGGTCCTGATCGGTAACGCCCTGTCGCGGGGCAATGCGGCGGTTGAATATGTACTAAATCGTAATATTCCCTATCTCTCAGGTCCTGAATGGCTCGCGCGCGAGGTGCTGCGCGACCGTTGGGTCCTGGCCGTTGCCGGAACTCATGGCAAGACCTCGACTACAGCCATGCTGATGTGGATTCTGGAACAGGCAGGGTTTGACGCAGGCTACCTGATAGGCGGCGTACCGAACGACTTCGCCGCGTCGGCGCGTCTCGGAACCAGCGATTTCTTTGTCATTGAGGCGGATGAGTACGACAGTGCTTTTTTCGACAAGCGCTCGAAGTTCGTCCACTACCGGCCGCGGACACTGATCCTCAATAACCTGGAGTACGACCACGCCGACATTTTTGATTCGGTTGAGGCTATCGAGCGCCAGGTGCACCATCTGGTCCGGACGGTGCCGGCAACGGGGCTGATCATCAGGCCTGCCCGTGATAGCCACCTGGACCGAGCGCTGGCGATGGGGTGCTGGTCGCCCATACAGAGCACGGCGATTGGTGGTGAAACTGATCTGGCAGACTGGCAGGGCGAGCTGATCACTGACGACGGCAGCGAGTTTATGGTGGTACACCACCAGCAACCCGTGGGGAACGTCCGGTGGAAGATGACCGGCCTGCATAACGTGCGCAACGCGCTGGTGGCGATCGCCGCGGCGAAACACGTGGGCGTTACCCCTGATCATGCGATTGCCGCGCTGAGCCGGTTTTCCGGCGTCAAACGTCGGATGGAACTGCTCGGCTCAGCTCAGGGCGTGTCGGTCTATGATGATTTCGCCCATCATCCTACGGCGATCGCCTCGACGCTTGAGGGGCTGAGAAACAGCGTCGGTGACGACTACATCATTGCGCTTATCGAGCCTCGCTCCAACACCATGAAGATGGGCGTCCACCAAAGCACGCTGTTGGCATCGGCAGCCGCGGCGGACCAGGTTGTCTGGGCAGATCTTGGTGGTTCAGAATGGCTTGGCGCATTGGTCGAAGGTGCCGACGCCAAGCATACGCTGGCGCAATCGGTCGACGAAATACTGCACCAGCTTGGCGACGACTTGCCCAGGCCCTGCCACATCGTCGCCATGAGCAATGGGGGCTTCGGCGGGTTGCATAAGCGTCTGGTCGCACAGCTGGAGGTCGGTTTTGGACAATGATGCCGCGGCCGTGCATACCGTCAATCTCGCGTTCACAGGCGCGTCGGGCGCGCCTTATGGTCTGCGGCTGCTGGAGTGCCTGTTACAGGCGGGCCGCCGGGTAAACCTGATGGTCTCCCGGCCCGCGCAGGTGGTACTCGCCACAGAGACTGATCTTAAGCTGCCGGGAACCCCGGCGGCGATGGCGGAATACCTGGCCGGTCTGTTTGGTGCGGCCCCGGGCCAGCTCAACGTATTCGGGCGCGAAAACTGGTTCGCGCCGCCCGCTTCAGGCTCCGGCGAGCCCAGTCCTCTGGTCATCTGTCCCTGCAGCACCGGTACGCTCTCGGCGCTTGCCACCGGGGCAAGCAACAACCTTATCGAGCGGGCAGGGGATGTTGCTCTGAAAGAGCGGCGTAAACTGATTCTGGTGCCCCGCGAAGCGCCTTACTCGGAGATTCATCTGGAGAACATGCTGCGGCTGACACGCATGGGTGCGACCATTATTCCGGCCAGCCCCGGTTTCTATCATTCGCCCCGGGATATTTCAGACCTTGTGGATTTTATCGTTGCCCGAATTCTCGACCATCTGGGCATCGGGCAGGAACTCATTCCGCGATGGGGTGAAGAAAAGAACCGCGAGCGCGACGAGGAGTAGTTATGGCGGCCGTCCAACCCCTCGACTGGAATAGCCTTCCTGCTGCCGTCTGGCGACGCCACAGGCAAGCGTTGCGCCCGGTTACCAGAATCGACCCGGTGCGCCTCGAAAGCCTGCAGGGCATCGAGCGGCAAAAGCAGGCGCTGGTCGCCAATACCGAACGTTTTATTGAAGGTCTTCCCGCGAACAACGTGCTGCTCTGGGGCGCACGGGGTACTGGCAAGTCGTCTCTGATCAAGGGCCTGCTGAACCAATACTTTGGCCGTGGCCTGCGGATCATCCAAGTGGACAAGGATGACCTGGTATTCCTGCCCGAGATCGTCGATGACATTGTTGATCAGCCACAGCGCTTCGTGGTCTTCTGCGATGACCTGTCGTTCGAGGCGGGAGACGCAGGCTATAAGGCCCTCAAGAGTATCCTGGAAGGATCCATCGAATTGCCTCCGGAAAACGTTCTGGTATATGCCACGTCTAATCGCAGGCACCTGATGCCCGAGTACATGAGTGATAACGAGTCCGTCCAGCATCGTGATGGAGAGGTTCATCCCGGTGAAGCCATAGAAGAGCAGATCTCGTTGTCGGACCGGTTTGGCCTCTGGCTGTCCTTCTATCCCTTCCGTGAGAATGAGTACCTGGCGACAGTGGATGCGCTCTTCCCCAGCCATCCTGATCGGGAGGAGTTGCACCGGCAGGCTCTGCTTTTCGCCATGACGCGAGGCGGGCGCAGTGGACGAACAGCTCAGCAGTTCTACCGCAGCCACGCCCGGCGCGCTGACGCCGATCCGACCTGAGAGTCCCGCTCGACACCAGGTCGTCCCTTCGCCGCGTTTTTCTGCCAACCCGAATGATACATTTTGTCATTGAGCCAGGTGGGCTCTGATTCCAGACTGTTCGCCGACATATAACGATCTGCGGTGCCAGCGGTTCAGCTGCACCGTGCCCGCCCTGGACTGGAGATAACAATGATTGCACGCCCACTTTTCGATGCTGACCTGATCGGATTCAGAGACAGTGTTCGCAAATTTCTGGAAAACGAAGCCGCGCCCTTTCATCGCCAGTGGGAGAAGGACGGCCAGGTCAGCCGGGAATTGTGGGAAAAAGCGGGCGAGCTGGGGTTTCTGTGCCCAACGCTACCGGAAGAGTTCGGCGGCTCTGGTGCTGACTTTCGCTACAGCGCGGTGGTGATTGAGGAGATAGCGCGTCAAGGGTTGTCCGGCATCGGCTTTCCCCTGCACTCCGATATAGTTGCGCCATACATCCTTGCCTACGGTACGGCCGCTCAGAAAGAGCGTTATCTGCCAAAAATGGCGTCGGGCGAATTTATCACGGCAATTGCCATGACCGAACCGGGTGCCGGCTCGGACCTGCAGGGGGTCAAGTCCACCGCAATCCGCAAAGGTGACCACTATGTCCTGAATGGTTCCAAAACCTTCATTACCAACGGCCAAATGGCCGACCTGGTAATCGTGGTGGCTAAAACCGACCCCAGCGCCGGCGCCAAGGGCACGAGCCTCTTTCTGGTTGAGTCAGCCTGGGAAGGTTTCGAGAAGGGGCAGAACCTGGAAAAGGTGGGTATGAAGGCTCAGGATACCTCGGAGCTCTTTTTCCAGGACGTTATGGTTCCCGCGGAAAATCTGCTGGGCTCCGCTGAGGGGCAGGGCTTTTTTCAGTTGATGCAGGAGCTTCCGCAGGAGCGGCTGCAGATTGGGCTTAGCGCCCTGGCCGCCTGTGAAGCTGCGTTTGAGTGGACCCTGAATTATGTCAAGGAGCGCAAGGCTTTCGGCAAGCCAGTCCTCCACTTCCAGAATACCCGGTTCAAGTTGGCCGAAATGAAGGCTGAAATAACCGCGGGCCGATGCTTCGTCGACCGCTGCCTTGAGCTGCACCTGGACAAGAAGCTTGATATCCCGACCGCAGCGATGCTCAAACAGTGGTCCAGCGATCTTCAGGGTCGCGTTATGGATGAATGCGTCCAGCTCCACGGCGGGTATGGTTACATGTGGGAATATCCGATTGCCCGGGCTTGGGCGGATTCCCGGGTGCAGCGCATCTACGCCGGGACCAACGAAATCATGAAGGAAATCGTCGCGCGGTCACTCTGAGCCATCACCTCGGGCGGCAGACATCTGGGCCATTTGCCCTCACAAACGCCGCCCCTGCGCAACTCCTGCAAATGCCAATCTCATCAAAGTACCGTGCTCAAGGTTCCTTTACAGTGGGGCGTTACCTCCTGTCGGCTCGGGTTAGGAACCAACATGCCCCGTAATTTACTGAATAGCTTTATTCTTGGCGCGATACTTCTTCTCGTCGGCTGCGACGGTTCGGAGTCCACCGCATATGATGAGGACGGTCGCGAGCAAGCCAATCCGATTGATAACAGCGCCCCGGGCACCTTGTCCGGTCGAGCTATGGATGGCTATCTGGTCGATGCCCGGGTCTGGCTGGATCTCGATGCCAACGGTCGACTGGACGACGGTGAGCCTGCTACTGCAACGACCACTAATGGTCGCTTCGAGCTCGACGTGTCTTCCCTGGCTAGAGATATAACCGTAGGGCCTGACCTGGACCCTCGGGATTACCCGCTGGCCCTGCTGGCGATCGCGGGCCAGACCATTGATGAGGACAATGGGCTGCCCGTGGATAAGTCCTTCGTGCTGCTGGCGCCTCCGGGTGCCAACGTCGTCAGCCCTTTCACCACCCTGGTTGAGCTTGAACGTCGGCTACGGGGCTCCGCAGGCGCCAGCACGATCAAGGAAGACGTAAGCGCGGCGACCGAGCGCGTCAAAGTTCGCCTGGGTCCGGCTCTGCAGGGCTTCAGCCTGCATCTGGATTATCTGCGCGGCGACAACTCGGCCCCAGCGATGCACGCACGCGTGATAAGTGAATTTCTCGCTGTTCAAACCAACGACCTGCTGAGTCATGGCGACCCCCGGGTCATGCTGGATGACGGCAGCTACAGGATTTTGGCGGGTGTTACGCTCGGTCAGGTACGCGGCATCGTCGATCAGACGTCAGCCCAGATTGAAGCAGGGGCCGAGGAGATTAACCTCGCAGCCATCGATATCCCCAGTTTCGACCTTTCCGGCGATGACCCCTTTGTGTTGAGTCGTCAGCGCCTCTATATGAAGCCCGGATTTCTTCCCAATTCTGATCCGGCAAACGTCGCCGACAAGCTGGCTTCGGTGGCAGGGTCGGCGCCGAACTACCTCAGCGAAAACCTCTCCGCCGAACTGCGCTATTTCTATGACGCAGCCGGGAGGCTGTCGGAAATTGAGGTCGACGGGTGGACCGATCCAAGCCTGGCCCAGCTCAACGAACTGGTTCGCGTCCAGGGCTACGTTGCAGGGCTTGACACGCAGTTCGGGCCAGGCCTCCTGGTTCGCTATTCCAGTGCGTTTGCCGAGGATAATGGCCTGATTCCGCAGGAGCGGTATGTGTTCAAATGGGGCGGCGACAGCCCGTCCATCGAATGGCATACCAACAACAGTTCTGATGGTTTTACTGTTCCAGAAACGCTGGACGAAGAGCCGGAAGCCTTAATTCAATGGTCCGATAGCGGTATCGCGCTGATACGGGACGGCATAACGACCGAGCTTGACGCTGAATACGTCGATGGTGAGCCGAGTCAGTTCACCTTCGATGGACCGGAGGGTACTTCTGTCTGGAACTGGAGTGACGACCCGGAGACGTTGCCGGAAAAGCCTGAGTATCTCTGTGAACGGATAGCGGTGAGCACGCTAAACTATGACCTCTACGATACTTTCAACGTTCCCGGTGACGGTGAAACGCGGCGTTTGCTGAACAGTACCCGTGCGGTCGAGTTTACTGAGAATGTCGCAACGCCCATCGAGTGGCAGCACCTCTATGTTGGCGCGGCTGGCTCCGCGCCCCTGGCTCCTGATCAGCCGGGCCTTTTGAGTGAGCGACGGCTCCACCTCTTACTTGAGCCGCCCGCTGCGTGTGATGCCAAGGCGCGGCAGGCTGACCTGGTCCTCGCGTTAGCCACCTATCAGCATACCCGGCTTTCCATTAACCTGGCCGATCAGACTCGCAGGGAGTAAATTGTCCGCCTTCGGGATATAATCCCGCCTTTGAGCGCGACCATGGGTTGCTCGGCACGTAGTTGGCCGAGGTCGGCTGTGGTCGTGCTCGCGTGATTCCTGCAGTTGTCCAGAGATATCATTTCTACATGAGCGTCAAAACTCCCGTCGTCATACGTTTGTGTTTGCTTCTGATGCTTTTACTTCCTGGCGTTGTAAATGCACAGCCAAGCCTGAGAGTCGGCGTCTTACCGTCCAACTATCCGTTCACCTTCCAGGAAGCCGTCGTATGGCAGGGGTTCGAGATCGACTTGATCAAGGCCGCCGGACGCGTGGCGGGGCTTGAAGTGGAGCTGGTTCCCGGTCAGTCCGGGACGCTCCGGGAGATGTTTGAGCGAGGCGAACTCGACACTTTGGCGGCGACCGCCGGTATGGCGCCCGAGCAGAACGCCACATTCACCCAGCCTTACATCTACAGTGGTCCCCAGATTGTTGTCAGGCGTGGCGACGAACGCATCGCTGGAATAGATGACCTCGGTGGTAAAGTGGTTGCGCTCAAGCAAGGTACGCCGCTACACCAATGGCTGGATGGCCAGTCAATTGAGGGTGGAGTTGAGTACATTTCCGATGAAATGGGTGCCGACGAGTTGGTTGCTATAGGTCGCGCTGATGCGCTGGTGATTGATCGGGTGGAGGCCATGCGGCTCATAGCCCGAAAGCCATTGCCATTGCATCTGGCGGGCGACCTGCTATTTGTGGAGCCCAGATCGCTTCCCTTTTCCAGGACACCTCAGGGGCAGGCTCTACGCATACGCGTTGATGATGCCATTACTGAGCTGAAACTGGACGGAACGCTAGGACGCATGTCGCAGAAGTGGTTGGGGGGCGATATTACCCGGTTCTGAAAGCAGCGGTTGCAGCCAGGGCAAAGATTGACCTGTCAAAATTGCTGACTTCATGAGGGTTGTGCTGGCGTGAAGGTCGGGCGCGGTCGCTGAGCTAAAAGGCTGTTTTAGTGTGTGCGGCGAATCACAAGGCTTGAGCGACAGCGTTGAGACCAGCTCTATCTACGTGTCGGCTTCTAGGAAAAGTAAAGCAGGAAAATCTGTGATGGTGCCGAGGAGAGGACTTGAACCTCCACGCCCTTGCGGACACTAGCACCTGAAGCTAGCGCGTCTACCAATTCCGCCACCTCGGCATGTGCTATCGTCGCGGTACAACTCCGTATGCTGCACTCCCGGGCGGAAGCTGAAATACAGGGCTTTACACGCGCCACAGTTGTGTCTGTCTCAACTGTGGCGTGCACTTTAATTCGTCGGTTTGAGGCTGTCAAATAGTTTTTGCCCTGCAGAGAGTATTAGCCAGGCTTCCAGAATGTTCTGGCAATGACAGGCGGTACGCTGCTAGCCGGCATGATTGTTTCTGGTAGGGCAAGACGCGTTATACTGCCCCGATATTGTTCGTCCCGAAAGGGGGCGAGTCATTCCATGGATGAGCCCAACAAACAAGGCTTATTCAATTCAGGCTAAGTATTTATATGTTAAAGAAACTCTTCGGAAGCAGGAACAAACGGCAGAAAGACCCCAATGCCCGCCAGGAAGCACAGAAGTACGAAAACCCTATCTATAGTCGGGAATACATCCTGAAACATCTCGACGAGCGAGGGGCACCCGCGACTCATGAACAGCTTTGTGATGAGTTACGCCTGACGGGTGAAGAGGAAATAGAAGCGCTGCGCAGGCGCTTGATCGCGATGTGCCGTGACGGTCAGCTCATTTGTAACCGCCGCGGCGGTTATGTGCCGGTTGCCGAGGCTGATCTGGTCAAGGGTCGCGTGCAGGGCCATCGGGACGGTTTTGGCTTTGTCGTGCCTGACGAAGGGGGCGACGACTATTTTCTCAACGCCCGCCAGATGCGACAGGTATTCCACGGCGACAGGGTGCTGGTCCGTGAAGACTCGGTCGACTCGCGTGGCCGCCGTGAGGGTGTAATCGTTGAGGTTCTTGAACGTAATACCCCGCGTGTTGTAGGACGTCTGTTCCGAGAGGATGGTATTTCCTTTGTCACGCCGGAAAATACCCGCATAAACCAGGAAATACTGATTCCTGAGGAGCAGTGCGCCGGAGCCGTTCACGGCCAGTATGTCTCTGTAGAGATCGTTCGTCAGCCCTCCGTTCGCGCCAAGCCAACCGGGCGGGTTGTTGAAATACTCGGCGAGCACATGGCCCCGGGCATGGAGATCACGGTCGCTATCCGGGCAAATGATATTCCCGTGGCCTGGCCACCGGCGGTCACGGCCCAAGCCGCCGGAATCCCGCCGGAGGTGGACGAGGCCCACAAAAATGGCCGGGTGGATTTGCGCGGGTTACCGCTGGTCACTATTGACGGCGAAGACGCCCGGGATTTCGATGACGCGCTCTATTGCGAGCCTTTGCCTGGGGGTGGCTGGCGGCTGATCGTCTGTATCGCAGATGTTTCGCATTACGTGCGGCCCGGCACGCCCCTGGATGAGGAAGGTCGCAATCGCGGCAACTCGGTGTACTTTCCGGACTATGTGGTGCCGATGTTGCCCGAGAAGCTGTCTAACGGCTTGTGTTCGTTGAACCCGAATGTCGACCGGCTGGTCATGACCTGCGACATGACGGTCAGCAAGTCGGGCAAGATTACCGCCTACCGCTTCTATGAGGCAGTGATGCATTCCCACGCCCGGCTGACTTACAACAAGGTCAGCGCCATTCTGGAGGATCCCAATTCAGAGCAGGGGCGCGCGCTTGCTGAGCGTTACGCTGAAGTGCTGCCGGTTCTTTATCCGTTGTATGACCTCTTCAAGGTATTCCGAAAAGCACGTGAAGCCCGTGGTGCCCTGGACTTCGACAGTACAGAGACCCGCATCGTCTTTACGCCTGAGCGCAAAATAGAGGAGATCGTGCCTGTAGTGCGTAACGACGCACATAAGATCGTAGAAGAGTGCATGCTCGCGGCGAACGTGACCACTGCCCAGTTTCTGATCAAGCACAAGATTCCGACCCTGTTCCGGGTCCATAAAGGCCCGGGTGAAGAAAAGCTGGCGAATCTGCGGTTGTTCCTGAGCGAGTTGGGCCTGGATCTGCCGGGTGGGGGTGAGCCCAGTCCCAAGGATTTCCAGTCCTTGCTCAACCGCACCAGGAATCGTCCTGACTCCCATATGATCGAACAGGTCATGCTTCGCTCCCTGAGCCAGGCGGTGTACAGCCCGGAGAAGAAAGGTCACTTCGGCCTGGGTTATGAGCACTACGCGCATTTTACCTCCCCCATCAGGCGCTACCCGGACCTGCTCGTCCACAGGGGGATCAAATCTGTCATTCACGGCAAGCGGCCTGGAAAGACGGTCGTGGCAGCCCCGCAGCGCGACGATGGTCATGTAAATTATCCGTATACCGAAGAGCGCATGGCGGAGCTAGGCGATCACTTCTCGGTCACAGAGCGGCGTGCCGACGATGCTACGCGTGACGTTATCGCGTGGCTCAAGTGTGAATATCTGCGTCAGCATGTCGGTGATGAGTTTGATGGTGTGGTTGCATCGGTTACCGGATTCGGGCTGTTCGTTGAGTTGCAGGGCGTCTATACCGAGGGCCTCGTTCACATTTCGGCGCTTAACGATGATTTCTATCAGTTTGACAAAGCCAAGCATCGACTGATGGGTGAGCGCACCGGCGTTGCCTTCCACTTGGGCGACGAGATTCGTGTACGGGTGGCCAGGGTTGATCTGGAGGACCGCAAGATCGATCTGGAACTGGCGGGTGACGCACCCGTGAGCAAAAAGCGAAGCCGCAGCACAGGAGCAGCGGGCTCCAAAGGGCGTGCAGAAGGCCGGGGAAAGACCACAGCAAATCGCGCTGAAGGCAAGCGGCCGGCCAGCCGGAAAAAGCCCGGCGACGGCAAGGAATCGGCGGTCGGTAAAACAGAGCAGAAAGCAAAGGCCTCCAAGCCGCGCCCGCAGCGCAAGCCCCGTCGCAGCGGTAGTAAGAGTCAGCAGCCGTCAGGTGCAGGTTCAGAGTGACCGCTTGCAGAAGAAGGCTTCTTCACGCCTGGGTGGCTAGATGAAACCAATCGAAATATACGGCCTGCATTCGGTTAAGGCAGTGCTGGAACGGGAGCCCCAACGCGCCCTGCATATATGGACGCAGCAAGGTCGGGATGACGCTCGCATGAGCCAGATTCTGGAGTTGGCCGCACGATTTGGCGTACATGTAGATGCGGTGCCTAAAGCCAAACTCGACCAGCGCTCAGAGGGTCAGCACCAGGGCATCATTGCCCTTATCAAGCCTGCGCCCGAGTGGCAGGAGCAGGATTTACTCGACTGGGTCGCAAGTGGCAAGCGGATACCGTTCCTTCTTATTCTTGATGGCGTGACGGATCCTCACAACCTTGGCGCCTGTTTGCGCAGTGCCGACGCGGCAGGTGTTGATGCCATCGTCATGCCTCGCGATAAGTCTGCCGCGCTCACGCCTGCCGCCCGAAAGGTAGCGTCGGGGGCAGCAGAAACCGTGCCAGTGGTTCGGGTAACTAACCTTGCGCGTGCCATGAAAAGTCTGCGGGATATAGGCGTATGGATGGTCGGTACTGCCGGGGAGGCCTCCGGTACGCTTTACCAGTCGGACCTTCGGGGCCCGCTGGCGGTGGTTATGGGTGCCGAAGGTAAGGGTATGCGGCGGCTCACCAGGGAACACTGTGATGTGCTTGTCAATCTCCCGATGGCGGGTACAGTCGAGAGCCTCAACGTATCGGTAGCCTGTGGTGTTGTCCTGTTTGAAGCTTTACGGCAGCGTAGTCTCTAATTAGTATCTGCGGCCCCGGCTCATCCTCAGTCGGGTCGGCTTTTCTTGCAATAAACCCATCCTACGCATAGAATGCGGGTCCCCAAAATTGGGGTTCTTTGCCCGTGGGCGCCTTTGAGGCTGCCTACGATGCCGCAGGCTCAGCCAGGCTGAGATTGCATCACTCCTTGCTTTTGTCGGGGTTCCCGGTGAAGGCTATCTATCCGAAAGGAGAAATAATGCGTCACTACGAAATCGTATTTATGGTTCATCCGGACCAGAGTGAACAGGTTCCCGCGATGATCGAGCGGTACACCGGTATGGTTACCGCCGAAAACGGCGTGGTTCATCGCCTTGAGGACTGGGGACGCCGTCAGATGGCTTACCCGATCAACAAAATCCACAAGGCCCACTATGTACTGATGAACATCGAATGTTCGCAGAACGTGCTGGATGAGCTTGCTCACAATTTCCGTTTTAACGATGCCATCATCCGCGACTTGGTTATTCGTCGTGACGGTGCGGATACAGCCCCGTCTCCCATGAAAGCGTCGGAAGGTCGTGAAGAGCGCCGCGGACCTAGCGAAGATCGTCCCCGTCGCAGTGCTTCCAGCGACCGAGGCGACGTGGACAATGATCGCGACGACGAAGACGAAGACGACGACAGCGACGAAGAGTAATCACCAAGGTTGAGGAGTTAAGTTATGGCTCGTTTTTTCAGACGTCGTAAGTTCTGCCGCTTTACGGCTGAAGGCGTTAAAGAGATCGATTACAAGGATCTCGACACTTTAAAAGGCTATGTGACCGAGACCGGGAAAATTGTTCCCAGCCGCATCACCGGCACCAAGGCTCGTTACCAGCGCCAGCTTTCAACTGCCATCAAGCGTGCGCGTTTTCTGGCGTTGTTGCCGTACACTGACGGGCATGAAGGCTAGTAACTAGCAACAGCCGCGTCCAGCCGATGGCCCGGTGTCCGCCGGTCCATCTCCTGGTAGCGGCAATGGATTAGCAGGAACCTCCAAACGGGGCAGCATCATGAAAGCGCTTGCGCAGTTCGTTATGCGTGGCCCGGCCCAAGCGGTAGGGGTCGCCGCGTTGACTTCGGCACTCCCACTTCTGTTTTGGGTCAGCGCGGCCGTAGTTGCTCTGGTCGTTCTGCGCGTTGGCGTGTCCGGGGGGCTGAATGTTGCCCTCTGGGCGATTTTGCCAGCGCTGGGCTGGACTTTGGTCGGCCAGGACCCGACTGGGCTTAGCGTACTGCTCGGCGCCACAGCGATGGCAATGGTATTGCGCAGCACGGCCTCCTGGGAACGTACCTTGTGTGCCGGAGCCGGTGTCTCATTATTGCTGGGGCTGCTAGTCCCTTTGGTTCTGCCTGGGCTTTTCGACCAGTTGGTTCAGGTTGGGGCTGAAGTGTTGCAGCGTTTTGATCCCGAAACAGGGGATCTGCAGGGCGCCGAACTTGAAGCTGTTGCCCGCAATATCATGCTGGCAAGCCTGGCGGTATCGCAGTTTGCTATAGCCATTGCCAGTGTAATGCTGGGTCGGAGTTGGCAGGCAAAGCTCTATAACCCCGGCGGCTTTGGTAGGGAGTTCCAGGCTTTCCGGCTGAGCTGGCCGGTAGCGGCAGGGCTTGCCGTACTCATGGTGCTGCTGCCCATGCTCGGTTTCAGTAGCCTGCTGTCCGTGTCGATATTGGGAACGCCCCTGGTGCTGGGCGGAGTCGCGCTCGTACATGGTGTGGTGAACGCTCGCGGACTCAGCGGCGGGTGGCTGGTCGGATTTTATCTATTAATTCTGGTGCTTGGCCCGAGTTTGCTCTTGCTCTTGGTGCTTTTAGCGATTATTGACAGCTGGGTGGATATTCGAAGCAGGATTCGTCCTTCGAATCCGTAACCCGGCTCAGCGTATAACGAGGAAGGCGAGATGGAAGTTATTCTGCTCGAGAAAATTGTAAACCTGGGCAATCTGGGCGACAAAGTTAAGGTTAAATCAGGCTACGGCCGCAATTTCCTCTTGCCCCAGGGCAAGGCTGTACCAGCAACTGGTGCGAACGTTGAAGAGTTCGAGGCGCGTCGTGCCGAGCTCGAGAAAGCTGCCCAGGAAAAACTGGCCGCTGCCCAGAGCCGTGCTGATGCTCTTGAAGGCAAGAACTTCACTGTTTCCGCCAAAGCTGGGGACGAAGGCAAGCTCTTTGGCTCTATAGGCGCCAAGGATATTGCAGACCTGATCACCGCTGGCGGCATCGAGGTGGAAAAAAGCGAAGTCCGTCTGCCTGAAGGTCCGTTGCGCGCCACGGGTGAGTTCGAGATCGGTATCCAGGTGCACTCCGACCTGACCGCGACCGTCGTTGTTACCGTTGTCGCCGAGTAATACACTGTAGCCGAGTAACACGCTCAGCTACCTCGTCCCGGCTTTTGCGGGGCCGGGGCAGCTGAGCGGTCGTGCGCCGGAGTTCTCCCGGCCTGCAGCGCGTCCCTGCTGATGGCTCTTTCAGGTAGAAAGGCCTTAGGCTGACATCTGCTGCACGTTGAGATATTGACCTGCACAACAGTGCTGTCGGGTTACTTCTGACCAGCAATCTTTCTGAGCGGTATGCTTTGCCCCGTGGGCGAGGTTAGCGTGGAGGTCCCCCGGTATGGCGGCAATCACGGAGTACGACGGAGACGTCAGCCGCATCAAAGTTCCCCCCCATTCCCTTGAAGCAGAGCAGGCAGTCCTCGGTGGGCTGATGCTGGACAGCAGCAAGTGGGACCTGGTGGCCGAGTCATGCGCTGCCGCAGACTTCTATCGCCACGAGCACCGTTTGATTTTTACTGCAATAGAGCGCCTGGCGGGCGAGGGCGATACGCTCGATGTCGTGACCCTGGCCGAGTGGCTGGAGCGCTCGGGTGACCTTGAGGCGGCCGGCGGTCTTGGTTATCTGGGTGATCTGGTTGAACAGACGCCAGGCGCCTCTAATGTTAAAGCCTATGCCAGTATCGTTCGGGAGCGGGCCGTTGTTCGTCGCCTGATCGAGGTCTCTGGAGGTATTGCCGACTCCGCCTATAATCCCAAAGGGAGAACCAGCGCAGAGCTGTTGGATGAGGCCGAGCGCAACGTTTTTCAGATTGCAGAGAGCCATACCCGCGAGGGAAGCGGGCCTATCAGTATCAACCCCATACTGACCAAGACGATTGCCCGGATCGAAGAGCTGTTTGAAACCGAAGGGTCGCTCACAGGCCTGACTACCGGTTTTCGCGATCTTGATGAGATGACATCCGGCTTCCAGCCCTCCGATCTCATTATCGTCGCTGGCCGGCCTTCCATGGGTAAAACCGCGTTCTCGATGAATCTGGTCGAGAACGCGCTATTGCACACGGGCAAACCGGTGCTGGTATTCAGTATGGAAATGCCAGCGGATGCGCTGATCATGCGGATGCTGTCTTCCGTCGGTCGCATCGACCAGACCCGGATTCGTCGTGGGAACCTGCAGGAAGACGATTGGCCGAGGCTCACTTCAGCTGTAAGTCTGCTCAAGGATAAGCCGCTCTACATTGATGACACCGCCGCCTTGTCCCCTACGGATCTGCGATCGAGAGCTCGCCGGGTCGCCCGGGAGTGCGGCGGTCAGTTAGGCATGGTCATGGTGGATTATCTGCAGCTGATGCGTGTGCCTGGCAGCACCGAAGGCCGGACGGCAGAAATTTCCGAGATCTCGCGTTCGCTTAAAGGACTTGCAAAAGAACTGGACTGTCCCGTAGTAGCACTTTCCCAGCTCAACCGCAGCCTTGAACAGCGCCCGAACAAAAGACCCGTTAACTCGGATCTCCGGGAGTCGGGCGCAATCGAGCAGGACGCCGACGTCATCATGTTCATCTACAGGGATGAGGTTTACAACGAGGATACGCCGGACAAAGGCATCGCCGAGATCATCATCGGGAAACAGAGGAATGGGCCTATTGGTTCTATCCGTCTTGCGTTCCTTGGCAACCTGACCAAGTTTGAAGACCTGGCACACGGCGACTATGGCGGCGAATTTTAGTGACAGGACACTCAGGACAGAACTGATGCCCAGGCCAACCCGCGCAATTGTTGATCTCGACAAGCTGCACCGCAACTACAGACGAGCCGCCGCCCTGGCCGATCCGGGCAAGGCGATCGCGGTGGTCAAGGCCAACGGTTATGGTCATGGCATCGAAGCGGTTGCGACCAGTCTTGCGTCTGTTGCGCCCAGATTTGCCGTTGCGATTCTTGAAGAAGCACTGGCTCTGCGAGCCGTAGTCCCCCGCACACCTGTTCTGGTCATGCAGGGCGTATACGAACCTGACGAATGGCTCGCTTGTAGCCAGAAGAACTTCATTCCGGCAGTACACAGTCCCGAGCAGCTGGACAGTTTGAGGGCAGCCCGTCTCCAGGGGCCTGTCACCGTCTGGATCAAGGTCAACACCGGCATGAACCGGCTGGGTTTCCCCAGCGGCGATGTTCCTCGCGTGTTGTCCGCGCTCGAAGCAATTCCCGGGGTCGCAGTCGAGGCGCTGATGACTCATTTTGCTCAAGCGGATGAGCCGGACCACCCCCGGACCGGCGATCAGCTCAAAGTTATGGCAGATCTTCGCTCGGCTTTTCCGGAGAAGTCGCAAAGCGTGGCGAACTCGGCGGCCCACTACACCACCCGCGCCGGCGAAAATGAATGGACTCGGCCTGGCATTATGCTTTACGGAAGCGGGCCGCTGGTCCGAAGCACGGGGGCGACGTTGGGGCTCGAGGCCGTGATGACGCTGGAGTCAGCATTGATTGCGGTGCGGGATCTCCAGCCGGGGGATGCCGTCGGTTACGGTGCGGACTGGTGCGCAGACCGTCCGACCCGTATGGGCATCGTCGCTATCGGATACGGTGATGGCTATCCGCGAGCAGCGCCGTCCGGTACACCCGTGGCTGTCGGAGGGCGTCGAACCCGACTGATCGGACGCGTTTCCATGGATATGCTTGCGGTCGATCTTGGCGAGCTACCGGATGCAAAGCCGGGGGACCGGGTAGAGCTTTGGGGCTCAACCGTCAGCGTCGACGAAGTGGCCCAGGCATCAGGCACCATCGGCTACGAATTGCTCACGAGGGTCACATCACGTGTGCCGCGTGTTCTTCTGTCGGCTTCAGCCTGAGGCGGTTGGCACTTTCACCTGCTTGCCAGCCTCTTTTAGCCTATGCAATTGATATGTGTTTCCGGCCTGGCCTATTCTTGTAGCTAGCCGGTTGGCTGCTGTGGATAACCACGAACACACTTGAGACCGCTTCGGGCGCAACTCAGTAAAACCGCGGGAAAAATGTGAAAATTCTGGTACTTCAGGAATACGGGCAGGCCGGACAGCTTTTGCTGGAAAGGCTGGAGCAGACCTCCCTGCAGATAACGCCTGTAATGGTCAGCAAGATTGACGATCTATCGCTCGATAAGGTCGAGTCCTGGCTACCTGAGGGCATGGACCTGCTGGTGAATACCGTCGCCCTGGACGACCCACAATGGGCTGAGGCTCACCCTGAGAGTTGCCGCCACCGGCTGGTGGAGTTACCCAGGGTACTGGCAGACTTCTGCAAAAAGCACGGTATGGCAATGCTGCAACTCTCGAGCTGCTATATTTTCGATGGACGCAAGCACCAACCTTACATCACCAGCAACCCGGGCCATCCGCTCAGCATGCTTGGGCAATGTCAGTGGGAGACTGAGCAATACCTGCGCGCGAATCTCAGCAAACACCTGATCTTGCGAACAGGCTGGTCACTGCGCCGGTTCGTCCGGTTGATGACCCGCGCTGAAGAGCGGCTTCTTCTATCAAGTCGCTATCAAGGGCAGGCCGTAGCGACCATGGATCAGGCCCGCGTACTCACCGCTATCCTTCAGCAACTGGATTGTGATTCGGAGAGCTGGGGCACTTTCCAGTACGCCGGCAGTGAAGAAGTGACCATGTACGAGCTGGGGCAGGCGATACTGGACATCCTGAAACTGGATGCCCCACCCATGCTCGTAGATGATGCTGAACCCTGGAGTCGACTGGAGCCTGAGAATGCGGTTATGGGCTGCCTGAAGATCCGTAACACCTTCGGTATCAAACAGCTTTCCTGGCGCCACGCCGTAGAGCAGGAATATGAC
Organism: Hydrocarboniclastica marina; assembly: GCF_004851605.1. GTDB lineage: Bacteria > Pseudomonadota > Gammaproteobacteria > Pseudomonadales > Oleiphilaceae > Hydrocarboniclastica > Hydrocarboniclastica marina. The sequence goes on from NZ_CP031093.1 coordinate 922,901, forward strand.
CTTCTGCGACGCGAGCAGGCCGAACGCCAAAGGGAGCGTACAGCCCTCAACTAGATGCCGACAGTAGCGGGCATCAGTGCGGTTTTTGAAGAACCAAAGTCGCGTTGGTGCCGCCGAACCCGAAGCTGTTTGACATGACCACATCCAGACTGGCGTCCTGGGCAGTTCGTGGCAGGTTGAGGTCCGCCACCTCGTCCGCTGTTTCATTGAGGTTGAGTGTGCCGGCTATAAACTGTTCCTGTAGCATAAGCAGGCAGTAGATGGCTTCGTGTACGCCGGCAGCACCCAGAGAGTGGCCAGACAGCGATTTTGTTGAAGAGACAGGCGGTACCTTGTCGCCGAACAGTCGCCGCAGAGTACGTAGCTCCGTGATGTCTCCAATGGGCGTGCTGGTGCCATGGGCATTTACGTAGTCCACTGGCCGGCTCAGATTGGCCATGGCGATGCGCATACAGCGCTCGGCGCCCTCGCCCGACGGTGCAACCATATCCGCGCCATCCGAAGTTGCGCCGTACCCTACCACTTCCGCGAGTATCGTTGCTCCACGGCGACGCGCGTGTTCCAGTTCTTCCACCACAAGCATGCCGCCACCCCCCGCAATGACGAAGCCGTCCCGGTCTTTGTCGAATGGCCGTGATGCAGTTTCGGGCGCATCGTTGTATCGAGTGGACAGCGCACCCATGGCATCGAACAGCATGGTCAGGCCCCAATGCTCTTCCTCGCCGCCGCCGGCAAAGATGATATCCTGCTTGCCGTTCTGTATCTGTTCGACCGCATGGCCTATGCAGTGAGCACTGGTCGCGCATGCGGACGACAGGGAATAGTTCACTCCCCGGATTCCCACGGCTGTTGCCAGACAAGCCGACACCGTGCTGGTCATAATGCGCGGCACCATGTAGGGCCCGATCTTGCGCACGCCTTTCTCGCGCAGAATGTCGGCCGCCTCGATTTGATACTGGGACGAGGCGCCCCCTGATCCGGCGATAATTCCCGTGCGGTCACTCTTGATCTGGTTCTCGGTCAGACCCGCCTGGGCTATTGCCTGCTGTAGCGAAAGGTAGGCGAACGCCGCGGAATCACCCATAAAGCGGCGCTGCTTACGATCGATGACACTGAGGTCCACCGAAACAGAACCGGACACCTGGCTGCGAAAACCCTTTTCGCGATAGCTTTCGTTGTAGCGAATACCAGAACGGCCCTGACGCAGGCTGTCCAGTACTTCCGAAGTGTTGTTGCCAAGGCATGAGACGATTCCCATACCGGTGATGACGGCTCGACGCATGGTTCCATATCCTGTAGTAAAGGCGTTTCAGCGACCGCGGCGGCTGACCTTCTATGGCCCCCGAGGGATACTGCTACCAGTCTATTGTAGGGGCGGACACACCTGCAGGGAAACGTGACCAAAGTCTGTGAGGCACTACCGCTGCCGCGAGCCTGCCTTGTTGAGATCCGGGCCGCTTTCGCGCGCCTTGGGCGCAGGGCGAGCGGCCCGTGTCAGGGCCTGGAACAGGCTGAACTGTCCTTCGCTCTGGGGCATGAATTCCGGGTGCCACTGAACGCCTATCAGAAACTGTTTTTGGCTGTTCTCAACTGCCTGGATTACACCGTTCGCCTCGCGCGCAACAACCTGAAGACCAAGCCCAGGCTCTTTTATCGCCTGACGATGCAACGCATTCACATGGCAGCAACTGCACTGGAGGATCTGTTCAAGGCGGCTCCCCTGGAGCAGTTCCACCTGTTTGCGCGGCAGCACCGACCGGATCTGCGGCGACTCGGTGTAAAAGTCGAGTATTTGCTGGTGAAGCGAACCGCCCAGAATTACGTTGATCAACTGGGCGCCACGGCATATGCCCAGCACCGGCAGGTCACGGGCGATCGCCTCGCGGATAAGCCTGCTTTCCAGTTCGTCCCGGGCGTGGTCTTCGGTTTTTGAGGTGTGGCCGCTCAGGGCAATACGGAACAGGAAAATTAGCGGAAAAACGACAAGCGTGAGCAATTTTTTACGGAGAGAACTTGCCTGACGGGCTTGCTCAAGGACATGCTCAATCTGTTTCTCGCCGTAAAGGTGCGGCGACACATCAGCGCCTCCACCGATAATTAGGCCGTCGAGGCCGTCAATGTCGCGGGGCTGGCCTGGTCGGATCCAGCAAGCGCGTGCGCCTGCACGGCTCAAGGCCCAGCGCGTCGCCCACCACGCGGCACGGCCGCCTTTGTCGGGCCCGGTCACGCCAATTAGAGGTTTGTCTGGCAAAGGTCGTCTGCTCCCTGTCATGTCGTGGTGTCCGCCGCTGCGTGCTACACCACTTCCAGCAGGCCGAACGGGTAGGGACTCAGCTTAGCCTATCATCGTACGAACCATTTAAAACGCAAAAGCCGGGACTACGTGCCCCGGCTCCTGCAAGACTGGCGCTGACACCCTGGGTATCAGGCTATCTCAGCCAATGTCTTCTGAATCCAGGCGCGATGCCGGCGCTCGTCCGCCAGCCCGCGCTCCAGCGCCTGGTGCACTTCGGGCGGCATGTCCTCCGCTGTTTCGGCTTCGTACATCGAATTGGTCTGGTCCTCGTTGAGCTTCATTGCCTCAAGGATCGCACCATCGCCTACCAGTCCGCCCATGACGACCTGGCCCTTGGTGAGCACTTTTTTCATGTCGCTGCTGGAGGCCGGCTCGGATCCCTGGGCCTGAACCAGTTCGCCCAGTTTTTCGACGTGGGCCAGATGGTCATCCCGGAACTCGCGAAGCTTTGTTTCAAAATCGGGATTTTCAAGCCGCTCAATGGCAGCGTCATAGGCGGCGATAGCATCGTAGTCGAGCTGGATAAGATTGTTGAGGTGTTTCGCAACGTTCTTCGTATCAGCCATGATAGTTTTCCTCCTTTCGCAGAGTTGCTTCTGCTTACAGATCCATTTTCAAGCGCGGGCACGATGATCCTGCGCCCGCGTACCGCAGCAGACTATACGCTGCGGTTGGGGGTACCGGCTGTACTAGCACTGCTGGTACCCGCTTTGCCGGCCGGGCTCGCCTGGCTACCGCCCTTCGAGCCCGAAGCCTCGCGGTTCTTTGCTTCCTCCTGAACGCGCTCGTTAACCGCTTCCGCAGTCTTCTCGACCTGACTGCGAGCCTGCTCGAACTGTTGCTCGCCTTCTTCCATTGCGCGATGTTTCAAGTGATCTCGAGTGCTGCCCATGAGGCGGTCTTCGCGCTCAGTAGACGGCATAAGCAGGCCAATAGCTGCACCTATACCAAAGCCTATCGCAGCTACCGCCAGTGGGCGTTCCTCAATCAGAGAATTGGCCCGATGACGAATCTCATGGGTTCTCTGGTGGTAGCCTTCCTGCATGTTTCTAGCTACTTCTGACCCTTTGTTCCGCATGTTTTGATAACGTTCGTTCATGTCTTTCCCCTTATGCTGAGATCCATTGCCCGAATGCGATATTGAATTCGTCGCCGACTCGGCTTTCTGCCCCAGCTGTGATTTTGCATCCTGCATTTTATCTTTGACTGAACTGGCCTTTTCACTGGCCTGGGCTTTCGCATCGGAGAGCTTCTGCTTTGCGCCACCGACGCGGCTACTCCCGTCCCCAGCAGGGTAGGGCTGCGGAGTAGGTCCTTCTGGATGATCGCTGAACCGCGGGTCACCCGCTAGCGGTGCTGAATCGAAGGAATCACTACCGCTGTGGCCCAGCCTGTGCCGAGGTCCAGACGCGCCACTGGTTATAAGCCATGTGAGGCCTATTCCCATCAGACAGATGGGAATCGGATTTTCCCGCACCGTCGTCGCGATACTCTGGCCGAACTCCCGGTGTGACTTTGCATACGTCAGCGCCTCTTCGAACAGATCACTCGGCGAGAGCCGGCTCTGGAGTTCGTTCAGGGTGTCGCTTAACTGGCTCCGGGTTTGTTCTATCTGCTGTTCCAGATACTCGGGAGAATTCTCGTCCTGATGGCTCATTGGGAATGTCCTTTAACCAACTGGGTATCCAATTTTACCGATCGAACCGTCCGGCGAGGCTGCAGGTTGGTGCCCTGCACGTTTTTTTCGCCCTTTTTAAGTAAAACCAGTCCGATCACCCCTACGACGACGCCGACAATCAGCGCAGCCAGCCAGAGCTGGTATTGCTCGGGCATGAGCCGGGCGATGCCGTAAACAACCGCGTCAAGGATATAGAAAAGCCCCGCTATCAGAATGGCACCGCCGATCACCAGGTATTTGATCCCGTTGGTCAGCTGGGTGACTTTCTCCTGCGCCTCAGCCTTCGCAAGTGCTACCTCCTGGCGAACCAGAGCGCTGCTCTCGTCAGCCAGTTCACTTATCAAACTGGTCAGTGAACGATTCGGGTCCCTTTGCTCGTCCATGTCAGCCTCCTACTGGATCTGTCGAAGAATTACCGTAGATCAGTACGGTGTTCCATTGCCCGGGTACATGCCCGTTCCTGATGAGCCGACGGTTGCACCGGGGCGTGACACGTTATTACCGCGGGCGGCGTTGCTGGAGTATCCCGCAGTTGACCCAGTGGAGGAGCTGCTATGGCGGCGCTCGCCGGAGGCCCGGATAAAACGCGCAAGCAGGAAACCGGAGATAATTGCGCCGCCCAGGACCACGCCTGGCTGTTCCCGTGTATAGGTCTCCAGCCGGCTCAAAGCAGTTCGAACATCCCCGCCACGAAGGCTTTCGGAAAGGTCGTCCAGCTTGTCTGCGGCCTGTCGGGCATAACGGTCCAACGGGAAATAGCTCTGGCCTTGTACTTCGTCAGCGGTTTTGCGAAGGGCGTTGGCGATTCCCCCGAGTTCGCCCGCTGCGGCGTCCTGCTGTCGCTGGGCCTGAGCTTCGGCGGTTTTGCGCGCACTGTCGGCAAATTCGCGGGCAGCGCCGGTCACCTCGGTCTTAACCTTGGAACCGGTCTGGTTCATCTCTTGCTGAAGCTGCTCTTTTTGGCCATTGCCGCCGACGCTCTGAGTCGAACCGGATGGCGACTTGCTCTGGGCAGAGCCGGAACCTGATGCGGGAGTTGTTGAGGTTTTGCCTGCTGCCTGCGCGGCATCCCGGGTGCTTGGGTTAGGCGGTACCGCCGGGTCTCCCAGCGGGGGCTGGTTGCTGGTGTTCTTTCCTGTCGGATTTAACGGATCATTGTTGCTCATAGTTCCTCCCTGACTTCCTGTTCTGGGTGTAGTTACTCCACCGTAGTAACCCTGAGTTTGTATTGCAAGCTCAGTGCCAACGGTGCCTGTGTCGCCCTTCCGCTGCCCGCGGAACCAGGGCGGGTGCGCCTTACGTGCCCCACGCCGGCACCTTTGCGGCGCTGTTGGCCTGTTGGTGCGCTTCGCAAAGGCGGAAAAATTTACCGCAAACTGTAAAAACTACGGGTATGGGATGCAGGCAAGGCTATCGGCCGCCGAGGATCATGGCACCCTGGCCAGCCAGAGGCACACCGTAGCGTTCCAGCAAAGCCTGTATCTCTTCCTTACGCTGGTAAATCACTTCATTGAGTTGTCGTTTGAGCTCCGGATTGGTTTTCTGGACGCCCATAACGATGGCGTATTGGAACAGCATAGGCATGTACTCCAGCGTGTCGGTGATGGGGACGATGCGCAACGGAACGTCGGACTGGCTGGCATAGTAACCGGCAAGAGGGCCCCATGCCGCGGCCAGGTCAATCTCACCGGAGGCGACAGCCTTGATCAGCGCAGAGGGGGGGGACTCCTCGCGGTAATCGCCGTAGATCAGGTAGCCTTCCACGTTCTCGACAATGCCCTGCTGTCCGAGGGCGTGGGCCGGGGGCGGGTTCGTTCCATCGTCGCCTATCAGGTGCACCCCGATTCGCAAGTCATGCAGTTCAGGCGCCTGCATGGATGAAAATTCGAGGTCACGGTCGGCGCGGCTGACGAACACGTAGCTGGATCGATAGTAGGATCGGGTCGTGGCCACGCGGCCGTTTGGGGTCATTCCTAAAATGACGTCGCACTTGTCGGCGCCGAGTGTCGAGCGGAGGAAACCTCTGCGCTGGGCATGCCAGAAGTAGGAAACGGTCTTACCCAGGTCTCGTGCGACCATTTCCGCCAGCTTGTTTTCGAAGCCTTCTCCGCGCCTGTTAGAGTACGGTAAGTTGTTGGGGTCGGCGCAGACGCGCAGTTCATCCCGTTGCAGAGCCTCGGGTACCTCATGCAGGAACGGTCCGCTGGCCATGGTCACGCCCGGCAGGAACAGGCTGAAACTGAAAAGCAGCATGACCCGGCGGACAGAAACTCGACAGATGTTCACTTTACCTCCCTCTCGATAGTGCTGGTTCAGGTATGGAGAGCCCGGGCGCATGGAAAGACAAATGGCCGTATTCAGATACAAGCACTGCTAGTTCAGGTCGCATTGGCTTTCCAGCCGGTCTTCACCCAGCGTATCGAGTCTGCTTTTTTCATGGAGGAACTCCTCCAGGGGCGCCCTGGCGATCACAGCATTGGGCGTTGCCAACAAAATTGGCTGCCGTAACTGCTGGTTCCAGGTGCGAAAACTCGATGGATTCCCTTTTGCAACGTCAAGATTGAAATCGTGACCCAGCATAAACTGTCTCATAGCAGGGAAGGTTTTACGCTCGGCCCGCAACGCTGCCTGGGAGACCGCTTTTATAGCCGCCCACGCGGCCCAGGTTTCACTATTCATGCGGCGTGGCGGGGCAAGGGCCTCAAACCGGTGCTGCAGCTGCGGCGCACCATGGCGGTACCAGCTCCAGTGCCACGCCCGGGGTGTCAGGCCGGCGGTGCCGACAACGGGGCGGGGCAGTTGGGTCTGATAAGGGACATAGCGGTCAAACTCACCGGATTCGTCAGCCACGAACGCGACATCGTAATCAGCATCGCCCGTAAGTAACGCGATATTGTTTTGGCTTCGGTCGCGGGGATTCTTGCTTAGTTTGAAGGCGCGCTGCCCGACAATGTTGGCGCCGAACTTCTTGGCGGAGGCAGTGAGCGCCTTGGCGAGCTGAGCATCTGCCGGCCTCTCGCCCTTCAGTATGAGGATATCCTTCCACTTGCGGCTCACCAGATGTTGAACCAGGGCGTCAGTGAGCATGCGGCGGCTGGGATAGACATGCGCTATGTTGGCGCGGCATCTCTCCCCCCTGATGCTGTCGTCGGCGCTGGAAATATTGAGCAGCAGCAGTGGCCACTCGGATACGGCAGCAGCGAGTTGGCTGAGCGTATCAGCGGGCAGGTCGGTCAGAACAAAGGAAACACCGTCATCTCTCCATTGCCTCAGTGTCTCCACCAGCTCGTCCACGGACGAGCCCGATTTTTTTACAAGCTGAAATTCGACGCCGATAACGTTTCCCAGCATCCGGGCGTCTTCAATACCCAGTTCTGCCCCGGCATAGGGACGACCCAGCGTCCGAAACTCTATCCCGGTATACGCATTGTCGTGTTGATATCGCGGGTCGTTGTCGATCTCGACATAACCGACAACAATCGGCTGGTTAGCTGCTGCGAGGACCCCTGTAGACCCGGTGAGCCCCAGCAACAGGGCCAGACAGACGGCCAGGCCGAAGCGCCAGTGCATCCTTTCTCTCATCAGCACTCCTGTCAGTCATCGATCACGACGGTATGAGGCACACGCCCGGTTGGAATCGACTTTACAGCGCTGCGGCTTTCTACATCGACAACGGTTGTGTCGTCGCTAAGGCCGTTAGCCACGTACAGGAACTGTCCGTCTTTACTTGCCGCGACGCCCCAGGCTCGGCTGCCGACCAGTACATAGTCCAGTACTTCCCTGGTGTCTGCGTCGACAAAGGCGACGTGGTTGGCGCGTCCCAGCGTGACGTACATCGTTTTGCCATCCGCAGACAGGTCCAGGCCGACCGGTGTGACTTCCGAAGGGCGAAACCCAGGTGGCACCATGGGAAGCTGATGGAGCAGCTCCAGGTTTTCGGTATCGATAATGGATACCTGTCCCGCTAGCTCGTCGGTTACCCAAAGCTCGCTGTGGTCCTGGTTCATCTCGAAACGTCGGGGCCGTGTACCGACGACGATGTTCTTCTCTACCTTGCCTGTTGCTGTGTCAACGACATGCACCATGTCGGCTATCTCCGATGTCACGAATAGCCGGGCACCGTCCTGTGTCAGCAAGACGCCCTCGGGCTCCGGGCCCGTGGTAATTTCCGCCAGCGTCTCATTGGTTTCCATGTCGATCTGACGAACGATCGAGCTCTCTTCCTCTGACACATACAGTGACTCGCCGTCTGGACTGATGGCAAAGACCTCGGGGCTTCGCCCTGTCTCTATCCGATCAATAACCTCAAGCTTCGCCACATCAATGACCTCAATGACGTCGTCATCACCGCAGGCTACATACAGCCGCTCATGACTCTGATCAAAATGCATGTCCCGGGGCCGATTGCAGGTGTCGATGGTACGGATCACTTCGTGACCCTTGGAGGGGTCGAGGACGGCTACGGTGTGTGAGCGTTCGTGGCTGACGAAAACATAGCCTGTGCCGGCGGCCAGACTTTGACCCGCAAAGCAAAAAAAGCAGAAAAGGAGAACAGTAACCCGGGCCAGAAGGCCCGGTACGACAGACGGAAAGGTAAGGGCTGGCAGCACAAGCGCCGCTAAACGCCGGTTCATCTGGGGATCCTTTTAATGCTGGAGCTCAGTGGCATAGTAGTCTGGCAGCTGCCGTTGGTTTTCAGCCCGTGTGTTGCGGGTTTCCTGCAGGGCGCAGTAGAAGTCGATCAACGTTGCACCCGCCACAAAGGCAGTTGCGGCGCCAGCCAGCTTACGCTGAGGGTTCTTTGCGCTGAGTTCTGGCGCAAGGGTGGCCATGTCCAGCAAGTCTCCCGCGACACGTCCCCAGATCCAGGGCATGGGGTTTTCCGAGGCCAGTATGCCAATGCCGGTGCCTATCTCGCGCAGCCCGTAGACCTGGAAGATACGTCCATCGCCGCCAGTGCCGAGTTTCTCGCTGAGTTGCCGGTTGGTCAGAAGCTCGACTGCGCCCAGACCGATCGACATCCAGCCGAGTGCGCGGGCAAGAGTATGACTCTGCCGGGGGCCGGAGAATGTATCGGAATGAAGCGAGTCGTATGATGAGTTGTGCATGGGATAACCTCCTTCCTTGGTGGATTGCTGTCAGTTTGAGGCTAACCCAAGACGTTAATAATTGGAACCTTATGGGCTGCAGGTGGCATATACAGGAGGGCAGCGCCTTCAGGAGACGCAGCCAGTCGACACCGTACAGGCCGGTGGGCAGCGGGAAATATTTCGCACACTTTGAAAATTGTTCAACTGAGTACTCTCCCCGGCGCCCGATGCTGGGCAGAATGTGTAAGAAAATCGTCGGGTCTTTGTTATTTAAGCTTTTGATAATATTAAGTAAATTTGCCCGTAACCCCGCCTCATCGCGACTTGGCATCTGCCTTGCAAATTCACGCTAGACGTCTGACGTCGACTGTCTGGCAGCTAAAGCGTCTGCCCGGCTTGCAAGGAAATTAAAACACTATAGGGAGGTGTCCCGTTATGGCGACCAACAGTAAAAGCGACCGTACGGAAAATCGTGGCTTTGCTTCAATGGATCAGAAGCGGCAGAGGGAGATTGCCAGCAAAGGCGGCAAGGCGGCCCATGCAAGTGGAAACGCCCACGAGTTTTCATCTGAGGAAGCCCGTAAGGCGGGCCAGGAAGCTCATCGCAGAGGTACAGCACACGAGTTCAACTCTGAGGAGGCGCGCAAAGCCGGACAGAAGGGTGGCAAGGTTGCCCATGAGCGCGGCTCTGCTCACGAGTTTGACTCAGAGGAGGCCCGCAAGGCGGGTCGTAAAGGCGGGCAGAACAGCCGTGGCGGACGTAGCAAGTGACATTTGCTCACTAGCCCAGACATAACTGCAACCTGCTGACCAAGCGAGCCCGATTCACTCGGGTTTCGCTTGTTTCTGTGTCGGGCTGAAACGGGTCAACCCGTGATGGAGCTGTTGCTCTGACTGACCGGCTAACCTCCTCTAGCGGCCAGACCTTTGCCGCCGATCGCGCCTGTGGGCTTCTTCGAGGACAATGCAGTCAAGCTGACAGCGCGGCCCCAGGAAAGGCCGCGCCCGGATTGTTATCGCAATCGGTTAAGCCAGCTGCTGATTTTACCGTACAGCCACTCTCTTAATTTTTGCTGCCAGGGGCGTCGCGCCCATAATTCAGGGTCTATCTCTGCACTAGCCAGGAAATTGCGTTCGAATAGCTCAGCGACTTCACAGGCAAACGCGCGATCCTCCACCTCCTGGTTAGCTTCCAGATTCCACTGCAGACTCCAGTGGTCGAAGTTACAGGACCCAATAGTCGTCCAGTCATCAACCACGCAGAATTTGGCGTGTATGAAGTTCGGCTGGAATTCAAAGATGCGTATGCCCGCCTCCAGCAGCCGCGTGTAGAAGCGCTGTCCCGCGAACTGCACGCCCGGATGGTCATTGTTGCGGCTGACGGGAAGCAGAATTCGTACGTCGACGCCGCGCCGGGCAGCGCCTACCAGCCTTCGGCGCAGGCCCCGGGTCGGCGCGAAATAGGGTGTGCAGAGCCAGAGCCGGTGCCGGGCTGATGAGGTACGTTGATGCAGGGAACGGCGAATAGCTTGGTGTCTGTACCCGCGAGCCCAGATTACCCGACCGCGCATGCCAGGCGTGAACTCGGCGACGGGCGGGGAGGCCTGTTCGACGATCTGCTGAGCTACGGGGTATTTTCCTTGCGCCGCGGTTGAATCCCAGAGGCGGGAAAACAGGCGGATCCAGTCCTTCACCACGGGGCCTTCCGCCTGAATCGCCACTTCATACCAGGCATCAATAAACTTGTCCACAAGGCAAAAGCCGCCGGTGAACGCCAGTGTGTGATCAACCACCACTAACTTCCGGTGGTCGCGGGTGAGGTTGTTGCTAAGACTGTCCCAGCGCAGCGGGTTGAAGTAGCGTACGAATACCCCCGCGCCGGTCAATTTTTCCACATCCCTACGCTTGAGACCTTGCGAGCCATACCCGTCCAGAAGCACCAGAACAATAACGCCGCGATCTGCGGCACGAACCAGGGCATCGATGAAAAGACCCGACAGGCGACCGGATTCGACCAGGTACTGCTCGACCAGCAGCGTGTGTTGTGCGGTGGCGATAGCCTTGAGTATTACGGGAATGAATCGCTTGCCTTCCGGTAGAAGTCTGAACCGGTTTGCGCTACGCCAGACTTCGCGCATCCGTACTCCTCATCAATTTGTCCCGGCTAACAGTCAGCGGACCGTTATTGCAGCGAGCGCCGCATCAACCTGCTCGTGACATACCCTAATGCGACTGCCATGGCCCCGGCAAGTAGTGTTCTGTTGTGGTAGAGCCGGGGGCGTTCGCCGTATACCCCCTTGGACGCGGGAATACTCTGGAAAAGCGCGCCGTCTGAAGCCGGACTTTCATTGGCCCGGCTCAGGAGCGACTCCATTGTCCGGGCTGCGGCATTTCGACCGAGACGGGGCGCCGTGCTGTGGGCGATTCTCGCCATTGTCGAGAGTGCCCCTACCGGCATTTTCTCTTGCGGCTTCTTCGCAAGTCCCACAATCGCCCGGGCTACCTTGAAAGGGTCCGCGGCCCAAGGCGTACTCTTGACCGCGTGGCCGGAATAGTTTGCCCCATGAGTCTCAAGTCCAGGCGTATTGATAAACGATGGGAAGACGTCACAGATGTGGATATGCGGCCAGGAGCGCAACTCGCCTTTGAGCGCGTCCGAGAATCCGGCCAGGCCATACTTGCTGGCGCTGTATGCGGCCGCGTAGGGGGCGGGCATCCAGGCGCCAAAGGAAATATTGTTGATCAACATGCCCTGGCCCTGCCTTTTGAAAATCGGCAGAGCCGTATGAGCGCCATGCATGTAGCCTAAAAGGTTCGTGCGGATGACCTGGTCGTGCACAGCCATAGGCGTTTCACAGTACCCGCCGACTGCGCCCACGCCGGCGTTGTTAACCCAGATGTCGAGTTTGCCACCGTAGGTCAGCAAGGCCTGCTCGGCAAGGTACGCCACCGCCGCTGCGTTGGTTACATCCGTGGGTACGACCATTGCCTTCCCGCCAGCCATGGAACAGGCCGCGGCTACCTCCGCCAACGCGTCGGCGTCGCGCGCCGCGAGCGCCAGACAGGCACCCTCTGCCGCAAAGGCTTCTGCTGTGGCGCGTCCGATGCCGCTGCTGGCACCGGTGATAACGACTACTTTTCCTTCCAGTTCTCGCTTGTGCATGGCAGACCTCCTGTCCTGTATGCGTTTGGTTAGTCGTGCTCAGGGTTTCTCCCCGAGGTTGTCGGCGACATAGGCGCCTCGTTCGCCCATGGGCAGGTCGAAACCCGTGGTGCTGTCTTCACGGGTCTGGTGTTCCATTTCAGCGTTCAGCTCAGCCCCCAGCAAAAAAATATAAGCCGTCAGGTAGAACCAGAATAGGAGAATGATAACGGCCCCGACTGAGCCGTACATTTCGTTGTAGTTGCCGAAGCTCGTCACATACCAGGAAAACAGCCCTGAGGAAATTAACCACAAAACCACGGCAAGTGTCGCCCCCGGCGCCAACCAACGCCATTTCGCGGGAGTTCTGTCCGGGCAATATCGGTAAAGCATTGAAAGTGCCAGCACAGCTACGACGCCAAGGAGAGGCCAGCGCAGGAAGTTAAGCGCGATTTCGGCGACCCGGCCGAGGCCGAGAAATGACAGGACGACCGGCACTGCGGCTATAAGTGCGAGCGAAAAGATAAAAAAGATGATAAGTACGAGTGTCAGAAGAAAAGTGAAGGCTGCCTGTCTGACGAAGCTGCGTTGGTCTTCCTCTTCGTAGACAATGTTGAGTGCGACAGTCATGGCGCTCGTGCCCTGGCGCGCGCTCCACAGGGCTATGAGTAGGCTCAGGGCTGCGCTGAAACCAAGGGCAGAGTTCGAGCCACTGGTCAGTTGACGGGTTTGCTGCGTCAGAAGTTCACGGGCGTCGCCCGGTAGAATTCCAGCCAGGGATGAAATCTGTTGCTGAGCCTCGGCGGGATCGAAAACCAGGCCGTAAATTGAAAGGAACGCGGCCACCATGGGGAATATGGCCAGGAGGAAATAGAAGGCAACCCCGGCAGCGATGAGGCCGATGTTGTCTTCTGACAGCTCCTGTTTGACACGCAGAAGAATGTCGCGCCATCCAGCCCGGTCGAACTGCCGTGGTCCTGTGGCCAACCGGCCTCGGTGACTCGCTGAAGTGTCATTCATGTTGGCGCTCCTTTGCCATGTTGGTTCGGCATTTAACAGCTAGACAGTCCCAGACCTCTCCTCCCGGGCGCTCTGTTTCAGCCCATCATCTACGTTTACCGTACCAAAAAAATGCGGCTACGAAGTCAGTGCGTGACTGACCTCGCGCCGCATTTTCGGTCAGGCTGTGTCTGGGACACTGCCCGTGTCCGCCCTCGCCAATGGCGCGGGCGGCGCCGGTTATCGGCCGCCGTGGCTGTTCTGGCCGCCTTTTCTACCGGCTTCGCTCGCTTCTTTGGAGTCGAACTCGTGCGCGGTGCCACGCTCGTGGGCTACCTGGCCGCCTTTCTTACCGGCCTCACGGGCTTCGTCAGAGCTGAACTCATGGGCGGTGCCGCGCTCATGGGCTACCTGTCCGCCTTTTTGTCCTGCTTGCTGAGCTTCTTTGGAATCGAATTCGTGGGCATTGCCGCTTTCGTGTGCAGCCTTGCCGCCTTTGCTTGCGATTTCTTCCTGCTTCTGCTTGTCCATGCCAGCGAAACCACGATTGTCATTGCGATCGTTAGCCATACTGAACTCTCCTTTGCTCAATTGCTTTGTGTCGGTCTATCTCATCCTTGAAAGGTTATCGCTTTCCCTAACCGACATCTTCAAGCTATCAGCCCCGGGTTCATCTGGCCAATTACCGTGCATTAACCAGAATCTGCTTATAAAACAGACGGATACTCATCTGCGCTGTAAGCTTCGAGACGGTCAAAAAGTAGTGCCTGCGAGCAATCCGACCGCGCTAGTCTGCCCGAATCACGCGCAGCAATTTCCCTTCGTGACTATCGGTTAAGAGGTACAGCGCACCCTCGGGGCCGGGCTGCACATCACGAAACCTCGCATTGAGCTCGGTGAAAAGCGTTTCCACATCATTGGCGCCTCGTTCAGACAATGTAATCCTGTGGACGCCCATGCCTTTCAGGGCTGAAACGAGAATGCTGCCGCGCCATGCCGGAAACAGTTCGGCGTCGTAATAGCTCATGCCTGAAGGTGCTATGGACGGGGTCCAGTGGAGAAGGGGATCCTGAAACGCTGGCAGGCTACTGTAGGGAGAGATCTGATCTCCAGAATACTCTACGCCATAACTGACGATAGGCCAGCCGTAATTGGCCCCAGGTTTTACAGCGTTGAGCTCGTCTCCGCCCTGGGCACCGTTGTCGTGAAGTAGCAGTTGCTGGCTTGGCGAATGCCAGAGGATCCCGAGTGGGTTGCGATGGCCCAGGCTGTAGATTTCCGGACGAGCGTTTTCAGTCTTCAGGAAGGGGTTGTCCGCGGGTACCGTACCGTCCTGATTGAGCCGGATGACCTTGCCAAGGTGGTTACTCAGGCCCTGCGATTTCTCACGGTAGTCATAGAAGTCGCCAACGGTTAGTGTCAGGGTGCCGTCCGGGAGAAAGGCCATGCGCCCGCCATATTGTCGGCTGCCGTCGAGCATGGGCTCGGCCTTGAACAATGTCTCAACCCTTTCCAGGGCAGGTCGTTCGCCGCCGTCGGGCGGAAAGAAAGCGCTTGCCAGGCATAAACCATGTGCCTTGTCTGAGCCGCAGATAAAACTGAAAAACAGTCGGCGACTGCGCTCGAAGTCCGGCGCCAAGGCAAGATCCAGAAGCTGCGAAAACGCCTCATCGAGAACAACAGGAAGCCCGGCCACAGGGTTGGTCAGCATCCGACCGTCGGCCGAGACTACGCGTAAGCGGCCGGGCCGCTCCGTAACCAGCATGCCCCCTTCAGGGAGAAAGGCCAGTGACCAGGGGTACTCAAGCCCCTGTGCCAGTGTCTCGACCTGATAAATCTCAGCCTCGGCCCCCTGGGGTTTGGATGCTGTCGGGTCTGACGTCGGTTTCTGGCCAGCGAGCGCGGCCGAGAAGACGAGGGCAGTCAGCAATCCCAGAAATGCATGTGTTTGAGGCCTCATGGCAACCCTCGCGGATGTAAAGTGCTTGACGTCTGAGTGCACGAAGCTGTCACACGGAACTGTCACACGGAACTCCCTCACGGAACCCTCACCCGGAACTCTTACCCGCAACTCTTACCTGGAACTGGCGCATGAGCTGGCGGCGAACGAGCGCTGCCGGGTCCGGCGACTGCGTCTATTGAAGCGGTGCTGCTGTGTTTGTACCACACTTTTTGGCGTGCTCACGGATTATCTGAGCGAGCCGTTGCAGGCCAGGACCGGCCGAGTCTTCATCGGTATAGATCAAGTACAGGGTCCCCCAGCGTTCGGCGCCGCGAACCAACGGTAGGGGTTTCAGGTGGCCCTCGTTGAGCTCATCCCGGATGACATCTTCGGCGAACCAGGCGAATCCCAACCCCATGGTAGCTGCCCGGATCGATGTCGCCTTGTGGCTTACTGTCCAACGCTGCTCAGCGACTTCCCAGGCCCCGGGACGCGAACGGCGCGTGCCGCTATCCCGGATGATGAGGTGGCGGTGGTCTCGCAGATCTTCCAGGCTGAGGTCGCGGTTTAGCTGGTGCAACGGGTGGTGAGGTGCAGCTACGGCGACAAATCGCGTCTGCAGCAACGGGTCGCCGACAAAACCGTCGGGCACAGCAGATGCGACCGCCAGGTCGACCCGGCCCTCCTGGAGCAGTTCATCGGTGCCCCCGAGCACTGATTCGTAAAGCTCAATGCGTGTCTGGGGGTGTTCAGCGGCGAATTTGTCCAGGCACGTAAGCAGAAGCCAGGTAGGAAACAGGATTTCAACGGCAATGCCCAGTACGGGCTCCCAACCGGCGGCCAGCCCGGACGCCGTGCGTTCAATACGCTCAGCTTCGGCGACCAGGGCTTTGCCGCGACGGTATAGCACACGTCCTGCGGGGGTCAGTACGGCCTTGCGGCCCTCGATGGTGAACAGCGGTACGCCGAGAGCCTCCTCAATGCGGGCGACAGCGTAGCTGATTGTGGACTGGGTCTTATGGATCTGCTCTGCCGCCTGGGCATAGCCGCCTGAGTCAACCACAGCCACCAGGGCGCGCCACTGTTCCAGGGAAATCCTTGGGCTGGCCATATATCGATTCCTTGAATTGCTTTCGGCGATACATTGCGCTTTTTAATCGCTTCTATCAATCGTTTAATGGGCTTTGGCCGCAGGCCTACCCACACCAGAACGATTCAGGAGAAGCCCCATGACAACGATCCTCCAACTGAACAGCAGCGTCTTCAGTGACTCTGGCACGTCCTCCAGCTTGGCCGACACCTTCGTTCAGCAATGGTATCGGCGTGAGCCGGATGCTCTGCTAATACGCCGGGATCTTGCCAGCGATTCGATACCTCACCTCACCGCCGAAACCTTTGCCGCTGCGGGAATGCCCCCGCAAGAGCGCACCCCAGCCCAGGCGAATGCCGCGCTATTGGCCGACACGCTGGTAGCCGAGGTGCTCCGGGCCGACATCCTTGTCATCGGGCTGCCAGTGTACAACTTCAATTTACCTTCTACGTTGAAGGCCTGGTTCGATCATGTGGCAAGGGCAGGGACCACCTTTCGCTACGGCAGCGACGGGCCGGAGGGGTTATTGCCGATCAAGCATGCCTACATCTTCACGGCGAGCGGCGGTCGCTACGCCGGCGGTCCGGCCGATTTTCAGGCACCCTACCTCAAACACATGCTCGGGTTTCTGGGGATCAACAACGTCACCTTCACCTATGCCGAAGGTCTGTCGATGGGCGATGCCGGGCGCGAGAGTGCTGTTGCGCGGGCCGAAGAACAGATCGAGGTGCTCCTCAGCGCGTGACGACCGGGCTACCAGCCATAAGGGGCGGCTGGCTAGTCGACCACTGGATCGGCAGTGACGTGGCGCTCGGTGCCGATTTGCGTCGCAGTAGCGGTTCTGGGGTCAAAAAGCGCGACGGCGATGTCGTCTTTGCTTTGTCGCTTGATGGCATACATGAGCTGGTCCGCTGCCCGTACGGCGATTTCCGCCGAGGCCGGGACGTGCAGAAAGGTGACGGCACCTACGCTGCAGGTCACGCGTTGGTTATCTGAACGGTTGATCTCCAGCAAAGCCCGTTTCAGGGGGCGAAGGACCTTCCGGGCGCCCTCCAGGTCGGTGCCAGGCATCAACAAGGCAAATTCATCACCGCCAAGCCGGGCTACGGTATCGCTGGCGCGCGATGTGTTGCGCAACGCCGCGGCAACAGCGGCCAGGATGCGGTCGCCCTCATCATGGCCCAGCTGGTCGTTGATTTTCTTGAAATCGTCCAGATCAATGTATGCCAGGGTCAGGTGGCCCTTGTGTCGCCGTGCCAGGGCCAGGCTGTATTGCAGCTGTTCCCTGAATGCCCGCAGGTTTAGGGTCGCCGTCAGCGGGTCGGTACGGGCAAGCTGTTGCTCGGCGGTTAAAAAGCTGCGGACCTTGGATATCAGTAATGCATTGGTGAGAAAGAAGCCGAGCCGGACCAGCGCATTCCAGACAGGTATTGCGGGGTGGGAGCGGGGCGCGCCGGAGATAATGTCTGCGAGGTACCAGATAAGACATGCCAGAAGCGCGATCACGATGCCCTTCCTGCGGCTTGAATACCAGGCGGCCATCGCCACCGGCCCGATGTAAAAAACAGCGATCGAGACTTCACTGCTGCCGGCAGCGTCGATAACGCCCAGTATCAGCACGCCCAGCACAGCCAGCAGAAAAACCTCCCGGTCGGTCAGGCGTGTAAAGATCCGGTCCAGTTTCGCAAGCATGGAACCTGTACCTCGATAGCTGGGGGCCGCTGAAAGCTTATGGTTTTCAGACGAGGACGAGATAGCGGCAACGTCGATGAAAATCAGAAAATGAACAGACGCTTAGCATAACGAAACCGCGGTCTCGCGCACATCAGGTTTCAGCATGGTAACTGGAAATAAAGCAGGCAAAAGGTGACGTTTAAAATAGAGAACGAAGCCTATGTGGAGGGCCCACCATGAAAAAAGCCAGTCTGTTGTTAACGGGGATCGCCTGCCTCGCCACCTCAGGTATTGCAACTGTTCTTGCTGATAAAGCGACCACGTCTCCCGGTTCAGAAACAGTTCGTGGTCAGGGCGGTGCAATCACGGATATGGATGAAGTCGGAAACGAAAATTACCATCGTGGCCGGGGCGGCGAAAAGTTTTCTGGCCTGGACATCAACAATGATGGTTTTCTGAACGCCCAGGAGCTAAGCGCTTATGGCGCCTCGAGCGCAGGCCAGGACCTGTCCGGCCCAGCACTTGTCGAGCGGCTCGATCAGAATAACGACGACGTGATTACGCCCCAGGAGTTCCAGTCTGGCGATAGCACCACGAAGTAGTCGGACCCCGGTCGCATACCGGGGGCAGGGCGCCCGCCCGGACATTGGTATATACAGAGCTAATGGCCTTGTGGCTGGCTTTCTGAACTGAAAGTCCATACCAGGTCACAAGCTGGGGTCGCTCGTTGGAGCCAGGAGGGGGCCGCAAGTTCGGCCAGTTCCCGCCGGTCATGGGCACAGAAAACCGTAAGCTCATAGCCGGCGGGGTCTCCCCAGTTATTGCCAACTCGTGCAGGCGCATCTGATTGTTCAGACTCCGCCAGCACGCAACGGCAGCCGCCCGAAACGCGATCCATCATGGGTCATCCCCCCGAGACAACCGCTGCCGCAATTGAGGTGTAACACTCTCATGGCTCTGGCTCCCTGCCGCTAACGTGGGCCTCATGCCCAGCCTTGACCCGCGCGCATAAACGATGCGGCGGGTTGCGGGTTATAGCATCTTCTCAGGGCGGTGAGACGGGGTCACTGGCAGGAAACGTCTCGTCCAATGCTTCGTCGAGGTCATTGCCATCTGTCTTGCCGCGGTTCGACCCGCTTTCGCCCGCCCTGGCGCTGAGGTCGCGGATCGAAACCATGCCCAGCAGCTTTTTGTGCTCATCAACGACAGGCATCTGGACCAGGTGCAGCGAGGCCAGCTTGCGCACGATATCCTGGATGTCGTCGTCACCGTGGCAGTAGTGCAGTTGATCCGACATGACAGCGCTGACCGGCGTAGCTGCGGCGTCTCGCTGCTGCGCGACCAGACGGCTCGTGATGTCCCGGTCTGTCAGTAGACCGGTCAGTTTGCCATCTTCCACGACCGGAACAGTGCTGACCTCGTCCGAAGCCATAAGCGTGGCCGCGTCGTCGACGGTATCGTTGGCCGACAGGGACTTGAAATCGGTAGCCATCACGTCCTTAACTTTCATCTTTACTCTCCTTTTGGCTAACGCTGGTCTTTTCGCAGATCGGGCCTTTACACGATCGTAAAGACGACGGCTAAACCGGTATAAGCCGAGCAAAGCGAAAGCTTTGATGCAGCCCGCCGGTCGATGCTCTGCGATCGGACCTGACTTCCCTAGCAGCGTACTGCGCTGTAACGAAAAAATCGATGCCTCTTGGCTGCGCCGAACGACCTATGGGGTATCTCGCCACGGCGGTTGTGGTTACGTCCAGACGGCGCCTTAGCGCCCCAAGGGGTGGCGATCCGGTTCCTGCCGCGCTGAAGACACAGCGGCCACCTAAACTTCGCAATACTATTACTTAATGCAGGGCCGGGCCCCGCGAGCGGTACGTTATTCTGAGCTCGAGATACCGCGGTCGCCGCCGACGTCGGGAGAGAACGCTTTAAACGGAGGGAAAGGGCTATGGTTGATTTCACCAAGTCGATCAACAATGAACAGATGGTCGAGGCGCTGAAAGCTTTGATACAGCGCAACCATGAGGTTGCCGCAGCGTGCCGGGCGGCTCGCGATAACGCAGCGTCGGATGGGGCGGGCCAATTGGCTGAACTCGAACAGATGCATGGCCGTCACGTCGACAGGCTGGGTGAGATTGTCAGGGCTTTAGGCGGCTCGCCGGGTGAGAACGAAAACGAGCCCTCGTTTGCGCATAAGGCGAAAGCCGCGCTGTCGGGGTTGGGGCCTGGCTCATCGGGTCTGAAAGGTCTGGCCGAAAGTGAACAGCAACTTACTGGGGAATACGTCAGAACGGTTGACCAATACAGGGCCAGCGACGAGATTGTCGAGGTGGTCAATCAGCTGCTCGACGACAGTAAATCGCTAAGGGACTGGCTCGAACAGCAAGCGAAGAACGCCTGAAGCGGATCGGGGTGCAGAAAATGAATCGATTTTTAGCGGCGGGCATTGGCGGGCTGATCGCAACTGTTCCGATGACCTTGTTTATGGCTGGAGGCCACCGAAGACTGCCCAGCAGTGACCAGTATGCGCTTCCGCCACGGGAGATAACCGACGAGCTTCTTCGTCGGGGCGGACAACCGGCCTTGAGCGAGGCATCCACCGCAAGCCTGAGTCTGGCGGCTCATTTCGCCTATGGGGGCGTGACCGGGGCAATGTATCCGGCCATGCCAGGCGCCGAACGGCTGGCCCGTGCCAGGCCGCTGGCGCAGGCCCTGTATGGTGCCGGCTTCGGGGTTACTGTCTGGGCCGGGAGTTACATGGGCTGGATCCCAGCTCTGAAAGTTCTGGGGCCATCCGCTGCTCAGCCTGTTTCCCGGCGGACATTGATGATCGGCGCTCATTTGGTCTGGGGCGCGGCAACCGTGCTGGCGGGTGAAAGAGTGGCGGCCAGGGCAGAGGTTGCACCGGCCTTGAGTCAGACAGAGCAACCTACAAGCGCCTGATTAACGAAAGCCGGGTGAAAATCGGGTTGATGCTACCTGTAAGAGAGCGCAGGGAATAACGTAGACTATTGGTCCTTGGTCCTGCCCACCGGGCAGGCTCCCACGCTGGACATGAGGTTCTCGGTGCCCCGGTTTATCCATACCGCCGATTGGCAGATCGGCAAGCAGTTCGGTCAGTTCGACCATAGTGAAGCCGGGGTTCTCTCGGACCAGCGCATCAACACTGTCGCCCGCATTGGTGAGCTCGCCACGCAGGTAAAAGCGGACGCGATTCTGGTGGCCGGCGATGTGTTCGATATGCAAACCGTCTCATGCAAGACGCTCCATCGTCTCGCAACCGCGCTCGACAGTTACAGTGGACCCTGGGTGCTATTGCCGGGTAACCACGATGCCGCGGTGGCCGAGAGCGTCTGGCAGGTCTGGCAGCGCACGGTGCAGTTACCGGCAAACATCCATCTGGCGCTCAAACCCGGGGTCATCGAACTGCAGGCAGCCGGGCTTGCCGTCTTCTGTGCACCTCTTACCCAGCGTCACAGCCAGTCTGATCTGACTGAGCCGTTCAGTCATTACGACTGCGGCGCAGGACTCGTCCGGGTTGGGTTGGCCCATGGCAGTGTCCAGGGCATCCTGCCTGATCAGATGGAAACCCAGAATCCCATAGCTGCGGATAGAGCGCTGACCAGCGGCCTTGACTACCTGGCCCTGGGCGACTGGCACGGCAGGCTTGAGGTTAATACGCATACGTTCTACAGCGGTTCTCCGGAAACCGATGTTTTTCGAAACAATGACTCGGGCAATGTGCTTGAGGTACAGATTGATTCCCCAGGCGCTGTGCCAGAAGTTACCGTGCACCGCACCGGCTATTTTCGCTGGTATCAAGCCCTGTGCGGCCTGAGGATTCGCGAAGATCTGGAGCAGTTGCAGGAGCAATGCGCAGCGTTCGACCGGCTGGCTGTAGTGAAGCTTCGCCTCGAAGGAGCACTCGACCTGGCAACCTACCAGGACTTGGCGCGTTGGCTGGGGACCCTGGAGGCCCGGGTTCATGCCCTGCTGACAGACGACGAAGCGCTGGCCATTGCACCCAGCGACAATGATCTGCTCGACCTTCAGGCTGACGGTTACCTGGCTGAGGTTGTCACGGAGCTCAAAGCAGAGCAGGAGAGTAACGCTGTCAGCCGTGAAGCGCTTCGCCTTCTGTTGCAGAAGCTGGCTCAGCATCAGCAGGACGTCCGGGCATGAAGGTGTCGCGCCTGGCCGTTAAAGAACTGCGTCAATTCGCTCGCCATTTTGAGCTCACCGCCCTCGAGCCAGGCCTGAACCTTATCTCGGGAGCCAACGAAACGGGTAAGAGTGCTCTGGTGAGAGCACTTCAGGCGGCGTTCTTTGAGCGCTACAGCACCAAGTCGGTGGAAGACTTGCGGCCCTGGCAGGACCCCAATGCAGCGCCCGAGGTTCAGGTCGACTTTGAACACGGCGGGCTCGACTATAGCCTGAGCAAACAATTCCTGAAGAAGCCCCGGTGCCGACTGACGCTGGATCGTCAGGTCCTGGAAGGGGACCAGGCGGAGCAGCATCTGCAACAGCTCCTCGGCTTCAGCTACCCCGGCAAGGGCGCCAGTAGAGAAGAGTACTGGGGCATTCCGGGGCTATTGTGGATTACCCAGGGTACAGGGCAGGATCTGGCTCGTCCGATAAGCCATGCCCATGGTTTTTTGCGGGAAAGCCTGAGCCAGGGCATGGAAGATTTAGCTACCAGCGGTGGTGATCGCCTCATCGATGAGATCGCCGCCGAGAGGTCCACCCTGCTGACCCAGACTGGCAAGCAGACAGGTGAGCTGAAAAAAGCGGTCTCTGAAGTTGAGTCTGCAGCCGCTGTGCTGGCAGAAACAGATCGCAGGCTGAGCCAGTCCAGCAGCGCGATCGAAAGGCTGGGGGTTGTCCGGCGAGAATGGCAGGAGCACGAGTCGGCCCGGCCCTGGGAGGAGGCTGAGCAGAAGCAGGCTCGGGCCGCTGATCAGCTGCACGAGGTCAACCGGCAACGCCAGCAACTCGTCAGTAACGAGACCGATCTCAACCGTACTCGCCGGGAACGGCAGCAGTTGCTGGACCAGTTAGGGCAATGGCGGGACGAAGCGGATCAACTGGAATCGAGAGCGCGCCGCGTGGCGGAGCTGAAAACGCGGCAGGAAGCTGCACAAGCAGAAGTGACTGTTCTGGAGCGGCAGGTCATCCAGTCGACGAGCGCGCTGCGGGAGGCCCAGGCCGTACTGGCGCGGGCAGAAGCGCAAAAGCGTCGGCGGGAACTCGAAGCACTTCTTGAAGAAGGGCAGCTGGCGCTGGAGCATGCCCGGAGTCAGGTTGAACGGGCCCGTGAGGTTTCAGAGCAACGCCGACAGCTCGCAGTCAGGCTCACCGGTGCAACCCTCGACAGCAACCGCATCGATGCGCTCGCCCGCGCAGAAGAAGCAGCTCGTGAAAGTGTTGTCCGTCACGAAGCGATCGCGACCCGCGTGCGCTATCGCCTCAACCCTGGCGCGGCGATTACAGTAGCAGGGCAGGCTCTTAGCGGTGAGGGGAGTGTAACCCTGACAGAGTCCACACGCCTGAGACTGGGCGAGTTGGGCGAGATCACCATTGAGCCCGGCGGCGAGGATCTTGTCGCGTCAACGGAACGCGTCCAGGCCGCAGAGCAGGATTTTGATCGGCTGCTCAAGGCCAGCGGTGTTTCATCTGTAGCGGAGGCACGACAGCGCCTGGCTGAGCGCCAGGAAGCTGAGCAGAAAATAACCTGGCTCGACCAGACCTTGGAGGACATTGCACCGAACGGGTTACAGGCACTCATTGCCGAGACTGAGCGAAGGCAGCGGCGGCAGCAGTCGGCCAGAGCCGAGCTCGATGAGCTGCCGGAAGACAGGGACCTGGCCATCTCAACGAGTGACGCACAGGACGCGCTTGAGCTGGCGCGAGAAGAAGCTAGCCGCGTCGAGGCAAAACGCCGGGCGACCCGAGATGAGGACATCGCTGCACGGACCGAGCTGGACACTGCCGAGCGCGAGTATCAGGGCTTGACCCAGCGTATAGAAGACCCGGACCGAAGAGCACGCCAGCGAGCCAGTCAGGATCAGCTTCTTCAGCTATCGGCTGGGATTGAAGCGCTGGAACAATCGCTGGGACGCCAGCGGGCGGCCATTGAGGCGGCCAACCCGCAGGTGCTGCAAGATGATATTCAGCGCTACGCCCGCAGTGCTGAGAATACCCGGGCAGCTCAACGCGACCGGCGTACCGAGATTGCCCGGCTTGAGGGGGCCTTGGGTGCCGACGGTGCGGCCGGGCTTGGCGAGCACCGGGCCGAGCAGGCGGCCCGTCTCGAACGTCTTGCCCGCCGTCAGCAGGCCCTTGAGCTCCGAGCGGGGGCACTGGAACTGCTTTACCAACGGCTTCAGCGGAAGCGAAGCCGATTGGTTGAACGTCTGCAGGCGCCTTTGCAGAGGCACGTAGCGCGCTACTTGCGCCTGCTTTTCCCGGAGGCGGAACTCACAATCAACGAGGCATTCCAACCTGGAAAACTGCATCGGAATGGCCTGCCGGACGTGGACTTCGCAGCCCTCAGCTTCGGCGCCCGCGAGCAGGTGGGCGTCATTCTGCGCCTCGCCTATGCCGACGCGCTAAAGGAGGCTGGCAGGCCCACCCTTATAGTGCTTGATGATGCGCTGGTCCATAGCGATCGGCCCCGTCGCGAAGCGATGCAGCGTGTCCTCTACAGTGCCGGGCATCGGCATCAGATCCTGTTATTCACTTGTCATCCAGACAACTGGGCCGACCTTGGTGTCCCGGTCCGGTCGCTGGAGCAGCTCAAGTCTGAGGCCGGCGGCTAGTGCACTAGACAGCAGGTGTTCAGCCCGGTAGCAGGTATTTAGACGGGCCATTGCATCCGGTAGTCTGGTCCAAGGGAAGAGCTTTGCTTGAACCCTGATGCTCGTTCAACACGCGAAAGGAGAGCGCAACATGATGGAACAGCAAATGACAGGCACAGGACTTTTGGGGATGCTCATCACGGGTATTATCCTGGTTGTGCCGTTCTGGAAAATCTGCAAAAAGGCCGGATATCCGGCGCCGCTCAGCCTCCTGGTTCTGATTCCGCTGGTGAACCTGGGGCTCTTTTACTTTCTCGCTTTCGCTGACTGGCCGGTATTCCGGTCCCAAGAGATCGCCCGGGCTGAAAAATAGATCGGCTGCCTATTGGGACAGACCGCTTAAAGGCAGGAAGTCACCTGGCAGGGCTCAGGCCCGCCAGGCCCAAAGCCTTCTATGGCGTGGTCTTTGGGTCTGGTCAGTGGGCTAACAGCCCAGGCAGGATACTAGCGCGAGTTCGGCGCAATAGTGTGCGGGTACGGGGTCTGGTTGGTCTGGTCGAGATGATTGTCAATCCAGCCTTTGTGCTTGCGCTCGTCGTCGCGGTTATGCAGAAGAACTTCTACCAGTTCCGGAGGTTCGGTGACGGTGCTTAACGCATCGTCGTACTTCTGGTTGGTTTCTTCTTCGTTCGACTGCATCGCCTTCAGAATCCCCATTGTTTCGCTCAGGCTGCTGATGGCGACTTTGCCCGAGGTAAGGACCGCCTTGAGGTCCGACTTGGTTGCCGGTTTGCCGCCGAGTTTTTCAACCCATGCCTGCAGTTTTTCCGTATGCGTCTCATGATCCGCACGGAATTCCAGCAGCGCGGCCCTCACATTGTCATCCGTCGCGCGCTTGATCGCCGCGTCATAGGCGTCGATAGCGTCGTAGTCGAGATGAATGAGACTGTTGAGTGTCTTAACCGTGGCTTCTTGCGGGCTTTTGCTCATTCGTCCTCCCTGAAATGGTCTCGTAGTCGCTAAATTCAGCGCAACAATAGACTCTGTTCGAGGATAACGCTTTAGGGCCTGTAAGGGGCTTACGGATTCCTCATTTTCTTGCCGGGCTGGTTACAGCTAACGTAAACCATGGACGTCAGCAAACAAGCCGCCAAACAGAAAATAAAGACAAGGGGAAACTATGGCCGACTCTTCCACCCAGATCAGTAAAGGTGTGGAGCGACTCGCCCGTTGGGGCTATGCAGCGAAAGGGGTACTCTACGTCGTAATCGGCCTCTACGTCGGCATGGCGGTTTTGGGCATGGGCGGCGATACCGCCGGTGTGCGGCAGGCGATTCTGGAAGTCGCCGGACAGCCTTACGGCTGGTTTATGCTGATCCTGCTAGGGGTAGGGCTGGCCGGCCACGTACTCTGGCGAATGGTCCAGGCTTTCGGAGACCCTGAGCGAAAAGGCAGGGGCCTTAAAGGAGTGGTCCGGCGTATCGGCATGTTCATCAGCGGCGCGGTTTATCTTATGCTGGCCTTCTATACGTTGCGACTGATACTGGGGAGCGCCGGCGGGGGCAGTTCAACAGCGCAGCGCAGTGCAGAAGTCATGTCATTCCCGGGAGGTATCTTTCTGTTGGGCGCAGTGGGCCTGGGCTTCATCGGGGTAGGACTTTACCAGATGTGGCGAGCCTATCAGGAAACCTACCGTAAACACTGGAAGTCCGAAGGCTTAAGTCGGGCGCAGGTCATGCTGGCGCGAACGGTGGCGCGCGTTGGTTTGCCCGCCAGGGCTATTCTTTTTGTGGTGGTTGGCTTTTATCTGGTGGCCGCTGCGTGGAAAACCAGTCCTGGCGCCGCGCGCGACACAGAAGGCGCGATGCGAGCGCTTAGTGCATTACCGTTTGGCCAATGGCTACTGGCCGCAATTGCCATAGGTATGGTCTGTTATGGCTGCTACTGCTTCTGTAACGCCTGGCTTAAAGTGATCAAGCCGGATAATGCCTGAGTACCGGTGTGAAGTCGCTCACAGGGCGAGTATCTATTTGAACAAAGCGAGATCCGAACAAGTGCGCGAAATTACGGAAAAATCGGCTCAAGTTCGCACAATCGGCGGCTCTGTATGGATACTCCTTAACTTTAGCTGAGATTCCAAACCCGCTAAGGTAAATTCCGACAGCGATGGAGCCCGCTCTGGTATCGGCGGGGCTACTGGGTCCCGGTTGTGAGAGGGCCGAAGATCGCCGCTTCTTAACCGCACTCCCGAACACGATCTGGCTCCCGCGATTCACCCATCACCTGATAAATCCTATGGATCAGAACGTCCTCGCCACGGAGATTGTCGAGCCCTTCAGTCGCAGCCTTAGCTTTCTTGGGCACGGCGGAGAGATGGGGCGAGCCATGCGTGAGAAGGACTGGCTCGGTTCGCCTCTGGATGAGCCTGGGCAATGGCCGCAGGAACTCAAGTCAACGATCGCTTTAATGCTCAATTCAGGGCACTCCATGTTCCTTGCCTGGGGTCCCGAACTCACCTTCTTCTATAACGATGCCTACATACCGCTTCTCGGCAGCAAGCACCCAGCACTGGGCAAACCTTTCCAGGACGTGTGGCACGACATCTGGCCGGACATTGAGCCGATCGTATTGGATGCTCTTGCTGGTAAATCCACCTGGCTGGAAGATTTCAGGCTGCTGACGGAACGGAACGGCTACCCGGAGGAAGCTTTTTTCACCTTCTCCTACAGCCCTGTGCGCAATAGCCAGGGTGAGGTATGTGGGCTGTTCTCTGCGGTTAACGAAACCACTGGCAAGGTCGACGCCATGAATCGGCGTCGCGCTGTGGAGGAGGAACTGGTTCAGAGTCAGGAGCAGTTACGGCAGAGTAACGAGTACCTCAACACTATTATCAGCCAGGCATCCGTCGGAATAGCCCAGACCGACATTGAGGGCCGGTTCATGTTAGTCAATGATCGTTACTGCGAAATTCTGGGGCGTAGTCGGGCCGACCTTCTGGGCAGAAAAGTGAAGGACCTGACTCACCCTGAAGACCAGTTGCTCCACGCAGAGGCCTTCGACCGGGTCGTTCGTAGCGGTGAGGCGTTATTCATCGAAAAGCGGGGGCTGCGCCCTGACGGTAGTCATGTCTGGGTGAACAATCATCTCTCTCTGAGCAGGGACGCGGACGGTAACCCACAGCATGTGATAAAGGTTTCGATTGATATCACCGAACGCAAGGAGAACGAGCTACATATCAAGTATCTCGCGACCCATGACCCCCTGACGAAGCTGCCGAACCGGACCTTGTTGAAAGAACGCATGCTGCACTCGATCCAGGCGGCGCAATACCTGGGAACCAAGGTTGCTTTACTGTTTCTCGATCTAAACCGCTTCAAGATGGTTAACGATAGCCTGGGGCATGATCAGGGTGATCAGTTACTGAAGGTTATCGCTGAGCGGCTCCGTAGCTGCACCCGTGAAGGCGACACCACCGCCCGTATCGGCGGGGACGAGTTTGTGATTGTCCTGGACGCGCTGGAGTTTGTTTCAGACGCTATAGGTATCGCGGAAGAGGTGCTGGCGTCTGTTGCCGAACCCGTCCGGCTTGCCGGGCACGATGTCAGCGTCAGTACCAGTATAGGCATTAGTGTCTATCCGAGAGACGGCAGTGACCCGACTATTCTGCTCAAATCTGCCGATACCGCCATGTACCAGGCCAAAGAAATGGGAGGCGGGACTTTCCGCTTTTACAGCCCGGACATGAATGCCCGGCTACTGGAACGGCTGTTGACCGAGAGCCGACTGCGCGAAGCAATCGGCAGGGGTGAGCTGGTGCTTTACTATCAGCCCCGCGTATCGCTGGTGAAAGAGCGTATTGTCGCCATCGAAGCGCTGGTACGGTGGGACCATCCCGAGAACGGGCTGATGCTGCCCGATGACTTTATCCCGATCGCTGAAGAAATAGGGCTTATCGAAGAGATAGGCCGGACAGTGCTGATGCAGGCCTGTGAACAGAACAAGCGATGGCAACAGCAGGGGCAGGATCCCGTCCGGGTATCGGTCAACATCTCACCGCGGCAGCTTACCCAGGGTGATCTACCCTACCTGGTAAGAAGCGTCCTGGAAGCGACCGGCCTGGCACCGCAATGGCTGGAACTGGAAGTTACCGAAAGCGGGCTGATGCACAACATTACAGCAGCCCAGGAAACTTTGCAGCAGATACGGGACCTGGGTGTCGGCATCTCTATAGATGATTTCGGGACCGGATATTCGTCGTTGAACCACCTCAAACGCTTGCCTATCGATACACTTAAAATTGACAAGACGTTTGTTCGTGACCTTCCGTTCGACAGCGATGACGTCTCGATAGTCACCGCAACGATAGCACTGGCAAAAAGCATGAATCTCAGGGTCGTGGCCGAGGGGGTGCGTTCGGTTGAGCAGCTCTACTTCCTCAAGGACCGGGAATGCGAAGAAGTGCAGGGTTATCTGTTCGGGCTTCCCGTCCCGGCGGAGCAAATGGAGGGCGTTCTGATGCATCCTGACAGTATTATTCCGCTAGCCCGGAAGTAACGGACCTCGGTCAGCTGGTTGGAGGATGGCGCAGCAGCGTGCCCGGATGCCGGCTCGACAGCGCCTAGTCCAGCACGACCAAGTGGTTCGGCAGCTCGTTGCGCTCATGGGTGGCGGGCAGTTTTTCTTTCAGCTCTGCACCGCAGGCGTCGATACACTCAAGGAATCCCTCCAGCGTTTTTCCCTGCCTGACTCGAGCAACAAACGCTTCGACGATGCCGCCCCAGGTCGCGTCAGGGATCCGGCTCGAGATGCCTTGGTCAACCAGAATTTCGACGTAGCGCTCGGCTTCGGATACAAAGATGAGCATGCCCGTGCCCCCCTCGGTATGGTGAAGGTTCTGTTCAAGAAATTGTCGCCGTGCCAGATTCGACGCTCGCCAGTAACGCACGGGTGCCGGTATCAGGTGGCTGTTGATCTGGGGAACGCGAAAGATCAGGGCCAGCACTACAAAAAGCGCCCATTGAGTTAACACAAGGCTGTGGGCGTTCAGCCAGTTGGCAAACAGATTGAGCAACCCGGGCACAAGCAGGGCTGCCAGCCCAGCCCATACCAGCGGTATGTAGGCGTAGTTATCCGCTTGGGCAGTCAGTACCGTCACGACTTCGGCGTCGGTCTCACGCTCGAGGCGCGAAATAGCGGCTGTGACTTCCTGCTGTTCGGCCTGGTTCAATAACGTCATATCGCATCTGCTCTTTCAGAATATAAACCGGTCTGGTCTGGGTTGAATTGAAGCCTACCAGCCGCCAGAAGCTCCGCCGCCGCCGAAACCGCCGCCGCCCCCACCGAAACCGCCGCCGCCAAAGCCGCCGCCTCCGCGGCCTAGACCTGCTCCCAGCAGGGCACCGCCAAGAAACGCTGCACCGCCTCTACCCCGGCCACGTCCACGACCACTGCCGCCACCGAGAAAGTAGACGACGGCCATCATGATGAGGAAAAAAACAGAGGCTAACGGCGCATTAGGTCGCTCCGCAGCCGGCGCCACGCCGCCCCGGTTCGCCGGCTGCGCCAGCGGCTCGCCACCCAGGACCTGTATCATAGCGGCAGTCCCGGCTCGTACGCCGCCGGCAAAGTCGCCCTGGCGAAATGCGGGCGTAATAATGCCATTGATTATGGTCGACGCCTGGGCATCAGTCAGTCGGCCTTCGAGGCCATAGCCGACTTCGATGCGGATCTTGCGGTCCTCTTCGCTTACCAAAAGCAGTGCGCCGTTGTCCTCGCCTTCCTGGCCTATGCCCCAGTAGCGCCCCAGCTGGTAGCCGTAGTCCTCTATCGGGTAGCCCTGCAGGTTGGGCACGGTCACAACCACAACCTGCTCGCCGCTTGCCTGCTCATGGGCCTCACTCATCTGACTCAGCATGGCCTCAGTCTGCTGGTCAAGCATACCGGCTTTGTCGACCACCCGGCCGGTCAACTCCGGAAATTGCGGGGCTGACTCGGCCTGAACAGCTCCAGATACGAGAATGAGCAGCAGTGTGGCGCTGCGCAGCAGGCGGGAGCCCATCAAAACTCTACCTGCGGTGCCTGCTCTGCGTTTTCAGCGGTCGCCTCGAAGTTCTCCCGCAGGGGCATGTCGCTATAAAGAATGCTATGCCACAGGCGTCCCGGGAAGGTCCGGATCTCTGTGTTGTACTGCTCTACCGCTTGAATGAAATCGCGGCGGGCCACCGCTATACGATTCTCCGTTCCTTCGAGCTGAGACTGCAGGGCCAGGAAATTCTCGTTGGAGCGAAGCTCCGGATAACGCTCTGATACTGCCATGAGACGGCTCAGCGCACTGGTCAGTTGACCTTGCGCCTGCTGGAACTGCTGAAGCTTCTGCGGGTTATTAAGCACGCTTTCATCAACCTGGATAGAGGTCGCTTTTGATCGGGCCTCCATAACTGCTGTAAGCGTCTCGCGCTCCTGGGCTGCAAAGCCTTTGACTGTTTCCACCAGGTTGGGCACGAGGTCCGCGCGACGCTGGTACTGGTTTTCAACCTGCGACCAGGCCGACTTCACCTGCTCGTCGTAGGTGGGGATATTGTTGATGCCACAACCGCTGAGAGCGAGCGCGAAGAGCAGGGCAACGCTCCAGTGCAGGGCGATTTTCAGTGGGGCAGGTTCACGACTCGTGCTCATTTGAGATTCCTGGTATCCGTTCATTCTGATTCCGGTCAGCTGCTCGACGGGGCTCAACAGGGCAAGCAACGTCGAGAACGGCCGCGCCGGAGCGTAATTCGTTTTCTAGTCTCTACTATCATTTTGGAGATAGTGACAGATAAGGACTTTTCAATACAGGCGGGGGCTTGGTCAACGACTGTCTTCCAGGGCCTGCCTTTCAGCCTCAGTCGCCTGTTCCTGCCGGATCTGCTCCGGCGTTTCCAGACTGACGCGCCCCAGTTTGCCCGCGCGCAGTTCATTCAGAAGCACTTCTGAAACCTTGTACAGGTCCGGCACGCCCTTGCGCGCAAAGAAGGCGCGTTTGCGGGCGATCGTTTCAAGCAGCTCGACGCCCGCACCTGCCGTGCCCGGCATCGGAAGGTCATCGAGCCGGTAACGTTCGCGTAGATTTTCGGGGTATTGTTCGAGCAGATACTCAGCTGCGAAGAGGGCGATATCCTCAAAGTCTATGACAGCACTCTTTATGGCACCTGTCGTGGCGAGCCGGTAGCCGCAGGACGCCGGGGATAGTTTTGGCCACAGAAACCCCGGCGTGTCATAGAGGAGAATGTTCTCGGGTAGCTTGATCTGTTGCTGGGATTTGGTCACGGCGGGCTCGTTGCCGGTCTTGGCGATCGGTCGCCCAGCCAGGGTGTTGATGAGGGTTGATTTCCCCACATTGGGGATGCCCACAATAATCGCGCGCAAGGCCGTATGTTCCAGATTGCGATGCGCAAGCAGGGTTCTGCAGAGCTTGAGTATGCCCAGCGCCGTCGCGCGCTGGTTCTGCGATAGCGCGACGGTTCTTACGCCACTCTCGCGCTCGAGGGATTGCTGCCACTCAGACGTGACGGCGGGATCAGCCAGATCACACTTGTTCAGCACCTTGATCACAGGTTTTTCGCCACGAAGCGCCGGCACCAGAGGGTTCGAGCTGCTGAAAGGGATACGCGCGTCCAATACCTCGATGATCAGATCCACCTGGGGCATGAACTTTTTGATTTCCTTGCGGGCCTTATGCATGTGCCCGGGAAACCAGTTAATGGCCATTGGGATTCTCCACGGAAAAAAAGCGCCAGGACCTGAGCGTCGGCGGAGCGAGTTCAGATTGGTTCAACTGATACTGCGCGGGAAAGAGATACTAACCGATCCACCAAAGAACGTCAGGCTAGCGTACGCGGCGTTTAGACACTTGCCTTGGGATTGGGTCGGCGCCCCGGGGGGGCTGTACCCAAATATGGCGTATCAGTGCATGACCAGCAGGTGATTGGGCTCGCCAATGGTGAACCCCTGGACGTAGTCGACACCGATGTGCTTTAGCTTCTCGAGCAGCGGCTGGGACTCGACGTACTCGGCTATTGTCTTTTTGCCCATGATGTGACCGATCTCATTCATGGAGCGAACCATGGCTTCGTCCATCGGGTCTTCAAGAATGCCCCGGACAAACTCGCCGTCTATTTTGAGGAAGTCGACGGGCAGCCGCTTGAGGTAGTGGTACGATGCGAAGCCGCTGCCGAAATCGTCCAGGCTAAACAGAAAGCCCAGGCGTTTGAACTCCGCAGCGAGCTCGATGGTCTTGGACAGGTTGCGAATGGCCATCGTCTCGGTTATTTCGAAACAGACCTTGTGAGTCGGAATACGATAGCGACGAACCAGCTCTTTCAGGAACCCCGGGAACCGGTCATCACCGAGTGTGCTTGCCGATAGATTGATGGAGCATATGTCGAGATCTACAACCGCCGCAGGATTATCCGCAAGCCAGCGAAAAACTTTGCTAACCACGTAACGGTCAAGGCGAGGCATAAGGTTGTAGCGCTCGGCCGCGTTGATAAAGCTTGCCGGCGGAATCATGTTGCCGTCGTCATCCCGCAGCCTCGCCAGTACTTCGAAATGGCTGCCTTTCTCTTCCCCCGTCTGGATAGCGACGATCGGCTGGGCCATCAGCTCTATCTTATCGGTCTCCAGCGCCTCGGTAACTTTCGTCACCCAGTACCGATAAGTGCTCTGGTGCTGGTCGTGTTTATCGCCCTTGTCGAATACATAAATGCGGTCCCGCCCCGCCTCTTTGGCCATGGCGCATGCGCTTTCTGCATGCTCCAGGATCCTGCGGGAGGAGGTCGCCTGTTCGTCAATGAGCGCGATTCCGATACTCATCCCGATCTGGAATGAAGAATCTCCCCAGCTGAACCGGAAGTTACGAATGAACGACTGGATATCGCAGGCTTTCCGGTGAGCCTGTTCAGGCGTGCATTTTTCAAGCAGCAACACAAATTCGTCACTGCCCAGCCGGGCAAGGGTATCCCGTGGACGTATCTGAAGCTGCAACTCACCGGCGACCTGACGCAGTAACTCGTCCCCTGCAACGTGTCCACAACTGTCATTGATAATACGGAAGCGGTCGAGATCGAGTTGAAGCAGCGCATGTGGAGGAGGTGACGCAGCAGCCAAGACATGATTCAGGCGCTCTTCGAATTCGCTGCGATTAAGCAAACCGGTCAGATCGTCGTGGGTCGCACTATGCCGCACCCGCTCGGCAAGGTCACGGGTACAGCTGACGTCGAAAAACACAGAAACCGCTCCCGCTGGCTGGCCGGTTCCATTGAAAACCGGAGCCGCAGCAAGCTCGACCGGCACATGCAGCCCGTTTTTCCGAACAATGTGCGCCGGTTCGGTCAAGGTCGATGGCGCGCCGGATCTGAGTGCTTCCAGCCCCGGGTTCGGTATTTTTTCACCGGCGCTTGGCCTGTGCAGCGACAGGACATGATCCAGCGGTAACCCGCGAGCTGCGTCCAGAGCCCAGCCTGTCAACTGTTCGGCGACCCTGTTCAGGCCCGTAATGACACCTTTTGAGTCTGTGGTTATATGGGCCTCACCGACGGCTACAGGGAGCTTGCAGTCCGCTGGGCTACCAGCCTGCCAGTCATTGGCCAGCCGGGCATACCGTTGTTCCAATTGAGCGCGCGCGCGCTCGGCAGCTCCGTCAGTGGTTTCCGATCGGGTGAACTGCCTCGCCAAGCCCTGTAGCAACCCTATGGCGTTCGGCTCCATGCTCCATTCCAGCAGGTGGTAGCCGCCCTGACGGTCCCTGAAGCGAGCCAGTAGGCTTGAGTTTGCGGCGCGATCGACGGGCGGTGTTATGGCCGTATCAAAGCAGTCGCGATCTTCCGGGTGGATAAAATTAAGGCAGGGCTCGCCTTGGAGGTCATCTTCCGTCCAGCCGAAGGATCGGGTCCAGGCTGCGTTGGTCCAGTGAAAAAAGCCGCCGGACGTCAGGACGAAAAAGGCCAGCGAAGAGTCATCGAAAAACTGTTGCCCCGATTCCCCGCCCGTAACGGCTGTTGCTGGAGAGGGTTGAGGCCATCGCCTTAGCAGAGCTTTTTGTGAACTCCTGTCATCCATAACATCACTCTGTTTAACGCAACAGCTCCTGAAAGGCAGGACGCTGCCACTTGCTCCAGAACATCGGAAGAGGAAAGTTTCGAGTACCCCCACAGGTTAACTTAAAGCAAGCAGCTCCCTGGATGCGCTGCCGCTGTCACCATTCTAGTGCTCCGGGACCGCGGGTAGTCACACAATGAGTTAATGCGCCGGGCCAGTTTTATTGCTGCTAGCGCTTTGTTTTGGGCCCGGAGAGGCCGTTAGCGGAAGGTGGGCCTCATTTTCTCGCTGAGCGTCGGTACCATTGCAGGAAACAGTACGTCGGGTACCAGTGGCGCAACATGACGATCACTCCACGTTATGGTTCAGCAGGGTCATTCCCATGGAGGCCCGTCGGAGTTTGGGTGTTCGAACAGGCAAGCCTAAAGTCCCGATGGATAAGTATCGGGCGCGGACGGCTCCCAGGCTGGAACACCGTCGAGCGGCCTGAGCGCCGAAGACCGGTCAAAATGAAAAACGGCATCGAACTGGTCTGCCAGCCGAGCTCGGAAATAATGGCTTGTGCGCTCCGATTCCGGCAGATAAAGCACCCCGATCGCGCGCTCAAGCTGGCTGTGACGGTATCTCTCTTCCAGGGCCCCGTTCAGCGAAAGAAAAAATCGCGTAAGGCCGGTCTCGTGGAACAGGTTCTCGTGGCTGCCCGGCAGGCTGGGCCTTACTGACTTGCATTCAGCAGGGCCATCCCAGCTGGACGCCGCCGTCACTGAGCCCGTATGGGTCGTAAACCCTACCAGCAAAGCATCGTGCCCGTAGCGTTCGCGGCAGAGCTGGCCAAGGTTGAGCTCACCCCGGTCACCCATGGCCGTCGCGCGGGCATCGCCAAGATGTGAATTATGAGCCCAGACAGCGAGCCTGGCTTTATTGCCGGTTCGCGCCGACAGGTGCCTGTGGAGGGCGTCAAGCGTCTCACCCATGTGCCGGTCGCGCATATTCCAGGTGCTGACGCGGGAGGAGAACATGTTGCGGTAGTATTGCTCGGCATTCTTGACGAGCCGCGCGTTCTGCTCTGCCTGAAACTGCTCGTCCTGGGCGTCTATACCGTCATGCATCAAATAGTCGGCCGACCTGTTCCGCAACGACTCCAGTTGTGCGATCACATTTTCCTCGCAACTAGGCACTCGTCCGAGATGCACCCCATAGCCGTAGCCCTGCTCGTCGGCGACGTTGTCGAGGCA
Source organism: Hydrocarboniclastica marina (assembly GCF_004851605.1). Taxonomy (GTDB): domain Bacteria; phylum Pseudomonadota; class Gammaproteobacteria; order Pseudomonadales; family Oleiphilaceae; genus Hydrocarboniclastica; species Hydrocarboniclastica marina. The sequence continues at coordinate 958,918 of NZ_CP031093.1, forward strand.
ACCGTAGCGAATTCGGGCTTCATCAGCAGCCGTTGGGTCGACACTCTCGAGGTAAGACAGTATCTCGGCAATGGATTCGTACAGACTATACATGTCGAGGCCATACACACCGACCCGCTGCGTCTCAGGCTGGCTGAAGTTGTAAACTCTGAGCCACTGCACGAATTCAAGAAACACGGTATTGCGCCACATCCAGAGCGGGAAACGCCTGAAGTCCGACAGCGCTTGGCCAGCGTCACTGTCACTGCCGAGTCCCCGTACGAAGCGGTTGACCCGGTAGACAGAAGGCCAGTCCCCTTCGATAGCGACGGCCGTAAGGCCCTGTTCCATGATCAGGCGTTTGGTGACCTCTGCACGTGCCGTGTAGAAGTCTTCAGTCCCATGGCTCGCCTCGCCCAGGAGGATAAAATGACAGTCTTTGGTCAGTTGCAGTAACGCGTCGTAATCGCCGTCGCCGCCGCCGCTCAAAGGGACCGCTGCCTCACGTATGATATCAACCAGTCGAGTCTGGACTTCGGTCATTGCCTGCCTCCCTGACCTGAAACCTGTTCAAATTGAGGTATTTGAAGCGGGTGTTCCAGTCTCTATTGGGAGCCAATGGCTCGATCACTTCAAGTAGGCGAGGGCGGGAAAAGATTGCGATACTTTCAGGCTGCGTTCGTGGTGCAGTAGGCAGACGGAAAGCGGGAATTTTACGTTGACGCAAGTGCGGCAAAGGCCTCCCGGGCCTTGCGATATCGCTGCACCGGGAAGCTGATCGAAACACCTTCCATCGCGGCTAGCAGCATTTCCAGGTGGGTATCCCACCCGGCGCATGCACGCGCAGGATCATCGTTTTCTGGCAGACGCAAAATCAGCTTCAGTTCTGTGCATTCGTCATTGCCTGCTAATTCCCAGCGCACAGGGCGTACCGGCTCGTTGCCACTGCTCCACGAGTACTCGAGCACCGATGGCACATCAATAGCGCTAACGGTGCTGTCTATGGTTGATCCGCTGGCAGCAAAATCGATTCGAACACGACCGCCAAGAACCGGTTCCACTGAGCCGGGGGCCAGCCACTGGCAGAGTAGTTCCGAGCAAGTGAGCATTGACCAGACTCGGTGCCGGTCATGGTCAATCAAACGCTTTAGACGCGCCTCATATCCACCCGGAACTTTACGTAACGTGCCCCAGCCTTCGCGCTCGCTCATTGCCTCCACCTCCTGTCCCCGCACAAGCACGGTCTGATCCAATCTTAATCCCCGGTAGGCGTCCGAGGCATTGATACTGATCAAAAGTGGCACGGTGTGGTTACTGTAGATAAAGCTAACAAGGTACAGAAGAGCCAAAAGCAGCGTCTGGATCGTGGGAGAGAATCAGGATGGCTGAGGCAGGGGCTGAGAAAGCAAACGAAACGGCGGAAAAGCAAAACCCCGGCTTTACCGGGGTTTTAAGGGTCACGCAGCGGGTGTTAGGCGGCTTTCATTTTTCTGGAAAGTCCAAGGCCTACCAGGCCAAGACCCAGCAGAGCCAGAGAAGCCGGCTCGGGTACGCTTACAGCCTGGGTGCCGAAGCTGACGTTGAAGAAAGTCTCTGTGTTGAAGCTCAGGCCGGCCCAGTTGAATGCGAGACGGTTATCTGCATAGGACATGCGGGAGTTGTCCCAATTGATGAAATTGGTTTCAACTGCGATATCGACGAGCAGGGAGTCCATTTCTGTCAGCACCAGACCATTGAACGCGCGGTTGGCCCATTGGGTGGTATTCAGAAAGTCTACTGCAAGGAAGTCATCCCCGAGGCTTGCCTCGTATTGGGGAATACCATGCACAGGCACGAAAGTCGTTTCGCTGCCGACCAGGATATCCACGCCCAGGTGCTCTTTATCAATGTCCGGATAGTGATGCGCGACACGGACCGTGTCCCCGATCAGGCCCGCATTTGCGGTCAGGGAGAATGCGAGGGTGAGGAAGAATACCGATGTAATACGTTTGATCATCGTAATGCTCTCTTCTTTTGAATTGATTGCGCGCAGAGCCAAGCAGGTTTTGGGCCAATTGCGTAAGCGACTGAAATGGCCAATCTTTACTGAATGGTAGAGATGAGATTGAGACGAAGTGTCAAGAAGCTCGACGTTCAGCGGCATAGCAATCAGTGCAGGTTCCAGCAATAAAAGGCGGAGTCGGTGTCGAGATCTGCTACAAGCAATAAAGGCCGCCTTAACGGCCTCTACTGAACAATAAGTGGTAGCAAGGGGCGGATTTGAACGGGGACGCCTAGTTGGGGACGCCGAGCTCGACGACCTCAGCAATAAAAAGCAGGGTCGGCGTTGAGATCTGCTACAAACAATAAAGGCCGCGTTAGCGGCCTCTACTGAGATAATAAGTGGTAGCAAGGGGCGGATTCGAACGGGGACGCCTAGTTGGGGGCGCCGAGCTCGACGACCTCAGCAATAAAGAGCAGGGTCGGCGTCTATATTTGCTATAAACAATAAAGGCCGCGTTAGCGGCCCCTACTGAAAAATAAGTGGTAGCAAGGGGCGGATTTGAACCGCCGACCCCAGCATTATGAGTGCTGTGCTCTAACCAACTGAGCTACCTTGCCACAAATCTCTTAACCTCTGCTCTGGCATCTAATGCCGGTCATTCCAGTTTTGGAAGTCGAAGCGCCCTGAGCGAGGCGCGTATTCTCGGGATTTTTAGCCTCAACGTCAACCCCTGGCAGGGCGCAAAATACTTTTTCAGAAAGAGCTGCAGCCGACCTCGTGAGTCGTCAGACGTTGAACCGGAAGTGAATGACATCGCCATCCTGGACAATGTATTCCTTCCCTTCGAGACGCCATTTACCTGCTTCTTTAGCGCCTTGCTCACCTTTGCACGCGACGAAGTCTTCGTACCCGACAATCTCCGCCCTGATGAAACCTTTCTCGAAGTCGGTATGTATCACTCCTGCCGCCTGCGGGGCCGTTGCGCCGACATTGACGGTCCAGGCCCGTACTTCTTTTACCCCCGCGGTAAAGTAGGTCTGCAGATCCAGGAGACGGTAACCCGCGCGAATAACGCGGTCCAGGCCTGGCTCATCCATACCCATTTCCGCCAGAAAATCACTCTTCTCGTCGTCTTCCAGTTCGGCAATCTCTGCTTCCAGCTTGCTGCAGATGGGCACAACCACTGCCTTCTCCTGCTCCGCAATGGCGCGCACCCGGTCCAGGTGGGGGTTGTTCTCAAACCCGTCCTCCGATACGTTCGCGATATACATGGTTGGCTTGACTGTGAGCAGGCAAAGCTCACGGATCAGGTCGCGCTCGTCGTCGCTGAGATCCATGCTGCGTACAGGGCGCCCTTCGTTAAGCACAGGCAGCAGCTTTTCGAAAACTTCCTGTTGAGCCTTGGCCTTCTTGTCGCCGCTTTTGGCTACGCGCTGGACGCGTTGAACTGCGCGCTCCACGGTATCCATGTCAGCCAGCGCCAGTTCGGTGTTGATAACTTCGATGTCTGCGGCTGGATCAATCTTGTTCGCTACGTGGATGACGTTATCGTCCTCGAAGCACCGCACTACGTGAGCTATGGCATCTGTCTGGCGAATATTGGCAAGAAACTGGTTGCCCAGCCCTTCGCCCTTGGAGGCGCCAGCCACGAGTCCGGCTATGTCGACGAATTCCATGGTCGTCGCGATGGTTTTCTGGGGCTTCACAATTTCGGCGAGCTTGGTCAGCCTGGGGTCGGGCATTGCGACAACGCCAGCATTGGGCTCAATGGTGCAGAATGGGAAATTCTCGGCGCCGATCCCCGCCTTGGTCAAGGCGTTGAAAAGAGTGGACTTGCCGACGTTAGGCAGGCCGACGATGCCGCAATTGAAACCCATAGGATGCCTCTGTTGCTGATGCTGTAAGTCCGGCGAACGGCTCGCGTCCGACAGATCAAAAGAAGGGCGGAATTATACCGCTGCCGGGTCCGGGATGCGATCAGAGTCTGGTCAGGGGCAAAGAGAGGGGAGGTGGGGCTGTGTCACGGCTGGGAAGGGCGAAAACCGTTCAGCCGGTTCATGGCCTTGTTCCAGTCTCCGCGGGTTGCTTCGGCGAGTTCATCGCTGCTGGCCTCCATGGCTGCCGAGAGCGCTTCAGCTTCCGGTTTACCGAGCTTTCCAAGCACGTAGTTGACTACGGCGCTGCGATCCCCGGGATGGCCGATACCCAGACGAAGCCGATGGAAATCGTTGGTGCCGAGGTGACTGATCAGGTCGCGCAAGCCATTGTGGCCGCCATGCCCGCCCCCGCGTTTGAGTTTGACGCTGCCGGGCTCCAGATCCAGCTCGTCGTGGGCGACGAGAATCTGTTGGGGCTGAAGTTTGAAGAAGTCCGCGAGAGCTTTTACGGATTGGCCGCTGCGGTTCATGTACGTGGTGGGGATCAGTAAATGGAGGTCGGCGCCTTGCCAGTTTATGCGGCAGTAAAGACCGAGGTACTTTCGCTCAGGACGCAAGCTCTGCCCCGCGGCGCGGGCCAGAGCTTCCACGAAGAGCGCGCCGGCGTTATGTCGGGTCTGGGCATATTCCGGGCCTGGATTGCCCAGGCCCACCACCAGTTGGATATCCTGCTTAGCATTTTCTGGCATCGCGGATTCCACCCTGTAACATCCGGCGCTGGCGAGTGATTACTCGCCGCCTTCCTCGCCTTCGTTTTCAGCATCTTCCGCTTCGTCGGCTTTGACGCCGCGTGGCTTATGGATCGATGCAACCGCCAGGTCGTGGTCAGGACCTTGAGCGAGCGCGGCCAGACGAACGCCTTCCGGCAGCTTGAGGTCGCTGAGGTGAATGGTCTGGTCCATAGCCATACCGGACACATCGACTTCGATGAATTCAGGCAGGTCTTTTGGCAGACAGATCACTTCGACTTCGGTTTGCTGGTGAGAAACGATTCCGCCTTCCAGCTTGACTGCGGGAGCGGTGTCCTCATTCATGAAGTGCAGCGGTACGTTGACATGCAGTTCGTGGCCTTTTTCGACCCGCAGGAAATCAGCGTGGGTCAGAAGCGGCTTGAACGGGTGGCGCTGCAGATCTTTCAGGATCACGCTCTCTTCCTTGCCATCCAGATTCAGCGTCAGGATGTGGGAGAAGATTGCCTCGTGCTCAAGCGCCTTCTTCAGGTCGTTGTGCCACAGTGAGATAGCGACCGGTTCCTTATTGGCGCCGTAAATGATCGCCGGGATTTTGCGTTCTTTGCGACGCAGGCGGCGGCTCGCACCTTTGCCCTTGTCATCGCGAAGAAACACTTCGAATGCGAATTCCTGTGCCATGGTAAAAAATTCCTCTGGAACGTTCTGTGCAGCTGGGTCAGCAACGCTCGTTGAGTTAAGTAACCCCGAACGACGCACTGGTCCTGCCACCTGGACTACCTCATGGGACCCGCGACCAGGTTCCGATGGGGCAGCTTGGAGTCCGGCATTTTGCCGAACGTAAAACGAAGAAAGAGCCCTCTACCTTTACCGTGCCTGTAACGGGCATCGATAACCGGCATATGGCCCTTCTTCGGAAAAGTTGATTTTCGAGGCCTGCGACTGCGTGCTTAGCCCCTACTGATCAGCTCTTATTCAAACATCGCGCTGATGGATTCTTCGTTATTGACCCGTCGAATGGATTCGGCCAATAGCTCCGCCATGCAAAGCGTGCGGATTTTAGCACACTTTCGGGCGTTGTCACCGAGAGGGATCGTATCGCAGACCACCAGTTCATCAAGGCTGGACGCTTCGATGTTCTCGATGGCAGGGCCGGATAGCACCGGGTGGGTAATATAAGCCACCACATGCTCGGCGCCGTGCTCTTTCAGCGCGTTCGCGGCTTTGCAGAGCGTGCCCGAGGTATCGACGATATCATCCACCAGCACACAGGTTTTGCCTCGAACGTCGCCGATGATATGCATTACCTGGGAAACGTTGGCTTTCGGACGGCGCTTATCGATTATTGCCAAGTCTGCATCATCAAGCCGTTTGGCAATAGCGCGGGCACGGACAACACCGCCAACATCAGGCGAGACGACCACATAGTTCTCGAAGCGCTGACGCTTGATGTCTTCGATCAGTACTGGCGTCGCGTAGATGTTATCCACCGGGATGTCGAAAAAGCCCTGAATCTGGTCGGCGTGGAGATCGACAGTCAGCACGCGGTCAACACCGACCTTGGTCATCATGTCGGCGACAACCTTGGCGCTGATCGGAACACGCATGGAGCGTACGCGGCGATCCTGGCGGGCATATCCGAAATAGGGGATAACCGCGGTGATACGCGTGGCCGAAGCTCGGCGTAAGGCATCTACCAGGACAATCAGTTCCATCAGATTATCGTTGGTCGGGTTGCAAGTCGGCTGGATCACGAACACATCCCGACCTCGGACATTCTCATTGATCTCAATCGAAGTCTCGCCGTCACTGAATTTTCCAACAGTCGCGTCGCCCATGGGGATATGGAGTTTCTGGACGACTTTTTTGGCAAGCTCAGGATGCGCGTTGCCGGCGAATACCATCAGTTTGGACACGATCGAATCCTTCTGGGTTTCGTCTGAATGCTCGAGGGAGGTAGATGCAGGAATATGGCTGGGGTGGCAGGATTCGAACCTGCGCATGACGGGATCAAAACCCGTTGCCTTACCACTTGGCGACACCCCAATATCGGTCTTCGGCATTAAAGGAGCTCAGTTAGCCGGTTATGAAGCGGAGAGCTATTCAGTCCTTTGGCTACGAACCCTTTAATTCCAGAGGGTCTATTTCTCAGAACCGCTAGGGCTCCGGATTCTGTCGGGAATCGGCTGAAAATGCAAGCGCCGGTGCCGGTTAATCTGGCGTTACCGCACTCGCTTCTGAGCCATTGCAAGGCTTGTTCTACCGCTGGATAAAGCTCGCAGACAAGGGCTTCGCAATCGTTTCGGTAGTCCGAGTGATTCCCGTCAAAAGCGGGCGCTATTCTGATTGGCTTGCTGTTTCGTGTCAACCGCTCGTGGCGGAAAATCTGAGCCGTATTTACTGTGCAGGGTGGTATAAGCACAAGGTACCAGTCTTCGACCGGCGATGCGGGTGTGATCTGTTCTCCGATGCCTTCGGCCCAGGCAGCATGCCCTCTTACGAAAACCGGGACATCCGCGCCCAGTTCGAGGCCGACGCTGGCCAGCTCATCTGTGTGCAGATCCAGCCCCCATAGGCGATTCAGGGCCAGTAGCGTGGTGGCTGCGTCTGAACTGCCGCCGCCGAGCCCGCCGCCCATGGGGATGCGCTTGTCCAGGTGGATGGTGACTCCGGTTGGGGGGCTACCAATGTAGCTGCGGAGTTTGTTTGCGGCCTTGACGACCAGGTTCTCCGCCGGATCGAAACCGGGCAAGTCTGGCGACAGGCGAACGCCAGTGCCGGAGTCGAGCTGAAAAGAGAGGCTGTCGCCAAAATCCAGAAACTGAAAAAGGGTCTGCAGAGTGTGATAACCGTCATCACGACGGCCAGTAATATGCAAGAACAGATTCAGCTTGGCGGGTGCGGGCAAGGTTAGCATCGGGCTTATCAATCTATTGGCTTTGCCAGCGGCTGATGGCAAGCCGGACGCGGGCTTCGCCATTGGTTGCGGTGATCAATCGCGGTAGGGCGGGTCGGCGTTCCGTTGGTTCGCTGTAGCGTTCAAAATAGACGTCCCATCCTGCCTGGGACAGCATTTTCAGCGTGTCCTGGTCACCAAAACCCAGCGCCGAAGGCTGCCCTGGCGCTGGAATGCCGCGGACCCAGTAAGGCAGAACAGCGAGGGGCAGGCGCCAGCCAGTGACTTCCCTGACAAGCGCCTCAGGGTCGTCAGAGACGTAGCTCTCGCCGTCGGCTGTACGGATCAGCAACTGATGACGGTCGCCCATAAGCTCAACGCTGCCCATGCCAAGAAAGGCCGACGAAAGCTGCAAGTGGTATGCGTCACTTTGCTGGGACCAGCGGTTGATTATCGCGCTCTGGGATTGATCCGCCTGCCGAACCGCGATCTTCCCAATGAGCTCCCATTCGTCGAACGCGCGGAGCGCTTTCTCCCGCTCGTGCCAGTCGCTTGGTTTTGCACGGCTCAGGCCAGTGTCATCGGGGAGGTGGATGCGAGTACTACAAGCCGTCAGCGCAAGTAACACCAGACCTGGCAGGAGAAAGCGACCTGCCCTGCGACCTAAGTCAAACATCAGTCGGACTCCAGGTTGACACCCAGGCGCTCAAGGGTTTCGATCAGAATATCGTCTTGGCCGTGTTCGTCCAGGGCATGGCTCCAGATCCGGCGGGCATCGTCCTGACGTCCCTGGGACCAGAGTATCTCGCCGAGATGAGCCGCGACTTCCGGGTCAGGAAAGTTCTCGTATGCGGTTCTGATGTAATCAAGGGCCTTCTGCTTGTTCCCCATCTTGAAGTGGAGCCAGCCAAGGCTGTCGAGGATGGCCGGGTTGTCGGGCGCGAGCTCGTGGGCGCGACTGATCAGTTCCATCGCTTCATCGTAACGATCGGTCTTTACCGTCAGCGTGTAGCCCAGTGCATTAAGTGCGACCGGGTTGTCAGGTTCGTGTTCTATGATCCAGCGCAGGTCCTGCTCTGCGGCTGCCAGGTTGCCTAGCTGGTCGTTGATCATCGAACGGGCATAGCGAAGGCTTACATTTTCGGGAAACTCCGCAATAGCCTGGTCTGCAGCGGCGACAGCCTCATAGGGGCGGTCAATGTCATTCAGCAGATCGACCTCGACCAGCCAAAGACGGTCAGCCTGGTCAGGCATGCGCAGGCGCAGGCGCTCGAGCCGGTCAAGGGCGGTGTCCAGTTCACCCTGCTCCGCCTGAATCTCGCCTGCGCGCGTTAGTGCTGAGAAGAATTGCGGGCCGCCTTCGACCTGGAGGTAGTGGGAGAGGGCTTTGTCACTTTTGCCGGTCGACTCTGCCAGACGGCCCAGGTAAAAGTGCGCTTCATTCACGTGCGCGTTCTGTTCAAGCAGCATCTCAAGCTGCTCTCGTGCCAGCTTGGATTGATTGTTCTCTAGTGCGACCAGTGCATAGGACAGCCGCAAGGTGTGGTTTTCCGGTGACAGTTCTGTCAGGCGCTCAAACTCATCCTGGGCAGCCTGGAGCTGCTTTGCGTCGACCAGCATGCGAGCATAAAGTGTGCCTAGCTTCCGGCTCTCCGGGTAGCGCCGGGTCTGGCTGCGCAGGTACGAAACAGCCTCGTCACGCTCGCCGGCCTCGAACAGCAAGGTGCTGTACAGCGCGATGGCGGGCTGATACTCGGCGTCTTTTTCCAGTAGTGGCTTAAGTGTGGCGATTGCTTCGTCGGCGCGGCCGACGGTGTACTGAAGTACCGCCAGGTTAAAGGCGATTTCGCTGCGCTTGGGGTGCTCGGCCAGCAGCTTCTGGAAGGTGTCTATCAGCTTTTCCTGTTCCTCCGCAGGCAGGCCAGCCGCGTAATTGCCAAGGTTGTCAAAACCGGCGCGCTCATCCTGGGCGTAGATTTTCTCCATGTACCCGAGTGCGGTTTCGTAATCGTTGTGCTTGATGGCCTGTACCGAGGCCACTCGGAGCGCCTCAAGATTGTCGGGGTCGACATCGAGCCAGGTCTTGGCAACCTGATACTGGGCGTTATCCGCGCCGAGACCTTGGGCGAACTGCATCGCGCGTCGGATCACACCAGGGTCTCGCGTGCGCTTGGCCGCCTCGACGTAATTTATGAGGGTGACATCGAAGCGGCCACGCTCGGCCGCCATTTCCGCCGCAAGCAGTCCATAGAGAATATTAGCCTGAAAGGGGCGTTCCACCGCCGCGGGCTTTTCTTTTCCGGCCCCTTCTTCACCGGCGGCCTGCGGGGCTGCTTCTTCTGCCCGGGTGTCGCTGGCCTGTTCGGCTTGGGCAGGGCTGGTTTCTTCTTCGTTGCCAAGCGTGGAACAGCCGGTCAGGAGAACGCCCGACAAGCACAGACTTAGAAGGAAGGTCTTGCGCATTTTTATTCCGTTACCGGTGAAGGTGGCCGTAATTATTCACAGTTGATACTGGATCACGGCCAGCTTGATTCAGACTCGGCCACCGCTATCTGGAGGACGGTGACAATGGGGGGCGTCTGGCGCTGGCCTTCGCCCTGAGCAGGGTTAATCATGGCATAGGCTTGCGCGCTTTCCCAACATCGGCGCCATTATCAGACCGCGTAGCACCCGACATGAAGGTGGTCGAAGCTACTGCAGAACGGTAGAATAACCGGTGAGAGAGGTTGATTTTTCCGCGTACCACCGGCCTGTCGGGTACGGGCTCGGAGATTTCATCAAAAAAACCGGTAGAGCGAACTGTAAAAATAAGCAGGGCTCAGCCGGCCTTACAGCATCCATGAGATGACAAGCGACTGATGTCAGTACTGGTTCTTGGTGTTAATCACCGTACAGCGTCCGTAGCTGTGCGGGAGCGACTCGCGGTTAGCGAGGAGCAATGTGCCCGTGTTCTGCAGTCCGGTCGGCAGATCTGTGGGCTGCGCGAACTGGCGGTGCTATCCACCTGTAACCGGACGGAGGTTTATGCCGCTGATGAGGCGCCCGACGGGGAGGCGTTACTGCAGTGGCTGGCCGCAGAGCAGGGTATCCCCATGGATGCGCTGCGCCCCTGCATCTACCAATATGAAGGCGAAGCCGCCGCCCGGCATATGATGCGCGTTGCTTCCGGGCTTGATTCGCTGGTTCTGGGTGAACCGCAGATTCTCGGGCAGTTGAAGGATGCGTTCTCCCATGCGAGGGCTGCACAAAGTCTCGGTACCGAGCTGGGCCGTCTGTTTGAACATACCTTCGGCGTCGCCAAGCGCGTCAGAACCGATACCGCCATTGGTGAAAACCCGGTCTCGGTGGCCTACGCGGCAGTGGCCATGGCCAAACATATTTTCTCCGATATGGCCCAGAGCCGCGCCTTGCTGATTGGCGCAGGGCGAACCATTGAACTGGTCGCGCGCCATCTGCGCGAGGTGGGGGTGGCGCATATTGTCGTGGCCAATCGCACGTTGGAGCGCGCCGAGCGCGTCGCCCGCAGTTGTGCCGGGGAGGCCATCCTGCTCTCTGAAATTCCCGACAACCTGGCGCGGGCGGATATTGTCATATCTTCGACCGCTAGCCCCCTGCCGATTCTGGGTAAAGGAGCGGTCGAGCGGGCGTTGCGTAAGCGCAAGCACAAGCCCATGTTCATGGTCGATATCGCCGTTCCACGGGATATTGAATCCGAAGTTGCCAGGCTGGACGACGTCTATCTCTATACGGTGGACGATCTGCAACAGGTCATTCAGGACAATGTCCGGTCCCGGGAGGGAGCGGCCCAGGAAGCCGAACACCTTATCGAAGCAGGCGCGGCAGACTATATGTACCAGCGACGCGCCCTTGATTCAGTCGCCGTATTAAAGCAGTTCCGCAGTCAGGCCGAACGGGCCCGGGACGTCGAGCTGGCCAAAGCCAGCCGGGCTCTGGCCAGTGGACAGAACCCTGAGCAGGTACTCCAGCTACTGGCCCGGGCGCTGACCCGGAAGCTGGTTCATGAGCCCACGGTAAGCGTGCGGCGCGCCGCAGCAGATGGGCGAACCGAAGTGGCAGACTGGCTCCGGGAGCTTTATAACCTGCAGCATGAAGAAGGTGCAGCGCAAGTGGAGACCGAGCTCGATAAGCTGGCATCGGTTACGCCGCTGCACCGGGCCGGTCGCTAGTGCGCTAGGGCTCGGTCACACTTTACTTATCTACGGAGCCTGTCGTTTTGCCGTTGGGGTGCAAACCCCAGGATCAGCTTCATTCTTATTGTCGCCATGACCAGTCCGGCATGGCCTTCGCAGGAACCCTATGAAACCCTCAATTGCTGCAAAGCTGGAGCGTCTGCTCGAACGTCATGAAGAAGTCAGCGCGCTGCTAGGCGATCCCGGCGTTATTGGCGACCAGGAGCGTTTCCGCAGCCTGTCCCGCGAGTTTTCTGAGCTTGAGCCATTGGTCAGTTGTTACCAGAACTACCGGCGCGTCCTGGATGACCTCAAAGCGGCTGAAGACCTGAGCCGCGACAAGGATCCGGAGATGCGCGCGATGGCGGAAGAGGAAATGGCGCAGGCGCAGTCACGTGAGGAGGAGCTTGGCGAAGAGTTGCAGAAGCTGCTGTTGCCGCGCGATCCCCGGGACAACAATAACGCTTTCCTTGAAATCAGGGCCGGTACAGGCGGCGACGAGGCCGCTATCTTTGCGGGTGATCTTTTCAGAATGTATGGCCGTTATGCTGAGCGGCAGGGTTGGAAAGTCGAGATTATCAGCGCCAGCGAAGGCGAGCATGGCGGTTTCAAGGAAGTGATCGCCAACGTCAGTGGTAACGGCGTCTACGGCAAGCTTAAATTTGAATCAGGAGCTCATCGGGTACAACGTGTGCCTGAAACGGAGAGCCAGGGGCGGATCCACACTTCGGCCTGCACCGTGGCTGTCTTGCCTGAGCTGGCTGAGAGCGAAGCGATCGAGATCAGCAAGAATGATCTGCGCATCGATACTTTCCGTGCCTCCGGGGCCGGCGGCCAGCACGTCAACAAAACCGATTCTGCCATACGCCTGACGCACCTGCCCACCGGCCTGGTGGTGGAATGCCAGGATGAGCGCTCACAGCATAAAAACCGTGCCAAGGCCATGGCCCTGCTGCAGTCCCGGCTCGAGAATGCAGAGTCTGAGCGACAACGGAAAGATCGCGCCGATGCCCGGAAGAGCCTGGTGGGCAGCGGTGACCGCTCCGAGCGGATCCGTACGTACAACTTCCCCCAGGGGCGTTTGACCGACCATCGAATCAACCTGACGCTATACAAGCTCGAAGAAATAGTCGCCGGTAATCTCGACGAAGTAGTCGGGCCTCTCATGCAGGAGCATCAGGCCGACCTGCTTGCGGCCATGACCGAGGAATGAGCCGACCGACCATAGCGCAGGCGTTAAGAGAGGGGGCGGCTCGTATACAGGCAGCCCACAAGGCTTATGCAGATGCCGGCAGCAGCCCAGGCCTGGATACGCAACTTTTGTTGAGCAAGGCGACCGGGCGCAGCCGCAGCGGGCTGTTTGCCTGGTCCGACCGGGTACTCGATGAGGCGGAGGAGGCTGAGTTTGAACAGCTCCTGGCGCGCCGGGTTGCAGGGGAGCCGGTAGCTCACCTCGTGGGGTCGCGCGAGTTCTGGTCGCTGCCGCTGGTCGTGTCCCCCGCCACGCTGATTCCCCGGCCAGATACAGAGTGCCTGGTTGAGCAGGCCCTGGCCTTGGGCCTCTCTTCATCGGCGCGCGTGCTCGACCTGGGAACAGGCAGTGGCGCGATAGCACTGGCGCTCGCTACAGAGCAGCGTGGCTGGGATATCACGGCCACGGACAGTTCGGAAGAGGCCCTCAGGCTCGCTCGCATCAACTGCCTCAACCTGAATCTGACGCGCGTGCGCTTATGCCAGAGCGACTGGTTTGACGGAATCGGTGATGAGCGGTTTGATCTCATCGTTTCGAATCCGCCCTATATTGCCGTTGATGACCCTCACCTGCGTCAGGGCGATCTTCGCTACGAGCCAGGCTCCGCCCTTGTAAGCGGCCATGACGGACTGGCAGATCTGCGCCGGATCATTGCAGAATCACCGCAGCACCTGGATAGCGGCGGCTGGCTGCTGCTTGAACATGGTTATGATCAGGCCGAAGCGGTGGCCAATCTTTTGCAGAAGCAGGGATACACCAGCATTGGTCTGCGTAGGGATTATGGCGGCCAGCCGCGGGTCACACAGGGCCAATGGGTCATGCAATCGCCTGTAACCCGGTCCTGCGACCAGGCCGGCAAAAGCTGAGAGCAGATGTGAATGGGAAATGTCCAACTAGACGATGAGGCGCTAGAGCGTTATAGCCGTCAGCTGCTGATGCCAGCGTTCGATGTAAAAGGCCAGCAGCGGCTTCTGCAAAGCAGCGTTTTGGTGGTCGGGGCCGGGGGGCTGGGTTGCCCGGTGGTACTTTACCTGGCAGCAGCCGGGCTAGGCCGTTTGCGTGTGTTTGATCCGGATCGCGTGGAACTGGCAAATCTGCAGCGGCAGATCGCTTTCAGCATGGCTGACCTGGGGCGCCCCAAGGCTGAGGTGCTATGCGAACGGGCCAGCGCCATCAACCCCCACGTTACACTCCAGCCGAGAATCGAAATGCTGGACCCCGACAGTCTGCGGATCGAAGTGAAGTGCGTCGACCTTGTGATCGACGCCAGCGACAATTTTGCGACGCGCTTCGCCGTAAATAATGCTTGCGTAGAGGCTGGTGTTCCGCTTTTGTCAGGGGCTGCGATCCGGGCGGAGGGGCAGGTGGTACTGTTTCACCCTGCTTCCCAGGCGGGAGGCTGCTATCAGTGCCTTTACAGCAACACGGACGAGCCTGAGCTGGGTTGCTCTGATGCGGGCGTGATGGGGCCACTCGTCGGAATGATCGGAACCGTTCAGGCCATGGAAGCGATAAAATGGCTGTCCGGGGTCGGGCGTGGGCTAGCCGGTCGTTTGCTGGTACTGGATGCCTGGCAGATGCAATGGCGTGAGTTGCGTCTGGTGGCGGACCAGGACTGCCCGGTCTGTCGCGGCGTTACGGCGTGATCCAGGCGAATCTCGAGCGAGGGCGGAACAGGCCCGGGACAGATGGAAGTCAGTGGAGGCGCCCGTGGATATAGAGTTACTCAAGACCTTTCTTGAAGTCGGCCGCATTCGCCACTTCGGTCGGGCGGCGGAAAATCTCTATCTTACGCAGTCCGCGGTCAGTGCCCGGATCCGCCAGCTGGAACAGGTGCTGGGTACTGAGCTGTTCAACAGAACACGCAATAATATCCAGTTGACCGCATCAGGGGAGCGCCTGTTACCTCATGCAGAAGCTGCACTTGCGGCATGGGAGCAGGGGCGACAGGCTGTGTCACTGTCAGCCGACAGGGAGAGCCTGCTGACGCTGGCCGCCGCGCCTTCTCTCTGGGACAGCCGCGGTCAACAGGCGCTGGGGCGGCTGCGGGCGGCCATGCCAGAGCTCGGGTTGCGCGCAGAAAGCCATCCGGACAGCACTCTGGCGCGGCGCCTGCTTGAGCTGCAGGTGGATCTTATTCTCTGCTATGACCCGCCCAAACGGTACGATGTCATTATTCACGAACTGTCGCCGTTGCGCCTGATTCTGGTAACGAATCAGGCGCAGTTGAATCTTTCGCAGGCGCTCGGGCCGGATTATCTCTACGTCGACTGGGGCGCCAGCTTCTCCGGCAAGCACGCGACCGTGTTTGCAGCCATGCCAAGCCCTCGGGTACAGATTGGCAGCGGTCGCCTGGCACTGGACCTGTTGTTGGCTGAGGGCGGGGCTGTCTATCTGCCCGAGCCTGTGGTCGAACCCTACCTGTCCGCGCGCCGGCTTTTTCGGGTCGAAAAAGCCCCGGTCTTCGAGAGAGGGGTTCACCTTGCTTACCGGCGCGGCGCGGAGAACGCGGCCATGCTGGAGCAGGTCGTTACCCTGATCGCAGCGGCTGGATGGCGCGGCGCGGAATCGCTGCAACTCCCCCTGATCGATAAATAACAACTGCCGCAACAATAAAAAAATATTGTTGTACTGATTTCTGATCTGTGTTCAATAATCGCGCCGTTGGTAGGTTACTCCCTTGGACGCTGTCCGGGATCTGTCAATCAGGGAGCCGGCATCGATCGCAGGGCTCTCCCCGTGAACTCAACCGCAGCGTGCACTAGCAGGCAGATGCACAAGCGGCACCGAAAGCA
The DNA here is from genome assembly GCF_004851605.1 of Hydrocarboniclastica marina. GTDB lineage: Bacteria > Pseudomonadota > Gammaproteobacteria > Pseudomonadales > Oleiphilaceae > Hydrocarboniclastica > Hydrocarboniclastica marina. The sequence goes on from NZ_CP031093.1 coordinate 974,640, forward strand.
TTTCGGTGGTTAGCGATAGGGCCTGCGTTTTGACGGAGTCCAACGTGATGAAAACCGACTTTCCTGAATTTGAAACTCACCGTGTTTTTTACGATAACCGTAACTATCCCCGCGGTTTCAACCGCTCCGGCGAGTTCTCGCTCCGCGAGGCAGGTCTGCTGTCCCGGTACGGCGCGCTGTTGAGCGATCTTACCCAAGGGCGGATGCAGCCTGCCAATGAAGCACAATCTCATTTTGTGGAGGTCGTAGGGGGCCAGGCTGAGCCAGAACACGACCTGGAGAAGCTCTGGCTGAAGTACCAGAGCAAGACCCTGCGTCCGACCGTGCGCTACTCCTGTGCAATTTCTGCCAGCGATGGCGATTCCTTTGTAGACGATAGCAGCGACCTCTGAACTGTCGGTCTTCACCCCGGCGGACATTCGGTCCGCTGGGGCTCGCCGTAGACTGACGGTGCTTATTTTCTTCCTTTCCCGAGCGTTACCTGTTCTATCTGGCACAGCCATGGCGGTGGACTGGGGCGCATCCTTTTGGGTACCGTCTAGTATCCCGTGTGGTTGAATCGCCCAAGTTAGCGGAATTGTTCAACCCGGCCACCAGTGTCACGCGCGGATTAGGTTCAGCGTTCGCCCGCGGTGCGCGCCACGTCTGGACGCTTTTTGCCGCTGCCAACAAACAGGGATCAGCAGGATGACAGAAAATGCTCGCTCGCCTACAGACCGAATAGGGCTTGGCTGGCGCGAATGGGTTTCTTTGCCGGAGTTGGGTATCGACCTGATCAAGGCAAAAGTGGATACGGGTGCCCGTACATCGTGCCTGCATACCTTTCGTCTGGAGAGCTTCAAGCGCAACGGACAGGCGTGGGTTCGCTTTTGGGTTCACCCGGAACAGAACAATACAGAGCGCGAACTGGCATGCGAGGCAGCAGTTGTGGATCAGCGCACCGTCTCCGACTCTGGCGGGCATAAAGAAAAACGCTACGTTATCGTGACACCCATACAGATCGGAGATGTCGTCTGGCCCATGGAGATGACGCTGACCAACCGTGACAATATGCGCTTCAGGATGCTGCTGGGCCGGACAGCAATGGCTGGCCGGGCATGGGTTGATCCCGAAGCCTCGTTTCTCGCCGGCAAGCCGGCCACAGGGAGTAATTAATGAAAATCGCCATCATGTCGCGTAATAAACGCCTGTATTCGACCCGTCGGCTGATGGAGGAGTGCCAGGCCAAGGGACACGAGGTCCAGGTGCTTGATTTCCTGCATTGCTATATGAACATCATGCCCAACAGTCCAACCATCCACTACAAGGGGCAGGAGCTGAGCGGGTTCGACGCGGTCATCCCACGCATTGGCGCCTCGGTGACGTTTTACGGTGCGGCGGTGCTTCGCCAGTTCGAGATGATGGGCGTGTTCCCCGTCAACGAATCCGTCGCTATCACCCGCTCGCGGGACAAATTGCGCTCGCTGCAGCTATTGTCCCGCAAAGATATTGGCTTGCCTGTCACCGGCTTCGCCAGTAAGCCCGATGACGTTCCGGACCTTATTCGTATGGTCGGCGGTACGCCGGTGGTGATCAAACTGCTCGAGGGCACTCAGGGTATTGGTGTAGTACTGGCGGAAACCCGAAAGGCTGCCGAAAGCGTGATCGAGGCCTTTATGGGCCTGAAAGCCGACATTCTGGTCCAGGAGTACATCAAAGAAGCGGGTGGCGCGGACATCCGCTGTCTGGTCATCGGCGACAAGGTAATCGCGGCAATGAAACGCCAGGCGATGGAGGGTGAGTTCCGTTCAAACCTCCATCGCGGTGGTTCCGCTTCGCTGATCCGCATTACCCCCACGGAGCGCAAGACGGCCGTTGCGGCGGCAAAAGCAATGGGCCTGAACGTGGCCGGCGTGGATCTGTTGCGGTCCAGTCGGGGGCCGCTGGTCATGGAGGTGAACTCGTCTCCGGGGCTGGAGGGCATTGAGTCAGCAACCGGCAAGAATGTTGCCGGGATGATCATCGACTTCACCGAGAAAACCGCCAAGCCCTGGAAAACACAAACCAAGGGTGGAAGAGGTTAATGAAGCCAGTCAAGACCACTTCGCGCGCGCCATTTATTCTGGGTGAGAACCGCATTGAGGCTGGAACCCGTGCGCGGGTAGAGGTACCCACCGCCAAACTCTATACCCATACGCCGTTGCACATACCCGTTGAGGTTTTGCACGGAAAGCGGGACGGTCCGGTACTGATGGTCTGCGGCGCTATTCACGGTGACGAGATCAATGGCGTAGAGATTGTGAGGCGACTACTGCGGACATCCGGACTTCGCTCGCTGCGCGGGACTCTTCTGGCGGTTCCAATCGTCAATGTGTTCGGCTTTCTTCATCAGTCGCGCTATTTGCCCGATCGACGCGATCTGAACCGGTGCTTTCCTGGCACGGAGAAAGGCTCCCTGGGTGCCCGGATCGCCTATCTGTTTCGCACTGCCGTGCTGGACCAGGCCACCCACATAATCGACCTCCACACCGGTGCGGTGCACCGCTTTAACCTGCCGCAGATACGGGCCGAGCTCAAGAATCCGGAAACGGCCGCGATGGCCGAGGCCTTCGGGGCGCCTATCATTCTCAATGCCAGCCTGAGGGAGGGCACGCTCCGGGACTACGCCGACGCTCAGGGGATCCCGGTCATCACCTATGAGGGGGGTGAGGCGCTGCGTTTCGATGAGGTCGCCATAAACAGTGGCGTTCGCGGGGTGCTTCGCATCATGCGGATGTTGGACATGCTGCCCCCCGACCGCAAAAAGAGGCCCGCCAAGCGCGGCAGCCGGCGCTCCGAAGTGGCCTCGTCTTCAACCTGGATGCGAGCTGATACGGACGGTATTCTCCGGCCTATTGCTCGCCTGGGGCAGCGTGTCTCCCGCAACCAGAAGCTGGCGACCATCGCCGATCCGTTTGGAGACAGCGAATCGCCGGTTATCAGCTCCCATGCGGGGATCGTGGTGGGTATGAACAACCTGCCGCTGGTCAACGAAGGGGAGGCGATCTATCACGTCGCGCGCTTCGATGAGCTTGACGATGCCGAGAAAGCGATGGACTCTTTCAGGTCCCAATATGAGCCCCTTGGCAGCGAAGATCCCCTGGCAGGGCACCCGTGGGACGGCGATTTGCTCAAGTAGCTGGAACCTGACCGCGTATGCGGCCAGGGAGCATGCCTGAAGGTTTAAAGGTGAGCTTCAGCGTATTCCGCCAGCAGGGAGCGCGGTACGCCTTTGAGGTGCAGGTGGGCGCCATGCCTGAACCCCTTGAACCGCTCTGTCATGTAGGTCAAGCCCGAGCTGAGCGCGCCCAGGTAGGGCGTATCGATCTGGGCCAGGTTACCCAGGCAGACCACTTTGCTGCCGTTGCCGGCACGGGTGATTATGGTCTTTATCTGGTGCGGGGTGAGGTTTTGCGATTCATCGATAATAATCAGGCTGTGCTGGAAACTGCGCCCGCGGATATAGTTCAGTGACTTGAACTGCATGGGTACCTTGCTGAGAATGTAGTCGACGCTGGAATGCATGTTCTCATCGTCTTCATGCAAGGCTTCGAGGTTATCCACGATAGCGCCCAGCCAGGGTTCCATTTTCTCGGCCTCGGTGCCGGGAAGAAAACCGATGTCTTCGTCCAGCCCCTGGGTACTGCGGGTTGCGATAATACGCTTAAACATTTTGCTGGCGACCGTCATTTCGATCGCGGCGGCCAGAGCCAGAATGGTTTTACCGGAGCCCGCAGAGCCTGTCAGATTGACCAGGTGCACGTCCGGGTCGAGCAGCAGGTGTAAGGCCATGGCCTGGTAGATATCGCGCGGCGTCAGGCCCCAGACCTGCTGGTTCAGTAAGTCGTTCTGATGAAGGTCCATCAGCACCAGTCGCTCTTCCTCGACCTCTACGACCCGGGCGATAAAGCCCTGTTCGTCCAGCACAAACTCGTTGATGTTCAGCTTCTCGAGCCCGTCGATGCGCGGGATTATGTGTTCGGTAATACCTTCGCGCTGAATCGTTTCGACTTTCTCGATGCTGTCCCAGAATGAGCCGGCGTATTCCACATAACCCACCGGCAGCATGTCGATGTCATCGACCAGCTGGTCGTTCTGGTAGTCCTCGGCCTCAACCCCGAAGCCCCGGGCTTTCAACCGCATATTGATATCTTTGCTGACCAGGATGATCTGGCGGTTGCGATAACGCGCCTGCAGGTCGGCCAGAGAATTAATGATGCGGTTATCGTTGAGGTCGTCGGGGAGGTGGTGGCGGTTGCCTGGGTCGGCTGTCATCAGGATGGAAAGGGTGCCGAGTGCATCGGATTTTTCGCCGCGGTGTATCGGTACGCCGCTTTCAATGGCTTTAGGTGTGGCATCGCCCAGTACCCGGTCGATGGTCCGTATCGCCTGGCGGCAATCCGCTGCAACGGCCTGCTTGCCAGTCTTCAGCTTGTCGAGTTCTTCGAGCACGGTCATCGGAATGATGACGTCATGTTCTTCAAAGTTCAGTGTGGCGCCAGGGTCATGAATGAGCACGTTGGTATCGAGGACAAACATCTTTTTCCGCGAACGTGGCTCTTTGGGCATAGTGAGTTCACCTTTGGTAGTGGGGCTCAGGGTTAGTGGGCTCAAGCGTACTGCACTCATGCATAAGCATGGACCGTAGTTTCCCTATCTGTCCAGGCAGGACCTTGCAAGATCCGGCTCGGCGATCACCCGCAGCATGTCGTAGGTGGTAATGATGCCCACGACTTCTTTTTTCTCGTTGCGTGACATCTTCATCTCTGCGGCGTTGTCACCCGCCTCCGGCGACGGGTGCGGAAGGGTTTCAGTAACGAATATGCGGTGGAGATGCTCTTCCATCATGATGGTCGCGATATCGACGACGGGCGTTTCGGGCGAAACAGCTATGGCGTTTGGCGTCATGATGTCCCGTACCTCAGCAGGGGTTCTGGACATCTCCTGGAATATTAGCCGTCGTAGCCTGCGGACCTCTGCACGCTCCTCGGGAGTAAGCGATTTCAGGTCGGGGCTCGCCTTGTTCCAGTGCAGCTCAGCCAGATCCTTGAGCGTGACAATGCCGACGATGGCACCGTGGGCGTCGGCGACCGGACTGCCGGCGATACCGTTGGCTGTCAGAAAACGCGAAAGCTGTTGTGTGGTCCATGATTGCGGCACTGCTTTGACGCTAGGCGTCATAATGTCTTTTGCGGTCAGTGCCATAGCAGAACTCTGCTTTTGAAGTGGGGAGCTTGCTCCGATGCAGTCATCCTGCGAAATTTACTGGCCAGGCGCAAGGCGCGAAGGTACCGCTCACGAAAGGCCAGTCTGGGTTGGACGAATCCAGCCCCATGCGTTGGACCCCGCTCTTGCCGGCGCCTGACCGGCAGCTTGTGCTTAATGAGCCAGGTAGTGGCGATTACTGTTCCTTTCGCACCGCAGTCAGTTCGCCCTGCTCGTTGAAGACCAGCTCATAACCGCTATAGGTTGACGAGTTCGCGACGTCCTGCAAGTTTTGCAGTGAGTTGAAAGGGATATCTACCGCAAGTGAGTTAACCAGCCAGCCAGGAAGCGAACCATTCGGCTCGCTATGCTGAATCCAGGTCATATGTGTGCGCCCGTCGTCTATCTGGAAAAACTGGTAGAGCGTGTCGGAGTGCTCGACTCTGACCTTGCCGGACTCCTCGCGTTCGTCCGGCACGGCACTGAGCTCCATGATTATGAATGGGCTGTCGGCTTCGTCATGGGACTCCCCGGTGACGCTTTCGTCGCTGGTATGGGTGCGGATATGCAGCACATAGTCGCGGTCTGCCGCGGGCCAGGGCAGGTCGTTAACGGAGTAGGCCTTACGGTCGTGAAAATCGCCACCGTCCAGTGCTTCGGAATGGCTGCACCCATGCACCCACTCTTCGCAGGACTCAGCATCGACCATGACCGCCATCACGTTACTGAGCGGCGCATTGATCACGGTCGTTGCCTTGAACGCTTCAAAGCCGGAATCCGACACGGATGCCTTATAGATACGGATGTCGTCTTCATCCCGTTCCAGATTCCAGTCCACTGAGTCCGGCGGCAGGCCGGCCCAGGACTGGGCTGTCAGCAGGGAGCTTACAATCGCGGAAAACGCAGAGCGGCGGTAGCGGGAACCGTTCATGGCGGCCATGTCTCCTGAGCGGGATGGCAAAAGCGCCAGTCTAGCACGTGCTGGATTTCATGCGCTGATAATCCCTAGCCAGTTTTATCGTCACTTCTGTTATCCCATTCCTGTCCGGTCGGCCGGTCCGGGCTCTGCCCGCTCACATGTTTAAGCCCCGCGCGGTACAACCTCCAGCCGACAAAGCCTGCCGCGACATTGCCGATAAGGGCTGCGGTGAACAGTCCGCTCAGGCCCGCAAGTTGGGAGCCGATCCAGAGCGCAGGTAAATAACATACAAATAGTCGTAATGCGGAGATCGTCAGTGCCCGCAACGGCATGCCCAGGGCATTGCAAACCGACACCATTAACATGCACACGCCCAGGCCGCCGTAGCTCAAGGGAACTTTCAACAGGTATTCGCGCACCCGGTCTGCGACAGCGGGATCGTCCGAAAGGAGATCTGCAAGCACGCCGGACAGCAGCATCCAGGCGACAGCGATTCCGGCCTGCCATAACAAGGTAAAACGGACGGCAATGCGGATCAGGAGGCGTACTTCATCCAGCTGTCCCGCGCCCAGATAGCGTCCTAACATGGGCGGCAGGGACATGGTGAGCGCCAGGACCACGACGATAGAGAAGAACTCCATGCGGGTACCGAGCCCCCAAGCCGCAACGGCGGTTGAACCAAACGCGGCCACAAGCGCTGTTGCCAGCATTGCTGAAACCGGTGGGAGTAGCTGGCTGACAGAGGCTGGACCGGAGATGCGGCCCAACTCTGCCAGACCCTCGCGGGGTTGCACGTCGCGAAAGCGCGCCGTCATCCAGCCGCGGCGAATAATTCGGGGAAAGACGATGGCAATACCTGTGCCAAAAGCCACAACCGTCGCCCAGGCGGCGCCGGGAAGGCCCCAGTCAAAGACGAAGATGAATAGCGGATCCAGCGCCAGGTTGATAAGGCTGGTAAGCGCCATCAGCATGCCCGGTAAACGGGTATTGCCGTTGGCCCGGGCGATGCTGTAACCGAAGTAGAGCACTGCTCCGAGCCACGCGCTGAACAGCCAGGGTAGCCAGAATCCGGAAATGACCGGCAACAATGCCGCCTCCGCACCCAGCAGGCTCAGCAGAGGCGTTCTCAACCACCAGAGCGACAGGCACAGTATCGTGATGGCCCCGGTGCCGGCGGCGACGACCAGGCCAGATAGTTCCCGGGCTTTATCCAGACGCTTGGCCCCAAGTGCTTTCGACACCAGAGCCGTTGTGGCGATACCCAGCCCGACCTGCAACCCGATGATCAGTTGCTGCACCGGGACCGTAAAGCCCAGCGCTGCTAACGGCGCCACCCCGAGCTGCCCGACGAAGGCGCTATCAACCAGCTGGAAGCCAAGCAGTGCCGCCACGCCGAATAGCATGGGCCAGGTCAGGCGAAAGAGTGCGCGACCCAATTCTCGGCGGTCTGTCTGGGGCGTTATCATGGACTTGACGGGTTTCTGGTCATGGGTCAGAAGGATGCAAAGAAGAAGAGCCGGCGGTTGCCGGCTCTTCGTTGCACAGGATCAGCAGGGTTCAGGCGGCCTCAGACGTGGCTTGCGCCTTCCCGAGAAGGTCACCACAGGGTGAACGTAGCGCGAGATCGGCATCGCTCTGAAACAAAGACACCAGTAGATCCTGCGTGAGCCAGCCAATAATGCGCCCGTTGGTGGCCACTACCGCCGCCTGGGTCGCGAAGACCTCATTCATGCGGTACAGCGCATCCCGCAGCAAAAGGTCCGGTTCTACCTTTACCACTTCGTCCACATCAATACTGGCGTCCGCCGGCTGACGTGTTGCGCAGCGAACCAGGCGCAAAGGCAGGTACCTCTGGCCAGAGTCGAAAGCACGCACTAAAGCTGTCTGTAAGAATGGTTTCATGGTGTTTCCTCCGTATAACCCATCCTAGAGAGAACGAGGTTGAGCAGGAAACGGTATTTCGTTATCGACGCCATAGCCTAAATGCATTGACAAAGACGCTTCGATAAGTATTTCGCATCGAGCGGGCTTTTTCAGAGCCGATCCGGTAACGTCACATTGAGTTCGAGGACCGAGCAGCTGGCATTCTTGTCCAGCTGGACCTGAACCTGGTCATCATCTATCTGGACATACTTGCGGATAACCTCCAGTAATTCCTGCTGGAGAGCCGGCAGGTAGTCGGGTTGGTCCCGCTGGCCCCGCTCGTGCGCCACGATGATCTGCAAACGCTCCTTGGCGATAGAGGCGGAATTGTTCTTCTTGCTTCGGAAGTAGTCGAAAAAACTCATGCCTTTTACCCCCGGAACATCCGTTTGAAGAAGCCCTTCTTCTCCACTTCGAGGAAGCGCAGCTCGCGCGTCTCTCCAAGCAGTCGCGCCACGGCGTCCTCATAGGCAAGCCCGGCTTCGCTTTCGTTATCGAGAATGACCGGAACGCCCTGGTTCGAGGCGCTTAGCACTGTCTGCGACTCGGGTATGACACCCAGCAACGGGATCGCGAGGATTTCCTGGACGTCTTCCACGGACAGCATTTCACCGCGACTGACCCGTTCGGGGTTGTAACGCGTCAGGAGCAGGTGCTCCTCAAGCGGTCCTTCGCCCAGTTCGGCCTTGCGCGACTTGCTCTGCATGATGCCGAGGATACGGTCAGAATCGCGTACCGACGATACCTCAGGGTTGGTCACGACAATCGCGGCGTCGGCGAAGTAGAGGGCCATCAGTGCCCCATGCTCTATGCCTGCGGGCGAATCGCAGATGATGTAGTCAAACGTTTTCTTGAGTTCGTTAAGGACACGCTCAACGCCTTCTTTGGTCAGCGCGTCCTTATCCCGGGTCTGGGACGCCGGCAGGATGAAAAGCTGGTCTGCGCGCTTGTCCTTGATCAGCGCCTGGGTCAGGGTGGCCTCGCCCTGGATGACGTTGACGAAGTCGTAGACCACCCGGCGCTCGCAATTCATGATCAGGTCGAGGTTACGCAGGCCTACGTCGAAGTCGATGACGACAGTCCTGAAACCACGTTTCGCCAGACCCGTACTGATGGACGCGCTGGAGGTCGTTTTTCCCACGCCGCCCTTGCCGGAGGTAACGCAAATAATCTTAGCCAAAATATCTTCCCCTAACTGGAATGCTAAAAATTGAGTTGGCCAGCTTGCGAGTTGCTGGAGGACACTAGTCCAGCGGCTTGACGGTCAGAACTTCATCCGTGAGCTGGACCTGGGCTGGTTGTTTCCAGCAGCTTTCCTGTAGATCTTCCGAGATTTTATAGTGTCCGGCGATGGACACAAGCTCTGCCTCCAGCGACCGGCAGAATATCCGCGCTTCGGTATTACCGTGGACGCCCGCGAGGGCGCGACCCCGCAATACGCTATAGGCGTGGATGTTTCCGGCGGCCAGTACCTCAGCGCCGGCGCTTACGGGCGCCAAAAGGATAAGGTCGCCTTCTGCAGCGTATATCTGCTGACCGGAACGCACCGGCTGGGATACGACTTTGGTCGGAACGGCCGCGGCCGGCGCCGTCTTTGTGCCCGCCGGCTCTTCCGCCGGCGGAACCGTGCGGTCGGGGGCTTCGTCCCTGGCGGCAGCTTTCTCCCGCGCCGGAGACGGCCGGCCCTGGTCAGCCGGCAGCCAGGCGAGGGCGGCATTCAGTGCCAGCCGACGGATATCGTCGTCGCCGCCCCGCACCGCAACAATATGTATGTTGTGGCGTCTGCAGATGCCGATAATCTGGAAAAAATCGACGTCGCCGGCGCCCTGTTCGAACTTGTCCAGACCCAGCACCAGCGGCATGTTCTTGAAGAATTCGGGCGCCTGACGAATCTTTTCTTCCAGCTGTTGTTCAAAGGCCGCTGAATCAAAAAAACGCAGTTCCAGCATCGTCAGCGGCACCGTGATTCCCTTGAGTTGCAGGCAGGGCTCATCGGTGGCCAAAGTATCGATCATGGAAGGCGTCCTTTTCTATGGATAAACAATTGCTGTGTGTAAACAAATCAGTAAGGCGCAGCTTATTATCAGGGCACAGCGCCGGCGCCTATGTTACCAGCAGAGACACGATTGAACAGTGTCTGCAGCGGATCATTTCTAAGGCGCCTCCCTAACCTGACATCCCGGCAGTGTTGCCGTAGAATCTCAAGCTGTATGCCTGTACAGGTCTGAGCATGACCGAACGTCCCCGGAAAATCATACACGTCGATTGCGACGCGTTTTATGCCTCGCTGGAAATACGGGAACAACCCGAATTGGCCAGGTTGCCCATTGCAGTGGGTGGCAGTGCTGACCGGCGCGGCGTCATCGCCACCTGCAACTACGAAGCCCGGCGCTACGGCATCCATTCAGCGATGGCCTCCGCCACGGCCATGCGGCTCTGTCCCGACCTTAGAATCCTGCCGCCCCGGTTCGACCTCTACCGTGCCGTTTCCCTTCAGATGCGCGAGATTTTTGCTGACTATACCGAAGTCATTGAACCGCTTTCACTCGATGAAGCCTTCCTCGATGTCAGCGAGTCCGACGCATGCCAGGGCAGTGCTACGCTCATGGCCCGGCAGATTCGCCAGCGGGTCCGGCAGGAACTCGGCATTACGGTCTCGGCCGGGGTCGCGCCCAACAAGTTCCTGGCCAAGGTGGCCAGCGACTGGAACAAGCCCGACGGGTTGATGGTCCTGACGCCTGATGAGGTGGCCGATTTCGTCAAGCGTTTGCCAGTGTCGAAGATCAACGGCGTCGGTAAGGTAACAGCCGCGAAACTGGCAAATCTGGGCGTTGAAAGCTGCGGCGATCTGCAGGGGCTGCCACAGGAGACACTGCTCAGCCGTTTCGGCAAGCAGGGGCTGCGGCTGTATCACCTGGCCCGCGGCGAGGATCAGCGTGCGGTGCAGCCCGAGCGGGTCCGCAAGTCGTTATCGGTCGAGCAGACCTATGATGTCGACCTGGCGAACCTGGCGGAGGTGGCCCGGGCTCTGCCAGGGCTGCTGGATGAGCTGCGCACGCGTTTTGGCCGCAAGGTAGATGACGACGGTGCGGTGGCGAAACGGTTTGTGAAAGTGAAGTTCAGTGATTTCACCCAGACCACGCTCGAACAGACTCTGAGTGGCACTCATCAGGGCTGGGATTCGCTGGCGGATTATCAACGCCTGATGAACGCGGCGTGGAAGAGAGGCGCCAAACCGGCCCGATTGCTGGGGGTGGGTATCCGCTTCCGGGACGACCTGGCAGATTCTGCAGCGCAGAGGCAGTTACTGCTGTTCGGTCCAGACTACTGAACGTTCAGAGACCTCGCGCTACCGCGGGATCTTCAGTGCGCCGGTCTGGCTGAGGTTCGGAAAACCGTAAAAAACCACGCGAGCGCGACAACCTGCAGTACGGTTATGGCACCGAAGGCCAGCTGGTAGCCCTGGGGGGCATAGCGCCGTGTCAGTGGGTCTTCCCATGCACCGAGCACCGCCCCGATCGCCCACTGCATGGCGAAGGCGAACACGAAGACCAGAAGGTTCTGGGCAGTGTTGGCTCTTGCCGCCAGCTGGCGCGGAAAATGCTGGGATATTATCGCGTAGCTCAGGCTGCTGGACGTGGCCAGGAAACCGAATGCGCCAAGGGTCAGCCACAGCCCCATGTCGATACCGAGGGTCAGCACCAGCATGACCAGGCTGAAGGCAGCCATTCCTGTGCCCGCCAGCGTGACCGGTCTTACGCCAAGCCGGTTGAGTTTTTCCGCGAGCATGCCCATGGTGAAAAAGCCGACACCCATGGCTATGGCTATGATCATGAGGTGTGCCGCGACCCCTGCGCGATCGAGGCCAGCTACATCGCGCAGCCAGGGGCCGGCCCACAGCCCGGCTATGGCAAGCGATGCGCCCTGACTCATGGCCGAGCCAACGCCGACCCGCCAGAAGAACCCATCACGAAAAATAACTGCGAGCCCGCCTAGCTGATCGCGTAGCGTCAGATGCAAGGGCGCCTCGTGATGGTCCGGGACAATCCGGAAGACAACAAAGGCGACAGTGGCGGAGAAACCTGCCAGCGCCAGGAAGAGTCCGCGCCAGTCCGATAAGGTTACAAGCCACCACTCAACCGGCATAGTGGCGGTTATGGCGCCCAGGGCGCCAAATGTCATGAGACCACCGTTCAGTGCGGGCAGGCGTTGAGGCGGGAACCACATAACGAACGCCTTGAAGCTCGCCATCATGCAGCACGACACACCCAGGCCGATGAATGCGCGGCCAACGATAAGTGCAGCCAGGCTGTCCGCAAAGGCGAAAAGTGCTGCACCAATTGCCGCGAAGAGAAGCAGTATGGCTTCGACCCGGCGTGGTCCGAAGCGGTCGAGCAGCAGGCCGAGCGGGAGCTGAAACAGGGCAAACGACAGGAAATACACGCTGGTAAGCAGACCCAGGTCGGCCGCGTTCAGATGAATGTCCGCGACCAGCTCGGGGGCGATCACCGCATTAACAGTCCGAAAAATATACGAAAGAAAGTACCCGCCCGCGAAGGGGAGAAAGACCGCCAACGCCACGGGTAGCGGCAGACCGGCGCGGTACGTTGAACCAGGCGATTCGGGTCGGGCTTCTTCTGACACACTGCTACTCCCATTCCATGCTCAGCGTTATCCTAGCAGTCGCGCCCGGCTGAGTGAGCGGGAAGCAGGGCTTTTCTCGCTGGCTGCCTGGCGGAGATTCAGCCTGCGGCGATCTATGTCATACAAGAGGATTCATTATGGACAAGCAATTTCTGGGCAAAACCGACCTGGCGGTAAGCCGGATCTGCCTGGGCACCATGACCTGGGGTGAGCAGAACACCGAAGCGCAAGCGTTCGAGCAGCTGGACTATGCGGTGTCCCAGGGAATCAACTTCATCGACGCTGCGGAAATGTATCCGGTACCACCGCGGGCCGAAACCCAGGGGTTGACTGAAACCTACCTGGGTAATTGGCTGAAGGCGCGAGGCAACCGACAGGATCTGGTGATCGCCAGCAAGGTCGCGGGGCCCGGCAACGGTTTGAGCTATCTTCGCGGCGGCCCGCGCCTGACCCGCAGCCATATCCGCAGCGCCCTCGATGACTCGCTCAAACGGCTCGGCACCGATTATCTCGACCTGTATCAGGTCCACTGGCCAGACCGGAAGACCAACTTCTTCGGCCAACTGGGTTATCAGCACGATCCCGCGGAGGATGTCACGCCGATCGAGGAGACGCTTGAGGCGTTGGCGGAACAGGTCAAGGCGGGCAAGGTCCGCCATATCGGCCTGTCCAACGAGACCCCCTGGGGCACGATGAAGTATCTGGCGCTGGCCGAAAGCCGCCGTCTGCCACGGATCGTGAGCGTGCAGAATCCCTACAGCCTTCTCAATCGCACCTACGAGGTAGGCATGGCGGAAGTATCGCACCGGGAGCAGGCCGGTCTGCTGGCGTATTCGCCCCTGGGCTTTGGCACACTTACAGGCAAGTATCTCGACGGGCGTAAGCCCGAGGGCGCCCGGCTGACGTTGTACACCCGGTTCAGCCGCTACAACGCGCCCCAGACCCAGAAAGCGGTACGCGCCTATGTCGACCTTGCCCGGGAACACGGCATGAGTCCGGCGCAGCTGGCCCTGGCGTTCGTCAATAGCCGGCCCTTTGTCACCAGCACCATAATCGGCGCCACGGGACTGACTCAACTGGAGGAGAACATAGGCAGTTGGGACATTAACCTATCGGACGAAGTCCTGCAGAAAATAGAAGCGATTCATCAGGTTTACACGTCACCCGCGCCATAGCGTCGCTACGACAGTTCTACCTGGCCAGGCATTTGTGTAGACTTCTGCCGCCTGGTTCCCGGTCATACGGGCCACGCGGGCTATGCCCGACCCGCTCTGTTCACGAGGATTCGACATTGGAAAGTACGGCCCGCGCGAAGCCCAGTCTCACCGAGAAAGCATTCTGGACCATGATCAATGCCGTGGAACGCCGGCTTTTCTCGGATCGGTTTATCGTTAGCAATAAAACGCCTTACGACATCATCTATCAGGACGGAATAATGAGCGTTCGCCATTATCTGCCCCTGGAAGAGGATGAAATCCAGGTGGGCGATACTATGGTGCCGGTAGAGCCTGTGCGCCAGCGCGTGCCCGTGGTGCTGGTGCCCCCACTGGCGGCGACGGCCATGATTTTTGACCTCTTGCCCCAGCGTTCTCTGGTGCGTTACTTCCTGGCCAGAGGATTTGACGTTTATCTCATCGATTGGGGCGAAGTAGAGGCCGAACACCATGGCCTTTCCCTGGAGAGTTATGTTCTCGACTGGATGCCCGCGGCTCTCAAAGCGGTGCGTGATGACAGCGGTGTGAAAGATATCTCGTTTTTTGCTTACTGCATGGGCGGGCTTCTGGCGCTGATGTACACAGCCGTTTCGCAGGACAGGCACGTTCGCAACATGGTCACAGTCGCGAGCCCGGTGGACATGCATCAGGTTGGAATTGCTGGCCGAGTGCTTTCGTTGGTCTACCGCCCGGCCCAGATTGTAAGTCAACTCCTCAACATCTCGCTGCTGGATCTGCCGGCGCGTTTTGTTCATGTACCTGGCTGGTTCAACTCGTTCGTATTCAAACTTACCAATCCAATCGGCAGTGTTATCAGCTCGCTCGAATTGCTGGTCAACCTCTGGGACCGGGAGTATGTGAAGGAACACACCACCGTGAGCCAGTGGTTTAACAAAATGGTCGATTACCCGGGGGAGACGATCAAGGGCATGGTGGTTCATATGGGCCTGAACAACCGTATGGCCAGGGGGCGGATGCGGCTCGGCGACCAGGAGGCAGAATTCAAGCAGATCCGCTGCTCGATCCTTGCCTTTGCCGGAGAAGGCGATAAGTTGGTGAGCGTGCGATCGGCCCATAAAGTACTCGATATAGTCTCGTCGGAAGACAAAGAATTCTGTGTTGTTCCGGGCGGACATGCTGGCGTTTTTGCGGGCAGCCATGCCCCGGACAATACATGGGCTATGGGTGCAGACTGGTTACTCTCCCGGTCGTCATGAGGGGCTACATTACGAAGTTCGGGTAAGTCTTTACATTCGGTGACAAAAAAGATCAGATGGAGGGGCTGTTTTTGATCGTATTGCGATTTGGATCGGCTACAATTGTGTTAAATAAATTTTAAGATCCATTTCTTTTTGCGCCTTGCGGGTTCGTCAAATGGTTTTACGTCTCTTCTTCATCCTCCTCGCCGTCAATACTATTGCGTTCGTCGCACATGCCGAAGCGTCGGAGCAGCAAGAGCGCGTGGAACGGCCTGATCTTTGGGCTATCGTAGAAGCCGGGCCCGCGAACGCAGAAGATGAGTTGGAAGACGAACTGGGGGAACTTGCTGACTTGGGTGCCAGGTTCCTGAAATGGCAGTTTACCCGTGAACAGGGCCCCCGGTATGCCTCTGACCGCGTATTTTCTGATCATGGTATCGCCATGGTTGACGATGGGGCTGCACTGAATCTGAAATGGCGCTTCTAAGTCAGCGATTGGCTCCCAGCAACAATTGATTCCCGCCCGCAATCGACTTCGATTCTGACTCCCATTCTGAGTCCGTGGCTCATCTCTCCGCAGTGACACTGGACCACACACGTCTCTGCTCAGCACCCCAGCCCGACCTGACTGTTTCTCTGCGGTAGTTTCCCTCTCCTGATTGACCGTTTCATATAATCTTCCGATGCTTTGCTGTTAACCTCGCTGCTGTCGTTCGGGGCGCCCCTCTCGTTGTCAGTGGGCTATCCGTTGTAGAGTATTGGTCGGTCAGGTGCGCAAAAGCTGAGGAGGTTAGCGAATGGCAACAGAGCCCAAAGTCTTCAGGCGGGTAGAACCCTGTGTGGACGCAATCCTGGCCGCGGTAGGCAAGGAGATTCACTTAGGGTTGCCCCTTGGCCTCGGCAAGGCCAATCGGCTGGCTAATGCGCTGTATCAGCGAGCGCTGGAAGACAAGAGTGTGAGTTTGCACATCGTGACAGCGCTGTCCTTGACCCTTCCCCATGGGTCTCAGCCACTTGAGCGCCGTTTTCTAGAGCCGTTTGTAGAGAGAGTCTGGGCGGGAGTACCTGAGTTGGATTATGCCCGTGACCTTCAGCGCGGGGCTCTACCGGAGAACGTGAAGGTCTCCGAATTTTTCTTCAAAGCTGGCAGCAATCTTGGCAATGCCACCCAGCAGCAGAACTACATCTGCACCAACTATACGCACGCTGTCAGGGACCTTCTCGCACAGGGAGTAAACGTAGTTGCGCAGATGGTCGCCCCTGACCCTGGCGGCAGCGATCAGGTCAGTTTTTCTTGCAACCCTGATCTGAGCCTTGACCTTATACCACTGCTGCGGGAAGGATCGGCTGGAGACGTTGTCGTGGTTGGTGAGGTCAACCCATCTCTGCCTTTTATGGAAGGTAAAGCTGCTGTTCCGGCTGCTCTTTTCGACCTGCTCCTCGAAGGCCCAGCATTCAACTACAGTCTCTTTCCCGCACCGGCTATGGCGATAGAGCCCGCAGAACACATGATCGGGCTCTTCGCGAGCGCGCTGTTGCGCGACGGCGGAACGCTGCAGGTCGGGATCGGTTCCCTTGGCAGCGCTGTCATTTACAGTACGATTCTGAGGCATCAGCGCAACGACACCTATCGGGAACTGCTTGAGCGGCTGGACGTCGCAACACGGTTTCCGGTCGCCTTGGAGGTGGGGGGCAGCGGCACCTTTGACGTCGGTCTCTATGGTTGTAGCGAGATGCTCGTGGATGGGTTTGTTGAGCTCTACAGAGCCGGCATCCTGAAGCGCGAAGTCTTTGATGACCCAGCCCTGCAGAGACTGATCAATGAAGGACTGGTCGATACCCGGCCCTCGCTCGATATGCTCGACCAGTTGGTGGAGGCTGAACTGATACAGGGTACGTTGCGCGCGCGGGACATCAAGTGGCTGCAACGCTATGGCATACTGGCGGATGGGGTTGAGCTCAAGGGCGGCCGGCTCGTGATCGGCGACGAAAGCGCAAAGCCCGAGCTTACTGATCCAGAGGCTCGAAAACTGATCGGCGAGAAATTCCTGGGTGCATCATTAAGAGGCGGAGTTGTCGCCCATGGTGGCTTCTTCCTTGGGCCACAGTCGTTCTACCAGGCCCTACGCGACATGCCCCCCGAAAGTCGCCAGAAATTCTCCATGACCAGCGTCAAGTACATCAATGACCTGTACGACCACCCATTCGGCTCCCAGACGCTTAAAGCAGCGCAGCGCACCGAAAGCCGCTTTATAAACTCGGCCATGATGCAGACCCTCAACGGCGCCGCCGTCTCGGATGGTCTCGAGGATGGCCGCGTTATCAGCGGAGTAGGGGGGCAATACAACTTCGTCGCAATGGCCCATGAATTGCCTGGAGCACGGTCAGTGCTGACCTTGCGCAGCACCCGGCAGTCGGCCGGTAAAACGGTTTCGAACATCGTTTTCAACTACGGCCACATCACGATTCCTCGTCACCTGCGCGACATTGTTGTGACCGAATATGGCATTGCTGATCTTCGGGGTAAGTCTGATCAGGCTGTTTATAAAGCGCTCATCCAGATTGCCGACTCCCGCTTCCAGCAAGGCCTGCTTCGCCAGGCCAAGAAAGCAGGCAAAATCAGCAGTTCCTGGGCGATTCCCAACGCCTATTGCAACAACCGACCCGAAGAGATAGTAGCGCTGGTTGAACACTATCGGAAACAGCATGACATTTTTCCTGCGTTTCCTTTCGACTGCGCATTTACCCCGGAAGAGTTGCGTCTGGCAGAGGCTTTGCAGGCGTTGAAGGCAGCGACCAGCAGTCCGATGGCCAAGCTGCAGACGCTCATCGCGGCTTTGAAGGTGGAGGACGTACCCGCCCACTGGCAGGCTCTGCTGTCCAGAATGGGTCTCGAGCGTGTGGAAGGCTGGAGGCAGAAACTGGACAGAAAACTGTTATTGCAGGGCCTGCGACTTACAGAACCCGATGCCGGGCCGGGCAATACACTGTAGAACCGCCAATGCTACACGTTCGGCTGCAGCTCATCGTCACTAGCGCTACGTGTTTCGATAATCTCGAGATCAAAGTAGAGGGTGAGGCCGGCCAGCGGGTGGTTGGCATCCACAACGACGGTATCGCCGGCTACCTCTATCACTTTCACAACTTGTGTCTGCTCACCGGTGTTCGTCTGGAACTTCATGCCTGGCTGAAGTTGATCCACGCCTTCAAAAACGGAGGCGGGCACGGTGTTAACCAGCGCTGGATCATGCTCCCCATAGGCGAGATCAGGCGGTATTGTAACCTCCAGAAGATCGCCTGGACCGCGTCCCTCAACAGCTTTTTCAATGCCTGCGATAACCTGGCGGGAACCTGCAACGAACCGCAGCGGCTCGCCTCCTTCTGATGAATCGATCACTTCACCCTCGTGATTTTTCAGGCGGTAGTGTACGACGTAGGCCAGGGGGCGTTGCATAGTGGGCTCCTAGTGACAAAGAACGCCGCAGCTTAACAGAAAGTGAAGTGGTGCGGGGGCGGGCAGGAACGCTTCATGAGTGCCAGTATTTTTCCGTGATTCACGCCCGAAGTGTGGATTGGGAAGTTTTTGCCTTACGCAACAGTCTTCTGTTGCCTGTAACTCAATCCATGTATTTCTTGCGGCAGCCTGTATACTTCTTGTTACAGTAGGAAAGCTTGACCAAAACGCTTCGCGGAAGAGACGTTCTTCCAGGGAGTGAAACTGGTCTGGCCCCGACCGGTTTTAGGCCATTGCCACCGGAGCCGGCCAGATCTGACGTAATCGGGTAATGAAGAGATAGATCGCGTGGAACAAAACAGAGAAGCATGGCGCGTTCTCATCGTTGAAGATGATGAGCGACTAGCGGAGTTGACCAAAGAGTTTCTGGAGAAGAACGACCTGGTCGTATCGCTTGAAACCTATGGCGGCCATGCCGTCGAGCGGATCAAGAACGAAAAACCCGATCTGGTCGTTTTGGATCTGATGCTGCCGGGGGAGGATGGTCTGTCTATCTGCCGGCGGGTTCGTCCTTTTTATAATGGTCCCATACTGATGCTTACCGCACGTACGGATGATCTCGATCAGGTGCTTGGGCTGGAGATGGGTGCTGATGATTACATGTCCAAGCCGGTACGCCCACGGGTCCTGTTGGCCCGAATCCGGGCTTTACTAAGGCGCGTGAGCGAGAACCAGTCGGCTGCGCCGGTTGAGCCTGCACCGACGGACTCTGCCCGGCTGACATTCAATGACCTGGTTATCGACCGTTCCATGCGGGAAGCCTGGCTCAACGACGCCAGCATCGACCTTACCAGTGCAGAGTTCGATCTCCTGTGGCTCCTGGCCAGCAACGCCGGGCGCGTTCTGAGCAGGGAGGAAATTTTCACCGCCCTGCGCGGCATAGAATACGACGGCCAGGACCGCTCCATTGACGTGCGGGTGTCGAGAATCAGGCCGAAAGTTGGCGATGATCCGGTCCACCCCCGCCGTATAAAAACAGTGCGCAGCAAAGGGTACCTGTTCGTCAAGGAGGCCTGAAAGCCTCGCCTGCAACCTTCGGGTTGCTGGATCTGTACCGTCGATCCAGACGGGACTTCGTTCCGTCGGCGTGGTCATTTCACCACGGGCTGTCGGTTTTGAAATGAACTGCCGCAGCTTAGAGCACTACAACGTCACGCGGCAGCCAGCACCTCTATGCACCCCAAGCCCTATCTTAAACTTTATCTGATCATTCTCGGCGCATTTCTGGGCGTCGCGCTTGTGTGTTTCGGCCTTTATCAGGGACTCAATTCCGTTCGCGAACGGGCCTACCTGGAAGCGCTACCGGCACCACTGATGAGCTGGGTTGCCGCACATCCCGAATTTATCGGTGCGACAACTTCGCCGGATCTTTCCGGGGCGTGGGACTTTGGCATCGACGCGAGGTCAGAGCTTGGGGCGGTTGAGCTGGAGCGACTCGGCTACGGCCAGGTGATCGTCGATCAGGACGCCGGGGGGCTCCGGTGGTACATGCAGCTGCAGGATGGCTCTTTGTTGCAGCTCGCGCTGGACGATCCGTATCGCGACCTGGGCGAAATGAGTGCTCGACTGATCGCCAGGCTGTTTGAGCTGCAGCCCGGCACATCCCATGGTGCGGGGTTTGCGGATGTGGGGGCAGCCCTTGGCGTACTGGTCGAGCCGGTGGTGCGGCAGGATCAGTTGCCCGACCAGGATGTGCTGGATCAACTCGGTGACGGTCATATCGGGTACGACCAACCATCTGCCAGCGATCCGGCGCAGCTGTTTTTTCGCGTGCATGGAGAGGGTTTGCGTTCCGGACAGCTGATGAGAGTCACTTTACCCCCGCCTTTTGATCCCTGGGCGTGGCCACTATTGCTTCTAATGTTCTCCATCCTGGCAGCCGCCGTCAGTGGCTTGGTCTACCTGTTACTCTCACGTCTACATCATCGACTCGCAAGCATAGAGAACGTGGTGGCGCGGATCGCCAGAGGCGAGTTGGACGCCCGCGTACGCGAGGGCAACCAGCCGGTTGTTGACCGCCTGGGTTACGCCTTCAACAGTATGGCTGAACATATTCAGCGTTTGGTCGGGGTTCAGCGGGAAATGATCCACGCCGTTTCTCACGAACTGCGCACGCCAGTTGCCCGGATCAGGTTTGGCGTCCAGATGCTTGACGATGGCGGCAGCGATCCCGAGCGTGAGAAGCAGCTTGCAGCAATCGACGGCGACATTCAGGAGCTTGATGAGCTGATTGACGAGATTCTGACTTATGCGCGGCTGGAGCAGGGCGGGCCGGTACTGACTCTGGAGGAGGTGAATGTCAGTAAGATTGTTCGTCAGGTCGTGTCTGAACAACAGTCGACTCATCCGAAAATCACTATCTCGGCGCCCGGGGTCCGTGAGCAGGAGGATGCTGCGCTATCCGATGCCGATCCCCGTTACCTTCATCGGGCTATTCAGAATCTTGTCGGTAACGCCACGCGTTACGCCCGAAGCGAAGTCCGGGTGATCTGTCATTTTGAGCCTGAAACCTGCCGCGTCGATGTTGAAGACGATGGCACAGGTGTGCCCGAAGAATACTGGGACAAGGTCTTCACCGCGTTCGCCCGTCTGGACGATAGCCGGACCCGGAAATCCGGCGGATACGGGCTGGGGCTCTCCATCGTCCGGCGCATCCTCTTCTGGCACGGTGGCCAGGCGTTCGTCGGACGCAGTGAGGAGCTTGGTGGCGCCCGGTTCAGCCTGGTATGGCCGCGGCGTCAACCTGACCTTGAAGCGGGCGAGCGCTCATAGCCGAGGGCTTGAGGCGAGTGCATGGAAGTAGTCCCGGCCTTGAGACTGACGCCTGGGGCTAGTTTCTGGCAGGCCCGGGGGCCAGGTGAGTCTCGCGCGCTGCAAACGCGATCAGATGGTCAGCCTCTAGCCTGATACCGATGTACTGGTCGACCTGAAAATCCAGGTGGCTTCTGAACAGAGCCTCTATCTCCGCACCGGACGCCAGTTGGAGTCTGTAAAGGGTAGACGTGCCGGCAAACGTCTTTTCGACAATGCGTAGCTGGAGATCGGAGCGCGGGTCATGGACAACATCATCCGGGCGCACCAGAAAGTCGACGGGCGTGCCACGCGCCCAGCCATAAGCGCGGTTACCCCGGATTACGCCTAGTTCGCACTCGATCGCATCCGGTGACATCATTTGGCCCCGAACGAAACAGCCCTGGCCCACGAAGCTTGCCACAAAACGGTTGGCCGGCTCGTGATAGAGGTTGTAAGGACTATCCCACTGCTGCATCTGGCCGTCCCTGAGCACGGCGATCTGGTCACACATGGCGAACGCTTCCTGCTGATCATGCGTAACCAGAATGGCGCTCAGCCCTCTTTTTTTCAGGAGATCCCGCACATCAATGCTGAGCCGCCGTCGGAGGTCAGCGTCAAGACTGGAAAAAGGTTCGTCCAACAGGATGAGGTCGGGTGATGGCGCCATTGCCCGGGCTAAAGCAACTCGCTGCTGCTGTCCGCCGGAAAGATTTGTGGGCAGACAGTCAGCCATATCCTGGAGCGATATGAGTTCAAGCATTTCCTGGACGGTTTGCTGGCGTTGCTGGCGGCTGAGGCGGTGAAGTCCGAAACCGATATTCTCGGCAATGCTCAGGTGGGGGAAGAGTGCATAGTCCTGAAACACCATGCCCACGCCCCTGTTCTCGGGCGCTACAAGCCGTTCTCGGGTGCTGAGCACGTTGCCCCGCAATTTGATCTGGCCGGTCATGGGTGGAATGAAGCCGGCCAGCGCCCGCAGGACAGTGCTCTTACCGCAGCCACTCGGGCCCAGCAGGCAGCCAATCTCCCCCTCTGCCAAAGCCAGGTTGAGCGAATGAACAACCGCGCTTCCGTCGTAACCACAGCTGAGTTCCGAAACTTCCAGAATCCACGTACTCATATTCAAACGCCTGGCAGCAGCAAGAACTCGAGTAGCGCTTTCTGTGCATGAAGCCGGTTTTCGGCTTCATCCCATACTACGGCGCTCCGGTGCTCCAGCATGTCTGCAGATATCTCTTCTCCCCGGTGGGCCGGAAGGCAGTGCATGAACAGTGCGTCTTTGTCCGCGAGTTGCATCAGGGCGGGGTTTACCTGGTAAGGAGCGAATGCTTTCAGACGGGCACCCTGTTCGTCCTCTTGTCCCATGGAAGCCCATACGTCCGTCGCGATCAGGTGCGCGCCAGAGACCGCCTCTTCCGGGTTGCTGAACACCTGTACCCGGTCGCCATGTGCATTCAGGAGGGCTGGGTCAGGTTCATAGCCGGCCGGGCAGGCGACCGCCAGCTGGAAATCAAATTGTTCGGCCGCCATGATGTAGGAGTGACACATGTTGTTGCCGTCGCCAACCCAGGCTACGCGGGCGCCTTTGATCGAGCCGCGGTGCTCCCGCCACGTCTGCATATCCGCGAGCAGCTGGCAGGGGTGAAAGTCATCAGTCAGCGCGTTTATGACGGGAACCCGACTATAGTGCGCGAAGGTTTCGACGATCTTGTGTTCGAATGTCCGGATCATGACCCCATCCGCCATCCGCGAAATGACCCTGGCGCTGTCCTCGACAGGCTCTCCACGGCCGAGCTGGGTATCACGGGGGGACAGGAACAATGCAGACCCGCCGAGTTGAGCCATGCCCGCTTCAAAGGAAACGCGTGTCCTGGTCGATGATTTTTCGAAAATCATGGCCAGCACGCGGTTCTTGAGGCTATCGCGTACGACACCCGACTGATGGGATTTTTTAAGCGCTATCGCATGATCGAGGAGATCGCTCAGCTCCGTCGGCGAGAGATCTGCCAGAGTCAAAAAATGTCGAACGGCCATTGCCAGGCATCCTGTTGAATCATGGAATAGGTTTTGAGAGATGGGCCTACTAGCGGCGGGGACGCTTGCGCTCGTCCGCCATGTAGAGTTTGATCAGCCGGATAAGACGCATAGCCATGTCGTCCGCCTCGGAATCGGTCATGGTCAGGGCGGGCAGCAGACGGATGACTCGTTCAGCGGTCACGCTGATAAGCATACCCTGGGTTTTAGCCAGGAGAGCGAGTTCCGGACAGGGCTCCTGGAGCTCGATACCAATGATCAGCCCCAGGCTGCGGATCTCCCGGACGTAGTAGGCGCCCTCCAGGTAATCCCGCATGGGCTCCATCACACGCTTGCTCAAGGCCCGCGCCCGGGCAACCAGGTGGTCATTCTCCAGCGCGCTTATCACAGCAAGCGCAGCCGCGCAGCCGAGGGGGTTCCCGCCAACCGTTGAGGCGTGGGCTGAGCCGAAGAATACCTCTGCAGCTTCGCCGCGGGTCAGGCAGGCCGAAATCGGGAAGCCATTGCCCAGGCCACGCGCGAGCGTCAGCACGTCGGGTAAGACACTGTATTGCTGACAAGCAAAGAACGACCCGGTCCGGCCGATACCGCTCTGTGTTTCGTCGAGTATCAGCAGCCAGCCCTGGTCCCGGCAGATATCCTGCACGGCCTTGAGGTACGCAGGCTCGGCGATGACCGTGCCAGCGTCTCCCTGGATGGTTTCCAGCATGATCGCAGCCACGTCCTGCCGGGTCGCCGCTAGCTCCCGGATTGCTTCGATGTCGTTGAAGGGAACGCTGGCGAACGCATCGGGCGAGGATCCGCGCTGCTCATTCCCGGCCACCAAAATGGCCGGGTTCGTGATCCCCTTTTGCAGACCGAACTGACGGGCTATTCTGATGGCGCTGTCATTTGCTTCTGCACCAGAATGCGCAAACAGCGCCCCTTCCATTCCTGCCAAGTCGCTCAGCTTCGTTGCCAGAGCCCGCTGAGATGCGCACTGGAGAGGGCTCGCGCAATAGGTCAACTCGCCTGCCTGATGGGCCAGAGCCTCCTGCACGCCTGCATGCGCATGACCCAGCCCGCATTCACCAGACCCTGCAGAGGTATCGAGATAACGATTACCCTGGGTGTCGTAGAGCCAGATCCCGTCTCCGCGCTCGACGCTGAGAGACAGACGACCGGAAGAGTTGAATAGCGGATGCTCCGCCATGGCGGTTCCTTAAACCTCGGTACAGAAGGTACCGGCGCTAACGAAAAAAGGCAGCATCTGACGACACGCTCCGGTTCGCGAATGGCCCGCGGGGCAATAACGCGACATCGGACCCGTCTCGGGGTGTGCTGCCTTGACCTGATCAGTTTATCGGGTGCCTTTCGAGGTGCGCCCTTGCGCCGCCAGACACCGGCCGGTTCATCCAGACCCACCAGTACGCCTGCAAAACGCGACAAAACGATGAAGCGGGCTGGGAGATCTGTCAGTGGCGTTCCTGATCGCCGAGATCTGGCTCGGCTAGTTCGCTATGTTAGCGGTAAAGGTTGTTGATGACAACGCGTCAGCGGCTCGCGGCGAGGGCTGAAAGTGCAGTTGTGGCGTCGGCAAAACCGGGCATCAGGCGGCCAGGATAAAACCCGACTAACGTAGTCAGGAATAGCCTCGCTGTGTAAAATAGACGCCATCGAGACCGGGCATACGAGGCCCGGCGGCGCATCCCGACCCGGAGGATATTCGATGGACATTAACGAGACAATCAAGCAGCAGTTGGATAGCAACCCCATTCTGCTTTATATGAAAGGCAGCCCCCAGGCTCCCCAATGCGGGTTTTCCGCTCGGACAGTGCAGTCCCTCATGGCGTGTGGCGAGCGCTTCGCCTTCGTCAACATCCTGGATAACCAGGAGTTGCGCGAAGGCCTCAAGGTCTACTCGAACTGGCCTACCTTTCCCCAGCTCTACATTAATGGCGAGCTGGTTGGCGGCTGTGACATCGTTAACGAGATGTACGAGAGTGGCGAGTTGGAGAAGCTGGTGAAAGACGCTTCAGCTTCGGCAAACACCACCTCTGACCAAAAAGCCTGAACAGGCTCCCACCCAGGATCAGCCGATCCCGCCTGGCTCCAGCGCCTGCTGGAGCCAGGTACCGCAGAAAAGCTGTTAAGGCTCGCCGAGTCAGCTCCATGAAGCATTAGGCTTTATTGCAAAGGCAGAGAACAGCAGGCCGACCGCTACAGGTAGACGGGCGACATTATCAAATGAAGTCTGAATCGAAAGCCGTTGGGACGTTCTTCTTCCGGTGGAGGCGGGTAGGGGCTGGCGGCCAATGCGGACTGCACGGCGATCCGGTCAACAAACTCGCTACCAGAGCTCTCCTTCAGTTGAACCCTTCTGACCGCACCGTTGGCAAGCAACTTTAATTCGATCGTGATCGGCTGGGTTCCGGCTTCAACTGCCTGATTGAACTGTTTAAGCGTTGATTCACGCTGAAGAAACTGTTTGATAGGGCGCATCATATGGCGGCTGAGTATCAACTGATACGGATCCATTTGCGGCAGGTCGGGCTGGCTGGATACTTGCCGATGTTCTTCAGGCTCGAGCGGACTGGACGCGTCCGGAGCACCACTTGGTGCCGCTGCGGCAGACCGGCTTGGCTGAGTGGCCGGTTGCTGAAGGGCATCTTTAGTAAGCTGTGGGCGTGGTGATCGGTCAGCGACAGCCTCGGAGGCTTCGGCCCGCCGTTCGGTGGTTTGCGTTTCTGGCTGTTGAGGTTCGGGCGGTTGTTGACGCGCCTGAGCGTTCGGTTCGCTTTGAGTAGTCAACACGGGTGCTACTGCTTCGGCAGGCGGCTCGACCGGACTTGCGGCGGGCAGATTTTCAGCGACGGTCTGCGCTAGGGGTTCGACTGGTGGGGTGGAGGCTGCGGTTGCCCGGGACGACTTTTGCGCGTCGGTATCAACACCCTGTTCGACCAGTTGTACCTGAACCGTACGCTCGGTGGGTTCTTCCTCGGGCGCACGCGCAAGCAACACCAAACCTGTAATGACGTGTATCAGCAATGCCAGGGCTGCGGCCAGAAGAAGCTGGGGCCGGGACTGGGCCCCGACAGTGTCGGCCGGGCCTCCCTGT
Source organism: Hydrocarboniclastica marina (assembly GCF_004851605.1). Classification (GTDB taxonomy): domain Bacteria; phylum Pseudomonadota; class Gammaproteobacteria; order Pseudomonadales; family Oleiphilaceae; genus Hydrocarboniclastica; species Hydrocarboniclastica marina. Next base: position 1,001,200 of record NZ_CP031093.1, read on the forward strand.
CCCTGGTAGCTCATGGAAATATTACCCGGCTTTCCGGCGCAGGCTGCCCACCACAGAGTCCAGTGCGCGATCAATCAGTGCGCCTTGCTCAAGCACTGTCAGTCGCCCCCGACGCATATCATGGGCGAGATCGAGTCGCTTTTTCTCGACCACTTTGAGCCCCATCCGGTTTACGAAGACGTAGCTGTCAGCTTCTTCGATGATGGCCGAGAGCTTGCATCGGAAACGGGTGCCATTGACCAGGCTGAATTCAACCCAGGTTCCGGCGCCAATGCCCTCTACAGCGAGCATGTGCTCGGCCATGGCAGCATTCTCGAGCTCTTGCTCCCGCTCGACCGCTGTCTGTATGCCACTGGCGACGGGTGGCGGAGGCGCCATCGCAGGAGAGCTGTCTTCCGACGCTTCCTCCAGAGCCTGTCGCCGAAATGCTTCAGCCAATTCTCGCTTTAGGCCTAGCATCATCTCATCAAGACGGGCGGCGTTGTAAGAAACCTCTTCCAGTCCGGCCCTTAGTGTTTTCAGCAGAGAAGGCACCAACCGGACCCATTGCGCACGGTCGTCTTCGTGGGGCTGAGGCTTTAGACACCAGAGCAGGTCATCAACGACCCGTACTGTTTGCGTCCATCGGTGCTCGTTGTCGTCCCGCAGGTAAGCCAGGAACATAACCCGGCTCCAGCCATTCTGAAGTATGTTGCGGATGCTGTCGGGAAGCGCCCGCATACGCATCTTCTCGTTCAGAACACGGTCAACGGTCTCCTGGGCCTTCTGCGACTTTATGCGACCTCGCTCGGACTCTCGGGTTCGCTGCTCTACCAGGGTGGCCTTGCGGTTCTCCCGAGCCAGGAACCGGTCGAACTCTTCGTTAAGCGATTCAAAGATAGCGATATCGCCGTCGTACTCTTCCAGAATTCTTTGCACGATCGTGTGTATCTGTTCGTAAAGTTTGTCGCGGTTTTTTTCATTGCTGTCGCTCCAGCCAATCCCTGCCCGGGCTAGTGCATTGAGCAGGCGTCTCGCTGGATGCGTTGCTTTGCTGAAGAAACTGCGGTCTTTAATGACAACCTTCAGAATAGGAATCTGAAGGCGGCTGATCAGAACCTGAATGGGAGGCGAAAGGTTGTAGTCCTCCAGAATGAACTCAAACAGCATCGAAACCAGATTGATCAGATCTTCGTCGACTTCGTCTATCGCTGTGCGCTCGCCGTTGCTGCCTTTTTGCTCTGACAGTAACTCTCCCACGACCTGGCGTAGATCCAGGGCAACAGGTTGTCCCACCGTGAGGTCTGCGGTCGTCGGCTGGGCAGGTATTCGTGCGAGCAGAGAGAAGAGTTCGTTGTCGCTGATCAGTCTCGCGCCCGATCCGGCGGGGGCGCTCAGGCGGTGATCGCCGGTTCTGGCCAGCAACTGCCTGATAACGGCAAACGAACCTTCCTCCTCTTCGCCAGCAAATCCCGGCTCGCTGACGGCGTGACCCGTGTTGCCTGGGCTGGTTGCGGATGCGCCAGTTTTGCCCCGGTACTTGAAGTTGGGAACAATGCCGCTCTGAATCAGAATCCTGTTTGCCTCATCCAGGATCATTCCCAGATTGGCAATTACATAGCGATCAAACTGCTTGAGCACTATGAGGCGCTCACGAATCTGGATATCCAGATCGGCGATAGACTCAACAAGTGCGGCGCATAGATGCTCAGGGGAGAGCGGATTTACAGGTTCGGACTCGGGGCGGCCGTACAAGACCGAAAAGCGGACCTGTAACTGAAGCAGTGTGCCCTGGAAGTGCGCCTTGGCCTTGGAGACCATGGCGTTTATCGCGACTTCCTGCTCCAGCACGTCGTTATTCACCAGGGACAGGCTCTCTGCAGTGAGCGATTCTCCGGCTGGTGTGCGGGCTGAACTTGGGCTGGGCGGGGTGTCAAAGAGATTGAAAAGGGCTTCCTGAAAGCGCTTCTCCACCCCTTTACGTTTAATCCTGACCTCGCGCATCGCCTCAAAGAAGCGATTCTGCTCATTGTTGCTGCGGGCATTGTTGGCCAGTTCAAAAAGAGAGTCATCGACTGAGTCGAAGGTTCCCTGCAAGAGATCCGACAAGCCGGCGGTAACCACCTCCCTGATATTCTGAACTTCCTTCATAGCGGTACCGCGACGTCCAGAAGTGGCCTGGCCATGAAGGTAATGTATGCCGGACTGGTTAGTCATGACCAACTCCGCGTCTTTATACTGCAACTAGGCGTGAGCCGAATGATAACGGTTATTTTATTATGGATCTGTAATTAATTGTACGGGCTGGCCAGCCAAATAACAAAATTTAAGCGATTTTGATATGCCGAATTAATAAGCAGGCCTCAGTCCGGAGAGGTCAGCGTCTGGCTGGTCCGTGCCAGGAGCAAGGCGAGCCAGCGCTGAATCTTGCCAGGTTCTAGTTGGTGTAGACCGGGCCGATGCCCATGCTCCAGATAACAACAGTCATTGCCAGCAATGCCACAAACATGACCAGGCCAACGGTAAGTACTGAGGTGGCGAACATGAACCCGCGTTCGGCCGGTATGCTCATGAGGATCGGCAGCCCCTCGTAAAGCAGATAGACCGCATAGCTCATCGCGATCAGACCAAGCAGGACATTAAGCCAGACGGAAGGATAGGCGGCTGAAACGCCAGCCAGCAACAGTGGTGTTGCGGTGTAAGCTGCCAGTGTTACGCCGAAAGGCTTCCCTTGAGCGACGCCGTAGGTCGCGGCAAAAAAGTCGATAAAACGGCCGAGTATGTAAATGCTTGCAATAATCGCCCCATAGAAAAGGACGCAGAGCGATGCTGCACTGAAGGGTGTCAGTTTTATCAGTTGCCCGTCTCCAATTTGCCAGCCGACCTGGGTAGTACCGATATAACTGGCAATGGCGGGAATCAGTGCGAGTAGCAGGACATGGCCAAAATACAGGCGGGGCAGAGATTCGGAATCTTTTCGAATTTCCTGCCACTCCCTGTCCGGGTGCGTAAAAAGGCCGATGCTGTGGGCAAGGCTCATATGTTGGTTCTCCTGTTGTTATTGTTGAGCGAGTTTCAGATTTTGCGCTGCAGGCAGAGCTTGCAGTCCCTGTGTTACAGCTTAATTTACTCCCGTTCTTCTCTTGATCCAAGGCATCGGCCAGCGCTGCACCAGAGCCTTTACTCGGCCGCGGATCGGGTCCTTGCAGGGTCAATGGCCGTGAGCGGTTCTGTTGAGTCTTGGCCAGAATCCGCAAAACCTCAAGGAAAGTTTATTGCGGGTGCCGATTCAGTCGCAGTTCGTCGCCGAGCCGGGGTTGGTTCATGCCTTGCGGCGTCTGCGTCGGCGGGTGACTGGATAAACCTTGGCAGCCCTTATGACGTTATCTTTGATCTGTAGCACTTCTATTCTCAGCCCGGCAGTACGCAGGCAGACATTGGTTTCAGGAATAGCCTCCAGCGCTTCGGTGATAAGCCCGTTCAGGGTTTTCGGGCCATCGGTGGGAACGTTGGTCTTCAGCGCTTTATTAATGGCTCTGATATGGGTCGAACCGTCGATAATGTAAGTCCCGTCGTCCTGGGGCAGTATGTCAGGGCTGCTGCTGGCGGCAAAATCGGTTGTAAACTCGCCGACAATCTCTTCCAGTATGTCTTCCAGCGTCGCAATGCCCAGAACATCTCCGTACTCATCGACAACCACGCCGATACGGCGCTTCGCTTTCTGAAAGTTGATCAACTGCGTGTGAAGCGGTGTGCTTTCCGGAATGAAATAGGGGTCGCGGGCAAGGTCGAGCAGCGTATTGGCGGTCAATTCGTCGGTTTGCAAGAGCTTGCTCGAATTGCGCAGGTGGAGAATGCCCGCAATGTTATTGATATCGCCGCGGTAAACGGGAAGTCGGGTGTGTTGGCTGGCTCTGAGTTGACGGAGAATGGACTCCATGTCGTCTTCCAGATCTATGCCGACGATTTCGTTACGGGGCACCATGATGTCGTTGACCGTGACTTTCTCAAGATCAAGGATGCTGACGAGCATGTCCCGGTGCTTTTTCGGGATGAGGGCGCCGGCTTCGTTAACGATGGTGCGCAGTTCGTCCTGGCTCAGGTGGTCCTTGCTGGCCTCGTCCCGATCAACGCCCATTAATTTCATCAATCCGGCTGTCACTAGATTGACCAGCCAGACAAGCGGAAAAAGCAGCTTCAGCAACGGGCCAAGGATGTAGGAGGCGGGAAAGGCAATCCGCTCTGGAAAAAGCGCTGCGAGCGTCTTTGGTGTCACCTCACCGAAAATCAGGATGATAATGGTGAGGCCGATCGTCGCGATGGCAATGCCGGCGTCGCCATACAGTCTGATGCATAGCACGGTGGCGATCGCAGAGGCTGCAATATTGACGAAATTATTGCCAATAAGGATGACACCGATCAGGCGATCCAGGCGTTCAAGCAGGCGCTGCGTATTCTTCGCGCCGCGATGCCCGGTTTTTGCCAGGTGTTTCAGGCGATAGCGATTCAGCGCCATCATTCCCGTTTCAGAGCTTGAGAAAAAGCCGGACAGCAGAACCAGAACCGACAGGTAGATGATCAGGCTGGTGGATGAGATATCGTCCAAACGGAGCTATTCCTTTAACGCTTGGGTGGGTGAAGAACTGAGTGCAGAAAGCACCATAGCTGAATATGAGTCTCTGCCAAATTCAGATTGGACAGGAACATTAGGCTTGCCTTCGGAAGAAGGTCAAGAGTTGGCGTCGACAATTGAATGCTCGAGCGGTATCGGCGCGTGCCTTCAGGACCAGGCTGCCGTCCCCGTCGTAAGGTTCCAGGGACGTCAGGTTCCGGAGATGTCAGGTTCCCCAGGTGTCAGGTTCTGAAGGCGAATTCGAGTACGAACTTGCTGCCGTAGTAGCCGAGCATGAGAAAGGCGCTGCCGACCAATGTCCAGCGCGTCGCAACCAGTCCCCGCCAGCCTTTAAATTGCCGGCCTATCAGCAGGCTCGTGAAAACCAGCCAGGCCAGCAGCGAGAACACTGTTTTGTGGGCAAGATGCTGCGCAAAAAGATCATCCATAAAAAGCGCACCGCTGATGATTGCCAGCGTTAAAAGAATGACGCCGGCCAGGATCAGGTCAAACAGAAGCGACTCCATAGTCTGAAGCGGCGGCAGATTGCGTACAAAAACGCTGTTGTAGTTGTGTTTTAGGCGGTAGCTTTGCAGCGTCAGCAGAACGGCCTGGGCTGCTGCCAGCGTGAACAGGCTATAGGCGGTCACCGACAGGACAACATGGGCCAGCAGCCCGACGGTGGGGCGGACCAATACATGTGAAGGCGCGTCCAGCAGCAGGCTGGCGATGATGGTCAGGGCGGCCAGAGGGTATGCCACAACCAGGAGGCTCAGCACCGCTTTTTTGCGCCACCCGACTATCAGCAGTATGGCCACTATCAACGCGGAGATGCCGACTGACGCAGGGAATGTCCCGAAGTCCAATCCTTCCCGCTGCCAGATAAGATCCGAGGCCAGAGCACCATGCGATATCAGGGCGAGCACACCAGTCCAGTGGCCGCTTGCGCCGTCGGGCGGGAGTTTTCCCCGCAATGCTAATGCCTGCAGGCTGGTGCCGATGCTGTACAGCAGCAGTGTGGTCACTGCCAGAATCAATGTACCCATGCCGAACGTCTACTTGGAAAGATCCGTAAAAGGGCGTTTAGCAAACTTAATCTGTCTGCCTGTGCCGGGGGCGTAATGAGGGGACGAATTTCGGGATAAGTCTGGTTATAATGCGGCAATTATGCAAGCAATTCGGCTAGGCCATGACGCACCAGCGGCAGTGATTTCCGTCTCTGTGCGCCGCTAAGCCCCTGCCCGACGGTCGCAAATACGCTGGCTGAGAGTTTGCGCTATTTCCCCATGTGCCTGAACTACGAAGTGATAGCTTATGTTCGATAATCTGAGTGAACGCCTGTCGGAAAGCCTGCGAAAGGTCAGCGGCCAGGCCCGGCTAAGCGACGACAATATAAAGGATACCTTGCGCGAAGTGCGCATGGCGCTACTTGAAGCCGATGTGGCCCTGCCGGTGGTGAAATCTTTCGTGGAGGCGGTTCGCGCGCGCGCCATCGGGCAGGAGGTGAGCCGCAGCCTTACCCCGGGCCAGGCCTTCATAAAGGTCGTCCAGGCGGAGCTCGAGAATGTCATGGGCTCGGCAAACGCCGACCTGGATTTGTCCGTAAAACCGCCCGCGGTTATTCTCATGGCGGGTCTCCAGGGCGCCGGCAAGACCACAACAGTCGCGAAACTCGCTCGTTTTCTCAGGGAGCGCAAGAAGAAATCGGTCATGGTTGTCAGTGCTGATATCTATCGGCCGGCGGCCATCCGACAGTTGGAGACATTGGCCGGCGATGTTGGGGCCATGTTTCACCCCAGCTCTGAAAACGAAAAGCCTGTAGATATTGCACAGGGCGCAATTGAGGCGGCACGGCGGAAATTTGCCGATGTCCTCATTATAGATACCGCGGGTCGCCTGCATATCGACGAGTCGATGATGGGTGAGATCCGGGAGTTGCATCAGTTTGCGAAGCCGGTTGAGACGCTGTTCGTCGTCGATTCCATGACCGGGCAGGACGCGGCCAATACAGCAAAGGCATTTGGTGAAGCGCTGCCGCTGACGGGCGTCGTTCTTACTAAAACTGATGGCGACGCCAGAGGCGGGGCTGCCTTGTCGGTTCGATACATCACCGGCAAGCCGATCAAGTTCCTGGGCGTAGGTGAGAAAACTGACGCGCTTGAGCCGTTCCACCCAGACCGGGTGGCATCGCGCATCCTGGGGATGGGGGATGTGCTTTCTCTTATAGAGGAAGCCGAGCGCAAGCTCGATCGCAAGAAGGCAGAGAAGCTAACCAAGAAAATTTCGAAGGGTAAGAGCTTTGATCTTGAGGACTTCCGCGATCAACTTCAGCAGATGAAGAGCATGGGTGGCATCGGCGGCTTAATGGACAAGCTGCCGGGCATGGGTCAGCTGCAGCAGGCCGCTCAGGAACATGTTAACGACAAAAGCATGGGCAGGCTTGAAGCGATCATCTGCTCAATGACGCCCCAGGAGCGTCGCTACCCGGATGTGATCAATAATTCGCGGAAGCGGCGTATCGCAGCTGGATCTGGTGCTCAGATTCAGGATGTGAACAGACTGTTGAAGCAGCACAAGCAGATGCAGAAAATGATGAAGAAGTTCGGCAAGAAGGGCGGCATGGCCAACCTGATGCGGGGAATGGGCGGGATGCGCCCGCCCGGCGGCGGCGGAATGCCACCGTTTGGCCGGTAATAGCGGCAAGGCGGCTATACGGTGTCGTCCGGGCAGTCGAATGCCTGTCTTGGCGGCCTCGAAAGCGCATGCAGAGTAATGTTTCCTTGCCGGCTTTTTTAACGTAGAATGTCGACCCTTTCAAGTGAGGCGCGCATTTTGTGTGCCCGCTTGGCCAGTGATTAGGCAAAACGCAGCCGACGGCATGGTGTTCGTCGTCGGGCTGAAAGCTGCGCTGCCAGAGAAACAGCTGGCGGAAATGCTGCACAGGTTATGAGAGCTTCAAATTGCTCGCGTTGAGTGTCGGCGAAATGCCAGACAGCGATGGCGGGTAAATGTTTTTATTTTTCATCTGAACAGGATAGTGGTCGCAATGGTATCAATCCGCTTGTCTCGCGCCGGCTCAAAGAAGCGCCCTTTTTATCACTTGGCCGTTGCTGATAGCCGCAATGCCCGCGATGGCCGTTTTATTGAGCGCGTCGGTTTTTTCAATCCGGTGGCCCGTGGTCAGGAAGAGCGTCTGCGCATCGACCAGGAGCGTGTGTCCTTCTGGCTGGGTCAGGGCGCCCAGGCCAGCGAGCGTGTTTCCAGACTGCTGAAAGAAGTCGCCAAGTAAGACCGTACTGCTGGGGTGGAAGGCCATGGGGTCCGCAAGTGAAGAGACCGTGCTTGGTCGTATCTCCGCGGTATTCGGGATCAAGGGTTGGGTGAAGGTCCATTCCTTTACGGATCCCGTAGAAAATATTCTCGACTACAAGCAGTGGCATTTACTGCAAGACGGACGGCGACAAGCGGTGACGGTGCGCGAGAGCAAGCGCCATGGCAAGGGTCTCGTCGTCAGTCTGAAGGGCGTGGATGACCGTGATCAGGCCCAGGCTTACTGTGGTGCAGAAATAGCTGTTGACAGTGCCGCGCTGCCAGCTTTGCCCGACGGGGAGTACTACTGGCACCAGCTGGAGGGGCTAGCGGTTTTTACCACATCAGGTATCGCTCTAGGTCAGGTTGACCATCTGCTTGAGACCGGAGCCAACGACGTGCTGGTGGTCCGGGCAACCGTGGATAGTGTGGACGACAGGGAAAGGTTGATACCCTACTTACCGGATCAGGTTGTGACGGCTATAGATCTGGCCGGCAAGCGCATGACGGTTGACTGGGATCCAGAGTTTTAATTGATGTGGGTCGGCGCTGTAACGCTTTTTCCCGAGATGTTTAACGCCGTGACGGCCTACGGCATCACTGGGCGGGCGGTAAAAGAAGGGATTCTTTCGGTGGAGTTGTGGAATCCGCGGGATTTCACCTACGATCGCCACCGCAGTGTTGACGACCGCCCATACGGGGGCGGGCCTGGCATGCTGATGAAGGTTGAACCGCTCAGGGCGGCAATCCGGGCAGCCCGGGCAGCAGCTCCGGTACCGGTGAGAACCGTCTACCTCTCGCCACAAGGGCGTCCGTTTAACCAGGCGGCAGTTGAAGAGTTAGCGTCCCTTGAGGGGCTGATACTGATTGCCGGGCGCTATGAAGGTGTCGACGAGCGAATCCTGGAGTCCGAGATTGATGACGAAATCTCGCTGGGAGACTTCGTTCTCAGCGGTGGTGAGCTCGGAGCCATGGCCATCATTGATGCCGTTACGCGATTGCTTCCTGGCGCGTTAGGCCACGGAGATTCAGCGGCTCAAGACTCGTTTGCGAACGGTCTCCTGGATTGCCCGCATTACACGCGCCCGGAAGTATTCGAGGGGCGCCAGGTTCCGCCAGTCTTACTGGGCGGCAACCATCAGAACATACGACGTTGGCGGCTAAAGCAGGCGTTGGGAAGGACCTGGCAACGGCGTCCGGATTTGATTGAAGCGAAATCACTCTCTGTGGAAGAGCGTAAGCTTCTGGATGAATTTATTAGCGAATGTGATGGCTCCGGACGTCCGGGTCATTAACGGTTGTTTTAGGAGCGAACGATGAGCGGCAAAAATAGTATCATCAGCCAGATTGAAGCCGAGCAGATGACTCGGGAACTGCCTGATTTCGGACCCGGCGATACGGTGGTGGTCCAGGTGCGTGTGACTGAGGGTAACCGCGAGCGTCTTCAGGCGTTCGAAGGGGTTGTTATCGGTAAGCGTAACCGGGGAATGAACTCTTCCTTTACCGTCCGCAAGATCTCGTATGGCGTTGGCGTGGAGCGGACCTTTCAGAGCTTCAGCAAGCAGATAGACAGCGTTCAGTTGAAGCGTCGTGGCGACGTTCGCCAGGCCAAGCTTTACTACTTGCGCGATCTGTCCGGCAAGGCGGCGCGTATCAAAGAAAAGCTGGGCTGACAGGCTTTGTAAGCTTCGGGCAACGTCCGTCGCTGGCATGGAAAACGAGCAGTTTCGGCTGCTCGTTTTTTGTCTTTGTAGCTCAATAATCCCGGGGTCCCAATGGCTGAACCGGAGTATGGGTCGGCTTTGGTCGACGAGTTCTGCGATGCCTTGTGGCTTGAGTCGGGTCTCAGTGAACAGACGCGGGCCTCGTACCGTAGTGATCTGTTGCAGTTTTCCCGATGGCTGTCATCCCAGCCGGGCCAGCCTCAGCTTCAGCAGGCCCAGCGCAGCCACGTACTCGGTTACCTCGGGTCGGCCCTGAGCCGGGGCAACAAGGCAAGCACTTCTGCGCGACGACTGTCCTGCCTGCGCCGTTTCTTCCGGTTTCTGATGAGAGAGGGGCGCGTCACCGAAGACCCAACCCTCAAGATTGATGGCCCCCAGGTCTCCCGTCGTATTCCCGATTCATTATCCGAGGCTGACGTTGAGCGGCTATTGGATGCTCCCTGCGTAGAGGAACCGCTGGGTTTGCGTGACAGAGCCATGTTGGAACTACTCTATGCGTGCGGCTTACGGGTATCCGAGTTGGTGGGGCTACGACTTTTTCAGGTGAACCTCAATCAGGGGGTGATCCGTATCGTCGGTAAAGGTAACAAGGAGCGGCTGGTGCCGATGGGCACGGAAGCGGCGGATTGGATGGCACTTTACCTTAAACAGGCGCGTGCCGCGCTCGCGGGAAAAGCCCAGACTGACTACATTTTCCCAGGCAAGGGTGGCGAGGGATTAACCCGGCAGGCATTCTGGTATCGTATCAAGCTGTATGCGGGCCTGGCAGGTATAGCGAAGCCCCTTTCACCCCATACACTGCGTCATGCATTTGCCACTCATCTGCTTAATCACGGGGCCGACCTGCGAGTGGTGCAAATGTTGCTGGGGCACAGCGACCTCTCGACGACCCAGATTTATACCCATGTGGCTCGGCAGAGATTGCACGCGCTTCATGGCCAGCATCACCCCCGCGGGTAGAGCGGAACGGATAGAGCTTGCTGGCGCCGGGCCGAAGCCGATTGAACTTTCAGACCAATGCGGGATCAGGATAAAAAATAAAACGGAGAATACAGATGAAATACCTGTTTACCCTCGGTGTCATGTTTAGTCTGTTTATGGCTACAGGCGCTTCTGCTGAAGTCACCGCGAAAGATGAAAAACAGATCCGGCAGCGCTTGGCTCAGGCAATCCCCGGACTCGAAGTGACGCGGATATCCGAAGCACCGTTCCCTGATGTGTATACGGTTGAAACCCGAGGTCAGGAAACGCTCTTCACCACTGCGGATGGTAGCCATCTGGTCGTGGGTGAGCTGTATCAGCTGACCTCGGGAGGCGTTGTCAACGTGACCGAGCAGAGCCGTGCCCGGCAGCGCGCTGAGCGCATTCAGGCGGTAGCCGCTGAAGACCTGATTTCGTACCGCCCCAAGGGCGAAACCAAAGCGGTTGTCAACGTGTTCACGGATATAGACTGTCCCTACTGCCGCAAGCTGCACCAGGAAGTGCCCGGACTGAACGAAATGGGTATCCAGGTCAACTACCTCGCCTTTCCACGCTCAGGTCCCAACACGCCTTCTTTCGCCAAGGCAGTTTCTGCCTGGTGCGCTGATGATCCGGCGGAAGCGATGAATCGGGCCAAGAGCGGGCGTAGCCTCGACTCGAAGACCTGCGACAATCCCGTCCTGGAGCAGTTTCAGCTGGGTCAGCAGATCGGCATTACCGGTACGCCCGCCATCGTGCTCGAGAACGGCACCATGATCGGCGGCTACGTGCCCAAAGAGCGTCTCGCTCAGGCTCTTGGGCTGCAGTGATTCACGAATACAGGATTACGACGGCTCTACACGTTTTGTTAAGCGCGCAAAGTCGTTAAACTTGCGGGCGGGTGCCGGGAGCATCGTGCATCATTCGGCTGTTAATCCGCGCGAGCAACGATCTGCACGCGGCAAAGCTCTTCGATTAATTAGGGGTGGACGTTGAAAGAGGTCAAAATCGGGATCTGTGGCCTGGGAACTGTCGGCGGAGGCACCGTCACGGTACTGCAGAGGAATGCTGAGCTAATTGCCGGTCGCGCAGGGTGTCGACTGATTATTGCGCAGGCCGCGTCACGCCGCCGCCCGGAGCATATTGAGCTTGGCACCATCCCGTTCTCGGATGACATTTTTCAGGTGGTGCAGAACCCCGAGATAGACATCGTCGTTGAGTTGATCGGTGGCTGCGAAACCGCGCTGGAGCTCGTGCTGGCAGCCATTGAAAACGGCAAGCACGTGGTGACCGCCAACAAAGCGCTGATTGCTGTGCACGGTAACGAGATCTTCGAGGCTGCGGCGCGGCACGGGGTCGTTGTTGCCTTCGAGTCCAGCGTCGCCGGCGGTATTCCGGTGTTGAAGGCAATCCGCGAAGGGCTGGCAGCCAATCGGATCAATTGGCTGGCCGGCATCATCAACGGTACCGGCAACTATATCCTGTCTGAAATGCGCAGTGGTCGGGCCTTTGATGAGGTCCTGCGCGAGGCCCAGGCACTGGGCTATGCCGAGGCTGACCCGACGTTCGACGTGGAGGGCATTGACGCTGCGCACAAGCTGACGATTCTGGCGTCTTCGGCATTCGGTGTACCCCTTCAGTTTGAGAAGGCTTACACCGAAGGGATCGCCAACATTACGCCTTACGATATCTCCCATGCTGAAAGCCTGGGCTACCGCATCAAGCACCTGGGGATCGCCCGCCGCCAGGCCGACGGTATTGAGCTGCGGGTGCACCCGACACTCGTCCCTGTCCGGCATTTGATTGCCAACGTTGATGGCGTTCTGAACGCTGTCCTGGTGGACGGTGACGCGGTGGGGCAGACCATGTATTACGGCCCGGGTGCAGGGGCCGAAGCCACTGCTTCGGCGGTTATCGCGGATCTGGTGGACGTTGCGCGCTCGGTCGCGGCGGGTAGCTCCCAGCGTGTGCCCTACCTTGGTTTTGAGCCGGAGGCACTGGAAGAGCTGGCGGTTCTGCCGATGGAAGAGGTCCACTCAGCGTTTTACCTGCGTATCCATGCGCTTGATCGGCCCGGGGTGCTGGCCAAAATTGCCTCGATTCTCAGCGAGCATGGCATCAATATTGAGTCGATCATGCAGAAGGAGACCGAAGTCCAGGACAATACCATTCCGGTGATTATCCTGACCCACACGGTTAAAGAACGCCAGATCAACCGGGCTATTGCTGACCTGGAGGCCCTGCCTGACATACCCCAGCGCGTGGTCCGGATACGCGCCGAACATTTTCCTGACTGACCTTTCCTAAACTTCCGCCGGGGCGTGGCTTGTCATGCGTCCCCGGCAGCACTTCAGAACAGGGTATACCCGTGAGATACATCAGCACCCGGGGGCAGGCCCCCGCCCTTGGCTTTGAAGATGTCCTGCTGACCGGCCTCGCGCCCGACGGCGGGCTTTATGTGCCCGAATTCCTGCCGCGGTTTTCGCCTGAGGAAATCAGCTCCTGGCGAGGTCTCAGTTACGAGGAGCTGGCTTTCAAGGTCGTGTTTCCGTTTGTTGAGGAAGCGATCCCGGCTGATGATTTCAGGGAGATGCTCGCTGAAACCTACCGTGTGTTTGCCCATAAGGCCGTAGCGCCCCTGGTTCAGATTGATTCCAACGAATGGGTGATGGAACTGTTCCGCGGTCCTACGCTGGCATTCAAGGATTTCGCACTACAGTTACTTGGCCGTTTGCTGGATTACGTGCTGGAGCGCCGCAATCAACACGTCGTCATTATGGGCGCGACATCAGGTGATACCGGGTCGGCGGCGATAGAGGGTTGTCGCCACTGCAAGCACGTGGATATCTTTATTCTCCATCCCCATGAGCGGGTGTCTGAGGTGCAGCGCCGTCAGATGACGACGGTGCCGGGCGAGAATATCCACAACCTGGCGATTCGGGGCAATTTCGATGACTGTCAACAGATGGTCAAAGAGAGCTTCGGCCAACAGGCATTTCTTGGCGGAAAGACTCAACTTGTAGCCGTCAATTCCATTAACTGGGCACGCATCATGGCCCAGATTGTCTATTACTTTCATGCCTCGCTTGCGCTAGGCGGGCCGCAGCGCAGCATGGCGTTTTCGGTGCCTACCGGCAATTTTGGCGATGTGTTTGCCGGGTACCTGGCGCGGGAAATGGGACTGCCAATTGAACAGTTGGTGGTCGCGACCAACCGCAATGACATCCTGCACCGGTTCTTCAGCGGCAACCGCTACGAGAAGCACGCGCTGGCCCATAGCCTGTCGCCGAGCATGGACATCATGATTTCCAGCAATTTCGAGCGGCTGTTATTCGATCTCTACGGTCGCGACGGCAAAGCGGTGGATGATCTGCTCAAAAGCTTCCAGAGCGGCCCGGTACAAATCGAGGACCACCGTTGGAAGCGTGCCCGCGCGCTTTTCGACAGCTACGCTGTGGACGACGACCTGACCTGTGCGACCATTAGCCGTGTATTCACCGAATGTGAGTACCTGCTGGACCCACACACGGCCATTGGTGTCGAGGCCGCACGGAAGTGCCGCCGTGACGCTGGGACCCCGATGATTACACTGGGCACTGCCCATCCGGCCAAATTCCCGGAAGCCGTCCGTCGGTCGAGCATATCGGTCGAGCCCAAGCTGCCGCTCCATCTTGACGATCTGTTTGATCGGGAAGAGCGTTATACCGTGCTCGACAATGACCGACAGCAGGTACAGGACTTTATCGCCAGGAACTGGAAGTTTGCCGGTTAGTCGAATCCCCACCGCTTCGCTTGCTGTCTTGCCGTAGTCCTGCCGGGGATTGCGGCTTGAACTACTCTTCTGATGCAAAGCAGCCGGGAAACAGTCATGCAGCAAAAGATCTTTCGCAGGCCCTGTCCCGAGACCCTCACATGGGGCCAAAGCCTGCCGCCGATTTTAAGGCGTCTCTACGCCGCCCGCGGCATTGATTCAGAAACCCAGTTGGACTACCAGCTCGCCGCGCTAGCCCGCCCTTCAGAGCTGCGGGGCGCCAGCGCCGCTGCCGAGATTCTGGGCGACGCGATTGTCAAAGGGCAGTCGATTACGGTTGTGGGCGATTTCGACGCAGACGGTGCGACCAGCACCGCTGTCGCGATTCTGGGTTTGCGGATGCTCGGTGCGTCTCGTCTGTCGTTTCGCGTTCCCAGCCGCTTTTCCGATGGCTATGGCCTGACACCTGGGATCATCGAGCGGTTACAGGCCGAAGATGCGGTGCCTGATGTGCTGGTTACGGTGGACAACGGTATCGCGGCGAATGAAGGCGTAGCCGCTGCGCGTGCTGCCGGCTGTCGCGTCGTGGTCACTGATCACCATCTGCCCGGGGACGTTCTGCCCGCGGCCGATGCCATCGTCAATCCCAATCAGCCAGGCTGCGAGTTTCTCAGCAAGAACGCCGCCGGTGTCGCGGTTATGTTCTATGTGCTTACCGTGGTACGGCAGTGGCTTCGTGAGAGAGGGCACTTCAGGCATGGTGGGCTGCCCCCGCTGGTTGAGTTGCTGGACCTGGTGGCGCTGGGTACCGTCGCGGACGTGGTGCCGCTGGACCATAATAACCGGATTCTGGTCTCCCAAGGGATCAGGCGTATCCGCGACGGCAAAGCCCGCCCTGGTATCATGGCGTTGCTGGAGGTGGCCGGTCGCGATTATCGGCACCTGTCCTCGACGGACCTGGGCTTTGTAGTAGGGCCGCGACTTAACGCAGCGGGACGTCTCGACGATATGAGCCTGGGCATAGCTTGCCTGCTGGCAGACACCGAGACCCATGCAAGGGCTCTGGCGCAGGAGCTGGACCAGCTGAACCGCGAGCGCCGGGGCATTGAGAGTGAAATGAAAGCCCAGGCTGAGGCCATGCTGAAGGACTTGAGCCTGGATTCAGCGGAACTGCCGTGGGGCTTGTGCTTGCACGAGGCCTCATGGCATCAGGGCGTCATAGGCATACTGGCGTCGCGCATCAAGGAGAAAACCCACCGCCCGGTTATTGCCTTTGCCGACGCCGACGAGCAGGGACTTCAGGTGAAAGGCTCTGCTCGCTCCGTGCCCGGACTTCACATTCGCGACGTGCTTGCGGCCGTTGATGCCCGTAAGCCCGGGTTGCTGTTGAAGTACGGCGGTCACGCCATGGCCGCCGGGCTGACGCTGTCCAAGGAACGTCTGGGGGAGTTCAGCGATGCGTTTGACCTCGCGGTCCGGGCGGTTGCTGATGAAGAAATGCTGAGTGAGAGGATCGTCTCAGACGGCCCCCTGGCGGGCCCCGAGATGACACTGGACACCGCCAGGCTGCTACAAAAAGCCGGCCCGTGGGGGCAGCTGTTTCCCGAGCCTCTGTTTGATGGGGCGTTCGAAGTGCTCAACCAGCGGATAGTCGGCGAACGGCACCTGAAGCTGATGGTCCGGGTGCCAGACTCTGACCAGGTACTGGACGGGATCGCCTTCAACGTCGACACCCAGTGCTGGCCCAGGCCCTGCGATAAACTGCAACTGGTCTACAAACTGGACGTCAACGTATACCGCGGTCGGGAATCGGTGCAACTGCTCGTGCAGCAGGTGATCGCACTTGATGACTAGTGTCTTTGGCTCGTCTGCCTCTCCGGGCTCTTGAGCCGGGCGAACGGACCAAATATATGTGTGATTCGCCTCGCCGTCGCTTCAGGCCTGCAATATGAGCAGGATGACTGTACGCGACACCGGCATGTATTCCCCTGCCGCGATTCGATAGAATAACGCGTTTTCTCACCGCGGGCCGCCAAGGGCCGAATCGACGGATAGATCCATGGAAATTAATCTTATTGTGCAGCGCATTAAAGACCTTCGAGAGCGCACCGACGCTCTGAGGGGGTATCTTTGACTATGACCTCCGTAGTGAGCGTCTGGTAGAGGTAGAGCGGGAGCTTGAAGACCCCAAGGTCTGGGAAGACCCTGAGCGCGCCCAAGCGTTGGGCAAAGAGCGCGCGACCCTGGAACAGATAGTCTCGACCATCGACAGGCTGACCACGGGTCTGGCTGACTCGGAAGAGTTGCTCGAAATGGCCTCGGTAGAAGAGGACGCCAGCACCGCAGCAGACGTCGAGCATGAGCTTGATGAGCTTGAGCAGGCGTTGGAGAAGCTGGAATTCCGCCGGATGTTCTCGGGCGAAATGGACCCGAACAATGCCTTCCTGGATATCCAGGCCGGCTCCGGCGGCACCGAAGCGCAGGATTGGGCCAATATGCTGCTGCGCATGTACCTGCGTTGGGCTGAAGATAAGGGCTTCAAAACGGAAATCACCGAGCTGCAGGAAGGCGAAGTGGCCGGCATCAAGAGCGCGACCATCCACGTCGAGGGTGAGTACGCTTTTGGTTGGCTGAGAACGGAAATTGGCGTTCACCGGCTTGTGCGGAAGTCGCCTTTCGATTCGGGAAACCGCCGCCATACGTCCTTTGCGTCGGTTTTTCTCTCGCCGGAAATCGACGATAGTTTTGAAGTGGACATCAACCCCGCTGATTTGCGGGTCGATGTCTACCGGGCCTCCGGGGCAGGTGGCCAGCATGTTAACCGTACCGAATCAGCTGTTCGGTTGACCCACAACCCGACAGGTGTGGTGGTCGCGTGTCAGGCCGGACGGTCCCAGCACGCCAACAAAGACCAGGCTATGAAGCAGCTGCGGGCCAAGCTCTACGAGCTGGAAATGCAGAAGCGCAACGCCGAAAAACAGAAGCTTGAAGACACCAAGTCCGATATCGGCTGGGGCAGCCAGATCCGGTCTTACGTACTGGATGATCAGCGCATCAAGGATCTGCGAACCAAGGTGGAAACCAGCAATACGCAGGCGGTGCTTGACGGTGATATCGACCGCTTTATCCAGGCGAGCCTGAAAATGGGGCTCTAGCAGCCCCCAGCAAAGTTCCTAGCACACCAAGGCCCCGTGCATTGTCTTGCACGGTCGCTGAACCAAACGCGCAATGCTCCTTGACCGAGACCACGCCAGATCATGACTGACCACGAAAACAGCAACCCGGCCCTTGATGAGAATCGGCTGATAAGCGAACGCCGCGCCAAGCTTGCGGAGATCCGGGAAAGCAATGCCATTCCGTTCCCCAACGATTTTCGCCGTACCGCGACCGCTGCCGAGCTGCAGGAGAAGTACGGAGAGAAGACCAAGGAAGAGCTGCAGGACATGGCTGTAGAGGTGGCCGTGGCCGGGCGGATGATGCTGGACCGCAAGGCGTTCAAGGTTTTGCAGGACACTTCCGGCCGCGTCCAGATATACGCCGCCAAAGATGTCCAGAAAGAGACGCGTCATTGGGACCTGGGTGACATCGTCGGCGTCAGGGGCGTGCTCAGCAAGTCAGGCAAGGGCGACCTCTATGTCACCATGGATCAGTACGTGCTGCTGACCAAAGCCCTGCGGCCATTGCCCGAAAAGTTCAAGGGCCTGGCTGACCAGGAACAGAAGTACCGGCGTCGTTATGTTGACCTGATCGTCAGCGAAGACACTCGCGAGACCTTTCGCCTGCGCTCGAGAATCGTTGAGCAGATCCGCCGCTACCTGGTCGATCGCGACTTCCTTGAGGCTGAAACGCCCATGCTTCAGGTTATTCCAGGCGGCGCCAGCGCCCGGCCGTTCGTGACCCACCATAATGCCCTGAACATCGACATGTACTTGCGCATCGCGCCCGAGCTTTATCTCAAGCGTCTGGTGGTTGGTGGCTTTGAACGCGTGTTCGAGATCAACCGCAATTTTCGGAACGAGGGGCTTTCGACACGGCACAATCCTGAGTTCACCATGCTGGAGTTCTATCAGGCTTATGCGGATTACAACGATCTGATGAACCTGACTGAGGATATGCTGCGGACCGTGGCACGTAACGCCCTGGGGAAAACGGTCATTAGCAATACGGTCAGAAACGGCGAAGGTGAAGTTACTGAAACGCGCGAGTATGACTTCGGCAAGCCGTTCGAGCGCATCTCGGTGTTCGACAGTATACTCAAGTACAACCCGGATATTCGGCCCGAGCAGCTTCAGGATATTGAACAGGCGAGGGCGTTGGCGAAATCGCTGCATCTGGCCATAAAGCCAGGTTGGGGACTGGGAAAGCTGCAGATCGAGATTTTCGAGGAGACCGTTGAACATCGGTTGATCCAGCCCACCTTCATTACTGAGTACCCGACCGAAGTGTCGCCCCTGGCCCGCCGGAGCGATTCCAATCCCATGGTCACCGAGCGCTTTGAGTTCTTTGTAGGTGGCCGGGAAATCGCCAATGGTTTTTCTGAGCTCAACGATGCCGAAGATCAAGCTGAGCGTTTTCGTGCTCAGGTGGCGGAGAAAGAAGCGGGGGACGACGAGGCCATGTTCTACGACGAAGATTACGTAGAAGCACTCGAGCACGGCCTGCCGCCGACGGCAGGTGAGGGGATCGGCATAGACCGGCTGGTGATGCTGCTGACCGACTCACCGTCCATCCGTGACGTAATCTTGTTTCCCGCAATGCGGCCGGCAGGCTGATTTCGTCCGGCGAGGATTGACCCGTATGGCGCGGCACCCAATCGAAGTTCTAAAGGATGCCCTTGCCGTGGGCTCGGGTTGGCGGGAGCGCCTGGAAGCGGAGTTTCAGCAGGACTATCTTATGCGCCTGTCTGAGTTCCTTGCGTCGGAAGAACTCGCCGGTAAGTCGATCTTTCCGCCCCGGCAGCTCTGCTTCAACGCCCTCAATGCAACGCCTTTCGACCACGTCGGCGTCGTTATTCTCGGCCAGGATCCCTACCATGGTGCCGGCCAGGCGCACGGATTGTGCTTCAGTGTGCGCCCGGGCGTAAAAATCCCGCCCTCGTTACGCAACATGTTCAAAGAGCTCAAGTCTGAGCTCGGTATAGACCCGCCCGACCACGGCTGCCTCCAGCCCTGGGCAAATCAGGGCGTGCTGCTGCTGAACAGTGTGCTCACCGTTGAGGAAGGCTCCGCCGGCTCACATCAGGGCAGAGGTTGGGAGCGGTTCACTGACCGCGTAATAGGCGCTCTCAATGCCGAGCGGGAGGGGGTAGTGTTTATGCTTTGGGGGAGCTACGCGCAGAAGAAAGGGCAGTTCATCGACCGCCGCCGTCACTTGGTGCTTGAGAGTCCCCACCCATCGCCTTTGTCGGCCAGTCGTGGCTTCCTGGGCAACGGCCACTTCGCCAAGGCGAACGGCTGGCTGGACGCCAATGGAAAGCCTGAGATTGACTGGCAACTACCTGACAAAGCTACCCTTCTGACGGAATATGGTATCTCGGAGAGCGAGATCACAGGGCTCGGGCCAGCCAATGCGGCGGCCGGGCGAGCTTGCTACCCATGAGCCCAACCGCCAGCTAAGTTTTACTGATTCAGTAATGCCATGGCCGCTTCCATCTGGGCGTTCAGGTCTTCCTCCTCGCCCAGATTCTTGTTCGGGTCCAGCCCGAGCCGTTCAAATGCGCTAATTGAACCCCAGTCGACGTCTCCGTCGACCCGGCCACCAGCCTCAGCTGGAGCATCGCCGGACCTACTCTGTAGGGTTGCAACCATGACAATGTCGGCGTAGTCCACTCGGGGAACCTGCCTTGTGAGATTGAGATATTCCACGGGTACCTGTTGCAGGTCCTTGGGAAAATCCCACCGTTGCAGAATGTGAGCGCCAACTCGGGGATGAATCTCATCAATCAGGTTGTCGAGCATGACACTGCTGATCTGGATGTCATTGTCCTCGACATATCGCAGCACCGGCAGTACGCCGATCTGGTGGGTGAGACCGGCCAGGGTGGCCTGGTCCGGCCGCAGTTTGGTGTAGTGCTGGGCCAGGACATGGCTAATGCCTGCAATCTCGGTGCTGCGCTGCCAGGTCGCACGCAGACGCTTGTCCACCATGTCCGATGTTGCCTGGAACATCTGCTCCATGGCCAGGCCCATGGCCAGGTTAGAAGTGTACGCCATGCCCAGCCGGCTTATGGCCATGTTCAGGCTGTCGATCTCCCGGCTGCCCCTGAAAAGAGGGCTATTGCAGATTCGGATGATCCGCGCAGACAGGCTCGCGTCATCACTTATTTCGCGCACCAGGTCGAGTATTGCGGAGTCCGGCGCTTCAGCGATTTCCCGAACCCGGATCGCGACTTCCGGAAGCGTGGGAAGGACCAGTTTGTCATTGTTTATGGCGGTTATCAGGTCATTCCTGATGCGCTCTGCCAAGTCTGCCATGGTGCTGAATTCCGCGTCTGCTGTGATTTGAGGTCGTCTCTGCGACCACGAACGGTGCTACTGCCTGTTATAGCAGATATTAGGGGGCGCGCCTGTATCGTAACGTAACAGCGTTTAATTATGATCAGCTGGCTCTGTGCCTGCTTCCTGCTCAACCACCTTATACGGCAGGGGTACGATCTCGACCGGGTATTCCTGCTTGCCGTCCACATAAAGTCGGGCACGGGCAGCCTGGTGATTGATCACGGCCAGTCCCTCCTGGCTGCCGTCGGCGTAAGTCATCAGATTGGTGACTTCCCCGGCAGGTCTCCCCTCGTCAGTATTGATCGCTGACAGCTGGGCCGCCCCGCCTCGGGGCAAGGTGACGCGGTAGGTACTTTTCTTGAGCTGGCCCAGATAACGGAGCCGGGCAATTATCTCCTGGCCCGTGTAACAGCCCTTTTTGAAACTGATGCCGTCAACGCAGTGCCAGTTGAAATACTGTGGCACCAGCCGTTCGCTCAGAGCTGTATCGATGGTAGTCAGGCCAGCTCTGATTTCGGTGGCCAGCCAGGCGTCCTGCGGCGCTTGGAAGCCTTCCTCTTCAGCAGTTGCCAGGCATGCTTCCAGCGTGGCAAGGTCGTTGCCGTTCAGCCACAGTTCTGACCGTGCGCATCCGTCCGCGTCGACCTGGGCAGCGATGACCCGGCTGCGGTTCCAGACCGCAATAGCGCCCAGGCGGTCACCCTCGGGTATCTCGAGGGCATGATGGGCCTGGGTGCCGCGAATACCCAGCACAACCCAGCCATCCGCCGGCTCCAGCCTGGCTTTGAAGAACGCCAGATACTTTTGGAAATGCTTCAGCACCTGGTCGGCAAGATCGGCTGAAACGCGCAGCAGGATATCACCGCTGTCGAGTTGCAGTAGCCGAAAGTTGGCAATAGCCTTGCCCTTGGGCGTGCAGGCTGCACCATAGATAGCCTGCTGCTCGGTCAATTCATCCAGCTGACAGGTGAGCTGGCCCTGCAGGAACTTCCGGGCGTCAGGACCCGACAGCCGGAGCAGCGTTTGCCGCTGCCAGTGGGCAATAAAGTCGGTGGCTATCGGCCGGGCTATGGCTTCTGGACCGCTGGAAAACCCCAGTCCGGCGAGCATTGTGTCGTTTGAGTCGCGAAGGGAGACCATGGTCGCAGCAACTCCTGGCTTGGGTGAATGCACGTGCGAGTCTTCAGCCCGCAACGGGTTCAATCATACCGGGCTCCCATTCTTAGCCAAACTTTCAGCTGACGAAAGTCTTCGCGCGGAACGTTTCCAAGCCCGGGCAGATCAGTTACCAGCAGGCGCCAGCGGGGACCCCTGTGCCCGACCGGCGCGAGCTCCAGCCAGACAAGCCGACTCAGAAGCCGGCTAGTCCTGGCAGGGTTCCACTCTATCGCCGGCTCGCCAGGCAACTGGCTTCTCAGTCTGTTTTCCTGAATACGAAGTTGGGGGCGCGCTTCCGCCCTCGTAAGCCCATAGGGTACAGCGCTGCGTACCGCCAGAGCTACCAGGCAGGCCATCAGGCAAAGTCCGAGCGCGCCGCTACCGCCTGCGAAGCCGGCGAGAACCAGCAAGGGCGCCCACGCCACCAGTACGGCGCAAGCCAGCCCAGGCGAACGACGCAGCCGCAGCACCACGACCGGCAAGTCGTTAGCGACGTTTGGATTGGGCATGGGCCAGTATCAGGTCGATAATTCGCTGCAGGTCTTCATCATCTGGCCGGGTCCGACGCATCAGCCAACTGAACAGGACATTGTCCTCACACTCCAGCAGTCTGCGGTAGCGATCCTGATCGTCCGGCGCTGCATCATGGTAGGCCTCTTCCAAATAGCCCAGCAGCAGCACATCCAGCTCCAGCATGCCTCGGCGGCTATGCCAGTAGAGTCGTTTATATTCAACGTCCTGTTCAGTCATGGCCGGTCTCCGGCGGTTGTCGAATTTGAGAACTTTGGTCTGGGGATCGCGGTTGACTGCCTTTCTATCCCGGGGGTGCGATGTACCGCGTTGGCGTCAGGATGGTGTCTTCTGCCGCTTCGAGCAGATCGGGGTAGTCAACCGTATAGTGCAGTCCGCGGCTTTCCTTACGCTGCAAAGCCGAGCAGATGATCAGATCCGAGATGGTTACCAGGTTCCTCAGTTCCAGCAGGTCTTTTGATACCCGATAGTTGCTGTAGAACTCGCGGATCTCCTGATGCAGCAGGTCAACACGGTGCTTTGCCCGCTGCAGGCGTTTGGTGGTTCTGACGATGCCGACGTAGTCCCACATGAACCTGCGCAGCTCGTCCCAGTTATGGGAGATAACAACATCCTCGTCGGAATCACGCACCTGGGATTCATCCCAGGCGGGCACAGTTGGTGGTGCGGGCACCTCAGCCGCAACCCTGCCGATTTCCGTGGCTGCAGCGCGGCCGTAAACCAGGCACTCCAGGAGCGAATTGCTGGCCATGCGGTTGGCGCCGTGAAGGCCCGTAAACGCGGCTTCGCCCACGGCGTAAAGCTGGTTCACGTCGGTCCGAGCATGGCTATCGGTAACGATTCCGCCGCAAGTATAGTGGGCTGCCGGCACAACAGGAATGGGGTCGCGGGTCATGTCGATGCCGAATTCGAGACAAGTGTCGTAGACGGTGGGAAAGAGATTGCGGACGAAGTCAGCGGGCTTATGGCTGATATCCAGGTACAGGCAGTCAGCGCCCAGACGTTTCATCTCATGGTCGATCGCCCGGGCGACGATGTCGCGTGGAGCCAGTTCGCCTCGGGAGTCAAAGCGATGCATAAACCGGGACCCGTCCGGCAGCTTGAGGTGGCCCCCTTCACCGCGCACGGCTTCCGTAATCAAAAAGGACTTTGCCTTTGGGTGATAAAGACAGGTGGGGTGAAACTGATTGAATTCAAGATTCGCTGTCCTGCAGCCAGCGCGCCAGGCCATTGCGATTCCGTCGCCTGTCGCCCCGTCCGGGTTGCTGGTGTAGAGATAAGCTTTACTCGCGCCCCCGGATGCCAGCACCGTGAAACGGGAGCGGAATGTCTCGACATGCCCACTGCGGGTGTTAAGGATGTATGCACCGACACAGCGGTTACCTGGCAGGAACAACTTGCGGTGGGTAATCAGGTCGACCGCAACGCGATCTTCGTACACCGTGATGTTCGCTGCCCGCCGTACCTGCTCACTCAGAACCTCAGACACCGCCCGGCCGGTGGCATCGGCCGCGTGAATGATGCGCCGGTGGCTGTGTCCGCCTTCCCGGGTCAGGTGGTACGCGTCATTGTGATCGCGTGTGAATTCGACCCCCTGGTCGATCAGCCATTCAATGCTTTCACGACTGCGTTCCACCGTCAGCCGCACGGCATCCTCATGGCAAAGTCCCGCACCGGCAGCCAGTGTGTCCCCGATATGGGCGTCAACGCTGTCAGCCGCGTCCAGAACTGCGGCGATACCGCCCTGGGCATACTGTGTTGAACCGCTGCTGAGGCCCGCCTTGCTGACCACCGCGACATTAAGTTCAGCCGGAAGGTTAAGTGCGACAGTCAAGCCAGCAGCGCCAGTGCCGATAACCAGAACATCGTGATAATAGGCTGGGGGCATTGAGCTTCGGTGTCCGATTGGGAAGGGGTGAGGGGTTTGCCGGCCTCGAAAAGACGTCCTTCGCCCTCTGTGATAGAGATCTCTGTGGCACTATTGAACTAAAGTTCGGGGTCGCTGTCTATTTGGCTCAGAGCAAGTCTCTTCCCGAGGCGGATAAACCAGGGCGTTTATATGCACAATAGCGCTAAACTTCAGTTACGATTATGCGGAGAAAGTGGCCGGGGAACCGCCGCTCATCCAATCGATCAACTGCAAAGCGAACCTATGACTTCGGCGACCGAGTCCCGATCATTGACAAGTGACCAAAGCCAGACCGACCGGCAGCTTGTGGGGCGGGTGCAGAATGGCGAGCGGGCGGCTTTCGACCTGCTGGTTATCCGTTATCAGTCCCGCGTGGCGTCTATCATCTCCCGCTACATCCACGACTCCCAGGATGTGCTGGACCTCACCCAGGAAAGCTTCGTCAAAGCATACCGCGCCATAGGGCGCTTTCGTGGAGACAGCGCCTTCTATACCTGGCTGTATCGCATCGCGGTCAACACGGCCAAGAATCACCTCGAGGCAAGAGGTCGTCGGCCGCTGGCGGTCATGGAAGTTGAAGACGCCGAGCAGCTCGACGCAGCGCCAGGCCTTCGTGATCTGGGGTCCCCGGAGAAGCAATTGCAACGGGACCAGCTTCAGACTGCTATCGATGGGGCGCTGGACGAGCTCCCAGAGGAGCTTCGTAGCGCCTTGTTGCTAAGGGAAGCGGACGGACTCAGCTATGAGGATATTGCCCAGGTTCTGGAGTGTCCTATCGGCACGGTCCGGTCCAGGATCTTTCGCGCGCGAGACGCCATCGACCGGCGCATTGCGCCCATGCTGGAGACTTAGGCGGATGAGAATCGCTGTTGAGGTGTATACCCATGGATGATCGGTTGAAAGAGTCCCTATCGGCCATGTTTGATGATGAGGCCGACGAACTTGGGGTTCGGCGGGTGTTGGCTCTGGGCGAAGATGACGAAGTAAGGTCGCAGTGGTTGCGCTGGCAGCGCTTGAGTGACCAGCTTCGTCATGGTGAATCCCGGTGGGATGGCATCGATATGCGCGCCGATATCTGGGCCCGACTGGACATGCCGGCAGAGGCAACATCAAAGCCGGAAGTTCCTTACCAGGCTCAAACGCAGCGGCGGGCTACCCGACCGCTATGGCGAAACTCAGGCTCGGCAGCTCTGGCGGCGATGCTGGTGGTGGCCGTGATGGTAGGCTTTGGAGCCGGACAGCAGTGGACGGATGACGGGCCTGAGGCGGAGTTCGCTGCAGCTGGAGGCGCGCTACCCGCGCAAAACGGGGCGGCGGAGCCCGTGCCACAGGTCGCGTTGAACAATCTTGACGCAGCCCAGCGCGAGGAGTTGTCCAATTATTTGCTGCGGCATGCGCGCCATAACAGCGCAGCTGCGGGTAACGGCGCTGTCGGGTTTGCCCGGGTCGCCAGTGTTTCGCTCTCGGGCGCTGACCGCTAGTTGTCAGGTGCTGTGACGCGTCTGGCTAAACGGCCATTTCACGTCGAGCACAGGCTGGCCGGCCGGTCGCCCTGCTCGTTATTTTCCTCTCAACCGCTAGTTGAAAGTGCCCTGTCATAGATGAAGACTCTGCAGTCACTGATCGTCAGAAAATTCTGGGTAATGGTCTTGAGCCTCGCCTGTAGCTGGGCGGTGGCAGATGAGTCCGGCCCCGCCGAGGCCCGCCAATGGCTTGAAGGGCTTGATGCGGCACTTGAGAAGACCAGCTATCGTGGCGTTTTCGTGTATACCCGCGGGTCTGAAGTCAATGCCATGCGCATCGTTCACCGCTACCGGGACGGCCAGATCATAGAGCGGCTTAGCCAGCTCGACGGCGGCGACGGCGAGATTGTTCGCTATGGCGACCAGATTATTTGCGTGCTGCCGGATCACGGCCGACTTGAACTGGGCGCGCTTCTACCGGCCGGACCCTTGGCTGGTGCTTTCAATGATCGGCTTGAGCCGATGTCCCGGTGGTACCGGCCTGAGAAACTGGAGAATGGCAAAGTCGCGGGTTTTGAAGCTGTCGTCGTGGCGGTATCAGCCCGGGATCGCCACCGTTACAGCTACCGACTCTGGCTCGAGCGGCAGACGGGTCTGCTTCTCAAAAGTCAGGTTCGGGACCAGGACGGTAAGGTGCTGGAGCGGTTCCAGTTCACCCAGTTGGAAATAACAGACGCGATTTCGGACGATGAACTGACGGTACAGACGGCAGGGCGGGAGCTTCGCCGGCTGCAGTCCAGCAAAGGTGGGCGTCAACAAAAAAGTTCCCCCGTCGCACCGGAATCCGCTGCAGCCGCCAGGCCGGAGAGTGCGGAGGGCAGAGCGCCGGCACATAAAGAGGAAGATCTCTCCAACTGGCACCCCACCTGGACGCCAGCCGGATTCATTGCCAGAAGCAAGGCCGTCGACGGGGCCCGACGGCTGACCACCTATTCCGACGGTATCGCTTCATTTTCTGTGTTCGTCGAGCCCGTCGGGTCCATGACCATGCCACTGGGTGCGTCTACCATCGGCGCAACGACAGCCTATCTTCACAAACTGACCACGGCTGACACGGTCCATCGTGTAACAGTGGTCGGCGAAATACCGCCCGAAACCGCCATGCGCGTGGCTGAATCGGTCAGTGTTGAAGAGGCAGCCATTGATGCGCAGGCGAGCGTCAACGCTTCCGACAGTGAAGCTGGCGCTGAATCGAAGCCACCTGAATCGAAGCCACAAGGTGAGCAGGTAACGGTTGGGAAAGAGGCCAGCGTCCCCAGGTCAAAAGACCAGCCAGGGCCGGCCGCGGACGGAGAGTCTAACGGTGCTGGCGCACCGGGTTCGGGGGCAGGGCCCGAAAGTGATTGAGCAGTCTGGGCTGGTTGTAGCGGTAGAAGGGCTGCAGGCCTGGGTGCGTGTCGAGCGCGAGGGATCCTGCCAGCGTTGCAGCGCCCGCAACGGTTGCGGCCAACGCTTGATGGCGGAGCTGTCGGGTCCGGCGAAGGCGCAGCAGGTCCGGGTCGACAATGAGCTACGGGCCAGGGTAGGCGATAAGGTGTTGCTGGGCCTCGGTGAGCAGACGCTGCTCTGGGCTTCATTGAAGCTCTACTTTCTGCCCTTGCTGGGGTTGATTTTCGGGGCGGCGGCTGGCACTTGGCTGTTTGGTAACGCTGAGCCCGCTGTTGTCTTAGTGGCCACCGGCGCCATGATGCTGGTGTTTTTCCTGACCCGTTTATTGAGCAATGAGGGCGAGGTTCATCCACAGATGCTTGAGGTGCTTCAGCCTCGGGATGATGATCAGCCTGTTGCATTAACTTTGCAGGCGCGCGCCTAGCAGGTTCATACGGCTCAGTCTGGTCATCACCATGCTCAGGTCTCTACACCAACGCATACGGTTTTCTTCATCAACTTTTTCGGTTCTCTACATCAGCGTGTTCGGTTCTCTACATCAATAGTGTTCGGTTCTTTAGATCAATAGTGTTCTGGCTCCTGGGCCGGGCCAACAGAACGGTGACGTGTCCGATGTTGTCGTCGCCTTGGTTCTGCGCTGAGTCTCTCACGTCGGACGGGAATCTTTTGCAGTATGCAGACGGTTCGACACGAAACAGACGGGCCGGCCAGGTGAGTCATCGGGTTAAACAAACGAAGAGGTGTTCTCGGGAATGAAATTTCAACGTCGTCGTAAACCCATCTTGGGACTTTGGCTGTTTTTGTTCGCGTTCTGGCTGTCTGAGGCTGTAGCGGCGGTGAACCTGCCTGACTTCACCGGGCTGGTCAAAGACAGTTCGCCTGCGGTGGTAAATATAAGCACCACGGTATCGGCTTCAAGCGGGCGCAACCCCAATGTGCCATTCACTCAGGATCAGCTCGAGCAAATGCCTGAGTTCTTCCGTCATTTCTTCGAGGCACCTGAAGGTCCTATGGGTCCTGCACAACCTGGTCCGAGACACTCCATGGGCTCCGGGTTCATCGTGTCGCCTGATGGCTATGTGCTGACCAACAACCACGTTGTTGACGGTGCGGAAGAAATCATCGTTCGGCTGAGCGATCGCCGCGAGCTTGAGGCAACTGTTGTTGGCACCGATCCCAGCACGGATCTTGCTGTGCTGAAAGTGGAAGGTACAGATCTGCCCGTGGTGCGTCTGGGCAAATCAGCTGAGCTTGAGGTCGGCGAGTGGGTGGTCGCGATCGGTTCGCCCTTCGGCTTCGACCACACGGTGACTGCGGGCATTGTCAGCGCGAAAGGGCGGGCGCTACCGAGCGAAAACTACGTGCCCTTCATTCAGACCGACGTGGCAATTAACCCCGGCAACTCAGGTGGGCCGTTATTCAACCTGGACGGTGATGTCGTCGGTATCAACTCGCAGATCTATACGCGCTCTGGTGGTTTCATGGGGGTTTCGTTTGCTATCCCGGTTGACGTTGCAATGAATGTGTTTGAGCAGATTCGTGACCAGGGCTACGTCTCACGAGGCTGGCTGGGCGTACTCATACAGGAAGTGAGCCGGGACCTGGCTCAGTCGTTTGGTCTGTCCAAACCCCACGGCGCGCTGGTGGCTGAGGTCATGCCCGGCTCGCCGGCTGCCAAAGCGGGGCTGAAGCCGGGTGATATTATTCTCGAGTTCGAAGGCGAAGAAATCGGTCTCTCAGCCGAATTGCCCCCCCAAGTTGGTCGGGTCAAGGTCGGGTCAACAGCTGAGCTACTCATCATGCGCAACGGCAACCGCCAGGAGATAGACGTGACCATCGGCGAGCTGCCCAATGGTGCGGCTCAGAATCAACAAAGCGAGCCCGCCAAGGCCATGCCGGGCAACCCGCTGGGCCTTGAGGTTGAACCGCTGCCCCGCGAACTCAAACAGAAATGGGATGTTGAAGGCGGTGTGCTGGTGACCAACGTGGGCCAGGGGCCGGCGCGAAAGGCGGGCATACGGCCGGGAGACGTCATCCGCAG
Source organism: Hydrocarboniclastica marina (assembly GCF_004851605.1). Taxonomy (GTDB): domain Bacteria; phylum Pseudomonadota; class Gammaproteobacteria; order Pseudomonadales; family Oleiphilaceae; genus Hydrocarboniclastica; species Hydrocarboniclastica marina. Next base: position 1,030,583 of record NZ_CP031093.1, read on the forward strand.
CATCAATAATCAGGACATCACTTCGCCTGACGACTTCCGGGCGATGCTCAAGGATCTTCCCCGGGGTAAAGCGCTGCCGGCATTAATTGTACGTGACGGCGCCCCGTCCTTCGTTGTACTCAAACTCGAGAAATAAGGAAAAACCGGGGTGAGCGACCTGCTTACCCCGGTTGACCTTCCCCTGCCGGCATGGCCTATTCCCTGACTCTCCGGTAAACTCTGCCCAGCCTGGAACCCGGCTCAACGTCCGTTCCCTGGTGCCCGCACCGTCAGTTACCGACCCCAACAGGGAGACACCTTTTTCTGTGACCGACCTCAGCCATATCCGCAATTTCTCGATTATTGCCCATATCGATCACGGCAAGTCCACACTCGCTGACCGGATTATCCAGGTTTGCGGGGGGCTGGCAGATCGGGAAATGGCCGAGCAGGTGCTCGACTCGATGGATCTCGAGCGCGAACGCGGTATCACGATCAAGGCCCAGAGCGTGACCCTCGGGTATACCGCACGGGATGGAAAGCTCTATCAGCTCAACTTTATCGATACGCCGGGCCATGTCGACTTTTCGTACGAGGTCTCGCGCTCGCTCTCAGCCTGTGAAGGCGCGCTGCTGGTTGTCGATGCCGGGCAGGGCGTCGAGGCTCAGTCGGTAGCGAACTGCTATACCGCCCTGGAACAGGGGCTGGAGGTTCTGCCGATCCTCAACAAGATGGATCTGCCCCAGGCGGATCCCGAGAAGGTTGCCCAGGAAATCGAGGACATCATCGGTATTGACGCATCCAGTGCCGTGCGCTGCAGCGCCAAAAGCGGTATGGGAGTCGAAGATGTGCTGGAGGAACTGATCCGCGTGATACCTGCGCCCCAGGGCGAAGTGGATGGGGACCTGCAGGCGTTGATTATCGACTCCTGGTTCGACAACTACCTGGGGGTGGTATCGCTGGTTCGCGTCGTGCATGGGTCGATCCGCAAGGGTGACAAAATGTACGTAAAGTCGACCGGGCGTTCCCACCTGGTCGACAAGGTGGGCATTTTCACGCCGAAGCCTGCTGATACCGGGCAACTGCGGGCGGGCGAGGTCGGGTTTATCGTCGCAGGAATCAAGGACATTCATGGCGCGCCGGTGGGGGACACGCTGACCCTCTCGAAGACACCCGATGTCCCGGCGTTGCCAGGCTTCAAAAAGGTGAAGCCCCAAGTCTATGCGGGGCTGTTTCCCATCAGCTCTGAAGACTACGATGCGTTCCGCGAGGCCCTCGACAAGCTGACGCTGAACGATGCGTCGCTTTTCTTCGAACCGGAGAATTCTGACGCGCTGGGCTTTGGCTTCCGTTGCGGCTTTCTCGGCATGCTCCATATGGAAATTATTCAGGAGCGGCTGGAGCGCGAGTACGACATTGACCTGATCACTACCGCGCCAACGGTGAACTATGAGGTGGAGACGAAACAGGGGCAGACCCTCAAGATCGACAACCCCTCCAGCCTGCCGGATGTTGGCGACATACTGGAAATGCGCGAACCCATCGTCGAAGCGACCATTCTGGTCCCTCAGGAACATCTGGGGAGTGTCATCATGCTGTGCGAAGAACGCCGTGGCATGCAGAAAAACATGCATTTTCTGGCCAGTCAGGTGCAGGTGATCTACGAGATCCCCATGAGCGAGGTGGTGCTCGACTTTTTTGACCGCCTGAAATCGGCCAGCCGGGGTTTTGCTTCACTGGACTATCACTTTGTCCGTTTTCAGGCCGCCAACCTCGTACGCCTCGACATTCTCATCAACGGCGAGCGGGTTGACGCTCTGGCACTGATTGCCCATCGGGACCAGGCGTTCGCCCGCGGCCGCCAGGTGACCGAGAAGATGCGTGAACTGATTCCAAGGCAGATGTTTGACGTCGCGATTCAGGCAGCCATCGGCAACCACGTCGTTGCCCGGACGACGGTCAAGGCATTGCGCAAGAACGTGACCGCGAAGTGCTACGGCGGCGATGTCAGCCGTAAGAAAAAGCTGCTGCAGAAGCAGAAAGAGGGCAAAAAACGGATGAAGCAGGTCGGTCGTGTCGAGGTTCCTCAAGAGGCATTCCTGGCCGTGCTGCGAGTTGACAACTAACCTCTAACACCGCGACCACTTCGTGGTGACATTCAACTGGCGCCGGCGGCTCCCGCAACGCCCAGGGCACAGGCACTCAGGACCTTTAGATGAATCTCGATTTTCCGCTGATATTGTTGTCTCTGACAGTTGTTACCGGCCTCGTCTGGCTGTTCGATATTCTTGTTCTCAAGCCGCGACGCCTCGGCCGTAGTGCAGCCAGCGACTCGGCGGAAGCAGGCTCCGACCCTGACAATGCCCGGCCCTACCTCGTAGAGCTCAGCCAGTCCTTTTTTCCGATTCTTGCGGTTGTTCTGGTGCTGCGATCTTTCCTGGTAGAGCCTTTCCAGATTCCTTCCGGTTCGATGTTACCGACGCTGGAAGTGGGGGACTTCATACTCGTCAATAAGTTCAGCTATGGGTTGCGTTTACCGGTTGCCGGAACCAAAGTGGTCGACATCGGCGACCCGGAGCGCGGCGACGTAATGGTCTTCAAGTTTCCAAGTGATGGTCAGACAAACTACATCAAGCGGGTGATCGGCCTGCCGGGCGACCAGATTCGCTACCGCGACAAAACCCTCTATATTAATGGAGAAGAGGTCGAAACCCGGTTTGTTGCGGCGTTGCCTCCAGTTGAGCTCTACCAAGAGGATCTGGGGGAAACTGAACACCAGATTTTTCTGACGTCCGGCAAACGGGATCCCCGCGCCGAAGGCGAGTGGCTGGTTCCAGAAGGTCATTACTTTGTCATGGGCGATAACCGCGACAACAGTAACGACAGTCGGTACTGGGGCTTCGTACCGGAAGAGCTGGTGGTCGGCGAGGCATTTGCTATCTGGATGCATTGGGAATCGTTGACCAGCATTCCCAGTTTCGATCGTATTGGCGGCATTGAATAGGCGACGACATGAACGACAAAATGAGAGTTCAAACCGGCGCATCGACCCTCGCCACGCTCTTGGTATTGCTTAGCGCCGCGTTATTGCTGGTGGCGGCCGTCAAGATTATCCCCATCTATGTGGACGACTATACGGTCCAGGAAATGATGGAAAGCCTGAGCAACGACGAAGAGACCCGGACGTTATCGATGCGGGAACTCAAGGACCGCATCCAGCGCAGAATGGGTGTCAACAGTGTTAAAGTGATCAAAGCTACTGACATCAAGCTGGAGCAGGAAGGCCAGACCATGAAGATGACGGTCAACTACGAGGTCAGAACCAACCTGTTTGCCAATATTGATGCGCTGGTGCACTTCGATCACAGCTATGAATGGAATACGCAGTGAGTCCAACGCCCGACCTTGCACGACTTCAGCGTCGCCTTGGCTATGAGTTCAGCGACCCGGCTCACCTGCATCTGGCGCTGACCCATCGTAGTTTCGGCAGTCAGAATAACGAACGTCTTGAGTTTCTGGGTGACTCCATACTCAACATGGTGATCGCCGAACGTCTGTACCAGAGCTTTCCTTCGGCGCGTGAAGGTCAGCTCAGCAGGTTGCGGGCACGCCTGGTCAAAGGGGTAACCCTGGCTGAAATCGCTCGCGAGTTTGAGTTGGGCGAATTTTTGAGCCTGGGCTCGGGCGAGTTGAAAAGCGGTGGGTTCCGGCGGGAGTCTATCCTTGCAGATGCGGTGGAGTCGATTATCGGCGCGATCTACCTCGACAGCGGCTTTGATCGGTGCCGGGAACGGATCCTGGCCTGGTTCGACCAGCGCCTACAGAACCTCAGTCTGCTCGACACTCAGAAAGATCCAAAGACGCGTCTTCAGGAATTTCTCCAATCACGCCAGCACCCGCTGCCCCAGTACGAGGTTGTTTCGGTCGATGGCGAAGCCCATGCACAGTTATTCCGGGTTGAATGCGACCTGCCCGCGTTACAGACCAAGACTGTCGGTAACGGCGGCAGCCGGCGACTGGCCGAGCAACAGGCGGCGCGCGAGGCCTTGCGCGCTTTGGGCGTGGAGGTCGGTAAGTGAGTAAGGACGACATGCCCGCTACTGACCAGTCTGTTCCTGCTGAGCCGGCCAAAGACCCACGTTGTGGCTTTGTTGCTATTGTCGGGCGTCCAAACGTCGGCAAGTCGACCCTGCTGAATCACATTCTCGGACAGAAGCTCAGTATTACATCGCGTAAGCCCCAGACCACTCGCCATCAGGTGCACGGCATCAAAACGGTCGATGGCGTCCAGGCCATCTACGTCGATACGCCGGGCATTCATGTTGAGGAGCCAAAAGCGCTTAACCGCTACATGAACCGGGCCGCGACCTCAGCACTGGCCGGGGTAGATCTTGTTATTTTTGTCGTGGACCGGACATTCTGGAACGACGGCGACGAGAATGTTCTCCAGCAGGTTGCCCGAGTGACCTGCCCGGTAATTCTGGCAGTGAACAAGGTTGATCAGATAGAGACGAAATCTGACCTTCTGCCCCACCTGGAAGCGCTGAGCAAACGCCACGATTTCGCCGAGATTATTCCGCTTTCAGCGCTGAAGATGACCAACGTTGATCGCCTGGAGGCCTGTGTCGCCAGCTATTTACCGGCAGGACCCTTTCATTACCCGGACGATCAGTGGACCACCCGCAGCGGCCGTTTCCTCGCGGCGGAAATGGTCCGGGAAAAAGTAATGCGACAGCTGGGTGCGGAGCTTCCGTATTCGGTTACCGTTCAGATTGAGCAATTCAAGGACTCTGGGCGAAGCCTGCACATTCACGCTCTGATCATTGTCGAGCGCGACGGCCAGAAGAAAATAATCATCGGCGATAAGGGCGCTCGCCTGCGGCAGATCGGCCAGCAGGCTCGGGAAGACATGGAGCGCCTGTTCGAGCGGAAAGTAATGCTCAACCTCTGGATCAAAGTGCGCAAAGGATGGTCTGATGATGATCGCGCCTTGCGCAGCCTCGGCTTCGATAGCTGATTCTGCTTCAAGCGCAACCTGGAGCTGGGCTTGTGACTGACACTGCGAGACACCGAGGCAGGGTTCAGCATGAGCTGGCATGCGGCAGGGGTATTTTTCTATGACCCAGCGAACGGAACAGGAACCTGCTTTCATCCTGCACCGCCGCCCTTTCCAGGAAACCAGCTTTCTGCTCGATATCCTGACCCTCAGCCAGGGGCGTTTGAGTCTCGTTGCCCGCGGCGCCAGCCGCCCCAAAAACCCGTGGAAAGCTCAGCTGCAGCCTTTTCAACCGTTGTTACTGAGCTGGATTGGTCGAACCGATCTGAAAACCCTGACGGATGCCGAACTACGCAGCGCGCCACCGCTGGCGGGCCAGGACCGGCTCTACTGCGGTCTATACCTGAATGAACTGATCCAGCGCCTGCTACCACAACATGAACCCGTGCCAGAGTTGTTTGCTGCTTATCTTGATGCGCTTGAGACCCTCCGTGGCGGCGATAACCTTGAGCCTGGGCTGAGGCTGTTTGAGCAGGCGTTGGTGGCAACGTTAGGGTATGGGTTCAGGTGGGATTGGGCTACCGATACGGATACGGCTGTACAGACCGGCCAGGTCTATGGGTTTGACCCTCAACAGGGTGTCATCGCGCATCCCGGGCCGGGAGCGCTGCTCACGGGTCTGGCTGGCGAGGCGTTACTTGCTATAACGGCAGGAGACGTGGGCGACCCGGCGCGGAATCTGGCCAAGCGGGTTATGCGTTGCCTGATCGATTATCTACTGCAGGGCCAGCCGTTGCAGAGCCGTCGGCTGTTTCAGCGCGCCGGAAGCGCAACCTGACACAAGGAGCATGCGATGAGTCACAGGGTACGTTTAGGGGTCAACGTCGATCATGTGGCGTCACTACGCCAGAACAGAGGTACCCGATATCCCGACCCGGTCTACGCGGCCATGCTTGCCGAGGAAGCCGGAGCTGACGGTATCACGATTCACCCCCGTGAAGACCGTCGCCACATCCAGGACCGGGACGTGCTACTGCTGCGCCAGACGCTGAACACCCGTATGAATCTCGAAATGGCAGTGACAGAACGTATGCTGGCCTTTGCAGAGCAGGTCAATCCCGAAGCAGTCTGTCTGGTTCCCGAGAAGCGGGAGGAGTTGACCACAGAAGGGGGCCTGGATGTGGTTGGTCAGCATAAGAAGATAGCCGAGGCCTGCCAGCGCCTGACCGCCATCGGTAGCGAAGTGTCGCTTTTTATCGATCCCGACAATGCCCAGATAGACGCCGCGGTGGCATGCGGAGCGCCCGTTATCGAGATTCATACCGGACACTATGCGGATGCAGCATCGGCTGATGCGCTGGAGTCCGAGTTTGGCCGGATCGCTGAGGCACTTGTGTATGCACGGCGGCAGGGGCTCGTCGTCAATGCAGGCCATGGGCTTCACTACCACAACACCGCGCGTATTGCCGCTCTGCCAGGCCTGAACGAGCTTAATATCGGCCACAGCCTGATTGCCCGCGCCATATTCACCGGCCTCAGACAAGCGGTGGTCGATATGCGCAAAATCATTGACGAGGCTTCGCTGTAGTAAGCTGCCAGCTACGCGCTTTGCCTAGCGATCATTGAGCTGAGGTTGAAGTCGCCTGCCGGCCGCGTCAGAGCGTTGGCGGAACAGTGCCTGCCAGTCATTGGCGTCGCACCATGCCTGTACACGTTCTATGGCAACCAGGAACCTGGCGACCGCGTCATCAATCCTGCTTTCCTCTGTCTTCAGGGCGGTTTCCAGAGACTGGGCGCAATGGCGCAGCTCAGGTACGCCGCAATACCGGGTCGCACCGTGGAGCTTGTGCACCCGCTCAAGTAACGCGACACGCTTGCCCGCCTGCCAGTCTTGCCGAATATCGGCTTCATCCTGGGCCAGATGCTCCAGCAGCATGCTGAACAGCTCCTCGGCGAGGTCGGGTTTACCGGCAGCCAGTTCAATTCCCGCTTCAATGTCTACCGGGCCGTCTTGTTCGCCCCGGCGTGACGGACGAAAGCTGGGGCTGGGTTCAACGGTGCTGAGCTTGATCTCTGGCGCCGGCGGTGTGGCACAGCCTGTATGTCGACAGATGCACTCCGTTAACTGTTGGGCGTCGATCGGTTTGGTCAGGTACGCGTCAAAACCAGATCGTAACAGGCGGGAGCGCTCCTCGGAGAGGGCATGTGCCGTTATGGCGATGATAGGGATGTGCCGGCCATCGGTTTCCGAAGCCCGTGTTCGTCCCGTCGTCTCAATGCCGTCCATACCCGGCATCTGCACGTCCATCAGTATAAGATCAAAGGGCTGTTCCCGGACCAGACCCAGCGCTTCGAAGCCACTGCTGGCGCCGACCCCGGGAAGCCCCAGGCCATTCAGCAGGGCCAGTATCAGCTTCAGGTTCGCTTCGTTATCGTCGACTGCCAGTATACGGGGCAGGCGCGTACTGCTCTCGATCTGTGGCGCCAGCCCGGGCGGCTCAACTGCCTTGTCTTTGTCACTGCCTGCCGCATTACCGTGGATCAATTGGTAAAGGATCCCGTAGAACTTGTTACGACAGAGCGGTTTGACAATGTGCGACGAAGCGCGGGCTGCAAACGCGGTTTCATTCTCGTCGAGCGTGGGTGTCATCAGCAGAACGCGACAGTCGCGTTCTTCCTCTAACTGTCGGATAAGGTCGCGGTACTGCATTGAATTCAGCAGGTGGCGATGCAGGCCGAGTATAGCCACGCTGTAGCCCTGACCTTTATCCTGGGCCGCTGCAATACGTTCAGCCACCTCTTTGGGCGTGCCCACCCGGTCGCAGATCATGCCCCAGTCGCGCAATAGATGCTCAGCCGCCAGGCCTGTGGTGGGTTGCTGCTCCAGATAGAGGACACGCTCGCCGCGAAGACCGTCCTGGGGCGGACTGGGCTCGGCGTTTACTGCCATTTCGGTAGCCAGCGTGAACCAGAACGTTGAGCCCTTGCCCAACTCGCTCTCAAGCCCGATCTCGCCGCCCATCTCTTCGGCCAGCCGTCGCGAGATGACCAGGCCCAGGCCAGTGCCGCCATACTGGCGCGCGGTCGAGGCGTCGGCCTGGCTGAAAGCATGGAAGAGACTTTTCTGCTGGGCGCGGGACAGGCCAACGCCGGTGTCCGAGACGCTCAGACGCAGGCGCAGTGTCTGGCCAGTGCCCTCGTCCAGCATCGCGCGCAGTACGACTTCGCCTGCGGGTGTGAACTTGATGGCGTTGTTGATCAGGTTACTGATGATCTGTTTTATCCGCAGCGGATCGCCCACGAGGTTGTCGGGTACATCTGTGTAGATAAGCGGCACGAGGTCCAGATCTTTGGCATGCGCAGCAGGTGCCAGCATGACCATGACCTCTTCGACGATTTCCCGCAGTCGGAAGGGAATACGATCAAGAATGAGCTTGCCCGCTTCTATCTTGGAGAAGTCGAGGATGTCATTGATGATGGTTAGCAGTATTTCGGAGGACTTGCGAATGGTGGTCAGGTGTTCGTGTTGCTGCTGATTGGTAGCTCCTTTCAGCAGTATGTCGGTAAAGCCGATTATGCCGTTGAGAGGCGTGCGGATCTCGTGGCTCATATTGGCCAGGAACTCTGACTTGATTCGGCTTGCCTCCAGGGCTTCCTTACGGGCCAGGTCCAGTTCGATGTTCTGGATCTCGATGGTCTCAAGCGTTTCGCGCAGGTCCTCGGTTGCCTGGTCGACGTTTTGCTGCATTTCTGCCTGAGCTTTGCTCAGCGCCGCAGCCATCTCGTTGAGGCCCGATTCCAGTTCAACCAGCTCGGGTCCGGAATCAAGGTTGACGCGGCCGTCAAGTTTTCCTTCCTTGAATCGGGCCGCGGCCCGTTTGAGTCTGTAAATCGGCTCTGTCACGACTTGGCTCAAGCGCAAGGCGATGAGTGTATTGACCAGAATGCCGCCGAATATCAGCAACAGGCTGATCAGTAAGGCACGATAGCGTTCCGCGAACATGCCGGTATGAGCCAACTCGACGACGGCCCAGCCCATGGGCGCCGCCTGGTCCGGCTGCGGCCATGCGCCCGGCTCGTCGCCTGCGTAGCCAGACCGCTCGATCGCGGCTGCGAAAACGGAGACTTGCGCATCCCGGGCCTGTAGCGGGAGGTGATCAAAAGGAAAAGCGTCGGGTAGGGAAAGCGACCGCCTGGGCCCGGCATGTATCAACTCTGTGCCATTGGCGTCGTAAACCGATACCGAGCGCACGTCCTGTTCTTCCCGTAGCGAACTGGCCAGTTCAAACAGCAGGTCGACATTGCTCGTAAGCAGTCCGTACTCGGCGGCGGCGGCCAGTTGTCGGCTGAGTGACTGGCCGCGGTTTTCAAGGAGCTGCGAAATGTTGCCCAGCCAGCTGTAGGTAAAGAAGAAACCGATCCCGAGGGTAATGACCGTTGTCGGCACCAACGCCAGCATCAGGACCTTTTTACGGATACCCCAGCGTCGCATCATGCTAATTGCCTTCGTGTTGTTTTTATGGGGCACCCCCGGGGCTGCGCCCACGGGCGAACCAGGAACGTTGCAGTTCGTCTGGCGGCATATTTGTCTAAAAAAGCGGGCCACCAGTGTGTAAAATACTGCCCCTTGAGCGGTTCAGGCAGTCTGTCCGTTCCTCGTCTGATTCACCCGGCTCAATGAAAACCTGCCGGGAGGGAGCGGCCAAGTCTAGCACTGGCCTGTGTTACAGGTCAGTGTCGTGTTCGAGCAAAAACCGCAGCCCGCGGCATTTTCAGGAGTTGCCCATAATGAGCTTTCCCACTATTGAAGATTACGTAGGGCACACGCCGCTGGTGCGTTTACAACGACTGCCCGGGCCCAGCTCCAACGTCATTCTCGCCAAGCTTGAAGGCAACAATCCCGCTGGTTCGGTCAAGGATCGCCCCGCGCTTTCGATGATTCAGGAAGCCGAAAAGCGCGGTGAGATCAGCCCGGGTGATAGCTTGATCGAGGCAACCAGCGGCAACACCGGTATTGCGCTTGCGATGGCGGCCGCCATCAAGGGCTACCGCATGGTCCTGATCATGCCTGAGCACATGAGCGAAGAGCGAAGGGCGGCCATGAAAGCCTATGGTGCCGAGATCATCAGTGTCAGCAAGGCGGAGGGTATGGAAGGGGCCAGGGATCTGGCCGAGCAGATGCAGCGCGAAGGCAAGGGCAAGGTGCTTGACCAGTTTGCCAACGCCGACAACCCCCTGGCCCATTACCGTACGACTGGCCCGGAGCTGTGGGAGCAGACGGGCGGTCGCATTACTCACCTGGTCAGCTCGATGGGCACCACCGGTACCATTATGGGTACCTCGCGTTACCTCAAGGAGCGCAATCCGGCTGTCCAGATCGTCGGTCTGCAGCCGGCCGACGGCTCGGCTATTCCAGGCATTCGGCGCTGGCCGGAAGCCTATCTGCCACGGATCTACCAGGCTGATGCTGTCGATGTCGTGATGGATATCGACCAGCGTGAGGCTGAGGAGACCATGCGGGCTCTTGCGGCCCGGGAAGGCATTTTTGCCGGTGTATCTTCTGGCGGCAGCATCGCTGCTGCCTTGAGAATTTCCGCAGAAGTTGAAAACGCGGTTATCGTCGCGATTATCTGTGACCGTGGCGATCGCTATCTCTCCACCGGGGTTTTCGGTTAACCGCAAACCATACGCGCCCGCGGCAAACGCAACTGGCCATTCGGGCGCCCGATCTTTCTCCGATATATGGAATCCCTGTCCAATGAGTAGACGCCGTCGCAGACCCACTCTGCCGAAAGACCCCGTGACACTTTCGGTCGATAGCCTCAGTCATGACGGACGCGGCATCGCCCGGCTTGAAGGAAAAATCTGTTTTGTTGACGGTGCGCTGCCTGGCGAAACCGTTGACGCGGTCTATACCGGGCGTCATCGCCGGTTCGATGAACTGCGCACGGTCAGTCTGGGCGTTACGTCAGAAGCGCGGGTTGAGGCGCCATGCGCCCACGCTGATATCTGCGGCGGCTGTAGTCTGCAGCACATGGCACCTTCTGCCCAGATAGCGTTCAAGCAGGAGACCCTCAAAGAGCATTTTGCCCATTTCGGGGGCATAGCCCCGGCCCATTGGGAAGCGCCAATGACCGCAGCGGAACTGGGCTATCGGCGCAAAGCCCGGCTAGGTGTCCGTTACGTGACCAAGCGGGAGGAAGTCCTCGTGGGGTTCCGCGAGAAGCGCAACAGCTTCATTACGGCCATCGACAGCTGCGCCGTGCTGGATCCCCGTGTCGGCCAGATAATTCCGGCTCTGCAGGCGCTCATCCTCTCGCTCTCGGTTTACCGGGAATTGGCACAGATAGAGGTGGCCTGTGGTGATGAGGAAGTCGCGCTGGTGTTCAGGCACTTGGCGCCGCTTGCCCAAGCGGATGTGGCGGCACTGGTTGCCTTCGGTCAGACTCACGGCGTACAGATCTACCTCCAGCCGAAAGGGCCGGATACCGTGCACAAACTGTGGCCGGAAAGCGGTGAGGATCGGTTGTCCTATACTCTGGAGGCGTTTGGCGTACGGCTTTACTTCCACCCCATGGACTTCACGCAGGTTAACGCACCTATCAACCAGCAGATGGTTGACCGTGCGCTGGCCTGGCTTGACCCGCAGCCAGAGGACCGGGTGCTCGATCTGTTCTGTGGCCTGGGCAACTTCACCATCCCGCTGGCAACACGCGCCGGCCATGTCGTAGGGGTTGAAGGGGACGAACGGATGGTCATCAGGGGCGGCGAGAACGCCGAGCGGAACGGCCTGACCAATGTCGAGTTCCACGCAGCGGATCTGCAGGCGGATTTCACGGCCGCCAAGTGGGCTCATGAGGGCTTTGACAAGATCCTGATAGATCCTCCCCGGTCTGGCGCGCTCGAGGTGGTACAGTACTTGCCTGCGTTTGGGGCAAAGCGGATCGTTTATGTCTCCTGCAATCCTGCGACACTGGCGCGTGATGCCGGTGCCCTGGTCGCGCAGGGGTATAAACTGATCCGGGCGGGGGTCATGGACATGTTCCCCCATACCGCCCATGTCGAGTCCATGGCGCTGTTCGAACGGGTCGATGCATAGTACGGGTCGATACACAGTAAGGGTCGGTGCACAGTACCGGTCGATGCACAGTACGGGTCGATACACAGTACCGGCAAGAACCGGCGCCCGATTCGCTTTCTGATCATAGCGGGACTGTTTCCGCAGGAGTAAGGCCCAGGCATGGTCAAGGTCCGAGAAACCTATTCACTGGCCCCGAACGGGCAGGTCGACATACCCTGCTGGCTGGAGGAAATCCAGCGGCGGGTGCCATTGGAAAATCCCGACCAGCTCAGGCGCGCGTGTGAGCTGAGCCGGAGTATCGACCAGAAGGCGGTCAGGGAGGACAGGCTCTGGGCCCGGGGCGCCAGCAGTTTTCAGACCGGTCTGGAAATGGTCCAGATCCTGGTGGACCTGCATCTGGACCAGAGCAGTCTCGTCGCCGCCGTGCTCTACCGGGCCGTGCGCGAGGAGCGCGTTGCGCTTGCCGAAATAGAGGCAGAGTTTGGCTCTGAGGTTGCTTATCTGATCAGTGGTGTGGCCCAGATGGCGGCCATCTCGACGCTTCACCATCCCTTGAAGGGTTCGGTGCTCGGGCAGAGTCAGGGCCAGCTCGACAACGTACGCAAAATGCTCGTGACAATGATCGATGACGTGCGCGTAGCACTGATCAAGCTCGCCGAGCGAACGGTGGCGATCAGGGCGGTCAAAAACGCGCCGATCGACAAGCGTATGCGCGTGGCCCGCGAGGTATTCGATATCTACGCCCCGCTTGCTCATCGCCTGGGTATCGGCCAGATCAAGTGGGAGCTCGAAGACCTGTCCTTTCGCTACCTGCACGAGTCCGCTTACAAGAAAATCGCGAAACTGCTGGATGAGAAGCGTCTGGACCGCGATGCCTACATACGCCGGGTGCTGAAAAGCCTTCGGGAGCAAATGGCCGCCGCCGGCATCGCGGGTGAGGTGACGGGTCGCTCAAAGCACATCTATAGCATCTGGCGCAAAATGCGCCGTAAAGGCATCGATTTCTCGCAGATCTACGATGTCCGTGCGGTACGAATTCTGGTGCCTGAGGTGCGGGACTGTTACGCCGCGCTGGGCATTGTGCATGGTACCTGGCGCCATATTCCCAATGAATTTGACGACTACATCGCCGGGCCCAAGGAGAACGGCTACCAGTCATTGCACACGGCGGTGGTCGGGCCCGAAGGCAAGGTCATGGAAGTGCAGATCCGCACTCACCAGATGCATGAAGAAGCCGAGCTGGGAGTTTGCGCCCACTGGCGCTACAAGGGCATGGACACCCGCAACAAATCCAGCGGTTATGAAGCCAAGATCAACTGGCTGCGCCAGGTTCTGGAGTGGCAGGAGGAAGCGGGCAACCTGTCCAACCTGAGCGACCAGCTCAAACGGGAAGTTGCGCCTGACCGGGTCTATGTGTTCACCCCCGAGGGCCATGTAGTGGATCTCGCCCAAGGGGCGACACCGGTCGACTTCGCCTATCGAGTGCATACCGAAGTCGGGCACAGCTGTCGCGGCGCCAAGGTAAATGGCCGCATTGTGCCACTGACCTATGCCCTGCAAACCGGCGACCAGGTGCTGATACTCAACGGCAATAGCCCCGCCCCGAGCCGCGACTGGCTTAACCCCAGCCTGGGCTATATTCAGACCGCCCGTGCCCGGGCCAAGCTGACCCAGTGGTTCAAACTGCAGGACCGGGACAGCAATGTCGCCGATGGTCGGGCCATTCTTGAAGATGAGTTCCGGCGGCTTTCCCTGGGCAGCGTGCCGGTGGAACAGCTGGCGCTCAAGGTCAACTACAAAACAGCCGAGGATATGTATGCCGCTGTGGGTGCCGGTGACCTGAAGCCAACCCAGGTGGCGCACGTTGCCCAGCAGATGATCGAGCCGCGGGATCAGCAGATGCACCTGCAACTCGGGCGGGCCAAGCTCGATGGCTACAGCGTTGAATCAGATATACAGATTCAGGGCGTCGGCCGGCTCAAGACCTCCGTGGCGCAGTGCTGCAAGCCTCTGCCGGGCGACCCGATCGGCGGCTATATCACCATCGGGCGCGGCGTCACGGTTCACAAGCAGGACTGCATGAATTTCCTTCAGTTACGGGAAGCAGAGCCCAACCGTATTATAGAAGTGAGTTGGGGTGCGGCGCCTGAGGCGGTTTATCCGGTGGATATAGAAATCCAGGCTTATGACAGGTCAGGACTGTTGCGCGACATCACTCACATACTCTCGGCCCAGCGGACCAATGTGTTGGCGTTGAACACGCTTTCCGATGCCAACGAGCATATTGCCTCGATTCGGCTGACGGTTGAGATCAGTGGGCTTGAGCAACTGGCGCGTCTTTTGGCACAGGTGAGACAGTTGCCGAATATTATCGAGGTCCGTCGCAAGCAGAACGTTCGTTCCTGATGCCTCAGCGCCAGTAGATACAAGGGGAGTTTCTATGGACCAGCATTACACTCTGGACGACCTGACTGCCCTGATGGCACGCCTGCGCGACCCGGACCTTGGCTGCCCCTGGGACCTGGCACAGGACTTCAGCACCATCGTGGCTCATACGCTGGAAGAGGCTTATGAGGTGGCTGATGCCATTGAGCGCAAAGACTACCCCCATCTGAAAGACGAACTGGGAGACCTGCTTTTCCAGGTGGTGTTTTATGCACAGTTGGGGCGGGAGCAGGGCCATTTCGATCTGAGCGCCATCATCGACAACCTGGTGCGCAAACTTTTGCGTCGTCACCCTCACGTATTTCCGGGTGGCACACTTGAGAGCGCCCGCGCCCCGGGAGACGTACCCGAGCAGAGCGAGATCAATGCCACCTGGGAGCGGATCAAAGCCGCCGAACGAGCCGGCGGGCCGGAGCGGAAGCCCGACCCGAGCATTCTGGCCGATATACCGGCGGCGCTGCCAGCCATGGTGAGAAGCGAAAAAGTTCAGAAACGGGCGGCTGGTGTTGGGTTTGACTGGACGTCAGTCGATCAGGTTTTTGCCAAGCTTGAGGAGGAATCCGCCGAAATTCGCGGCGCATTGCAGCACGGTAACGCCGATGCGGTGGAAGACGAAGTGGGCGATCTGTTTTTTGTTTGCGTCAATCTGGCCCGCTACCTGAAGGTCAATCCCGAAAAAGCGCTACGCCGGGCGAATCGCAAATTTGAACAACGCTTTCGGCTCATGGAGCAGAGCTTGAGCGGCCAGGGCGCAGATTTCCCCTCGCAGGACGAAGCCCAGTTGGACAGCCTGTGGAGGCAGGCCAAGGCAAAGCTTCTTGAGCAGCAAAATACGCCCGCAGGAGCTGATACCTTGGGCCTACGGGAAGATACAGATAAGTACAATCCGTAACCTTAAAGGCCCCAGTTCGTCGCCCGGATTGGCTAAACTCTATAAAACGGCCTAATAGGGCCGTTGTTCATTTTTTTCCTCGGCTTTTCCCGCCGGGAAACAAGTGACATTGGTTTGCGAGAGATTTAGCGAGAGAGGTCCGTATGAAGATCAGAGAGCTGGTTCGCTATTGGGATAAACATGCCCGTGGTCGGCTGACCCAGGATACCTACACTGTTGCACTGTCCGAGCAGAATGCGGGTTATCTGGAAAGGCTGGAGCAGTTGTACCCGCTGAAGTCGCGTGAAGAACTGATCCGTGATCTTGTCTCGGCAGCACTGGATGAACTGGAGACCAGTTTCCCCTACGTTCAGGGCGAACGCGTTGTTGCGTACGACGAAGAAGGCTACGAAATCTACGAGGACGCAGGTATCACGCCGAAATACCTGACGCTCTCACAGAAGTACATGCAAGAGCTCAAGAGCAAAACCTTGAGCAAGGTCGCCTGAGGAGCTAAACCTCAGGAGCTTCCATAGGGCGGAACATTGTTGTCCGGCACAATGTTGTCCGGCACAATCAGATGATTATGTCGGGCATCCCCGTTATGTCGGCCTTCCCATGACCGGTAACGGTACGGTCAGCTGTTCGCGCACGCCAGCAGTCCGCTCTTTCGCACTCTCCAGGTCAGATTCTGCTGATCAGTCCAGGCCTGCTACCATAGCTCAAGTCTTGACTGGTCTGAAAAGCGCCTCTGGCCTGAAAGTCTCCTCTGGTCTTACTTGTCTCGATCAGACCTGACCAAAGCGGGCACCCGGGGGCACACCCGTCGCCGGGTACTCATCGCTACCCGGGTCAGCTTTTTTTATCGTTTTTCCCGTCTTTCAAGCCGTTCAATTCCGCCAGGTCTTCCACCGCGCCGTTCGCAATGTCGTTGAGAATTTCTTCCTCGGAGCGGTTGGGATACAGTTCAGCCAGCGCCGCCAGTCGTGCTGCATCCTCCAGTGGGAGCCGCAGGCGGTAATTACGGGGACGGTCCTCGGACTTACGCCCTTCATCCCAGGTTTTGGAAAGATCGGTAACTTTCATAGCGGCGCTCCTTGAACATTCCCTTGCTATAGGCACTAATAGGATGGCAGTCGGCCTGAGGCTTCTCTGCGGTTTTTAACGGACCGCGAACGGCCCCTGTTACTACCTTAGCGTGGGACTGCGTCTCTTGCCAGTCTACCCCAGCGGAGGATTTATATGACCGAGCTTCATCCTGCCTTGCGAGAAAATGTCAGACGCCTGGGCGATATCCTGGGTCAGTGCATTCAGCATAACCCGGGGCCGGAGTTTTATGAGCTTATCGAGCAGATCCGCAAGGCCGCAAAAGCCGATCGGCGCCAGGAGTCGGGATCGGGCCAGCGGCTGGCGGAGCTGCTGAGCGACCTGTCTGACGAGCAACTTTTGCCGGTCACCCGCGCATTCAATCAGTTTCTGAATCTGGCCAATATCGCCGAGCAGCACCACAACGTCCGCCGCCATCGTGGCCACAGTGCCGACCTGGCCCTTGAGCCACTGACGGACACTTTCAGGCGGCTGCAGGCCAAAGGCATTGACAAGAGCAGGCTGGCCCGGTGTGTCGCCGACCTGAGGATGGAGTTCGTGCTGACGGCCCACCCGACCGAAGTGGCACGGCGCACACTGATCCAGAAGTACGACGAGATAACCGCAACGCTTGAAGGTCTCGACCACGAGGACCTGATGGCCGATGAAGAGGCGAGGCTGACCGAGCGGCTGAAGCAGCTGATTACCGAGGCATGGCACACCGACGAGATCCGCTACGAGCGGCCAACGGCTGTGGATGAAGCAAAATGGGGCTTCGCCGTGATCGAGAACAGCCTCTGGCACGCCGTACCGGAGTTTTTGCACGAGCTCGACCGGGCGTTGCTGGAAACAACCGGGGAAGGGTTGCCGCTGGACAGCGCGCCCATTCGCTTTGCTTCCTGGATGGGCGGCGACCGGGACGGTAACCCCAACGTTACCGCCACCGTGACGCGGGAAGTGCTCTGGCTGAGCCGTTGGATGGCCGCTGATCTGTACCTGCGCGATATCCAGGCGTTGCGGGCCGAGCTGTCCATGTGGGATGCCAGCGATGCCCTTCGCCAGCGGGCACCGGAAAGCCGTGAGCCATACCGGGAAGTTCTGGGCCAGCTGCGACAGCGCCTACTGGCAACCCGGGACTGGGCTGAGGCCCGGATTCGCGGGAATCAGGCCGACGAGACGAATATTGTCCTGAACAACGCCGAACTGATCGAGCCGCTGGAACTTTGCTACCACTCCCTCTGTGAGCGCGGTCTGGACGTCATTGCCCGAGGCCGGCTGCTTGCGACACTGCGACGGGCGCATGCGTTTGGGCTGCAACTGGTCAAGCTGGATATTCGCCAGGAGGCCGCACGTCATACCGAGGCACTCGCAGAGCTACTGAATTACCTTGGCATCGGCCCCTATGATGAGTGGGACGAATCCCGGCGCCAGCAGTTTCTTATAGAAGAGTTGAAAGGTGAGCGGCCACTGATTCCGCGCCATTGGCGCCCCAGTGCCGCGGTCAGGGAGGTGCTCGACACCTGTGAAGTGGTGGCGGAACAGCCACCGGAGGGGCTGGGTTCTTATGTGATTTCCATGGCCAGCACACCGTCGGATGTGCTGGCGGTGATCCTGTTGCTGCGGGAGTGCGGCCGGCAGGAGCCCCTGGAAATCGTGCCACTTTTCGAGACACTGGATGACCTGAAAGGGGCACCACAGAGTCTGGAGGCCTTGCTCAAAGTCGACTGGTATCGCCGGTATTGCGCTGACCACCAGCAGATCATGATCGGCTATTCGGACTCGGCCAAGGATGCCGGGCAGATGCGCGCGGCCTGGGCGCAGTATCAGGCCCAGGAAGCGTTGACCGAGGTTGCCGAACAGTACGGGGTGCATCTCACTCTTTTCCACGGCCGTGGAGGCACTGTCGGCCGCGGTGGCGGGCCGGCCAACCGTGCAATTCTCTCGCAGCCGCCTGGCTCGGTAAAAGGCAGTCTCAGGATTACCGAACAAGGGGAAATGATTCGCTTCAAGTTCGGCTTGCCGCGCATGGCGGAACAGAGCCTGACGCTTTATCTCAGCGCCGTGCTGGAAGCCACCCTGACCCCGCCGCCGAAGCCTGAGCCACGCTGGCGGGAAATGATGGACAGTCTGACCGGGCGCTCGCTCGCGTCCTACCGGCAACTGGTGCGTGAAACTCCGGAGTTTGTGCCGTACTTCCGCCAGGCGACGCCCGAGCAGGAACTGGGCAAGCTCGCACTGGGCAGTCGTCCGGCCAAACGCAAAGCGAGCGGTGGCGTCGAGAGCCTTCGCGCTATTCCCTGGATTTTTGCCTGGACCCAGATGCGCCTGATGCTGCCTGCATGGCTCGGCAGCGATGAAGCACTGGGTGAAGCGCTCGAAGCAGGGCACCAGGGCGTACTGGAAGAGATGATCGAACAGTGGCCGTTCTTCCGGACATACATTGATATGCTGGAGATGGTGCTGGCCAAGGCCGACTTGCGCATCGCTGTGTACTACGAGGAGCGCCTGGTAGAAGCTGGACTCAAGCCGCTCGGAGCAACCTTGAGAGCAAGGCTGCAGGACTGTGTCAGGCATCTCAACAGGCTCAAGAAACAGGAAACACTGCTGGAAGCTGAGCCGGTTTTTGCTCATTCCCTCCGGGTCCGCAACCCGTATACGGACCCCCTGCATTACTTGCAGGCCGAGCTGCTGCGGCGTGACCGCGAAGCGGGCGGGGGCGTTCCCGAAGAAGTTGAGCGAGCACTCAAGGTGACCATGGCCGGTATAGCCGCAGGCATGCGAAACACCGGCTGATGCCAGGCCAGCCGGCAAACCCGGGCATAACCACGAGGAGCAGCTAGACTGAGGTGAGGCCCTTTATAGTCCAGTCAGAACAAGAGTGAATACAGACCTATGGCCCACGACCTCACACTCGACGACATAGCCTTGAGGCTGCAGAATCTGTATCGCTTGCCGCCCATGCCGGCGGTTGCGCTGCATATTCTGCGGGTCACCCGGGACCCGGATTCTTCTGCAGCCGACCTTACCCGCCTGATTGAGCAGGACCCGAGCCTGACCGCCCAGGTGCTGCGTTATGCACGCTCTGCACTGTTCGGCTATCCAGGCCAGCTGGACTCCGTTCAGGAGGCCATCACCCGGGTCCTGGGGTTTGACCGTGTGGGTCATTTGGCGATGGGGCTGGCCGCCAGTAAGGCGTTCACCATTCCTGACGAGGGACCGTTGGGTCTCAGCGCTTTCTGGCGGCACTCGCTTCACTGCGCCTATCTAGCCCAGGCTATTGCGGCCGCTGCGGATACGGAGGAAACGATCAAGCCGGATATGGCCTATCTATGTGGTCTGTTGCACAATTTTGGCCTTCTGCTGGTTGCCCATCTATACCCGGCAGAGTTCCGGGTGCTCAACCGCCTGCGGACCGAGGAACCTGAGTTGCCGCTCGCCACCTTGGAGCGGCGTGTGTTTGGTGAAAGTGGCTGCGATGAGGTGCTGGCCGTCGGCCACGGTGCAATAGGCGGCGTACTGGCAAAACTCTGGCAGCTTCCCGATGAAGTAGTGAAAGTGGCCGGCGTACACCAGGGTACGGGTTACAGGGGCGAGTTCGCCGGCTATGTTGCCGCAGTGCAGCTGGCTAATGAGGTGCTAAAAGCGCGCGGTATCGGGGATGAGTTCGACGAACGCGAGACGACGCCCGCTATGGTCGCTCTCGGCCTGGACGCAGCAGCACTGGAAAGGCTGGCTCAGGCCATCGATAGCGCAAGTGCTGAGCTCGATACCCTTGCGAGTTCCCTCGCGGCCTGAGCGGTTCTGACCAGTGGCCGGTGCGTCTCGGCAGGCCCGGTCGACCCGGGCAGGGCACGAGTCTGTGACTTAAGTACCCTTTCTCTGACTCCAGTCAACCCGTATAATCCCTGATCTCTTTGCGGCAAGGCTCTGCGGTTGCAGGCTCGAGCCCGCTATCGGCCTCCGGCGTAGCGCTGGGGAAGGTCGATGGTTGCGGGCTCGTTCGACCGACCGGCCCTCACTCGCTGCGGCCTGGGACGCGCGGCCAGGCTCTGCTGACATTCGCGGTGATCCACGTCCACCTCGGGTTCACAGGCTCGGATGAGACACCCTGCGGTTGAGTCGCTACCGATATTTTCAATAACCGAAATGGAGCAATCCGACCATGAGAGTGATCTTGCTAGGCCCCCCTGGCGCGGGTAAGGGAACTCAGGCTGAGTTCATTACCGAGCGTTTCAATATCCCGCAGATATCCACTGGCAACATGCTTCGGGCAGCGGTGAAAGCAGGCACGCCGCTGGGCGTTCAGGTCAAGGAAGTGATGTCCAGTGGCGCTTTGGTTTCCGACGAAATCATCATCAAGCTGATCGACGAGCGCATTCAGGAGGACGATTGCCGGAATGGTTTCCTGCTCGACGGATTCCCGCGCACCATTCCCCAGGCAGAAGCGCTGCGGAAGGAAGGTATCGACATCGATTACGTCGTGGAAATCGCAGTGGAAGACGAGGAGATCGTTCACCGTCTCTCCGGCCGTCGCATGCATGAGGCGAGTGGTCGTATCTACCATGAAACCTATGATCCGCCCAAGGTGCCGGGCATTGACGATGAGACTGGCGAACGGCTGATCCAGCGTGAAGATGATCGCGAGGACACCGTACGCAAGCGCTTGCAGGTTTACCATGAGCAGACTGCGCCGTTGGTCCGTTTTTATCGTGACTGGTCAGCGCGGGAGCCCGAGAAGGCACCGGTCTATGTGGCTGTTGAAGGCAAAGGCGACATGCAGGCCATACGCGAGCGCATTCTTTCGCAAATGAAGCCCTGAAAAGTGCCGGCGTGGCAGCATACTGCCGCGCTACCTCCGCAACCCCGCCATTATGATGGATTTTCCCCCGTGAATATTCTGGCTCTGGACACAACCGCGGAAGCCTGTTCGGTAGCGCTATGGCGCGACGGGCAAGTGTTCAGTTACCTTGAATCCACCCCTCGTACTCATACCCGTCGGTTGATGCCGATGATTCAGTCCCTGCTTGACGAGCAGGGGCTCGTGCCGGCAGATCTGGCGGCGGTGGCCTTCGGTCGTGGCCCGGGTTCTTTCACTGGTCTGCGCATAGCTGCGGGCGTAGCCCAGGGTCTGGCCTTCGGGTTGAACTGCCCGGTTCTGCCGGTCTCGTCTCTCGCCGCATGTGCCCTCCAGGGCGCACTGGCGCACAAGGTGAGCCACGTGGCAGCGGCGTTCGACGCGCGCATGGGTGAGGTTTACTGGGGCTGCTTCGAATTTGCGGACGGTCTGGTTTTACCTGCCAGCGATGAACGGGTCTGTGCGCCGGAAGCGGTTACGCTGCCGGCGACCGCTCGGGCCTGGCTCGGTGCGGGCGATGGCTGGACGCTTGCCGACCGTATGCCCGCGGAAGTGACAAACGCAGTGAAAAACCGCGACGCCGCCATCTTCCCGACCGCCGATGCAATCGTGCGCCTGGCTGTACGGGACTTCCTCAATGGCAATCACTGTAACGCAGAAGACGTGGCACCTGTGTATCTGCGGGATTCCGTCGCCTGGCAGAAACTGCCCGGCCGATGACATAAGCAGCAGCTAGATTTTCGCTCTATCACTGGTGTTCATTCGCAGGTTTAGCTCCGACTATCCGAAAAACCACATCGACCGTCAGATCCATTCGCGCCAGGTTCGCTGCTGACTGCTTGCCCTCAGTACTGGCTTTGTAGAGGTGCGGTGTCATGCTCAGCAGGTTGTGAATCTGTGCCTGTTCCATGTCACCGATGGTGTAACGGAGCGTTTCGGCATGCTGCAGCTGCAGCCCCTGTTCCTCTGCCTCGGCCAGCGATGGCGCAGGCGAGCGTCGCACCTCCGGGTAGATCGTCTCGCGGAGTTCGATCAGGTGGTCTGGCCCGGGATCGACCAGAATGCAGCGTCCGTACTCAGACAAAAGCGAGCGGAAATGCCTGAAGCTGGGGAAGCCGAACAGGCAGAGAAGGAGATCTACAGAACCCGGGGCCAACGGTGGATGTACGTTGGTGCCGACGACCCATTGGATATCCCGGCCGCGTCGGGCAGCGGCCGCAATGGCGTCTTTCGAGATATCCAACCCAACAGCCGACACAGCCCGATCAGCCTGTGGCAGGGTGCCCAGTGCTCGAATCAGGTACTCCAGGTAATAGCCTTCACCGCAACCCGCATCGAGAACTGCAAAAGGGCTTGCGGCGGGCTCGACCGACGCCTTCTCTACGGCCAACGCCGTCAGTTTCTCAGCAATCGGGCGGTAGAAACCCTGTTCCAGAAAGTTCCGCCTTGCCAACACCATCGCTTTGCTGTCACCGGGTTCCCGGGATTTTTTATGCTGGACGGGAAGCAGGTTTACATAGCCCTGGCGTGCAATGTCGAAGCAATGGTTGCTGGAGCACTGCCATTGACGTTGCGCCCGCTGGAGCGGCGCCGAGCAGAGAGGGCAGAGCAGAGTAGTAGTAGGAACAACTTGCATCGCCGACGTTCCTGTCGTGTTCCGGGTGGCACTCGGCCGGGGAGGGCATTCTACATGGAATGTAATTCGCCCGGAACGGGTGCGTCGGGCTGCCTGGTGCTTAAAACTGGCGATATGTTCGGTCGACTGTCTATACTCAGTTGCTCAGCTGGCCTCACTAAACACTCTCTTGCCCTCTAACGTCTCAGGTACGCGCAATCGTGGTAGGTGGTCCTTTATCTGGCGGTTTTCCCGCCGTTATACCTTTTGAGCGCGGGCAGGATCGTCGTGCGTCGACACCTTTGCCGGCAGATAATGCAGGGACGTTTGCGGAGGCCCGGCAAAAACGACAGCCTCAGCTGCCGGAGCCGGCCCAGGGCCGCCCGGACTCTCCAGATACCCAGGATAGCTACAGCTTTGACAGACCCGTTGAAATGCGGGCCCGGGCGGCGCGGCTGGAATGGGACGACTCGGGGTCGCTTCCGCGCTATATGCAGCAGGCGCTCTCAACCTACCAGGCTGTAGCTGGCACGCGCGAAGCGCCTGAAGTCGAAGTCGTGGGCCTGGATCTGCAGGTCTGACGCAGGCCCCTTATAAGGCCAGTCCGGCCGGCCCGGTCAGGCTGCCTGACCCGCCTGCTCGTTCTGAAAACCCGCCACTTCTTCCACCAGTGCTTCCGCTTGAGCCAGATACTGGCGGTTATCATGCATCCAGGGGTGGAAGCTGGGACGGAAGAAATCGAACCAGGCTGGAATGATACGCCGCAGGACACCCGGTTTGCCAAACTGGAAATTGAGCGACGTCAACCAGCCCCTAATATTGAAGAGTCCGCCGCTCTTTTGCACCATGCGGGCGTAAAATGGGTAGAACAGGCTGAAGAAGATAAAGTTGGCCACGATAAAGGCAAAAACGCGCATCGAGTAGGCCTTCAGGCCGCTGCCGAAAACTTCTTCGTAGGCGTCGAAGCAGACTGCCTTGTGCTCGGTCTCCTCGATGGCATGCCACTTCCAGATTGCTGCAAAATGCGGATCGCAGCCCTTCAGCAGGTCCGGATCACAAAGCACGGTGTCACCCAGGATCGCCGTCAGGTGCTCCAGTGCGACCGTGGTTGCAAGTTGCAATGCCTTCGGTCGCTTCTGTACCCGGTTCAACAACCTCACTACAAGGTTGTCCATGCCCTTGACGGGCAGCCCGGCCTCGACCAGCGCTTCGTTGTAGTCCTCGTGCTCGCGCGTATGGAAACCTTCCTGGCCAATAAATGCAGAAATCTGTTTCTTCAAGTGCGGATCGCTGATCTTGTCGCGGTAGTTACGCACGCTCTGGATGAAGAAGCGCTCACCCGCCGGGAAAAAAATCGACAGGGTGTTGTAAAACTGGGTCACGTGAACGCCCGCGGGGTTCCAGTTGGTGACCTTGTCGGCAGGCAGATGAAATTTCAGATTGCGACGAACCGGATCAATTTGAATAGTCATGGAGCAACCCTTTGCATGATGACGTGTGGAAAGAATCATATGCTGAGGCAATTGCATTATCAACTGTGCCATTGAGCAATGTCACATAGTGTGATGGCGGTCGAGTTATTTTGTCGCATAACAGCTCGACCACCGACGATCATCGACGAAAAGCAGCTGCATAGTCTTGATTCAGATCAATGTCCTGGCTCAGAACAGCCGAATAGGCGACGGCAGGTGGCTTCGTTGGCCGAAGGCAAGCACGGTGCGATAATGCCCCTCCTTCATCGATACCAGGCAGTTATGCAGAGTCCAAGCGCAATCAAATCCGTCGCCGTAGCTTGTGAGCACGGCCTTTCGCTCGAGCCGAAATGGCAGGCACTGGCTGCGCGGCTGCAGTTGCCGGTGGTGGGCGAAGTGGACCCGCGCCACTACCACGGACATGCCATGCTGCTGTTTCAGAGCAGTCGTGGCCTGGTCCTCCAGCAGACGGGTAAGACCGCCCCGGGGCCGGTCATTGCTGATTTTCTCCACGGCAAGGCCGACTATCGGCGCAAACACGGTGGCGGCCGTGGGCAGCTGATCGCCAAGGCCGTGGGGGTAGGTAAGCGCAGTACGCCGCTGGCCATCATCGACGCTACCGCTGGCCTGGGTCAGGATGCCTTTGTTCTTGCAACGTTGGGCGCGTCGGTGCGGTTACTGGAGCGCTCAGCTATCGTTGCGGCAGTACTGGAGGATGGCATCGAGCGGCTGTCGAGGGACGACGAAGGGCGCGGTCTTGCGCAACAGATGGAGCTCACCGAAGCGGACGCCAGCGTCTGGCTGGCTACGCAGCCGGAGCCGGCGGCAGATGTTATCTACCTGGACCCCATGTTTCCGCACCGCGGCAATTCAGCCAGCGTAAAAAAAGAAATGACCGCGTTTCAAACGTTGGTGGGCGCCGATGACGACGCCGCTGAACTGCTGGCCCAGGCATTGAAGAAGGCGCGATTTCGGGTGGTGGTCAAACGACCACGCAAAGCTGCAGCAATCGCCGGGCCGCGCCCGGATCTGGTTGTCACCGGCAAGAGCACGCGTTACGACGTCTATATTATCGCTGCGATAGGCGATCCCTGACCGAGGATCGCTGTCTGGCAAAAAGCGTCGCCGGCTCAGGCGACCGGTCAGCCTCCCAGTTGTGTTACCTGTAGAATTGACTGTCGCATCTCTGAACTCAGAACCAGCCGGGCATCCTCGGCTACATCGTCCAGGCCGGTGGTGTACTCAAGCTTGTTCTCCGCGTTAGTCGTCACGGTTTCCTGGCCCTTGAGGTTGGAAATAAAGTTTCGGAACAGCGTCTTGTCGAAGAACTCCGGTGCATTCAGACCAAAGAGTATCGACATACGTTGGGCCATCAGAGTGGATTGCTCTTCCAGTTCCTCAGCGGTGATCTTGCCGGGGCCGTGCTTGCGTAGCACGGCGATCGCAATGAAGTAGCGCTCCAGTGTCTGCAGAATGCAGCGCGACAGCACCCGCAATCGCACAGCCTGTGCTGACCCGGGTACGGGGCGGTAGATTACCTGGCCTTGTTGCGACAGCATGTCCTGCTCCACCATGACATCGATCCACTGGTCGATAACTTTATCTACCTCGTCGACACTCCAGCGCAGAAAGAGTTCGGACTGTATGTACGGGTAAATGGACCCCACCAGGAATCGGATGCGGTCCCGGTCCAGCGCATTATTGTTCTGGAACAGGCAGGCGATAAGCGCTGGCAGAGCGAACAGGTGCTGGATATTGTTGCGATAGTAGGTCAGGAATATCGCATTGTTGCCCTCCACCGTGATGATGTCGCCCAGCTTCTGCTGCTGGCGGTGAAGCAGGCCCATACTCTCGCCATAGGCAACCCATTCTGTACCTGTGCCGCTCGGCAGGGTCATGTTCTGACTGTACGGGTGCGCCTTCAGGAGGCGACACAGCTCCTCCATCATGTGCGCCAGCATGCTTTCATCCATGGCCAGCCGTTCCGTTGCCAGCAATATTGTCGCCAGCAGATTGACCGGGTTAACCGCTGCAGCGGCGTTTATCCCCGTCACGACTTCGCTTGCCAGGGTATCGACTGCCTGGGTCAGCCATTGCGGACGATAGTCCTCGTCATACTCGACCTCGCGCCAGTCCGGCTTGACCTGGTCGAGCGTTCGGCTCAGATGGATCGGGTCGCCGAAATTCACGCTGACTCGGCCAAAAGAGTTACGTAAGTTCTTCAGGGACTTGAACAGGCCGAAGACGTTTTCATTTTCTTTCTTGCGGCCTTTTAGCTCGCCCAGATAGCTGCGGCCTTCCAGTACTTTCTCGTAGCCGACGTATACCGGAATGAAGACAATGGGTTTGCGGTGGTCGCGTAGGAAACTTCTTACCGTCATGCTCAGCATCCCTGGGCGGGGTTGCAGCGTGCGCCCGGTGCGGCTGCGGCCGCCTTCAACGAAGTATTCGACCGAGTAGCCCCGGGCGAACATAACATGCATGTATTCGTTGAATACGGTGGCGTAGAGGGGATTGTTCTTGAAGCTGCGACGCATGAAGAACGCACCGCCCCGGCGAAGGATCGGGCCGACCAACGGCATATTCAGGTTAATACCGGCAGCGATGTGAGGAAGCGTCAGACCGTTGCTGTACAGCACGTACGACAGCAGCATGTAATCGATGTGGGAGCGGTGGCAGGGCACATACACAATAGCGCTATCGGTAGCCACATCCCGAACGGTCTGTATGTTATTGACCTGTACGCCGTTATAGATTCTGTTCCATAACCAGGCCAGAAGCACCTCGAACAGCCGCACAGTGACCATGGAAAAGTTGGAGGCGATCTCCCAGCCGTAGTGTTGGGCATGCTTGCGGGCCTTTGCTCGGGAAATTTTATCCCGCTCTACGGCCTCATTAATTGCAGTCCGCACAGCCTGGCTGTGAATGATCGCATTGACGACCGTGCGCCGGTGGGAGAGGTCGGGCCCGATAACGGCCTGCCGGACCCGGCGGAAATGAACCCTCAGTATGCGGGCAAGCTTGCGAGTCGCCCGCTCACGGTTGTCGGGAAACTCTTCAACAACCTGGCGCAGGGAGAGCGGCTGATTGAACTGCACAAACGTGCTGCGCCCGTGCAACAGAATAATGAGGAACTTCTGCAGTCGACCCGCAACGGCCCAACTGTCCGACAGCAGAATCTTCAGCAGAGAATTCTCTTTGTCAGGCGAACGGCCCCAGAATAACGACACCGGTACAATCTGAACGTCGCGGGTGTCATCCACCAGGCCAGCCTTTACCAACTGTTGGAAGCGGGGGGTCAGCGTGGGTCGTGGACGCTGACGGAACAGCCCGCCCTGGCGTTGATAAAGAAAAACGAATGAGCGCTGGACGCCGCTGGCCGTGCGCAGGGGGCGCTGCGCGGAGGGCAGGTCGTTGGCAAGCACAGTCTGTTCAAGTACAAGCCGACTGGACAGCGAACTGTACTGCAGCACATAGCAGACCGGTTTGTGGGGATCCAGCCCCAGCTGTTCGCGGTTTGCGCCGATAACGTTAGTGCGTACGTATAAAAAAAGCAGCTTGCGTAACAGCGTAAAAAACCAGGCACTCAAGCCCAGGAATCTGCCCATGAAATCTCCGGCTGTGACCCGACACAATGGCGACAAGTGTACTGGTTAGTCAGTCAGCCGCAAAGCGAAGCGCCTCAATTCTGCCCGCGAGCACAACGGCCTTTACGCACCGGACGGCGCTGAAAAACTACGCCGGCTACGCTAAACTCAAGCGTCTGATCCATCATCGGAGACCCTATGTCGCGTCCACTTCCTGTCTGGCACCTCACACCGCCGACGGCGGCGAGCCGGATGCTCGTCTTTTCCGGCAACGAGTTGATTGGCGCGGACGCGACATCGGCCGAACCCATGTTCAGGTACGCCGACCTGACGCGGCTGGGTACTCAGCCTCTGGAGCCGATACTTGTAGCCCGGTGGAACGATGAGGATGTGTACGCGGTGGCGTTGGCGGAGCCGCCCGCCGAATTCTCCCGGCGGGGCCTGCACTCGGTGCTTTCCGCGGGCCAACCCGACTTCGCGGCGCTTGCGTCTACGGCTTTGCAACTCCTGCACTGGCAGCGCGACAACCGGTTCTGCGGCCGCTGTGGGGCTGCTACGCGGCTGCACGCGAAAGAACGGGCATTCTTCTGTGATAGTTGTCAGCACCGGTTCTTTCCCAGGCTTTCGCCCTGTGTGATTGTCGCAATTCGAAGGAGAGGGCAGGTTCTGCTGGCACAGTCGCACTTTTCTGCAGGCAAGTTCTACAGCCTTATTGCAGGCTTCGTGGAGCCCGGGGAGTCTGCCGAGGAAGCGGTGCACCGGGAAGTGCTTGAGGAGACCGGCCTTTCAGTGACAAATCTGCGCTATGTCGAGTCCCAGTCATGGGCTTTCCCGCATCAGTTGATGCTGGGCTATGTGGTTGACTATCTCGACGGCGACCTCGTACTGGAGCAAGAAGAGCTGGCGACGGCGGACTGGTTTGACGAACAGACGCTGCCGACGGTGCCGGGCAGGTGGACCATTGCGGGCAGGCTTATCCAGGCCGCGCTTTCCCGGGATCTCCTGGAATGAGCAGAGGCCCACGCGTTCTGGTATTCGACTCAGGTATTGGTGGTTTGAGCATAGCCACATCGTTAGGCAAACGCTTACGCGACTGGCAGCTGGTTTACGTCGCCGATAATGCCTTTTTTCCTTATGGCGATCAGGCGGAGTCCCTGGTCATCGATCGCTGCGCCACGCTCATCAGTAGTGTAATGGCAGAGACGCCCATAGATATGGTCGTGGTTGGCTGCAACACGGCCAGTACGGTCGTATTGCCCGCCTTACGGGCCATTCTCACCTGTCCTGTTGTTGGCGTTGTGCCGGCGATCAAGCCCGCAGCCGCCTTGTCCAGGAACCGGCGAATAGGCCTGCTGGCGACGCCAGCCACAATACAGAGGCCTTATCTCGACCAACTTATTGCTGAGTTTGCCTCAGACTGTACCGTGACCCGTATCGGCAGTTCTGAACTGGTGCGTCTGGCCGAGCGTTGGATGGGTACGGGCGAAATTGCCCTGGGCGACTGTCAGCGCATCCTGCGCCCGTTTGCCGAGGCAGAGGTCGATACGGTCGTCCTGGGCTGTACCCACTTTCCGCTGATTCGGTATCTGCTTGAACCCGTGTTGGGCCCTGGCGTCGGGTGGGTGGATTCAGGGGAGGCGATTGCGCGTCGGCTGGAAGCCCTCTGGCAGCAGTCGGCGGCCGGAGGACTGGGTCGGGCCGAACAGGCGGACCCTGTAGAGTTTTCCTTCTACTTTACCGGCTTAGAGCCTCCAGGGATCAGGAGCTACCTGGCGGCAACCGGTTGGCCGCCTGCCAGAATTCGTCCCGAGTACGTGCCATCAGCGCCGGACAGTGCTCGTGGGCTGGCGAGAGGAGTTCAAGGGGCAGGTTAAATGCTCCGTCGCTGACAAGCTGTACCCGGCTCTCCTGGCGGCGGAACGGGCGCGAGGCGTTCTCATCAGGACCGTCTCGCTAAAGTTTCCCCTTGAGCTCGTGCTCCTTAAAGGAGGCGGGTCAGCTTGAACATTGCAAAGAGTTCTTTGATCGGTAGCGCGCTGTGGTGACAGACGTACGTTTTGCTTACCTCGCCTCTGAAGCGTGACTTGGTAAATTCAAGGCCCTGGAAGTTATAGAGGAAGTTGCCTTTCTTGTAGATCAGCCGCATGGCTTTCTTCAGCAGGCTGCTTTCCTGGGGCTCGTTGTCCTCATGCAGAGCCAGCGGGATCAGCCCAAGGTCCAGGTAGGGTATGCCCTCGGCCTGAAAAACTGTCATAGCATGCGCCATTAGCGTGTAAAAGATGCCTTGCTTGAAGTCGGCATTGGCGCGGGAAATGTTGGGCACGTAACTTACGATCTTGTTGCGGTCGTATACGGGGTCGAAGTAGATGAAACCGACCGCCTTGCCGTCCTGGTAAGCATAAAAATGCCGCTCGTTCTCCCGGTAACTCATTTCCATAGGACGAATCAGAAACCGGATCTCGTTGCTTTTGCACTTGCGGGTCTGGATCCACGCCTCGGAGATTTCGCGGGTGTGATCGTCGCTATAGCGCTCTTTCACCGTCATGCCGGCTTTCTCGGCCTGGTTCAGTGCTGTCCGGATGATCTGCTTCTTTTTACCGGTAAGTGACCACTTGGTGAGATCAACCCGCGCTTCGCTACCGAACTGGGTGCCGTAGTAGCCAAGCCGGGTGTGCAGTATGTCGACTACAGGCTTGCTGACCTGGATAAAGGACGCGCGGGGATAGCGTTTATGGAACCGGCTGAGCAAAAGTTCGAAGTGTTCCGGTGCGCAGACGGGGTCTGACAGAACAAATGTCATGCCCCATTTCTTCATGTAGCCGATATAGCCAATGCCAGGGAGGTCGAAATACTGCATGTTGGGCTGCAACGTCGAGAAGGACTGTGTGTGCTTGCCGAACTGCTTGAGGTATTCGACCCGTTCTGAGAACGTGAATTTACCTGGTGCGATGCTCTGTACGTTATCCAGCGATAGAATCTTGTCGTTCATGCTCATCTCCCGGAAGCGCATTTTTTTATGGCCTTGTTCAGGCTTCCTTGACGCCAAGGATCGACCAGTAGCAGTTCATTTTTAGCATCTTGAAATGCTTCTTTTCGTCAATCCTGAGACCCTGGCGTTGCATGTACTCCGGGTAGTTGTAGATGTTGTGGAAAGCGTTTTTCGCAAACAGCCAGAAGGTGAACACGGCGCCATACCAGTAAACGCGCTGGAAAGACCGGGCAAAGATGTTGCCGCTGGGGTAGCTGAAGTCGCCCACGACCAGCTTTGCGCCGGGCTTGCCCAACTTGATCAGGTGGGCCAGCACCCGTTGCATCATCTCTTCGTCGAAAACGTTCAGGAAAAAGTTCGCGATCACCATATCGTAGTGCTCGAACTCTTCAAATTTCATGATGTCGCAATGGACTTTGCGAATGTCGAGGTGGGGTGCGTCCCGCTTCTGGACTTCAGTGAACTTCCTGAGCATGGTCTCAGAAAGGTCTACAACAGTTACTTCGGCTCCAAGCTCTGCGGCACGGAGCGCGTCCCGGCCGTGTCCGACCCCGGCGAAGACAACGCGGTCACCAGGCTTGAGGTGTTCAACACCCAGCATCGCCGTTTTGCAACTATGGATGGATTTACCGCTGTAAAGATTGCTCAGGAAATCGTAAACGGGGCCAATGTATTTATATTTATCTGCCATTCTTCCTCAACCTTTTTTCTCTGCTCTTGCACCGGGCCCGTTTTTCGTCCGTCAGAAAGCGCTGGCGGAGTCGAAACAGAATTTGCGCCCAGGCGTGCTGGCTCGTAGATAAAGCTTAGAGGGAAGTGGGGACAAAAATTGTGGAACAGACCGCAGTTTGGCCCTATTTCTGGAAAATTTAGCTGGATTTTACAACTAAAATCAAGGGTTTGTTAAGATTGTCTGACAATTATTTTTTGTTTGCCGATCCCTCAAAGTGATCGCTACCATTGAGGCCAATACATATTTTGAACGAAGATTCAGCTTCAGATGATCTGTGCGGCCTTCTGCTCAGGCAGATACTGCGCAAGCTCTGAGAGGGGCCTCGCCGCGCCGTAAAAGAATCCCTGGACCTCATGGCAACCCAGATCCCGCAGATACTGCAGCTGGGTTTCAGTTTCTACCCCTTCGGCAATGATCTGAAGCTGAAGGCCTTTGGCCATGGCTACTATCGCATTGACAATGCAGGCCCCGTCGTCGCCCCGGCGAATGTCCCGTACGAAAGACTGGTCAACCTTGAGCGTATGTATGGGCAGGCGGTGAATATAGTTGAGGGAGGAGTAGCCAGTGCCAAAATCATCGATCGCTATGCGCACGCCCCGGTCAGCGAGTTGCCCGAGCTTCCTGCTGATCTGTTCCAGGTCGTTCATGATCATGCTTTCGGTGATCTCGATCTCGAGATGATCTGCCGGGAAATTGCAGCCGTCGACCAGTTTCAGCACGGAATCCACGAAGTTGGGATGCTCCACCTGCATGGGTGAAACGTTGACTGAAAGCCTCAATGTGTCAGCCCGATACTTGGCAATCCATGGCTGAAGCTCCTCACAGGCGGTCTTGAGCACCCACTCGCTGAGGTCCCCGATGAGTTTGGTTTCTTCTGCCAGGGGGAGGAAGTCGCGAGGATAGAGCAGGCCCAGTTCGGGGTGCTGCCATCGTACAAGTGCCTCGACGCCCATCAGGCGTCCGGTTCGGGCGCACATCTGGGGCTGGTAGTAGACGCGCAACTCCTGCTGTTCCAGCGCACGGCGAAGATCCCGTTCCAGGCTAAGCCGGTTGCTGGTATCCACGTTCATGGTATCGACGTAAAACTGGAAGTCGTCCTTCCCCCGGCCTTTTACATGGTACATCGCGACGTCGGCATGCTGGATCAGGTCTTCGAGTGTCTTGCCGGCAGTCGGGAACATGGCGATGCCGATGCTGATGCCTACGAATACCTCATGGTCTCCCAGCTTGAACGGTGCTTTCAGCGCTTCGATCAGCTTGTTTGCAATGAGACTGGCGTCTTCCTCGCCCGCAATGGCGGGTAACAGAAGCGTAAACTCGTCGCCGCCGAAACGGGACAGGGTGTCGCCCCGGCGCAGGCAGCTCTCCAGCCGCTGAGCCACCGCCTGAAGCAACCGGTCGCCCATGGCGTGCCCCAGGGTGTCGTTGACCACCTTGAATCTGTCGAGATCGAGGAACATGACCGCAAGCTTCTGCTTGCTGCGTTTGGCCTGGGTGATCGCCAACGTGAGCCGGTCTTTGAAGAGGGCGCGGTTCGGTAGTCGGGTCAGCAGGTCATGGTAAGCCTGGAAGGTGATAAAGGCTTCGGCTTCCTTGCGTTCGGTGATATCCCGGGCAATGCCGTATATCTGGAACGTTCCGTTTGAGCCTGCGCCGATGTCGGTAGCGCCGTTGGGTGACTGCGCTGGCCCTTCGATGGGAAAAACCGTGACCTCGAAATGTCGATTGGCCTTGCGGCTGCCGCGGGTTTTCAGGCGCAGCTCAAGGTTGCGTGGGTTTTCTGTGCCTATCTCGCTTTCGCTGAACGCCCAGGACGCCTTTGGCAGGTCCTGGTCGTGAATGAGTGTGCGGTAGTGGCGCCCCATCAGTTCGCCGCAGCCGTAACCGAGCAGGCTTTCGACTTTACTGTTAAGGAAACAGAAGCGTCCCCGCTGGTCGAGCATGAACACGATATCGGGCGAACTGTTGACGATATAACGGTGGAGCTCTTCCGACTTCTTCAGGCGATGCTGAACGTCGGCGTGGGCGCGCTCAAGCATCCGCTTGCGTAGCACGCTTCGCACTGTCGCGATCAGCTCGTCGGCAATGTAGGGCTTCTTGATGTAATCGTAGGCACCCCGGCGTAGCGCCTTACTGACTGTTCCGAAGGATGCCTCACCGCTGACCACGACGACCGGCACATCAATCTGCGCCTTCTGCAGGTATGCCAGAACCTGCAACCCGTTCATGTCAGGCATACGCATGTCCAACAGAACCAGGTCATAACTCTGGGCTTCAATCTGACGACAGGCCGCCCGACCGCCCTGGGCCGCATCCACCACGAATCCGCTGGCCTGCAGCAACTGACTCAGGCTCTCGAGCAGGCGGGGATCATCGTCTACAACCAACAGCTTTGGCTGTTGGCTACTGTCGTCTAGGGCGGGCCTTATCGTTGTCATGGCGATACGGATTTCAGGTTAATTAAAGTCATCAGGCTAAACAGCTTTAGCCGGTGCATCACTCTGGAACTATAGTTATTCACTGTCCAGCGACCTCTTGCGAGGCGGTGTTGGCCACCGGAATAAGTATTCGGAAGCCTGTGCCGGTGGTACCGGTATAGCAGCTTATAGTGCTGTTGCTGGCGTCAACAAGACGCTTGACGATGCTCAGCCCCAGGCCGCTGTGACCTTTGCCCTTGCTCGAAGTGAGTGGCTTGAACAGTTGGCTGCGGACAGACTCGGGAAGCCCCGGACCATCATCCTCAAGCGTAAGCTCAGCCCATGTCTGGCCGTTTTGCCACACATTCGCGCGGATGGAGACAGTCAGGTTGCCACCACCGGGCATCGCCTCCGCTGCATTGCGCGCCAGATTCAGCAGGATCTGCCTGAGCGAACCGCGCGACATCGCGATTCCTACGGGTTCACCAGGGGCCTGAACGTCAGACTCTATGTCGTGATTTGCAAACAGTGCGCTGTCGAGAAGGTCCATCAGACTTTGCACCTCCCGCACCAGATCGACAGTGTCGGACGGCTGCCCGGGTGCCTCATGCAGGTCACGGGATTGCACCAGCAGCGTCGCAATGCGGTCGAGCTCTTCTGTGACCACGTCGAGGTCGGTCCGGGCGGCATCGTTTTCGCTGAGCCTGCTTTGCAGCGTTCCCAGATAGTTCCTTATGACGGTCACCGGGTTACTGACTTCGTGTATCAATTGACGCAGACGCAGACGCGAGTCCATTTCATCTGAGCCAAAATCGAGCCCGGGTTCGGGCTGGCGCTCGCCAATGGCCTGGAAAGCACGTCCGGCACGGGTGGCCAGTAACGCCAGCAGGGCGCGACGGTCGGCGTCAGGGCTGGTGTCGAAACCTCCTACAATGACGCCAATAGTCTGCTTTTCAATGACGACCGGCACGGCATAGGCGGCCCGGCTCTCGAGAAGGTTCAGTAGTTGCTGGTCGACGGTAAGGTCCGCAGTGTCAGGGTGGCCTATAACCTGAGGTGCACCCGCAGCGACACAACGGGCGACCAGGCTGCGCACCGGTTCCAGCGGCAGCCGCAGGTCCAGTTCGGGCCAGCCGGAAACAGCACCCGCGACAAGCCATTCATCCTGGACCACGAAGATCAGCGCCGAGCCCTCGCACAGCAATTCCGCAGCATGAACGAGGGCGCTGTACAGGGATGGTTCGTTCTCAGCCTGAATCAGCGGCTGTGCAGCCTGGTCGACCATGCCATGCTGGACCAGCCGGCGTAGCAGTTTTTCGCGAGCGCTATCTGCCCCGCAGTCAGCGTCCAGGGCAATGCCAAGGCCTTCAGCAAGGCTGTCGACTTCCGTCTCGATGCGCTTGGATATTTCGCGGGTCAGGGCGGCGGTCAGACCGAACAGCGTTTGCGCGGCATCGACGCCGTGTTTGTCGGACATCGCCAGTCGCGTCGCCAGGCTGATCAGCTTCACCAGATGGGCGGTGTCACTCAGGTTCGAGGCTGGCATCTGCTGATAGCGAATGGCATCCGTAGCGAGTGGGCTCAGCCCCCAGTTGCTGGCCATATTCGCCCCGATTTCAGCCGCATCGGCTACAACAGGGCTAGCATCGTCGCCCTCGGCCTGTGGCTGTCCGGCGTGGTGCAGCATCACAAGCTCGCCAACGTTGTGCAGCATGCCGACGAGGAAAGCCTCCTCAGGATTGCTGTAACGGGTCAGTTGGGCGAGGGCTCTGGCGAGCAGCGCGGTTGCCAGCGAGTGGCGCCAGAAGTCGCGCAGTTGCTGCCACTGGTCGCCGCCGAGTTTAAGAAGGAATTGCCGAAGCGAAGCTGTAATAACTAAAGTGCGGAGGTTCTCGATGCCGAGTCGCAGGAGCGCCTGGTGCAGGGATTTGACAGGTTGGCCCCGACGAAAAAAGGACGAGTTGGCCAGTGCCAGAACGCGGGCCGTCAGCGCAGTATCGTTTCCGATTATCTTGCCCAGGTCCTGATAGTCCGCATTTTCATCACATGCATCCAGCATGCGTAGAATAACCTGCGGCAGGCTGGGCAGTTCGCTTTCTGCCGTTGCCAGCATGTCTTGAGCCCCAGAAAAGCAAAATGGTGATGTCTCGTGCCCTGCTTTTTTTTATTCGCTGCTTCGACCCGTCGCCTTGCGCTGTAATTCAGTTGCCGCTGGCGCAGTGCCGATCAACCGGGATGTTGGTAATCCCTTTTGACGCATCGTTTTTTAATGTTTATCCACTGTTTAGAATACTAGACAAGAAATCGGGATAATTAAATATTTATTGCTTAAAGTTTATAAGCTTGTCGATGTTAGCTCGAATACCAGGTTAAAACGTAGCCAAATTTTCGCCGTTTAACAGCATTTTACAGGCGACTCTGTCAAATGCCCGCGCACCGCTGGGTCTGTTCGACAGGTCGCGTTATAATTGCAAATGTAATGCGCGTCTGTTTTTCTGGAAGGCCACAGAGTGTGATTCGCCCGATGCAAGTAGTCCTTTCCTTCACTTCAGATAGTCCTCTCCTTCACTTCAGAAGATGGTCGCGCGTATTGTTTCGCGGCACCTGGTGACAGTCTTGTCTTTAACCGCCCGCACTGAAACCGACGACACCCGGCCTCGCCATGAGGATAGCTCCGGCGGCGTGGTCGCGCCCTCTGGCCGCGCAGTGACTATAACAGTTGCTGGCGGAAAGGGCGGGGTCGGCAAAACAACGCTCGCTCTCAATCTGGCCATGGTCCTGGCCCGGCAGGGTTATCGCACGCTGTTGCTCGATGGCGATCTGGAACTAGCCAACGTCAATGTCATGCTAGGCCTTTATCCTAGCGCTACGCTCGAACTCGCCGTTGCCGGCGGGGTTCCGCTCCGGGACATACTGCTGCCGGTCTGCGACAACCTGGACCTGTTGCCCGGGGCATCGGGCGTTCAGGACTGCCTGGACCGACCGGTCAGCGAGCAACAGCGCTTCCTGCAGGAGCTGTCCGCGCTGGAGGCCGACTACGACCGGGTGATCATTGACACTGCCGCGGGCCTGCGTACCTCGGCGCTGCATATGATCGCTGCGGCCCATCTCACGGTCGTTCTGATCACGCCAGATCCCACGTCGCTTACGGATGCATTTTCTTTACTGCGATTGCTCCATCGGCGCGGTTATCGGCGAGAGTTGAGCGTTGTCGTCAACATGGCACGCGATCATGACCACGCGCAGGCCGTGTATCGTCGCTTCTCGACCGCCGTCGGCCGCTATATCGGGCTAACCTGCAATTATCTGAGTTGTGTTTGTCGGGACGAAGGTATCGCCAGATCGGTCGCGATGCAGCGCCCCGTCGTCGACCGTCCGGCAGCCGATCCGTCCGCGCGGGCTTTCTGGCAAACCGGCGAGGCCCTGGAGGAACGCCTGGCATCCAGCCGGGCAAGGTCTCTCGGTTTTGCTGCGTACTGGTCAAGACTGGTTGAGCGTAAAGGCGATCGGACAAAAACCGCCGAGCTGACCCGAACTGAAAGACGCCATCCCCCGCGGCCGTCGGCCCCGTCGGTAGCAGAACCAGTAGCTGGCCCCGTAGCACAGTCCAGCGCCAACACCTCCGATGAAAGCGGATGGCCAGCGCATTTTCGCACTTGGCTTAAAGATGCCGAGGCTGACCCTGTTCAGCGCTACGAAACGCTGAATAACTGGTTTACCGCTCTGGGCGACGCCCTGGATGAAGACATGATAGAGATCCTGCAGACGGGCCTGGCTAACATGCGCTGGGAGAGCCTGCCAGACACCCAGCGGCGCGCAGCGGCACAACACTTTCAGCAGCTGGCTGAACTCGTGGCTCCACCTGCGCGACCACAGGCCAGCGATAGCCACCGCTATGCTGCAGAGGTATATGGTAGCCAGGAAATGCTACTGTCTCAGCTGAAAGCTCAGCCCAGTACCGCGTCTCTCAATGGCCTGCTTGAACAATTGCGCATGGCTACTCTGGATCAGAAGAAATCATGACGCGGCCAAATGCTCCGCTCCTGCACCAGCCTGGTGCCTAAAGGGGCGGGCCGGACCAGGGTTAGTGCAATTCAGGCATGGTCCTGCCGAGGCACAGCGCCGGTTGAACCTGGCGCTGACCAGGCAAGGGTTAACTGCCTGTCGGAGGGTCTTCGCATCGGGTCTTCGTGATGGGTTTTTATCGAACCGTCATAGTCTGTTTCTGCGGCGTTCTCGGCCTCTCCGGCCGCCCCCTTTTTGCGGTGCCTGAGCATGGCCCGACTCCCGCTCCCTTTTTCTCAGCAAGTGCGCTCCCTTTTTATCAACTAAAAAGTGCAAATGCGTTATGGAAGTGTCACGGTGGGTCGGTATGTTTAGTCATGGAAAATCTGGCCTGGTACTTGCGTAAGCTAATTACCTGAGGTAAAAGTTCATGCCTGCTATCAGCGCAGGCACGAACACATGTTTACCGTCCAGGCGGCGCTGCATCGCACATTACCTATAGAAAACCGGACCACGTCCGATTACCGTGCCGACAGTTTCCATTAGATGACGCCGATGCGTTCTTGCACGCACCGGCAGCCTGCAGGAGGCCCGCCTGTGGCTGGGCAGGACAACACTTTTGAAGGAGTTTGAGAACGATGAATGATTCAGGTCTGGACGCAACGAATGAATCCCGCGTTTTGTCCGCATTAAAGGGAAAGCAGATCCTGATAACGGGTACCAGCGGCTTTCTCGGCAAAGTCCTCCTTGAAAAACTGATACACACCATACCCGACATTGGTGGCATTCATCTTCTGATACGGGCAAACGAGAAGCACCGTTCTGCTCGTGATCGCTTCGTCAACGAGATCGCAAGTTCGTCCGTATTTGAACAGCTTAAGTTGCGTGACCACGATGCCTTCGAGCAGTTTCTGGAAGACAAAGTGCACTGTGTCACCGGAGAGATCACGGAGCCTTTTTTCGGCCAGTCGAAGAAACAGTTTCAGGCACTGGCCAGCAAGATTGACGTAGTCATCAATTCGGCTGCGAGCGTGAACTTTCGTGAAGAGCTGGATAAGGCCCTCACCATTAATACGCTGTGTCTGCGCAATCTGATCGAGTTCGCCAGGGACGCGGGCGATATTCCTGTCCTGCAGGTGTCGACCTGCTACGTCAACGGCTTCAATAAAGGCAACATGCACGAGGACGTGGTCAGGCCGCACAGTGGTCGCCTGGTCCGCCACGCAGATGGCTACTATGAAGTTGAAGACCTGATCAAGGTGCTTCTGGATAAAGTGGCGGATGTTAAAGCCCGCTACAGCGGCGACCAGCTGAAAGACAAGCTAATCGAACTTGGCATCCGCGAAGCGCACCACTATGGCTGGAATGATACGTATACGTTCACCAAGTGGATGGGCGAGCAGCTGCTGCTGAAAGCCCTGCGAGGCTCGACCCTGACAATACTGCGCCCGTCCATAATAGAAAGCACTCTGCAGTCGCCGTCGCCGGGCTGGATCGAGGGTGTCAAGGTCGCAGACGCGGTGATCCTGGCTTATGCCAAGCAAAAGGTGCTGGTTTTCCCCGGCCGGCGTGGTGGCACTATAGACGTCATCCCTGCGGACCTCGTGGCCAATAGCATAATCATGGCCGTGGCGGAGCAGATCCTTGAGCCTTCGCGGCAGCGCATTTACCAGTGTTGCAGCGGCTCCCGTAACCCGTTGCTGGTAGGCGAGTTCATCGACCACGTGATGGCTGAAGCAAAGGAAAATTTTGCAGCTTACGAGCGGCTGTTCCCCAGTCAGCCGACCAAACCGTTTATCGCGCTGGACCGTCGGATATTCAACGCGGTTTCCACGGGCGTGCGTCGGCCGTTGAAGATGCTGGATAAAGGACTGAAAAGGTTGGGGCAGGGCTACGACCTGAAAGTCATGGGCAGCCTCGAAACCACCCTGAAGCTCGCGGAAGTTTTCTCGTTCTATAGCTCGCCAGAATATGTGTTCCATAACGACAAGCTGCTCTCGCTCTCCCAGCGCATGACTGAGGCCGACCGCAGACTGTTCCCGGTGGATTCCGGGCTGATTAACTGGGAGCACTACATCCGCAAGATTCATCTTGCCGGGCTCAATCGCTACGCATTGAAAGAGCGAAAGCTGTATCGCCTCAAGACCGGTAAGCGCCGAGTGGCCTGAAGCAAGGCAAAGTCCCGCCAGGAGTGTGTCCGTCCGCCGAGTTGGCGGGCAGGACACTAACCCCGTGTGCGCCGCCTCTCGATCTGCGGGATGAACCAA
The DNA here is from genome assembly GCF_004851605.1 of Hydrocarboniclastica marina. Classification (GTDB taxonomy): domain Bacteria; phylum Pseudomonadota; class Gammaproteobacteria; order Pseudomonadales; family Oleiphilaceae; genus Hydrocarboniclastica; species Hydrocarboniclastica marina. The sequence goes on from NZ_CP031093.1 coordinate 1,070,981, forward strand.
TCCCGGTCGCTTGGCTTGTGTTCTGACGCAGCGTTCCTGGTGGCGGGGTCGTAGCGACCCGCATCAGTTATGAAACTCCAAACATCGGGTCTCTGGCGCCTGATCCCTGTCAGCACCGTTGAGATATCCGAGAACACGGGTTTACGACGACCGTGGTAATCGACGGTTTGCCCCACGTTCGCGAAATTGATGCCGAAGCGGCGAAGTAAGCGGATCAGTGCGGGTTCCATTACGGCGATCCAGTGGGATAGGTCATATGCCACCGAAAGCCGGACGATGAGTGCAAAAAGGCCCAGGGTCAGGTAGGGCAAAGCCCGGTTGCCCTCGGCCTCAGGGTCTTCGTAATTGATGCGGTCGCTGACCCCGACCGGATTATCCGCCTCCCCCAGACGGCGCCGGAAATTTCGGCTCACCGCGAATCTCGATAACTCACCCAGATGCTCACGGGGCACTACGCCGAGTTGGTGGCGACTTTCGCCGTTAAGTGCGTCGAGACAGTTCGCTTCCATAGGGAACTCACCGCGACCCAGGGAAGGCTGTGAAAGTACCAGGCGAACGGTCGCGATCGCGATCCCCGATTGCTTGTGCCGGACCAGGCCATGAACAGCGCGGGCATCATAGAGGTCCCGCTCGCACTGATCGGGAAAATCCGATGGGTTTTCAAATGAACGGTCGAGGCAATAGACCTGATACCGCAACTGAAACATCTCCTGGCGCTGCCGGGCGGTCTCGACCGGTTCAAGTGCAAACGATTTATAAAAATGCGCACTGATGTCGTTGACGATGCGCGGGTGATACTCATGCTCCAAGACGATTACCTCGTTAGTCGACGCTGATTGCTGCCTGGAATTAGCTGCCTGCGCGCAGATTTATGCTGGCCCGCAACCTGTGACGTAACACAACCTGTGACATAAGCAGGCCTGCATTGTATTCGCGCTGATGGGTGCCTACTGTTTGCTCATTTTCTGGTCAACTCAAGGCGTGGCGGGCAGAGATGGGCAAATAGTAATTCTCAGGCGTAGCCGGGATCGCGAGAGCGTCAGAAGACACCGCCACAAGGGGCTGAATTTCCAGTGCCGGGAGTGTATACCGCTCAGATGGGAAGGTTACGCTGCATGAACGTTGTGCCACACTGATTTCTTTAGTCCGCGCTATACGTTGGTCTAATTCTTCTGGCGTGGGGCGAATGTAACACTGCGGGGTAGGAGTCTTGGTTCTGAAGACCAGAACGTATGGAGGGCAGCCTGAAGGTTAGAAGGTAGAAGTTGACGTTTCAGGGCGAGGGCACGCGGGTTGGAGCGTAGCGACTCTTCTGATTCGCAAGCGTCCCTCGGAGCCCGTGCCCCAGTCTCAGGACCACTTGAGCCTCGTTATCGACCAGTCGACGACGGTCGCTTTGTGGTCACTTCCCTACGACCTGCGTAAAGTGAGTAAAGAGGCGCTGCCGCCGGCTCGCTGTCCAGCATCAGCACGCCAGCATCCACCAGCAAGTTTGCGATAACAACAATTGAGAGCCAACGAGCAAGGGAGTCCCTGTCGATGAGTAAGGTTTATCCGGTAAACGACTACTTCAAAACACGCGCGCTAGTGAACGACGGCCGCTACGAAGCACTTTACCGTCAGTCGGTGGATGATCCTGAGACGTTCTGGGGCGAGCAGGGCAAGCGAATTGACTGGATGAAGCCCTTCACCAAAGTGAAGAATGTTCAGTACGGCAAGGACGACGTCTCCATCAAATGGTACGAAGATGGAAGTCTCAACGCCTCGGTCAACTGCTTGGACCGCCACCTGGAAAAGCGTGGGGATCAGACCGCGATTATTTTCGAGGGGGACGATCCGGATGTCGCGCGCAACGTGACTTACCGGGAGCTATACGAAGAGACTTGTCAGTTCGCCAATGTGCTCAAGGATATCGGCGTGCGCAAGGGCGACGTCGTTACGCTTTACATGCCGATGATCGTCGAAACCGCGGTGGCAATGCTAGCCTGCGCCCGTATCGGTGCCATCCACTCCGTGGTCTTTGGCGGTTTCTCGCCGGAGGCGCTAGCCGCACGGATTGAGAATGGTCAATCGCGCTTTTTGATCACTGCGGACGAGGGTGTTCGCGGCGGCCGCAAGATTCCCCTTAAGAAAAATGTTGAACAGGCGCTGAAAACCCGTGCTGCGGCCAATGTCGAGAAGGTCGTCGTGGTCAAGTGCACCGGCGCCGATATCGAATGGGATGAGAACCGGGACGTCGACTATCGCTCGCTGGTCAGCAAGGCAGCCAAGACCTGCACGCCAGAGGAGATGAACGCCGAAGACCCGTTGTTCATGCTCTATACGTCTGGCTCAACGGGAGCGCCTAAAGGGGTCCTGCACACCACCGGCGGCTACCTGGTGTATGTCGGGCTTACCCATGAGGTGGTGTTCGACTACCAGGACGGCGACGTTTACTGGTGTACGGCCGACTTCGGCTGGATCACCGGGCACAGCTATATTCTCTACGGTCCCCTGGTTAATGGTGCGGTAACGGTGCTTTTCGAAGGCGTGCCCAGCTATCCGGATGCTTCGCGGCTAGGCCAGATCGTGGACAAGCACAAGATCAATGTCGTCTATACGGCGCCGACGGCCATACGCGCCCTGATGGCCGAAGGCGAATCGTTTATCAAGAAGACATCGCGCCGCAGCCTGCACCTGCTCGGGTCCGTTGGCGAGCCGATCAATCCTGAAGCCTGGGAATGGTATTACAAGGTCGTTGGCGACGAACGCTGCCCCATCGTCGATACCTGGTGGCAGACCGAGACCGGGGGCATCCTGATCTCACCTTTGCCCGGCGCTACCGCACTGAAACCGGGCTCAGCCACGCGACCGTTTTTCGGCATACGCCCGGCGCTGGTAGATAACGACGGTCATCAGTTAGAAGGCACCGCGGAGGGAAACCTCGTTATCCTCGATAGCTGGCCGGGCCAGATGCGCACCATCTTTGGCGACCATGAGCGCTTCATCCAGACGTATTTCAGTACCTACCCCGGTACCTATTTCACCGGTGACGGCGCGCGTCGGGACGAAGACGGCTACTACTGGATTACAGGTCGGGTGGACGATGTGCTGAATGTCTCGGGGCACAGGCTCGGAACCGCTGAGGTTGAGAGCGCGCTGGTTGCCCATCCAAAAGTCGCCGAAGCGGCGGTGGTTGGTTATCCCCACGACATCAAAGGGCAGGGCATTTACGTGTATGTCACCCTGATGCACGGCCAGGAGCCCAGTGAAGAGTTGCGCAAAGAGCTCGTTCAATGGGTGCGCAAGGAAATCGGCCCCATTGCCTCGCCCGACATTATCCAGTGGGCGCCCGGCTTGCCGAAGACGCGTTCTGGCAAGATCATGCGTCGCATTCTGCGTAAAATCGCCGCGAACGACTACGACAACCTCGGTGACACCTCGACGCTGGCAGATCCGGGCGTGGTCGACGACCTCATCAATGAGCGCTCGCAGACCTGACCTTGCTGCGGCAAAATCCCGTTATCCGGCAGGTCTTCGGAGCCTGTCGAATAACCCCTAAATATCAGGAGAGCCACAGTTGATGGCGCAGCAGATCATAATTGCCGATGATCATCCGCTATTTCGCGCAGCCCTGCGCCAGGCCGTTTCCCAAGCGGTGCAGGGCGTCTCTGTGCTCGAAGCGGACACGATCGCTCATCTGCAGGGTATCGTTGAGCAGAACCAGGACGCCGATCTGGTCCTGCTCGATCTCAACATGCCCGGGGCACATGGCTATTCGGGTCTGGTCTTTTTACGCGGCCAGTACCCCGGGCTGCCAGTGGTTGTGGTTTCGGGCTCTGAGGATATCCAGATCATGCGCCGCGCAATCGACTACGGCGCGTCGGGATTCATCCCCAAATCGGCGCCGTTACCGGTGATAGCCGAGGCGGTTCAGAAGGTCCTCAGTGGCGACGTCTGGCTGCCCAAGGGCGCAGCCGAGAAGATCGAACGTACCCAGGGTGAGCCCGAAGAGTTCTCCGAACGCCTCGCCACCCTTACACCGCAGCAGTTCCGGGTGCTCGGTATGTTGGCCGAGGGTATGCTGAACAAGCAGATCGCCTACGACCTGGAGGTTTCCGAGGCGACAGTGAAAGCTCATATCACAGCCGTGTTCCGTAAGCTGGGCGTTCGTAATCGGACTCAGGCGGTTATCGCCATCCAGCAGATGGAACTGGACCCCCTCGACACAACCTTGTCCGGTAGCTGATTCGCAGCTGCTGGCGTGTCCGGGGCGCGGTCAGACTTCGCCCCGTTTTGCGCCCCTTGCCCGCCCGCTTTCTCTAAAGCGTCCTCTGCCAAAAACAGCCGTCCCTGGTTCTGATCCGCTACCTGAAATTCAATTCCCGACTAACGCGTGTACCGGAATAAGGGTGCAGGCGAGACAGTTTTTGCGCCGTCTGTGAAGCAGGCAGCCCTTCAGTTCCACTTGCCTATCTATTTTAAATTTCTATATATCAGTGAGTTATGTTTTCGTATCGCTTTGACAAAGCATGAGTGCGTACTGAACAGTTGCGTTATCCCAAAATGCCGTTTATCTTTCAGCGCACAACTGTACGCTAAAAGATGGAGCGACTGATGAGCCAGAACAACTCTTCCACGGCCAGTATTACCGGCGGCGTGCCCTACGGCGTCGCCGACGAGCGCCAGGTGCGTGACCGGGTGCGCGCGGAATTACCCAGGGACACCTTCAGGCCCCAGCCCTGGCGCCTGCTGTGGGCACTGCCGCTGCTGGCTATTACAGTCGGGGGCATAACCGCAATCCTGACGCTGGAGATGCCCTGGTGGGGTAACCTCCTGGTATCACTGCTGGTCGGCCATGCAATGGTCGCACAGGCATTCCTTTCCCATGAGGTTCTGCACGGGGCACTTGGCCTGCCGCGCTGGCTTCAGAATCTCCATGGTTGGATCGGCTTTGGTCCTGTGGGGGTCACACCTGAGTTCTGGCGTCGCTGGCATAATGTGGTCCACCACGGCAATACCAATAATGGTGACCAGGATCCGGACAGCTTCGGGACCATGCGCCGTTACATTGCCCAGCCTGGCCTGATCAAGTTCGTGCGTCGGGCACCCGGCGGCCGCACCTTGAGCAGCCTGCTGTTCTACACCTACTCTTTCACGTTGCACGCGCAACTGGTGCTGTGGATCCAGGCCAGGCGCCGCAAGGCATTCCAGGGCTTCAATCGGCGCCGCGCCATCGTACAGAGCCTGTTGCTGGGCGCCGCCTGGGTTTCCCTTGCCGTGGTCTCAGGGCCATTGGCGCTGTTCACTGTAATTATTCCGCTGGCGTTCACCAACGCGGTCGCCCAGGGCTACATCACCACCAATCACTTTCTGCGGCCCCAGGCCCAGAGCAACAATCCGCTCGACAACAGCATGAGCCTGCGTACCTGGCGCTGGCTCGATCCACTGCATTTTCGCTTCAGTCATCATGTCGAACATCATCTTTTCCCCAAGCTCGGCTCCAACCGCGCGCCCCGTCTTCGGGCCTGGCTGGAACGGGAAATGCCGGAGCGGTACGTGGCACCGACTCATGGGGCAGCCATAAAATGGCTTTACCGCACACCCAAGGTCTATCTGACCCCAACCTTGCTGGTCGATCCTGCCAGCCCCGAGCGGGCGTTTGACCTGGTCGCGCTGCAGCCCGAACTGCAGGGCAAAGGGAAGGTCTCCCGGGACAGCCTGTGGGTTAACGTCCCAGCGCGCTCACAGGAGCCCGCGAATGAGGGCGGAAACGCCCGCGAGGCCGGCGATAGACAGAATCAGCGGTCGCAGAATGTGGACGGGGAGACGGCGTACAAAAAAGCGGGATAGAAGGAATCCCATGATGACGCCGGGCACGGTCAACAGAAAAAGCTTGAGCTGGTAGACACCGAGGAGGCCCGAGAAGTACAGCGTGACTAGCGCGGTAAAGCTCCCGAACGCGAAAAAGCCCGCAAGATTGGCCCGCACCAGCGGGCCTTTTTCGTTCTGATAAATCAGGGCGATGGGCGGGCCGCCCACGGCTGTGATGGTCCCCATGTAGCCTGAGGCGCCGCCGGCCAGCACGCTGGTGCTTCGTTTCAGTTGCGGCTTGAAGCCCGCGATACTCAAGCCCACTGCGACCAGGATAAGCAGGCCGAACAGCGCCTCGAAGGCCGTCGCGTGTATAAACACCAGCGTGACCCCCGCAAGTACTGTCCCCACGATATTGCCGCCGACCGCATGTCGGAGCGGTCCCAGGCTCAGGGAGCGGCGTTCACGAAGCAACAGCAGAAGGGTCAGTACCGCAGAGTTGAGCAGCATGGGTGCCGGTAGAAGCGTGGGGCTGATCAAAAAAAGCAGGGGCGCCCCCAGCGTACCGATACCCCAGCCGATGACACCCTGCAGGCAGGCACCCACCATGAGAAAAAAGTTGGCCAATGCCAGTTGCAGCAGCGTGAGCTCAACGGCCATAAATCACATTCCCTGTGGTGGCGGGCCAATTGCGGTAGTTGGGTCTACAACCGGGCCGCGGCCGCGGTCAATCGCGGCGGGCCGACGCCGGCACTTTCAGCTGGGTAATCGCTGTGTGATTAAGAGTCGTCAGCGGTTACAAACGTCAGCCGGCCGGGTGCCACTTTGATATCCATGTTCATCATGCCCAGCAGGCGCGGTCCCAGATCGGACTCATTAAGCCGATAGACCGGCACTGTCTCAAGCAATTGGGCCGCCAGGCGCATGGCACTGTCGGTCACAGGCTTGAGATCCTGGGAGATGAAAGGGGAGTCGATCTTGCTGTCCAGGAGCTTGAGACGACGTATGTAGATCGCCTTTTCTTCGTTGTCGTAAACCGGCGACCCCTCTATTTTCAGAGTCAGGTCAACTGGCAGACGGGTGAGCAGCACATTGAGCGCGACCTGACCCGCCAGGTCCAGAACGATGACGTCCCGGCCGTCGGGGCCGACATCAAGATCAACGGTGTCGAAATTGAGGCTGAGCGGCGAGCCCATGGAAAGCTGGCCCTTGTCAAAGGCGCGCAGCTCGCTCTGCAGATACTGCTCAAGAGCGCCCTCGCTGATACTGTAGGGGGACAAACCGGCGCAGCCCGACACTAGGGAAATCATGAGTACAGAAAACACGAGTCGGTATAAAAGGGGCATGCATGCTGTCCGTATTGAATGTTTGAGAAACAGGAACGAATCAAAAAATAGCTTGCCCATCATGCCGGAACCGGGCAGCGAAGCCTACCCGTACTTCAGGGAATCCTGCTGAGGAACTCGACCTGCTGCAGGTCCATATTGCCGCCGGTCAGCAGGAGCACCGTCGGGGCCTCGCTCCTGGGGATGACTCCCGCAATCACCGCCGCAAGGCCAACTGCAGCGCCGGTTTCGCAGTAGAGCCGCGCCTTCGTCATGAGCAGGCATGTTGCCTCCGCGATTGCGCCCTCGGGTACCTGTACCAACTGGTCGACAACGCGACGGCTTACGGCGTAGGTCAATGGTCCGACAATGGCAGGGGCAAGGCTACCCGCGATAGTCTCGACGCTGGCAAGTGCAGCATCGGCCCGGCCTTTATCCCAGGCGTTGGCCAGTGTAGCGGCGCCGGCAGGTTCGACACCGATTAGTGTCACATCGGGGCGTATGGCTTTCAGTACGATACCGATGCCGCTGATCAGCCCGCCGCCGCCGACCGGGCAGAGCACCCGTGCGAAGTCGGGTATCTGTCGAACCAACTCCAGGGCGACTGTTCCCTGACCAGCCATGACCCGCGCGTCGTTATAGGGATGGACCAGGCATCGGTTCTGTGTTTGTTGAAGGTGCCGGCACAAGTCTACCGCCTGGTTGATGTCACCTTCGAGACGCACTTCTGCGCCCAGCTCGCGGGTTCCCTTGACCTTGATCGGGCTGGCATTGGCTGGCATTACCACGGTAAGCGACGTATCCACGTCCTGACAGGCCCAGGCCAGGGCCAGGGCGTGGTTTCCCGCTGATACCGTGACCAGCCCCTGAGCCAGTTCGTCAGGTGTTGCTGTGGAAATCCAGTTGCAGGCACCGCGGGCCTTGAAACTGCCAGTGCGCTGGAGGTTCTCGGCTTTGAGCCAAAGCGGATGGCCGACATAGTCCGACAGGTCGTGAGCGAACAGAGCTGGTGTTTCGACAATGCGATGACGGATTCGCGCCTCGGCCTGCTCGATGGTCGTCAGGTCTGGCGTCGGGTGGGAAGACACTGTTGTGGCCATGCTGGTGCGTCCATGTGCGGCCGATGGTACTTACCAGGAGTACTTATCAAAAGTGCTGTTTGGAAGCACCGCTCTGGCGCCGGCTGTGCGGCTCCAGAGCAGCGGCTCATCTAGAACTTCTGCTTGTGCATCCAGGGGATGATGCGGTCAAACGCGGCCTGAATCTGCTCGCAGGAGGCCGAGAAACTGAACCGCAGCGCGTTGGTGCAACTCTCGCCAAAGGCGTCGCCCGGCACCACACAGACGCCGGTCTCTTTCAGCATGCGCAGGGCAAGGTCCGAGCCGTCGACGTGCTGGGGCAGATCCGGGAAGATATAGAACCCCCCTCCGGGTTTGTAGCCTTCCATGTACGGCGTCTGTTCCACCAGGTCGACGATCAGGTCGCGTCGCTCGCGATAGATGTTGACCATATCCGTTATGCAGCTCTGGTCCCCGGTCAGGGCGGCAACCCCGGCATACTGCGACGGTGTGTTGGCTACCGAGGTCGTGAACATGTGGTAGCGGCGCAGTTTCTTGATGGCGCCCTGGCTGGAAATCACCCAGCCGACCCGCAGGCCGGCCATACTGTAGGTCTTGGAGAAACTGCTGGCGCACATCACATGATCCAGGTCGACCCCGCAGTTCAGCACACTGGGGTACTTCTCCTCGTCAAACACCATATGGTCATAGACTTCGTCACTGTAGACCTGAATGCCGCGATAGGCGCATTCCTCGACAATGCGTTCGATAGTCTGCTGAGGGTAGACCGCGCCCGTGGGGTTATTGGGCGAGTTCAGCACGACCGCGAAGGTCCGCAGGCCAATGGCCTTGATGACATCATCCGGATCGAGCTGGTGGCCGTTCTCCCTGCGTGTCGGGATGTACTTGACCTCGCCGCCGTTCATTCGAATCAACGGCGCATAGAGCAGAAACGACGGGTCGACTACCAGGAACTGACGGCCCGGGGCCGCGGTTGCGGATAGTGCCAGGTACATGGCTTCGGTCGCGCCGCTGGTCACCAGGATATTGTCCGTGGTCAGGTCACGCTCGTAGCGCTTGCTGTAGTAGTCCCGCAGCGCGACGAGCAGCTCCGGCAGGCCGGCGTCCATTGTGTAGCCAGTCTGGCCCGCCTGCAGCGCGTCGATATTGGCGTCAATAATGTGCTTGGGGGTGGGCAGGTCGGGCTGGCCGATGGACAGGTGAATGACATTCTCCATCTCCGCCGCCATGTTGACCATGCGGCGAATGCCCGGCACGGGGATGGCCTGCATACTTGGATGCCAGCGTGCTTTGGTCTTGCGGTACTTGAACAGGCGCTTTGCCTCACCCGGACCCGTAACGTTTTCACCCGTTCCCATTCGAACCTCCAGCGGCCGTTTTTTGCGCGCCACGGCAAGTGGCGGCTATGACAGATCTGTTTTTATTGGTGCCCAGCCCGGCTGTTCTGGACCAGGCTGCGGTGTCTACATCATGGAAAGTCTGGTAGAACCCAGATAAAAGTCCAGTCGGGAAATGCCAGCCAAGCCGGGAATTTACGGTTTGCCCGGCCAACGGTTGACCCTTACCTCTTGCAGCATCAATACTCGGTTACAAGGCAGGCTGTCAACATACCGTACGCCAAGGCAGCGATTGGTGTTGGCCTGTGAAAATAAAAGCTGAGTCCGGGCTACACACAACACGGTCTGGCCGTGCCGCGACTCGGAAGGATGAGGGATCAAGATGATGGAAAAAGCGAAACCGGTCGTGACTGTACTTGGCGCACCCGATGAGCCCCAGCCGCCAGGCATCGAGTTGCTCGACGGCCACGTTGAGGTGCGGTCAGCCTGTGATGAGGCTTCCTTGCGGGAGACACTGCCGGGCACTCAGATACTGCTGGTGACGGACTTTCGCACCGAGGCGCTTCGGGCAGCCTGGCCATCGGCTGACAGCCTGCAGTGGGTCCACGCCACCAGTGCCGGAGTTGATGCGCTGCTGATACCGGAGTTGGTCGACAGCGATATTCCCGTGACCAATGCCCAGGGCATTTTCGACAAGTCCATCGCCGAATATGTGCTCGGGGCCATTCTGATTTTTGCCAAGGATTTCCATGGCTCGCTCGCCTACCAGCGCAACCACCAGTGGAAGCATCGGGACACCGAGCGCGCGCTGGGTAAGCGCGTTCTGGTCGTCGGGGCAGGGTCAATCGGCCGTGAGATCGCCAAACTGACCTCGGCTATCGGCATGGAGGTTTACGGTGTGGCAAGACGTGCGCGCCGGGATGATCCCGACTTCAAGGAAGTGTTCGCCAGTGAGTACCTTCACGAACAGCTGGGACTGGCAGACTACGTGGTGCTCTCCATGCCGCTGACCCCAGCGACAGAGGGTATGTTCGGGCCTGAAGAGTTTGCTGCGATGAAACCCGAGGGCCGCTTTATCAATATCGCCCGTGGCGCCATCGTTCAGACACAGGCGTTGGTTGAAGCGCTTGAGAAAGGCCGAATTGCAGGGGCGGCGCTGGATGTGTTCGAGCAGGAGCCCTTACCTGCAGAGCACCGACTGTGGGATTTCGACAACGTCATCATGACCGCCCATATGGCGGGCGATTTTATCGGCTGGCGGGTGGCGCTGATTGAGCAGTTCATGGCCAACCTGGCCCACTGGCAGAAAGGCGAGAAGCTCTTCAACCAGGTCGACAAAAAACTCGGCTATGTGGTGCAGGGCTAACGCCGGTATTGACGAAAGCCGGGTGCTGACGGGGGCGCGATACTGACGAGAGCAAGAGCCGTGGCGGGGCGCTGCGGAACAGCGTCCCGCCGCCGTCAGAGCTTCAGCCGATCTCGAATGGCCGTGCCGATCGATGTCGTTGACCGCGGCGGCTGGCCTGCGGCTTCGGCCAGGTCGGCAGCGACCGCATTGAACAAAAGGTCACCTGCGCTCGCGGCGTCATCGTCCTCCTCGCCCAGCCAACGCAACATACGGGCTGTGGTAAACAGCATGGCGCGGGGGTCGGCGATACCCTGGCCGGCGATATCCGGCGCGCTGCCGTGGGTCGGCTCGAACATGGACGGCACCGTGCGATCGTCCGGGTTGAGGTTGCAGGAAGGCGCAACCCCCAGGCCGCCAGACAGTACCGCTGCCAGGTCAGTAAGAATGTCGCCCTGCAGGTTGCTGGCCGCGACCACATCGAACTGCCACGGTGCCTGGACAAACTTCATGCAGGCCGCGTCAACCAACTCGTGGTGCACCGCAACATCGGAATACTCCTGCGCCAGCTGCTCGAACACTTCCACATACATGTCACCCCAGTGCCGCAGGGCGTTACGCTTGGTAATCAGGCAAACCTGGGACTCCCGCGGTTTGCCATCCCGGTGACTGAACTCGCGCGTTCTCTTCTCGGCCTTGCGCGTCGCGGCGCGTTGACGGGCCCGGTCGAAGGCGTAGCGGAGAATGCGTTCAGTGCCGAAACGGGTGAACACTTCAACCTGGGTCGCCACTTCAGCGGGCGTTCCGGGCCTGATCCGCCCACCCTGGCTGACATATTCGCCTTCGCTGTTCTCGCGAATGACGAGCATGTCGACATCCTTCGCACGCGGATCAGCCAGATACTGGCGCGCCCCGGGCAGCAGGTACGCGGGGCGTTCGCAGGCCCACTGGTCGAAGCCTTTGCGGATTTTCAGAAGGGGCTCGAGGGAGACGCTGTCCGGCAGCACATAGTGGTCGGGATCACTGCCGGGGCCGGGGTCACCCAGTGCGCCTAGCAACAGCGCATCGAATCGCCGCAGCTGCTCCAGTCCGTCGTCCGGCATCATTTGCCCGTGTTCCCTGTGGTAGGCCGTCGCTGGCCAGGGGAAGGCAGTCATTTCAATATCGCAGGCGCCCAGTTCATTGAGGCGATCGAGACAGGCCTGGGCTTCAGCGATTACTTCGGGCCCGATGCCGTCTCCGGGGATAATGGCTACTTGCCAGGTCTTGTTCATCAATAGCTCTCCTTTGGACGGGCGCCGCCAGGGGCGAAGTGACAGGGGCGAAGTGGGCCTCAAGGGTGACGTTAGGCGTTAAGGCCCGAAAAAGCCAGCCGTCGGCGCCACTGGTCGCACGGTCCCGGTGAGAAGCCTATCGCAGAGAAAGCCCTATCCCGGAGGAAACTCTATCCCGGAGGAAACCCTGTCGAGGTTGGGGCTGACGGCCAGATTAATGCAGAATGGAAAACTTCGTCTCGCAACCCAAAAGCTGGAATCCTATGCCCTACCGATTGCTCGTACTGATTCTCGCGCTTGTGCTGGTGCTCCTGCTGCTGCTGGGTTTCTGGGTGACGTCACGCCTGTTTTTGCAGCGTTACGGCGCGGCTGAGGAGCGCCAGGCCCAGATCATGCGCCTGACCGCATGGACTTTTGCCGGCTTTGGCGTCGGCCTTGTTGTTGTGGGAGTAGGCGGGCCGGTGCTGGGTGCCCTGGCGTTCGCCTACACCGCCCGCAACCTGACTGAAGTGTCCTGGCCTGTGACATTGCTGTGGGGCGCAACCGCTAACGGGATCGTGGCGCTGATTATCGGCGGCGCGCTGACTGCGCTGGTTCTTAATCAGTGACCGATTCGGCTGTTTCGCGCGCTCGGCTGGGCAGCGTTCTTCTGGCTCACAACGAGCCGGTGCAGTCGCTCACGAAGCCATAATAGCGCTGGCTCGCGCTCGTGGGGGCGGTGCCAGTAGAGGTGAACATCAAGGGCTGGCATTTCTGCTGGTGCCGGCGACAGGTCGACTTCAAGATGGCGACTCAGAAGCCCCGCATAGGTCGCCGGCATAGTCACCAGGAGATCGGTCTGCGCGGCGACTCGACAGGCCGCAAAGTAATGCTGGCAGCGCAGGGCGATATCGCGCTGGTGGCCCAGGCGGCTGAGCTCGAAGTCTTCAATGCCGGGGCCTTCCGTACGGGAGGACACCAGCACATGGCGGGCCGCAAGATAGTTCTCCAGGGTCATTCCGGCTTTAGCCAGAGGATGTCCGTGGCGGGCCACCACGATCAGTTCGTCCCGGTGCAGCCGTTCGTGGCCGGTCTGTTCGCTCACCGGTAGCATGACATCGACGGCGAAATCGAGTTTGCCCGCCGCAAGATGCGCCTCCATCTCCCTTCTGGCAATGCGCTGGCTGTTGATCACCATGCGCGGGTAGCGCATGAGGTCGGCCATAAGGGGCGGCAGAAAGGTTGATTCCAGCACGTCCCGCAGGCCCAGATTGAACACCTTGTGCTGGGCGCCGGGGTCAAAGGCGTGAAACTGGTTGAGTGCCCCCTGAATCTGGCCCAGCCCCGGGCGAACAACCTCCGCCAGACGGCGTGCCGTGGGCGTCGGCACCATCTGGTTGCCCTGGCGAACGAACAACGGGTCCTCGAAGTAATCCCTCAGCCGCCCCAGCGAATGGCTGACCGCCGGCTGTGTCAGGTGCAATATCTTGCTGGCGCGGGTGAGGCTGCCCTCCCGGTAGATGGTATCGAAGACGTGCAGCAGGTTGAGGTCGAGTCGATTTAGGGCCATGGTGTTCCACCATTGTTGTCCAGCAACTGTTCCCGGCAGCTGTTGTACCAGCAGGACTAGCTCAACAGCAGGGATCGTTCGGCTTATCCATCAGTATTACTTATTCCGCGAGATAAGAAAAATTCAGTCGTTTTATTCACGGGCGCTTTATAGACTTCCGGATCACAGCATTTGTGTTGCTTGAAGACCGAATACCGGTCGGTGCTTTTCAGCAAACCAAGTCAGCAAACCAAGTCAGCAAACCAAGTCAGCAAACCAAGCCAGTAAACCCAGCCGGGCTCCAGTTAAGTCGGCCAGACATTCACTCAGTCGAGTACGGAGAGGACGCAAGATGGATTTCCAAATGTCGCCCAAGGGGCAGGACTTTTTGAAGCGCGTAAAAGCCTTCATGAAGGAAGAAGTCTATCCCATCGAAGAGGCTTACTACCGCGAGCTTCATAGCCTGGACAACCGCTGGGTGGTCCTGCCGATCATTCGGGAGCTGAAGCAGAAAGCGAAAGCCCAGGGGCTCTGGAACATGTTCCTGCCGGAGGAAGAGCACGGCGGGGCCGGCCTGAGCAACGCGGACTATGCCGTGATCGCCGAGGAAACAGGCCGCGTCTTTTTCGCCCCGGAACTGTTCAACTGCAACGCGCCCGATACCGGCAATATGGAAGTGCTGGTCAAGTACGGCTCCGAAGAGCAGAAGAAGCAGTGGCTCGAGCCGCTGTTGGCGGGTGAAATCCGCTCGGCATTCTGCATGACTGAGCCCGATGTCGCCTCGTCTGACGCCACCAACATGAAGGCCACCGCGACCATCGAGGGCGACGAGGTCGTGCTCAACGGCCGCAAATGGTGGAGTACCGGAATCGGCCACCCGGACTGCAAGGTGCTGATCTTCATGGGCCTGACCAATCCGGAGGCGCACAGGCACCAGCAGCATTCCATGGTGCTTGTACCCAAAGACACCCCCGGCGTTAAAGTCGAGCGCATGCTGCGGGTTTTTGGCGATTACGATGAGCCCGCAGGCCACGGCGAAGTCAGCTTCACCAATGTGCGTCTGCCCAAGAGCGCGATTATCAAAGGGCCCGGCAAGGGCTTTGAAATTGCCCAGGGCCGCCTGGGGCCAGGGCGGGTCCACCACTGTATGCGGGCTATCGGCGCCGCCGAGCGGGTGCTGGAGCAACTGATCCAACGGGCCCTCTCCCGCGAAGCGTTCGGCCGGCCGCTGGCCAAGCTGGGGGGTAACCCGGATATCATCGCCAACGCCCGCATGAGCATCGAACAGGCGCGCCTGCTAACCTTGAAAACCGCCTGGCTGCTGGACACAAAAGGCATTCTCGGTGCTTTGAGTGAGGTCTCCCAGATCAAGGCGGTCGTGCCCTCCATGCTCTGTACCATTGTCGACCAGGCCATCCAGATTCACGGCGGTGGCGGTGTCAGTGATGACTTCCCGTTGGCCTCCGCCTACGGGTATGCTCGATCCCTGCGCCTGGCGGATGGACCCGATGAGGTCCACCGTGCGCTCGTGGCCAAGCTTGAGCTGAACAAACACCGCAAGCGCTGATCAGGTATTTTGCTTAACGGGGTCCGAGCACGAGGTTCGGGCCTTTCAGAACACCGCCGCCGAAAGGGCGGCTTCACTTTTTCAGCCATTTGAATCCGAACAGGGACTGACCCATGACCCAACGTGTATTTATCACCGGCGGTGCCAGCGGCCTGGGCCGTGCCATCGCGCTTCGCTATGCCCGGGAAGGGGCTCGCGTGTGCATCGGCGATATCAATCCCGAACAGGGCGCCGAAGTCGAGAAAGAACTGAACGCAGCCGGCGCCGTGGCCCAGTTCATCAACTGCGATGTGCGCCGCATCAGCGACCTGGAGCGGGTCCGCGATCAGCTGGAAAAAGAGTGGGGCGGTGTCGATGTCGTGGTTAACAACGCCGGGGTAGCGTCAGCGGGGCGTATCGAAGACACGACGCTTGAAGACTGGGAGTGGATTCTCGATATCAACGTGCTCGGCGTGGTACGTGGCTGCAAGGTGTTCACACCGCTGATGAAAAAGCAGGGTAGTGGCAGCCTGGTTAATATCGCCTCCATGGCCGGCCTGATGCTCGCGCCGATGATGGGCAGCTACAACGTTTCCAAAGCTGGCGTTATCGCCCTGTCGGAAACCTTGCGCCAGGAGCTGGCTGACAGCGGCATCAGCGTTCACGCTGTGTGCCCGGCGTTCTTCCAGACCAACCTGACCGCCACCATGCGCTCGGATATCCCCGGCATCCAGCAGAACGTGGGCAAGCTGATGAAGCGCTCGAAGATCACCGCTGATAACGTTGCTGATGATATTTTCCGGGCGGTGAAAAAGGGTGAGTTCTGGGTGCTGCCACACGCGACCGAACGCCGCTTGTGGTACATCAAGCGTTACACGCCCCCCGTGTTCAACTGGCTGATGGGCCAGGAAAGCAAACGCTGGTTAAAAAAGTTCGGCGGGGGCTGAGCGTTAGTTCGTCTTCTCGTATCGTTACGCTTGCCGGGCCGCTTTTCAGATTGTTTTTCAGGCAGTTCGTCAGACCGTTCTGCAGATCGTTTTTAAGAAAGGCCCCGGTAAGTTACAGGCAGGAACTGAACAGGACATCACGCCATGACACTGATTGACCAGGCCGTCACCACCCGGGAAGGGGAAGAGCTCGATACAGCGGCAATCGACCGCTACATGAAGCAGGCGCTTCCCGAGCTGGCGGGCACGCCGAAAATAACCCAGTACCCGGGCGGGGCATCGAACCTGACCTACCGTATCGATTACGGTCCGCGCTCGTTCGTGCTGCGGCGCCCGCCCCATGGCCGGATCGCCAAGTCCGCCCATGACATGCTGCGGGAGGCGCGCATCATGCGTGCGCTCAAACCGGTCTACCCCTATGTGCCTGACATCATCGCCCTGTGCGATGACCACACCGTGATCGGCGCTGATTTCTACATCATGGAGCGGCTCGAAGGCATCATCCTGCGCCAGAACTTCCCTCGGGAGCTTGATCTCAGCGAAGCGGACACCCGCAAGCTTTGCATCAATGTCATCGATAAACTGGTCGATCTCCACAAGGTGGATTACAAGGCCGCAGGGCTGGATAACATCGGCAAAGGTGAGGGCTACGTAAAGCGCCAGATCGATGGCTGGAGCGACCGCTTCCGCAAGGCGATCACGCCGGATGTCGGCGATTTCGAAGCAGTGATGAGCTGGCTGCAGGAAAAAATGCCCGACGACGTGGCTACCTGCATCATTCACAACGACTTCCGCTTCGACAATGTCGTCCTCAACCCCGACAACCCGTTCGAGATTGTCGGCGTGCTTGACTGGGAAATGGCCACGCTGGGCGACCCGCTGATGGATCTGGGCAACAGCCTGGCCTACTGGGTGCAGGCCGATGACGAGGGTCCGTTCCAGATGATGCGGCGCCAGCCTACCCACCAGCGCGGCATGTTAACCCGGGCAGAAGTGGTCGAGTACTATCAGGAGAAGTCGGGCTTCAAGGTCGATCGCTTCGATTTTTACGAGGTCTACGGCCTGTTCCGTCTGGCGGCGATCATCCAGCAGATCTACTACCGTTTCTACCACGGCCAGACCCAGGACAAGCGATTCGCCGGTTTCGGCCACGCCTGTAAATACCTGGAAATGCGCTGTCAGAAACTGATCGACAAGAGTGAACTCTGATGGCCACGCTGCATCTTATCCGCCACGGTCAGGCCAGCTTCGGACGCAGCAATTACGACAAGCTGTCGGACCACGGCTGGCAGCAGGGTCGGGTTACCGGACGCTATCTGAAACAGGTGATGACGCCGGGCGCGCTGTTCCGGGGAGACCTGGAGCGCCACCGGGAAACCGCGGAGGCAATCGCCGAAGGCTTTGAAGCCGACCTGCCTGAAGCCCGGGTCGACGCCGCTTTTAATGAGTTTGACCATCTGGAAGTGCTCCAGCGGCACCGGCCCGAGTGGGCTGATCCGCAGCAGATGGCGGCGGACCTTGGGCGTGCGCCGTCGCCGCGCAAAGCGTTTCAGGAGGCCTTTTCTGAATCGGTGGAGCGCTGGGTCAGCGGTCAGTTCGACCACGAGTACACCGAGACCTGGGCGCACTTTTGCGGCCGGGTCTGGCAGGGGCTGGAGACAGCCCTTGAATCCGCAGCGGGCGTGCGGGACACCCTCGTCGTCACCTCGGGCGGGCCCATCAGTGTGATCGTGCAACGGTTGCTGGGCCTGGACGACAAACAGGCGCTGGAACTCAATGCGGTCATGGCCAATGCCGGTATTACCCGGGTGCTGTACTCCGGCTCCGGCACCAATACCCGAAGAACGCTGGCGGGCTTCAACAGCATTGCCCATCTGGAAGTAGAGTCCGCGAAAATGGTCACCTACCGGTAGGACGCGTCTGCCAGACAATAAATCCCGAACAACAGGTCCCCAGTTCGACCTTCTTAACTGAACGCTATCAGGAGAACAACATGGCCAAGCAAGATCTCTTCGACCTCAGCAACAAGGTTGCCCTGGTAACGGGCGCGAGCCGCGGCATCGGCGAGAGTATCGCCAGGACGCTCGCCAGCTACGGCGCCCACGTCATCGTCTCCAGCCGCAAGATCGATGGCTGCGAAGCCGTCGCCGAGGCTATCCGCAACGACGGTGGCAGCGCCGAGGCCATCGCCTGCCACATCGGCGAAATGGACCAGATCACCAGCATCTTCAAGCAGATTGATGAGAAGCACGGCAAATTGGATATCCTCGTCAATAACGCGGCCACCAACCCGCACTTTGGCCCGATCGAAACCACCGATGTTGGCGCCTTCCAGAAGACAGTCGACGTCAACATCCGCGGCTACTTCTTCATGTCCGCCGAAGGCGTAAAACTCATGAAGAAAGGCGGTGGTGGCGCTATCGTCAATGTCGCTTCCATCAATGGCATGGTCCCCGGCCACTTCCAGGGCATCTACAGCATCACCAAGGCAGCCGTCATCTCCATGACAAAAGCCTATGCCAAGGAACTGGGACAGCAGAAGATCCGTGTCAACGCGCTGCTGCCAGGGTTAACCGACACCAAGTTCGCCAGCGCGCTGACCAAGAACGACTCGATCAAAAACCAGGCGATGACCCACATCCCCATGCATCGGATCGCCGAGCCCGACGAGATGGCCGGCGCTGTGCTGTATCTGGTGTCCGACGCGGCCAGCTATACCACTGGCACCTGCGTTAACGTCGACGGTGGTTACCTCACGGTCTGACGCGCGTTCCCGACGGGCTTGGTTCAGCTTAGAGGGCGCTCTATACTGGCTCAGGCCCGCCTTGGGCCATGGTCTTCCGGATTTAAAGGTCTACTGGAAAAAGGAGTTTTTCGATGCCCTACGTCAATATAAGGATCACCCGCGAAGGCGCCACCGCCGATCAGAAGGCAGAGCTCATCAAGGGCGTCACCGAGCTTCTGGAAACGGTGCTTAACAAGAACCCCGCTACCACTGTGGTCACTATTGACGAGCTGGAGACAGACAACTGGGGGATCGGTGGCGAAAGCATTTCGGTAAGGCGAAAACGCGGGCACTGATTCCGTACCGCGATATCGAACCCGGCTCCTGAGGCCGGGTTTTGTCGTTTCGTGTCTAGTGTCCTGTCCTGGTTCCACGCTGGCGTGGACCACCCTTTTTTGTCCCCCTGCTCCAGGTTCGGTTCCCGGGCACTGCCGTAGCCCGGCAACGATACAGACTCTCCAGTTCGAGACCTTCTGAAATCCCTTCTTGCGTACCCGGCGTTCAGCTGCGTCCCTGTCTCGCAACACCCGAGTCTTGACTGACCGTAATGCGGAAGCACTCAACGTGGCCGGTGCAAATACCGTAGTCTAATAAGTCAGTTACTCGTAATCAGCAAACGACAAGGAGAAGTTGACGTGTCAGACCATGTATATAAAAGAGTAGAGATCGCGGGTTCGTCACCGAAGAGCATCGAAGACGCAATCGAAAACGCGATCGCGCGGACCTCAAAGAGCCTTGACCTGGTCGAATGGTTCGAGGTGGTTGAAACGCGCGGGCACATAGAGAACGGCAAGGTCGCCCACTATCAGGTCGTGCTGAAGGTTGGTTTCCGCATGAAGGACGTGTGAGGCACATCCGCGACTCGGGGTGACGCGAACGGCTCACCCCCCAGCTGATGTCGCACTGCGGTTAGTAGGATGTAGCACTGCGGTTAGAAGGATGCAGCACTGCGGTTAGAAGGAGGTGCTTATGGATAGCCCCAAGCATGTGGTCAAGGATGAACCCCGAAAAAGCCTTTTTGTCCTGATGGCAGCGTCATTGTTTTTTACCCTGATAGGGTTGGTGGTTCTTATATTCGGTTCGCCGGATCGCGAACCCATCATCGGCCAGGCGGGCACGCTCAGCCTGGTCATTGGTGCTCTCGGGTTCGTGCTTTACGTCATCGCCCGGCGCCATGAGGGAAAAGCGCGAAAAAACGCCCGCAAGGGCGAGGGGAAACACGTTTAACACTGTCGAGCCAGCGGTGGTGTCACCGCTGGCTGTGGGTTCTGCGTCTGACAGTTCACTGAACCCGCCAGCAGCCCTCGCCAGTAGACGTAGCGGTAAGAACAAGGAGAAGTAGCGTTAAGAAGTAGCGACTTGCCATACGGAACAGCGGCATGCGAAATCATGCATCGCTGGTGTGTCAGCACCGTTGCGTGTCTGTACCGTTGGATGCCGCGCCGCAGGAGGCGGGAATCAATAAAACCAAGGAGCCACTATGCAACGCTTATACTTTCTCGTTCCCGATGCCAGCACAACGGTAAACATTGCCAACGAACTTGAGGCGCTGGAACTCAAGAAAAACGACGTTCATGTCCTGGCACAGGACCATGCCAAACTGAAAGAGATGGGCGTCAACCGCGCCACTTTCCTGCAGACGTCCGACGTTATCAACGCGACGAAGCGCGGTCTTATCTGGGGCACACCCCTCGGTATCATCCTGGGCGCCATCGCCGCGATTTTGCTGGATTTCGATTGGAGCTGGACGGGTATCGTCGTGCTTCTGATCTGTTCCGGACTGGCGGGCGCCGTGTTGGGCAGTTGGGCAAGCTCAATGATTGGCGTGTCGGTGCTCGACGTGAAGGTGCAGGATTATAACGACGACATCCGCCGTGGCGCCTATCTTATGCTGGTCGATGTCCCCGAGCAGCGGGAGCATGAAATCAGCGCCGCGATCAGCCGTCATCATCCCGATGTCGTTATCGACAAGATCACTGCGCAGGATAAGGATAAAGTCGGCGGCGAGGGCCGCGGCTAGCCTTATGAGCGTTAGCCTGAGCAACAACGGGTAAGGGCAACGCCGGGTTACAGGATTTGACTGCCGCCAGAACTTCGTCGGAAGATGCGGCAATAGCGCAGTGGGGTGGCCTTCTGCGTTTTTTAGGTGACTAATGATAGCAAGCTAATTAAAATAGCCCCTTTGGCAGTGCTTCTCGCTACTGCCTCAGATAGCTGAAGGCCCATGTCCTCTACAGAAACCAAGCGCTCTACAGAAACCCAGCACTCTACTGAGAAGAGCTTCGTCATTACGCTGGGTGTTTTGATCGGCCTGTCGCCGCTTGCAGTCGATCTTTACCTGCCCAGCATGCCAACGATTGCCCAGGACCTGAACGCGTCCCCGGCCGCGGTAACCCAGACACTCAGCGTCTACCTGGCCTGCTTTGCCTTGCCTCAGTTGGTGTTCGGCCCGTTATCCGACGCCTGGGGGCGGCGGTTCAGTATGTTCACCGGGCTGGGCATTTTTCTGCTGGGCAGCATCGCTTGTGCGCTGGCGTCCGACATCACGGAGCTGATCCTGGCCCGCGGCCTGCAGGGCATCGGGTCCGCCGCCATCATCGTTACCGTCCCGGCGTTGGTCCGCGACCGTTACCGCAATGAAGAGTTTGCCCGGATCATGGGCATTGTCATGATGGTCATGGCCATCGCACCGCTGGTGGCGCCGCTCGTTGGCGGGTTTATCCTGACAATGAGCGGCTGGCGCGCCAATTTCGTGCTACTGGCGGTATTGGCCGGGCTATCGCTCCTGCTGTTCCGGCTGCAGATTGGTGAATCCCTCGCCAAGGCGCGACGGATACCGTTCCGGCCGGCGACACTGTTGCGGAACTATGGGGCACTGGTACGACACGGACGGTCGCTGTGCTTCATCCTGTGCAGCGGCTTCGCCTTCGGCGGCATGATGTCATTCCTGTCGGCCTCGCCCTTTGTCTACATTGAGCTCTACGGGGTGTCCGAGCTCAAGTATGGGCTCTTGTTCGCCTGCAACATCCTGGCGATGATGGCCTTTACCGTGGTGGGCAATAGGTTCGTACGGCGTACCGGCTCCCACCGCATGCTTGGACTGGCGATGTGTGTGATGCTGGTGGCGACGGGCGTCATGTTTACCCTGATGCTGATCGGTCGTCCGCCGCTGCCCGTGGTGGTGTTGTCAGTCATGCTTTTTGTCGGTACCAATGGTGTTATCAGCGCCAACTCCATGGCCCTGGTCATGGCGCGGTTCGCGGCTATTTCCGGCAGTGCTTCGGCAATGGCTGGGTCCATGCGATTTGGCGCAGGCGCGCTGGCGGGGGTGGTGGTCAGTATCCTGCACGACGGTACCGCCTGGCCCATGTTCGCGGTGATGATGGGGTGCGGCGCCGGTGCTATCGTTTTTTACCTGCTGGGTACGCTGCTAAGCTGGCGGCATACCGAAACCGGAGAGTGGCAGCCCCAGGGGCAGTGAAACATTTTTTAAAACGAACCAATGCCTTACAATAGCAGCCAGTTGCGGTTTTGGCGCCGCGTACGCTTAGGGAGCCGCTGATAAACTCCAGGGCCGCTTTGAAAGCCAGAGGCGATCCAGGAGTTAATCAGAGGCTCCTTAGTTCGTTTGATTTACCGTGCAAAGGATTGTTCCGATGGCCCATCTGGATGTGCCTGCCCCCGAACGCTGTCCCGTCTGCACCACCCAGCGCATCCGCCGTTTTATGACCCTGCAGGACAAGGTCTACTGGCGCTGTCGTCTTTGCGAGGCGACCTTCCTGGCGCCTGCGCAGTGGCCCGATCTGGACGCGCAGAAAGTCGAGTACGACAAACACCAGAATGACGTGGACGATCCACGCTACCGGGAATTCCTGGCGAGGCTGGGCACGCCGCTGCTGGCCCGCATGCCCGCCGGGCTTCACGGGCTGGATTTCGGCTGCGGTCCCGGCCCGGCGCTGGCCCGCATGCTGGAGGAGGCCGGCCATACTGTCCGCTGCTACGACCCTATCTACGCCCCCGAGCGGGCCGCGCTTGAAGACAGCTACGACTTTATAACCTGCACCGAAGTGCTGGAGCACCTGCACCAACCCATGGCTGAGTTCGAGATGCTTAACGCGCTGCTGCGCCCGGGCGGCTGGGTTGGGGTGATGACTGAATTTCAGACGTCCGATAACCGGTTTGATCAGTGGCACTACCGGCGCGATCCCACCCACATCATTTTCTACCGCGCCACCACGCTCAACCTGATGGGCGCGCGCCTGGGCTGGACGCTGGAGATTCCGCGCAAGAACATTGCGCTGTTCCGCAAACGCTGACCGACCGATTCCTGGGGATATGCTTAGCGCCTTGCTACTGCTGCTGGCATACCTCTACGGTAGCAGTCTCTACGGTAAAAAAATTCGACCCTCCAGATAGGGCACCGCCTGGCCGGCGATGGCGACCCGCGCCTCATCCCCGACGTTACGCAGCTCGCAGTGGAGCGTTCCGCCCCGGGCAGAAACCTGTCTGGCCCTGAGCTGTCTGCGGCCCAGCCGCGTGGCCCAGAAAGGCGCCAGTACGCAATGGGTGGAGCCGGTTACCGGGTCTTCCTCGATGCCGCCGGCCGGCGCGAAATAGCGTGAGACAAAGTCACACTCCGTCCCGGCTGCGGTCACGATGATGCCCAATCCCAGATCGGCCATCGCGCCGATCGCCGTGATATCCGGCTGCAGCCTCCGCACAGCCGCCTCGTCCCCAAGCAGTACCAGGGTATTGGCGTCCTTTTCTACGGTAAAGCAGGCTTCCGGTTGCACGCCCAGCGCGTTGGCCAGCTCCGGCGGCGTGTCGCGGGGCATACTCGGGATGCTGGGGAAGTCGAGTTCCAGCCAGCCGTCTGCCCGTTTCTCGACTGCAAGCGGGCCACTGGCCGAGCGGAACAGCAGACGCGAACCGGTAGGTTGCAGGTGCTCGAATATGACCCAGGCGCTGGCCAAAGTGGCATGGCCACAGAGGGGCACTTCCCGCGTCGGCGTGAACCAGCGGATCTCATAGCCATCATCCACCGGGACGAAGAATGCCGTCTCCGAGAGGTTATTCTCCAGGGCGATCGCCTGCATGAGCCGCTCGTCCAACCAGTGTTCCAGCGGCACCACCGCAGCGGGGTTGCCGCCGAACAGCCGATCAGTGAAGGCGTCAATCTGGTAGATGGGCAGGCTCTGCATAACGGACTCCTGATTTAGGTAAGGGCAGTGGTAAGGGTATCGACGGGCACTGGGTGGGCGACCGTATCTGAACAGCCTAGTTGTCGCCGCCGCTGCTCAGCCGCGCCCGCCGCGCATAATCCCCGGCCTGGTCCCGGGCGAAATGACAGACTTCCTCCGCACTGTAGCGCCAGATTCTCAATACAGAATCCGGCCAGTCGATTTGCCACTGGGACGGCGAAAGCCGCATGACGTTAAAACCCAGGCTGCGAATCAGGTTCTCAGCGTCCCGCAGGCTTTCCAGCGAAATCCCAGCCTGCCCGGCCACAGGGAAGAGTGTCTGGCGTGTTGGCTCAGGCCGCGTTGCCGGGCGAAGCCCATCATTGTGCGCGTGCTCATTATGATCGCCAAAGTATGGCTGACTGGGTACGGGTTCGGCAGTGGTGCTTTCCATGGCGTTCTCGCTGGCTCATTCTCGCGGGTTTTCTTCAGGGACGGTCTCGAGAAACCACTGTACGAAAACGTCGCAAAGCGAAACAGATTCAGCTAGTGTTCGAAAATACCGGTACAGCTCTCGAAAAAATGCTGACTGTACCGGTCGGTCCGCCCCGCAACTGTGCCGGGCCGGCCCCGCCCATTCCAGTTAGCATGAGCTATGACTATTCTCTACAGCCAGATCGCAGACCAGCTTCAGCAGGCTTTCAGCCAGGGCGCCTACCAGCCGGGCGACCGCCTGCCGGGCGTGCGCATACTCAGCCGCCAGTTCGGCGTCAGCATCTCGACGATTCTGCAGGCCCACCAACTACTGGAAGCGCGCGGCTATCTGGAGGCCCGCGAGCGTAGCGGCTACTTTGTGCGTCATCCTCACGCGCAGTCGCCGGTCCCCCTGGTTCAGCAGGACCGGCCACGGCCCGCCCCGGTAACGGCACAGGAGATGGCGCTGGAGTTACTGTCCGCCGCGCAGGATAAGCGGTTGGTTCACCTGGGCGCCGCGGTGCCCCATGCGGATTTTCTCCCCTTCAGACAAATCCAGCAGGCCACGGCCTGGGCCGCCCGGCAGGGCGCGCAAACGCTCGACTATGCCTTTCCCGGCAACCTGGCTCTGCGCCGGCAGCTGGCCCAGCGGATGACCGGCAATGGCTGTCCCACCGGTCCCGATGAGCTGGTAGTAACGACGGGCTGCCAGGAGGCGCTGATTCTCGCGCTCCGGGCGGTGACGCGCGCTGGTGACATTGTTGCGCTGGAATCGCCGGCTTTTCCGGGCATTCTCTCGGCGCTGGAACTGCTGGAGTTACGGGCTATCGAGATTCCGACCGATCCGGTTACCGGGCTGAGCCTGGAGGGTTTGCAGCTGGCCCTTGAACAGTGGCCCATCGCGGCCTGCATCGCTGTGCCCAATCACAATAATCCGCTGGGCTGTCGCATGAGTGACGCGCGCAAGCAGCAACTGGTTGCCATGCTCGCGGCGGCCAACGTGCCCCTGGTGGAGGACGACATCTACGGCGACCTGACCTTTGGTGACCGGCGCCCGCGCCCGGCCAAAGCCTTCGACACCACCGGGCACGTGCTCTATTGCAGCTCGTTCTCAAAGACGATCTCGCCGGGCCTGCGAGTGGGCTGGATCAACCCGGGGCGCTACCGCGAAGCCGTACTGCAGCAGAAGTACTTCACCAATATCGCCTCAGCGACGATTCCGCAGATGGCGGTCGCGCATTTTCTGGAGCAGGGCGGCTACGACCGTTACCTGCGGTCGGTCAGGTTGCGCTATCAGGATTCCATGGAACGCCTGCGCAGTGCGATTGCGCGCTGGTTCCCGGACGGCACGGCCGTGAGTCGGCCCGTGGGAGGTGTCGTATTGTGGGTTGAGCTGCCACCCTACTGCAGTGGCACAACGGTGTACCACCGGGCCCGCGCGGCGGGTATCAGCGTCTATCCCGGCAAGATGTTCTCAACCAGTGACCGCTTTGAGCACTGCCTGCGGCTCAATGCGGCCAATCCCTGGAACCCGACGCTGGAAAAAGCACTGCAGACGCTGGGTGAGATTTGCTGCGGTTTAGCCAGGGAAAGTGAGCCTGTAGCCCATGATGCGGGTCGGAATCAGACGCTACCGGAGGCGTCTACTCTGGGGTAGGAATTTCGATCAGCCAAAACAAAAACGGGAAGCACCAGGCTTCCCGTTTTTCTTATCTGCAGTGCGGCAATCGAACCGGATTATTTTTCCAGATATTGCAGCTTGTCACTCTTGCCATCCCACTCTTCCGCGTCGGCCGGTGGCGCCTTCTGCTCGGTGATGTTGGGCCAGTCGCGGCTGAGCTCAGCGTTCAGCTCAATGAACTTCTCCTGCCCCGCCGGCAACTCATCCTCCGAGAATATCGCTTCCGCCGGGCACTCAGGCTCGCAAAGGGCGCAATCGATACACTCATCCGGGTCAATCACGAGGAAGTTCGGACCCTCATAAAAACAATCAACCGGGCACACCTCAACGCAGTCGGTGTATTTGCACTTGATGCAATTTTCGGTAACGACAAAAGTCATGATCGGATCCTGGTATTTCCAGCCAAGGTTACGGGCGAGGCGTAGTTCAAAAATGAGAGCCGGTATTTTAAGGATCGACGCCCCGGCCCGCAAGCACTGGCGCGGCGATGCCAGCCATTCTCACCTTGTTTGTTTCTAAGGAGCCTCTGTTAATCAGAGGCTCCCTAATGCTTCTGACGCAGGCGCTGCTGCAAGGCGTAGAGCTTCTCCTGGGCCTGGCGCGGGCTCAGGTCGTCCAGCTCCAGCGCCAGTAGCTCCCGCTCAATGGCTGATGGTTCCAGTGACGCAAACATATCGCCCTGCACGTGGCCCGCCGTGGTGGCGGCTGGCTGAGGGTTGACGGTGTTGCGTGCCTGGGCCGTCGCAGGCTGGGCCGGCAGTGTCTCCAGCTCCCGCATCTTCTTGCGGGCGTCATCAATAACCGCCTGGGGAACACCGGCCAGCTTGGCGACCTGCAAACCGTAGCTCTGGCTGGCGGGCCCTTCATGCACACTGTGGAGGAAGACGATACTGTCGTCATGCTCGGTCGCGGTCAGGTGCACATTGCTGGCCATGGCCGCCTCATCCGGCAGGGCGGTCAGTTCAAAATAGTGGGTGGCAAACAGGGTGTAGCATTGCACCTGTAACGCCAGCTGTCGGGCCGTGGCCCAGGCCAGGGAGAGCCCGTCAAACGTACTGGTGCCCCGGCCCACCTCGTCCATCAGCACCAGGCTCTGTTCGGTGGCGTTGTGCAGGATGTTGGCGGTCTCGGTCATCTCGACCATGAATGTGGAGCGTCCCCCGGCGATGTCGTCCGACGAGCCCATGCGCGTGAATATGCGGTCCACCGGCCCCAGCCGTACCCGGCTGGCCGGGGCGTAACTGCCGGCATAGGTGAGCAGGGTGATCAGCGCCGCCTGACGCATGTAGGTGGACTTACCGCCCATGTTCGGTCCGGTCACAATCAGCATGCGGCGCTGGGCGTCCAGGTGCAGGTCATTGGGCACGAACGGGTCGCTCATCAACTGCTCGACCACCGGGTGCCGGCCTTCCTCGATTTCCAGGCCCGGCTCATCGCTGAGCTCGGGGCGACAGAGCCGCAGGGTCTGGGCGCGCTCGGCAAAATTCGCCAGCACATCCAGCTCCGCCAGTGCCTGGGCGCTGTCCTGCAGCGGCGCCAGAAAACCCGCCACATGCTCCAGCAGCTCATCATACAAGCCCTTCTCCCGGGCCAGGGCGCGGCTCTTGGCACTGAGGGCCTTGTCCTCGAACGTTTTCAGCTCGGGGGTGATAAAGCGTTCGGCGTTCTTCAGGGTCTGCCGGCGGATATAGCTGGCGGGCGCTTTGTCGGACTGGGCCCGGCTGATCTCGATGTAGTAGCCGTGCACCCGGTTGAACCCCACTTTCAGCGTGGAAATGCCCGTCTCCCGGCGCTCGCGCTCTTCGATATCGAGCAGGAACTGGCCGGCGTTCTGGCTGATGCTGCGCAGCTCGTCCAGCTCCGCATCGAACCCTTCGCGGATGACGCCGCCGTCCCGGATCACCACGGGCGGGTTATCGACCAGCGCGCGCTCCAGTCGGTCGGCCAGTTCCGGATACTCACTGACGGTAGCGGCCAGTTCCCGCACCGCGGCATCGTCAACCTGGGCCAGACTTTGCTGCAGCTGGGGCAGGGTCGCAAACGCATCCCGCAAGCGCGCCATATCCCGGGGCCGGGCCGAACGCAACGCCACCCGGGAGAGGATGCGCTCGATGTCGCCGGTCTGCTTCAGAATCTCGTGCACCGGCTCGTAGTGAAAACCATCCAGCAGCGCCGCGACCGTCTGCTGGCGCTGCTCGACCTGAACGCGCTGGCGCAGAGGCCGGTTGAGCCAGCGGCGCAGCATGCGACCACCCATGGCGGTGGCCGTCTTGTCCATGACCCAGGCCAGGGTGTGCTGCTGCCCGCCGAGAATGTTGGTGTCGATCTCCAGGTTGCGCCGGCTGGTCGCGTCCATAATGACGCTGTCTTCCCGGCGCTCCCGGCTCAGTTTGCGTATGTGGGGCAGGGCCGTGCGCTGGGTGTCCTTGGCGTACTGCAACAGGCAGCCCGCCGCGCAGATCGCCAGGCTCAGGTCATCGCACCCAAAACCGGTCAGGTCCCGCACCTGCAGCTGCTGGGTCAGCAGCCGGTGCGCGGTCTCCGCCTCGAACAGCCAGGGCCCCTGGCGGCGCACGCCACTCATGCCTTCGAGCAATTCGCTGTAGGGAAAATCCTCACTCACCAACAGTTCCGCCGGCCGCAGGCGCTGCAACTCACCGCCCAGGGCTTCCAGGCCTTCCATCTCCTGCACCACAAAGCGCCCGCAGGACATGTCCAGCGAGGCAATGCCAAACTTGTTCTTGCGATGGCAGAGCGCGACCAGCAGGTTGTCCTGGCGCTCCTCCAGAAACGCATCGTCGCTCAACGTCCCCGGCGTCACGATCCGCATGACCTTCCGATCCACCGGCCCCTTGCTGGTGGCCGGATCGCCGATCTGCTCGCAGATGGCAATGGACTGGCCCGCCCGCACCAGCCGGGCAATGTAGCCCTCCGCCGAGTGGTACGGAATCCCCGCCATGGGAATCGGCTCCCCCCCGGAATGCCCCCGCGCCGTCAGCGTAATGTCCATCAGCTCCGCCGCCCGCCGCGCGTCCTCGTAGAAGAGCTCATAGAAATCGCCCATCCGGTAGAACACCAGCTCGTTGGGATGCTGCACCTTTATTTTGAGGTACTGCTGCATCATCGGGGTGTGGTGGGAGAGGTTGTTGGTGTTTTGCATGGGGCTCTGTGGTTGCTATGGCGAATGGGGGCTCGGGGAGCAGCGATGTTGGCGGTTGGGGTGGGGATTCTAACTTATGGGGTGGGGGGTTAGACAGGGTTTGGGCTGTGTCCTGCAAAAGGCTGCGCAGGGTTAAACAGAACTGGAATCCAGGGGGCTGCTGACGCCGCGTTCGTGGGTGCCGACGACGTGCGTATAGATCATGGTTGTGCTGAGGTCGCTGTGGCCCATGAGCTTCTGTTCCAAAAACTGATGAGACATAAACACCACCGCCTTCAGGGCCGTCTTCCGAGTATTAATGGAGACCTGACGTTCGTTGGCAAAATAGCTGAGCCAGGCATCAACCTCCGGCCCTGCCATGGTTTGCGGGTGGCGTTTGCCATGGAACCTGATGAAGTCACGGACCCAGGTGCAGTAAGTTTTTTCGGTGCGATATGCCAGGTGGCGAGCCCGGATAAATGCACGGAATCGGTCCATAAAGCGGGTGGGGTTCGGAGGGAGTGGCTTGGGGATGTCTTCCATCGCGGCATTCCTTTGCGTACTGTATTTATATACAGCTTAAGCTGATTGAAACTGGGGTTCAACTGGGACAACGCGCGCAGAGGCTGTTATTTCGGAAGGGTTCGCAAACGGGTTTAAATCTGCTTTGGAATCAACTGACTGGCGCGCTGGTAGTTTAGAGGGATATCGGTCTTAGCGATCGATTAGACGATTACTCTTTTTCGCTCGGAGCCATGACAGCGTTGACGTGGCGCGGTTTGCGGCATAGGTTTACTAGAAGTTAATGGAAGGTGCCCAGTCGCTTAGATAGGGGCCCTTTAGGCTCGTATACAAATGTTAGTTGCCGCCGATGGCGGTGTATGAAAATTTCAAAATACTAAATTGGACAGAAAATGAACGAAATTGATGAGAAATCAGTCGAGACTGAAGAAGACGAACTGTTTTTCGATGATGAATATGATCAGCAGCCACCTTCAGATATCGTTGCTTATAATGAGTTAAGGTCTTGCGCCGACCTTTTTCGGATGTACGACAAAGAGATATTGGATATAACTCCAGACTTCCAAAGGGATTCGGTTTGGCAATCTGCGGCACAAACTAGATTTATCGACTCCCTCATCAAGCAACTCCCAATACCAAGTATGTGCTTTAGCTTAGACTATAAAACCCAAAAATGGCAGGTGATAGACGGTCTCCAGCGCATGACTGCGATCATAAGGTTCATGACTGATAAGGAGTGGCGACTGTCAAATCTCGAAGACATAGATAAACGACTAAGTGGTACAAAAGTTTCGTCTCTTAGAGATGAAAGCTCTCCAAACCATATTTTATATCAGAGCCTTGAAAATCTCACTTTGCCAATAACGGTCCTTAGGTGTGATCACAGCAAAAAGACTCACATGGAATATCTTTTTACTATATTTCATAGGTTGAATACTGGAGGCATGAGGCTCAACAACCAAGAAATTAGAAATTGCATATATAGCGGTACATTCAATACTATGTTAAAAGAAATTAACGAGAATAAGTATTGGCGTAAAATAAATAAGCTGGGTGACAAAGAGGATCAAAGGTTTAAGCATGTTGAGTTGATACTTAGATTCTTCGCCTTCTATGATGATCTTAAAAGTTATAAAGGAATATTATCAAAATTCCTGAACGAGTACATGAGAAAAAACAGGAATCCAGAAATTGATTTTATTGACGAAAAATTAAAGTTGTTTGAAAGAACCGTCGTTCTTATAAATGAAAAAATAATCAATGAGAACGATAAAATCGGTTCATCAACGTTGGAAGCTCTTTTAGTCGGGGTTGCTAGTAATATCGACCACCTCGAGAAATTAGAGCGAGAAGATCTGAGGGATAGGTTTGAAGACCTAAAGAGCTCAAGGTCGCTTTCGACAGACTATTTGAGTGGTGGTGTAGCTAAAAAGGAGAAAGTGGAAGCTAGAATAAATGAGTCGCTACGTGTTTTTTCTAGGTGAAGTGACAGAATATGATTGCGCGCTCATACATAGAAAGTAATTTAAGACAGCTCGACAAGCTTTACAATTCGTCGGGCAGCCAGAAAATGAAGCTTTATTATTCTAAGCTTGCAATGTTAGAGCTTTGTGGTTGGATTGAAGAAACAATGGATGATGTAGTTATCAAGTGTGCCAACCGCGTATTAAAAGTTCAGCCCAATAAAAAATACATTGCTGATAAAGTAGTGAGGCCAACATATGGATTTGAGTATGAGAAGCATTTTAGAAGAATGCTTGTTTTTGTCGTAGGTCTTATGTCGGTTGAGAAGATTGAGAAAAACGTTGATCAAGTGAAGTACGCAAGATTTATATCTGCGTTGGGAAGCTTAAAAGCGGCTAGAAACAAAGAGGCACATACGCATCTGAAAGGTGTTACGCGGACCGTAGATGCGCCGTCGGTGACGATGAGAAATTTCATCCATGTCTATGAAGGCTTGGTTGAATACCAGGCAAAGCTAAAAGACCTGAGACTGTAGTCAACTAACAATGCCAGTCACGGCGACGTCTACTACATTGCGGCTTCGCCTCCATTCCGTAGCCGCGCATGCTGGCTAGCGTTAATTTCTAAAGACAGGGATCAGTCCATGCATCAAGAAGATCTGAAACAAGTACGAGAAAACTGGTACTCGGCTTTTTTCGCGGGTGACGTTGAGCACCTTGCTCGGATCCAGGCAGACAATTTCACCGTCGCTACCGAGCGTGGTGTCCAATCCAAGAAATCCCAAATCGACGCAATCTCGTCAGCCAAGCGTAATGGGAGTTGGTTTCCCCAAGGCGGGCAAAAACACGATACTGAGTTAACCATTCAAGCTTCGAGTGGCAGCACCACAGTCACTGGTCAGGGGTACACCACTTCTGGTCAATCCCAAGGGCCGGTAGTCGCGTTCTCCGAAACCTGGGAGTGGGATGGTACTGATTGGCGGGTTCTCAGTCTGAGCTACAGCGCAGCCCGAAACTAAAATTAACAAGTCGCAGCAGTACGCGGCCGAGGGCCGCCGGACGCCCTTTCCATGGCTCCTTCGTCGCCATTCCAAGGTCGCCGCTGTGCTCAGCGTTGAGGCTGTAGAAAAACCCCGAAAAACGCCCGTTGGTTTGGTAGAGTTGGGCAAACAGACAAGGAGTGGTCAGCATGCCCCGCTTCAAGCACTACAACTACGACCAAGACGCTATGGTCGTTATCAACTATCAGGACCAGCTTCAGCCCGGCACCTTCGAACACGCGGTGCATTACCTGATCGAGCACAAGCTGGACCTGTCAGTTTTCCATCCCAGGTACCGCAACGCCATCAAATTCGGTCCCTACGCTCGCCGGACGCTGGTTCCTCGCGCCGTTTATGGCGAGTGTTAGGCTAATAGCCCGCTCATCGAATATCTAAGTTAATTATGATTAAAAATTTAAAGTTACATTTCGGCGAAAACCCAGGATCAGCAGTATTGTCGCTCGATGTAGGCCCGATCAATATCTTTGTTGGGCCCAACAATTCAGGCAAGAGTATGCTTTTGAAGGAGGTGGAGCAGCTCTGCAAGAACCCGGAGCCTGATAGAAAAATAATATCTGAGATTGAAGTTAAGGCCTATAAAAAAGAAGAAATTCTAAGGATGCTGCGTTCAAAAGAAACTGAAAAGCCAGATGGGTACATGCATCAAGATGATCATATTTTCACTCAAAATGTAGACCTGTTCAACCCGGGGGTAGCGATTAACCAAGTCAGCCTTCAAGAAGTTATTAATCACGTGGAGGGGAAGCGCAATAACTACAACTATTTTGCACAGAATTTTCTTTCTCTATATACCGTAAGACTGGATGGTAAAACGCGTTTTGCACTAACGGAACCGAGACCGGCAGGTGATTTAACAAGATCGCCAACCAATCACTTAATGGCACTTTTTGGTGATGATAGTATCCGAGAGCGAATTCGAGACATCACATTCAGTGCCTTTGAGAAGTACTTTGTTATTGATCCAACCGGAATGACAGAGTTCAGAATAAAGTTGTCAGACAAGAAACCAGTTGATAATAGCGAAGAGCAAGGGCTCGACCAGAAGGCTAGAGATTTTCATTCTTTAGCAACTAATATTGAAAAAATGAGTGATGGAGTTAAGGCGTTTACCGGATTGATTTCGGCATCATTAAGCCAAGATTATAAGGTTCTTCTTATTGATGAGCCGGAGGCTTTTTTACATCCTCCTTTAGCTAGAAAGCTCGGAAGGGTACTCGGAGAAATAGCTGAGGAAAAAGGAAGCAAGATATTTATTTCAACACACAGCTCCGACTTTGTGATGGGGTGTATTCAGTCAGGCCAACGAGTTAATATAGTTAGATTGACCTACAACCATGGAGTAGCAACCGCGCGTCATCTGCCATCTGAAAAACTAACTGAAATGATGCGGAACCCTTTATTAAGATCTACAGGCATTTTAGGTGCTATGTTTCATGAGAGTGTAATTGTTTCTGAAGCGGACGCCGATAGAGCGTTTTATCAAGAGATTAATGAAAGGCTTAACCAGTTTGGTGGCGATGGAGTAAGAGATACCTTATTTATAAATGCTCAAAATAAGCAAACAATAGGGCGAATAGTTTCTCCTTTAAGAGAAATGGGGATACCGGCAGTGGCAATAGTGGATTTGGATATAATTAAAAAAGGCGGTGAGTTTAAGGAGTTATGCAAGTCTTGCAATATACCTCGGTCATTAATTGAAAGCTGGGGTGTATTGAGAGGAAATATAAATAAGTATTTTGATGATGCGAGACTTAATCCAAACAAGCATGGTGTTAAAGATCTGCCCTTTGAGCATCAAGATACTCTATCGATGCTAATCAGTAATATAGCAGAATATGGAATTTTTGCCGTACCAGTTGGTGCTTTAGAGCAATGGCTTCCAGAACTAGAGATACCTAATAGTCGACACGGCCCCGGCTGGATAATGGAAGCCTTTGAGAAAATGGGAGAAAATTTAACTGAGGCAAGCTATCTGAAGCCAGCTGATAATGACGTATGGAAATTCCTTAGAGATGTTTCAAGGTGGGTCTCTAATCCGCATAGAAAAGGATTTTAAGCATTAACAATGCATTTAAGTTCGTTACAGCCTGCCTCCACCGGACGCCCCTGTCG
The DNA here is from genome assembly GCF_004851605.1 of Hydrocarboniclastica marina. Lineage (GTDB taxonomy): Bacteria > Pseudomonadota > Gammaproteobacteria > Pseudomonadales > Oleiphilaceae > Hydrocarboniclastica > Hydrocarboniclastica marina. The sequence goes on from NZ_CP031093.1 coordinate 1,105,572, forward strand.
GGCCGCCGCTTATCATTGGCGTCAGCTACCAAGGACTGTGAAATATGTTTAGGTACGCGGAAGGACTCGATAGATACGTTAATTCCCGCAGGAAATTAGTAATTGATAGAAACAAAACAGAACGCTAACAGGACACCCATTCGAACGGAACGCAACAACGAGTCGTGCGAGAACGCTCCCGTACCGAGGTGCCTGTCACTGATGGTTTAATGGTTGTAATTGCGGACTAAGAGAGGAAAACCTTAGCTGGACACCCACTTTAGCAACTCTTTGCGCACTGAGCGCTAGAGGCATGGAAAATGTGGGTGTCCACGCAGTTGACGCAGTTGGTGGAGTGGAGCAACTGCTAACAGGACACCCACTCGAACACCCACTCGAACAGAGCTCAACAATCAGTCGTGCGCATGCTAACAGCATGCTAACAGGACACCCACTCGAACGGAACGCAACAACGAGTCGTGCCAGAACGCTCCAGCTTCCAGCTAACAGGACACCCACTCGAACAGAACGCAACAATCAGTGAATACTAACAGGACACCCAGCCTAAAACAGCTCAACAGGGACCCTTCCTGCGGTTGCACCGCCTCTTAACCAGGTTCGACAAGAGCATTCGGAGCCGATTTAGCGGCGTAACTCCAACACGAACAGGACACCCACTCGAACAGAGCTCAACATCGGTGCCGCGGTTGAGGAATTAAGGTGGGTGTCCGGAAAAACCGGAAGTGTCCGGAAAAACCGGAAGTGGGTGTCCAGCCTGTGCTCAAACATTAATGCAGTTTGGGCTTGGTAGAGGCAAAGAGCTTTTTAACGAGACATATGAGCACATCAAGGGGCGCCATTAGCAATGGATTTTTACGTTATCGGGAGCCAAAAGCTTCTAAACAAGGCAAGACCAAACTCTGTTTATCTCCACATTGACCACTGGAACGATTATTCCTTTTTTACTCTGTTTCGAGCCGTCTTGTCAGATAATTCTGCCCGGCGACACGACTTAGGGATGGTGAAAATCGGTTTCAAGGGACAGGACGTTTCTATCAAGACAAGGGAAACACTGGAAATCGAGAGTAACTAATAGGACACCAGTCGTTAAGGTGGACACCCACCTTTAGATTACCCATGCCGAGCCGGTAAGAAGCAGGGAAGTGTGCTGGCCAAGCGCCAGAAGGGCCGTCTTAATATTCCCAGAGGAGAAGCACAGGCGCTCGTAGGGCCCTGTCTGCTAGCGGTTGCCACAGAGCTAGCAGGACACCCACCTCAGCAAGAGCGGTTAACGAAACCCCTCGTCAGTATCGCCCAAGGATTGGTGGGGCAAACATGCGAACAGGTGGGTTCCAACATTCTGCCTTGCAAAAGAGCAACCAACTTCACCAAGCCGGTTTTGAGGCAGAATGGCATGTTACGTAGTTTTCATATACATTCTTCCGATTGTGTCCAAGAAAGCTGGAGGGCAACGGACAGGGAGGTTGAACAGTGCGCTAGCACTTCAATCCTGGAGAATGACCATGAAAAAAATAATGCTAACTTTGGTTCTTGTTTTGTTCGCTTCGTCTGCTCTCGCTCATGGAGGCGGCTGTCGGAAAGACAGTCCACAAGGGCAGTGCTGCCACGCAGGCAAGCAGCACTACCACTGCCATTAAAAGCAACTAACGGCATTGCTAATAGGACACCCACTCGAACGGAACGCAACAACGAGTCGTGCGAGAACGCTCCCGTACCGAGGTGCCTGTCACTGATGGTTTAATGGTTGTAATTGCGGACTAAGAGAGGGGGATCGCAGTTGAAAGCGGTCCGTAACAGCCAAGAACCATTTTTCAGCCGCAGCTAGCCGCCAAGTATGCCCTGGTAAGTGTTTTGCGAGGAGTGAAGGTTCAGCCGAGCAGGGCTCTACAGTCAGCCCGCCCGCTGCGGCGCCGGTAGCCCATTTTCGAAGCCACTAACAGGACACCCACTCGAACAGAGCCACTAACAGGACACCCACTCGAACAGCAAAACTAAATAGGACACCCACTCGAACATAAGCACATATGTTGACGGCAAAAACCTGAGTCAGACGACCTTAGCTGGACACCCACTCGAACAGAGCTCAACAATCAGTCGTGCTCGAACGCTTCCGTACCGAGTTGCCTGTAACTGATGGTCCAATGGTTGTGTTTGCAGACCGAGAGAGGGGAAACCGCGATGGGATGCGGTCCGTAACAGCCAAGAACCATTTTTCAGCCGCAGCTAGCCGCCAAGTATGCCCTGGTAAGTGTTTTGCGAGGAGTGAAGGTTCAGCCGAGCAGGGCTCTACAGTCGGCCAGCCCGGTGCGGCGCCGGTAGCCCATTTTCGTGCAGGCTGCTTTGATCGAATACGCTGTACCGACCATGCCTTTAAAGCGGCTCTCGAAGTGCCGGCTCATGTACAGCCAGTGCTTGGGCTCAATAGCCAGGCGTTCCAGAATGGGCGGTAAGGAGTTTGAGACAGCGCCGCGCTTGTCGTCGCGCAGCTGGCGGCCTGTCCAGTCGACCAGTTCCAGGTAGTCATCCAGCCGGAAAGGAAGACCTTTCGGCATGTCTTCGCGCGGATTGCCTGCGAAGGGGTGTAGGTCATGGGGCTGGGTTGTACTGTTGCCATCGCGGTGCAGAATGCGGCGTTGGACTGCTGTGAACTCGCTGGTTTCGGGTGAGGGTGCCATACCGGCTCTGATAGGGTTCAGGTCCACGTAGGCCATGCATGCCGCCAGGGCTTTTTCGTCAAGTAAGGCCTGGCACTTGAATCTCCCTTCCCAGAATCTGCCAGTGCAGTTGTCTTCCTGATTAGCCTTGCGCGCAATGTCCTCATTCAAACAGCGCATATACCAGCTGATGTCCTGCAGTCGACCCCGCCATACCTCTACCTGCTGATGCAGGGCATTCAACTCGGCCCGCCCCAGTAGTTCACCTCGACAATAACGCTGGCTCAGAAACGAGCCTTTGAACAGCTTGTGCCACTGGTCGATCACTTCACGAAAGGGCCATCTTTCTGCCGTTGCTTGATCAATATGCAGCACGACGTGTACATGGTTGCTCATCACAGCGTAAGCGCAGACTTCGACGGCAAAAACCTGAGCCAGATGCAGAAGCCTGGTTTCAATCCAGGCCCGACGGTGGGAGAAGTCCTGTCCCGTCAATGTATCCTTGCCGCAGAGAAAGGCTCGGCGGACACAGCGTGAGACGCAGTGGTAGTAGGGCGTGGCGCTCAGAGCCACTTGGGTTTTACGGGACCGGGGCAAGTTGCAGTTCCTTCTGCAGAATAACTGTATATCCGAACAGTACGCGATTTGCGCATTGAGCGCTAGAGCCAAGGAGGATGTGGGTGCCCATGCAGTTTGGGGGCAGTTTGGAGAACCGCTATTCGCAACCTGCAGCCCTCTCCCTGCATATCCACACTAATTGCAGCTGTAGCGGAAATCGTCGTTCAGATCCAGCGGCAGCACTAGCGTACTGAACTGTCGGTTGACGCTGTCGGTGCATAAACTCTGTCTCTGTATTGCATCGTTCACGTACTTATCCAGATATTCTGCATTCAGTACAGCCTTGTTAGCGTCAACGAAGGGCTGCAGCAGATCGCATTCGTCGTATTCAAAGCATTGTTCGTTGACGGCGAAATCGAAGTACTCCACGAGATCTTTGATCTGGTCCAGGTCGTTCTTCAGACCGATGGCAAGTCCGCGGCTGTGGGCTTCGTTGGCCATCCAGCGGTTGTAGGCGAGCTGATCCGAGGCGGTGAAATCGAATCCGGGATCGTTGATATACCCATCCATATTGTCGGGCTCGACACCATCGCAGCCTTTACTGACCGCTATATCGAGCCGCTTTGCCATCAGGTCGCGAACGTTCGTGCTACGGATATCCAGCCAGCGTTCGTCCTCCCAGCCATCGAGAGAATGACCCAGGTCTGCTGGATTAAAGTCCTCTGCGTCGTCTCTCCATTGTTCATAGGAACCCCCGGAGAAGTAGCAGATCACTTTCTTGCCCGTCGATTGTATGGATTGTATTAGTGATACATCGTTATCAAATAGATCGATGTCGTAGATTTGCACGGGATAGCCGGTATTGACAGCGCCCTGCAGTTGCCACTGCCAGGTCACCAGTGGCGTTGGCCGATACCAGGAGCCTTCAGTGATTGGATCGGAAATGGCCTCGGGGGAGCCGTCTTCCTGCGAATCGCTCGAAGAGGAGCCTCCTCCACAGCCGGCAAGTAAGGCCATCAGCACCAGCATTGCACCTGCTTTCATGACTAACTGCCCCTGATTGAATTGCTGGTAGGATTATAGACGCGAGCATGTTGGGAGGTGTGGCTGTTTTCATGCGCTTTACAAAAAAATACACTCTTGCGGGACTCGATGCAGGTCATTGACTCTCTCGCCCCGGAAAAACCGGGACAGATTTATTTTATCGACTTCTCCAATGGCTCCGAGCCGATTTGAGTCACTGAAAATAGATCTGTCTCGGTTTCGAGGTTCAGAAAGAACAAACGGAGAAGAACCGGTGACCTGCTCCCCTCTAGCTGAACCGAGAAAAATGTGCGGTCCCGGCATCAAGAGCTACAGTTAACTTAGCGGCGGGTTCTGGACAGTCACGCGGCCCGAGGCGGTGGGTGTCCGCTTACCATTTCTCTGACGCTTCGCGGCTTTAGACCGGAGCGTGAGCCGGGCGTTGCATACTAAACGGGAGGTCTAGTGGATCAGCATATTAGAGCGAATCTATACCCTTGTGCTCACTGTGGCGAAACAGGCACTTGCACTACAGGAAAAGAGGGTCAGTCTTGCTTAGCTTGCATTAAAGCGAATGAGTTAAAGGGCAAGGAAATGTATGGAATCGCCTGCGGGACATGCAACGGTTTGGGTCAAGCCGAACCCCGGACTGAGAGGATGAATAAACGAATAAAACCATTGCTGGCAATCGCCATCATTTTTTCCTTGCTCGGTGGGGTTTTCGTGTCAGCCATACTCAGTAGTCCCTATTTTTCGCAGATTTTGGCTTTTAGCGCCACGCTGCTGGGGAGTATCGTTGCTTACTACTTTTCGGCACAGCAGGGTAAAATTACATAAGCACGTGCGCAGATTCGCTACGGCTTTCTTGTTCTTTCGTCGCTCAAGATTGTGCACGCTGCAACAAAACATTGCGGAGATGAAGAGGTTAAGTTGAACTGGGAAGTAGTTAACGGTTTCACGGGGATTGTGAGCGCGACTTGTGCCTTCGTAAGTTTGCTTTACCTTGGATTTGAGCAGCGGAGGGCTACGTCGACCGAAAGTCATGCAACCCTATCTATGCATAGCTTCATGTCCCTCATCCTCGCCACCTCAGGCTGGGCTCTGCTTTGCCTGAGCGGATTCTGGATCTTTGAGCCATTCGGTTGCTGCCCTCTAGATCAAGAGTACCTCAAATTGTATGGGGTGATTTTGGCATTTCCCGCTGGGGTCTTATTCTTAGCCGGAATGAAGCTAATGAATCCAAACAGCGAAACATAATCAGGGAACTGAAAACCGCGGAAAACCGGGACAGATTTATTTTATCGGCTTCTCCAACGACTCCGAGCCGATTTGAGTCACTGCAAAATAGATCTGTCCCGGTTTCGTTTTTTCCTTAAACGGGCGCTCCCTCTGGCTGATGTTTCTCTGACGAGTCCAACTTGTAAAACCGGTTCCCCCTCAGGAACGTGCCGTAGTCGTTAAAACGTACGCCCATCTCTCTCATCACTTTATGGGCTGCCGGTGCGGTCCATTGGCGGATATAAAAGGGTTCCCGTACCGCGAAGTGGTGAATAGCGTGCGTACTGCCGAAGTTGAAACAGAACACCTGCATCGGCAGTAGCCACCAGGGATTGAGGACCTGGCATTGCTGCATCACGTTCCTGGGCTCAACATCGCCGTAGTAGTGCATGTTGGAGCTAATGAAATGCAAGCAGAACGTACGCAGGAAAGACGGCAACATATACACCACCGCAAAGGTATCCAAAGCAGCCAGTGCGGTAGATAGCCCATCTGACAGGCTGAGTGGGTTGCCGCTGAGTTGGGCGGTAAAGAGGACCAGGTGCGCGACTATCCAACTGTGGAACAGAAGGTAATAGATGTTGCCAAGCGGGGCATAGGACAGCAGCTGTTGAATGCTCATCTTTCTGGCTTGGTCGCGTGAGGCAGGTTTTTGAGCCCGGATATAGTGGCGAACGGCGCGCTGCATGGTGAACGGGCGCAGCAAGACCGCCATCATGTTATCACCGGTCATTAACAATCGCCGTACCCCCCAACGCTCGCCGTTAGTGATGCCCCGCTCCTCCAGATCACTCTCGGTGCCGCTAAATTTGTGATGGTGTAGGTGAAGCTTACGCCGGACAAACGGGCTGATAGTACTGGCGCGTGCAAGCCAGCCCAGCGCCAGCATAAGGTCATTGGCCCAGGGACGGTTCTTGAAGTACATCAGGTGTATCAGGTCATGTTCCAGTTCATGGATAAGTGAAGCGAAGATCGCCGTTACCGGAACGCAAACCCACCAGGGAATGAGGTCCAGCACATAGCTTGTTCCGCTGGCGATCATGCCCAGCAGCGACACGGCCATGATCGTTGCCCCGATCAGATTCTGATGTTTTTCCAGCCAGGGATGACGACGGCGAAGCGCCCGCCCCTGTTCGAGGATGTTCTTTCGGATGTAATCCATTTTCTCCGCATCGGTCATGTTTCTTGTATCAGCAGACATGGTTTTGACCTTTTAAACAGTTGTGGCCGGCAATCAGGCGCCTGTACCTGGGGTTATCTGCTGTTATTGTGCGTGAGGTCATATCCGCTCGGGCTATGATGAAGTGACAAAAAGCGATCATTAGGCGACAACCACGATGACAACCATCTCGATTGTGTCCAGCCAGCCAACTGTTCCCGGCACTTACGTTTTGCTGCTGATGGATGTGGTAGAGCGATGGGATATTCCGGTGGCAGAGTTGCTGTCGGCAGAAGGACTTGCGATTGAAGACCTGTTGCGAAGCGGCTTCCGCCTGCCCAGGGCCAGTTTTGCCCGGCTTATCGAGCGCGCCATCTTGCTGACCGGAGAACCCGGCATAGGCTTTCTGATGGGGTTGCAGATGAAAGTGTCCTGCCACGGCGTGATCGGCCAGGCTGCCATGGTGGCAAATACACTTGGTGAAGCTCTTGATATTGCAAAGGCCTATTTCAGCGTACCTTCTTCTGATCTGGAGCTTTGTCTCGATCAGGAGGGTGATCGTGTCCGCCTGTCCTTGACCGAGCGGGACGAGCGTTATCGGCTCGGTGAGGTTGGCGCGATGTTTCTGCTGACCGGCTTTGTCTCCATGGCGACAGTGCTTACGGGAAACAGTCTCAAGGGCCAAGGCTTTGTGCGCTTTCCCAAGCCGTCCTACACGGATCGCTTTGCACACCTCATCTTTGGCCCTCTCACTTTTGACGGCGGCTTCAACGGCTTTGTTTTTGACAGCTCGATCCTGGACTATCCCCTGGTCATGGCAGACCCGGTGGCGGCGCGGATTGCCCGGGAACAATGCAAAGAGGAGCTCGGCCGTCTGGGCGGCGGCCGTTCATTGGTCCAGCAAGTGCGGGACCTGGTGTTCGATGAGGAGTTGGGGTTCGCTTCCATGGACGAGGTGGCTGAAAAACTGAATGTCACGCCCCGAACTCTGCAGCGACGACTGCAGGCTGAAGGTATGGTATTCCGCGAGCTGGTCGAGTCGATACGTGAGCACCATGCCAGGCGACTGCTCGCTCTCCGACAGAAGAGTATCGGACAAATCTCCGATCTACTGGGGTACTCCGATGTCACCAATTTCAGCCGTGCGTTTCGGCGCTGGACCGGTACTTCGCCGAGGGACTATATCTGCACTCATTCCTGAACAGCCAGATCAGCTAATAGGGCACCTACTCGAACACACTCCGTTAAGAGGACACCCACTCGAACAGAACGCAACAATCAGTCGTGAACCTTAGCTGGACACGCACCTCAGCAACTCTTCGCGGACGCAGTTACGCTAAGCACTAATCAGGACACTCACGCTAATAGAGCTCCGGATTAGAGGTCGGTGTCCCGTTAAACCGCTAAAGCTTTCGGCTGAAATGAAAAGGACGCGTTGTGCTCAAGCTAAACTCTATCACCTTCAGGTATATGTGGACCTTGTTGGGATATTTTTTTACGTTTTTTATGTATGAGCATCTTGGCGTATATGAATTATAGCGTTTACTCACTTCGTTGCCCGAACTGCGGCACTGATATCATGCGCGGTGCGAGTGGGCTTTTTCGCAAGCAGTACGCTCGCCAACTAAAGATTCTCCGAAGTGAATGCCCCGACTGTGGTGGTGATATTACTAAAGCCGCAGTTGGTTCCTGATTAAGAACCTCAGAACTAACGGCGCACTAACAGGACACCCACACGAACAGAGCGCAACAATCGATCGCGCGAGAGAAACCACTAACAGGACACTCACCTCAGCAGCACTTTTCGCGCTCAGTACTAACAGGAAACCCACTCGAACAGAATGCAACAATCAGTCTGTAGTGGTTCAATGATTCCGGACACCAACGTAGGTGGTAATATCGCCACCATACATGAACCCACCCCAGCGAACCTTTTCGCACTCAGCGCTAGAGCCAACTAAAATGTGGGTGTCCTCGCAGGTCGGCGTTATCAGCCCATTTCGAAAATATCCATCAATCAAGAGCTATCGAACAGCCATGACGAGAAAGACATTAGGTTTAACCCGGAAACGAACCACGGACACTAAACCGGTGGCTGAGGAAACCCAGGCTGTGGTTGAGGCTGACCCACAGAAACGTTTTTTAAACGGTGTGGCTATCAATCCAGCGCCGGGGATTCGCTTGGAGTCAGGTTCAGAAGAACTCACGGTGCGCGCGATGGATCTGATTACGCCGATTGGAATGGGGCAGCGGGGTTTGATCGTTGCGCCGCCGGGGTCTGGAAAATCGACGATTTTAAAACACATTTGCCAGGCGGTGGGAAAGGCCTATCCCGAGATCAAACTTTACGCGTTATTGATAGATGAGCGACCCGAAGAGGTCACGGATTTCAAGCGTAGCGTCCCGGCTGAGGTACACGCTTCTTCTTCGGATGAAAGCTATGCTCATCACGTTCGCGTTGCCGATGAGCTTCTTGATATCGCCCGCCAGCAAGCTGGCGAGGGTCACAACGTCATGATTGTGATTGATTCTCTTACGAGGCTTTCCCGTGTACATAATGCGGAGCGAAAGAGCAGCGGTCGTACGATGTCTGGCGGGGTTGATGCCCGAGCGATGGAGATCCCGCGGAGGATGTTTGGCGCTGCACGAAACATTGAGAATGGCGGCTCGCTTACCATTCTGGCAACCGTTTTGGTCGATACCGGCAGCCGTATGGACCAGGTTATATTTGAGGAGTTTAAGGGCACGGGGAACATGGAGCTGGTGTTATCACGAGACGTTGCGAACCAGCGAATCTTCCCCGCGTTGGACATTTCGAAAAGCAGTACACGCCGTGAAGAGCTGCTGTTAGATCCGAAAGATCTGGGCAAAATAAGAGCCTTGCGCCGGGCGCTCAGCGGTCTCAAACCGCTGGAGGGCACGAAAAAGCTGGTTGAACTGCTTGAGAAGTACCCCTCAAATGCCGAGCTTCTGAAAAACATCCCCGGGACGTCCATCGACTGAATCCGCGCTACGGGGTCAGACCCGCGTCGGCTGTCATGATGGCGCCATCCGCTCGCTTGCCGAACCAGGCCCCATCGCGTTCCGTGAACCCGTACTGGCCTTGGCCGTGGGGCTGTCATCGGCGTCACCGCCGCAGGCCACAAGTAACGAGGCGGAAAGGGCGAGTACAAGACTGGTTTGCACTATCATCGGCATAAGAAACTCCTTCGATAGATGTGGCCGCAGGCATTAGGAATCGAAACACGAGCACGCTCGGCCTTCACGCAGGCGCAGGCGCTGGCGCCAATCTGACCCCAGCGTCCCGCGATGCCCTTGCGGTCAGAGAGTAAACCTCAGCTCTGTGGTTTGATCAGAAACTTCTCTCCGGTAGCCTGTTTGCCGTAAACCGACATCGCATCCAGTTGTAACGCGCCGGCCAGGGATACCTCGTGAGTGTAGTGACTGGCAAACGTGGTTTTGATCTCGGCAGCTATGCGTTTGCGCATGGCGATGTTGGTTTCCTTACCCAGTTTTCCCAACGCATTGAACAGTAGAAAGCCGTTCACACCCCAGGCAAAACCAAAGCTGCGGTTTAGCGTGATTGGGCCGCGATCAAGCCCGCCATAGATGTACACCTGCTTGTAGATGTCAGATCCGTATACGCTGTACTCAGTCATGTCACGGGAGACGGCGGCTTCCATGCAGGTGAGAATGTCACTCGCCAATCTACCGCCACCGATCGGGTCGAATGCGATGGTCGCGCCGGTGTCGATCAGTGCCTGGGTCAGGTCTGCCATAAAGCTGTCACTACTGGAGTTGACCACGTATTTGGCGCCCATGTCGCGCAGCAGTGCTTCCTGTTCCGGCCTGCGGACGATATTGACCAGGTCGATGCCGTCGGCGATGCAGATGCGGTTGAGCATTTGTCCGAGGTTAGAAGCGGCGGCAGCGTGAACGATAGCTTTGTGACCTTCAGCGCGCATGGTTTCTACCATGGCCAATGCCGTCAGAGGGTTTACAAAGCTTGAAGCGCCTTCGACTGCAGTGGTACCAGGCTCCAGTTCCAGACAGCTTTGAACGTTGGCACAGAGATATTTACGGTAACTACCACCGCCAATCACCGCAACGGTTTTACCCATCAGGCTCTGCGCCGCGGCTGATGATCCCGCAGCGACGACTGTACCGGCGCCTTCATTGCCCACGGGTACTGCCTTGCCAACCCGCTTTTTAACCGCGCCCATGAACTTGGCCGGGACGTCGGCACTGATTACCGGACGATCGGCACTACCGGCTTGCCTGGCAGTCGTCATATCGGCTGCGCTGAACATCACGCCCAGGTCGGACGGGTTAATAGGGGCAGCTTCGATGCGGATGACCACTTCGTGTTCGCCAGGCTGCGGGATCTCGATCTCGCGCAGGGCAAGTTCCAGTTTGTTATTTTCGGTAATGGTTGAAGTAAGTTCGATGTTGGTATCTGACACTTTTTTCTCCTGCAAGAGTTAAATGGTCTGGTACTTTGCTAACCGGTGTTACCGCATCAAAAGAGGGGACAGCCCGTGGCGCCTGCCTGATTCGTGTTTCTGGACTGTCTGATCGTAGTGATCAATGGGGTCAGAGTAACTGACTTATTCGATCAGTTTCCCCAAGAACTGCAGGCCATCGTCGGCTAAGCCGCCCGCGCCATCAACCCGTTCATACTCGACCAGCCACCACGCCGCTCACTCGAACAGAGCGCAAACACAGCACGTCCCCAGGAACCCCGGCCCAGTTCCCAGGGGGAGGTTGTTCCGCCCAGGACAGTTTGCAGCTAGAGAGACCCAGCGCAGCATCTCACTCAACGAAAAACCGTTAGCTCTCACAGTCTGATTAGTATGCTACCTTTTTTTGCTGATTCAGACGAGAGCCACCCAAGTCCCAAGCCGCATCCCCCCAACATCTCCATCAGGTCCGCTGCGGCATGTTTCTTGAGCAATTTTATCGTTGCTGAGGCAAGGATGGACAACGTATTCTCAGGCAGAGAGGCTGAATCCAATCAGCCAGAGGTGGGTGTTTGAAAAAAGCCATGGTGTTTCTGGGCGTAGCGCTGCTGATGGCGATGTTGGCCAGTTTTGCGTCTCAGCCGGTGCCCGTCGAGCAGAAGCTCATTTCTATCCGGGCGCAGGAGGTTCTGCCCGGGTTTGACAACCTTGAAGACGAGCCCATCGAGGTGCAGGCTGCCATCTTGGACCTGGGCGATGACCCGATTTTACGCCTTAAAGCCCAGGCGGCACTGCTTGCCTTCCCCGAAATGGCCCGCACCATTTTCCCCCTCTATGCTTCCGAGCCTGAGTTTCAGGACGTCTTGCGTTCCTATAGCGAGCAGGCACTGCCGCCGATCCATTATTTTATTCATCATCCCGTTAATACCGTTGAATGGATGAACAAGGCAGCCCGTCAGTATGAGCGCGCCGTGGATTACATCGCGGAGCTAAGGGGCGGGAAGCCCACTCAACAGGAAGACGCCGAGCCTCTCTCGCCGGAAGAACGGGGCTGGTACGCGGTGAATTTTATCCGCGATGAAGGGCATGATTTTCTGGGGCAGTTTGTTGTTGATGATCAGGGCGAGACCCAGTGGGTGCAGACTGAAAGGGTGACCGAAGGCATCGCCCAGTTCTTTACCAGCGGGGTCAGACAACTGGAGTCAGACTACCGAACCGGTGAGGATATTTCTGCCGGTGATATTGGCTGGGCGTCGGTGGATGTGCTGGTGCTTGCCAGCGCGGTCAAGGTGCTTCGCGCCGGTCGCACGGTCGCAAAGACCACCCGGGGAGCCGGGCTTTCAACCCGCTCGGCTGCGCTGGCCGCCCGTATTACCGGTGGCGGCCGGCTGATCCTCAGCAGTGCCCGCTATGCCAAATGGCCGGTTTTTCTGGGGGCAGGGTATCTGGTGGTTACTCATCCCAGCCTGATCAATGATTTTTTTACCGGGGTCGCCGATGTGCTTGGTGTATCTCCCCTGGCTATGCGGATAGCGGGGTGGTTGATCATCCTCGTTCCGGCCCTGTACTTGCTCAGCTGGTTGCTATGGCCGGCCATTGCGCTGGTCCGGGGGCTTCTAGCGGTTTTGTACCGTCTGGCCGGCAGAAGACCCGGTTATTCCGGGCTCCAGTGACGTTTCCGCAGTTTTCTCTTTAATCACTGCGACGACCAGACTTCGCCGTGCTGCATCACCCGAAATTCCGCCTCGCTAATCCCTTGCCTCTCCAATGCTAGCCGCAGTCGCCTGGGTGGCTCATCCATGGGTTCATCGGTCAGCACGAAGGTGCCCCAGTGCATGGCTACCGACTGCCTGGCGCCAATATTCTGGTGAATTCTGACCGCCTCTTCCGGCGCCACGTGCACCGGGGCCATAAACCAGCGGGGGTCGTAAGCGCCGATGGGTAGCAGTGCCAGGTCGATGGGCGCAAACAACTCGCCGATGTCCCGAAACACCTTTCCATAACCGGTATCACCGCCGAAATAGAACCGGAAGCCGTCCATGTCCAGAAGCCAGCTGCACCAGAGCGAGGTGTTGGTGTCGGTGGCGGTGCGTCCGCTGAAGTGCTGGGCGGGCAGGCAGAACACTTCGTTTTTGCTGGCCAGTGGCGCCGATTGCCACCAGTCCAGTTCCACCAGGTTGTGGATGCCGCGCTTTTTGAACCAGCGTCGCAGGCCCATGGGGATACAGAAACGCAGGCTATCTCCGAACCGTCGGTGCAACTGTCGCACGGTCGCTTCGTCGAGGTGGTCGTAGTGATTGTGGGAAATCAGTACCAGGTGGATCGTCGGCATGTCTGCCACCGTCAGGGCAGGTGGGGTGTACCGCTTCGGTCCGACCAGGCGGAAGGGACTGGCACGCTCCGACAACACCGGGTCGGTCAGCACGTTCAGGCCCCGGTACTGGAACAGGAATGACGCATGGCCCAGCCAGGTCAGTTGTGGCGCGGCCGGCGGGTTCAGCAGCAAGTGGCCGTCGGGGCGCAGCAGCGAGTAACGTTTACCTTTTGGAAAACGGCGGCCGGGGGCCAACTGCCAGCGCAGGAAATCCCCCAGGCCGTGGCGGGGTACAGGCTCCAGGTTTCGGAACCTGCCGCCTTGGCAATGGGGTTCGGCCGCCAGGGCGGCGAGGCGTTCACGGTCGATGGTCATGGCTCGGGCTCACTGGTGAAACCGGAAAAGTTCTTTGGACGCTCAGGTAACGACTTCGGTATTTGTTAGTATGGCTGCCTTATCATCCCGATAGCGATCAGCCCTGCGCAATGAATGCTCCCTTCAATATGATGCTCTCCTCACGATGAATGCGCCTTTCACATTGCGCCCTTACCAGCAGGAGGCGGTCGATGCCACCTTGAGGCATTTCCGCCAATCCGATGAGTCTGCCGTTATTGTGCTGCCAACCGGCGCCGGTAAAAGCCTGGTTATTGCCGAGCTGGCTCGACTTGCCCGGCGCAAGATTCTGGTGCTGACTCACGTCAAGGAGCTGGTGGAACAGAATCACGCCAAATACCAGAGCTATGGGCTGGGCGGCGGCATCTTCTCCGCCGGGCTGAAGCGGAAGGAAAGCCGGCATCAGGTGACCTTTGCCAGTGTGCAGTCGGTAGCGGCGAATCTGGATCAGTTCCGAGATGAATACTCGCTGGTCATTATCGATGAGTGCCATCGGGTCAGCGGTGAGGAAACCAGCCAGTATCAAAGAATCATCGAGCTGCTGAAACAGCAGAACGATGCCCTCAAAGTGCTCGGGCTAACCGCTACACCCTATCGTCTGGCCATGGGCTGGATCTATCGCTACCACTACCGGGGTTTCGTGCGCGGTTCTGGTGAAGAGCAGGACAAACCCTTTGTGCACTGCATCTACGAGCTACCGTTGCGCTACATGGTCAACCGGGGCTATCTCACCCGGCCTGAGCTGGTGAACGCGGCGGTGGCGCAATACGATTTCTCCGCCCTGGCCCAGGACCGCTTTGGCGAATACGCCGAGCGCGACGTCAACCAGCTGCTGGGCAAGCATAAGCGTGTGACCCGGGCCATCATTGAGCAGGTGATGGAGCTGGCCGCTGAGCGCAAGGGCGTGATGATCTTCGCGGCCACGGTGGATCATGCGCGGGAGGTTACTGGGTATCTGCCTGAACACCAGACGGCCCTGGTCACAGGCGCAACCGATCTGAAGGAACGGGACGTGCTCGTCCAACGCTTCAAGCAGCGTGAGCTGAAATACCTGGTGAACGTCTCCGTGCTCACCACGGGCTTTGATGCGCCCCATGTGGACTTTATCGCCATCCTTCGCCCTACCCAGTCGGTCAGCCTCTACCAGCAGATGGTGGGCCGCGGTCTTCGCCTGGACGAAGGCAAAACCGACTGCCTGGTGATTGATTACGCCGGCAACAATGTAAATCTGCATCACCCCGAGGTAGGCGAGCCAAAACCCAAACACGACAGTGAGCCGGTGCAGGTGTTCTGCCCGGGCTGTGGTTTTGCCAACATCTTCTGGGGCAAAACAGACGGCGACGGCCATGTGATTGAGCACTACGGGCGCCGTTGCCAGGGGCTGCTGGAACCTGGGGAAGGGGACGAACCTGCCGGGCACAACGGGCACCCTCAACAGTGCGATTACCGCTTCCGTTTCAAGGCGTGCCCCCGTTGCGGTGGCGAGAATGACATCGCGGCCCGCAACTGTGGCCAGTGCCACAAAGCCATCATCGACCCGGATGATCAGCTAAGGGATGCCCTGAGACTCAAGGACGCCCTAGTGATCCGCTGCGCCGGGATCTCGTTAGATGGTAGTGGCAGCAAACTGAAGATCACCTATCACGGTGAAGAGGGGGAAGAGCTCAGCGAATCGTTTGATTTCAGCAAGCCTGCGCAGCGCCACGTCTTTAACAAGCTGTTCGGGCGTCGTTTTGCGAGTGGCCAGGCCCCGCAAGTATTCAGCAGCGCTGATGAGGTGCGTGTGATGCAGGCCTTGTTGCCGGCGCCCGATTTTGTGATTGCCCGGAAGCAGAACCACTATTGGCAGGTGCAGGTGCAGGTGCAGGTGCAGGAGCGGATTTTTGATTATCAGGGTAGTTATCGTCGGGCGAATGAGGTTTAAGGCTGCCGGCTAGGATTCCTTGAGGCAGCAGGGTTTCCACTTTGGAAACCAGGCAATCATGTACGTGAAACAAATATGCAGCCATGCCGAGTATGATCGGCTGGCAGAAAAATACCGTCGCCATCGGGAGTCAGGCCTTGCGATGACAGGCTCAATTACCTCTGAGTCAGCTTCCCCCCTTGTTTTCGGCCATGGCGAGCATCCTGAAACTCATATCTTGAACCGCGTTCAACAAACCGCTATGCTGAGCGAAGTTGAATGGGGTTCAAGATTATGAATACGACAAACGCAAGTACCTCTTCATTGAGGGAATCCGACCTGATGGCAATGAGTGTAAGTGAACTCATGAAGGTGTTTGAAGGGTCTCCCTCGCCGACGATGCAGCAGATGGACGGTGAGTTCGCGGCGCGCTTGCTTGCTCAGCCCGGCAAGTTGGCCCAGTTCATCGGTGAGGTGACGATCAACAACCCCCTCATGCCGGGGCGCTGGCTCTGCAAGGCATTCCGGCCCGTTTCCGATAATCTTGGTCGCGGCTACAACTCCTTCGCGCACTTTGGGCGCGCCGTTCAGCGCTTCCCGATGGAGACGCTGATCGCACCATCTCGCTATGACGGTCGTCCCGCCTACACGTTGGTCTATGGGGCCTTCTGGTCCATGTGTGGTGCGATCAACATGGTCGATGAAGTCAGGCAAGTGGGGGCTGACCTCTATCTGGGCATTGGCACCTGGGGCTTCACCGCCGCTCAGCGGCGCGTTCCGCTGCCCTTTGTCCTTCGAGGACCTGTTTCTCCCTATGTGCGTGACACCGGTACGCGCAAGAAAACATTTGACGTTCGCCAAGCCATTCCAGCGTTGAGGTAAGAAAGGTTGAAAACCATGAATGCTCCCCGTCGTAAAGCACTGATCACTGGCGCCTCTGCAGGTATCGGTGCCACTTTCGCCCACCAACTGGCCGCCAGCGGCTACGACTTGCTGCTCGCCGCGCGCCGTGGCGATCGCTTGCAGACGCTGGCCGACCAACTGGTGACAGAGCATGGCATTCAGTGCGAAGTCCTGTCGGTCGACCTGGCCAGTCCTGACGCCGCGCGCGTAGTCGTGGAGCACCTTGACAAGCTCGACTGGCGCATCGATTTCCTTGTCAACAACGCCGGCCTGTCAGGTCACTCGAAGTTCGCCCAAGCCACCTGGTCACAGTTGAATGGCGAGATCCAGTTGATGATGACCACCCTGACTGAGCTGATACACCGGATCGCGGCCGGCATGATGGAGCGGGGTTGGGGACGCATCATCAATGTGTCGTCGCTGGCCGCATTGTCGCCACCGGGCGAAAGCCTGCTGTATTCGGCGATCAAGACGTATGTTCTGATTCTGTCGCAGTCCCTGGACATGGAGTTCAAGCCCCACGGCGTTCATGTCACGGCACTCTGTCCCGGTTTCACGTACAGTGAGTTTCACGACGTGATGGGCACTCGGGACACGGCCAATGATCTGCCTGCGTTCATGTGGCAGCAGCCGCAAGACGTGGCTCGTGCAGGCGTCGCTGCGGTGATGGCAGGCAAGCCGGTATGCGTGCCGGGCGCGTTCAACAAGATCATGGCTGCACTGATGCGGCCGATGCCGCTGTGGCTCAGCTACCTGGCTGGTCGCGCCCTCAATCCATTCAAGTAAGGCAAACCATGGCGTTCATGATATACGGGGCGAATGGCTACACGGGCGAACTCATTGCCCGCGAAGCCGTCGCGCGGGGCATGAAGCCCATCCTTGCCGGGCGGAGTAGAGCCAAGATCGAGCGCCTTGCGGGCGAGTTGAACCTGGAATGCCGCGTCTTTGATTTAGGCAACCCGGCCAGCATCGCGGAGCAACTCCACGGTGTCACGGTGGTGCTGCTCACTGCGGGGCCTTTTTCCGCGACGAGCGAACCCATGGTTCGTGCGTGCATCGAAGCACGGGCGCATTACCTGGACATCACCGGCGAGATCGACGTATTCGAAGCGGTACACCGTGCTCACCCGGATGCGCAACGGGCCGGCGTAGTGCTTTGCCCTGGTGTTGGCTTCGACGTGATTCCGACCGATTGTGTGGCTGCAGCATTGAAAGAGGCAATGCCTGATGCTACGCAGTTGAGTCTCGGTTTTGACACGACGGTCAGCCTCTCACCGGGCACAATGAAAACCACTTTGGAAAGTACGCCTCAAGGTGGCAGAGTGCGCCGAGAGGGAAAAATTGTCCGGGTGCCGCTGGCTCACGATGTCAGACGGATCGACTTCGGACGAGGCGAGCGCTTGGCTGTGGCCGTGCCCTGGGGTGATGTCTCAACGGCTTTTCACACAACGGGTGTGCCGAATGTCACTGTTTATGTTCCGGCCAGCCGTTTGTCTGTTCTCGGTATGAAGCTTGGCAATGTGTTTGGCCCTTTGCTTGCCATGTCACTCGTTCAGCGGGCACTGATGAAGCTGGTTCCTTTGCTGGTCAAGGGGCCGGATGAGGCGGACAGAGCTCGCATGCCGGCCTACGTCTGGGGCGAGGCGATCAACGCTCGCGGGGAACGCCGTACCGCGCGTGTGAAAACAGCCAATGGCTACACCCTGACGATCCCTGGCGCACTCGCCGTGGCGACCTTTCTGCTCAACAACGACGCGCCCGCAGGGTTTACCACGCCATCCGGCTTGATGGGGTACGGCCTGCTGGCCGATCTTCCCGGCGGTGGGCGAATTGCCATTGAGTGAGGGACTGCGGACATTGCCGTCCCCCCTGACACCCTTCATCATTGACTTCCTGAGTGAAAACTACGGCACGTACCGCCAACATCTCGAGTACATGGGCGCTTCCGCGAAACGTGCTGGATATCCTTATGAGGTGCCCCCGCCGAATGAGCTTCCGCAAAGAATAATATTCGTATGACCGACCTCAGGCAGTGACTTGGGCGCTGGGCATCGCGCTTGCTGGTGAGTAAATGAGCCCTGATGATCAGCTAGCGTTTGTCATCTGTTCAAGCCTCTTTTCCGCAAACTACTTACTGAACTGACGTCTTCTTGGCTGGCATTCAAGATAACCTGGTTGTATCTTGAACGTCAGCCAACGATTAGTACGAGTTCCCATAGGAGAGTGCCCTTGGCCCGCAACAAACGTCATCTGGAGCAGAAGGTCAAAAAAGAGGAGATTGAGCTTGTTGCCATGGCTCTGCTGAAGGAAAAAGGCTACGACAACACCTCAATGGCCGAAATCGCCAGAAGCGCGGGTGTGGCCGCGAATACCATTTACTGGTACTACGAAAACAAAGACGACGTCCTGCTTGCGGTACTTAACCGTGTCGTATCGCAAGCCATCGCTGATGTGATGGCGCTGCAGGAACAGCCGCTCAGAACCAGAGTGCTGATGTTAATTGCGCAGGTGGAGAGTTCCGGTTCATTGATGACGGACGTTCACTCCCGCGTAAGTCATTCTCCGAAAGTTCGCGCCTGGCACGATCGTTTCCACACGATGGTAGAGCAGCTATCGGTTTCAGAGTTGGTCAAGGCTGGGGTGAACCTGGCTGAGGCGCTACTGGACGCCAGAGTGCTGATTTATGTGATCGAAGGGCTGCTTGCGCACCCGCATGAGTTGCAGGAAAGAGAGCAGATCGTTGATCACGCCCTTAAACGGATAACCGGGCAATTGAAAATTCCCAGCCAAGTGAAAACTCCCAGTCAAGCCAAAACCTAAGCTGCGCCCCGGCCGTAGCGCGGGTTCAGACACGAGCCGTTAAGCAGGCTGAGCCATTGGTCAATCATTTATCCAGCGTTTAATCGGCTGCCGTTACCTGGTCCCGGACTTACGGTTGGAATCGTCCCGTCCCGTCCTGCCGCGGCATCCTGCGCGCAGAGAAAGGCGGGACTGACGCAGCGTGCGGCACAGATGCTAACAGACAGATGCTAACAGGACACCCACTCGAACAGAGCTCGTGCAGTTTCCGGCTTACGGTAATGCGCTGCTGCATACACGCCTGAGTTCCTGGCAAATCTGAGCCGACCAGAATCTCTTCAGGAGCACTTGCTCTAATCAATGTTGCGGCCTAAGATGTAAATTAAATGAATGTTAAAGCCGCAAAGAGGAAATCGAATGGCCCTGCCCACCGACACTGCTAAGAAAGAAACCGCAGAAACCGAAGCCACCCTCGCGCAGGCATCCGCAAATGCCGAGGTGAAGCAAACCGAAGCTCAGGAAAAGAAGAAGGGCAAGCACGGCGAGGATTTCTGCTGCGGCTCCTGTTCCTGAGTCGCACAGTATGAGAGAGAAGTGCCCGGCTACGCGTCCTGCATAGCTGGGCACGGTTTATCCGCAGGCTACCTCTAACAGGTTAATGCTTCGGATTCGCAAGCCGTACACTCACGTTTAACTCTCTACCGTGGATAGCTCTTGAACTCTGCCGGAGTCTGCTGTCCAGTTAGCGACGGCGGAATTTGGTGTAGCGTCGGTTTGCTGTGCCTTATCTTTTACGGAAGTGTAAAAAAATCGCGCTGGGGGTCACCGGTTTCGAGCTCTATAGCTTCCTTATTAAAGCCTTGAGTATGAGGTTGGGCTTACTGTCCGCGGTCCTGCCTAGCGGAAGATGACTGGCAGCCGCGCGAAACCTGTCGCGGGGTACACGCCGCATACGGGCGGGTTTGCGGTTGAAAGCTTCAGTTCATGACTGTCCGCCAGAAGCTCTTCCATAATGATGCGGAGCTCCATCCTCGCCAGGGGTGCGCCCGGGCATACGTGCACACCTGCGCCCCAGAGCAGGTTCTGTTCGGGGTCCCTGCCCCAGCGGAATTCTCCTGCACCTTCAAAGACGGTCTCGTCCCGGTTGGCGGAGGGCCAGAGCAGTGTCAGGCGTTCGCCTTCGCGCAGCTGTTGCTCGGCCACGGCCACCGGGCAGGTGGTGACGCGACGGTTGGACAGCAAGGGGCCGTGGATGCGCAGGATCTCGTCGATGGCCTCGGGCAGTTTTTCCGCTTTGTCTCTCACTTGCTGCTGAATCTGTGTGTGCTCAGCCAGGTACTGGACGAGGATGCCCACCGATGCGGCCATCGTTCCCACTTCGCCGGCTGTCCAGTTGCGCAGGATGCTGACGATCTCTTCGTCCCGCAGGAGCCTGCCGTTAACGTGGCTCGTGGCCAGGCGCATGGTGACGTCGGTTTCCGGGTCTGCCCCGGCCTCCCGTTTAGCCTGCACGTTCTCTATGATCAGGTTGGTGAACTCTTCTGCGTAGCGGGCCAGCGCTTCCCTATCCCGGGCGGCAATTGCGGCCTGGTTGCGGGTCGACCAGTCGTTCAGCGTCTGGTGCATGGCGACCGGCCAGTTCAGGAACGCGCACTGAACCTGCGCCGCGTAAGGCTGCGCCAGGCTGCGGATCAGTTCTGTTTCCGTGTCTTTTGCAAGGTCTTCCACCAGGCGCTTGGCAAGACTGCGGCATACCGGCTCGAAGCGAGCCATGGCATCCGGCCCGAAGAACGGCTCGATCAACTGCCGGTAGGGTGTGTGCTCGGGCGGGTCCATGCCGTTGGGCACGGACAAATGCGAGGAAACTGCATTACTGAAGGTTGCGTGATCATTCAGAACCGCCAGCACATCCCGATGGCGGAACAGGGTCCACTGCTGGGCTTCGCTGTAGGCCACCGGGCAGCGCTGGCGCAGCTCATCATAGACTCCAAGCTGTTCGGCATGGGCGGTGTCGGCATGCGGGTCCCATTCCGGGGTCGGGTTCTGGTCGTGCATTGTTCAGTCTCCAGCTAAAAGTTTCTGCTCCTTACAGCGCGTTTTTGACCAGCAGCCGCTTGATGTGGTCGATGGCCCCCATGGGGTCCAGCCCCTTCGGACAGACGTCCGTGCAGTTCTGGATGTTGCGGCAACGGAAGACGCTGTACGGATCCTCCAGCTTGCTCAGGCGGTATTGGGTCGCGGTGTCCCGACTGTCCGCCAGGAACCGATACGCCTGCAGCAGTCCGGCCGGGCCAACGTACTTGTCCGGGTTCCACCACCAGGAGGGACACGCTGACGAGCAGCACCCGCAGAGGATGCACTCATACAGGCCGTCGAGTTTTTCCCGGTCCGCCGGTGACTGGAGCCGTTCGCCCGCTGGCATCGGCTCGTCATTCATGAGGTAGGGCTCGATGCGCTCGTACTGTTTGAAAAACAGGGACTGGTCGACGACCAGGTCACGAATCACCGGCATACCCGGCAGCGGGCGCAGCGCGAGTTCGTTTTTCTTGCCCAGTACCTCGGCCACCGCTGTAACACAAGCCAGCCGGTTGCGCCCGTTGATGTTCATGCCGTCTGAACCGCACACCCCTTCCCGGCAAGACCGGCGGTAGGCCAGCGTGGGATCGACTGTCTTCAGGTGCTCCAGAACATCCAGAACCATGCGGTTCCGAAACTCATCGGGCACGTCAAATGCCTGTGTCGAGGGCGCATTGTCAAACTCTGGATGGTACCGGTAGATCGTCACTTTCAGCATGGTCGGGTCTCCCGCAGGGTAAGCTTGTTCGTGCCCACCTTCACTCGGGCTGCGAATCCTGGGCCGCTCGTCCCATGGTACTGTCATCAAGGCGTTTTTTCCTTGAGCTTTGACAGGTATCGGGTGCAGCCGTGGCTCCAGCGGGGCTTGCGGCGCACCCGTTTCAGATCTTGTCCAGGGCCTGTTTCAGATCGTCTATCAAGTCCCCGGCATCCTCTAGTCCCACAGATAGCCGTAACAGATTGTCGCCGATGCCAAGCCGTTGCCGTTCTTCCGGCGTAAGGTCGTGATGGCTGGTGGTACAGGGCTGGCCTACCAGGCTTTCGGTACCGCCCAGACTGGGCGCAAGGACGAATACCCGCAGGTTATCCGCAACCCGCGAGGCGGCGTCACGGTCGCCGTCGACCTCTATGCTGAGCATTCCGCCAAAGCCATCCATCTGCTGCGCGGCGAGTTCGTGGCCGGGAAAGCCGGAGAGCCCCGGGTACAGTACCCGGCTGACTCTGGGGTGGGTGGCCATGGCCTCGGCCACCGCCTGGGCATTGTGATTATGCTGGTGGATCCGCAGTGGCAGGGTACGCAGGCTGCGGGACAATAAGGCGGCAGTTTCGGGGGAGAGCACCTGCCCGAGGTTCTTGCGCCAGCGGGCAACGGTCCCGACCAGTTCCTCCGACCCCATCAGTGCGCCGGCGGTGATATCGCTGTGCCCACCCAGGTACTTGCTGGCGCTGTGCAGGACGAGATCCGCCCCCAGTTGCAGCGGCCGTTGGTTGATCGGCGAGGCAAAGGTGTTGTCCACCGCCAGCCGGGCGCCGTGCTGGTGGGCAATCTCGGCGAGATGGCGGATATCCAGGATACTGAGGGTGGGGTTGGCCGGGGTTTCGCAATAGACCAGCATGCCTGGCCGGTCGAGAACTGGCCCCAGCTGGTCAAGCTCCTGGGGCATCAGCGAATTCACGGGAATACCCAGCTCCCGGCAATGGCTGTGCAGAAACTCCTGGGTTCCGCCGTAGAGTTCACCGACGCAGACAATGCCGTAACGGCCATGGGCTAGCAGCGTGGCCGAGATCGCGGCCATGCCCGAGGCGAACGCCAGGGCGGCCGGAGCAACTTCCAGCTGCGCCAGACTGTGCTCCAGCTCCCGGATGGTGGGGTTGGTGCCATACCTGGTGTAGAGACAGCCGGGTTTGCGCCCCTCGACCACATCCAGCAGGTCTGCAGTGGAGTCGAAACGCCAGGTCGTGGTGGTGTAAACCGGGGTGTAAGGACTGCCGTGTGCATCCCGATACTTATTGTTGTGTATGAGGGTGGTGGGCGAGGGGCCGTGTGGACGATCAGACATGCATTCTTCCCTGCGTTTATGTGAGGTTATTGCTGCGCTTTCAGCATCGCGGCCATATTCCGCTGGATCAGGTCGACAGCTTTGAAGGGGCGATTCATGACTTTGAGATCGACGATCCGGCCATGCTCGTTCTACTTGATCCTATCGACTCCGTTGACCAGGATGCTGTCGGTCTCGATGGAGTTAACACGGCACCCACTCGAATTGAACGCAACAATTAATCATGAGAGCGACCTTATTTGGGCAGCAACTCTTTGCGCACTGAGCGCTAGAGCAAAGCACTAACAGGGCAACCACTCAACCGGTTTTTTTGCTGTCACTATCAGGAGACGTCACTAGCAGTGTCACTAGGAGCGCGCGGTGTGTCCTTCGAGGATGTCCCGTTTGCTCTTTAGTCTGGCGGTTCACTTGATGATGGACCTCACCACAACAGGGGCGGGTTTCCGAATCAACGCCTGCTTGTGGTTCGGATTGACGATTACACGTGGCTGGTGCAATACGTCGAGAATCAGGCTGTGACGAGCTTTCAGTCGCCTGGCCGACTTTCAGGCAGGCCCGCCCATCTTTTGGCCTTAGTTGCAATTGCAATATTAAAAGAAAACACTAGTTAGGTCTGGCATGAAGCCTGAAGTTGCCGGATCTTTTGTTCCATGGAAGAAGCATTCACACCGATCAAGTAAGGAGCGCAACCATGTTCGTAACTTATGCGAGGGCAATACGGCCCAGACTCAGCTTTATGCTTTTGAGCGCGGCACTACTATGGGCTTCCTCGGCACAGGCTGTGCCGATTTACTATGAATTCTCAGGCAATGTAACGTCAGTGAATGAGCTGTCTCCATCAACCGTGGCGGTGGGTGATGGTTTTTCAGGACAGCTGGCCTACGACCCAACCTCGCCGTTTCCGATCTCACCTTCTTCAGTGACGGACGTCCTCGAATTCTCGGTCAGCCTTAATGATATTGTTTTCGACGGTGGCATGCCGGGCAATACAGCGACGACGTTTCGCAGTAGCGGCCTGGAGGTACTGGGAGTTCTCGGCACGCCCACCTCGGTCGAAGAAAACGGCGTTGATTATCTGAGCCTGGTACTCAATTTCTCTCCTTTTGCAATGACACCCTCTACGTTACCGGTGGAATTGCCCGTGGATGATTTTACGGGGGGCACGTTCACTGTCATCGGACTACTGGCGTCAGGAAGCTTCCCGATGATAACCGGCGAATTTTCAGCGCTGCAGCAGATTGACGCCGTGCAGGTGCCGGAAACGTCCAGTCTCATGATCCTCCTGCTAGGGCTTGTTGGCGTCGCGGCCATGAGGTGCGGAACCCGTCGCAGAGTTGGCAGATAAGCCCACGAAGCGAAGCCGCGTTAGCGCTGACAGGATGTGAGATGGGAGGGCGTGAGATGGGTGTCCAGCTACAGCTACATATCGATACCGGGCCCTGAAGCGAAGGGCCTGAGTGCGTTAGCTGGACGCTCGACCCAGCAATGTTTGAGAACCAGAAATTCTATCTGTACAGGGCGGGCTGCAGGCCGCGCGCCCTTAGCCCGGATTTCTCATGAGGAGGAAGGAAAAAGCGGCTTAAAGTGGTAACATTTCAGGACCTTACACCAAAAACGAACCACCAGAAGCCGCATCCAAAATGGTACCCGAAAAGCTGACCTTCTCGCCACTGTTCCGCCGTCAGATTGAAGCCGATTTCTCCGGAGGCCACATCACCTCCGATGCTGGCTTGTTGTTATTACGCGAAGTCGATAAGCAACACCAGTTAACCCAGCGACTGGCCGAGACTCTGGTCGATCAGCGGGATTCCACGATGGTTCGTCACCAACTCGATACCATGGTCCGGCAACGGGTCTACGGCGTGGCCGGCGGATACGAAGACCTGAATGACCATGAAGCGCTACGCTTTGATCAGGCGCTGCAATCCGCCACGGGTGAGGTCTCCGTCCTGGCCGGCAAGTCCACGCTCTGCCGAATGGAACAGGCCGTGGACCGGCAAACCATCGTGAAGGCCCATGAACTGCTCTGGCACCACTTCATTGAACAGCACGACGAGCCGCCCAAGGAAATGGTGCTGGATTTCGACGGCACGGATATTCCGGTGCACGGCGACCAGCCGGGCAAGTTCTTCAACCGATACTACGATCACCACTGCTACTTCCCGCTGTATGTCTTCTGCGGACGGCACCTGCTGGTGAGCTACCTGCGCACCAGTAACCGGGGGGATGCCCGGCACAGCTGGGCCATTCTGGCCC
The DNA here is from genome assembly GCF_004851605.1 of Hydrocarboniclastica marina. Lineage (GTDB taxonomy): Bacteria > Pseudomonadota > Gammaproteobacteria > Pseudomonadales > Oleiphilaceae > Hydrocarboniclastica > Hydrocarboniclastica marina. Next base: position 1,131,408 of record NZ_CP031093.1, read on the forward strand.
TATTGGTGCGGTTCATCCGGGGTTACTGGCCCGATACCCGTATTGTGTTCCGGGGTGACTCCCACTTCTGCAAGCCCCGGATCCTGGCCTGGTGTGACCGCAACCGGGTGGATTACATCGTGGGCATGGCGCGCAATACGCGGCTGGAAGCCCTGGCGGCACCCGCCATGGACAAGGTTCGGGAATATTACGACCACCACGGTTACAAGCTGGCCAGCACCTTCCGTTTTGCCTACAAGGCACGAAGCTGGCAGAAGGAACGGCTGGTCGTCGCCCGACTGGAGTACGGACCCGAAGGCCCAAATCCGCGCTTCGTGATCAGTTCCCGCTACGACGAGGGGTTCAAGCTCTACTACGAACAGTATTGCGCCCGCGGTGACATGGAAAACCGGATCAAGGATCAGCAGCTGGATCTGTTTGCCGACCGCACATCGAGTACCCAATGGTGGACCAATCAGTGGCGGCTGATACTCTCCGGCTTTGCCTACACCCTATTCGAGCGTCTGCGGGTGCATCTGAAAAGCACGCCCTTCGAGCGCATGAGCGCTGGCACCCTGCGGTTGAAACTGATCAAGGTCGGCGCTGTGATCATCCGCAATACCCGCCGAATCCGGGTGTTGATGAGTGATAGCTATCCGTATAAGACAGAATTATCAGCCCTGGTTCAGCGGCTGGTGCCCACCTAGATCAGCGGGCTCCCCCGGCCCGTCAGTAATGGGGGAAAGGGGGAATTGTGTCTGCACATCAGGAATTGATTAATATCTGATCAAAAAACCCCGAACGAGACGCCGGAAAACGGGATATCCTCAGGCATCTGCCCATCAGGGACTACTATGAGAAATCCGGGTTAGGTTGGGTGCAGCTAATTATCAGATTTTCCCTCTTGTCCTGAACTCGCCCACAAGCAACTGAAGCTCGGTAGCCATCTTCGCCAGATTTTCACTCGCTACAGCTGCTTGCGCCGACCCCTGGGTTGTCTCCTCGAAAGAGTGGTTGATGTTGCTGATGTTCCTGTTTATCTCCTCCGCAACGCTGCTCTGCTGTTCTACTGCGCCTGCGATCTCGATGTTCATGCCGACGATGCGGTTGCTCGAGAGGCCCATCGACTCTAGTGCCGCTCCGGCTGCTTCAGCCTGAAGCACCGCATCCTGCGTCCCGCTTTGGCTGTGTTCGATATGGGCGGCCACTTTGCCAGCACCCTCGCGTACTTTCTGGATAATCACCTTTATCTCTTCAGTACTTTGCTGGGTTTTTCGAGCCAGCGTGCGGACCTCATCGGCGACGACGGCAAAACCGCGACCGTGTTCGCCGGCCCGCGCGGCTTCAATCGCGGCATTCAGAGCCAGCAGGTTGGTCTGTTCTGCCACGGACTCGATAACATCAAGCACCTGGCTGATGGCTTCGCTGTCCTTGGCCAGCGTACGTACCGCCTCTACCGACTCGTTGACGTAATGCTCGACCGCGGCGATTGCCTTGACCGCCGCACCGACGACGGCCTGTCCTTGCTGCGCATTTGTCTGGGCTTGGCCGGCAGTTTCGCGCGCCAGATCGGTATTTCTCGAGACTTCCTGGATAGTGGCCGCCATCTCGTTGATAGCCGTCGCCAGTTGTTCGGTTTCCGCTTGCTGTATCTGCATGGTCTGCGTGGTCTGCTCGGCGATGGCTGACGTTTCCTCGGCAGAGGAGGCCAGTTCCACGCTGGTCTCTGTAACTTTCTCTATGACCTGTTCGAACTTCTCCATGGTCGCGTTGAACGCTAATGCCATCTGACCCAGCTCGTCCTTTGAGGAAACTGCAGCGCGTGTGTTGAGGTCCATTTCGTTGCCCACGCGTTTGATTGCAAAGGTCAGGCTGCGGATCTGCACGGTAAGAGCTCTGAGGATTATCCAGCCAATCGCGCCGGCGAAAGCAACGACAGCCGTGCTACTCAGCGCAGTCAGAACCATATTCAGGAAAGCGCTTCTGGAAAGCGACGCCGCGGCTTCGGTGGTTGCGGAGCCAGCTTCTTTGATCAGTTGTCCGATAGCCGCGAGTCGCTCGCTGGCCGTGTTGAACCATTCCGTTGTGGTCAGACCTAAACTGGCTGTCGCGGCGTTCTGCTCGACCAGGCGGGTCTGAATATCCAGTACTGAACGGTTCGCGCTCATGCGTTCGAATGCATCAATTCCAGCTTGTAGCTCTGGCAGGCCGAGCGTCTCGGCTTTGAACAGGGCGCTCCTCTGGCCTGCTACGAGAGGAGCGTGGCGCGCGAGCAGTTGTCTGGTGTACTCCTGTTTAGAGAACGCTTCGGAGAGAACAGCCCGCTCCACGCCGGCGAATTCTTTTGCTTCAACCAGGAAGCCCATGAAAAGCAGCATCTTGACCAGTACGGGGTCGCTGTTTTCGCTAGCGCTTAATCGGATGGTATCGACCAGTTCGCCCGTGACCCCTGAGTACCTGAGAACAGCTTCGGCAGCGCTGATACTCTCGCTGTCGACCTGACTGCGGAGCGTCGTCAGCGAGCTAATGCTTGTGTTGATCGTCGTAAGCGCCGATAGCAGTGATTTGCTAAAAGTGTCGTCCGGCAGCCGCTGCGTCAGGCGTGTTAGTGCGGATGCCGATTCGTCTGTCTGCGGGCGGTGGGCGCGAAGCCGAGCCCGAAACTCGGGGTTCCCGCCAGCGAGGACTGCAGAAGACAGACCCCGCTCTACTTGCACAGCATCCAGCAAACCGCCTAAAGCATCGATCACTTTGAGCCGCTCCTGGGTCGCCTCCGCATCGCTGTAGGCGGCGTAACTGTCCATGAAATTCGTGGTGGCGAAGTAGCCTAAGCCGAGCAATGGCACCAAGAAGACGATTAGAAGTTTTTGCCTGATACTCAGTGTCATTTTGATCTGCTCGTGAACGTAATTGGGACGGGAGGTTGCGCCAACTTTAGTCGAAGCACGCCTTGCGGCAAGGACTTGTTAGTAAGCTATTGTGTTTGTTTGTAAGTGGTGTGTAGATAATGTACGTCCTGGTTTTATAAGTAAAAAGATTAGAAAAGTGATGGCTCAGTAGAGGCTGATTTGATAATTATCAGGGCAATTTTCTATCGCAAGGCCTAGCGACCGGGCCGCCTAGCCAGACCCCTGTCCCGACATCTTGGCTAGGCCAGAGCCTAAGGTTGAGGTGCAGCTTAACTAGGACACGTGGTCCGCTTTATCTTTACCGGGAAGATGGCTGTCCATGAATGCGTAATGAACAGGTAGGATGGGTGTCCGGGAACACATTTTCCGGGAACACAACCGTCCGCGAACAAAGGGAACACATCAATCCGAATCACTCCCGGGAACACTATCCACATCCTGGTTCATCGCTGACCGGAGCAGAGGCCATGTTGGTTGCAGGTATTCTCATTCCAATCGTACTGGCGGCGTTTGGGCTCTGGGCCTGGCGGCGGCTTGACCATCGCGATGACCATGAAAAAATGCTTTGCCTTGCCGCAACCCAGCCGAAGGCGCCTGGCTGCTTCGATTCCCACGTTCTCGACGGCCTGCCGGAACCCGCCCGACGCTATTTCCGCTATACGATTGAGCCGGGTACGCCACTCTTCACCGTAGCGAAGATCACAATGGCGGGCCGGTTCGGCATGGGGACAAAAGCTGAACCGAAATACCTGAGAATGACTGCGACGCAGCTCCTTGCTATGCCGGCGGGATTCGTTTGGAAGATGAGTGCCGGGAAGGGCCTGATGCGGCTCTCGGGCTCGGACAGTGAGTGCTGGACGCGGTTCTGGCTGTTGGGCCTGTTACCCGTGGCGCGGTTGGGAGGGGACCCGGACCACACGCGTTCGGCGTTTGGCCGCTATGTGGCCGAAGCCGTGTTCTGGACACCCGCTGCATTGCTGCCCGGCCCTCATGTCCGTTGGGAGCACCGCAGCGAAGACTGCGCCCGCGTGACGGTTTGCCATCTGGGCTACTCTCAGTCTGTTGATGTCACTGTTGCGCCGGATGGCCAGCCGATCCAAATCTGCTTCGAGCGATGGAGCAATGCTAATGCGAGGAAAATTCACCAATTTCAGCCATTCGGAGGCTACCTTTCAGCGTTTCGAAACTTCTCTGGCTTCCGTCTGCCCACCCATGTCGAAGCCGGCAATCATTTTGGCTCCGACGAGTACTTCCCGTTTTTCGTGGCGGATGTAACGGATATCGAGTTTCCTCGTGGCTGACGCAGGTCGTCAGCGCGTCACGATGCTCCACCACTGGGCCATCGCACACCCGATCCTGGCTTTTCCACTGGTTTACCTTGGTTGGGCGTACCTGTTCTGGATCCCTCTTCTGGTCTCAGAATCCTCTGTCTGGGGTTTTCCGCAGGTCTTGTGGTTCCTGATTGGTGGCGCCAGCCCGGTGTTGGCCGGCCTCGGATTGGCGGCGCTGACTGGCGGAAAGCGGCAGCTGCTTGATCTGGCGCAGCGGCTGGTGGACCTGCGGCGCATCCCTGGCAAATGGTGGCTGCTCATACTGTCGTTCTGGTTGGTGTTCGACCTGGGCATGGCAGGCCTCGCCGTGTTGCTGGGTGTCACAGATTCGCCACTGGATGTGCATTGGTCCCTCTTACTCAACCCGGGCACGCTGGTGTTCCTTCTACTCCTTTCGTTTATATTTCCGGCTGTTGAGGAAGTCGGCTTACGGGGATACTATCTGGAAGCCTTGCAGGGGCACATGGGCCCAACTGCCGCGGGGCTGGTAAACGGGGCAGTGTGGGCGGCCTGGCACACGCCATTTGTCTGGTTCCCGGGCTATTACGCCAACACCACGTTTAATCCTGCGCTTGCCTGGTGGCTGCCGATGATCGTCTGCCAGACGCTGATGATCGTGCATGTGCACAATCACACGGGGCGCAGCCTCTTAGCCGTCCTGGTGTTTCATGGCATGATGAATTTCACCGGCGAATGGCTGCGCATATCGCCGGCCATGTACCCCTTCATGCTCGTTGGCAACTTTCTGGTCGCAGTGCTTCTCGTTGTATTCTGGCGTAGACAATCGCGGCTGGAAGGGTAAGGCTGGAACCAATACGACCAGACCATAGCTCTATACCCACCGCACGAAACCAAATGGGGAAGCCTGTGACTAATAACACCCTGACCACCTGGCATCAGCTTGTAGAAACCCGTGATGCCAAAGGCCTCAATGCTCTGCTTGCGGACGACGTCGTGTTTCACTCGCCGGTCGTTCATACGCCGCAGGTCGGCAAATCGATTACCGCTCAATACCTGGCTGCCGCATTTCATGTCTTTTTCAATGAAACGTTCCAGTATGTGCGGGAGGTGGTCGGGCCGCAGGACGCGGTGCTGGAGTTTCAGGTAGAGATCGACGGAATCCTGGTAAACGGGGTCGATATGATCAAGTGGGATGAGGAGGGCCGTATCGTCGAGTTTAAAGTCATGCTCCGCCCCCTCAAGGCGGTCAACCTGATCCACCAGAAAATGGCCGCGATGCTGAAAGCTCAGCAATAGCTTAGATAAAAGCGATAACTAGCCGGACACCCCTCTCAGGAGGGCGCCAGGCCAGTATTTTGTAGATATCAGACTGATGGCTGTCCTGCTGAAGGAACGCTGCTAAAGGCTCACAAAACAAACGTCAAACCGTTGCGTTCGCCGCTGCCGGAAGCTGCTCCTGACCCGTCTGTACCCGCCACTGTGAGCTGTACGCCCCGCCTTTTTGCAGTAGCGACTCGTGCGTGCCCTGTTCGATCACCCGCCCGTTTTCGACCACAAGAATGGTGTCGGCATCGACGACTGTCGAAAGGCGGTGGGCGATCATGATGACGGTGCGGTTGTGGCCGATTCGCTTCAGGGAACGCTGGATGGCGGCTTCGGTTTCGTTGTCGACGGCGCTGGTGGCTTCGTCCAACACCAGGATTGGCGGATTCTTCAGCAGGGCCCGTGCCAGGGATAGCCGCTGGCGCTGGCCGCCGGAAAGGCGGGCACCGCGTTCGCCCACGGGGGTGTCCAGCCCCTGGGGCAGGGCTTCGATGAACGTCCAGGCCTCGGCTGTTTTTGCCGCTTCAATCACTTCGCTGTCGGTCGCATCGGGATTGCCGTAAGCCAGGTTTTCGCGCACCGAGCCTTCGAACAGGTAGACGTCCTGGCTGACCAACCCAACGGCTGTTCGTAGGGACCGGAGGCTGACGCCGCGAATCGACTGACCATCGATAAGAATGTCGCCCTGGCTGGGCTCATAGAACCGCAGCAGCAACTTGATGAGGGTGGATTTACCGGACCCGGTCGCACCGACCAATGCCACGGTATGTCCTGCTGGCACGGCCAGGTCAATATCCTCTATGCCGGCTGCGCTGGCCGGGTACCGGAAACTCACGTTTCGGAAGGTCACTTCACCGCGAACCGGCGCGACCAGATCGCGGTCGCTCTGATCGTGGATATGCACCGGTTCAGCCAGCAGGTTCAGAATGCGCTGGGTGCTGGCCATGGCTCGCTCAAAAAGATCGATAACGGCGGCCAGTCCTGTCATCGGCCACAATAAACGCTGGGTCAGGAACACCAGTACGCCATACGCACCGACGTTCAGGCTGCCGTCGAGGGCCATCAAGCCGCCCACAGTAAAAGTCGCCAGAAAACCCGCTAGAACTGCCATGCGAATGACGGGGATGAATGCAGAGCTGATGCGAATCGCTTTGCGGTTGGCCTCCACGTAGGCCTCACTGCTGGCTTTGAGCCGCTCGGCTTCGCGCTGCTCGGCGGTGAAGCTCTTGATAGTGGCAATACCGGCCAGGTTATTGGACAGCCGTGTCGACAAGTCACCGACTTTCTCGCGGACGTCCGCATAAAGTGGGCCCGCTTTTTTCTGAAAGTAAAATGCGCCCCAGATAATGATGGGCATGGGCGTAAACGCGAGCAGAGCCACAAGCGGAGAGATGACAAAGAACACCGCACCCACCGCCACCACCGTGACCAGTACCTGAATCATGGCGTTTGCGCCGCCATCGAGGAAGCGTTCCAGCTGATTGACATCATCATTCAGGGTGGCCACCAGTTGCCCGGAGCTCTGGGCTTCAAAGAAACTCATATCCAGCCGCTGTGCGTGTTCGTAGGCGTCCTGGCGCAGCTCCGACTGCAGGCGTTGGGACAGGTTGCGCCAGAGAATCTGGTACAGGTACTCGAACAGAGACTCACCTGCCCAGATGAAAAAGGTAAGCACCGCCAGAACGGCGATCTGACTCTGCGCTGTCTCGAAGCCGAGCCCGGCCACGAAGCTTTGTTCCTGGTTAACCACAACGTCAATCGCGACCCCGATCAGAATCTCAGGTGCAATATCGAACAGTTTGTTGATGACGGAGCAGGTGGTGGCGGCGGTAATCTGGCGGCGATAGCCTCGGGCATAACGTAAAAGGCGGCCGAGTGCGGCGAAACTGCTGGTGTTAACGTGACTGGTCATACTCTGCTCTTGAGTAAATTGGGCTCTTGAGTGAATTTGGCTCTTGATCCGGTTTGGCTCTAAATGAGGTGTGGCGCTTAACGGGGTGTGGCTCTTAACCAGGTGCGGCGCTGTGTTTGGAACGCAGGTCTGCACAACAGGTGCCAAGGGTAGCGACTCGGTGCTAACATTGAAAGATAATTGTTATCACCTAGATTTGCACCTACACCTGGACGTGAAATTCGACTATGCCGCACGTGACCCGAGTTTTTACCGTTTTCATGCTCTTCTGTACAACCTTGTTTTTACCCCTCGCCGGATGGTCACAGACTGATCCCTTTCCAGTCGTCATTGAACATGCGTTTGGAACCACAACGATTACCGAAAAGCCGGTACGCGTGGCGACAGTGGCGTGGGCCAATCACGAAGTTCCCCTCGCGCTGGGTATCGTGCCGGTCGGCTTCGCCGCGGCGGGCTTCGGCGATGATAATGGTGATGGTCTGTTGCCATGGGTCAGCACTCGCCTGGAGGAACTGCAGGTAGGCGCCCCGGCTTACCGCGAGCCGGTACTGTTCGATGAGGGGGACGGTATCGATTTCGAGGCCGTGGCGGCGACCCGGCCGGATGTCATTCTGGCGGCCTATTCCGGCCTGAGCCAGGCGGATTACGACACGCTCAGCCTGATCGCACCGGTGGTGGCCTATCCCGAGTCGCCGTGGTCGACGGGATGGCGGGAAATGATCCGTATCAACAGCGCCGGGCTGGGCATGAGGGCCGAGGGCGATGCGCTGATCGAGCGTCTTGAAAACCAGATAGCGGAGACTGTCGCGGATTACCCGGAGCTAGAAGGCAAAACGGCCATGTTCATCACCCACCTGGACCCGACAGACCTGAGCATCATGCGTTTTTACACCCCCAACGATACCCGTGTCAGCTTCTTCAATGACCTTGGGCTGCGCTCACCGGATAGCGTGGCCAGGGTCACCGGTGCAGGCCAGTACGCAGGTGAGGTGAGTGTCGAGCAGATCGACCTGTTCAACGATGTCGACATCTTCGTTACCTACGGTGAGCAGCAGTTGCGTGAGCCACTGGAGTCAAACCCGCTCACGTCGAGAATGCGTGCGATCGAAAATGGTTCAGTCGTCATGCTGGGTCGGGGTACGGGCGCTACGGCCGCGAATCCGACACCGCTCTCGATCCCCTGGGTACTTGAGGCCTACGTTGGTGCCCTGGCTGAAGCTGCGCGTAAGTCAGGATGACTGCCGCGGTGACGGCTCTGCCACAAGGGTCCGCCTCGGACCGGAACAGCCTGGTCAAACCGGCCGGCCTGGTGATGCTGGTCGTCCTTCTGGTCGCGCTTTGCTTTCTATCTGTCGCGGTCGGCACCCGGGATGTGTCCTGGGCGGAAATTGCGGCGGCGCTGCAGGGTCAGGTCAGCAGCATTGGCGAAGCGGCCGTGGCAATGCGTATTCCCCGTACACTCCTGGCCGCGCTAGCCGGCGGCGCCCTGGGACTGACCGGTGCGCTCATGCAGGGCGTTACGCGCAATCCTCTGGCTGATCCTGGCATTCTCGGGGTCAACATGGGTGCCTCGCTGGCGGTGGTTATCGGCCTGGCGTGGTTCGGCATGAGCATGGCAGCTGCTTATGTCTGGACCGCAATTCTGGGTGCCGGGGCGGCGGCCGTTTTTGTGTACATCATTGGATCCCTGGGGCGTGACGGGGCAACACCGTTGAAACTGGCGTTGGCCGGTGCAGCGACATCGGTCGCACTGTCCAGCTTTACAGTTGCCGTTGTGCTGCCCCGGAATGACATTGCCGGCGGTGTGAGGTCGTGGCAGATAGGCGGGGTTGGCGGTGCGACCTTCGATACCATCCAGTTGGTTCTGCCGTTTCTTCTGCTGGGTTTTCTGATCAGCCTGATATCCGCCCGCAAACTGAACATGCTGGCACTTGGCGATGACCTGGCGGCCGGGTTGGGCGAGAAAGTGGCGCTGGCGCGGGCCACAGCCGGCGTGGGGGCCATTCTGCTGTGCGGGGCCACCACGGCGGCTTGCGGCCCCATTGGTTTTGTTGGCTTGGTCGTGCCGCACCTCTGCCGGCTGATGGTCGGGGTGGACCACCGCTGGCTGCTGCCGTTCTCGGCACTCAGCGGTGCCAGCCTGTTGCTACTGGCGGATGTGCTCGGGCGCGTCATCGCGCGGCCGAGCGAGCTGGCGGTTGGGGTCATTACGGCTTTTATAGGCGCGCCGTTCTTTATCTGGATTGTCCGTCGGCAGCGGGTGCGGGAGTTGTGAGTGCCGGGTTAATGGGCGTTCGCGAAAGCGTAGGTGCCGGTCGCCGGCGGCGTAACCGCCGGTGGACCGCCACGCTGGCTATGCTGGGTGCTGTCCTGGTCGTGGGCGTTGCGGTGACGCTGATGCTGGGGCAATCGTATACACCGCCGCAGGATGTGATGCGCGTATTGTTGGGAGAACACGTAGCCGGTGCCAGTTTCACCGTGGAGCATCTGCGGCTGCCAAGGGCATTGCTCTCAGTGCTGGTGGGTATGAGCTTTGGCCTCGGTGGTGTGGCGTTCCAGATCTTGTTGCGCAACCCCCTGGCCAGCCCCGACATCATCGGCATCAGTTGGGGCGCAAGCGCAGCGGCTGTGTTTGCCATAGTAGTGCTGCAGCTGGATGGTACGGCCGTGTCAGTTTTTTCCGTGGCTGCGGGGCTCGGCGTAGCGCTGCTGGTTTACGGGCTGTCATCCCGAAACGGGGTGGCCGGCACGCGCCTGATTCTCATAGGCATCGCCGTCTCGGCCATGATTGAGAGCTTTATTGCCTACCTGCTGTCACTCGCGCCGGCCTGGGACCTGCAGGAAGCCATGCGTTGGCTGACCGGCAGTGTCAATGCGGCGCAGCTGGAGCAGGCGTGGCCTGTCTTGCTGGGGCTGATGGTGTTCGGTGGGCTTTTGCTGAGCAAGACGCGTGACCTGGAAGCGTTGCGGATGGGAGACGACACCGCCGCGGCGCTCGGCGTGCGCGTCGGCCTCACCCGCGCCACGGTGATTGTCTGTGCCGTCGGTATGATCGCTGTCGCTACGGCGGTTACCGGCCCGATTGCTTTTGTGTCCTTCCTTTCAGGGCCCATAGCCGCGCGTATCGTCGGCTCGAACGGGTCCATCCTGATTCCCTCCGCCCTGGTGGGCGCAAGTCTGGTGCTGGTCGGTGATTACATCGGCCAGTTCCTGTTGCCTAGCCGTTATCCCGTGGGTGTCGTTACGGGCGCCCTGGGCGCGCCCTATCTTATCTATCTGATCATTCGCGTGAATCGCGGAGGAGGCTCCCTTTGACCGTTGGGCACCAGCTTGTTATCGAAAACCTGTCCGCGGGCTATACCGGGCGCACCATTCTTGAAGGGCTTGACCTGCACATCGAGCCGGGCCGCATCACCTCGATTGTTGGCGCCAACGCCTGTGGCAAATCGACGCTTTTGCGAACCATCTCACGCCTGTTAGCTCCCAGCGGGGGCAGGGTGCTGCTTGACGGGAAGTCCGTGCATCGCAGTCCGACCCGCCAGCTCGCCCGAACGCTGGGCTTGCTGCCCCAGTCGCCTGCGGCGCCGGAGGGTATCACCGTAGCTGATCTGGTCAGTCGCGGGCGTCATCCGCACCACGGGTTGCTTTCCCGCTGGAGCCGGCAGGACGACGAAGCTGTCGCCAACGCGCTGGAGGTCACCCAAACCACGGCGCTTGCGGACCGGGAAGTGGATGAGTTATCGGGAGGTCAGCGCCAGCGTGTCTGGATCGCCATGGCGCTGGCGCAGGAAACTGACCTGTTACTGCTGGACGAGCCGACGACGTTCCTGGACGTGAGTCATCAGATCGAAGTGTTGGACCTGCTCACCGACCTGAACCGTGCGCGCGGCACCACTATTGTCATGGTGTTGCACGACCTCAATCTGGCGGCGCGGTACTCGGACTGCCTGGTCGCCATGGCAGGGGGGCAGATTTACGCCCACGGACGCCCGGAAGACGTCCTCAGTGAGTCGGTCCTTCTGTCCGTGTTCGGGTTACGCAGCCATGTAATGCCTGACCCTGTTTCCGGCAAGCCGATGATGCTGCCCATCGGTCGTCACTGCCTGACGCACGGGTAGCGAGGAACAGAGGCTTTTTTGCACGGGCAATATGCGCGGGGATCTGGCCGGAACGGGGTGGCAGATATAGTTAATCTAAATGAGTATAGTTATCATTATTGACAGCATTACGGCGGACGGCGAGAATATGAGGCCTTTTTAATGAAGCCTCTTCCTCAATGGTTGAGGATTCCAAACCATTGAGGATCTGAAGTATGACTCAAGGTAAGCGCCGGGCTGGTTCGGCACAGGCACATCGCCTACACGCCAATAGCACCACACTACTTTGCTGCGCCTCGCTGATGGCCAGTCCCCTGAGTGCCTATGCACAAGACCCAAGTGGCGAGAACAAGCCCGACGAGGTATTTCGACTCTCACCCATCATCGTCAACGCTCAGGCTTATGCCGACGACGACGCGAACTCCGTTGTGGCCCAGGAACTCTGGGTAGGCGGTAAAGTGGCCACCAGCATTCTCGATACGCCTGCCTCCGTTTCGGTCATTACGGAAAAAGAAATCGAGCAGCGCAACGCGACGACAACCGAAGAAATCCTGCAGTACACGCCCGGGGTGGTTACTGATTACTACGGGACCGACGACCGCAATGATTATTTCCAGATTCGCGGCTTCCAGGCCACGACCTACCGTGACGGGTTAACGCTCGGCTCGATGCGCGGCGTACGGGAGGAGCCCTACGCCTTCGAAAGGGTAGAGGTACTGCGGGGGGCGAACTCCACGCTTTTCGGTCCGGCTGACCCCGGTGGCTCGGTGAATTTTGTCAGCAAGCGGCCAAGGTTCGAGAGTTTTGGCGAGGGCTACCTGACCTATGGCTCGTTTGACCATAAGGAGGCGGGGGTTGACGTGGGCGACGCGCTCGAAGCCAGTGAAACCGTGGCCTACCGCTTTACCGGTAAAATCAAGGACAGCGAACGCGAATACGATCACTCCGAAGACGATGACCAATTCGTGATGGGCGGCCTGACGTGGGAGCCGACGGCCTATACCTCGGCCACGTTGATCCTGGACTACCTGAATCAGGACAGCACGCCCAACAGCGGTGGCTATCCGTTTGATCGGGAATATGACCGGAGTGAGTTCTTCGGGGAGCCGGAATACAACTTTCATGATGTTGAGCGGACCAGCGCTACCACGCAACTGACCCATGACTTCGCCAACGGGCTGGTCCTGCGGGGGAATCTGCGCTACAGCGACCTGACTGACGACCTCGGTTATGTCTACATCACAGACTCTTCCGACCGGACGGGCACCTTGGTGGATCGCGGTTATATCGGCACCGATAGCGGCGCAGAAGAACTCATCGGTAACGCCATGCTGCAATACGATGCCAGCTTTGAGCGATTCGACAGCAGCACGCTGGTCGGCATCGAATATCGCGATGCAACAAGTGAGAGCACATCCGTCTATGCGCCGGGCGCGCCGATCGATGTAGCGGATCCGGTATACAGTGGTGCCCCAGTCAATTTGGTGCCATACCGGGGTGAGGAGCAAGATTACAAAACCAAATCTGTCTTCCTGCAGCAGAATCTGTCCTTTGTCGAACGGCTTATTGTCACGGTGGGGGTACGCAACGACAACCTGGATCTGTCCAGTAAAAACCTGCTTGATAGCACTCGCTCATCCGATGATTTTTCAGAAACCAGCATTCGTGGCGCTGTGACCTACCGGGTCACCGACGAAATCTCCACCTACGTCAGCAGGGTAGAATCAGTCGCGCCACCGTCGATCGGTACTGAGCCCGAGCGCGGTGAGCAGTATGAAGTCGGTATTAAATACTCGCCGCTGGGCATGAATGCGCTGTTTTCGGCGGCGGTCTACGACCTGACGAAGAAAGACATCAGTATCCGGGTCGCTCAGGATGACGGCACCATCGAAGACGAAACAATCGGCGAGGCTCGCGTGCGCGGGCTTGACCTGGAGGCCAAGGCCGAGCTGATCGAGAACTTGAGCCTGACTGCCGGGTACTCCTACATGGATACCGAGGTGCGCCGTGCCGACCCCCTCCGGGATGGGACGACCATTGAAGGGAATGAGTTCAATGTGGCGCCGCGACATACGAGCTCGCTCTGGAGTTACTACACGCTTTCGCAGATGAACATGAGCTTCGGTCTAGGCGCCCGCTATACCGGCGCTTACTACTTCGACGCCGCCAACACCGCAGAAAGTGATTCGGCTACCCTGTTCGACGCGGCATTCAGCTACAGGATCGCCAAGGGCACAGATGTCGAGGTTAACGTCAGCAATCTGCTGGATGAGCAGCACGTGGTAGGTTCTGGAACAGCGGACTACTACAATCCCGGCAGGGAGATCACCGCGACGCTTAGCTACAATTGGTGAGCGTAACCTCTCTCTGGGATTAATGCTTGGCCGGCACGTTTCGGAAGGGATACCGAAGCTTGCCAGCCATCCCTCACAGACATCGACCCTGGCCTCTGGCTCGGTTCCGCATGACCTGTAGCACCTGGCTTTCGCTGTAACTCGTAGTGCCCGTCTTCTACTGTAAAAAGGGGCCGGGTTTCCGCTACAACTCTTGATCAGCCCGCGTTTTCCGCTTTGTTTACTTGCTCGCCGACAGCTTCATGATTAACTTGGCGGGTCCGTATGCTGATGAGGCCTGTTCCAGTCAGCCGAACTGGCCAGAGTGGGGATGTTATGAGTGCTGTCGCGGGTGGTGTTGTGGGTACGTTCAAAATCTGGTTATTGCTGTGTTCCGCATTGCTGTCCGCGTGCGCGGGGGTCGATGTTAAGGAGCGCTACCAGCAGACCGGCCCGGACGTCGCGCTATCGCAGACCTCTTACCATGTTGACATCAAGTCCCATGACGGGGTCGTGCTCAGGGCAACTGTTTACCAGCCTGCGCTGGAGCCTGGAGTCGACGCACCGGTGATTATCCATACCCACGGGTTTGGGGCCTTTCGCGCGCCCCGTCGCTGGTCAATCTACGGCCAACTGGTGCTCTCGGGACAGGCCGCGATGGCCGCCTGGGATTCGGGCTACTGGGTCATCTCCTACGATCAGCGCGGCTTTGGCGACAGCGAAGGTGACGTGCACCTGATGGATCCGGACTATGAGGTGAAAGACTTCAGCAGCGTTGTGGATTGGGCTGATGAAAATCTTCCCCGGATACTGCGGGATCCGTCTGGTGACCCCTTTATAGGCGGCAGTGGCGAGAGCTATGGCGGTGCGGTACAGATTCTCGCCAGCATGCAGGATCCGCGTATTGACGCCATCGTCCCGATCGCCACATGGTACGACCTGAAAGAGGCGCTCGCGCCCAATGGTGTGGTCCAGAGCTTCTGGCCATTCGCCCTGGACTGGCTGGGCACTATCGGCAGCGGCTTTGACTTCGATCTCATCAACGAGACCAGTTATCAATCGGCCCTGGCTGGCGACATAGACAGCGCCACGACGCTGGACATGTCTCGCCGCAGCCCTGCCGAATATTGCGAGAAGGGAGAGGGCATCCAGGCCGACGCGCTCTTCATTCAGGGGCTACGGGATGTGCTATTCCCGCTCAATCACGGGCTGGCTAATTGGGAGTGCGCCCGCGAAGCCGGGCAGGATGTCTACCTGGTGGCCCTCCAGGACGGGCATATCATGCCATGGCCTATGCAGGCGTTTTCCGGCCTACCCTTGTTCAACACCCAAGCGAACATTCGGTGCGGACCCTACCGGACTACCGCAGTTGCCATGATCCTGGCCTTCTGGGACGACAAGCTCAAAGGCAAGACCACCATGCGGCCCCGTCACTGCCTGACCTTCGCGTTTGGTGAGCCTATGCCGTCGGCTGAACTTCTACTGGAGCCGGGCGGTGAGGTCTTCGAGGTGCCGGAGGCGCGGGTCAAGCTGGCGTTCAGCGGGAGTCTTGAGCTTCTACTTCAGCCCTGGGACTGGTTCGCGGGCTGGTTCATACCCGCGGGAACCGTGCTCCCGGCCACTGAACAGCCCGTGACTGGCGGCACGTTGCGGCCAGCATTTTTGCCCCTCTACCGGGCTCGCGAAGGTGATTTTCTGGCGGGGGTGCCGCGCCTGCAGCTTGTCACGGCAACGGAGCGGGCTGAGCAAGCGGGCATGCTATTCGCCGGTATCGGCGTGCGGCGGCCGGGTTCGTCCGCGGTCGAGGTGATCCATGAGCAGTTTACCCCCGTGCCCGTACCCAGCGGCGAACAGGCCGATATGGCCGGCGTCGTCTACCCCCTGGCAGCTGACGAGACGGTGGGCCTTGTCCTGCAAGGGTACACTGGCGCCTACTACGGCCGGGGCGAGGGCTGGCGGGACACGGCCCGGGTCAGCGGTGCCGTCACCCTGCCATTACATCATGGGGGCATGGACTGAACTGTTTTTCCGGGGGGCTCAATTTTTGGCACTGAGCCTTCCCGAACAGAGTACACCCGAACAGAGCGCAACAGCAGCGAGGGCGATTGAATCCCGCCATTCTGGCCGGCGCCAAGGCGCTATCGCATGGCCTTTCGCATCAGTGGCTGCTGTTGTGCTTCTCGTTCTTGTCCTTCTGCTTTTCGTTCTTGGTCCCATCTGGTGCCAGCAGGTACCACTCCCCGCCAAAGCCGTGTTTATCCTGCCCGGTGACTGAGCCTGCGCCTGTATCCTTGACGAAGTAGTATAGCGGCCAGCCGCCGTAGGTTACCTGGGTGTTCCCATCCTTGCGCTCGAAGGTTCCCAGCAGATCCTGCTGCAACTTTTCGCCGGCTTCTGGCTGCTCTTCGGTCGTTAAGGGGGGCCAGGCTTTTGCGCACCCGTTGTAACAGCTACTTTGCGCGGCAGACTTTCCGTCGCCCTGCGTGTCAGTTGTGAAGAGGTACAGGGTGCGTCCTTCGGCATCAGTAATATAGCTGCCGTAGATGTCGGACTGAGTGACTTTCAATTGTACCTGGTCGCCGGACTGGGCCAGGGCGGTGCCGGCGAGGCCGAGGGAGAGAGTGGTTGCGGTTAAAAGCTTTTTGACGTCCATGTTGGTCGCTCCTGAGTGAAATGGGCTCATTGGCTTGAGGCCACTGCCGGCTGGCACAGCACCTGCGCGTATGCATGCAGTTGGCCTCTCTGGCAGTGTAAACAAAACGGGAAGCCCCGCCTATACGAGTGGTGCGCGCGAATGCTGCGATTCGACAGGGAAGGCTGAAGCCCGGCTGAGCGGTAAACGCAAGCACAAGCACAAGCACAAGCACCTAAGCGCCCAGCGCCGTGTGTTGTGGGCTCGACTACCCTGGAGCTACTATAGTGTTTGCGTCTATGGAGAATGACTTATGAAGATCGGCCAGCTTGCCAAACGGATCAATTCGCCAGTGGAGACGATTCGCTACTGGGAAAAAGAGGGGTTATTGCCGGAGCCAAAGCGCAGTGACGGCAACTACCGCGTCTACACCGATGCCCATCTGGAGCGCCTGCTGTTCGTGCGCAACTGCCGGACCCTGGATATGAGCCTGAACGAGATCCGCGAGCTCCTGCGGCTGTGGGACCGACCCCAGGAAGACTGTGGTGAAGTCAATGAGTTGATTGACAGCCATACCCGTCATGTCGTCGCCCAGATCGACGCCCTGCGGTCGCTGGAAGCGCAGTTGCGTGAGCTACGCCAGCGTTGCACCAACAGTAGGGCCGTCGAGAACTGTGGAATCATAGAGGGGCTCACCACGGGCTCATTGCCGTGCGGCTCGACCACCGGTACTCACATGCAAAAGGCGAGCTGTCAGAGTAGCAGCCCCGTACCTCAGCGTAGCCGTTAAAAAGCGCGTATCCCGGCTTTCTTAGCTCGTCGCCAATGCCAACAGAAGCCCACTACAGGAATGGCACGTGCTCGCCGGCGCGCCACGGCCGGGAGGTTCTGCTGATGCCTTACCTTACTGGATGCCTGTCATCGTACCTATGCTGCTTCAGCCTATTTTCCGCGTCTGTCCGCTTGACCCTGTAGTCAGTTCAGGGATTTTAATGGGCGTGCTTCCATTGGCTCGTCTGCTCGACCGGGCCAACGTGAATTGCGGCGACATGTCTTGAGCTGTCGCGGTGCAAACAGTCGGCGTCTGATGGTTGGGGGCGGCGCCAAACTGAATAAGGAACGGGAATATGTCCAGTCATAGCCATAGCCATAGCCACAGCCACAGCAACGGCGGCGGTCACAGCCATGGCAGCAGCCGAACCCTGCTATTTGCATTGGCGTTCACGACCAGCTTCGCTGTGGTAGAGATCATTGGCGGCGTATGGGCCGACTCACTGGCCCTGCTGTCTGACGCCGGGCACATGCTTACTGACTCATTGTCTCTTGCGGTCGGGGCGTTCGCGGCATGGCTGGCGGCCCGGCCCGCATCACGTGAGCACTCTTTTGGGCTGCAGCGGGCAGAGGTGCTTGGTGCGCTGTTCAACGTCATGTTCATGTTTGCGGTTATTGTATTCATCGCTTTCGAGGCGGTCGGTCGTCTGGCTGATCCTCCGGCTGTGAACGGTGACATCGTCCTGCTCGTCGGCGGCACGGGACTGTTCGTCAATATTGGTGTCGCATGGGTTTTGATGCGGGGTGAGCAGACCATGAATGTGCGGGGGGCACTGTTGCACGTCATGGGTGACCTGCTGGGCTCGGTAGCCGCTCTGGCCACCGGGGTCATTATCTACCTGGGTGGGCCGAATGTTGTCGACCCGCTGTTGTCGCTGTTTGTCTGCCTGTTGATTCTGGTGTCCGCCGTACGTCTTTTGAACGAGGTAACGAGGGTCCTGATGGAAGGCGTGCCGCGCGGCATCGATTCCCGGGAAGTCAGCCAGGCGTTAGGGAATATCGAAGGCGTGCAGGCGGTCCACGATATGCACATCTGGAGCCTGTCCTCCACGAGTCACGCGCTGGCGGCCCATGTTGATCTGGAGACCATGCAGAACTGGCCTGACATTCTCCCTCAGCTGCAGTCGATTCTACGAGAGCGCTTCGACATCGCCCACAGCACGCTGCAGCCTGAGAACGCCAAGGCCCGGGCATCTTGTGACGCGGACCCTGATTGCGGCGGGACCTGAAGCGCTCAGGCCTCGCCTTGCTGAAAGTATTCCTCCAACTGATCCGCGCCGCCGATCAGTTTTCCCTCAATAAAAATCTGGGGCGTAGTATTGTTACCGGAAACCGCCCGAAGAGAACTGTGGTCAACGCCGTTGCTGCCGAGTTCGATGTTCTCGTAACGCTTGCCTTTTTCCTCAAGCAACTTGAAGGCGCGATGGCAGTGGGGGCAGCCGCGCTTGCTGAAAACGGCAATTTGCTCGGGGGGACGAAAATTCGGGTCGATATAGCCCAGCATTGTCTCGGCGCCGCTGACTTTGTAAGGGTCGCCTGGCTCTTCGGGCTCTATGAACATTTTTTCGATTACGCCGTCCTTGACCAGCATGCTGTAACGCCAGGAGCGCTTGCCGAAGCCCAACTCGCTCTTGTCGACCAGCATGCCCATGCCTTCGGTAAACTCGCCATTGCCGTCGGGCAGAAACCTGATTACCTGGGCCTCCTGGTCCATCTGCCAGGCGTTCATGACGAACGGATCGTTTACGGCCAGGCAGACGATGTCATCAACACCGTATTCTCGAAATCTGTCTGCATAGCGTATGAATGAGGGCGTCTGAAGCGAGGAACAGGTCGGGGTGTAAGCCCCAGGTAGTGCGAACAGGACAACGGTCTTGTTGGCAAAAACCTGGTCCGAGGAAATTTCTTCCCAGTCGCCGTCCTGGTAGACCTTGAAGTTTACCTGGGGGACTTTTTCTCCTTCACGGTTCTGCATAAAAACCTCCTTGTCATCTGCTCAAGCTATGGTCCTGGTATCCCGGAACATCACAGAGTGGACCGCCCGCCGAGCTCTGGCAAGTGTCTCGACGTGTTTGCGCATTATAAGCCGTGCCCGGCCTCGCCCGAGCTTAAACTCGGGTAATCGCCTCGCACGAAGCCGGCTGTGCACCGATCCGGCGGGCCGGCAGTTTGTATCAAGCCCCGGTCAAATTGTTTATGCTCGGGGCAGTTGAGACCGAGTTGAGTGTTGGCGATCAGCTTTCCGGAAACAGGAGAAAAGCATGGTAGAGCCTACCGATCTGGCTTTGGCGGAGGTGCTGGGCGAGTTGGGCGACAGCCTGGCCGAACGCGGGCTGAAAGTGGCGACC
This sequence comes from Hydrocarboniclastica marina, assembly GCF_004851605.1. Taxonomy (GTDB): domain Bacteria; phylum Pseudomonadota; class Gammaproteobacteria; order Pseudomonadales; family Oleiphilaceae; genus Hydrocarboniclastica; species Hydrocarboniclastica marina. The sequence continues at coordinate 1,151,064 of NZ_CP031093.1, forward strand.
GCGGAGTCATGCACGGGCGGCTGGGTGGCCAAAGTTCTGACTGATCGCCCTGGCAGTTCGGTTTATATGGATTGTGGCATCGTCACTTATTCCAACGCAGCAAAGGTGGGTCTGCTGGGGGTGTCGGAGAATGTGCTGGACCGTTTCGGTGCTGTCAGCGAGCCCGTAGCGCGGGAGATGGCGTTGGGCGCGCTCGCCGTGTCCCAGGCGGATCTCTCGGTCGCGATAACCGGTGTGGCTGGGCCGGGCGGTGGTACGGAGGAAAAACCGGTCGGTACCGTATGGTTTGCCTGGGGCCGTCGTGGCGACCAGCCCGAGGCCGCCAGCGCGCATTTTGAAGGTGATCGGGACAGTATTCGCCGCCAGGCTGTACTTTTTGCCCTGAAAGGCCTGCAGGGGCTGTTGCGCTGACAGACCATCAGCCGTAGAGGCTGGCTTGCCGAAGGCGCTTCGATGCCAGCCTCCGAAACTGCGGCTTAGTGGTGATTCTTGCCGTGCTCGCCTTTTTTATCGCGGTCGTTCCTGTCGTGGCCCATATGACCTTTTTCTTTCATCATCTCGACCCGCTCCTTGTGCATCTCTGCAAACTTTTCCTGCTGCTCGGGGTTCAGAATCTCCCTCATATCTTCCTGCATGGACTCATGCAGTGACTGCATTTTTTCATGATGCTCATCAAAGACACCGCGAAGTTCCTGCACCTGTTCGTCCGTCAGCTCGAGGTGGCTCTTCATACGATCGAGCCGCTTGTCCATGTGACCTTCCATGGAGTTGCCGTGTGGCCCGGCAGTTGCGATGAGGGGCAGGGTCAGCAGGCCAGTGGCGATCCATTTGGTGAAAGTGTTCATAGTGTTCTCCTGTTTTGATGGGCCGGCGGAAGACTTCCGGCGCTAAGAGCAGTTTCGCCGGATAATGTGCAAACATGACGCAAGCACTTGGGACAATTGTGGAATAGTCCCGCGCATGACCCCAATGACGGTTGTTTAACTGCACCGGTTAATCTCATCGCTCGCCCCTGGCTGTGGCAAGGGCTGGTTCTCGTCGAATTTGCTGTTATGGGTAATTTCCGCAATCTGTTCGGCAGTGGTTGGCAAGGACTGGAGGGATGTGCATAATACTGTTCAAATATACAGTCAGCACCACCAGAAAACAGACACGAGAGAGAAGGCGGCAGAATGGACGACAACAGAAAGAAGGCACTCAGCGCGGCGCTTACCCAGATCGAGCGCCAGTTCGGCAAGGGCTCGGTCATGAAAATGGGTGACCAACCCCGAGAAGCCATGCCTGCTATTTCTACCGGGTCACTTGGGCTGGATATCGCCTTGGGTATTGGTGGCTTGCCCCTGGGTCGCGTGGTGGAAATATACGGGCCGGAAAGCTCCGGTAAGACGACTCTGACACTGCAGGTCATAGCCGAGGCTCAGAAGAAAGGAAAAACCTGTGCGTTCATTGATGCCGAGCACGCGCTAGACCCGATCTATGCCGAAAAGCTCGGCGTCAACATTGATGACCTACTGGTCTCCCAGCCGGACACCGGCGAACAGGCTCTGGAAATCTGCGATATGCTGGTCCGCTCCAACGCGGTTGATGTCATCATCGTCGATTCCGTGGCCGCGCTGACTCCCAAGGCTGAAATCGAAGGCGAGATGGGCGATTCCCATGTAGGCCTGCAAGCGCGACTGATGTCCCAGGCACTGCGCAAGCTGACCGGGAGCGTCAAGAGCGCCAACTGCATGCTGGTCTTCATCAACCAGATCCGTATGAAAATCGGCGTCATGTTCGGCAATCCCGAGACCACGACCGGCGGCAACGCGCTGAAGTTCTACTGCTCCGTACGTCTGGATATCCGCCGCACGGGTGCGGTAAAGGATGGCGATGAAGTTATCGGTAACGAGACCCGGGTCAAGGTGGTCAAGAACAAGGTGGCGCCGCCGTTCAAGCAGGCAGAGTTCCAGATCATGTACGGCAAGGGTATTTATCATACCGCTGAAATCATCGATCTGGGTGTGAAGGAAGGTTTCGTAGACAAGTCGGGTGCCTGGTACGCCTACAATGGCGACAAGATCGGGCAGGGCAAAGCCAATGCAGCCAAGTTTATGGAAGAGCATCCTGAGATCGCCAACGAGATCGAAGCCAAGATACGCGATAAAATGATGCCCAAGCCGGCTGCGAAGAAAGAAGAAGTGCCCGCCGATACGGCGGACGAAGAACTGATCTGATTCACAGCGACTCGCTGAATCTTTGCGCCGGGGCTTGCCCCGGCGTTTTCATTTGTGCGCCCAGCACACCAGTACGCTTGCATCCCGGCGTCCGCGGCCGATACGCGTATTCCGCGCCCGTGTTTCATGCTCATCCGTGCCTATCAATCTTCGTCTTCAATCCAACTACCCGCCGCGGTACGCATTCCGGTGGGCGTTGCCCGCAGGTCCTTGATGCCCAACCCTGTCTCCAGACTCCAGCGCAGCGCTACGGCAGGTGTGCGCCACTGGCGGCCGTAGTATGCTCATCAGGATTTTGGACCGACCCCTGAAGCGCCCCGCGTGGGAGCGGTTGACGCAGTAGACGAGAGCAGGAGCACGCATGGAAACAGAACAACAATCACCTGTGGTCTGGACCCCTTCGGCCGAAACGCTACGTAACAGCCACATGGGCCGCTATCTCGATTGGCTCAACCAGAAGGGTTTCGGTCCTTTCACAGTCGGGGATTATCACGGACTGCACGACTGGTCCATTCGAGAATTGGACGCTTTCTGGCAATCGATCTGGGACTTTTGCGAGTTGCGGTGCAGTGTTCCGGCTGAGCGGGTATTGAGTGGAACCATGATGCCGGGCGCGAAATGGTTTCCCGGCATGCGACTGAACTTCGCCGAGAACCTGATGCGTTCGGCTGAGACGCCGGATGCTGACCGCGAGGCTGTGGTAGCGGTCTGCGAAACCCGAGGCGTCTTGCGCCGGAGCTACAGCCAGCTGCGTGCGGACGTGGGTGCCCTGGAAGCCTTCCTGCATACGCGCGGCATTCAGACCGGTGACCGCGTTGCGGGGGTCGTGACCAATGGCTACGAAGCACTGGTGGGTATGCTGGCCGCGACCAGCATGGGCGCAATCTGGAGCTCCGCCTCGCCGGACTTCGGTGTGGGTGCCATCCTCGACCGTTTTGGCCAGATTGAGCCTGCGGCTCTGATCATTGTGAACGGCTACGGTTATGGTGGGAAAGTCTTCCCGCGGCAGCAGGCGTTTGCAGAGCTTGTCGCTGGGTTGCCCAGTCTGCGTTGCGTTGTCAGCATCGCCCAACTGCCGGACCAGCCAGCAATACCCGGGCCTCTGGTTACCTCATGGGAGGATGCCCTGGCGTCAGGCGACGGTGCCGCTCCCTCGTTTATACAACTGCCACCGGACCACCCGGTCTACATCCTCTATTCCTCAGGAACGACCGGCAAGCCCAAGTGCATCGTCCACGGTGCGATTGGCTTGCTGGTAAACCACGCCAAAGAGCTGATGCTGCACGGTGACATCGGCAGCGGCGACCGATTGCTCTACTTCACGACCTGCGGCTGGATGATGTGGAACTGGCAGGCCTCTGCTCTGCTAGCCGGCGCAACCCTTGTGACCGTGGACGGCTCGCCGGGGTATCCGGACATTGGGACGCTATGGCGCACGGTCGCAGCAGAGAAAGTGACTCATTTCGGGACCAGTGCGCGCTTCATCGCTGGCTGCCGCAAGGCGGAACTGGCACCCAGGAAGGAGCTGGATCTGGAAGCTTTGCGGGTCGTATTCTCCACGGGGTCGCCGCTCTTGCCCGAAGACTACGACTGGTTCTACACCTATGCCGCCCCTGATGTGCTGCTTGGGTCTATCTCCGGCGGCACTGATATTGCGGCCTGCTTCGTCGGTTGCACGCCACTGCTGCCGGTGCGCCGGGGAGAGATCCAATGTCGCTTTCTCGGTGTGGATGCCGTTGCCTTCGACGAGCAGGGCAGGGCACTGACTTCAGGCCGCGGGGAGCTGGTCTGCCGCCAGCCGCTGCCCTCGATGCCGATCAGTTTCTGGGATGACCCTGGCGGCGAGCGCTACCGCTCAGCCTACTTTGATACGTTCGCGGGGGTCTGGGCCCACGGTGATTATGTCCGCTTTACCAAGCACGGCGGCGCCATAATCTACGGTCGCTCAGACGCGACGCTCAATCCGGGTGGCGTACGCATAGGTACCGCGGAGATCTACCGTCAGGTCGAAACCGAAGCGGAAGTCAGGGATAGCCTGGTAGTGGGACGTCAGATAGCGGGGGATGTGGAAATTGTCCTGTTGGTGGTCCTCGCAGAAGCACAGCACATTGATCCTGAACTGGAGCAACGGCTTAAAAAACGCATTCGCGAAGGTGCCAGCCCGCGGCACGTACCCAGGCATATTATCGCCGTGCCCGACATTCCTTATACCCGTAGCGGCAAAAAGGTCGAACTCGCCGTGGCTCGCCTGCTCAATGGCGCGGCCCGTGCCGACAACCGGGACGCCATGGCAAACCCGGAAGCGCTGGACAGCATCAGGTCAGCCCTGGCAACGGAAGGACTTCTGCCCGAAGACGCCTGAGTCAGGATGGGCCCAGGAGGGGCTGAGCCGGACCGCAGGCTTGCGCCACTTTGGAGCCGTTCTGGCGACCCAGTTGGCCGGTTATCCAGAAGCCCGTTTTGATCAGTTTATCGAGGCTGACGCCGGTGTCGATGCCCAGGCCGTTCAGCATATAGAGCACGTCCTCCATGGCGACATTACCGGAGGCGCCGCGGGCATAAGGGCAACCGCCCAGGCCGGCCACCGACGCGTCGATCACCGCGATGCCTTCCTCGAGGACCGCATAGAGGTTCGCCAGGGCCTGCCCGTAGGTATCGTGGAAATGCGCGGCGAGTCGCGCAACCGGCACCTCCCGGGCAACCGCTTCGAGCATCCGTTTGGCCTGCAGCGGGGTGCCGACGCCAATGGTATCGCCGAGGGAGATTTCGTAGCAGCCCATGGCATACAGTTCTCGTGCCACGCTCGCCACCTGTTGCGGAGAGACATCGCCCTGGTAGGGGCATCCCAGCACCGTAGAAACATAGCCGCGCACGGGGATGCCTTGGGCGCGGGCGGCCTCCACTACTGGCATGAAACGTTTCAGGCTTTCGGCTATGGAACAGTTGATGTTTTTCTGGCTGAAGGCCTCCGACGCCGCGCCAAATACGGCCACCTCATCGACGCCAGCCGCCAGGGCTTGCTCAAACCCTTTCAGGTTCGGCGTCAGCGCTGCGTACCTCACCCCAGGCACGCGCCCGATGCCAGCCATAACCTCGGCCGCATCCGCCATCTGCGGCACCCAGCGAGGGGAGACGAAGCTGGCCGCTTCGATGTGATTCAGGCCGCAGTCAGCCAGGCGATTGATCAGTTCGACTTTGACGGCCGTGGCGATGATGCGGCCCGGTTCATTCTGCAAGCCGTCCCGGGGGCTCATTTCGACCAGACGTACTTTTCCCGGGAAGCTATCGGGCAACTGCTCCGCAGTCGCGTCGGCGCAAGCCATCAGACGGGCTCCTTCTGTTCGACGGCTACAGCCAGGATTTCCGCGCCGTCGGCGACCTGATCCCCTTCGGCAAAGAACACATCGCTGACCACTCCCGCCGCAGGCGCCCTGATGACGTGTTCCATCTTCATGGCTTCCAGGATGACCAGGGTCTGCCCCCCAACTACCGTGTCGCCGGTTTTCACCAGCAGCGAGATGATCGCACCGCTCATGGGCGCCGTCAGGCTACCTTCAGTCGTCTCGGCTTGGGTGTCGAAGGTATCCCGGTATTCGCTGCAGGTAAAAGTCTCGCCTTCATGGAAAAGCACCAAGGTTCCGTCATCCAGATGGCCGTACAGGCCAATGCGATGGCCCGCGATTGTCGCGGTCAGAAAATCTTTCTGAAGCTGGGCGTTGAGCGGGTAATGACTATCGCCAATGCGCACCTGGTAGTTTCCGCCCACCTGCCTGTCCGGGCTGGCTTTACCCACAACGATTTCCAGTTCATGGATGTCGTCGCCTACCTGCAGTCGCAATAGCCGGGCGTAATCTGAATTCAAGCGCCAGCTGTCATGCCAGCCGAAGGGCGAACCGGTACGCCCATTCGCCGGCTCGCGGCTGCGACGCTGCTCCAGGATAAAACCTGCGGCCAGCACTAACGCATGGTGCAGGGCGAGCCGGGGCTGCGGAAAAAGCAGGCCAGCGTGGCTTTCAATAAACCCGGTATCCAGCGCTGCATCCCGAAAAGGCTGGGCGTCTATCAGCGCGTGGAGGAAGCGGATATTGGTTTTCAGCCCCACGATGCGGTAGTGCTCCAGCGCCTGGACCATCCTGTTGACGGCTTGCGCGCGGGTTTCGCCCCAGACGATCAGCTTGGCGATCATGGGGTCGTAGTGGATGCTGATCTGATCCCCTTCCACCACCCCGGTATCGACCCGGATGTGGGCGTTTTCGGCCGGCGTACGCAGGTAGCGGAGGGTGCCGGTTGCCGGAAGGAAGCCATTCTCCGGGTCTTCGGCGTAGATCCTGGCTTCGACGGCATGGCCGCGTATGCGTATCTGATCCTGGCTGAGGGGCAGGGGCTCGCCGGTTGCGCCCCGCAGTTGCCATTCGACGAGGTCCTGCCCGGTGATCATTTCTGTTACCGGGTGCTCCACCTGCAGACGGGTATTCATCTCCATGAAGAAGAACGCACCGTCGCGGTCGTAGAGGAACTCTACCGTACCGGCGCCAACGTAATCGATGGCCTGCGCCGCCTTGACCGCAGCCTCGCCCATGGCGCGGCGGGTCGCTTCGCTCAGGCCAGGGGCGGGCGCTTCCTCAACGACTTTCTGATGACGGCGCTGGGCCGAACAGTCCCGCTCGGCGAGATAGACCGCGTTGCCATGCTGGTCGCAGAACACCTGGATCTCGATATGGCGCGGGTGGCGCAGGTAGCGCTCGATCAACATATCCGTATTGCCAAAGGCACTTTGGGCTTCACGTTTTGCCGCCGCCAGCGCTTCGTCGAACTCAGTCGCGTCACTGACCACGCGCATGCCCTTGCCGCCACCGCCGGCCACCGCTTTCAGTAGCAGGGGGAAGCCACAGCGCTCGGCTTCGGCACGCAGACGCTCGGGGGATTGGTCGCCGCCGTGGTAACCGGGAACGAGGGGCACACCGGCGCTTTCCATGATGGCCTTGGCCGCTGACTTTGAGCCCATGGCTGCGATGGCGCTGGCGGGCGGCCCGATAAAGACCAGGCCATTGTCCTGGCAAGCTTCGGCGAAGGCTGTGTTTTCCGACAGGAAACCATACCCTGGGTGGATCGCCTGGGCGCCGGAGGCCAGGCTGACCTCGATAATGCGGTCGACCCGCAGGTAGCTCTCGCCGCTGGAGGCAGGACCGATCAGAAAAGCTTCGTCGGCCATGGCAACGTGCCGGGCGTTGCTGTCCGCTTCGGAATAGACCGCGACGCAACGGATGCCCAGCTGGTGCGCCGTCTGGATGATGCGGCAGGCGATTTCGCCGCGATTGGCGATAAGTATTTTACTGAACATCGTGATCGTTCTCCGAAATCCAGCTCGGCTGACGTTTATGGAGGAACGCCCCCAGCCCTTCCTGGCCCTCGTCGCTGACCCGGATATCGGCAATGCGGCGAGCAGTGTCTTCGATCATTGTGCCGTCGAGGGGTTTGTGACTGACCGCCATGATCAGTGACTTGGCCGCCTGCATGGCAATGGGGCCGTTGCCGCGCATCTGCCTGAGTAATTCATCGCAGCGGGCTTCCATGGCCTCATTCGAATCCGCTATCAGGTGCACCAGACCGAAATTCATCGCGTCTTCGGCAGAGAAAACCTCTGCGGTAATGAAGTAGCGGCGGCACTGGCGCTCGCCTATAGCCCTGACCACGTAGGGGCTGATAACGGCGGGGATCAGCCCCAGCTTGACCTCACTGAGGCAGAACCTTGCCTGGGTGGAGGCAATGACGATATCGCAAGCGGCGGCCAGACCGACAGCGCCCCCGTAGGCGGCGCCCTGAACCAGGGCAATAGTCGGCTTTCTGAGGGTATTGAGGTTTTCCAGCAGGCGCCCGAGCTGACGCGCGTCCTCCAGGTTTTCCGTATGGCTGTTCGCGGCCATTCTCTGCATCCAGGCCAGGTCTGCTCCGGCCGAGAAATGCTTGCCTTCAGAACGGAGGATGACCACCTTGACAGTGGGATCTTGGTCGGCCTCGGCGATCCGCGCAATGAGCGCCTGGATGATGCTGTCGTCGAAGGCGTTGCTTTTCTCTGCGCGGTTCAGCACCAGCTCCGCGACGCCAGCCGCGCGGCGACGAAGCAGCACGGATCCGCCGGTGTCTTCTGAAATATCCCGCATGATCTTTCTCCAATCTACATTCTGAAGACGCCGAAGCGTGTGGGCACGACCGGGCGGTTGATGGTTGCCGCAAGGCTCAGGGCAACCACATCCCGGGTCTGGGCCGGGTCGATGACGCCGTCATCCCAGAGCCGCGCGCTGGCGTAGTAGGGATGACCCTGCTGCTCGTAGGTGTCGATGATCGGCTGGCGGAACTGTGCCTCGTCTTCCTCCGACCAGTTCTGGCCCTTGCGCTCCAGGCCCTCGCGCCTGACTGTCGCAAGGACGCCCGCCGCCTGTTCGCCACCCATGACAGAAATACGCGCGTTCGGCCACATCCAGAGGAAGTCCGGGTTGTACGCGCGGCCGCACATGCCGTAATTGCCGGCGCCAAAACTGCCGCCGATCAGCACGGTGATCTTGGGCACCGTAGCGCAGGCCACAGCCATGACCATTTTGGCGCCGTGCTTGGCGATGCCCTCGGCCTCGTGCTTCTGGCCGACCATGAAGCCGTTGATGTTCTGCAGGAATAGCAGCGGAATCTGTCGCTGGCAGCACAGCTCAATGAAGTGCGCACCCTTGAGGGCAGATTCACTGAAGAGGATGCCGTTATTGGCGATGATACCGACCGGGTACCCGTGCACATGCGCAAAGCCGGTGACGAGGGTCGTGCCGTAGAGGGGCTTGAACTCGTCGAACCCGGAATCGTCTACGACACGAGCGATAACTTCGCGCACGTCGAACTGCTTTTTCAGGTCGGTGCCAACGATGCCGTAGATCTCCTCGGGGCTGTGGCGCGGTGGCGCTATGGTGGCTGTATCAGGGGCTGGGCGCGTTTCCAGCTTGGGCTGTCCGGCTCGGTTGAGGTGCCCGACACAGCGTCGGGCAATCTCGAGGGCGTGGGCGTCATTCTCGGCATAATGGTCTGCAACCCCCGATGTCCGGCAGTGGACATCAGCCCCGCCCAGGTCTTCAGCACTGACCACTTCTCCCGTTGCGGCTTTTACCAGGGGCGGGCCGGCGAGGAAGATCGCGCCCTGGTTGCGCACGATGATGGACTCGTCGGCCATGGCCGGCACATAGGCACCCCCGGCCGTACACAGGCCCATGACGACGGCGATCTGGGGGATACCCTTGGCCGACATCTGGGCCTGGTTAAAGAAGATTCGCCCGAAATCATCCTTGTCCGGAAACACCTCATCCTGTCTTGGCAGATTGGCCCCGCCAGAATCCACAAGGTAGATGCAGGGCAGGTGGTTCTGTTCGGCGATCTCCTGGGCGCGAAGGTGCTTTTTTACGGTCAGGGGATAATAGCTGCCACCTTTAACCGTGGCATCGTTGGCGATGATCACGCACTCAATGCCGCACACCCGGCCGACGCCGGTAATGATGCCGGCCGCAGGAACCTCTTCGTCGTAGGTCTGGTAGGCCGCGAGCTGTGACAGCTCAAGAAAGGGCGTGCCCTCGTCGAGAAGCCGGTTGATGCGCTCCCGGGCGAGCAGCTTGCCCCGGGCACGGTGACGCGCCTGGTACTCGGGACCGCCACCCTCCTGGATGCGGGAGACCTTTTCGCGCAGGTCGGCGACTGCCGTCGTCATGGCGGCCTGCTTGCTCTGATAGTCCTCAGCCTGGGTATTTATCTTGCTCTGCAGTAGGGGCATAAGATGTGTTCCTGTTGGCCGGCCTAATTGTTGAGGAACAGTTCCCGGCCTATCAGCATCCGGCGTATCTCGGAAGTGCCAGCACCGATCTCGTAGAGTTTTGCGTCGCGCAACAGGCGGCCAGTGGGGTAATCGTTGATATAACCGTTGCCGCCGAGCAGTTGTATCGCATCCAGGGCTATCTGGGTCGCCATCTCCGCTGAGTAGAGAATGGCCCCGGCAGCGTCCTTGCGCGTCGAATCGCCGCGATCCGCCGCCTGGGCGACCATGTAGACGTAGGCCTTGGACGCATTCATGCGGGTGTACATGTCGGCCACCTTGCCCTGCACCAGCTCGAACTCGCCGATGGCCTGGCCGAACTGTCTGCGTTCGCGAATGTAGGGCACGGCCACGTCCATGGCCGCCTGCATGATGCCCAGCGGGCCGCCGGACAGCACGAGACGCTCGTAGTCCAGCCCGCTCATGAGCACTTTCGCGCCCCGGTTGAGTTCGCCGAGGATGTTCTCCTTCGGCACCCTGCAGTCCTGAAAGATCAGCTCGCAGGTATTGGAGCCACGCATGCCCAGCTTGTCGAGTTTCGGTCCCTGGCTAAAGCCTTCGAATCCGCGTTCGACGATAAACGCGGTGATGCCCTTTGAACCCGCCTGGGCGTCGGTGCGGGCATAGATGACGTACACATCGGCATCGGGACCATTGGTGATCCACATCTTGTTGCCGTTGAGTACATAGTGGTCGCCGGCGTCCCGGGCGGCGAGTTTGAGGGAAACCACATCGGAGCCGGCGTTGGGTTCGGACATGGCCAGGGCGCCGATGTGCTCGCCGCTCACCAGCCGCGGCAGGTATTGCTGCTTCTGCGCTTCGGTGCCGTTGTTATGTATCTGGTTTACGCAGAGATTGGAGTGGGCGCCATATGACAGCCCGACCGAAGCCGAAGCGCGGCTGATCTCTTCCATGGCTACGGTGTGCGCCAGATAACCCATGGCAGAGCCGCCGTATGTTTCGTCTACGGTAATCCCCAGCAAACCGATGTCTCCCATCTTGCGCCAGAGGTCTGCCGGGAAGAGGTTATCCTGGTCTATTTCGGCCGCGCGCGGCGCAATTTCACTCGCAGCAAAGGCGTTGACCTGCTCCCGGAGCATGTCGACCGTCTCGCCAAGGCCGAAGCTGAAGTCAGAATAGGGTGTGGCGGATCGGGCGCTCATGGGATGTCCTTCTTGTTGTCAGGTGGCTCGAGCTTGTTTTCTGGTGGACTAACAGATTGGTGCAGTGCGTGACTAACTCGTTTACTGGCTAAGTCGCTTAATTGGCTAAAGGTGGGATGCTGGTTTTCCCTGTTTTCGCCGCACTTCGGCAAGCGCCTCGCGACAGCGCGCCTCGGCACTGTCGAGCTCAATCTGAGCCTGGGCGATGTCCTGCTTCTGTTGCTCAAGCTGCATGCGCTTGCGGTCGAGGGTCTTCAGCATGAGCTTCAGCTGTCGCTCATCGCCCGCCGGGGTGGCGTCCCAGAGATCAAACAGTTCCCTGGTCTCGGCGAGGGAAAACCCCATGCGTTTGCCCCTCAGGATCAGCTTGAGGCGAACCCGGTCCCGTGAGCTGTATATGCGTTTCTGGCCGACCCGCTCTGGCCTCAAAAGACCTTCATCTTCATAGAAGCGCATGCTCCGGGTCGTCACGTCGAACTCCCGCGCCAGTTCGCTGATGGTGAAGCTCTGTTTCTCAGTCATGTGAAATACCGGTGCGCCAGCCGAAAAGGGTGAAGTTTACGTAAACGTAAACCAAACCGCCGGTGAGGTCGAGTCTCTTCTCGATAAACCTGATCGGTGGCCTATCCCCGCATATACAGGATTTTGCTCTCCAGCGCAGGATCGGCCGAGATGAGGTACTGACAAGGTCTGAGCCTCTAATCCCCGGGCGTGGCCCAGGCCCGATCTGTTATATTGCAGGAGATTCATTTTCACAGGGATGCGGCAGGACACCTCGGGCAAGTGCCGGCCAGTCGGGCACGCCCATCTGTGTTGTGTCGCCGTTCTGGCGTGTATCCGTTCCATAATCCGGGAGTCAATATGCCTGATAGACACCTGACCCAGATACGGTTTGGGGCTGGTATACGGGACACCGTGCTGAAGGGCTACGGTCGGGCTGACCTGCTGGCCGATCTGTGGGCCGGCCTAACGGTCGGGATCATCGCGATTCCGCTGGCCATGGCGCTGGCGATCGCAAGCGGAGTCCCGCCCCAGTACGGGCTTTATACGGCTATTGTCGCGGGCCTCATCGCGGCGCTGCTGGGTGGCTCCCGCTATAGCGTGACGGGGCCGACCGCCGCCTTCGTAGTCCTGCTGGTACCTGTCGCACAGAACTATGGCCTCGGCGGATTGCTGACCGCTACGTTTCTCGCCGGGCTGATGCTGGTCATGTTGGGGCTGACACGGCTGGGTCGTCTGCTGCAGTTTGTGCCCAATGCCGTCATCCTCGGGTTTACAGCGGGTATTGCGGTGGTAATTGCGAGCCTGCAGCTCAATGATTTCCTCGGGCTGGGCGTCGAGACCCTGCCAGAGGGCTTCACCGGTCGGCTTGGCGCGCTTATCGAACAGGTTGATGCGGTACACCTGCCCACGCTCCTGGTGGGCCTGGTCACCCTGGTTATCCTGGTTCTCTGGCCGCGATTGGGGGTAAGAATTCCTGGCCACCTGATCGCTGTGCTGGCGGGAACCCTGTTGGCGCTGGCCTTGGAATACTGGCTACCTGGCGCCGCAGGTATTGAAACCATAGGGTCGCGCTTCAGTTACCTGATCGACGGGGTCGAGGGGCGCGGTATTCCGCCGGTATTGCCGGCGTTCCAGTGGCCCTGGGATTACCCTGGTCCTGACGCTCTGCCACTGGGCTTTTCATGGTCTACCGTTCAGTCGCTTTTGGGCCCGGCCATGGCCATTGCCGCCCTGGGCGCTATCGAATCCCTGCTGTGCGCGACGGTGCTGGACGGGATGACGCGGACCAGACACAACGCCAACGGCGAACTGGTCGGGCAGGGGCTCGCCAATATAGTCGCGCCGTTTTTCGGTGGCTTTGTCGCTACAGCGGCGATCGCCCGCTCCGCGGCCAATGTGCGCGCCGGCGGCCGAACGCCGGTTGCGGCAGCCATTCACTCGGTGACCGTTCTGGCGGGGATCCTGCTGCTGGCCCGCTACCTGGCTTTCGTGCCTATGGCCGTGATGGCGGCGTTGCTGCTGGTCGTGGCCTGGAACATCAGTGAAGCGCGGCATGTGGTGAGAGTCATACGGCGGGCGCCGCGTGAAGACGTGCTGGTGTTGCTGGTGTGCCTGACGCTCACGGTATTTGTCGATATGGTCATGGCCATAGCCGTGGGCATTGTGCTGGCCTCACTGCTGTTCATGCGCACCATGGCCCAGCATGCCCGTGTCGCTGTAATGGATGACACCAGCCCACGGATGAGCGGTACACCGCCGCCCGGGGTACGGGTGTACCGGTTTGACGGGCCGCTGTTTTTTGCGGCAGCGGAAAAAACGGTCGGTACCTTACGCCAGGTCCCGGATTCATTCCATCGGGTTATTTTCTACATGGACGGTGTGCCGGTGATCGACGCCAGTGGAGCAGTGGCGCTGGTTGGGCTGATCGAGGACCTGCTTGCGCGAAAAATCGCGGTGACAATTGCAGACTTGCCGTCCGCACCACGCCAGATCCTGATGCGTAGCGGCCTGGATGGGCTAATGGCTCAGGTCACCCTGACCGATTCGCTTAAAGGTGCGCTCGAACATGCCCGGGAGGCTGGGACAGGGTTACCGGCGGGGTAGTCAATTCAGCTTTCGTCGCTTGACGCCCGCTGGCGCCAACCGCTAGAAAGGAAGTTGGCAAACAGTCGAACCAGCGCAAGGAGCGCCCCAATGAAATGGCTCATACTGATCGTTATTGTCGTGGTGGTAGCTGTCTGGCTCGCGCGAGGGCGAAAACAGAACGCGGTTGAAGACCCGAATATGAAGACGGTGGAAAAGCAGGACTTTTACGTTAACCCGGACGACAAAGCCGTGCGGGAGGCCCGGTCCGAATCCGACAGGAAGTCCTGACCTCAGACTGTTTCGTCGATAATCCGACCGCGACGGTCCTCAAGGGGTTCTTCCCGAGGCCTGCGGCTGTTTAACAGCTTTGGCTGGCGCCGGTCAGATTTACGTCGCCGGTCAGGTCCCGCGAACGATTGTCTCCGACGGCGCCGGTCCGGACGGCGGCGGCGATCCTGGCTCTCTTCCCGCTCCGGGATTTGCAGCCGCTCTGTTTTCATAACGCCCTGGCTGGGACTGGAGGGCTTGGGATCGGTAGCGCTGGCGTACCCGAGATTGTCGCGTCGAATTTCCATTTCAGCGTATTCCGCAGTTTGAGGAGCACTCAACCGCCACCCAGGCAGTTTGGCTCAACACTATGAGTCTCGCAGTCCTTTTGGAGACCAGCCTTTGCTCCCGGTTAAAGCAAACACGGGAGCGTTCATCGGAAGGCTATCGGCCACAATTGTGCAAACTTTAACCGCTTGTTCCTTTGACGGCAATGCCTCCGGCAGGTCGGAGCCAGGGGTTATGGCCGGGTCCCCGAACCCGGTACAATGCCGGGTTATTTACCAGGATGCCGCTGCAGGTCGCGTATGCCATCATGCCCCGAGAGCTTCTCGGGCCTTGGCTTCAACTGCTCGCCCTGGATAGAGCCGCTCGCAACTACAGGATAAGATTTTGAAGCCACTTGCTCCGTCCAAGCTCTATAAGCCGTGCACCCAGAAAGACCTTCCGTTCCGCTCCACCCGATCCTTGAAGCCGTTGAATGAAATCGTTGGTCAGGGCCGGGCCCAGGAGGCCGTCCGCTTTGCCATGGCCATGCCCCACGGCGGTTATAACGTCTACGCGGTGGGAGCCAACGGCTTGGGCAAGCGCACCATGATGATGCGGTACCTGGACCAGTTTGCGGAGCATGAGCACAGCGCTGAAGACTGGTGTTATGTGCCGAACTACGACGATCCCCGGGAGCCGAAAGTATTGCGCCTGCCCCCGTCCATGGGCCACCAGCTCAAGCAGGATCTGGAAAAACTCATGGCGCGGCTGGTCAATGCCATTCCCCAGGCGTTCGACAATGAACGCTTCCTGGACCGGGCCGAGAAACTCAAGAACGAATACGGCCGGCGTCACGAAGGCGAACTGGCCAAGCTTGCGGCTGAGGCCCGTAAGAAGGGTGTCGATCTCTCGGTGACCACGCCGGGGGGTTATCGCCTGGTGGGCATGAACGGCGATGAGCCTCACACCACGGACTCTTTTGCTGCTCTGGCTGCAGAAGAGCGCGAGGCTCTCGAAGAGAAGATCAACAAGCTGGAGAAAAAACTGAGGCGTCTGCTGCGCCGGTTCGCCGAATGGGAGCAGGAATACACCGAGAAGCAGCTGTTGCTGAACCAGGAAACCATCGATTCGGTGGCGGCGCATTTGCTGCAGGCGCTCGCCGAGAAGTATCAATCCCAGCCCCAGATCGTGGAACACCTGGAAGCGATGCGGGAGGACATGGTCGACAACCTGGACATCTTCCTGGAGGACAGCGAAGACCAGGCTGCGTTTGCCTACGCCGCCCTTGACCGCAAAATGCCCCGGCGCTATCTGGTCAATCTCCTGGTACACCACAAGAATGACAAGGTTCCGGTCATCGTCGAGGACAATCCGACGTACCACAACCTGTTCGGCTACGTGGAAAATGTCACCTACAAAGGGACGGTCTTCACTGACTTTTCGCTGATACGGCCGGGCAGTCTGCACAAGGCCAATGGCGGCTACCTGTTAATGGATGCGATCAAGGTGCTGGAGCAGCCCTACGTATGGGACGGCCTCAAGCGGGCCCTGCGCTCGCGGCAGTTGACGATCAACTCCCTGGAGCGCGAGCTGACTTTCTCCGGCACCATTTCCCTGGAACCCGAGCCTATCCCGCTTGAGGTCAAAATCGTGCTGTTCGGTGACCGCGAGACCTGGTTGCTGTTGCAGGAGCATGATCCCGAGTTTGCAGAGCTGTTCCGGGTCACGGCCGACTTCGAAAACGAGATGCCCCGTACGCCCGAAAGCCAGAGTCTCTACGCCAAGTTCATCGCCAGTCTGGTGGTTGAGAAGGACTTGCTGCACTGCTCAAGAACCGCTGTTGCCCGGATCATCGAATACAGTGCCCGGCTGGCTGAACACCAGGACCGGCTTTCACTCCACGCCGCGGACATCGCCAACCTCCTGCGGGAGTCGGACTTCTGGGCACGCCAGAGCAAAGCCCGGCAAATCGGCCGCGACCATATTGACCAGGCCCTGGAAAGTGCCCGGCACCGCAGTAGCCGGATCCGGGATCATATTTACCAGAGCATCGCCGACGGCACTACGCTGCTGTCCGTCACGGGCCTGGTGGTAGGCCAGGTCAATGCGCTGTCCGTGTTGAGCACAGGGGGTTACGAATTTGGCATGCCTAACCGGATATCGGCGGTGTGCCACTATGGCGACGGCGACATTATCGACATCGAGCGCGATGTGAAACTGGGCGGGTCCATGCACTCGAAGGGTGTGCTAATCCTTTCTTCGTGGCTGGCGAGCCATTTTGCCCGGACGCACCCCATGCACCTGTCCGCCAGTCTGACTTTTGAGCAATCCTATTCTGAAGTGGACGGCGACAGCGCGTCCCTGGCGGAGCTTTGTGCGCTGATCTCGGCACTGTCTGAGATTCCCATTCAGCAGCGCTTTGCGGTAACCGGCTCGGTCAACCAGTTCGGAGAGGTACAACCTGTTGGCGGCCTCAACGAGAAAATCGAAGGTTTCTTTGACGCCTGTGAGCTCAAGGGTCTGAGCGGCGACCAGGGGGTTATCATTCCTTCCACCAATGTGTCCAACCTGATGCTGAATGAGAAGGTCATGGATGCAGCCAAGGCCGGCAAGTTCACGATTCATGCCGTCACAAGGGTCGAGGACGCCGTGGAGCTCTTGATGGGCAAGGCAGCGGGCAAAGCAGGCCGAGGCAAGCGCTATCTGAAAGGTACCGTGTTCGGGGCAATCCAGAAACGACTCGACGATATGCGCGCTGAGGAGCGGGCAGAGCAGAGCGCCGGACTGGAGCAACTGGAAGCGCACCTGCATAGACAATGAGATCCGGCCCGGGCGGGCTTTTGTCCGGGGTGGTGGGCCGCTATGATCAGGGCAGCGAGCCGGTGCCGGAAACAGCGGCACCAACAACAGGGGAGGGGAACGGCATGTTCCGGAAAATTTTAGCGACGTTATGTCTCGCATGCGTCGCAGCGGGTGCGGTTGCGGTAGAGCTGGAACTGGACGGGCAACTGACCCAGGGCGCACTCATTCGCGGCCAGACGGCGCCCGGCAATCAGGTCCTGCTTAATGGTGAGCCTGTCAAGGTCACTGAGCAGGGCATGTTTGCCATTGGCTTCGGGCGCGATGCCGCGCTTGAGCATGAACTCGAAATTGTGCCGGAGGATGGACAGCCGCTGACGCGCAAGCTCAAGCTCAGCCCGCGCGATTACGAAATTCAGCGGGTCGAAGGCGTGCCCCAGCGTACCGTGACACCAGATGAGAGCTCGCTGGCCCGGATTCGCGAAGAAGCTGCCCAGGTACGGCAAGCCCGGGCCACGGATAGCGCTCGCACAGACTTTACGGGTGACTTCATCTGGCCCGTGGGCGGGCGTATCAGCGGCGTCTATGGCAGTCAGCGTTTCTATAACGGTGAACCACGAACCCCACACTACGGTATCGACGTCGCGCGGCCCGCAGGCACGCCCGTTGTCGCGCCGGCGGGCGGTGTGGTAACCCTGGCTCATCCGGACATGTTCTATTCGGGTGGTACGCTGCTGATTGACCACGGCTTTGGTGTTTCCTCAACCTTTCTGCACCTGTCTGAGATCCTTGTGGAAGAGGGCCAGGAGGTCAGACAGGGCGAGAAAGTTGCACGGGTCGGCGCTACCGGGCGGGCGACCGGCCCGCACCTGGATTGGCGTATAAATTGGTACGGTGAAAGGCTGGATCCGGTAACGGTTGCCCCACCAATCGTAGATGGGCATGCGCCCGGCCCAAACGCAGAGCAGGAATAAGGAACCCCATGACCCAGATCCAACAAACCGTTTTTGTCGTCGAGGATGATGAAGCCGTGCGGGATTCGCTCGCGCTCCTGCTTGAATCTGAAGGTCTGCCGGTAAAGACGTTCGACTCTGGCGCGGATTTTCTGGAGCGTTGGTCGGCTGAGCTCAATGGCTGCATTGTGCTTGATATTCGCATGCCAGGCATGGATGGCATGGCCGTGCAAAAGGCGCTCAATGAGCGGGGCTCCCTGTTGCCGGTTATTTTCGTAACCGGCCACGGCGACGTCCCGCTTGCGGTGGAAGCCATGCGCCATGGCGCGGTGGACTTCATCGAGAAGCCCTACCGTGACAGTGTGCTGCTGGAGAAAGTCAGGGCGGCGCTGACGGAGCATGCCGAGCAGCGCGCACTGTCGGGTCAGCAGGACCTTATTCTGGAGCGCATTCGCAGCATGACGCCCCGCGAGCGGGAGATCATGGATCGCATGGTCGAGGGGCAGGCCAATAAAGTCATCGCTATCGAGCTCGAAATCAGCCAGCGTACCGTCGAGATTCATCGCTCCAGGGTCATGCACAAAATGGGCACTCACTCACTGGCCCAGTTAGTGCGCATGGTGATGGCGGTGAGGGATAAAATCGCTTGAACGACACTCCGCAAACCAGTCCCGGAAATGTTCCTGAAGACGGCGCCTATGCCCGCGAAAACGCGGCCGGAAAAGCGGGCAGTGCGCCATATCGAACTTCAGCCAGAGAGACCTCGGGCGCCACGATACTGTTGGTCGACGATAATCCGCAGAACCTGAAAGTCCTCTATGAAACGCTCAATGACCGTGGTTATCACCTGCTGATAGCCAACGATGGCGAAAAAGCGCTGAGCCTCGCGGCACGCCATCAGCCCGAGCTGATCCTGCTGGACATCATGATGCCGGGCATGGACGGCTTCTCGGTCTGTGAGCACCTGAAAGCCAGCCCGGCAACCGAGCATTCTGCTGTCGTTTTTCTCTCTGCACTGGATGACCTTGAGGCCAAGGTAAGAGGCTTTGCGCTGGGGGGTGTCGATTACATTGCCAAGCCTTTCCAGGCTCAGGAAGTCATCGCCCGGGTGGACACACACGTAAGGGTGATCCAGCTTGAACGCACCCTCAAGTCCCGCAACGAAAAGCTTGAGGCTGATCAGGCACGCATTCTCAATGCGATCAGCGAGGGCATTTACGGGCTGGACACCGATGGGCGAATCGCATTCGCAAATCCGGCAGCGGCATCAACGCTGCGCTCGACCGTGGACACACTGATCGGCCGCGATTTTTTTGATCTGCATTTCGCGAAAGATGCCGCCATGGGTGAGTCAGCCCCCGGCCGTAGCACCTGTAAACTCGGTTTGGAAGAACATCGGCGCAACGTCGCCATGGCCCGGCCGGACGGCAGCTTTTTCGCCGCGGAACTGTGGGCGACGCCTGCACTGGAAAAAGGCGAGCTCCGGGGCGCGGTTATCGTGTTTCGCGACATCACGGTTGAGCTGCAGGCCGAGGCGGAGCTGGAGGAAGCCCGCAAAACCGTCCAGTTTCAGCGTAGTGAGCTGGACCACGCAGCCCGGTTATCGACGATTGGTGAGATGACTGCCGGCTTTGCCCACGAAGTGAATCAGCCGCTTACCGCAATAGCCAATTATGCCCAACTGGCGGTCCGTCTGAGCGGGGCGGATAGGCTTGATGTCGACGGGCTGCGCCAGGTTCTGGGCAAGATCGAGGCGCAATCCCATCGTGCCAGCGAGATCATCCGGCACATTCGCGGCTTTGTCCGCACCCCGTCGGGCGGCGCACGGGCGGTTTCCGTGTACGACCTGCTGGCGGAGACGTGCGGTTTCGCCGAAGTCGACGCGGAAACCAATGAGGTTGAACTTCGCCTGGAGGTGCCACCGGGTTTGCCCCCGGTCTATACAGACCCTGCACACGTGCACCAGGTGGCGCTGAACCTGATCCGCAACGCCCTTGAAGCTACCCGAAGCAAAGGTAGCCACGACGCGGTGGAGATCGTGGCCCGCAGAGAAGGGGCCGAAATGGTCGTCATCGAGGTGAGGGACCGTGGCTGTGGGTTGCCGCCTGAGGCAGAGCAGCGGCTGTTTCACCCCTTTTTTACCACCAAGCAGGAAGGCATGGGCATTGGGCTTGCGCTCTGCCGGTCTCTTGTCCAGGCGCAAGGCGGGGAAATCGGGTTTAAGAGGCGAGAGAATGGAGGCACCTGTTTCTGGTTTTCACTGCCTGTAGTGTCAGGAGAGGACGCCGCACTTTAAGCGCCGGCTGCGCCAGTCGCCGCAAGGAGCTGGTCCGTATTTTGTGAGTTATGTGTATATTTTATAAGGATAAATTCTAATTTAAGGTGTCGATAATTCTTACAACAAATAGAAAATACACTAAGTCATAAAACGATGTTTTGTGCTATTGCTACGTTGAGCCGGTGCTGGTGTGAATATTGCCTATGGTTGAGCGCAGTAATTTAACCACAAGCACATAATAAGGATCGTTATGACTGGATATTTCAAAGCATTGGCTCTGGTAGTGCCATGCCTCGCAATCAGCCCCGCTTTTGCCGCGCCGATCGTCCTCGACTTCGAAGGGCTCGATAGCAACGAAGCTGTGGGTGGTTTTTACAACGGCGGCGTTAGCGAAAACGGCAACAGCGGCGCCAATTATGGTGTTTCATTCAGCGATAACGCTCTGGGACTGGTCGATGCCGATGCCGGCGGAGATGGCCAGTTCGGCGGCGAACCGAGTCCTGATACCGTTCTTTATTTCGCTGAAGGCGAAGACCTCGTATTGAGTGTTGCGGACGGGTTTGGAACCAGCTTCTCGTTCTTTTACAGCGCAGTGTATACGCCAGCCGTAGTAAATATTTACGACGGAATGGGCGGCACAGGCAATATCCTGGCGACGCTGGACATTCCGGTCACTACGACCGACGAAGGTGATCCCACGGGCATTTTCAGCCCGTTCTTTGACCTCGGCATAGAGTTTGAAGGCATTGGGCAGTCAGTCGCTTTTGAAGCGTACCCGGAGATGCTCGCCCTTGATAACGTGACATTCGGCGAAATTACCGATGACAACGGCAATGGCGGAGATCCGGTTGCTGTTCCTGAGCCTTCGACGCTGGCACTGCTAGGCCTTTCAATGCTTGGCCTGGGCGCGGTACGTCGTCGCAAGCACGGCTAAGCGCTCGCGATCCGGAAAACCCCGGCTAATTGCCGGGGTTTTTTTGTTTACAGGCTGAGGCTCTTGCGCTCGTATGGCGTCAATTGGCTAGCGGGAGGCTCAGGACCTCAACAGCCGGCTCCATCGCTGGCATACTGACAACCGTTACCTTTCTCCTCTAGCTGAATCCGATACCCTGCGACGACGCTTCAGAAAAGCTGTTGTGTCGGCGCCGACCATCCCAGGGAGCCTGATGCCTGATCCGCTGCCGCCGAGTGATTCATACCAGACCTTTGGCCCCGAAAACGCACTGGGCCGCGCTTTCTATGGGGAACGCACAGAGAAGGTCGCCAGGGCATTGCTGGGCCAGTACCTGGTTCGAGAGTTGAGCGGAGAGTTGGGCGGAGAGTTGGGCGGAGAGTTGGGCGGCGAGCTCCTGGTCGGCCGCATCAGCGAAACTGAAGCCTATGGTGGCGAGACGGATTCGGCCAGTCATGCATCGCACGGCCGGACCACGAGAAACGCGCCCATGTACGGTGCCCCCGGTCATGCCTACGTCTATCTTATCTACGGTTTGCACGAGATGTTCAATATCGTGACCGAGAGGGAAGGCGAGGCGGGGGCGGTGCTAATCCGCGCCCTCGAACCCGTTGCCGGTATCGGCAGAATGCGAACGCTGCGAAAGGGTAAACCCGATTTTCAGCTGGCCAATGGCCCCGGCAAGTTAGCGCAGGCTATGTGCATCAATCGCCGGAACCTGAACACTCATGACCTCTGCCTCGGGCGGGAGATATGGCTGACGCCGGGGTCAGCAGTACCGAAAGAAAGTGTCATCGTCGGTCCGCGAGTCGGGATCGATTTCGCCGTGCCGGAGGACCGGGACGCCCCGTTGCGCTTTCGGCTGGGCGGGACTATTTCCGGCGCCTGGTGATATTGAAGATGAGTTCAGGTGACAGCCTTTTCAACCAAAGGGCATGCATCTCCTTGCCCTTGCCCACCGGGATTTCCCGTTGTCCCCGGGCCAGCCCTGCGATAACGACCCTGGCGCACTCATCAACGTTCATGCCGCCGCTGATTTCCTCATCACTCTTGTTGAAAGGCTGACCATCACCGGCAAGCGCATGACGCGCGATAGGGGTGCTGATGAAGCCGGGAACGATGGTCGAGACCGTGATGCCGCTGTCCTCGACTTCGGCGCGGAGCGCATCGAAAAACCCCATTACAGCGTGCTTGGCAGCGCAGTATCCCGTACGTAGCGGCACACCGACTTTGCCAGCAACGCTGGCCGTGGCAGCGATGTGGCCGGCGCCGCGTTCGAGCATATGCGGAAGCACCGCCTGGGTCAGCGCGATCTGGCCGATCACGTCCACGTCCATCAGCTTCCGGTAAACCGAGAGGTCAGTCTCGGCGCAGCGCGATCGCTGGGATACACCGGCGTTGTTGATCAGCAGATCGATCTGGCCGAAGCGTTCAAGTACCTTGGCGGATGCCCCCGCCATCGAATCGCTGTCGGTAATATCGAGCGGCAGAACCATCACGTCGGTCTCAGCGCTTCCCGCCTGGTGGCAGCGCCTGGCGACTCGGTCCAGTTCACTTTCCCGCCGGGCTGATAGAACCAGCCGGGCTCCCGAGCCTGCGAGACCTACCGCCAGAGCCTCGCCGATACCGGAGGATGCGCCGGTTATCCAGGCGACAGTGTTCCTGAAATGGTCCGCGGTGCTGGCATTTTTTCTTGTTGAGAACATTTTTCTACGCTTCTCCTTTGCATGCGGCTGGATACCGCTGAAGCACGCCCAGAAACGGCGAGCTGCGCTGGTTACGGTCATTAAACCGGAACGGATAAACCGAAGCAAAAGCAAATCGGTTGAGCCGGCAGGCGATAGGTGAGACCGAATCGGTGACAATGGGGCGAGACGGGAGAGGAGGAGGAACGGAGAAGCGTCGTACTGCCCGACACCTGACGCGCGGCCAGACGGACCAACGTCTGGCCGGGGACCGTTTACGGTCAGTGATTTTCCCAGCCAGCGGGACGATCAAGCGTCTCGTCCTGGCCTTCTTCAGTGTTGACTCCGGGTTTGTCGATTATCTGTACCGTGCTGGCCTGGGGCCCGTCTTCTCCCATCTCGGCAACGAAACGCACCCGGGTGCCGGGGCTCAGACGTTCGAAGTCGTCATGAAGGACGGCATTTCGATGGAAGTAGTATTCTTCACCGTCCAGCGGCGACTTGATAAACCCATAGCCCTCTTTTTCAAACAGGCGAACCACCAGGGCCTGCGGCTCATCGTGGTGCTTGACCTCGCCACGGCGCCGGGCAGTTTCCTTCTGGATCTGCTTTTCCACCGCCTCGAAGGCCTTGCGAATGATCGGCCGAAGCTGCACGTCCAGGCTCTCCACCGTTCCCGTTTTGTCGGCGACGAGGTCTTTTTTCTGGGGGAGAGTCACTTCAACCCGGGCGCGGTAGGGATTGCCCTTTACGTGATTGTGCTGCTTCCGTTCGATCGCGACGCGGCAGGCGATAATGTCGTCCGAGAGACGGTCTAGCCGCTCCACTCTTTCTGCTACATAGCTGTCGATCCAGCCTATCTTCGGGACGTCCTTATAGCTGAGCTCCAGGGGTACCTGCATGGTTGACTCCTCTGTCGGCTTAAAGTCCGGGTCTCCCGCCTCGCCCTAAGATGGGACGGTCCGTGTTCACACGGGACAGGAGACTCATACCGAGAATCCTCCTTGTCACACCGAGTTTCAAGAGACTTTTCTGAGGCTTAACCATAATTTAGCGCGGGAGAAAGGTTGCAGTGCTAGACAGGGCAACCGGTGGCCGTAATCGGCGAGCTCGGGAAAAGGCCTGAGGGACGATGTTGCAGGCGCGCCAAGCCCGAGCAAAGTTGGGCTTGTAGAACTGGCGGACTATCGGGGCTGACCGGGACAGCGGCTTTCCGCCAGTTTAGTTACTGTTCATCGGCAGAAGAGACCTGCCATTCGACGCGGTTGCGACCGCTCTCCTTGGCTGCGTAGAGGTTCTGGTCTGCACCTTTGAGCAGCGTTTCCCGGCTGACCTGGTCCTGCGGTACGCGGGCCGCGACGCCGATGCTGGCGGTGATGGTCAGGCGTCGTTCGCCGTCATCCATCAGTGTTTGTGAGAGACTCTCCAGGATGTTTTTCGCCACGCAGACTGCGCCTTGGGTATCGGTGTTGGGAAGCAAAAGAATGAACTCTTCACCACCGTAGCGCGCTGCAATATCCGAAGGGCGCCGCAGGTTGTCACGAATCACCTCAGCGGTCCTGATCAGACAGAGGTCGCCGAAGGGGTGGCCATGCTGGTCATTGATCAGTTTGAAATGGTCGAGGTCGATCATGAGTACCGCTAACGAACTTTTGTCGCGGTAGGCCCGCTTGTATTCCGTGAGAAAGGTCTCTTCGAATGCGCGGCGGTTGAGGAGGTTGGTCAATCCATCGGTTGCGCTGATTTCCTTGAGCTTTGCGTTGGTCTTCTCCAGTTCTTCGGTTCGTTCACGGACGATACGGTCCAGGTCCTCATTCGCCCGGATCTGGTTGTTCAGCATTTGCTGTTGAGCCGCTACAGATTCCTTTTGGGCCTGCTCCCGCATGCGTCGCTCGTAGGTCATGCGGTGCGCCATGGCAAAAGACAGAAGAATCGCCTGCGCACCCGCGCCGAGCTGCGCGATATGTTCAGAAAACCAATCGCGGGGTACAAGGCCCAGCTTGTTGACCGCCAGCAGGAAGCCCGCGACAAGCAGGCAGCTCCAGGCGATGTTGAAAAGCCTGGCTCCGTGGAAGCCGTCGCGCCAGCGCAGAAAGCCGATCCAGGCACCGGCCAGTATACCTGTCATAGCCAGCAGCAAGGTGATCAGCATCATCGGCCGGTAGGGGAGAAAGAGGGCCGCGACAGCAGTGACAGCTGGGGCGAAGGCAAAGAACAGAGCGACACGCGACAGCCGGGGGCGAGCATGCGGAAGCGTGAGGAAGCTGCGGAAGAACAGCGCAGAGAAGCTAACCACCCCTGCAAGCGAAATGACCAGAAGCGGGTCGTTGATCCAGGTTACCTCCGGCCATAGATACTTGAAACTGAGCCCTTCCATACCAGCTAACAACGCGGTCATGGACAGCACCATCATGACGTAGTGAAGATAGCTGACATCGCGGATGGAAATAAATATCAGAAGGTTGTAGAAGACCATCACCAGCATGGCGCCGTAGAACAGGGCCTGCGAGACAGCGGTCTCATAGCTTTTTTCCACCAGCTTTTGATTCTGGTAAAGCGTGAGAGGGATCTGTGTGGAGGAGCTGCTTTGTACTCTCAGGTAGACTCTGGTGACACCGCTCGGGCTAACCTCCAGCGGGATCGCGAAGTTGGGGTGATCAATCGGGCGTTGCGCATAGGGGAGTTGATCGCCCATCGCGTAGTGAATAGCCGGCCCTTCGCCCTGAAAGACATAGACGTCCACTTCATCAAGCACCGGATACGCGATCTCGAGTACGTAGGGTCGGGTGCGGGCATCGTCGTTACTTTGCCGCTTGAGGCTGAAACGCACCCAGTAGGCAGATGCGGTATAGCCAAAGCTAAGCACATCCTGGGCCGACGGCTGCCAGCCGGATGCCTGGCTGGAGATTGTGTCGATACTGAGCGTGCCCTTCGGATCTTCGAGATATTCGACTAAGGGGCCCAGTTGAAGCTGGTCCTGGTCTGGGCTGAGCACCTGGGTTTCGCCCTGCGCGATAAACGACGCGAGCATGGCAAACACCAGAAGCACCCACTTATGGAGAGCTTTCGTCGTCACGCTGCAAACTCCTGGCCCCGGCGGAATGCAAAACCCGAGGTTCCGTTGGAGAATGATAACGATACCAGGCTATCGCCTGGGCTGCTGCAGGCTGACGACGGGGTCGCCAAGCAGCGGCATGGCGGCAGTAATATATTTGAGTCGGTCACTGAGGCCTTTCCCGTTAATCCTGCTGGTGTTCGTTAATAAGCTGAATGGCTTGCCACTCGACCCGGTTGCGACCCTTTTCCTTTGCAGTGTAGAGATTCTGATCCGCATCCTTCAGCAACTTGTCGCGGTTGGACTGACTGTCTGGAATGGCCGCGGTCACGCCGATACTCGCCGTAATGGCCGTTACCAGTGCGCCATCCCGGATCTCCGTCCCGGACAGGTCTTTGAGGATATTGCCCGCCACACAGACTGCTCCTTTAACATCTGTGTCAGGCAGCATCACAATGAACTCTTCGCCGCCGTATCGGGCTGCAACATCGGGCGGGCGTCTGATGCTGCCCTGGATCAGACTGGCAGCCTTGATCAGGCAAAGATCGCCGAAAGGGTGACCGTAGGTGTCATTGATCTTCTTGAAGTGGTCCAGGTCGATCATCAGGATTGCCAGCGGGGACTTGCCACGGTACGCCCGCTTGTATTCGACCAGAAAAATTTCCTCGAACGCGCGCCGGTTGAGCAAATTGGTCAGCCCATCTGTTGAGCCAATCTCCTTCAGCTTGATATTGGCTTGCTCAAGCTCCTCGGTACGCCTGCGCACCATGTGGTCGAGGTCTTCGTTGGCACGGACTTGCTGCTGCAAGAGATTCTGCTGCGCTGCCGCAGACTCCTGCTGAGCTTTCTCCCGCATATCGCGTTCGTACGTCATCCTGTGTGCCAGGGCGAAAGACAGCAAGAGTGTCTGGAAGCCAGCGCCGATCTGAACCACGTTTTCAGTAAAGCTGTTGCGCGGCAGGAATCCGAGCTTGTTGAGCGCTAGCAGCAGCCCGGCCACAAGCATGCAGCTCCAGGCGACATTGAGGTAGCGGGCGGCATGAAAGCCATCTCGCCAACGAATAATACCCGCCGAGAACGCGGTCAATATGGCACAGATCGCCAGGACAATTGTCACCAGCATCATCAGCCGGTAGGGGAGAACAAAAGCGCCGACGGCTGTGACCGCGGAAAGCATGGCAAACATCAGGAGTAGATTGCCCAGGAACGGGCGGGTCCGTGGTATAGCCAGAAAGCTCCGGAAAAAGAGCGCCGAGAAAAAAACCATACCGCTTAACGCCACCACCAGTGATGAATCGTTAAGCCAGGTACTGTCCGGCCAGATGTACTTGAACGTAAGTCCTTCGATACCCGCCAGCAGGGTGGAAATCGACACGACGGACATGACGTAATACAGGTAACTGATGTCTCGGGTCGTGAAGAAAATCAGCAGGTTGTATAGCACCATCACCAGCATGGCACCGTAGAACAGGGCCTGCGTCACGCCCCGGTCAAAATTGGTCTCGACCAGACTGAGGTCATGGTAGAGCGCCAGCGGCACCTGTATGGAGGAGCTGCTCTGGATGCGGAGGTAGACCTCCGTGGTCCTGTTAGGCTCGACATGCAGCGGTGCGATATAGTTGGGATGGTCAACCGGGCGTTGCGAATAAGGTACCCGATCTCCCATGCTGTAGTGAGCAATTTGTTCGTCGCCCTGGAAGATATGAACATCGACGTGATCCAGCACGGGGTAAGCCACCTCAAGAAGGTAGGGCATCGTGCCTGTGCCGCTATGGGTAAGCCCGAAACGGATCCAGTAGGTCGAAGCGCTGTAACCAAAGCTGAGTACATCTCGTTCGGAATGTTCCCAGCCAGTTCGCATCTGCCTGACCTGGTCCGTGCTCAATATTCCAGCGACATCCTCCAGGTATTCAATGTGGGCGCCTAGCGGAAACTGCGTAACACGCCCGTCGAGCATGATGGTCTCGGCAGATAGAGTGGACGCCTGGCCTAGTGCGACTATAAGCACAACCCAGTGGAAAAGTTTTCTTGTCATTCAAACCGGGCTCCGGTCAGCCAGACAACAGAGCGGAGGCCACGACAAGCTCGTGACCGGCCACAAACACCAACGAAATGAGACAGCAGATCCGTGGCGCATTCAGATCACACGGAAAAAGCCGCTATTCAACCTTTTTGAAACATGAGTTTAGTTCACGTTGTGAATATCTGCTCAAGAGGCGGCATACACTGCTCAAGAAAACCGGGTTGTGCGTTCGGAATAGACCGCCGGTTGGAAAGTACAAACACATGGTTCTGTATCAGGTGATTCTGGCGCCGATGCCGCTGAATGCAGTAAAAAGCTAGAGCGGACAGGCCGTCGAACAAAGCCCCGAACACGCTTCTGTCAAAAGGGCCGAGTAACCCTTGACAAGATCAGCAGCCCGACGGATGGATAACCGCGTGGCCAGCGCTGCTGGGGGCTTTTTGCCGCCCCGCTGGCGACACAGACTCGGTTATATGCATCCGTTCGCATTGTGAAGCGTTGAGGTATGGTATTTTCTCGCCCGTTGCTGACTGCCTGGCTCGGGTAGTCGCCATTCTCCCGTCTATGCCGTATTCCCCCGCAAGGCACATTCGACACTGCGGTGGCGGTCCAGGCAGACAAACCCCGTTAACCAGACGACTGAGAGGTTGAGTTATGCCGGTCTACAAGGCCCCTTTGCGCGACATGAAATTCCTGCTCAACGAAGTGATGGACTTCGAGTCCCATTACGCCAGCCTGAGCAACGGCGGCGAAGCAACCCCGGACATGGTCGACGCCATCCTTAGCGAGTGCGCGCGGCTCTCCGAAGAGGTGATTGCCCCGCTGTACCGTTCGGGCGACGAGGAAGGCTGTACACTGGAAAACGGCCAGGTAAAAACCCCCAAAGGCTACAAGGAGGCGTACGAAGAGTATCGCCAGGGTGGATGGCAGGGGCTCTCGCACCCGGTGGAGTACGGCGGTCAGGGGCTGCCTGTGTCGCTTGCACTCCTGAAGCAGGAAATGATGGGCACCGCCGACTGGTCTTTCGGTATGTATCCGGGCCTGTCTACCGGTGCCATGAATACGATTCTGCTTCACGGTACCGAAGAGCACCGGCAGACCTATCTGATTCCGCTCACTGAAGGGCGCTGGGGTGGCACCATGTGCCTGACCGAGCCTCAGTGCGGCACCGACCTCGGCCAGGTCAAGACCCGCGCCGAGGCCGGAGAGGACGGCAGCTACAAGCTGACCGGCTCCAAGATGTTTATCTCTTCAGGCGACCATGACCTGACCGAGAACATTGTGCATATCGTATTGGCCCGTCTGCCGGATGCGCCCAAGGGCACCCGGGGCATTTCCCTGTTTATCGTACCCAAGTACCTGCCAAATGCCGATGGCGGCGTTGGCGAGTTCAACAACGTCAGCTGCAGCTCGCTGGAATACAAGATGGGCATCAAGGCCTCGGCCACCTGCGTCATCAACTTTGACGAGGCCAAGGGCTTTCTCATCGGCCCGCCGAACCAGGGCCTGGAGTGCATGTTCACTTTCATGAACACCGCCCGGATTGGTACTGCTATCCAGGGCGTGGCGTCAGCGGAACGTTCCTACCAGGGATCGCTGGCCTACGCGAAAGACCGTCGCTCCATGCGGGCGCTGTCCGGCAAAAAAGAACCTGAGCAGGTAGCGGATGCGATCATCCATCATGGTGATGTGCGTCGGATGCTGCTGACCCAGAAGGCCATCGCCGAAGGCGGTCGGGCGATGCTTTACTATGCCGTGAAGATGGCTGACCACATGGTCTGCGGTCACCTTGAGAATGATGAGAAAAAGGCCGAGCGCGCCGATGACAAGCTGGGTTTCCTGACGCCGATCCTCAAGGGCTTCCTGACGGAGCTGGGCTGTGAGGCGGCCTACCATGGTATGCAGGTGTTTGGTGGCCACGGCTATATTCGTGAACACGGGATGGAGCAGATCGCCCGTGACGCCAGGATCGCGACCCTGTACGAAGGGACTACCGGCATCCAGGCACTCGACCTGCTGGGCCGCAAGGTTTTGCTGCTGACCCAGGGCAAGGCGGTGCGCGAATTTACCGGCACTATTGCGAACTACGCCCGCAAATATCTGAGAAACAAGGAGATGCGCCCCTACGCCATGCGCATGCTGAAGCTGGCCGGACAGTGGAACTGGCTCACTATTCGCATCGGCATGGTGGCCCGCAAGGACCGGGATATGGTCGCTACAGCCAGCTTTGACTTCCTGATGTACAGCGGCTATTGCTTCATGGCCTTCATGTGGATGCGCATGGCCGTGGTAGCACAGGAAAAGCTCGAAAATGGCGGTGCAGAATCACCAGACTTCTACCGTGCCAAGCTCGCAACGGCAGAGTTTTACTTCGAGAAAATTCTGCCCCGGGCCCAGGCCCATGCGACTACCATGCTCGCGCCGACCAGCAGCGTGATGCAGATGGATCAGGAGCACTTCGTTTTCGAGTAAGGCGTTGCTGGACCGGGGCCTGTGCTGGCGCTATGCCGGGGCAGGCCCCGGGATCTCAAGAGTCCGGGCAGGGGGCTGATCAATAGAGTCTGGCCAGGAACCTGGCCAAGCGCGCGCTAGCCGCTGCCTATCAATTGTGCCTGTTTCATCACTGTGCGCTACCCAAGGTCGCCGACAGGCAGAAACGCGTGCTTTAAAACCCCGCTCAGGTTTCCTCTATTTCCGCGTTGTGATAGACATTCTGGACGTCGTCCAGATCGTTCAACATGTCCATGAACTTCTCGAACAAGGCGACGTCATCACCACTGACGGCGGTTGTCGTCTGGGGCAGAAACTGGATCTCATCCACCTCGAAATCGAGCGTCCCCTCGCTCCCACCCAACGCCTCTGTTAATGCCTGCTTCGCCTTGGCGTAGTCAGTATGGGGGGCGAATACCGTGACCTTGCCGTCCTCTTTTTCAATATCGGTGACGTCAACATCTGCTTCCATCAGCGCTTCAAGGGCTGCTTCTTCGTCGTCACCGCGAAAAGCCAGGATCGCGCAATGGTCAAACATGTGACTGACACTACCGGGTGTGCCGATCTTGCACTTGGTCTTGGTAAAACAGAGGCGAACATCACCGAAGGTGCGGTTGGGGTTATCGGTCAGGCAATCGACGATGACCATGCAATTGCCGGGACCAAAGCCTTCATACCTCGCCGGGGAGAAATCCTCGCCGCCGCCGCCCTTGGCTTTGTCGAGCGCCTTTTCTATAACGTGGGACGGGACCTGGTCCTTTTTTGCACGATCGATGAGGCCGCGCAGGGCCAGGTTGGCGTCTGGGTCTGCTCCACCTGATTTTGCACAGACATACAGTTCACGTGCGTATTTGCTGTAGACCTTGGTTTTGGCGTCGGCGGTCTTGGCCATGGATTCTTTGCGATTCTGGTAGGCTCTGCCCATTGCGCGTACTCGTTCGTCATCGGAGAGGGGCGCATTTTAACGTCAACCGCGCCCCGGGTCCTAGTGTCTCGTCCGTCTCAGTTTCAGGCCAATCTGCTGCCCCAGTCTCAGAGCCAGCGGATAGATCCGACGATGTGCGGTGCATCACCTTTGGCGTTGAGCAATTGGAAGTTTGTCCGGGACTTGGTCGATTCCCAGTTCAATGTTGCTCTGCCGGGGAGAAACAGCGGCTTCTTGAAAGCGGTTTCAATCTCAACCGGGCCCTGCTGCCAGTCCTGCTGGTGCTGCAGTAGGGCAATTGAACGCGCTTTGGTCCACATGCCGTGGGCAATAGCTCGCGGAAAGCCAAAGGCCCGGGCGGTCAGTGCATGCATGTGGATAGGGTTGATATCGCCTGAGACCCGGCCGTAGCGCCGGCCGATAGACTCGGGCGCTGACAGGGAGCTGCTCATGCTGTACGTGGGCAGTTCTTTGGTCGCGCCTGCCTGTTTGCGGTCGGAATGGACCGTAGTACTCTTCTGCCGAAAGAGGTTGGTGCTTATCTCTGACCATACCAGCCGTCCACTGCTGAAGACTTCAGTACGGATATCGAACTCCAGCCCACGGCTGGTGAGGACGGGGTCGGCCAACTTGCAGTGGACGTCAAGGTTTTCGCCATGATGAACCTGGCGATGCTGGGTAATACTGTTGCGTAAATGGACAAGTCCCAGCAGCGGCAGCGGAAACGCCGGATCTGTAAGCAGCCTCATGTGCAGCGGAAACGCAAGGATGTGGGGCCAGGTGAGCGGGTAGGCCAGCGGCTTCTCGAAACCGCAGAGCTCAGCGTACTCCTTGACCCGCGCCGGGTCGCTTGACGCGCCGTAGAGCCGAGCTTCAAGCGCCGGTATGGCCGACGGGTTGACCGGTTTGGGTGTAGACCGTTTCTTGCGCGCCGCGCGGCTGTATAGCTTCCACATCGGGTCTGCGACGTGATGAAATTCCAGGCTGCTCGCCATGAGTATATGTCTCCCTGTAGGAACTGATGCGGTAATGCCGGGGACTTTCTATAGAAACCATAGAAACCATAGAAATCATAGAAACCATAGAAACCATGCAGAGTCCCCGGAGGTCTGTGAGATCGGCTACCGTCCGGCTGCCTGCCGGGTCTCTTTTTACCAACTTTCCGGGCGTTGACGCTACCCCCTGCACGGTATACGCGGAGATTCCGCTTTCGCTTTGAAAACCGTTTGACATAAGAAACAGGGTCTATATAATTCGCCCTCGTTGTCACCCGGGAATAGTTGGGTGATAGCTAGCGCGGAGCGGTAGTTCAGCTGGTTAGAATACCGGCCTGTCACGCCGGGGGTCGCGGGTTCGAGTCCCGTCCGCTCCGCCATTTTTTCTTTTCCTGTCCTTTCTGCTTTTTGCTCCTCCTGCTCTGCTAGTAATTATCTGTCTACACTGTTTATTCACAGGCTCATGTTATTCACAGGCTTATGGCGAATGACGGCTTGTTGCGTCCCGTTTTGCCTCCTGTCCTGCCGTCATTCTGTTGTCATGAAACAGCCGTAAATTCCAGCGCTATGGCGAATGGGCGAGCTTGTCTGCACGCTTGGCGTTGAAGAAAAACGGGAGTGGAACCAATGGACGAGTATGAAGATGCGCTGCTTTCGCGTCAGTGCGACGATGCTGATGACGACGAGTGTGACGACGCCGAAGAACTTTGAACATCGCGCCGGTACTGTCCCGCACTCAAGCCAGTCCATCGCCGGACTGCACGGTGGAACGGGGCCGGTGAAGCGAAGCCGAGCAGATAGGCGATCTCCGCAAAGCTGAGCCTCGTCGCGCCGATGTATTCCAGAGCCAAAGCCTGTCGGGTCTCACCCAGTAACTGCCTGAAGGTCTTGCCCTGTTCGGCCAGTGCGCGCCGTAACGTCCAGGGCGTCGTTCCGATGGCGGCGGCAATGGCATCTATACCGGGTGAGCCGCCGCGTAAGCGCGGTGCCAGCTCTTCCTTTACCCGGTCCACTAGCGTCCACCCGCTTTTCAGCTTTTCCAGCTCTCTGGCGCAGCTGTCGTGCAGCGTCTTGAACAGGGCCGGTTGCCCTAGGGGATTCGGCGCTGACATGGCGGCGGGGTCCAGTATGAGTGCATTGCTAGCGCTGCCGAAAAGTACCGGGCAGCCGAAGAACCTCTCGAATACCTCGCAGACGCCACGATCCCGATACTCTATGTGCACCTCGCGCACTGGTGCTGCCGATGGCTCAAGCATTCTGATGAACGTAAGCCAGCGCGCCAGCACGGCATCTACCACGAAGTAGTTATAAGCGTTATAGGGACTGATGGAATAAAACACGGCCGCTGCAGAGGTCGGGCCCGTGTCCATTCTGGACTTACCGCGGCTGTTGTAGCTGGTCAACCGCTCGAAGTGGATCAGCGTTGCCAGTGCACTGCCTAATGTCGGCGCTGCCAGACCCGCAAGGCCGGCCATGCCGACGTCTGTGAGTCGCGTCGCCTGGCCCATGGCCAGGCCCAGCGTCGAATCATCTGCCAGCTCGCAGGCTGCATGCCCCAGGCGCATGAAGCGCGGGATGCTGATACGTGCCTGGGGGATGGCCAGCTGGCCGGAGTTAAGATCGAACCGATCAAACAAGGGTCCGGCGGGAAGCCCGCGCTGTTCCAGCACACGGCGCATCACGGCCGCGTAGGTCACGTCGATATCGCCCAGCGGGTTGGTCCTGGGGTGGCGGTAAGGAGGTGTCATGGGCAATTCAGCGAGTCTTTGAAAAATGTTATTTTAGATCATCAGTGTGTTGTATCAAGTCATTGTTCCGTTGGGGTTCGGGGTCTAATCTCTACCCGACTCTTCGCCCAGCTCATATTGATCGCTACAGGCGAAACCCGATGTTTCCGGAGCTTTTAACTATGCCTACCCCCCAGCAGCACCCCCGTTCTGACGCCTCAGGCTACCCGCACATGTTGAGCCCGCTGGATCTCGGGTTTGTCACCTTACCCAACCGGGTGCTGATGGGCTCCATGCACACCGGCCTGGAAGAGGGAGAGCGGGGCTTTGAACGAATGGCTGCGTTCTACGCAGAACGCGCATTGGGCGGGGTCGGTCTGATCGTCACGGGCGGCATCGCGCCGAACCCGGAAGGTGCAACACGCCAGGGCGGCGCCAAACTGACAACCTCGGAAGAAGCAGGCGAGCACCGGATAGTGACCCAGGCCGTCCATGAAGCCGGTGGCCGCATTTGCATGCAGATTCTCCACACCGGGCGGTATTCCTTCCAGCCCACGCTGATCAGCGCCTCGGCCGTGCAGGCGCCCATCAATCCCTTTGTTCCGCGCGAGCTGTCAGAAGATGAAGTCTGGCAGCAGGTTGACGACTTTGTCCGTTGCGCAGCGTTGGCACAGGAGGCCGGCTACGACGGTGTCGAAGTCATGGGCTCGGAAGGCTATTTCATTAACCAGTTTATTGTTGAGCGCACCAACAAGCGCGACGACTACTGGGGCGGCAACTATGAGAAGCGGATGCGGCTGCCGGTTGAGATTGTCAGCCGCATCCGCGAGCGTGTCGGGCCGGAGTTCATCATTATTTACCGCCTGTCGATGCTCGATTTGGTTGACGAAGGTAGCAGCTGGCAGGAGGTGGTCCAGTTGGGCAAAGCTATAGAAAAAGCTGGCGCCACGCTGATCAACACCGGTATCGGCTGGCATGAGTCACGGGTGCCGACCATCGCCACATCGGTGCCCCGCGGCGCTTTTGTCCAGGTCACGGCCAAGATGAAGCAGGCCCTGAGCATTCCGCTCATTACCACCAACCGCATCAACATGCCCGCAGTCGCCGAGGACATTCTTGCCGCCGGCAATGCGGATATGGTGTCGATGGCCCGGCCTTTCCTGGCCGATGCAGAGCTGGTGCGTAAGGCCGCCGAAGGCCGAGCCAATGAGATCAATACCTGCATCGGCTGCAATCAGGCCTGTCTGGACCACATATTCAGCGGCAAACTGACTTCGTGCCTGGTTAATCCCCGGGCGTGTCACGAGACCGAGCTCAACTACCTGCCCGCCGAAAAGCCGCGCCGGATTGCCGTAGTAGGCGCGGGGCCTGCCGGGCTGGCCTGCGCCACGATTGCGGCCGAGCGAGGTCACCGGGTGACCCTGTTTGACCAGCAGAATGAAATTGGCGGGCAGTTCAATGTCGCCAAGCTGATACCCGGCAAGGAGGAATTCTACGAGACGCTACGCTACTACGGCGAAATGATCCGAAAGCACGGCGTCCAGCTGGAGCTGGGCGCGCGTGTCGAGGCGGACCAACTGGCGGGCCATTTTGACGAGGTGGTGCTCGCGACAGGGGTCAAGCCGCGAGTGCCGCCGATTCCCGGCGTTGAGCACCGCTCAGTGATCGGCTACCTCGACGCGCTGCTGGGCCGCAAGCCGGTCGGGCGACGGGTGGCTGTGATTGGTGCCGGCGGCATAGGCTTCGACGTGTCGGAATTCATCACCCATGAGGGTCCATCCCCCAGCCTCAATATTGATCACTTCATGGCGGAGTGGGGGGTCGATCTCGGCGGCGAACACCGCGGCGGAGTGGAAGGTGTTGAGCCGACACGGCCGGAGGCGCCGCGGGAAGTCTTCCTGCTGCAACGCAAGGCTTCGAAGGTAGGCAAGAACCTGGGCAAGACCACCGGCTGGATCCACAGGGAATCCCTGAAACATCGTAAGGTGAAGATGATCCCCGGTGTGACCTATGAGGCAATCGATGATGAGGGGTTGCACGTGCTGGTTAACGGCGAGGCCCAGACGCTACAGGTTGATACGGTTATCCTCTGTGCCGGGCAGGAGCCTTTGCGGGAACTTGAAGATGCATTGAGAAGCGCGGGCCAGAGTGTCCACCTGATCGGTGGGGCTGATGTAGCCGCCGAGCTGGATGCCAAGCGCGCCATTGACCAGGGAGCCCGTCTCGCAGCCACGCTCTGATGCGGCAAATCTGGCAGGGTGACCTACACTTCAGGGGTGTCGCAAAACGCTGCAAGCAGTCGCTGGCCCGGTAGCTTTGCTGCCGTGGGTCTGCTCGGCACCGCAGCTCTGCAGCACCCGTCTTTTTCGGCAGATGCCGGTAAAGGCGTACCCCTATTTCTTTAGCCATGCTGGTGCTTTATGCCGTCTTCACGTGCTGATGATGTCTATCAGGTTATTTTTTTCATGGAAGAGGGCCGTGCGCAACGGGCGATGCGCATGAGCGAGTTCGAAGCTTTTCTGGACGGCTACGCCGGGCTGTCCGACCTTGCAGATACCGAAGTAAAAGCAATCTATGCTCAGGTCTCCGGCTCACTCGGCGTCGCCGGGCTGGTTTTTTTCCGTATTTATTTCGACGATGAGGGGCGGGCTGACAGCAGCTGGAACCTGCCCCTGGCCGATTTGCTGGCCCAGGGCAGTTCGGGACCGGATCTCGGCGAGGGGCCTATCCGCCTGGTCTGCCGCAGCCGCTGTCCCGAACCGCAGTACCGGGACGCCTTGTGGGACCCGGATATGGCGCCAGAGCACAATGACTTTCATATCATCCGCAAGGCCGTTGAGCAGAACCGGATGAAGCTTGCGGTGCGAAAGCCCGCCGAGCCTGCGGAAATTCCCGTGCTGACCCAGCGTGAGCCCGAACAGGACACGCGCGAGCAACGCGTTCGCCTCGCACGCATGCTGCGGCAGCAGCGCCTCCACATCCGTACGCTGCGCAGCGCGCATCGGGACGCCACGCGCGAAATTCAGCGTGAACACCGGCTGGAACTCAAAGCCCTGAACCGCCAGAACCTGCTGGTTGAGCAGCAGCTGGAGCGGCTTAAACTGGTCAATACACAGCTGAAGGCGAGGCTTAGCGAGCGCAATGAGCAGTACCTAAGCCTCCAGGGTCAAATAGCAGACACCCGTGCGGCGCCTACTGACCAGCAGAGCCAGATGGAACTGGTCCTGTTACGCGAGCAATTGCAGCGCAAAGAACGGGAAGCTGACAAACGCCGCGAGCAGCTCGAGCAACTGGAAGCGCAGATCGAGCAGTTGCAGAGTCGTGTGCCGGATGAAGACACGTTACTTGAACGGTTGCAGGAGCAGACCGTGATGCTGGTGGCGTACCACGCCGGGGTCGGTCATATCACCCTGCCGTACGAAGAAATCGGAACCTATTTTGATAACCCGCTGGCCTACGCTGCAGCCCGGTGTTCCCTGAACCAGCCCGCGTATGAGCGCTGGCTGGCCCATTACGAGAAACCGGAGTGTCAGGCTTCGGAAGGCGGCGAGCCTTGCAACGAGCCTATTCTGCGGATCAGTGATCCCCAGGACTTCAGGGCCGGGATTGATGATAGGTGCGAGCGGCACCGTCCGGCTCAGGCGTCCTGATAGTCCGGCACCAGCTGTTCGGCACCACGAACTCGCGTGCTCGCTCCAGCCAGAAGCCCTGCTCAGTGCGGTCCATGGTCGCGACGAGCACTGGCCGCTGCTGGCTCTCCTCGGCGATAGCGCCAGGCTCTGACGGGTCGGGACGGAAATCGTCGGCAAGCTGTAACGGCCCGAGCCAGTCCGGCTTGCGGATGCGTATTCGGGGAGTGTCTGCAGCTGAGCACTGAAACTCGTCAGCCTTGCGCCAGGTATGTTCGGGTGCCGGTATCGTGATTTCATCGGGCAGGGGAGGGGTGGTGGCCTGATAGTGCCTGAACAGGTAGCCATAGAGCCCGAGGTGGCTCGTCTCAATTTCCGGAAGACCTTCGCTGCGCAGGCAGGCCCTGCCGGCTTCGCTGCGCCATAAGGGGAGTTGATGCTCTCGCAGACGCCGGAGCTTTGCACTCAGCTGATCCCGGGTGTCGGGCCCGTACCAGCCCAGCGGCTTGCCGTCGACGCGTGGTTCCTCAGCTCGGTCTCGATTGACGGAATTTACATCGGCGTTCAGGTCGGGCCAGCCCATGTAGTACTTGAC
Organism: Hydrocarboniclastica marina; assembly: GCF_004851605.1. Classification (GTDB taxonomy): domain Bacteria; phylum Pseudomonadota; class Gammaproteobacteria; order Pseudomonadales; family Oleiphilaceae; genus Hydrocarboniclastica; species Hydrocarboniclastica marina. Next base: position 1,189,512 of record NZ_CP031093.1, read on the forward strand.
CGCTATCTCATGGTGAACAATGCGGCCGGTGGCAGGGTCGGCTACCAGAAAGTCCAGTTCGCCCAGTGTGCGCCCGCCTACGCGGATCGGCAGGTTTTGCGCAAGTATGCGCTGGCCCAGCAGTGCGGTAAGGGCGAAGCCGTAAAGTTGTTCGAAATACAGACCCAGCCGGCGGCTGGGACGGCTTTGCAGATGAGCGAGCAGCGCTTCGGGATTGCGGTCCAGCTCCAGCAATGTTTCGTCGACCGAGCCGGGCCATGCTGTGGCGCCGCTGACATTGTCCTTGCCCTGGTAGTGGGTCAGTAACGGCTCGCTGCGCACCAGCCAGGCCAGATGCCGCACGGCCGGGGTCCTGAAACGGTGGCGGACAAAAAGGGAATCAGGGGAATAGCCGTATGTGCACATGAGTAACCCGCTATTTGGTATCCTGTACCGATTCAGGCTGTCTGGCGCTGCTGCAGTGCCACGGCGGGTCCGGGAAAGCTACCGCTCATCAACATGAAGACCGCACATGGAACAATTCAGAAACATCGGCATCATTGGCCGTCTGGACAGCGTGACTGTCGTCGAGACCCTGCGCAAGCTTCATGCCTACCTGATCGACCGCAACTACCAGGTCATTCTGGAGGAGAATACTTCCACCATGTTACCCGGCCACGGGCTGCAGGTGGCCAGCAGCAAACTGCTGGGTGAGATCTGCGACCTCGTGATCGTGGTCGGCGGCGACGGCAGCATGTTGGGCGCGGCGCGTAATCTGGCCAAGTCCAAGGTGCCGATCCTCGGCGTCAACCGGGGGCGGTTGGGCTTTCTCACCGATATCCGTCCGGATGAGCTGGAAGACCGCCTGACCGAAGTGCTGAACGGCAAGTATATCGAGGAAAGTCGCTTTCTGCTGGATGCCAATGTCCGCCGCAACGGCCAATCCCTGGGCTTCGGCACCGCCCTGAATGACGTTGTGCTCCATCCGGGCCGGTCGACCCGCATGATAGGCTTTGATCTGTATATCGAAGGTGAGTTCGTCTACAGCCAGCGCTCCGATGGGCTGATTGTCTCTACGCCGACCGGCTCCACTGCCTACGCACTCTCCGCTGGCGGACCCATCATGCACCCCAAGCTGGACGCCATCGTCCTCGTGCCCATGTATCCCCATACCCTGAGCAGCCGGCCAATTGTCGTCGACGGCAGCAGTGAGATAAAAATCGTCGTTGGCGCGGTAGGCAGTAACTTTCCCCATGTGGGGTGCGATGGCCAGACTGATATCAGCTGTGCCCCTGGAGACACCATTTACATCACCCGTCGTCCATTCAAAGTGCGTCTGATTCACCCGACGAGCCATAACTTCTACGCCGCATGCCGGGAAAAACTCGGATGGGCCAGCGAAATAGCAGCGAGCTAGCCATGGGCCATTTGCAATCGCAGCCGGGTTCGGCCGTGGGCAGTGCAGCGTCTTTTCGGGGCTATGACCTGATCGGCGACGTCCATGGCTGCGCCAACACATTGAGCAAGTTGCTCGAGGTGCTCGGCTACCGTCAGGTCAACGGGATCTACCAGCACCGGCAGCGGCAGGCTATTTTCATAGGTGATATTGTCGACCGCGGGCCGCGTGTACGGGAGGCGCTGCACCTGGTGAGGGACATGGTTGACCGCGGTTCTGCCCGGATTGTCATGGGCAATCATGAATACAATGCGCTCTGTTACTGCACCCGCAGTCGCCCCGGCAGCCAGCATGAGTATCTGCGGGAGCACAGCCCGCGCCATAACCGTCTGATAGCCGATACCCTTGAACAGTTCGCCAACTACGGTCACGAATGGAATGAGTTCCTCGAGTGGTTCTATACACTTCCAATCTTTCTGGAACTCGACGGCTTTCGGGCGGTCCATGCCTGCTGGGATGATCAGCTTATTGAGCAGTTCAAAACCCAGTACCAGAGCAACCTGATCGACGAAGATTTCCTGCACGCGTCCGTCGCCAGCGGCAGCTTTGCTTTCAAGGTCATGGACCGGCTGCTGCGTGGTACTGACATGCGCCTGCCCGACAATCGCCACATGGTCGGCCGGGACGGCCTTACGCGACATTTTTTTCGCACTTTGTTCTGGGCCGACCAGCCGCGGACCTATGGGGACATCGTTTTCCAGCCCGACCCGCTACCGGATGATATTGCCAGCCGGCCGTTCACGGACGCCGAGCAGGCGCGGCTGTTGCGCTATCCAGTTTCTGAGCCGCCGGTATTTTTTGGCCATTACTGGATGCAAGGTACGCCGAAGCCGATCAAGCCCAACCTGGCCTGTCTGGATTACAGCGCCGTCAAATACGGCAAACTGGTAGCGTACCGCATGGACGGCGAAACCAAACTCGACGCCAGGAAGTTTGTCTGGGTTGACGTACCGCCACCGGAACTGCCGGAACCGGATGATTACGACGACGATTATGTGGAATACGAAAGCCCAAGCGATTACCGCTAGGCCGTACCGGACCATGAAATAAGCGGATCATTCAGAAAGCGGACAAGGGAGAGCTGCTTGAAACGACTAAAAGAAGTACCGGCGAGTCTGGACCTCCAGCCTTTCAGCCTCTGGTTGCGAGCCCAGCACGTCGACCACCGGATCAGCATCGAAGGTGATTCACAGGTGGTGTGGCTGACCGACGAGCGAATTGAAGCGGACGTGCTGCGGGCGCTGGAACAGTACATGGAAGATCCCCAACTGCGCGCCCGGCTCAGAGACGAGCCACCACCGCAGCCGACTGTAAGGGCACACTGGCAGCCCAGCCCCGGGCAGGCGCCCCTGGCATTGGGACTTATCGTTGTCGCGGCGTTGCTGGCGTGGTTTACCGGTTTTGGCTCGACAGGGCCGCTCACCGAGCTGGTCATCGTCAATCCGAACGAGTGGCCGGTCGAAACCTGGGGGCAGCGCTGGAACAGTCTGCTGGGGACGTTGGGTGAAGGGCAGTTCTGGCGGCTTTTTACGCCTGACTTCCTGCATTTTTCGATTTCCCATCTGATATTCAACGCCGTGATGCTCTGGTTCCTGGGCAGCCAGGTCGAGATCCGGGATGGGCGGTCGCGCTTGATTCTGCTGGCCGTGGTGAGCTCGCTTTCGGCGAACCTGACCCAGTACATGCTCTCGGGGCCACTATTCGGCGGGCTATCGGGCGTTGTATACGGCGTTATTGCCTACACCTGGCTCAGTCAGCGGGATAACCCACGCTTTATTTTTCCGCCCGCGCTTATGCTGTTTTCGGTTATCTGGCTACTCTTCGGCCTGACACCCTTTCCGCAGCAGTTGGGCATCGGCAGCATGGCCAACGGTGCCCACCTTGGCGGCTTGCTTGGCGGGCTTGCGCTGGCTGCATTGGCATCGGTGCCAGCGCCCGGTGGCGCCAGCCGCTAGTTGCACGGGGCGCTGGCGAAGAGTGAGGACCTGTGGTCATGCTGGTCGCAGCCCGGACCGGCACTCGTGTGACAGACAAAAAAAAGCCCCACTGAAAAAGTGGGGCGAAGTACAGCTCCTGATGAGAGAGACCAAATGGAGCGACTGACGTCCCACCTGGTATTTGAATGATAATTATTATCATTAACGGCGTCAACCGCTTTTGCTGCTTCTTCTCGGTTTTTTAACGCATTGGTTTTATCTGGAGGTTGCATCATGCAATTTGCCGACGCTGCAAGACAACTCGACCCGGAAATTTACCGGCGACTTCGCCACGCTCTGGAGCTGGGTAAGTGGCCTGATGGCCGGGTTCTGAGTGAACAGCAGAAGATGATCACGATGGAGGCGGTGCTCCACTACGAGCAGAGCAACGATATTCCCGAAAACGAGCGGGTGGGGTATCTGGAGAGTCAGTGCAAGAGTGTCACCGCCGGTAATGAATCGTCCCCGTTGAGGTTCGTCAATGGTGCGAATAAGGCTGATCTGTGAGCTACAGAATTCTGGCCGAAGGCCCGCTTGAAAAAATGGGCTGCGCTCCTGGCGGTGACGGTCCGGTCGGATATGTGCTCAAGGTCGGGCAGCAGAGGATCGACGGCAATGCGCTTCTGGATCGTCAGCTTCGGCTGGAATTCCTGGGGCGGATACTCTGCCGCAACTGTGGCCGCGTTACCCGCAAGAGCTTTAATCAGGGGCACTGTTTCCCCTGCTTTCGCAAACTGGCGAGCTGCGATAATTGCATCGTCAGCCCAGAGAAGTGCCACCATCACCTCGGCAGTTGCCGTGAGCCGGCCTGGGGCGAGAGCTTCTGCATGCAACCGCACCTGGTCTATCTATCAAACAGCTCGGGCCTGAAGGTGGGCATCACCCGCCAGACCCAGGCGCCGACACGCTGGCTCGACCAGGGTGCGGAGTCAGCGCTGCCGCTTTACCGCACGCGTACCCGCTATCTCGCCGGGCTGGTGGAAGTTGCGGCAAAGGCCCATGTGGCCGACCGGACCAACTGGCGCGCGATGCTCAAGGGCTCGCCTGACCCGGTAGAGCTGGAGCGGGAGCGGGAACGCGTGCGGGAGCTGCTGAACAGCGATATTACCGCCCTCACTCAGGAGCACGGGCACGACGCAATTGTTGACCTGGATGACGCGCCGGCTTCCTGGTCTTATCCGGTCGAGCGCTGGCCGGAGAAAGTCAGCTCACACAATCTCGATAAAAATCCGGTACTGGAGGGTCGCCTGGAGGGCATCAAGGGGCAATACCTGATTTTTGACTGCGGAGTGATTAACATCCGTAAGTACACTGCCTATGAAGTGGCGCTTGCTGAGTCCGTCGTGGAGGCGGGCTGAGCCGTAGACCAGCAGGCACGCGGCCGACAATTACGCCGGCGGCCAGGCCAGGCTAAACACATTTTCCGCACGAGGGTTGTGCCATGCGCACCAGCGAACCGAAAACTATCCGTTTGAAAGACTATCGCGAGCCGCCTTTCCTGATCGACCAGGTCGACCTCAGGGTCGAGTTGTTCGAAGACGGTGCCCGGGTTCACTCGCGACTGGACGTGCGCCGCAACCCTTCGGTGCAGCCGGAGTCCGAGTTGCATCTCGACGGCGAGGACCTGAAGCTGGAGGAAGTGACGCTGAACGGGGAGCACCTGTCCGCGTCGCGCTACGTCGTCGAGGACAGCCAGTTGACTATCCGTGACATGCCGGATTCAGCCGTGGTTGGTGTTGTTACCTGGATCAAGCCGCAAGAGAATACCCGGCTCGAAGGGCTTTATAAGTCATCGGGCATGTTCTGCACTCAATGTGAAGCCGAAGGCTTCAGGCGCATCACTTATTATCTTGACCGGCCCGACGTCATGGCGCGTTTTCGCACCCGTATCGAGGCTGATCTGAAGCGTTACCCCATTCTGCTTGCCAACGGCAATGAGGTCGATCGCAGCCCTCTGGAAGAAGGCCGGCATCAGGTGACCTGGGAAGACCCGTTCCCCAAGCCCGCCTATCTCTTTGCCCTGGTCGGGGGTGACCTGGTGGAGCGCCACGATAGCTTCGAGACCGTGAGCGGGCGCAACGTTGCGCTGCGAATGTATGTCGAGCCCCGTAATCAGGAAAAATGTGACCACGCGCTGGCGGCCCTGAAGCGGGCCATGCGCTGGGACGAGGAAGTCTACGGGCGTGAGTACGACCTGGACGTCTTCATGATCGTCGCGGTGGATGACTTCAATATGGGGGCGATGGAAAACAAAGGCCTCAACATCTTCAACTCCTCCTGTGTCCTGGCCAGCCCTGAGACGGCTACCGACGCTATCTACGACCGCATCGAAAGCATTGTCGCCCATGAATATTTCCATAACTGGTCCGGCAACCGGGTAACTTGCCGGGACTGGTTCCAGCTCAGTCTGAAAGAAGGCTTCACTGTCTTCCGGGATTCGGAGTATTCAGCCGACCAGGGCTCCCGGACGGTCAACCGCATAGACAGCGTCAACATGCTCCGCACCGCACAGTTTGCTGAAGACAGCGGCCCGATGGCGCACCCGATACGGCCCGCCGAGTACATGGAGATCACCAACTTCTACACGGTGACCATCTACGAAAAAGGCGCTGAAGTTGTGAGGATGATACATAGCCTGCTGGGCCCGGAGCTTTTCCGGGCCGGCAGCGACCTCTACTTTGAGCGGCACGACGGCCAGGCGGTGACTACAGACGACTTCGTGCGCGCCATGGAGGACGCCTCCGGCCGGGACCTGACTCAGTTCCGCCGCTGGTATGACCAGGCGGGCACGCCTGAACTGGCGATCGAGGACAGTTACGACGCGGCCAGCCAGACCTACAGACTGTCGATCAGCCAGTCCTGTCCGCCGACGCCTGGCCAGCCGGAAAAAGCGCCGTTCCACCTGCCTTTCGAGTTAGGGCTGCTGGGCACGGATGGCCAGGACCTGGAGCTTCAGCTTGAGGGAAGCGAACCGTCGGGCCGATCAATGGTGCTTGATATCACCGAACCCAGACAGGAATTCGTCTTTACCAATATTACGGCGCGCCCGGTGCCGTCGTTGCTAAGGGGTTTTACCGCCCCGGTGCGGCTGCGTTATCCGTGGACCCGTGATCAGCTGATGTTTCTGATCAGCCATGACAGCGACGGTTTCAATCGCTGGGATGCGAGCCAGAGGCTGGCGACCGATGTCATCGAAGCACTGGCTGAAGGGCGTGAGGCCGAAGTCGATGCACGGCTGGTCTCGGCCTGTTCGGCGCTCCTGAAAAATGATGCGCTGGACCCGGCCCTCGTTGCCAAAATGTTGTCCCTGCCCAGCCTGGCCTACCTGATCGAACTGACGCCATCGGCGGATGTGCTGAAGCTGCACCAGGCACGGGAGCAAGTGCTCACCTCGCTGGCCAGATCGCTGAGGGACGATCTACATGAGGTCTACCAGCGCCATCCCGCCCCGGCCGCTTATCGGTACACTTCGGAAGACATGGCCGCTCGGGCATTGCGCAACATGGCACTGGCCTGGTTGCTGAGCATCAATGACGAGCAGGCCCTGAAACTGGCGCGCAGCCAGTATGGTCAAGCCAATAACATGACGGACCGGCTGGGCGCACTGCGGGCTGTGGTCAATTCTGATTTCGCCGAAGCACGGCAGACGCTGCTGGACGACTTCTACCAGCAATGGCAGGCGGATCCTCAGGTGGTCGAGTTGTGGTTCGCGGTTCAGGCAGCCAGTCCTCAGGCAGGCACTCTGCCGCATATCAAGGCTCTGATGGAGCATGCCGCATTTGACTGGAAAAACCCGAACAAAGTCCGTTCAGTCATCGGCGCATTCGCCGGGCAGAACCTGGTGAACTTCCATGCACCGGACGGTTCGGGATACAGCTTCCTCGCCGAACAGGTCATCCGGCTCGATCCTTCCAACCCGCAAATTGCTGCGCGCCTGGTCTCGCCACTAACACGCTGGAAAAAGTTCAAGCCGGAGACTGCCGACGCGATGCAAAGAGCGTTGCGCGAGGTGATGGGTCAGCCCAAGCTGTCACGGGACACCTACGAAATTGTGTCAAAGGGCCTGAGCTGATTGAACGGATCACATCTTGTGACTGGCCGTTGGGGTAGGGTCACTGGTTTGCTAGGGCCACTGGTTTGCCGTGGGGTAACCTCAGCGGCTTCAGGCACGGCCTGAGACCCGCTGATGGCATGCTTTCGCCTGGTCAGTGAGACAATCGCACTTTGGACTGATAGACAAACGTCTTGTTTCGTCTACTCTTTTAGATACAGGGTGCTCTTTGCGATCAACAGGGTAGGCAGAATGCATAATAAGAACTGGCTTGTGGGAACAGCGTTGCTCTGTTCCTTACTAACGAGTGTCGGTCACGCGGCCGTATCAGCGGAGCAGGCGAACCGGCTACAGGGCGATCTGACGCCGTTCGGTGCTGAGCGAGAGGGTAACGCCAGCGGGACGATCCCGGACTGGACTGGTGGCTATGATGACCAGCCAGCCGGTTACGAAGGTACCGGCCAACACCATATCAATCCGTTTCCGGATGACGAGCGTCTTTTCACGATTGACAGTCAGAATGTCGACCTCTATCGCGACAAACTGAGCGCCGGCACCGAGGCTTTAATAGAGACCTATCCGACGACTTTCAATGTCCAGGTCTACGAAACGCGGCGTACCCATACCGCACCCGAACATGTTCAGAAAAACACCCAGGAGAACGCCCGCCGGGCCAAGCTGGTTGCGAACGGCAACGGCATCGAAGACGCCTACGGCGGTGTTCCCTTTCCGATACTCAGCGGCAGTAATGAACAAATGGCCAAGCAGGCCATGTGGAATCATCTGACGCGCTGGCGCGGCATTTACGGGGTCAGGCGCTCCAACGAAGTGGCTGTGCAGACCAACGGCAACTACTCCCTCGTCTCGTCCCAACAGGAAATATTCTTTAACTTCTTCAATCCTGAAGCCGATGCGGACTCGCTGGAGAATGTTCTTTTCTACTACCTGTCGTTTACCGTCTCACCGCCGCGTCTCGCCGGCGGCGCCGTGCTTATTCATGAGACGCTGAACCAGCAGAAGGAAGCGCGCCGGGCCTGGGGTTACAACGCAGGGCAGCGTCGGGTACGGCGGGCGCCTAACCTCGCGTACGACTCGCCCATCGCCGCTGCAGACAATTTACGGACAGCCGATGATACTGACATCTTCAACGGTGCGCTGGATCGCTACAACTGGAGCTACAAGGGCGTCGAGGAAATCTATATCCCTTACAACACGTATCGGCTGAGCGAGAAAGGGCTGCCTTACTCCGAGATCCTCGGCGTCTCACACATCAATCCCGACCTGGTCCGCTGGGAACTACACCGGGTACATGTGGTGGAAGCGAATCTCAAGGATAATGCCCGCCATATTTACCAGAAACGCAGGTTTTATATCGACGAGGACAGCTGGAGCATAGCGCTCGTGGATCAGTATGACGCCCGCGGTGATCTCTGGCGGGTCAGCATGGCTATGCTGAAGAACATCTACGAGTTGCCAGGCGTTTTTACGACGCTCGATGTTTTCTACGATCTCCAGGCTCGTCGGTACCACGTACAGGGCCTCGACACGGAAGAACCTTCAACACGGCAATTTACCGATAACGTGCCGGGCAGCCGATATTTCTCCCCGTTTGCGCTGCGGCGGCGGGGCGTTCGCTGAGAAACCAGTACGCCGCTTCAACGGCTCTTGAAGCGCCGCCGCCGGGCTACCGGTCGCGGCGCTTCACTATGTTACCGGCCTACCTCACGGCACACCGAAAAAGAACTGCACCGGCACACCAGACGTGCACCGGAAACATCAGCTGAACCGTAAAGATCCGAACTATACCGGAAACACCAACAAGGGCATTTTCAATGTTGAATCGATCCATTCTCCAGTCGTTTGGAGTGGCCTGCTTGTGTCTGAGCCTGACCCCCGCCGGGGCCGTTGCTCAACCCGTCGGAAATGTACTGGAGACGCCTGCCATGGCCTCGCCGCTCGCGGCCCAGGCCTTGCTGACCGATGCAGCCCGCGCTGGCGACCGCCTGGTCGCGGTGGGAGAGCGTGGCCACATTGTGTATTCCGATAACACCGGCCAAAGCTGGACGCAGGCAGAAGTGCCTGTCTCCACACTGATCAACGCTGTTCACTTTGGTGACGAGCAGAACGGCTGGGCCGTCGGCCACGGGGCGGTTATCCTGCATTCGTCCGATAAGGGTGCCACATGGCAGAAGCAATTCGATGGGTACCAGGCTTCCAAGTCTACTATCGCATTGCTTGAACAGGAGATTGCTGCGCTTGAGGATGAAATCGAGGAAGCGCCCGAAGAGGAGCAGGAGGACCTCGAGTTCGAGCTTGAGGACCTGATGTTTACCCTGGACGATGCCCGCTATGACGCTGACAGTGGTCCCTGGAAGCCTCTGCTGGACGTCCTCTTCCTGAATGGTCGGGAAGGGTTCGCCGTGGGCTCGTATGGCTTCTTCTTTCATACCGAGGACGCTGGCAAAACCTGGACCAACCTGGGTATGGCGCTGGATAACCCGAACCGGTCTCACCTCAATGCCATCACCCGGATCACCGGCGGGGCACTTTTCATTGCCGGCGAATATGGGCTCCTGTTCCGATCCACCGATAACGGTGCGACCTGGGAAGCCCTGGAGGCACCTTATCAGGGCTCCTTTTTCGGTATCACGGGCACCGGGAACGTGAATGAAGTGTTGGCGTTCGGGCTAAGGGGGAACGTATTCCGCTCAACAGATCTGGGCCGCAGCTGGACCGCTGTCGAACTGGCTGACCGCCAGACCCTGATGGGAGCCGGGCAGGGCCGCGACAACAAGCTGGTGCTGGTCGGCAACAATGGCCTGGTAGCCGTCAGCTCCAATGCCGGTCAAAGCTTTCGGACTTACATCCGGCCTGACCGCGAGTCGCTGCTGGATGTGGTCGTGCGCGACGACGGCAGCCTCTTGCTGGTTGGTGAAACTGGCGCGGTGATAGCCGGCCCGGATGGATTGAACGCCCAAAAAATTGGTAGTAGCGCCCGTTGACGCGTGCGAACAAGAAAAGGTTTAACGAGGAACAATGAATGTCTAACAGTAAGCACGACAAGGGCGAGCACTACATATTGACCCCAAAGGCAGAGCCGTTCCTGGAGCGCGTCATTTTCAACAACAGGTTGGTCATTCTGATCGGCTTTTTGCTGCTGACAGGCTTTCTGGGGTACAACGCCGTCCAAATCAAGCCTGACGCGAGTTTTGAGCGTCTGATCCCGCTGGAACATCCCTACATCGTCAACATGCTCGACAACCGCGACGATCTTGCCAACCTCGGCAACTTTGTTCGTATTGCCGTAGAGGTCGAAGAGGGGGATATCTTCAATGCCGAGTACATGAGGGCATTGCAGGAGATTACCGACGAAGTATTTTACCTGGAGGGCGTCAATCGCTCCGGTCTCAAGTCCCTGTGGACGCCTAACGTGCGTTGGGTCGAAGTGACCGAGGAAGGGTTTCAGGGCGGCACGGTGATCCCGGACACCTACGACGGTTCTCCGGCTGAACTGGAAAAGCTGCGCCAGAACGTGTTGCGGTCGGGGGAAGTCGGCAGCCTGGTCGCGGACAACTTCAAGTCGGCCATCATTTATGCACCGCTTTACGAGCAGAATGCCCAGGGCGAGTCGCTGAGCTATGCTGACTTTTCACGGCGTCTTGAAACCCAGATTCGCGAAAAGTACGAGGAAAAATATCCGAACGTTGAAATCCACATTGTTGGGTTCGCCAAGAAGGTTGGGGATCTGATCGAGGGCATTGGGGCGATCGGCGGCTTTGCTCTGATAACCATCATCCTGACGACGGTCCTCCTATTCTGGTACTCGCGGTGTATCGCCGGCACACTCGTACCTGTGTTCACGGCCATAGTTGCCGTGTTCTGGCAGCTCGGGCTGCTACGGCTGCTGGGTTACGGTCTCGACCCTTACTCGGTGCTGGTGCCCTTCCTCGTCTTTGCAATCGGCATCAGTCACGGCGTTCAGATCGTCAACGCAATGGCGGCTGAAGCGGCCAAGGGCTTCGACCCGCTGACCTCGGCCCGACTGGCTTTCCGCCAACTTTACATTCCTGGCATGCTGGCGCTGGTCAGTGATGCTATCGGCTTCCTGACCCTACTGCTGATTCAGATCGACGTCATTCGCGACCTTGCCGTCGCGGCTGGTCTTGGCGTTGCAATCGTAATTGTGACCAATCTGGTGCTGCACCCGATCATCATGTCCTACATCGGCATTACCAAAGGGGGCGTTCGTCACGTGCGCAACCAGGGTGAGGGCGCGGATCGCAAGTGGCGCATCATGTCTTACTTCGCCCATCCTGGTGTTGCCCCGGTCTCGATACTGATAGCGCTGGTAGGTCTCGGCGCAGGGCTTTACTTCAAGCAGGATCTGAAAATCGGCGACCTGGATCAGGGTGCGCCGGAGCTCCGCCAGGACAGTCGCTACAACCTGGATAACAGCTTCGTTATCGACAACTACAGCAGCTCTGCTGACGTCATGGTCGTCATGGTGGAAACGCCGCCGGAGCAGTGTATTGCCTACGAAGTGCTGACGGCCATGGATAACCTTCAGTGGCGCCTGGAGAATCTCGACAAGGTGCAGTCGACGGCTTCGCTGGTTGATGTGTCCAAGATTGTCACGCGCGCTCTCAACGAAGGGAGCTTCAAGTGGTACGAGATATCCCCCAACCAGGGAATTATCAATGCCACGACCCAGCGTGCGCCCGATGGGCTGATCAATACGGACTGTAGCCTGACCCCGCTGATGGTCTTCCTGGAAGACCATCGGGCCGACACCCTGGAGGAGGTTGTCGAGGTCGTTGAGCAGTTTGCCGCCGAGAACGATACCGACCAGCACCGCTTCCTGTTGGCGGCGGGTAACGCGGGCGTAGAGGCCGCGACCAATCAGGTTATCTCCCGGGCCAAGGACATGATGCTGATCCTGGTCTATAGCGTGGTCGCCATACTGTGCCTGATCACATTCCGTTCCTGGCGGGCAACGCTCTGTGTGTTGATTCCGCTGGGCCTGACGTCGGTCCTCGGCGAAGCGCTTATGGCGCAGTTGGGCATCGGTGTGAAGGTCGCAACACTGCCCGTAATCGCGTTAGGGGTCGGTATCGGAGTGGACTATGGGATCTACATCTACACCAAGTTCGAGCGCTTCCTGCTCGAGGGCAAGACATTGCAGGAGGCCTACTACGAAACCCTGCGCTCTACCGGTAAGGCCGTTATCTTCACCGGCGCGACGCTGGCTCTCGGCGTCGTAACGTGGATATTCTCGCCCATCAAATTCCAGGCCGACATGGGGATTCTGTTGTTCTTCATGTTCCTCTGGAATATGGTCGGTGCCATCTGGCTGCTGCCGGCGCTTGCGCGGTTCCTGCTTCGCCCGGAGAAAATGGTAGCCGCTGCAAGAGCAAGGAAAGACTGATGGCCGAACCGTTCGTGGCAGAGGTCTCATCATGCGGATGAAGAAATCATAAGCTTTAACTGTCGGGGCCTTCGGGCCCCTTTTTTATGACGGTCAGGCTGCCGACAACATTAAACAGGCTTTATTTCCCGGTATCCTTCCTTTATGTTTGACCAAGGAGTCCCCTCCGTTTCACAGGCTGAATCACTGATCGTGTCTGGCCCGGCTGATCCGGCAAAGGGGATGACCCAGGCAGCCTGAGTATCAGGTTGTCCAAGGAATCCAAAAAACGAAGAAAAGGAACAAGGGTATGACATTGAGGCGACTGGTTTCATATGTGGCAATCTCAACCGCGCTAGGGCTTTCGGCTGGTGCGGCCACGGCTGCGCCCGAACAGCAGTTTGTCACTATTGGCACGGGCGGCGTCACCGGCGTTTACTATCCGGCCGGCGGAGCGATCTGTCAGTTGGTTAACCGCAACCGTTCCGAGCACGGCATTCGTTGCTCGGTCGAGAGTACGGGCGGCTCGATCTATAACCTCAATGCCATTCGTGAAGGCGAGCTGGACCTGGCCGTTGCACAATCCGATTGGCAGCATCACGCTTACAGCGGTTCCAGCGACTTTGAAAGCACCGGACCCAACAAGAAGTTGCGCTCGGTATTCTCCATGCACCCGGAACCCTTTACGGTGGTCGCACGCCGCGGGGCTGAGATAGAGAACTTCAAGGATCTTGAAGGCAAACGCGTCAATGTCGGCAACCCAGGTTCTGGCCAGCGCGCTACTGCGCAAGTGCTTATGGAAGAAATGGGCTGGAGCGAGGACAAGTTCTCGCAAACCGCCGAGCTTAAGGCGTCTGAAATGTCTCAGGCACTCTGTGACAACCGCGTCGATGCGTTCTTCTACGTGGTAGGTCACCCGTCCGGATCTATTAAGGAAGCCATGACCTCCTGTGACAGCGAACTGGTCGATGTGGACAATGATGCGGTAGACCGGCTGGTTGAAGAAAACCCGTACTATCGCTCCGTGACCATACCCGGCGACCTTTACGGGGAGTCCGAAGACACCAAAACGTTCGGCGTAGCGGCAACCATTGTGTCGTCCACCGACGTGCCCGATGAAGTGGTGTACCAGGTTGTAAAGGCCGTGTTCGAGAACTTCGATCGCTTCCGCAGTCTGCACCCGGCTTTCGCCAATCTGAAGAAGTCCGAAATGGTCAGTGAAGCACTTTCGGCGCCGCTACACCCAGGCGCGGCGAAATACTACAAAGAAGTCGGGCTTCTGAAATAAGTTCCGGCGTTAGACTATGAGGCCGACTCGTACCCGATACCGGAGCGCGAGTCGGCCTTTTTCATGGTTCTGTGCGCCACATGAAGTTCCTGCCTCTGGTTGAGTTCCGGCTCGAACAGAATGTATTCCTCTACTTGATAAAAACGGTGGCCCGATGGTCGATCAAAGCAATCCCTCTGTCGAGCCGGACAACGAGCGACAGAAAAAGATCCAGGACGTGCTCGGCACCGAAACCGGTGGGCGCACGGGGCGAGGGAAAACCGCAGTCGTCCTTTTTGCAATTCCATTTGCCTGGTCTCTCTTTCAGCTCTGGATTGCCTCGCCACTGCCTTACATGTTTGATTTTGGCATGGTCAACTCGACTGAGAGCCGGGCCATCCACCTTGCTTTCGCCATGTTCCTGGCCTTCACCGTGTTTCCCATGTTCCGCAACCGGTCATCCCACGTGCCCGTCTACGACTGGGTGCTGGCCCTGCTTGCGGCGATGGCTGCAGGCTACCTGGTGGTCTTCTATGAAGAGCTGGCCACTCGCGCAGGGCGTAACACGACGACGGACATGGCAGTGGCGTTTGCGGGCATCCTTCTGCTGCTGGAGGCCGCACGGCGCTCTCTCGGCTTACCGCTCACGGTGATTGCTGCTGTTTTTCTGACTTACTCTGTGGCCGGGCCCTATATGCCCGATGTCATCGCCCACAAGGGTGCCAGTTGGGCCCGTCTGGCGTCGCACCAGTGGCTTACGACCGAAGGTGTTTTTGGGGTGGCGCTTGGCGTATCCACCAGTTTCGTTTTTCTCTTCGTCCTGTTCGGGGCGTTTCTTGAGAAAGCGGGCGCCGGCAACTACTTCATAAAAATGGCTTACTCCATGCTCGGTCACATGCGGGGCGGGCCGGCCAAGGCAGCCGTGGTGGCCAGTGGGCTTAGCGGCATCGTGTCGGGGTCTTCGATTGCCAACGTTGTGACGACCGGGACTTTCACAATCCCTTTGATGAAAAAGGTCGGGTTTCCGGCTTCCAAGGCCGGCGCGGTCGAAGTCGCAGCTTCCACCAACGGCCAGTTGACGCCGCCGGTGATGGGCGCGGCGGCGTTCCTGATGGTGGAATACGTTGGGATCAGCTATCTGGATGTAGTCAAGCACGCCATCCTGCCGGCGTTGATCTCGTATATAGCACTGCTCTACATCGTTCACCTTGAGGCTGTGAAGCTGAACATGCGGGGTATTACCCGGGTGGAAACCCCGACGCTGGCCCAGCGTCTGCTGGTCTGGGGTACCGTCATCGTTGGCATGCTCGCGCTCACACTGGCGGTCTATTACGGCATCGGCTGGATCAAAGCCTGGTCGCCCGACTACGCAGTCTGGATCGTTGCTGCAGGCTTGGTTGCAATCTATGTTGCCGTGCTGGGCTATGCCTCGCGGTTCCCGGGTGTCAATGACGAACTGACTGCCGAGCAGTTGGAAACCCTGCCGCCCGTCGGGCCGACGGTTAAAGCAGGATTGCACTTTCTACTGCCGGTTGTCGTGCTGGTCTGGTGTCTGACGGTCGAGCGGTTTTCACCGGGACTCTCGGCGTTCTGGGCGATCGTCTTCCTGGTGTTTGTGATCTTCACCCAGCGTCCGCTGCTCGTGTTCTTCCAGAAAAATGGGCAGTTCGCTGATGCGTTTCGCCACGGAGCCCGGGATTTTTCTGAAGGCATGGTGACCGGCGCCCGGAATATGATCGGGATCGGCGTGGCGACCGCTGCAGCCGGCATTGTGGTCGGTACCGTAACGCTGACCGGAATAGGCCTGGTCATGACGGAATTTGTGCAGTTCATCTCCGGCGGCAATTTGCTGCTTATTCTGATTTTCACCGCATTTATCTGCCTCATCCTGGGCATGGGCTTGCCCACCACAGCGAATTACATCGTGGTCTCAACCCTCATGGCCCCGGTGATTGTTGCGCTGGGCGCGGCCAACGGCCTGGTGGTGCCGCTGATTGCTGTGCATCTGTTTGTGTTCTATTTCGGCATCCTGGCGGATGATACGCCGCCCGTGGGTCTGGCCGCCTATGCGGCGGCGGCGATATCCGGAGCAGACCCGATCCGCACCGGTATTCAGGGGTTCACCTACGACATCCGGACCGCGATCCTGCCGTTCATGTTCATTTTCAATAACCAGCTACTGCTAATCGGCCTGACGGGCTGGTTTGATCTTACTGTGACGGTGGTGACGGCCGTGATTGCGATGCTGGTTTTTGCGGCGGCAACCCAGCGCTTCTGGCTGGTACGCTGCAAGTGGTGGGAGGTTGTGGCGCTGCTGCTGATAGCGTTTACGCTGTTCCGCCCCGGCTTCTGGTGGGACAGGATATATCCACCCACTGAGGTATCACCGGGGGTTGAGGTTTTCGAGCGTGTGCAGAATACCGAGCCTGGCGAGACAATACGCATTCAGGCCTCGGGCATGGATAACATGGGCTCCGAATCCACCATTACCTTTGACCTGGTGCTGCCCGAGGGCGACAAACCGGAAGAAAGGCTCCAGCAGGCCGGGCTGACGTTGTTGCGGGACGGGGATCGGGTTGTCGTTGATGCGGTCGCTTATGATAGCGCGCCAGCTAACGCCGGCCTGTACTTTGACTGGACGATCGATAGCTTGATTACCCAGACGGATCGCCCGCCCAGGGAGCTGGTTTTCATCCCCGCGCTGGCGCTGCTGGGATTAATGGCTTTTCTGCAGCTACGGCGGCGCCGGGCAGAGTCAGTGGGCGTCACGCGTACAGCGTGAGCCTGAGGGGGCTGCGTCCGGCCGAATGGCGTCACCCATTTGGCCGGGCGTGCGTCGGTTGCAGTGAAAACTGATACTCATGGCAGCGCCAGGATACTCTTGCTAGAATACCGCGCTCTTATTTCGGCGCGGTCTGGAGCAGTACATGTTCAGGTCGGGCCGGCCATTCATGTGATCTTTCGTAGGGATCACCACTGAGAAAGGACAGACCAATGCCTTCGATTACCCTCCCGGACGGTAGTTCACGCCAGTTTGACCATCCCGTCAGTGTCCATGAGGTTGCTGCTGATATCGGCCCAGGTCTGGCAAAGGCGGCGGTGGCCGGCAAGGTCAACGGCGAGTTGGTCGATACCAGCTACACCATCCACGAGGATGTGTCCCTGGCGCTGGTGACCGAGCGGGACCCCGAAGGCGTCGATGTCATTCGCCACTCCACTGCCCACCTGTTGGCGGCGGCTGTGAAAGAGCTTTTCCCGTCGGCCCAGGTCACCATCGGCCCTGTGATTGAGGATGGCTTTTACTACGATTTCAAATTCGAGCGTGCCTTTACGCCGGACGATCTGCGCCAGATCGAAGACCGCATGGCCGAGCTGGCCAAGCAGGAAATTACCGTGCAGCGTTCCATCCTCTCCCGGGAAGAGGCCATCGCCCTATTCGATCAGATGGGCGAGGAATACAAGGTCCGTATCATCGAAGATATCCCTGGCGCAGAGCCCCTGTCGTTCTATCGCCAGGGCGACTTCATCGATCTGTGTCGCGGCCCCCACGTGCCCGATACCGGTAAGCTCAAGGCGTTCAAACTGACCAAAGTCGCGGGCGCTTACTGGCGCGGTGATACAAACAACGAACAGTTGCAGCGGATCTACGGGACTGCCTGGGGTAACAAGAAAGAACTCAAGGCTTACCTGAATCGGCTGGAAGAAGCCGAGAAGCGCGACCACCGTAAGCTGGGCAAGAAGCTCAAGCTCTTCCACATGCAGGAAGAAGCGCCCGGCATGGTGTTCTGGCACCCATTAGGCTGGACGTTCTATCAGCAGGTGGAGCAGTACCTGCGCGCCAAGCTCCAGCGTCATGGCTACCAGGAGATTCGTACACCCCAGGTTGTGGCGCGTTCGCTCTGGGAAAGGTCCGGTCATTGGGACAAGTTCCAGGACGACATGTTTACCACGGAGTCGGAAAAGTACGACTTCGCTATCAAGCCCATGAACTGTCCGTGTCACATCCAGGTCTATAATCAGGGCCTTAAAAGCTACAAGGATCTGCCGCTACGTCTGGCAGAGTTCGGGGCCTGCCACCGTAACGAAGCATCTGGCGCTCTCCATGGGCTGATGCGGGTGCGGGGCTTTACCCAGGATGACGCGCATATCTTCTGCGAGGAAAGCCAGATCCAGGACGAGGTATCGTCTTTTATTGATCTGCTGCACGAAGTTTACGCGGACTTCGGCTTCACCGAGATTCTCTACAAGCTGTCCACCCGCCCTGAAAAGCGCGTGGGTTCCGATGAAGTCTGGGACAAGTCGGAGGCGGCATTGGAAGAAGCGCTTAATAAGCAGGGTGTAGACTGGGAGCTGCTGCCGGGCGAGGGTGCTTTCTACGGGCCCAAGATCGAGTTCTCCCTGAAGGACTGTATCGGCCGGGTCTGGCAGTGCGGCACCATCCAGGTCGACTTTTCCATGCCTGGGCGTCTCGGCGCTGAGTATGTGTCCAGCAGCCAGGACCGCAAAGTGCCTGTGATGCTGCACCGGGCAGTGCTGGGTTCGTTCGAGCGCTTCCTCGGGATTCTGATCGAGCACTACGAGGGCGCTTTCCCGACCTGGCTGGCTCCGGTACAGGTGTCTGTGCTCAATATTACCGATAATCAGCGCGAATATTGTACGAAAGTAGCGGATCAGCTTGAAAAAGCAGGCTTGCGGGTCAACCTTGACTTGAGAAACGAGAAGATCGGCTTTAAAATTCGCGAGCACACAATAGACAAGGTGCCTTACCTCCTGGTTATCGGCGACAAAGAAGTCGAACAGGGTGAGGTCGCGGTCCGCACCAGAAAGGGCGAAGACCTGGGCACCCTGAAGCTTGATGCGTTCCTCGCGCGGGTTAATGGCGAGCTTGAGCGTAAGAGCAGAACCGAAACGGAGAACTGATTATCAAAAAAGGCACAGCACGTCGCGGCCGGGCACCACGCGTCCCGATTAATGAACACATCGAAGCTACGGTAGTACGACTCATCGGTTCAGATGGTGAGCAGGTTGGCATCGTACCGCTACCGGAAGCCCTGCAAGCCGCGGAGAGCGAATCCTTGGATCTGGTCCAGATAGCAGATTCGGACCCCGTAGTCTGTAAGATCATGGACTTCGGCAAAAAGATCTTTGAAGAGAAAAAGGCCAAGGCAGCTGCCAAGAAGAAGCAGAAGCAGGTCCAGATTAAAGAAATCAAGTTTCGCCCAGGGACGGAAGAAGGGGATTATCAGGTAAAACTACGCAACCTGATACGTTTCCTTGAACAAGGGGATAAAGGCAAGGTTACCGTTCGGTTCCGCGGACGTGAGATGGCCCACCAGGAAATCGGTATGGAACTCATGAAGCGGATCGAAGCTGACATGGAAGAAATCGGTACGGTCGAACAGCACCCGAAAATGGAAGGGCGCCAGATGACCATGGTAATAGCCCCCCGCAAGAAAAGGTAATGTCAGCAAGCGTTAAAGATCCTCTGCCTTACGGGTAGAGGTTTTTGCGTTTCTGCATTGCTTTATTTACGACTTTTAGAGTCTCAATAACTGAGAGTCTCAATAACAGAATGCGGAGTATTAAAAATGCCCAAGATGAAAACCAAGAGTGGGGCTACAAAACGCTTCAAGAAAACCGCTACCGGTTTCAAGCATAAGCAGTCCTTTACTAGCCACATCCTGACCAAGAAGAGCCCCAAGCGGAAGCGTCAACTGCGTGGTACCAAGTTGATCGCCAAGTCTGATGTCGCTCAGATCAAACGGATGATTGCCCAATAATCTGGTTCGGTTAGTAAAAGGAATAGAGTATGCCTCGCGTTAAACGTGGTGTTGTAGCCCGTCGTCGTCACAAGAAGATTCTGAAGCAGGCTAAAGGGTATTACGGTGCCCGCAGTCGTGTTTTCCGTGTAGCCAAGCAAGCGGTTATCAAGGCGCATCAGTATGCGTACCGGGACCGCCGTGTCCGTAAGCGTCAGTTCCGCGCTCTGTGGATTGCCCGTATCAACGCGGGTGCCCGGGCCAACGGCCTGTCCTACAGCCGACTGATCTCCGGCCTGAAGAAAGCCAACGTAGAAATCGACCGTAAGGTTCTGGCCGATCTGGCCATGAACGAACAGGCGGCGTTTACCGCGGTAGTGGAGAAAGCCAAGGCCTCTTTGGCTTAAGCTCTTCACCGCTTGCCGAGTGCAAGTCGATGTGACCGCTGGCGGATCGCTGGCGTGTCAGCTAAAGGGGAAGAGTCAATCTTCCCCTTTTTTTTGTTGTAAGCTCGGCCCGATCAGAGTCAGGAAATACATTTCCTGACTCGACCGAGGCGCGTTCGAATAATGCTATGGCTGGTGGATACGGCAGGATCGCTTCCGTAAACGCTAAAGGCGATAACAGTATTCCGACGTTCTTTTGAACGGACCCCGATCTATAAGTAAAAGTCAGTTCCGCGTCTGCGCTGGAACGACATCGAGGAGCAAACCCATGGAGAATCTTGACGCCCTGGTTCGGCAGGGGCTGGCCGCGGTTGAGCAGGCGCAGGACCTGAAAACCCTCGATCAGCTGCGTGTGGACTATCTCGGCAAGAAGGGCGAGCTGACCCAGCTGCTGAAGAGCCTGGGCAACCTGTCAGCCGAAGAGCGTCCTGCTGCAGGTCAGCGGATCAACGAAGCCAAGGGTACGGTACAGGCGGCGATCAGCGAGCGTAAGGCGCTGCTGGAGAGTTCCGCGCTGGAGAGCAAACTGGCGGCGGAGTCCATCGATGTCACCTTGCCAGGACGAGGCCAGAAGACCGGCGGCCTCCACCCGGTTACCCGGACGCTGCGACGGGTCGAAGGTTTCTTCTCCCGCGCCGGCTACAGCGTGGAGCAGGGGCCCGAGATTGAAGACGATTACCACAACTTCGAAGCGCTCAATATCCCCGCGCATCATCCCGCACGGGCGATGCACGACACGTTCTATTTCAACCCCGGCACACTCCTGCGTACCCATACCTCACCGGTACAGATCCGTACCATGGAACAGGGCAAGCCGCCGTTCCGTATGATCTGCCCAGGGCGGGTTTACCGCTGCGATTCGGACCAGACGCATACGCCCATGTTCCATCAGGTCGAAGGACTTCTGGTGGAGCCTGGCGTCAGTTTCGCCGACCTCAAAAGCACCATTGAGGAATTCCTCAGAGTCTTTTTCGAGCGCGATCTTGCAGTGCGTTTTCGACCGTCCTATTTTCCCTTCACCGAGCCATCTGCCGAAGTGGATATCGAGTGGGGACGGGAGGCCGATGGCAGCATCAAATGGCTCGAAGTCATGGGCTGTGGAATGGTCCATCCCAACGTATTCAAGCATTGCGGGATCGATCCCGAAGAATACTCAGGTTTTGCTTTTGGCGTAGGCGTTGAGCGCCTGGCTATGCTGCGTTACGGCGTCAACGACCTGCGCATCTTTTTCGACAACGATATGCGGTTCCTGCGGCAGTTCCGGTAAATCCAGGCAGAAGAGGCGAAGAATCGATGAAATTCAGTGAACAATGGCTTCGAACCTGGGTCAATCCGGATATCGACACGGCTACCCTGGCGCACCAGATCACCATGGCTGGATTGGAGGTCGACGACGTTCTGCCTGCGGCAGGACAATTCAGTAACGTTGTTGTCGGCCATGTTGAAGCGGTACGGCCCCATCCCGACGCCGACAAGCTGAATGTGTGTGAGGTATCCGACGGCAAGCAGGTCGTACAGGTGGTTTGCGGTGCCCCTAACGTAAGGCCAGGGCTGAAGGTGCCCTTTGCCGTGCTGGGTGCTGAGTTGCCCGGCGATTTCAAAATCCGCAAGGCTAAACTGCGCGGCGTCGAGTCCACGGGCATGCTCTGCTCGGCTCGCGAATTGGGCCTGTCTGAAGATCACGCCGGCCTTATGGAGCTGGCTTCCTCGGCACCGACGGGCACTGACTTGCGCGAATACCTGGGGCTGGACGACGCGATCATTGACGTTGACCTGACACCCAACCGCAGCGACTGTCTGTCCATTCGCGGCCTCGCTCGGGAAGTCGGGGTCCTCAACCAGCTCGCGGTCGAAGGCCCGGAGATTGAACCGGTGCCGGCGCAACACGACGACCTGCCAGATATTCGTATCGCGGCGCCAGAGGCTTGCCCGCGCTATATCGGCCGCATCATACGCAACGTCAACGTCAAGGCTGAATCACCGCTTTGGATGAAGGAACGCCTGCGCCGCAGTGGCATTCGTTCGATCGACCCGGTCGTCGATGTGACCAACTATGTCATGCTCGAACTCGGTCAGCCGATGCACGCCTTCGACCTGAATAACATCAGGGGCGGTATCGTTGTGCGTATGGCCGGGGCAGGCGAGAAGCTCGTGCTTCTGGACGGGCAGGAGGTCACGCTCAACGAACAGACTCTGGTCATAGCGGACCACGAGCGCAGCGTGGCGATCGCCGGCATCATGGGCGGGGAAGACTCAGGTGTTAATCCCGAGACGCGGGATATCCTGCTGGAGAGTGCTTTTTTTGCGCCTTTATGCCTGGCAGGAAAAGCGCGCAGTTTTGGTCTGCACACGGAATCGTCCCACCGTTTCGAACGAGGCGTGGATCCCGAGTTGCAACGCATCGCCGCAGAGCGCGCTACCGCCTTGCTGCTGGATATTGTCGGCGGTGAGCCCGGTGAGCTGGTGGAAGTGCACAGCAGCGGTCACACGCCGCAGAAGCGCCAGGTTGCACTCCGGGAAGCTCGTGTAAACGGCCTGCTGGGCACGGAAATAGACCGCACAGAGGTGGAAGAAATCCTCACACGGCTCGGCCTGCATATCGTCAAGCTGACCCGGGATGGCTGGCTGGTTTCGGTGCCCTCGTTCCGCTTCGACATATCGATCGAAGAAGACCTTATCGAAGAGATCGGACGGGTTCACGGCTACAACAACCTGCCTGTCACAACGCCGGTGGGCGGCCTTGGGCTGCGCCTGATGCCCGAGAAGAATCGACCGCTCAGCCGCGTGCAGGATCACCTGGTTTCCCTGGGTTACCAGGAGGTGGTGACCTACAGTTTTGTGGATAGCCGTCAACAGCAGCAAGTGGACCCGGGCGAGGACGCGATCGCTCTGGCCAATCCCATTTCCAGCGATATGGATGTCATGCGCACATCCCTCTGGCCCGGCCTTTTGCGCACCGCGGCGTTCAACCAGAACCGCCAGCAGCAACATCTGCGCATGTTCGAGACGGGTTTGCGTTTCCGCAAACAGGCCGGCGAGATTGAACAGGAGCCCATGCTCGCGGGCCTGATCGTGGGTCGTCGCAGGCCGGAGAATTGGGCCAACGATAAACAGAGCGTCGACTTCTACGATATGAAAGGTGAGCTGGAGTCGCTGTTCGAGGTGCTGGGCATCAGCCCCGAGTGGACGCGCGACAGCCATCCTTCCCTGCATCCGGGCCAGTCGGCCCGGCTGGTACTGGGCGGTGAAACGATAGGGTGGGCAGGCGCATTGCACCCGCAATTGCAAAAGGCGCAGGAGGTCAATGGCGCCTGCTATATCTTTGAGCTATGCTTGACTCCAGTGCTCACCGGATATGTGCCTAATTTCAAAGAATTTTCAAAATTCCCGGAAGTTCGTCGAGATTTGGCTATTATTGTTAGTAAAGAGGTCTCCTGGCGCGAAGTCGAAGCCAGGGTGCTTGAGTCGGCCGGTGAACACCTGACGGGACTGCGTGTATTCGACGTCTACGGTGGTGGCGCTATTGGCGAGGACAAACAGAGCCTTGCCATCAGTCTGTTCTGGCAACATCCGGAACGCACACTCCAGGACGAGGAAGTACAGGCCGTCTTTGAATCGGTGATCGCGCATGTGCGCGAGCAGTTGCACGCAACGTTAAGGAGTTAGAGCTATGACGGCTTTGACAAAGGCCGATATGGCAGAACGTCTCTATGAAGAACTGGGCCTCAATAAACGTGAGGCCAAGGAAATGGTTGAAGCTTTCTTCGACGAGATCAGAGACGCGCTCAGTCATAACGAGCAGGTGAAACTCTCCGGCTTCGGGAATTTCGATCTCCGGGATAAAAAGCAGCGTCCCGGGCGTAATCCCAAGACCGGCGAAGAGATTCCGATTTGTGCGCGGCGGGTTGTAACCTTCCGCCCGGGCCAGAAACTCAAGCAGAAAGTGGAAGCGTATGCTGGAACCCAGTCATAACCACGAACTTCCGCCGATTCCGGGGAAACGCTATTTCACTATTGGTGAAGTAGCTGACCTCTGTAGCGTCAAAGCCCACGTGCTGCGCTATTGGGAGCAGGAATTTTCGCAGCTGTCGCCGGTGAAGCGACGGGGCAACCGTCGTTATTATCAGCGCGGCGATGTCTTGACAATTCGCCAGATTCGCAGCCTGCTGTACGATCAGGGCTACACGATCGGCGGCGCCAAACAGAAGCTGAGCAGCACCGAAGAAAAAGAAGAGGCCACCCAGTACAAGCAATTGATCCGGCAGACGATTACAGAGCTAGAAGATCTGATGCAGGTACTCAACGGCCACTCCTGAAGACAGCCGATCACCCCCATTTTTTTCGCCGGATCAGTAGTTTTTGCTGATTCGGTAGTGTAACATTCGCTCCCGCTTGAGACGCTAATCGGCACCAACCAGAGCCGTAGGCAGATTGTCTCAAAGCAACGAGTTTCAGCCTTTCGTCGGGGCGTAGCGCAGCCTGGTAGCGCACTAGCATGGGGTGCTAGGGGTCGAAGGTTCAAATCCTTCCGTCCCGACCATTATTTTGAGAAAGCCCGGTCCCGAAAGGTTCCGGGCTTTTTTTCGTCGATCCGGTGCAGCCACGCTTGCAGTGAGCTGTCGCCGGCTTGTGCCCGGTTACTGCAATCGGCCGCGCGATCCTCTAATAATCAGTAACCCTCCTCCTATCGCTTCAGTGTGCGGGCTCACCCTGTTCAGCATACATCTGCGTTTACTGCTGCCGATCAATTCATGCCGTCTCCCGTTTATAAAGAAGCTTTCTCTGCTCTGGCGGAATGCGTCATCGCCGCCTACTTTAAAGGCTACTCGTCTGAATGGCTGAACTCGCGCGGGGTCAAGAAAAGCTCACGATGGCCGATATAGAAGTATTCAATTTTCACCGGAGTTGTTCATGTTCAATACTCGCCTGAAAACAGAACTGCAGGAGCAGAGCGCCGAGTTGTTCCTGTTACGGCAGCTGAGTGAACAGATGAATAAGGGCATGTTGTCCATCAGGCTTGACGCCAACATCTGTGTATCCACGTGCAACACGGCATTTGCCAGCGCATTGGGTTTTGCCGCGAATGATCTCACGGGTCGGCCGCTATCTGAGCTTGTTCCTCCGTATGTCAAAGACCTGCCTTGTTTCCGCGAGTTCAACAAGGCATTAGCGAAGTTTGCCCCTGTCTCTGATGACTATCGGTATTTACGTGCAGATGGGACGCTCGCCTGGCTGAACCTGAACTGGTTTCCCATCCGGGGTGAGGACGGTTCGCTCGCTCATATTCAGGGATACGGGCGGGAGGTAAGCAAGTCGATTGAGCAAGCGAAGGAGGCTGATGCTTTTATCGATGCGCTGATCCGTTCCACCGCCGTGATTCAGTTTAATCTCGACGGCACGGTGATCACCGCTAACGCACAGTTCCTGCAGACCATGGGCTACAAACTCGATCAGATCGTCGGAAAACACCACCGCATGTTCTGTACTGCAGATGAAGCATCTTCGCAGCAGTACGAAGCGTTCTGGCAGCGGCTCAATAGCGGCGAGTACGTGGCCGACCGTTTCCGGCGGCTCGACAGCAGCGGTCGCGAAGTATGGCTTGAGGCAACCTACAATCCAGTGCACGACGCGGAGGGTAAGCTTTTTAAAGTGGTCAAGTTTGCCAGTGTTGTCACCGATCAGGTTGATCGCGAAACCCAGGTGCGTGATGCCGCGGGCATTGCCTTCGAGGTTTCCAGGAAAACGGATTCGAGCGCCGAGCAGGGTGCAACGGTCGTCCAGCAGACTGTAACGACCATGCAGGGAATCGCGTCGCAGATGCAATCGGCTACTGAAAGCATTGAGGCCCTGGGCAAACAGTCATTGTTAATCAGCACGATCGTCAAAACTATCGGCGACATCGCTGCCCAGACCAACTTGCTGGCACTCAATGCGGCTATTGAAGCAGCGCGTGCCGGCGACCAGGGGCGCGGATTTGCGGTGGTCGCTGACGAGGTTCGGCAGCTGGCGGGTCGCACCAGCACAGCTACCGAAGAAATCGTAAGCGTAGTGCAGAAGAACCAGACCCTTGTGGATACTGCCGTCAGCCAGATGTTCAGCAGCCGGGAACAGGCCGAGCAGGGTCTGGCCCTGGCCAGCCAGGCTGGGAACGTGATTATGGAGATTCAGAAGGGCGCCAAACAGGTCGTGGGCGCCGTCGGCCAGTTCACAAACGAACTGCTCTGATTCTAACGCTGGCTTCCGCCCGGGCGCCGGCTTGCCGGCAATCAGGTTAAGCCGGCGCCACGGCTAGCCGCGAGCTTCCCGGGACTCACTCCCATGGTGCGCCCGTTCCGCCGCTCGATCGTTCAGGTCGAGCTGCCGGAGTTCTTGCCGGGCCTGACGAAGCACGGTAACCGCCGAGGTCAGACCGAGGCTGGCCATCAAGGCTGCGACGAGCAGGTCTGGCCAGGCAGAACCTGTACCCAGCACGCCCAAAGCGGCCGCCAGCACGGCCAGATTGCCGATCGCGTCATTACGACTGCAGAGCCACACAGAGCGCATATTGGCATCGCCGGAGCGGAACGCGTACAGAAGCAGTGCTACGAGCACGTTCACCATAAGGGCCAGAGTGCCGATGATGCCCATGGTCATCGGCTCGGGCGGCTGCCCCTGGATAGCGTTCCAGCCCGCCACGCCCAGAATCGCGATGCCATAGACTGCCATGGTCGCGCCCTTCACGAGTGCGGCTCGGGCGCGCCAAAGCAGACCCATCGAGAGCACCAGCAGCGAAATGGCGTAATTGGCCGCGTCGCCCAGGAAGTCCACCGCATCCGCCAGCAGTGAGACCGAGCCTGCACGCGCGCCTCCCACGATTTCAACGAAGAACATTGCGCCGTTTAAAACCAGCGCCACCCATAGTATCTTTCTGAAACGCGAGTCCTCCGGACCCGGGGCCGAACAACTGTTCTCGCAACATGAACCGCTCATCGCACACTCCTGTCAGGTGTCATAGGGCCATTAGAAACCCTCTAGCGACCACAGGGTCAAGAGCTGCGAGGTCTTCGGCTGTTTGTGGCCAGGGCGGCTCAAGCAGAAAAAGCCATTCCCGGCGTCGCCTTACCGAGCCGCAATATTTACTTCCGGAATGGGGCCGAAACCAGGACCAGAGGTATAGTCTGCGTATTGGCGTATTGGCGTATTGGCGTAAAGGATGAGGATCAAAGGATGAAAGATAAGGCAACGGAGATGCTTGAAGGGATAGCCGACTACCTCAAAGATAATGCGCTGCGGCTGGCAACGGCCGAGTCATGCACGGCGGGGCTTGTTGTTTCCGAGCTGGCCCGTATTCCAGGTAGCGGCGGCTGTCTCGATTGTGGCCTTGCGGTCTACTCGCCCGAGTCGAAAAACCGCTATCTCAACGTCAGCTTCGAGACCATTGACCAGCACGGGCTGACCAGCGAACCGGTCGCTCTGGAGATGGCGATGGGTGCCATCGATCGCAATGATGCGAACATTGCGCTGTCGAATACTGGCGTGGCAGGACCCGCCTCGGGCGACGACGATACCCCGGTCGGCACCGTCTGCTTTGCCTGGGCAGTCCGGCGCCGCGACAAGACCCTTACGTATACTGAAACCCGGCACTTTGACGGTGACCGCAACGAGGTACGCCTGGCTGCAGCTCATTACGCGCTGCAACAGCTACCGCGTTATCATCGCAAAGCTATGGATGAGAGCTAATTTTCTAGGAGGAGAAACCTGATGAGCACGCAACCCAACCCTGAGGCTCAGCAGCAGGTCATCACAGCGCTCAAGTCGCGGCCCAGCATTGATCCTGTGGAGGAAATCAACCGGAGAGTGACATTCCTGCGCGAGCATATGGAGGCCTCAGGGCAGCATACGCTGGTGCTGGGTATCAGCGGCGGCGTCGACTCTTCCGTAGGCGGTCGCCTGGCACAGAAGGCCGTTGAGGCTGCGCGCAAGCAAGGCATGGATGACGCCAGGTTTGTCGCTATGCGCCTGCCTTACGGTGAACAGCAAGATGAAGCGGATGCCCAGATGGCGCTGGAGTTCATAGGGCCGGATGAAGTGCTTACGGTCGATGTCAAACCCGCGAGCGACGCCATGCTGAACGCGCTGGAGCAGGGCGGTCTTGAGTTCCGGGACGCGGGCCATCGTGATTTCGTGATGGGCAACATTAAAGCCCGGCAGCGCATGGTGGCGCAGTACGCCGTCGCCGGTGCCCGATCCGGGCTTGTCATCGGTACCGATCAGGCGGCTGAAGCTTTGATGGGCTTCTTTACCAAGTATGGCGACGGCGCCTGTGACCTGACGCCACTGACAGGCCTGAACAAACGCCAGGTTCGGGCACTCGCCCGTGCGCTTGAAGCGCCGGCGAGACTGGTGGAAAAGCACCCCACGGCTGATCTGGAGACGCTCACCCCGGGCAAAACCGACGAGGATGCCTTCGGTATCCGTTACGATGAGATCGACGACTTTCTCGAAGGGAAGCCGGTCAGCGATAATACGCGGGCTGTTATCCTGAAGGCCTACAAAAATACCGAACACAAACGGAACCTGCCGTTGGAGCCGCTCTGAGTAAGGTTCTCGGTGTCGCTTCAGTGATGTGAGTTCAGCGACAGGCATGGGCGGCACAGCCACGCGTCGGATTTGAGGTGGGGCAGACTCATGGAGTACGCTCGAACTTCCAGACAGGCATTCACAAGGAGGAGAAGGCATGAAGCGATTGATACTCTCGGCAGGTGTGATCCTGCTGGCCAGCCCGCTGGCGTTCGCAAGCGACGCGCAGATCTGTAATACCCACCTTGAAGAACTGCAGGGGCACGACGTGGAGAAGCTGCGTAAACCCAGCAGGCATCAGGTCGAGAATCACATTGAACTCGCGAAAAAGGCGGAAGAGTCCGGCGACTACAAGAACTGCATCATACACGCGAGCAAAGCGCTTCAAGAGCTCGAGGCGCCTGGCCCGCCTCACACCAGTGAGCGTGGTGGTTCAGACAACTCAAACCGGTAAGCTGCGAGCATAAGCCGGCGGCATGCACCTTCAGCTTCCGCCGGCGCTTCTGCTCCCATTGTCTTCGCAGTCACTGAATCCCGCATGAGCTTACCGCTGACTCTCAAGCTCGGCGTCGTAGGCAAGCCTCTCAATCAGCGCACTGGTCAGGTCGAGATCGTACTCCCCCGCAATGTCCAACAGGCGAACCAAAGTGTCGGCCAGATAGCGTTCAGTATCTCCGTCGCTGCCGCTGTTGCTTTCCAGATTATCCTTCAGGGCTGCGAGCGATTCTGCCAGTCCCGCCCGGAGCAGTTCCCGTTTTTGCGGCTGGTCACTGCCGGGCTGGTCCGAGGCGCGCCGGCCACCCGGGAATTCGCTGGCGGGGCGGCAGCAGGTATGCGTCAACTCCAGCAGCACCTGAAAATGTAGCAGGGCCTCTTTTATGGCGGACGGGTCGATCCCGGCCCTGTCAGAAACAGCCGAAATCGTATTAGATGCCGGTACCCCGAGTTTATTCCTTTGCCGCATAGACGTTCTCGAAACCATGGAGGGCTCCTTCTCTCGCAATCCATTAGCTGGTTCAGACATCTATTCATCATAGGCGCCTCGCCACCAGGTTGAACAGGTCGAGTTAAAACCTGGTCGAAAGTCCTTGTTTGTCCAGCCTCAGGCACCTGAAGTGCGGAAGTTCATATTTTGACTCTGATCTGGTTGTCAGAATTTTCGTTAGCCATCGGCTTGAACAATGGTACAGTGACCCGTGTGAGCGGGGCAGGCCCGGCACATCAACCATGCACGCTCAGGATGAGCTCTCCCCATTCCAGGCGAAAGTGGAGCCTCCTCCGTTGCACAAAAACGAAAGCGATCCCGCCAAGCCTACGTCTGTTATTTTCAAAGCTGCCGTCGCTCTTATTCTGGTCGTACTGGTTGGCATGTCGCTGCTCGGTGTCCTCAGCTACAGCGTCTACGACGCCAAAACAGAACTGATCGGGCGCTCTTTCAATTTTGAAGTCGACCGGAAGGCCATGGAGTTCGAGCGGGAAGTCCGGCTGAATCTGGAGATTATGTTCGCGCTCAGGTCAGGTCTGGCCCTGCTGCCGGTAGTGAACCGCGGCGTGTTCCACGAACTTACCGCGGATGTTCTGAGGCGTGCGCCAGCCATACACGGTTTCGCCTATGCGCCCTGGCTGGAAGATAAGGACCGGGCGGACTTCGAGCGTGTCATGCAGACCGAGTTCTCGGCGTTTGAGCTGACACAGGTCTCAGGCAATGGCGGCACAGACACCGCCTCCGAGCGTTCCAGATATGTGCCTGTACAGTACATCGAGCCCCTGAAACTGAACCGGGCAGCGCTGGGCTTTGATCTGGCCAGCGAGCCTAACCGACTGGCGGCCCTAAGGGCGGCCCGGTTAAGCGGGGAAATGGTCGCTACAGCCGGCCTTACCTTGGTCCAGGAAACCGAGAACAAGCGCGGCATCCTGGTCTTCACGCCCCTGTATCACGGCAATCCAACCACGCCGCAAGGACGCCGTGCCGCGCATTACGCTTTCATCAACGGTGTCTACCGGATCGAGACATTGTACGAACAGTCTATTGGTGCCGTAGCGAGTGGTAATTTCCTGGTGCGCATTATCGACGTCACCGATGGTATTGAAGACGTACTGTTTGCCAGCGGCAACCCGCGGGATGAGCGCTGGCGGTCCGATATGGCGCGTGTGGAAATACTACCTGACGTCGCGGGGCGGGAATGGGCGGTTGAGGTCACGCCAACCGAGGAGTATATCTCCAGCCAGCGTGGCTACCTGCCCACGCTCATTATGGTATCGGGGTCACTGTTGCTGGTCTTGATGGCAAGCTATGTCCTGTTTACGGTTCAGCGTAACAACGAGCTGCGCAAAACCAAGCAGGAGCTTGAGCAGGTATCCCTTACCGACGGCCTCACGGGCCTGGCTAACCGGCGCCATTTTGACCAGTACCTGGAGCAGGAGTGGACGCGGGCTCAGCGAGATGGCTTGCCGCTCTCGCTCATCCTGATTGATATCGACTATTTCAAGCCCTTTAACGACGAGTATGGGCATCCGGCAGGTGATGAGTGCCTCAAGCGGGTAAGCGATGTGTTGCGGACGGTTTCCCGTAGACCGGGGGATCTGGTTGCTCGATATGGCGGCGAAGAGTTTGCGCTTATCCTGCCACAGACCGACACGGCCCAGACCGTGGCGGAAGCCTGTCGATTGGCGGTTGAGGCATTGTCGATTCCCCATGCGGCCTCCGGTACTGCCCCGGTGGTCACAGTGAGTGCCGGGGTTTGCACGCTGGTGCCCCAGCCGGGAATGAGTCCGGGTCTGCTGACACAGAGTACCGATGTTGCACTTTACGAGGCAAAAGCCAAGGGACGGAACCGCACGCATATGATGAAAGTCGCGTCGGTTGATATCGAGAAGACGCGAACCCAGGGCGATAATCCCACCTGAAAGGTCGCAGGTTTGCTGCGCCAGCCACAGCGGCTCAGTGGTGGTGGTTCAGGTAGAATTGCTCGAATTCCCAGGCATTAACCGCTCTACCATAGTAAAAGCCCTGGGCCCCCTCGCAACCATTAAGTGAGAGAAATGCCACCTCATCGGCTTCCTCCACACCTTCAGCGATCACGCGCAGATTCAGGCTCTGGGCCATGCGAATCACTGCCTGCACGATGGCTGCCTTGTCTGTGTTGGCGCCGAGGCCGCGAATGAAACTCTGGTCGATTTTCAGCTCATCCACGGGCAGATCCTTGAGATAACTCAGGGACGAATAGCCCGTCCCGAAGTCATCCACGGCGATGCGGATGCCCCGCGCCTCAAGGGCCCGTACCCGGTCCGTAGCGCCAACGACGTCGCTCATCAGTATTGACTCGGTCAGCTCCAGCTGCAGTTGGTCGGCCTGCAGATCAAAGCGAGCCAGCAGCTCGTCGATGTGGTCCAGCAGGTTTTCATACTGAAGCTGTACGATAGATACGTTCACCGAAATGCGGATGGGTGCGTGCCCCTCGTTGAGCCAGGTTCGCGCTTGCCGACATGCTTCTTCGAGGATCCAGTTACCGATGGTGATCATGATTTCCCGGCTGCTTTCCGCCACCGGAATAAAACGGGCGGGAGGGACGAAACCGAGCTCGGGGTGATGCCAGCGCAGTAGCGCTTCCGCCCCGGTCACCAGACCGGTGTCTAAAGCAATCTGGGGCTGGTAGTGTAGCTCAAGCTGATCGGCTGAGAGCGCCCTGCGCAAGTCGCCCTGCAGCGCACGTCTTTCGGCCGCGCGTTTGTTCATTTCCGGAGCAAAGAACTGCGCATTGTTGCGCCCCAGTGTCTTGGCCTGATACATAGCGGTATCAGCGTGTTTGATCAACGTTTCTGCATCGTCACCGTCCTCTGGGAACACACTGACGCCAACGCTGGTAGAGATATCAACGGTGTCAGAGCGGATATCATAGGGCGCGCTCAGACTTCTGGTGATGGTGGCGCCCAGCTCGCTGAGTGCCTCCAGCGATTCAAAGCCACTCACCAGAATCACGAACTCATCACCGCCTAGCCGGCTTACCGTATCCGTCTCCCTGACACAGCTCTGCAGTCGGTGGGCCACGAGCTTCAGAAGCTCGTCCCCGGCTGAGTGGCCGAGCATGTCGTTCACGTCCTTGAACAGGTCCAGATCAAGATAGAGAACAGCAACAGACGTACCGTCACGGCGCGCATGGGTCAGTTCATAGTTCAGTCGATCAGTCAGCAAGGTTCGATTTGGCAGGCCGGTCAGAGGGTCATGGGCCGCCAGGTGTCCGAGCTGAGCGGTGAGGGCGCGGACCCGGCTGACGTCCCGAAAAGTGGTAACGACCCCAAGAAACTCTCCCGCCGTATTGTTCAGCGGGGCTGCGACTTCATCAGCAGGAAATTGGGAGCCATCGCGGCGCGTCAAAAGTACTTCGCCGGGATAATGGGCCTGCTTGCCCGTTCGGGTGACGGTTCGGATCAGGCTTTCAAGAGGTTGCTGGCGCGCTTCATCGACCGTAACCAGCACCTCGCTGGCCGGTCGCCCTTTCGCATCAGCCAGGTTCCAGCCGATCATTTCTTCCGCAGCCCGGTTGAGGTACACAATGCGCCCGTCCCTATCAGTGCTGGCGACGCCGTCACCAATGCTGCCAAGTGTGACCTCCAGGCGCTCTCGCTCGTCGGCAAGCGACTGATTCGCGCTCGTCACATAGGTCGCGACGCCCTCGACAATCGCCTGATCAAGCGCCTGATTGAGGAACAGCAGTTCCCCATGAGCGAGTTCGCCGACGCGGGGCACCAGTTTATGCAGGATGACCGAACGTAGAAGGGCGTACTCGCAGGTCACTTCCTCCAGAGAGTAGCCCAACTGCCAGCGTTGTTCGGCATGGTGTTTCGGGCCCTCCTCGGGAACGTCAGCCTGCGATCTCATCTCCGTGCTGCGGGCAATGTCCTCCAGTATTCTGGGAATATTGTTGCGTTGATCTTCACGCGAAAGGTTACGTGCGGATTCGATCTTGAGGCGGTCGAGGCGATTCCATTCCTCTAGAATGTTCTCGCTCTCGTCGCGAAGGAACTCATGTAACCGCAACGATGGCTGTTCTTTGTCGGAGTCTCGATACATAAGTAGTGCGCCTTCAATGGCTGACGGGTCAGGTAGCGGGATCCTTCGGGCTACTTCGAGTGTCAGTGCTACTTCTTGGCAGGGTACTGGGCCTGGGTCAGCAGACCGGCGAGGTGGGCGCAATTCTGCACCAGAGCCCTGGTAGCGCTTGCGACGGCGGCGGGTTGTTCTGGCAGATCCTTGTAATCGGTGCCGCCCATGGCCTCGCCGGTCCAGTACGTAGAACAGCTCGCCGGAATCGAGAAACCGACGTCGTTCAGTCCCTGAAATAGCTGCGACACAACATTGTGCGCCCCGTCCTCATTGCCGACCACGGCCACCGCGGCGACATGGCCATAGGCCACTTGCCGCCCGCCGTCGTCAGTTTCGCCAAGGAACGCATCTATGCGCTCCATCACCCGTTGGCACACGCTGGAAGGCTGGCCCATCCAGATTGGGGTGCCCATCACCAGAATGTCGGCGTCCAGAATCTGTTGACGGATCTGCGGCCATTCATCGCCTTTCCCTTCGTCGGACGTAACTCCTGGCAGGAGGTTATAGTCGACCGCCCGCAATACAGGGCAGTCGATTCCGTGCCGCTGGAACTCTTGCTGCACCTGGGAAAGCAGCAGCCCGCAGGATGATTCTTCAGGAGATGGCTTTAGCGTGCAGTTCAACGCGATGGCTGACAGTGACATGGCTCAGTCCCTTTTTACGGTTTGCTCCTTGTCGCCGGGGCTGGCCCCGGAAACGATAACTCGCTAACAGTATCGGGGTTCATATTGCGACTGACAACGTGTAAACCGTCCTTTGGGCCTACTCTTACTGGGCCTTAACCGGACCGTAAAGTTTGCGGCTCAGTGGCCAGATCCCGACAGGAAGTGCAGAATTTTGCTATCAAACCGTGCCTGTGCTATCGGTTGGTCTCTACTTGACAGGAGTTCGAAATGGTCGGTGATAGGGATGTGCTGGTGATCCATGACACCCGTATGCTTGCGCATCAGCCAAACGCAGAAGAGCCGTTCATTCCTGGCAAGCTCGACAGCCGTGTGCAGGCCATGCTCAGTGGGTTGTTTGAGGGCGCGGTGAAAAAGTGGAGCTATCCCGAACACCCCGGACGCCTCTCGGCCATTACCGACCTGCTGATGCTCGAACCCGTGCCGGGCGTCGGTTTTGGCGTCGCGCGCGCGGCCACCCATGAAGAACTGGGCCGGGTTCACACGACGTCCTATCTTGAAAATATCTTTGCACTCCGCGGCAAGCAGGCCTGGCTCGATGTGGACACGACGGCCGTCTCGCCTGGCAGCGTAGACGCCGCGGAGCTTGCGGCAGGTGCCGCGATAAATGCGGTGGAGGCGGTGGTCCAGGGGCGCACAGGTAGCGCTTTCGCTCTCTGCCGCCCCCCCGGGCACCATGCCGAATCAGTACGGGCGAGAGGGTTTTGTCTGTTCAACAACGTGGCCGTCGCAGCAGCCCACGCCAGGGCAGAGCTCGGCTGCGAAAGGGTGCTGATCGTCGACTGGGACGTGCACCATGGCAATGGCACCCAGGAAATTTTCCTCGCATCGCCCGACGTGCTTTTTTTCGATACCCATCGCGCCGCTCCTTTCTACCCCGGCTCGGGCAATAAGGAGGAGATCGGTCAGGGTTTGGGGGAGGGCACCACGATCAACGTACCGCTCCCCGCCGGTTGTGGTGACCCGGCTCTGATCAAGGCGTTCCGGGAGATCCTGGTGCCGGCGGCGGAGTGGTTCAAGCCCGACCTGATTCTGGTGTCTGCCGGCTTCGACCTGCACCGGCTGGATATGTGCATGAATCTCAGCTTTGACGGTTTTGCCGCGATGACGGGCATCGTCCAGGAACTGGCGGACCGGCTCTGCAATGGTCGCCTGGTGATGGTGCTGGAGGGCGGCTACAACCTCGAAGCCCTCGCCCGCGGCGTCCACACCGTGCTGGAAGTCATGGCCGGTGGTGACTATCCCGAGATCGTAGAGCCCGGGGTCAAGGAGGTGGCGGAAATAGCGGCCTACCACAAGGATGCCTTCAGCTAGTTTCCCGTGTGGTTAATTCGCTCACCTTACGCCGACCCCTATGCGTTAGCCTCCCTGGGGTCCGCCTGAAGCGTGCAGGCGCGGCGAATAGTCCACGCCAGTCAGTGCAACGGAAAGGTCCCAAAGCCGCCGCCCGATCCCGGGGTCCTGCGCATAGCGGCTGATCCGCGCCCGCCCTGGTGTTCCAATGGTTTCGAATAGCCGGTTGGGGCCGTAATATCCGCCAGCTTCCACTTCCGGCGCGGTGGCCGCGTAAAGGGTGGGCAGTGCACCGCTTTCAGCACTCTGGGTCACGAACGGCATCGCCTGCTTGATAAGCGATCCCAGCTTGAGCGGGGACTGGCCGATCAGGCCGACATTGGCCAGGTTGGTATTGGCCAGCCCGGGATGGCAGGCGACCGAGACTGTTTTCGCGCCGCGTTTCGACAGATGGCGTTGCAGCTCCTGGGCAAAGATCAGGTTGGCCACTTTACTCTGGGCGTATGACCGCGCCCGGTTATAGCCGTGTGTAAGCGTCGGGTCCCGAAAGCTGATGCGGCCCGACCGGTGGGCCAGGCTGCTGATGGTGACGACCCTCGATCCCTCCACCTCAACCATGAGGTCCAGCAACAGCCCGGTCAGGGCGAAGTGACCGAAGTGGTTGGTGCCCAGATGCATCTCGAAGCCGTCTTCGGTGAGGCTGCGCGGAAGCCACATGACGCCCGCGTTGTTAATGAGCAGGTCCAGCTTCTTGTGGTGCTCGCGTACCTGAGCGGCCGCTTTCGCTACCGACGCCTGGCTCGAAAGATCCAGGTGCAGCGTTTCCAGCACGGCGTGGGGCGCACTGCGGTGAATATCCACGACCGCATCCGCAGCCCGATCGGCGTTGCGGCAGCCGAGAATAACGTGAGCGCCTTTCTGCGCCAGAGCCCGGGCCGCCTCCAGCCCTATGCCGCTGTTCGCACCGGTGACCAGAGCGGTACGGCCTTTTTGGGAGGGCATGTCATCTGGCGTCCACTTCATCAGGTGTGCTCCTTTTTCTGCATCAGTTGGCGTTGAACCGGGACAATTATGAATCTGGCGAACCCGTCTTCACACGGCGTTATCGGCCAGGCCAGCTATTGTCCGGTTTCTGTTTCGCCTTCAGGTTGGGGGTCAGATCCGGATCGCGGTTCGGGTGGTTGAACATCACCGTCCAGGTCGGCCTCGAAAGCGTTGACGAAAGCGTTCCTCAGTATGTTGATTATGCTTGTGAAAAGCTCGGGTTGCGGTCCCGACAAGTCGCCGTCGACGGGGATGCGTGTCGCCACCTGATCCCTGGGCTGGTTTTCGAACAGCTCAGTGATACCGCCAACCACGCCTTCCCATGCAATACGCAAGACATTATCACCCTGTTCCTCGACGTCCTCGTCCCAGTCGAAAACCTCGACATTCCTGAGTAAGGGCTTAATGTAGCCCGTCAGCCGCCCCGCCCGTGCGGCCAGCTCTACCACAAGATCCAGGCTGCCGGCCTCAAGGTCGATGGGTGTATGGACCCGAATAAAGTCGTCGATCGACGTCATTTCCAGATTGAGCAGTTTCCCTTTGAAGTCGAAGTAGGGAGGCTCCTTATAAGGGTCCATCTCAAGCGTGAAATCAAGCGATCCGTTGCGCATTACATCCGCCGTGGCGGTGAGCGTCGCGACCATTGATTCAGACAGTTCCCGGCTGTTTGTGAAGTTCACAAGCTCGGCGTCGAGATTGGTGAGGTAAAGATCAATCCTGGGGTCGCTGTCGGGCTTGCGGTAGTGTATTTCGCCCTGGCGAAGCTCTACCAGGTCAAACCTCAACGGGAAAAGTTCAGTCAGTATCTGCTGCCAGCTGGCCGGTTCGCCGGTTTGCTCGAAGCTTTCGGGTACCGTTTCTTCATCGGCCTTTTCGGGGTCTTCGGTGATAACGATATTGAGCGTCGGGTGTTGGAGCAGAATTTCACCTACCAGATGGCCCCTGAATAAGGCCGGCATCAGGATGGACAGGTCGATCTCTTCAGCAGAAAAGAACGGCGCGTAAACATCGCCCGAGGCTTTGTTTATTTCGACATCGTTGATGACATAGGCACCGCGCCAGATCGCAAGGTCGATGTCGCCCACCTGCCCGCTATAGCCCTCGGCAGAGGCCAGGGTCTGATTAACGTAGCGTTGCAGGTAAGAGGGCAGTGCTACACGGACGATGACGAGCAGCACAACGACAACGCCGAGAATCCAGAACACTTTGCGTTTCTTGTGGTGCATCTCAAGACTCCGCATTTCCATTGCAGTGAGTTGGTTTCGATCTGTCGCGGCAGGGCGGGATCCTTTCACCCCGGGCAGTGGCCAGACTTATCAAGGTGGCTGGCGAGCTTCAAGTTAATCGTGGGCTTATGAACAATAATTGTGTGCGCCGCGGCCCCGGCGCCACTGAGCCTGAACGATGTTTCATGCTGGCGCTCGGGTGCCGCCGTCACAGAGGTAGCGTGACCGGACGCGCTTCCGCGAGCACCTTGGGCATCGGCGCCCAGAAAAGCCGGGATAAAAGAACGGTTTGGGATTGGCTTCCACACCGGTTCCGTGCCAGTCTTTTTGCAAGGGATGATGCAGCCACTACGGGTCTGCGCGGGACGGCGGTTCCAGACCGGCATCGTTGCAGCGGTTCTGAAATTTCAGGGTTCACCATGAGAGCCGGTGCGGGCAAATTGGATAGGTGGAGCGGGAATGACCAGAGAAAACGACACTCAATGTGATCTGATGTTGTTCGGAGCCCTGGGCGATCTGGCTCAGCGGAAGCTGTTTCCGGCACTCTACCAGTTGCAGCGCGCCGGTTTGCTGGCACGCAACAGCCGTATTCTGGCGCTGGCCCGTAAAAAGCTCGATACCCAGAGTCTGCGCCAGCAGTTGCGGGACAAGCTGTCGGCGACGATACCTGGCCATGAACTGGAAGAGGCGGTCCTGGCTGAGTTTCTTGCCAAGATCGAGTACCTGCCGCTGGATATGGAGCAGCCGGCGGACTACGAGGCTGCGGCGCGCTGGCGAGACGAGAATCCTGTACCGCTGGTCGTTTACATGGCGACCCCGCCCTCCCTGTACGGCACCATCGCCGCTAACCTGCGCACGGCGAATTGCACCGGTCCCTCCACCCGGGTCGTTGTCGAGAAGCCCATAGGGCACGACTTTGCCTCGTCGCAGACTATTAACGATCAGCTCGCCGAGGTTTTTGACGAAAGTCAGCTGTTCCGTATCGACCATTACCTGGGCAAAGAAACCGTCCAGAATCTGATTGCCCTGCGCTTTGCCAACAACCTGTTCGCTACCCAGTGGAACCAGAACCAGATTTCCCATGTGGAAATCACGGTGGCGGAGAGCGTCGGCATCGAGGGCCGCTGGGGTTATTTCGACAAGGCCGGGCAGTTGCGTGACATGGTCCAGAACCACCTTCTGCAGCTGCTCTGTCTGATCGCCATGGATCCGCCTTCCGACCTCAGCGCCGACAGCATTCGGGACGAGAAGGTGAAAGTTCTCAAAGCGCTGCGACCCATCATGCCGGATATGATGGAAACCCACCTGGTGCGCGGCCAGTACACCGCCGGCTCATCCGACGGCCGCAGCGTGCCCGGCTATCTTGATGAAGAAGGCGCCGATCGCAGCAGCCACACCGAAACCTTCGTGGCGATCAAGGCCGAGATCAGCAACTGGCGATGGGCCGGTGTGCCGTTCTATATCCGCACGGGCAAGCGCCTGCCGGAAAAGCTTTCCCAGATCATCATCCATTTTAAACCGGCGCCCCACTACATCTTCGACCCGGACCAGAAACACCTGGCCAACAACAAGCTCATCATCCGGTTGCAGCCGGACGAGGGCATGTCCCTACAGATCCTGACCAAAGATCAGGGCCTGGAAAAAGGCATGCGCCTGCGGGAAGGTCCCCTTGAGCTGAGTTTCTCCGAGGCCTTCAGCACCGGCCGTATTCCCGATGCCTATGAGCGGCTTCTTTGGGAAGTCATGAAAGGCAAGCAGTATCTGTTCGTGCGACGAGATGAGGTCGAGTTCGCCTGGCGCTGGGTCGACCAGGTGATCAAAGCGTGGGAAGCTCATAGCGGGCCACCCAAACGCTACGCGGCCGGCACCTGGGGGCCAGTGGCCTCAATCGCCATGATCACACGCGACGGACGGAGCTGGTATGAGGACGCCTGAATCACCCATAGGCCTGCCCGAGAATATCGACTGGGTGACAGCGGTCGACCCGCCCACGCTGGCTTTGCGGTTGGCCAGACAGGTTGCTGATTTCCTCAATGCGGCAATAACTGAGCGCGGCAGAGCGACCCTGGCGGTATCAGGGGGCAGGACGCCAGTGCCTTTCTTCCGCGCATTGAGTTCGATGAAGCTCGACTGGACCAAAGTTGAGATCACCCTGGCCGACGAGCGCTGGGTAGCGCCGGCTCACCCCGACAGTAACGAGCGCCTCGTCCGCGAGAATCTGTTGGTGGGCGAAGCTGCATCAGCGCATTTCGTAGGGCTGAAGTCCGAGCCGTCGTCGGCCACACGGGGGCAGGAGAGCACGGAACGAGCCCTGGCAGAACTGGCCTGGCCGCTGGACGTACTGGTCCTGGGCATGGGCAACGACGGCCATACCGCCAGTCTTTTCCCCGATGCACCAGAACTGGGCGACGCCCTTGCGGTAGCCACGCAGCGCCGCTGTATGGCCCTGCACCCGCCCTCGGTACCCCAGGCCCGTCTGTCGCTGACGCGTTCGACCTTGTGTCAGGCCCGCCATGTACTGCTGCAGCTGCAGGGCAAGGAGAAAAAAGCTGTGCTGGAGAAAGCCCTCGTGAACCCTTGCCGGGAAGACGAAATGCCAATCCGGGCATTCCTCAGGCCAGGGCTGAAAATCTACTGGAACCCGTAACCGGTCCAGACCGGTAACATCTATCAAGTGATCGACCAGAGAGGGATGACCATGGCTTCGATTTCGCAACCGGTGACGCGCGCCAACGACCGCCAGCAACAGCTCGGTACCATTTTCAGCAGTTGTCCGCTGGTGCCGGTCATTACCATCCAGGATCCGGACACGGCTGTGGAGCTGGGCCGGGCCCTTGTCGCGGGCGGCTTACGCATTCTGGAGATTACATTGCGAACCGAGCACGGCCTTGGCGCCATCACTGCGTTACGGGAAGCGCTGCCCGATGTTTGGGTCGGTGCGGGCACCATAACGACTGTCGATCAGTACCAGGCAGCGGTCAAGGCGGGCGCGCAATTCGCGATTACCCCGGGCAGCACCCAGGCCCTGTTGCAGTATGGAACGACGGCAACCGCACCCTTGCTCCCCGGGGTAGCAACCCTGTCGGAGATTCTGCAGGCCTACGAGCTGGGCTATCGGGACTTCAAGCTGTTTCCCGCTGAGGTGGCGGGTGGCACTGCCGCGCTGAAGTCGTTTGCGGGACCGTTGCCGGATATCCGGTTTTGTCCGACCGGCGGGATCAAGCCTGAGACCGCTGCGGATTACCTGGCGTTGGACAATGTCATTGCGGTTGGGGGAACCTGGCTGACACCGCAGGACGCGGTGTCAGCCAGAGATTGGACGCGTATTTCGCAAATAGCGGAAGACAGCCTGCGCCGCTGCCGCGGTGCAGGTTGATTCGAACACTGTCCGTGCGGCTAATCCGTTTTCGGCTTCGGCGCCCGTTTTGCTTTTGGCTTGGATGCAGCTTTCGGCTTTGACTCCGCTTTTGCCGCGGCGGCTTTCCTGGCCGGGGCGGATTTTGTGTTGCCGGCGCCCGAGCTGCTGGCTGCTTTGGCTGTTGGCCTCGCCTTAGCCGTCTGAGCTTTGTTGGTTTGAGTCTTTGCTGGCTTAGCTGTTGCAGCTTGTGTACCAGCCTGCCGAGCCTCGCCGCCTGAACCGGACCCCAGAATATCCAACGCCACCTGTGAATGATAGAAGCTTTCCAGCCGGCGTCTGAGTATCTGCTCCAGGTATCCCCGGCGGCGCAATTCGTCAAACAGCGGCGGGGCAAACGCCTCGACTTCGGTCTCAACCATCGCCTGGGTCACGCCCATATCCTCAAGCAGTGCCTGCAACGGCTCATCGCCGTACTTGTCGAACAGGTGCGCCACCACGGCCTCGTAGCAGCCCTTGAAGTACCCGGTCTTGCGGAAGCTTTGCCAGAATTCGTAACCCAGGACGACGAACTCCTGCAATTCCAGCTCGCCGACGTTCTCCTGCAGTTCTGCCAGGGTGCGATCTTCAAAGATCGACCACACGGCCATCACCGTGTCCTTGATCTCATCATCCGTCAGCGCGCCATTGATATAGAGCTGGCTCTGGCGCACGAGGAAGGGCAGGGAACGACCGATATAGGCTTTGAGGTTTTTTTCCAGTGTCACATCCAGGCCCGGAACGGCCTTGTTGAACATGCGCTTGCCCAGCTTCATGGTGGCCGCAATACCGGGCACATTTTTGCTGAACATGTTTTCTTCGTAGATGTAGTTGACCACGCCGTGGTAAACCAGCTCGGCCACAAGCTCCTGATAAAGCGGGTGCTCAATCAGGTGTTCGACCAGGCGCTCACGCTGGTGTCGCAGTGTCAGCGCCTCGTCGACGAACTCGCCAACCTGGGCAGCGGAGATCAGGTCCCGCAGCCGGGTCTTTTTCTGCACCGGCGCGGCCCGGACCTTCTGCGCCATTTCCCCGGCCAGCTCGGGGATGCCGCCGTGGATTTCCAGGTCAACCACGTTGCGTTTGATCACTGCATTGATCTGCTCGGGCGAGACCATGTCGCGCAGGGTGGCTTTCTCGCACAGCTTGAATATCTCACCTATTTCACCCCGAAGATCAGCCAGCAGGCGTTCTCCGCTCAGCGCCCCGAGCTCATGCTGAACATGTCGCTCCAGCAACTGGTCCGCCAGCGTGGCAGCAGTTTTGTCCATAACAGATCCTTTTTTGGTCAGCAGCGGCCCGGTCGAGCCCAGTTCGGGCAGGTTATCACGCCCGGCGCAAACCAGACTGGGGCTCAGCCCTCAACCGTGATGATCTTCAAGCTATTGGTGCCGCCCTGGGCATTGGAGAAATCGCCCTTGGTCAGAATGACCAGTTCGCCCGGCTTGACCGCGCCCCGGCGGAGCAACTCCTCGACCGCCCTGTCATTCACCAGCTCGTTGGGGTGGTCCGCCGCGTCGAAGGGAACGGTCTGTACCCCGCGAAACAGGGCGACCCGGTGCTGGGTCGTGTGGCGCGGCGAAAAGGCAAAGATCGGCAGGCTCGACTTGATTCGCGACATCATCAGCGGCGTCGCGCCGGTCTCAGTCAGGCAGATGATAGCCGTCACGTTGTCCAGATGGTTGGCCGCATACATGGCCGACAGGGCAATGGCCTCGTCTACGTGCTCCATATGCTCGTGGATGCGATGTTGCGATGTATGGGTCGACGGATGCTGCTCAGCCCCCATGCAGATTCGAACCATGGCCTCCACGGCTTCAACGGGATAGTCGCCAACAGCGGTCTCGGCGGAAAGCATGACGGCGTCGGTGTAGTCGAACACAGCGTTGGCCACATCAGAGACTTCAGCCCGGGT
The DNA here is from genome assembly GCF_004851605.1 of Hydrocarboniclastica marina. Classification (GTDB taxonomy): domain Bacteria; phylum Pseudomonadota; class Gammaproteobacteria; order Pseudomonadales; family Oleiphilaceae; genus Hydrocarboniclastica; species Hydrocarboniclastica marina. The sequence continues at coordinate 1,233,068 of NZ_CP031093.1, forward strand.
TGGCATGGGATTCTGGATCATCGACTCCATCATCTGGGTGGCGGTGATGACGACCCGGTTGAGCGCCCGCGCGCGGGCGATAATATGTTTCTGGACGCCGACCAGGGCGGCGTCGCCGATTTCCACGGCAAGGTCGCCCCGGGCCACCATGACCGCATCCGAGGCCTCGATCACGGCGTCCAGCGCAGCGTCATCGTCGGCCAGCTCGGCCCGTTCGATTTTCGCCACCAGTCGGGCTTGGGAGCCGGCTTCCCGCAGCAGGGCGCGGGCCGTGTGCATGTCCTCGGCGGTGCGTACGAACGAGACCGCGACATAGTCGGCGCCCAGCGCCGCAGCGGTTTTGATGTCCTCCCGGTCCTTGTCGGTCAGGGCCGGCGCCGAAAGGCCGCCCCCGCGCTTGTTCAGGCCCTTGTTATCGGAAAGCGGGCCGCCGATGAGTACACGGGTCGTGACGGACCGCTGGTCGACTTCGGTCACCTTGAGTTCAATGCGGCCATCGTCCAGTACCAGGGTGTCGCCCACCGATACGTCAGCTATGAGCTGCTCGTAATCGATGCCCACCCGCTGAGTGTCCCCGGCCTCCTTGTCCATGGACGCGTCCAGGATGAACGTCTCGCCTTTGCTGAGCATGACTTTATGCTCGGTGAACCGGGCGATACGCAGTTTGGGGCCTTGCAGGTCTGCCAGCAGCGCTACGAAACGCCCCTGGGCCGCAGCAGTGTCGCGAACCCTCCGGGCGTTTTCCTGGTGCTGTTCGGCACTACCGTGGGAGAAGTTCAGGCGGGCCACATCGAGGCCTGCGCGTATAAGCGCGTCGAGCCGTTCGGGGGAGGTGGAGGCAGGTCCTAGTGTGGCAACAATCTTGGTGCGCCTGAGCATTCAGCGGTCCTTTACTGTGAGGGAGGGAAGCTCTATTAGGAACCTTCTCCGACGTGAGTGTCAAAACGACGTTAGTCTCGCCAGATGGCAATAAACCTTATACGTCACCTGTGACAGAATTCAGACAGAGGGCTGGCCGATACCACCGTTCCAAGACATCGCCCGCTGTTCAGGCATAGACTGTCTGAGAGATGTTGAGCTATCGGGCCCGCCATGCAGCAGCGCTTCATCAGCCGGGTCGCCAGACCGATCAGCCCGAGGAGAAACCGATGCACCCGACCATTGAGAAAGTCACGCAACGCATCATCGAGCGCAGCCGTCCCACCCGCGAGGCCTACCTGGCACGCATGGCGGACCTGCGCGAGCAGGGACCCCTGCGTGGGACGCTGTCGTGCGGCAACCTGGCCCACGGCTTTGCCGCCTGTGGCCAGGCCGATAAAGACACGCTGAAGCTGGTGAACAAAGCCAATATCGCTATCGTGTCGGCGTATAACGACATGCTTTCCGCGCATCAGCCCTACCATGACTTTCCCGACGTCATTCGCAAGGCCGCCCATGGCATGGGCTCGGTCGCCCAATTCGCGGGCGGCACACCGGCCATGTGCGACGGCGTAACCCAGGGCCAGCCGGGGATGGAAATCGGTCTGTTTTCGCGGGATGTGATCGCCATGAGCACGGCGGTCGCTCTCAGCCATAACATGTTCGACGGCATGTTGCTGCTGGGCATCTGCGACAAGATCGTACCGGGGCTGCTGATTGGCGGGCTGAGTTTCGGCCACCTGCCGGGTATCCTCGTGCCCGCCGGTCCCATGCCTTCGGGCATGCCCAACAAGGAGAAGCAGCGCATCCGGCAGCTGTATGCCGAGGGCAAGGTGGGCAAAGATGAACTGCTGGAAGCCGAAAGCCAGTCCTACCACAGCCCTGGCACCTGCACCTTCTACGGCACCGCCAACAGCAATCAGATGCTAGTGGAAGTCATGGGCTTGCACATGCCGGGAGCCGCGTTTATCCACCCGGGTACGCCCTTGCGCGACGCCTTGACGGCGGCAGCCACGGAGCAGGTAATCCGACTGTCCCAGCCCAACGGCGGCACTCAGGGTATGGCGCACGTGGTGGCGGAGAAGAATATCGTCAACGCCCTGGTGGCGCTGCTGGTTACGGGCGGCTCCACCAACCACACCATCCACTGGGTTGCCATTGCCCGCGCGGCGGGCATCATCCTCAACTGGGACGACTATGCCGAGCTTTCGGCCGCGGTACCGTCGATGACGCGGATCTACCCCAACGGCCAGGCCGATATCAACGCCTTCCACGACGCCGGCGGCACCGGCTTCCTCATACGCGAACTGCTGGAGGCGGGCCTGCTTCACAACGACGTTGAGACAGTCATGGGCCATGGACTCGAGCGCTATACCCGTATGCCAGCCATGGACGGGGCCAAGCTGGTCTGGGCCGAGCCGAGCCGGGAAAGCGGTGATGCCGATGTGCTTTCCACGGCCGATGCGCCGTTCGCGCCTGACGGCGGCCTCAAGGTGCTGGAAGGCAACCTGGGCCGTGGCGTGATCAAGGTTTCGGCGGTTGAGAAGGAACACCAGCAGATCGAGGCCCCGGCGGTCGTCTTTGAGGCCCAGAACGAGGTCGGACCTGCGTTTGAGGCGGGTGAGTTGGACCGGGACTGCGTTATCGTCGTGCGCTTCCAGGGCCCCCGGGCCAATGGCATGCCTGAACTGCACAAGCTCACGCCGTATCTGGGCGTTCTGCAGGACAAGGGTTTCAAGGTCGCCTTGGTGACGGACGGGCGAATGTCGGGCGCCTCCGGCAAGTTCCCCGCGGCGATTCACGTCTATCCCGAAGCAGTCAGCGGTGGGGTCATCGGCCGTATCCAGAACGGCGATATTATTCACCTCGATGCTGTTCGTGGCGAACTCAGCGTCAAGCTCAGCGATGCAGAGCTGGCGCAGCGAACCCCGGTTACCGTTGACCTCAGCCCCAACCACCACGGCTATGGACGCGAGATGTTTGGCTGGATGCGCCGGGCGGCGAGTAATCCCGAAGAGGGCGCCTGCTACTTCTGGAACCATGAGGCATGAGGACCGGCGACAAAGAGCGAAAGTCTGAAAGCATGGCGGCAACCGGGACAGGACCCGATACAGGACCCATGGCTGGATCCCAAACAACTAATGAGCCACCCGTTCTGGTCGGAGATATCGGCGGCACCAACGCCCGTTTTGCGTTGGCCTACCCGGGCCGGGCCGGGCTGCATCACCTTGAGACCTTGCAGTGCGCCGACTACGACAATCTGGATGCGGCCGCCACTGCCTATCTTGCTCGGACAGGTCAGCCAAAGGTTGACGACGTCTGCCTGGCGGTGGCATCGCCCATCCAGGGCACGCGGGTGGAGATGACCAACAACCACTGGCGGTTCGATACGGCTGAGGTTGCCCACGCGATGGGCTGGCGCCAGTTCCGGGTGCTCAATGACTTCCTGGCACTGGCCCTGGGCATGCCGCAGGTTGCTCCGGAGAAACTGGTGAAGGTCTGCGGCGGCGCAGGAGATCCGAATCGGGCGAGGCTGGTCATTGGCCCCGGCACGGGCCTGGGCGTGGCCGGACTGGTGCCCCACCAGGGCAGCTGGATTGCCCTGCCGTCCCAGGGGGGACACGTGGAGTTCGCGCCCCGGGACGGCCGGGAGCTGGCGATCCTGCAGATCCTGCAAGGACAGTTCGGTCGGGTTTCGGCGGAACGTATTTTGTGCGGGGCCGGGCTGGTCAACCTCTACCGTGCGCACGCGCAGATAGAGGGCGTCAACGCATTATTCGAAAGCCCGGGCGACATCCTGCAGGCCGCTCTTGCCTCGACAGACCCGCTCGCCCGAAAAACCCTGGAGCACTTCAGCGAAATCATGGGCCGGGTGGCCGGCGACGCGGCGCTGACAATGGGTTCGCTCGGGGGGGTCTATCTTTGTGGGGGAATTATTCCGCGCTTCGTCGACTTCTTCTGTCAGAGCGGCTTTCAAAAGGCCTTTGAAGACAAAGGCCGAATGCGCAAGCTGATGGAGCAGACGCCGGTGCATATCGTTACAGAGCCCTACGCCGGCCTGTTGGGTGCGGCTGAGGCATTGCGCATGGTGGACGCCATTAAGGGCTAGAGTCCCGCTCAGCCACTGGCCGCGGGAACAACAGGTCGCATGGGCTACTAGCTTTGTTCCGGTAGCGCGCTTTGCGACGCCTCATCGGCATCACCCGCCCAGCTGTCCTCAACCGGCGGGTCGCTGTCATCCGACGCCTCGAGCTCGGCCTGATCCAGCAGCTTTCTTGGCAGCTCCTTCTTGATCCGCACGCCGAGGCTCTTGAACTGGTGGGCCTGGCTGATGAGGTTGCCTTTGCCGTGATTGAGGGTGGTCATGGCCCGGTCATAGGTGCCGTGCAGCGTATTGATCTGGTCGCCCAGACGTTCCATGTGCTCCAGGAAGACCCGCAGCTTGTCGTACACGGCCCCGGCTTTTTCCGCGACCTTGCGTGCATTCTGGCTCTGGCGCTCGTACCGCCAGATGTTCTCGATAGTGCGCAGGGTGGCGAGCAGGGTAGTGGGCGTGACGATGACCACCTTCTGGTCGAAGGCTTCCGCAAACAGGTTTTCGTCGTGCTGGAAGGCGGCGATAAAGGCGGGCTCGATGGGCATGAACAGCAGCACGAAATCGGGCGAGTTGATGCCCTTGAGCTGGCTGTAGTCCTTCGCGCTCAGATCCCGGATATGCTTGCGCACCGCATCCACATGGTCCCGCAGGGAACGCAGGCGGCCTTCTTCATCCTCCGCCGTGACGTAGCCCTGGTAGGCCACAAGTGAAACCTTGGCATCGACTATGACGTTGCGCTGATCGGGCAGGTGGACGACCACATCAGGGCGCCAGAGCTGGTGGTCCTCATCCCGATAGCTGGCCTGGGTATCGTACTCGGTGCCCTTGCGCAGGCCAGAGCGTTCCAGCACCTTTTCCAGGATCAGCTCGCCCCAGTTGCCCTGGATCTTCTTGTCGCCGCGCAGGGCCTTGGTGAGGCTGGCGGCTTCTTCAGTAATCTGTCGGTTGAGGTCCTTGAGGGAGTCGATTTCCGAGCGTAGCGCCTGGCGGTCCCGCGTCTCGCTGTTGTGGACGTCATCAACACGTTTGCGAAAATCGGACAGCTGGTCGCGAAAGGGCACCAGCAGTTCCTGCAGGTTGCTGCGGTTCTGCTCGCTGAACTTCTCGCTTTTCTGTTCGAAGATGCGGTTAGCCAGCAACTCGAACTCCTGCTTCAGCGCATCCCGGTTGCGCTCCAGTAGTGTCAGTTTTTCCCGCGTGGTTTCCCGCTCGGCATCAAGGGTGACCTGTAGTTCGCTCTGACGAAGCTCGCGCTGATGCAGGGCCTGCTCCGCGGTCGCAAGGTCACGGCGTAGCGCGGCGAGCTCCTGGGTCAGCTCGCTGTGGCGTTTTTCGCGCTCGTCCCGTTCCGCTTCCAGCCGAGCCAGCATGGCGGCTTTGTGCTCCGCGTCCTGGCGCCAGCGCTCGCGGCCGCTGTCCAGGCTTTCAACATCGCTTTCAAGGCGATCTATCTGCTGCTGCAAAGCCTGCTGTTGCTGCTCCGACCACTGCAGATCCTGGGACTGCTCCGCCAGAAGACGCTGGGAACGGCGGAGGCCTGGCAGCAGCAGGGCCAGCATCAGCAAAATCGCAACCAGGGCTGCACCACCGACGTGCATCCAGAACTGGGGATCGTTGTACATTGGCTGGTCCATCTCACTCGATCTCATTCGAAAATCAAAAAATTCTGAATCTCAATCAACAGTTTAGCAGTTTAAAACTCGACCGGGCGTTGCTCTTTACAGGCTCTGTACAGGGGATGGGTATGGATACTGTTGAGATAAGTTTGCGGCATGGTCCTCAGCTTACGACTTTGGTCGACCAAGGCCCAAGAACGCGTGCTACATTTTATCGGTGGCTGTTAGAGTAGGATCGGTAGGCAATATAAACAATAAAAGCCTCGGGAACTCTCGTAAGTATTCTCGTCGTTACTTTCGTCGGTATTCTTGTCGATGTTCTTGTCGATGTTTTTGTCGATAGACCCGTGGGCATTCTGTGGCGTATTTCTTTGGAGGGCGCAGTCCGGTGTTCAAGGCACTCTGGCCAAAAAGAGCGAGTTCGAATGCGTCCAGCGCATCAACGCATGTTGAGGCCGACCGAACCGGCACGAACGCGATGGTCAGCATGCTGTCTCATACCAGCGCCTATCACCTGGAACGTCTGGAAAAACTGATCGACCTGCGGTTCGAGAAAACCTTCGGCGATCTCGACGACGACAGCCTCCGCAATCTGATTGCGTTTGCGTCCCGGGTTCAGGATGCTGATATCCAGCGTGAGCTTCTGCTTTTCTACCTCAATTGCCCACCTTCTATTCAAAGCTCCCTGCGCCACAGCGATATTGTCAGTGAAGATCACGTCCTGCGCCGCGCGCCGGATGCCTGGTCCTGAGTTTCGGTTACGTGTCCTGATACAAGCGTGCGAAAGCACTGCCCCAGGCCGCGATGCGTTTAACGGGAAAGATGGAGTACTCGATGAAAAACAGCCTCGACAGACATTTCCTCGACTCGGACCACCTTGACGTTTTGCTCCTCGACAAGAGCCTCCACGCTCATGACCCTGCCGACGGTCGGCCAGATGACGATTCGCCGATCGAAACCATCATCGTCGACTGATGACTGATGACTGATGACTGATGACTGATGACTGATGACTGATGACTGATGACTGTGACGGACTGGCGGTATCTTTTGGATAGCGCGGGCCAGGAAACGCTTTGCTCAGGCTGCGACATTTGCCTTAATCTGTCGATCACTGCACTCTTGTAGAACGGTTCCAGGAGCATTAACGATGAATCGACGTGTTGCAGGTATGGTCGCGGGTCTGTCAGCTGGTGTAATGTCGGCTGGTTTATTAACCGTGCCGATGATTACGCCGGCTGTGGTAGTGGGCGTGGCTGGCGCCGCCGGCCTTGCCTTTACGACGAGCGCCGTGGCTGCGCCGCTGGCACCGGAGCACGAGGTTCGCCGGCTCACCATGGCGGCCAGGCAGGCCATCCAGGATTCCCGGTGGGATGAAGCCTCGCAGCACCTGACCCGCCTCCAGCATCTCAAAGCCGAGAAGCCGCCGGAATACCACTTCTACCGCGGCCGGGTGATGCTCCACGGCAATCAACTGAACGAAGCCCGGTCGGCGCTGGAAAGCTATGTTGCCGAAGCCGGCAAAGAGGGCGAGCACTACGATCAGGCGCTGCAGCTTATCACTCAGATTGAATCCCAGCGGGACGTGCGGGCAACCGCCAACGAAGGGCAGGCGCCCGTCGCCATGATCGAACCGGCCCAGCGGATCGACGTAGAGGCCTTGCAGCGGCTCTACCTGGAAGACAAACCCAGCGATGCCCTTGCTGCACACGTGAACAGCCTGCTCAGCACCAATGCCTGGCAGCCCGGCCCTGTGTTCCGGGAAAAACCCGAAGAGACCATCGAATACCGCATCACAACCGAATCAAACGGTAGCCTGCAGATACGCGAGACCGAGCGTCGGCCTGGCCAGGGCCCGACAGTTCGCACCCGGACCTTCCCCGTGTTCGGCATCAACCCGATCATTTCCTACGACTGCTACGAATCTGACGGCAGCTGCTGGCTGTTTGACCCCAGGGATGAGTCGCGCTGGCTGCGGCTGGCCAACCGTCCCGCCGCCGCAGAAGAAGTCTCCCAGGTCCTTGGCGAGCTGATGCGCCAGTTACAGAAAGGCGGCTCGTAGCCGCAGCCCGCAATACACTTCCCAGTAAAACGCCCTGGCGCGTGGTCACGCGCAAGGGTTTAAGCCCCCAGGTGACCTGGCGTTCGACTGCGACCTTCGGTACGGCGGCCTCGCCAGAATCCATCGATTGTTTCAGTTGCCCACTCCCTGCCTTTTGTAACGGGCCTCCGTTGCCTTTTGTAACACCCCGTGGCTCAAGGCCGGTCTGCTCCCATATGCGATTTTTCGCATAAGCATGGTCTGCAAACTCATCTCTTCTTTTTATTTCAGCTATTTAAAGCGGAATCCGGGGCCGTTCCCGGCCGGTTGGTACGACCACAAGTGGGCTATTTGACAATTATTTGGCGTTTTTCTGTTGCAATTATTGACCGAATCTCAACATTGTTCGGCGCGCCTTTTGGCTATGATTTCCTCATAGTCAATTAAGTGGTGCAAAATCATGTCAAAAACCGCCAAAAGATTGTTAAAGCAGGGACTGGTAACACTGCCACTGGTAGCGCTGCTCTCTGGTTGTATTGATGGTCTTCCCGATGGCGCCGGTGGCAATGCTCTTGTAGACAGCGGCACGGTTGAAGTTAGCGGCGGCGCGGTCAAAGGTGTGATCCAGCAGGGTATCGTAAAAGCCCATCGTCTGGTGCTCAACGAGCAGGGCGTCTACGTGGCCGACAGCTCTATCAGCGAGACAGTCAGAACCAATGCTAACGGCGGCTTCAAGCTGAAACTGAAAGGCGGCGCAGAGGGTTGGGCCCTGGTTGAGCTTGCTGCTGACGCCAGCACAACCATGAAGTGCGACGTAATGCCGGGCTGTACCGTGGGCAGCCGCATGGTTCCTTTCGGCGAAGCGTTTGCCCTTGATTCCGGCTTCACCCTGCGCGGCGCGGTTGACCTGTCACGGGGCGAAGTCTTCCTGACGCCGCTCTCACACCTTGCCGTAAGCCTGGCCGAACAGAAGAAAGGCGGCCTGACCAGTGAGTCTATCACCACAGCCTACGACGACGTTGAGCAGATGTTCGGCCTGACCGCTGGCAGCCTTCAGGTGGCACCGCCTGACCTTACCAACCTCGGCTCCGGCACGACCCTGACAGAAAACCAGCTCCAATTGGCGATTGTCAACGCTGCATTTCTGGCAGTCGTCAACGATAACGCCGACTGGACCACCATTACCGAAGTGCTGGAAGACATGAGTGGCCAGATCACCAAGCCGATCGGCTTGAGCGGCCAGCGCAACGACCTATGGGTCGGCGAACTCATCGGCACCGCAGCGGATCAGTCTACCCAGGTACGGACCAAGTATTCCGATTCAGCGGCCCTTATTGGCAAGTTTGATAAAGTGGCTGAGCACAACAATGACTACTTCGACGCGATCCTGGCCGCCGACGGCGTCAGCGGTAACATCGACTTCGATCAGCGTCTCGCCGACACCGTCACGCCCCCGAAAGGCCTCAACGGCAACAAGCCTAACAAGGTCGTGACCGAAGTGCCCCAGGAGGTAGTCACCGAAGTACCCGAAGTCATTACCGAGGCGCCAAAGAGTGACGACAACGTGGCTGGCGACGACACCAACGCCGCACCCGAAATCGCCGCCAATGCCGCCTTACTGAGCTGGGGCGCGCCCATGCAGCGGGAAGACGGCACCAGCCTCTACCCCGGCGACATCGCCGGCTACGAACTGCGCTACGGCCGCACGGCTGAAGAACTGGGCCAGTTTGTCGAGACCGTGGAAGGCACCGTGACCAGCAAGCTGATCTCAGGACTGGAAGCGGGCACCTGGATGTTTGAGATCCGCACGATTGATACGGACGAGAATGTCAGCCGCTGGTCGGCTTCGGTGAGTAAGACTGTGAACATCTAAGAATGTAGGTTTGAAGTCCCCGTTGGCCCGGCAATTTGCCGGGCTTTTTTTTGGTGCGTCTCGGTTAGGCAGGATGCTGATGATGGGCCGGCTCCTCATCCTGACTTCGTCGGTTCTGCCTCGCTAGCCAGTGGCTCCGAGTCCAGTGTCGGTGCTTCGCTTCATCCCGCCTGCTTCATCATTAAATCCGTAGGTTTGGTCTTGGCCGCATACCCGAAGATCAAACTCTTCCCCGGCCGGTGCCCGTCCGAGGGCCCACGCATGCAGTGTTATTAAGTGCGCGGATCACAGAGGTCAAATGACGACGTAGAAGTCATTCGCTAGCTGGGCTAAGCTGTTGTTTTGGTGACTGTATAAGGCGAAGTGCTTTGGGCAGACAAGCACAATAACGAAGCGGTCGCGTTTCCGCGATGATGAAGCGCGCTATCTAATCACTGTTAGCGAGAGATTGGCTTCACCCTTCATTGCGGGAGACTGTGGGTAAAACTATGAGAAAACCAAGAATATTTATCGCATCTTCGGCTGAAAGTCTCGATGTAGCGGATGCATTCAACGTCAATCTCGATCATCAAGCAGAAGTAACAGTCTGGAAACACGGTTTTGCGCTATCGCAATCGACCATCGAATCGCTTGTCCAAATGGCCGATACGGTGGATTTTGCGATATTCATTTTTACGCCCGACGATGTTGCCCAGATTCGGGAAAAGGAAAGGCAGGTTACTCGCGACAACGTTGTCTATGAACTCGGCTTATTCACTGGAACACTTGGCAAAGATAGATGCTTCATCGTCAAACCAAGGGATACTGACCTTCACTTGCCTACTGACTTGCTCGGACTCACTGCGGCAGATTATGAGGGAAATCGGTCTGACAAGAACTTAGAAGCAGCTGTAAATCATCCAAGCGTCCTGATAAAGAAACGTGTCGCAGAACTAGGCTTGGTCTCCCAAGATCTTGATGTTCAGAAAAAGGTTCGACGGAAAGTTGGATACAAATATAAGGTCGGAGAGGCGGAGCACCTCATCCTTACAAAAGTATTGGAGTCATATGCTCGATCGCCCGAGGGCGTTGCGGCGCATATGGTATTTAATGAAATTGGCGGAGTCAGCGACGGACACCTTAGTCTTGCGCTCATCAAACTGGAGAGGCTTGGCTATTTAGATAAGAGTATCGTCGAAGACGGAAACTATGAGTACTACGGCTTCTCGATCACCGCTGATGGCATTGATTATCTGTTAGAAAACGAGGATTCACTGCCAAAAACGGATTCTGATTCGCGCCCTACCCAAGTCCCGGTGGATGATTTTGACGACGATATTCCATTTTAAACAAGGCGCTAACCAGCGGCTGCACAGCGACCGATTTTCCACCGCTTCGCGGCTCCAAACCGGCGCGTGAGCCTGGCGTTAGGCAACAAAGCAAGCCAAGAAAAGAAGACATATGTGGCCCCAAAAAATTAAAGAAGATGCACTAGTTGCTTGTGGGAGACGCTGCTGTGTCTGTCATATGTTCGGTGGGCGTAACATAGAGCTTCATCACATCGTGATGGAGTCCAAGGGCGGTGGTTCTACCTTCGATAATTGCGTACCACTTTGCTTCAATTGCCACGCTGAAGCGGGGCATTACAATAGCGAACACCCCAAAGGCACCAAGTACTCATCAGCAGAGCTTCGAAAGCATCGAGACCGCTGGTTTCAGGTTGTGCGAGAGCTCGAGTTTTTAGAGGGTAGATGGGAAGAAAGTGAGAACAAGCAGATTGAAGAGGTTTACGAAGATCAGGTCGTAACGTTAAAGGGGTTTGTCTGGCGAGAAGCATTTCCCGGCCCTCCAAATTACGACTCTTTTGAAACCGATCGAATCGAAACTTATTGGATGCTAGTTATTTCAAAGCCAATTTGCCTATTCTCTAATAGTTTTGAGACTGAAGAGACGATAAAAATCGAGGATATTAAAAAGCTACAGTTGTGTGTTGATTCTGAATTCTACTGCTCCAACAGACAAATCGTCCGCACAAATGTGGAGCTAACGGGAAAGCTCTTCATGTCTATCTCAGGTCATCATCATGGCGATGCAAACTTTGATATTCGAGGCCTGCATGCCTAACAATGGCAGGCACGGCGACGCCAATTACATTGCGCCTTCGGCTCCATTACATGGCGCGCATACTGCAAGCGTTATACGTTAAAGGAACCTCGTGCCTAGTATCGAAGCAGAGAATTTTTCAGAACGAATGAGAGCTGCCGTCTCCCTTAGCTGGGTGATGTTCTCTAGAAAAGTAGGAAACGGACTGATTCCGATAAACAAAGAAGCATCGATGCAGCTTCAATATGCTTACGTCCTGCAGCAGCTTATTCCGTTAATAACTTTCCATGATGACGAAAAGTTTGAAATAGAGCTTGAATCTGGAGTTAGGGCAAACGGCCGCAGTCGTGAAATTGATCTTCTTTTCCGTGGGCAGATTGGAAATCAAAACCACGTCATAGCGGTTGAAATGAAATGTTATCGTACCTTTGCGGCATCTGGGGGCAAGCGTGGCGCGACTGATATTTTTATGAAAGGTGTGTATGAAGATCTACACCTTCTTGAGCAATACATATCAGAAGGTGTCGCTCAAGAAGGCGTCGCGTTGGTTATGAGCGATATGGAAAGGCTTGTTCAGCCCTCAAGCAAAGATTCGAAATGCTGGGACTATGATATTTCACACGGCGCATCATTTGGTCCAATTCAGCTCACTACGCCAATTGGTGGCAGGGAAGTAAATATTAATCTTTCTCGGAAATATTCCTTAGACTGGATCAATTACGGTAGCTTTTGGTTCTTAGAGGCACAAGGTGAAAACGTATAACAATCACAGGCACAGCGACGGCTTTTTCAGTGCGGCTGCGCCTCCATTACGAAGCCGCGCGTGCTGCAAGCGTTAGAGTGATAAATAAATTCAGAGGAAATGCCAAAATCGCACAGCGGGCGGTAGAGCAGATTGCCCAGCGTGCGGCGGCTACAGCAGCTACAGATCATATCCATCGTCATCATACCCATCATATGGCGCCAGGAGAAAACCGGGACAGATCTATTTTTTGAGCGGTTCGTCCAAAAAAGTGCGGGAGAGTGGGGTACTCCCTCAAGAGGAGCTAAACCAGCTCCTTCGAAAAAACAGAGCAAGTTACCTCGTTCCGCAGTCGTAGGAAATATTTTAAATGAATCAGATCACGATAAGGCTCTTTCTTACGTTGTTGGGTTGCTTTCTCCTGTTTGCCTTGAGCCAATTCATCGGATGGCCCGCTATTGTTTTTTTCGTTGCTTACATTGCTTATATGAACGTAAATATCTATTCCCTACGTTGCCCGGTATGCAACACCAAACTTATGACCGGTACAAGCGAGATGTTCCGCAAGCAGTATGGTCGGATGTTTAAACTGATCCGGAGTAAATGTCCCGACTGCGGGGCGGACATAAGGGCATGAATCAAAAAATTATGTAACACTATGTGGACACCCACCTGAAACTCCCCCGCCGCGAACGTCGGTGTAGACGCAGTACCGGCTTCTGATCTGGTGCCGGGAGCACGATTCAGGTGCCAGCAAAGTGTGTATAGACATACTCGTAACCAATGGCAGCCGCCACGTACAAACGAGAAAACCGGGACAGATTTATTTTCATTCAGTTTCTCAAAAGCTTAAATAATTCTGTCCCGGTTTTCGCCGGTTTTTTGAAATACGGAACCCACAGGGTGTACTAAACTCTTGTGAGTCGAGTTATGGCACAACTCGGCGGTGCTTAGGAAAGTGTCATATATAGGAGCCCGACATGGTAGACCATTATTTGAAAGGTGTTAGAAAGAAATATGATGATTTTGTAAAGCGGAACGAAAAAAGACGTCTCGAAGACGTAGAGAAAGAATTGCGTGAGCTCATTAATGAGATTGTGTCAACTACATGGCGAGCAGCTGGTGAAGAATTAGAGTGGCAGTCTAGGTGAGCTACTGGGAATAGAAGACCGGGACCGGTTTATTTTTCAGTCAGTTTCTCAGAGGCTTAAATAAATCTGTCCCGGTTTTCGGTTTTTTGTTTTAGGAAAGTGAAGAATGATCCGTACCTCTTCGACCAAGCCATCGATAAGCGCACTCCGCTTAAAGCTTTTCCGCTGCAGAGCAAATTGATCGGGTCAGATATTGCGTATTGCCTCGTCTTGCCGTTTCGGCCAACCGCCGCAGTCTGATTGCCCCCAAAGTTCAACCCCTCAAGGAGTCAGGGAACGGCCAGATGCCCCAGCGCCAGTAATGTCCGAACATGGGCTGCCCGAACATGGGCCAGTGCATGCAGAACCCAAGTCTGCAGGCTATCGTGAGCGGGTGCCGCAGGATTTAACGCTAGCCCGAGTTTCGAAGTAGCATAGGGCCACATGGTTTGCCCCTTGGCGGCTGCCCTTAATGCTGAGAACAATCAACCGGAGACAACAAGGAACCACATGCCCACTGAATCTCTGAGTCTCAAGGCGTTCAGGAAGTCCTTGAGGATGATGGGGCGCAATCTGCTGCCCTGGCTGTTCGCTGTGCTGGTGACTTCTATTCTCGGCTCGCTGGTACAGTCCACGGTGAATATTGTCAGCGTGCTCCAGATGGGGGCTTACGCGAACTGGCGCGACTGGCAGCGGACAATTCTTCATGACCTGCTCTCGTTCGCGCCTTTCTACGGCCTGCTCGTCGGCGTTGCGTTCCTGTTCGCGTTTCCGACGGCGCTATGGCTAACGCGCAAGTGGCCCGGGTTGCGTTCGATATTGCTGGGTGGCTCAGGTGCCGTGGGCCTGGCTGTTGCCTTTGTCTTTGCTAACGAGATGGCGGCAATCCCGACGCTGATCGCGGCCACACGGCACGTCAACGGTTTTATTGCGATGCTGGCCACCGGCGTCATCGGGGCCTGGGTCTTTGCGCGCACCAGTGGCAAGCCGGAATTCCGGGCGCAGAAAGGCTTCACCTGGACCCACCTGGCGTTTCCGATTGTTGTGCTGGCTGCGGCGTTCGCTCTCCATGTATCCATGCGCCCGGAGCGCCTTCGTGCCATCGATGATTACCCCCTGGAAAACTACCGGGTAGCCATTGTTGTCAAAGGGCTTGAGTACCCCTGGAGCATGGAGCAGCTACCCGACGGGCGTCGGCTGGTCGCTGAGCGTACCGGGGATATTCGCATCATCGACGGCGAAGGCGCACTGCTCAAGCAACCTCTCGGCGGCGTGCCCGAGGTTGTTTTCGGCGTTCAGGGCGGGCTGCTGGACATGGAGCTGTCTCCCCATTTTGAGCAGGACCGGACTATCTTTCTGAGCTATGCCTGCGGCTCGGTCGAAGCCAGTAACCTCTGCGTCGGCCGCGGCGAGCTCAAGGGCGACGAACTGCAGAATTTCCACCGCATTTTCCAGGCCGAGCCGCTGACAGACACCACCGTGCAGTTCGGTTCGCGCATTGTGTTCCTGCCCGATGACACTCTGGTTGTGTCCGTAGGCGATGGCTTCGATTTCCGCGAGGAGGCGCAGGACCTGAGTAACCACATCGGCAAACTGGTCCGGCTGCACATGGACGGCTCGGTGCCGGACGATAACCCGTTCGTCGGACAGGCCGATAAACGACCGGAAATCTACAGCTACGGGCACCGGAATCCGCAGGGCCTGTATTACGATCCCGATTCCGGACGGCTGTATGAAAGCGAACACGGGCCCTACGGGGGTGACGAGGTCAATATTATCGAACCCGGAGTAAATTATGGCTGGCCGCTGGCGACCGAGGGCATCAATTACCCCGGCTCCTACATTACGCCCCATGACCAGCTTGAGGGCCTGCGGGGGCCCATCAACCACTGGACGCCGTCGATCGCGCCATCAGGGATGACGATCTATAAGGGCGATGGGTTTCCGGAGTTCAACGGCGACCTGCTGGTCAGCGGTCTGGCCGGGCGCGGCGTGTTCCGGCTGAACCTCGAAGATGGCGAGCTGGTGGCCGACCAGCGGCTGTTCCACGAACTCAACCGGCGCGTTCGCGATGTCATTGTCGGCGACGAGGGCGAACTCTACCTGCTGACCGACAGCGCGTCAGGTGAGATTATCCGCATCGACCCGACAGACGATATCGGGGCGGATTGAGAGTCTCAGCGGCGCCGGCTACTCCGGCGCTACCTGTAAGCCACTTGAAAGCTGAACCATAGCTTGGGGAGCTTCGCTGCATGGGCTGTTGCAGAAACCCGCGCGGATCGCGCAGTTGGGTACCCGCCACACAAGCCGAGCCATACGCCAGTTAGGCTTTCACCCTGCCGAATGCCATTTCACAACAAGAGCTTACATAACATAACACTGGCCTGGCGAAGGCGGTGCTAAGCTTTTTTCAACCTTTCTGCTGCTATGCCAGGCTTTCGGCAACTGCTAAACAGGCGAGTCCCGGCGAACCCAGATTTATCCCTAATTTCTCAAGCGTGCGCTTGCCGGCGTTCATCCTAGAGCCATACACATCAAGAGCGTGACACCCCGTGCCCAAACTCAGCTTTCGCCAGACGATCATCCTCTGCTCAGGCATTGCATTGATAGCCTCCCTTGCCGCGGTTATCTGGATCGCGAACGTCAAGATGACCCAGATGATCGACAAACGTTTGCTGGAGATTGAACTTCCCGCTGTCCTCGGCGAGATACGCAACGAGATACAGATTGAGCTGGTGAAGCCGGTCTCGGTGGCGCGTACGCTGGCCAGTAATACTTTCCTGCTTGACTGGCTTGCCCGTGGCGAGCCAATGGAAGAGCTGGAAGGGGTGTCGAGAAACCTGGCGGCGGTGGAGAATACGGGCGTGGGGGGTGTGTCTTACGTGTCCCGATTGAGCAACCACTACTATACATCTGCCGGCCTCTTCAAAGTGCTGGATCCGGCTTCCAGCAAGGACAGCTGGCTACCGGACTTTCTGTCGGGTTCCGAACCCTATGAGCTATCCGTGGACGTCTCTGACGAAACCAGAGTGCCGACGTTGTTCGTCAACTTTGCGGTCGTAACGGAAAACCGCCGTGTTGCCGCTGTGGGTATCGGTCGAAGCCTGGACTCCATGCGCGAGATGCTGCAACGCTACAGCATCGGCGAAAATGGCAAGGTTTACCTGGTCGATGGCGAGGGTACCGTTCAGCTCCACCCGACTGCGGAGGCATCCCAGCCGCTTGCAAGCTACGTGGGCGCTGATCTCAGTGGCCGGCTGATGAACGACGCTTTCTCCTACGGGTTTCATCAGCGCGATGGGGAAGAGCTTGTTTCAGCGATGCTGCCGGTGCCTGGTATGGGCTGGTATCTCGTCGCCGAAGTTCCTGAATCGGAACTTTACGCTGATGCCCGTTCTGCAACCGCGTTCAATATCATGGTCGGTACAGTTGCCGCTGCGCTTGCACTTATCCTCCTGACCGTACTCTCGGGCCGCATACTGAAGCCAGTGCGCGAAGTGTCTGCGGCGATGACGGCCATGGCTGAACGCGGCGGGGATCTGACCCAGCGGCTGGACGTCCAGTCTTCTGATGAGATTGGCGCGCTCGCCTCGAGCTTTAACGGCTTCCTTGAGAAAATCGCAGTGACAATGCGCTCGGTCAGGGAGACTGAGGTCAAGTTGCAGGCCAGCGTCGCGCGCGTTACTGCGGCGATCGACAGCACCGCCAGCCGCTCAGGCCAGCAGGCCGAAAAATCACAAATGGCCGCAACAGCTATTCATGAGATGACCGCCACCGTGCAGGAAATCGCCCGCAGTGCAGAAACGGCCGCGGTAAACGCGTCGCGGTCGCAGGAAGAAAGCGTCAAAGGCATGGAGGTGTCCAGGGAGACTGTCCAGGGCATGCAGACCCTGTCGAACGACATGGACAAGGCCGCGCTCGACGCCGATCACCTGGCCGTGGAAATCGAAGAGATCTCCTCGATTCTTGAAACGATACGCTCCGTGTCCGAGCAGACCAACCTGCTGGCACTGAACGCGGCTATTGAAGCCGCTCGCGCTGGAGAGCACGGCCGCGGTTTTGCTGTCGTCGCGGATGAGGTCAGGCAGCTAGCCCGTCGCACCGCTGAGGCCACGTCGGAAATTAACGACAAGATCGACCGCCTCCAAACCAGTGCAAAGTCTGCGGTGGCATCCATGCACAAAGGCAAGCAGATCAGTGAGGTCAGTGTCGCGAGCACGGAACGCACAGGCGCGTCATTGCAAACGATTCTCTCGCTGGTCGAATCCACCAGCGATATCACCACCCAGATCGCCACGGCGACCGAAGAGCAGTCTCTGGTGGCAGAGGAGATCAACGGTAATATCCAGTCGATCGCCGATCTGGTCAGGGAAACTGATCAGGACATTATCCGCAGCAGCAAGGATTGTAGCGAAATGGAGCGTCTTGCACGGGAACTCGGGGAAACGATTTCCCGCTTCCGTACCTGAGGTTCAGGCCGAGAACCGAAGGCCCGCTTCCGCAAAACGGACATGTTATTCAGGCCGATGTCGAAAATTCTTACAGCCCGTTTATTACCGAAATCGTAAGGGGTTGGAAAATAAACCGTAATTATTAGTGGAACAGTTGTTGCTCTTCTCATGCTCACGAATACTCACAGGATGCGAGTTCCAGCGGAGCAACAGAACAATGAACAGTTTCAAACGCATAATCTCAGCTACAGCTTTGTTTGCCATGACGTCGCTTGCCAGCGCCGCCGTCATCACGACGCCGCTGGAAGATGCAACCAATGGCGGTGGCTTTTTCGGTGAGCTGACGTTTACAGACACCAGCGCCAATACGGTTAAGGTGTCAGCGGATATTTCAGCTTCAGTCAATGTCGGTATCACCAAGGGCGACATTCTCGGACTCTGGTTCGATTTTGCTGACTTCAGCGCGCTCTCCGGGCCAGCATCGATCTCGAACGAAGATCCGTCTGGCATCGTGGTCGATACATTCTTTGGCGAGGACTCAGTCAGTTCGTTCCTCAACGGAAACGTGAACCTTAACGGTGCCGGCCAGACCAACTGGGACTTCGCCGTGATTACCGGAAGCAACGGCGGGCCTGATTTTTACCAGACGCTGAGCTTCGATCTGACCATCACCGGCCTGAGCGCCGCGCAGTTTGCCAGCCAGAGAGCGGGCATGCGCGTACAGAGTATCAAGGGCGGCGACTTCCAGGGCGGCTCATCAAAGCTGATCGGCGAAGGTAATCCGCTGGTTTCTGTTCCTGAACCAGGATCACTGGCGTTGCTGACGCTGGGTCTGCTTGGTTTCGGGATCAATCGCCGCAACAAGCGGGCCTGAAAGATAATTCACCGATAAGAGCAGCCCGATAAGACCCACCCGATGAGGCCCTGTGAATGCAGGCCTCGCTGGCAAAAAACCGCGACTCTGCTCGCGGTTTTTTATTGGCACGTATCTCGCATTCGTTGCACGTGTCTCGCAAAGATATCCCGCAACAGTATGCTGAATGGCGGGCGTCGTAGACGGTACGGGCCGTTCCCATGCCGAACGCTCGTCAACTCGTCCAAGAGTCATTTAGATATCACTGTTGGCTGCCATGCGATCACGCCTCCTTCAACGGCTGCCGCGGGTTTTCGATACACGCTCACTGTGGGTTCAATGCCTTAGGAAGATAAATGGCAGGCTATTTACGCGTATCAATAGGACAGCATTCGGATGCCGGCGCCAAGCCGAGCAATCAGGACTTTCACGGGGCACGTGTTCCCGAAGGCGCGGAGCTTGAATCCAAGGGTGTCGCGATGGCCCTTGCTGACGGCATCAGCTCCAGCGATGTGGCCCATATTGCCAGCGAGACCGCAGTTAAGAGTTTTCTGCAGGATTATTACTGCACATCCGCTGCCTGGTCGGTGAAGAAGTCCGCGGACCGGGTGATCAACGCGACGAACGCCTGGCTGACGTCCCACACCAACAACAGCTGGGCACGCTACGACAAGGACCGTGGATACGTCTGCACCTTCACCGGTCTCATCATCAAATCGGCCAGGGCGTACCTCTTGCACGTGGGCGATGCACGGGCCTATCGCGTGCAGGGCCGTACCCTCGAGCAACTGACGCGTGATCATCGCCATTGGACATCGCCCGGTAAAAGCTATCTGGGGCGGGCACTGGGCGTGAATGACCAGTTAGAGATTGATTACCATTCACTGTCGGTGGTCCCCGGCGATATCTTTGTGCTGGTGACGGATGGCATCCATGAAACGCTGACTCCCGGCGCGATTGCAGCGGTCATTGCAGATAATCCGGATGATCTGGACGAAGCCGCGAGAATTATTGTGGGGGCAGCCTATGAGCAGGGCAGTGATGACAACCTGACTGTCCAGATTCTGCGCATTGATGAGACGCCCCAGCCCAAGCTTTACGAACTCCAGCAACACGTGACGGAGCTGCCTTTTCCGCCGACCCTCAATGCCCGCAGCCAGATAGACGGCTTCGAGATTGTTCGTGAATTGCACATGAGCAGCCGTAGTTACGTTTACCTTGCGCTGGACACGGCAACGGGTCGGCCCGCCGTGCTGAAAGTGCCGGCGACCGATGTACGGGAAGATCCGGTTGCGCTGGAGCAGTTCCTGGCCGAGGAGTGGGTTGCACGGCGCATCGACAGCCCCTATGTACTGCGTGCGTACGACCGCGCCCATGCCCAGAACTATCTCTACGTTGCGACGGAATACATTGAGGGCCAGACCCTGGACCAGTGGCTGCGCGACAACCCCGACGCGCCCTTCTCGAAGGTCAGGGCGCTGGTGGAACAGATCGGCAAAGGTCTGCGGGCCTTCCATCGACAGGACATGCTCCACCAGGACCTGCGCCCCGCGAATATCATGATCGACAGCCTGGGCACCGCCAAGCTGATCGATTTTGGCGCGGTTCAGGTTGCAGGTGTCAGCGAGGGCATCGGGTCAGAGAACGCGCCTATGCTCGGCACCCAGCAGTACTCGGCGCCGGAGTATTTTCTGGGCGAATGTGGCTCCGCCCGTTCAGATATCTTCTCCCTGGGCGTGGTGGCCTACCAGATGCTTGCCGGACGCTTGCCGTACGGCCCCGAGGCGAGCCAGGTCAAGAATCGCGCAGGTCTGAATCGTCTCCGGTATGACCCGGTTTATCACTACAACCGCAGTTGCCCCACCTGGATCGACGGCGCCCTGCGCAAGGCGCTGCACCCCAAGCCGGATCGCCGCTATGAGGATGTCTCCGAGTTCATCCACGACCTATACCACCCCAGGCGCGAGTTCGTGAATGCCGTGCGGCCGCCGTTATTGGAACGCAATCCCGAAGCCTTCTGGAAAGGCGTCTCGGGCCTGCTTGCTGTACTTCTTATCGTTCAACTGATCCTGAGCTACGGCTAGGGACCATGGGCGGGGATACCGGTTGCCGTGCCACTGATCGGCCGGGCAATGGGCAGACCTACCCGTTCAGGTTCCGCAAGGTACCGGGCAAGGTTTCATGGGATTGCGTGTAAAAGAAAAGCCGTTGCCGGGTCAGGTCCCGGCAACGGCTCTATCGCATGACTTCAAAACGAAGCACAGACGTCGCTTAGGAAAAGACTCTCTTCGCCTGGGTGCGAACATGGGTTGTGTACAGCACCAGACCGACCAGGGTCAGACCGCCGACCAGGTTGCCCAGCACGGTTGGTATTTCATTCCACACAATGTATTGGTAGAGAGTGAAGTCGGCGCCCATCATCAGGCCGATCGGAAAGAGGAACATGTTCACTACGGAGTGCTCGAACCCCAGGTAGAAGAACACAATGATCGGCATCCACATGGCCATGATCTTGCCAGAAACATGGGTGGATATGGTGGCGCCCACCACGCCCATCGAGACCATCCAGTTACAGAATACACCCCGCAGGAAAAGCACGATCCAGCCGGCCAGGCCCGCGTCCTGATAACCCACCGTCCGGCTCTCGCCAACGGCCATCATCTTCAGGCCCACATCGGAGATGGCCTCGGTGCCGCCCATGGAGAAGTTCATGTAACCGAAGAAGGCGATGAACAGCGCACCACAGAGGTTGCCGAGCCCGACAAGGCCCCAGCACCTCAGCATGCGCGGTAACGTTACGCCGGGGCGTTTGTCGAGCCAGGCTATGGGTACGAGCATGAAGACTCCGGTCAGCAGGTCGTACCCCATGAGGTAGAGCATGCAGAAACCGACCGGAAAAAGCAGGGCGCCCAACAGGAATGAGCCGGTCTGAACCGCTATGGTGACGGCGAAAATGACAGCGAGCGCCAGCGTGGCACCGGCCATGAATGCACGAATCAGGGTATCCCGCGTTCCCATGTAGATCTTGGCTTCGCCGGCGTCAACCAGCTTGGTAACAAACTCGTTGGGTAGAAGGTAAGACATAACAGCAGCTCTCTGTGCGAAATGGAAATGGAGTTTCTGGAACGACGCGCTGTTGAGTCAGAGTCTCTTTCTCAGCGCGGAAGATAGTCTTCCCGGCCGCCCACGGCTGGCCGCGAGCCGTTACCAGCGTTTGTAAGGGAGGAACTTGCCGTCCATGGTGATCACCACCCGATCGCCTTTGGGGTCCTCCACTTTGTCCACGTACATCTTGTAATCGATGGCACTCATGATGCCGTCGCCGAATTTCTCGTGTATCAGAGCCTTGACGCTGGGGCCGTAGATCATGGTCGCCTCGTAGAGGCGATAGATAAGGGGATCCTGGGGCACACTGTCGCCCCAGTGCTTGGAAGGGGGCGTCTGCAAAGCGGTCGCGACTGCCTGATCGAGTGCAAGCGTCTCGCACAGTGCCTTGGCCTGCTCCTCCAGCATGGTGTTCATCCCGAAGCAACAGGATGTCGTCCAGACCGGCGACATGCCGATGGCCTCAGCAATCTGTTCCCAGGCCAGACCTTTCTCGTTTTTGGCGGTGAGGATAGCGGCGGTCATCATTTCATGGTTCATAACTAAACCCTCGGCGTCTTTTGCTACATAGTGGTGCGTAGGCACCGTCTTGGGGCTCTCAGCGGGCACAACCTGTTATATCCGCTGATTTTCCTCGTCCTTCACGCTCTCTTTGCAGGTTCCGCGCCAGTTGGAAAAACGAAGCTCAGCATTGCCTGGGTGCGCTAATGTCGGGCGGTCAAACCACAAGAAGACATCGATGGGCAGAACGTTAAAGAAGCGGGCCGGTGAGCAACCGGGTTGGAGACTGCGGAACTATCGGTTAGAGCGCGCGATTAGAGCGCGGCGGGTGAGGCGCTTTATTACACCGATCAAAGGCGTCGTATTGGGGCTTCTGGCGCTGGGCTTACGCCGGGGAGTCGCATGGAAAAGCAGGACGGATACGACTAACGGAATATGCGCATCAATAACACGCGAGGACATCTGCAGCGTCAAAGCCGATGCCTGTCAGGCGGGTGCAAACCCTGAGCTGACTGCGCCAGCGTGGGTGTTAGAGTCTGCGCTCGACCAGCAGCGGCTCGCCTGACTAGCGATCGAGTTATCCCAGGCCGAACCATCGGCGCGACGAGATGACCGGACTGATACGCTCCACCGTCACTCTCAGCCGTCACTCTCCGCCGCAACTATCAGCCATCGTCTTCTTCAGATTTGGGCGGGGTACGTTTTGCAGCGGCGGCTGTTTTCTGGCTTAGCTTTTCTATACTGCGGCGGAGCTCTTCTACTTCTTCTTCATAGCTTTTTTTTAATTCGCGGGCTCGGCCTGGCGCAGCTGCACGCACCGGTCGCCGACGAGGTTCGCGTTTGCGTTCCTCAACTATCTCGGGATCGGGCTCTGGTTTTGAACCGCGCTCGCCGACCCATACTCGGCGGGGCTCCGATTCTGAACCGCCGACCCAGGCCCAGCCGGACCAAGGTTCCCGACGCGTACGGGCAGATGCTTTTTCCCGGGCTTCACGAAGACTTAGTGTTCTACGCCGAGTGTCATAGCCAAGGTAGGCTACAAATCCAAGCAGGACTATAACGCCGACTCCAGCGAAGAACTGACTAAGCATCAAGATGCTCCAGCGCTTCCAGTATCCAGTAATAGACAATGAAGGCGTAGGCCACAAAAACCGAGGCGCTCAGGACGGCAATAAAGGCTCTCCCGCCGGAAAGCTGATCAAAGTTGGCGAAGACGTAGCCAACGATCGCCGAAGCGATAGCCATAGAGCCTAGACATAGCTTTTCCTGCAGCGCTATCTCGACCAGTAAACGATCCCTTTTTGGCATAGGTCACCCGTATATCGGTCGTAATCACATCTATTGCTACAGTATTCGCGCCGGACCCAAGGCGCAACTGCTGATGGCAAGACGTTCACGTGAATCAGATTTCGCCCAAGCTGTCCAAAATTTATTTGACCCCACCGCGGTCTATGCGCGGGAATGACTCCCTGTCTTTGAACAACAGACATCCCGATTAAAACCAAAGACATCCTGATTAAAACCAAGGAGGGGCTGGAATGAGATCGATCGAGCTGGCCGGTACGCGGGTACCGGTAATAGGACAGGGCACCTGGCACATGGGCGAGGATACGGGGCGACGTCGCGCGGAGGTCGCTGCGCTCAGGGAAGGCGTCGAGCGGGGCATGTGGCTGATCGACACCGCTGAGATGTACGGTGAGGGCGCGGCGGAGAAAGTCGTTGGCGAGGCCATCTCCGGTCTGCGAGATAGCGTCTTTCTGGTCAGCAAGGTCTATCCCCACAATGCCAGCCGCCGCGGTGTTGTCGACGCTTGCGAGCGAAGCCTGAAGCGGATGAATACGGACGTGATCGACCTGTATCTGCTGCACTGGCGCGGCCAGTATCCGCTGGCGGAGACCGTGGAAGGTTTCGAACGGCTGCGCGAACAGGGCAAGATCAGGCGCTGGGGTGTTTCGAACTTCGATGTGGATGACCTGGAGGAACTGGCAAACCCCGCCTGTGCCACCAATCAGGTGCTCTACAATGCCCAGACCCGGGGCATCGAGTTTGATCTGCTGCCCTGGCAACAACAGCATGATCTGCCTTTGATGGCTTACAGCCCGATAGGTCAGGGGGGTGAGCTGCTAGGGCACCGGGTCCTGCAGGATATTGCACAGCGGCACGGCGCTACATCAGCCCAGGTCGCCCTGGCCTGGCTACTCCGGGAACCCGGAGTCATTGTCATTCCCAAGGCAGTCGGCAGCAACCATGTGCGCCAGAATGCCGAAGCCGCTGCGGTAGAGCTAACCCAGGAGGATCTGGACCTGATCAATTCAGCATTCCCGCCGCCGGGGCGCAAAGAGCCGCTGGCGATGATCTGAAGACGCCGGCAGAGCATTGTGGGGCGTGGGCGGTCCCCGACTTTTGTGAGCTTAGGGTCGAAGCCCAGTATTACTGCGCTTCGTGCCCGAGGTCGTTGTTTCCGCGCGGCCTGTTACCGAGCGCTATATCGCCATACCAGGCCGTAGCGGCTTCGCCGGTGTTGTCGGAGTCAGACATGATACCGATGCCGACGATCCCGGGCGGCTCCTCGCCGAAGGCTTCCCGGTAATCAGCAAGTATATTGCGTTCAACGCTTACCCAGCTTCCCGCCTGGGCATTACCAGAGTTCACCGCGATCATACGGGTCGCGTCACTGTACGGGTTCGGGACGACTTCTCCCACCGCAAGCTTATTGGCCCAGATGTAGTTGAGCGACCTGCCGGGTAGCTCGGCCCCAAACAGGGCCGAGGCGGCTTTACGCTTCATACGCTCGAAAAAGCCAGCTTTGTCAGGTTCGAAGGCAAAGGCGACATAAACGCGGGCGGGGTGGTCGTCGCCTGCTTTGCTTCGAGCATCGCCGCTTTCGTAGACATTGCTTATCTTCCAGCGCCAGGACAGCACCGGGTACTCCGTCGGATCGAGCTGGACCCGGGTAATCAGTCCCGATGCGCTGTTATCGGTTTCTGCCTGGACGACTTGAATCTCGTCCTCTTTCTTAAAGCTGTAGACGGTTCTGTTGTCGATGTTGGGGAAGGTGAGCGGCTCCCAGGCGCTGTCCGGGGTACCGATGTCGGTCTGGGCTGAGAACGGCGGTACCGGCACCGTCTCAACGTCGGCTTTTGTCTCTGCAACTGCCAACAGGGCCAGAAACAGGGCCAGGCAGCGGGCGGGGGAAATGTTGTAGCGGCGTGTGGGCATATGCACGTCCATGAGGTGAAAACCAGAAGGAGCACTGACCGGTTATGAAATCGGCGGCCCGGCGGCGAAGTATGGTCCCGACGCTACCCTTAACCCCAGTGCTCCTCAAGCGAAACGCGCTCGGGGCCACAGAAACCCGAGCCGACTCAGGGTAAGCTCTGTCTCCCTTTGTTACGGGGTCTCAGTCACGCGGACCGGCACGGGCAAAGACGAGCCGATGCTGCGACTAACCTAAAACGTCTGGCGCAGGCTCGCCGGCAAACCTCAGGTGGCCCTTCCTTTTCCATAACTAACGTCGAGAATGATCCATGCACTATTTCCAGAACAAAGTTGCGATCGTCACCGGAGGTGGTGGCGACGGCATCGGTAATTCACTGGTCCTGCAACTGGCGCAGGCCGGTGCGAGAGTGGCGTTCTGCGACGTCGCAGGGCTGGATAAAACCGAAGCCGAGCTCAAAAAGATGAGCGCGCCCTGGCTTAGTGCGAAGGTAGACATCGGCGATAAAGCGGCTGTGAATGCCTTTGTTGATCAGGTTCTGGAGAAATTTGGCCAGATCGACATCCTCATCAATAACGCCGGTGTCGCGCTGGGCGACCGCAGCTTCGACGAGGTCACCGAAGCGGACTTTGAGAAGATTACGAACATAAATTACTGGGGTGTGATTCATACCACCCAGCGCTGCTATCCACACCTGCTCAAACGCCCCCAGGCAGCGATCGTCAACCTGTCCAGTAGCCAGGGTATCCTGGCCTTGCCCTATCTGGTGCCCTACTGCACGACCAAGTTTGCGGTAAGGGGTTTCACCGATGCACTCAGGGCAGAGCATAAGATTCGCGGTGTGCATAACGTCAGCGTGCACACCGTGCATCCCGGCGCGGTGGCGACCAACATCACGCTCAATGCGGATTACCATAACAGTGCCACCACGCAGCAATTCCACAAGATGCTGCAGAAGGGCACTTCACGCGAAAAGGCCGCTGAGCTCATCCTGAACGGCATCCGTAAAAAGCGCGGCCGCATCTTTATTAGCGACGGTCACGCCCAGGACATCCTGGCCCGGCTGCTACCGTCTGCTTACGTGGCTCTGGTGAAGTTAACCATGCGCTGGCGGGGCATTACGTTTCGCTGAGCAGCGCATATAGCACGCTCAAGCGCTCGGCGGTCCTGACCTGCGTCCCTGACCCGTTCGCTCTTGATGGCCTGGCTGTTTCGAGGCCAATAAGGCGGCGGGTCCCTGGTTGACGATTGACGCGAGTGTGGGGACGGGTACTGCGCAGCAGGCTACTTCTTTGACCACTCTCACCGGTAAACCCACGCTCGGGAACCGGTGAATCAACGCTCGGTCCAGTAGCGTTGCATTTCGACGAAGAGGAAAGAGGCGCTCCAGGTGATCAGTACCAGGCCGGTCAGTGCCTCAATGCCGGTCAGATAACGCAGCGCGCCCAAGGGCTGGATGTCACCGTATCCGAGGGTGGTGAAAGTGGTGAACGAAAAATACACACAGTCGATAAAACTGCCGGAAAAGTTTCCGGCCAATCTGCCCCAGCCCTCGGCCGCATGCATAAAAAAATAGGCAGAGGCAAATAACCAGACTTGAATGACGTGGCCAATCAACACGCCGACGACTGCGACAATCAACCGGAAGCGGTGACGGAAGCGAATCCCGGCGATCAGACCGCTCAGCCTGACCAGGCATTCGTAATGGGTCAGTACAGAAACAATGACGATTAAGCTGTTGATCAGGCTGACACTGATCAGGCCTGCCTGGTTGGCCATCTCCAATGTACTGTTCCCCTCGGATTGAGTTGGAATTAATTCAGCTGGGGCGGCTCCAGATCGTTGCACAGTGCCTGAATGCCGATGTGCCACTGCTGCCGAAGTGCCTGGAAGTAGCGGCTCTGGTCGGTGACCCGATCGTTGAAACAAGGCTTGAGGCTATCACGCCGATATATAGCCACGTCTAGAGGCATGCCCACGGAAAGATTGCTCTTCATAGTCGAATCGAAGGAGATCAGGGCGCATTGGTAGCCGCGCTCCAGCGAGGTTGTGTAGGAAATTACACGATCGAGTATCGGCTTGCCGTACTTGGATTCGCCGATCTGGAAGTAGGGTGTTTCCTTCGTGGCCTCGATGAAGTTGCCCTCGGGATAAATGTTGAACAGCCGGTGCTGTTCGCCGCGGATTTGCCCGCCGAGTATCATCGAGCAGCTGAAGTCGACGTGATTGATGGCGCCGTTCGGGTTATCCCGGTGGATCACTTCGCGCATGGTCTTTCCGATTAATTCCGCCGCCTCGAACATGGAGCTGGTACCGAGAATGCTGCCCGGGGCGGCGCTTAACCGCTTCTCCAGCAAACTGATGACGCTCTGGCTGGTAGCGAGGTTGCCAGCGGAAAGCAACACGAGTTCCCGCTCGCCGGGCTGCTCGAAGACGTGCATTTTGCGAAAGGTGGAAATCTGATCAAAGCCCGCATTGGTGCGGGAGTCGGACGCGAACACCAGGCCATCTGCCAAGCACATCGCCACGCAATAGGTCATGGCCAACCCTCAGGGATCTAGATGTACTAGTTTATACGGTTCACCGCGGAATGCGTGGGCTCCTGCCACTTTTACTCCCAATATTGCCTTTTTCCGTTCGCACTGCCGCCTTTTCTATTGGCACTGTTGCCTTTCTTGAACTCACTGGCCGTCTGAAGCCAAAGTGACCCAGGCCCGGGTTTGCAACTGCTCAGTACCGCCGCCACTGCGCACGCCTCTGACAGGGGCAGCATCGCCATAATCCAGACCGGTAGCCAATTTGATGTGGCTTTCCGCAACGTTCAGCAGGTTAACCACGTCAAAGGTATGCCAGTTATGGCCCAGCCAGGCCTCAGCCCAGGCGTGGGTTGCGAGATGATCTTCACTGAAAGTGTGGATGTAACCGCTGACGTAGCGCACCGGGACACCAATATGACGGCAACAGGAAATGAAAACGTGGGTATGGTCCTGGCATACCCCCGCCTTCTGCGCGAAGGCTTCCGCCGCTGTGTGCGTGACCGAAGTGACGCCTGGGGTGAAGTGGATATGTTCAAGAATACGATTCATCATCCGGATCAGGCTGCGCTTGTTGGCCGAGAACTGGCTCGCGAACGCCTTGATGGCTGAATCCGCCTCAGTCAGCGCGGTGTGGCGCAGGAACACCTGGGGTGGGAAGGGCGAGTCGTCCCGGGTCAGGGATTTTCCGCTAAGGTCGACGACACCCTCGGCGGTCAGGGTTATTTCGGTAACGGCCTTGTCCATGACCATAACGGTGACCAGGTTGCCGAAGCCGTCCGTCATCTGGCTTGTCGTTCCGGGCGTCGTCAATTTCCACGACAGCACCTTCTGCTGGGAGGTATTGCGCGGCGTCAGGCGCAGGTACTGCAGGCTGTTCTCTGTGGGTGAGTCGTAGTTGTAAATGGTGTCGTGGCGGATATGCAGTTTCATCGTTACCACCCCATGTAGTCTTTCTGGATTTGGCCGGCGATACGCTGGATACGGGCGAGGAAATCCACGAGGTATTCGTGCAGGCCCCGCTCTTCAATGTACTCGCGGTCGCCATAGCGGATATTGGCGAACAGGCTGGTGGCCAGCCGGCGGGCGCGGCGGGCAGGGCCACTTTCGATCTGCTCCAGCAGGCTGGCAATCTCCTCCAGGCAGGCATGAAGGGACCGGGGGACATCCGGCTTGAGAATCAGCAATTCCGCCACGTTCATCGGCTCGATGTTGTGACCGTAGGTGTTCTGGTAGGCCTCGAACGCCGCCAGGGAGTGCAACAGGGCTGTCCACTCGAAAAACGACTGGGTCGGGTGCCCCTGGAGTGACCCGATGGCCATACGATGCCTTATGTCCAGCACTCTGGCCGTGGTGTCGGCTCTCTCGATAAAGGTTCCCAGACGCAGAAAGTGAAAGGCATCATTGCGTAGGAGCGTCCCATACGCCGCCCCGCGAAACACATGGGAGCGCTCCCTGGTCCAGTCGAACACGCGACTGGCATTGGACTCACTGACGCCTTTCGCCCGCAGCTCCTTCAGCTCCAGCCACGACAGGTTGATGCTTTCCCAGACGTCTGCGGAAAGGTTGCCCCTGACCTGCAGGGCATTATCCCGGGCGGTGCCGAAGATGCTGAAAACACTGGCAGGATGGCGGTCGTCGAGCAGCAGGAAGTCGATCAGGTTCTGGGGGGTAACTTCGCTGTAGAACTCATAGAAGATTTCCCGAGTGCCTGTGACCAATAGTGGCACTGAGAGTTGCTCTTCGCGGTCTTCAGGCACGTCGATCAGGGCCATGGTGAGACTGACGTCCAGCAGGCGGGCCTGGGTTTCGGCGCGCTCGAGATAGCGAGCCATCCAGAATAGAGATGAGGCGGCGCGGCTCAGCATTGGTCGTCCTCCAGCACCCAGGTATCTTTGGTTCCGCCGCCCTGGGAAGAGTTGACCACCAGGCAGCCCTCTTTCAGTGCGACCCGGGTCAAGCCGCCCGGCACCATCTGTATTTTCTTGCCCGACAGTACAAAGGGACGAAGGTCCAGGTGGCGGGGGGCAATGCCCTGATCCACAAAGGTGGGGCAGGTCGACAGGCTCAGGGTGGGCTGGGCGATGTAATTGTCCGGTCTGGCTTTAAGTAGGTCCCGGAAATGACTCAGCTCCTGTTTGCTGGCGCGGGGGCCAATCAGCATGCCGTAACCGCCGGCGCCCTGGGTCTCCTTGACCACCAGGTCTTTCAGGTTATCCATCACATAGGCCAGGTCCTTGGGTTTGCGACACTGCCAGGTGGGCACGTTTTTGAGAATAGGCTCCTCGTTCAGGTAGAAGCGGATCATGTCCGGTACATAGGGGTAGATGGATTTATCGTCGGCTACGCCGGTGCCCATGGCATTTGCCAGCACCACGTTGCCGGTGCGATACGCCGCATAAAGGCCTGGGACGCCCAGCATGGAATCGGGGTTTCCAATCAGCGGGTCGAGGAAGTCATCATCGACGCGGCGGTAAATAACGTCCACTTGCTGCGGCCCCGCGGTAGTTTTCATATAGACACGGTTCTGCCGGACAAACAGGTCGGCGCCTTCGACCAGCTCGATGCCCATCTGGCGGGCCAGGAAAGCGTGCTCGAAATAGGCGCTGTTGAACCGGCCGGGCGTCAGCACGACCACGGTCGGATCGGGTTTGAGGGAGGCGGCCCGCAGGGTTTCCCCCAGCAGGGCAGGGTAATGATCCACGGGAGCGACAGGCGCCTGGGCGAAAAGTTCGGGGAATAGCCGCATCATCATGCGACGATTTTCCAGCATATAGGAGACGCCGCTCGGGCAGCGGAGATTGTCTTCCAGCACGTAGAAGTCGCCGTCGTTATGGCGTATCAGATCAATGCCGGCAATGTGGCAATAGAGATTGCGGGGCAGTTTCAGCTTCTGCATACCGGGCTGGTACTGGGGGTTGGCAAAGACCTGTTCGGCGCTGATGACACCGGCCCGGATAATGTCGAAATCGTGATAGATGTCAAACAGGAATCGATTCAGGGCCTGCACCCGCTGACGCAGCCCCGCCTGCATTTTCTGCCAGTCGCTGGCCGAAATAACGCGGGGAATCAGGTCGAAGGGTATCAGCCGGTCTGTACCCTGGCCTTCACCATAGACATTGAAGGTAATGCCCAGGCGCTGGAACAGTACGTCTGCCTCCCGGCGCTTTTCTGCCAGTACCGACTCCTCGGAGCTGAGCAGCCACTTCTCGAGCAGGCGACAACTGGGTCGAACCTGGTTGTCCTGATCAAATAGCTCGTCGTACAGGCCTGCGTGGGGCGTCTGGATCTGCATGGGGGCGACCTCTTGCTGAGCCCGTGTTTAATAACACTCAGCAAAAGGCTCAGCAAAAGGCAGGCCACCTGGCTGGAACCAGGTCGATATCCTGGTGCAGCGATGCGACGGACGCTCCCGTCGAAACAGTCGTGGATTACTCTATAGCCGTCGCGCCGATGCGGTGAATGCTGAGATCAGCGCCGTTGAATTCCTCTTCCTCGCTCAAACGCAGTCCCGCCAGGAAGTTGATGGCGCCATAGACCAGCAGCCCGCCAACGAACGCCACAAGTACGCCGGCTCCAGCGCCAATGAGCTGTGACATGAGGCTGATGCCGCCGAGCCCGCCTGCGGCCTCCTGCCCGAAAAGCCCGGCAGCGACCGCGCCCCAAACCCCACAGACGCCGTGCAGAGGCCAGACACCCAAGACATCGTCCAGACGCTCGATTTTCGCCTGGGCCCATTCGAACAGATAAACGAAGACGGCACCGGCAACAGCACCGGTGATTAATGCACCGACCGGGTGCATGAGGTCCGAACCGGCGCACACCGCGACTAATCCGGCAAGCGGACCGTTATGGATAAACCCGGGATCCTTCCGGCCTACCAGCATGGCAATCAGAATGCCGCCGACCATGGCCATCAGGCTGTTGACGGCGACGAGGCCGCTGATGCCGCCCAGGGTTTGCGCGGACATAACGTTGAAACCGAACCAGCCGACGGTGAGTATCCAGGCGCCGAGGGCAAGAAAGGGTATGTTGGATGGGGCAAATGCCACGACTTTGCCATTACGGTAGCGCCCTTTTCGTGCACCGAGCACCAGCACCGCCGCCAACGCAATCCAGCCGCCGACCGCATGCACCACGACAGAGCCGGCAAAGTCGTGGAAGGGTGCACCGAACTGGACCTCAAGCCAGGCTTGAAAACCGAGGTTGCCATTCCAGATGAGCCCTTCAAAGAACGGATAGACCAGAGCGACAATAAGCCCGGAGGCGATAAGCATGGGATAGAAGCGCGCCCGCTCGGCAATACCACCGGAGACGATTGCCGGAATGGCCGCCGCGAAGGTCATCAGGAAGAAGAACTTCACCAGCTCATAGCCGTTGCCGCTGGTCAGCTCTGCGGCGCTGTTCATGAAGTGGTCGCCGTAGGCAATGTAATAGCCGACAAAAAAGTAGGCCACCGCCGAGATGCCAAAGTCGGTCATGATCTTGACCAGGGCATTGACCTGGTTCTTGTGCCGCACGGTACCGACCTCGAGGAAGGCAAAGCCCGCATGCATGGCCAGCACCATAATGGCACCGATGAGAATGAAGAGGGTGTTGGCGCTCTCGGTCAGGCTGTGAACTGCACTCGCGATATCCACGGGTCGGGTTGCTCCTGATTGAAGGTTCTGGTTTTAAGCTGCACGGGGATGCTATGCATTCGTAGGTCGTG
This sequence comes from Hydrocarboniclastica marina, assembly GCF_004851605.1. Lineage (GTDB taxonomy): Bacteria > Pseudomonadota > Gammaproteobacteria > Pseudomonadales > Oleiphilaceae > Hydrocarboniclastica > Hydrocarboniclastica marina. Next base: position 1,265,939 of record NZ_CP031093.1, read on the forward strand.
CATTGAAGCGGTGCATACAGGCAAGCCGTGTTCCAGATTAATGCAATAGCTTTGCCCGCAAGGCGTTAAGCAGATCATGATGTGGCGCTGACCGCGCGGAGGAGGATAAAAAAGCCGTTAAGTGGTCCATAGCGGTGCATATTGATGTTGTGTGCACCAATGTGGCATGGCTAACCGAAGTGGAGGCGCTACCGGACTGGAGAGCCTTTTCCACCGACTGAACATGCCGGCAGCCAGGCGCTGCGTCACCAGGATAACTGGTCCTCAGGCAGGGTGAGGTCGATGATCGCCGGGCCGTTTTCGCTGTCCTGCCGGTCGAGCAATTCCCGTAGACGGACCTCCTCTTCCTGGAGCGGGCCTGAGCGGTCGACTATGATCTCCACCCGACGGTTTTCGGCCCGGTTCACCGGCGTGGTGTTGGGAAATCGGGGTTTTGTGTCCGCAAGCCCTGTGACCGCAAGCCGCTGGGGATCGACTTCGCCGCTGGCCAGCAGGACATTTGCTACCGCAGACGCGCGGGCCGCGGAGAGGTTCCAGTTGCTCTCAAACTGCTCTGTGCGAATGGGGATGTTGTCAGTATGACCCTCGACGCTCAGCTTGCCCGGTATCCGGGCCAGCAGCTCAGCCATTTCCAACAGCAGGCCCTCCAACTCCCAGGTCAGCTTGGCGGAGCCTGAGGGGAAAGAGCCTTTTTCCTCGATCCTGATCTCAATGCGTTGCTGGTTCTGCTCCACCTCGATACGGCCGTCCTCGATCGCATCCTCCAGCAGCGAGCGTATCTGGGCGGCGGTGCTGTCCATCTGCGCTTTCAGCTCTGCCTGGATCTTCTCATCCTGTGCACTCCGCAAAGTCTCAAGTTCGGGCGCTTCTTCGGACTGGGTCTGGCGAACCTCATTGAGAAGCGTGGGCTCGGGCGGTGCCGGTGAAAACTGGTCGAAGACGGCGCTGGTGCCTTCGGGGGGCTCAAGGGCGATCACTTCCCGCTGCACGCCAAAAGCCTGGGACATTGCGCCGGCGATCTGTTTGAATTTCTGTGCATCAATTTCGGAGAACGAGAGCAACAGCACAAAGAAGCACATCAACAGCGACATCAGATCCGCGAAGGTGACGACCCAAGCGGGAATGCCCGGTTTCTCCTCTTCCGGCAGCTCATCCATCAATCAGCCGCCCGCTGCCTGGGTGTCATTGGCTTTTTCCCGTTTTTCGGGGGGCAGATAGCTGCTCAGCATCTGCTCCATAACGCGGGGGTTGGTTCCTTCCTGAATGGCCACCAGCGCATCGGTATAGAGCGATTGCAGCCGGGCTTCCTCTGTCATCCTGAGGGAGAGCTTATCGGCGATAGGGCCGGCAATCATGGTCGCAATCATGGCTCCGTAGAGTGTAGTCAGCAGGGCGACGGCCATGGCGGGTCCAATGGACTTCGGGTCTTCCATGTTGGACAGCATCTGCACCAGGCCAATCAGGGTGCCGATCATGCCCATGGCGGGCGCTACATCCGCCATGGCCGTAAATACCTTGGCGCCTGAACGGTTGTGGTCCAGGGTCATCAGCCGCTCTTTGGTCAGGAGCTGGCGGATAGTCTCACCGGCCTGGCCGTCTACCAGCATCTGGATGCCTTTTCCCAGAAACGGCGACTGCACCTCGCGTTGCTCCAGTCCCAGTACGCCTTCCTTGCGGGCGATCTGTGCCACCTCCACCAGTTCCTCGATGCTCTCCTGAGTATCCGGCAGCTTGAACTTGAACGCCCGGGCGGCTGCCTTGAAGGCGCCCAGGAACTGCTTGAAGCTGAACTTCGACAGCACGACGAGCAAGGTCCCACCGATAACAATGAGAAGCGATGGCCCGTTGAGAAAGACGTCGGGTGCTGCCCCGAGAATGACTGCAGAGCTGATAAGCAGAAGGGCGCCGACGAGGCCGACTAGAGTGGCAAAATCCACAGTAACACCATATTCCTGAGTTTAAGCTGTAAAAAAGCAGAGAAAGCTTGCCATCCTAACAGTCGCACGTCCCGAGTTCCCGGTTATTAGGGCCGAGTTCGAAGAGTACAGCCTGATAGTAATGACTAACGCTCAGTACGGCAGCGGTATTTGTACTTTTTTTAACCTGAGTATTGTTTTACTCGATTGTTTCAAAGAATGCTCCGCCCCGGGCATTCATACTGGCTACTGGATAGCTATGCGACCATTTACTTATTCGAATCTATCGCGTGCCCTGTTATGGCGGCACTGCTATTCATCCCGAGCTTCTGTTTCTTCCGGCGGAGCCGACCATGATTGTCTATGGGCCAGGCGGATCTTGATGTCAGTAGATAAAGGGAAGCAAGACCAACTCATACTGAGTAAGAGCGCTTAACCATGTCAGACAAAAATAAAAGTCATGCGGACGGAAGCAAACCCGGCCCGATCACCATGGGCTATAAGAAGCGTGAGCGGATCAGCGTCGATGAGTGCATGGGCATGTACGACCTGTTCGCCACGTACTACCGCAACGCGCCACTGGAAACCTTCCTCAAAGACCTTTCCAACAAGACAGGCGTGCATATTGCCAAGCGCAAGTCGGATGGCAAAGTAGTCGGGTTCTCGACGGCGACGCGGTTTGATATCGAGGTCGAAGGCCGTAAGGTCAAGATGCTGTTCAGCGGCGACACCGTCATGGCAAAGGAGTACTGGGGCAACTCTGCCTTTCCCAAGTCCTTTGCCAGGTGGATATTATCGGAGCGGCTACGCTACCCGTTCGCCGAACTTCACTGGTTCCTCATTTCCATGGGCTATCGCACGTATCTCACCATGGCCAATAACTTCTACAACTATTATCCCAATATCGACGGCGATGATCCCTACCTCAAAAAAGTAGCAGCCGCTGCGAGCGAGGCATTGTTCCCGGGCAAGCTGGACCCGGAAACCATGTTGCTCGACTTTGGGGAGGACGCCTGCGCCCTCCAGGATTTTGTCACGCCGATCACAGACAACGAACGCCTTGTGCCCAAAATTGCGTTTTTCGAGTCTCGCAATGCGGAATGGATGAACGGCAAGGAAATGGCCTGTATCGGCTCGCTGGATCATATGAGCTTCGTAAAGCTGCTGATTCTCGACGCACGTAAAACCTTGTTCAAGAAGGGTGCGCGCAAAGGCATGAAGCAACAGAGCTCTGCTGAAGCTCCGTCAGCCGCAGCGGGAAAGGCAGTGGTCCAGCAGGTGGTCGCTAAGCAGGCAGGAAGCAGGCAGGTAGCAACCAAACAGGCGGCGCCCGAAAAGACAGCCAAGAAGCAGGCAGTTACTGGACGGATAGCCGCTGAATAGCGATCAACAGAGGGTCCGCTCTTAATCACTGGCGATAAACCGGGATACCCGGAAGTCACTCTCATTCAACTGCAATCTGGCTCAACTGCAATCTGGTTCAAAGGGTAGGGGCGACGGGAAAGGCGGCCGCGAAAAGCTAAGGACAGCGTCTACCGAACTCCAGGCTTAACCGATTCTCATGTCTACAGCTCCGATTTGCCCTCGGCACCGATTGCCGCCAAAAGTTCTGCGTTGTCCAGCGGACGGCCCCAGATATTGCCATGAATCAGCTCCTCCAGAGGCAATCGCGAGCGCCAGCCTTTGGACTGTAATTCAGGCTGCTCCAGGAATTCGCTGACATAACCCATGCACAAGTATGCAAGGGGATAGACTTCGTCAGGGAGCTTCAGGGTTTCGGCCAGCTGTTGCTGGTCCAGAATACTGACCCAGCCCACGCCAATGCCCTCAGCCCTGGCAGCCAGCCAGAGGTTCTGCACCGCCAGGCAGGTGCTGAACAGGTCGGTCTCAACAATGGAATTACGGCCCAGTACATGGGTGCCGCCCCGGCTTCGGTCGCAGGTGATGCAGAGGTTAAGCGGGCTTTCGAGAATGCCCTGGAGTTTCAGCGAACGGTAGCGGGTGCCCTTGTCGCCGGGGTAGTTCTCGGCGGCTTTGCGGTTTTCCTGCTCGAAGATACCGAGCACGGACCTGCGTACCTCAAGACTATCGATCACAAGGAAATCCCAGGGCTGCATGAACCCGACCGAAGGCGCGTGGTGGGCAGCGTTGAGTAAGCGGGCCAGCACATCCGCCGGGATCGGGTCAGGCAGGAACTGGGAGCGCACATCCCGACGCTCGTAAATGGCTCTGTACAGGCCTCTCGTTTCTTCCGCCGTAAACGGGCGGTTATTGTCATTCATTTGACGTTTCCTTGGACGAACAGGCGAAGGCGGGACACCATCCTTTTTACAGGACGCCTTTCTGGACAGCGCTTGCGCTGGCTCGACATGGTTATCTAACTAAAAGTGGGGCAGCGCGGACCCTGGTTGAAGCCTAAGGCCGTCCGGCATGGGGTACCTCTACCTCGCATGTTAGCAGCTCCGCTTCCGCGGCTGCGCTGCGGTGCCGGGGGCTGGAGTCCGGAGCGCAGCAGAGGAGCAGGGTGCGCCCGTTATCACCGCCGAGCATGCAGGCGAAAATGCCTAGTCCTTGGGGTGCTTTTACTTGGTCAACAATGCCGCCGCCTGGGGCTACGCGTATACAACGCTGACCGACTGCGTCCGCCACCCATATAAAGCCTTCCGCATCCAGGCAACAGCCGTCGGGTGCTACCTTGATCTGCTGCACCATCTCTGCCCGCGGACCCGGGGCGGGCCTTTGGCCAAAGGTAGCCCAGGGTCGTCTGTCGGTCAGGCGTCCGTCCCTCTCGATCGTGAAAGCGGTCAGGCAGTTGCCGAAGGTTTCGCCGACGATCAGTGTGCCGCCGTCGGGTGTGATAACGCTGCCATTGGGAAAGTAGAGGTCCTCGGCGGCCACCACGGCGGTACCGTCCGGGTCTACCCTGACCAGCGCCGCTGGACGGAGAGCGTCCTTGCCGGCCAGATCACAGCCAAAGTTGCCGACCCAGGCCCGCCCCTGGCTGTCCACGACCATGTCATTGGCCCAGCCGGTGGCGTGCACGGACAGGTCCGCATGGGTTTCAGTGCGACCGTCCGGCCAGCGTCGAAGCACCTTGTGATCGCGCATGGATACCACGAGTAAAGAGCCATCAGGCATCCAGCCCAGGCCGGAGGGCTGCTCATTAACGGTCAGGACTCGTTCGGCGCTCCCGTCTGTCGTGATTGCCCAGACAGTGTGGCTGTAGAAATCAGAAGCCCACCAGCGCCCGTCATGCCAGCGCGGCCCTTCAAAAAAGTGACCCTTGGTGAAAAGCGACTGTAGGTGTCCGGTCATTGAGCGCGTCCCCTTGTGTATTGGCAGGGCGCCAGCTTAACGACATGCCGGACCTTAGCAAACCGCTTTTGCGCGGTTGCCGGGTGCCGGTTCTGCCCCGACTGCTTAGGAACCAGCTTCAGCTATTCGGGCTGGCGGCTTCTACCTTAAATACCGCCTCATCAATGCCCGGGCCGAGTACTGGATCAGGATAGGCATGCTTGCCGAGGCCAACCCGGGCATGACCTTTCGGCAGATTGTGAGTGAACAGCTGAACCATGCCGGTGTCGACATCAGGAAGATTGCCGGCGTCTGCGGTGAAGCTGCAAACCGCGGATAAGATGCAGGTCTCCAGCTGCGGATGGGTATGAAGACCTCACACTGCGGGAGGAGACGCGGCGCTAACGGGGAAGGGCTCAGCGCTGGGTCATGATGGCCTGCAGCGGCGATCCTGCCAGATTTGCAACGCGCTGTCGCTGCGGTTCAGTATGGTTGCGTTACGGTATGATTGCGGATCAATATATTTGGTCGGTCGGTCGGTCGGTCGGTCGGTCGGTCGGTCGGTCGGTCGGCGGCGCTCGCACGCAAAGAATAACAAATAACAGACGGGACAAATCATGGCACAGGTAAGCGCAATCCCGGCGGAGGGCTTGCGGCGACTCTCCACGGAACAACTGCTGGTGGTGTTTGGCGGGATGGAAGCTCCGGCTATGGAAGAGATGGACGGTGAGTACGCAGCTGAATTGCTGCGGCAGCCCAGTTTATTTGCCGCGATCTCAGGCGCGGTTTCAGTGTCGAACCCGCTCATGCCCTGGCTGTGCAAGGCCTTCAGGCCGGTAGATGCGGGGACCGGGCGAGGCTATAACACATTCCGGATTTTCGGTCGTGTTGTGCAGCGTTATCCCATGCAGACGTTGATCGCACCGTCCCGATTCGACGGCAAGCCGGCTTATCAGCTGGTCTATCGGGCCTATCAGTCACTGTGCGGCGACATTCATATGGTAGACGAAGTGCGGCGTGCTGCGCCGGGCGTCTATCTGGGCATTGGAACCTGGGGCTACACCGAACGCCAGCGCCAGGTTCCTCTTCCGTTTATGCTCGAAGGGCCTAAAGCCCGGTACCGTGGTGACGTAGGCCGCCGACGGGCAGGGTTTGTGGTCAACCAGGAGCTGAAAAAAACAGCATACTGAGCCGTCAGCCATCCTTTCTCGCTGAGAATAGCGCGACCTCTCCCCGCACTTGCAGCTGAACCTCTGAAAAGCGCTTGCTGAGCTCCTCACGGAGGGCCGTTTCGGTGTCATGCTTGTTCGAAAATATTCCCTTCCTGTTATAGAAGCCCATGAGTGCCCGGGCTAACAGATTGGGTCTGTTTCCGGCCCCAAGCACCGTCGAGCCGAATAGAACAGCACCGTCGTTCATAATCTCCCTGCAGTGATCGAACACGCGGCCTGTGTACCCGAATGAGCCAGGCAAACAGTGCAGGAGAAAATTCATACCGACGGAGTCAAATTTACGGCCCCCGACGGACATGTCTTCAAGCACGTTGCGACGGTAGAGCTCCGGCGAATAGCGTGAAACGCGTCGGGCGGTGAAGTTCAGCGAGTCCTCGTTCAAGTCCATCAAGGCCAGCCGGGGTGCGTCGGAGGGGAAGCGGCAATGGTCAAGAAAGTAGCCACTGCCGACACCCACATCCAGATGATTATCGCTTACCAGCGTGTTGTACTGCTCCAGCATCTGGCTGGCCTTGCACTGCCACAGCCAGCGACAGGTCGCACCCAATACCAGAGCGTCATACGCCGCGAGGGTGAGTTTTCCGTAGACATCCTGCCCTGCTGAAACCTGCTTGCGTGTTATGTTTTCCATCGGGCTCTTGGTTCCTGTTTTCTGCGATGCTCCGGCGCACTGTCGGACTGCGGTGCGATCGCTCGTGGGGAAGTATCAGTAAGGGTTATGGTCCCTCAAAAACATAGTGGTGCATATAGTTGTATATGCGCTCCTGTGTGAAGGAATTCTCATTCTCCGGATCGATGTGTTGAGCGCCCGCGCCCGGCTGGGCCCGATGCGGGAACCAAAGCCGGTTCAGTTGTTCGGCTCCAGGTACTCACGCTCGAACATTTCAGGCAGGAAGTACTGCAGGAACTGCATTTCCTGTAAGGCATGTTTGCCCAACTGCCTGGAAAATCCCGGCATTAACAGGTCGAAGAACGATGGGATCGTAAACGTCGACCGCATCAGGATGCCGTCACCCGCCGCGTTGGCTTGATACTCGTGGATAAGCGTCTGGGGCAGAATGTTCTTCAGCACCGCCAGATCGGTCGACGCGTAGAGCCAATGATCATACTCGACGCGATCTTCCACGAGCATAGGGTCAAGCCATGTGATCAGGAGCTGCGCGTCGTAACGGCCGAGAGACTCATCCACTTTCTGAACCGCTCCAGGACTGTAGGCGAGGCGATCAGCATAGGCCGGTGGAACGACCCACTCAAAACTCGTATGGGCGACGGGATGCCAGAGCTTGTAGCGGGCGGTCGTGTCTATGTTGTCCCACCACCAGTCGACCATCTCGGGCATCAGTCCCTTGATCTCCTGGTCGACGACAATTGTCTTCTTCCAGAGTCCCTGCCAACTGACGCGGAATGACCCACGGGACTCAAGCTCCGCGACGACAAACTCCTGCCTGAACAGCTCCGGCAGAAAGTCCGGTAAGTTCTGCATTTTGTTTCGGATATGCTGTTCGAGCGCAACGGTGTAGCCGGGATAAGCCGCCTCAACCACGTCTGGTAGCAGGACGGTTGTTTCCATAACAACGCCGTCAAGGTCTTCGTTATAGGCGTATTCATGGATCAGCCAACCATTGCCCGGTCGGGAGATATCGGTAAGCCCGTCGAATTCGAGTTCGGCTACCAATGTATGCGCGTCAGCGTTATCGACGGGCCAGAGGTCGGGGCTCCGCCAGGTGACCGTCGTGGTGACAGGAAAGCCGCCAAGGTAAGTGGTTATGCGCTGTGTCGTGCCTACAGAGTAGGTCAGGTTGTTGGGCGCGGCAGGGGGCTCCAGTAAGCGAAAGTCCAGATGTTCTCCGGGCGCCCACCGCTGGAACCGCTCTTCGGTGCGGATGTTGTCCCACCACCAGTCAAGCATTTGCGGCACGATGCCGATAACTTCCTGATTTACAGACAGGGAGTTTTCGTACTGTCCAGGTGTTGGCGCGGCGTGTGCCGCCGCGGCGAACGCCGCAGAGAAAAGCACTGCTTTGCATAAACGGGCAAGGCTGAGAAGGCGCATCGGTTGCACTCCTTGGGTTATTTTTATTTAGCTATCCATTTGGATAGCTAAAAGAGAGTGCCAACTTTCCCGGTAGACGTCAACCAAGATGCCTCCGCTCGCGGGATCCATTACCATACGCCTCGATTGCAAGTGGGCCAGAGAGGACTTATGGCGGAGCGAAAAGGGGCAGGAAGACGAACGGCGGTTGAGGCGCAAGCCACGCGCCAACTCATCGTCTCGGCCGCACTGGAGCGTTTTTCCGAGCGGGGTTTCGACGCTGTAAGCGTGCGTGAAATCGCAGCGCAGGCAGGGGTTACCCACGGTATGATCAGGCATCACTTCGGCAGCAAGCTGGAGGTGTGGAAGGCCGCGATCCAGGGGGTATTTGAGGAATACCGGAGGGCTTTGTTGCCGGGTATTCAGGAGGCGCTGGCAGGCGATGACCCACTGCAGGCTTTCCGCAGAGTTGTCTCTGAGTTCATTCGCCTCTCATCTGCGCGCCCGCTCTATACCCGTCTGCTGGTGCGCGAGAGCGAGTCAGGTGGAGAGCGTGCGCAGTTCTGTACTTCCAGTTTTCAGGACATCCACACTGTCATCGGTCAATTGTTCAATAGAGCGCGGGCGGTATGCCCGGCACTGAGCTTTCATACCAACGACAGCTTCTTCAACGCGCTTATCAGCCTGACGTTCTTCAGCATTCTGCATCCCAGCGCGAGCGTCGAGCCGTCGTATCCGCTAAGCCATGGCATACAGGATCGGGCGGACTTGATAATGGCTGTCCTTTTCGGTCCACCGCAGGCATAGCTTCAGGCTGACGGTCGCTGCCGTCTAACTCTGGCCCGTCAGCAGGCTTCGGATTTTCTCGGTAGTGTCTTCGATATCGGCCATTTTTTCCGAATACCAGTCGACGGTTCGGCTGTGGCCTCGGCGCAGGGCAGACTCCGTCATCCTCGACAGGAGCTCCGTTCGTTCCTCCAGTGAGCGCAGCGTCACCCAGAGCGACCTCTCGACTTCCTCACTCTGGGCCGCAAGGAGCGAAAGCGCGGTAAACGAGTGCCCGACATGGCAACGGAAGCGCTGTAGCTTACCGTCGTCATGTTCCCACAAGGTCCCGCCGCAATCCGGACAGATGATGGGCACCAGGCTGCCTGTCATCTCTTCCTCCGTAATGCTTGCTGTCCGTTCCGCCATCCTGACCTCCAGCTGAATATCCTTCGGGACTGGCACGCGTTCTCCCGCGGGTTGAGCGACCAGCTTCTGGATGATCTGGCCCATTTCGGCGACTGCTAGCTGGTAGTCAACCGGCTCAGCCGTTGCCAGGGCGTTGCTGGGCATGTCCTGGCAGAAAGCGTCCCGGGGCTCCTGGACCAACGTCAGGCCATTGCAACGTTTAACAGCCCGTAGGCCGGAGCTGCCATCGTCGAGGGCGCCCGTCAGGATGATGCCTATGACCCGCGGGCCGAAGCGCGCCGCAGCCGACCGGAAAAGCGGGTCAATCGCCGGCCTTGAGCTGTTCTCCTTGGGCCCATGAACGACTCGCACACCATCAGCATCCAGAAGCATATGGTGGTCCGGCGGTGCCAGATAGACGCGACTTTTCTCGATAGCCTGACCGTCTTGTGCCAGGCCAACGGGCATGGCACAGGCCCGGTTGAGGATGTTGGCCAGCAAGCCTGGCCCCTGGGGCGCCACATGCTGGACGATAAAAACTGAAGCTGGGAGGTCCGCCGGTAGCTGAGCCAGCAGCCGGGGCAGGGTTTCAACGCCGCCCAGCGAGGCGCCCACTACGATGATGTCGTGCTTGTCCATAATGTAAACGCAGGCTCCTTCCCTGGATTTCGACCAGCGCCAGACCCGTCAGGCATTGGGACCAGTGCTTTACTGTTGCCTCATATTTTGTTGTGACTCCATGCGTTATTGCAACTCTATGCTTAGTTGCAACTCTATGCTTAGTTGCAACTCTGTGCTGTGGTGCGGCGCTGTAAATTTTTTTGCACCGATGTAAAAAATCATCTGTTCAGCTGCGCATTTTGGGCCTTTCGCGCATGAAGTCTGGCGCAGCTCTATCGGGTTCGCTCATGCTGAAACGGAACTCATGCGCAGTCATCTGTCGCGCCCGGTTGCTTGATATATCGCAATAAGTGCCAACTAAGTCCTTGGTATTGTTGCCCTGGCTGATGCTTCCCGCCGCGAGCTATAAGCTCTCGACAAGATCTGATCCAGAATTCACATTCTGACCGGGCCCGCGAAAATGCGTTGTAAGAAGTGGATCAGGGCGTTCTAATACGCTACTGGGCTTTTTCAGTCGGTGGCGCATGGCCGGCCCCTCGCTTGTGCACCCTTGCGACCCCACTATCACTATCTTAGGGTGGTCCTGACCTGAACAGGCGGATCACGCAACGCCGGCATAAACAACTATTCACCGGTTTCAGCACGACCTAGCGAGTATAGTTATGGATAACAACAATGCCGCTGAACAAGAAAGTGAAAGTGGCAAAGAGCAGGACGCAGGAACGGCCCGATCGCGCGTGCCCATTGTGGGAATCGGTGCATCGGCCGGAGGGCTCGAAGCGCTGCAGGGTTTCTTTGAGGCGTGTCCGGCAGACAGCGGGCTTGCCTTTGTGGTGCTGATGCACCTGCCTCCCGAAGCCCGCAGCTCGTTGCCGGAAATCCTCAGGCAGACCAATGATATGGATGTGGTGCCTGTAGTCGACGACATGACCGTCGAAATTAACCGTATCCATGTGCTTTCGCCCGATTTCACACTGAGCCTTGAGGACGGCCGGTTCCGGACACACGCGTTGGAACAGGAGCATCCCGACCAGGTCGTTGATCAGTTTTTTCAATCTCTGGCCAACCATTCCGGCGACCGTGGCGTTGGCGTTGTCCTCTCGGGAAACGGCACAGATGGCAGTGAGGGCGCCAAGCTGATCCGGGAAATGGATGGCCTGGTCATGGTCCAGGACCCGGATCAGGCCGGTTTCCCCGGCATGCCGTGCGCAGTAATCAGCCGCGACCTTGGCGATGTCGTCACCCGCGTCGAGGACATGCCCGGGCGTCTCATGGATTACATCCAGCACGCTTTGCGGTTCGATTTCCCCGAGGGCCACAAGGCCGAGCCCGGTTACTCTGAAACCCTGCGGGAATATATCAGATTTGTATCCAACGAACGGCCCAATGACTTTACCCGCTACAAAGAGAAAACGCTGGTCCGACGCATTTACCGGCGGATGGGGCTTTGCCATAAATCAAGCGAAGAAGCTTACCTGGCGCTGCTCGAGCAGTCCGACGAGGAAGCCGACCAGCTGTATCGGGATCTCCTGATTTCTGTGACGGCTTTTTTTCGGGACCCGGCGTCCATCACGGCCCTCGACCATCTCGCCCTGGCAAACCTTGTAGATCGCACGGACACCCAGCAGGCCATCAGGGTCTGGGTGCCGGGCTGCGCCACCGGGGAAGAAGCGTACACGATCGCCATGCTTTTGCATGAACGGTTGGCTGAGAGCGGCCGCAAGCCACTGATCCAGATTTTCGCGACGGACATAGACGAACAGGCGCTGGATATCGCGCGCCAGGGGCTCTATCCGGAAACCATCAGTAACTCGGTGCCAGCGACACTGCTTGAACGCTATTTTATTCGTGAGGGCGACTACTTCCGGGTCAGGAAAGAAATTCGCGAAGAGATTGTATTCGCATTCCAGAACCTGATTTCAGGGGCGCCGTTTTCCCAGCTGGACCTGGTAAGCTGCCGTAATCTATTGATATATCTGAAGCTGGACGTCCAGAATCAGATCATGGGCCTCTTCCATTTCGCCTTGCGAGCTAATGGGTTCCTCTTTCTGGGTTCTTCGGAAACCATAGGGCGCAAGGATGACCTGTTCGCTCCGATAGACCGCCGACACCGCTTGTATCAGCGCAAGCAAGCCCGCCGCCAGGCACCGGATTTACCCTTCGCGGCAGGAAAAACACCCCCTGCCGCCCGTGGGGCGTATGTGTCACCCTCTGCCTCGCGCGGGACACAGCACACCCGCAGCGTCAGCCTCGGGGAACGGGTCCAGCGGCACCTCGTCAATCACTTCGCGCCGCCCTCGGTACTCGTAACCCGTGAGGGTGAAGCACTTTATTTTGTAGGCGAGACAGGGCCGTACCTGAAACTGCCAAGCGGCGAGCCCAGCCGGAATCTGTTCGATATGGCGCGCGGCGTCGTCAAGAGCAAGCTGCGGACGCTGTTTCGTCAGGCTACCGAAACCGGATCGCTCGCACGTTCCGACCTGATCCGCGTCGGCAATGAGGAAGGAGCGGGCAATGCCGTGCTTACCGTCGCCCCGCTCGCGTTCGGGGACCTTGTTCACTATCTCGTCGTATTTGAGGACCGCTCTAGCCAGCCGCAATCGCAGAACTCGTCGGAAACCGGCGCCCCGACCGCAGCAAGCGTCCAGGAACCGGCACTGGTGCGCCAGCTGGAGGACGAACTGCAGCTAACGCGGGCCGAACTGCACAGCACCATTGATGAGTTGGAGACGTCCAACCAGGAGCTGAAGGTTTCCCATGAGGAAGCCATCTCCATGAACGAAGAGCTGCAGAGCACTAACGAGGAGCTGGAAACATCCAAAGAGGAACTCCAGTCCCTTAATGAAGAGATGTCCACTGTCAACAGTGAGCTCCAGACCAAGGTCGACCAGCTCGACCATGCCTACAGCGATCTCGACAACTTGCTCAAGAGCATCAGCTCGGCAACGCTCTTCATTGACGCATCCTTGTGTATCCGGCTGTTTACGCCGAACTGCAGGAACCTTTTCAACCTGGTGCCGACCGATGTCGGACGGCCGCTGGATGAGATTAAATTCAAGGTCCACGACCCGGAGCTGCTCAAGGACGCGGCCGTTTCACTTGAGACCCTGGAAACACTCGAAAACGAGGTCAAATCGGAGAAAGGGCAGTGGCAGTTGCGCCGGATATCGCCGTACCGGACCAGTAACAACAAGATTGATGGGGTCGTCATCACCTACACCAATATCGATCGCCTGAAAGCTGCGCAGGATGAGCTTAACCAGCTGACGTGTACGCTTGAAGAGCGGGTAGAAGAGCGTACCCGGCAATTGCAGGCCAACATTCGCGAGCGCGAGCAGGCTGCCCGCGAGCGGGATGTTTTCTTTGAACTCTCATCGCTGCCATTCTTTGTGCTGAATGAAGAGGGCTATTTCCAGCGGGTCAATCCAGCCTGGACCCGGGCGTTTGGCTGGGAAGAAGAAACGCTTAAACACAAGCCTTACCTCGACTTTATCCACCCCGAGGATGTCGCCCAGTTTACCGGCAAGCTGGAGCATCTAAGGCAGGACGGCGGCAGCGCCAACATCAATGCCCGGTTTTGCGTTCAGGATGGCAGCTACAGCTGGCTCGAATGGCACATGGAGGCCAATGAGGGTGGTTCGCTGCTGGGCGTCATCCGCGACGTGTCGGAACAGATGCAGTCAGCACAGGCTGTCCAGCGGGCACAGGAAGAGCTGGAGAAGCAGGTCAACAAACGTACTGAACAGCTCCAGGCCGAGAAGGAGCTGGCCCATGTTACCTTGATGTCCATCGGTGAGGCCGTGATAACAACCGACCTCGAGGGCCGGGTCACAAGCATGAATCCGGTGGCTGAGAGGCTGACAGGGTGGGATGCCAGCCTGGCTATTGGCTATCCGGCTGCAGAGGTGCTTGAGTTAAGGCACGAAGAAAGCAATGAGGCGCTTGGTGATCCGATTAATCTGGTGCTGCAGAAAAGTAAAACCGTCGCCGTTCCGGAACCCGCGGTATTGGTTCGCCGGGATGGCGCCAGTGTGCATATCGATGCTTCCGTTTCACCCGTCTATAGCAATCGGGGCAGTCTGCTGGGGGCGGTGGCGGTCTTCTTCGATGTCAGTTATGCCCGGGAACTGACCAAGCGCGTTCGCCACCGTGCGGCTCATGATGACCTCACCGGACTGATCAACCGCGGCGAGTTTGAATCACGGCTGCAAACCGTCGTTGCCAGCGCCCGGGATGATGGCAAGGCCCACGCCTTGCTGTTCATGGATCTGGATCGCTTCAAGATCGTAAACGACACATGCGGTCATGCTGCAGGGGATGAGCTGCTTCGGCAGATTTCCAGAGAACTGCAAACCCACATACGCCAACGCGACACGCTGGCGCGGATTGGCGGCGATGAGTTTGCGCTAATTCTCGAAAACTGTAACTCGGAGCAGGCCTATCGCGTCGCCGACGAGATGCTCGCGTTCATGCGGAACTTCCGTTTTTCCTGGGAAGATAAAACATTCCGGCTCGGAATAAGTGTGGGTATCGCGCTGATTGACCATAGCGCTGCATCTGTCAGTCAGGTTCTTCACAATGCGGACAGTGCCTGCTACATGGCCAAGGAAGCCGGGCGGGACCGGATCTATGTCTTTGATGAGAATGTCGTCGAAGACCACAACCAGAACACGGCTATGTACTGGGTCAGCGTCGTCAGCCAGGCATTGGAGCAGGACAATATAGAGCTGATGGCCCAGCCCATCGTCGCCTTGGGCACCGGCGAGCAACGGGGCAGCCACTTTGAGATCCTTTCACGCCTGCGCGACGAGAACGGGCAGATGATTCCCCCGGCCAGTTTCATCAACGCGGCCGAACGCTACAACCTGATGCCCCGGCTCGACCGTTATGTGGTAGCGAAAGTATTCAAGTGGCTGGCAGACAATCCAACTGTGATTGAGGGGCTGGACATGTGCTCGATCAACGTATCCGCCAGCACTCTCGGCGACGACCGCTTTCCAAGCTTCCTTGAGACGCTGCTGAAGCAATACCGCATCCCGACCGAAAAAGTCTGCTTTGAGATAACCGAAACTACCGCCATCCGAAATCTGGCGAAGACCATCGAGCTTGCGGAGGAGTTCAAACGGCTGGGGTTCCTGTTTTCCCTTGACGATTTCGGCAGCGGATTCGCGTCGTACCATTACCTCAAGCGATTGCCGGTGGATTTCCTCAAGATCGACGGCGAGTTCGTGCGCAACATTCTTGACGATCCCATGGACGAGGCGATGGTCCGCTCGATGAATGAAATCGGCCATATCATGGGCAAGAAAACCATTGCCGAGTATGTTGAGTCAGAGAAACTGCTCGAAAAACTCAAGGAAATCGGTGTCGACTATGTGCAGGGCTACTCCGTCGGCTACCCCGGCCAACTGTCAGCCACCGCCGTCGTTGCCGATAGCACGCAAGCCTGAGGTTGCAGCCACGAAAAGGAGCAGTCGCCGTTGCGGCTTCGAGAACAGCGACGAATTCGTGGTTGGCGATAGCGGGATGCTGCGTCTTCAGGCCTGCTTATAATCCGACCCAGATGGGCCGCGGTCTAACCTGGGCCGAGCCCGCGCTGGTGCTTCAATCTTCCGCGTTAATAATCCTCGCCAGGCTCAGCAAGTCCGAGTTGATGAACAGTCCACGTTCGATGGCCCGCTGCAGGTTGATCTCGAACTTCTGCTGATCCTGGGTGCGGAAAATATTGACCACGCCGCCGCCCTGGTCGGCGAACCCGTCGGTATTGCCCACGCTGAGCACGAACAGGTGGTTGACGTCCCGGAAGAAATCCTGAAGTTGCTCTATACGGTCGATACCTACAAAGAGGATATGGCAACCCTGGCTGATGTCCTTTTCGTCGGAAGTCCGCAGCACGTGGAGGATACGGTTGCGGATAGCCACGCCGTCGACCACATCCAGGAACTCGCCGAATGGCACGGCGCCGAACAGGCACATCCTTAGTGGGCTGTCCTCATTGGCGAACGCTTTATCGGGCCACTCGACAAAATTGGCAAAGTTGTAGAGGAAAAGCGCTTTGACCTGAAATTCCCTGGCCCTCTGGCTCGGCTCTTTTGCCGTCACGCTTGAGGTCCAGAAGAGACACAGTGTTAACAGTACTACCAGAATGCCCTTTCCGGCTCGAAGGTGATTGAACATGGTCGGGCTCCTAGAAACGGGTACTCAGGTAACCGTAGAGGGCGGATTCAGCCTCATCCGCTCCGGTTTCCGGCTTAATGCTGCTGTCAATTGCGTAGCCCCAGTTCAAGCCGGCCTGTATGCGCTTGCCGTAGGCGAACTCCAGCCCCAGGCCAGCGCTCAGAAAGCTGGCTTCGTCGGTGGTTTCAAGCTCCTTCTGGCCATAGGCATAGTCGGTGTAGGTGTAGGGCACCAGCTGCCAGGCACTACCCCAGTCGTAGCGGTAGAGGGTCTGCATCAGGGACACCCGGTAGTGGCTGTCCGCACTGTAGAGGCCCGCATCGAAACCCCGCACCTGGGATGGGCCGGTGAGAGACTGGCGCTCGGAAGCGGGCAGGGGGTCGGCACTGTACTGGGCGTCGAATGCAAACGAAATCTGGTACTCGGGCGCATCCTTCAACCACTGGTGTCGCAAAGTGTAGTTTGTTTTGAGAATCAGGTACTGGTCTTCAAGCTCTGTATTGGTGGAGTCCAGAATGCTGCCGAAACTGGGGGAGATGTTGAGAACATGGCGTAGCCGCCAGCGGGCTTTTGATTGTTCCAGCCTTATAAAGGGCGTGATAGCGACGTATTGGTAATCCGACTCCAACAGTTCGCGAAACTCGTCGCTGATGATGTCGGCCTTCCGGCCCGAAACGTTTAGACCTAGCGTCGCGTTGTAGGCTGGGCTGTGTTCCGGCAAATACTCCCAGCCCATGGTTGCGTCCTGAAGCGTGCCCTGGAGGCCGAGTGCTTCAAACTCGCCGTTGATCGCGAACTGGTTGTGGCTCACGGAAGCGGCGAACGTATGGGCGAGACCAACGGGCTGGCGATAGCTGAGGCCGCCAAAGAGGTTGCCCCCTTCTTCAGTTGTCATGGCTGTAGCCGTAAAGCTACCACCGGTCCGGAACAGGTTGTGTTCCTTGTGCTGGAGGATGGCGCGGTATTTACCGGTGTTTTTGATGCCATGGTTGTCGAGGCGAAGCAGTGTTTCCCGCGGGTTATCTTCTCTTACTTTTAGGTTGAGCCGTGTTTCACCGGGGTGCGTGCCCATGGAGAAGACGCCGAATACTTCCAGGCCTGGCAGACGGTTGAGGCGTTCGAGGGCGGCTTCTATGTCAGGGGCGAAAACGGGCGCCAGCAACAAACCATTGAAAGCATCGAGAATCTGATCAGTGCCGTAATGGGCGTTGCCCACCAGTCGGAGCTCCGAAAGCAGACCGATAACGACATCCATGACCAGATGGCCCTGGATGATCTCCTGCGGCGTCACATAGACCTCCGCGAAGGAGAGCCCCTGCTCGCGGTAAAAAAGCGTGAGCTCATCGGCCATCCGGTGCATGTCCGAGACACTCATGTGGCCTTCGTTCTTTCTGATGTGCCGGACGAGTATTTGTTCAAGTCGGGCTCGGGAGATACCGAGGTCGGGAAACTCTACGGGACGGCCCTTGAGGCTGACGCTGCGGACCGTCACCCGGCCGTTTTCTATGGCATCAAGGCCTGGCTCGCCGTTGGCAACGGGTGCCGCCCTGGGGCCGAACTCAAAGCGCACTTCAACGGCGTTTGCCGCACCGGCGCCCAAAGTCAGAGCCAGGGATAGCGTGAACAGGCGAAAGAAGCCGACGAAAGCGTTGGCCGTTCCGAACCCCCGAGATCTGTTTTTGTTATGATCCGTCCGCGAAGAGCAGGCGGGGATGTATGGCTGGGGCATAGCGTCGCGGGTTCTGTGTGGTTGCCTTGTGTTTCAGAAGTATAGGTGCTGATCGTGTATATGGCACAGCCGGTAACATTCGTTTGCGACATTTAACCACTCAAGGCCGTAAGTTTATGAAAATGGCGCCTATACTACGGGTTGCAACGCAGCGTTTGTAAGACAAGCGGAGTTGGGCAAGAGCGTGTGCGCTTGCGTTCCCGACAGCTTATTCACCACAGATTTTTCGGGCGTTATGTTTCGATTTCGCAAACTGAGCATCAAGTACAAACTCATGCTGGTCGTGATACTGACCACCAGCCTGGCGCTGGTGATATCTGTAGCGAGTATGGTCGTCTATGACCGGGAAAAGCAGCGCGAAATTCTTTCGGAGGAAATGACCGTCCTGACGCAGGTTATTGCCTCCCGTAGCGCCGCGGCACTCAGCTTTAACGATGTCACCCGCGCGACCGAAAACCTGGCGGCGCTGTTATTTCGCCGATCGATCGTCTCTGCCTGTATGTATAGTGCCCCTGGCCATCTTTTTGCCAAGGCGCTCGCCGCTGGCGCGCCATCCCAGTGTGAAGCGCGGCCCCGGCCGGAAGGGCGGTATTTCGACGGGGGCTACCTGATGGTTTCCCAGCCTGTTGTACTCAACCGCCAGAGGATCGGCACGGTGGTCGTTCGTACCGACCTCTCTGACCTGGACCGTAGACTGGCCAACCAGGTGATTGCTAACGCGCTCATACTCATACTGGCGTTGTTTGCCGCACTGCTGCTGACCTCCCGCCTGCAAAGGATGATCTATGAGCCGATCGTCAGGCTGGGTGAGGTCGCTCACAGGGTCACGTTTGACGGCAACTACTCCACCCGCGCCAGCACCACCAATGAGGATGAGATCGGCGAAACGGTACATGCCTTTAATGCCATGCTGACGCGTATCGAGCAGGACAAGAAACAGCTCACTGCAATCGCCTATTACGATACGCTGACTATGCTGCCGAACCGGCGGAGCTTTACCGAACGGCTGGAGAAACTGCTGGAGGACGCTAACAGTGGCCAATCCAGGGGTAGGGTCGGCATTATTTTCGTGGACCTGGACCGTTTCAAGCAGGTCAACGATACGCTGGGCCACGATGTTGGCGATCTTTTCCTGCAGTCGTGCGCACGCCGCCTGGAGTCAGCCATGCCAACAACCGGTACGGCCTTCCGCCTGGCAGGGGATGAGTTTACGGTGCTCCAGACCGACATCGTGAGAGAGGAAGACCTCGCCGCGACCGCTCGTCGGATACTGGAGAACTTTGAGCCGCCGTTCAGCTGGCCCGGGGGTGAGCTGAATATGTCCGCCAGCATCGGCGGTGCAATATCCGAGTCTTCGGATGACGTCAGCAGTCTGCTGAAGAAAGCCGACCTGGCGGTATATCGGGCCAAAGATGAAGGGCGGAATAACTACCAGTTTTTTGCAAGAACCTGATTGGCTGAGCTAAAGGAGAAACAGCCGCCAGCCCTCAACGGCAAAACCCGCTGGAACGCCCCGCTGTTTGAACAGGATCGGCGATAGCCAGTCATCGGACTCCCGATACAGCTGGCGACCAGAAGCGGTGAGTGAGGAGTAAAGAAAAGAGCGAGAGCAAAGGGTGTAGTGCTCCTGCTTTACTGCGGTAGCCGCCCATTAACCAGCAAGCGCCCCAGGTAGCGCTTCACAGCCTCTTCCCGTTCACAATTTCTCGCTGCCCCGTCCTGTAACGGATCACAGGCGGCGACCAGATCGTCCAGAGTAACGGGAGTGTCCAAACCCGTGCCGGCGAACTCGCTGGAAGAAGACCCTTCGCCCCCCGGGCTGCTGTCCTGCTCGCTGACGATCTGATCCCGGAATTCCTCGTCGGACATGCCTGGCACAGAGGGTTCGACAGGGGCGGGCGTCGGTTCTGCCACCCGTATTACCGGGTTATCCACCAGAAAAATTCTTCCACCCTCGCCACTGACTGCAATCGCATTTACCAGACCTTCATTATTGACCGGGACAGGGCTCAGCTCGCTGTAGTAATTGGCGGTCAGGCGTATGTTGCCTCCCACCGTAACAATTGACCCGGCTGCCGTATTGGTCAACAGGTCGTTCCCAGACAACTCATCCATCGGGCTGCCGGCTTCAACGGAAACCCGACTGTCCGCACCTTCTACTGATACGGTAGCGCCGTCGGTGAAGGTAAAGCTTATGTCGCCGCCATCAGACGTGCTGAGTGCGCCACTGTTGAATACCTGGCGGGTTATGAAGTGTGCACCACCTGCGCCGACAGAAACCGTACCCTCGTTCCGAATGCCCTGGCTGGTCTCACCCGTGGAATCCAACAGGAAGCTTCCCTCTGCGAAATCGTCCAGGTTCAAGTCCCGGTCAGAAATAAGCAGGCCGCCGGCGCTGATGGCGCCTGTGCTGCCGATCAGCACGCCCGCGCTGTTCAGCAGGAAGACCTGACCGTTGGCGTTCAGGCTACCGAATATCTGACTCACGTTGCCGGAGAAGTCCCGGTTGAGGGCGATGGCGCCAGCATCGGGCTGAGTGAAGTTGACCGACTCACCGGCGCCGATGTTAAACGACGCCCAATCGATCGCCATGCGGTCACTGGTCTGGCTTATGTTTGTGTCCACGCCAGCCTGGGCGATGCTGCCCTGTCCAAACGCAATGGTGCCGTTCTGGGGGCCTGCATGTGCCAGCGCCGTAAATGACGTAAGAACCGCAAAGCCAGCCACACGCCGCAGTCCTTTTGGAGCTTTTATCTGCGTCATAATTTCAAGCCGAAGTGTAACGTATTTTTACATATTCTCTGCTGAGCTTTGTCAAAACTGAGCTACAGTTGAGCATAGCAGGGTTTTATACATTCACTACGGTTACGCCCTGACGGATCAATTTTCAGGCTCCATGGAGGGACTTGCGGAGAGTAAGCATAAAGGTGCAACGGTCTCAGGGTTTTCCGTGCCGAATGATTCTGGTGCTTTTGCTACCGGTGTTTCTGGCCTCCTGCGGTGGCGATGACGAGTCTGGCTCCCGGACACAGGTGCAGAGTTTGCTTCTTCCGGGTGTTGAAGACCTGCCCGTTGAACTGCCTGTTGACCTTCCTGACGAACTTCCTGAAGCTCTGCTCCCCCCGGATATAACTCTTCCCATTGACCTGGCCGGTGTGCCTGTACGCGTACCGGAAGCGCCGGTTTCCCGTCCCCGTATTCAGGGCCTCGCGACAAACAGCGGTATCGTTGAACTGGGGATCACCAACGATAATACAGTGGGCTTCCTTGGCCAGTCTGCCAAAGGTGATTCCGTTGAGTTAGAGCTCGACGGCGAATTCATTGGCTCGGCGATGGGCCGGTCCGATGGGACCTGGGTGTTTGACTACCAGTCAGTCCCGCTACCGGAAGGCGCTCATGAGCTGGCCGCAACGCGTGTGACAAGCCGTGGTGAGAAGCTCGCTGCAGAGCAAACGTTCAATTTCGCCTATTTGCCCGATGCCATGCCTGCGCCCGTCATTTTGGGCATTTTGCCTGATACGGGTATTGATGATGCTGACGGCATAACATCGGCTACCGAGATCGAGCTGTTCGGTGTCGCCACGCCGAACCTGCCGGTGATGGTCTACCTGAACGGGCTTGCCCTCGTGTCGACCGCTGCCGACCAAGATGGCAATTGGCTATTTGACTATCGCAGTGAGTCTCTGCCGGCGGGTATTCACCCTTTTTCTGCCCGGACTGAATATGAAGGGCAGATAAGCGCTACCTCGGCTGCCTATTCTGTCCATGTCGATCTCGTCGCTGCGCCGCCGACTATCGGCATTGACAACGACAGCAGTGGCGGCAGCGGGGTATCCAACAATCCCGCAGTGATTATTGGTGGCACGACCGAGCCCGGCAGTGCAGTCGAGGTGATACGTGATGGCACGCCGGTCGGTAATGTAACTGCCGATGAGAACGGTGACTGGCAGTTCGAGGACAGCGATACAACGCTGCCGGACGGCGACTACGACTATAGTGCGGTGGTTACGGACCCGGCCGGCAACACCAGCGACGTGTCCTCTAGTGTATCGGTGGAAATTGATACCGTGGCCCCTTCAGTGCCGGCAGGTCTGGTGATTGCACCGGACACCGGGAGCGATACCACGGACGGGGTAACCGGCGAAAACGAGCTGACCTTTACCGGCACCGGTGACCCTGGTTCGGTTACGGAAGTCTTTGTGGATGGCGATTCCGCTGGCACCACAGTGGTCGGCACAGACGGCACCTGGAGTCTTGATAATAGCGCCAGCCCGCTACCTGATGGGTCTTACACAATTACCGCGGACGCCACAGATACCGCGGGTAATACGTCTGCCATATCCGCGCCAATCACCGTGGTGGTTGATGTGACCGCGCCCTCAGCGCCGACCATTGCTGGCATAAGCCCGGACAGCGGAACCGATAGCAGCGACGGCCTTACTTCAGCCGCGTCTCTCGCCCTGCAGGGATCCGGCACCGCCGGCGAAGTGATCACCGTCTATGTGGGCGGCACTGAAGCTGGCACCGCCGTAGTGGCCAGCAACGGCCTCTGGGCTCTGGCAGACCTGGGCGGACCTTTTGCCGACGGCACTTACGCAATAACCGCCACTGCCACCGACCTGGCTGGCAACACCAGTGCCGCGTCAGGATCCTTCTCCATGACGGTGGATACTGTAGCGCCGGCGGTGCCCTCGGGCCTGGCTTTTGCGCCCGACTCCGGTGTCACCGGCGACAGCATCACCAACACGGGTGAGCTTCAGTTTTCCGGCTCAGCAACAGCCGGCGCTTTCGTGCACGTCTATGCCAACAGCAGTTCGCTGGGTATGGTCACCGCGGATGGAGGTGGAAACTGGACGCTGGACACTACGGATGCGCCCCTGTCGACCGGGAGCTATAACATAACTGCCCGATCCGCGGATGGGGCGGGTAATACCTCTTCTGGGTCCACGCCTCTGAGTCTCACCATCAGCACGGTTATCGCTGCCCCGACAATAAGCAGCATGTCTGGCGACACCGGCACCAATGGCGACGGCGTAACCAGTGACACCAGCCTGGCTTTTACCGGCACGGCAGAGCCCGGTTCCGCCGTGGAGCTATTGATAAACAGCGTGGCCCAGACCCCTGTGGTGACCACGAACGGTAGCGGCCTCTGGACATGGAACAGTCCCGGCCCTGCCTTGGCAGAGGGCAGCTATGACGTGTCCGCCCGGGCGACCAGCACGGTTGGTGTTATTTCAGCGCAATCCCCGGTGTTTGACCTTGTTGTGGACACCACCGCCCCTGCCACAACGGTCGTTAGTCCCGCCAGCGGCGCGACCGGCGTTGGCTTTGACGGAACCCTGACGGTTTCCTTCGGCGAGCGGGTTTTTGCAAGCAGCGGCCAGCTCTCTGTATATCGGCAGTCCAATAATGCCGTCATTGAGCAGGTACCGCTTAGTGACGCCCGGGTCACGGGCCGTGGCACGGATACGCTGTCCATCAACCTGAACAGCTCGCTCATCGGTGGCACGACTTACTATGTGCTGATCGATAGCGGCAGCCTGACTGATCTGGCCGGGAATGCCTACGCCGGCATCTCGGATTCGACCAGTTGGGCCTTCACTACCGCAGCGACGGCGGTTGACATGCTTTATCCGCCGAATGGCGCTACCGGTACTTCCCCGGCTGCTGACCTGTCTATACGGTTCAACGAAGCAATCGAACGCGGCACTGGCAACCTCCGTCTCAAGAGGGTGAGTGACGACTCAGTCTTTGCCACCGTCGACATAGCTGGCGCCAGCGCTACAGTAGTCGGCACTGACGTGGTTAGCTTTGATATACCCTTGATGGACGCCGGTGTTGCCTACTATGTAGAGCTGGACGCCGGTGCCCTCCAGAACACTAACGGCGTTACGTATGCCGGATTCGCCGGTAACGGGACCTGGTCCTTCGAGACTTCGCCTGGCTCGGTCGCTACGGTTACCGGTATCAGTTCGCCGCTTGCCGATGGCACATACGCCACCGGTGCGGTCATACCCGTGCATGTCACTTTTAGTGAAGCTGTGAACGTCACCGATGGTTCGCCTGTACTGGCGCTGGATCTGGACGGCGGCACAGGCATTGCCACGTACGCTGCAGGGACCGGCAGTGCGGTGCTGACTTTCAACTACACAGTGGAATATGGCGACATCTCACCGGATCTGGGGTATTTGAACACCGGCGCCCTTGGCCTTGGCGGCAGCCGTATCCGAACGGCGACCTATGCGGATGCCGATCTGACACTGCCGATTCCAGGCAGCGCGGGTTCACTCAGTGGTACCAAGGACCTGGTTGTTGCTGGGCAGAGCATTAACGCCGGTGATCCAGGTGACAATGGCTCTATCGTGTCTGGGAACCAGGCAGGCGGCGCTCTGGGGGCTTCGCTTGCGGGCGTCGGTGATGTGAATGGTGATGGCTTCGAAGACTATGCAGTGGCGGCGCCGGGCATCGGCAACGGTGTGGTTTACGTCCTCTGGGGCAGAGACGCTTCGCCGCCTGCTGACATTACGTTAGGCGCGGGCGGCGCCATTAGCGCCGCGAGCGGGTTTCGGATATTGGGCCGTGCCGCTGGGGATGTTCTTGGCGCGAGCCTCGGTGGCGGGGCCGGAGATTTCAACGGCGACGGCTACGACGACATTGTTATCGGCGCCCCGGGAAGCGATGCCGGCGGCGTAGATGCGGGTGCTGTGTATGTTATCTGGGGGCAGGCGGGTTCGACGCGCGGTGACGTAATGCTTTCCGGGTTTAATCACAGCGCCGGAGCGACCAACGCCGCTGGTATTGTGGTCCTGGGCTCGGAGGCTGGCCAGCTTTTGGGAGAGGGTGTGTTGATCCCGAACAATGGTCAAACCCTCGCGATCGGCGGTGATATGAATGGCGACGGCGTTCATGACCTGGTGATTGGACATCCCGGCAGCGATTTGCAGGGCCTCGACGCCGGATTGGCTTACGTGGTCTGGGGCGAGCGGGCTCCGACGCGGCCCAATCTGGATCTGGCGGCGCTGGATGATTCAGGCATTCTGCTGACGCCGGGCAGCAATGCTGGCTGGCAGCTCGGCCAAAGCGTCAGCTTCGTTCACGACTTTAACAATAACGGCTATGCGGACCTTCTGCTCGGCGCGTCCGGCGCGAGCAACCTGGCCTTCAACGCGGGTGCTGCCTATCTGGTATTTGGTGGCGATGCGCTTGTCGACGGCGATGTAACCACCCTCGGCGCAGCGGAAGGGCTGGCCCTCACCACCGCGTTAGCCGAAGGCCGCCTCGGAACGTCAGTGGCGGCAGGTGATTTTAACGGCGACGGTATTGCCGATCTGGCTGCAGGCGCACCGGGCGTTGACACCGTTTATATTGTTTATGGCTATGAAGCAGCGAGCTACAGCGGCCAGAACCTCGATATCATGGTCGCCGATGATGGCTACGCCATTACCAGTGACGCCAGCGGTGACGCCTTCGGCCACGCGATTGCCTCTGCCGGGGATTTTAATGCGGATGGTATAGACGACCTGTTATTGGGAGCGCACCTGAGCGATATGACTGCGGCCGATGCCGGCGCCGTCTGGGTTCTCAAAGGTAGCCGTTCAGACAGGGCAGCCACAGACCTCTTTGTTCTTGCGGATGACCAATTCATCAGCGTAGCCGGTGGCAGCGCTGGCGACCAGCTGGGCCGTGCGCTGGGCGGCGGCGATTTTAACGGCGACGGCTTCAGCGACGTAGCGCTGGGTGCCCCCGGCAACTCGACGGTAGCGGCCGGCGCCGGTCAGGTCGCGGCCATACTGGGCGACAGCTACGGCACGAATCACCTGGTTGGCACGACGGGATCATTTGCGAATGAGCTGATCATCGGCAGTTCGGGAGACGATCTGGTCTCGGGCGGCGGCGGTGCGGATGCGGTATCGACCGGCGCTGGCATGGACATTATTTCTATCGCAGATTTGTCGTTTAGCAAGATCCGTGGCGGGCGTGGAAATCCAGTTACTGGCATGGATGTGCTGCAGTTTGCCGGTTCCGGCATGACTCTGGACCTGACCACTATGGCTTCGAGCCGCATTGACGGAATTGAGCTGGTCGACCTTAATGGTCAGGGCAATGCCATCAATCTTGACCCCCTGAGCCTGTTGGGAATGTCCCGTGAGACCCACCAGCTGTATGTCGTCGGTGATGGCAGCGATACGGTGTCGGTAAAACCGGGTGATCTCTGGCTGGGCGACGGTACGGAGACGGTAGGGGCGGATACTTATAGAAAGTATGTATCCAGGGGCGCCGAGTTGTTCATCGATGGCCTTGTTAATCAGGATGATATTGCAACGTTTAACGCTACCCAACGTTATAACCTGGATACCACATCGTCCGGTGCCGGCGTAGGCTCGGATGTTACTGACTTCCCGGTACTGGTGCGGATCACCAGCGCCAGCATTATTGATGCGACCGAGGCTGATGCCCGGGATATTCGTGTCATGGCCCCGGATGGATCTCTGCTGGACTATGAGATCGAGCGCTGGGATCAGGCTAACAATGCGGCCGAGCTTTGGGTCAAGGTGCCCGTGGTCTATGGCAACACGAACGGCGCGACTTCGAGCGACCGCAACTTCTTTACGCTGCTTTATGACGGCGGTGCAGGGGCATCCGATGGGCAGAATCCGGATGGTGTCTGGAGCAAGTACTCGGCGGTTTGGCACCTGAACGAGACTGGCTCAACGTCAGCCGCTGTCGACTCGACAGCCTATGGCAATAACGCCATGCTCAATAGCGGGCAGGGTACTAGCGTAACGGGGATCGCTGGCGCCGGGCGATCATTTACCAGCAACAATGCTATGGTGGCGAGCTACGCATCTTCGTTTAATGTGTCGGGTAATCAACCATTCACGGTCAGCGCGTGGATAGATCAGGCTGACCCGGGAGCTTGTGCGGGACCATTTAGCTCTATAACAGCTGCAAATCTCATTTATCGCGGTACGTCCGGATCCCACTGGAAGCTGGGAGGCTACGGTCGTGGCTATATTTGTGATTTGTCATCAGAGTTTTTTAACCTCAACGGCACTAGACTGGGCGGCGGAGCATTCGATGATTGGGGTAGCCCTGATCCTTCCTGGATTCTCTTTACGGCGGTCTACGATGGCTCAACCCTACGTTTCTACCAAAACGGAACACAGGTGGCATCGGCTACCGTGACCGCCAGCATGGAAAATAACCAGAGCCTCGTTTTCGGCGCGACCGGCGCAACCTTTGACGAGGTACGCTATGGTCGGCATGCCATGTCGGCGGCTGAAATCAGATTGATGTATTACAGCCAGAGAATCGTTCCCACTGGTTGGCTTGCAGATACACGCGTGCTTGTCAGTCCCGCCCCCTGAGGGCGCGGACCCTCTTGTTTTCCCCGCCTCATTGCCCATAAGCTCATGTTGGTGGTAGCTAACGAACACGCATGCACCACCTCGCACTTACGATCTGGACACATACGCCACATTATCCCAAGCGGGCTTTAAGATGGTAGTTGAGTAGAGATCATAGCGAAACTGTGTTTCAGCGCTCGAACGGAATCTGGGACGTCCTCCTGTGCAGCGCACTGCCAAGCGAGGTCCCCGCAGGAACGACAGGACGGGCACTTACGACAAGGATGTTGGGCATGGCTCAAGGCAAGGGCAAAGGACGACTGGAGGTTGTGGACGCGGTCAGGGCGCTGGCGCTGTTCGGGGTTCTGGTGATGAACCTGCGAGACATGTCGGGGCTTAACTTTCTCGCGCCGGAAGCATTCGATGCTGTTCAGGGGCCGATCGGCCACATTGTGGACTTCATGCTGCTGGTCCTGCTGGACGAAAAATTTCTTTCTGCTTTTTCTTTTCTGTTCGGCCTGAGCTTCTATCTGTTGCTGGAACGCAAGTCCGACCAGCCTGGGTTCAGGGCCATGTATTTCCGGCGTCTGACGGCTCTGGGCGTGTTCGGGTTGATAAACGTCGGTTTCCTGTACTGGGCGGATATCCTGCTCATTTACGCGATCTTTGGCGCCACACTCGTTTTCTTTGTGCGGCTTCCGCAAAGGCTGCTGCTGACAACCGCCGCGCTTTTTCTATTCGGGGCGCCCGCGCTGCTGGCCATGCTGGGCGCGGCAGAAAACTCATCAGGGCAACTGCCTTCTGATGTTCGTGCGCTCAGCATTTTTGGTGGCGCGCCTTACTGGGAGCAGGTTCAGTATGGGCTGGTACGCTACTTCGGCACCAGCGAGAGCAGCCTGGTGGAGATCTGGGACCATACCAACGTGTTCGGCATGCTTCTGCTAGGGCTTTGGGCAGGAAGGGCGCAGATTCCCCATCAGATCGAAGAAAACCGCCGTTTCCTGCGGCTTTTGGCGGCAAGCTGTATCCCATTGGGACTCACCGCGGGCCTGGTCAGGATCGGCCTGCCCGAGCCGTCGGTGGTCGCGACCGCGGCCAGGGCCGGAGCGCCGATTCTGGCGGTGGGCTACATGTCATTGGCCGCATTGCTCCTGAGCCACCCTGGCGCGGCGGGCGTACGGCTGTGGCTGTCGGCCCCGGGTAAGCTGGCACTGACCAACTACCTGGCCTACGGGCTGATCGGGCAGGCACTTTTCTACAGTTGGGGACTGGGCTGGCTGGGAACAGTAGGGTCCGCTGGCATCCTCCTGCTGAGTATCGCGGTGTATACCCTCCTGGCTCTGGCTAGCCAGCTCTGGCTCAAACCTTTCAGGATGGGCCCTACCGAGTGGCTCTGGCGATGCCTGACCTATCTCCGGCTCGAGCCCCTGAGGCGTCACTGAGCCGGTGTCCTGCACCTTTTTTGAATCAGCTGCCCAGTATATCCAGGGGCCCTTCCTCGTGCAGTTCGTCGGGCGTTGCCGCCCCGCTACAGATATTGTCGGCAGCGTCCTGACTACCGCCCGGCAGTGTCCGCGCAAAGTAGCGGCAGACGTTGCGCCCGGCGATGTCGCGAATCAGATCTTCCGAAAAAGGATCGGCCCGTTGGCGCATCACGGCGGTGAGAATGCTCAGCTCGCTTACATCAAAGAAGGGCGTCACCGAGCCATCGTAGTCGGAGCCGAATGCGACGTGCTTGCCTGGCTCCAGCCCCATTTCCTGCGACAGGCTCATGACATGGCTCATGGCGTTAGCGATGTGCCAGACACTCGGACCAACCGCGTAGGGCCAGTAGCCGATCCCAACGATGCCGCCGCTGTTCAGAACCGACTTGATCTGATCATCACTGAGATTACGAGCAGGGCGGCAGGGTGCCTCGCAACCTGCTTTTATACCAGTGTGGGAAATCATGAAAGGCTCAGACAATACCCGCGCCGCGTCGTCCATGCCCTGCTGGGAGATATGGGACAGGTCCACGGCAATGCCCAGGCGCTCGGCGGTTCTCAGAGCGTGCACCCCCAGTTCCGTCAAGCCGTAGCGTTCGCAACCTTCACCAGAGCCTGAGAGCGCATTGTCGAAGCGGTGGTTGGGCGCAAACTGGCGAACGCCGAGGTCGTAAAGCTGCTGCATGTCTGCTTCAACCAGGCTCAGGTCGCCCTCGGTGTTACCGACCCAGTGGCCGCCCTCGATACCCAGAATGCCGCCGACCACCTGCTGTCCGGCCTGACGATCCTCGACCAGACGCCTCAGGTCATCCACGTCCTTTATAAGGCGTAGCTCCGCCCCGTCACTTTCTTTCGAGCGCTGCACTGCGGCCTTGAAACGTTCAATCTGGTGAATTGCGCGCTCACGCGTGCTGAACGCCGGCCGACCCTGGGCTGCGGCCAGCACAGCGGCCATGTCGAGGCTGCTTCCGCTTACGCAGGCTTCGGTCTCGTTATAGCGGGCGCGGGTGAAGGGGAGCGGGCTCTGGGTCACAATAGTGAACGACTGGAGTGCAACATTGCCGTCTACCAGGCGCGGTAAGTCGACGTGCCCGACGTCACTGCGTTCCAGAAGGTCTCGCTCCCACTTCAGGGTATCCGCGTGCAGGTCAGCGATAAACAGCGACTGATGCAATGCCCGATCCTCATCCCTAGGTTCGGGCGCCGTCGGGTCAGCGGCTACTCTGTTCATTCGCCGGTCATATTCAGCAGCCCCGAACAGCCAGACAGCGCATCCGGCCAGTAATAGAACCAAGGCGAGGCCGCCCAACAGGAATGCCAGTTTTTTGATCATGTAGCTCCTTTTTGCTATCGGCCTGACCCCTCGTCAAACCTGCCCGGCTGTTCGTCCGTGAGAAGGGGTGGTTTCAGGTTCAGACGGATTATTGCCCCCGGCCAGCTTGGCTCGGATTTTACTGGCGACCACAGTGCCGCAGAAGTTGACCAGGCGTCCAACCGTACATGTCTCGTCCTGTTCGCGGCTCGCGCAAGGGCGAACCGTGTCTCCGCAGGCTTCAGTGAGATTCTGTGGAGCTTCGGGTACCGTTCCACCATGCGCAGGCGGTTAACCCGGGCCTGCGCACGTCCCACAGGTCACATTGCTTCCTTTATGCCGCGTTTGATGAGCCACCAGTTAACGGGATAGGAGGTCAAAAAGCCGAAGACCATGGCTATCTGCATCATGAACCAGAACTCTGCTGATGCGACCGATAACTTATGGTTCAGTACGACTGCGAAGATATAAAAATGAGCGAACGCCATGAAGCCATACATACCGAACTGCCAGGCCGTCAGGGACAGGAAGTCGGCCTTGGTAGCCTGTACCAGACCTTTGCCAAAGCTAAGCCCGCGCATAGGCACGATAGTAAAGTACTGAAACGCAATCCCCAGAATAAAAGCCAGGGAATAGTCGAAAACCCAGACCGCAAATATCTTTTCATCGAACAGGGTCTGCCACCCGAACCAGATCGCGATCACGGGTAAGAACAGAGCCAGGGACTCGGCGATGATGTCTCCCAGCGTACAGCCACTGCCACAATGGAGGGCACCTTTGGCGACCTTGAGCGGGAAGGGCGTCTGTTTCATATGCGGAGGGGTTTCTTTTTTCTCCATCGCAGGATGCGCTATCTCGTGCGCTGCCAGTCGACCGTAGCGGCGGTAGAAGGCAATGATCAGAACATGGCCAAACAGTGCACAGATCGGCCAGACGTAGTTCATGATCGTCATATGCTGGGGATGCCGGCGGATATCCAGGGCAATGTAAGCGGCACAGGCAAAGCCTACGATGAGAGACGCCCACGCAACGATGTGTAACCAGTCAGGTATCATCTCAAGAACTCCTTTTCTTTGAACGAATGACCCTATCAACCTTAAAAGAGCAGTAAAGCCAGTGTCCACCTCGAAAAAGCAGAATTCGGGTTCATAAGATTGGCGTCACAGGCTCGGAATCCCTTAACCTAGCTTCTTTCGGCAGCTTCTTGTTGCGGCACTTTCATGCGGCACCGCGGCGTTGCGGCGAAACACTATAGGATCTGATCGGGTGGGAACTGCTCGATACCTCCACTTCTAAAAAGCAAAAGGATGACCCAATGAAAGCACTGCGAACTCCCGAAAACCGGTTCGAGGAACTTTCCGGCTTCGACTTCGAGCCTCATTACCTGCAGGTGGACGACTTCGAGGGCGGCGAATTGCGCCTGCACTATCTGGATGAAGGCCCCCGTGATGCACCCGTTGTTTTGCTGATGCACGGTGAACCCTCCTGGTGCTACCTCTACCGCAAGATGATCCCGGCCATTACTGCCGCAGGCTACCGCGCTATTGCACCGGATCTCATCGGCTTTGGCCGTTCCGACAAACCGGCAGATCGCAACGACTATACCTATGCCCGCCATGTCGGTTGGATACAGTCTTTTCTGGATCAGCTCGACCTGCGGGCTATCAACCTCGTCTGCCAGGATTGGGGCGGCTTACTGGGCCTGCGCCTGGTAGCAGAAAATCCGGACCGCTTTGCCTCCGTGGTGGCGGCCAATACGTTTTTGCCCACCGGGGACACTGACTTGGGCCCGGCATTCAAAAAGTGGCGCCAGTTTTCCCAGGAAACTCCGCAGTTCCATGTGGCCGGCGTGATCAAAGGCGGAACTGTCACACCGTTAGCCCAAGCCGTTATTGACGCCTATAACGCGCCGTTCCCGGATGAAAGCTTCAAGGAAGGTGTGCGTCAGTTTCCCACACTGGTACCGGCCAGCCCTGAGGATCCGGCAACAGAAGCGAACCGCCAGGCCTGGAAAGTCCTGAGCCAGTGGCAGAAGCCTTTTCTGACAGCGTTTAGCGACCAGGATCCCATTACCAAAGGCGCAGACCGATACTTCCAGAAGTTCATTCCCGGCACCAAGGGGCAGGACCACGTCACTATCAAAAACGGTGGCCACTTCCTACAGGAAGATCAGGGTGAGGCCCTGGCAGAGGTGGTCGTTCGGTTTTTGCGGGAGCAGCACACCGTTTCTTGAACCGGACTCTAAAGCTCCGGCCATACGCTGCGTGCGGGCCATTGACCCAACTGTTCAAACCAGCGATCGACGACGAACCGCTGCCGCAGCTTCGGTCGTCAACGCGTATCGCAGTGTCGCGTCTGGCCGACTTGAACATTATTGAGGTTGCTGCCCCCTTTGAGCACAAACCCAGCAGGCAGGTGATGCGAAATTCGGTTCTTTTGCTAAGCTTAAGGTCAGGCATTTTCGCCTGACAGTAGATTTAAATCGCATGTTACGTAACGGTTTGCGCCCCTGGTTGCTGCTCTGTTGTCTGTTACTGCTGATGCCCGGGCTGGCCTGCGCTTTGACGGTGGAGGTTAGGCCTGGATTTGCTTATGAAGCGCTGGGTAGTGGCGTGGAATATCTCGAAGACAGTGACGGCTCGCAAACTTGGGAAACAGTCCAACAGAGGGCGGGCTGGCAACCATTTCGAGGCCAAGAGCTCAACTTCGGCTTTTCATCTTCTGCCTACTGGGTACGGTTTCACATCGTCAATACCGCAAGGGTCGAGCAGCGACTTATTTTGCAGCAGCGATTCCCGTTAATCGACAGTATGGACTTCTATATTACCCGGCAGGGTAACCTGGTTGCCCACCGGACTGCGGGCGACGCGCAGCCTGCAGCTAATCGCGATCTTCTCCAGTCCAGCTTTCTTGTGCCATTGGTCTTGCCACCGGCGGACTCCGCGACAGTGCTGATAAAGGTGAAGTCTGGATCGGGACTCCAGATTCCATTGATCTTGTGGGACCAGGCTGCTTATGTTGAAAACAATCACGCCTGGTCTCTTGTTTACGGTGTGTTCTATGGGCTGCTGCTGGCGATGGCGCTATACCACCTGCTCATTTTTTATTCTGTCCGGGAGCTTTCGTTTTTCTACTACGCACTGTTCAATCTAAGCCTGCTGGCCACTTATCTATGCTTGCATGGCGTTATTTCTGCCTACGTTTGGCCTGACTTCAGCTATGTAAGCAACCGGTTCATTAACATCGCCATCACCTCCAGTGTTTTGTTTGCCAACCTTTTTCTGGCAGAGGTGCTGCAGGTACCCCAGGCGCGGCCGAAGCTGGCTGCGGTACTTCGGTTGCTGGCCTATGTGACGGTCGCCTTGATGATTGCCAGCCTGGCTTTGCCCTATGTGGCCGTGGTTAAAGGCGTACTGGGGTTGTCCGGGGTGGCAATGTTGGTGTTGTTCTCAGCTTTACTTCTGCGCTTTATCGATGGGTATGGCCCGGCGAAAATCGCCTTCCTGAGCGGCTCATGCGCCAGCCTTGGCTTTGCAGTCTCGATGCTGGGCAATGTAGGCGTAATTCCGGTGACACCGCTCACCGAAGTTGCCGGCTATGTTGGCATCGTCGTGATGAGCATGGTGAATGCGTTCGCGCTGGCCTACCGAATGAACATGGATCGCGAGGCTCGTCAGGACGCGCAAGCCCAGCTGATAGAAAACCAGCGCGAGACAAATGAGAGCCTGGACCGGCTCGTGCGTGAGCGCACCGATGAGTTGGAAAACGCTAATGCGCTACTGCATGAAATAAGCCGCACCGACGCCCTTACACAACTCAGCAATCGCCGCCATTTCGACGAAAGCCTTGAGATTGAATTTAAAAGAGCCTTCCGGGAAAAGTTACCGCTATCGGTTCTTCTGATGGATATCGATAACTTTAAGATGATAAACGACCGTTACGGCCATCCATTCGGCGATCTCTGCCTGGTCAAGGCCGCTGATTTCATTCGCGCAAGCATCCGCCGTCCTCCGGACCTTGCCGCCCGCTATGGCGGCGAAGAATTCATCGTGCTGTTGCCGAACACCGATGTATCGGGCGCTTTGAATATCGCCACCCGGATACTCGAAAAATTCAATGCCAGCGTTGTGGAAGACGAAGGCGTGGAAGCCTGCATCACTGTGAGTATCGGGGTGGCTGCCCTGACTCCGGGCGCTGCGGAGTCTGCGGCAAGCTTGCTAAAGAAGGCAGACACGCTGCTATACCAGGCAAAGGCTAACGGGCGGAATCGAATTGAGACAGGCTTCGACGCAGAGGGGGAGGTAGTGACTGGATCGGGGATAGGTGTTTAAAACACTAGCCAGTCCGCAGGGGCCACCCGCTGTCATTTATTAACTTTTCTGTTTCTGAACCGATACAAAACATCACGTCATCGTCTTTATGCGCACTCTATACTGGGAGCGAGTTAGCGGTTATCACCCGACGAAAGTCTCTTGGCGATACTCGCCCAGCAGCTGACGTTTATTGGATCAAAGTGAGCTGTCCCCGCAAATGGCACGATTAACAACAGACCGAGCTCTGTTTGACAAGGCTTACCCCATGCCCCGAATTATCGCCTGGATCTCTATTCTTCTGGGCTTTTTTTTGTCGTTCTCTACCTCTGTCGCAGCGCTTCCGGTTTCGCCGGATACCATTGAGGTTTCGGCACTGGAGGACGGGCAGCGCTCGTTGGGAGCGGCTCTGGTGTATGCGGCAGATCCGGGAGCCGAAGCCGCGATCTCGGATATTATTGACGAAGGTAATGCCCTGGAATGGCAGCGTAGTGCTGTCGCCACGCCCAACTTTGGCGTTTCCCCACCCGTTCACTGGTTCGCTGTCTCGCTGGCCAATGAATCAGCGAACCCGGTGCAACGGCTGTTGCAGATGGACCATCCGCTCATCGATTATCTCGATGTCTATGTGGTGCGCGACGGTCGGGTTGTGGAGGCGTACAACACTGGCGATGCACGGCCGCTGGCCAGCCGCCCGTGGGAGCACCGGACGTTCGTTTTTCCGCTGGAGCTGAGCGCAGAGGATCGTGTCGAAGTCTATCTGAGGGCGCAGACCGACGGCGCCCTGGCTGTGCCATTGCGACTATGGGACAAGCAGGCGTTCTTTGAGCACGATCAGGATCGCCTTGCGTTACAGATGCTGTTCGTTGGGATTATGGCCGCGCTGGCGATCTACAACAGCTTTCTGCTGTTGGCAACGCGTGACTGGAGCTACCTGTGGTACGTCCTGAGCATCATCACGATCAGTACGGTGGTGCTTTCGTTTCACGGCATTACCGCTCAGTTTGTCTGGGCTGATCACCCTCGGTTCAATAACCTCACACTGGTGGCCGGGATCAGCGGCAATGTCTTTGCTGCCGCATTGTTCGCGTACACCTTTCTGAATATATCGCGCCAGGGATCACTGCTCCGCTGGTTCTTTATTGGCACGGCCGCCGCGGGCGCGCTTGTTTTCATCGCCAATTTTTTCCTGCCCTATAAAATCACTACTCTCCTGGCAGCGGCGATATCGGTAACCGGCGCTTCCGGGGCAATTCTCGTCGGGGCTTATCTTTGGTATCGCGGCGATATCCTGGCACGGTTTTACACCACAGCCTGGTTCCTGCTGCTCGCGGGAAGCGTACTCATCACGTTCAGCAAGTTTGGTATTCTTCCGCACAATCTTCTACTTGAGCATGCACAGCAGATCGGCGCAGTGGCCGAGGGGCTGCTGCTCTCGTTTGCTCTGGCCTATCGGATGAACCTGGAACGCAAACGGCGTTTTTTGGCTCAGGCAGAGCTGCTGCATGTTCAGCGCGAGGCCAACAGAGTCCTGGAGAAGCGGGTCAGGGAACGCACCAACGAATTGGAGGTTGCCAATAGAAAACTGTTGGAAGCCAACGCGGTTGATGGTCTCACCAAGGTCAAGAACCGGCAGTTCTTTGACGAGATGCTGGCTCACGAATGGAGTAAGAATGCCCGCGGTCCATCAGAGATGAGCCTGCTCATGATTGATGGCGACCATTTCAAGCGCATCAATGACAGCTACGGCCACCTTTGTGGGGACGCCTGCCTGCAGCATCTGGCGCGGATCTACCAGGGCGCAGTGAATAGGGCAGGGGATTTCGTCGCCCGTTACGGCGGAGAAGAGTTTACCGTTCTGTTGTGTTATACGGATCGGCAGGGCGCAGCGATCGTTGCCGAACGCATTCGCAAGCAGGTGGCCGACACCCCACTGGAATGGGAAGGCCAGCAGATACAGTTCACCGTTAGCATCGGCGTGTCCAGCTGCATTCCTGCGCCACACAGCGACATGAAGAGGCTGATCAGGGAAGCGGATGAAGCGCTTTATGCGGCAAAGCACGGCGGCCGCAACCAGGTCGTCGTGTCCGAAGCTGACCTGAACATGGACGAGAAGGGCGGCGGTCGCGTATTGCCCGCATAGTGTGCGAATAGTGTGCGAATAGTGCGCGAACAGTGCCGGCACCGTGCTCCTATAGTGCTCGCATAGCGCCGACCTGAGTACTGGACCGCAGGCCAGCATAGCTCGCTTCATTCTCGGGCTGGGCTCAAGCCTCTTCTTCGCGTCAAGCCCTCACTCCTCCCGGCCCCCCGACGGGAATGGCTCGCACTGGGCTGCCTGAACTGGGCTATTTAGTTCCAGTTTCGGTCTCAGGAAAGCACAAACCAGTCTGAGCCAATCACATCAATAGAAATAAACAACGGTCGCCTTCAGGTCTGTGACTGTATGGTGGTGACAGTACCGATGGCCTTTCAAAGCGCCGTCTGAGTCCTATAGCCTGAACGGAGTGCACCTATGAAAAATCCCGACGATAAGCCTTCCTGTCCCTCAACCACAGGTACCGGGGCACCCGCCCCGAGCGACCGTAACTCTTTGACAGTCGGGGCGGACGGCCCCATTCTGCTTCACGACGTCCACTTTCTGGAGCAGATGGCCCACTTCAATCGGGAAAAGGTTCCCGAACGTCAGCCTCACGCGAAAGGCGCGGGCGCGTTCGGTACATTTGAAACGACGGAAGATGTATCCGCTTACACCAGGGCGGCACTTTTTCAGCGTGGTGCTTCCACCGACATGCTGGCGCGTTTTTCCACCGTGGCAGGCGAAGCGGGTAGCCCCGATACCTGGCGGGACGTGCGTGGCTTTTCGCTGAAATTCTATACCGAAGAAGGCAACTACGATCTGGTGGGCAATAACACCCCCGTCTTCTTCGTCCGCGACCCAATGAAGTTTCCCCACTTCATCCGCAGCCAGAAGCGTCTGCCTGACTCGGGTCTGCGTGACAACCACATGCAGTGGGACTTCTGGACCAACAACCCGGAGTCGGCCCACCAGGTCAGTTACCTCATGGGCGACCGTGGCCTGCCGCGCACCTGGCGCCATATGAACGGCTACGGTTCTCACACCTACATGTGGATCAACGCCAGTGGCGAGAAATTCTGGGTGAAGTACCACTTTCATACCGATCAGGGCATCGAATGTTTCAGCAACGCTGAAGCGGCGGCCATGGCTGGGGAAAACGCGGACTTCCACCGCAGCGATCTGTTTGAAGCCATCCAGAAGGGCGAACACCCTAGCTGGACACTCTTCGTGCAGGTCATGCCCTATGCCGAAGCCCGGGATTACCGGTTCAATCCGTTCGACCTGACCAAGGTCTGGCCCCACAAGGATTACCCGCTGATCAAGGTCGGCAAGATGACCCTCAACCGTAACCCGGCCAACTTCTTTGCCCAGATTGAACAGGCCGCATTCTCACCGGGCAATACCGTGCCAGGCATTGGCCTGTCGCCGGACAAGATGTTGCTGGGTCGGGCGTTTGCCTACGCTGATGCCCAGCGGCACCGTATCGGCACCAACTTTCACCAGCTACCGGTGAACCAGCCCAAGTGTCCGGTCAACAGCTATATGTTTGACGGCAACATGAACTATCAGCAGAACGATGCGGCGCCAGTGTATGCGCCAAACAGCGGTGGTCGTGAATGGGCGGACAACACCGGCCCGGCCGAGGACAGCTGGGAATCTGATGGCGATATGGTCCGCAGTGCGTACACGTTGCATGCCCAAGACGACGATTTTACCCAGGCGGGCATGCTGGTTCGCGATGTCTTTGACGAGCAGCAACGGCAGAGACTGATTGACCAAGTCTCGGGCAGCTTGCTGGGGGGAGTACGCAGCCCCGTGCTGGAACGTGCGTTCGAATACTGGAAAAGCGTCGATGCCGGCGTTGGCCAGCGTATTGAAGAAAAGGTGCGGGCTGGAGCATCCCATGAACCCGTGGAGGGCATGGGTGAAGGCTAGTCGAAACTAGCCTGCCCTGGCTTCAGAGGTTCCGGCAGAAAGCACTTGCGTCTGCCGGAATCGATCCGCTACCGCATCACCCCACACTGGCTCGATACCCCTTTCGATCAGATCCTCGCGATCAGCCCAGTCCGTTCTGACGCTCACGGTAGCTGATGGTCACGCACAAAAGCCCAGGCTTGCTGAGTGTCCCTGGTCGACACCCGAGCGTGCAAGATCGAAATTTATACTACTCAGGAAGCGAACCATTTCAATGGCGGCTGCGTCCTGTCTGAGCTCATCGACCTGCCATGTCTGAGTCTTATGGTCAGAATTGTTATGGGGCTCGCAGGTGTCGCACGTTGCCTGACCTCAGCTGACCAAATGCTCACTTGCTCTCCCGGGCGCCCTCCCTTAGCTTCAGCTTAACCTTAACGCTACCTTGCACCCCATGAACGCTTTTGCGGGGATATGACGCAGCCAGAACCGGAGTCCACTATGGAAGGCAGGAATCTGTTAGTCACTTGGGTAATGGTATTAGCCAGTAGTTTGTTGCTGACCGGATGCTGGGACGATTTTCTCGACAAAGAAGCCGAGGAGGATGCGCCGGCAGAGGTCAGCCGCTTGCACGACGGGCGAAGTTTCACGGTGGCCGATGACGATTTGGTGATTGAACCTCTTTCTTTTGCGTCAGTTACTTACTACGGCACCTACGAGGGTATTCAGGGTGAAGCCGCCTATGCGGCCGAGTTTCCGGTTGAGGGCTGGAACGGTGGTCTGGTCATGTATACCCACGGCTACGCCGGTGAGGGCGAAGTGCTAGGGGGGCAGCAGCCTAATGCCGCGTTCAGGGCAGCGGTACTGAGAGCAGGTTATGCCTGGGCCGCCTCGTCCTACTCTGCAAATTTCTACGATGTCAGGGCGGCAATTGAAGATACCAACAGGCTGGCCCTCGAACTCACGGACTACCTGGAGGCCGACTGGGGCGCCAGCTACGAAGACCCGACGCAGGTCCTGATCTCTGGTTTTTCCATGGGCGGCCATGCAGCTGCCGCGGCGGTGGAACGTGAGACTATCGAAAACGCCCGCTATCAGGTGGAGTACGCGGGCGCTCTGCCTTTTTGTCAGGCAGAGCAGAATCAGTTCCAGTGGCTGGGCGATTACACCAGGGTAGCTCAGGAGCTGGCGGACTTTGGCGAGACTGACCATAGCGAGTTTCAGAGCCTGCGACCGCAGATTCTTGAGCGCCTGTTTGTATCCACTGAGGGTGCAGACGCCTGGCAACCTCTGCCCGGGGACGGTGAGCGTTTGCGGGACGTAGCGGTGAAACTGACCGGTGGCGAAAGGCCAATCTTTGAAGAGTATGGATTCCGGGAAGCCGAACTGCAGCAGGCTGTCTTTGATACCGGCGGCCGAGACGGAACCATTAACGGCATCCTCGCAGGAGAAATCTACGACAACACAGACCGGACCTATCGCTGGACCACGGGTGACATCACGAGCGATGAAGAACTGTTTAACGACAACTTCAACCGGATCGAGCGCGACCCTGACGCCAACCCCCTGCGCGACGACGGCGTGCGCTGGTTACCCCTGGTGCAGGGCGATATCGATGTGCCTGTGCTGACCCTGCACACGCTGGGCGATTTCTACGTTCCTTTCCGGCACCAGCAGCTTTATCGGGAGGTGGCCATTGCCAACGGCAGCGATGAGCTGCTGGTTCAGCGCGCGATCCGTGCCGCCGGCCATTGTGAGTTTTCCGCGAGCGAAATCACCACAGCAATGGCGGACTTTCTCAGGTGGGTCAATGAAGGGGAGAAGCCGGCGGGTGATGATGACGCCATCCTCGACCCCGATCAGCTTGCAGATCAGGACTTTGGTTGTATGTTTACGGAAAATGATCTGGTAGCACCCCGGACAGCGCTACCCGACTGTACACAAGAGGGCGACGGCGGCGTGCTTTAGCGCGTCTATGCAGGCTCTAACCCAGCCTTACGTGTTCAGTCCCATCCTGGCGCCGCACGAGGGCTGCGCCAGGCAGCCGTCCAGGCCCAACTAGTGGTCTTTCTTCCTTGATTCGGAGATCCAGTCGGTCAAGGCAAAGAAAACGCCTGACAGCACGAAAGTGAAGTGAATAGCGACCTTCCAGGCGAGTTGTTCGGTCGTGTACTGACTGCTGACCAGAAAGGCTTTCAGGAGTTCTACCGCAGATATGGCGACAATCGCGCCGATCAACTTCAGTTTGAGATCGGCAAACCCTACCCGTCCCATCCAGGCCGGCCGGTCCTCGTGGCCGCCAACAGAAATCTTCGAGACGAAATTCTCGTAGCCGCTGAATATGATGATCAGTAACAGGCTGGCAATCAACGCCGTGTCAACCAGGGTCAGAATGGAAATGACCGCTTCGTACTGACCCGCGGTCCACGCATTCATGACCAGTAACCCCAGTTCTTTCATGAATTTGACCAAAAGCACAAGAATCGCGGCAATAAGGCCGACGAAGAACGGCGCTAGCAGCCACCGGCTCGCAAATATGCCTGCTTCGAGCTTCTTTTCAAACGAACTCATTCGGTATCTCCTGGCTTTTAGGGTGACGCAGCCTGCATCTTAGCGTGCCCGATATAGACGGCAAGACCCAGAGTATCTGGTCCGCATTTTTTTCTTGGGGGGCAGGGGCAAACTTCGGGGCGGAGTAGTCGACCTTGAGTATTGTCCGGTAACATCGTCACCACTTGTTCTGGCGCCGAGCCTACGCTTTCAGAAAATTGACGTTGGTCAAGCAAATAGCTGCCGCTGCTTGGCCTGTGCCGGGTTCGGAGTAAGATGTTGGTATCTGCCGGTACAAACAAGAACAGCTAAAGCCAGAGGCAGCTCGCCCAGTCAGAAGCTTTGTGCTTCCTGTTCTCATCGTGGTTACCGGAGGTTTTCAATGGAACTAGATCCCCTCTTGCTGTCGCGAATCCAGTTCGCGTTCGTGGTGTCGTTTCACGCGGTCTTCCCCGTGTTCACCATCGGCCTTGCTTCCTATATCGCTTTTCTGGAAGGGCTGGCATTCAAAACCAGTAACCCTGTCTGGTCCAGACTTTCTTCATTCTGGACCAAGGTATTCGCGGTTGCATTCGGTATGGGGGTGGTATCCGGCATCGTGATGTCTTTCCAGTTCGGTACCAACTGGTCCAACTTTTCCCAGGCCTCAGCCAATTTTATCGGCCCCATGTTGAGTTACGAGGTAGTGACGGCTTTCTTCCTGGAGGCCGCGTTCCTCGGGGTGCTTCTGTTCGGGCGCGACAAGGTGCCGCCCGGTATGCATCTGTTTGCGGCATGTATGGTGGCCTTGGGCACCTTCATCTCGTCCTTCTGGATATTGTCCGCCAACAGTTGGATGCACACACCGGCCGGTGTTGAGCTGAAAGAGGGGGTCTTTCACGTGACGTCCTGGTCCGAGGCGATATTCAATCCCTCGTTCAAGTGGCGATTCATGCACAAGGTGATGGCTTCCTTCCTGACCGGGGGCTTCGTGGTGGCCGGAGTCAGTGCCTGGTTTCTGCTACGGGGGCGCGAGGTGGAGGCCAACCGCAAAGCGTTGTCCATGTGTCTGTGGCTGCTGCTCTTTATTGCACCGGCCCAGGCCGTGATCGGCGATTTCCACGGCCTCAACACGCTGGAGCACCAACCGGTGAAAGTCGCAGCGATGGAGGGCAATTGGGAAACCGGTACGCGCGTGCCGCTGCTGTTGTTCGCCCTGCCGGATCAGGACGCACAGACCAATCACTTTGAGGTAGGGATTCCGGGTCTTGCCAGTTTGATCCTGACGCATGACATGGATGGAGAAGTCCCCGGGCTGGACCTGGTTCCAGCCCAGGAGCGACCGCCGGTTGCCGTGGTCTTCTGGAGTTTTCGCGTTATGGTCGGCCTGGGTGTCCTCATGATCGCCTTTGCAGTCACGGGCCTGGTGTTGCGTCGCGGCGGTCGCTATGCCACGACGCGCTGGTTCCTGCAGGGGCTCCGTCTGATGGCACTCACACCATTTATTGCAGTACTGGCTGGCTGGTTTGTGACCGAAGTGGGGAGAATGCCCTGGCTGGTCTACGGTCTGATGACGCAGGCTGAAGGTGTGACACCGTCGCTTACGGGCGGCATGGCGCTGTTCACCCTTGTGGGATACATCTCGGTCTATGCCCTGGTTTTCTCCGCTGGCGTTTATTACCTGATGCGAGTGCTGCACGACGGGCTTGAGGCCAGAACCACCGAAGACCCCTCGGATCACCCAAAACGGCCACTCTCAGCAAGCCACGTACCTTTCGAGTACAAGGATACCCGTTCACAAGGCGGTACCGAAACTCATCGCGGGGGACACTGATATGGAACTGTTCGATTTGTCGTTGATCTGGGCGTTTATCATTGGCTTCGGCGTCATCATGTACGTACTGATGGACGGCTTTGACCTGGGGGTGGGCATACTTTTCCCGTTTGCCCCGGATGAAGACTCCAGGGACGTAATGATGAACTCGGTGGCACCTGTGTGGGACGGCAATGAAACCTGGCTGGTGCTCGGCGGTGCTGGCCTGCTGGCGGCATTTCCCCTGGTTTATACAATCCTGCTGCCGGCACTGTATATCGGCGTCTTTCTCATGCTGGCTGGACTGATCTTCCGCGGTGTCGCCTTCGAGTTCCGGTTTAAGGCCAATACTTCCCGGTACCTCTGGAACTGGGCATTCGCGGGAGGCTCTACCGTCGCGGCTTTCGCCCAGGGCGTAGTGGTAGGCTCCTACATAGAAGGCTACAAAACCGCGAACGGCGTCTTCGTCGGGGGCGCTTTTGATTGGCTTACGCCTTTCACGGTACTGACCGGCCTGGGTCTGCTTGCCGGCTATGCGCTGCTGGGGGCGACCTGGCTGGTGCTCAAGACCGAAGGTGAATTACAGCAGTGGGCACGGCGTCTGGTGGTACCACTGCTGCTCGCGGTGCTGGCGGTCTTTGCCGTGATCAGCGTCTGGACGCCTTTTGTCGACCCGTTTGTGCGAGACCGCTGGTTCGATCACATTACCCTGAT
Organism: Hydrocarboniclastica marina; assembly: GCF_004851605.1. Taxonomy (GTDB): domain Bacteria; phylum Pseudomonadota; class Gammaproteobacteria; order Pseudomonadales; family Oleiphilaceae; genus Hydrocarboniclastica; species Hydrocarboniclastica marina. Next base: position 1,309,613 of record NZ_CP031093.1, read on the forward strand.
ATGGGTGTTCCCCGCCTTCGGCTTGTTCTGTGCCTGGCAGATTTTCCGCTCGATCCAGCGACAGTACGACGCCAGGCCGTTCATCGCCACCATGGGGCTGTTTATCAGCACCTACCTGGGCCTGATCGTGAGCAAGTGGCCCTATGTGGTCCCGCCTGACTACACCTTATGGGATGCCTCATCCGCTTACGGGTCACAACTGTTCCTGCTCCTGGGGCTGCTGTTTGTGATTCCCGTGGTGCTGGGCTACACCGCCTGGACCTATTGGGTTTTCCGTGGCAAGGTTCGCGCCGGGCAGGGCTACCATTAAGTGCAGGTGCCACCACGGGCAAGCGCCGGTCACTGGCTAAGCGAGCGCCAGCGCCCGGCGCACGGGGCGATTCTTGCGGCAGCGTTGGCGGGAACAGTGGCAGCGGTAGCAACAATTTGCCAACTGGGCGGCATGGCGTGGATAGCCCATCAGGCGCTCGTCGAACGCGCACTTCTTTCTGAGTTGCTTCAGGCGGGCGTTTTGATATTGATTGCGATTGCAGCCAGGGCCAGCGCCATAAGTCTGCAGCAACGCTTTGCCTCCTCTGCCAGCAACCGCATCCGTTCTGCTCTTCGCCAGGAGCTGCTGGCTCATCTTCATCGTCTTGGGCCAGTAGGCCTCGGCCAGTCATCGTCGGGCACCCTGGCTTCTGAATGGCTCGACCAGGTGGAGGCCCTGCACGGCTACTACGCCCATTACCTGCCCCAGATGGTGCTTGCCGTGGTCGTTCCGCTGCTGGTCCTCGTGACGGTGTTCTGGCTGGACTGGCTGGCCGCGCTCTTTTTACTGATATCGGCGCCGTTGATCCCCTTTTTTATGGCGCTGGTGGGCATGGGTGCCGAAAAACTCAACCAGCAGCACATGGAAACCCTGGGTCGACTTTCGGGGCATTTCCTGGACCGCTTGCGGGGGCTAGTCACGCTACAGTTGTTCCAGTACACCGCCCCGGCGACCCGTCAGATTGCCGCGGTTACGAATGAATATCGCCTGATCAATATGAAAACCCTGCGTGTAGCCTTCCTGTCGTCCGCCGTCCTTGAGTTTTTTGCCTCCGTCGCCATTGCGGTAATTGCCATATACATCGGTTTTGGATTGCTGGGTTACATTGAGTACGGCCCCGCACCAGGGCTGACATTGTTCTCGGGTCTGTTCATCCTCTTACTGGCGCCAGAGTTCTTTCAGCCGCTCCGGCAACTGTCGCAGCATTATCACGATCGGGCTGCAGCCCTCGGGGCGGCAGGCCAATTGAAGACAAGGCTCGAGAGAGTGGCGGGGAACGAGGCGCAGAACGACAGTAGCGCTTGCGTCAGAGACAGATCCGCTGCCGCGGTCCTTGATCAGGTCGTCGTTCAGTTCGCCGACGGGCGCAAGGGACTCGGGCCGCTCTCCCTCGCTGTTCAGCCAGGCGAACTTATAGCGTTGGAAGGCGCCTCGGGGGCAGGCAAGTCAACGCTGTTACATCTGCTTGCAGGCTTTATTCAGCCGAAACAGGGACAGGTCAGTGTTTTCGGGAGGCCTGCGGGGAGCGAGCCGGTCGGTTGGCTCGGTCAGAGCTCTTTTATACGTCACGGTACCTGGGCGGAGAATCTGCGACTTGTCTCACCCGATGCAACGGATGCTGAGTTGCTGGCGGCACTGACACAAGTAGGGCTGAAGGATCTCGTAGAAAAACGGCCGCACGGGCTGAACGCGCCGATGCAGGAAGGCGGCGTCGGTCTTTCCGGCGGACAAGCACGGCGCCTCGCGGCTGCACGCCTGTATCTCGGACGTTATGCCCTGGTGCTGATGGACGAGCCTACCGCTGGGCTCGATGCCCGGAGCGAGCAACATGTAATCAATGCGATCACCCAACTGCGGCGGCAGGGCTCGACCATTATCATGGCCAGCCACCACCCGGCCGTACTCGCCGCAGCCGATCGCCGGGTCAGAATCGCCGAAGGCAGGCGGGTGCATGGCTGAATTGCTGCCCTGGCTACGCCTGCTCACGTTGCGCAAGCGGCGGCTGCTGATCGGCGGACTGCTTATGCTGACCACCGTTCTTGCAGGCGTTGGGTTGCTGGGGCTTTCCGGCTGGTTCATCACGGCGACAGCCCTCGCTGGCCTGGTAGCGGCAGGGGGCGGCGCAGCCTACCTGGATATCTACACGCCGGGCGGCGGTATCCGGTTCTTTGCACTGGGTCGCACGGTGTCCCGCTACTTCGAGAGGCTATACAACCACGATACCGTGCTTCGGCTGCTGGCGGATGTGCGCGTTGTGCTGTTCTCGAAGCTGGCCCATGCCCGTCTGGGATCGGCGGGCAGGAAACGGCCGGCGGATTGGCTGAATCGCCTCACCAGCGATGTCGATACACTGGATACGCTCTACCTGCAGCTAGTGGCACCGCCGGGCCTGGCCATGGTCGCGCTTGTCCTGGTCGCGCTGGTGCTAGGCGCGACCGCGCCATTGTTGATCTGGGCTCTCGCGCCATTGGCTTTGTTGCCGTTGGTGCTGTACCTCCTGGCCCGGAAGACGCTGGCCTCTTCGAGGCGGGAGGGCCTCCAGGTCGAGGCGCTAAGGGGCCAGTTAATCGATATGGTCGAGGCCAGCGCCGAGCTTCAGGCCGCACACCTCTGGTCAACGGAGGGCGAGAGTCTGCTGGCCAAGAGCGAGCATTTGAACAGCAGTCGGTTGTACCGGGAAAAGCAGACTGCCTTCGCTAATGGAGTAACACTGTTCGCAATCCAGTTTGCCGCGCTGATGGCGCTGGTGCTGGGGCTGGCTCTCTGGCAAAACGGCCAACTGAGCGGCCCTGTCGCGCTGTTGTTTACTCTAGCGGTACTGGGCATTGGCGAAGCTTTTAGTGGTTTGCCCGGGGCTTTCAGCCGGCTCGGCGCCACGCTGGGAGCGGCAGAGCGTTTAAATGAAGAGGGCCACGAGGCCTCGCTCGCCGTCAGCGGAGCGGGTGACGCTGCTCTCGCAGCAGGCAGGAGCCAACCGGGCATGATTCACCTTGGGGATTTCACCCTGACCCGAAACGAGGAGCGGCTTTTCGAGCCGATCAATGTTGAACTGCCGGTTGGTTATCGGCTTGCGGTGACGGGACGCTCCGGCGCTGGAAAGTCCACTCTGCTTGATTTTCTGGCGGGCATGGCTGACGCGGGCATTGTGGAGGCGCCCGAGGGAGAAATGAAGCTATCGGGGACCCTATGCAGGCCCGGTGACAGCCTGGCCTGGCGTTCCGGGGTTAGCTACCTTAGCCAGCGCACCTACTTTTTCAGCGATACGGTCCGTGCGAACCTGCTGATCGCCAAACCACAGGCTACCGATGAGGAGTTGATGGCCGTACTTGAGGCAGTCCAGCTAACCGGCCTGATTGAAAAACTGCCCCAGGGGCTGGGTACCTGGATCGGGGACCAGGGGCGTGCGCTGTCGGGCGGGGAGCGCCGGCGACTCGCGCTGGCGCGCGTCCTAATCAGACCGTCGTGGTTGATCCTGCTGGACGAGCCTTTTACTGGTCTGGACCAGAACACTGCCGATAGCGTAAGCCGGAGGCTTGAGCCCTGGCTGAAAGGCAGAACCTGTATCATGGCGGCCCATGATGAGTGTGCGCTGCCGGTGGCGGATCATTCGGTCGTGCTGGCTGCCTCTCATGCACTGCCTGCGGTGTGAGCGGCAATCCTCCGGCGCTGTATCGACTCGGGTTACGGAAGTGCCCTGTTTCCACGGCCCGAGTTGATCAGAAAAACCGTGATTTCTTAGTAAAACTTGATTTGCAACCCAATCAGTACAATTTACTACGGTGTTTTGCATGGCGGTAACCGCTGGGCTCTCCTATAACTTACGTTTAGGTTGAGGGAATGGCCTGACAGTCCGTCCAGGAGAAGCTCTTGGATCCCGCAATATTACAGTGCGCTTGCAGTAGGTAATCGATGTTCAACAAATCGCTCAAGCAAGAACTGGCAATCACCCGCCAGGATCGTGATTCATATTTGCAGGATCTGGCGGCAATGAAGCACCATTTGCCGTCTATTGAATTCGACCCGGAAGGGATCGTCCTCAAAGCCAACAGCGCGTTTGTCGACATTGTGGGCTATTCGGAGAGGGAACTGATCGGTCAGCACCATCGTCTGCTTTGTGAACCCGCTTACGCAAAATCGGATGCCTACAAAAGATTTTGGCAGGACCTGAATTCAGGAAAACCTTTCTCCGGCACATTCCCCAGAATCAATAAAACAGGCGAAGAGATCTGGCTTGAGGCAACCTATCTGCCAGTGACCGACCCAAGCGGCAGCGTTGTAAAAGTTATCAAAACAGCCGCGGATGTGACGGTTGCCTACAAAGACGCAGAAACAGGCAAGGCACTACTGCAGGCGCTGGACCGCTCCCAAGCCATAATCGAGTTCGCCCCGGATGGTCGCATCCTGAAAGCGAACAAGAATTTTCTGAGTCTTATGGGCTACCGCGAGAGCGACATCGTTAACAAGCACCACAGAATGTTCTGTCTGGGCGAATTTTACGAAAAAAATCCCGACTTCTGGCAGGAACTAAGAAGAGGGGAGTACAAAAGCGGTCTCTTTGAACGTATAAACTCTGCCGGATCACATGTGTGGATCGAAGCTTCTTATAATCCAGTGATGGACAAAAGCGGCAAGGTCATCAAAGTGGTGAAAATCGGCGCAGATGTGACTACGCGTATAAAACGTAACCTCGCCGTCCAGCACGCTGCTGAAATTGCCAGTGCGACGGCGGAGGAAACAGATCAGGTAGCCCGCAGCGGTATCAAGTCTTTGCACGATGCGATCCAGACTTCCGAATCCGTCAAAAACGTAGTTTCAGGCGCTGTTGCCAACATTTCGGTGCTCAACGAGAAATTCAAGGATATCGAAAAGATCGTCAGCACCATTCGCGGAATCTCAGACCAGACGAACCTGCTTGCCTTGAATGCGGCGATTGAAGCTGCCAGGGCCGGTGACCTGGGTCGTGGATTCTCTGTCGTTGCTGATGAGGTTAGGCAGTTGGCGGGTCGCGCCGGTGCATCAACCACCGAAATAACCAATGTGGTGGTCGAAAACCGTGAAATGCTCAACGACATCACAAGCCGGGTAAAGCAGGTCGCCGTTATTTCCGAGGAAGGGCTATCGAAGATCTCGGACGTCTCCAAAATAATGGACGACATTCAGCGAGGGGCAGAGAATGTGTCCAAGACAGTCCTTGAACTGAAGTAGTCATGCGGTAAGAGCGTTCCAGGCCCTGTTCACTATCGATGTGGCGGAGTCTGGGACACCCCTGGCTTGAACCTCCTGATTTCCTGGTTCAGTCAAAGTCGGCTTCTTCTCAGCAACACGACCCTTTTTCAGTTTCGTCCCTGGAGGTCTGGGTTCTGGACGCGCCGTTGCCAACCATCTCCGTTCGCTCCAGGTAGTCAGGGGCCGTGCTTACGCTTGCAACAGGCAGGTAAAGCCGGAAACTCGAACCCTGGCCAGGGCTGCTGTCAACCTCGACACGGCCACCGTGGCGTTCTGCAACCACCTTTACGAATGCAAGCCCGAGGCCCGCGCCGCGGCTGCCCTGTTGCTCGTCCTGGCGGCTGCGCTGGAAGCGCTGGAAAAGTCTCGGCAACTCCTCAGCAGAGATTCCGTTACCGTTATCCTGAACGCCAATCACCGTAAATTCGCCGTCCTGTTGTACCTCTACCTCTACTGCAGAGCCTTCCGGGCTGTAGGCTATGGCGTTCGTCAGCAGGTTGATCACCGCACGTTCCGCCAGTTCTGCGTTGCCCCGCATCCACAGGTCTTCTTCACCGTTGAGAGTGAGCTTAATGGACTTGTTCCTGGCCTGTTCCTGCACCGCGTCGATTGCGTTTTCGGCAATCGAAAGAACTTCGGCTTCATAGAACTGGATAGCCGCAAGTTGCTCGGCCCGGGCCAGCTGCACAAATTCCTCGGCAAGCTGATAGCTGCGCTGCGCAAGCCGGGCGACATGATCGAGCTGTGCCTCGGAGGCAGGCTCTGGCTGACGCTTGAGCTGCTGGATGAGGGCTAATTGAGACACCAGGGGAGAGCGAACATCGTGGGAAATAAAGTCGATCGCCTCGCGATACTGGCGTTGCTGTTCGCGGACATCAGTGATGTCGATGACGTTGGCAATGAGGCCAGGCCGGTCACCTCGGGCTCCCGCGAAGGGGGCCAGGTGGAGCAGCAGGTCACGCCCATGCAACTTGAGCGACTCGGTACCATAACGCTGTCCCGTCAGTGCGGTCTGGACAACGTCCTGCCAGTGCGATTTGCCAGATAGGGTAGGAGTGGGGCCTGAACTATTCAGCAAGCGTACCAGGGGCATGCCGGGCAGGCTGTTGACCGGTGTCGAGAACCAGTCTGCTACGTGTCCGTTGGCCAGTTGGATCACACCTAGAGCGTCAGTGACAATGACACCGTCGGGCATACGCTCAAAGCCCTGGCGTACGAACGAGCGCAGGTCTTCCATTGACTTGGCCGCTAGCCGGGCCTGTTGAATACGACGGGTGAGCCGGTCTTCAGTACGCCGGTCGGCATGGGTTGCCGGCTGGTCATGAAGCGCTAGCTTATCGAGATAAGCGGCTAAGGAATCATAGTCATGGACAGAAGTATCCCAGACAAGCCCCAGCTCAAAAAGCTCGCCCCGATGATGCAAAGCGATGCGACTGGTATCGCCGGCGTGGAACCACCGGCCCGCTTCAGGCAGGAGTTCACATTCTTCAGGGCGTGCTCCTCGAATATTCCCCGCATCGGTTGCGAGCCACGAGATACGGGGGCTGAGCAGTTCCTGGAGTTGTTCGAACAGCCGCGTCGGTGTCTGGGTAGAGGTTGCCTGGAGCGACAGGCTCGGCTCCCGAGCCAGTGCTTCCAGCTGCCGGTTGAGGAACTGATTAAGCGCTGCCAGGCGACGCCCAGCCCAGATCGGATACGCCAGAAGGCAAACCATGGCGAGGCTCACCGGCGCAAGCCAGTAATGGTACTGGATGAATAGTCCCAGCGCTGCCAGCATTGGCACCAGGGCGAAAGCAATAGCCGCGCCCAGCGCCTGCTGGGGGCGCAGGCGGGGAAACACAAGTGTAATCAGCAGTATCAGCAGAGCACCGAAGCTGAAAGTGATCGCAGCCGGTAACGTCTGGATCATGGCACCCTGTGCCAGTGCTGAATAGACGTTGGCATGAAACTCCACGCCACTCAGGGGCGCGGCGTTTCCCGACAGCGGGGTCTGGAGAACGTCGCCAAAGCCCGCAGCGGTAGCGCCCACGAATAACGTTTTGCCTGCAAGCGCTTCGGGCGCCAGGCGATTCTCGAGCACGTCACTGTAAGAATAGGTTGGTATCGCGCCGTTCAGGCCGGCGAGCGGAATGCGGGTATGGTGCTCTCTGAGTTTGACGAAAGGCGCAGCTCGATCATCGGTGGGCGCATAGGGTGGTTGGGACCGTAATGCATCCTGGGCGGGCCGATTGTCGGCAAGCTCGAGCGCGGCGACGGCAAGGCTGGGCCAGACGGCCTGGCCCAGCCCCTCCCAGAGATAGAGACCTCGTGCGATGCCATCGTTGTCCAGTTCCACATGGACATGGCCGAGTGTCGCAGCGGCTTCTGTCAGAACCGGGATCGGGAGCCGTTCGGTCAGCGCGTCGCCGCTTTTGAGAGGGTAAAGATGAAGCGGCAACACCACCTTGCCATGGCTTTTGACTGCCGCAGCCAGGGCTTCGTCACTGGCCGGATCAGCCGCTGGCTCGGTAAACAGCACATCAAATACGACGACATCCGCGCCGGCGCGGCTGAGCTGATCGATCAGGCGGGCATGGGTTTCACGTGGCCATGGCCAGCGCCCCAGGGTCTCCAGGCTGGATTCGTCTATACCGATAATGCTGAGGTTGTCCGGCGGCGCCAGCGGATAATGGGTGATCAGTGTATCGAACAGCCACCAATCCAGACGCTGGCTGGCCTGGGTGCCAACTAACGCAAGCAGAACCAGCGCGAGCGGCAGTGCGAGCTGCCAGCGACCCAGGCCCGCAAGGGGGGCCCGTCTTTCAGCGGTTAACTGTAAAGGAGCTATAGCGCCTGCAGAGCGGCTGGTGGCAGGGCCTGGAGCACTGCCAGTGTTTCGGGGAGCGATCATTCTACGTAGAGTTCGCGCCCGGGGCCCCAGCTGCTTTCCAGCGGGCCGTCGGTCAGGCCGCGTAGCCGGACGAAGTAACGCTCGCCGGTCGCGAGACGCAGCGCCGCTGTAGTCGCATCAATCTCCACTTCCTTGATAACGCTGTCGAATCCTGGATCCCGGGCAAGCTGCAGTAGATAGGCGTCGGCCATGGCTACATTGCGCCAGAAAATGCGGACTTCATTATTGAAGTAGTTGACGTTAATGATATCCGGCGTTTCAAGCTGCCCGCCGATTAACAGTGAACGTGTCTCGCTGGTGGCAACACTGGAACCGCCCGCTTCAGTGACAACCCGCCAGTAATACTGCCCTGGCGAAAGTGTCCTGCTCAGAGAACCCTGGTTCCTTGAGCTCCAACTGCTGCTGGCGATCACATTGCTGAAATTGGACTGCCGCGAGATTTCTACCTGAGCCTTTTCATTGGCGCCCTGAAAAGCCCAGCTGAACCGGGGTTTTTCGGCGTCTGCCAGGGTTGCGCCATCGGACGGGGACTCCAGCAGAGCCGGATGAGCCTGCAGGCCAATACTGAAATCAGCCTTGGCGGGAACGCCGGTCAGGCCCCAGGGCGAAACGGCCGCTACTTCGATGCTGTACTCTCCGTTGTCCAGCGCTTCCAGCATCTGTCTGGGAGCCAAGGTGTTCCGGCTTTGCAGCCACCGATTGTTTTCGCGGTTGAAGACGTCAATCTGGTACTCGGCCACACCGGTAATGGCAGGCCAACTGATGCCAAGGGGCAAGCGCTCCACGCTGGCCGGGACTGAACTCAGCTGAGGCGCGGGGGGCAAGGGGTATTGATGGAGACCGCGCTTGCTGCTGAGCTCTGCGCCCGAGCCTGCGCCCACCAGAAGCTCAGCCTGGTCATTACCGAAGGCGACCTGGCCCTCGGTCACTTCGAGACGGGTCTGTCCCGGCTCGGTGCTCAGGCGGAAAGCGGTACCACGTACGGCAGCGACAGCGGAGGGTGTCTCAATTCTGAAATTGGAGCCACTCTGGACCAGTGGGCGAACCTGGGTGCCCATCCGGCCGCGCTCAAGCCGTAGGCGTGTATCAGCCATGCCACTTTTGCCGAACTGGGTCATCCGGTCAAAGATCAGCAGAGAAGCCGGGTCGAGGCGAAGTGTAGAACCGTCTGCAAGCTGGATTGTAGCGCGCCCGTCAAGGGTTTGGACCTGATCGCCAACATGAAGAACGTCCCCATCCCGCAGGGGCAGGGCGCGGCTGTTCTGGTAGCTCCGGCGAACGGCAGAGCCGGACACCGCCATGACTCGCGCCGGCTGCGGCTGTTGCTTGAGCCATTGCACGGGAATTTGCAGGCTGGATCCGGGCACGGCGCTGGCACGGTTTGGCAGGCGGTTGAAATGGACCAGATCTGGCCAGCTCCGGCCGGGTTTGAGAAGGTCTTCGGCGATTTGCGGCAGGCTGTCGCCGGGGCGAACCGTGTAGCGCCAGACCGGCTCAGCGCGCTCGCTGGCGACGAACCTGGTCGCCGGACCGGACCCATGGGCCACGCCAAAATCTGCCATTGCATCAGGCCCTGCCAGGGAAACGGCGAAAAACAGAAGGCCAGCCCAGGCGCCAATACGTCGAAACGCCCCCCGGCGCTGCCGAGGCTCCTTAGGGACTGAGCATACTGGCACTGACTGCTTAAGCGGGCTGACCAATGTCATAGGTTCCTGCTTCAGGTAGGGCTGCGGGTTCGCCAGCGGCGTCGACCGCTTCCAGGCGATAGCCGCGTTGGTAGATAGTCTTGATGCGAAAACCGTTCTCGGGCTTGATGCCCAGCCGGCGGCGCAGGCGGCTCATGTGGGTATCGACCGTACGGGTGTTTATCTCCCGCGATACGCCCCAGACGCGTTCCAGTAGCAGGTCACGGGTCAGCAGACGCCCCTGGTTCCTGAACAGGTACAGGGCCAGGTCAAAGTCCTTGTCCGTTAGCGCCAGTACCTCGCCGTGCAAGCTGACCTGCCGGGTCTGGGTATAGATCCGGAAGGGTCCGAACGCAAGGATCTCCTTGTCGCTCTCAGGGTTGCTGCGCCGCCCCAATGCGCCGATGCGCGCGATCAGCTCAGACGGACGCGCGGGTTTTGACAGGTAGTCATCAGCCCCGCCGTCGAGAGCGCGCACAATATCTGCTTCACTGTCCCGTTGGGTCAGGAAGAGCACGGGGATAGGCCATTCAATCTGCCGGCGTACGTGCTTCAGTACCTCGATACCGCTGATATCAGGTACTTGCCAGTCCAGAATCAGCAGGTCGAAACTCTTGTGGTTCACCGCGGCAAGAAAGGCATGGCCGGTCGTGAAATAGTCGCAGTCGTGTTTGTGCTCGGCCAATAAAGCCTGGACATTGCGGGCCTGTTCGGTTTCGTCTTCAAGCAATGCGATATGCATTGGATTCTCCGGACTGATGCTGGGTCGCCTGGCGAATTGCCCGTCGCGAAAGCTTTGACCCCTGATCTTCCATTGCGGGGCAACAACGTCCGGTGTCTGTATGGGATCCAGTGTGGCAAAACATCGGCGCTATCACCGTTGTTGAAATGTTGCGCCTTGTTACATTTGGCACACGCAGCCGGTCCCGACACAGACGGGCCGACGGCTGGGCCCTGCTTGTGCGACGGGTACAGGCGGGGTTACGGGCAAGTTTAGACGATCGCTGGGAAAACGCCGGGTAACCCAGGCGTCATTTGCAGCTCTTTGGCTGCACGCTAGCGGGTTCTGGGCGGAAGACGGGGTTTGCCCTCATCGTCGGGCACAGTGTGTCGACAGGCGGGATATTGCGAACAGCCCCAGAACCAGCCCTTGGGCCCCTGTCGGCGTTTCAGCGGTGCAAAACAGAAAGGGCAGGGTACGGGGGGCTGGCGGGTACCGTCGGTTTCGGCGAGCGTATCGTCCAGGCGTCGGGTAGCGCGGCAATCCGGGTAGCGCTGGCAGGACCAGAACTGCCCATAGGGGCCATCCTTCATGCGCATGGCGCTACGGCAGGCCGGGCACTGTGGTGACTGAGGCGAGGCGCCCTGGCTGCGGTCCGCGTCAACGCCGGCGTTAGCGGAAATCTCAACGTGCTGGGTACCGATCATGCTGCGTATAAGCTCGCGAATCTCGGATTGCAGCCCGGCGATAAACACCTCGGGCTGAACAGAGCCATGACGCACGTTCTCCAGCGTCGCTTCCCAATGCGCCGTGCGATCCGGGCTGCTGATTGCGCTCGGCAACTCGGCGATCAGTTGCCGTGCCCGAGGTGTTGAGCGAATGTAACGCGCCTCCCGGGTCAGATACTCCCGCTTGAACAAAGTCTCAAGGATACCTGCGCGGGTCGCTTCGGTGCCCAGCCCGTCGGTATCGCGCAGGGTCTTACGCAATTCGGGATCGCTGACAAAACGGGCGATGCCCGTCATCGCGGCCAGCAAGGTGGCGTCTGTAAAAGGGACGGGCGGTTGGGTGCGGCGGGCTTTGACCTCGCAGGCGGCAGCGCGGACGGGATCGCCCTTGGCCAGCCGTGGCAGCGGTGCGGCCGCAGGCTTATCCCGGCTGTCGGATCGGCGCAACTCGAGCGCTTGCCAGCCGGCTGAAACGACACCGGTCTCCCGGGCAAGAAAGCGGTGGCCGGCCAGGGTACACTCCAGCCGGCCATCCCGATGCACGGCGTCGGCCATGAACTGCATGAGGTAGAAACGGCACACTAGCCCGTAGATTTTCTGCTGGCGTTGGTCGAGGCGCGCGATATCCGCTTGCCGACGGGTGGGAATAATGGCGTGATGGGCTTCGACTTTGGCATCGTCCCAGGCACGGCTACGACGGCCGGGGTCTGCACCCGCCGCGGCCTGGCCCAGATCCGGCAGGTTGCTGGCGATGGTCGCTATCAGCCCGGGCCCTTCTGCCCAGTGCCCTTCCGGCAGATAGCGGCTGTCCGAGCGCGGGTAGGTAATGAGTCGATGATTCTCGTAGAGCGCCTGGGCGATATCGAGCACTTCCTGCGCGGGCATGTCGTGGATGCGCGCCGCTTCAATCTGGAGCGCTGAAAGGGACAGGGGCAGAGGCGGCGGTTCAGAGCGTTCTTTAAACCGCGCCGATGTGATGGTGCCTGTGCTGCCTGATACAGTCTCGGCTATTTCCCGCGCGACCGTCTCGTCGAGTAAGCGGTTCTCATCGTCGAGGTGAGCAGCGTACTGTTCGTCAGCCTGCCAGGTCGCGATGAAAGGGGAGGCGGCGGACTCCTGCCCTGACTGGACCTGGGCCAGGATGCGAAAATATGGCACGGGTACGAAGTCGGCAATGCGGTTGTCGCGTTCCACCACCAGCCCCAGCACCGGTGTCTGCACCCGACCGATGGAGTAGACGCCCTGCTCATTGCGGGCGCGTTTCAGCAGGGTACAGGCCCGGGTCAGGTTGAGACCAAACAGCCAGTCGGCCCGCTGACGGGTTTCCGCCGACGCTGAGAGGGTCTGGAACGCCGCGTTGTCCCGTTCCAGATCCAGCGCCCGACGCACAGCGTCCGGGTTTAGGTCATTGATCAGGATTCGCTTGACCGGAACCCGGCAGTCGCTCCACTGCAGTACTTCGTCCACGAGCCACTGGCCTTCACGGTCCGGATCCCCCGCATGAACCACCAGCGAGGCCTCGCTTATGAGGTGTTGCAGTAGTTTTAGCTGAGCTTCTACCTTGGGGCGGGGCTGGTGTTGCCAGCGGGCGGGGAACATGGGCAACTTTTCGAGGCGCCACCGTTGCCATTGGGGATCGTAATGGCCGGGTTCGGCCGGCTCCAGCAGGTGGCCGATACACCAACTGACCACCGTGTCGCCCCCACACCGCACCAGCCCATTCTCCCGGCGTTGGGGGCCGGGCAGAACGGCCGCGATAGCACGGCCCAGGCTGGGTTTTTCGGCAATGATGAGGCGCATTTTTTACTCGGACAGTTCATTACTTTTTTGGACAGGCGGCGCGTCGGGGCGGCGCTAACAGTGCGAGAGGGGCCAGGTGATGTCAAGGGCGGCCTTGGCCGGGTCAGAGCGCCGGTGGGCAGCGGTAGGGCTGAGCTGGGGCAGAAGCGACGTGAGACAGGCTGGAACCCAAAGCCCGCCGGGGCACAGCCAGAACTGCGCTGGAACAGAAGCGGAAGGTGCCGCTCATTCGGGGGCGCGTTACACTATAGGCAGAGTGAGTACCACGGCATTGTCGTCGCCCCCTGGGTTCAGATGGCAGAACGCAATCGGAGCAACAACATGGTTATCCAGCAGCAGATCGAGCAGAAACTCAAAATGCACTTCCGCCCCACTTACCTCGGGCTTGAGAATGAGAGCTCGAACCACTCGGTTCCGCCCAATTCTGAAACCCATTTCAAGGTTGTACTTGCCGCGCCGGAGTTTGAGGGAAAGGGGAAAGTGGCCCGCCACCAGCTGGTCTATGGTGCACTGGCGGACGAACTCAAAGCGGGCGTTCACGCCCTCGCGCTGCATCTCTATACACCGGCGGAGTGGTCCGAGCGCGCCGGCGATGCGCCAGCTTCGCCCAACTGTATGGGCGGAAGCAAAGCCCGGGCGTAAGAGCAGCGCTGTCAGAGCAATACCATTAAGTTGCCCGGCATGGAATAGCCCGGGCGCCCCGCGCCTTACACAGGCCTTCGTTATCCGGTTTTCAAAGACCATATTGCAGGAGCGCAATTTCAGATGAGTCAGTTTTTCCAGATCCACCCGGTGTCCCCCCAGCCCCGGCTGGTGAAGCAGGCGGTGGACATAATCCGCAAGGGCGGAGTAATTGCTTATCCGACGGACTCAGCTTATGCGCTGGGGTGCCATCTCGGCGATAAAAAGGCAGCGGACAGAATCAAGCGGATCCGCGCACTCGACGACAAGCACAACTTTACGCTGGTCTGTCGGGATCTTTCGGACGTGGGCATTTACGCCAAAGTAGGAACCGTGCAGTACCGTTTGCTGAAAACCTACACACCAGGGGCCTACACTTTTATTCTGCCGGCGACCAGCGAAGTACCTCGACGGTTGGTGCATCCCAAGCGGCGGCAGATCGGGCTTCGCGTGCCTGATAATGCGGTCGTGCAGGCCATTCTGGCTGAACTGGGCGAGCCGTTGATGAGTACTACCCTGTTGCTGCCGGGTGAGGCCATGCCCATGGTTGACCCGGATGAGATTCGCGACCGACTACAGCATGACCTGGATCTGGTCATCGATGGCGGTTTTTGCGACCGGGAGCCTACCACGGTTGTGGATCTGTCCGAGGACGTGCCTGCCCTGATACGCGAAGGCAAGGGCGATCCGGAACCTTTCCGATAAAGGGCGGGTGGCTCAGGTTAGCGCCTCAAGCCCGGGCGTTAACACTGAACTGGTAGCGCGCTTCCGCACTCTGGTCCATCCCGGCGTTTTCGGGCAAGGTCTGGCGCACTGACTGGTACCGGTGCGCGATATCCTGCAGCCCATTGAACTCACCGTCCCGGCTGATCAGGCTATCGAAAAGGTTGTTGCGGATACCGTAGGCCTGGGAGAGCTTGGTGACGTTATCGACGTAGTCCAGCGTCGGCTGGTTCACCGAAAGACGCTCGAACGCGCCTTTGAAGGCCTGGCTCTGGTTCAGATCCTGCTCGATCCGGTTACGTGCTTCGTCTGGCATCTGGGCGTCAATCTCAACCCGACCGGTGAGGCCTTTGCTGATGCCCATACGGGTGTCGAGCGGGACGTTGTACTCGGACAGTTTGTGCCGCAGGGTATCCCGCACAAATGCCACATCCTGCGCGACGGAATGTTTGTAATCCTTGAGGGCCAGGTTGACCTTGGGTGCGTCTGCCGGACGCTGGGCACTCAGGGTTACATCATCGTCGCTAAGGATACGCTCCTGCGGAGCCACTTTCCCCGCGCCCTGAGCGGCTTTCTTGCCAGCGACTTTCGCCTGATCCGCGCTTTGTGATGCAGCTGAACTGCTAGCGCTTGTTCCAAACAGACCCATACACACCCCCCTCTCGCACTCACTGAAGCCCGTACACGGCAATAATTTGACGTTTACAAAGGTACAGGGGTACCTAGCAGGATTCGGGCCAGAAGGCCCATTGTGTCTGCAAGTGCTACAAATGCCAGGCCGAAACGGACAAGTTCCGAAAAGCACAGCGTGTCCAGAGGCTGGTCGTCAGCAGGCCCGTAACAGGTGAACGGCGAACCATTGCCGGGAATCGGTCCAGTAGGTGACTGGCTCAAAGCCCACAGTTGAAGCCATGGCCACGAAACTGTCGGGAGCATACTTGTACGAATTCTCGGTATGAATGCTTTCACCCTTGCTCAGGTTGAAGTGCTTCTCCCCAACCCGGACCCGGGTGTCGCGGACGCAGACCAGGTGCATTTCAATACGGCCGAGATCCTCGTTATAGAAAGCGTCGTGGTCAAAGTCAGCGGCATGGAAATGGCAGTCCAGACGGTCATTCAGATGGTCGAGGATATTGAGATTGAAACGCCTGGTGAATCCCTGGCTGTCGTTGTAGGCCGCTTCGAGAACACCCCGGTCCTTAGGCAGGTCGGTGCCGATCAGGAGGTAGCCCTCGCTACCGGCGAGGGAGCGGAAATTGGCCAGAAGGTCCTGAGCGGATTCCGGGTCGAAGTTACCGATGGTAGACCCGGGAAAAAACAGCAGGCGCCCGGATTCCGGCACGGCTGCCGGTAGCGTCTGGCAACGGGTGAAATCGCCGCAGATGGCGTCGACTGTAAGGTCGGGGTGTGCCCGCGCTAACCGGTTGCAGCAACCCACCAGGAAGTCAGCCGATATTTCGATTGGCGCGTAGTGGCTCAGTTTGGGATCCCGCAGGAACTGCTCGGCCTTGCCGCAATTGCCGCTGCCGGGTTCAACCAGCACCTGGCGGTTGGCCACATGCGCGAGCATGTCATCAAGGTGCCGATCGAAAATCTCCGCCTCGGTTCGGGTCGGGTAGTATTCCTCGGTTTCAGTGATGGCATCGAACAGCTCTGATCCGGCTGTATCGTAGAAGAATTTGGGGTGGAGCCAGGGTTTCGACGCCGCCATGCCCTCTGCGACCAGGGCCTGATCATCGGCAACGCAGTCGTGCAGGTAGTGAACGCGCAGGTTACGGTGTCCCCCGGACACGGATTTGTCGACGACGGCGAGATTGTTCACAGTAAGCTCCTGAGGGTGAGGCGGTTTTTGCCCGGCTGAGGCATCAGATGAAGAAGACTTCCCGGTTCAGTCCGGCCCCGGCATGGCGTCACGCGCCAGGCGCAGTCCGGTGAACTGCCACCTGTCGGGGGCGTAGAAAAAATTCCGGTAACTTGATCGGCTGTGGCCGGCGGCAGTCGCGCAGGAGCTGCCCCGAAGCACGAACTGGTTACACATGAACTTGCCGTTGTACTCGCCCAATGCGCCGGGCGCCGGCTGGTAGCGGGGGTAAGCACGGTAGGCGGATGAGGTCCACTGCCAGACCTGACCGAACAGGTCCTGTAAACCTTTGCGCGGTTCGCTGCCGACCGGCTGCAGGGCGGCACGCCGAGCACCAGCGTCAGCCTGACTGCCGCTGCCGATACTCAGCCTGGCGGCGTGCTCCCACTCTTCCTCCGTGGGCAGGCGAGCGCCTTTCCAGCGGGCATAGGCGTCGGCCTCGAAGTAGCTCAGATGGCATACAGGGTGATCGTCGCGCAGGGGCTGGCGGCCATGCAGGGTAAACACCGACGCCTCATCAGCTTCAAGGTCCCAGTACAGTGGCTGTGTCCAGTTCTCCGCCTGGACGGTCGCCCAGCCATCCGACAACCAGAGCTCGGGCCGGCGATAGCCACCATCTGCGATAAACGCCTTGTAGTCACCGGTGGTCACCAGTCCGCGGGCCAGTGCAAAAGGTTCTAGCCATGTCTTGTGGGACGGTTGTTCGTTATCGAAGCCAAAACCCTCGTCTTCAGTCTGGCCAATCTCTACCAGGCCGCCTGCATAGAACTCGAAGCCGGAATCGGCCGGCACCGCTTCGGGCAAGGGATCCTGCCGATAGGCGGGGGCCAGCGGGTTCGCGGCGAAGTTAAACTTGAGATCCGTAAGCATCAGTTCCTGATGCTGTTGCTCGTGGTTGAGCCCGAGTTCGAGGCGGCGCACTATTTCGCGCTGCTGAGGGTGTTGGCTGCCCTCGAGCAGTGCCGTCATTGCCCGGTTAACATGGCACCTGTAATCCATGACTTCGGGCAGACCGGGCCGGGACAGCAGGTGCCGCTGGGGCCGCGGATGCTGCTTGCCAATACCGTTGTAGTAGGAGTTGAAAAGGACCTGGAAGCTGGCGTCAAAGACGCGGTACTGCTGGCTGAAGGGCTTGAGAATAAAAGTTTCGAAGAACCACGTGGTATGGGCGAGATGCCACTTGAGGGGACTGGTGTCTGGCATTGCCTGAAGATTGCAGTCCTCCGCACTGAGGTTTTCGCAGATGGCTTCGGTCCGTTCGCGTACCTGCCGGAACTCGAAACTGATGTTGACCTTTGCTTGCTCCAGCATGGGCTGGCCCTCCTTGCCAGTCGACCGATGAACGCTTCAGGTATCCCCGTTCATATCGTTATTCGTCAGTATTGATTTAACTAACATACGTGGGCAAGCCCGAGTTCGGCAATAGGTCAGGGGTGCAGTGTTACTGCCTTTTAATTTGCGGGAACGGCGCCTTGAAGCTGATTCGGTGCCCGACTTTGTCCCGGGCGCGGCTTCAAGAGTGCCTCGGCTGGCCCAAGCAATGTTATCCTCGCGGTCTGGCTGGTGGCGCTCGGTCGGCTGGCCCAACAGTTTTTTACAGCGGTTCAAGGACAGGCATTTTGGAAAGTTTTCTCTGGCATGATTACGAAACGTTTGGGGCAGATCCCTTACGGGACCGCCCGGCTCAGTTTGCGGCGATCCGCACGGATACCGACCTGAACATCATCGATGAGCCGATGATGTTCTATTGCCGGCCAGCTGATGACTACGTGCCGGACCCGCGAGCGACCCTGATTACCGGTATCACGCCGCAAAAAGCCCTGGAGGACGGGTTGTGCGAAGCTGAGTTTATCAGCCGCGTCAACGAGGCTTTCGCAGTCCCCGGCACTTGCGGGGCGGGCTACAACAGTATCCGCTTTGACGATGAGGTGACACGCCACACCCTTTACCGCAATCTGCGCGACCCCTACGGCCGTGAATGGCAGAACGGCTGTTGCCGCTGGGACATCATCGATGTTGTCCGCCTGACCTACGCCCTGCGGCCCGAAGGTATCGAATGGCCGCGAAAACCTGATGGCGCGCCGAGCTTTCGCCTTGAGGATCTGACGCAGGCCAATGGGATTGCGCATGAAAGTGCTCACGACGCCATGTCGGACGTATACGCGACTATCGCCGTTGCGCGTCTGATCCGCGAGCGTCAGCCTCGGCTCTACGACTATTGCCTGGGGTTGCGCGACAAAAAGAAAGTCCTTGAGATGCTGGATACAACCAGCTTGAAACCCGTACTCCATGTCTCTTCCCGCTACCCGGCGTCATCGGCGTGTGCCGCTCTGGTGGCGCCGCTGGCCATGCATCCGACAAACCGTAACGCCGTTATTGTTTACGATCTGCGTGAGGACCCGACGGATCTGCTTGAGGCGTCAGTCGAAGATATTCAGGCACGTGTTTTCGTTGCTGCCGCGGACTTGCCCGAGGGACAGAGCCGGTATGCGCTAAAGGCGGTGCACGCCAACAAGTGTCCGGCGATTGCGCCAGCGTCGCTGTTGAAAAGTCTGAGTGAAGAGCAACTGCAGGGTATCGGTCTCGAACGGAATCAGTTGCGCCGCAACCTCAAGCTACTGAGACAAAGTGAAGATTTGCCCAGGCGCGTACAGGAGGCCTTCGGCGCACAGCAGTTTGCGGCGGCATCCGACCCTGACGAAATGCTTTATGGCGGCGGCTTCTTGTCGCCGCAGGATCGCAAGCAGCTGGACTTCGTGTTGGCGCAGCCTGTGGAACTGCTGGGCGAACTTGACCTGAACTTTACCGATCAGCGCTTGCCGGAAATGCTATTCCGGTACCGTGCCCGTAACTTTCCGCAAACGCTTGACGGTGAGGAGCAGGAGCGCTGGGAGGCGTTCAGGCAGGAACGCTTACTGAAGGGCGGCCCCGGCTGGCGCACGCTGCCCCAGTATTTTGAGGTTCTAAAGGGGCTGGATGCGCAGGACCTGCCTGCACCGCAACGCCTGTTGCTGCAAGACCTGCAGTTCTATGGGGAGTCACTGATCCCGTACGGATGACCGGCCGGGATGCAGCCCCGGCCCAGTCTGCTTTTACTCCGCCGGTTGTTCCTCGGCTGGGGCTACGTCATCGCTATAGTCCATGTCCTGCGTTTCAGTGGTGATCAGCACCGAACGCATAAGGGGCTCGATTTCGGTGCGGTAAAGCTTGCGAACCGCTTCCAGGTCCAGCGCCTGAACGGCCTCTACTGTTCTCTGGCGTGTATCGAAGCCTGTGTTCTGACGGTCTATCTCCTGCCACCATCGCTCGGAGATCGCTCGCAAGGTTTTGTCCTCTTCCTCCAGCCGGCTGATCACGGACGCCTTCTGGGCTTCCAGATCTGCTTCTTCCATGTCCGAAAGGGTCTGGCTGTACTCGTCCAGGAAAGCTTTGACCTGCCTATCGAGCTCCGGGCCTTGCGCCACCGGGCTCTGGATCACGAAGGCCAGCCCCGGCACTTCCATCAGTTCATAGGCGTTGGCGAATACCACGTAGCCCAGTTGTTGCTCGGTCCGGAGAGAGTGATAGAACGGGGTGCCGACGAGTTGGGCCGCGAGGCGGTAGCCTGCACGCGCCGGGTAAGACGTGTCGGCACCCTGGACGTAGCGGACGTAGCCGGTATCGCTGTGTTTTACCGGCAGTGTCAATGCTGTGGTGCCGGGCTCAAGCCGCCGGACATCAGTGCGTTCAACGTCGGTGAACTCAGCTTTCTGGGTGAGCCTGGCGCTGACCTGACTGCCCAGGTTGAGCGCCGCAGCAGGCGTCAGGTTGCCGTGAGCGAGCATGACCGGATCTAGCTTTTCGAGGAACCGCGGCACAAACGCCTGGAGGTCCTCGAAAGTCAAAGACCTGGCGGCCTCGAGTTGCTCGTTCAACGGCCACAGATCTGTGATCAGTTTTTCCGACAGCAGTCCCAGTGCCTGAGTGTAGGGCTTGTCCTTGCGGCTATTCTCGAGGGAATCGATCAACTGCTGGCGGTGGAGCTCAAACCTGTCTTTAGCCAGCCGGGTATTCAGCGTTGTCTGCAGAAGGCTATCGAGCAGCTCATGCAGCTTGTCGCTGTACCCGCTCACACGCAGGGTGATGCCGCGCAGGTGGTTGTAGACCGAATAGTTCAGTCCAGCCAGATGGGCGGGATAGGCGTACGCATTGATCTGTTCGTTGATACGCTCGACCCACAGTTGGGTAAGGAGCTTGTCCTCGACACTGTCGCGGGCGGCCGGAGAGCGCAGGCTCAGGTACAGGTTGGCCCTGGGGGTACCAAAAGAGGTGTCCCGGCCATACCAGACAGCGAATGGTTCGCCAGAGAGCTTGACGGGCTTCTCATGGCGTTCGCCCTTAACGAGATCCAGATCCTCCGGAATGAACGGGTTGGGTTCGGGCAGGGACAGATTATCTGCCAAGTGGGACAGGGCGCCGGTACTGGTGAGATCCTGGACCTTGAGCCGCTTGATCTCATAGGGAGTGTCGTACCAGTCTGTGCGCTGGGCGTCATCTTCGGTAACGCCCGGTGCCAGTATGCTGACCAGTGTATTTTCCGGCCGGAGCTGGTCGAGCAGCGCATGGTAGCGCTCCGGCGCATACTGGTTCATGAGGTAACCCGCGCTGAGGACGTCCTCGGGTGCTACGGCGTGAAGATTGCCAGCCAAATGGCTCACCTGGCGTATAGGCTGCGTTTTTTCAGCAAAGCGAAAGCTGAGCTCACCCAGTTGCTGTTGCTCTTCGAAGTAATGCCGCGCGACCCCTTTCTCGCGGATCAGGTCGATGTACTCGAACGTCAGCGCGACGACTTCCTGCCAGCGTTCCAGGCCGTCCGGGGTCAGTGACATCGATATCTGGAAGACCGCGTTCTCTTGGGTGTCGATCCCGGTGCCCGCCGAGAGACCACTGACCAGGCCCGCTTCTTTAAGGACATCAAGCAGACTGCCGGGCCCTTCGTGGCCGATGAGATTGGCCACATAACTGCCGGGTTTGCTCTGATATTGAGCCATGAGCGACTCGGCCGGGAAGTACAGTTGAAGGCGACGGGTGTCCTTGAGCGCCTCGACCTTCAGGCTCGCAGGCAACCGCTCAGTATCGAGCAGGGGTGCTTCGTGCGGGAAGGGTGATCTATCGCCCGAAGGGAGGTCGTCGAAGCGGGTTTTCACCCACTTTTCCAGCGTGTCGAGCGACTGGGGGCCGTAGACAACGAGCGTCATCAGCTCGGCTTTATAGTGCTCCCGGTAGAACGCTACGACGTCCTCGTGCAGTGCGGCATCCCCGTCGCCCAGGGTTTCGAGGTTGCCCACGGCAAAACGGTTATAACGATGTTCGGGATTGAGCGCCGCTTTAAAGGCAGAAAAAAACCGGCGGCTATCGTCGCGGGTTTTGGAGGTGTACTCCGAGTGCACCGCGTTGCGCTCACGATCCACCAGCTCCGGGGTGAACAGGGGGGCGGTGAACTGCTGGGCAAACCGGTCCAATGCCGGCTCAAGATACTCGCCGTCAACATCAAAGAAGTAATTGGTATGCTGAAAGCTGGTGGACGCGTTATGGCTGCCACCGTGATTGCTGATGAACTTCTGGTACTCGCCCGCTTCAGGGTACTTTTCAGTGCCGAGAAAGAGCATGTGTTCCAGAAAATGCGCAATACCGGGACGGTCATCTGGTTCATCGCCGCTGCCCACATGGACGTCCAGCGCTGCAGCCCCCTTATCAGCCTTTGGGTCGCTTATCAGCAGAACGCGCAAGCCGTTTTCCAGCTTCAGGTAGCGGTAGTCCCGGCTGTCATTAGGGCTCTGCTTGGGAGAGACGGTCTGTTCAGCGGCAAGGGCGGGTGCGGTCATGGATACCAGGCCTGTCATAATCGTTAAAAGAATAAGGCAACCGGAGCGGAACAATTTCATGGAATCCTCTTGGAAGAAGGGGAACGCATTAAAGAGCGTGGGATGCCAGTACATGCCCATGCCATCAGTGCTGGCGACCACCCTGGGTACGGTTAGGCCCTGACACAGCCGCGGCTGCGACTTTCTGTGCCTCTGCCTCGTCCAGGTCGCCTGCGGCGATCTGCTCCAAGGCGGCAGAGAGCTCATTGATGTCGTTCTGGTAAACCTTCAACTCCTCGCGAAAGGCCCGGTCAATTGCATCGTAGACCGCGCGTATCTGAGCGTCCCTGCCCGCCTTGGACTCAGCCGCGGAGTTGATCGCGCGCAAGCAGGCCTGGGCGATTTTTATGTACCGTTGATCCTTGCCGTCAGACATTCAGTTATCCTTGTTGCAGCCAGAGTTTTAATGGCGCCGATTATGGCAGCTTGCCGATAGTCTTGCATGGTCGCGGGCCGACGCATTTCTTCAGCTTTTCGACTGTTAAGTTTTCGACTGTAAAGATTGTGCTCGGCTTCGTTCCCGGCGTCATCCAGGCACGCGTTGCAGGTATGCTTTGTGCCTGATTCAACAAAAAAGTTCATTCAGTCGTTTAACCAGCGGCTGGTTCTGATGCTGAAATATCTGGAGAAAGTCTGATGAGTGTATTGGTGGGAAAGCCGGCCCCTGATTTTACCGTGCCGGCTGTACTTGGTGATGGCGCGATCGTGGACGAGTTTACCCTGTCGGAGAGCATCAGGGGCAAACCCGCCATTCTGTTCTTTTACCCGCTGGACTTTACGTTCGTCTGTCCATCAGAGCTGATCGCGCTGGATCACCGGATGGATGCGTTCCGGGAGCGTGGTGTCGAGGTGGTCAGTGTGTCGATCGATTCCCACTTCACCCACAATGCCTGGCGTAACACGGCAATCAACGATGGCGGCATCGGGCCGGTACGCTACACCATGGCTGCTGACCTCAACCATGATATTGTCCGGGCATACGGCGTCGCATCCGAAAGGGGAATGGCGTTCCGGGCGGCTTTTCTGATTGATAAGGCAGGTATTGTCCGCTCCCAGATAGCCAACGATCTGCCGTTGGGCCGGAACATTGATGAATTGGTGCGGCTGGTCGATGCCCTGCAGTTCCATGAAGCGCACGGCGAGGTCTGTCCCGCCGGGTGGAAAAAAGGCGACAAGGGAATGGATGCATCCCCCGCAGGTGTTGCCGAGTACCTGGCGGATAACAGCAAGAAGCTGTGATTGACCGGCGGGCGCCTACTGGGGCTCGCCTGCCTCGCTTGCTACAGCAGGGGGCGGGGGCCAGCCGCCCAGGTCTTTCCAGCGGTTGACGATCAGGCAGAACAATTCCGCTGTCCTTTCTGCGTCGTAAAGCGCTGAGTGCGCTTCCTTGTTGCTGAACTCAATCCCGGCCTCGCGGCAGGCCTGGGCCAGAACGGTCTGCCCGAGGGCAAGGCCCGCCATGCTCACCGTGTCGAAGGTGGAAAAAGGGTGGAAGGGGTTGCGCTTGATATCTG
Organism: Hydrocarboniclastica marina; assembly: GCF_004851605.1. Classification (GTDB taxonomy): domain Bacteria; phylum Pseudomonadota; class Gammaproteobacteria; order Pseudomonadales; family Oleiphilaceae; genus Hydrocarboniclastica; species Hydrocarboniclastica marina. Next base: position 1,333,376 of record NZ_CP031093.1, read on the forward strand.
CGCGGTTAACCGCCTCAGTGATGAAATTATGGTCGAAAATCGCGTTATGCCCGACCAGTATGGCCCGCTTGCAGCCCTGATCCTTGACTGCCTTGCGGATGGGCCGGAATAGTTCATTGAGCGCCTCAACCTCCGGCACCGCCTCGCGCAGCGGGCTCCAGGGATCAATGCCGGTGAAATCGAGGGCTGATTGCTCCAGGTTGGCACCCTCGAAAGGATCAACGTGAAAATCATGGCTTTCCGAGGGGTAAATGCGGCCGTCGTCGTCCATGCGCAGTATGACGGCAGCCACTTCGAGCAGTGCATCAGTGCGGCAGTTGAACCCGCCGGTCTCGACATCTACCACGACAGGCAGGTAGCCGCGAAAACGGCTCGCCATGGGACTGAGAGGCGGCGCTTTTTCTTCACTCATAAAACTTACCTTGGCTTGCCTGCCACGTGATTCAGCATGAATGGTGGCGTTAAAAAGAAACTGAAATGAAGAGCGAAAAATCAGGCAGGAGAATCCGCCAACTTCCAGCTCAGCGTGATACCCGCTCCCAATGGAACGATCTCGCTCTCACCCAACGGTAGGACCGCGGGCAATTGCCAGGGTTCGCGTTTCAGGGTGACTCGCTCCCGGTTGCGCGGGAGCCCGTAGAAGTCGGGTCCGAAAAAGCTCGCGAAACCTTCCAGGCGATCAAGCGCACCGGCTCGCTCAAACGCCTCAGCATAGAGCTCCAGCGCGGACCAGGCCGAATAACAGCCGGCACAGCCGCAGGCGGACTCTTTCTGGTGCCGGGCATGGGGCGCTGAGTCGGTCCCCAGGAAAAAGCGGGGGTCGCCACTGGTCGCTGCCGTCACCAGGGCTTCCTGATGACTGCGGCGTTTGAGTATGGGCAGGCAGAAAAAATGCGGTCGGATGCCGCCCACCAGCATATCGTTGCGATTGAACAACAGGTGCTGCGGCGTGATGGTCGCGCCAAGACGGTCAGGGCAGTCCTTTACAAAATCCACCGCGTCCGCTGTGGTGATATGCTCAAAAACAATTTTCAGTTCGGGGAAACGCTGGCGTACCGGCATCATGACCTTATCAATAAACGCTTTTTCGCGATCAAAGATATCGGTGGCGTGCTCTGTGACTTCGCCGTGAACCAGCAACAGCAGCCCTTCGGTCGCCATGGCTTCTAAAACCGGATAAAGCCGGCTGATGTCGGTCACCCCGGCGGCCGAGTTTGTGGTGGCACCGGCCGGGTAGAGTTTGCAGGCGACGACCCCCGCAGCCCGGGCGCGGCCTATTTCCTCAGCCGTTGTCATATCGGTCAGGTAGAGCGTCATTAGCGGCTCAAACGTGCTTTCGGCCGGACACGCCGCCAGAATCCGATCCCGATAGGCTAACGCCATCTGAGTCGTCGTGATCGGGCTCTGTAAATTGGGCATGACAATCGCACGAGCGAACTGCCGCGCTGTGGCAGGCACCACCGACGCGAGCAGGTCTCCATCGCGAAGGTGCACGTGCCAGTCGTCGGGACGGATAAGACTCAGTGTGTCGGTCATGGCAAGATCGATATCCAGGTTCGGTAAAAAAACGGCGTGATTGAGCCGGCATGCCCCTGAGCACTACGGTAGTCAGCCAGAGCGTGGGCATGGCCGAAGCGCGGCATTGTAGCAAATAACCGGGACACATTTCGTAACCGTTTACCTCGCGAGATACCTAAAGATTACGCCAGGTTGGCCGTTACCGTACGTAGGCAACCGAACCGCGGAAACGGGTATGATCCAGAAATGTAAAAGACCACTATGGCTTGCAACTGCGTTGGCGATCTCACTTTCGCCCGGCTTTGTGCATGGGCAGACTTTCGGCGCAGGCATTGAGAACAGTCGGTGGAACCTCTCGGCATCGGTATTCGAATGCAGCCTCAACCATGAGATACCCCGGTTGGGCCGGGCCGTTTTCTACCAGCGCGCTGGTGAGAGCCTTCAGTTTCACCTGGACGTCAACGTTAACCCCATGGCGCCGGGGCAGGCAGCGCTCGTCGTTGAAGCGCCGGCATGGCGGCCGGGTGCGGACATTGCTGATCTGGGCTATGTCCCGGTTCAGCAGGGGCTACGGCCGATCACTGTGCCCATGGGAACCGCGTGGCGTATGCTCGCGAGCCTGTCTGAGGGTATGGCGCCGACCTTCACCCGACGTAGCGCCTACGGGCCGGACCGGGTTCGGGTACGCCTGTCCCACGTCAACTTCATGCCGCTGAATTCCGACTTTGAAAGCTGCGTTGCCGGGCTGCTGCCCGTTAATTATGACCAGGTAGAGCGAACAGCGGTTTACTTCCGGGCGGGTAGCACAGCGCTCAATCAGGCCGACCGGGACGCGCTGGATAAAATCGTGCTCTATCTCACGGCGGACAGCACGGTGAGTGCGGTTTTCGTGGACGGGCATACCGACCGGGTGGGTTCGCGCATTGACAACCGCACCTTGTCCAAGGAGCGGGCTCATGCCGTTACCGATTACCTGCTAAGTCAGGGCGTCAATCCCGACATCATAACCACGCGCTACCATGGCGACCGATACCCCGTCGCCGGCGCAACGAACAATCGCCGCACTACCATTCGACTCCAGCGCGAAGGCGACCCTGAAAACGACGAGGTATTGCATCAGGCCGAGGCTGACTACAGCAGTGAACGCGACGCCGGCTGAACTTTAGCTGCCTGCTGTCGCCTTTCCGGGCATTTCGACTCGCCACCTCAACTGCACCCAGGACCCGCCGGGTCCTGCGAGACACTAGCTTTGCGGCTTTCCGTCCACTCCCTTACAATGAGCGCCTTTTCGGCGGGGGTTACCCTTTCGGGTGCTCGTGTATACGGATGAGTCCGGCGCGGGTACCCAGCCCATCAGTAGAGCGGAGCACGGGCATGGCAGAGTCAAAGCAAGTCTTCAAGAAAGTCGTATTGGCCTATTCAGGCGGACTGGATACCTCGGTTATCGTCCGCTGGTTGCAGGAAACCTATAACTGTGAGGTCGTGACCTTTACCGCTGACCTCGGTCAGGGCGAAGAAGTCGAACCCGCCCGAGCCAAGGCCGAAGCCTTGGGCGTAAAGGAAATATACATAGAGGACCTGCGCGAGGAGTTCGTGCGTGACTTCGTTTTCCCCATGTTCCGCGCCAACGCCATCTACGAGGGCGAGTATCTTCTCGGCACCTCGATTGCCCGTCCGCTCATTGCCAAGCGCCTGATCGACATTGCCAACAAAACCGGTGCGGACGCCATCTCCCATGGCGCGACCGGCAAAGGTAACGACCAGGTCCGTTTCGAGCTCGGCGCCTACGCACTCAAGCCCGGCGTCCATGTTATTGCCCCGTGGCGTGAGTGGGATCTTAATTCCCGCCAGAAGCTCCTGGACTACTGCGAACAGCACGACATCAAGGTAGAAAAAAAGAAGGGCAAGTCGCCTTATTCCATGGATGCGAATCTGCTCCACATTTCCTACGAAGGCGAAGTGCTCGAAGACCCCTGGGCCGAAGCCGAAGAAGATATGTGGCGGTGGAGTGTGGCCCCCGAGCAGGCGCCCGACACACCAGCAGAGCTGACATTGACCTACCGCAAGGGCGACATTGTCGCGATCGACGGCAAGGAAATGGCTGCCCACGAGGTACTGGAATACCTCAACAAGATCGGCGGCGCCCACGGCGTTGGCCGGATCGACATCGTTGAGAACCGCTACGTGGGGATGAAGTCACGCGGCTGCTACGAAACCCCTGGCGGCACCATCATGCTGCGCGCCCACCGTGCCATTGAGTCCATCACCCTGGATCGCGAAGTGGCTCACCTGAAAGACAGCCTGATGCCCCGGTACGCTGAGACCATCTATAACGGCTACTGGTGGTCCCCCGAGCGCAAGGCGATGCAGGCGCTGATCGATGATACGCAGGAGCCGGTCAACGGTGATGTGCGCCTCAAACTCTACAAGGGTAATGTCATCGTCCTGGGGCGCCGCTCGGATGACTCTCTGTTCGACGAAAAGGTCGCGACCTTCGAAGACGATGCAGGTGCCTACGATCAGAAAGACGCCGCCGGCTTCATCAAACTGAACGCCCTGCGGTTGAGAATTGCCGCGAGCAAGGGCCGCAAGTTTTGATCGACTAAGTTTCTGGTGGATTTTTACTAAGGCCCTGCGGGGTCTTTTTTTGTGGTGCTGGGCCCGGGCTTGTCATAGGGTAAAACGTCAATGTTGCCGATAGCGCTGCGTCGTTATCGAATCGCCGGCTGGGGCTTTGGATGGAGCAGGGGGATTACATGGGACAGACGAACAGGCCTATTTTCTGGCGGGACCCGCGCATGCCTTACGTTGAACTGCGTAAGGTCGAGGACGGCCGTCAGGTCTGTTATGCGCCTCATACCCATGTTCAATGGTCGATGGGGGCAATCACGGGTGGGCAAAGTACCTTCCTGTACGGTGACAGCGCGTACCAGGTCGCGGCCGGCTCTCTGGTGCTGATCAACCCGGAGCGCGTCCACGCCTGCAACCCGATTGATGGCCAGCCCTGGGCTTACTTTATGCTCTATGTGGATCGGCACTGGCTGGCGCGGCTGCTGTTTCAGGCCGGTCTCTTCGGAGCGCCGCACTGGCGCGACATGCCTTACGATGTTGTGGAGTCACCCCGTTACTTTGCGGATTTCTGCGCAATGGCAGAGTTTCTGATGTCGAGGACAGCCGATATCGTTGCCAAAGAACATCGCCTCAGAAACTTCCTGATTGACTTTCTTACGGGCCAGGCCGGTACGTCCGCTCAATGGCCAGTCGCTGAAGAGCTGCCGGAACGGCTTGCGGCTGTTGCCGACCACCTGGATGCCCACTGCACGGATCATCTGGCCCTGGAGGAGCTAAGCGCCTGGGCAGGCTATAGCCCCAGCTATTTTATCCGGGCGTTCAAAACCCATTTCGGCCTGACGCCGCATGCCTATCAGATCAACCGCCGGGTTCAGCGCGGGCAGCAGAACCTGAAACAGGGGGTCTCCGTTGCGGAAGCCGCTCTGGAAAGTGGGTTCTCCGATCAGCCGCACTTCCAACGCCTGTTCAAGCGCCTCGTTGCAGCGACACCGGGGGACTACACCCGGGTACAACAACCGAGCGCTAGCCAAACACGAGAAACAGGCAACTGGCCGCCAGCAGAAGCGCTAACCCCCGGTTCAAATAGCGAAGGATCGCCGGGTTGCTGATTTGACGCCGAAGGTAGACGCCGGCATAGACCCAACTGGCCAGGGAGAGCCAGCAAATGGGGGCATACACGAGGGCGAAGAGCAGTACCTGCTGCAGGTTCGGCTCGGGGATGTAGGCGCCGATGCCCGAAGCTGAGGCCAGCCAGGCTTTGGGGTTGAGCCACTGCATCGCGGCGCCGGTAATAAAACCCGGAGCCGCGCCGGAGCTCGTTTCCCGTATGCGACCGTTATCTCTAACTAACAGAAAGCTGAGATAGAGCAGAAACACAATGCCGGCGCCCCGCAGCCAAACGGCGAAGCCCGGAACGTTGGCCAGGATCGTGTGGAGGCCGAAGCCGATGGCCAGGAAAAGCGCAATGAAGCCGGTCGTCGCGCCGCTTACAAACTTCAGTCCGGAACCCGGGTTGTAACGCGTACCGGTGCTCATGCATACCAGGTTGACCGGTCCCGGTGAGATCGAGGCGACCAGCGCGAACGCAGCCATGGACAGCAGGGTAGGGATACTCATCATGATGCTCCGCAGACAGGGAACTTTAGTCTGACGGGCCGGTGAACTAGCGTATTGAACGAAATTGCGATCCCCAGGCACAGTTAACGAAAACTGGGCGGGCTGCGACGCGAGGGTGCGGGTGGTTGGCCGAGAGCCGACGAAGGGCACGGCAATCTCACCCGTACCCTTCCAGTAGGCTTTTCTTTTTGGTACTCCTGTCCGGGCCCCCGAGGTCCGCTCAGCGCTTCTGGAAGTAAAGGCTGAGCGCCTGGCCTGCCAGGCTCTGGACGCTGCTGCCGTGGCGCTCTGCTACAAGTTGAGCCTGAACCGGCGCCGGCGTCAGCTCCTGGCCGTCGCTATCGCGGGCTTTCACGAGTCGCCACTTCACTTCATTGGCCAGATGGCTCAGCAGCGCATGGGTCTGCTCAGGGCTCTCGGGGTAGAACCAGCGCTGCCGGCAGCCCGCTGTGCCATAAAAATCGGCGGCGTTTGTAATTTCACTCCAGCGTGCGTCAGCCCGATTGTTGAGGACCATGCGCCGGAGGCGTCTGACCGATTCCGTGGTGGGCTGCAGCCGGTGGTTGCGCACCAGTGCCTGGATTTGTTGGTCGACCGGGCTGACCGCCATCGAACCGGTGTTGAAGTGGATCAGGCCGCCTTCAGCCAGCGCCTGGTCAACCAACGCCGCGACGGTCCCGTCGGATTGCAGCGCTGACGGAATCTGATCCAGTTCCACAAAGAGAGCCCGGTGACCGTCATTGATGAATTTTCCGACCAGAGAGTAAGGCCAGAATACGATATTATCGAGGCCTTCCTCCCTGGCTCGACGGGCGCCATGCGCAAGGTTGGCCAGGGTCTCATCCGTCGCGATTACTTCAACATCTGTATAGAAGCGGGCGATCTCCAGCGCTCTTTGTCCTGAACCGCAACCCAATACCATCACCCTCACAGGGTCGGCTTGTTCAAGGTCCAGGTGGATGTTCAACGACTGCGCGAGTTCTTCGCGCAACAACCGTTCGGTCATCAGGTTGAGGTTGCGCCACGCCGGCCAGGCGAAGCTGAGATCGGCCGGCGCCATTGCCAGCTCTGCTTCTTTTTCCGCGAAAAGCTGTTTATAGGCTTCGTCTTCTGCCAGCTGGTAGTAGCTGACGCTGACAAGCTGCTGCAGGCCCGCGGGCCAGGCGGCCAGCTCGAACCTGCCCAGTTCGGGCGCAAAGTGCTGATGGAAAAGAGCACCGTACATGGCGGAGATGATGACGCTGCCGGCCAGTTCGCCCGCTGGCATGGCCAGTGGAGCCGGTTTGGCCAGAAGTGTCTGCATGTCGCTATGCAATGCGTCGATCAGAGTGGCTTCGGTCTCGGTCTGCAACAGGGCGTAACCGGTTCTGGCCGCGTACAGGCCCAGACCTATGGCCAGGCGCTGATGCTGTTCCTCCAGCGTTTTTTCCGCCATGGTTGTCTGCAGCAAATGGCTGCGCAGCAGTGTCACGAGCCCCTCCACCGCTGGGTCGGTCAGCAATGTGCGCTCCAGTCCGAGCAGGAGCAACTCGTCGGTGGCCGCCGCATCCAGAAAGACCTCAGCGTTAGGGTTGTCCAGGTCGTACTGCTGACGTACCAGCGCTGCGACGAAACTACTCAGATCCTGGTGGGGCAGAGTCTCGACTGAGAGGAGACGAATGGCGTCCCGCGCAAGGCTCGCGTCAGCCTGTTTGATCTCGAGATTCTTCGCGCACTGCAGCATTCCGCTGTAGACCGACGGCCACGCCAGGCCGAGGTCGAGCAGCTTGCGGTAGTGCAGGTACGCCACAGCAAACTCGCCCTGCAGCCGCTTGGCATGAGCCATACCACAGAATGCGGCGGAAGATTGCCGGTCGTGGATCAGGGCCTGCATAAAACAGTGCTCGGCCATTGCCGGGTTCTGCCCCTTGAGCGCCCAGTAGCCAAGATTGGCCAGGCATTGAGCGTTTTCGGGCTCGATTTCCAGGCTCTTTTCAAACAATGCACGGGCTTCCGTAAGACGTTCGCCGTCAAGCTCGACCCGCCCAAGCAGGCTCAGTGCTTTCGCGTTGTTCGGTTGAGCCTTGAGCAATTCTTCCAGCGCCAGCCGAGCACGCTGGCGGGCCTGGCGCCGATCCGTGATGCTCAGCGCCGGGTTGTTGGAAGCCGCGTACTCTTCGTTGGCGGCAAGCAGGCGCCGGGCAATCTGCGGGGCGTCACCCAGTGCGGTTGTGTTGCCACGGGCGGCCAATTGCATGTGTGGTTGTGCGTGCATCATCTGTACCTCTGGGCTGGGCTTCATGCTGGCTTGGGTTCTGGTCATCTGCGGGTGGCGGCAGCGTGCTGCCGTTTCGGTGGCAGCCAATGCCATTCCAAGCCATTTGAGGGAGAGATAGCGAAATCCGTGCCAGGAAATCGTCGTGTAGAGGTTCTTTTTCTCTGCCCTGTGGGAACTGATCACCGTGTTACATTTTGTTACGAAACCTGACAAAACCTCCCTGGAATCAGAGCCATAAGAACGTATGCTTCAGGCTGGCCGGCAACAGGGCAGGGAAGGACGCGCATCAGTTGGCCGCTGGCTGCGAGGACATCATTATCAACAGTACACATGCTCAATCGCTGCTTGTTCCATCCGGGTTTGCGAAGCTTCCCCTGTCCAAGAAAAATATTCCTTCCCACGATCTGCAGGCACTTTTTGACCTCTGCAACGCGCGCTATTTCGACGGTGCTCTGGTGCCATCACCCGGCTTTGAGTTGCGGTTTTCCCGGGCTGTCAAACTCTTCGGCTCTTTCAGGTTCAGTCTGGAAACGCACGAGGACTGGGAGATTACGGTGGCCGGTCGGCTGCGTGACCACCCCTTCGCGGCGCTCAATACGATGGTCCACGAAATGATCCATATGTTGGCGCACCAGAAATTCCGTGAGAGCGGCGATAGCTTTTATCTTGATGAGGAAGCCTTGCCGGGACAGCCGTTTGTAAACGCTGGGCATGGGGCGTTCTTCCTGGCTGAGCAAGCGCGCCTGAACCAGTGTTTCCCGGAGATGAAAATAGACGTGAAATCCGAGTTCGGCGACGGGCTTTACGAGCTGGACAAAATCAAACCGGTGCGACTGCTATTGGTGTCCGTCGATCTCAACGTGGGTCGGGGGATGATCTACCGGCTGCATGACAAAGCTCGGAACGACTGGGAGGCGTTACGGGCCACCGCCCAGTTGATGCATGGTGAGGCAATCGATGCGCTGCAGCTGGTAGAAGTGGCAGGTCAGTTGGGCGAAGGCTACCCCAGTCTCAAAAAAGATAACCAGGTTCGCAAGAACATGGTGCCAGTGGGGCTCAGAGGCTATGCCGGAAAAGTCGCGGATCTGCTGGCTGACGCAGCAACGCGGATTCTGCCCGAACCGGCAACGGTCACGCGTTTGCCCGCCAGGACCCTGTCCCGACGCGGTCGAGCAGGTGAGGCAGTGCCTGCTCCCGGCACCGCACATGTTGCCTGAGTCCCGGCTCTACCGTTGCCACTGCAGCCGGGAACGGCCTATCGCAATAAAACGCGGCTAATCCTGCGCGGCTGACGAGGCGGCCACGCCTGATGCCTGGCCGTCAAGAAACTCCGCCAGTGACCGTGATACCTCCAGGGCCTTCTCTTCTGGTGTCCAGTGCCCGCAGTCAGGAAAGTGCCTGACGTTTTCCGTGCCGAACCTTTCAGCGAAACGGCTCGGCAGGTACGGGTCGTGGTCGCCCCACAGGACCATTACCGGCACCTTTTCCAGAAGCCGCGTGAATCCTTCCTCCCAAGCCTGAAGCTTCTGTGGGGTCAGCGCCCGATAGAAGCGCAGCACTGATCGGCGCATTTGGGGCGTTATCTGATCGTAAGTGCGGTCTATATGGTCGCGGTCCAGCTTGCGCGAGCCCCGACGGATCTCCTGACGAAAGGCGAAGCGGTTCATCAGCAGCATACTCAGCTCGCCCAGAACAGGCGTACGCCAAACGCGGGCAAAAAAGTGCCACCTGTAATCTGAGAAAAAGACCGTATTGATCGGAACAAGGCTCAGAACCCGGTCTGGGTGCTTGGTCGCCCAGGCAAGACCCGTCGGGCCGCCAAGGTCATGTACGACCAGATGCACCGGTCCCCTGACATTGGCCGCGGCCAACAGGTCTTCAACCCACGCCGCGAGGCTGTCCAGGGAATAATCAAACCCCTGGGGCGCATCCGATCGTGCAAATCCGGGGAGATCGGGCGCCAGGCAACGATAGTCCCGGCTCAGGTGGGCGATCTGATTGTGCCAGAGGTCGGCTGAGTCGGGGTTGCCATGAAGAAAGAGAATGGGCGGCCCGGAGCCCTGGTCAACCAGATACGTTGCTGCGCCCTGGACGGTCACTGTCATAATGGTCCCTCTGTGATATCAGATAAAATCGTCAATAGCGGCGATGTCTAAGCGCGTGGCGCCAGAGGCTCGCCCTCGAAGCTTACGCCTTTCCAGCCGGTTCGCATGAAGTTGCGGATGTTCTGATGGTCGGTGCCCGATGGATTGTTCAGCACATCCTTGCGGTAGTAGTCGCCAAAGCAGGCCAGCACCTGAGCTTCGGATAGTCCCTCCCGCCGAGCAAAAGCCAGTAGCTTGCAGGAACCAGAGTTCTGCCCGGGCTCGTTGTTCAGATCACCGTTACGGAAACCGGTCGGGGTGAAGGTGAAGCCCGCGTCGATCACAGCCATTGTGTCGGTGAACTGAATGTCGTCGGGAGCGGTGTTGAGCTTTTTCAAAAAGGTCTCACGGGTCACGGTCGGTCCTGCTAAGTCGGTGGCTGAGGAGGCGGAGATAGCCGGTGAAGCCTATTCTAAAAGATTTACCACGTTGTCGCTCGGGCTCATTCCCTGCTAAAAGGCGGCAGGTTTGGCGCGGAAGGCCCGCCCGGGCTAAGCGGCGGATTTTACCTGTTTACGCGCTTAACAGCCCTCCAAGGTTTATTGCTTGCGAACGACGCTGGGGAGGAGTGTAATTGAAACATAAGTTTCACTGACGCTCAGGTTTTAAACGTCGAGGAAGGTCAGTCTTGGGCCACAGTCCGTGCGGCTGAGAGAAATTGTTTGGCTGGGACTTTTGCAGGAGGCTCCACGGGGAAGTGCCCATCGGCGCGCGCCGATCCGACTGGTCAGGGAAGAAGCTATGAAAACCGCCGCTGTACCTCCTTTGCTATCTCTTTTCTTTGCCCTTTTTATCGGGCAGAACGCAGACGCCAGGCTGATCGGATACCCGACCGGAATCGTATCCCCTGACGGGGTCGAGGCAGACTGGGTTTCTGAGGTAGTTTTACGTTATCAGCCGCTCCCGGCAGACCAGGCTACTGAGTTGTTCAAGCTTGATGCCATAATCACTGAAGCACAAACCTCGCACTTCTACGATTTTCCCCACCGGCTGTACGACACAGAAACTTCGGATCGGGATGAACCGTTCTGGGGTTATGCCCGGCTGGTTGCAATCCCTGAGCCGGCGACCGGGGCCCTGCTCGGGGTGGGGCTGCTAGGGATGCTCCTGGCTGGCGCGGGCTGTCGGGAACGCGCCAGTCGTCAGCACAGATGTTGACGTTCTCCAGTGAGCTATCCTTTCAGTAACGGCAGGGTGTAACGCAGTTGTAGTAACTGTTCAGGCGTCAGGTCGACCAGCCCTGGCAGTGATTCTGCGTCCAGGCACGGCTGATCGGCATGTGCCAGAACCTCGCGGGTGCCCACCAGCAGCCCGTCAGCCAGCGGGGAATGATTGGCTCGAGGTGAAAGTTTCTCTGCCTCAAGCAGACAGGAAAGGTAATGCGGCGGAAGATTCCACTCGGTAGCCAGCAACTGTGACAGAGCCCACTGATGAGCTGCCAGAGCTTTATGTATCAGTGCCGGCCGGGCAGCAGTATCCAGGTTGCGCGCCAATACGATCCGCTGCAGCTCGCGCATTAGAGTCAGGTAGGAAAGCGCCGGCAACAGCCCCAGCAGAAACCATACGCTGCCGTCCTGGCCACGGATTCGGGCTATCTGCTCGGCGCTACGGGCACAGCTCAGCGCCCACTGCCAGACGCGGCGCGCAAACACCGCTTCCCGGCTATTCCGCGCGGCCAGCATGGGTTGCATGACCGAGGCTGAGATGACGCTGCGAATGCCGTGGATCCCCAGCACGAATATCGCCTGGTCAACGGAGTCTATGTCGTGCTCACTGCGCCTGAACATGGGGCTGTTGGCCATTCGTAACGTCTGACTCGTCACTGCCGGGTCTGCCAGAATGATCTTCTCCAGGCGCTTGCGGTCGGCGTTCTGGTCCGAGAGGGCCCGCATCAACATTGGCAGGGTCAGGGGCTGGCGGGGCAAGTGGATATGGCCGTCGTGCAGCCTTCTCTCCATCTCGCCGAACACGGCTTTTTCCCGCTCATCCGCCGCCTCAAGCCCGCCGATGTCTGTATCAAGAAGCCAGCAGAATAGCTGCATCTCGAGCTGCGCCCTACCGTCAATCTGTGGAGACGGCAGGCAGCTCGTCACAGCTTCAAGGTCGGGCCGCTGCGGCGCTGCCGTGCTTGATGCTGTTTGAGCGGGATTGAAAAGAAATGTTAGCCAAGAGAGAAAGCCGGGCATCCGTTGCCTCCGGTGTGGGAAAGTCGGTTCCGTTTCAGTATAGCGGGGGGTGGAGGTCTTGCCAGTGGCGGCTACAGAGCGGCGCTGAACGCAAACAATGCCGCCGTCCATTGGCCTCGGTTCGGTAACCAGCCGACCTGCCAGCTCACTCTGCCTGCTGAACCATGGAGCCCCAAGATAAGCTGTTGCCAGTTATAGATAAATCAGTGCTCTAAGGTCATTGCAGCCGTTCTGGGATTCTGGCCGTGTTGGACTGGCGACTGCTCAACTCCAGAAGTGGGCGCCGACGCCCCGGGCTACACTTGGCCCGTTCCCTGCATATCTTTTCTTGAATCTGGTTCTCCCCGCGCTTAGGCGGTGGATCCGACAGATGCGGGTGTAATTCCTGTTTCAGTGCGGCGCAGAGGCTGCTACAACGGCTATGTACTATTGCCAGACTTTTACTATGCTTATCGGCGTTTACGCCATAAATCCCTAAGGTGGGCACGAATGTTCGACGGAAAATCCATTCTCATCACCGGCGGCACGGGCTCGTTCGGGCAGCGGTTTATCAAGACCCTGTTAGAGCGCTACAAGCCTTCCAGAGTTATTGTCTACTCAAGGGACGAACTCAAGCAGTACGAGATGCAGCAGGTGCTGAATGCGCCCTGTATGCGGTACTTCCTGGGCGATGTACGGGATCGGCAACGCCTGGATCTGGCCATGCGTGATGTAGATTTCGTAGTGCATGCGGCAGCCCTGAAGCAGGTCCCCGCGGCGGAATACAACCCCACCGAATGTATCAAGACCAACATATACGGCGGCGAGAATGTGACCCAGGCGTGCCTGGCCAATGGCGTGCAAAAGGTTATCGCGCTTTCCACCGACAAAGCCGCGAATCCGGTAAACCTCTACGGTGCCACCAAGCTCGCCTCAGATAAGCTGTTCGTAGCCGCCAATAATATGGCGGGCAAGCGCAACACCCGTTATTCAGTGGTCAGGTACGGCAACGTCCTCGGCTCCCGAGGATCGGTGGTTCCGTTCTTCCAGAAGCTGATCGGCGAGAATGCCGAGGTTTTGCCGATAACCGATGAAAAAATGACGCGGTTCTGGATAACGCTTCAGCAGGGGGTTGAGTTCGTTCTGAAAAGTTTTGCCCGTATGCATGGCGGGGAGATTTTTGTGCCCAAGATCCCATCGGTTCGGATCACTGATCTGGCAAAGGTCATGGCCCCTGACTTGCCGCACGAGGTTGTCGGGATCCGCCCCGGAGAAAAGCTGCACGAGATTATGTGTCCTCAAGACGATAGTCACGTGACACTGGAGTTTGATGACCACTTCGTGATTAAGCCCGCAATCAAGTTCTATGACGAAAACCTGGATTACGCCACCAACCGGCTGGGGGAAAAAGGAAAGCTGGTGCAGCAAGGGTTTTCCTATTGTTCCGGCACCAATCCTGATTTTCTCGATGATGCCGGGATCAGAGAACTGAACAGAAGGGCCGGGTTTTGATTCCCTATGGTCGCCAATGCCTGTCTGAACAGGATATTGAGGCTGTTGAGTCTGTGCTCAGGTCGGATTTCCTGACTCAGGGAGATATGGTGCCCGCTTTCGAGCGAGCGCTGTGTGACTATACCGGCGCCGGACACGCGGTAGCAGTCAGTAGTGCCACGGCGGCTTTGCATCTGGCATGTTTGGTACTTGGAGTGGGTGCTGGCGACAGGGTTTGGACTAGCCCCAATACGTTTGTAGCGTCGGCTAATTGTGCGCTGTATTGCGGGGCTCAGGTTGAGTTCGTTGATATTGATCCGGCCACGGGCAATATGTCTGTCGCTTCGCTGCATAGGCAACTAGAAGTGGCAAGGGCAGCATGCAGGCTCCCCAAAGTCGTTATTCCTGTGCATTTTGCAGGTCAGTCATGTGACATGGCTGGCATTGCCGCGCTGGGGCGTGAATATGGTTTCAGGGTTATCGAAGATGCTTCCCATGCCCTGGGGGCTGAAAATGGCAATGTAATGGTGGGCAACTGCCGTTATTCCGACATCGCAGTATTCAGCTTCCATCCGGTGAAAATGATCACGACCGGGGAGGGCGGCGCACTGATGACGAATCAAGGGGAGCTTGCCGACGAGGCGCGTCTGCTTCGAAGTCATGGTATCTCGAGGCAGGCGGAGACCTTCGAGCAACTCCCGGCGGAGCCCTGGTGTTACGAGCAACACGCCCTCGGTTTTAACTATCGTATGAACGATCTGGAGGCTGCTTTGGGTGTGTCCCAGATGCGGCAACTAGATCAGTTTGTCAGCCGGCGGCGGGCCCTGGCGGGGCGCTATCGGGCACTGTTAGAGTTTGAAAGCGGGGTGAGCATGCTGGAAGGGGCTGTGGAACAGTCGAGCTGGCATCTGTTTGTCGTCTCAGTGCCTCGCCGGGATCTGATTTTCCGCCAGATGCGAGCGTCTGGTATTGGGGTCAATGTTCACTACATTCCAGTGTATCGCCAACCCTACCACATGCCTGAGCAGCCGATCGGAGATCGCTTTGCTGGGATGGAATCCTATTACAGCTCTGCTTTGACGTTGCCCCTGTATCCGGAATTGAGTGAAGAGCAGCAAGACCAGGTGGTTAATGCTTTAACGCAAAGTCTGCGGGAAACTGGAACATGACAGTGCTGGATTCGAGAAAACCGTGCTTCATTGCCGAGGTGTCCAGTAATCATCACCGGGATCTGCAGCGGTGTCTGGAGTTTATCGACAGCGCGGCGAAATCTGACTGCGATGCAGTCAAGTTCCAATTGTTCAAAATCGATGAGCTCTTTGCACCGGAAGTTCTGGCCGTCAGTGAGAGTCATCGAGCTCGAAAAAACTGGGAATTACCCCTGGAGTTCCTGCCCGCTCTCAAGAAGCGGTGCGAGGAACGGGGTTTACTGTTTTCCTGTACGCCCTTCTACCTGAAAGGAGTGGAAGAGCTGGCACCGTACGTGGATTTCTTCAAGATAGCGTCATATGAGCTGTTATGGTCGGATCTGCTGGAAGCTTGCGCCAGAAGCGGGCTGCCGGTTGTGCTTTCGACCGGCATGGCATCGCTTGACGAAATCGATCAGGCGGTCGCCTGCCTCAGGCGGGCCGGTGCTGTTGATATTACCTTGTTGCACTGCGTATCTGCGTACCCGACACCTCCTCATGAATGTAACCTGTCGGTACTCGAAAGTTTCCGCGATCGTTACGGTGTCAAGGTTGGTTGGTCGGATCATTCGGTATCTCCAGCGGTGATTAACCGAGCTGTTCATCGCTGGGGCGCCAGTGTTATCGAGTTTCATCTGGATCTGGATTCAACCGGCGCCGAGTATGCAGCGGGTCACTGTTGGCTGCCGGAACAAATAGCCTCAGTCGTGGCCAGTTGCCGGCAAGGGAAGGTTATTGATGGGAGTCCTGAAAAACAGCTTGCGCCCAGCGAAGAATCTGATCGCGATTGGAGAGCTGACCCCGATGACGGTCTGCGGCCACTCAGGCTGATGCGTAAAAAAATTCTGCAAAGCGGGCTTAAATGATATCTGTGAAAGTTAATTCAAAGTTCAACGGCGAGCCGTTGCCGCTCATTGCGAACCAGATGCGTCGTGACGCTATCTGGTCGATCTATCAGGGACGCTCGGGCCACCCCGGCGGAGCACTTTCTTGTGCTGACCTGCTGACGGTCCTATTCCACAGGACTATGGCGCCACCAAAGCGTCGGCCAGATAGCTACAGCGACGATTATTTTGTGCTATCCAAGGGTCATGCTGCACCGGTTCTCTATGCTGCGTTGGCCAGCCGTGGCTTGCTGAGCCGCGCAGAGCTGGGGCAGCTCCGCAAGTTAGGTTCCCGACTGCAAGGGCATCCTGATGTCAGTCGTTTGCCCCTGGTGGAGGTGAGTACCGGGTCATTGGGGCAGGGCGTATCTTTTGCTGCCGGACTCGCCAAGGCTATGCAACTGGATGGCGGCAAAGATCGAGTGTACGCCCTAGTCGGTGACGGCGAGCTGCAGGAAGGGCAGGTATGGGAAATGGCCATGTTTGCAGCTCATCACAAGCTAGCGAACTTCACAGTGATTGTAGATTACAACAAGCTGCAGAGTGACAGTGCCAATTCGGAAGTATGCGGTCTGGAGCCTTTGGCTGACCGATGGCGAGCCTTTGGTTGGCGAGTAGCTGAGATAGACGGTCATGATCTGGGTGCCATTGAAGGCGCTCTAGAAGAAAGTGGGCAGGCTGCCGGACCTCAGGTGTTTATTGCTCATACCACTAAGGGCAAGGGTGTTGACTTCATGGAGGGGCAGCCGCTTTGGCATGGCAGCGTCACGATGTCCCGAGAGCAGTTCGAACAGTCGATGACCGCGCTGGGATGCGGGGTTACGGAAATTGAGGAGTACGGCCATGTCCGCTGAAGCGAAGGCAAATGCGGCGCCGGCTTTGGTCGGCCAGCAGTCAGATTCATTGCGCGAAGCGTTTGGTAAGGCTATCAGCCAGCTTGCAGAGACCGACACTGCCATCGTCGTACTTGATGCTGACGTGGCTGGCGGCACCGGAGCGCATCACTTTCGCAAAAGGCATCCCGATCGTTTTGTTCAGTGTGGCATTGCTGAACAGAATATGGTCGGTGTTGCCGCAGGTATGGCGCATCGGGGCCTGAAGCCGTTCGTAACCACCTTTGCTGTCTTCATGATGAGAGGGCTGGAACAGATTCGTCTGTCGGTTGCTTACTCAGGCGCGAACGTGAAGCTGATCGCCAGTCATCCAGGTCTCGATGTGGGACCCGATGGCGCATCGGCTCAGTGCCTGGAAGATCTGGCATGCATGCGGGCGATCCCAAACATGGTGGTTCTCTCACCCTGCGATGCCCATGAAGTGGCAGCTGCAACCCGCGCCCTGGCCAACTATGAGGGCCCGGCGTACATGCGGACCGGGCGCAGCCCGTGTCCTAACGTTTTCGACGCCGAGCCAGAGTTCACCATCGGTAAGGGCCGAGTACTGCGGGAAGGCCGTGACCTGACTCTGGTTGGGTGCGGGGTCATGACCCAAAGAGCTTTAGTAGCTGCTGAACAGTTGGCAAAAGAAGGTGTATCGGCGCGGGTGGTCCATATGCCCAGTATCAAGCCGATCGACCGGGAATTACTGATCGAATCGGCCCGTAGCACCCAGTTGGTGGTGACCTGCGAGGACCATAATATTATCGGAGGCCTTGGCAGTGCTGTGGCTGAGGTATTAAGTGAAGTGGCACTGGTGCCGGTGCGGCGAATTGGCGTCGAGGATGTCATAGGTGGCTCTGGCGAACCGGATGAACTGGCGCAACATTATGGCCTCGATGCAGTCAGCATCATCAGCAAAACACTTGCGTTTTACCGGGAGCTGAACAGCCATGATTGATGCCGCGAACGAAGCCCGGCTGGTGCTTGTAACCGGCGCATCGGGCGGTGTCGGCGCAGAAGTGGCGCGGCACCTGGCCCAATGTGGCTATCTGGTCGGGGTTGGTTATTGTAGCCGGCGTGAACCGGCTGAAGCGGTAGTGGCTGATATCCAGGTAAGGGGCGGCAAGGCACTGGCGATCGAACTCGATTATGCCAGCCGCAGCAGTATACAGGCGGCGGTAAAGCAGCTCACCGGTCACTTTGGCAGGCCCGTGTCAGTGCTGGTGAACAACGGCGCCATTGCTCAGGAGAAACCGTTTAACACGATCACGGACGAAGACTGGAGCCGGATGATGGCAATTAACCTCCAGGGACCTTTTGCCGCCACGCAGGAAGTGCTGCCGGACATGCTAGCGCAAGGCTGGGGCCGGATTATCAATATCTCATCCATTGGTGGCCAATGGGGCGGTTTTAACCAGGTGCATTATGCCGCGTCAAAGGCGGGACTGATCAACCTGACGCGCTCACTGGCCAAAATCTATTCCGGGGATGGCGTTGTATCTACCGCAGTGGCAATCGGTCTTGTGGCGACTGATATGTCCGCCAATGAACTGAAAACACCTGAAGGTCAGCAGAAAGTCCGCAACATTCCAACGGGGCGATTAGCCGACACCGGTGAAATTGCGGCAACGCTGGAGTTTCTCTGCTCGGACGCGGCGGCTTACCTTAGTGGCCAGACGCTGAATATGAATGGCGGCATGCATTTCAATTGATTAGATCTGGGAGTCGAGACGACACTGTGGAAAAACTTCTAGCAAGTATCGCAGCCACCAAGCACTGGCCCACTCCGGAGCAATTGTTGCGGTCATTCTCCTCGGTTGCCGTGTTTGGCACGGGGCAGGGCGGCGCATCATTGACTGAGCTATTGGCCGAGTACGGCATCGAAGTGAGTTATTATCTGGACAACGACCAGGCCAAACATGGGGGAGAATTCCACGGTAAACCTGTTATGGCGCCCGAAAAGGCCTATGAAGAACAGCCTGTTGTGTTGATCGCCAGTTTTCGGGCCAGGGACATCGCGCAGCAACTGCATGAGCATGGAGTACGTTATTACGACTTCAGTTTCTGTACAGACTTCCGGCGATGGAAGAACCATTTTGACCCTGAGCGCTTTAGCGCTATCCCAGCTCTAGAAACTGCTGCCCGTTTTCTGAACGGCCCGGACCTCGAGGCATTTCTGGGCTGCGTTCGTTATCGCCAGACCCTTGATCCGGTCTACCTGCAGCCGGCCACCTTTGAGCATTATTTCCACCCCAAGGTGTCCCCGACTTCCGGCGATACCTATGTGGATGGGGGGGCCTGGCAAGGAGATACGGTTGAAGTGCTGAAACACAGGCTGGGTGACTCCGTTCGGATTCACTGTTTCGAGCCAGATTCAGATAACCGTGAGATCTTGTTGAGATTGATCGATGAGCGTGACTATTCAGGCGTAACTGTCTCTCACTTTGGTTTATGGAACTGTACCGAAACCTTGAGATTCCTGAGCTCCGGTGAAGCCACCCATACAATGCAAGCGCGTGTAGATAATGGCTCTGGTGAAGGAACGGTTATCGAGATCCAAGCCCGGGATCTTGATGGCTATTGCATGGAGTTAGGGGAGCGGGTTGATTACATCAAACTGGATGTAGAAGGCGCAGAACCTCAGGTGATTTCCGGGGCGGCCAGGATTCTGCAGGAGCAACAGCCCCGGTTGGCCATTAGTGCTTACCATGAGCCTGAGCAGCTTTGGCAGCTGCTGAAACAGATTCATGAAGTCAATCCAGCTTATCAATTCTGTTTTGCCCACCACTCGCAGAACCTGTTCGAATCGGTTATTTATGCCTGGGTCGGGGAGGCCTCGTGATCCGCCAGTGTTTTTTGTGTTCGCATGAGGTTGATCCTGTGTTTTCAGCAACCTGGGTGCTTCCGGGGCTAGCGCCCGCAGAGATCGGATTTTCGGTGTGTCCGGAATGTGGCTCGGTCTGTCAGAGTCCATCGGTGCCTTTTGAAGACATGATGACGTTCTATAGCAGCCTTGCGATTTACACTAATCCCGGGCGGCAGGAAATGCCTAGCGCAGCCAAGATCCGTGACCTTGACGAACAGATCCACTTTATTCGTCGCGGGATTGGCGCATTGCCGAAAAGCGCGCTTCAGATTGGTAGCTCCGATGGTTACACGCTGCACCGCTTCCGGGAAGCGGGCATTGATCAGGTGCTTGGTGTGGAACCAGGTAAGGCATCTGTGGAGATTGCGCAGCGGTTGTACGGTATCGATTGTATTGTTGGTAGTGCGGAGGGGTTCGAGACGGCCAGGCGATTCGGCCTGATTCTCCTGACTCACGTGCTGGAGCACTTGTACGATCCGCAGTCGGTTCTGGAGAAGTGCAGGCAGTTACACCCTGAAGAAGGAGAAGGTTTTATCTATGTTGAAGTGCCGCTGATGGCCCGAAACTCTAGTTTGTGTCCGGGTTTCTTCTCATTTGAGCACATCAATTACTATACCCGCGAGAACCTGGTTGGGTCGTTAGTCCAGGCTGGCTATTCACCAGTGTCAGTGGTTGAGCACTACAACAGTAATTTATCCCCGGCGATCGGTGTTCTCGCTAGTACCAGACCGCAAAACCACATCAGTCCCGATAAGGTGGACCCGGAGTGCAACCGAGCTATCTTACAAACATACAGGGAACAGGAGTTGTTGTACTGGCAGGCCTGCGTCGAGAGTATCAAGAAGGGGCTGCTTGAAGCCGATAGAGTTTACCTCTGGGGAGCCGGAATACATACGAGTCAACTCGTCGCCAATACCGATCTGCTCGAGCATACGACCGTCACGGGGCTTACGGATACTTCGTCGATGAAGTGGGGAATTCGTCAGGGCGACTGGTGGTGTGAGTCCCCGGACAGTATTGACTGGAGACCCGGCGATGCAGTCATTATTTCTTCCTATGCCTCAGAAAAAGAAATCTACGACTCGTTGCAGTGGTTACGCGATAAAGGGGTGACAACCCTTCGTTTGCATAATGTTGACGATACTCGTGCGCACTGATACTTCTCCTGCCTTTCCTGACCATTTGATTTGAGCTAGATCATGGCCGACAGCCTAGTCAGAAAGACCTTATTGATCATAGGGGCCGGTATCGAGGGAGTCGAGGGTATCAAAGTTGCCCATGCGATGGGCCTTCGTCTTGTCGTGGCGGACGGCAACCCTCAAGCACCTGGGTTTGCCTGGGCTGATCACACCTTGGTATTGAGTACCTACGATGCCGATGGCCTGGCGGCTGCAGCTATTCAATTACGCGATGAAGGCACAGTAATTGATGGTGTGATTGCCATGTGTGCAGATGTGCCGGTTAGCGTAGCCAAAATAAAAGAGGCGCTTGGGCTGCCCGGGCTGAGCTTGGAGTCAGCTCACTGGGTGGCAGATAAACTGCTGATGAAGCAGCGGTTGAAGGCCTGTGGCATACCTATACCGGGGTTTGCGGCGGTGAGTAGTGTTGCAGATATGCACGTGGCTTCGGCCAAGTTGGGCCTGCCGATGGTGATCAAGCCCGTAGACAGTCGTGGTGCTCGGGGTGTGCTGCTGCTGGACATGGAAGAGCAGTTTCCAGAGGCGTTCAGGTTGGCCCAGAAGGAATCCCCGACCGGTCGGGTCATGGTGGAAGAGTACCTGACTGGGCAGCAGATCAGCACAGAGACTCTGATTGACGATGGCCACTGTTTCACTCTGGGATTTTCGGACAGAAATTATGAGTGGTTGGAGAGAACTCGTCCCTACATGATCGAGAACGGTGGCGATGCTCCCAGTGCATTAACTGAGGATGAGCAGCGGAACGTAATCGAAACCGTAGAGCGAGCGGCACTGGCATTAAATATCCATTCGGGTGTCGCAAAGGGGGACATGGTGCTGACACCCGACGGCGCAAAGGTGATCGAAATCGCAGGACGGTTGTCGGGGGGCTACTTTTCTACTACCCAGATTCCTTTGGCCACTGGCGTCAATTTCGTGGAACAGGCCATCCTTTTGGCCCTTGGATTTCACTTGGATCCGCTTACCGTGACCCCCAAAAAATGGCGAGCGGTGGCTATTCGCTATCTGGATCTGCCTGCCGGCACAATAGCTGCTATCTCCGGTGAATCTGAAGCCCGAAACCAGCCTGGTATCGAGATGCTTTCCCTCTTTTTTCACCCCGGTGATCGTTTGCAAGCCTTGGCCAATCACACCCAGAGGGCCGGTTTTGCCATCGCCACCGGTGATAACAAAACGCAGGCTATTGCTCGAGCCCAGGGTGCACTGGCACGAATCCGAGTGAGCTATGTTGAGGAGTAGCCCTACCCAGTTATACGCGATTTTTCACCTGAATCTTGCATTTTCCTCAGTTGAGATAGAGGCGCATGCCGATGTGGTAAGCCGCTGTTACTGGCCGTTGCTGAGGCAGGCCGAATCGGGAAATGTTCCCCTTGGGCTTGAGATCACACTTTATACGCTTGAATGTATTCAAAGGATCGCCCCTGATTGGATCGAAGCTTTTCGTAGTCTGCTGCAGGCCGGTCATTGTGAACTCATTGCGAGTGGTGACAGTCAGATCATCGGGCCGCTCGTGCCCGCCGAAGTAAACCGCTGGAATCTTCGACTGGGGCAGCAGGGTTATCAGAAAATTCTCGGAGTGACGCCCAGGTTGGCATTCATCAATGAGCAGGCGGTGTCACCTGGGCTATTGAACATCTACCTTGAAACGGGGTTTGAGGCTGTTGTGATTGAGTGGGACAACCCGTCATCCCACAACCCTGACTGGCAGAGGAACATGCTTCACCGCCCGTCCACTTTGGTAAGTGCAAGTGGTCAGCCCATTAAAGTTATCTGGAACAGTGCCGTTGCGTTTCAGAAGTTTCAACGTTACGCCCATAACGATATTACCCTGGAAGACTACCTGGATGGGCTGGACCGCCTGGTGGGCCAGGATTGTCAGTGCTTCCCGGTTTACGGCAGTGATGCAGAAGTTTTCGACTACCGTCCCGGGCGTTACACCGTCGAGGCAGAGCAAGGCCACGGTGAGTGGGAGCGCCTGGATAGATTGTTCCAGGCGATCTCTGGTCAGGAAAGGTACCAGTTGGTGCTTCCTTATGAGGCCCTGGCGCATTGGCGGGAAGAGCCGGTTTTGACGCTGGCAACAGCGGACTATCCCATTAGCGTAAAGAAACAAGCAAAGTACAATATTACTCGTTGGGCCCTGAGTGGGCGTAATGACCTTGTGCTGAACAGTCTCTGTTTTCAGCGATTCCAGGCGCTACAGAGTTCGTCGGTAACCACAAGTGAAGAGTGGCGTAATCTGTGTCGGTTGTGGGCCAGCGATTTCAGGACTCATCTAACCCAGCGACGCTATGATGCTTTGCGCGCTGAGCTTGGCCTGAATGTTCAGCCGCCAGTCCCGGCGTCGTATACCGCACAGCCCGGCGTTCCCACGAACATGACGGTAAACCTCGATGAGTCTCGGCGATATCTCAGGATTGAGACTCCTGGGCTGCGCCTGGTTCTGAATATGAAGCGAGGGATGAGTATCGTCTCGCTGGCCTTTGTCGAGCATGACTGGGAGCCGGTGATGGGAACGCATTTTCATGGTCACTTCGATCACATAGGCTTTAGTGCCGATTACTATTCGAACCACTTGGTAATGGAGCGGTTCCGGGAGCGCGACAGGGTTACCGATCTGGCTCCTGTCGATTGGGCGCTGAGTCAGGCAGACGGGCGTATGCTCGTTAGTGCCGGGCTGGAGACTGCGCAGGGTCGACTGGTCAAACATTATTGGATCAGTGAAAACGAGATCGAGTGCGGGTTTGCTTTTGCTGGGCCGAAAAGGCCTGAAGCCTCATTGCGTCTGGGGTTTATTACGCTAATCGATTGTGGAAATCGACCGTGGTTCGCCTGTCACAACGGCGGGGACGTTGAAGAGCGCATTGTTGTGGACAAGGATATTGATCACGGAAGACCGGTCTCCTCTATCGTGAGCGCATCAGCGGGGTTGGGTGCTACTACGGGTGAGTTTAAGTTTGGCTCGGGCTCGTGTGGATTACGTTTGACCTGGGAACCGTCAGAATGTGCGGCTCTACCGATGGTGTCGTCTCTTGAGGTTAATCGAAAGTACTTAAACCGAATGTGGTTTTCGCTCATCGAGGCCGATGAAACCTTGAAGCCTGACGGTATTCTACCTGCGTTCCGGTATACGTTGCAGGCTTGGGTTCAAGGGAATGAAAATGTCTGAGGTGCGGCGGACTGACAGTTTGATCGTGGTTGGAGCTCGGCTAAATTCCAGTCGGCTACCGCGGAAACACTTGCTTGACCTGGCAGGTGTCCCAATGATTGTTCGAATATTCGAGCGATTGGCTGCGACCGGTGTTCCGGCTGTGCTAGCAACCACATCTGACGACTACAACCAGGAACTGGTGCGACTGGGCGATGAATCGGGTTTTGCCGTTGTCACCTACGATGGTGGCGTCGATAACGTAGTAGGTCGTGTGGATGCGGTTGTTCGAAATTATCAGCCCAGCAGAGTCGTTTATGTATGCGGTGACTGTCCTTTGGTCAGCCAGGGTTACATTCGGTTAGCCTTGCAGGCCCTTCACGATAATCCGGACTGGGAGCAGGTTGTGCCGGAGCCCGGGCGCTTGGGTGAAACAGTGATTCATGAGGGGATCTTATGCCTGAGCAGAGCCGGCTGGGATGAACTGGTAGCCCGCAGTCAATCCAGCCTGGAGCAGGAGCACGTTGGCCTGGCACTAACGAAGGGATCGCCCCTGAAGCAGGGCATGGTTCGGGATGCTGATGAATTCTATGGTCCCGGCTTTCGCATGTCGGTGGATACTGCTGCCGACTGGCGCTTTATGGATCAGCTTTACTGCCAGTGGTATGCGAGCCATGAAGGGCCAGTGTCTCTGGAGTGGGTGGTCGAAAAGGTGCGGAGCACAGGCACCGGACGTATCAACAGCCACGTCATGCAAAAGTCGGGCTACCGCAAGTACGGTAGCGTCCTTTTCGTGACTGAGGCCGGTCCCACTAAAGGATTAGGGCAACTGGTAAGGTCAGTTCGTCTGGCAGAGCGGCTTTGCGAGTTGGCTGGATTTGGCGTTACGCTCTGGGTTGTTGGTACGCCCCAATCCCTGGGTTGTTTGCGAACGGTTAATCACGAGTGGGTTGATTCGGAAGCGGATCTTCTAAACCGCTTGACGGCTGATAGCCTTCCCGCACTGGTTGTAGTGGACCTTTTCCCTGATCGAATGGAGCACCCCGAGAAGCTGCTAGACGTATTGGGTGAACTGGTTGCGCAGGGGAAAAGAGTCGTTGGTCTGGATCGCCTATGGCCCTGGCATCGAGCGTTGTCAAAGATAGTGGTGCCGTGTTTGGTGTATCGCGGAGAACAAGCCCAGAATATTCTCTCTGGACCAGGCTATGCACTGGCTCCGATATGGTCGCCGGTGACCGAGTTGCCGGTCACCGATAGGCCACTACTTACAGTGATGACGGGAAGCAGTGATGCCATTGGCTATGGTGGTGAACTGCCGCAGCTCCTGGACCGGATCTTACCCGAAAATACTATGGTGCAATGGCTCCAAGGGCCCTATGCCAAACCTCCGAGACTGCCATCAAAATGCCGATTGAAATGGTCGATACTGGAAGCTCAGGACGACATTGCGTCGGTTGCGTTGACCTCTACCGTCGTGTTGTCTGTTTATGGTAATACTGTGCTGGAATTGCTGGCTAACCGTATTCCTGTAGCAATATTGCCCGCCCCTGGCCTGATCGAAGAGGTGGAATGGCAGACAATCCGCCAGCAAGATGCTCTCTTCTGTGTCGATCCTACGGAGGATGGACTAAAGCTTTTGTCTCATTTACTCCTTTCCGATCATGCTAGAAAAAAGCTGTTAGCTCGGACGGACGGATTAGGTGCCGCTGGAGGGTTGCAGCGTGCGGCAGCGTGTATCCTGGCAACACTGGATCAATAAACTCTCTAAATCATCGCTGGCGTCATGGAGCCACATTTCCGGGCCGGATGGCACCCTTTTCATAGAGACTAGCTTATGGCAGAAACAGACGAAGACATCGCAGCGCCTTTCCTTCGCCGCCGTGTGAATAACCTGGCTTATTTCCGCAAGTATCGCCCAGAGCTCTACGACTTCTTTGCCGAGCTTCAGCTGAATCACATCGAACTCGTTGTCACGCCCGGCTTAACTGACGTAGACCTGACGGATCATGGCCAAACTGTCTATCGTAATCATGCTCAGAGCTTTTCTCGGGATGAGGTAGACAAATTCCTCTCCGAAAACCCCGGCGACAAAGCCATGTTGACATTGGCCCCGTCGGAGATAAGCAGCTATAACCCCAATCGATTTGCGAGTCACGCTGTCCGCCAGTGTTTCCAGTACTCGTCTTTTAATAAAGAAAACTTCAAGGGTTACTTCCGGGGTGAGTCTTTCCCGTCCGTTGTGTTCTTAGGTTGTGGCCTGGGTTATCACATTGAAGCGCTAGCTACCAAAGCCGACATCGTCGATGCAGTCGTTTTTGAACCTGACGCGGAAAGGTTCGCCGCCAGTCTCTATACCGTCGACTGGGAGGCTATCTGCACACGCTTCCGAAGAAAAGGCTGTTCTATCTCATTCAGCATTCCAGTCAGTCCAGACTCCGCTAATGTCCGGCGGGTACTGGGAGGGAAACTCGCCGAAATGGTCCCTCTCTATCCTTTCTTTACCATCTACTACAACCACCTTGCGAATGTTGAATTATTTCGCACGGCGAAGGATCTGGAGAGAGACCTTCCGATAGTTGGGGCTAACTGGGGTGGCTATGACTTCGAGTTGCGCGGGTTGAATAACGTAGTGCATAACATAGAGTCGGCGCGACCCTACCTGAAACCGAAATTCAAACTCCAGTCTGAGCAGCCCGTATTTGTGGTTGGGAGTGGTCCGTCAATTGATAAGCGTATTGCAGATATCGAGCGGCACTACAACAAGGCGATTGTGATAAGTGCCGGTACCGGGCTGCGTGCACTGCTGAACCACGGGATCAAACCTCATTTTCATCTGGAGCTCGATGCCGATTACATCATTTACGAAATTCTGAGTGATCTTGGTAAAGAAGCATTACATGGGATCACATTGCTGGCGAGCATTGATGTTAATCCGCTAGTCCCGGATCTCTTCGACAAAACCCTGTTTTACTTCAAACGAAATAACTATCTGCCACCTCTGTTGGATGCGTCAGCGTATGCGGTGGACTACTGTAATCCGACCTGCACCAATGCGGCGATGGCTATTGCGTGCGCGCTCGGATTCTCAAACATATTTCTCTTCGGAACGGACTACGGTTATAGAAACAAGGCTCAACACCACTCCCGCCATTCAATCTACGGAGATACTGCTGACTCCGAGTTCTCGTCGCGGATGCGTGCCACGGCAGGGGCTGATCAATCTGAAATAAAGACGTTCGAGGTTCCGGCAGTGGATGGGGGATACGTCCTTACGCGGACTGATTACTATGCTGCCAGGCGCCAGGTCGAGCAGTTTATCGAAGACATGTCCCGTACCAAGCTGGCATTGAACATCCGCAACTGCGCGGATGGGGCGGCCATTGAGGGCGCGCCATGGCTTAGCTCGCAAGCGCTGGATGAACTGCTGGAATCACATGACGATAGCGCGGTAACTGAATTAGACAGGTTACTCCCAAGCGAAACCGGTAAATTATCCATCCCGCTTTGGCGTAAGAATCTCGAGTTGTTATCCAGAGAAATCAAATCGAGTGCCAACGCCTATCTTCAGATTCTGGCTCACGCAAGGCTAAACGGCAGGCGGGATCTGGTCGTGGTAGGGAATGAAGTTCGAGCCTACCTGAACAGGATCGGTCCTGGAAGCGGGCGTCAGACTCCTGTGGCAATACAGATGATGGGTTATCAAATGCTCAAAGGGTCCATCCACCACTTCCTGTACGTGGGCCTTTCACACGGCATGGCTTGTGAGACGGACGAGGAGCTCATTCACTTCTCGAGGGGCTGGAAGAAAGAGTTTGAGGCTTTTCTCAAAGAGCTCCCTCATCATTTTCAGCGTGCTGTAGTGGAGGCAAAACCGACGAACGAAGATCCGTGGGTGGTGAGGCGACTCATAGAAGCAGAGCCTGGTCTCGAGAATAGGTAAAAAAAAAGAAAACGACGTAGGCTTTTGCAAAAGCGCTATGTCGTTTTCGATAAGGCTGCGATTTAGCCCTGAAGTAACTGCAATACCTGCTGAGGCCGGGCATTGGCCTGGCTGAGCACGGAAAGCCCTGCTTGCTGAAGCACCTGGGTGCGGGCCAGCTCGGCAGATTCTGCTGCGAAATCAGCGTCCATGATTCGGCTGCGGGACGCGCTCTGGTTTTCAATGTTTGTCGCCAGGTTGGCAATCGTACTTTCGAAGCGGTTCTGCACCGCACCGAGGTCCGAGCGGAAGGCGTTCACTGAAGAAAGCGCACTGTCTATAGCCGCGAAGGCGCTGGTCGAACCTGATACCGTGCTGATGTCGATCGTGTTGATCCCCAGCCCGCTGGCTCGCATATTACTGTCGAAAGTGATTTCGATAGTCTGGCCTTCGTTCGCACCTACCTGGAAAGAGATATCGTTGCCGCTGTTCAACTGACCGTCCAACACGGACTGGCCGTTGAACTGGGTCTCGTTAGCGATACGGGTGATCTCATCCAAGCGCTGGGAAACCTCGGCTTGCAGGAGCGCCCGGTCTTCGGGGGTGTTGGAACCGTTTGCGGCCTGGACCGCCAGTTCTCGAATCCGCTGTAGATTGTTTACGGTTTCGTTCAGACCACCTTCGGCTGTCTGCGCCATGGAAATGCCGTCGCTGGCGTTACGCTGGGCGACGGTGAGACCACGGATCTGGGTGTCGAACCGCGTAGAGATCGCAAGACCCGCCGCGTCATCCTTGGCCGAGTTGATGCGAAGACCGGAAGACAACCTTTGCAGGGCAGTATCGGAATCGCGTTGAGTCTGGTTCAGGTTGCGCTGGGCATTCAGCGAAGCCATGTTCGTATTGATGACCTGGGGCATGTTGTTCTCCTTGCTCAAGGAAGCCGGTATGCAGTGCCCGATTCAAGGACGCCCGCCGGCCGAATGATAAAAAAAGTACGCTGAGTCGTAATAAGCGAGCGCCGTGCCAACTTTCTTATTTCAGCCGTAGGTTGTTGTTTATGGCTGACTCTTTGAATGCGGATGTTTCAAAATACAAGCCTGGCTGTATGAAGAGCGGAAGGATGTTGCCGCAATTTTGGCGCGATTAAGGCGCCGTTCGGCCGCCTGGTTACATTCGCTGACAATTTACTCTGAAGATTTGTTAAAGGTTCGTCGGGCGAGGCCGTTAAGCCTAGTAACAGGACGGCGCAGCCTGAATCAGAACCGGCGCCAGACTCTTCCACTAGCATTCTTACAGTTTTAGGAGAAGCATCATGGCTCTCGGTATCAACACCAACATTCCGTCTCTGAGCGCACAGAACCAGCTGAACAAGTCACAGAACCTCAGCAACGAAGCAATGCAGCGCCTGTCTTCTGGCCTGCGTATCAACTCAGCCAAGGATGACGCAGCGGGTCTTGCGATCTCCAGTAAGTTCGACACCCAGATCCGCGGTCTGGCAGTAGCCCAGCGTAACGCCAACGACGGCATTTCTATGGCGCAAACGGCGGAAGGTGGTCTGAACGAAACCGTAAACAACCTTCAGCGGATCCGCGAGCTGGCTGTTCAGGCGGCTAATGGCTCAAACACAGACGCAGACCGTGATCTGCTGCAGGCTGAAGTAAAACAGCGCCTTGAAGAAGTATCCCGCATCGCTGATGAAACCCAGTTCAACGGTCAATCAGTACTTGACGGTGGACTTGGCTCGGCAGTTTCGTTCCAAGTAGGTGCTAACCAAGGTCAGACCATCTCGATCGGTTTTGAGAAAGACATGGGCGCGAGCGGTCTGTCTGTAAACTCCGTAGATATCAGCTCAGTGAGCGGTGCTTCTGCAGCCCTGGCCTCGATCGACGCTGCACTGTCTTCGGTAAACGCTTTCCGGTCAGACCTGGGTGCGGTGCAGAACCGCTTTGAGAGCACCATTGCCAACCTGGCAACGAACATGGAAAACCAGAGCGCAGCACAGGGTCGTATTCTGGATGCGGATTTCGCCTCAGAAACCGCCAAGATGTCCAAGGCACAGGTTCTCCAGCAGGCCGGCATCTCGGTTCTGGCCCAGGCTAACTCCAGGCCCCAGCAGGTTCTTTCCCTCCTGCAGTAATCGGCATAACGCGGTAACCGCCAGCCCCTTCGGGGGCTGGCAAGTTCCGTTAGAGAGTGAGGTGCGTTATGTATGACGTAAATCTGAACGGCCCCGATCTGAGACTGGTAAGCTCAAACGAGCCAAAATCAGGCCGGGTGTCTTCATCCTCTCGGGCCGACGGGAACCCGGATTCCCAGCGTATTGTTCCTGTTGATTCAGCCCCCAAGGCGCGGTCTGGCTCGGCAATAACGTCGATTCAGGCGAGCGCAGACCAGGCCGAACAGCAGGCCAAAGCTAAGGAACTGACAGAAAAGGTGTCTCAACTGAACGATTATGTTCAGTCGCTGCACCGGAACCTGGAGTTCCAGGTGGATAACACCAGCGGACAAACCATCGTTAAAGTGGTTGACCAGGAAACCGACAAGCTTATCCGCCAGATACCGGATGAGCTGGCTCTTAGGTTGGCAGAGAAATTGCAGCAGGACGAACCGCTGACATTGCTAAATATCGAAGTCTAGTTTTAATCGATTATCAGTGAAATGGTTCAGCACCGCCGCCTCCCTTGGAGCCGGCGGTGTTTCTGTCTTGGGGCGTTGCCACAGGACAAGGCCGCTGGAGAACACTTCGTTACAATTCCGGCAGCCACCGCGGCAAAGTTTTGCCGCTCTCGGCCGATAAACAGTTAACTGCATTACGCAGAGTAAGCCTCGAGAGGCAAAACGCTATGGCAACTATTTCTGCATTAGGTGTTGGTTCAGGGATTCTGAACTCTGATCTGGTCGATAGCCTGGTTTCCGCGGAGCGAAAGCCGGTTGAAACACGGCTGAACGCACAGGTTAAGGAAACCGAAGCCCTGATCTCGGCGTACGGCAAGCTGCGCAGTGGCGTCACCGAACTGCAGGCACCCATGCGAGCGTTGAGCTCGTCGGATGCCATGCGCTCCTTTGCGGGCACGTCCTCCAACCCGAATGTTGAAATTACCGTTGATGGCGGGGCGGCCAGTCGTGGTACCTACACAGTTAATGTGGAAACCCTGGCCAAAGCTCACTCTTTGGCTTCTGCAGGCCCTGGCTATGCCGATAAAGGCGCTACTGCTGTGGGAACCGGTGAGCTTACTTTGACTACCGCGGGTGTTACGAAAACACTGACCATCGACAGCGGCAATAACACGCTGCAGGGGCTGGCCGACTCGATCAACGAACTGAACATGGGCATAACCGCTGGCGTCGTCGATACCGGGGATGGCTTTCGGCTGGTCATGTCGGCTGAAAAGTCTGGTACTGCCAATGCTATTACAGTCAGCGCGACTGACCTGGACCCGGCCAACACCGGCTTGACCAGTCTGGCTGCGGGTCTTGAAGAAACCATCGCCGCTGAAGACGCCGTCATGACAGTTAACGGCATCCGCGTTGTTCGGCCCAGCAATACAATAGAAGGTGTGATCGAAGGGGTAACTTTCGACCTGAAAGGGGAAGGGGTCACTTCGACCATCAGTATTACCCAAGACTCCGCTTCCGTTGCAGACAAGGTCCAGGAGTTCGTAGACAAGTTCAACAGTCTGCAAGACACCATTAAGCAGCTCTCCGGGTATGATTCTGCTACCCAGACCGGCGGCGTACTGAACGGCGACTCAACCGTCAGAACCATTCAGAATCAACTCCGCGGAATTTTGGGCCGGGTGGTGCCCGGTCTCGAAAACGCGCCTATTCGCAGCATGGCGGATGTTGGGCTGGCGACTAACTGGGAAACCGGCAAGCTGGACTTTGATCGCAGCAAATTCCTGGAGAAGCTTGAGGCACATCCGGACGACATGACCGCGCTCTTTGCCGAGCAGGGCCGTACGTCAGATCCCCAGGTGAAGTTTCTTCGTAGCGGCATCAACACCCAGCCCGGTGACTACGCCATTAACGTGACTCAGATTGCCACCCAGGGAAGTATTAGTGGCAATGTAATCACAGCAACGGCGTTCGACATGGGCGCAGGCAGCACTTTTAGCCTGGAAGTCGACGGTACTGCGGCGGATTTCACTCTTTCAGGCGCCTTTGCCACCAGGGCCGAGCTGTTGACCCACATCAATGGTCAACTTGCGGCGAACGACGGGCTACGCTCAGCCGGAAAGTCAGTGACTGCCGCATTCGAGGGCGACCAACTGGTGTTGAAGTCTGGCCGGTTTGGCGCTGAGTCGACGGTCAACGTCACGGCGGCCGATGCGACGATCCAGGCGAGCTTAGGGCTGAACGTTGGCACCGGGACGATGGGTGTTAACGTAGCCGGCACGATCAATGGAAAGCCTGCGCTGGGTAACGGGCAAACCCTGTATTCCGACGCCTTGGGCACTGGGCCAGAATCAGGTATTCAGGTCAGGATTACCGGTGGTGCCACCGGCGACCGTGGCACAGTCAGTTTCATCGAAGGCGTCGGCGACAAAATTGTGGGGCTTGTTGCCAACCTGACCGAGTCGCAGGGGGTGCTTACTAAACGACCCGCAGGCCTTAGAGAGACGTTGAGTGACATAGCCGACCAGCGTATCCGCCTGGATGACCGGATGGCTTCGCTTCGAGCCCGGCTCGTAGCCCAGTTCTCCGCCGCCGACTCGCTGATTTCCCAGTTGAACAGTACCCAGGAATACGTGACCCAACAGCTCGCAGCCCTGGCACCGCAGAACTCCAAATAGAAAATCCTGTTTAGCCGAACGTCCGGCTAATTGATGAACAAGAGGTCAGATCATGAACGCACTGCAGCAATATCAGCGCATTAATACTCACACCAGCATGACGGATGCTGATCCACACCGTCTCATCCAGCTGCTGCTGAACGGCGCGTTGGAGCGCCTGAATATGGCTAAAGCTCAAATGCTGGCGAAGAATTTTGAAGGCAAAGGGCGGCTGATCAACAAGACCATTGATATCATCAGCAGCTTGCGTGAGTTTCTGGATTTCGAAAAAGGCCAGGATCTGGCAGAGAGACTCGATAGCCTGTACGACTATATGGCCCGGACGCTGCTTCAGGCCAACCTGAAAAATGATACGGCCAAGCTGGACGAAGTCGCGCATCTGTTGCGCCAGATCAAAGAAGCGTGGGACGGGATTCGCGAGGAAGCTGTTGAGTTTTTGGGACAGCAGCAAGCCGCTAACGGCTAAAAAGCTAGACCTCTACGTCTTGACCTCGATTGGCCCGGAAGCAAAACCCCGGGCCAATCTCTAGCATGTGCCAAAGCCCAGCGGACGAGAATCCCCAAGCTCAGGGCTTCATCCCCGCCAGTGCTTTCAGGTGCGCCTCCACACTACGGGCAAGCGCCTCCAGGTGATAGCCACCCTCAAGGCTTGAGACGACTCTGCCGTTGCAGTGCTTCTCTGCGATTTCCACGATCCGCTCCGTTATCCAGCCATAATCCTCATCTTCAAGATTCATTTCGGCCATGGGGTCGAGCCGGTGGCCGTCGAAGCCAGCAGAAATCAGGATCAGCTGCGGCTTGAACGTTTCCAGCTGGGGCAGCCAGTCGCGTTCTATGCGGTGCCTGTACGTCTTGCCATCGGTATGGGCGTCCAGGGGCACATTGACGATATTCTCGCCCAGGTTGTGGTAGTGGCTGAACGGATAGTAGGGGTGCTGGAAGCTGGAACAGACCATGACCCGCGGGTCGTCATTAAAAATGTCGATAGTGCCATTGCCTTGATGGACATCGAAGTCGACGATAGCCACACGCTCCAGGTGGTGAAAAGTCAGTGCCTGGCATGCCGCTACAGCGATATTGTTATAGAAACAGAATCCCATGGTTTTGCTGCGCTCGGCATGATGGCCTGGGGGGCGCACCGCGCAGAATGCATTGGTGACCTGATTGCTCAGTACCATGTCGACACCCTGGGACACAGCGCCTGCGGCCAGCCGCGCAGCGCGTAGCGTGTGGGGCATTATGATGGTGTCCGGATCGGCCATAACGCGGCCGCGCTCGGGGCTGATCAGGTCGAGCTGGCGCAGGTACATCTCGGGATGTACGCGCTGCAACTGGACGCGCTGGATCTCCTCCGCACGAACAAATTCCAGCATCTGTTCCAGTTCCGTTCCCTGAATCTGGTTGATGATCGCGGCAAGCCGGGAAGGGCTTTCGGGATGCTCGGGCCCCATGTCGTGCAGGGCACAGTCGTTATGGCTGATATAGGCAGTGGTCATACCAAACCGCTTTGTTTATGGTTGTGAGGGAGCTGGTCGGCTTCCTGTAAAGTGTATCAGCTTTCAGAGCTGGCCATGGTTAACCTGAGGTTTGCCCGAGCGGGCCTTCCGGTCATGCAGACCTCGACTTCGTCACGGGCCTGTGGCTACACACCTGCTGTCGGGCAGGCGATTCGGCACACACTAGCAGGGGGTTAATTTGTGAGCACGCGCTACCTTGAGGCGCTTTTCAATCCCGCGTCCATTGTTGTACTTGGCGCATCCGAACGACCGGATAACCTGGGCGGCATGGTGCTTCGGAACCTGATGTCGTCGGATTTCCCCGGGCGCCTGCTGGTCATTAACCGCAACAACTACGCCAATGTTCATGGGGTGCTATGTGTGCCCAAAGTGAGCCGCATGCCGTTCTCGCCCGACCTGGCAATCATCTGTACGCCACCTGAAACAGTGCCCAAGGTGATCAAGCAGCTGGGAGAGGCGGGCGTGCGTACGGCGATGGTCATGACCGGCGGCATGTCGCGTGCCCACAGCAAGACCGGCAGACCTCTTATGTACGCGGTGCGTGACGCGGCACGCAAGAACGGGATCCGTGTTCTTGGGCCCAACACGATAGGCATCATGGTGCCCAGCCGGAGTATCAATGCCACCTATGCACACATGGGTGTACTCGAAGGCAAGATCGGCTTTGTCGGCCAATCCGGTACGATTGCCAGCGCGATTATCGACTGGGCGTTTGCCAGAGGTGTGGGGTTTTCCCACTTCCTGACCCTCGGCGACAGCATGGATATCGACCATGATGACCTGATCGACTACCTGGCCCAGGACAGCAACACCCGTGCGATTCTCATGCACATAGAGAACATTCCCAACCCGCGGCGGTTCATCTCTGCCGTCCGGGCAGCCTCCCGCACCAAGCCGATCATCGCCGTGAAAAGCGGGCGGGTGCCCGAATCTGAATGGATGCCCCAGCAATTGCCCGACGGCCTGACCCGCTCAGACCCGATCTATGATGCCGTGCTGCAGCGCGCCGGTGTGTTGCGGGTCAACGGGCTGGACGAAATGTTTGACGCACTGGAGTCGTTGTCCCGTATGCGCCGTGTGCGCCGCGACGAGCTGGTGATCATGGCCAATGGCGTCGGACCGGGCGTCATGGCGGTAGACCGGCTGTCGGCCCTGGGCGGTAGCCTGGCCAAGCTGTCCCAGAGCTCCATCGACAAGCTGGCGGAACTGCTGCCGCCGTACTGGACCCGCAAGAACCCAATTGACCTGAACTATGACGCCTCGCCGGAACTCTATGCCCAGGCTCTACAGATCCTGGCGCGGGACCCGAACGTGTCCAACGTGCTGGCGCTCTACGCGCCGAGTCTGACCGAAGATAATCTGCAGATTGCCGACGCCGTGATCCGTACCGCCAAGCAGTCGCGGCTGAACATTTTTACCTGTTGGCTCGGGCAGAGCTCCGTCCTTGACGCCCGGGATGATTTCTACGCCGCTGGGGTGCCCACGTTCTTCTCGCCCGAGAAAGCTGTTAAGGCGTTCATGCACCATGTCAACCATCAGCGCAATCAGCGGCTACTGAAGGAAACCCCGGAGTCGTTTACTGAGCTGAACATGGACCGCGCAGCAGCCCAGAAAGTGGTCAGTGAAGTCCTGCGCAGCGGCCGTAACCACCTGTCCAACCAGGAGGCCCGGGAAATTATCTCGGACTACGGCATAGCCGCGGTAGAGACCTGGTACGTGGATGACATGGATGAAGCGGTGGAGCTGTTTCATCGGGTGGGCGGTCCGGTCAATATCACCTTGATCCATGAAAAAAGCTGCCATCCGTTTCTTGAGGAGAAGACCGGCCGGGGCCGATACCAGTCGACTATCAGCCGCCTGAATGATGAAGATGCGATCCGGGATTCCTGCCAGTTATTGTTGCGCGAATACCGCCGGCATTTCCCCCAGAGCGGCTTCCTTGGTTTTGCGGTGCAGTCGACCCACCAGCACATGGGCGGCATTGATTTTAGCGTGGGGGTTACCCGGGATCCCGTATTCGGCCCGCTGGTGGTGTGTGGCGCTGGTGGCGCCAGCGTCAATGTCATGACTGATCGGCAGTTGGCTTTGCCTCCCCTGAACATGGTGCTTGCGCGTGAGCTTTTGCAGCGTACCCACATGTACAAACTGCTAAAGGAATACAGCCGGAAGCCGGAGCAGGACATCCGCTCTGTCTGCGAGACGCTCGTGACTCTGTCCCAGATAGTGATCGATATCCCCGAGATAAAAGGTATCGAGATTCTGCCGTTGCTGTTCAACGACAAAGGCGCCATTGCGGTCGATGTGGCAATTGATCTGGGCGAACCCGCGCGGCCCATCATCAACCCCTATCCGAGAGAGCTGGAAGAGTGGGTCACCCTGCCGCGGTCGGGCCGGCGTATTATTATCCGACCCGTCCGCGCCGAGGATGAGCCCGCTCATATCGAGTTTCACGAACGCCAGTCACCGGACTCTATCCGCTACCGCTTCTTTCAGTACCGCAAACAGTTCACCCACAATGACGTCGCGCAAATGGTGCAGATCGACTACGACCGGGAGATGGCCTTTGTCGCGAATGCGACGCGGGAGGACGGTTCAGAAGAGACGCTGGGCACCGTGCGGGTCTGGACAGACGCCGACAATCTTCAGTGCGAGTTTGCGGTAATGGTGCACGACGAGTGCAAAGGCGAGGGCCTGGGCGTACTTTTGATGCAGAAGATGATCGACTACTGCCGCCAGCGTGGCACGGTCGAGATGATCGGTAACGTGCTGCCGGACAACCAGCCAATGCTGAAACTGGCCCGGAAGCTGGGTTTTCACACCAAGTACAATCCTGAGGAAGAGGTCACCGATCTCTGGCTACAGCTAAACGATCCAGAAGATGACTGGCAGCGGCAGAGGTTGGCCGGTGGAGCTGAGTCGGAGTTGTGGTAGGTCGAGTGTGGTGGAGTCCGTGCCGGCTGTGTGCTAAGCGCCTCAGCGAGGCGCCAGGCGGCTGGGGGCTACGAGGGGCACGTTGAGCTGGTGCGCGGTGCGCACCAGCCCGCAGCCAACTACTCCTCCACAATCGCTGAACGGTCTTCGCCACCGAACGCTTCCAGTATGACCGGCACCAGGCGCGAGATCTCAAGGGTCATCAGGGAAAAGGCGCCGTCAAATTTCGCTAACTTGTCGTCACTGTCGATATCATCAAGCTGGTCGCGAAGGGTTTCTCCGAACTTGAGGCGTTTGATAGTGAGCTCTTCGTCGATGAGGAAACTCAGATTTTCTTCCCAGTCCAGAGCAAGCCGGGTGACCTGCATACCTGATTCGATATGGTTGCGAATTTCGCCGCAGTGTAGCTCAAGGCCGCGGCAGCGAATAATGCCGCCTTCTTCCCCTGTATCCCGCAATTCGCATTCCTGACCTGCAACGAGACCAGTCGGGGGGTGAAGGTCGCCGTTGATCCAGCCGGTCATGACGAAGGCCGGGGATTGCTGCACAACAGGCGGGCGTACCGGCAGCGAACCCAGGGCCTGGCGCAGGGCACTGGCGATGTCTTCGGCCTGCTTGCTTGAACCGGAATCGACCACCAGCAGGCCATCCGCCGGAGCGAGATAAGCAAAGCTGTGGCGCGAACGGGTAAAGGCCTGGGGCAGCATCTCGAGAGTGACCTGATCACGCAGCTCGTTCTGCTCCTTGCGCCCGACCTTGCGGCCCTGCTCTGTTTCAATCAGTTCAATGCGCTCTGCGACTACTTCCTTGACGACTGAAGAGGGCAGTACGCGTTCTTCCTTGCGCAGGCAGATCAGGTGGTAGCCATTGGACGAGTGAACCAACTGTTCGCCTTGGCGACCCAAGGGCGAAACCCAGCCTTGGCGGAAGCTGTCCTGAGGGCCGCACGGCTTGAAGACATGTTCATTCAGCGCTTCTTCAAGCCGGGTCGGATCGGTATTGAAAGGCTTGGAAAAACGGAAGAAGCGGGCATTACGAAACCACATGGCGGATCCTTAGTTGAATTCGAGGCGGCATGGTAAACAAAGCGAAGCACCACCAAGGTGCCCCGGGGTTTCTGCCACCAGGAGCTTATATGGATTTGGGAGCTGTCTTGCCAGCGTTGCAGTCGCGCGCTGGCAGTCGGTCGAGGGGGCTGGGGCCGAATGGCTCAGCCTGCTGCCTGGACAACCTCGACAACGACGGTTTTAATCAGAAAGCCGAAGACGCCAGCGCCCAGGGTGACAAACAGCATAGCTGTTCCGAAGCGGCCTGCCCCGGATTTTTTTGCCAGGTCCCAGACGATAAAAGCCATGAAGGCTACGAGGCCGCCAATCAGAACGATCAGGGAAATATGTTCGAAGGTTTCTACATTCATCGAGTAAATACCCAGTCATTACCTTTAGTGAGTTCGGGGTTGAAGCTGTAACCGTCCAGGTCGAAGTCCCTGAGGTCATCGACCTGCCTTACACGGTTGCGAATGATATAGGTGCTCATCAGCCCACGCGCCTTTTTGGCGTAGAAGCTGATCATCTTGTATTGACCGTTTTTCCAGTCACGGAACTGCGGCGTAATGATCGTGCCGTTCATGCTCTTGGGCTTCACCGCTTTGAAGTATTCATTGGACGCCAGGTTGATGAGGACACCATCGTCTTTCGCCAGCTGAACATTGAGCGCTTCAGTCAACATGCTGTCCCAGAAAGCGTAAAGGTCCTTTCCGCGCTTGTTGTCAAAGCGGGTCCCCATCTCCAGGCGGTAGGGCTGTATCAGGTCCAGGGGGCGCAGCAGGCCATACAGGCCGGAGAGTATGCGCAAATGATCCTGGGCAAACTCGAAGTCCTGCTCGCTGAAGGTGTAGGCATCGAGGCCGGTATAAACGTCGCCCTTGAACGCCAGGATGGCCTGCCGTGCGTTTTCCGTAGTGAAGGGCGTGTGCCAATTCTGGAAGCGGTGG
Organism: Hydrocarboniclastica marina; assembly: GCF_004851605.1. Lineage (GTDB taxonomy): Bacteria > Pseudomonadota > Gammaproteobacteria > Pseudomonadales > Oleiphilaceae > Hydrocarboniclastica > Hydrocarboniclastica marina. Next base: position 1,372,451 of record NZ_CP031093.1, read on the forward strand.
GCGTTAAGGTCACCCAGCTTGGCACTGACCCCCATGAGGTTGCTGACCTGGTGCGGCTCGAGGTGCTTCAGCTGGTCGATCAGTTCCCGGGAGTCCTCCAGGAAGTCGGGAATCGTGTGTTGACTGACGGGTACTGGTGTTTCGTAGTCCAGGGTTTTCGCAGGTGAAATAATTATCAGCATGAATACGCAGTCTCGTTCTCGTTCTGGTCTGGATCGGGTTCAGGTCCAGCGGCGAAGCCGGCAGTTGGGGTCAGCTGTCTGTCGTGACAAAGTGCTGGACATCCTCTGCACTGAACGGCCAGCTCAGTTCCCGCCCGCTGTCACTGCGCCTGAGTACAGGAATACGCGTACCGTAGCGTTCGACCAGATCCGCGCATTCACTGATGTCTACGGCGGCCACCGGCACCGGCCTGGGCAACTGGATCTGCAGGAGAAGGGCTTCGGCCTCTTCGCACAGATGGCAGCCCTCGGTTGTGTAAAAAGTCAGTTCCATCATTTAGCGTTGCTGGGCGTCGAACTGCTGACCAGTTACACCCTGGCTATCGGGACCCATAAGGTACAGGTAGGTGCCCATTATTTCATCCGGTGATGGATTTTGAGCCGGCGGCTCGCCCGGATAGGCCAGAACACGCATGCCGGTACGGGTAGCACCCGGGTTGATGGCGTTGACGCGGACCTGTTTGCCTTCACTTGACAGCTCATCCGCGAGCAGTTGATTGAGGCCTTCAATGCCGAACTTGGATATGGCGTAGGCGCCCCAATAGGCCCGGGCGGTGCGGCCGACCCCGGAAGAGGTGAGGATGATCGAAGGGTCGGGCGCTTGGCGCAGCAGCGGGATCATGGCCTGGGTCAGCATAACCGGGGCATGCAAATTGACCTGCATGACCTTGAGCCAGGTCTGCTCGTCGTAGTGTTCCAGGGGGGCGCGCTGGCCGAGGATACCCGCATTCTGTAGGAGGCCATCAAGGCGACCGAAGGTCTCATCAATCTTGGTCGCCACGTCCTGATAGTCGTGGCTGGTGGCCCCTTCCAGGTTCAGGGGGAGTATCGCCGGCTGCGGGCCACCGGCTGCCTCGATTTCATCATAGACTTTCTCCAGCTTGCTGGTGGTTCGCCCCAGCAACAATACGGTCGCGCCATGGGCTGCATAGTGCAGAGCGGCGCTGCGGCCGATGCCATCGCCCGCGCCCGTCACCAGTATAACGCGGCCCTTCAGCAGGCCAGATGGCGCTTGATAGTCTTGTTTACAGAGTATGGTCATGGGGTCTCAGCACGAGGTGGATTTCAAGGGTGTTCTGGTGCAACCGCCGGGGCTGTCTCCATCAGGCGTTGCGCGACTGCAGCCATTGTAGCAGCGCGGCTGCATCGTCAACGATCAGATCGGCCTGCCACTCGGCCAGTTTCTCGGGCTCTTCGATATAGCCATACCGGGCCGCAACCGTGAACATACCTGCCTCCCGGCCGGCCTGGATATCCCGCAGGTGATCGCCCACGTAAATACCTTTGCGCGGGTCGACGCCGAGCCGATCGGCCGCAAGCAGCAGTGATTCCGGATGCGGTTTACGGTTGGTGACGTGGTCGGGACAGATGGTTACCGCACAACGATGGGCCAGCTCCAGCCCTTTGAGTAACGGCCCGGTGAAGCGCTCGGGCTTATTGGTGACGATACCCCACGGAATCGCGCGGGCTTCCAGCCAGGACAGTAGCGCGTCCATCCCCGGAAAGAGGCAACTGTCGACCGCCAGGTGCGCCTCATAGTGGTCCAGGAACTCGCCGTGAGTGCGCTCATAATCGGCATGTCCGGGTTCCAGCCCAAAGCCAAGCTTGACCATGGCACGGGCGCCGTTGGAGACGGACCGCCGGATCATGTCGGGAGGCAAACCCGGCAGGTTTTGCCTTTCACGCTGGGCGTTCAGGCAGGTGATGAAATCCGGCGCGGTGTCCAGCAGGGTGCCGTCCAGGTCAAAGAGAACCGTAGAAGGTGGACCGGGTTGTTCGTTTGATCTTTCTGTGGATCGGCTAACCATAATCGCTCTCAGGTCACTCGTCGCTATACTCACTTGCTCAACTGGGTTTGCGCGCCTGCATAAGGTAGTTCACATCGACGTCGCGCCCCAGACGGTACTGCTTGGTTAAGGGGTTATAGGTCATCCCGGTGAGATCGCCGACATCGAGCCCGGCCTTGCGAATCCACTCGGCCATTTCCGAGGGACGGATAAATTTGCGCCAGTGGTGGGTGCCCTTGGGCAGCATCTTTAGCAGGTACTCGGCGCCAACAATGGCAAAAAGGAAGGACTTGGGGTTGCGGTTGATAGTGGAGACGAACAACTGGCCGCCGGGTTTGAGCAGCCGGGCGCAGGCCGTCAACACAGAGATTGGCTGTGGCACATGTTCCAGCATTTCCAGACAGGTGACGACGTCATACTGGCCGGGCTGCGCATCGGCCAGTTCCTCAACCGTAATCTGCCGGTAGTCTACCTTGGCTCCCGACTCCAGACAGTGAAGCCGAGCGACCGATAGCGGCGCCTCACCCATGTCAATGCCGGTCACATGGGCGCCGCGGTTGGCCATACCTTCGCTAAGCAGGCCACCGCCACAACCGACATCGAGGGCTTTTTTGCCGGCCAGGGGGGCGCGCTGATCAATGTAGTTCAAGCGTAAGGGATTGATGTCGTGCAGTGGTTTGAACTCGCTGTTCGGGTCCCACCAACGGCTCGCCAGGGCCTCGAACTTGGCGATTTCCTGCGGGTCGACGTTGCTCCTGTTATCGGTTTGAGCGTTCATTCGACTTTTTCCTGTAGAGGTTTAACCGGGTGTTATTAACAGCTGGGCGAAGCTGGCAATGCGCACAGCAGGCGCAACGGCTTGCCGAGTTTCAGTCGGCTTTTGCGATCTGACGGCTCCAGCGACCCACGCGGTCACGGAGCCCGATCAGGTCGATGCGTAACAGCTCGCCGTCGCGCAGATGGATTTCGCCGTTGATCCAGCTATGGGAAACCTGGCGGGAATTCGTGCTGTACACCAGATGGGCGACCGGATCATAAACAGGTTGGATCAGAGGGTCGCTCATGTCTATCGCGATGAGGTCGGCGTACTTGCCTGTCTCGATTGACCCGAGCTCTGACTCTCTGCCCAGTGCCCGTGCGGCGTTGACGGTGGCCATTGCCAGCACCTGATGCGCGCTGACAGCAGCCGCATCGTTAGCCACAGCCTTGCCGACCAGCGCAGCGGTGCGCATCTCGCCAAGCAAATCATGGTCGTTATTGCTGGCTGCTCCGTCAGTGCCGAGGCACACATTGACCCCGGCCTGCTGGAGTCTATCGACGGGGCAGAACCCACTGGCCAGTTTGAGGTTGGACTCGGGGCAATGGATCACCTGGGTGCCGGTTTCAGCCAGCAGCTGGATATCATAATCATCCAGTTGCGTCATATGCACCGCCTGCAGCGCTGGCGAGAGCAGTCCCAGCTCAGCAAGGCGGCGCAGGGGACGCATGCCGGTTTTGCTCATGGCCTCCTCGATCTCATGCGCTGTCTCATGGAGGTGGATCTGAATGTTTGCACCCACTTGTTCAGCCAGCGTCGCCACCCGCAACAAAGGTTCATCCGATACGGTATAAGGCGCATGTGGGCCGAAAGCCACCTGTATGAACTCGCTGGCGCGGAAGCTCTCGCGAACGGCCAGCCCTTTTTGGATATACTCATCGGGCCCGCTGGCCCAGTTGGTGGGGAAGTCCAGAACGGGAATGCAGATCTGCGCGCGCATGCGGTGCTGCTGGGCCACTTCGGCGGTAACGTCGGGGAAGAAATACATATCACTGAAAAAGGTTGTGCCACAGCGGAGCATTTCGGCCATCGCGAGCAACGTACCATCAGCAGCAAACTTCTCATCAACGAAACGGCCTTCGGCCGGCCAGATATGATCGTTAAGCCAGGTCAGCAACGGCAGGTCATCCGCCAGACCTCGGAACAGCGACATCGCCGCGTGCCCATGCATGTTGATCAGCCCGGGTGAGAGCAGATGATCCCTGAGCTCGACATGTTCAGCGGGATTGTAGCGTTCCAGAGCCTGGACCGTTGGGCAAAGGTCTATGATTCGCCCGGCGTCCACGGCAACGCTATGATGATCCAGAACAACGCCCGCGGGAATAACCGGCACCACCCAGCGCGCCGATATGAGCAGGTCGACCGGCCGTAATGCATCTGTCATTAGCGTGCTCCGTTAGCGCGTGATGTCCTGTGGGCCAGGGGAAACTTTCCTGTGTCGGGACGATCTAGAGTGTCCCGAAGTATACCGGCTTGATCCGGGCCGGTCACTGGCATTGCGCCGACTTGTCGCAGCCCAGGGCCCGGCGGGATTACCGTCGATAAACAGTCTTCCTTATAATGCCAGCCTCGTCTTTTTGCCGTTTCTCCGGAGATTTCATGACGCATAAAAATTCCCCAGAAAAAGTTCACGCCCTGGTCTGGGAGGACGGCTGTCTGCGCATGCTTGACCAGCGTCTGCTCCCAGCGGAAGAGGTATGGCTGGAATGTACGGATGTTGAATCTGTGGTAGAGGGGATACGTGGCATGGCCGTGCGCGGAGCCCCCGCGATAGGCATCGCCGCAGCTTATGGCGTAGCGCTCGCCGCGCTTGAGGTTTCGCATGACCCTGACTGGCGGGATCAGATTGCTGCCCATGTTGAGCGCCTGGCCCAGTCTCGGCCCACCGCTGTCAACCTTTTCTGGGCGCTTGAGCGCATGCGTCAGAGCCTGGCCGGCTGCAATAGCCTGGGCATTGCCCGCTCGGTGCTGACAGCCGAGGCCGTTGCCATTCACCAGGAGGATGCGGAGGCCAATCAAGTGATGGGACGGCTGGCACGCGATCTGATGCTTGAGAACGCGAGCGGGCCCTTTGCCATTCTGACCCACTGCAATACGGGGGCTTTGGCGACCGGGGGCTATGGCACCGCGCTGGGGGCGATTCGTAGCGTCTGGGACGCAGGTTTTCTCAGCCGGGTCTATGCGGACGAAACACGGCCCTGGCTTCAGGGTGCGCGGCTGACGGCATGGGAGCTCCTGCGTGAAGGATTACCTGTTGTGCTTAATTGCGACGGCGCGGCCGCTCAGATACTGAGGGGCGGCGAGGTCAAATGGGTAATTGTCGGTGCCGACCGCATCACGGCTAATGGTGACGTTGCCAATAAAATCGGCACTTATGGGCTGGCAATTCTGGCCAGACATCATGGGGTTGGCGTCATGGTGGTTGCGCCTTCATCCACTGTGGATATGTCGCTGCCCACAGGCGCGTCCATTCCGATCGAGCAGCGCGACGGTTGCGAAGTGAAATCGATCCAGGGGAAAACGATTGCCCCTGCGGGTGTGGAGGCGTTCAACCCGGTTTTCGATGTGACGCCCGCCGGTCTTATTGATGTGATTGTCACTGAAAGAGGCGTAGTGCGTCGGCCCGATATGTCGGGCATGGCGAGACTTTTTAACGACCAGGCCAGCGGCTCAGTGCCCGGGCAGGCGAGTCAGTGAACAGGCAGGCGAATCAGTGAGCAGGCAAGTAAGACGGAACAGGGGCAGCGTCAGCCCCCGGTGCCCTTTTTGCCCCTGGCTTTACTGCTTCGGTTTGCGGTTGTTTTTTTCGTGCCTGCGTCGCCGTCCGCTTCGTCCTTCGGTGCGGAGGTTATGGCTTCCTGTTCGGCGACGAAATGCAGCGACATTTCGAATGCTGAACGGGTGAACTGGAGTACGTGGGCGAAACCCTCATCAGAGAGCTTGCGCGCCTCATCATGCCGGCGATAGATATTGATGAATTCACGCTCCCGCTCAAAGTGCAGGGGTAGACGGCCCAGTCCCCAGCCATCCATGACACGCCAAAGGTCGGGGTTGTAGGTGCGGGTGTACTTGAGAATAAAAGGCACGGGGTCATTGCGGGCCAACAGCGCCGCCAATCGGAGAATCAGCTCAAAGGAAAGGGTGGCCGTGCCATTTTCTGCGGCCTCGAGAACGCTCTTGTCTCGAAGGTCCAGTGCTTCAGCCATCTCATTGACCGTAAGCCCGGCGACTTCCCGCAGATCCCGAAGCCCTCGACCAGCTGCGAGCATGGCTTTCAACTGATCCTGGGATCCCATCAGTGCCCGGCCGACCTTGAGGGATGTGCCAGTGGTGCGCCGCGCAAGCCGAAACGCGAACCCCGTCAGGTCGCCTAGTCTTTCCAATAAGGTGACATCATCAGGCAGTTCCGGGTCATTTTCACCGGCCGCCTCATCCGCTGAGTCCGGCCGGGACTGCAACCGGTCGATTTTTTCCATGGAGTCGAGCGTGTGAAGTGAATCCTTGAGGAGTTCCTCCAGTGCCTGGGATTTCTCGTCGTCAGTTGCCATTAACACCCTTCCGGCAATTAAACTGCTTGCTCAGGTTGCAGCCAGGAACTCAGCGAAGTTCACCATCCAGCTATATCACTCAACTACGTCATCCAGCTATAACACTAAACTACGTCATCCAGGTACATCACCGTTTCCCCAGTACAGAGACGGCTTCATCCGGAGTGTTAATGGACGCAAAGTGCTTGCTGAGCTCCAGCAGGTCAGCCATGATCTCGCCCGCTTCCCGTGACACGAAATCTGGCTCGGCGCCACCATTGGGATTGGCCATACGCTCCTCCTGATGCTCCTCCCAGCCTTTGATATCTTCAAACGGTTCCTTGTTCTCAAGTTCCCTGCGGGTATTGATGACCCGCAGCTGCCTACGTTCCATATCGGTCTGGTACGACTTCCGGTCCGCCGAGTTCAAGCTGACGTAGTCACGGGCTCTCTGCTCCTTTCGCAGCGCGATTTCTTCGAGCAGCAACTGATAGAACGGGTTTTCGGCAATGCGTGTTTCGTGCCGTGTTTTCAGATCTTCCAGCACAGGCTGGAAGTCAAAGTAATTCTTGTGTTCGACAGCATCGATCTGATCCCAGGGCAGGGCGTAGTCCAGCGCATCCTCGCCAATTTCCTCTTTGTCTATGAGGCTGGGAACAACGATGTCGGGCAGCACTCCACGATGTTGGGTGCTGTCCCCCGAAACCCGGTAGAACTTTGACTGAGTGATTTTCAACTGGCCGTGATTGAGCGGCCGGATCGCCTGGACTGTGCCCTTTCCGAACGTTTGCGAGCCCATCACCAGGCCGCGATTGTAGTCCTGGATGGCACCGGCAAATATCTCTGAAGCCGATGCACTCATGCGGTTCACAAGCGATATCATTGGCCCATCCCAGACGACTTCGTTGTCTGGATCACCCATAACATCGATATCATTGTCCGGACTGCGTATCTGAACGGTCGGGCCCTGTTCGATAAAAAGCCCAACCAACGAGTTGGCTTCCTGTAAAGCGCCACCGCCGTTGTCCCTGAGGTCAATTACCAGTGCGTCCATACCGTCGTCCTTGAGTTCTTCAAGCAGTTTCTGGACGTCACGGGTCGTGCTTCGGTAATTGGGATCTCCCGCCTGCATAGCCTGAAAGTCGGCGTAGAACGTGGGGATGGTTATGACGCCAACCTTCCAGTCCTTGCCATTGCGCTCAAGCTCCAACATATGACTTTGGGCCGCCTGTTCCTCAAGCTTCACCTGATCGCGGGTGATGACGACCTCTTTGGCAACTGAGTCATCTGCGGCGCTGGATGGCAACACCTCCAGACGCACCTTAGAGTCTTTGGGGCCACGTATCAGGTCAACGACCTCATCAAGGCGCCAGCCGATGACGTTGGTCATCTCGCCTTCTTCTCCCTCGCCGACGCCGATGATGCGGTCTGCCGGACTTAACTGACCCTGGCTCGACGCCGGGCCGCCCGGAACCAAGCGGACCACTTTGGTGTATTCGTTGTCGCTCTGCAGAACTGCGCCGATGCCTTCAAGGGAGAGGGACATATTAATGTTGAAGTTTTCGGAAACCTGGGGAGAAAAATAGTTGGTGTGCGGATCCCAGACCCCGGTGAATGCGTTCATCCAGGTCTGGAACGCGTCTTCGCTGCGGCCCTGGTATGCACGGTTGAGCTGGCTTTTATAGCGCCGCATGAGGCTGTCGGCTATTTCTTCGTCGTCCTTGCCATTGAGCTTCATCCCAAGTACCTGGTTCATCAGGCGCTTGCGCCACAATGTATCCAAGGCATCGGCATCCTTGGCCCACGGCTGGTCCTCGCGGTTGACCTGCAGCGTATCCCGCGTTGAGAAGTCAAATTTGTCCAGGCCCTGCTCAAGCTGTGCAACCACGAACTCAAGCCGTTCTATCATGCGCTTCTGATAGCGGTTGTAGATCATGAACGCCGGATCAAGACGTCCGGTTTTAAGTGCATCGTCCATGCGGGTCCGCAAAGGCTCGAATTCGTCGATATCTGAACGGGTGAGATACAGCCGCTGACTGTCGAGGCTGTCGAGATAGGCCTCATAGATTCTGCCTGAGAGAACGTCGTCGATGTTCTGGTCACGGAAGTGCGTGAACTGCAGCTGCCGCGCGATCAGGATGCTCGCACGGGACTGCTCGACGGTTGGCTGGACCGGTGAAAACGTCGCTTCGCTGCTGGTCGTGGTGCCTGGGGTACTGCTGTTATTGGCGGTCAGGGGCGCTGGCCATATCACGCCGAAAAACAGGCCCAGCGCCAAAGCTGCGAAGAGCAGCGAAAAACGATGGGTAAATGCATTACTGGCTGTATTACGGGCTTTCATCATCTTAGGTTCCGGCAGCGGACAGGTTCGGCATCCGGTAGTCGTTTACGACGGATATGTATGTTTGCATTGTAGGCACGCGGAACAGGTACGGCTACCGCGCGGGGCCAAAGCGGGTGCATTTCGTATTACCATACCGCAAGGCCTGACGCTACGCTACGGTGGGCCAGAACGCTCAGCCTGAGGGAAGTCTCGGTTGGCCCGCCGCCCGCGCAGAGCCTGGCGCGCCATTCTCGAGGAATGGTTGCGCCGGCTTCGGGGGGTTGGACCGCTATGTTGCGGATAAGTTCGACGGGTGATGAGCCCGGGACCGTGGCCCCGGGATGATATCGGAAGCCCTGGATGCTATAGGAGGCTTTGGATGCTAACGGAACGATTCGTTGCGCTCGCTCATGTCCACTAACATCCTCGGTGGCGTGAAACGCTCACCAAAGCTTGCAGCCAACTGTTCTGCACGGGCAGCAAACTGGCGAATGTTGTACTGATTGATGAACTGCAGTGCACCTCCTGTCCAGGGGGCGAATCCGATACCGAAGATACTGCCGATGTTGGCATCGCGCACCTCCCGGATCACGTTCTCTTCCATACAGCGCACCGTCTCGATCGCCTGTATGAACAGAAACCGGTCCTTGAGCTCGTCCAGACTAGCGCTGGTTGCGCGCTCCGGATCGACAAAGTGCGATTCCAGGCCCTGCCAGAGCTGCTTCTTCCCCTTCGGGGGGTAATCATAGAACCCGGCGCCAGCGGCTTTACCTTTGCGCCCGTGCTCCGTAAGCATCGCATCGACAACCGCTTCTGCAGGATGGGACTTCCAGGTGTCGCCCGCGGATTCGACATCCCGACGGCTCTGATCACGGATGTGGCTGATCAAAGTCAGGCTGACCTCGTCACAGAGCGCCAGAGGACCGACCGGCATGCCAGCCAGAAGGGCTGCATTCTCAATAGACGCAGGGTGGACGCCTTCGCCCAGCATGGCCATGCCTTCATTTACGTAGGTGCCAAATACCCGTGACGTAAAGAAGCCGCGGCTGTCATTGACGACGATCGGCACTTTGTTGATTTGCTGTACGAAGTCAAAGGCCTGGGCCAGAGTTTCCTCTGAGGTGTGCTCACCCACAATAATTTCCACCAGCTGCATTTTGTCTACCGGTGAGAAAAAGTGCAGGCCGATGAAGCGCGCGGGCTGGGTTGAAGCTTCGGCTAGTTGTGTAATAGGTATAGTTGACGTATTTGACGCAAACAGCCCCCCATCGGCCAGCAAGGGTTCGGCCTCCCGGGTTACCCTGGCTTTGAGCCCGCTGTCCTCGAAAACTGCTTCGATGATCAGGTCGCAACCCTGGAGATCCGCAGCGTTTGCCGTTGGGGTGATGAGATCCAGAACAGCCTGTTTATCATCCCCGGACATACGCCCGCGGCTGACTTTCTTTGAAAGCAAAGTGTCACTGTAAGCTTTGCCTTTCTCGGCGTTCTCCGCTGAAACATCTTTCAGTACCACTGCGATGCCCCGGGCCGCACAGGAGTATGCGATGCCGGCACCCATCATGCCCGCGCCGAGAATACCGACCTTGCGGAAAGTCATCTTTGGAATACTCTGCGGTCGGCTGCCGCCGGCTTTGATCTCGTTGAGTCCGAACCAGAACGTCCCGATCATGTTTTTGGCAACGGCGCCTGTAACCAGCTGCGTAAAGTAACGGCTCTCAATGCGATCGGCAGTTGTGACATCAACCGCGGCGCCTTCGACAACGCTTGCAAGAATCGCCTCGGGTGCCGGGTAGCACCCCTGGGTTTTCTGTCGCAACATGGCCGGAGCGATAGCCAGAGTCTGGGCTACCTTGGGATTGGTAGGACCGCCTCCGGGGATCTTGAACCCACGCTGGTCCCAGGGTTGCTGACTTTTAGGGTTTTGTGCAATCCAGGCACGCGCCTGCGCGAGCATGTCGTCTGTGTCTGTGGCCAGCGCGTCGACCAGACCGGACTTATGCGCGGCTTTGGGCGGAACCTGCTTTCCTTCAAGCAGGAAAGGCAGGGCTTTTTCCAACCCCAGCAAGCGCGGCAATCTCACCGTTCCGCCGCCGCCCGGCAGGAGACCCAGCGTGACTTCCGGCAGGCCCAGACGGATGTTGTCGTCGTCCAGCACGATACGATGATGGCTCATCAGGCAGAGTTCATAACCGCCGCCCAATGCGCTGCCGTTGATGCCTGCTACCAAGGGCTTACCCAGCGTTTCAAGCTTGCGCATCTGGCTTTTTAGCGCCTGGACAGAGGTGAAGAATGCCTCAGCATCCTTGGGCTCAACCTGCATGATCTCGGTCAGGTCGCCGCCTGCAAAGAAGGTTTTTTTAGCGGAAGTGATAATAATGCCTTTGATGCGCTCGGCATCTGACACCGCCTGTTCGACGGCTCCGGTGAAGGCATCCCGAAACTCAGCATTCATCGTGTTGGCTGAGCGACCGGGCATGTCGATAGTCAGGGTCAGTATCTGTTCAGCGTCAATCTTGTAGTCAATGCCTGCAGTCATGGCGAATCTCCTGGTGTTCTTTGCTTACGGGCCCAGGGCAGGGCGCGCGATCATGGGTTTCTGAAAGGGACCAAGGACACTAGAGCCGCTCGATGATGGTGGCGATGCCCATGCCGCCGCCGACGCAGAGCGTCGCCAGACCGTAGCGCAAGTTGCGGCGTTCCAGCTCATCCAGCAAGGTGCCCAGGATCATGGCCCCCGTCGCGCCCAGTGGATGGCCCATTGCTATGGCACCACCGTTGACATTGATCTTGTCCCAGGGGATATCCATTTCGCGCTGGAACCGCATGACTACAGCCGCAAAGGCTTCGTTCACTTCGTACAGGTCAATCTGATCTGCTGTCATCCCGGCTTTTTCCAGCGCTTTGCGGCTGGCCGGGCCAGGGCCGGTCAGCATGATGGTGGGATCGGTGCCTGTGACGGCTGCTGAGACGATGCGGGCGCGGGGCGTCAGGCCCAGAGCCCGGCCTTTTTTCTCGCTACCGATAAGGATCGCCGTAGCGCCGTCGACGATGCCGGACGAATTGCCGGCGTGATGCACGTGATTGATCCTTTCAACCTGGTGATATTTGGTCCGGGCAACACCGTCAAAGCCCATTTCACCCATCATCTGAAATGAAGGTTTCAGCGAACTTAAGCTTTCTATGCTGGTGCCTGGCCGAACGTGCTCGTCGCGCGCGAGAATAACGAGACCGTTGGCGTCGGCTACGGGAATGATCGAGCGGTCAAAGTAACCGCTCTTCCATGCCTCCGCCGCTTTTCGTTGGGATTCCGCTGCAAAGCGATCAACGTCTTCCCGGCTGAAGCCTTCAATTGTAGCGATCAGGTCGGCGCCTATGCCCTGGGGCATAAAGCCAGTATGCAGGTTAGTAGCAGGATCCAGAGCCCAGGCGCCGCCATCAGAGCCCATAGGAATCCGTGACATGGATTCGACACCGCCGGCGACGACCATTTCCTCCCAGCCAGAACGGATCTTCATGGCGGCGAGGTTCACCGCCTCAAGGCCCGACGCACAAAAACGGTTCAGGGTCACCCCGGCCACGCTTTCTGACCAATCCGCGGCGAGCGCTGCCGTTTTCGCGATGTCCGCTCCCTGGTCGCCTATCGCGGTCACGCAACCCATAACGACATCATCTACGGCACTCGTGTCCAGATCCTGGCGTTCGCGCAGCGCGGTCAGAACAGTGGTCAGCAGCGTCACTGGTTTGACTTCATAAAGGGCACCGTCGGCCTTGCCGCGGCCGCGAGGCGTACGCACGGCGTCAAATATCAGGGCTTCTTCTGTCATGGTGTGCTCTCGATTTCGTTGCAAATTGGGTTGAATGGCGCAAGTTGTAGCGCCTGGTTTTCGGTATATGTTGTAAGGGGCCTGGCGATCCTGAGGCCGGGATGGCCTATTCCGGGGTTAACTACGGGGCTGGAAGGGTGCGCAAGTCGGCAGCATTCCGGCGAAGGCATTACCTTAGCCAGCATGGCAGGGGGGTGTAATGGCCAGAGTGGCCAAACCCATTGGCGAAAGCGCTCAATGAGCTTGGCGGCACTCGGCAGCGGGATCGCACAGGCGACTGTAAGCCGGACAGCGCCAGTCAATGCGCGGGTGGCCAGGCGGAACTGCCCGCCGGCCACAATCAGAACACGAGTGAAGTAAACGCATGTTCGATGCGCTCCTGCAAATGCGCAGGCGGCGTAGCTCCGGCATTTTTTTGCCACGAACCAATCAGGCGATCCACTTCTGTGCGGGTGTCGGGTATCCGGTCGCCCTGGCCCAGACCGGCTGCAAGGCGTTCCACCTGCAGGGTCATCCTCGCCTGCTGGTCTTCCTCAGGTGACTCCAGGCCGGCCAGTATCTCGGCGCGGACACAAATCTCGCGCAATGCTTCGGTATCTGGCTGGGCAGGCGCGTCCGAAGGGACTTGCCTGAGTTGCTGCAACCACATGCGCTTGATCTCGGCCGACTCCGCCTCCCTTGCGGCCTGCTGGAAACGGTCTTGAAGTTGTTCGAATCTGCGATCCAGAGCATCACGGTGTGTCGGTGGCAGTTCCAGTTTGCGATAGTCCTGCAAACGTTGACGAATAGCGCCGGCCCCGTTGGACAGTTCTGGACTTACAAGCGTTGTTTCAATGGCATCCAGAAGGGCTTGCGCGGCCTCTAGCTGCTCTGATGTCTGGGCTTGCTGCTCGGCGCGCTGGTCATCCCGTCGCGCAAACACCTTATCGCAGGCAGCGCGAAAAGATTGCCACAGCAGCCGGTCACGCTTCTGATCAGTAAGACCTACAGCCTCCCATTCTTTTTGCAGACCCTTAGCCTGGCTTATAGCGTCATTCAGGGGTTCAAGTTCAGACAGTGCACGGGCGCGCTCTACAATATCTGCTTTTACGCGTTCGTTGCGATCCCGCTCCTCGTTAAGCCGCCCATCGATCTCCTTGAGCAGAACGTCGAAGCGGCGCTGGATGTCGCGGTTACGGCGGAAATCGATCGGTTTGGCCTCGCGCCACTCTTCCCGCGCTTTGCGATGAATCTTTTCGACGCCACGCCAGTCGCAAGCCGACCAGTCTACCTGGGAGACGAACATGCTCAGTTCGTCACACAGCTGTTCTCGCTTATGAAGGTTGGCGGCTTTCAACTCGTTACGAATCTCGAAGTACTGCTGACAGGGCTCGAACGCAAGATCAGCGGCTTTCTTGAAGCGTTGCCACAACACTTGGTCTGATGAGCCCCCGAGTTCGCGCCACTCCTTTTGCAGCTCCTGAATCTTTGACGCCTTCAGCTCAGGGTCAAGGTGCTGGTCTGTCAGGTGCTCCATCTGCTCACAAAGCGACTCCTGCTTGGGACGAGTGGCAAAGCCCTGCCAGTCCTGCAACTCCTGGACCTGGCGTGCGAGGAGAGTGAGCCTGCCCTGGAACTGACGGCGACCAGCGCCCGGGACGCGATCGACACGCTGCTGCACCTCCTTGAGCAAGCGCCGGGAGGGCTTGAGTTCTTTTTTCTGGGTTGCGTCCTCAAGTTTGTCCAGCAGCCCGTCGATCTCTTTCGTTTCTGTCGAGCCGGTTATAGCGGCTTCTGCCGGCACTGTGCGCTTGAGGGTGAGAACCCGGGCAGCGTTGAGCACCTGAGGTTCCGTGTAGCCGACAGGCCAGGCAACTTCAGCTACAAGATTTACAAGGCTGTTAGCGTCGCCGTTGGCCGTAGCCTCTTCAAGCTGTCCGCGCCGCGCTTCAAAATTCTGGACCGCCTGCACATATTGTCGTAATGCCTGCATCAGATGTTCGTATTTCCGCTGTTCGCTCCGGTCCACTGGGCTATCACGGGTGGCTTCCAGCCATCGGTTCTCCTGGGTTTTCTGCATGGCATCCAGCGAGGATATTCCCGGGATCTGGTCCGGCGCCAGATTCTGCAGGTCGTCCAGGGTACGATCTAACAGAGCCAGGGTCTCTTGGCGTTCGTGGCTGCGTGCCGTCGCCTGGGCCGCTTTCTCAGCCTCTGCCAACAGCTCATTTAAGCGGACCTGGCACTGGGCCTGAGCGGCATGGAAGCGCTCCTGCTGATGGGGTGTCGCCGTTTCGGAGAGGGCCTTCCAGCGCTCGGTCAAACTTTCAAACCGCTGGCTATAAAACTGTGTTGATTCTGTTCGCGCATGTAGCGCGCACTCGTCAATTAGTTTTTCGGTCTGTGCATTAATGGCTTCAGCCCGAGCGTCTTGTTCACGTAAGGCCTGCAACTTATGGCGGGCGATCTGATAGACGCTTTTATCGCGCCCTTTCGAGGCTTTGGCGACGCGTTGCAGAGTCGACTCATCTTCAATTCTTTCGGCAGCCTCGCGACGTTCGTGAGCAGATTTGGACCTGAGCGCGAGTCGCTCAAGTTGTTCTGGGCCCTGGTCTTGTAGACTCGCGCCGCCGGTGTTCTCGTCAGTATCCCCGGCCAACTGGTCACAAATCCGCTTTAGGCGGGGATCAGCAAGTTTGCCTCGGGCCTGGCTCAAACGCCGAGCGCTACCTGGCTGTCGTGCTATCCAGTCGCTGATAATGTTCTGCACGCGAGGGGGCGACTCTACGTACCAGGGAACGATAAACTCAAGGGTACCCGTTTTCGTTAATGCCGCTATGACCTCGCGATCGCTTGTTTGAGGATCAGTAACGATCTTGAACAGCTTGTCCCGATCCCGCGGGTCTTTAGGGTCAAGCTGCTCGATATCGCGGGGTTGTGGCTCGGGATTGCGCTTTGGCGACTTCTGCTTGAACAGCCTTTTGAAAAACGATGACATGATGTATTCCTTGGCATATTGGCGCCCACAAATCGAGCTGACTGGAACAATCGTCCAGTCTTGCCCAATCTACGGAGAAAGCGATGGGTGAGAGGAGAAGCTCCATCGAGTCGGTTAAGAAAAGGCGTTACCTATAGCATTTAACGTAGAGTTTTTCATTTCAAATCCGCGGGCTGGTTCAGGCTCCACCCGAGGTTACACCATTAATGTAGTTATAGAGGCACACTTGCAACCTGATAGCGGAAATGGCACCCAACAGAATAAAGCGTTAGCGCAGGCTGTAAAACTGCTTGCCCGCAGGGAACACAGCCGCATGGAATTAGCGCTTAAGTTGCGCAAGCGTGGCTACACAGAACAGGAGGTGGGTGCCGCGCTGGACGAGTGTCAGGCCCAGCGTTGGCTTGATGAAAGCCGTTTTGCCGAGATCTACTCGCGTCAGCGCATGGAGGGGCTGTATGGCCCTGTTCGCATCATGGCTGAGTTACAGCAGCGCGGCGTTGAAATCGAGCCAGAGACATTGTCCGCAACACCTGATCATGAGTGGCGCCGGCGGGCGACCCGGGCAAGGGAGCGGAAGTTTGGACTAGGCGACCGTCTGCCTTGGGCCGAGCGTGGCAAGCAGGGGCGTTTTCTGTCTCAGAGAGGGTACACAATGGGCCAGATTGAGTTTGCGCTGGACCAGGTGCGCCTACCCGACTGAAACCGCGGTCACAGCGCCGCCGGCATCAGCGGCAGAACCGGCGAACTGTCCAGATCGGCAACGTCGGTCTCGCCGGCAGGCAGTTCGAGGGTCTGCTCGAGGCTTTCTTCCTCTTCCTCGGCGACCATCTGGGCGCTCGGATCCGCGGGCTCCATCCAGGCCAGGACGTCGAAGTAGCGGCGGATATTCTGTACGTAGACGACGGGCTCATACCCGCGCGCATATCCGTGCTTCGTTTTGGAGTACCATTCCTTGTGCGCAAGCAGAGGCAGGTACTCTTTCACATCCAACCACCGGTCAGGATTCTTGCCATCAGTTTCGGCGAGAATGCGGGCGTCCTCAAGGTGACCAAAGCCCACGTTGTATGAGGCAAGCGCGAACCAGGTACGGTCCGGCTCCTTGATGTTTTCGGGAATCATGCCCAAGACCCGTTTAAAGTACCTGGCGCCGCCCATAATGCTCTGCCTGGGGTCGAGACGATCACTGACGCCAATATATTCGGCCGTGTTCTGTGTCAGCATCATCAGCCCCCGTACGCCAGTTGGAGAGACCGCGTTAGGGCGCCAGTGGCTTTCCTGGTAGCCGATCGCTGCAAGTAGTCGCCAGTCAACGTCATAGGTCTCGGCCGCTTCCAGGAACAGGGCCTGATAGGTTGGCAAGCGTCGCCGTAAATGATGGACAAACG
The DNA here is from genome assembly GCF_004851605.1 of Hydrocarboniclastica marina. Lineage (GTDB taxonomy): Bacteria > Pseudomonadota > Gammaproteobacteria > Pseudomonadales > Oleiphilaceae > Hydrocarboniclastica > Hydrocarboniclastica marina. The sequence continues at coordinate 1,389,312 of NZ_CP031093.1, forward strand.
TTCTTGCACCAACATAATTGAGCCGATCAAGATGCCCGTAATGGCGTTCCAGGATCTGTGCGAGCGTTCCGTTCTGGCGAATGTCGCGGAAGAACGAACGGGCTTCGTTCAGCAGCGAGTCGTCGGCCCCGGCTGGAAAGGCCCAGGCAAAGTCAACTTTTGCGGCCAGAGGGAAGCCCTTCAGCACATCGGGAAAAAAGACGTGGTTCATGGCCAGTTCGTTGGAATCCAGTACCGCGGCGTCAAACTCGCCTTCGTTGACAGCGGCCAGAAGGCCCAGGGAATCGATGTCGGCCCTGGCGGTCCAGGATATCCCGGGGTGCAGCTTGGCAAGCCTGACAAGCCTCTGCTCATGGGAACTGTTGGCAAGAACGACCAGCTTGAGCCCTTCGAGGTCGGCGGGCTCAAGGGGGCGGTCGACCCCGCGACGGAAAATCACCAGCGGCCGTGCCTGCATGTAGGGAGGGGAAAAGCGGAAGCGCTGACGACGGCTTTCGGTCACGGACAGGCCGGCCGCAGCAAAGTGCGTGTAGTCCTGGTCAAGAATGCTGAATATTTCGCCCAGGTTATCGGCAACCTGTAGTCGCAACTCAACCCCGAGATGATCAGCGAACCGCTTTGCCAGCTCGTACTCAACCCCACCCGGGCCGTCCTGGTCCTGGTAGTAGATAGCGGGGGCGTCTCGCGTTATGACATGCAGCACCTGCTCCTGCTGAATGCGCTCCAGCACAGTCGGGCGGGAACACCCACTCACTAACAGACATAGCAGGACTAACGTCAGGTATGGCCCTTTCAGGCCGCGCCAATGGCATGTCTTTACAGCCGGGAATGCTCCGGAACGAGAGCTTTGGTCATGCATCCAGTCAGTCTCCACTGCAGGCCGCCGGAATCGGACGACTCATAAACCAACTTCAGAGCCGCAGATGCCGGGCTACTCCATCGCCAGGACTTTGGGCACGATCCATTGCCACCGCTGGGAAAAATAGTCGGGGTGACTTAGTGCCTGAGGATGAATCATCGCCGAGATGCTATTTTTCAGTCAATCTATTGTTCTTCGGATTGTGAAAAACGTTGTCAATTAGCAGCTGGGGCATTGTCGCTTATTGGCTGTATCCCGACAGCGATATCCAGTATCATACCGGCCTCATTTCCGCTCCGGATTCCTCTTTTCTCCCCAATACAGCGTGAGGCAAGCTCAAACATGCTGGAACTGCGTGGCGCTCCTGCTCTTTCTGTTTTCCGTGTTCGTAAGTTGCTTGAAGGTATCCAGGCCGAAGAGCCAGGTGTTCAGTCGATTTACGCCGAGTTTATGCACTTTGTCGATATTACGGGGGATTTGGCGGAGCAGCAGGTAGACGTCCTGAATCGACTTCTGACCTATGGCCCCCGAACTGATGTCGAGCCCGCCGACGGGGTACTTTTCCTGGTCGTGCCACGGCCAGGAACCATATCGCCATGGTCCAGCAAAGCCACTGACATTGCCCACAATTGTGGTTTACGCCAGGTCCGTCGTATTGAGCGCGGGGTGGCTTATTACGTTCGCACCCAGCAGAAACTGACACTTCAGCAGCGGGAGCTGCTTGCGGCACGACTTCATGACCGCATGACCGAGCGTGTCTTTCATGAAATGGCGGGTGCCGAGTTGCTGTTCAGTCAGCACGAGCCCAAGCCCTTGTCCACCATTGCTATTATTGAGGACGGGCGCGCCGCTCTGGAAGCTGCCAATGTGACGCTCGGTCTGGCGCTGGCCGAGGACGAAATCGACTACCTTGTAGAGGCGTTTACCCGCCTGGAGCGTAACCCGAGCGACGTCGAGCTGATGATGTTCGCCCAGGCAAATTCTGAGCATTGCCGGCACAAGATTTTCAATGCGTCCTGGGATATTGATGGAGAAGCGCAGACCAAGTCCCTGTTCGCGATGATCCGAAACACCCACGAGATGCACAGTGAAGGCGTGTTATCGGCGTATAAAGATAACGCCTCGGTGATAGCGGGTCACAAAGGCGGCCGCTTTTACCCTGAAGCCGGGAGCGGTGAATATCGCTTCAACGAAGAAGACATCCACATTCTGATGAAAGTGGAGACCCATAATCACCCAACGGCGATTTCTCCCCATTCGGGCGCGGCCACTGGATCGGGTGGAGAGATCAGGGATGAGGGGGCGACAGGTCGTGGTTCGAAGCCCAAGGCGGGGCTGACCGGATTCAGTGTCTCCAATCTGCGGATACCCGACTTCGTTCAGCCCTGGGAGACCGACTTCGGCAAGCCAGACAGGATCGCGTCGCCTCTTCAGATCATGCTGGAGGGCCCTATTGGCGGCGCGTCATTTAACAATGAGTTCGGTCGGCCAAACCTGTGTGGTTACTTTAGAACCTTCGAGCAGCAGGTTGCGTCACCGGCAGGGTATGAAGTGCGGGGCTATCACAAGCCGATCATGCTGGCCGGTGGGTTGGGCAATATACGTGCGGATCACGTAGAAAAAGGGGAAATACCCGTCGGAGCCAAGCTGATTGTGCTGGGTGGGCCAGCCATGCTGATAGGGCTTGGCGGTGGCGCTGCGTCGTCCATGGACTCGGGCTCCAGTCATGAGGATCTGGATTTCGCCTCGGTGCAGCGCGAAAATCCGGAGATGGAAAGGCGCTGCCAGGAAGTCATAGACCGTTGCTGGCAGATGGGTTCCAATAACCCCATCGCCTTCATTCATGACGTAGGCGCAGGCGGTCTGTCCAACGCCATGCCTGAACTGGTGAAAGACGGCGGTCGCGGCGGCCGCTTTGAATTGCGTGACATACCCAACGATGAGCCCGGAATGTCACCGGTCGAAATCTGGTGCAATGAGTCTCAGGAGCGCTACGTTCTCGCAGTTGCGCCGGAGAACCTGGATCGCTTTGACGCTATTTGCCGCCGTGAACGCTGCCCCTTCGCGGTAGTGGGCGAAGCAACCGAGGAGATGCATCTGAACCTGGCGGACGCCTATTTCGGCAACGCACCGGTTGATCTGCCGATGAATGTCCTGTTCGGCAAGCCCCCACGCATGCACCGCAGTGTCGAGAGCTCAAGCTTCACCAAACGGGTCTTTCACTCGGGACAGATCGATGTGAACGAAGCGGCTGAGCGAATTCTCAGGCTGCCCTCTGTTGCCAGTAAGAGCTTCCTGATCACCATCGGCGACCGCACGATCACCGGGCTTGTGGCCCGGGACCAGATGGTGGGACCGTGGCAGGTCCCCGTTTCGGATGTGGCCGTCACGTCAGCCTCATATCATGGCTATTATGGCGAAGCCATGGCCATGGGCGAGCGCACGCCTGTTGCCTGCGTTGATGCGCCAGCGTCTGGCCGGATGGCTGTGGGCGAGGCAATAACCAACATAGCCGCGGCTTCAATTGCAGAAATATCGGACATACGGCTGTCTGCGAACTGGATGGCCGCTGCCGGGCACCCCGGCGAAGACGAAAACCTCTACGAGACTGTACGGGCAGTCGGAATGGAAATGTGTCCGGCGTTAGGCATAGCCATCCCGGTCGGCAAAGATTCCATGTCTATGAAGACCGTGTGGGAGGAGAGCGGCGAGCAGCGCAGCGTGACGGCACCGCTCTCGCTTGTTATCAGTGCATTTGCGCCCGTCGAGGATATCCGTCGCACGCTAACCCCGCAGCTCCGGACAGATGCCGGCGAAACTGATCTGATACTTATCGATCTGGCAGCGGGCCAGAACCGGCTTGGCGGCTCTGCATTGGCGCAGGTTTACCAGGAAGTCGGCGCGATCGCGCCGGATGTCGAAGACCCCGAAGATCTTAAGGCATTCTTCGCTGTCATACAGGGCCTGAACGCCGATAACCGGATCCTGGCATATCATGACCGCTCTGATGGGGGCATGTTCGTCACTCTGGTAGAAATGGCCTTTTCCGGCAGGACGGGCGTCGATATCAAGCTCGACGTGCTGGCCGATGATGGAACCCAATTGCCCCGTGAATTGTTTAACGAGGAGCTCGGTGCTGTCATTCAGGTTCGTCAGGGCGATACCCCCGATGTTCTGCACCAGTTCAACGTTGCCGGACTCGGTGAATGTGTATCGGTGATCGGCAGGCCGGCAGAAGACGATCGGATACGGTTCCGGTTCGGCGGAGACCCCATCATTGATCAGCCCCGGCAGTATTTTCAGCGTATATGGGCTGAGACCAGTTACCGACTTCAGTCTCTACGGGACAACGAAGCTTGCGCGCAGTCTGAATTTGACCTGCTACTTGACGACGGGGACCCGGGCCTGCACGCAAAGCTCTCGTTTGATCCGGCTGATGATGTCGCGGCGCCGTTCATCAGTAAGAAGAGCCGGCCCAGAATCGCGATTCTGCGGGAGCAGGGCGTTAATGGTCAGGTTGAGATGGCAGCTGGTTTTGACCGCGCCGGCTTTTCCAGCGTCGACGTCCACATGAGCGATCTTCTATCAGGGCGGGTAAGTCTGGATTCTTTCCAGGCGCTGGTCGCCTGTGGAGGGTTCTCATACGGAGATGTTCTCGGTGCAGGGGAGGGGTGGGCCAAGTCGATCCTCTTTAACAGCCGCGCCCGCGACCAGTTCAAGGCCTTCTTCGACCGGAACGATACACTGTCTCTTGGGGTATGTAACGGCTGCCAGATGCTCTCCAACCTCAGGGAGCTGATCGCCGGCACAGAGCACTGGCCGCGGTTCGTCAGAAATGAATCCGAGCAGTTTGAGGCGCGGCTCGTTATGGTCGAGGTGACGGGCTCCAAGTCGGCCTTTTTCGCCGGAATGGAAGGCTCACGAATGCCGATAGCGGTGGCGCATGGGGAGGGCCGAGCAGAGTTCCGGAATGGCGATGCCCTGGCCAAGCTCAAGGCGCAGAGCCAACTGGCACTTCGTTACGTGGATCACTACGGCCAGGCTACCGAGGCCTACCCGCGTAATCCTAATGGCTCACCTGAAGGCGTCGCAGGGCTGTGTTCGGATGATGGCAGGGTAACCATTCTGATGCCGCATCCTGAGCGGGTATTTCGCACGGTGCAGCACTCATGGCATCCGGGGGAGTGGGCAGAGGACGGTCCCTGGCTGCGGCTGTTCCGCAATGCGCGCAAGTGGCTGGGCTAGATTCATCAGCGTAGAAAAAACCGGATCCGCCTTTGGCTGATCCGGTTTTTTTATGGGCAATAGGCCGGGCGCTAAAATGCTTCGCTTGCGGACGGGTCGCGGTTGAAAAGCTTTATATTTTGCTGAATCAGAGTCTTGACAATAGTATTTTATGCACAGTATGAAAGTGAGGTTGCGGGGCGCTATCTCGATATCTGCCTCGACATCTGTCGCGTTACGCCAAAACATGTTGATTTTAATAACTTGCTGAAAAATAAAAGGTTAAATGGTGAGGTGAAAAACTCACCAATTTAAGGAAAGCGCTGCAACGGCGCGGCTTCAGCGACTCTCTCAAGATAATATCCCCATAGTTATCCACAGAATTTGTGGGTAACCCGAAGCAGCGACCAACTCACTGAAAGTGCAGAGCCAATATTTGGTGAGTCTGGGTGCCCGGACTGGTGGAAAGAGCGGGAAGCGGGTAACGTAAAACGATGCTTTTGAGGTGATTTCAAACCGAAAGCTTCAGGAGAATACGAAGGCCATTTTTTGGATCGCTCAGTGCGGAGGTTGAAGTGTACAAGCTTAGTTTTTTTGTACCTGAGTCCCATGTTGAGGCAACTAAAAAAGCTGTTTTCGAATCGGGCGCGGGTAAAATGGGTGACTATGACAGCTGCGCCTGGCAAACGCGCGGGCAGGGGCAATTCCGCCCGCTTCCAGGCAGCTCACCGCACATTGGTCAGCATGGCCACGTTGAGTATGTGGCTGAATACAAGGTTGAGATGGTTTGTAGCGAGGAGACTATCCAGGCCGCTATTGCAGCGTTGAAGCTGGCGCATCCTTATGAGGAGCCTGCTTACGAAGTTTATCGGCTCGAGCCACTATGAGTCGATCTGGCAGTTAAATCTGGCTGCAGGATCAGGTTTTCAGTGGACGCCGAATATCGGATACGTGCAGGGGGTAATCAGCCTGTTTACGGTCTTCGAAATACAGCTCAAGCGTGCGTTTTACCGTGGGGAATGAGATTTCATCCCAGGGTATGTCTGCCTCCGTAAAGAGCCTTGTTTCCAGTGACTCTGGTCCCGCTCCAAATGTCCCGTCTACCAAGACCGCGCGGAAAAAAAGGTGTACCTGATCGATGTGTGGAACGCTGATCATGGTGTAGAGGCCCTGTACGCTCACTCTCGCCATGGCTTCTTCCCAGGTCTCCCGGATTGCGGCTTCGGTCGTCGATTCAGCGTTTTCCATGAAGCCTGCTGGCAATGTCCAGTACCCGTAACGAGGTTCAATCGCTCTACGGCAGAGCAACACCTGGTTCTTCCATACTGGTATTGTGCCTGCGACAATTCGGGGGTTGGTGTAATGGATGACCTCGCAGACGGTACAAATGTCCCGTGTCCGGTTATCGCCTTGAGGAACTCGCTGCTCAACAGGGTTTCCGCATTCTCCGCAATATTTCATCCATACCTCCAGAATCGGCCGCCCAGAATATAACAGCCGAGGCGGACGAGCCAGTCGGACCCTACCTCAAGCTGTGGTATTGTTGGGGTGCATGCGCCTCCGCTAACTGAACACGCTAACTGAACAAGTGAAAGGACCTTTCTGTTGATAACCACCATGCGCGAAAAGCTCGGTGCCTACACGCCAAGAAAGCTCTCTTTCAATTATCCGGAAGCGGGCGTGCTCGTGCCCGTGACTGACTCGGCCAGCGATCCCGAAATCATTCTCACCCAGCGTGCCGCCCATATGAATACGCACCGGGGCCAGGTCGCTTTTCCAGGCGGCAGGCGAGAGCAGCACGACGATGATCTTGTCGCGACCGCTCTTAGGGAAAGTCATGAGGAAATCGGCCTGAACCCTGAGTGCGTTGAGGTGGTGGCGCCGCTGAGTCAGGTAATATCGCGCTACGGTATTCTGGTCAGTCCCTTTGTGGGCATCATTTCTGGGCAAGAGACGCTTTCGCCTAATCCGGCGGAGATTGACAGTATCTTTCGGGTGCCAGTTTCATTTTTTCTGGAAGACAGGCGTCTGCGAACCGATGAGATCCGATTTCGAAATGTGCGCATGTACGTTCCCTGCTGGGAGTGGTCGGGCTACCAGATCTGGGGAATGTCCGCGATCGTGCTGGCGGATTTCCTCAACGTCGCGTTCGACGCCGGTATTGACCTGACCCGGGCTATAGCCAAGGAGAAAACATGATCTACAAGCTTCAGCAGCGCTCAGTGAATTTCAATGGTGATGGGCAATTTGTTGCCCCTAACGCAACCGTTATTGGATCCGTATGCCTGGAAGCGCGAAGCAGTATCTGGTTCAACGTGGTTATACGGGGCGATAACGACCTCATAACCATCGGGGCTGACTCAAACGTTCAGGATGGCGCTGTGCTCCATACTGATGCAGGTGTGAAACTGACGCTGGGTAAAGGCGTGACTGTTGGACATAAGGCCATGCTCCACGGGTGCCAGATTGGTGATTTCACGTTAGTCGGGATCAATGCTGTAGTTCTGAACGGCGCGAAAATTGGCAAGCACTGCCTGATAGGGGCCAATACATTGATACCCGAGAGAATGGAAATTCCGGATGGCTCGATGGTGGTGGGTTCACCCGGAAAAATTAAAAAGAGTCTGACACCCCAGCAGATGCAGATGCTGGAGTTGAGTGCGGCTCATTATGTCGAGAACGCCAAGCGTTATCGGGAGCATCTGGAGGAGCAATTCTCCGAGGGTGACAAATGAGCTCAGGTGAAGGTCCGGCGTCCCCTTGCGTCAGCGTTTGTGCTCTGGATGAGAATGATCTGTGTATTGGCTGTCTTCGCACGGGCGATGAGATCTCCAGGTGGGGTGGCATGACGGTCGGTGAAAAAAAGCGGGTGATGGATAATGTAGCCCGGCGAGAAGGGGCTTCTGCTCTTTGCATCAATGCAGGAAAACAATAGTTATGTTGAAGATCGGTACGCCCGGCTGTGAAAACAGGCTCAAGGTATTGCTGTGCGGCGCTGGGGAGCTGGGCAAAGAGGTAGCCATTGAACTGCATCGGCTTGGTGTTGAAGTGGTAGCAATCGACCGGTATGAGAACGCGCCAGCGATGCAGGTCGCCCATCGTTCCTGCGTGGTTGATATGCTCGACCCAATGGCCTTGCGGGCGATAGTAGAATCGGAGCGTCCCGATCTTATCGTGCCGGAAGTCGAAGCAATTGCGACCGGTGAGCTCATCAAGCTCGAGCGGGAAGGCTACCGCGTTGTCCCATCCGCGCGCGCGGTCGATCTGACCATGAACAGGGAAGGTATTCGGCGGCTGGCAGCTGAGGAGCTGGAGTTGAAAACATCACCCTACAGGTTTGCGAGCAATGAATCTGAATTTCGGACAGCCATTGCGGAAATTGGCTACCCCTGCGTGGTCAAGCCAGTGATGAGTTCGTCGGGTAAGGGCCAGTCGCTGGTCCGCTCAGAAACAGAGGTTGAGGCTGCCTGGGATTACGCCCAGAAAGGGGGGCGCGCAGGAAAAGGCAGGGTTATTGTAGAAGGGTGGGTCAGGTTCGACTACGAGATCACTTTGCTCACTGTGCAGCATGCGGACGGAGTCAGTTTTTGCCTGCCGATAGGGCATCGCCAGGAAGATGGCGACTACCGGGAGTCGTGGCAACCCCACCCTATGTCGGAGCTGGCGCTGGAACGCGCACAGGAAATCGCTTCAGAAGTTACCCGGGCGCTCGGCGGTTGGGGCGTGTTTGGTGTGGAGCTTTTCGTTAGCGGCGATGAGGTGATTTTCAGCGAAGTGTCTCCGCGGCCGCACGATACGGGTCTGGTAACGCTCTGCTCCCAGGACCTTTCCGAGTTTGCGCTGCATGTACGCGCGATTCTGGGGCTGCCCGTTCCTGTAATCCGTCAGCACGGGCCCAGCGCCTCTGCGGTGATATTGCCTAGCGGGAGTTCAACCAGCCCCGCCTATGAAGGGCTTGAGCTAGCCCTTGCAGAACCCGACACCGAGCTGAGGTTGTTCGCCAAACCTGAAGTGGCTGGGCGTCGCCGTATGGGCGTGGCATTGGCACGTGCTTCCACCCTGGAGGAGGCAAAGGTCCGGGCATCTCGGGCGGCAGCTGCAATTCGAGTCGAGTTGAAGTAATTCTTTTTTTGCAGACCTATTGACCTCGGCTGTGAGGTCTTTATAATGCGCCCCTCTTTCGCGGTAAACGCCCGTTGGGCAGGCGAAGGAGGGTGAGTTAAGCAGTTGATTTCCCGTATTATTTTGGTTTTTGGGGAGTTGGCGGCAGGGAAAAGAAACCTGCAAATTTAGCTTGACTCCCCCGAGGAAGGCAGTAGAATACGCCACCTCGACAAGGCAAACGAAACGCCTTGCGCTCTTTAACAATACGGTCAAGCAATTCGTGTGGGTGCTATCTGGGATAGTCTGATAAAGATTATCAGAGATAGTGACTCGTGAATTGATGCGAGTGATTAACTTTGAGCAGTATTTAAATCCTTCGGGATTTTGCAAGATTAAACTGAAGAGTTTGATCATGGCTCAGATTGAACGCTGGCGGCAGGCTTAACACATGCAAGTCGAGCGGTAACAGGTCCTTCGGGATGCTGACGAGCGGCGGACGGGTGAGTAATGCATGGGAATCTGCCCGGTAATGGGGGATAGCCCGGGGAAACCCGGATTAATACCGCATACGCCCTACGGGGGAAAGCAGGGGATCTTCGGACCTTGCGTTATCGGATGAGCCCATGTCGGATTAGCTAGTTGGTGGGGTAAAGGCCTACCAAGGCGACGATCCGTAGCTGGTTTGAGAGGATGATCAGCCACACTGGGACTGAGACACGGCCCAGACTCCTACGGGAGGCAGCAGTGGGGAATATTGGACAATGGGGGCAACCCTGATCCAGCCATGCCGCGTGTGTGAAGAAGGCTTTCGGGTTGTAAAGCACTTTCAGCGGGGAGGAAGGCTCACAGGTTAATACCCTGTGGGATTGACGTTACCCGCAGAAGAAGCACCGGCTAACTCCGTGCCAGCAGCCGCGGTAATACGGAGGGTGCAAGCGTTAATCGGAATTACTGGGCGTAAAGCGCGCGTAGGCGGTTTGATAAGCAGGATGTGAAAGCCCTGGGCTTAACCTAGGAATGGCATTCTGAACTGTCTGACTGGAGTATGGTAGAGGGTAGTGGAATTTCCTGTGTAGCGGTGAAATGCGTAGATATAGGAAGGAACACCAGTGGCGAAGGCGACTACCTGGACCAATACTGACGCTGAGGTGCGAAAGCGTGGGGAGCAAACAGGATTAGATACCCTGGTAGTCCACGCTGTAAACGATGTCAACTAGTCGTTGGGGATCTTGAATCCTTAGTGACGCAGCTAACGCACTAAGTTGACCGCCTGGGGAGTACGGCCGCAAGGTTAAAACTCAAATGAATTGACGGGGGCCCGCACAAGCGGTGGAGCATGTGGTTTAATTCGACGCAACGCGAAGAACCTTACCTGGCCTTGACATCCTGCGAACCCTCTGGAGACAGAGGGGTGCCTTCGGGAGCGCAGTGACAGGTGCTGCATGGCCGTCGTCAGCTCGTGTCGTGAGATGTTGGGTTAAGTCCCGTAACGAGCGCAACCCCTGTCCTTAGTTACCAGCGATTCGGTCGGGAACTCTAGGGAGACTGCCGGTGACAAACCGGAGGAAGGTGGGGATGACGTCAGGTCATCATGGCCCTTACGGCCAGGGCTACACACGTGCTACAATGGCGCGCACAGAGGGCTGCAAACCCGCGAGGTTGAGCCAATCCCTTAAAACGCGTCGTAGTCCGGATCGGAGTCTGCAACTCGACTCCGTGAAGTCGGAATCGCTAGTAATCGCGAATCAGAATGTCGCGGTGAATACGTTCCCGGGCCTTGTACACACCGCCCGTCACACCATGGGAGTGGATTGCACCAGAAGTAGTTAGTCTAACCGCAAGGAGGACGACTACCACGGTGTGGTTCATGACTGGGGTGAAGTCGTAACAAGGTAGCCGTAGGGGAACCTGCGGCTGGATCACCTCCTTAAACGATGATTGGACTGTTCCAGATTAGCATCCACACGAATTGCTTGACCGGTAGAAAGAGCAAAGGCGTACAGACCTGGGGGTTTGGCGCCGGATTCGCGCCGAGTGGCAAGGCGCAGGCAGAGCGAATGAGGGAGCGTACTCAAAGTACGTGACCGAATGAGCGAGGACTGCAACGCGGCCAGTCGGTGTGAAGACAAGCGAAACCGGGTCTGTAGCTCAGTTGGTTAGAGCGCACCCCTGATAAGGGTGAGGTCGGTGGTTCAAATCCACCCAGACCCACCACAATCGCCCAGCTCGGCGTTGCGTTAAGGTTTGCATAGCAGGCTATGCGGCACCTTAACGCGCCTTGATCTGAACGATTGCCGAGTTGACCGAGTTTGACGGTGTTAAGTTGAGGGTGACTCAGCTGGCGCCGGGCAAAGTGGTTTAGGCAAGGCGCAGGCTAAGCGAAGAAGGGAGTGTACATACGTGTACATGACCGCCTGAGTGCAGACTGCAACGCGGCATAAACCGCTTTGGACAAGCCAGGGGCCATAGCTCAGCTGGGAGAGCGCCTGCCTTGCACGCAGGAGGTCGGCGGTTCGATCCCGCCTGGCTCCACCAATTTCGAAAGAGATTGATGTGAGACGGAAAGAACGAAGATAGACGAGCGCCTGCCTTGCACGCAGGAGGTCGGACCGGGGTCGCGCACGACTTCGACCCGCCTGGCTCCACCAATTTCCACCCTGGAAATTGGCCAACGGTTGCTTGACCGAAAACACTTTACGGATAGTAGTGCACAGAAATGAGTCCAGACCGATCTGGCCTGATTTCTGATCACTGGGATCAGTTGCTCTTTAACAATGTGGCGAGATAGAAGGCATCGTAACCGATGCGTCAGGCGAGAAGCTTCGGCTTTTTGGGTGACACCAGGGTTACGGTGTTCGAGAGATAATCAAGCGTTATCCGGTGTAATATCGTTGGATTGCAATCTTGAGTCGACGGTGGGTGAGCACAAAAGGACACCCGCGGTTTTGATCAAGCATGAGGTTGTCAGGCAAGGCGCAGGCTGAGCGAGCGAGGGAGCATACATTGGTATGTGACCGAGCGAACGAAGACTGCAACGCAGCATGACAGCCTCAGGCGACGGTCAAAAAGTTGGTTTGGGGTTATATAGTCAAGCAATCAAGCGCACACGGTGGATGCCTTGGCAGTCAGAGGCGATGAAGGACGTTGTAGCCTGCGAAAAGCTTCGGGGAGCTGGCAAACAAGCTTTGATCCGGAGATGTCCGAATGGGGAAACCCACCTGGTTTCGGCCAGGTATCTTGCGCTGAATACATAGGCGTAAGAGGCGAACTCGGGGAACTGAAACATCTAAGTACCCGAAGGAAAAGAAATCAACCGAGATTCCCTAAGTAGCGGCGAGCGAACGGGGACTAGCCCTTAAGCTAGACAACTGGTAGGAGAAGGCCCTGGAAAGAGCCGCCATAGTGGGTGATAGCCCCGTATCCGAAACCTGAGTCTAGTGAAATCGAGTAGGACGGGGCACGAGAAACCTTGTCTGAACATGGGGGGACCATCCTCCAAGGCTAAATACTCCTGACTGACCGATAGTGAACCAGTACCGTGAGGGAAAGGCGAAAAGAACCCCTGTGAGGGGAGTGAAATAGACCCTGAAACCGTGTGCGTACAAGCAGTCGGAGCCGACTTGTTCGGTGACGGCGTACCTTTTGTATAATGGGTCAGCGACTTATGCTTAGTGGCGAGGTTAACCGTATAGGGGAGCCGTAGGGAAACCGAGTCTGAATAGGGCGAATCAGTCGCTAGGTATAGACCCGAAACCGGGCGATCTATCCATGAGCAGGTTGAAGGTGCGGTAACACGCACTGGAGGACCGAACCCACTGTCGTTGAAAAGCCAGGGGATGACTTGTGGATCGGAGTGAAAGGCTAATCAAGCCCGGAGATAGCTGGTTCTCCCCGAAAGCTATTTAGGTAGCGCCTCATGTCTCACTCTCGGGGGTAGAGCACTGTTTCGGCTAGGGGGTCATCTCGACTTACCAACCCGATGCAAACTCCGAATACCGAGAAGTGCAATCATGGGAGACACACGGCGGGTGCTAACGTCCGTCGTGAAGAGGGAAACAACCCAGACCGCCAGCTAAGGTCCCAAAGTTCTAGTTAAGTGGGAAACGATGTGGGAAGGCACAGACAGCTAGGAGGTTGGCTTAGAAGCAGCCATCCTTTAAGGAAAGCGTAATAGCTCACTAGTCGAGTCGGCCTGCGCGGAAGATGTAACGGGGCTCAAACTAGGCACCGAAGCTGCGGATCCGTACTCTGTACGGGTGGTAGGGGAGCGTTCTGTAAGTCTGCGAAGGTGAGTTGAGAAGCTTGCTGGAGATATCAGAAGTGCGAATGCTGACATGAGTAACGATAATGCGGGTGAAAAACCCGCACGCCGGAAGACCAAGGTTTCCTGCGCAACGTTAATCGGCGCAGGGTAAGTCGGCCCCTAAGGCGAGACCGAAAGGTGTAGTCGATGGGAAACGGGTTAATATTCCCGTACTTTTTTATACTGCGATGAGGGGACGGAGAAGGCTAGGTCAGCCGGGTGTTGGATATCCCGGTTCAAGCACGTAGGCAGTGGGATTAGGCAAATCCGGTCCCATAATGCTGAGATGCGAATACGAGTGCCCTTTCAGGGCGCGAAGTGATTGATGCCCTGCTTCCAGGAAAAGCCTCTAAGCTTCAGGTATAAAAGAACCGTACCCCAAACCGACACAGGTGGTCAGGTAGAGAATACCAAGGCGCTTGAGAAAACTCGGGTAAAGGAACTAGGCAAAATGGTGCCGTAACTTCGGGAGAAGGCACGCCGGTATTACGTGAAGCCCCTGCGGGTGGAGCGGAAGCCGGTCGAAGATACCAGGCCCCTGCGACTGTTTATTAAAAACACAGCACTGTGCAAACTCGTAAGAGGACGTATACGGTGTGACGCCTGCCCGGTGCCGGAAGGTTAATTGATGGGGTTAGCTTCGGCGAAGCTCTTGATCGAAGCCCCGGTAAACGGCGGCCGTAACTATAACGGTCCTAAGGTAGCGAAATTCCTTGTCGGGTAAGTTCCGACCTGCACGAATGGCGTAACGATGGGGGCGCTGTCTCTACCCGAGACTCAGTGAAATTGAAATCGCCGTGAAGATGCGGTGTATCCGCGGCTAGACGGAAAGACCCCGTGAACCTTTACTATAGCTTCACAGTGAACTTTGAGCCGTTTTGTGTAGGATAGCTGGGAGGCTTTGAAGCGGTGACGCCAGTCATCGTGGAGCCAACCTTGAAATACCAGCCTGAACTGTTTGAGGTTCTAACTTAGCCCCGTTATCCGGGGCGAGGACACTGTGTGGTGGGTAGTTTGACTGGGGCGGTCTCCTCCTAAAGCGTAACGGAGGAGCACAAAGGTGGGCTAAGCACGGTCGGACATCGTGCGGTTAGTGTAATGGCACAAGCCCGCTTGACTGCGAGACAGACACGTCGAGCAGGTACGAAAGTAGGTCATAGTGATCCGGTGGTTCTGTATGGAAGGGCCATCGCTCAACGGATAAAAGGTACTCCGGGGATAACAGGCTGATACCGCCCAAGAGTTCACATCGACGGCGGTGTTTGGCACCTCGATGTCGGCTCATCACATCCTGGGGCTGAAGCCGGTCCCAAGGGTATGGCTGTTCGCCATTTAAAGTGGTACGCGAGCTGGGTTTAGAACGTCGTGAGACAGTTCGGTCCCTATCTGCCGTGGACGTTGGAGATTTGAGAAGAGCTGCTCCTAGTACGAGAGGACCGGAGTGGACGAACCTCTGGTGTTCGGGTTGTCACGCCAGTGGCATTGCCCGGTAGCTATGTTCGGACAGGATAACCGCTGAAAGCATCTAAGCGGGAAGCCCCCTTCAAGATGAGATCTCCCTGGACCCTCGAGGTCCCTGAAGAGCCGTCCAAGACCAGGACGTTGATAGGTCGGGTGTGTAAGCGCTGCAAGGCGTTGAGCTAACCGATACTAATGACTCGTGCGGCTTGACTATATAACACCCAAGCCAACTTGGCCGGGTAACCTTGATTATCGATCGACGTGAGTCCCTCACGCGTTCTATCTCGCCTTCCCAGTGATCAATCAAACACGCACCGTGCACAACACCGCACCGCGTAACAGTTTGCCTGACGACCATAGCGAGCGGGAACCACCTGATCCCTTTCCGAACTCAGCAGTGAAACCACTCAGCGCCAATGGTAGTGTGGGGATCCCCCATGTGAGAGTAGGTCATCGTCAGGCGCCTAAACCCAAAGCCCCCGGTACAGCTGTACCGGGGGCTTTTTTATGCCCGCCGTTTAACACCCCGGATCACGCCTGATGCCAGCTGCGCCCTGCAGGGGACTGAGCGGCTGTCGCACCAACGCCCCGCGTGGGGCCTCTGCGTCGCCTTTTACCGCCCGTGTGTCTGCTCTACAATGTCGCCTCTTGCTCTCCGGCTGACTTATAACCGGGTTAGGCTGACTCTCACCATCTGTTCGCAACGATCGGTTAGCACCGATTGGTGCAGCTTTGGGACGACCAACATCTGTTCCGTTGTGGTTCTTCCGGCTTCGCTATTAAACTTCTGTAGTTCTTAATGCTCTTTACTGCCGGGCGGGTATTGACGCTCGGCCGACATTTTCATTTTCGGGAGGCGCCTTGGAAGCCACGAGCGAGTTGATACTACGACATTTGGCTGAGGTGCCGTCTGGCGCGCTTATGGTCACCCCGCCTAATGACGAGCTTCTGTCAAAGCTCCCGCCGGGGCGCTTCGTGACTCTGAACTATGGACACTGGCAGCAGTTGCGCTCGCGGGATGGCTGGGAAGGCCAATTTGGACTGGTGGCTTCGGATCCCGTAGATTTCGCTATTGTCTGGATGCCGAAGGCTCGTAAAGAGTTCGAACTGCTGATGACCTGGACGCTCAGCCAGCTCAACCCGGGAGCCCGGTTGTGGTTGGTTGGCGAGAAGAAAGGTGGAACCGAAAGCAGCGGCAAGGCACTGCAAAAGACTCTCGGCTGTGGCAGTAAACGGGATTCTGCACGCCACTGCCAGCTTTGGGAGTACGTTACTAAAACCACGGGCAAGGCGTTTTCTCTTGATGACTGGATGTACCGCCGATCGGCGCAGGTTCCTGTTGGGAGTGAACAGCAGGAAATTGTGCTTGTTGATGTGCCCGGTGTGTTCAGCCAAGGCCGTCTCGATGAGGGAACGGCACTTTTACTCGCGTCTCTCGATGAAATGCCGAAAGGCCCTGTGTTGGATTTTGCCTGCGGCGGAGGTGTGATCGGGACGGCCTTGATGGCGCGCTGGGGTGCCCTCCAAATCAACTTCATTGACATCCAGTGGCAGGCTCTTCTGGCCACCGAACAGACGCTCCTCGCCAATGGGCTGATCGGCGAGGTTTCGCCCAGCGATGGCCTGGCCGGACTGTCGGGTAAGTTCGGCACGATAGTGTCGAACCCGCCGTTTCATAGCGGTCTCAAAACGGACCTGGAGATTGTTCGTCAGTTCGTTGCACGGGTTAGGGCACATCTGCTACCAGGCGGGGTACTCTGGTTAGTCGCAAACGCATTTCTACCTTATCAACAACTGCTCGAGGACCAGTTCGGGACTGTCGAAGTTGCGTCAGACAACCGTCGGTTTAGAGTTTATCGCGCGAGTCTTCAGAAAGTGAGGTAGATGATGGATATAGATTTCAAGAGCTTGCCGCCAAGTGATGTTTACCACTGTCTCACGCAAACATTGATTCCGAGGCCTGTCGCTTGGGTGCTGACGGAGAATCCCGCCGGTGATTATAATCTGGCGCCATTTTCATACTTTACCGCGGTCAGCAGCGATCCGCCTTTAGTTATGATCTCGGTTGGGAAAAAGCCTGACAGTAGTTTCAAGGACACCCGAGTAAACATCGAGGCGCGCGGGCACTTCGTTATCCATCAAGCCCATAGCGGCCTCGCAGCGCCAATGACCGAGACAGCGCGTGCACTGGAGCACGGGGACTCAGAACTCGACAGGATAGAGCTGACCACCACGCCATTTGCCGGGTTTAGCCTGCCAAGGCTTGTGCAATGTCGTGTGGCTATGGCTTGCAGGCTTTTCGAACTGAAGGAAGTCGGGACGAATCGCCAAGCGCTCGTTTTTGGAGAGGTTCAGCATCTTTACGTCGATGACAAGGCCCTGATAGAAGATAAGAAAGGACGACTGAAAGTCGACGCAGCTATGCTCGACCCAGTTGGCCGACTTGGCGCGAATGAATACAGCAAAATGGGCGAGGTTTTAACGATCCCCAGGCCAAGTTGACCCGATGGACTGCCCGTAACCGCACCAGTCTAAGCGCCTTGGTAACCGGCGCGTTCAGCTTCCGGTACGCCCGGATCCCCGGCGCCGGGCTGTGTGCTGTGAGACTGGGAGTGGGCCATGTAGTCCGGATCGATCCATGACTGAGGGAGTGACTCACCTGAGGGAAAGCCCAGTTCAGCCTTTCGAAAATCGTCTGGCTCTTGCAGTTCCTGTCCCCACAGCTCTCGGCCAGTGACAATCGTAGAGAACGGATTGGTCAGGTCCGCCAATTGTTCGACTTCGATAAGATGTCCAGATGCAAGATTCTTCATCAGCATAGCAAGCTCCGTTCCTTCAGCGAGAAAAATTCAGCTTGCCATTGTTGCCAAGGCTTTGACAGCAGGTAAACGCTTCGTAATCTCGTGCAGCACTATGGGTAATGCCACGTTAGCTGACTAGGATTAACATGACCGGGCGGCTGTCGGCCTAGAGTTGCCTCACGCCTGTATCGGTGCCACGGTCACCTTCAAACGGAACGCGGTCGGTCGCCAAAGAGTCGCGTAAGCGCTGAGAATCCCGGGGAGAGGTCATATGTGGTTGTCTAAAAATCAAGTTGAAATGCCAAGCGCGGAGTCGGCGTTGCCCGGCCGTAGCGGCCCCTTGGAAGTGACTAACGAGCATTTCGTTAATGGGCGCCCGATCAAACCTCCTTTTCCGGAATCACTGGAAGAAGTTGTTTTTGGGATGGGCTGCTTTTGGGGTGCGGAACGCTGCTTCTGGACGCAAGAAGGTGTCTGGACAACCGCTGTCGGATACGCAGGCGGATTCACGAAAAATCCGACCTATGAAGAGGTCTGCTCCGGTCGAACAGGTCATACGGAAGCTGTCAGGGTGGTCTTTGATCCGAAGACAGTCGCTCTCGACCGGATCCTGCAGATGTTCTGGGAGAGCCACGACCCAACGCAAGGGATGCGGCAAGGTAATGACGTAGGCAGCCAGTACAGATCTGCAATCTATACAACAACCTCGTCGCAGCTTAGCGCAGCACTTGCTAGTTGCGATATATTTCAGCGGGCTTTATCTGAAGCCGGGAAGGGTACTATCACAACCGAAATATCCGCAGCCGGACCTTTTTACTATGCGGAGTCCTACCATCAGCAGTATCTGGCCAAGAATCCTCAAGGCTACTGCGGGCTAGGCGGCACGGGTGTCCGTTGCCCGGTCGGTATCAAATTCGAATAAAAGTCGAGCTAGAATAAAAGTCGAACTAGAGTAAAAAAGGCCCCAGATGGGGCCGAAGGGGTTAGGATAAAACGACGGGCGAAAAGATGGTTTTAAAATAGTCAGTAAAATTAGAGCAAACACACTAATATTTACTGCGCGGCGGCATTGACCCGTCGTAGCCGAGCCGCGCCAGAGTGTCGACGATAGCTTGAGTCTGGCTGTCAACTTCAATATTCACCATGTCACCTTCTTCCAACAACGCGAAGCGCGTGACGCGCAACGTTTCGGGAATGAGGTACACGGTAAAAGTATCTTCGCCGGTTTCTGCTACAGTCAGGCTGGCACCGTCGATCGCAATGAACCCTTTCGGGAAAATGTACTTCATCCACGCGGTGTCAACTTGAAAGGTCAAACGGTAGTTATTGGTGGGCTTCTCCAGGGCGCGTACCCGAGCCTGGGTATGAACATGACCTGAAAGTATGTGGCCGCCAATTTCATCACCTATACGCGCTGCACGCTCGAAATTGACCCTGTCGCCATGCCTGAGCTTTCCCAGCCCCGTGCAGGACAGTGTTTCCATCATTACATCGAAGCAAATCGTATCCCGCGACTCCTGCTGCACAACGGTAAGACAAACACCGTTTATGGCGACTGAGGCTCCAACCGCGACGTTTTCCATAGCGCCAGTCGGGAAATGTATCTGCAGGGTATGTAGCCCCGGCTTTTTTTCGATACGCGTGATTTCAGCCAGGCCCTGAACAATTCCAGTGAACACCGTAAGACTTCCCCTTGCTCTATCAGTGACTCTCCGCCTTCAGCCGCTTGAACGGCTAACAACGTGGTTATGCTCATGATTAGATTTCGTCACTCTGTTCGCTCAAGTCGGCGGCAAACAGGTCGATAACTAATTTAGAGCTATAGTATCAGTAAGGCCAGCAGCTGACCTCATGCGGATCTGCTCCACACGATGCTGAAGCGTTTTCGAGATCTTGCGCTGACTCCTCCCAACCAAGGCGACTACAGTGGAAAACGGTAACCGGTCATCGACCGCGACGCGCAAGGCCTGGCCCCAGCCGCGGGTGCACCCGGGCCGCGACCCGTCGGCGAAAGCGTCTCTGACCCCGTCCGAGGCAGATGAGAATGTTCGTCTTGCGAATGAGGGCTTGGCCAGGTCTGAGCCTGCTGTTTCGGAAGTACAGCCTGCGCCAACCGGCGAAGAGGATAGAGAAAAATCAGCTGCGGCCCCGACCACACAAACCGAAGACGAAACCCCAGCTGAACCCGAAGCGATTGTCGAAGAAAATGTGCCCGACCGGGCGTACTTTGAGATGCACCAGCGCCGGCGCAAAGCGCTGCTCAAAGACTGCTCAGGCGTTAAACTTCTCGATTTTCACATCTTGGCAATGGCCGAGTGGCCCGAGAATTTTAGGCTCGTGCAGGCGCGACGTCGCAGGGACCAGTGGTTGTTCATTATGAGCATAATGGCAGCCCTTTTTCTGGCAGGACTGGGTAGTTTCATCCCTGCGTGGACAGGGGGCGCCGCTTTCGGGGCCATGACGTTACTGGGGTTTCTACTAGTGCCGGATTTCCGCCGACTCATCATCCAGCGCCCCAGCTATCGCGAGCTTCTGTTGCAGCGCCGGCAAATCCTCAAACGTGCCCGCCAGCACATACAGTATCTTGAGGGCCCGGCGGGCTTGGCATGGCAATGCCAAGCTCTGGGGGAGTATAACCCAGCATTGCGACAGGCCCGCTTCCAGAATCTTTTCAACTACTCTCAGGACAATACCCTTCTAAGCCACATCCGTACCCGCGCTCATGTCAGGCTCTATCTTATGTTCGTTCTGGAAGCTGAACGGGCTTATGAGGCAATGCATCACAGCTACCTTGAGGCCCAGCAAGAGGCACGTGAACGGGGATGGGAGCCCGCCAGCGCTGAGATTGATGCCTCATCTCAGTATTCTTGACAGCCTTTCGTTTCAAACGTATGTTTCAAACATATGTTTGGTAGGGTGAGGCCCATGGCACAGTCGGAAACCGTAGAGCGCATTCTGGACGCAGCCGAGTCCCTGTTCGCGGATCGGGGCTTTTCTGAAACTTCGTTGAGAATGATTACCAGCAAAGCCAAGGTTAACCTGGCCGCGGTCAACTATCATTTCGGCTCGAAGAACGCGCTTATTCATGCAGTGTTCGCTCGGTTCCTCACCCCTTTCTGCAACTCACTGGAACTGGCTTTCGATCAGCTTGAGGCCGGGGGTAACGTCGGTAACGAAGGACTTGAGCCTCTGCTGAGAGCGCTTACAGAAACCGCGGTGAGAAGTCAGGCAGGTCGTTACGATGAGGGCATCTCTATCTTCATGCGGCTGCTGGGACTCGCCTACACACAGTCCCAGGGGCATCTGCGAAAGTTTCTCGAAGCGGAGTACAGCAAAACTTTCGGTCGCTTCATGCGGTTGCTCAAGGAAGCTACACCTGAATTGGGGCCGGTAGAACGTTACTGGCGAATCCAGTTCATGATCGGCGCCACAGCCTTCACCATGTCCAGCAGTGAGGCATTGGGCGATATTCTGGAGAACAAGCTAGGCGTCGAGACGCCGGTCGAGGAAATCGTGGCGCGGCTTGTGCCGTTTCTCGCGGCGGGTATGAAGGCTCGTACTCTGGACGGAACCGCTATTCCGAAGGGCAGGTCATTCGCCGGCGCTATCCCTTCCTGAACCTGATCTCCGCCGCGGCTGCCCATAGGGCCGATATTGCAAACGCTTTCCTCAGCCGCCAGACTCTGACCAACGTCGCAACCCCTTGCTGCAGGGCAGGTACCGCCGGAGCACAGATACCGTGAGCGAAGTGAAGGCCGTCGACGCGGCATCCGCACTAGTGATTGATCTTCAGGCGCAAGTGATGACCGTTTTCCGGCAGGGTACGCCCTCGCTTTGCTACCGGATCTCAACTGCCCTGAACGGGCCCGCCGAAGCCAATGGCTCGTTCGGGACACCCAGGGGCAAGCACCGCATCAGAGCTCTGATCGGTAAGGATCTGCCTTTAGGTGCGGTTTTTGTCGGGCGCCGTCCGACCGGAGAAATCTGGACTCCCGAGCTAGCCATCAGCAACCCCAATCGGGACTGGATACTGACGCGCATTCTCTGGTTGTGCGGTGAGGAGCCTGGTTTCAACCGCGGCGGGACAGTCGACTCAATGCGCCGCTTCATATACATTCACGGCACACCCGATACCGAGCCTATGGGGGTGCCCCGATCCCATGGCTGTATTCGCATGCGGAACCGTGACATCGATCAGCTTTTTGGATTCGTCACTGCTGGCCTTCCTGTTGCGATTGATTGAGTCTGTAGACACTCCTTTTTCCTTTAGAGCACCCGGACAAAGAGAACCCGGATACAAACTGGAGATCGAAAATTGGTCGGAAACCTCATGCTCGACCTCGCCGGGCTTGAACTGAGCCACGACGAAGCAGACCTCCTGTCAGCCCCTCAAGTCGGCGGCCTTATACTTTTCGCTCGGAATTACTCCGACTGCGACCAATTGTCGCGGCTGACTAAATCAGTGAGGGAGGTACGGCCCGACCTGCTTATAGCGGTCGACCAAGAAGGCGGTCGGGTTCAGCGGTTTCGCCAGGGCTTCACGCGTCTGCCCCCTATGAGGGCACTTGGGACGTTGTACGATCGCGAGCCGACAGCAGCCAGAAGGCTGGCTTCAGATTGCGGTTGGCTGCTGGCGACCGAGCTCCTACGTTTCGAGATTGACTTCAGCTTCACGCCAGTGCTTGATCTGGACTACCACGATACTACGGTGATAGGCGATCGCGCTTTTCACCGCGATCCTGACGCTGTATCGGTACTAGCCGGATCTCTGGCCCAAGGCATGGCGGAAGCAGGCATGGCCTCGGTTGGTAAACATTTTCCGGGGCACGGCTTCGTGCGGGGCGATAGCCATACTGAAATGCCGGTTGATGAACGTTCGCTGTCAGAGCTGATGCAGACCGACATTCGCCCGTTCGAGGCATTGTGTAACAAGGAGCTTCGGGGGCTCATGCCCGCCCATGTGATTTATCCAGACGTTGATTCCTGTCCGGCTGGTTTCTCTCGGGTCTGGTTGCAGCAGATTGTTCGTAGGCAGTTGGGGTTCGCTGGCGTGATTTTCAGCGATGATCTGAGTATGGCCGCGGCCGGAATTGCAGGAACACCCTCGGCTCGTGCCCGCGCAGCCCTGGACGCAGGCTGCGACATGGTCCTGGTCTGCAATGACCCCGACGCCGCACGCGAGGTCCTCAAGTGGCTACAGGCCGAACCTGACTCAGCGCCATCCAGGAGCACAGCGCTGGCATCGCTTGCGCGGCGGTGCTCCGCTGAGGAGGCGTGGCAACGCACCCGTACTGAGCGCTACCAGGCTGTTCAGCAGCGCTTGGCGACGCTGGGTGGTGCAGCCTGAGGGCCTGCTTTCACCGTAAGCTTTCGCTTTTTCAGTAACTTCTAATACAGCCCGGCGGGCTGGGGAATCTCTACAAGATGAGTCAGGCCAGAATTGCCATTATCGGCGGAACAGGATTAACCGAACTCGAAGGGCTCCGGTTATCGGAAGAGAAAAAGTATCCCACGCCTTGGGGGGAGCCCTCGGCACCGTTGTTATTTGGCCAGTTCGGCCGCTCTCGCATTGTCTTCCTCGCCCGCCACGGCAACCCCCACACGAAACCGCCGCACCAGGTAAACTATCGCGCCAACCTCTGGGCGCTGCGCGAGGCAGGTGTCGAGCAGGTTCTTGCGGTCAATGCAGTCGGCGGCATTTCTGCTGAAACTGGGCCGGCGAGGCTGATCGTGCCGGACCAGTTGATCGACTACACCTATGGCAGAGGGCATACGTTCTTTGAGGGTGACGCTCTGGAGCACGTTACCCACGTAGACCTTACTGAGCCTTACGATCGTGAGGTGCGGCGGGGCCTGGTCGACGCCGCTCTCAGCCGAGGGATTCCGGTTAAAGACGGGGGTGTGTACGGTTGCACCCAGGGACCAAGGCTGGAAACTGCGGCTGAAATCCGGCGTTTGGAGCGGGACGGCTGTGATCTGGTGGGCATGACTGGAATGCCCGAAGCCGCATTGGCAGCGGAGCTTCAGCTTCGCTACGGCTGTCTTGCGTTGTCAGTAAACTGGGCTGCGGGTAAGACCGAGGGTATCATCACGATGGCGGAAATCGGCGCTGCCATAGAAAGCGGTATGGGCGATGTCAGGTCCACCATTAGCGCCTATCTTGAGGCCACCTTGGGCTAGTTGCGTGCCCGGCCGTCCGTGTTTTTGGGGCGATCGTTCAGTCGAGGGGATGGAAATACACCAACAATCCCATGGTCGGCGCGTCAAGAAAATGCAGCTTCTCACTGCGCATTCGGCGAGTCTCACGCATGACGCTTACTACCGGCGGTGCGGACGGTTCAGTGTTCTCATCCGGGGCTGTCTGTGCATCCAGTAAAAGCAGATCCAGTGCTTCATTTTCGGAAATCTCTAACAGTAACTGGTTTGCTTTAGCCTGAGCTGAATCAGCTTGTGGGCTTTGTTCAGTCTGCATCGCAGCCAGGTCGAGATCATAAAGCTGAGCGTTAACATGAAGGTAGCGCTGGCGCTCTATCTGGATGGTGCCCTCGATATCGGCATAGCCGTTCTTCGTCTCGCCCACCCTGACCAGTAGGGGAGGGGTCTGATGCCCGGGCGGGAACGCTTCTTCCCACCCGACCAGAAACTTTACGTCGTACCGGCCGCTGTTGCGTAGCCTGTTTCTGGCCTGAGCCAGATGTAGCTCGCTCTGGGGGAGCAGAGTACGACTGAAGTCAGAGACCGGGCTCTGAGCAACGGGCTGAGTCCCATCATCCGTCATGTCTCCCTGGGCTGGACCAGCGACAGCGGGACCCTCCTGTCTGGGTAAGGGCTTCTCACCGTGAAGCATCTCCGCCCCTATAAACGTTGCTGGGGCGTAAGTGTTGTCGAGATATTCCCGGTCAGGTGCGCTGCGCGGCGTGAAAAACAGCAGTTCGACGCGGTAGCGATCTTTGGTTGCAGGCTCGCCTGATTCTTCCTGCGCGGCGAGCATGCAGGGAATCAGGATTAGCCCAAGCGCTAAAACTCGACTACTTCGCCCGAACAGGGACACAGTTCGGCTAATCAGACTGTGTCGAGCACCGGCTAGCCGCATACTGATTCTGGATAGTGCAACCACTCGCTTGAATTCCTTCTTGGGCCGACCGTTCAGGTAGCCGGCGCCCCTATCTGGGCTGTGGGTTCGACTTTGAGGCGGGAACGCTCCGCGCCAACGTACTGAGGAGTGTTTCGACTCCCTGGAGTTTACCATCGGTATCGGTGCGCTTCAGCCGAAAACGCAGCTGGTTGCCGTTTTCCAGTTTGAAGTTCTGCGGTTCCCGCTGGACGAGCTGTACCAGCGTGAAAGGGTCAATTTGTGTATGGCTGGCGAAGTCGAGCCGGCCCCATTCTCCACCCGCGTCCACCTTGATCACGCCCAGTGACTCTGCGGCCAAGCGTAGTTCAGTCTGTCGGATGAGGTTCTTTGCCGGTTCGGGCAGCAATCCAAAACGATCGATCATTTCGACCTGCAGCTCCCGCAAGGCTTCGGAGGACTTTACGCTGGCGAGGCGTTTATAAAGGATCAGCCGATTGTGGACATCGGGGAGGTAGTCATCGGGAATCAGTGCCGGGATACGCAAATTGATTTCGGTCCCGTGCTGAAGTGGCAGCTCGGCATTGGGCGTCCTGCCTTCACGTATTGCCGCAACAGCCTCCTCCAGAAGCTCCATGTACAACGAGAAGCCGATCGTCTCGATCTGGCCGCTCTGTTCGGCGCCTAAGAGCTCCCCAGCTCCCCGAATTTCAAGGTCATGGGTTGCAAGCATGAAGCCCGCGCCAAGATCCTGGGCGGCAGCGATCGCTTCAAGGCGCTTCTCCGCGTCGGGAGTGAGTTTGCGGTCTTCAGGGGTCAAAAGATAAGCGTACGCCTGATGATGCGATCGACCAACGCGGCCCCTGAGCTGATGCAGCTGAGCCAGGCCGAACTTGTCCGCCCGTTCGATAATGATTGTGTTGGCGCTGGGAATGTCGATGCCGGTTTCGATGATGGTCGTACACACGAGCACATTGAAGCGCTTGTGATAGAAGTCAGTCATCACCTCTTCCAGGTTGCGCTCCCGCATCTGGCCATGGGCAACGGCCACTCTCGCTTCAGGCACAAGCTTGGTAAGCTCGTCTGCGACCTTTTCTATACTGGCGACGTCGTTGTGAAGGACGTAGACCTGTCCACCCCGGAGAATTTCACGCAGGACGGCTTCCTTGATCAGAGCGGGATCGCGCTGGTGGATAAAGGTCTTTACCGAAAGCCGGCGTGCAGGCGGGGTAGCGATTATCGACAAGTCCCGCAGGTGGCCCATGGCCATATTCAGGGTGCGCGGAATAGGCGTCGCGGTCAGGGTGAGGATGTCCACTTCTGCCCGGAGCGCTTTCAGCTTTTCTTTCTGATTCACCCCAAAGCGATGCTCTTCATCAATGATGGCCAGACCCAGGTCCTTGAATATGATGTCGCCCTGAAGCAGCTTGTGGGTGCCGATGACAATGTCCACCTTGCCCTCGGCTATACGCGAGATGGTCGTGCTTTGCTGTTTGCTGCTACGAAAGCGGCTGAGTAGCTCGACCTGAACCGGGGTGTCGGAGAAACGGTCGCGGAAGGACTCATAGTGCTGCTGTGCCAGGAGCGTTGTCGGCACAAGTACCGCTACCTGCCTCCCGGCATGGGTAGCCACGAACGCGGCGCGCATCGCGACCTCGGTCTTACCAAAGCCGACATCGCCGCAAACCAGTCGGTCCATGGGTTTGGGCAGGCTCATATCGGACATGACCGCGTCGATCGCCATCTGCTGGTCGGGCGTCTCCTCAAACGGAAACCCGGCACTGAAATGCCGGTATGCTTCGCCCGGTGATTCGAAGGCGTAACCCGGGCGTGCATCCCGGCGCGCATAGACATCAAGCAGCTCAGCGGCCGTATCGCGAATTTTTTCCAGTGCCTTGGCTTTCGCCTGGGACCAGCGATCGCTGCCCAGCTTATGCAGTGGCGCGGTGGCATCGTCCGATCCGCTGTAACGGGAGATCAGGTGAAGGCTGGCGACAGGCAGGTAGAGTTTGGCTTTGTCAGCGTACTCGAGCGTGACGAATTCGTTCACCTGGCCTTCCAGCTCGATGGTGGTCAGACCGGTATAACGACCGACGCCGTGGTCAATATGGACTACTGGCGAGCCAATCCGTAGCTCGGAAAGGTTACGGAACGCAGCTTCGCTATTTTCGCGTCCTTTGTCCCGCCGCCGGCGCTGCATTACCCTTTGGCCAAAAAGCACGGCTTCGGGTATTACCGCGAGCTCCATATTTTCGAGCACTGTGCCGCCCTCAAGACTGGCAACGGTCAGTCCGTAACGAGCATCGCTCTTGAGAAAAGCCGTCCAGCCTTCGAGTTCCTCAATTCTGATGTCGTATTCGCGAAGCTGTTCCACCAGTGCCTCTCGCCGCCCGGTGGTCTCTGCTGTGAAGAGTACGCGGCCTGAAAAGGTGTCCAGAAAGCGGTTGAGTTTACGGGCGGGATCCGTAGCGCGGCCATCAAACGCGATCTCAGGCAAGGGCTTGAAAGGAAGATCAAGAGCATTGGGCGAGGCACTCTCAGAGTCCAGAGCAGTTATCCGAGGGAAGGCTTTTAAAGACCGAAAACATTCTTCCTTGGCGAGAAAGAGGTCGCGTGGTGGTAACAGGGGGCGCAGTCGGTCATGCCGCCGATCCTCATAGCGGGCCTGAATTTCTGCCTCTATATGGTCGATATCCGCTTCGAGGCGCGGGGGCGTAAACACCAACGTCGCACCCGGGAGGTAATCGAACAGCGTCGCCATGGGCTGATCGAAAAACAGCGGCAGATAGTACTCAATGCCTAGCGGTCTGATCCCAGCGGCTACATCCTGATAGACCGCAGCTTCCCGTGGCGCATGGGGGAATTTCTCGAACCAGCGGTTGCGAAAGGCCGAACGGGCCTCCGGATGCCACGGGAACTCGTGGGCCGGTAGCAGCTCAATCTGTTCAGTACGGTCGCGGGAGCGCTGGGTGTCCGGATCAAATGTGCGTAGTGTTTCAACTTCATTGTCGAACAAATCGATGCGATAGGGCAGGTCCGCGCCCATTGGAAAAATATCAATGATCGAGCCGCGTACCGCGTACTCACCATGTTCGTAGACATTCTCGGCATAGCGGTAGCCCGCGGCATCCAGCCTGAGCCGCCAGGTATCTACGTCCAGTTTCTGCCCGACCTGCAGAACAAGTGTGTTGCCCTCTGCAAAAGACACGGGGGCCAGGCGCTGCATCAAAGTACGCACTGGCACAACAAGGATGCCGCGCTCGACGTGGGGCAGGCGGTTCAGGGTTCGTATGCGCTGCGAAACAATATCTTCATGGGGCGAGAAAATATCGTAGGGGAGTGTCTCCCAATCGGGTAGGGGCAATAGCTCAATGCGCCCCTCCAGGTAGAACTGCAGTTCCTGCTCAAGGCGGAGTGCTTCACCCGTCGTAGCGGCGACGACCAGGGTAAGGCCTGGGTAATCAAGCGCCGCCTCGGCTATAACCAGGGCGGCGGAGCCGTCGCTGGCACCGGCCCAGTGCCGGTGGTCTCCCGGCTTGTTCGGCACGGGAAGACTGTCGAGGAACAGGGATGTCATGGATTGACCTCTACTCGCGTATTCAGGCTGGGCATCGGCTCGGCTATCCGGAAAAGCTGTGCCACGCCGGGACGGCATTGTACCGGGCCGGTCCAGAGGTGTCATGAATCGGGAGATATTCAAAGGGGGCTGGCACTGTCGCGGACACCCACAGGTGCTGCGTTTGCGATGCGACGGCGGAAATTGGATAATAGCCGCCCATTTCCGTCCCAGGGAACGGCGCTCAAGCGAATGCTGCGTCCGCCCTGACACCGATTCATGTAGCTAAGAGGTCTAACGCGGTGAGCCAGAAACAGACGAATGAGTATTTTGCGGACTGGAAAGAACGTGAAGCCATGGCTGAAGCGATGATTCCGCTGATCGGACGCCTCTATCGCCAGAATAACGTTGTGACTTCGATTTATGGTCGCGCAATCATTAATCAGTCAGTGATCGGGTTGCTCAAGGCTCATAGGTTCGTGCGTCAGATTGAGAGCAACGAGTTGAGTGTTCAGGATACGTTTCCCATTCTGGAGACGCTGGACCGGCTGAATCTCGGGCGTGCGCATATTGATATCGGTAAACTTGCCGTCAGCTATAAGCTGAATGCTGGTTCAGAAAGCGTTGAAGAGTTTCTTCGTCGTGAAGTAGCTCAGGTCGTTGACAAGTATGACGCAGAAGAAGCAAGCAGCAGGGAATCGGATACCAAAGATATTGTGCTTTATGGGTTCGGTCGTATTGGTCGCTATCTTGCTCGCATTCTGATCGAGAAAGCCGGAGGCGGTAACAACCTTCGTCTCCGTGCGATCGTGGTTCGTAATGGTGGTGCTGAGAACGATCTCGAAAAGCGGGCCAGCCTGCTGCGTCGGGATTCCGTTCATGGGCCGTTCCGGGGCGCAATAACCTGTGATGAAGAGAGCAGTGCGATCATTGCAAACGGCAATTACATCAAGGTTATCTATTCCGACGGGCCAGATAAAGTCGACTACACCCAGTATGGCATAGACAACGCTATCGTCATTGATAACACCGGCAAGTGGCGGGACGAAGAAGGGCTCAGTCTGCACCTGAAGTCCAAGGGTGTCAGCCGGGTACTGCTTACGGCGCCGGGCAAGGGTGATATCAAGAATATCGTTTACGGTATTAACCACAACACCATAACTACCGATGACAAAATTCTTTCAGCCGCTTCCTGTACCACGAACGCAATAACACCGGTCCTGAAGGTTATCAATGATAAATACGGGATCGAAGATGGGCACGTGGAAACTGTACACGCCTACACCAACGACCAGAACCTTATCGACAACTATCACAAAGGTAGCCGCCGGGGGCGTAGTGCGCCGCTGAACATGGTGCTTACCGAAACCGGTGCCGCGAAGGCGGTGGCGAAAGCGCTGCCTGAATTGAAGGACAAGCTGTCAGGAAGCGCGATCCGCGTGCCCACGCCCAATGTGTCCATGGCTATACTGAATCTCAACCTGAAGAGCTCGGTTGACGTCGAGGGTGTCAATGATTTCCTGCGGGATGTGGCCCTGCACTCTGAATTGCAACGGCAGATCGATTTTGTGAATTCGCCCGAGGTGGTGTCTTCAGACTTCGTCGGGTCGCGGCACGCGGGAATCGTCGATGCTCAGGCCACCATTGCCAACGGTAAAAGGCTGATCCTCTACGTCTGGTACGACAACGAAGCTGGCTATAGCGCGCAGTTGGTGCGCATCATCAACCAGATGGCCGGGGTCACTTATCCGGTCGTGCCGGCCCGGGGCGGGCTCAGCGAGGTTTCTTCCAACTACTGATTTCACCTGTCGCAAGTCGGTTTGAGCAAGACCAGAGCCCTCATCGCCGTTCCAGGCCTGGGGGCTTTTTGTTGTGTTTAGCAAAGATGAAAGCGCTCCTGGCGGAAATTGCATTTTGTTGCGCCTGACCGGGCTCAAAGCCTTCCTGAAATAAACCGGTCCGGCCAATGTCAGGCGATCTCCCTTTAGGTGGTCTCTGGGCCCGAGGGCGGTGGAAAGTCATAACCTTAGTCTCTATAATTGGCGAGCTTTTAGGTGTGCTGGTTCCTCACCTGCACCGTTCGGATGCCCCGCCAGGCGCAAAGTCTGGTTTCTGCCTTTTCCGAAATCGGCAATGTTCCGGATCGTTGCGGGCGCTGACAGGCGCAAACTCCAATTTACAGTTCTGATGACTGGGCAGGGTTAATGATCAAGATCAAAAAAGGCCTGGATCTTCCGATTAGTGGTGCCCCGGAGCAGACCATCAGCGCGGGCCGGGCAGTATCGGAAGTCGCGCTGGTAGGTTTCGACTACGTTGGTATGAAACCGACGATGATGGTGCGCGAGGGCGATCGGGTAAAACGCGGCTCACTGCTATTCGTCGATAAAAAAACAGAGGGAGTGCAATACACCTCGCCCGCAGGCGGTACGGTAAAAGCAATAAATCGGGGTGACAGACGCGTCTTCCAGTCGGTTGTGATAGAGATTGATCAGAACGAGGAAGTAGAAACTTTCCCAAGCTACACAGTGGCGCAACTCGATTCTGTGGAGCGCCAGCAGGTGGTCGATAACCTGGTCAAGTCTGGCCTTTGGACACTCTTGAGAACGCGGCCCTATAGCAAAGTTCCGGCCATCAATAGCGTCCCGCACTCGATCTTCGTGCCGGTTATGGATACCAATCCGCTGGCGGCTGACCCGGAAGTTATCGTGGCGGAAGAGCCGGAAGCGTTTACGGTCGGCTTGCAGGTACTGACCAAGCTGACTACCGGCAAGGTATTCGTCTGTTCGGGTCCCGATGCAAAGTTGCCGTTGCCAGAGAACAAAGCCGTTGAGCAGCACTCTTTCAGCGGACCGCACCCGGCAGGCAACGTAGGCACTCATATCCACAATCTGGACCCGGCCAGTGGCACTAAAACGGTCTGGCACGTTGGCTACCAGGACGTGATTGCGATTGCCAAACTGTTTCTCACCGGGGAGGTGCCAGCAGAACGCGTGGTCGCCATTACCGGGCCGCAGGCAGTAAAGCCCCGGCTGGTGCGCACTCGTGTGGGCGCGAGTCTGGATCAGCTGCTCGAGGGCGAAGCGAACAGCGGCCCGGTGTTGCGTATGATTTCAGGCTCGGTATTCGGGGGGCGCACAGCTGCCGGCCCAATTGCCTATCTGGGGCGATACAGCAACCAGATCACGATTCTCGAAGAGGGTCACAAGCGCGAGTTTATGGGCTGGATCACGCCGGGTAGCGATAAGTTCTCGCGTTTGAATATCTACATTTCCCGTCTTTTCCGGCGCAAGCCTTTCGACATGAACACCACTACCAACGGCAGCGAAAGAGCCATGGTGCCGGTAGGGCTTTATGAAGAAGTCATGCCTCTCGATATCCTGCCCACGCCGTTGCTGAGATCGCTGATTGTTGGCGATACCGAGATGGCCCAAAAGCTGGGTGCGCTGGAGCTCGACGAGGAAGATCTGGCTTTGTGCACATTCGTCTGCCCGGGCAAATATGAATACGGTCCGATCCTCAGGCAGAATCTGACGCGGATTGAGGTTGAGGGCTAAACATGGCAATTCGACAGTATCTCGACAAACTGGAACCCCACTTTGAAAAAGGTGGCAAGTATGAGAAATGGTATGCCTTGTACGAGGCAGTCGATACCATTTTCTACACCCCGGGCAAGGTAACGGCGACGACCGCCCATGTCCGTGACGGGGTTGATCTCAAGCGGATCATGATCACCGTCTGGTTGTGCGTATTTCCGGCTATGTTCTTCGGTATGTGGAATATCGGCTACCAGGCCAACTCTGTGCTTGCGGCTGAAGGCGTTTCCATGAGCGAAGGGTGGCGCTCTGCACTGATCGCCGCCATGGCCGGAAATGATCCCGCCAGCCTCTGGGATAATTTTATCTATGGTGCGGTCTACTTCGTACCCGTGTATCTGGTGACCTTCGTCGTTGGTGGCTTCTGGGAAGTGCTCTTCGCCATGGTCCGCAAGCACGAGGTTAATGAAGGCTTTTTTGTTACCTCCATCCTTTTTGCCTTGATCTGCCCGCCAACGGTCCCGCTTTGGCAGGTAGCGCTGGGGATCACGTTCGGTGTTGTTATCGCGAAAGAGATCTTCGGCGGAACCGGCAAAAATTTCCTGAATCCAGCCTTGGCCGGCCGCGCTTTTCTGTTTTTCGCCTATCCGGCCCAGTGGTCCGGCGATAGCGTATGGACAGCTGTAGATGGCTTCACCGGCGCCACAGCCCTGAGCGTGGCAGCAGCCGACGGGATTGAAGGGTTACAGGCTCAACTGACCTGGCTCGACGCCTTTTTCGGCTTCATGCAGGGCTCGATTGCGGAAACCTCAGCTTTGGCGATTCTGATCGGCGGCGCCGTGCTGCTAATCATGAAGATCGCGTCCTATCGCATAGTTGGCGGGGTGCTGATCGGCGTTTTCGCGATGTCGTTGATGTTCAACCTGGTCGGTTCTGACACGAACCCGATGTTCGGCGTACCCGCGCATTGGCACCTCGTTATAGGTGGGTTGGCTTTCGGCATGATGTTCATGGCCACCGACCCGGTCTCGGCCTCAATGACCAATACCGGCAAATGGGTCTTCGGTATTCTGGTAGGCGTGATGATCATGCTGATACGTGTTGTGAACCCCGCGTTTCCGGAAGGCACAATGTTGGCCATCCTGTTTGCCAACCTGTTTGCGCCTTTTATAGATCATCTGGTCGTGCAGGCCAATATCAAACGGAGGCTCGCACGTGGCTAACAAAAACGAGACCATCGGCCGCACCATTTTGGTGGCGCTGGTACTGAGCTTTGTCTTTTCGGTTGTGGTGTCGACCGCAGCGGTTATTCTGAAACCGGTGCAGATCGAGAATCGCAACCTTGACATGAAATCAAATATTCTGGCTGCAGCCGGTCTGCTTGATTCAGGCGCAAGCGCTGAAGAAATTGAAAAGAAGTTCAAGTTGTTCGACGTACGTCTGGTTGATTTTTCTACAGGCGAGTACGTGGAACCGGCAGAGGTCGGCGTTCAGGATCCAATGCGGTACGATCAGTATGAAGCTTCAAGTGATCCCGAGAAGTCGATCAACCTGACGGGCCCGCAAGACCAGGCCGACATCAAGCGCCGGGCCAAGGTCGGCAAGGTATATATCTACCGCGAAGAGGGCGAGATTCAGCGCATCGTTCTGCCTGTTCACGGTTACGGACTCTGGTCGACCCTGTACGGGTTCATAGCGCTCGAAGGAGACGCCAACACAATCGCCGGCCTGACATTCTACGATCACGCTGAAACGCCAGGGCTCGGCGGTGAAGTAGATAACCCGGTTTGGCGCGCAAAATGGCCGGGTAAGGAAGTTTACGGCGAAGACATGGGCGAGCCGGAAATACAATTGATCAAGGGAAGTGTCGGGCCGGATACCGCCGACCGCGAACACAAGGTAGACGGGCTGGCTGGGGCGACCCTGACGAGCCGTGGTGTGACTAATCTGCTGCAGTTCTGGATGGGGGAATACGGTTTTGCCGAATACCTGTCCAAGCTGCGCCAAGGGGAGGTTTAGGACATGGCCGATTTAAAAGCCAGTAACGTACTGTTTGATCCCATCTTCAACAACAACCCGATCGGCTTGCAGATTCTCGGGATCTGCTCGGCCCTGGCCGTAACCAGTAGCCTTAGCGTAACGCTGGTCATGTGCGCCGCGGTGACCGCGGTCACCGCGTTCTCCAGTCTCGGGGTTTCGCTGATTCGCACCCAGATCCCGGGCAGTATCCGGATCATCGTGCAAATGACCATTATCGCCTCCCTGGTTATCGTCGTGGATCAGTTTCTCAAGGCTTACGCCTACGAGATGAGTAAGCAGCTTTCCGTCTTCGTTGGACTGATCATCACCAACTGTATCGTGATGGGGCGAGCTGAAGGTTTTGCCATGCAAAACGGGCCGGTGCTGAGCTTCCTGGACGGCATAGGTAATGGTCTGGGTTACAGCGTTATGCTGATCGCTATTGCCACTTGTCGCGAGTTTCTGGGATCCGGCAGTCTGGCGGGCATCCAACTGATGCCACTGGTCAACGATGGGGGCTGGTATAACCCTAATGGTCTTATGCTATTGCCGCCGAGCGCATTCTTCCTGATTGGTCTCTTTATCTGGGGGCTACGGACCTGGAAGCCTCAGCAGATCGAAGAACAGGACTACAAGATGGCTGCGCACAAGCCACAGGAGGTGTTCTAAATGGAGCACTATCTGAGCCTGATGATCCAAGCCATTTTCGTTGAGAATATGGCCTTGGCTTTCTTTCTGGGCATGTGCACGTTCATCGCTATCTCGAAGAAGATGGAAGCAGCGATGGGGCTGGGCATCGCGGTAATTGTGGTATTGACCATCACCGTTCCTGTTAACAACCTGATATTCAATACGGTATTGCGAGAGGGCGCCCTGGACTGGGCCGGCCTGCCTGATGTTGATCTGAGTTTCCTGGGCCTACTGACCTATATCGGCGTTATCGCCGCTATCGTTCAGATCATGGAGATGGTGCTCGACAAGTACGTACCTGCCCTTTACGCAGCGCTTGGCGTATTCCTGCCACTGATAACCGTGAATTGCGCCATTCTTGGCGCGGCGCTTTTCATGGTCGAGCGTGACTATACCTTTGGCGAGAGCGTCGCCTTCGGCTTTGGTGCCGGGGTTGGCTGGGCACTCGCGATCATCGCACTTGCAGGTATACGGGAGCGGCTGAAATACAGTGACGTTCCTGCTGGCCTGCGCGGCCTTGGTATCACTTTTATCACCGTTGGCCTGATGTCATTGGGTTTCATGTCATTCTCGGGCATCTCCCTCTAACGGGCAGTCAACAATAGGATCAATGCATGAATACAGAAATTATCCTAGGCGTTGTGATGTTCACGGTGATCGTGCTGTCACTCGTCGCGATCATCCTGGCGGCCCGGTCCAGGCTTGTGAGCACGGGTGACGTTACGATTGAAGTCAATGACGACCCTGACCATTCAGTGACCACTTCAGCAGGTGGCAAGCTCCTGGGCACACTGGCCAATAACGGCATTTTCCTGTCGTCTGCGTGCGGCGGTGGCGGTACCTGCGCCCAGTGCAAATGCCGGGTGCTCGAAGGCGGCGGCGCAATGGTTCCGACCGAAAAGACACACTTCACGCCCCGCGAGGAAAGGGAAGGGTGGCGCCTCTCCTGCCAGGTCCCGGTTAAGCAGGACATGAAAGTGGAGGTTCCGGAAGAAGTCTTCGGCGTGAAAAAATGGGAGTGCACGGTCAAATCCAACGATAACGTTGCTACGTTCATCAAAGAACTGGTGCTGGAACTCCCGGAAGGGGAAGTTGTGGACTTCCGGGCAGGCGGCTATGTGCAGTTGGAGACCCCGCCCTACGAGCAGAACTTCAAGGACTTTGATATCCACGAACGGTTCCGGGAAGACTGGGACAAACACGATCTCTGGCGCTTCAAGTCTGTCGTCAAAGAGCCGGTGATTCGTGCGTACTCAATGGCAAACTATCCCGATGAACGTGGCGTACTGAAGTTCAATATCCGTATTGCGACACCGCCTCCGGGTACCGATCATCCGCCCGGACAGATGTCATCCTATGTTTTCGGCCTAAAGCCTGGCGATAAAATCACTGTCTATGGACCCTTTGGTGAGTTCTTTGCCAGAGATACAGACGCAGAGATGGTCTTTATCGGCGGTGGTGCCGGTATGGCGCCAATGCGGGCTCACCTGTTCGATCAGCTTAAGCGGCTGAGCTCGAAGCGGAAGATCAGTTTCTGGTACGGCGCTCGTAGCCGCCGGGAAATGTTCTATGTCGAGGACTTTGATACCCTGGCCGAGGAAAACGACAACTTCGAATGGCACGTCGCTCTGTCAGATCCGTTAGAAGAAGATAACTGGACCGGCTATACCGGGTTCATACACAACGTGCTGTACGAGCACTACCTGCGGGATCACGACGCACCGGAAGACGTCGAATACTACATGTGTGGGCCGCCCATGATGAACGCGTCCTGTATCAAGATGCTGAAAGACCTCGGCGTTGAGGATGAAAACATCCTTCTGGACGACTTCGGCGGCTGATCATCAGCCCAGTTCCTGGCTGTACAGTCTGGCCGATATGACAAGGCTGTACAGCCAAGGCCCCTCCTGGTTCTAGCAGACCTGGCAAGCCGCCGGTCGGCGCGACCTATGTTATGCTATCGCACGGACAAAGTGGATTTTCCCACCGCTGGAGGTGAGTTATGGGTACATTCTTGCTCGCGCTGGGCCTTGTGCTCTGCCTAATGGCTGCAATGGCCGTTGGGGTTATATTTGGCCGCAAGCCGATCGCTGGAACGTGCGGGGGGCTGAACAATATGGGCAACAAGGGCGAGTGTGAGATCTGCGGCGGTAACCCCCAGAAATGTGAGGAGTCATCAGCCGACCTGGCCTATGACGCGTCTGCCCAAGGCAAAGAACGCCCCTAGATCGCGCCAGATGGTGGGCCTTGTGCTTCAGTAGTTAATCAGCGGAGATTCAGGGTCTATGGCAGAGCACCATTATGATGTAGTCGTTATCGGGGCTGGCCCTGCTGGCGAAGGCGCTGCCATGAACGCGACCAAAAACGGCTGCCGGGTCGCAACGATCGAAGACAAGCAGACCGTCGGAGGTAATTGCACGCACTGGGGTACCATACCCTCGAAAGCGCTGCGGCACTCCGTCAAGCAGATCATCACCTTTAACACCAACTCGATGTTCCGCGATATAGGCGAGCCGCGATGGTTTTCGTTTCCGCGCGTACTTCAGCATGCCGAAAAGGTGATGGCCAAACAGGTCAAGTTGCGCACGCAGTTCTATGCCCGAAACCGGGTTGACCTCTTCAATGGCTCTGCTTACTTCCTTGACAAAAATCGCATCGAAATTCGGGGCGGCACACGAGCCAACGAGGTGTTGCGGGCCAAAACGATCGTTGTGGCGACAGGCTCCCGGCCCTATCTCCCGCCAGACGTCAACTTCCGCCATCACCGTATTTACAACAGCGACACCATCCTCAAGCTGTCGCATACGCCGCGGACACTGATCATTTACGGTGCGGGCGTTATCGGCTCCGAGTACGCGTCCATTTTCGCCGGTTTGGGCGTTAAAGTGGATCTGATCAATCCAGGCAGCCGGCTTCTCACTTTTCTTGATGATGAAATTTCAGATGCGCTTAGCTATCACCTCAGGAATAACGGCGTGCTGGTCCGGCACAATGAGCAGTACGAGTCAGTGGACGGGGATGACCATGGGGTGGTGGTCAGTCTGCAGTCGGGCAAGAAGCTCCGGGCTGATGCGTTTCTCTGGTGTAATGGACGAAGCGGCAATACTGAACGTCTCGGCCTGGAGAACGTCGGCCTGGAAGTGAACTCCAGGGGTCAGCTGCAGGTGGATGAGCACTACAAGACGGAAGTTCCGGATATTTATGCGGTGGGAGACGTTATCGGTTGGCCAAGTCTCGCCAGTGCGGCCTATGACCAGGGCCGCTCGGCTGCCTCTGACGTCAACGGTGACCAATACTTCAGGTATATAGCGGATGTTCCCACCGGTATCTATACCATTCCCGAAATCAGTTCTGTGGGAAAGACGGAGAAAGAGCTGACGGACGCAAAGGTGCCTTATGAAGTGGGGCAGGCTTTTTTCAAAGACCTTGCTCGCGCTCAGATCACCGGGGACGAGGTGGGGATGCTGAAAGTGTTATTTCACCGGGAAAGCCGTGAGATTCTCGGCATTCACTGCTTCGGGGACCAGGCAGCTGAAATTGTTCATATCGGCCAGGCCATTATGAACCAGGGCGGCGAAGCCAATACCTTGAACTACTTCATAAACACCACTTTCAACTACCCAACCATGGCCGAAGCTTACCGCGTGGCAGCGCTCAATGGACTAAACCGAATCTTCTAGCGTCGACGCCTGATCCTGGCGCCATGCGCCTGGGTCACTCCCAGCGTAGCAGGTAACTCCAGTCGGGTGAGGTGAGCCAAGGTGAGAGGGCACATCGCCGGGCGCTAGTGCTGCTCTGCTCCTGTCAGCGTCAAGGGCCCGATCTGGGTCCTGCTTTCGAAGTAGGTACGGGTGCTTGTCGGGTAGTCCGTAATGATGCTATCGACTCCCTGAGCCTCCAGCTCCAGCATGTCGTGAATACGATTAACCGTCCAGGCTGAGACATGTAAGCCCTGGTTATGAGCTGCCAGTACCGTTTCAGCTTTGCAGAGGGTCCAGCGCAGGCATAGGTAATCGCATCCGAGCGACGTCGCGGTTTTGACAGGGTTGGGGTAGCGCCTCTCGGCAACCAGCCCGATGCGAATCTGGGCATCCCTTCGCTTGACTGCCTGCAGGAAACGTTCATCGCTTGAGGTCAGTATGATACGGCTCTGCCAGCGTCGCTGTTGGACCAGCTCGACCAGTCGGTTACAGAGTGAATTAAGGCGCTGCCAGCTATCGGTTTTTACTTCCAGTTGCATGTGTTCAAAGGCTGGGCAGCTCTCAAACACGGCATCGAGCCTGGGAATTCCTACTGGCGTGCGCCAGGGCGGGCCGCCGCGGCGTGCGTCCATCTGGTCAAGCTCGGCAGCACTGAAGCTGGCGATTTTCCCTTGCTTTTCCGTGGTCCTGTCAACGGTCAGGTCGTGCACCACCACGGGCACCCCGTCCGCGGACAGCTGTATGTCCATCTCGAAGCGCCGCACGCCATGACGATAAGCATGCTCGAAGCCTGCAAGCGTGTTCTCCGGGGCCTCACCTTTAGCGCCACGGTGCCCGTAGATCAGCATTGGATACTCCTGGTCAAAAAGATAGCATGACTAATAGGATTATAGCTGACCCTTCGCTTTGTGCCTGCACTGGACGAATTCCGAGGGGCTCAGGTGAAAGAGCTCGGCGATCCGTCGGATAAGGTGCTCCTCGTACCGATCCACGTGCTGATCCGCCAAGGCGACGCGCCAGAGCTGTTCAACGATATCCATCCGCTCGTTATGCGCACAGAGTTCGTTGATGACTCCCGTGAATTCGTAAAGCGAAGTGGCGTCGTCCACACGCTCCCGTGCAAGTGCCAGGAGTGCCTCACGTTCGTCTGCCGTGAACGTGGTCAGTGTGCCAGCGGCTTCGACAATCGTTGCGATTTCGCGCTCGTCTTCATCGTGGTCAATAGCCGCGATCTGGAGCATAAGCGCGGTCGCTGCCAGCGCCAGGCGATGTTCCCGGTCGGCTGGTGTCTCCTCCGACGAGCCGGGCTGGAGGTTGCTTTCGAGAAAACGTTTGATTTGATTCAGCATGTGTCAGGACGCCTTGGCAATCTCTACGAGACGCTCCTCCAGTGTGATTTGATCCGCAGCAAAACGCCGGATGCCATCCGCCAGCTTTTCTGTTGCCATGGGGTCGTCGTTCATCAGCCAGCGAAAACGGTTTTCGCTCAAGGGCGTTCGAGGCTCTTCGCAATAGACGTCCTCCGGGTTCAGCCGGCGCGGCAGCTCGCCTTCGTCCTCCGAGAGCTCCTGCAGGAGTGCGGGACTGATAGTTAGCCGGTCGCAACCCGCCAGAGCTTCTATTTCGCCTTTATTGCGAAAGCTGGCACCCATCACGATGGTTCGATAGCCGTAATACTTCAGATACGAGAAGATACGGGCTACCGAGATTACGCCGGGGTCTTTCTCAGCGGCGATTGATGTCTCTCCGGTCTGTGCAAGATGCCAGTCAAGAATGCGGCCGACGAACGGCGAAATCAGATAGACGCCGGCATCCGCACAGGCGACTGCCTGAGGGAAGCTGAACAACAGCGTAAGGTTGCAGTGGACGCCTTCCTGTTCCAGTTCACGCGCCGCCTGAATGCCTTCCCAGGTCGCGGCGATCTTGATCAGTACCCGGCTCGTGTCCACGCCGAGGTCGGCGTAGTGCCTTAACAATCGACGAGCACGCGCCACTGTTGCTGCAGTATCAAAGGAGAGCCTTGCGTCAACTTCGGTCGAGACCAGGCCCGGAATATGCTCAAGAATCCGCGAGCCGGCAATAACCGCCAGCCGATCAGTTGCGTTCTCGATCAACTCCCGGTTATTGCCCCCCTGGCTTTTGGCCCAGTTGACCGCTTCATTGACCATCTCGCGGTAGCTCTCAAACTGGGTTGCCTTGAGTAAAAGCGATGGATTCGTTGTCGCATCCTGCGGCTGCCAGGCGCGGATTGCGTCCAGGTCACCCGTGTCGGCGACGACGGTGGTCATCGCCTTGAGTTGTTCGAGTTTGTTGGTCATGACTACATCCGTTCCTTCGAGTAGTGGATCATTCGGCAGTGCCTGGGATGACGATAACGCGGGGCTTCTGGCGGAACAATGGTTTACTGAGCCGTTACCGTTTGGGTTTGCGGCTCGAGGCCTGTTTTTAGATCACTGTGACGCGATACCCGGGCCAGAGCTGCTGCCAGCACGCCCTGATCGGCTCCCGATTTATGAGCGTTCTCACTGAGGTGGCGGCGGAACTGGCGGCCACCCGGCTGACCATGGAACAGGCCAAGGATATGACGGGTTATGTGGTTCAACGGTTGCCCAGCACTGACATGGCGCTCGACATAAGGCATAAGTTCCTCAATTACCTGGTGCCTGTCCCGGGCTGGGGAAGGCTTACCATAGAACAGAGGGTCGACCTGCGAGAGAATCCATGGGTTCTGGTAGGCTTCCCGGCCGACCATGACGCCGTCCAGATCCTCCAGAAAATCCTGACAGATTTCCAGCTCCTTCAGACCGCCGTTCAGGATAACCGCGAGATGCGGAAAGTCCTGCTTCAGCCTGCTAACCCACTCGTACTTGAGCGGTGGTACCTCACGATTCTGTTTCGGGCTAAGGCCTTCGAGCACTGCAATGCGGGCATGGACGATAAAGCGCTCGCATCCAGCCTGGGCTACGGTACCGACAAAATCACAGAGCTGTTGATATGACTCCCGCCCATCGATACCAATCCGGTGCTTGACCGTAACGGGCACGCTTACGCGGTCGCGCATGGCTTGGACCGCGTCGGCTACAGTTGCGGGCTCAGCCATCAGACATGCGCCGATGCGGTTGTTCTGAACCCGATCGCTGGGACAGCCGACGTTGAGATTCACCTCGTCATAACCGGCAGCCTCGGCGAAGGCTGCACATTGGGCCAACTCTCCGGGGTCGCTGCCGCCGAGTTGCAACGCTATGGGGTGCTCCTCATGGCCAAATCGCAGAAACCGATCACGATCGCCGTAAAGCAGGGCGCCAGTGGTGATCATCTCGGTATAGAGCAGCGCCCGGCGTGTCAGCAGTCGGGCGAACTGGCGGTACTCGGGGGTAGTCCAGTCCATCATGGGCGCGACACTGAAGCGGTAGACCGGAGCCGGTTCGCTTGTGGTCGGCGTTAACGTCCTTTCCAGTGACGTCAGCGTACTGCTGAATTCGTCCATTAAATGCCTATTCTTGCCCTTTTTGAATGACGCGAGCGCTACATCATCCCGCTATGGAATGCCTTTAGCGCTGACACCCAATTGTAGCCCGAATCCAAGGTTTAAATCAGCCCGTGACTACGCGGCGCTGCAGCGAAGCGCCGCGTCTGCCAGGCCTTCAAGAAACTGTGTATAACCGCCGGACTCAGCCGCTATGCCTGTCGCAAGCGGGTCCCAGCTGCTGATGGTAACGTCAATACCATCAGTGACGCTGCGCCACCATTGCCGGTCGAATTGGGGCTCTGTAAGAATACAGGGCGACTCTGCGCTACGGAGACGCTCCAGGACTCGGCTCAGCCGCTGCACTCCAGGCTGTACTTCCGGACTGAATGTCAGACTGCCCGCTATGTCCAGTCCATAGTGTTCAGCGAACCTGCCGAAGGCTTCATGGTAAGTAAAAATAGAAACGGGGCGCGCATTCGCAAAGCGCTGCCGAATTTTCCGATCCACCTTGTCCAAACGCGACTCGAACGCCTCAAGATTGCGATCTACCTGTGCCTTGTCGATACCTGTGCTTTGTTTCAGTGTGGCCGCTATCGACTGTGCCATTGACAGCGCGAACACCGGATCGAGCCAAATATGCGGGTCCTCTGAGCCTTCATCGTGGGCATGACCATGACCGTGACCGGGCTCTTCATGAATACCTTCACCCAACTCGGCAACAGGCCCATGGTCATGTTCATCCGGGCTCGCGACTACGTCCGCGTCAGGATTCGGTCCGAGCGCGAGCGCTTTGTTGCGAAGAGCTTCCTGGCTCATCAGCTTCTGCAGAAAAAGCTCAAGACTCGGGCCAACCCAGACGATCAGGTCAGCCTCGGCCAGACTGCGTCGGCCCGACGGTCGAAGCTGGAAGCTGTGAGGGCTCTGGCCGCTCTCAACCAGTGTAGACAGCTCAACCATGTCTCCAGCTACCTCTGAGACCAGCAGTGCCAGGGGTTGGATGCTTACGACAACCCTGGGTTTCTCGTCCGCCTGAGCTGGCAGATTGGCAAAGATAGCGAATAGTGGAACAGCAATGAGCAGACGGCGCAGAGCCGTTTTCAGAGGCGACATGAATAGGTCCTGGATGATGTTAGTGCTATTGGTAATGTTATAATGTTACGTAATCTCATCCTATAGGTCCAGGCCGGTCTGCATATTGTCCGGTGAGCTGCCGTCGAGGCCCCATGGTACAATCCGCGCTTTCTCAGGCTGCTTAAAAAATAGGAAACCTGCTTTATGACCGTGCGTACCCGGATCGCGCCATCTCCCACCGGCGATCCCCATGTTGGAACTGCCTACATTGCTCTCTTTAACCTTTGTTTTGCGCGACAGAACGGCGGGCAGTTTATTCTCAGGGTTGAGGACACTGACCAGGCCCGCAGTACCGACGAATCAGAGGCCGATATTTTCAGGGCATTACGTTGGCTTGGGTTGGAGTGGGATGAGGGGCCCGACATCGGTGGGCCGTTTGCGCCGTACCGCCAGTCCGAACGTAAGGACAGCTATCGCGCCTACGCGCTGGAGTTGGTCGAAAAAGGTCATGCATTCTACTGTTTTCGTACGCCGGAGGAGCTGGAAGCAATACGCGAGGCGCGTAAGTCAGAAGGTCTCAACCCCGGTATAAAAGGGGATCTGGAACTACCTGAGGAGGAAGTCCGGCGTCGCCTGGACGCGGGCGAACCCTACGTGATTCGCATGAAGGTGCCCGAGGAGGGCACCTGCCGGATCGAAGACATGCTGCGTGGCACAATTGAGATCGAGTGGAGCCAGGTCGACAGCCAGATCCTGCTCAAATCGGACGGTATGCCTACGTACCACCTGGCCAACGTCGTCGATGATCACCTGATGGAGATCACTCACGTCATTCGCGGCGAAGAATGGATCAACTCTGCGCCTAAACATCAGCTCCTCTACAAGTATTTTGACTGGGAAATGCCGGTGCTCTGTCACATGCCGCTTTTGCGTAACCCGGACAAGAGCAAGCTGAGCAAACGCAAGAACCCGACCAGTATCAACTTCTACGAGCGCATGGGTTTTCTCCCCGAGGCTATGCTCAACTATCTGGGCAGGATGGGCTGGTCGATGCCGGACGAACGGGAGAAGTTCAGCCTCGACGAGATGTTCTCGCATTTTGATATCAACCGCGTGTCCCTCGGCGGGCCGATATTCGATGTAGAGAAGCTGCGGTGGCTTAACGGTCTCTGGATCCGGGAGAGTCTGACTGAAGATCAGTTTGCCGCTCGCCTGCAGCAGTGGTGGTTCAACGAAGAGAAGCTGCAGTCTCTGCTACCCCATGTCAAAAGCCGGGCAGAGGTATTCTCGGACATTGCGCCGATGGCCAGCTTCATGTTTTCAGGGATGTTGCCGCTGAAGCCCGAGGATTTCAGCGGCTCCAAGCTGGACGAGAATCAGGTCAAGGAGGTGCTGCAGTTCGCTCTCTGGCGCCTGGAGGCCCAGCGGGACTGGACCAAGGAAAACCTGTTTGCTGACATCAAGGGGTTGAGCAAAGCCATGGCGCTGAAGATGGGAGATTTCATGTTCCCTGTATTCGTCGCCATTGCCGGAACGCCCAACTCCTGGTCTGTAATGGACTCTATGGCCTTGCTCGGGCCAGACA
This sequence comes from Hydrocarboniclastica marina, assembly GCF_004851605.1. Classification (GTDB taxonomy): domain Bacteria; phylum Pseudomonadota; class Gammaproteobacteria; order Pseudomonadales; family Oleiphilaceae; genus Hydrocarboniclastica; species Hydrocarboniclastica marina. The sequence goes on from NZ_CP031093.1 coordinate 1,433,760, forward strand.
TCACGCGGGCGCGACTGCGTAATGCATTACATATCCTGGGGGGCTTCTCGAAGAAAGAAACCAAGCGGGTAGAAAAGGCGTTTCAGGCTCTTTCCCAGTAGATGTGAGTCAGCGTTGTGCGACGGGCTAGGCCTCTGGCCCATCTACACAGGCAGTTTCGCTACTGCCTGAATTATTTTCCCGGCAAGGGTTGACGGTTGGGGGAGGCCTCCTTAATATACCGCCCCGTTGGCATGCAGTGGGGCCATAGCTCAGCTGGGAGAGCGCAACGCTGGCAGCGTTGAGGTCGACGGTTCGATCCCGTCTGGCTCCACCACTTCTGCTCAAACGACAGTTTCTGCAACAAGCGCTCCTGCTGGACCGTATTGAGCAAGATTGTTATGAGCAATGCTGACGACTTGATCACCTGCGGGGGGTCAGTTTTCTTAGTCCCGTTCGTCTAGAGGCCTAGGACACCGCCCTTTCACGGCGGTAACAGGGGTTCGACTCCCCTACGGGACGCCATCTCTTCTTGCCGAGCGCCTGTCCGCGCCCCCGGTCTGTTCAGTTACCGTTGCTCTAGCATTGGCTCGCGTCGATGCCAGCCTCTTGCGCTCGTATCTCTGTCTCTTACCGGCCTGCATCTGTCTGGGCTGCCTCAGGCCGCCCTAATCGCCTGTCACCGGTTTAGCGTATGTCTCCCTTTAAGCTGCATACTGATGCATGGGATCGTAAGGCTTGCGGACGCGTGATAGCACTAACGTTCCGCAATCGCGCCTTTGCCTACTCCTTCAAAGGCCTGAACCCGTACGCGGCACTGCGGATGCACCTGCTTGATTTGTGTGGCCATGTGGTCAGCAATCCACTCAACGGTCGAGTCTGTCGCGATCAGATACGCGCGTTTTTCCGGGACAAGAAGCTCGAAATCGCCCTGGTTGGCCTGGTAGCGAAAGCGTAAGTAGGGGATGTCATTCTCCAGGAAGCGCTCGCAGATATCTTCCTGCGTTCCTATGTAGATGTCTTGCCACTGCGATGCCCACGTCGCCTCGAGCTGGGTGTCGCGTGCATCGTCGCGAATAACCTTAAGGCGAGACCGGTGTCCGTGGGCTATCCGCTGGCAGTTGCCGAGGTGCTTTTTGAGGCCATGGACGTAATGATAGAACGCACCTTCGATCACCTCTGGACGTAGCGTTAGCTCCACATCTTCAACGTTACCCGGCAATACGCCTTTGATCGCAGCAATAAGCACAGGCCCCAGCGTGTCTGCATTGATGGCTGTTCCTGGCACCGGGCAGAGGGCTGTGCGGGGAGAGTAATGTTCAATACGCGAGCCGTCGTCCAGTTGCCAGTGAAGTGTTACCTGGGCGGCATCAATCACGTGCAGATTGGGTGCATCAGTTGGGTAAGCCAGGCAGTGGTCGACAGTCTCGTCAATGATTTGCTTAATGATCTTCTTGACGGAACTGAAGTCAAACACCATGCCTTGCTCGTCGAGCTCACCGGCCAGCTCGACGTCAACAATCCAGCTTTCACCCACCAAGCCGCGACGGGGGTGGAGAAAGGCAAAGTCGATGACAGTCAGGTTCTCGACAAAAAGTCGGTTCATGGTTGCAGTGCACTCTGGGTAATGTGAGGGCGCGATTCTAGCAAAGACTGGCTTTGAGGCGTACCACGGATGCCTGCCGGGGCTGGCACGGCAAAGCTACTGCTGAGGACTGTGGTCGGAGGCGGATCGCTGGAGCCGGACTAGGGCGGCTCCGCCTGAAAGTGTAGGTCGGGTTTGCGGAGTACTGAGTGGGATACACGCTTCAATTGTTCGCCGACCCCGCCAGGACGGGGCCACATGCATACAATGCCTGATCAGAAGCCGCCTGCAATCCAGGCCAGCCCCAGGGAGAACAGGCCGAGGCTAATAGCCAGTCCTATCGTATAAGCCCGCCCGGTTGAGGAGCGCTGCTTTCGCAGGTAAACGTCGATCGTGTTCTGGGCTATCTCTTGCGCGGTTTCACGCGAGATGTCGTGAGCCTGCTGCGCAGCCTCGGACTGCAAGGTCTGCCAGAACTCTGTATCGATCATCTGTACTGACGTGATGTGGTCCTTGAGTTCGTCGAGCTGCTCGCGGGTAAAGTTCTGTCCGCCGCCGGCCCCTGCCAAGCCTTTCCGCAGGTCAGCCAGGCGCTCGCTCAGAGTCTGGTTGAGTTCTTTGCCCAGGTCTTCTTTGAAATCTTCCAGGCGGCTATTCAGGGCAGCACGGAAGCTGTCCAGCTCTTGTGCGGTGTTCTGCTCACTCTTGCGGGAAGATTCGTCGACGATGCGTTTGACGTGATCGTACTGCTCGTCGAAGAGGCTGCTCAAAAGCTCATGCAGGCGGTTATTGATGTGGGTTTTGACCGCCGAACGCGCGATCTGTTCAAGCAGACCGGAGGTCAGCGGAACCAGATCGGCCTGTGAAGTTCCGTAGTTTCCGGAGTTCATCTGTACTTTAGCCTGAACATCCATCAATTCTTCAGCGGGATCTTCCTGCTCGGTAAACTCCAGATCAGGTGGCTCGGGCAAGGTACCGTTGCGTATGTCGTCGCTCAACTTGCTCAGGATCAGGTCAAGACCATCGTTCTGTGGCGGCTTGTTCAGTATGTGGTAAACACCGTAATTCTTGGCTTCAGCGGTAAAGTCGTCAGACTTTTTAGAGGTGCACATAACGACAGGGATGCTGGCCGTGTCGGGGTTACGCTTGATGGCCTTGGTCGCTTCCACGCCATTCATGCCCGGCATGAGATGGTCCATGAAGATTACGTCGGGGCGTTCATTGCTGTTGAGGTAATCCAGCGCTTCTTCGGCAGAGCCAGCCATGTTGACCTGCATGTCTCGGTTCTCCAGCAGTTTGCTGAGGGCAAACCGGGCAACCTTCGAATCGTCAACTAACAGCGCATTCTTGATTTCCATTCTAAAACCTCAACTTGTTCATCATCCGACCCAGGATTACCAACCGGGCATGGGTGGGCACTGGGTGGCCCGATAGCTGTTTTCTCGGTAACACACGCCGGGCTCGCTGGAGCGTGCGGTGAAGACCTCGCCCTCGGCTGTCGTAAGGCGAACTTGCCCGTAGGGCTCGCCGTAACGGAAATTGGCGGTTATACGGCTGCCGTTCGGGTTGAGCAAATCGCCCGCTCCGTGATATTTGCCTTCCATGAAATTACCCTCGTACTTCTTGCCGTCCGAGAGAATCAGCACGCCTTTACCGTGGAATAAACCGTCCGCGAACCCGCCCTCGTAGTGGCGGCCGTCCGGGTAGGTCAGGGTGCCTTCACCGTGATACTGGCCGTTGCGGAACCCGCCGACGTAGAGCATCCCGTCCGCTGCGGTCAAGGTGCCGCGGCCATTCAGCGAGCCGCGCGCCCAGCTGCCGGTAAAAATGTCTCCAGCGTCAGTCGTCAGCGTTCCCTCTCCACTATAGGCGCCATTGGCGAAACCGCCGGAGTATATGTCGCCGTTCGGGAGCCTGAGGGTACCCCGGCCGTCAGGTTGACCGTTTACCCAGTCACCGTCATACCGACGCCCGTCCGGAAACTCTGCCCGTCCCTGGCCATGGAATACGCCGTCGCGGAACTCTCCGGTGTAGGTCAGGCCGGTCTCGTCTTCGTATGTGCCTTCTCCTGTCTTGAGTCCGCCGCGCCATGTCCCGTCGCGGTACTGAACTGTGGTGAAGGCTTCAAGTTCGGCAAAAATACGCTGTTCGTCGCCCGCCTCCAGGCTGACTGTCTGCTGCCAGCGCCGATGACCGTCCTTATTGACGACGATCTGGTATTTACCAGGTTCAAGTTCAAGGTTCAGGCGGGTCGAGCCGTACTCCCGGCCATTTATCGTTACCGAATCATTATAAACGTTGGAGCGAACTACCAGTGACGCCGTCGTAGGTTCTGGTGCCGCTTCAGGGCGAGGCTCAATAGGAAGTATCTCAAGCTCCTCTGCAAGCTGGGCGGGTGGCGGGTCGAGCTCTACATCGATAACGTCGGGCTTGACTGGCTCAACTGATTGAGCAGGTGGTTGGTTTTCCGGTTGCTGCACTTCCGGCTGGTGAACCTCGGCTGTAACGCTCTCGTTTACCGGCGGAGCCTGATCTTCAAAGGGCCCAGGAGCAGCGTTGTCGCTTTGTGGCTGAACCGCTGCGACGGAAGGCTCTTCTGTCTCTGCTGCAGCAACAGCGGCCTCTGTTGCAGCTTCACTGGAGCCGCGTAACGACTGTACCCAGGATTCTACCGTAGTGGCGAACTGGAGCCGCTCCGACGAGCCGGTCTGCAGGCTTGAGAAGCCTGCTGCGACAAGAAGCATCAGGACAAGCGCATTCGCAAAAAGCAGTGGTCTGAAATCGACCATTTAATAGCACCTCAACATCGTCAGGTCAGGACTGTGGGAATGGGAAACCGGAATATGCAACGTCTGGGCGCCAGGGTGGCGTCGACTCCGTCGTAGGAGTACTGACCTTTTCAACCTTGAAAGGTTAGCGTCTAGAAGGCGGCAATGTAATAAAAACTGCGCCAGTGTATGCATATTGCAAGACGCTTCACACTTTGTCAGGAACTGGTTTGCGCCCGATTTGCCGTTTTTGGCTCCTGCTGCCCAGGCGCCCTCTGTCCCTCTTCTCCCGCAGTTTGTGCTGGCTGCCCCATCTGAACCTGTTCCCAGGCTCTCATGTGTACTTCGGCTTCATATTCATAGGGTGATTTGAATGGTGTCAGGACGAAGTCAAATACGGCAAAGATGAAGCCGACCGAAAGCCAGGCGATAGCCACTGTTTCGAGCGTGGAAGCCTGCGCCTGAGGAGATGCAGTAACGAACGCCTGTAACGGAGGCAGTATGTCCTGCACCATCGCAACTGGATTGAAGCGGGCGACCACCAGGGGCAGCCAGAAACCCAGAAAGAGCGGAAAGAAGCCGAACGACCAGAGCAGGCGGCGCAAGAGATAGATCAGGCCGGCCTTGAAGTAGCGGCCACGCAGTTCGGGGATATTCCGTATGCTCTGCAGATACCGTTTGCGCTCTATCCAATAGGCCTCTAGCTCAGGATGTGCCTGGGCTGAAGGGCTATCGACGTGCCCTCGGGCGAGTGTGCTGCTTTCAGGCGGTGCAGTAGTCGGGGACACTGGATCAGTCATCATCGAGGTCGGCGAAGTTCGTCCTGAGGGCGGCGGGCAAAATTTGAGGCCCCAGCCGTTTTTAATTTATGAGCGTGGGATGTTCGCGCAATATCGAAAACTCTGCCGAGAGACAAGCGCGACATCACAGTTTATTCCCGGTATCAGTAGCATAGCAGTGTTTCTTCTTTTCAGTGCGAGGTCGCCGGATTCGGCCCCTGACAGGCGGCTCAAAAAGTAAGTATAGTGGCTGCAGACCAACAGCGGCGAGAACTGTCCGGATGCCGCCCTGGCTGAAGCTCTGCCGCTATCTGACTGAGCTTCTGCTGGTGCCTTTATCTTGAAGTCTCGCTCAAGAACTTTGCCAATGGATGATCTATGCCAGCGAATAATACCGCCGCGACGCACCCCGCCTTTACCAAAATACGCAGCCACAAAATAGCGAACCTTCACCTGACGCTTGAGGAGTATGAGCACGCGGCGACGGGGGCCCGGCATATCCATATGGCTGCGGACAATGATGAGAATGTCTTCCTGGTGGCCCTGCGGACTTTCCCGATGGATTCAACCGGTGTTGCCCACATTCTTGAGCATACGGCGCTCTGTGGGAGTGAGCGTTACCCGGTCCGGGATCCTTTCTTCATGATGATCCGCCGGTCGTTGCATACCTTCATGAATGCGTTCACCAGCAGCGACTGGACGGCATACCCGTTCGCCAGCAAGAACCGCAAGGATTTTGACAACCTGCTGTCGGTTTACCTCGATTGCGTGTTTTTTTCCAAACTCGATCCACTCGATTTTGCTCAGGAAGGCCACCGCCTGGAATTTTCCGAGCCCTCAGACACGGCTACACCGCTGGTGTACCGGGGCGTGGTCTATAACGAGATGAAAGGGGCGATGAGCTCCCCGGTTTCCCAGCTTTGGCAGACACTGTCAAAGCATCTCTTCCCAACCACCACCTACCATTACAACAGCGGCGGTGAGCCAGACCACATAGTCGACTTGCGCTATGACGACCTGCTCGCCTTCTATCGCCGTCACTACCATCCAAGCAACGCTGTGTTCGCAACCTACGGCAACATTCCCGCGAGCGAGCACCAGGCGCGCTTCGAGAACGAGGTGTTAAGTCGGTTTGAACACCAGGCCATGTCATTGCCAGTCTTCGACGAAAAGCGCTATTTCGCCCCCGTTAAGGTCCAGGAACACTATGGCCTGGGCGAAGATGAGGATACCTCGGGTAAAAGCCACATCGTCATGGGCTGGTTGCTGGGACACAGTTTTGACCTGGAGCAGAACCTCGAGGCGGAACTGCTGGCGAGCGTGCTGCTGGAGAACAGTGCGTCCCCCCTCCAGCGGGCGCTGGAGCAGACGGAACTTGGGCACGCACCGTCGCCACTCTGTGGGCTTGAAGACAGCAATCGGGAAATGACCTTCGTCTGCGGTATCGAGGGCGCCGAGCCGGAGCGCGTTGCAGAGCTTGAGCAGCTGGTGCTTGGCGTAATTGAGCAGGTCGTGTCTGAGGGAGTCAGCCAGGATCGGCTGGAAGCGATTCTTCATCAGCTGGAGCTGCAGCAGCGGGAGATTGCAGGGGACAGCTTCCCCTATGGGCTCCAACTGATCATGTCAGCTTTGACGCCACTGATTCACGGCGGCGACCCTGCCGGGCTACTGGATCTGGACCCCGTGCTGGTGCGGCTGCGCGAACGGATCAAGGACCCGGAATACATTCCTGGCCTGGCGAAAAGACTGCTGCTGGACAACCCGCACCGGGTCACCCTGACACTGGCGCCGGATACCCAGCTAGACGGGCGCCGTCAACGTGCGATCGAGCAGGCTTTGGCCGAGCGCAAAGCAGCGATGACTGAGCAGGAGGCCGCCAGCCTGGTGGCGCAGGCCAAGGCACTGGAGGAGCGGCAGACGCGCGTCGATGACGATTCGATCCTGCCGAAGGTCGGGATTGAAGATGTGCCAACCGAAACAGCGGACCCCGAGGCTGAAGTCGCCAGTGACTTCCCGGCAACGCTCTATCGCCAGGGCACCAATGGGCTGGTCTACCAGCAGATTGTGGTGCCCCTGCCTGCGCTGAGCGAAGACGAGTTGGCGCTGCTGCCGCTCTATGTCCAGTCAGTGTCGGAGATGGGCTGTGGCGACCTGGATTATCTGCAGATGCAGGATCGCATGTCAGCGGAATCAGGTGGTGTGAGTGCTTCCTTCAGCGCTCGTGGAAAAGTTGATGATCTGCAGGCGACCTCGGGCTATTTTGTTCTGAGCGGAAAAGCGTTGGCACGCAACCGCGACAGGCTTGTGCATTTGCTCCACGATATTTATCGGGATGTGCGCTTCGACGAGTTGGAGCGCTTGCGCGAGTTGGTGGCTCAAACCCGGGCCCGGCGGGAGCAGTCGATAACAGGATCCGGTCATGCCCTGGCGATGGGCGCCGCCTCTCAGGGCGCCAGCCCTGTGGCAAATCTGACGTTCAAGCTGGGCGGACTACAGGGAATAAGAACCACCAAACAACTGGATGATCGTCTACGCGCTGGGGAAGGCCTGTCTGAGCTGGGGCAGGCGCTTGGCGGGCTTCATCGCAAGCTCACGTCTCAGCCACGACAGTTTCTGATAATCGGCGAGGATGACCAGGTACAGGACATCCTGAACAACACTAAGCTGGTCTGGGGAGACGCCGGGCCCAAGGCGGGCGAGACTTTTACCCTGCCGGCTGTAAGCGAGAACGTGAACCAGGCGTGGCTCACGTCCACTCAGGTGAATTTCTGTGCCCGGGCCTACCCGACGGTACCTAGCGACCACCCTGATGCGCCCATACTGACGGTGCTCGGTGGCTTCCTGCGGAACGGGTTTCTGCACAGGGCCATCCGAGAACAAGGCGGTGCCTATGGCGGCGGCGCAGGGCAGGACAGCACTGCCGGCGCGTTCCGGTTCTTCTCGTACCGTGACCCACGCCTTGAGGAGACCCTCGATGATTTCGATGCTTCTCTGAACTGGCTACGTGAGTCAAGCCATGACTACCAGGCACTTGAAGAGGCTATCCTCGGGGTAATAGGCCAGATCGACAAGCCGCACTCTCCTGCCGGTGAGGCGCGTTTCGCTTTCCACAGCAATCTCTTTGGCCGCACGCCCGAGCAGCGTCGGCTGTTCCGTGAACGGGTTCTGGCAGTCACAGTGGAGGATATGCTGGGCGCCGCGGAGCGTTGGCTAAAGCCCGAAAACGCCAGTACAGCGGTTATTGCCAGCCCCGGTTCGAAAGCGGCTTTGCAATCGCGGGGGATGAGCATTCACGAAATCTGAACACGGTCGTTCAGCAGAAAGGGCGCCGCTGTTCGTCTGTAGCTCATCAGCTAACGGGCATGGCGCTCAATTCCAGTCTCGACCATGATTCGGGTTGAAATTTCCTCGACGGAATACGCTGTAGTGTTGAGGTATGGCACGCGCTCGCGGCGGTACATCAGCTCAACTTCCTCGATCTCTTCCCGGCATTGCTTGAGCGAGGAGTAGCGAGAGTTGGGCCTGCGCTCGTTGCGGATAATCGACAGGCGTTCCGGATCGATGGTCAGCCCGAAAAGTTTGGAGCGGTGTTCGCGTAACGCAGCGGGGAGTTTCTGGTCGCTGATGTCTTCCTCTGTGATCGGGTAATTAGCAGCTTTCAAACCGAAATGCAGGGCGAGATAGAGGCAGGTGGGCGTTTTGCCGCTACGTGAGGCGCCGATCAGGATCAGGTCGGCGTCGTCATAGTGCCGTGTCCGGGCGCCGTCATCATTGTCGAGGGCAAAATTGACAGCATGAATACGTCGCTCGTATGAACGGTCATTCACGATGGAGTGAGATTTGCCTACCGTGTAGGAAGAGTTCGAGCCCATCTCTTTCTCAAGCGGGTCAAGAAACGTCTCGAAGATATCGATCATAAAGCCATCGACATCACTGACCAGTTCGCGTATTTCGCGGTTCACGATCGTGTCGAAAATTATCGGCCTGAGGCCGTCGCGTTTGGCAACGTCGTTGATGCGTTTAACCACTGATCGAGCTTTTTCAGGCGTGTCGATGTAAGGCACTGTGAATTTATCAAATTCGACGTTCTCGAACTGGGCAAGAAGACTCTGGCCAAGGGCTTCAGCCGTGATACCTGTTCCGTCAGAGATAAAAAATGCCGTGCGTTTGATCATCGATTGGGACTCTCGGCAGTGCATGAATTGAGAATAAGTATGTCGTACCATTGGCCAATTCGCCAGAAAGCTGGCGCCGGACCATCGCGGTTTCTTCCAGGCCCGACCCGACTTGGCTGGCTATTTGACCGGCTGTTTCGAACGCTGCTGCCGGAAAGTATCGGGCTCAGCCGCTGATACGTCGTATAGGCATTTTTAGGCAATCCGCCGGTGTTACAGTATGATATCCGGCACTAACCAGGCGGCCTCGCTGCCACGCAGAGACTCTATTTACAGGGGAGACAGGCTTTGGACGATTACATCATCTGGTTCGATAAAGCAGGCATGAACGATGTCGATCGGGTCGGCGGCAAGAATGCCTCCCTCGGCGAGATGATCAGTAACCTCGACCATGCCGGGGTATCAGTGCCTGGCGGATTTGCCACGACTGCCCATGCTTACCGTGAGTTTCTCGAAACTGACGGCTTGCGCGGCCGGATTGATACCGCTCTGGCCAAGCTCGACATCAATGATGTAAATGAGCTGGCACGGGTTGGCGCTCAGATTCGGCAGTGGATTATCGACACGAAGTTCCCAGCTCGTCTCGAAGAAACGGTAGAAAATGCTTTCACCACTCTGCAAGCCGGGAATCTGTCCATGGCTGTGGCTGTGCGGTCGTCGGCGACCGCCGAGGATCTCCCGGATGCATCCTTTGCCGGGCAGCAGGAAACCTTCCTTAATATCGTTGGCCTGGATAACGTGAAGCTGGCCATCAAAGAGGTATTCGCGTCGCTGTTCAACGACCGTGCCATCTCTTATCGAGTCCACCACGGTTTTGATCACGGTCAGGTAGCGCTCTCCGCCGGTATTCAGAAAATGGTACGCAGCGAGACAGCCAGCAGCGGCGTTATGTTCACTCTCGATACTGAGTCGGGTTTCCGGGACGTCGTCTTCATCACGGCGTCGTATGGTCTCGGCGAAACCGTTGTTCAGGGTGCCGTGAATCCTGATGAGTTTTACGTCCACAAGCCTACTTTCGAAGCAGGTCGCCCGGCTATTCTTCGGCGAAACCTGGGTAGCAAAGCCATCAAGATGGTCTATGCCGGCGACGGCGAGACGGGCAAATCAGTAGATACCGTCAAAGTTGATCCGGAAGACCGTAACTGCTTCTCCCTGAGTGACAGCGAGATCGCAGATCTTACTCGCCAGGCGATCATTATCGAAAAGCACTACCAGCGACCCATGGATATTGAATGGGCAAAAGATGGCGACGACGGCAAGATCTATATCGTCCAGGCGCGTCCGGAAACCGTCAAGAGTCGCTCGGCTGCTCACGTCATGGAGCGCTATCTGCTGAAAGAAAAGGGCGCGGTTATTGTTGAAGGCCGCAGCATCGGCCATCGCATTGGCAGCGGCCCCGTCCGCATCGTTACCAGCATTCATGAGATGGATCGCGTGAAGGACGGGGACGTTCTCGTCACCGATATGACCGACCCGGACTGGGAGCCGGTGATGAAGCGCGCGTCGGCGATTATCACTGACCGGGGCGGGCGCACCTGCCACGCGGCCATTATCGCACGGGAACTGGGTATCCCGGCGGTAGTCGGATGCGGCAACGCCACCGAAATTCTGCAGGAAGATCAGGAAGTCACGGTGTCCTGTGCCGAAGGCGATACGGGCCTTATCTACGAAGGTCAACTGGCTTTCGAACTGCGCGAAAACTCCGTGGAGTCAATGCCTGCGCTGCCATTCAAGATCATGATGAACGTCGGCAATCCCGACCGTGCTTTTGACTTCCAGGCATTGCCCAATGAAGGGGTCGGGCTGGCGCGGCTGGAGTTCATCATCAACCGTATGATCGGCGTGCACCCAAAGGCACTACTTAATTTCGATTCGCTGCCCCGTGATCTCAAGCAGACAGTCGAGAAGCGTATCTCAGGCTATGCCTCGCCAGTTGACTTCTATGTTGACAAGCTGGTCGAGGGAATATCGACGCTTGCTGCTGCGTTTCACCCCAAACGCGTCATTGTGCGGCTGTCAGACTTTAAGTCCAATGAGTATGCGAACCTCATCGGTGGAACACTGTATGAGCCTGACGAAGAGAACCCCATGTTGGGCTTCCGAGGGGCCTCACGGTACATCTCTGACACTTTCCGTGATTGCTTCGAACTCGAGTGCCGGGCCATGCGCAGGGTTCGGGACGAAATGGGCCTGACAAACGTAGAGATCATGGTTCCGTTCGTGCGAACGCCAGGAGAGGCTCGGCAGGTGAGCGAGTTGCTGGCCGCCAATGGCCTGCGTCGCGGAGACAATGGGCTGCGGCTGATCATGATGTGTGAGCTGCCCGCCAATGCTCTGCTTGCAGACCAGTTCCTGGAATACTTCGACGGCTTTTCTATCGGTTCGAATGACCTTACTCAGCTCACGCTTGGTCTGGACAGAGACTCGGGTATCGTTGCGCATTTGTTCGATGAACGTAACGAAGCCGTCAAGATGCTGCTGGCCAGTGCGATCCAGGCCTGCAAGAAGGCCGACAAGTATATCGGCATTTGCGGGCAGGGGCCGTCTGACCATCCGGACTTTGCCAAGTGGCTGATGGATCAAGGCATCGATAGTGTATCGCTGAATCCGGATTCTGTACTGGACACCTGGTTCTTCCTGGCGGAAGAACAGGTCGAGTTCTAGTCGGGCAAAACGCTACGGGCGGGCCCAGTCAGGCCCGCCCGTCTTCTGATACGGTGTAAGACCTCATGAACAGCAGTAGCCGTCTGTTCCCCGTCAGTTTGATGAATGCAGACTTTGCAGGCGAGCTGCACGAAGATGTGTACCAGCTCAACCCGGGTGTCAGCCCGGACCGTACGCTACGGATCAATATTACCCGCGTCATAGACCCCTCCACCCCTGGCTATCGCCAGCCAGTGATACTGCTCCATAGTGAATTCAATAATCGGCGGCAATGGCTGACTCCTGAAGGTGAAGGATTCGCCGCGGTTCTTGCACGCGCTGGCTTTGACGTCTGGCTGCCGGAAGCTCGTGGTCACGGGCTGTCGCCCGACCATGACCGATGGTCTGCCAATACGCTATCAGTTAGTGCGTCCGAGGATTTGCCGGCTATACAGGCATTTGTTGCGGAGCAGAGCGGGACTGAACCAATCTGGGTGGGAGCAGAACTCGGCGGGTTGGCCCTTGCCTATGCTTTGACGCATGACCCACGCATGGCTGAGACGGCCGCAGGGGCGGCATTCATTGATGTCGCGACAGCGCATTGGCTCAGCAATCTCGGTCGGTTGGGTTTGAAGCAGCGCTGGCTGATGAAGCGGGCGGGATTTGCCGATGGAATGGCATTTAACTGGGGACCTGAGCGTGAACCCTGGAGTTTGTTTACGGAGTTGTATCAGTGGCGCCGGCTTGCCAAGAAATCACAGCACCCGGTTTATGATCGCCTTGAGACCCTTCGGCTGCCTGTTTTTCTGTTGGCAGTAAAAGACAGCGAACGGGATACCCATATTCTTCAGTCACGGTTCAAAACCGACTCTATAGCGTCTGCTGTAGCGGCTCCTGGCGCCGCAGAAGCTGCCCTGGGCGGTAAGACGGGCTCAGTTCGCCAGTGGTTGCAGGAGAAAGCCGGGACGACCACAAGTAAGACGTCAGACTCGCACGTGTCATTAACGTCGAGTTAGTCTTGAATTCGTCTTCTGTATCAGCTTTCGGCCTTCGGCCGCAGTGGTTATTAACAAGGGAGAAGAGAGATGACAGATATACTGACGCCAGACCTGTGTGATGCGCATCCCGATATTCAGGTCGTTGAGCCTATGTTTGGGAACTTTGGCGGTCGAGAGGCATTCGGCGGCGAAATCGTGACCGTAAAATGTTTCGAAGACAACTCTATCGTCAAAGAACAGGTCGCCCAGCCCGGAAAAGGCAAGGTGATGGTCGTGGACGGCGGAGGCTCTAATCGAGCGGCCCTGCTGGGCGATATGCTGGCTGAAAAAGCGGCCGAGAACGGCTGGGAAGGGCTTGTGATTTATGGCTGCATCAGGGATGTCGACGCGATAGGCGAGACAGATCTCGGTGTGCAGGCACTGGGCTCCCATCCACGAAAGACTGAAAAACGTGGTTTAGGTGACCTGAATGTTCCGGTGACCTTTGGTGGCGTTACTTTCAGGCCCGGCCATTACATCTACGCAGACAACAATGGCGTAGTCGTCTCAGAAAAAGCACTGTGATGCAGAAAGCCTAGAGCTGGGGGAGGGGTCTAGCCAAGGGTTAGGCCCTGCCAGTCCCGCCGGGGGCAGGCGGGATCAGGTTGAGGTCACCGTAACGGGAAGGAGCCAGAGTTGGCGCCCCTTGGCGTGATCAGGCTACTGCTCGATCTTTATTATCTCAAGACCGGCCAGATAGCCGTTTTCAAGTCGTTCAGTCCGCACTACTTTTGCTGTCGTCTTGAAGGTGGGGAATTCTGGTGAGTTTGAGGGTAACGCGGTCTGTACTTCCGTACCGACGGCCAGATCCCGTTCCAGCACAACCTGCATGCCCATCCCGCTGAGATCCTTGCACACTGCCGTGATGGATTTGCCCGTGGATAAAACCTTGAGTTCAATGTGCGCATTGACCTGCATGCGGATGAAATCCCGCTTCTCGGCAAAGTCCCGCATTATGCTCTTCTCACTCATAACTCATCCTCAAATACTGCGTTCGTTGTTATTGTCTGAAAATGCCCGATGCGATCAGGACTGCTTTTCTGGCTTCAGCGCAGGCTTTCTCAAGCCCAGCTGTCGTTCTTTCTCGTTGGTTTGAGCATGGGCACAATGACCGCAATGAGTACACCAAGGGCGACGAGTGCTGCGCCGAGCAGCATGAAGTTCGACTCGCTCTTGTCCCTCAGCCGCTGATTATCAGTCGTCAGCAGCTCTACTTCATTTCGCAGACTTTGTGTCGTTTCCTGAAGTTCCTGATTGCGCCGGTCCAGATTCAGCGCGTTCGACGAGATTGATTTAAGCTCGTCCAGCTCGGTACTCAGAGTCTGCACTTCCTGTCGAAGCTCCGCCCGCTCAGCGAGCAGCTCGTCCCTCTCTGCTCTCAGGCTTTCCGCAGCAGCCTGGGCTTCCCTCATATTTTCGCGGGCGTTGGTCAGCTCGGTCCGGGCACGTTCTAACTGGTCTGCAGCAATGGGTTCGTTACTCAGGTAGCGAGAGAGTATCCATCCTTCCTGGCCGCGGTTTGTGCGGACTCTCGAATAACCCGTCTCTTCGTTCCGCTCAAGCAGTGTCAGCGGCGTGCCGCTGCTGAGGCCTGCGTTAAGAATCCGGTACTGGGTGCCCTGGCCGGTGCGAAGGGGAGCCATCAACTCATCATCAATATAGACCGTCTGGGCCATTATCATCGACGAACCGAAAAGAAGTGCGACAACGAAGGTGGTCCGGATCATGCCTTGGGTCAGGAATATGCGAATCACTAAAGGGTTCCTGTTTTCGTAGCGAAGTGGGCAGCGCGGGTGCCGACGCTGCGAGATTTTGTCATCCGTTAGGGCGCTTTGCCAGTCGCCATCTGACAGATTACATCACGGTAATACCTGTTTGAAAGGTTTGACCAAGACCTGTTGGTAAACCCCGGCGTGAACATACGGGTCTTCATTCGCCCACTCCGTGGCGGCCTGGAGAGAGGGAAACTCCGCGACGATCAGACTGCCGGTGAATCCGGCGTCTCCGGGCTCACCAGTATCAAGGGCAGGATGGGGGCCGGCCAGTATCAGCCGACCGGCCTCCTGTAACGCGATCAGACGGGCCAAGTGCCCGGGTCGAGCCTGCTGTCTCAGGGGCAGGCTGCCAGGTACATCTTCGCTGAGGATGGCGTACAGCATTTATATATGTCTCCGCAAAGGCTGAGTGCCCGCTGCAACACAACTAATCGAATTACAACGGTGCAACTGGTCGATTTACAGTGGTTCTTCTTCTTTGAGGTGACGGGAGAGCAAGAGTATCTGAGCGACCGCAAAGCCCAGGGTAAGGAGTAGAAGACCGAAAACCTTGAAATTGACCCAGGTCTCCTGGCTGAAGTTGAAAGCGATATAGAGGTTCAGCGCCCCGGTCAGAACAAAAAACAGTACCCATGCGGTGTTCAGGCGGGCCCAGACAGTCTCGGGTAGCTTCATATTTGCTGCGAGCATCTTGCGTATCAGATTCTTGCCCAGCAATAGATGGCTGCCGAGCAATACTGCGGCCAAAACCCAATTGACGATGGTCGGCTTCCACATGATGAAGGTGTTGTCGTTCAGTAGTACCGTGAGCCCACCGAAAACCACCACAGCCGCCAGCGTGATAAGATGCACTTTCTCAACTTTCCGGAAGCGCAGCCACATGAAAGCGACTTGCGCCATTGTCACAATAATAAGGGCGATCGTTGCCGAGATCATGTCGCCGCTGTACTGATACACAGCAAAGAAGACGATTAAGGGAATAAAATCCAGGAACTGCTTCATCAAACCTCCACCGCACCTGCCAGAATCTGGCTCGGGATATTCTTAAAGGCCAGACTATTATATGGATCAACCGCCGATGCAAGCGACGCTGTTCGACACTGTGCCCATGGTTGGACAGCCTCACACCGCAAAGTTCGACCTTCATTGCCACAGCAATGCGTCTGACGGCGCTTTGGCCCCTTCCGAGGTGGTTCGGCGAGCGGCGAGCAGAGGGGTTGCCACCCTAGCTCTGACCGACCACGACACCCTGGCGGGGTTGGATGAGGCGAAAGCAGTCGCGGTCGAAGTTGGCATTGAGCTGATTCCCGGGGTCGAGATATCGTGCCAGTGGCAGCAGCACACGCTCCACATCGTAGCGCTCGGCTTTGATATCGACTGCGCGTCCTTCCTGCGGGCGATCGAGGCTCAGGCCCAGGCTCGTAACAAGCGGGCGGGACTGATCGATGAAGCGCTGCAAAGAAAGGGCTGCCCTTCGGTCCTGGGTCAAGCGAGGTCTATGACGCGGGACGGTATACCCGGACGGCCGCATTTTGCCAGGGCGCTGGTCGATGCCGGATGTGTCCGCACTGAGCAGCAGGCGTTCAAGCGCTGGCTTGGGGCGGGTAAAGTGGGGGACATCCCGGCCTGCTGGCCTGAGTTGGCGGAAGTTGTTCGCTACATTCACGCCTCCGGAGGCGTGGCGGTGCTGGCGCATCCGCGTAAGTACCGAATGAGTGCCACGCGCTTGCGCAAACTGGTCGAGGAGTTCGCTAGCCTAGGCGGAGATGCTCTGGAAGTGCTGACGGGAGGGCAGGCGCCACCCGACACCGAGCTCTTGTCAGATCTCTGCATTAAGCATGGTCTGCGCGCGTCCTGCGGCAGCGATTTCCACAAGCCGGGACAGCCGTGGACTGAACTCGGCAGTCTTCCACCCCTGCCTCATCGTCTCACCCCTGTTTGGGTCAATGGCTTCTGAGCAATTGCACAAACGATCGCCATCGCTTCAGGGCACCCGCTTATTCGGGGCTATGGAACAGAAGGTAAAGGTCGGTCAAGGTGTCCGGAATCTGCTCAGCGAGCTCGTGACTGAGCTCCTCGTTCTCCCGAGCCGCCTGGAAATCTGCGTCATCGAAGAGGTCGGACAGCGTCATGATGGGAACCAAAAGCTCGGCAACTGTCTCTTCTTCGGTTTCGAGCCATGTGTCTTCATTATGAAGAAATGCTTCTACAAACCCTGCACACCAGTTCTGCAGTGCATTGTCCGGGTCGCCGTCTTCAGGTTCGGGTAGCTCCAGAGTTTCACCCTGTTCAAGAGTGGAGCGGACCGACCGGAACAACTTGTCGCACAGTCTGTTAAATACCTCAGGGGCGGAAGCGTTTTCTCCTTCATCCTGTCCCGTTGCGAGGGCGAACAGAGTGGCAGTTGGCAAGCGTTGTGGCCCAACAGCGTTGGCGCAGACAAGGCCGTGTAATCCAAAGAAATCCAGGGCGTCCTCGGCCCAGGCGTCTGCGAAAAGCACCTCTTCGAGTTCCAGAATTTCTTCAGGGGTCAGCATCTTTTCTACCTTATAGCGGCATATGGGTAAACCCCGGATTCCACCACCAGCCAAGTTCGCTTTGAGGGCGTGAGCGGAAGGCCTGGAGGAAGAGGGGATGTCATCGACTAGAGTACTCAGACTATAGAGTACTCAGACTATAGAGTACTCAGACTACAGCGACTGCTGTCATACGGGAACAGGAGCTGTGCCCGGGGCTTCTGTGAGTGCAGTAACTGATAGGCGGTTAATCGCTCTGCCTGGCTAAACGAAATGCGGGCAGCACTGGTGCGCTGCCCGCGGGTCAAAAGCTCAGCTCAGTCAGGAAGGATCGGTGCTCTTGTCAGACTGCGGCAGTTTATCCGCATCAGCTTTCTGCGCCTCGCGCTGCCTCCGGCGGATTTCTCGCGGATCATTGTAAGCGCGCCCGTTGCTCGCAAGCGCTGGGGTCTCGGACGCAACGTCGACCGCTTGCTGTGAAGCAGGGGCCGGCGGTGTTGCAGGCGTTGGGTCAGACTCAGCATGAGCCGATTCTTTTTTCACGTTCTCCTGCTTTGGACTCTTCGGCTCTTCGTTCTGCGACTTTGAGCTTTCTGTCTTTGCGGTTGCTGACTTTGAGTTATCAGAGTTGGAGCTTTCCACTTTGGAGATTTCGGCCTTCGGCGCAGCCGGTGTTGGCTTTTCTGCCTTGGGCTTTTCGGTCGGCTCTGACTCGCCTTGGGCGGCGGCCTTCTCTTTGCTCGGAGCCGCTCCGACAGATTCCTCCTCTGTCGTGGTTGCAGCTGCTTCAGGAGCTGAGGAGGGGCGAGCTTGCGACTTTCTTCCCCGAGAGGGGCGTCTCTGTCCGCTCCGGCCCTTGCTGGCAGAGTCTGGCTTCGAGGCGTCCCCCTGATCATTTTCGTTGTCAGCGCTCTCTCGCACCGGTCCGGCGTCTCCGCCGGATCCGGCTGGGGAGCTCGAGGTGGTCTGCGGTCCTGAATCAGGCTGTTGAGGCACTGCCTTTTCAGACTTTTTCTGTTCCGACACGGACTCTTCAGCAGGCTGCCCGGCAACCGCTGGTTGATCCGACGCGGGGGAACCCGTGCTCTTGTCCTCAACAACGTCCGGGGCGGAAACGGCCTCCGCATCACGGCTGTTTACTGACGAGTTGGCTTTACTTTTCGGCAGCGCAGCAGTCTCAGGCTGCACATCGGCGTTCGCCACAGGACCACCTGCCGCCGGCGCTGAGCCCGCCTCATCTGCAACTTCGTGCTTTGCATTGCTGGCAGAGGTGCCTTCCCGCTTATCCTGTGCTGCAGGCGTGGCGCTGGCACTGGCTGTCTTGTCAGTAGCTTGGCCCTGGTCAACCTTAACAGCCGGCGGTTTCGTATCGGCGCTGCCTGAGACGACTTCCGGGTCCCGATTGCGTTCCGGGGCATCATCCCCACTGGTGCCTGCCTCATTACTGGTGTTCACGCGTTCGCGACGGCGAGGCTGACCTTCAGCCGGCGATCCGTCACGGTTGCGGGAGCGCCGTGGACGCTGGCGTTTGCGCGGTTCGCCACCTTGACCTGCTGGCTTGCTCTGGTCGTTGCCCTGACTGGTACCTTGGTCCCGGCCCTGATCCGGACTCTTTTGATCAGCGCCTGGCCTGGCCGGGGTTTCTGAGCGGCTGGCCTCGGGTTCTACGTTCTTGGCTTTATCCGGGCCTTTGGCAGCGTCAGAGCGTGGTCTGTTGTCCTTGGCTTCCGGATTGCGGGCACGGTTTCCTGAGCCCCGCTCATTGCGGCGTTGGCCCCGGTTGCGGCGATTCCCGCGGTCGTTGTCTTCTTCGCGCGGTCCTGCAGGCTGGCTTTGACGCCGTTGACCGGCATCCGGACGAGCTCCGCTTGAAGTCTTTTGACGGTCGTCAGCCTCGCCACCGCGAGGGCGGCCAGCATGTTGAGAGGGAGGTGGTGTTTGAGCAGAAGACCCGGTGCTCCTGGCATGGGGCAAACCGGCCTGCTGATCTGAGCCATGGAAGAAAGCCGCAATACGGCGTGAAATGCGCTTCAGCAGACCCTCTTCGCCGGGCGCGCGCGGAACAGGCAGCGTGTTCTGGGCAGCTGTCGCTGCTGGCGGAGCTTTGGGTGTAGGTGCAGGCGCAGCCGGCGGAACCGACTTGATAGCGGCTTCCTCGCGGACTACTTCGCGCACAGTTACCGGCTCAGTAATGGCTTCCTCTGCATGCTCCATGGCAACTTCATAGCTGTTGCGCTGTTGCTGAACATCGCTGTCGTCGTCGCGCAAGCGCTGCACTTCGAAATGCGGCGTCTCCATGCTCGCTACGGGAATAATCTGGACCTTAACTTTCTGGCGGCTTTCAATATCGTTGATCTGCTTGCGCTTCTCATTGAGCATGAAGGTCGCGACAGTAACCGGGACGAGCGCACGCACTTCGCCGGTTTTGTCCTTGGACGCTTCCTCGAACATGAGCCGCATGATGCTCAGCGCCAGAGATTCAATACTGCGGATGGTGCCCTGGCCGTTGCAGCGAGGACAAACCTCACTGCGGGTTTCGCTGAGGGAAGGGCGCAGGCGTTGACGGGACATTTCGAGCAGGCCGAACCGCGAAATCTTGCCGACCTGAACCCGGGCCCGATCAAGCTCCAGAGCGTTGCGGACACGCTGCTCGACTTCACGCTGATTCTTGCTCGGCGTCATGTCGATGAAGTCAATGACGATCAGACCGCCCATATCCCGCAGGCGCAACTGGCGTGCAATTTCGTCGGCCGCTTCAAGGTTGGTTTGCAGTGCGGTTTCTTCGATGTCGCCGCCCTTGGTCGCCCGTGATGAGTTGATATCGATCGACACCAGGGCTTCGGTCGGATCTATGACGATGGAGCCACCTGAGGGAAGTTTCACCTCACGCTGGAATGCCGTCTCGATCTGGGCCTCTATCTGGTAGCGGCTGAAGAGCGGGATGTCGTCCTGGTAAAGCTTGATTTTGGCTTCGAAGGTCGGCATTACCGCGCGGACGAAGTTGAGTACTTCCTCGTGAACCTGGGGCGAGTCGATCAGAACTTCCGCAATGTCCTGGCGCAAGTAGTCCCGCACCGCCCGAATAATGACGTTGCTTTCCTGGTATATCAGGAAAGGCGCCTTGCGGGCTTCGGCTGCGTTGGTGATGGCGTCCCAGAACTGGGCAAGGTAATCAAGATCCCACTGAAGCTCTTCAGAGGTCCGGCCAATGCCGGCAGTGCGGACGATCACGCCCATTTGCTTGGGCACGTTGACGTCGGCCATGGCGTTCTTGAGCTCTATGCGCTCGTCGCCTTCAATGCGCCGGGAGATGCCGCCGGCCCGGGCATTGTTCGGCATCAGCACCAGGTAGCGTCCGGCGAGGCTGATAAATGTCGTAAGGGCTGCGCCTTTGTTGCCGCGCTCCTCTTTGTCAACCTGAACAATGACTTCGGTGCCCTCGTCGAGCACTTCCTTGATATTGACCTTGCCCTCGATCTGGGCTGGGGATTTCTTAAAGTATTCGCGCGCAATTTCTTTCAGCGGGAGAAAGCCGTGCCGATCGGCGCCGTAGTCGACAAATGCCGCCTCCAGGCTGGGTTCGATGCGGGTTATGCGGCCCTTGTAGATGTTGGACTTTTTCTGCTCTCGGGTGCTGGACTCGATGTCCAGGTCAAACAGGCGCTGGCCGTCGACGAGCGCGACGCGCAACTCTTCATGGTGAGTTGCATTGATGAGCATTCTTTTCATGGAACGAAAGGTTCCCTTTGCCGGGCATCGGCAACAGGCAGGAACAGTAGGCGAGATCAACGAAGTGCGCTGACACCAGGGCGCCAGGAATAGATCAGATTGGCTGTCTCACCGGGAAGTTGTCAGACAAATGCGCCAACTGAGCGCACTGACCGGCAAACGAAACCAGGCTGTACCAGTTCTGAAAAATGTAAACACACACCTGCACTAACAAGTTCATACCGATACCCGGGTCTCACGTCATATTCGATTTCTGGACAGCCCGGTCCGGCATGATGATGATTTATCGCAATTACTGCCCGCGCATTGCCGCGCAGATTATATTAAAACCTGTCGCGCAATATGGCTCGACAGGGGCTTCGGTCGGATCTGCCTGGTATCTGGCGACCACCACAGGGCGTGTCGCTGGCCAAGACTGGACCGGGTTCAACGCCAACCGACAATCAGGTCGGCCAGCCTGTTCGCTGCGTTTGTTGGCAAGCCAACTGAACGCCAAAATCTGACCCCACTTCGCACCTTGGAAAAGGCGCTGCACGAATGTAGGAGCCGCGGTGAGTATATTTCTCAACCGCTTTCTAACTCGTTATACTCTTTGCCCTTGCGAGGAAAAGCATTAGTTCCCTTCGGGCGGGCCCGCCGATACTGATGCAATGCCTGAATCCTGATCACCGCGGTATTTCCCGCATAACGCCTACCGAAAAGTGCAGAACAGGCGTGCTGTGCGAGCAGGTTAGGTCAGGGCTATGCCAGGCACGGAAAGCTCGCTGGAATATAGCAGCTATAGTTTTACCTATCAACGAATTCCATTGACTGCCCGTCACCGTACTCTACCAGGCTCAGGCATTGGTCAGACCAGGAGAATCATTACCCCAATGGCCATTGATGACAGGGCCTCCGGCTCCAGCAAATCAGACGCTTCCCGGAATCCCACGGTTTCACCCCGGCCGGGCGTCGAATGGGTCGTGATCGATGAAGAGCAGGCCGGCCAGCGGCTTGATAATTTTCTTATACGGCATCTCAAGGGCGCGCCGCGCAGCTTGGTGTACCGCATTATCCGCAAGGGCGAGGTGAGGATAAATCGGGCTCGTGCCCGGGCAGACTCGCGCATTGCAGCCGGTGATGAGATTCGGGTTCCGCCAGTCCGGCTCGCCCAGCGCGATGAAACAGTCATCCCTGCAGCTAAAGTGCTGGATCGTATAGAGGCAGCCGTTGTGTATGAAGATGACGGCCTGCTAATCGTCAATAAGCCGACCGGTCTGGCGGTGCATGGCGGCAGCGGCTTGCAGTACGGGTTGATTGAAGGGCTGCGTGCGGCGCGGCCCGAAGCTCGCTTCCTTGAGTTGGTGCATCGTATCGATCGGGACACTTCGGGGCTGGTTATGGTAGCCAAGAAGCGCTCGGCGCTGCGAGACCTGCAGGACCAGATGCGAAAGAAGCAGATCGAGAAGTTCTACCACGCTGTTGTAGCAGGTACTTGGCCGGCACACATCAGTAAAGTGGACGCGCCATTGTTGCGTGATGAGCTGCGTTCAGGTGAGCGGATTGTCAGGGTGGCTGCGGACGGGAAGCCGGCGCTCACACGTGTCCGGTCCCTCGAGCTGTACATGGGTTATAGTCTGATCGAAGCGTCGCCCGTCACTGGCAGAACCCACCAGATCCGGGTGCACTGCGCGTACGCTGGCCATCCGATAGCCGGTGACCCCAAGTATATGGATGATGTGAGTTGCGGCGCGTTTCGTGCGGAGGGTGGCCGGCGCCTGATGTTGCATGCCGAAAAACTGGGAATTGATCTGCCAGGCGCAGGCGAACGTCGCTACTTCACGGCCCCGTATGATGAGGCGTTCTCAAGCTTTCTGGCACGGCTTCGAAAATAGCCGAAGCTGGTGAACAAATATGGAAAAGGTGAGGCAATGAGTCAATACCGGGCGGTCATTTTTGACTGGGACGGCACTCTGGTGGATTCCCTTGATCACATCACTGCGAGCCTGGCGGCGGCTGCGGAAGATTGTGGCATGCCCCGTCGCGCTGACCACGAGTTGCGTGACATTATCGGCCTTGGGCTAGCGGAGGCGCTTGAGCGGCTGTGGCCAGGCATCACGCCCAGCCGTATGGCGGCTTTACGGCAGGCCTATGGTCATCATTTTTTTAGCGCAGTCGCGACGCCGTATTCGACATTCGATGGGGTTTCAGAGCTACTTCAAGGGCTGTCTGAGGCCAGGCCGGCGCTGGCGGTAGCAACAGGTAAGTCACGCGCAGGGTTGGACAGGGCGCTGATTGCCACAGGGTTGTCCGACTATTTCCGGGTCACCCGTTGCGCGGATGAAACCCGGTCCAAGCCGCATCCGCTGATGCTTGATGAGATTTTGCAGGAGCTATCAATCGCTCCGAACGAGGCGCTAATGATAGGCGATACCGTCTATGATCTTGAAATGGCAGCCCGCATTGGGATGCCCTCGATCGGGGTTACCTGGGGTGTGCACGACGCTGCTGCTCTGGTCGCGCACAATCCGGTCCGCATCGTGGATCACGTATCTGAATTGAAGACTTTCCTGGCGGTCAACGTCCGCCGGTTCAACCCGCACGTAGAGGATGCTGTAGATGAGTGAATGGGACAGGAATTCATCCGCCAGTGGCTGGGGTGTGCCGCCTGCGAAAGCTGAGAATGTGGGTGGGTCAGCCCCCGGAGATACCCGGGAGTGGAAGCTGATCGAGAAACTGCTCATGTCGATGCAGGGCGAGCAGCGCAAAACCCGCCGGTGGGGCATATTCTTTAAAAGCCTGACTTTCCTGTATCTCTTCGGAATCCTCTACCTGGCAACCGCAAGCTTTAACGGGGCCGCCCCTGAAGTAATGGGCGACCATGTTGCGGTAGTGGATGTTTACGGCGTTATTGCCGACGAAGAAGAAGCAAGTGCAGAAAACATTATTGATGGGCTTCGCGCTGCCTTTGAGAATGAGGAGGCTCGTGCCGTAGTCCTGCGAATCAATAGCCCGGGCGGAAGTCCGGTGCAATCTGATTTTGTCTTTATGGAAATCATGCGGTTACGCGAGAAGCATCCCGATACCCCGGTTTATGCGGTAATCGGCGACATTGGGGCCTCCGGCGCCTACTATATCGCGGCTGCCGCCGATGAAATCTACGCCAGTCGGGCCAGCCTGGTCGGCTCTATCGGCGTTGTTGCCGGTGGTTTCGGTTTTGTCGACGCCATGGAAAAGCTTGGGGTGGAACGTAGGCTGTACACGGCCGGTGAGCACAAAGGCTTCCTTGATCCTTTCTCGCCGGAGCAGCCTGAAGAAGTGAAGTTCTGGAATGAAGTGCTCGACAATACCCATGCGCTATTTATAGAGCGGGTGCGTCAGGGACGGGGCGACAAACTGGCGGCTGATGCTTCGAACGAACTTTTTTCTGGGTTGATCTGGACCGGTGATCAGGCCAAAAATCTTGGGCTGATTGACGGGTTCGGCAGCGTTGACTCCGTCGCCCGCGATATCGTCGGCGTCGATGAGAAGGTGGATTACAGTCGTCGGCCATCTCCTTATGAGGAGCTTTTCAGCCGCCTGGGTGCCTCTGCAGGCGAAGCCATGGTTCGGACGATGGAGCAATCACGCCTCGAGCTTCGCTAGTGTCCCGGATGGGACACTAGGGCGCACCTTCCGTGGAAGCATAATCCATCAGGCTCAACCCTCGGGCTTGCAGGCCGTCTTCCAGGGCGATAAGAGGCAGGCCGATCAAGGCATTGGGGTCGCGCCCTTCCAGGCGTTCGAAGAGGGCGATGCCCAACCCCTCCATTTTGAAACTGCCCGCGCAGTCGAAAGGGCGCTCGGTTTCGAGGTAGCGGCGAATTTGGTCTGGCGCCAGATTGCGGAAGCAAACGTCGAACTGCTCAACGGTTGCATATTCCCACTGGCTGCTTGCCAGGTGCAGGCTGATGCCGGTGAGAAAGCTGACCCTGGACCCGCTACAATGGCTGAGTTGTTCAAACGCGTTGGCCAATGAGCCGGGTTTGGCCATGACTTTGCCGTCCGCAGCGACGGCTAGCTGATCGGATCCAATGATAAGGTGATCTGGAAAACGATCGGCCAGCGCCCGTGATTTTTCCCGGGCAAGCCGAAGCACGAGGTCGCTCGCCTGTTCATCTGGCCTGGCTGTCTCGTCGACGTTGGGCGCGGCGACATCAAATCGAATACCGAGGTTGTCAAGGCACCGCCGGCGATAGGGCGACGTCGACGCAAGTAGAAGCTTAGGCTGGGTCATGACTGATATAACCACGGCATGGGTATGAATGAGACGGCTGCCACGGTATTGTCGGAGTATCGGCGGACTGGGGCAAGCGCAGTCCGGAAAGTCTTTGACAGCGTCGGCTTGCACGCCTAAAATTGCGCGCCTGTCTTACGAGCTGTCAGCGGCAAAAAACGGCGTGCGGGTTCCAGATCGTTTTCAAGGAGGGTCGCACGCTTGGCTGCACCGATTGACGAACTTCCGACTAAGACATTTGATCCCTATAAGCTTTCAGAGCAGGGGGTAACGCTGGAGGGAAGTGTTCCGGTGAGTGCCCTGAAGCGTGTCAGAGACCTTCTCGTAAAAGATGAAGGCTCTGTTTCTGCGGTTCTCGGTTTTGGCCGTGATGAGGAAAACCGGCGGGTCGTCAATGGAGAGCTTGAGGCTCTGATTTGGGTCACCTGCCAGCGTTGTCTCGAACCTATGCAGGAGCACGTACGGTCCCGGTTCTCCCTGGCTATCGTCGGTGACGATGACGCCGCGAAGCAGATACCGAGTCAATACGAACCGCTGGAGACACATAGAGGCGGCGGCATCAAGGTTCGGGAGTTGGTTGAAGACGAGCTTTTGCTGGCAATGTCACCGTTTCCGATGCACCCCGAGCAGGACTGCAACGAACATCTGGCAGCTGGCTCAGAAGCAGATCTCCGGAGTGAGGCAGCCGCTGAAGAGGGTCGCAGAAAGCCATTCGAGTTACTGGAAGGGTTGCTCAACAAGGCGAAAGACGATTCCTCCCGTCATTAGGCTGGGTCGTCCGGAAACGAATTCGAACCAGGCCTCAGTGCCTGGTTACAGATCAAACGATGATTAGGAGAATGCCTCATGGCCGTCCAACAAAACCGTAAAACACGCTCAAAGCGCGGTATGCGTCGTTCGCACGATGCGCTGACCACTACCGCACTGGCAACTGATCCGACCACCGGTGAAGTCCATCGCCGCCACCATGTTTCTCCGGAAGGTTTCTACCGGGGCAAGAAAGTTATTGAAACCAATAACGATTAATTGAAGATAGCGGTCGATAGAAAGTGAGCCCGTCTGCCGCTTCTTTTTGACCGCACTTTCTCGCCGCATCTGCTGTCGCCTGTGAACTCTGACGAGCGCATAGCCAACAGAATCAGACTGGCCGTTGACGCAATGAGCGGCGACCAGGGCGCGGAAGTATGTGTGGCCGCCACGCTCGCGGCAGTCAATGAGAATCCCTCGATTTCTGCTCTTCTGGTTGGCCGTACTTCGGTCCTGGAGCCCCTGCTCGGAACACCCCATCCTCGTATCCGGATCGTTGACGCGCCCGAAGTGGTTACCATGGATGAGCCACCAGCCCGTGCATTGCGTCAGAAAAAAGCGTCCTCCATGGCGGTGGCGCTGCAACTGGTTCGATCAGGTGAGGCTGATGCCTGCGTGAGCGCGGGTAACACTGGCGCTTTGATGATGATGGGGCGTTCCATCCTCAAGATGTACCCGGGTATAGAGCGGCCTGCGATTGTAAAACTCATCCCATCCCTGCATAACCGTTGTTACGTACTCGACCTGGGTGCCAACGTCGACACGTCTGCGGAACATCTCTTCCAGTTCGCCCTTATGGGCTCGCTAATGGTGGCTGCGATTGACGGCAAAGCTGCGCCGCGGGTTGCGTTGCTGAACGTCGGGGAGGAGGAAGTGAAAGGCAGCGAGCAGGTGCGGCTTGCTGCTCATAGTCTTGCCGCCTGCGAGGCGCTGAATTATATCGGTTACGTCGAAGGCAACGACCTCTTCCAGGACGTTGCGGATGTGGTTGTCTGCGACGGGTTCGTCGGCAATATTGCGCTCAAGACCGGCGAGGGTGTCGCCCTGATGGTCATGGAAGTCATTGAGCAGGCGTTCCAGCGCACAGCTATGTCACGGGTGCTTGGTGTTATTGCCCGTCCATTTCTGAACCGCTTGCTCCGGCAGATCGACCCGCGGCGCCACAATGGCGCCAGCCTGTTAGGGCTTCAGGGCGTTGTCGTCAAAAGCCACGGCAACGCCGATGCGCGAGCATTCCGTGCGGCTCTACGGCAAGCAGCTGCTGAAGTTCGAATGCGGGTGCCGCAAAAGATCAATGCTCGCCTTGATGAGCTCGCGTTCTAGGGCGTCCCGCTGCACGCATCGGGTGAGGCTCAAAGCATTGGCGCGCTTGTGTGGTTTTGCCTTCAACGACAATGT
This sequence comes from Hydrocarboniclastica marina, assembly GCF_004851605.1. Lineage (GTDB taxonomy): Bacteria > Pseudomonadota > Gammaproteobacteria > Pseudomonadales > Oleiphilaceae > Hydrocarboniclastica > Hydrocarboniclastica marina. The sequence goes on from NZ_CP031093.1 coordinate 1,461,206, forward strand.
ACTATCGCCCCTAAGAACCGTTTTGAATTGCTATCCCGCCTGGAGGCTGTCTTTGCAGGTTGTTCATGACGAGCCCGAGCTTTGCTCCCTGTAAAGGCCGGTCTTCTTGAGAGAACCAGCTTATCGTTAATAAAACTGTTGCCGCGGATCACGTGTGAAAATATTGACGGTGTGAAGGGCTTGGCACCCAAAAGCAGCGATCAACAGTTTGCGGTCACGCCCCCGGACTTGAAAGCCCGGGTTGGACTATCGGCTAATCGGCAACTGGACAGACAGGGAGTACTCTCTCGCCCATGAAAACAGCATTTATCTTCCCCGGTCAGGGGGCTCAGTCGGTTGGTATGCTGGCAGAGGCCCGAGAAAACTTCCCCATCGTTCGCCAGACATTCGATGAAGCGTCGGAGCTGTTGGGCTATAACCTGGAATCGATCTGCCAGAACGGCCCGGAAGAGGAACTGAACCGTACTGCGGTGACACAGCCTGCGATCCTTACCGCGAGCATCGCACTCTGGCGCTTGTGGATGCAGGAGAACGGTACAAAGCCTGACTTTGTTGCGGGCCACAGTCTCGGAGAATACTCGGCCCTTGTCGCCGGCGAGTCCATGCTGTTCCTTGACGCGCTAAAGCTGGTCAGTCTGCGTGGTGAGTTGATGCAGGCCGCAGTGCCTCAGGGCGAAGGCAAGATGGCTGCTATCTTGGGGCTGGAAGACGATCAGGTTGTGGCCGCTTGTGCTGAAGCTACCGAAGGCGATGTTGTCGAAGCGGTCAATTTCAATGCACCGGGGCAGGTCGTTATTGCGGGCAACGCGAAGGCGGTGGATCGGGCTATAGAAGCTTGCAAAAGTCGTGGTGCAAAACGGGCAATGCCTCTGGCCGTCAGCGTGCCTTCACACTGCGCTCTGATGCGCGAGGCGGCAGAGCAGCTCGCGGAAGAGTTCAGCACGGTAGGCTTCAATGACGCTGTTATTCCTGTAGTACAGAACGTGCCTGCTGCCATAGTGACCTCAAGAACTGACATCATGCAGAACCTGGTGCGTCAGCTCTATTCGCCGGTAAAGTGGAGCGCGTCTTTTGCGCTGCTGGAAAAAGAAGGCGTCGGCGCGGCGGTGGAGTGCGGCCCGGGGAAAGTACTGGGCGGCCTGGCTAAGCGTAATGCCCCTGCTATCAAATGTTATAGCCTCGAGACTCCCGACGGGTTCAACGCTGCATTATCAGCGCTTTCGAAAAAGGACTGAGTATGACGCTTGACGGTAAGGTCGCGCTAGTTACCGGCGCAACGAGGGGCATCGGTCGTGCTATAGCTCATGCACTCGCCGAGTCGGGCGCTACAGTAATTGGTACCGCGACCACTGAGGGCGGCGCGAACGCGATCTCAGAGGCCTTTCAGACTCATGGGCTGCAGGGCCGCGGTATGGTCATGGATGTGTCTGACGCTGCCAGCGTTGACGCGGGCATAAAGGCCATCGTGGATGACTTTGGCAGCCCCGCAGTTTTGGTCAATAACGCCGGCATAACCCGGGATGGCTTAGCGCTGAGAATGAAGGATGAAGACTGGCAGGACGTTATCGAAACCAATCTGACCAGCACATTCCGTACGACCAAGGCCGTCCTGCGCGGTATGACAAAAGCACGCTGGGGCAGAATCATTAATATCAGCTCGGTCGTCGCAAGCATGGGCAATCCCGGCCAGATGAATTATTGTGCTTCCAAGGCTGGGATCGAAGGTATGACCCGATCCCTGGCTCGGGAGATCGGCAATCGGGGTATAACGGTAAACTGCGTTGCGCCTGGTTTCATCGATACTGACATGACAAAAGCGCTGAGCGACGCTCAGCGCGCGCAGATGCTGATGGCGGTGCCGGTGCAACGGCTGGGCGAGCCCGAGGAGATCGCCGCAGTGGTGGCGTTCCTGGCTTCTCCGGTAGCTGGTTACATCACTGGGGAGACGCTACACGTCAACGGCGGTATGTATATGGGTTAGTTTTTCCCGCCCGCGCCGCTTCAGCTAAAGCTGAGGGGGGCCGTGGCGGTCGGGCCTGCTTGTTCGCGGGTAGGTATTCCACTAGACTGGCACGCGATTGGTGCTTGGTAGGTACAAAGTGAGGACACTATGAGTACAGTTGAAGAGCGCGTAAAGAAGATCGTTTGTGAACAACTCGGCGTAAAGGAGTCCGAGGTTCAGAACACGTCTTCTTTTGTCGAGGACCTGGGCGCTGATTCCCTGGATACCGTCGAATTGGTAATGGCGCTTGAAGAGGAATTTGAAACCGAAATTCCCGATGAAGAAGCCGAAAAGCTTGGTTCTGTTCAGGATGCAATCGACTACATCGTCGCGCACAGCTGATCTGACAAACCTCGTTGTCTGAGAAATCTAAAAGCCGTCCAGCGACATCAGGACGGCTTTTTTCTTGCTTATTTGCTGCATTTTCGTAATTTTTAGCCTTGCGCATGTCCCTTGCTATCCTGTTCTATAGCAAGCCTCGAGCGGCCAGTAAAAAGGGCCCCTTTCGATTGTTCTTTACCTTGGGTTTGAGGACCACATATGTCTGGTAGACGAGTTGTCATTACTGGAATGGGAGCGCTGACGCCATTGGGCAATGATGTAGCTGCCAGCTGGCAGGGCATTGTTGAAGGCCGAAGCGGCGTCGGGCCGATTGATCGCTTTGAGGCGGACGACTTCGCTACACGCATAGGTGGTGCTGTTCGGGGGCTGGACATCAGCGATTATCTGGCGCCAAAAGATACCCGCAAAATGGATGCTTTCCTGCAGTACGGGCTGATCGCGGCGATTCAGGCCGTCTCTGACAGCGGTCTGGAAACGCAGGACGACCTTGATCGCACCCGGGTCGGGGTGGCTATTGGTTCCGGTATTGGCGGGCTTGAATTTATTGAGCGCAACGTTCGGCTTCTGGCAGAACAGGGGCCTCGGAAGGTGTCACCGTTTTTCGTACCGGCTTCCGTAATTAATATGATCGCGGGAAACGTCGCCATTCGGTTTGGTTTTCGCGGCCCTAATATCGCTATCACTACTGCTTGTACAACAGGTACGCACAATATCGGTTATGCCATGCGTTCCATACAGCACGGCGATGCCGACGTGATGCTTGCGGGCGGGGCTGAGATGGCGACAACGCCTACCGGCATAGCCGCGTTCTCTGCTGCACGTGCTCTTTCGACGCGTAACGATGAACCTGAGAAAGCAAGCCGGCCCTGGGATAAAGACCGCGACGGGTTTGTGCTAAGCGATGGGGCTGGCGTGCTGGTGTTGGAAGAGCTTGAGCATGCCCGTCGCCGTGGAGCCCGTATCTACGCCGAAGTGGTTGGCTTTGGCATGAGCGATGACGCCCACCATATTACGTCTCCTCCCGAATCTGGCGAAGGCGCACAGCTCGCCATGAGGAACGCGCTTCGAGACGGAGGTATTCGCGCCGACGATATCAATTACATCAACGCGCACGGGACTAGTACCACATTGGGTGACCTGGCCGAGATAGCGGCGGTGAAAGCCGTCTTTGGTCAGCATGCTTATAAGCTGGCCGTTAGCAGCACCAAGTCAATGACAGGCCATTTGCTCGGTGCAGCTGGTGCAGTTGAGGCGATTTTTTCAGTTCTGGCAATCCGTGATGGCCAGCTACCACCGACGATCAACCTCGATAATCCGGATGAGGGTTGCGATCTCGACCTGGTCGCCAATCACACGAGAGCCGCCGACGTGCGCGTCAGTCTGTCGAATTCATTTGGTTTTGGCGGCACCAACGGCACCCTGATTTTCCAGCGTTTCGACGGTTAAGAAGATGGTCCAGTGGCACTGGTCATCAACGCCCGATGCGTCGTGGCATACAGACCGGGGACTCGCTTATGGGGACGGGGTGTTTGAAACCATCGCGGTCATGCCGCATGGCCCCGTTCTGCAGGAGCGGCACCGTGACAGGTTGGTAGCTGGGTGTCGTTTCCTGGGTATTCCTTTCACTGCCGGCGACTGGATAGCCTGGTGGTCTGAACTGACCGATCGGGGCTGGCTGCATGCCGAAAGTCAGTCAGGACATGTGATCAAGCTCATTGTCAGCCGAGGTAGCGGCGGTCGCGGCTATGTAGCGCCAGACGTGGCTCGCCCAAGGGCTGTCTGCATACGTTCCGCCATGCCTGAGATACCACGGGGCTCAGTACGCCTTAGCGGAGCGCAGATTCCTGTTTCGCCCTGTCCGTCAGGCCTGGGCCTCAAGACGCTCAATCGCCTGGACCAGGTTCTTGCGGCTACGCAGACGGCTAAAGGCTGTTTCGATACATTGATGAGCGATCATCATGGTCGGCCGGTCGAGGGTAGCAGAAGTAATCTCTTCATTTTGCGGGATCGGGTTCTGCAGACACCGCCGCTAAGGAGTCTTGCAGTAGCGGGTGTCATGCGTGGCGCGCTGCTGGAATGGGCGCCAAGACTGGGTTTGCGCGTAATCGAACGGCCTGTGACATGGGATGCGCTTAGTCGAAGCGACGCTGTATTTCTGACCAACAGTCTTGTTGGTGCTGTACAGGTTGAGCAAGTCGGTTGTCTCACCCTGCCCAACCATAATGCGCTGGCAGAGATTCGCTCGTTCATCAGCCAAGAACTTGGGGTTTGACGCCGTGAAAAAGACAGTGTTCATCACCTTTCTATCGCTGTTGTTTGGCGTGCTGATTGGCGGCGGGGTATGGGTCGCGAAGGGGCTCTCAGCACTGGAAGATCCAGCGTTCACGGGTGAGCCTATGCTGTTTACCGTAGAGCAAGGGTCCAGCTTCCAGCAGGTCGGTCAGCGCCTCGAAGAGCTCGGGTTGGTCGAAGATGCGCTCTGGCTGCGGCTACACGCCCGGCTGAAAGGGGATTCAATCATACTGCGTAGTGGGACCTACGAGATCCTTGCGGGAATGTCCGTTCTGGACGTGATAGACATGATAGCGCAGGGCCGGACAAAGTCCTGGCCGATCCAGTTTATAGAAGGCTGGACCTTTGCGGACGTTCGTAATGCACTGGATGAACATGAAAACCTGAAGCGGGAACTGCCTGGTCTCACCGATAACGAGGTTATGGCAGCGCTCGAACGACCTGAATTGCATCCAGAGGGGATGTTCTTTCCTGATACCTATCGCTATGAGGCTGGTGAGTCAGATCTGGTAGTGCTTCGTCGGGCGTTGGAGCGACTGGAGTTGGTGCTGGCCGAGGAATGGACGCAACGCACTGACGGCCTTCCCTATGACAACTCGTACGACGCACTGATCATGGCGTCGCTGGTCGAAAAGGAAACCGGAGTGCCCCATGAGCGACCCGAAATCGCGGGCGTATTCGTGCGTCGCCTGCAGAAGGGCATGCGCCTGCAAACGGATCCGACGGTGATTTACGGCCTGGGTGATCGATACACCGGTAACCTCACCCGAAAGCATTTGCGAGAAGATGGCGAATACAATACGTACCGCCGTAGTGGTTTGCCACCGACGCCTATAGCCCTTGCGGGCCGGGCGGCTATTCATGCTGCGTTGCATCCCGCCAGTGGCGAGGCACTCTATTTTGTGGCTAAAGGCGACGGTTCTCATGTGTTTTCCCGAACACTGGCGGAGCACCAGAAGGCGGTCCAGCATTTTCAGGTGCAGAAGCGACGGGGCGATTACCGGTCTTCGCCAGCCCCCGTTTCCGCTCCATAATAATTGCTGTCACCCGGAAGGCACTTATGTCCAGACACGCTCCAGGTCAGTTTGTCACGATCGAAGGTATCGAAGGCGTTGGCAAGACAACTAATGTCGCGTTTGTTGCCGGGCTTCTGGCCGGGTTCAACATTGAGTGGGTTCGCACGCGCGAACCGGGTGGAACGCCTATGGCAGAAGAGATTCGTGATCTTTTGCTGGCACCGCGCGATGAGGTTGTGGATGAAACTACAGAGCTGCTGCTGATGTTTGCCGCCCGGGCGCAGCACTTACGCAGGTTTATCCTGCCCAGTCTGGCTGCGGGCACTTGGGTGCTTTGCGACCGTTTCACCGACGCCACCTATGCGTACCAGGGCGGCGGTCGGGGTGTCGATACAGCACGAATTGCCCAGCTTGAGGCGCTCGTGCAAGGAGATCGAAAACCGGACCATGTCATCATCCTTGACGCACCCGCTGAGCTTGGGCTTGCCCGGGCTGGGCGCCGTGGCGGCCTTGATCGGTTTGAGCAGGAAACGGTGGCTTTTTTCGAACGTGTCCGCCAAGTCTACCTTGACCGGGCCGCGGATGAGCCGCAGCGTTATCACATCGTTGATGCAGCCCAGCCGCTGGATGTTGTCCAGGGGCAACTCGCGTCCATCGTTCAGCACTTAGTCACAGCAGCCTCAGCACCTTCCTCCTAGACCGACTGCTGGTGAGAGACAGCGCCCGGGCGTGCAAGTCTGGAGCCCTTCTGGTTTACTGGCAGAGTATAAAGAGCGTCTGGCTGATACAGGTGGGGGACATGGTCGAAGCACAACTCATGCATTTGCCGGATAGTGGTGCGCACCCCAGGCACCAACACAACCATTATCAGGTCGTCGTCGGTCTGACCGGAGAGGCCGATATTGATGTCGAAGGCCAGCATGCGCACCTTGATGGCGCCCACGCCTGTGTTCTACCGGCAAATATCGCCCACAACTACGGCGGGAACACACGAAACAATGTGCTGGTGATTAATCTCGACCACCAGATGGCCGCTTTTCAGCAGCCGGCACATCCCCAGTATGAGTTTCTCAATCGTTTTTTCGATCATCCCCGTCAGGTATCCCTCGATGAAAGCCTGCAGTCCCTGACCCAGGCTTGCAGTATGCAGCTGCAGCGCCTTGGCCATGATCCCGTGATCCAGCACCATCTGGCAACGGCTTTACTGCAGTGCATGGGGTCAAGGCTGGCGGACGTGGGCGAGGCCTGCGACCGAAGCGCCGACATGCCCAAGAGCAAAGATCTTGAGAGGATTGATCGTTATATTGATGCCAACCTGCACCGTCGTATCTCAGTGGAAGACCTTGCGGCGTCCGTGTGTCTGAGCCGGAGCCATTTCCACGAGCTTTTTCGCCAGCAGCTGGGGCAGACACCACACCAGTATCTTATTCGGGCAAGGCTCGAGCGCGCGCAAATCCTGATTGAAGAGACCGGGCTGCCTTTGTGGGATATCAGTCAGCGTACGGGCTTTTCAAGCCAGAGTGCACTGACCAACGCAATGCGCAAGCACATGGGCGTCATCCCGTCGAGTTTCGATCGGCCTAGTCTGCAGCGCCATTTCCGCAGGCGCGCATGCTCACCCCCGTGGTTTGATCCCGAGAGTCCGCCCGCGTCTGAATCTGTCTAAAAAAGCGTCCCCGACGCGACCTCCTGCGAATCGTTTTGTTGACCGCCCACCGTCAGAACCGGTTTTTTTTGCAAAAATTCCCGAGCTTTTTGTAAGACGCGGGCGACAGGATCACGTTATTTTTGCCTGAACGCTTGTCTGACTTGTCGAGACTGAGCTTCCGTGGGTAAACGGCAGATGCCCCTAGCCCGAGAATGTGCAAAGCGGAGTGATCTATGTTCAAAGCCGGGGACGTTCTGAATAAAGGCTTTTTGGCACAGCCCAGAAAAGTGCTCTGGCAGGGGCTGGTGGAAAACTATGCGGTCGACGAAGACGCCTATCTGCGCGAACTCATTCCTTTGGCCCGTCCTTCCGCCCAAGAGCGGCAGGATATCGAAGACATCGCGGTGGACCTGATTAAAAAGGTTCGCGCTGAGGATGATTCGGTGCACATGGTCGATGCGCTTCTCCAGGAGTACAGCCTCGATACTGAAGAGGGCGTTCTGCTTATGTGTCTGGCTGAGGCGCTGATGCGTATTCCTGACAAACGCACAGCAGATGCGCTGATTCGGGACAAGATGTCCGGCGCCAATTGGCAGCGCCACATGGGCAAGAGTCAGTCCGTACTGGTTAACGCTTCGACCTGGGGGCTTCTGCTTACGGGCCGCGTGGTGAGAGTCGATCCTGGTGTCGACGGTCGCCCCGAAAGCGTCTGGAAACGACTGGTCAGTCGCGCGGGTGAGCCGGTGATCCGAGCCGCCATGTACAGAGCCATGGCCATCATGGGGCGTCAGTTCGTACTGGGGCGCACCATTGGCGAAGCGCTGGATAACGGTCGGGCATACCGGCAGCAGGGCTATAGCTACTCGTTCGATATGCTGGGCGAAGCCGCAATGACCCGGGCCGATGCAGAACGCTACTTTGCGGCTTACCGGGACGCCATTAAAGCAGTGGGACAGGATGAGGCGAAAGGGAGCGGGCCGGCGATGGGCGTTTCCATCAAACTGTCCGCGCTCCACCCGCGTTACGAACGCGCGCAGGAAGATCGCGTGCATCGTGAGCTGGTACAGACCGTACTTGAGCTGGTGCGTTTTGCGCGGGAGCGGGACGTCGCCCTGACCATTGATGCCGAGGAAATGGACCGGCTGGAGATATCGCTGGAAGTGTTCGAGACGGTATTTACCCATGCTGACTGCAAGGGTTGGGGCCAGTTCGGCATGGTGATTCAGGCCTATTCCAAGCGCGCGCTGCCGGCGTTGTGCTGGCTGGCCTCACTGGGCCAGGAGAACGGCACTGAAATTCCGGTAAGGCTGGTCAAAGGCGCTTACTGGGATACCGAGATCAAACACAGCCAGCAACTCGGGCTAAAGGGCTACCCCGTCTTTACCCGCAAGGAAGCCACCGACACCTCATATCTGGCCTGTTTGCGATTTTTGATGAGTGAACAGAGTAAAGGTGGGATCTATCCGCAACTTGCCAGCCACAATGCCCACACCGTGGCTGCGGTTATCCATATGGCAAAAAACAGCAAGCGGGATTTTGAGTTCCAGCGTCTGCATGGCATGGGGGATGCGCTCTACAACGGTATTCTCAAACATCACAAGGTGCCGGTAAGGATCTATGCACCAGTCGGCGCTCACAAGGATCTTTTGCCTTACCTGGTCCGAAGGCTTCTGGAGAACGGCGCCAACTCATCTTTTGTGCACCGGTTGGTGGATGCAGCAACACCGGTAGAGGATCTGGTCGAGCATCCAGTCACTGTGCTGGAGCGCCATACCGCATTAGCCAACCCGCGAATACCGCTGCCCCTGAACATTTACGGTCCATCACGGAAGAATTCAAAGGGTATCAATCTGGCGGTGCTGGGTGAGCTTGTGCCGTTTCAGGCACAACTGGACCAGTTCGCGCGCACTGTCTGGACAGCCGCTCCCCTCATCAACGGAAAATCCCGCAGGGAAGGAACTCCGCAAAGCGTGGCGGTACCCCATCGGCTTGGGGAGCAGGTGGGTCACGTATACTGGGCGACGCCCGACCAGGCGGCAGAGGCCCTGGACGTTGCGGCCGGCGGGTTCAAGCGTTGGAATGAGACAGCCGCAGAGCTACGCGCCCAGTGCCTGGAGCGATTTGCTGATCTGCTTGAACAGCACACACCCGAGCTGATCGCGATCTGCTGTCGGGAAGCAGGTAAGACGCTGCAGGACGGCATCGACGAAATTCGAGAAGCGGTCGATTTCTGCCGCTTTTATGCCAATCAGGCGCGGGAAAAGTTTGGTGACGTTACAGTGCTGCCGGGGCCGACCGGGGAGTCCAACGAACTCTACCTGGAAGGGCGCGGGGTTTTCTTCTGTATCAGTCCGTGGAACTTTCCGCTGGCGATCTTTACCGGGCAGATAATGGCGGCGTTGGCGGCTGGCAACAGCGTCATCGCTAAGCCGGCCGAGCAAACCAGCCTCGTAGCGAGCCGGGCCGTTGAGCTGATGCTGGAAGCGGGATTCCCCGCTTCGGCCATCCAACTGCTACCGGGGGATGGCGCAACGCTGGGTAAAGTGATCACCGGTGATGAACGCTGCGTCGGTGTCGCCTTTACCGGCTCAAGTGCTACTGCGCGCATTATCAATCGGCAGTTGGCGGCGAGGGAAGGAATCATTCCGCAGCTTATCGCCGAGACCGGTGGCCAGAACGCGATGATTGTCGATAGTACAGCATTGCCTGAGCAGGTCATCCGCGATGTGGTTCAGTCGGCCTTTGCCAGCGCGGGGCAGCGCTGTTCAGCGCTGCGGGTACTCTATCTGCAGCGGGATGTAGCGGACCGTATGGAGGAGGTGCTTGCAGGGGCAATGGCAGAATTGCAGGTGGGCGACCCCGCGCGCCACAGTACTGACGTTGGGCCTGTAATTGATAGCGACGCCCTGGGTCTGCTGGAAGCTCACGCCCGAGATCTGCGCAGCGGTTTCCGGCTTATCGCCAAAGCGCCAGCGCCCTCCGAGGCGAAAGGTTACTTTATGGCGCCGGTGGCTTATGAAATCTCCAGTATGCGCGACCTGAAACAGGAAAATTTCGGTCCGGTGCTGCATGTGGTCCGCTATGACAGTGATCAGCTTGATGCTGTCATCAACGAGATCAACGCGGCGGGCTTCGGGCTGACCCTCGGTATTCACTCGCGCTCCGAGTCCACTGCAGCCTATATCGAGCGTCGCGTGAAAGTCGGTAATACGTATGTCAACCGCAACCAGATAGGGGCGGTGGTTGGTGTTCAGCCTTTTGGCGGCCGCGGGCTGTCAGGGACCGGACCCAAAGCGGGTGGTCCGCACTACATTCTCCGGTTCGGTACGGAGCGGACCCGCACCATCAACACGACCGCCGTGGGTGGAAACGCGACATTGCTGTCGCTGACGGAGGAGAAAGTCCAACCCTAGGGCATGTCCCTCGGGTTAATAACGCGCAGGCAATACGGGAATAACCTGTAAACCTGCCTCAATAACAATAGCGCGGCCTCGGTCGCAAGGGGAACAGTAATGCTGATAGATACCTCAGTCGTGGGATGGACCTTTCTGGTCTATCTGCTAATCATGCTTGCGATCGGCTACTGGTCATATATGCGCACCAACAACCTGGCCGACTACGTTCTGGGTGGCCGTTCGCTCGGGCCGTTGCCATCGGCGCTCAGTGCCGGGGCCTCGGATATGAGCGGCTGGCTGCTCCTGGGACTGCCTGGCGCGGCCTACGCGAGCGGCTTTTCAGCCGGCTGGATCGGCATCGGTCTGCTGGCCGGCACCTGGCTGAACTGGCTGTTTGTTGCGCGCAGGCTGCGTACCTACAGCCTGGCAGCCAGCGATTCGCTTACCCTGCCAGCGTACTTTGAGAACCGCTTCGCCGACCGATCGCGTCTGTTGAGGGTCATCTCTGCGGTCTTTATTTTGCTGTTCTTCCTCTTCTACACCAGTTCGGGCCTGGTTGCGGCCGGCAAGCTGTTCGAGTCCGTCTTCGGCTGGTCCTATATCTGGGCCGTTGTGATCGGCACGGTGGCCGTGGTCTCCTACACCTTCTTCGGCGGATTTCTGGCGGTGGTCTGGACTGACGTGATCCAGGGCCTCTTGATGTTTGCCGCGCTTATTGTTGTGCCCGTTATAGCCGTCAACGCCGTCGGCGGATGGGACGCGACCCAGGCCGCAATGCTGGAAAAGGCACCGGGCTTCCTGAATATGCTGACGGAGGCTGATGGAACCGCACTATCGGCGATGGGAATCATCTCTGCACTGGCGTGGGGCCTGGGCTATTTCGGCCAGCCGCATATTCTCGCGCGGTTCAAAGCGATTCGAAGCGAAGCAGACGTACCCGCCGCACGCAGGATCGCAGTGATCTGGAGCGCTGTGGGTCTGATAGGCGCGTTGTTCGTCGGCTTTGCCGCAGTCGGTTACTTCCCGGAAACCATCGACGACGGTGAGCGTGCCTTCATTCTTCTTGTGGACGCCCTGTTTCACCCGGTCATTGCCGGTATTTTGCTGGCAGCTATTCTGGCTGCGATCATGAGTACTGCCGATTCCCAGTTACTTGTTTCATCTTCGGCGCTGGCGGAGGATTTCTACAAGGCATTGTTTCGTCGGGATGCGTCTCAGGGCGAACTCGTCTGGGTCGGCCGAATAGCCGTTGTAGTGATCGCGCTTATCGCCTGCATTCTCGCGCTAGACCCGGACAGTAAGGTCCTGGAGCTGGTCTCATACGCCTGGGCAGGCTTTGGCGCTGCGTTCGGCCCAGCGCTGCTTTTCTCGCTGTACTGGAAGCGCATGAACAAGGCCGGTGCCCTGGCTGGCATCATTGTAGGCGGTGTCACCGTCGTGATCTGGGGTAACGTCAGCGGCGGCATACTGGATCTCTACGAGATTGTCCCAGGCTTCGTCTTTGCCTCTATAGCGATTGTTGTAACTTCACTGGCCACTGCTGAGCCGGAAGCGTCGGTCACCAAGGGGTTCGACGACGCCATGAATCCGTAGTTCGGGCCTAGGCCGTGCCGCCCCTGCGGCACGCACCCAAGTACCCGGTTAGTTCATTCGTGGCACAAAAAAACGCCGGCTCCTGACAGGGAGCCGGCGTTTTCTTTTTACTGCTTTCTAAAGCTTTTTGATGCGCTTCAGGCTTCGGCAACTACCGCAGAGTCTGCTTTTTCCTGATAGCTGGCGATCTGGTCGAAGTTCATGTAACGGTAGATTTCACCGGCCATGCCGTCGATGTCGTTCGCGTACGCCATATATTCTTCCACGGTCGGAAGCTTGCCCAGCACGGCGCCTACAGCGGCCAGTTCGGCTGATGTGAGGTAGACGTTAGCGCCGTCGCCCAGGCGGTTGGGGAAGTTACGGGTCGAGGTGGACAGAACCGTAGATTTGGCCTCTACCCGCGCCTGGTTGCCCATGCACAGTGAACAGCCAGGCATCTCGGTCCGTACGCCGTTACGCTCGAACGTAGTGTAGTAGCCTTCCTCTTCCAGCATCGCCTGGTCCATCTTGGTCGGCGGGGCGATCCAGAGACGGGTCTTGAGCGCTTCCTTGTTCTTTTCCAGAAGCTTGCCCGCGGCGCGGAAGTGGCCAATGTTGGTCATGCAGGAGCCGATGAAGACTTCGTCGACCTTGTCGCCGGCCACATCAGACAACCAGCGTGCGTCGTCCGGATCGTTCGGGCAGCAGACGATCGGCTGTTTGATCTCGTCCATGTCGATCTCGATCACAGCCGTGTACTCTGCGTCCTTGTCCGCACGCATCAGTTTGGGGTTGGCCAGCCACTCTTCCATGGCCTTGGCCCGACGCTCGAGCGTACGGGCATCGCCGTAACCTTCGGCGATCATCCAGCGCAGCATAGTTATATTGGACCGCAGGTATTCCGCCACAGACTCTTCGGACAGGGAAATCGTACAACCGGCTGCCGAGCGCTCAGCGGAGGCATCGGATAGCTCGAATGCCTGTTCAACGGTCAGGTCGTCAAGGCCTTCAATCTCTAGGATACGACCGGAGAATACGTTCTTCTTGCCGGCTTTCGCGACGGTCAGCAGACCTTCCTTGATAGCGTAGAGCGGAATGGCGTGGACCATGTCGCGCAAGGTAACACCAGGCTGACGCTTGCCTTTGAAGCGCACCAGGACGGACTCTGGCATATCCAGCGGCATGACACCGGTGGCGGCGGCAAACGCTACCAGCCCGGAGCCCGCAGGGAAGGAGATGCCCATGGGGAAGCGGGTGTGGGAGTCACCGCCGGTGCCTACTGTATCAGGCAGCAGCATACGGTTGAGCCAGCTGTGAATAATGCCGTCACCCGGACGCAGGGAAACGCCGCCGCGGTTCATGATGAAGTCCGGCATGGTGTGTTGCATTTCCACGTCTACCGGCTTGGGGTAAGCAGCGGTGTGACAAAATGACTGCATGACCAGATCAGTGGAGAAGCCCAGACACGCCAGATCCTTGAGCTCGTCCCGGGTCATCGGGCCGGTAGTATCCTGAGAGCCGACAGTAGTCATCTTCGGTTCGCAGTACTGGTTCGGGCGAACGCCTGGCAGACCACAGGCCTTGCCGACCATCTTCTGCGCCAGGGTGTAACCCTTGGTGCTGTCCTGAACCTGAGCCGGACGGCGGAAAACGGTGCTCGGCGCCAGTCCCAGCACTTCGCGTGCCTTGTCGGTCAGGCCCCGGCCGATGATCATCGGAATGCGGCCGCCGGCGCGGACTTCATCCAGGATGACCTGGGACTTCAGTTCAAACTCGGAGATCACCTTGTCGGTGCCGTGTTCGCAGATTTTGCCCTGAAACGGATAAACGTCGATAACGTCGCCCATGTTGAGCTTGTCGACGTCGGCTTCGAAGGGCAGGGCGCCAGCATCTTCCATGGTGTTGAAGAAGATCGGAGCGATCTTGCCGCCGATGCAGACACCACCTGTACGCTTGTTGGGCACGCCGGCCATGTCGCGACCGATGTACCAGAGTACCGAGTTGGTTGCGGACTTACGGGAGGAGCCAGTACCCACGACATCGCCTACGAACGCCAGATCGTGGCCTTTTTTCTTCAGCTCAACGATGGTTTCAAGCGGCTTGTCCAGGCCTTCGCGCGGCATCTTGTACATGGCCAGGCCGTGCAGCGGAATGTCAGGGCGGGACCAGGCATCCGGTGCTGGCGACAGGTCATCGGTGTTGGTCTCGCCGGGCACCTTGAAGACAGTGAGCGTCATGACTTCGGGTACGTCGGGCTTCTGCAGGAACCACTCGGCGTCGGCCCAGGACTGCATCACTTCTTTGGCGTTCTGGTTTCCCGCCTCCGCTTTCTCGCGAACATCGTTAAAAGCGTCAAAGACCAGCAGGGTGTGCTTGAGTTCATTTGCGGCCAGTTGGCCCAGCGCGCCGTCGTCGAGAAGCTCAACCAGAGCTTCGATGTTGTACCCGCCCTGCATCATGCCCAGCAGGCGCACGGCTTCTTCTTTGCTGATAAGGGCGCATTCGGTTTCGCTTTTAGCGATCGCGGACAGAAAGCCAGCTTTAACGTAGGCGGCCTCGTCAACACCAGGCGGAATGCGGTTTTCCAACAGGTCCAGCAGGGTTTCTTCTTCACCGGCGGGTGGGTTCTTCAAAAGTTCGACCAACTCGGCGGTCTGTTCGGCGTTCAGGGCCTTGGGGGGGATACCCTGAGCCGCACGCTCTTCTACGTGTTTACGGTAGGCTTCTAGCACAGTTGGACCCTCATCAGTGGTTTATAAAATCAGCAACACCGTTCCAGCAGGGCTTGAGCGCGGAGTTCGAGCACAGGCAGTGGTGGGGCTGAAGGAAAACGGCCCGGCCGCTCGGTCGTTTCAACGGAATGGAAACAGGGAGTGGCCCGCGGGTGTTTCCAGAAAGGAACCTCTGATTAAACTCTTCAGGGAGGCTGACTGATCTGCAGTTCGTCCCGGGCCTGCGTTGCAGGTGGCAGGCCCCGGCATAAGATGCGGATGCTGGGCGGGAACAGACTAATCAGAGGTTCCTTGCAGTGTTCACGGCAGTGCAGCGTTGCACCGAGTGACAAAGCCGCAATAGTTTACCCGAAGTGAGCCGGAAAGTTAAGGCACGGCTGAGTTAGTCGGCGAGCTCTGCTACAATCGCGGCGGCGTCGAGGTCTGATGCAGCATTAAGTCTAGCGTTTGCGGCAATCCTGCCTGCCCAGAGGTTTTCAATCAGTGAATCTGTCCCACATTGAAGCGTTTCTTCCCTGTCCCACTCCGTCGGCCTGGATAGAGGCTGCGCTGGCCAATCAGGACATCATGCTTATCGATCATGCGCACTGTGAGAAGAAAGCGGCCTCGACGGCGATAAGCCTGATGTACCGCTACGTCGACCGCCCGCGGCTCCTGGATAAAATGTCCCGCCTGGCCCGCGAGGAACTACGCCACTTCGAGCAGGTGTTGGCGATCATGCGCAAACGGGGAATTGTCTATGATCACCTGAGCCCGTCACGCTACGCGGCTGGCATGCGCAAAGCTGTTCGTTCTTCGGACCCGCAGCGGCTGGTCGACCTGCTGATTATCGGCGCCTTCATCGAAGCACGCTCCTGCGAACGGTTTGCGGCGCTGGCACCGAAGCTGGACGAGGAACTGGCCGACTTCTACAAGAGCTTGCTCAAGTCAGAAGCCCGCCATTACGAGGATTATCTGCAGCTGGCCCGGGAGGCGTCTGACGAGCCAATCGAGCCCCGTCTGGAGGTTTTTGCGGCGCTGGAGAGGGAACTGGTGTTATCGGTGGACTCTGAATTTCGCTTCCACAGCGGTCCTGTCCCGCTACCGCAATGAAGCGCTAAATGTGCCTGGACGAGAAACCGCAGGTCGCTCGCTTACGCGATCTGCTGAAGCGGCTCGTCCAGCAGCATAGGCGCTTCGCCCGGCGCCGCCCGGATGTACCAGAGTTTACTGTCCCAATCCCCGAGCACGATCCGTTGTGCGCTTTTGTTGTCGACTTCGAGTTCATGGACTGCCGGTCGATGGGTGTGCCCATGAATGAGCTGACGCACGCCATGGGCTGACATCTGTTCGGCTACCTCGCCGGGAGTCACGTCCATGATGCTCGCTTCCTTGCCTTTGTTCTGGGCCATGCTGATCTGGCGCAACTGGCGCGCCACCTGTTGCCGGTCGGCCAGCGGACGCTTGAGGAACGCGTCCTGCCACGCTGCGTTGCGCATGTTTTTGCGGAACTTCTGATACTCAATATCGGCAGTGCAAAGGCTGTCGCCATGCATGAGCAGGGTTGGTTCGCCGTAGAGGTCGATGACTGTCGGGTCCTCCAGAAGAGAAGCTCCAACGCGCTCGCAGAAGGCGTTACCCAGCAGGAAGTCGCGGTTGCCGTGCATCAGGAAAAGGCGGGTGCCGGCCTGGGCCAGTCGCTTGAGCCGCGCGGCGACTTCTTCCTGGAGCGGTGTGTGTTCATCATCACCGATCCAGGCCTCAAAAAAATCGCCAAGTATATAAAGCGCCTCTGCGCCCATTGCCCGGTGCTCGATGAAATGGTGGAAGGCTGCAGTGATGTCGGGGCGCTGCTCTTCCAGGTGCAGATCAGAAATAAAAAGCGTGGTCATGAAACCTCATCTTCAGTAACGACAGTCGCTGATTCAATAACGACATCTTCTACGGGCACATCCTGATGGCCGTCGCGCGATGTAGTCTCGACGTCCCGGATAGTCTCGACGACCTCCATGCCGGCAATGACCCTCGCGAACACAGCATAACCCCAGCCCTCCGGCGTCTTTGCGCTGTGGTCGAGAAATCCGTTGTCGCGCACGTTAATAAAGAACTGGGCCGTTGCCGAATGCGGAGCTGGGGTGCGGGCCATCGCCACAGTGCCCGTCATGTTGGACTGCCCGTTGGTTGCCTCATTCCTGATCGGATCCCTTGTCTTACGGGGCAACATGCCCGGTTCGAATCCACCACCCTGTATCATAAAGTTGCTGATAACCCGATGAAATATAAGGCCATCATAAAACCCTTCCCTGACGTACTGCTCGAAATTGCGCGCTGACTCAGGTGCGCGCTCGTAGTCGAGTTCAAGCGTTATGGGGCCATGGGAGGTGTTTAGCAAGATCATTCTTGATCGCATCCTGAACAGATAAAAGAAGCGAGAAATCGGACGAGCCGGAGTGTTTTCAGCACATTTTAAGGGAACAGTGGCCCGGATGCATGAGTTGATCCGGCCGAAGCGTTATAATGCGCACTTTCCGATCGCAGCGAAGGTTTTGGCCTGACAGCAAGTCGCCCACTACAACCCGAGAGCTTATGAGCGCAGAAGCGAACAAATCCAGCAATTTTATCAATCAAATCATCGATGAAGACCTGGCCGCGGGTAAGCATTCGTCAGTCGTCACGCGTTTTCCGCCGGAGCCAAATGGCTACCTGCACATCGGTCACGCCAAATCGATCTGCCTCAACTTCGGCGTCGCCGAGGCCTATAAAGGCGTGTGCAACCTCCGCTTCGACGACACCAATCCCGAGAAAGAAAATCAGGAGTACATTGATGCGATCCGCAACGACGTACAATGGTTAGGCTATGACTGGCCCGGCGAAGCGCGCTACGCATCAGATTACTTCGACCAGATCTACGACTTTGCAGTCGAGCTGATTCAAAAAGGCCTGGCCTACGTATGTAGTCTGTCGGCAGATCAGGCCGCCATTTACCGCGGAACCCTGACCGAGCCCGGTAAACCCAGCCCTTTCCGCCAGCGTAGTATCGAAGAGAACCTCGATATGTTCCGTAAAATGCGGGCAGGGGAGTACGAAGAAGGGTCTCACGTTCTGCGCGCGCGCATAGACATGGCCTCGCCCAATATGAATATGCGCGATCCCATCCTCTACCGTATTCGGTTCCGGACACACCACCAGACCGGTGACACCTGGTGTTTGTATCCGATGTATGACTTCACCCATCCCATCAGCGATGCCCTGGAAGGGGTTACTCACTCGCTGTGTACCCTCGAGTTTGAGGACCACCGTCCCCTTTATGACTGGGTCATCGAAAACACCTCTGTGCCGGCCGCTCCGCGCCAGATAGAGTTTGCGCGGCTCAACCTCAACTACACCATTACCAGCAAGCGTAAACTCCTGCGCCTGGTCGAGGAAAACCACGTGGATGGGTGGGATGACCCGCGTATGCCGACACTGACGGGTATGCGACGTCGCGGCTTCACGCCTGAGTCCATTCGTCATTTCTGCGAGATGGTCGGCGTAAACAAGGTTGGCGGCACCGTCGACATGGGCATGCTGGAGAGCGCGATTCGCGATGACCTCAACGAGCGCGCGCCGAGGGCCATGTGCGTTATGCGGCCCTTGAAAGTCATCCTGACCAATTGGCCCCAGGGCGAATCGGAGACGCTGACGCTGCCGGTGCATCCACAGAAGCCTGAGTTGGGTATGCGGGAAGTGATCTGGTCTCGCGAGCTCTACATCGATCGGGAGGATTTTGTCGAAGAACCACCGCGCAAGTGGAAGCGCCTGTCTCCCGGCGAAGCGGTCCGGCTGCGGGGGGGGTATGTCATGACCTGCCGCGAGGTGATCAGGGGCGAAGACGGGCAGATCACCGAGCTGCACTGCGAGTACGATCCAGCCACGCTGGGTGTTAATCCAGAGGGCTACAAGCCCAAAGGCGTCATCCACTGGGTGTCGGCAGAAGCAGGCGTGCCTGCGGTGGTGCGTCTTTACGATCGACTCTTCACGACTGAAAACCCGGCGGGCAACAAGGAATCCGACTTTATCGAGTTTCTTAACCCCGAGTCGCTGATAACGATGACCGACTGCTGGGTCGAGCCGGCCCTGGCCGAGCCTCAGCGCGCACTGCCGTATCAGTTTGAGCGAGAGGGCTATTTCGTACACGACAGTCAGGAAAGTGAAAACCGCGGCAAACTGGTTTTCAACCGGACCGTGACGCTTCGAGATTCGTGGGAAAAAATCAGTCAGAAAAACGGGTAACCAGTGGCTATTCAAATATACGACACAATGCGACAGGGAAAGTCGCCCCTAAAGCCCCTCGAGCCGGGCACGGTGCGCATGTATGTGTGCGGCATGACAGTCTACGATTTGTGCCATCTGGGCCACGCCCGCGTGATGGTCGCGTTTGACATCGTTACGCGCTATCTGCGCCATCGCGGTTACGATGTGACTTACGTCCGCAATATCACTGATATTGACGACAAGATTATCCGTCGCGCGCGCGAGAACGGCGAGCCGATGGATCAGTTAACCAAGCGCATGATCGCGTCGATGCACGAAGACGAACGGGCATTGGGCGTCGCCCGTCCCGACCAGGAACCTCGAGCGACTGATCACATTGCCCAGATTGTCGCGATGATCGACACCCTTGTGGCAAAGGAGCACGCCTACGCAGCGGACAATGGCGATGTCTACTTTGCAATCTCGAGTTTTGACGGCTACGGCAAACTCAACAAGCGCAAGCTGGAAGATCTGCTGGCGGGTGCTCGGGTAGATGTTGAGGAAGCGAAGCGCAGCCCTGGCGATTTCGTGCTCTGGAAAGCCGCCAAGCCTGGCGAAGAAAGCTGGCCGTCACCCTGGGGCGACGGCCGGCCGGGCTGGCATATCGAGTGTTCAGCAATGTCGACTCACTGCCTGGGCGACACGTTCGATATCCACGGCGGTGGCCCGGACCTGAAGTTCCCCCACCACGAGAACGAAATTGCCCAGACTGAAGCGGCGACGGGTAAACCTTTCGTGAATGTCTGGATGCACGCAGGCGCAGTTCGGGTAGATAAAGAGAAAATGTCGAAGTCACTGGGCAATTTTTTTACTATCCGGGAAATACTTGAAAGCCATACACCTGAAGTTGTTCGCTTTTTCCTTGTGGGCAGCCATTACCGCAGCCAGATTGATTATTCGGCCGATAGTCTGGCGGAGGCGCACAATGCGCTAAGTCGACTTTACTCCTCTATCCGTGGGCTCGATACATCAGCGGGGTTGCCGTCCGGCGGGTGGGACGCGCGTTTTCAGGAGGCCATGGACGATGATTTCAACACGCCCGGTGCCTTCGCCGTGTTGTTCGAACTGGCCCGGGAAATTAACCGGCTGCGCGGTAGCGGCGATGAAGCAGATGCGGCAGCGCTTGGCAGCGTGCTGGTTCGGCTGGGCGCAGTGCTGGGGCTCTTGCAGCAGGATCCGGAGCAGTTCTTTCAGGCGTCTGTGGAAGGCCTGCAAGCGGATGAGGTCGAGCGGTGGATTCAGGCTCGGGCGGACGCCAGGAAAAAACGTGACTTCGCAGAGTCCGATCGTATTCGAGACTGGCTAAAGGAACAGGGCATCATTCTGGACGATAGCAGGCAGGGCACAAGTTGGCGCAGGGTCTGAGTGTCACCGATTGGCGTCGGGGCTGAATCTTGCCTCTTTTTTGGGTAGAATCTGCGCTCTTTTTGGACCAGAGCCAAAGCTGCGAGAACACGCGGGGCGGCGGTATACGAGGTAGAACAATCGCCATGGGCGTGTCGGAACCGGCACCCGGGCGTGTTTTATTCAGACATTACTGAACCACGAGGCTTAAAAATGACAGAGCGAGTCAAAGTCGGCGACCTGCAGGTTGCCAAAGTTCTTTATGACTTCATTAATAACGAAGCCCTGCCGGGTACCGGTGTGGACAAGGAGCAGTTCTGGACCGGTCTTGACACTCTGGTTCACGACCTTGCACCGCGTAATAAATCGCTGCTACAGAAGCGCGATGATATTCAGGCCAAGCTGGACGACTGGTACCGCGAAAACCAAGGTCCGATAAACCTGTCAGAGTATAAGCAGTTCCTCAGCGAGATCGGCTACCTCGTACCCGAAGGCGACGATTTTCAGATCACCACCAACAACGTCGATCCTGAAATTGCCAAGCTCGCGGGGCCTCAGCTGGTTGTTCCCATCTCCAATGCACGGTTTGCCCTGAACGCCGCCAACGCCCGCTGGGGTAGCCTGTACGACGCACTCTACGGCAC
The DNA here is from genome assembly GCF_004851605.1 of Hydrocarboniclastica marina. GTDB lineage: Bacteria > Pseudomonadota > Gammaproteobacteria > Pseudomonadales > Oleiphilaceae > Hydrocarboniclastica > Hydrocarboniclastica marina. Next base: position 1,482,465 of record NZ_CP031093.1, read on the forward strand.
TGATGTGATCCCCGAAAATGACGGCGCCGAGAAAGGACGGGGTGGCTACAACCCTGTTCGTGGTGCCAGGGTTATCGATTATGCCCGTCGTTTTCTTAATGAGAGCGCGCCTCTGGCAAAGGGCAGCTATGCCGATGCGGTGGGTTACGCCATCAACAATGGCAAGCTGATCGTGAAGCTCCAGAACGGGGATGAGACCGGCCTGAAAGATTCTGCCCAGTTCGCGGGCTACCAGGGCGCTGAATCATCGCCCACAGCTGTGCTTCTGAAGAACAACGGTATTCACTTTGAGATTCAGTTCGATCCCAGCCACCCGATTGGCAAGGATGATCCTGCGCACGTCAAAGACGTACTGATGGAGGGCGCGCTGACCACCATCATGGATTGCGAGGACTCAGTCGCCGCCGTCGATGCGGACGATAAAACGCTGGTTTACCGTAACTGGCTCGGGCTGATGCAGGGCAACCTGGTAGAAAGCTTTGCCAAGGGCGGCGAGCAGGTGACGCGCCGCATGCACGCCGACCGCGAATACAAGACCGCATCAGGCTCTACCCTGACCCTACCGGGGCGCAGCCTCATGTTTATCCGTAACGTTGGGCACCTGATGACCAACGAAGCCATCCTCGACAAGAACGGCGACGAAGTGCCTGAGGGCATCATGGATGGGGTTGTTACTTCGATGATCGCCATTCACGACCTGAAGAGCGCCGGACCGATCCGTAACAGCCGCTCTGGCAGCGTGTATATTGTGAAGCCCAAGATGCACGGGCCGGAGGAGGTCGCCTTCACAAACGAGCTGTTTGGCCGGATTGAAGACATGCTGGGCCTTTCTCCGATGACCCTGAAAGTCGGGATCATGGATGAAGAGCGCCGCACCACAGTCAACCTCAAAGAATGTATTCGGGCGGCGAAAGAACGTACCGTCTTTATCAACACCGGTTTCCTCGACCGTACGGGCGATGAGATCCACACAAGCATGCTTGCCGGGCCGGTAGTTCGCAAAGCCGCTATGAAGCAGCAGCCATGGATTACCAGTTACGAAGACTGGAACGTCGATATCGGCCTCGAGACGGGTCTCAAGGGACGCGCTCAGATCGGTAAGGGCATGTGGCCCATGCCCGACCTGATGGCGGGCATGATGGAGGCAAAGACTGCCCATCCCAAGGCCGGGGCCAATACGGCCTGGGTACCATCCCCGACCGCGGCAACCCTGCACGCTATCCACTACCATCAGATTAACGTGGCCGCGGTTCAGGAAAAGCTGGCAGGTCGCACGCGCGCGCGCCTCGACGACATTCTGACGGTGCCTCTGCTGCAGGATCCGGCTGCCCTTACCGATGACGAGAAGAAGCAGGAACTCGACAACAACGCCCAGGGCATCCTTGGCTACGTGGTCCGCTGGGTCGAGCAGGGTGTAGGTTGTTCCAAGGTTCCCGACATCAACGACGTTGGCTTGATGGAGGACCGAGCGACGCTGCGGATTTCATCACAGCACATCGCCAATTGGCTTCACCACGGCATCTATACCGAAGATCAGGTCATGGAGTCCATGAAGCGCATGGCGGCGGTCGTGGACCGTCAGAACGAGGGTGACCCCAACTATCGGCCCATGGCCGGCAACTTTGATGACAGCGTTGCTTTCCAGGCTGCCTGTGATCTGGTGCTGAAGGGTGGGGAGCAGCCCAACGGCTACACCGAACCACTTCTGCACGCGTACCGTCGCAAGGCAAAAGCCAAGTACGGATGCTGAGCGTCTGAGAACGTAAGCAAAAAGCCCACCAATCGGTGGGCTTTTTCATTCGCGAGGTGTTTGTGTGCAGCCTGCGCAGTTCTAGCCTATATCCCGTCTCTCGCATGCTTCCAGCGCATTCTGGAGCAGGGTCGCAATCGTCATCGGGCCGACACCGCCCGGGACTGGCGTAATCCAGGCCGCGCGCTCCCGCGCGGCGTCGAACTCGACATCGCCGCAGAGCTTGCCCGAATCGAGTCGGTTCATGCCCACATCAATGACTGTTGAGCCGGGCTTGACCCATTCGCCTTTGATCAGTCCTGGCTTACCTGCGGCAGCGACAAGAATATCCGCCTGTGCGACATAGCCTGCGAGGTCCTGGGTGAAGCGATGGGCCACAGTAATGGTCGCGCCTTTTAGTAGTAGTTCCAGCGCCATCGGACGGCCAACAATGTTGGATGCACCGACAACCAGTGCATGGGCACCTTTATAGTTCGTGCCGATACTGTCGAGTAACCTGATGATGCCGGCCGGCGTGCAGGGACGCAGTTCAGGCTTGCGTTGGCAAAGCCGGCCCAGATTGTAAGGGTGAAAACCGTCGACGTCCTTGTCTGGGTGTATTCTCAGTAACAGCGGGTCCGCATCCAGGTGAGGAGGCAGCGGGAGCTGAATCAGAATACCGTCGACTTCGGGATTGTCGTTGAGATCATCTATCAGCGACTCCAGCTGTACTTGAGTCGCGTCGGCGCCAAGGTCGTACTGGAATGAGGCAAAGCCCACGCTCTCGCAGTCCCGTCTTTTATTGCGGACATAAATCTGGGAAGCCGGATCTTCGCCAACCAGCACGACAGCGAGGCCGGGCGCGCGTTTGCCGTCCTGGAGTCGCTTTTTTACCCTCGCGCTAACTTCCTCCCGAACCGTTGCCGAAACCTGCCTGCCGTCTATGAGTTTTGCCGTCATGAATGGGATAGCCCTGTCTGTGCTGCGTCTTCGAAAAGATCGACCTTAAAAAGGGGAGTATTGTCGCATGAAATGAGCCTGACCGCGCGCCGTACGCGGAGCACGGGTGTTCAACCTGTAATAGACGAAGTCCCGGTACCTGTTGACGAAGCCCGTTTTGGTCGGTATTATTCGCGCCAACTTGCTGGAACAGAAAGTGTTCAGCAGTTTTCGGGGTATAGCGCAGTCTGGTAGCGCGCCTGCTTTGGGAGCAGGATGTCGGGAGTTCAAATCTCTCTACCCCGACCAATTTTTTTGCAACAGACGTCGCGCGGGTTCATGCCCGCGAATAGTCGGGCTTAGCGGCTGGTCGCCTGTTCAAGCGAGCAAGAAGCGTATTGCGCCCGTAGCTCAGCTGGATAGAGCAACGGCCTTCTAAGCCGTAGGTCGTAGGTTCGAGTCCTACCGGGCGCGCCAAGTATTGCCTTTGAATGATCTGACAGAACCCCTGGCTTCTGGTCGGTTATTCTAAAAAAAAGAAGTTGCTATGGTGGACGTAGCTCAGTTGGTAGAGCTCAGGATTGTGATTCCTGCGGTCGAGGGTTCGAACCCCTTCGTCCACCCCATTTTTAGTTGACTGCGCATATCGCGTAATTTCCCTGATTGTTTCTGTAACTCCCTGTTTATGCGAAAGTGGCGGAACTGGTAGACGCGCTGGATTTAGGTTCCAGTGGGGCAACCCGTGAGAGTTCGAGTCTCTCCTTTCGCACCATCCCTTCCAGTCTTCTCGGCTATACGTGCTCGTCAGGTCTGTCATGTGGGCGAACCGCTGCAACCTATGCCGGGCGCACTCGTTTTACTCGCTCCACTTCAGTCAAGCCCTTTCTCCTCCGTCCATAAACCGTGGTAAACTTGCGGATTACTCTGCACTGGGCTTGTCACAGACCTAGGCATGTTTCTAATATGCAGCCCTGTTTTATTCATCTAACCGAAACGACGATAGTTTTGAGGATCATTCATGCAAGTTTCTGTTGAAACGACGTCCGGTATTGAACGTCGGATGACCATTGGCGTACCTGCCGTTAAAGTCGATCAGGAAGTCGAGAAGCGCCTGCAGAAGACTGCGAGCACCGTGAAAATGAACGGCTTCCGCCCCGGTAAAGTCCCGCTCAAAGTGGTTCGTCGTCGTTTTGGTGAAGGTGTGCGCCAGGAAGTCATTGGCGAAGTGATGCGTGATTCCTACATGGAGGCGCTCGAGAAGGAAAAGATTTCCCCGGCGGGTTGGCCCCGGTTCGAGCCCAAAGTTGTTGAGGCAGGCAAGGATCTTGAATTCATTGCGGTATTTGAAGTAATGCCAGAGCCCAAGCTGGGTGACCTGTCAGAGCTCAAGGTCGAGAAGCCGGTCGCCGAGATCAAGGCGAAAGATGTCGACAAGATGATCGACAACCTGCGTCTCCAGCAAGCTGAGAATAAAGAAGTAAAACGCAAGTCCAAGAAAAAGGACATCATGACTATCGATTTTGTCGGCAAAATCGATGGGGAAGCGTTCGAAGGTGGCAGTGCTACCGACCACCGGCTGACCCTTGGTTCAGGGCAGATGATTCCGGGCTTCGAAGAGGGCTTGATCGGTGCCAAGACCGGAGAGGACGTTTCACTCGAAGTAACTTTTCCGGAGGACTACCAGAACAAAGAACTCGCGGGCAAGCCTGCAACATTTGACGTAACCGTCAAGAAGGTTGAAGAGCCCCAGTTGCCTGAACTCAATGCGGAGTTCTTCGAGAAATTTGGTATATCGGTAGATACCGAAGAAGCGTTCCGCGCAGAAGTTGAAAAGAACATGGAGCGGGAACTGAAGAATGCCATCAACACAAAGGTAAAAAACCGGATCGTTGACGGGCTGCTCAAGACCAGCGAACTGGAAGTCCCCAAAGCGCTGGCGGAGCAGGAAATCGGACGTCTGAAGGAAGACGCCGTCAAGCAATTCGGCGGTCAGATGCAGGCCTCACAGCTACCCAACGAGATTTTCCAGGAGCAGGCTGAACGTCGAGTCAAGACCGGGCTTATCTTCCAGGCGCTGATTCGCCAGAACGACCTTGAAGCGGATCAGGCCAAGGTCGACGAGAAAATCGAAGAAATTGCGTCTACCTACCAGGAACCTGAGGAGGTTATCCAGTTCTATAAGAATGACCCTCAGCAGAAGGCGCAACTGGAGTCATTGGTTCTGGAAGACGCAGTGGTCGATTTTGTTATGGCTCAGGCCAAGGTCAAGGAAAAGAAGGTCAGCTACGAGGAAGCGGTCAAGCCTGCTCAGCCCGGTGCTGAGTCAGACGAAGACTGATTATTACCTGTTCAGTCGTGTACCCCGCTCCGCCGGCGGTACTCGGCTGACCTGTAGCAGCCGGGCTTTAAGCAGGAAAATTAATGATTTTCCTCGCCCAAACGTACACCGGCCTACTAGACTTCACGTCAGTTAGGGCAGCAGGACTGTCCTTTGACACTTTTAATCTGGCGAGAAGCCCCCACCTTTGCCGCAAGGCCCCCCGGCAGGGCGGCAGTTCAAGGGAAGCGGGCAGGGTTCGATACTTGTGCCAGCCAGTCAGGACAAAGAGAGCAGAGATTCAATGAGTCAAGCACCCTACGACGGACCGTCAATGATTACGAACGCTGGTCTGGTACCGATCGTTATCGAGCAAACGGCTCGTGGCGAACGGTCCTTTGACATTTTCTCACGCCTCCTGAAAGAGCGCGTTATCTTCATGGTGGGCCAGGTCGAAGACCACATGGCCAACCTGGTGGTTGCACAGCTTCTCTTTCTTGAGTCTGAAAACCCCGATAAAGATATCCATCTGTACATAAACTCGCCGGGCGGCTCGGTTTCTGCAGGCATGTCTATTTACGACACGATGCAATTCGTCAAGCCTGACGTATCCACGCTATGTGTAGGACAGGCCGCTAGCATGGGTGCGTTTCTGCTCGCCGGTGGTGCTAAAGGAAAGCGTTACTCGCTGCCTCATTCGCGCTTCATGATTCACCAGCCGCTGGGTGGCTACCAGGGTCAGGCGTCAGACATCGAGATTCACACCCGCGAAATTCTGAAAATCCGCGAGACGCTTAACCATCGTCTGGCCGAACACACCGGTCAGCCGCTCGAGAAGATAGCAGCGGATACGGACCGTGATAATTTCATGGATCCTATTCAGGCCAAGGAGTATGGGCTCATCGACGCTGTGCTTGATAAGCGTGGCGATCTTAAATAATACTGAGATTGGCCGAGTCTTTTGATGTTGGTGCCAGGGCTGCGGCTTTAGCAGCAAAAAGCCACGACGATCACCGACCGCAAGTAACAGAGGTATTTCAATGGCAGATGAGAGAAACGGCAGGGGCGACGACAACGGCAAGTTGCTGTACTGCTCGTTTTGCGGCAAAAGTCAGCATGAGGTCCGCAAACTCATTGCAGGGCCTTCGGTTTTCATCTGCGATGAATGCGTTGATCTTTGCAACGACATAATCCGTGAGGAGATTCAGGAGAGCGCGCAGGAAGACACAGGCGACCGGCTGCCATCCCCTCAGGAAATCAAGACGACACTTGACGAGTATGTCATCGGCCAGGACCGAGCCAAGGTCGTCCTGTCGGTAGCTGTTTATAATCACTATAAGCGGTTGCGTTTCGGTGAGGGCAAGGGTGCAGATGTCGAACTCGGTAAGAGTAACATTCTCCTGATCGGACCGACGGGGAGTGGTAAGACCCTGCTGGCTGAAACCCTTGCGCGGATGCTGAATGTTCCGTTTACCATTGCCGACGCTACGACTCTGACAGAGGCGGGCTATGTCGGGGAAGATGTCGAGAACATCATCCAGAAGCTGTTGCAGAAATGCGATTACGATGTTGAGAAGGCGCAGCGCGGTATTGTCTACATCGATGAGATCGACAAGATCTCCCGGAAGTCTGATAACCCCTCGATCACCCGGGATGTGTCCGGCGAAGGCGTTCAACAGGCTCTGCTCAAACTGATTGAAGGCACGGTCGCATCTGTGCCGCCGCAGGGTGGCCGTAAACATCCTCAGCAGGAGTTTCTGCAGGTGGATACGGGCAATGTTCTGTTTATCTGCGGTGGCGCTTTTGCCGGGCTGGACAAGGTTATTCGAGACCGCTCAGAGCGGAGTAGTATCGGCTTTTCGGCCAATGTCATAAGCCAACAGAGCCAGAAGACGGCCTCCGACGTGCTGAAAGACGTGGAGACCGAAGACCTCGTAAAATATGGTCTGATTCCCGAATTCGTCGGTCGGTTGCCTGTAGTGGCCACACTGGAAGAACTCGACGAAGAGGCCCTTGTGGAGATTCTGACTCAGCCGAAGAATGCTCTGACCAAACAGTTCCAGAAGCTCTTCGAGATGGAGGATGTGGAACTGGACTTCAGGGAAGACGCGTTACGGGCTGTTGCTCGTAAAGGGATGGAGCGGAAAACCGGTGCACGAGGCCTGCGCTCGATCATGGAAGCGGTACTTCTGGACACTATGTACCAGATTCCGTCTGAGACTGGTGTATGTAAAGTCGTGATCGACGAGAGCGTGATTCGCGGCGACTCTGACCCGATCAAGATTTACTCTAATACGGAACAGGCCAAGGCCGTCCCGGAAGATTAATAGTCGTTACCGAAACGCCCGCTATTCGCTGCAGTGCTACGTCGTAGTTGCTACAGTGATAGGCGGGCTTTTTTGCGTATAGAGGCTACAGATTAGAAGTTCTTCCGACATTGTAATTTCGCATTCCGCCCCCAATTTATATCATCTGCCATACTTAAGGAGGCTCTTGAGTAACGCCTATCGTGGCGTAGGGGCGATCCAGCCGGTTGCCATTTTCACTCCGGTAATACACCGGCTCCAGTAAGAGGAAACGCCATGACCGATCTGAATCAGGCAGCGCCGTTTGAACAATATCCCATGCTGCCGTTGCGCGACGTTGTCGTGTTCCCGCACATGGTTGTACCGTTGTTTGTCGGGCGTGACAAGTCGATCAAAGCCCTCGAGGCGGCGATGGACGGCACCAAGAGGATTCTTCTGGTTGCCCAGCGCGATGCTGGAACCGATGATCCCGAAGCTGGTGACATATACCCCGTCGGCACCCTGGCCACCGTCCTGCAGATGCTGCGTTTACCAGACGGTACCGTGAAGGTCCTGGTAGAAGGTAACACCCGGGCCAGAATCGACGAGATAGCCGAAGGGCCTTACCTGTCTGCGCTGGTAGAGGAAATAAACGACCAGCGCGTGGAAGAGCGCGAAGGGGAGATACTGGTCCGCACGCTACGGGAAGAGTTTGAGAAATTTGTGAAACTCTCCAAAAAAGTGCCGTCCGAGGTCAGCAATTCCCTGAGCGGCATAGAGGATATTAATCGCCTGGCGGACACGATGGCGGCTCATCTGGAGCTTAAGATTCCAGAAAAGCAGGCGCTGCTTGAAGATGTCGACATTCACAAACGGGTGGAGACGCTGCTTGGCAAGCTCGACAGTGAAATTGATCTTATCGAAGTTGAGCGGCGCATCCGCGGCCGGGTGAAGAAACAGATGGAGCGCAGTCAGCGCGAGTATTACCTGAGCGAGCAGATGAAGGCCATCCAGAAAGAGATGGGCCAGATGGGAGAAGGTGGCGGCGACTTCGAAGAGCTGGAGCAGCGCATAGAAGCCGCAGGCATGCCCCAGGAAGCGCGCAAAAAGGCCGACGCCGAACTCAATAAGCTGAAGATGATGTCGCCCATGTCGGCAGAAGCCACAGTGGTCCGGGGCTACATTGACTGGCTGCTGGCCATGCCGTGGAAGAAGCGTAGCCGGGTGCGCCATGATATTGACCGCGCGCGGGACATCCTGGATGAAGACCATTACGGGCTGGACGAGGTCAAGGAACGCATCCTCGAATACCTGGCCGTCCAGAACCGTGTGCGCAAACTCAAAGGCCCGGTGCTGTGTCTTGTGGGTCCCCCGGGCGTCGGCAAAACATCTCTGGGCCGCTCTCTCGCACGCGCTACAAACCGTCAATACACCCGCATGGCGCTAGGCGGCGTACGTGATGAGGCTGAAATACGGGGTCACCGGCGCACTTACATTGGCGCGTTACCCGGCAAGATGCTGCAGAAGCTCTCCAAGGTCGGTGTGCGCAATCCGCTCTTCCTCCTTGATGAGATCGACAAGATGGGGATGGATCATCGCGGTGATCCCGCGTCGGCGCTTCTGGAGGTGCTTGACCCGGAACAGAACCATACTTTCAGCGACCACTACCTCGAGGTTGATTTTGATCTGTCGGATGTGATGTTTGTCTGCACCTCGAACTCCATGAATATCCCATCGGCTTTGCTTGACCGGATGGAAATCATTCGGATCCCTGGCTATACCGAGGATGAGAAGGTCAATATTGCCGAGCGCTATCTGCTGCCTAAGCAGCTTGAGGCTAACGGCCTGAAGAAGGGCGAGCTTGAAGTCCCGGACGAAACAATGCGGGCGCTGGTGAGGTACTACACCCGGGAGGCGGGTGTGCGGAACCTTGAGCGTGAGATAGCCAAGCTCTGCCGCAAAATCGTGCGGGAGAACGTGGAGAAGAAAGCGGTCGAACTACGTGTTCTGCAGCCCGATGATCTTGAAGCCTACTCGGGCGTCCGTAAGTTCAAGTACGGCCTGGCGGAGGAAAAGAACGAAGTCGGGCAGGTGACTGGCTTGGCCTGGACCCAGGTAGGGGGGGAGCTGCTGACCATTGAGTGCGCACTCACTAAAGGCAAGGGTCGGGTTGTCAAGACGGGTTCGCTGGGTGATGTCATGCAAGAGTCCATTCAAGCAGCTCTGACGGTGGTTCGGAGTCGGGCGCCAGGGCTCGGTATTGCTGATGATTTTCACGAAAAGCAGGACCTTCACGTTCACGTACCTGAAGGGGCAACGCCAAAAGACGGTCCAAGCGCAGGTATCGCGATGTGTACAGCACTGGTTTCGGCCCTTACGGGCATCCCCGTCCGGGCCGATGTTGCGATGACCGGTGAAATTACTCTGCGTGGAAAGGTGCTGATGATTGGCGGTCTGAAGGAGAAGTTACTGGCCGCGCACAGGGGCGGTATAAAGACCGTTATTATCCCCGAGGAGAACATGCGGGATCTTAGGGAAATACCCGCTAACATAAAGGAATCATTGGAAATTCGTCCTGCGAAATGGATCGATGAAGTGCTCGATATTGCGCTTGCGTATCAGCCTGAGCCCCACGCAGTCGGGCCTAAGACAGAGGGTGGGTCCAACCCCCGGGAGGATGGAAGTGAGAGTGAGGAGCGCGTGAACACCCACTGAAAGCTTGCGCTTCGGTTGACACCGATTCAGAGCCGTTGGTATAACTACTTTCGTCGTGAGGCAGCCAGTACCAAGGGCTCCGGCGCAATTCGCTAGCTTAATTGGGATGCAAGTTCAACAATGGAATTCTCCGGATTGCTGTGCCATAGTCGGAGGCGGCCAGAAACAACAAACCAAAAGCTCACATCTCTAATCAGAAATCGAAGGGGTTTAGTGTGAATAAGTCTGAATTGATCGACTCTATTGCAGCTTCAGCAGATATTTCCAAGGCCGCCGCCGGGCGCGCGCTTGACGCAATGACCAGTTCCATTACTGACGCGCTCAAGCAAGGTGACCAGGTTACTTTGATCGGCTTTGGTACCTTCCAGGTGAAGGAGCGCGCTGCTCGCACTGGTCGCAATCCCCAAACCGGCGCGGAGATCAAGATTCCGGCCTCAAAAGTTCCGGGCTTCAAGGCCGGTAAGTCCCTTAAGGACTCTGTAAAGTAAGACATATCTGATTTGGTCCAGCGCTTCGGACCGGGAACCAGGCATCCCTCACACCGGGGCGCAATTGAACTGTTAACGATCTATTCATGGACCCGAAGGGCGCATTCTTACCGGATGCGCCTTTTTTTTCGCAACCGGAAGGCAAGATCTCCCGATAGCGTAGCAATCGCTAGCTCATCTGGAGCAACTGCCGCAAACTGTGTGTTGGTTCGTTTGTTGCCGTACGCTTGAGCAGCTAAAATCCGCCAACGCGAAGGCAAAGCTCAGCCGTTGGCAAACGGTATAAGCAAGAGCTTGCCTGCTCACTCCAAAAATGGTCGCCGCCTCACAACGTGTCGAGAACAGCATGCTTCAGGATATTCGGGATAATTCCCAAAGCACTATCGCAAAAATCATCGTCGTAGCCGTCATCGTCTCGCTTTCGATATTTGGTGTGGACGCCATTATCGGTGGGTTCGGAGGGGAGCCGGCTGTTGCGACGGTCAACGGTAACGACATTACTGAGCGCGAGTATCAGCGGGCGGTGCAGACGCGGCGTCAGCAAATCCTTTCGGAAATGGAACGCCCGGATCCCACCTTGCTTGATGAAGGGGCGATCAATCGCGAAGTGTTGGAGATAATGATCAACCGTTCGCTGATCTATCAGGATGCAAAGGATCGCGGCCTCGAGCTTTCCGATGCAGAGATTGACCAACTGATCACTTCGATGCCTGTCTTTCAAGTCGACGGGACGTTCAGCCAAGAACGTTTCCTGGGCCTCGTCCGAAACCGGGGGATGGGCGTTCAGGAGTTCAGAGATGCCCTCCGTCGCGATTACATCGCAAGCCAGGTTCAGGCGACTGTTGCAGGCAGCACCTTTGCGGTTCCCGCAACCAGTCGGGAACTGCTTACTCTGCAGCAGCAGCAACGTGAGATCGCAACTCTTACGCTCGAACCGTCGCTGGTCGCTGACGAGATAACAGTAGAAGAGAGCGAAATCGAGGCCTATTACGGCGACAATGCAGAAGCATTCATGCGGCCGGAAACCGTCGACGTTGCCTGGATCGCGATTGACCGCTCCGACTTAAAAGATGCTGTAGAGGTGTCCGAAGACGACCTTCGCGAGCTGTATGAGAAGCGCCTTGCGGGGATGGAGGCACGGGAAGAGCGCCGTTCAGCCCATATTCTTCTGGTGCCGGAGAGCGGTGATGAGGTGGCGCAGGAAAGAATAGATGAGGTTCAGCAAGCGCTTGAGCGCGGCGATGATTTTGCAGATGTTGCCGAGCGCCTCTCAGATGATCCGGGCTCAGCTGACGCTGGCGGCGAGCTAGGTTTTGCGAACCGGGACAGTTTCGACCCAGCTTTTTCTGATGCGCTTTTTGCTATTGAAGAAAAGGGTGAGGTGTCGGGGCCGGTAAAAACGTCCTATGGCGTTCATTTCATCAAGCTGCTCGAGACCCGGACCCTCGACAAGCCAGAGTTTGAGGACTTGCGCGACAATCTCGAAGATGAGATCGCGAGCGAGCGTGCGGATCAGCGCTACATCGAACTGACCGACCGGCTAGCCGATATTTCGTTCTCCGCCTTTGACCTCGAAGGACCTGCAGCGGAACTTGACCTGGAGGTGCAACACATTGATGGCGTCAGTCGGGAGAGCAACGAGGCGCCTTTTGATCACCAGGGACTGATTCGCCAGATTTTTTCCAGTGATGTCCTTGAGGAGGGCAATAACTCAGAAGTGGTAGAGGTTGCGGACGGCTTGTCGGTTGTCGCTCGGGTACGCGAACATCATCCTGAACAGAAGCTTGCGCTTGAACGGGTAAGAGACGATATCGAGGCAACGCTTCGCGAAAACAAGATCGCCGAAGCGCTGGCAGAACGGGCAGAAGAGATGCTGGAGCGCTTGCAGCAAGGGGCTGCCCCGGAAGAGGTGGCAGAAGGGATCGACGCGAACTGGACTGCTGGCACGATGGTAAAACGAGACTCGCCAGACATCGCGAGCCCGGTGCTCGAAGCCGCGTTTCGTCTGCCTCACCCTGAAGATCAGCCCGTTTACGGTCGTGCGGACGTTCCTGCCGGAGTGAGCCTGATCCAGCTAAGGGCTGTCGAGGTTCCATCTGTGTCAGCTGACGACCCGCTCATCGCCCAGATCCAGAATATTGTCGCGCGCCAGTACGGAGGCCAGGTAGCTCAGCTGTACCTGGAGGCCCTCCGGAAAAGTGCCGAGATCGAACGGCTACAATAACTGTATCGTGACAGTGGGCCCCGGCCTGAGCGTATCCCGCTTCGTGCCGGTTTGTTTGGGTCAGAACTTGTTCATTAGGAAGCTGAAGAATCATTGGCTGACCCGGGTATCTGCCTGCGGCCCTTGCACGGCAAGGGCTGTTGATTTGAGTACCAGTTATCTTTAAGAGAGTTTCATTTTGGGTATCGTGGCCTAACGCGAAGTGCTCAGCCTGAGTGTGCTTTGCACACGTGGTAAGTCGTGAAGAGCACTCGGCGCTTTCTGTAAACCGGCGGTAAGGAAACGAAGGTGTCGGAACTCTGCATAGTACCCGGGGATGTCTTGGCCCATGATCAGCATCGACCGGTACCATTCGCTTTGCCCTCCAGCGGTCTAGTTCAGCCACAGGGATCAATCTGACATGATAATGGTCTTGGCGGGTTCACTGCTCACGTTCAATCTTTTCCATGAAACAATGGCCGTAGAGCCGTTTGAGCGGAGCGCTATTGCGATAGAGCAGCGCGTGGACGGAAGCAATCATGACCTTCTCAATAGAGTTAAAGTCGAGCCGCTAGTTGAACAAAAGTATCGCAACATAGTCAGGCAGGCGTATGACTACAGTTGTGGTGCCGCAGCCCTGACCACGATTTTGCGGTTCTACCTGGGCCGGAATCTGCAGGAGCGGCAGGTCATGGAAGGGCTGCTCCATTACGGTGAAAGCGAGAGAATCGTTCAGCGTCGCGCCTTTTCCATGCTGGATATGAAGCGGCTTGTTACGGCACTAGGTTACCCCGCTGGCGGTTTTCGGGCTTCTCTTGAGGATCTTACCGGGCTTGACCACCCAGCTATTGTTCCCATAACCCACGCAGGTTTTAAACATTTCGTCGTCGTCAGGGCGGTCCGGGACGGGCGTGTTTTTATCGCTGACCCGGCCGTAGGCAATTTGTCCTTTACCATTGCTCAATTTGAAGAAAAGTGGGATGACCAAGTGCTTTTCATTGTCTTCCCCGGGGGTAACAAGCCTGTTGATGCGTTGGAACTAAGGGAAGAAGACCTGCGTTTTGTCGACGACCAGACCTTCACTCTGATGGCCATGCAACGGCTGCCTGAATTCCATGAGGCGACCCAACGACGCCTCCAGAACGAGTTGGAAAGACAGAAGAATAATCCTGACGGGTCCGCCGAAAACACGCGCAAGCAGCTGCATTTCCGTCGTAATTGATCAGTTCAAGGCAGCCGTTTACTGAACTCTTGACCTTCATGCTCAGTTAATGGCCGATAAAAATAATGAACCTTTTCAGGAAAAGGGAGTTGGGATGAAACCTTGGGTCTTACGGAGTCTGTGTCTCTGTTTAACGCTCTCGCCTTTACAGGCCCTGGCGCAAGAACAGGAAGACACCAGTAGTGTCGATGAAGCCCGGGAAGCCTTGTCGCGTCAGGAGGAGGATGAGGATACCAGTCGCCAGTTGGAAGAGGTTTTTCAGGCAGCTGAGGAAAATTATTCCTTGTTGAAAGCCGGCAGCATGTCGCTGAAGTATTCCTTTGACTATGACTACACTGGCGACCAGCGCATTGATCTGGAGCTCGTAAATAATTCGATCCGAAACCTTGACGTCACCCCGAGCGCCACTCATAAGTTTACCAACTCCTTTTCTTTCGACTACGGGCTGCTCAATAACGTAACGCTGGGCGTTCGGGTTCCTTTTGTAGTGAAATACGATACTCAGGATGACACCCAGGTGTCGGACCTGGGTGACTTGTCGTTCACTACGCGGTGGCAGCCGCTGCCCTATGTTCCTGGTACAACGTCAATCACCCTCTACGGCAGCCTGAATTCCAAAACAGGGGTCAGTCCGTATGAGATCGATATAAATCGCCAGTTGTCGACGGGCAGTGGCTATTACACCGTCTCGGGTGGCGCCAGCCTGTCAAAAGTGCTGGATCCCGTGGTTATTTATGGATCTGTGGGGCTGGCTTATTCAGTCAAGGAAGAGGATGTCAACCAGGTTCGTGGCAGTCGATTGCTCGACTCAGTAGAACCAGGCTTCGGGTTGAACGGCTCTGCCGGGTTTGCGTACTCGCTATCCTACGATATTTCGCTCAGCGCATCAGTTCAGGTCGCCTACAACGACGAGACTGTTCTTGAGTTCAGCGACGGTAGCCAGGCGGTAGCCCAGGATCAGATGACCGGTATCATCAATTTCTCGCTGGGTACCCGTGTATCGGAAACCACAATTATCAATACCAATGTCGGTTTTGGCCTTACCGAAGATGCCCCTGACTTCAGTATCGGTGTTTCCCTGCCCATCAACCTTGCAGGTCTTAAAGAGTGACGTTGTTTGCAAGTGCGCGGGAAGGGAAAAACGACATGTGGAACAAGACGGTCAGACTTGGTTGCTTTTTCGCGTTAGCGCTGACTACGTTTGCCGCGAACGCGCAATTGGTTCAGAACGCGCTGATACACCCCAAGGCTCTCGCCTTAGGCAATGCTGTGACCGCAGATCCTCCGGGTATGATGTCGATCCACTACAACCCGGCGGGCTTGACGCGGTTGGACGATCGGCAGCTCGAAGTCAATTTCATGAACATCTATCTGGATATTGACGCCGACTTTATTGCCCCCGAAGGCTACGAAATATTTGGCATCGATGGGGTTGAGAATGACCCGATCGCCAACAGCCACAGTCACACCAACACCGTTGCGGTTTACATACCCGGTTTCGGTTTGCAGAAGTTGCCAGTTCCCATAGCGGCCGTGCCCTCCGGCGGGTTTTCCGTGCGAGAGCCTGGATCCAAGTTTACCTTTGCAAATGCTTTTTATATTCCTTTTGCAGCCGGATACCACCGCAGCAACTCAGACCCCGGAAAGTACTACCCCAGGGCTACCGCTATACAGCGCGTTACTTACCTGTCGCCATCCGTGGGCTACCGCATTAACGACGAGTGGTCCGTTGGTGCCGGGATACACCTGTCTCACTTCGGCCTGGCGGTTGATCAGTCGATGCGGGCGCCTAACCTTCTACTGGGTATGGCAGAAGTACTGCAGGATGCCTTCAGCTGTGAGAGTGGGGATGAGCCGCTCTCGCCCTGGCTGACACTATGCGGCGGTAATGTTGGTCCGTTCGATGACATCGGCGTTCTCAATCTCGACTTGCAGGAAACCATCTCGCCCACATACGCACTCGGCGTTACATGGGAGCCCACGCCCTGGTTTGCCTGGGGCGCGGCCTATACATCCGCAGCGGACATGAAGCTGAAGGGCAAGTTCGAAATTGAATACACAGACGATTGGTCCGGCTTCTGGCAGCGGTTCAACGGATCAGTGCTCGGGGCAATAACCTCCGCTATTTTGAGCCTGCCTTCGGGCGCTCCGGAAGAGCGAGGGAACGTCTCCGCTGATTTTACTTATCCTCAGCACTTCCAGACCGGCATCAGTATGGACCTGCACCCTTTACTGTCCGTTAATTTCGATGTCGGCTGGACCGATTACAGTGCGTGGGATGCGTTGGACCTTGAATTCGACCGCACCCTCGAGTTCCTCAACGCTGCCCGAATACTTTCACCTGACAATGCTACCGGTAACACTCTGAAGTTCCCGCTTGGGATGCAGGATGTTTGGAACTGGGGCATAGGCACCGAGCTTCACGCCTCAACCCGACTCGATCTCAGGGCGGGTATCGAAGTTCGTGATTCGGTGATTCCGAGCGGGTCCAGGACAACCATGGCGCCCTTTGGGGATGTACTCATGTATAACGTCGGTTTCGGCTATCGCTGGGATAAAGACACCATGGTCGACGCCTCACTCAGTTACCTGCACTCGGTTGAATACATTCCGGCCGATACCAGCTGTGCACTCAACTGCGACAATATCACCAACATCATCTACAACCCCTACGCGGGGATGGATGTCAAAACGTCGCTACGGCTGGCCTTGGCCGGTATCTCTTTCCGCACTAAATTCTGAGGTGTTGACACGCCGAAATCGGAATCCGGTATGTCAGCCTGAACGGTGCGATCATGATCAGAGGAGATTGCCGTGAGCGCGTCGAAAAGAGCTTTCGGGGCCGTAACTCTGGCTTGTCTACTGCTAGCGACCCCAGCGCACGCAGATCGTTACTACACGTGGGTAGACGAGCAGGGCGAGCTACGGACCACGATAGTTAATGAACCCAAGTTGCGCACAGGTGATAAAAGTCCCGCCACGAGTCCGGATGCGCCTCCTGGGGATGAAAGCCAGCCTTCTCAGTCCCGCGATTTGGAGGATAGGCCTCCAGCGGGGGCGGGACTTTTTGGCCGGCCCTCCGATGATCCCGTTTTTAATCTTGAAAATTTCCCTGATGCAGAGGCGCTGGAAGCAGCCGGGTACGTTCGTGAAGGTGATCCGCAGCCTTTCTTTACCTGGACTGACGCGACCGGCACTGTACTCAACTCGCCCTTTAACCCAGGCAAAGAGAAGAACCTGCAACGTGAGAAGGAAGCAGTGAGCCTTCTGGACACCGCCGGAGCAACGAAGTTTTCAGAGGCACGTACGTCCAGGCGCGCCGGCGCTTTACCAGCAGAGGCTGGGCCAAACGCTGCCACTGTGCTCGGCCTTCAGGGCGATTCCCCCGAGCTTGTGGAGCGCTTTGACGCAGTCTGCTGCGAAGCACTTCGCCGGGGTGATATTCATCAACTCGATACTGACAGGGGCACCTCGGTTCGAGTAGACGGTTCCTCCCCTGTGTTTGATTTTCCGACAGGACGGAGCCCGTATCGAATTGTCCAGCTCCCGGAACAAGCCAATTTGGTTCCGTTGACAATAAGAAGTTTCATCGACGGCGGCGTCTTCTTGCCGACGCTGGTTTTTCTCGATGCTGACTGGCGGCCTATTCGCGTTGTGACTGATATAGAGTTCACCTACGAGCCAGAATCGTGGTACCGCTATGGCTACCTCGAGGCCAGTTTGCCCGTAGAGTCCGAGGCGCAGGAGCGCTGGCTGGTTGTTTTGAGCAAGAGTGAAGACCTGCGAGGCGAAGGACTCCGGGCAAGCAGCACCGATGCTTCGCTGCCAGACAAAGTCCGAGCAGCCGGTTCTGGTGAGATTGAGCTGAGCCTCGATTCGTCGGTATTCTAACGGGCAGGTTGAGAGGGTAGCAGCTGCGGTTGAGTTTCAGGTTTCTCCGGATTCACCCACGCCTGAGATAGCCAGTAAAAGTTTCCGTCCTGCTGAGGGTAGGTGCAGTTGTAACGGGATCTGCGTCCCGGGAACGCGTTTCTGGCCTTGATCTCCACTACTCCCTTCTGTAGCGCCCTGGCCGGGATTCGGCCCTCTCCGGGAGCAAAACAGGTAAGTTTCGCCACATCCCACCCTTCCGGTAGCGCCAGCTTCCACCGTGGTGGATTCTCCTTGATGACCGTTGACGGCATTTCCGATTTTTCTGCGGGCATCGCGTCTGAAAGCAGCTTGTCCGTCAGGGCGGGCAGGGCGCCATAAGCGTTAGATGCGGGAAACCGCGGCAATGCGGTCGGGTCGGAGCAGGTTCCCACGGGGCCGCTTTGCTGTCCGTAGGCCAGCCAGTTCCTATCCCGGACGGCTGCTTGCGCAATTTCGCTATATTCGCCGTAAGGGTAAGCAAACAGCCTGGGCGATAGGCCCAGACGCCGTTTAAGGGTGTTGTCGGCGTTTGAGAGCGCAGAGTCGACACGAGCGTTTAGCTGGTCCCTGGATTCCCCGGGGACAGCAACTAGATGACGGTGATCGCTGGTATGATTGCCGATCGTCACCAGTTCAGATTCTGCAAGTTCTCTCAGTTGCTCCCAGGACATGTACCCAGCACTTTTACGCTCAATCGCATCGGTATTGACGAAAACCGTAAAAGGCAGCCGTGCCTGTTCGAGGATGGGCCAGGCTGTGGTGTAGACGGATTCATAGGCGTCATCAAAGGTAAGTGCAACCTGCTGGGGGGAGATCTCCGGTGGCACCAGTGCCTCTGTCGTACCCTTTTCAAGATTAACGACTTTGAGGCCAAGCTCGTTTATGCGTTCCAGCTGCTGCCGGAACAGCTCGGGGCTGGTGCTGGTTGCCGCAGGCGTTTCGTCTGAAATATGGTGGTACTGCAAGATAACCAGAGCGGCGTTGAGCGGTCCTGAGAAACAGACACTGACAGCTAGAACAATGCGACAGAATGAGTACATCGAGCGGGGCCATAACGGTCGTTGAACGAAAGTATCAGCCAGCATGGCGCAGATGCCTGCGCACCACTGCTATTGCGTGGTTGATAGATTGCAATCGGCCCGGCTTGCCGCCTCGATCCGGATGATGAAGCATAGCCAGCCGGCGGAACTGAAGGTTTGCTGCTCGGGCATCCTGTGGCGGCCAGTCCAGTTCCAGATCATCACAGGCCTGTTTCAGAGCGTCGTCTGACGGGCGCTGAATGCCCTGCCAGAAATCATCCAGCATAGACTCGATTACGTTGGACTCTAATCGCAGATTATGCAGGTCAAGGTAAAACTCGGCGAGGGGATCATCCCCGTGGTCAGGCAGACTTGTGCCACTAGGGGGCGCGCCTGGCCGAAGAATGATGTTAAGTGCGTTAATATGCAGAGTCTCGCCACCTTCACTGATCAGTGTGGTGCGCAGACGATAAAGCGCATGAAACACCAGAAAGTGCACGGGATAAAGAGCTGCGGGCTCTCGAAAATTAATGGGTTCGAGAATATTCCAGTCAGGCGCCTGCAGGATTTTCAGCAGAGCGTGCTCAGAAAGCCCCGCAGGATGGCTGCGCAGGATCTGTTCCAGGGCTACTTCCAGAACAGAAACCAGCTCAGGGATAGCGCGGTGAGCTGTGGATTCGGCAGCATTATTGGGCATGGGCGGTCTTATCTGAAGCTCCGGAATCTGGCTTCGCGAATAGTCGTACGCAAAACGCTCTGGTTAATCCTGCTGCGCGCATCCTCTGGCCGTAATAATAGCAGATGGCCTATCGTCAAGCGTTGCGGCAGCGTTACTCTAGAGTCTGGCACGAGATATGCGATCTGTCAGGCCGGTTGGGGCAACCCCGGCACGAAATGGCTGACCACGCGTTGCAACTGGCGTTGACCATGCTGTCTTGGTCGAGCTGGTTTTGTCCTGTCGCTATTCGGCTTATACTGCCGCTCGAAAATCCCCGCATTCTGGCAGGAAAGGCCGTCCATGACCGACTCAGCTCAGCTACCGAAGTCCCGAAAAACGGAACTCAGCCGCCTGGAGAAAAATCTCCGCCACGAGGTCGGTCGGGCGATCGCGGATTTTTACATGATCGAGGACGGCGATAAGGTCATGTGCTGCCTCAGTGGTGGCAAAGACTCTTATACCATGCTCGACATTCTGCTGGTGCTACAGCGACATGCGCCGATCAGATTTGAGCTGATCGCGGTTAACCTCGACCAGAAACAGCCGGGTTTTCCTGAGCACGTCCTGCCCGACTACGCGCGTTCGGTCGGGGTGGAGTTTCACGCAATTGAGAGGGACACCTACAGCATCGTCAAAGAGAAGGTGCCCGATGGAAAGACAACCTGTGGCCTGTGTTCGCGCCTGCGCCGGGGCATTCTCTACGATTTCGCTGTGGACCACGGCGTCACCAAGATCGCTCTGGGACACCACCGGGACGACATTCTGGAGACGCTGTTTCTGAACATGTTCCACGGCGGCAGCCTGAAGGCGATGCCGCCAAAACTGAAAAGCGACGATGGACGCAATGTCGTTATTCGGCCGCTGGCCTACTGCCGCGAACGGGATATTGAGCGTTACGCTGAAATGCGCCAGTTCCCGATCATTCCGTGCAACCTGTGCGGTTCCCAGGAAAACCTCCAGCGCCAGTCGGTCAAGACCATGTTGCGCACATGGGAACAACAATTCCCCGGACGCATTGAAAGCCTGACCCGGGCGGTGGGCAATGTGGCCCCGTCCCATCTTATGGATCCCCGGCTCTATGACTTTTCATCCCTGAGCGAGCGGAAGCCTTCGGGCGTCAACTCTGACATCAACTCTGATATCAACTCTGGCGCTAACACCGCCGATACCACTTTCGGCAGACTGGACGTAATCAACATCTGACGCCCATCGGTTTTTTGCGGGGCCTGCCGCATGCGCCGAAGCGCCCGGCAGGGGAGAGTCTCATGGGGGAGCGTCTAGTGGGCAGCGCCGTGGAGCAGCATCCCGCGGACCGCCGGAATAGTCCATAGGCCGAACAGGACGATCATCCCCCCAGCAAGATGCCGGAACCAGTCGCGGTTGCGCCAGCGTTCAACGCGTCGGGCTGCCATACCGGTAGCAAACATGGCCGGCGCGGTGCCCAGCCCGAAAGCGGCCATAGCCAGAGCCCCACCGGCTGCGCTGCCCTGAAGTGCTGCCCAGCCCAACGTGCTGTAGACCAACCCGCACGGAAGCCAGCCCCAGGCAAGCCCCAGCAAAAGCGCTTTGGCCGGCGACGTGACCGGCATCAGCTTACGGGTGAGCGGGGCCAGTCGTGACCACAAGGGCATGCCGAGACGCTCGAGCTTTTTGACACCCTGCCACCATTGGCCGACTGAGAGACCGAGGGCGATCATCAAAAGCCCAGCACCTGTTCGCAGGACCGCGCCGGCATGCCCATGGCTCATTTCGAGGGCCATACCCGGCAGCGCTATAAGCGCCCCAAGGACGCTATAACTGGTAATTCTTCCCAGGTTATAGGTCGCGATGAGTGCGAACTGGCGGCGCCGGTAATGCGGGCCTACGGGAATCGCAAGCCCCAGCGATCCGCTGATTCCCCCGCACATGCCCAGGCAGTGCGCGCTACCAAAAAAGCCCAGCAACAGACCGCTAAGTAGGGTACCCAAAGTCAGCTCTATCATTGTTCAGGCTTGCCAGAAGGGGGCGCGCTATTCTTTGGCCTGGGCTGCTGTGCAGGAGCCCGGCCGGCTTCGGACCCGATCTCCTCTTGCTTTGCATCATCCGGAATCATGTCTTCGTCATCATCGTACAGAATGCTGTGTCCCGGGCGCTCCAGGTCATCCATCTGACCGCTTCGTACGGCCCAGAAAAAAACTGCTATGGCTATCCCCAGGAGGCCGAGGGATATCGGGATCAGCAAGTACAGTATTTCCATGTGAACTCCTCTTTCAGGCACCAGCGGGAATCAGAACGCGCTTAGGATAGGCCTGAGAACTGGGGGCGCTGATCGGCGTCCGGAACGGTCTTGGCAGGGCTGCTGTGCTCGCGGCCCAGGCGCATGGCATTGACGACAACGATGAGCGAGCTGAGAGACATACCAATGGCTGCGATCCAGGGTGGGACCAGTCCGGCAAGTGCAGCGGGCAGCGCCAGCACGTTGTAGCCCAAGGCCCAGGCCAGATTCTGCCGGATGACATTCCGCGTTCGGCGCGCGAGTACTATCACCGTGGGAAGAACGGCCAACCGACTGGATAAAAGAATGGCATCGGCTCGAAGTTGTGTCAGGTCGCTGGCGCCGCCCATGGCAATGGATAGCCGGGCGCCCGCCATAGCTGGCAGATCGTTGAGCCCATCCCCAACTACAGCGACACGGTGGCCCTCGCGTTCCAGCTGTTGCAAGCGGGCAAGCTTGGTCTCGGGTTGTGCTTCCCCCCAGGCCGTGTCTATGCCTAGCGCTTTTGCAGTCCTGTTGACGTGGAGCTGCTGGTCGCCACTGAGAAGCGCTACGTTCAGGCCCAGACCCTTCAGCGCCTGGATAGTTTCGGCAGCGTCCGGTCGGGGGTGGTCGTCCAGCTGGAAAGTCGCCAGCCACTGACCGTAGCGGCACAGATAGATGCGCACCCCCTGATCGGCTGTAGCTTGCGCAATCTCGACATCCGCTTCCCCGAGCACGAACGCTGCGCTGCCCAGATAAAGCCGCTCGCCGTCAATGTCACCGGAGAGTCCTTGGCCCAGGTGATTCTGGACGCCAGTGGCCTCAACACGGGAAGTGGCGGGGAACGCGCGAGCGATCGGATGCTCCGAGTGAATCTCCAGCGCCGCAGCCCAGTCCATTATCTGGTCACGGTCCGTTTCGGCGGCATGATCGACACTGGCCAGTTCAAGCGCACCCTGGGTAAGTGTGCCTGTTTTGTCGAACACCAGCATATCCACTGTAGCCAGCGTTTCGAGCGCGTAGCCTCTAGCTGGGAGGAAACCTTTGCGCCGCAGCGCTGAAGTAGCCGCAGTCAGCGCAGTCGGCGTGGCAAGCGAAAGCGCGCAGGGGCAGGTCACCACAAGGACGGAGAGCATTATCGCGAATGCATTGTCAGCGCCGGCAGCGCGCCAGCCAATGTATGCTGCAGCGGCAATAACCAATACAGCGGCTACAAAGTACCGCGCCACCTGATTGGCCAACTCGGCGGACCGCGGTTTCTCAGATTGTGCCTGATTCAGAATACGGGTAATCCCGGACAGCCGCGTCTGGTTGCCCGTTCGGGTGACTTTTATCCTCAACGGACTGCTTCCGTTGACAGTGCCGGCGACGACCGCTTCACCCGGCCCGCGGCTTACCGGTATGTATTCGCCGGTAAGCGCAGCTTCATTGATCTGGCTTTGCCCTGACAGAATGTCTCCATCGACCGGAATAACTTCGCCGGGCCGGACACGCACAATATCGCCGACAGCGGCCAACTCTGCAGCGACCAGCTCTTCGCCCCCGGCCTTTTCGCGGCGAGCCGCCACGGGAAGCATTGTAGCCAGGTCCCCGCCGGCGAGACCCGAGCGCAGGCGAGCGCGCGTTTCCAGGAACCGGCCCAGGGAAAGAAAGAACGTGAACATGCAAACGGCGTCAAAGAAGACTTCCTGGCCCCCGACTATTGTGATCCAAACGCTGGATACGTAGGCGATGCCAATACCCAGAGCGACTGGCACGTCCATTGTCAGGTACCGACTGCGTAGGTCCCGCCAGGCCGCCTCAAAGAATGGCCTCGCGCTAAACAGAACCACAGGCGTGGCGACCACGAGACTGGCCCAGCGGAAAAACAGATACTGGGTCTCACTGATGCCGCTGATGATGCCGAAGTACAGGGGAATCGCCAACATCATGCTCTGCATCATGCCGATGCCGGCCACGCAAAGCCGCAAAAGACTCTTTTTTTGCTGCTGCTGAAGCTGATCCTCAAGCTCATTTGAACTATAAGGCCGCGCCTCGAAGCCAAGCCGCCGAATGGCCAACAGAACTTCACTAAGGGAAATGCTCTGGGGATCCCAAGCAAGCGTCGCCCTTTGAGTTGTGTGGTTTATGGTGATTTCGCGGACGCCCGGTATTTTTTCCAGGTGGTGCTCAATCAGCCAGATACAGGCGGCGCAGGACAGACCCGTGACCATCAGGCTGGCCCGGTTGGTGCCGTCTGCTTCACGCTCGACGAAGCTACGCTGAAGAACGTCGTGGTCCAGCTCCAGCAACCGTTCCCGCTCGTTGTGACTGATCTCCTTCGGAGTAGGCGGCGATGCTGTCAGATGTTGATAGAAGTTGGCGAGGCCCTCTTCCTCAATCAACGCACTCACGGCCTTGCAGCCGCGGCAGCAGAAAATACGGTCCGGCGCCGAATCGGCGACCAGTGCGGTGTCCGGATCAGTTCGCTCGCCGCAGTGAAAGCAGGTACGGCGCTCAGGCATCGTCCGTTACCCTTTTGCGCCCTGGGGTGACAGCTGGATACTTTCACCTGGCTCGAATCGTGCCGCACCGTAGATCCGCCATTCATTGGACGCATCCCTGAGATCAAGGTACCAGCGGCCATCCAGCTTATCCGCCAACCGAGCCTCGAAATGATTTCCTGAGGTACGACCGAGCCTGATCAGGCTATCGCGGTTTTCCAGGGTAGGATGGATCAACCTGAGTATCAGGGTATCCGTGGGCAAGGGCTCATCACTTTCCAGTACGACATTGAGCACTCCAGACTCACTTAACCGGTACTCCGCAACCAGCCCTCGGGCCAGTGCTTCCCGGTCGCGTTTGAGCGTCTGGTTGATCGCTCGCCCTTCCTTGTAATAGTCATCGGTCACCAGCGCGTTTTCGGTTGTTACCGCCATGGTGATGAAGAAGGCCGAATAGATCACGGAGCACATCGGGATCCCCAGCAATACCCAAGGCCAGAATTGCCGGTACCAGGGTGTTGAGTCTGTGGAGCGCTGCTTCATAGTTGCCTCAGTTGGCGTAAGGTTTCATGTGTAAAATCATGGTATCAGTCGAGCCCGGCCGCGCAGCTGACCGGCTTCTAGTTCAGTTAACGGGGCCTATGAAGCTGCTGTTGGATTCTACTCGAACCGGATCGTCGCCATCAGAGCTGATGGTGAAGACAATATTTTCGCGACTCTCGTCCAGGCTTTCGGGTGGAGCGGTAACCACGGTCGGGACCGCGCGGTTTTCTCCGGGCGCAACCGTAACACGGCCGTTTGTCACCAGCTCAGCCCCTTCCAGCCCACCAACCGTAAGCTCGAAAGTCCGTTCCTCTAGCGATTTGTTCATAAGCTTGACGGTGTAGCTGTTCTCTACCAGTCCCTGGCCGGTCATTCGATAGAGCCCGCCGCGGTCACGCGAAACCTCAACATCAATTGGGCTTCGGTTAACAATGGTGAAGGCAACCGCAGCGATCATCAGCAGCAGAGCCGCGCCGTAGCCAACTGTGCGGAAGCGAAGGAACTTCGAAGGACGGCCCTCAAGTTCGTTCTCGGTGGCATAACGGATCAGGCCGGTCGGATAGTTCATTTTTTTCATTACATCGTCGCAGGCGTCAATACAGAGCGCACAGCTTATGCACTCATACTGCAGGCCGTCGCGAATATCGATACCGGTCGGGCAGACCTGTACGCACATATCGCAATCGATACAATCGCCGAGGCCAAGCTCCCTGGGATCGCTCTGCTTTTTCCGGCTACCGCGTGGTTCACCTCGAGCCGGGTCGTAGGTCACCATCATTGTATTGCGGTCGAACATGACCGACTGAAAGCGCGCGTAAGGGCACATGTAGAGGCAGACCTGCTCCCGCATCCAGCCAGCGTTTCCATACGTTGCCAGCGTAAAGAAAAAGACCCAGAAGTAAGCCCAGCCGCCGGCCTCGAGCGTTGCCAGGTCGACCAGGAGGTCCCGGATAGGATAAAAGTAGCCTACGAAAGTGATCCCGGTCGCAAGGCCAACGAGCAGCCAGAGCGCGTGTTTAAGCGATTTTTTACCTATTTTCGCAGCACTTGGCGGTGCTTTGTCGAGCTTCATCCGCTGGTTGCGGCTGCCTTCGACTCGCTCCTCGATCCACATGAAGACGAAGGTCCAAACCGTCTGCGGGCAGGTGTAGCCGCACCAAACCCGGCCGAACAACGTCGTGATGAAGAACAAACCGAAGGCCGCAATGATCAGGAAGCCCGTCAACAGGATGAACTCCTGAGGGTAGAAAACGCCTCCGAAAAGGTGGAACTCGCGTGCCGGTAAATTGAAATACAGCAGTGGTTCGCCGTTGATGGTGATCCAGCAGAAAAGGAAGTACATCCCCATCAGGCCCCAGAGCGAGTAGCGTCTGATGTGCTGATAGAAGCCTTCCACGTTCCGGACGTATATTTTCTCCCGGCTGGCGTACAGCTCCACCGGCTGGGCTTTTGCGGCACCATGTCCCGGCGTGGGTGGCTCATTTTCAGGGTCAATCTGGGTGACGGGAATCTGATTGTTCATCAGCAACCTCGCGGTAGGAATCCACTCAATTCATCGGTCTTCTCTGCTGAGGGCCGGTGATTGAAAAGACTCGAGGACGGACCGATGAAGTCCACATCCGGGTTGGCGTCATATGTCCATCGGCGCCGAACTGTTCAGCAACTCTGCTGCTCGACACTGATGTCTCTGCCCGCTTTACCCGGCCGTGACAGGGGCGGAGGTCACGGGACCCCAGTAGCAATCCGTGCCACCGGGGGTCAGTAAATCCAAGACAATTACGGAAACTGGGACAGTAAAAACTGGCCCTGGTTCAGTCCCGGGAAAGCCCGTATACGTACGCGGCCAGCACGTGGATCTGGTCTTCGCTCAAACGGTCCTTCTGGGCCGGCATTTCGTTTCTGCGACCGTAGACGATGGTTTCCCGAATAGCCGCAGCATGGCTACCGTAAAGCCAGGCATCATCCGTGAGGTTGGGCGCGCCCATCTGCTGATTACCGGTTGCGTCTGCCCCATGGCAGCCGGCGCAGGCCTGTGCAAACAGCGCTTCGCCGCGCTCGGCTGACGCCTGATCTTCAGCGCGGCCGCTAAAGCTCAGTACGTAGTTGACCAGGTCGCCGACCTGGGCGCCGCTCATGTTGGGCATGAAACCACCGGCCGGCATGTTGCCGTTGCGGCCTTCAGTCAGAGTGTGAACGATGTCATCTGGCGCGCCGCCATAGAGCCAGGCGTCATCCGTCAGATTGGGGAAACCTATACCACCACGTGCCGCCGAGCCATGGCAGACCGAACAATTGGTGGCAAAAAGGCGCTGACCCATCCGCATGGCTTCGTCGTTCTGGCTTAATTCTTCGACCGACACACTGGCATACTGAGCGTAGATAGGCCCGTACTGTTCTTCGGCTGCGACGACTTCGCTCTCGTACTGCCCGGTTGAGGACCAGCCCAGAACGCCTTTGAAGTTACCCAATCCCGGGTAAAGCACCAAATAGCCCAGCGAAAACACGATAGTGGCTACGAACAGGTAAAACCACCAGCGCGGCAGCGGGTTGTCATACTCTTCTATTCCGTCGTAGACGTGGCCGGTGGTGTTTTCCGTTTCTGAATCCGTTTTCTGACTCTTTCGGGTTGCCCAGAGGAGCCAGAACGTTCCAGCGATCGTTCCCAGAATGATGGCGCTGATCCAGATGCTCCAGAAGCTACTCATCTGTTTTTTTCTCCGATTCTTTGCGCAGAGTTCGACGATCCAATTCTTCATCCTCGAACGGTAATTGGGCTGATGCCTCGTTGTCTTTCTTGCGGCGGGAGCTATATGCCCAAACACAGATACCGACAAAAATGACGAGCACGAGGATCGTGTTTAAACCGAGGAAAGTATTGATATCCATAGGTCTACCTATCGTTCGGAATGACCGTGCCAAGCTGCTGGAGATACGCTACCAGCGCTTCGATTTCGAACTTGCCACGAACTTCTTCTTCGGCGGACGCAATCTGCTCATCGCTGTAAGGCACGCCGAGTGTCTGAAGTGTTTTCATTTTTCCGGCAGTCTCCGTGTGGTCTACTTTCTCTTCGAACAACCAGGGGAAGGCCGGCATGTTGGATTCGGGAACAACGCTTCTCGGGTCGTAAAGATGAGCCCGCTGCCAGGCATCGGAGTAGCGTCCGCCCACTCGGGCGAGGTCCGGTCCAGTGCGCTTGGAACCCCACAGGAATGGGTGTTCATAGACTGATTCACCGGCAACGCTGTAATGCCCGTAACGTTCTGTTTCAGCACGGAAGGGCCTGATCATCTGGCTGTGGCAGACATGACAGCCTTCACGGATATAAATATCACGCCCTTCCAGTTCCAGCGCGGTGACTGGCTGGAGACCTTCGATCGGCTCGTTGTTATCGTTCTGGAAGAAGAGCGGCAACACCTCTACCAGAAAGCCGGTGCTGATCACCAACAGGATCAGCACGATCATCAGGCCCAGGTTCTTCTCGACAATTTCGTGTTTCATCGGGGCAACTTCTCCGTTAGGCCGTCTGGGCTACGTTATCTGCGGCGACAGCGGAACGCTGACGTAAGGTCAGCCACACGTTGCACGCCATCAGCAGCATGCCGGACAGGAATATCGCGCCGCCTATCAGACGGACCACGTAACCGCCGTAGCTGGCTTCGAGGGATTCAACAAAGCTATAGGTCAGCGTTCCGTCCTGGTTTACAGCACGCCACATGAGACCCTGCGTGATGCCGTTGACCCACATCGCAGCGATGTACAGCACCGTGCCTATGGTTGCCAGCCAGAAATGCACATTGATCATACCCACGCTGTACATGCCGTTGAGACCGTATAGTTTGGGGATCAGGTGGTACATGGAGCCAACGGTGATCATTGCCACCCAGCCCAGCGCGCCAGCATGAACGTGGCCAATGGTCCAGTCGGTGTAGTGGGAGAGGGCGTTGACCGTCTTGATCGACATCATCGGGCCCTCAAACGTGGACATGCCGTAGAACGCTAGCGAAACTACCAAAAAGCGCAGGATCGGGTCCGTACGAAGCTTATGCCAGGCACCGGAAAGCGTCATCATCCCGTTAATCATTCCGCCCCAGCTGGGCGCGAGCAGAATCAGGGACATGACCATGCCTGCTGACTGGGCCCAGTCGGGAAGCGCCGTATAGTGCAGGTGGTGAGCGCCAGCCCAGACATAGATACCGATCAATGCCCAGAAGTGAACGATGGACAGGCGGTAGGAATAGATTGGCCGGTCCGCCTGCTTCGGCACAAAGTAATACATCATCCCGAGAAAGCCTGCCGTGAGCAGGAAGCCAACGGCATTGTGGCCGTACCACCATTGCATCATCGCATCGGTAGCGCCGGAGTAGAGTGAATAGGACTTGAAAGCGCCCGCTGGCAAAGCCAGGTTGTTGCCGATATGCAGCACCGCGATGGTGATAATAAAAGCGCCGTAGAACCAGTTCGCTACATAAATATGCTTCATGGCGCGCTTGACGACAGTGCCGAAGAACACAACGGCATAGGCAACCCAAACAAGGGTTATCAGTATGTCGATCGGCCACTCCGACTCAGCATACTCTTTGGTCTGGGTCAGTCCCAGCGGCAGGGTGATGAGCATGCTTAGGACTACAGCCTGCCAGCCCCAGAAGGTAAAACCTGCAAGTGCGTCGGAAAAGAGTCGGGCCTGACTGGTACGTTGAACCACGTAGTAAGATGTCGCGATAAGCGCCGAACCGCCGAAGCCGAACAGAACGAGGTTGGTATGCACGGGCCGTAGCCGACCGAAATGAGCCCAGGGGACACCATTGATCAACTCGGGCCATACCAGTTGTGCAGCAATCAGCACGCCCACAGTCATGCCTAACACGCCCCACACTACTGTCATGATCGAGAACTGCCTCACGACCTTGTAGTTGTAGGTCAGGTTTTGATTATCTGTGCTCATAGCCCTTCCACGTGGATAGAGGATTGTTAAATACGGCGTAATTATCGGGATCTTATGGAGGCTTTGCAACGACCGGTAGCTAGTGGAAACCCCTGATAAGCATGGGTTTGCGGGGCTTAAAAGGTGGTAAGCCCAAGAGGGGCGCGGGTTTACCCCAAGAGACCCGGCGTTACAGCGTGTTACCTAAATTTGTTACGAATAGTGACAAATTGATCTATGTCAGGAATAAAAAAAGTGAATGAGAATTATTCGTGCAATTGGATCAGGTCGGGCGACAGTGGTCCGCTGCTCTTGCTGGCTCACGGAGCCGGTGCGCCGATGGATTCGGACTTCATGGAGCATCTGGCAGTCAGGCTGGCAGACGCTGGCGTGCGGGTGTGGCGATTCGAGTTTGACTATATGGCCCGCCGCCGGCTGGGGGCTTCGCGCCGACCGCCGCCACGCGTTCGCGTGCTGCTTGAGGAGTGGCGTCATGTTTTGCGACTGGCGTCTTTTGGGGAGGAGGGTGTGTTCATCGGCGGTAAGTCGATGGGCGGCCGCCTGGCATCGCTGTTGGCAGCAGGAGTTGGGGATGAGGCCAAAGGGCTACCGTTAAGTGGGTGCCTGTGTTTCGGCTATCCCTTCCATCCGCCCGGCAAGCCGGACCGCTGGCGTACGGATCATTTCTCCGCTCTGACAGTGCCAACCTGGATCGCCCAGGGTGAGCGCGATCCTTTCGGCAAGCGAGAGCGCGTTTGTGAGCACTTGGCACGCGGAGCCGATACCAACCCTGCACTTGCTATCGAGTGGATTCCGGACGGCAACCATGACCTAATGCCGCCCAAGCGTGGCGTTGCGACGTGGGAAAGCAATCTCGACCAAGCTGCACGTAAAGCTGCTAAGTTTATGTTTAATAATACTAATTAGATTTTATTTAAGTGATTTTTCACGTGCTTTACAGTCTTTTTTACTGTCATCAATGGGTTAGATTCTATGGATTCGATCGTCTGTTCCTGCCGGCCCGGCTTTGAAACGGAGGCCGGGCAGGAAATTGTCGAAAAAGCGGCGGCGCTGGGCGTGTTCGGGTTCTTCAAACCGGTATTCACAGGGGGGCTCGTTTTCCGTGCTAGCGACTCTGCCGCATTAACGAGAATCTGGCGTGATCTGCACTGCAAGGATCTGGTGTTCACCCGGGACTGGTGGCAACTTATCGAGGTCACCATGCTGCCACAGACCGATCGTGTGGGGGCTGTGGTCGCCGCGCTGTCTGACCTTGACCAGCCATTGCCAAAAGCGACTGGGCGGATGGAGGCCATCGTGCCCGACGGGGTAGACGATCCGTCGCTTCACCGCTTCGCGAAGAAGTGGACTCCTCCGCTCTCCAGAGCGCTAAAGGACGCAGGTATTCTGAGTCCCGGCTCTGATGCGGGCCATCGGCTGGAACTGTTACTGCCCGGCTTCGACAAGGTGTGGTTATGCTGGAGTGACGCAAACAATAGAGCGCCGTTCAGCGCCGGCGTCGCTCGTCTTCGGCAGCCGCCAGAGGCTCCGAGTCGGTCTTCGCTGAAGCTGGAGGAAGCCTGGCATGTCTTCTTCGGCCGCGATCAGTTCTTACAACAGCTTGGCGGCGGCCAGCAAGCGGTGGACCTGGGTGCCGCTCCTGGTGGCTGGACCTGGCAACTGGTCAACCAGGGCATGATGGTAACGGCCGTGGATAACGGCCCTATGGCGCCAGACCTGATGGCTTCCGGCCATGTGACGCATGTTCGGGCTGATGGGTTCTCCTGGCGGCCCAGGCGAGCTGTCGACTGGTTGGTCTGCGACATGGTCGAACAGCCGCGGCGCGTCGCCGCACTGATGGCCGCCTGGGTTCGGGAAGGACTCTGCCGACACGCCATTTTTAATCTTAAACTGCCTATGAAACAGCGCTATGCCGAATGGCAGCTATGCGAAGCGCTGATACTGGATCAACTGGCCGAGGCCGGCATCGAAGTTCGGCTCGCCGCCAAACATCTCTACCATGATCGCGAAGAGATCACTTGCTATCTGGAGCGGGTCTGAGTTGTTTGGCGATCGGGCTCTATAGGCAGGCGCCAGCCCGGACACTAGCTGAACTCGAGGGTTGTTATTCTCTCTTCGCGGTCCATCATGGGGAAAAGTGGTTCCATCATTACGCGCCGCTCCAGCGAGCTTTCCCAGCGTTTCCAGTCTGCCAGGCTGCGCCAGGTCGATATAAGAAAGCGGTGGTTCGGGTCCTGGGCGTTCCGGTAGGTCTCGCCGGAAATGAAACCCGGTGACTTCACTGCAGTCTGTAGCACGTTGCGCGCCCGTTCCTCGTAAGGTATCTCAAGGGTTGGCGCGATATGGCGTTCAATCATTATTTTGATCATTGAGCAGTTCCCGTTCGTCCTCTGATAAGGTGGTACATCTGTTAATATAGTTCAGCAGTGCTCCCACCAAAGCAGTGGCAGCAATTCGTTACACAACAACAGGTTGTTTTAACGCACCGCTGTCTGTGGGACAGCGGTTGCAATCTGAAGCTGACCGCGAGGATGTTCCGTGACAACGCCACCTGCAGAAGAGCTCGACGCACGCGGATTGTTCTGTCCAGAGCCAGTGATGCTCCTCCACGGACGCATCAAGGAAATACCGCCAGGCGGCCTGCTCAGGGTGCTCGCGACTGACCCGTCGACCACGCGAGACGTGGTCAAGTTTTGCAGATTCCTTGGCCATGAGTTGGTCGATCAGTCAGAGACAAACAACGAATTCCATTTTCTGATACGTCGTCAGACATAGCGTCTATCTGCCGATGTTTTCGAAGCCCGGAGTCTGCCCGACTTTCTTCAGGTGCGCGCTGAACGCTTCCCGATCCATCTCCCCCAGCACACGTAATGATTTGATCTCCTGACCTTTTGCATCAAAAAAGAGAATCGCGGGCGGGCCGAACAGACCAAACCGATCCAGCAGCGCACGCTGATCGGCACTGTTTTCGGTGAGGTCAATCTGAAGCAGGGCGAAATCCGAGAGCTGTTCGGCAATGTCGGGATCCGAAAATACGTTTCTCTCCATTATTTTGCAGCTGATGCACCAGTCGGCGTAGAAATCGAACATTACCGGCTGTCCATCAGCTGCCGCCAGGCGGGTTTCCAGTTCGGCAGGGTCGGCGAAACGGTCAAAACCGGCATGAGTGACCGCATCGATTGCTGATCCTGCCCGTGCACTCGAAGTCTGAAACGGGCTCAACGGCTGTAGTGGGTCGCGGGCGCCGGCGAGAGCGCCAATCAGCATCAGCAAACCGGTAGCAAACAATATCAGACCCAACGCCCGGCGGGTGCGTTCGAGGCCGCCCGGGGCCGCCTCGAAAGCGCCCAGTTGGGTGCCGGTGAAGATGGCCAGCGCACCCCAGAGCCCAACTGTGACCGCCGGCGGGATCAGTCGTTCAAGCAACCACAGGGCAATGGCCAGCATCAGTATCCCGAACCCGCCTTTGACCGTCGCCAGCCACGGGCCGGTTCGAGGAATGAACCGACGCCCGCCTGTGCCAACTATCAGTAGCGGCACCCCCATGCCGAGCCCGAGCATGAGCAGCGCCAGACCTCCAAGCAATGCATCCTGTGTCGTGCCGATGTAGACCAGCGCTCCAGCCAGGGGTGCAGAGACACAGGGTGAGACAATAAGCGCAGAGAAGGCGCCGATGCCAAAAACGCTGGCTAAGCGTCCGCCGCTCAACCGCGCGCTCTTTTGCGAAAGGCGATCCCGTATCGCTGCTGGCAACTGCAGGTCGTAAAGGCCAAACATCGCCAGGGCAAAAACAATAAACAGAAACGCTACGGTGCCGAGCGCCCACGGTGACTGCAAGTACATCTGTACATTGAAACTGGCACCGAGGAGCCCGGTAATGACCCCAGCGGCGGCGTAGGTGATTGCCATTCCCAGCACATAAGCCAGTGACAGCCCAAACGCCTGCAGAGTTGAGATCTGGCGAGCACCGGCCACGATTGCTGAAACGATGGGAATCATCGGGAGTACACACGGGGTAAATGTCAGACCCAAGCCCAACACGAAAAACGCGAGGGCGACCCAGACGGGGTTTGCCGCGGTCAGGAAGGTGGCCAGATCGGCTGCAGAATCGAGCGAGCGCCAACTTGCGGTTGCTCCAGCGGCTTCGTTGCCACCGGCTGGCTCCCCACCTTCACCTGTTCCGCTGACATAGAGCAGTTCCCGCGTTTCAGGGGGATAGCACAGGCCTGCTTCCGCACAGCCCTGGAACGTGACGAAGAGCTGGGCCTCAGTTGAAGGCCCTGTCAGCGTTACAGGCACCCGAACCTCAATGGCGTCATAGAAGACGGGCGTGGCGCCGAAATAGGGGTCTTCTTTCAACTCACCTTTTCTTGCGAACTCAAGCGCCCCAATCTCAACATCGGCACCGGGAGCGGTTACCTCGATGCGGTCCTGGTATAAGTAGTATCCGGGCGCCACCCCCCAGGTCAGTACCAGGCCGTTTTCATCCAGGCTCTCAGAGAAAGGAAAGGCCTGCTCAACCGGCAGATACGCTTCACCCGATGCGGAACCGAAAAAACGCCTGGGCTCGGCATTGGCTAAGTCGAAAGTCAGCAGTAATAACACAGTCAGCGCCACGAGCGCCTTGGCAGGCGTAGGGCAAGACGGCATTCGATGGGCAAGGAAGGGTTTGACTGACAAAGATGAACCACCTACAGCTTCGCAGAAATGAACGGTTGGCCGGGTCCCGCGTCGGGCCGGCATTACAGTAACTGACTGAGGCCCGGCACTACGCCGCAACTGATGCATGTGCAACTGGATGACGTAGCGTTTGCAGCGTAACATCGCCGGGTACAGTAACACTTCGAACGGGTCAATAACCGACACGTCTCGATGAACAGTGAGCTTGACCTGGCATGATCCACGACTATAACGATCTGATCCGCTTGTTCAACGGTTTGTTCCGCGATGCAGAAAATACTGTTCTGGTAGCGGGTGCGGGTGAGCCGCTTTATCAGCCCGCTGACGGGAGTTGTGCTGAGGACCGTGTTATATTCGCTAATGGTTTTTTCGCGAGTGCCCTGCACGAGGTAAGCCACTGGTGCATCGCCGGCGCGGCTCGGCGGCGCCTGGTCGATTTTGGCTATTGGTATCGGCCTGATGGCCGCACGGCTGACCAACAGCTTGAGTTCGAACGCGTGGAGGTTAAACCTCAGGCACTGGAATGGATATTTTCTGTCGCGTCAGGATCCCGTTTCACATTGAGCCTGGATAATCTGTCCGGCGGCCGCTCGGGTGCTGAGGAACTGTTTCGTCGAAACGTCGAGCGCCAGGCCCAGCGGTATATCCTGGAAGGCATGCCCCGACGGGCTCTGCTTTTCCAGCAGGCGCTGGTACGGCACTACCGCGGTGGGGAGCCGGTGCGAGCCAGCGAGCTTCATTTTTTCATGCCGTCCGCGGCGCAGAGCGCCTGATGACTGGCTGTAGCCCAAGTGACCAATTATGAGTGAGATTGAGCAAACCAGCGCCACCCCGACTTCGATGACGGAAGCCGGGGCAGAGGCGCCTGTAATAGTACACCGGACCCGGTTTTCGGAGTTTGATCTCGACAGCAGTGTTCAGCGGGCCATAGCTGACCTGGGCTTCGAATTCTGTACCGGAATCCAGGCTGAAACCTTGCCCTTTACGCTCGCGGGCAAGGATCTGATAGGCCAGGCACAGACCGGTACGGGTAAAACAGCCGCTTTCCTGATCACGGCCATACAGAGCCTCCAGCGTAATCCAATTGCATTTGAAGAGCGCTTCGCCAGCGAGCCGCGGGTGCTGGCTCTGGCTCCTACCCGTGAACTGGCGCTACAGATCGCCAAGGACGCTGAGCAGTTGACCCGTCATACGGGACATAACGTGGTAACGACTATCGGTGGCATGAACTACGAAAGGCAAAGGGAACAGCTACGCAATGAGGTGGTCGACATATTGGTGGCCACACCGGGCCGCCTGCTGGACTTCCTCGGTAGTCAGGACGTCTTTCTGGACCAGCTCGACCTGCTCATTATCGACGAAGCAGACCGCATGCTGGACATGGGCTTCATTCCGGACGTCAAACGGATCCTGCGCAAGTGCACGCCGAAGGATGAACGCCAGACGCTCCTGTTCAGCGCGACATTTAACCAGGATGTCCTTAACCTGGCCTCAATGTGGACAAGCTCCGCCGAGTTTGTCGAAATCAAGCCCGACCA
Source organism: Hydrocarboniclastica marina (assembly GCF_004851605.1). Lineage (GTDB taxonomy): Bacteria > Pseudomonadota > Gammaproteobacteria > Pseudomonadales > Oleiphilaceae > Hydrocarboniclastica > Hydrocarboniclastica marina. The sequence goes on from NZ_CP031093.1 coordinate 1,518,435, forward strand.
GAAGACTGCAGAGCGCGTAAAACAGGTCGTCTATATGGTGAGCGAGCGCGACAAGCTGAAGGTGCTTTACAACTATGTCGCCAAGGACCAGGTGGAGCGGGCTATCGTTTTTGCGAACAGGCGCGACCAGACCCGTTTTCTGGACGAGAATCTGCGAAATCAGGGCGTCAGTGTGGCCGTGATGTCGGGCGAGGTCGCCCAGAATAAGCGCGTGCGCACACTTGATGACTTCAAAGCCGGGCGAATAAAAGTACTGGTCGCGACAGATGTAGCCGGCCGAGGCATCCACGTGGATAACGTAACGCACGTGTTCAATTACAACCTGCCGGAAAACGCCGAAGACTATGTCCACCGCATCGGCCGCACCGCGCGGGCAGGGGAGTCGGGCACGTCTATCAGTTTTGCCGGCGAAGACGACGCATTTGCACTCCCGGAGATAGAGAAGTATATCGGTCAGAAGCTTGACTGTGTGATACCGGAAGACGAGCTTATGGCGGAGATGCCCAAAGCTGTTATTCGTCCGCAACGACGGCCCCCCAGTGGTAGCCGTTCCGGCAGCCCGCGCCGCAGCCCCTCGCGCTCAACGCAATAGACGGCCTCATAACGTCGACGCGGCAGTTGCCCGCGCTTCGACGGCCCAACCCAAGCTAGAGGTGCCGCGATGCACATCGTAGCCGATGAGAACATTCCCCTCCTGAACGAGTTCTTCGCTGATATCGGGACCATTACCCGGCTGCCGGGCCGCATGATTCGGCCGGAGGACGTGCAAAAGGCTGAGGTGCTGCTGGTACGTTCGGTTACTCACGTGGATAGCAGTCTCCTCGCCAACTCATCAGTAAAGTTCGTGGGCACCGCGACAATAGGTACTGACCACGTTGACGAAAAGTGGCTGGAGCAACAGGGCATAGCCTTTGCTGCCGCGCCGGGGTGCAATGCCGAGGCGGTGGTCCAATACGTCATCAGCTGCCTCTCGCTGCACGCTGAGCTCAATGGTGAGCCCTGGGCGCGCCCCCGTGTAGGCATCATCGGCTGCGGTAACGTCGGCGGCCGGTTGCGAGAGCGCCTGGACAAGCTTGGCTTTCAAGTAGTTGCCTGTGATCCGTTGCTTGAGAAAACGGCAGAGGGTGAGTTTTCCGACCTTGACCAGGCGCTCGACTGCGACGTCATAACCTTGCATACACCGCTGACCCGGGAAGGGCCTCATCCGACCCATCACCTTCTGAATGAAGACAGGCTGGCCCGCCTGCGGGAAGATCAGTTGCTGATTAACACCAGCCGCGGCAGCGTAATCGACACCGATGCGCTGGCAGCCCGGCTGTCCGCGGCGGGTGCCCCAACCGTGATCCTTGACGTGTGGGAGAACGAGCCACAGATCAGCACTGAGCTACTGGAGAAAGTCTGGCTGGGCACACCGCACATCGCCGGTTACACACTGGAAGGCAAGGCCAACGGGACCGGCATGATCTACCAGGCCCTGAGCCGTTATCTTGGTCTGCCGGTAAGAAAGAAAGCCGGACAGTTCATGCCCGACCCGGGGCTCAGCAGAATGACATTCACCAGTGAAGCACACCGTGAAGAAGCCCTTGCGCTTGCAATCAGGGCGACCTATGACCCCAGGCGTGATGACACTGCGTTGCGTCGAACGCTTCGGCTGCCAGATGAACGGCGTGCCGCGGCTTTTGATGAAATGCGCAAGAAATACCGGACCAGACGGGAATTCGCCAGTATCCGACTGCAGCTCAAGGGAACCGCAAACGAACTACAGCATTCGTTCAAGACGCTGGGATTCAGAATAAAGAGCTGAATGGGCCTGAAAGTCGAACGCGGCTCGTCCTGGAAGCACATTTACTCGGCTGAGCTGCGCCAAAGCTAGCGATGGGGTGATTCTTGCGGGGTTTGCGGCCCGCACAGAGGTGTGGGCCGTATATCTTTTCTACAACTACAGTTCAGCCCGCTTAGCGACCCTGTTGCAACGCCGCGATCCGATCCTCAAGCGGCGGGTGACTTGAGAACAGAGCGGCCAGGCCTCCCCTTTGGCCCATATTGATGCCGAAGGCCTTCATGGTGTCGGGCATCTGGTCCGGCGCCTCGGACTCGGCACGCAAGCGATTGAGCGCCGCAACCATGGCGCTATTCCCCACCAGGCCTGCGCTGGCCGCGTCGGCGCGAAACTCGCGCCAGCGCGAGAACCACATGACGATAATACTCGCGAGGATACCCAGCACCAGTTCCGCTGCAATGGTAGCAATGAAAAAGCCCATGCCGTGGCCGCTCTCGTTCTTGAAAATCGCCCGGTCGACAAAGCTGCCGATGATGCGTGCGAAAAAGATAACGAAGGTGTTCACGACGCCCTGTATCAGGGTGAGCGTTACCATGTCTCCGTTGGCGACGTGGCCAACCTCGTGGGCCAGCACCGCCCGGGCTTCTTCCTTGGTGAAACGGTTGAGCAGTCCCTGACTGACCGCGACCAGGGCAGCGTTCTTGTTCCAGCCTGTGGCAAACGCATTGGCCTGCTTCGCCGGAAAGATGCCCACTTCCGGCATGCCGATCTTTGCCTCACGGGCCAGTTCAGCAACCGTCTCCATTAACCAGCGTTCCTGGGCGTTGGCGGGCTGTTCAATGATCACGGTGCCGGTGGAGCGCTTGGCCATCCATTTTGAAAGCAGCAGCGATACGAACGCACCGCCGAAACCGAAGATCGCTGCGAAGACCAGCAAGGCATTCAGGTCGAGGCCCTGTTCGTTCAGATAGCCGTCGAAGCCCAGCAGACGCAGGGTAACGCTTGCGACGATGATGACGGCAAGGTTTGTGGCGAGAAATAGAAGGATTCTCATAAAGGTGGCTTACGCTCCAATGGTCCAGTACAGACCCTATTGTCGGGGCACCCGCGCCGAAATCAAGCGTACTTGTCCTAAGCTTCCGCGTAGCTGAGACATTGAGAACCTGGCCCGAGCAAAATGCCTTTTAGCTCGATGGGCAGAAAATCAGGTAGGAAAAATCACATTCCGGACGACACGGCTGATGGTAAGCGTGTTGCCAGAATTCAGCGCACGCCGTAGCCGGTCGATCTGAAGTTGGGGTTCCCCATGAGACGCGCTGGAACTTTTTGCTGCCGTGCCCGACTCGGGTAGGGCGAAACTACTCAGAACGGTAAAAGCCCGCTCAGTCAGTGTCGCCTGATCAATTGCAAGCTGACCGATAGTGTCCACGTAGCGCAGCCAGCCTTCCTCCGCCAGCCAGAGCATGGCGCCAAAACAGGCCAGATGGCGCTTCGAGTGCAAGCCGAACTCATCCGGCCGGTCGTCACCGGCGATGTCTTCGACGTAGACACTGCTTTTACGGGGAAAGGCACCGTAAAGCTGGGCAAGAACCAGTGCCGTATCCTTGTAGAATTCGTCAATGTGCAGATCAGGCATGCCCGTATACCGCCTTTAGTCGCTGAATGCCGTGGCCCGCTGCGTCACTGGCTGTACTGACTTAAAAAACGGTCGAGGCGTCCGATGGCATCCTCAAGTACGTCCACCCGCGGCAGAAAGACCACTCTCAGATGCTGCTGATCATCGATATTAAAGGCCGAACCCTGGACCAACAGCATCCGCTCCTGGGTCAGCAGGTCGAATACCAGCTTCTCATCGTCGCGTACCGGATGAACCTTCGGGTCGAGGCGGGGGAAAAGGTACAGGGCGCCCTTGGGCTTTACGCAGCTCACTCCGGGGATCGCGTTAAGCATGTCGCAGGCGAGGTTACGCTGCTCGTAGAGCCTGCCTTCGGGCGCCACCAGATCATCGATCGACTGGTACCCTCCGAGCGCAGTCTGGATCGCGAACTGGGCCGGGACGTTGGCACACAACCTCATCGAGGCCAGCATTTCGATGCCCTCGATCAAGTCCTGCGCCTTGTGCTTGGCGCCGCTGATGATCATCCAGCCGGAGCGATAGCCCGCGGCGCGATAGGATTTCGAGAGGCCGTTGTAAGTGAAGAACAGCAGGTCGTCGGCAAGCGAGGCCGTCGGCGTATGTTCGACACCGTCGTAGAGTATTTTGTCGTAGATCTCGTCTGACAGGACCACAAGATTGTGTTGTCGCGCGACCTCAATAACCTGCATCAGCAGTTCTGTCGAGTAAACGGCGCCGGTTGGGTTGTTCGGGTTTATCAGGACGATGGCGCGGGTACGCGGCGTGATCTTACTCTTGATGTCGTCTATATCTGGAAACCAGTCCTGCTGCTCATCACAGCGGTAGTGCACTGGCTTCCCGCTGGAAAGCGTGACGGCCGCGGTCCATAGCGGGTAGTCCGGGGCCGGGATGAGCACTTCATCGCCGGTATTCAGCAGTGCCTGCATTGACATGACGATCAGTTCACTTACGCCATTGCCGAGAAAAATATCCTCTATATTGACCCCGTCGATACCGCGCTGCTGGCAGTAGTGCATAACCGCCTTGCGGCCCGAGAACAGGCCTTTGGACTCACAGTAACCCTGGGCCAGCGGCAGGTTGTAGATGACGTCCTGCTGGATCTCCTCGGGCACATCGAGGCCGAACGGGGCCGGATTGCCGATGTTAAGCTTGAGAATGCGGTGGCCTTCGTCTTCCAGCCGACGCGCCTCGCGCATGACGTTGCCGCGGATTTCGTAACAGACGTTCTCTAGCTTGGCGGACTTCTTGAAAACTTGCATGATGGTCGGCAATCCTTGGATCGGTGACGCGCCAGCTTATTTGCGAAAGCGAACTTGCGAGAATGTGCTGGCAAGAGTGTATCTGCAAGACTGTACCTGTAAGAGCACAGATACGCATACTGGCGAAAGCCCGGGCCACCCTCCGCTGACCTGAGCAAGCGAACGCGGGCGTGAGACGAGACATTTACGACAGAATAGACACAGTTCGGGCGTTCGGCTAAGCCGGTGCCCCGACTTCTATTGTAGCTGAGGCTCTAGTGATGAAAAAAGTACAGATACCGGATGAAGAGTGGCAACAGAAGCTGTCCCCAGACGTATACCGGGTAACCCGGCAACGAGGCACAGAGGCGCCCTTCACGGGCGAGTACAACGACTGCAAGGAGGCCGGTACCTACAAATGCGCGTGCTGTGGTCAACCCCTGTTTCTGTCGGAACACAAGTATGATTCCGGCTCAGGCTGGCCCAGTTTCTGGCAACCCGTAGCCGGCGAGAACGTTGAAGCGCACACTGACACCAGCCACGGTATGGTCCGCACGGAGCTGGTCTGCAGTCGCTGCGAAGCTCACCTGGGGCACGTTTTCAACGATGGCCCGGCGCCGACCGGTGAGCGCTACTGCATCAACTCGGCTTCACTGGAGCTGGATCGGGACGACCGTGAGGAAAAATGACACCCTGGCTTGAGATAGAGCAGAACGCTCAGCAGAAGCTGGGCGGCGCAGAGGCACTGGCGTTAGTGCTTCCGCCGGTCCTGGACCGCAAGCAGTTGGAAGCCAAACCCGATCGCTGGTTCCTTTCCGCCATGACCCGTCGAGTATTTCAGGCAGGGATGCAACACCGGGTCATCAACGAACGATGGCCTGCCTTTGAGCGCTATTTCTGGGACTTTGAACCCGAAAAGCTGATGTTGCTCAGCGAGGAGCAGCTGGAACGGGCGATGCTGGAGCCTGAGTTGATCAGGCACTGGGGTAAGCTAAAAACCATTCCAGCCAATGCGGCGGTCATGGTCGACCTTGGCCGGCAAGCGGGAGGCTTCGGCCGTTGGCTAGGGGCATGGTCGGATGAGCAGCTGGTGCTGCTCTGGCGTGACTTGGCCAGGCAGTTCGTGCGGCTCGGCGGTATGTCTGCCCCGCGCTTCCTGCGGCTGGCAGGATGGGACACGTTCCTTTTGACGGATGATGTCATTCAGGCGCTCATGCTTTACGGCGTGGTCGACGATAAGCCGACGCGCAAAGCAGATCTGGAGCGGATCAACCGGCAGTTTGTAGCGTGGTGCCGCGAGAGTGGAAGACCGATGGCCCACGTGAGTCGCATACTCTCACACGCCGTAGGCCACGCCCGAACCTGACACCGCCGAACCTGAAACTCCCGAACCGTGAACGATTGATGCTATGTGCAGCCAACCTGTGTCCGTGGGCAGGCTCACGGGACACTAGCGCTGCAGCTTTGTCCGGCGTATGGTCGGACTCGGCAGAGACGCCCGGCTTCCTTGTCAAGCCTGAAGCCGGCCAATCAAACAAGTCGTAACTCAGCGATAGCAGATGGAGAGAAGCAATGTCGGTACCCCAATCCCTGTACGATATTCAGGTACAAACCATAGCCGGTGAGACCAGGCCGATGGGCGAGTACCAGGGCAAAGTGCTTCTGATTGTGAACACTGCGAGCAAATGCGGTTTTACCCCACAGTTTGAAGGCTTGCAGAAGCTATACGAGCAGCTCCATGAGAAGGGGCTGGAGGTTCTAGGGTTTCCCTGCAATCAATTCCTGAGTCAGGACCCCGGCTCTAATGACGAGATCAGCCAGTTTTGTTCACTGAACTATGGCGTTGATTTTCCCATGTTTGCGAAGCTCGAAGTCAACGGCCCTGAGACCCACCCGCTGTTTCAATACCTCAAGAGTCAGGCGAAAGGCGTCATGGGATCAGAACGCATCAAATGGAACTTTACCAAGTTCCTGGTCAACCGGGATGGAGAGGTCGTGAAACGGTACCCGCCTACAGCCAAGCCTGAGGAACTGCGTAAAGACGTCGAACAGCTACTGGGCTAGTCTCAGACGCCGCCTTCAGGTGGGCACCCACTGGGCCAACTTGCGACAGAGCGCCTCGAGACTGTAGGGCTTGGTAATGTAGTCGTCCATTCCTGCTTCAAGACAGGCTTCCCGGTCACCCTGCATCACGTTCGCGGTGACCGCGATAATAGGGACTTTGCCTAGTTTGAGGACGCTGCGGATCTGTCTGGCGGTTTCGAAGCCATCCATTACCGGCATCTGGATGTCCATCAGGATGGCGTCATAGCTGCGCTGGCGTAGCGCTGCCAGCGCGCGCTCACCGTTATCCGCTACGTCTACCTCATGCCCGAGTTTTTTCAGGATGCCGCCGGCCACGATCTGGTTAACCCTATTATCCTCAACCAGCAATACGCGTAATGGCCTGGTGCTGGCGTAGTTCGGAACCTGTGCAGGACCATTGTGCTGCGGCGATTGTGGGTTCAGGGCTGCAGTCAGGGTGTCAATGACTTGCCTGAGGGTCAGGGGAACCGAAATGCTAGGTAGCGGGCCGGGCGTGTCCACCATGGCGGGTGCACCGAACTGTAAGAGCGGGTGCTCGGTGGCGAGATTGGCAATATACTGGCTTTCAGCGATGACGAGTTCAGCCGCGGGGTCGGCGGCGTCCTCAGAGAGTACGATGCCGCAATAGATCAGCAGATCCCGCAAAGGTTTCAGGTGCGGATTCTCGTGGTCAATCACAAGCGCTACCCGCCGCCCGGTCAACCCGAGCGCATTAACGGGCTTAGGCTGTTGAGGTCGGGCTTCGATGGGGATACGAACCAGGAATGTCGTGCCCCGATTCTCCCGGGAATCAATAGTGATCTGCCCGTGCATTCGTTCTACAAGCTGCCGGCAGAGGGTCAGGCCCAGCCCGGTCCCGCCGTACCGCCGAGTTGTGTCCGTATTAGCCTGGGCAAACGGCGAGAAGATTCTGCGCTGATCCTCCGCGGAGAGGCCGATACCGGTGTCGCTTACGGTTATGCGTGCTTCGTTCTTGCTGAAATCCACGCCGAGACGGACCTCGCCCCGCGGCGTGAATTTAATGCCGTTGCTGAGCAGATTGTTGATCACCTGCCTGATTCGCGTCGGGTCGCCGACGAACTGGTCGGGCAGGTCCGGCGCAATCTGGGTCACCACTTCTACGCCTTTTCGTCGTCCCTGGTCCGCCATAAGCAGGGCTGATTGCTCGGCGACTTCCCGCAGGCTGAACTCAATCTGTTCTATATCCAGCTTGCCCGCTTCGACTTTGGAAATGTCGAGGATATCGTTCAGCAGGTTGAGCAGGTTCTGACCGGCAGTGTGGGATATCTCCAGGCGATTCCGCTGGGAAGGCGACATCTGCTCTTCCATGGAGAGCGCAAGCATTCCCAACAGACCATTAAGCGGCGTCCGGATCTCGTGGCTCATGCTGGCCAGAAAGTCGGCCCGGGCCTGGGCGCGCCTGACGGCGTCTTCCTTGGCGTCAATCAGCGCTCGGTTGGACTGCTGCAACGCCAGGTTTTTATCGGAAATCTCGCGTGTACGGTCGGCAACTGTTTGGGCCAGCTGTTCGTTGTAGCCTTTGAGCCTGCCTTCGGCCTGCCGCAGTTTCTGCAGGTTGGCTCCGATGGTATCGAGGTGCTGATTGGTGATCCTTACCAGCAGCCCGATCTCGTCGTCGTCGTGACCTCGCGGCGAGGGTAGGCGGATTCTTTCGGGCTCGTCCGTGTCAACGCGGACCAGAAACTCGATGACCCGGAACAGGGGCTTCGTCAGCACCAGGTAAAAAACAACCAGAAGGATTATCGAAAGGATAAGGCTCTTTGCGAAACCTGTGAGCAGGGTTTGGGCTGCGCGTCGGAGGAAGCTTGTCCCGTAGTGGTAGGTGTCCACATCCAGCCGCAACACCCCGAGTTCGATGTCAACGAGTGCGTCCACTTCAAGATGGTCTGCGTAGCTGCGTTGAGTGCCGAACAGCAGATCACTGAGCCAGCGATAGGGTGATGCCGGCAGTTCCCGTCGGCTATCCGCCATGATGGCCCCGGTCGGCCCGGCGATACTGGCCTTGACGATAGCCGGGTGCCGCAGCAATCCTTCCAGCAGTTCTTCGGCCAGGCGGGTATCCAGGTTGTAGGCAATCTGGGAGGCCGGACTGTGACTGATCTCCATCAGGGCCTGGATGTCGGCGTCCATCTCGCGACTGGCGTTGAAGTAGTCGATGGTTACCTGAAAGAGGTTAATGATCAGCCCCAGGATCAGCGCCCACAGTACGGTGTACCAGGTCAGGCGAACCGAAAGTCTTTGTGGAACGTTAATCTTCACGGGCGTTGACGTTCTCCTGGTGCCATCGAGCGAGTCGACCTCGGGAATTGATCTGCTCGGGCAGGTGGCATCCTGGAATCAGGACTCAAAGTCCGAGCGTTTCTTCCAGGCCTCCTCGTCATGTATGAGTTCATCCAGTTGTTCATCAAGACGGCTCTTGTCGGGTGAACCTTGGGCACTTTTCTTCGTCGCAGCAGGATCTGCGCGTTTCTCGAGTTCCTGAATCCGTGCGCGACATGTTTCAATGACTTTGCTCGCGCCCGCATGGTCCTTGGCTTTACCCATCTCTGTTGCAGCCTGGCGGTACTGGTTTATGGCTTTTCTGAGGTTGCCCTGTTCGGCTTCCTGTTGGGCCAGCGTCATGTTCAGGCTTGCCTGAGTCAGCACGCCAAGGTACAGAATGTGTGTGAGCTGTTTGCGGGCTTCGGCGGCCGGTAGCTTGCCGGTTTTATGCTGTTTTTCCACTAATCGGAAGAGTGACTCAAGCAGCGATTTCAGATTTCGACTAACGTCAGGTGCATTAATCTGCAGGACTGTTTCCGGTCCGGCAGGCGCCTGTTCGAGACTGGCGCGGGTACGGGCCAGCTTGGCGTCCGCATCAAGCGTCGAGCGGAGCGACTTGAGCCGGGACGCGATAACCTCAAGGTGAGCAAGCACGGTATGCCGCAGCTCTTTACTCAGATAAGTTGGCGGCAGTTCATCGAGCAGACGCAGGCCGTGACGAAACGCGTCCTCGGCCGCGGCCAGTCGACGGGCTCGCTCTATCCTGTTCCTTTCCCTGGATTGCACGAAGAACAAAATCCCTATCGCCGCCAGGGTGGTGAAGAATAATATGATGATGGCGGCAGTTGACATACGCATTTCCGAATGAAACGAGACTTCGCGTCAGTATAGTCCAGGCCGGTCCGGATTAGTTCCATGGCCTGCGAATATCAGGCGCTTACGCAGAATTTTACAATTGCCCTGCATAAAGGGCGACTGGCTAATCATCAAAAGGTTTGTTAATGGATTTGTCTCGTGTCGATCTGAACCTCCTGGTCTACCTCGATACGCTGTTGCGGGAAAAAAGCGTCACCAAGGCGGCAAATCACCTCGGTATCACGCAACCCGCCATGAGCAACGGCTTGCGGCGACTCAGGGACCTGTTTGGCGACCCTATTCTGGTCCGTACCAGTGAGGGTATGACAGCGACGGCTCGGGCTGTTGAACTGCAACCGCTGGTGCGCGGCATACTGGCCGAAGTGGAGCGGGCAGTGCAGCCGAGCCGGGATTTTTCAGCCGCTGAAAGCCAGCGGGTGTTCCGTGTGATGGCGAGTGACTACGCCGAGTCGACATTGATGCCACGGGTGTTGCGTTATCTGCGTCAGGAAGCCCCCATGGTTACTCTGGACGTGCTTACGCCCAGCGATGTTACCTTTGCCGATGTGGACCAGGGCAGGGTCGACATGGCCATAAACCGCTTCGACAAACTTCCCCAGTCATTCCACCAGAAAACGCTCTGGTCCGATCACTTTGCCTGTCTCATGAGCAGAGAGAACCCGATCCTGCGGGAGCCGTTCACCCTCGATACCTACCTTGCTGCATCGCATATATGGGTAAGCAAGACCGGCTTCGGGATCGGTGTCGGCGTGAACCCTCAGGACGTCCAGCGTTTGGGGTGGGTTGATGAGGCACTGGGGAGGCTGGGCTGCAAACGCCGAATCTCAGTGTTTACCCGGCATTATCAGGTCGCGATGCTTTTGGCCGAACAGAATGACCTCATCGCGACACTTCCCAGCCGGGCCGCGTGGCTGCAACGGGACCATGCGGGGCTTGTTGCAAAGCGCCCGCCTTTTGATATTCCGCCCATGGAGTTGAAAATGGCCTGGAGTCCGTTACTCCAGCACAATGCCGACCACCGCTGGTTGCGCTGGCTCATGGCGGAAGTGGCGGCAGAGATGGATGTGGAGGTGGCGGGCTTTCTGGAGCAGTTCGTGCCAACCGGGCCTATGCTCAGCCATTCTTCCGAGCGCTGACACGCGCTGGGTTGCAGGTTAAGGCCGCCGGCTGCTTGGCCCGTAGCGAGCAGGGTGCCACACGGGTGGACTGCGTCTCGCCAGTTGAGGAATAGCGTCTGGCTAGAGCAGCATGCTGCGCAGTTCCGGCGAGCGCTTGCCGCTACTCCACAGACGCTGGAATTCGTCCTCCAGCGACCTGACCCGGCCAGGGGCGTTGAAGTTCGCGAACCCCCTCGGTAAAGGGGCCTCGTGCCGATAGGCTACGCCCGCCGCGTCGGCCAGAGCGAAACTGCTGGAGGGCTCAGGCAGCTCCGCATTCAGAACGCGCAGCTGCACATGGCTCGGGAGCCTGCGGATCAGGTCAGTCAGCCGGTGGTGATGCTCGACCAGAGACTTGTCTTCAGCGACGATAAAGCGCACTTCGCTGTAGCGGCTGCGTCTGGCCAACATCGACAGTGCGTCACGGAGAAATTCGCGGTTGTAGCGACTACCATCCAGCTTCGGCTCGTATAGCCAGAAACGCTGGCGGGCCTGGCTGGCCAGCGCATCAATGGCACCGTTCCAGTCCGCATGACTCTGCAACTGCCAGCTGGTCGTGTCCTGTTCCAGGTGCAGCGGCACTTCAGTCTCAGCCGGCTGGTTCAGTACCAGCATGGCAGCGGTGCAGCGCATGCTTCGGTGCGGGATGCCTGCATCCTGATAAGGTTCGGAACAAACCAGGAAGCCGGCTCGCTGGTAGAAGGGGATGGCATACGCCTGAGCGCTCAGAACGAAATGCCGGTAAGCGCTACAGCCATGAGACATCAGCTTGCGCAGCAGCCACAGCCCGGCACCTGATCCACGATATTTATGGGAGACGGCCATTCGCCCTATGCGACCATCCTCACCATCTGCGAAAAGCCGGGCCGCAGCAATGGCGGCGCCGGAGGCGTTACGCACCAGAAAGTGCTCGGCTACAGCATCGGTCTCGTCCCACTCAAGGTCCGGTGGTACCTTCTGCTCGTCTACAAAAACGTCGTGCCTGAGTTGGCGAAGCTCATCGGGGCAGTCATCCCAGGTGTGGACGCTCAGTTCAAATTGAAGGCTAGCGGGGCCCGCGGCCATCGACTTTAGCTCCTCTATGGCGTGACGCCGGGTTAGCGCTATTATTCATCCGGCTCGTCATCGGGCACGTAAAGACTGCCCTGGTTGCAGAGATGAAGCGCTAAATCCAGTAGGGTCGGATCCTGTAGCAATTGCGCCAGTTCATGCATGTCAGGATGCCGGCCTGCACAGAGTACCGGCGCAAAGTGGCGGGCATCGCCACGCAGTATGTACTGCTCGCCATCGACGAATAGCAGGCGCGCCTCGCCTGCCTCAGTATAGGCAAAGCGGCTTCCCTCGTTCCAGCACAGGGGGCGCCCCTCGCCCACCAGCTCCTGCAGGTCCGTCGCGGTGTACGGTTCGTCTGGTGCGCTTACGACGCCGCTATCCTTGGGCGCTGTTACTGACTGGCCAAACCAGCTGGCCAGCTTGCCTGGGTCATCCAGATGCCGCCGTATGACCCCGGCCAGCTTGTCCAGCACCCCGGCATCGATCAGGCCGGGATTTTCCGGGCGCTTCAGGTCCGGGTCCATGTATCTCTGGCCAGATTCAAGCGTCGCGGCGGCGTGGTCACTGAACCCGATCAGGATGTCCTCATGACTGGGGCTGCGAAAGCCGACCGATAGAGTCATGCAGTCGTTCTCGGCGATGCCCCAGTGGGCGATTCGCGGGGGCAGGTAGAGCATGTCGCCCGGCTCCAGCAGAAACGAGCTCTCTGCCTCAAAGTTGGCAATGATCCTCAGTGGCGTGCCTTCGACCCGAGGCGTGGAAAAATCACAAGCCCCTCCTATCTGCCAGCGCCGCTGGCCTTCGGCCTGAAGGAGAAACACATCGTAGTCGTCAAAATGCGGCCCGACGCTTCCCCCCACTGGGGCATAGCTGGCCATGACGTCATCGACGCGCCAATTAGGGATAAACCGGAACTCATCGAGCAGGTCCGCTACGGCCGGCACCCAATGATCGAGCCCCTGAACGAGCAAGGTCCAGTGGCTGGGCGGCAACGAGGCGAAGCGCGATTCGGGGAAGGGACCGTTATGAAGCTGCCAGGGCTTGCCATTCTCCGATTCGATCACGAGACGCGACTCGACCTCGGCTTCGCAGGCGAGACCGGCAAGCTCATCAGGCTCCACCGGACACTGGAAGTCGGGGATAGCCTGCCGGATAAGCAGAGGCTTCTTCTGCCAGTAGTCCCGCAGAAACGCCTCAACGCTGATATCGCCCAAAATATGGCCCAGAGTACGGCCGAGAGTATCGGTCATGTTAGCGCTTCAGCCACTGGCGAATAGTCTTGGCCTGCACTGCGGCGTCCCCGGTATAGCTTGCAGGGGTAAGATCCCGCAGCTCCTGGCGGGCGTCTTCGGGTAGATCCAGGGTCTGAATAAACTCGCGGATCAGCTCCGGCGACATTGTTTTCCCGCGGGTTAGCGCCTTGAGCTTTTCATAGGGCTTTTCGATGCGGTACCGGCGCATGACTGTCTGTATTGGCTCGGCCAGCACCTCCCAGGCCTGGTCCAGATCTGCATCAAGCCGGGTGGCATTCAGCTCTAGCTTGCCCAGTCCTTTGAGCGTTGCTTCGTAGGCTATCAGACTATGGGCAAAGCCGACGCCCAGGTTCCGTAACACGGTCGAGTCGGTCAGGTCCCGTTGCCACCGGGAAACGGGGAGCTTGGCCGCAAGGTGGCTCAGCAGGGCGTTGGCAATACCGAGGTTGCCTTCAGAGTTCTCGAAGTCTATCGGATTGACCTTGTGGGGCATGGTGGAAGAGCCGATTTCCCCCTCCACAGTGCGCTGCTTGAAATAGCCCAGGGAGATATAGCCCCAGATGTCCCGATTGAGGTCTATCAGGATCGTGTTGAAGCGGGCAACCGCGTCGAAAAGCTCGGCAATGTAGTCATGGGGTTCGATCTGGGTCGTGTAAGGATTCCAGTCCAGCCCGAGGGAATTGACGAAGTTATTGGCATGGCGCGCCCAGTCGATACCGGGGTACGCGCTCAGATGGGCGTTGTAGTTGCCGACCGCACCGTTGACCTTACCCAGAAGCTTGACCTCAGCAATCTGCCGGCGCTGTCGGTTCAGGCGGAAAACCACATTGGCCAGTTCCTTACCGACCGTGCTCGGCGATGCGGTCTGACCATGGGTGCGGGACAGCATGGGCTGATCGGCAAAAGTTTCAGCCAGTTGAGCCAGTTGTTCGATAATCTGATCCATGGCTGGTAGCAAGCCGAGGTCGAGCCCTTCGCGTAGCATCAGGCCGTGTGAAAGGTTATTGATGTCTTCGGACGTACACGCAAAATGCACGAATTCCGTTACAGCTTCGAGCTCCGGCAGCGTATCGAGCTCGGCCTGGAAGCGCTCTTTGATAAAGTACTCAACCGCCTTAACGTCGTGGTTGGTCGTGCGCTCAATTGACTTGATGTGTTCGGCGTCGGCAAGACTGAAGCCTTGTACCAGGCCGTCCAGAAACTGATTGGCCGCGTCAGAGAATGGGGGTACTTCGGCAATACCGGAGTGCCCCGCCAGCGCTTGTAGCCATCGGATTTCAACCGTTACGCGAGCCCGGATCAGACCGTACTCACTAAAAATTTCGCGAAAAACCTTGGCCTTCTGGCCGTAGCGACCATCGACCGGGGAAACGGCGGTAAGGGCGGTCAGCTCCATCGATCAAACCTCTCTTGCAGACAAAAAAGCTGGATTATCCGGCTGGGGGTGCCCGCACGGAACACATTGACTGGGAATTTTTCTATTGTGGGATGGGCATGTTAACCGATAAAGGTCAGCGCTTCAGCCGCGCGAACATCAGTCGAGCTGCCGCCGTAGAGCCTGCGCTGCTTCAGCGACGCGCTTGCGGCGGAAAATAAGCTGCCAGCGCCTTCCCCCTAACTGATGCCAGAGTACGGCTGACCGAATGCCGGCCAGCAACAGAGCGCGAATGCGCGCGGCGTTTTCCTCAACCCTCAGATGCCCGGGTTCTCCCGTGACCTGGATGCGCATGCGAAACGTACTGATCGTGTCGACATAAATGGACGCGAGGTTGGCAATGACATTTGTGTGCCGTACCCCGAAGTGCTCGACACCACGCCTCGCCTGTTCGATGCGGCTACCGATGACGGTGAGCATGTCACTATTCTTTCTCAAACGACCCGCCAGATGGATCAGGTTAAGCGCGTAGCGGAGTACCTCTACGTCCTTTTGACTGGTCTGGCGGTCGAGCGCGCCGCCGAGCAATGCCAGCCCTTCACGCAGCTTGTAGAGGTCCCCGTATACGTCAAGGGTGTGGTCGGGGTCGGTAACAAAGAGCGAATTGATACTCGCATCCATCGCAGTTTCGTCACAGGTGCCCCGGTGGGCAATCTGTTGCACGAGGGTGGCAGCCTGGAAAACACCGGCCAGGGCCAGTAGCTGATTGTCAAAACTATTATTCAAGCGACTGGTCCTTGCTATTGGGCAGCGCCTTGCTCTGACGCAGTATTGTGGTCGTCGGCCGGGTGGTCCACGCAGGGGTGACTTCCAGTCCGGTCCGCGCGCGCTCGTGAGTCAATCACACCGCCGCCAAGGCAGACCTGGTCCAGGTAAAACACCACGGACTGTCCCGGAGTTACAGCCCGCTGCGGTTCGTCGAAGACTACGCGAAAACCGCCCGCTGGTAAGGTTTCAACCAGGCACGGCTGGTCGGGCTGACGGTATCGGGTTTTCGCCTTGCAACGTAGCGGCATCGGCGGCGCAGCGCCAGCGACCCAGTCGACTTTGCTCGTCGTGAGGCTTGTCGAGTAGAGCAGGGGATGCTCCTTACCCTGGACCGCAATCAGGACGTTGGCGTCGAGATCTTTCTCGGCAACATACCAGGGCGCATCTCCATGTTTGGTCAGCCCGCCGATACCCAGGCCCTGGCGCTGGCCAATGGTGTGATACATGAGGCCTTGGTGACGACCTATAACCTCGCCTTCGGGGGTTTTAATTTCCCCGGGCTGGGCGGGGAGATACTGGCGCAAAAAATCGCTGAACTTGCGTTCGCCGATAAAGCAGATCCCGGTGCTGTCTTTCTTGTCGTGGGTGATCAGACCCTGCGCTTCGGCGATCGCCCGCACCCGGGGTTTCTCGATTTCGCCCACGGGAAAGAGCGTACGCGCTATCCGGTCTCCCGATACGGCGTGCAGGAAATAGCTCTGATCCTTGTTCGGGTCGAGCCCCTTTAACAACTCGGCGCTGGCGTCCTTAATACGGCGGCGTGCGTAGTGGCCCGTTGCGATGTAGTCGGCGCCGAGCGTCTGCGCATAGTCCAGAAACGCGCGAAACTTGATTTCCTTGTTGCACAGTATGTCCGGGTTGGGCGTGCGTCCGGCGCCATACTCTTCCAGGAAATGCTCGAAGACCCGGTCCCAGTATTCCGCAGCAAAGCTTGCAGTATGCAAGGGAATGCCGATTTTCTCACACACCGCCCGGGCATCGGCCAGGTCGGCCATGGCCGTGCAATATTCTGTGCCGTCGTCCTCGTCCCAGTTCTTCATGAACAGGCCCTCGACCTGATAACCCTGTTCTTTTAGCAGGACTGCAGATACCGAAGAGTCCACGCCGCCAGACATGCCGACGACCACACGGATTCCTGAGTTAGTGGAGTTCATTTGACCTCGGGACGAGCGTGCTTTCCGGTATCCATGCGAGCCGGAAGGACACGATCTTCAGCGGATTTTGGGCGTTAGTGTAAAGGCCGGCGGCGTCGCTGTCAGCCTTGGGGCTCCAAATGAAACTCATGGATCAGATCCAGCGGGTAGCGCCGCCCGGCGAGGTAGTGATGTATGCATTCCAGTACGAGCGGGCTGCGCAGTTTTTCCTGATGCCCCTCAATGGCCTCCAGGTCAAGCCAGTGTGCCGCGATAATGTCCTGGTCTAGCACCGTGGTCAGGTGCCGGACCGGCGTGGCTGTAAAGCAGAAACGGCAATAGGTCACCCCATTCGATGGTGACAGGTAGGTGTAGAAACCCAGGAAGTGTTCGAGCCGAACCTCCCAGCCGGTCTCTTCCAAGGCTTCGCGCCGGGCCGCTGCAAGTATGGATTCACCCGGTTCCACATGACCCGCAGGCTGGTTGTAAACTATCTGGCCGCCACTGCGTTCTTCGACCATGAGGAACCGACTCTCACGCTCTACAATCACGGCGGTTGTCATATGTGGGGCAGGGTTCATAGGTCTGTTCCGCCTTTTGTCGCTGGGTCGCGCTTCAGTTGTTTTCAAAGTTACCGGCGCGACCGACGAGGTGAGGTGTGGCCCGCGTCGATACGTTTCTTTTTCTCACGGGCCTTTTCCGGTTTCCTGGCGCGGGGTAAGTGTACCTCTTGCTGGGCGCTTTCGCCGGGTGCAAGTTGATCAAGGTGCCATGGCCCGACCGCAACGCGCACCAATCTCAGGGTTGGATGGCCAACCGCCGCGGTCATGCGGCGTACCTGGCGGTTTCTGCCCTCAGTAAGCACCAGTTCCAGCCATGTCGTCGGGATGCTAAGCCGGAAACGAACAGGGGGCGTCCGCGGCCAGAGTTCGGGCGCGGGAATTTGCTTGCAGCCAGCAGGCGCGGTTTTACCGTCCCGCAGAACGACGCCTGTCCGCAGAGCTTCGAGAGCACCTTGAGCGGGCACGCCCTCTACCTGGACCCAGTAGGTTTTCTTTAGTTTGTTGTCCGGCGCGGCTATCCGGTTTTGCAGAGCGCCGTCGTCGGTCAGTAACACCAGCCCTTCTGAGTCATAGTCGAGGCGCCCTGCAGGGTATACGCCGCTTTTCTCTACGTAATCGGCCAGGGTCGGTCGGCCAGCCTCGTCTGTGAACTGACAGAGCACATTAAAAGGCTTGTTGAGGCGAATAAGGATAGCCATCGTTTTGTCGGGTTCTGTAAAAAAATTACCGATGAGCTGACTTCTGCAGCGTCGCGATGTAGTTAAACTACAAAATTCTGTAAAAAAGCTCTAAGATGGCGGCCTGAACAAGACACACCCGGAAACGTAGCCTATGCGCGCACTACCTGAATTTGCAAGGTAGCAGCGCCACAAGCCTGAGCCTGACTGGGTAGGGCAGGCAGCGCTGCAGAGTGGGGTGTCACCATGTTTTTATGCACTGGCTGGCGTCATGTACACGTTAGTGTCGCGGGACGGTAGCTGCACGGGAAGTTTTGCAGTTTATATTGGCTCAATACGGAGATAACCATGGGATACCAAAAGATAACGGTTCCGACGGACGGTGACAAAATCACTGTCAACGCGGACCTGTCCCTGAATGTGTCGAACCACCCGATCATTCCTTTTATCGAAGGCGACGGCATCGGCGCGGACATTACGCCGGTCATGATGAAGGTGGTCGACGCCGCAGTGCAGAAAGCATATAGCTCCAAGCGCTCTATCATCTGGATGGAAACATACTGTGGTGAGAAGGCGACTAAGATTTATGGGCCCGATACCTGGCTGCCTGATGAAACCCTGGAAGCGCTGCGGGAATACTCGGTAAGTATCAAAGGTCCTCTGACGACTCCGGTCGGCGAGGGGTTCCGGTCACTCAACGTTGCACTGCGTCAGGCGCTCGATCTGTACGCCTGTATCCGTCCCGTGCGTTGGTTCGAGGGCGTGCCCAGTCCGGTCCAGCATCCAGAACTGACCGATATGATTATCTTCCGGGAAAACTCAGAAGATATTTACGCGGGCATTGAATGGAAAGCGGACTCTGATGAGGCGATTAAACTGATACGCTTCCTGCGCGAAGAGATGGGCGTCAAGAATATCCGTTTTCCAGAAGGCTGTGGTATCGGTATCAAGCCAGTCTCTCGTGAAGGCACCCAGCGATTGGTGCGCAAGGCCATCCAGTACGCCATCGACAATGATAAGCCCTCGGTGACCCTGGTGCACAAAGGCAACATCATGAAGTTCACGGAAGGTGCATTCCGTGAATGGGGTTATGAGCTCGCGCGGGACCGTTTCGGCGCAACGGCGCTCGATGGTGGTCCATGGCATGTATTCACCAACCCTAACACCGGCCGTGAGATCGTCATTAAAGACGTTATCGCTGATGCCTTCCTGCAGCAGATACTGATGCGTCCTAATGATTACAGTGTCATAGCCACACTCAACCTCAACGGCGACTACATCTCAGACGCACTGGCAGCAGAGGTGGGTGGTATCGGCATCGCGCCGGGCGCCAACCTCGGGGGATCCGTTGCCATGTTTGAGGCGACTCACGGTACTGCGCCCAAGTATGCCGGCCAGGATAAGGTTAACCCAGGCTCAATCATTCTCTCGGCTGAAATGATGCTTCGCCATCTCGGTTGGGTCGAAGCCGCGGATCTCGTGATCAAGGGTATGTCCGGCGCCATCGCGGCCAAGACGGTAACCTATGACTTTGAGCGCTTGATGCCCGATGCGACTCTGCTGAAGTGTTCCGAGTTCGGCGACGCTGTTATTTCAAACATGGAATAGGCGGGGTCAGGCGTTCTGCAGAGAACATCCGCAGACGGAGGAGGTGGCTCAGGCCACCTTTTTTTATGGCCAATATATCTTGAACAGGCCAAGCTGCCGTGGACAGGTTTGGGCCGAGGCGGAATCAGGCGGGGAAATCTTTATTATTCAGCTTGCACGGGAGCCACGCAGATGACAGTTGAGTTAGGCTGGTGCTTCCAATGACAGCCCAAACATTACAGATCGGTCGACGCAAAGGAGCGTGGGGAGACTGGGAAATACCGTGTTAGGGGCGCTGTGAAGGGCTCATGCGGCCTCACGACACCCCAGGGATGAGGTGTCGTCGGGAGGAAATGGAGCGGCGAACTGGTTATCGCAGCCCAAAAATTAGTATGAGACTTGTCTCAGAAAGACGCCACATGAGATGCGCTGCCCATGGACTCAGCATCCGTGTCATGTCTCTCGTCGGTGTCTTCGTCACTCGCGTCGGCTCTGCGCTCAGGCTTATCCAGTGGCACAATTCCAACGGCATGAACACCCTTGTCGCTTGGCTTCTTCTCGAATTCGACCCGCTGGCCGGCTTTAAGCGTTTTGTAGCCTTCCATCTGGATGGAAGAGAAATGGGCAAAAAGGTCTTCAGTACATCCTTCTTCGATAATGAAGCCGTAGCCCTTCGCGTTGTTGAACCACTTAACTTTACCTTGAGGCATTTTCAACTCCCTTGATGTTACTCGATCACCTGGATCGCCGGCGCCACGTACTCGGTAGGATCAACAACAGCATCTACCTGGGGCTCATCATCCTGGAACGAGTGTCCTGGCCGCCCTCCGCAGGGAGAGGCTTGCTCCCATAGGCTGTCTGGCGCGGTTACTCCGTTATTGTAATTGGGATTTTTTTGACATTCGCTGCTGAGGATTTCAATTTCGGTCAATACGGCTCCAGAGTCAATAGACAAAGCACTGGTTGCACCACTTAATGGCCGCTATTATTGATTCGTGTCACATTGGTGGTTGAACTTAGTCCGTCCCGTTACCATTTCAGGGTATGTAACGCCATTTTTTGCCTGGCGCGGGCGCGGTTTCCTGTTCAAACGATGGATGGCGACCTATTCCCCTGGAGGCGAGGAACGATCCGGTAGCAGACCATGCAGATTCTGGAAGCGACATTGATTACATTTAATCAGGATAACGATGGGGAACCCGGACATGACGAGCATGTCATAACGGAGACCTCAAAACCGGCGCTTAAACGCCCGTCGTTGTATAAGGTAGTAATGCTGAACGACGATTTCACACCCATGGATTTTGTTGTTGAGGTGCTGATGTCGTTCTTCGCGTTGACCGAAGAAAAGGCGACTCAGGTGATGTTAACTGTGCATACAGAAGGCAAAGCCGTCTGCGGTGTCTATACTCGGGATATCGCAGAGACAAAAGCGGCGCAGGTGAATCAGTATTCTGCTGAATGCCAGCATCCACTTTTGTGCGAGTTAGAGCGAGCTGACTGAAGACCTAGACGTCGGGGTGACCCATGCTGAGCAAAGACCTCGAATTGACGCTGAATGCAGCGTTCAAGACTGCCCGTGAGAAACGGCATGAGTTCATGACCGTGGAGCACCTGCTATTGGCGCTTCTCGAAAATGACTCGGCCTTGCGGGTCCTAAAGGCCTGTGGAGCCGACCTCAATCGGCTGCGCGACGAGCTTTCAGAGTTCGTTGACTCTACAACGCCGCTCATTCCCACCAATGACCTGGAGCGCGAAACACAGCCGACGCTTGGTTTCCAGCGTGTGCTCCAACGGGCCGTGTTCCATGTGCAGTCCTCAGGTAAGAAAGAAGTTACCGGGGCTAATGTGCTTGTGGCCATCTTCAGCGAGCAGGAGAGCCAGGCGGTTTATCTTCTGAAGAAGCAGAACGTCGCGCGTATCGATGTGGTCAACTTCATCTCCCATGGTATATCCAAGGTTGCGGGTCAGGAGGACGGTGCCCCAGGTGAGCAGGAGCAACAGCCGCAGGAGGACGGCGGCGAAGAGGGTGCGGCGTCCAACCCCTTGGAAAGCTACGCCACGAATCTCAACGAGCAGGCGCGTAACGGTCGGATTGATCCATTAATTGGCCGTGAAACAGAGGTTGAGAGAGTTGTTCAGATTCTGGTTCGCCGGCGCAAGAATAATCCCCTGCTGGTGGGTGAAGCCGGTGTTGGCAAAACGGCAATCGCGGAAGGGCTGGCCAAGAAGATTGTCGACGGGGATGTGCCCGATATCATCAAGGACGCCGAGGTTTTTTCGCTCGATCTAGGCGCCTTGCTGGCCGGCACCAAGTATCGGGGCGACTTCGAGAAACGTTTCAAGTCGATGTTGGCCGAGTTGAAAAAACGTGATCACGGTATTCTGTTTATCGATGAGATACACACTATCATCGGCGCCGGCTCTGCATCCGGTGGCGTCATGGATGCGTCCAATCTGCTCAAGCCACTGCTCAGCGGCGGGCAGATCCGCTGTATCGGCTCGACGACGTTCTCTGAATTTCGGGGCATTTTTGAGAAAGACAGCGCGCTGGCTCGACGCTTCCAGAAAATCGATGTGAACGAGCCGAGCGTTGAGGATACCTATCAGATTCTCAAGGGCCTTCGCACCCATTTTGAGAAGCACCACGACATCAAGTACACGGATAAAGCATTACGCTCTGCTTCTGAGTTGGCTGCACGATACATTACTGACCGTCATCTCCCGGACAAAGCAATCGACGTCATTGATGAAGCAGGTGCACGCCAGCGGTTAATGGCGCCATCGAAGCGGAAAAAAGTGATTGGCGTATCGGCCATCGAAGACATTGTGGCGTCCATCGCCCGGATTCCGCCCAAGAATGTGTCCAGTACTGATAAGGACGTGCTGCGTAACCTGGAGCGTGATCTGAAAATGGTCGTTTTTGGCCAGAATGCGGCTATTGAATCATTGGGGACCGCGATCAAGCTGGCTCGGGCCGGTCTCAAATCACCGGAAAAGCCTGATGGCGCGTTCCTGTTTGCCGGGCCGACGGGCGTGGGCAAGACCGAGGTTACCCGGCAGTTGGCGAAAGTGCTGGGTATCGACCTGGTGCGCTTCGATATGTCCGAGTACATGGAGCGTCACACTGTATCCCGTCTGATCGGTGCTCCTCCGGGATACGTGGGCTATGATCAGGGCGGTCTGCTGACAGAAGAGGTGACCAAGCACCCGCATTGTGTGCTGCTTCTGGATGAAATCGAAAAAGCACACCCCGAAGTCTTCAATCTGCTTCTGCAGGTTATGGACCACGGTACTTTGACGGACAACAACGGGCGCAAGGCTGACTTCCGTCACGTTATTCTGGTAATGACCACCAACGCCGGGGCTGAAACGCTGGCGCGGAGATCCATCGGCTTCTCATCGCAGGATCATAGTACTGATGGGATGGAGGTCATCTCCAAGACGTTTACGCCGGAGTTCCGAAATCGCCTCGACGGCATTATCCAGTTTGCCTCCTTGCAACCAGAGTCCATCACGCATGTGGTCGACAAGTTCCTTACCGAACTGCAGGCGCAGCTGGATGAGAAACGCGTCGTTCTTCATGTTGAAGAAAAAGCCAAAGTCTGGCTGGCGGAACGTGGCTACGACCAGACGATGGGAGCCCGGCCTATGGCCCGCCTGATTCAGGAGAAGATCAAGAAGCCTATGGCTGAAGAGATCCTGTTCGGGCGCCTCTCCGAGAATGGTGGCGAGGTCAAGGTGACGCTCGTTAACGACGAACTGGTGTTCGAGTTCGAATCGGAGCCGGCTGAAGCCGTATAGAGATAGACTGAGGGCCGATACTGATCGGCCCTTTTTTTGGGGCTCTGATTTTTTTCGTACCCAGCTTCCCGAGGGCATGAGACCGACGAGTCATTACTCGTCTGAGTGAGTCATTATCCGTCGGGGCTCAATTTGCCTCTAGAGGGCTGCTCTTTGATCTGTTTCGGCAGCGCAGCGCGCGCGCACGAACTCGATCTAGAGTAGTAATTCGTTCGGGCTAGCATTGGCTAATATCAGACAGGGTCAATATCGTGCTGACGCCAGCGGTAATTTAGAGGTAAATCAGGCGGCTCCGCTACACACGGAGCAGGAAACTGTCGGGCTGGGCAGGTAACCCGTGAGCAGTGCTTAGCGGTAGCGGTAGGTTATGCGGCCTTTGCTCAGATCGTATGGGGTCAGTTCGACCTTGACCTTGTCGCCGGTCAGAATGCGGATGTAGTTTTTGCGCATTTTGCCTGAGATGTGGGCCGTTACAATATGGCCATTCTCGAGCTCAACCCGGAACATGGTGTTGGGAAGGGTGTCAGCGATAACGCCTTCCATTTCGATAACATCAGCTTTCGCCATTCAGTAAAACCTCGTTGATTCAGTTCAGATAGAGCACTATCGGACGTCGTGGATCCGTGTCTCTTTGCTTTGAATGCCGCAACTTCGCAGGCGTTGGGGTATCCCGGCTGGGAGAGCGACGCGGCAGAATGGCGCAATTTTGCCTTAAATGGCTGCAAGTGGCAAAACAAATGTCCGAGGGGGGTACCGTCTGACGGCTGATCAGGTTGTCTCCACAAGGTCGACCCACTGGCCCTGATGCAGATGCTGGAGAGGTTTGAACCGGCTCTTGTAGTTCATTTTCCGGCACTCACGTATCCAATAACCCAGATAGACAAAAGGTAGCCCACGCTGTCGAGCCTCTTCAATCTGCCACAAGACGGCCATCGTGCCGAGGCTGCGGTCTTCGACCCCGGGATCAAACAGGGTGTAAATAGCAGAGAAACCGTCATCGAGAATGTCGACGACCGCCAGGCCGAGCAGCGTCTGATCCCGGTGACGCATTTCCAGGAAGAAACTGTCAATCGCACCCTCTACCAGAAAACTGGTGAACTGCTCCCGGCTGGGTGGATACATGTCACCGTCCTGATGCCGTTGCGTGATGTAGCGGTCGTAAAGGCAGTAATACTCGTCACGGTAGTGCACAGGCACTAACTGGAGCTGAAGATCGGCATTGGTCCTGAGCACGCGTTTCTGGTTTCTATTGGCCTCAAACCGTTCAGTGGGGATACGCACCGCGACACAGGCGTTGCAGCCATTACAGTGGGGGCGGTAATAATGGGAACCGCTGCGGCGGAAGCCCAGCGTTGTCAGTTGGCTGTATAGACGCTTGTCCACCTTGGCCCGGGGATCAACGAACATGGTCGTGGCTTCGCGATCACGTAAATAGCTGCACTCATGCTCTGGCGTAGCGAAGAAAATCAATGTTTTCAGGCTGCTCATCACGCGTCCTCCCCGGTCCTTCGGGTCTATTATGATTATTATCATGGCACCTGATGCCGGTGCTTAATCGGCCGACTTATGTGCGTATATAATCTACCAACCCCACTGCAAGTGCCAACTTTGATCATTGCACTGACGACCGACATTATCCCTGAGGAGCGTAAGGAAAGTGGTCCTTTCTATCAGCTCTGCCCCAAGAGACATGAGATGGCCATTCTCGACCTGGCAATCCATAAAAGCGTATCCCCAACTCTCAAGTTGCCGGACGCAGTGCACGAAAACCACTTTTGACGCGTCGGTTTCGCGGGCGAACATTGACTCGCCGAAAAAGCAGCAACCGAGCGCTACGCCGTAGAGCCCGCCAACCAACTCTCCCTTTGTGTTCCAGGCTTCAAAGGCGTGTGCGTGGCCCAGCCGATGAAGGCGAGCGTATGCCTGCCGCATTTCGTCTGTTATCCAGGTTCCTTCTGAGCGTTCAACTGCGCAGGCTTCAACAACCGCATCGAATGACGTGTCGATGGTGACAGTGAACCTGCGGCTGTTTAGCGTGCGCCGCAAACTGCGCGATATATGCAGGCGACCAGGAAAAATAACGCAGCGGGGGTCCGGCGACCACCAGAGGATAGGCTGATCCTGGCTGTACCAGGGAAAGATGCCCATGCTGTATGCCTTCAACAGGCGCTCCGGGGACAGATCGCCGCCAAGGGCGAGAAGACCGTCTGGATCATCCAGTGCGGAAGCAGGTTCGGGAAACCAGAGCTGGCGGGTATCTAACCAGGGGAGGGTCGTCATGGGGCAATTATGGCGTGTTTTGATCCGACTGAACAGGCACTGCTTTGCAGGCTACGAAGCCGCGAGGCAGAGGCAGAGCCTGTTCAAGTCGACGCGCCGTCAGCCTTTGGCGCTTGCTATCTGATCCAGGAATCTTTCGCAGTCCAGCGCTGCCATGCAACCGAACCCGGCAGAGGTGATGGCCTGTCGATACACATGGTCGGCTACGTCGCCGGCTGCGAAGACGCCCGGGATGCTGGTCTGGGTAGCCATTCCATTGAGGCCCGACAGAATACGGATGTAGCCATTCTCCATGTCCAGTTGACCTTCGAACAAGTCTGTATTCGGTTTATGGCCTATGGCTATAAAAACGCCCGCAAGCTCCAGATCCCGGGTTTCGCCCGTCTTCATATGACGCACCCGGGCACCGGTTACGCCTGTGCCGTCGCCGAGAACCTCATCCAGCGAATGATCCCAGAGCAGGGTCACGTTGCCATTTTCAGCTTTTTCAAAGAGCTTATCCTGGAGGATCTTCTCGGCTCGAAGTGCGTCCCGGCGATGGACCAGGGTAACGTGGTCTGCGATGTTGGAGAGGTAAAGCGCTTCTTCGACCGCCGTGTTGCCCCCGCCGATAACCGCTACTTTCTGCTTGCGATAAAAGAAGCCATCGCAGGTCGCGCAGGCACTGACGCCCTGGCCCTTGAATTTCTCCTCCGACTCGAGGCCGAGGTACATAGCCGAAGCGCCTGTAGCAATGACAAGAGCATCACAAGTGTAGGTGCCCTGGTCGCCCTGGAGCGTAAATGGCCGTTTCAGCAGATCCGCGGTGTGAATATGATCGTGAACGATTCGGGTATCGAAGCGTTCAGCATGGCGCTGCATGCGTTGCATCAGTTCCGGTCCCTGCAAGCCTTCGACATCCCCGGGCCAGTTATCGACATCGGTCGTCGTTGTCAGCTGACCGCCGACTTCGATGCCGGTTATCAAGGTTGGCTTGAGGTTCGCGCGGGCCGCATACACAGCAGCGGTGTAACCCGCCGGGCCCGAACCAAGGATAATCAGACGTGAATGAGTGGATCCGCTCATGGTTGATCGTTTACTCCGCTGTAGGCCGGGGAGGGCACCTGGAATTCATGCGCTGCCAGAAAGTAGAAAGTCGACTGGCGGTAATTTCAGCGGCAAATGTTATCACGCAGAGACTCGAACACGCATTGTTTGCGCTAATTCGGCCGATAGTTCCGGCCAATGCCTGAGCTTGCCATCAGGTTGTGTGGGAGGGCTCGCTGCGGTCTGGCCGGTTAGCGCCAATAAAATGTCGGGATTGGGGCTGTGGTTGAAGCTGGAGCGGGATATTTGTATGAAAACCAACTAAAAACAGTAAGATAAATATTTTGGCTCAGCCTTTGCTTTAGCAGGTCAGTGCTAATTTTAACGGGTCGTGAAGCCTTAGCCGGCTCACACCGGGAGGGTCTGAAGTGACTGATCGTGCCGACATCAACAGCGTGCTCTCAGAAATCCGCTCCATGCGGAGCCAGATGATGCAGAGCCAGCGCATTACCCAGGAGCAGACGCAGCGACTGGACAAGGTTGCTGACCCGCGTCAGCCGGTAGGTGCGCCAAGCTTCAACGACATGTTTTCCCAAGCAGTCAATAACGTCAATGCGTTGCAGAAGGATTCCAACCAGTTGGCAACGGCCTACGAGCAAGGCGACCCAAGTGTCGACATCACCCGGGTCATGATTGCCGCTCAGAAATCGTCGGTTTCATTTGAAGCACTGACCCAGGTACGCAACCGTGTCGTGCGAGCCTACGAAGACATCATGAATATGCCGGTGTGATCGCCACGCCCTGAGGCTCAGCCGGGCCTCGACCGCCAACGCTAACCCTGGTTTCTGATTTTACTGGAGCACGACAAATGGCAAGCGTACCCGCTGAAGCCAACGCCACAATTCCGGCCACGACCGTCGACGCTGAAGAGCGGGCGCGCGGTAAGTCTCTGGACGACAACAGTGACCTGCTGTTTGGTTTCAACAAGCTGACGCTTTTGCGGCAGGTTGGGCTTATGGTCGGGCTGGCGGCGAGTGTCGCCCTTGGTCTTGCTGTTGTTCTATGGGCCCAGGAACCTGCTTACCAGCCGCTCTTGGGTGATATGAGCCAGTACAACCCCGGCGAAGTCAGCCAGGTGCTGGACACCGCTGGCATTGAGTATCGGATCGAGCCACGCAGTGGCGCTTTGCTGGTCGCGGCAGACGATGTCTATCGTGCACGCTTGCAGCTGGCGGCCGAGGGTGTCACTGAGAACCAGATGCGTGGGTTCGAATTGCTCGATGAAGAACAGGGCCTCGGCACTTCCCAGTTTATGGAGCAGGCCCGCTACCGTCGGAGTCTTGAGGGCGAACTGGCTCGCACCATACGTTCCATGAACTCCGTTAGCGGTGCCCGTGTTCACCTTGCTATTCCAAAAGAATCGGTCTTCGTCCGCGATGCGCGCAAGCCATCGGCCTCGGTTTTTCTGGACGTTTTTGCCGGTCGCAGACTCGACGACAACCAGATCTCGGCCATCGTCAACCTGGTAGCAGGCAGCGTTCCACAGCTACATAAGTCCGATGTCACGGTCGTTGACCAGAAAGGCAACCTGCTGTCACGGGATGAATCAAACTCTGCCGCGCGCCAGATCGCGGAGCAGTTTGAGTACAACCAGCGGGTTGAGGAGAAACTCAACAGTCGTGTCAACAATATTCTCTCACCCATCGTCGGGGCGGGCCGGTTTCGGACCGAGGTTTCTGCTGATCTTGATTTCAGTGAACTGGAGCAGGCTGAAGAGCTTTATAACCCAGACCAGAAAGCGCTGCGTAGCGAGCAGACTTCCAGTGAAAGCCGGGTAGGCGCAGCAGGTGGCGGCGTTCCGGGTGCTCTGGCCAATCAGCCGCCGGAAGACGGTCAGGCACCTGAAGTCGCCGGTAACATGACCGCTGGCAAGGGCCAACCTCTGACCAGTCGCGAGCAGTCGACGCGCAACTTCGAAATAGACCGTACCGTTAGCTACAGCCGTCGTGAGCGCGGCGGTATTAAGCGGCTGAGCATCGCGGTGGCAGTTGATGATCTGCGGCAGGTTGACGCCGCGACTGGCGAAGTCAGCTATGTTGCTTGGCCGGCAGAAGAACTTGACCGTCTTACGCTGCTGGTGCGTGATGCGGTGGGCTACTCTGCCGCCAGGGGCGATAGTGTTACGGTAGTCAATACAGCGTTTGCGGCCCAGGAAGCGATTGAATTCGAAGAGGTGCCGTTCTGGCAGCAGGCCTGGTTACTGGACCTGATCAAACCGGCTCTGGCTTTCCTGGCGATCGTTGTCCTGGTGCTGGTGGTTATCCGTCCCGCTTTGAAGAATCTGTCCAGCGGCGGCCGGGGTCAGCGTGAAGGCCAGGAGGAAGAAGGGCTCGATGGGCTGGAAGGTCCGGGTCACAACGCCGCGATACAGAATGCGCTTGGTCATAGCGATGACCTACTGTTGCCAGGCGCCAGCGATGGCTATGATAGACAGCTGAATGCACTGAAAAGTCTGATAGCGGACGATCCGGCACGAGTGGCGCAGGTCATGCGGCAATGGGTGAATGCAGATGAGTGAGCAGGTCAAAGCGGAGCAGGAAGTTGCCCCGAAAAAACCACGCCGTAAATTATCGCGTGTCGAGTCCTCTGCGATTCTGCTGATGTCGCTGGGCGAAGCTGATGCTGCGCAGATCCTCAAACACATGGGCCCTAAAGAGGTCCAGAAAGTTGGCGTCGCCATGGCTCAGTTACGGGATATCTCAAAGGAGGAAGTCCAGTATGTCGCCAATGAATTTCTTGAGGCCGTAGGCGGTCAGACCGGCCTGGGCATTGGCGCCGATGAATACATCCGGACCATGCTGACCCAGGCCCTCGGCGAAGAGAAAGCCTCAAGTCTGGTAGATCGCATCCTGATCGGCGGCAACACCACGGGACTCGACACTCTCAAGTGGATGGAGCCCCGGGCGGTCGCCGACGTGATCCGCTACGAGCATCCTCAGATTCAGGCAATTGTAGTGTCGTACCTCGACCCGGATCAGTCCGCAGAGGTACTGGCGTGTCTCAACGAGAAGGTGCGTCTCGACATTATGATGCGCGTGGCGTCCCTTGAAAGCATCCAGCCACAGGCGCTGCAAGAACTGAACAATATTCTGGAGAAACAGTTCTCCGGAGGCAGCGGCGCCCAGACCAGCAGGATTGGCGGTATCAAGCGAGCGGCGGACATCATGAACTTCATGGACCGCAGTATAGAAGGCTCGCTGATGGATTCGATAAAGGATCAGGACCCCGAGATGGGTACTGAGATAGAGGATCTGATGTTTGTATTCGACAACATCAAGGATATCGACGACCGTGGAATTCAGTCGCTCTTGCGCGAGGTGTCGTCCGACGTGCTCGTTGTAGCGCTTAAAGGCGCGGACGATGAGGTACGCGACAAGATCTTCCGCAATATGTCCAAGCGGGCCGGCGAACTCCTCAAGGACGACCTCGAGGGCAAAGGTCCCGTCAAGGTCAGCGAAGTCGAATCCGCCCAGAAAGAGATTATCACTGTCGCACGCCGTATGGCTGAGGCCGGTGAAATCACCCTTGGCGGCGGTGGCGAAGAAATGGTCTGATGAAAAAGAACCCCTCTGACAGAATTCCGTCCTCCGATCTGACCGCTTATGAACGCTGGGAGCTGCCCCTGCTTGACGCACGGGGCAACGAAGTCTGGGTTCATGATGATGACATGGACCTTAAACCTCTCACAGCTGAAGACCTGGAAAACATTCGTCGCGAGGCGGCCGAAGACGGTGCCCGTGAAGGCCGCGAACAGGGCTACAAGGAAGGTTTCGAGAAAGGACGTGCGGAGGGACATCCCGAGGGGCGGTCTCAAGGTTATGAAGAAGGGCGAAAGACGGGCCAGGAAGAAGCTCAGGCGGCTCGCTCGGGCGAGATCGCAGCAAGACTTGACCAGCTGCAGGCGGTAATGGGTGAACTGCTCGATCCTCTCGAGCGGAACACCAAGAATCTGGAGACTGCGCTGCTCAATCTGACGCTGTCGCTGGCGCGCGCTGTAATACACCGGGAACTGCAGCTGGACAGTAGTCAGGTCAAAGCCGTACTGAAGCAGGCCATCGCCGCGTTGCCGAACTCCGATGAAGCTATCCGGATCTATATTAATCCGGCGGACGCAGAGTGGGTGAAAGACGTAGCGGCCCGTTTTGAGGCGGGCTCGAGGATTGTCGAGGATGAAAGCGTGCTCCCGGGCGGCTGTAGAGTCGAGAACCGCAATAGCCTGGTCGACCTTACCGTTGAGAAGCGGTTTCAGAAGGCGGTTCAGGCAATGCTTGATCGCCAGCTGCGCGGCGGCGATGCGCCTGAGCAGAATGAGCTGAATGCCCTCATGGGCGAGATGACCGACTTCCATCGGGATGTACTTGAAAGCGCGCCCGACGCTCTTCTGCAGGATGAGAAATCAGATTCTGGCCTGAGCACGACTGAAACTGATAAAGCGCCAGATCCTGACCCGGCCAACGCATCAGGCCAAAGCGAAAGGGCAGACCATGAGCCTCCTCGTCAGTAAACTCAACGCCCTCGCCGAGGCTGTCCCGGACACGCTGTTGCCCGAGCTGTCAGGCAGACTGACTCGCATGGTAGGGCTTACGCTTGAGTGTGTGGGCTGTCCCATGATGATCGGCGACCGGTGCCTGGTGCAGGCTGAAGGCCGGGCTGCAGTAGAAGCTGAAGTAGTTGGGTTCGAGGATGACCGCATTTACCTGATGCCGCTCGCCGCTATTGAGGGGTTAAGGCCTGGGGCCCGGGTGTTGCCGTTGTCCGGAACGAGCCAGGTGCCGGTGGGCTGGGGGTTGTTGGGCCGGGTCATGGATGGCTCTGCGGCACCGCTCGACGGGAAAGGACCGATTGACGCCGAGCACTACGTCAGCCTGTCTGGTGACATTATAAACCCGCTTTTGCGTAGCCCGGTCAGGACCGCAATGGATGTGGGTATTCGCGCCATAAACGGCCTTTTGACGGTCGGGCAGGGCCAGCGTCTGGGCCTGTTCGCCGGTAGTGGTGTCGGTAAAAGTATGCTGCTTGGCATGATGACCCGTTTCACCACAGCCGACGTTACCGTGGTCGGTCTGATCGGTGAGCGGGGGCGGGAGGTCAAAGAATTCATTGAGGACATCCTCGGTGAGGAGGGGCTGGCGCGGTCTGTAGTGATCGCGTCTCCGGCTGATGACTCACCCCTCATGCGCCTGCGTGCGGCTATGCTGACGACCCGGATTGCAGAGTATTACCGGGACCAGGGCAAGCGCGTTCTGCTGCTCATGGATTCGCTGACCCGTTTTGCCCAGGCTCAACGTGAGATAGCGCTGGCAGTGGGCGAACCTCCCGCGACCAAAGGCTATCCCCCCTCTGTATTTGCCCGCATTCCCCAATTGGTTGAGCGCGCCGGAAACGGTGTGGCTGGCGGCGGCTCTATCACGGCTTTTTACACAGTACTGACCGAGGGTGATGATCAGCAGGATCCGATCGCTGATGCGGCCCGGGCGATTCTGGACGGCCATGTGGTGCTCTCCAGGCGGCTGGCAGAGGAGGGCCACTATCCCGCCATTGACGTGGAGGCCTCGGTCAGTCGTGTTATGCCTCAGGTCACTGCGCCGGAACACATGCGCAGAGCGCAACGCTTCAAGCAGCTTTATGCACGGTACCAGCAGAGCCGGGACCTGATCAGCGTAGGTGCGTACCAGAAAGGCGCTGATCCAGAAACCGATCAGGCAATTGAGCGTATGCCGCACTTACGTAATTTTCTTCAGCAGGAGCTCACTGAGGCTGCGCCAATGAATCAGTGTATCGACCGGCTTCATGGGCTTTTTCAGGAGCAGGGCAGCACAGCCAGGGCATCAGTGGGACCCGCACCTGAATGAGTAAACGACGCAGCGAACGGCTGAAAATTGTGCTGCAGATGGAAGAACGTCGCGAGGAAGAAGCCCGCGAAGCGATGCAGACAGCGCTGCAAGCGTACGAGCGCGAGCAGGGCCGCCTGTCCGACCTGACGCAGTACCACACAGATTATGAGAATCAGGCCCGGCAGCAGCGCCAGGGGCCACAAACGGGCCAGCAGCTGATCGGGTGGCAACAGTTTATCTCCCAGGTCAATCAGGCCATTGCCCAACAACAGGCCCAGGTTGAACGCTTGCGTAGCCGCGTCGACCAGCATCGGGATCTGTGGCGCGCAGCCTGGGAGAAGCGCGAAGCCATGGATCGGCACATCCGGCAATGCCGTCTCCAGGAGCAGCAGGACGCGGATCGGCGTGAGCAGAAAGTCGTCGACGAAGCAGTTAACCTTCGGTACGCTCGACCTGATCACCGTCGGCGTTGAAGTCTGGCCCGATCGCGAATGTTGTTAATTGTTAGGGCTTGCATGTAATTTCGCCATCCTGGCAATAGTGTTGTTGAGTTTCAGATCTGTTTTTGAGTTGCAGTACTACCATTATCGTCAGAAATTTAATAACTTACTGACTCTTTCCGGTTACGGAACCGCTGACCTTCGGACAGACGTTATCGGGCAGTCGGGGTTTGGCAGATTGGGCCTTGTCGTGCAGAAGTTCAATTATCGGGGGCGTTATGACTATAACCACAAGCCGCAACCATGATGGGACCACCCTGAGAATTCGCATTGACGGTCGGTTCGACTTCAGCTCTCATCAGGCATTCAGGGAAGCCTACGAAGGCGGCGGTAAAACGGTCGATGAGTACATTGTCGATATGAGCGGTACAACCTATCTCGACAGCTCTGCTCTGGGTATGCTGCTTTTGCTCCGCGATTATGCCGGGGGGGACCAGGCCCGTGTGACCCTCGACAATTGCAACGAAGACGTACGGCGTATATTGACCATATCCAATTTTGAACAGTTGTTCCGGGTCGAGTAGAGGCAAGGGACTGGTACCCGGCTTATCCGAAGCGAGGGCCACCGGTTGTTTTCTGGACCGTTGTACGTGTTCGGCGGAGTACAGAGTGCTCCCCCGGGCGTCTGAAAGTCATTCCGGCGCCGGCTGAGCAGGCGAGGCTTGTGTATGGTATCGGCACAGGAAAGTCACTTGTTGGGTTCGCATCCGCGGCGACTGCGCATACTCATTGCCGACGACAGTGACACTGACCGAGCGATCCTTTCTGCGATTGTCCGCAACCAGGGACACGACGTGTTTCCGGTAACCAACGGCATAGAAGCTATTGAGGCGTTCAATAAAGAACGTCCGCATCTAGTTCTGCTCGACGCGGTTATGCCAGGAATGGACGGTTTTGAGGCCGCCCAGCATATCAAAGCTCTAGCAGGCGAAGCGCTCGTCCCAATCATCTTCCTGACCTCGCTCTCTGATGCTGACGCACTGGCCCGCTGTCTGGACGCGGGCGGTGATGATTTTCTGTCCAAGCCATACAACCGCACAATTCTGGCTGCGAAGATCAAAGCGTTCAACCGCATGCGACTCATGCATGAAACCGTACAACATCAGCGGGACCTGATTCAGGCGCGTAACGACCGCTTGGTGCGTGAGCAATCCACCGCACGGAACGTTTTTGACAATATTGCGCATTCTGGCTGCCTCGACGCGCCGAATATACGCTACCTCATTTCCGCTCGGTCCATCTTCAACGGCGACGTCCTTTTTGCTTCACCCAAGCCCGCCGGCGGGTTTCACCTGTTTGTCGGTGACTTCACCGGCCATGGCCTTCCGGCTGCCATCGGCGCCGTTCCGCTGGCCGAAATTTTCTATGGGATGACGGCAAAAGGCTTTGCGATCAGCGATATTCTGCGCGAGATCAACACCAAACTTCATCGTATTCTGCCAACCGGGCTTTTCTGCTGTGCGGCGATGATCGACGTCAATCTCCATTCCCAGCAGATCGAGGTCTGGAACGGCGGGCTACCCGAAGGCTATCTGGTCGGACAGCACGGTAAACACACGCTTCTGAAATCGCGGCATCTGCCCCTGGGTGTCCTCACCCCGGAGCGTTTTTCGGTAGTTTGTGAGCGTTACACTCTTGAGTTTGGCGAGCGCCTTCTGTTCTTTTCCGACGGTTTGCTGGAGGCAGCCCGTCCGGACGGCGACATGTTCGGGCTCGAGCGTTTACGCAATGTGATCCGCAATTGTGTGGACCCGGGCGCTGCCTTCGACGGGATAGTTGCTGCCCTTACAGGCTTCGGCCCGGACAGGCGCGAACAGGATGACGTCACGCTCGTCGAGATCGTGATGGTGCCCGAGGATATGTTTCTGGGCAGCCGGCCGATTCCCGACATTCCTGCCATCGGCCCAAAACACTGGCGCCTGAGTTACGAAGTCCGTAACGAAACCCTGCGGGACTTCAACCCCATTCCGATGCTTCTGCAAATCTGCACTGAAGTGCCCGGGTTGAGGCTGCACAGTGGCGTTGTCTTTACGATTCTGACTGAGCTCTTCAGTAATGCCCTTGAGCACGGCATTCTCAAGCTCTCGTCGGAAGAGAAGCATTCTGCTGAAGGTTTCAGCGCATATTACGCCGAGCGTGAGAGACGACT
The DNA here is from genome assembly GCF_004851605.1 of Hydrocarboniclastica marina. Lineage (GTDB taxonomy): Bacteria > Pseudomonadota > Gammaproteobacteria > Pseudomonadales > Oleiphilaceae > Hydrocarboniclastica > Hydrocarboniclastica marina. Next base: position 1,553,612 of record NZ_CP031093.1, read on the forward strand.
GCGCTCCGTCAAAACAGACAGCATCCGGTTTGACATAGAACATTTTCCTGACGATGAGGGCGGCCAGCTCAGGATCACCGTGGAGGACACCGGCGAGGGCTTCGATGTGTCGACGCTGGAGCCGCTGTCAGGTGCAGAGTCCCGCTATTCGGGCCGTGGCATCGCCCTGCTGCGGTCGTTATGCGACGAGGTCCACTGGAGCGAAGCAGGACGGGCCGTAAACGTCAGTTACCGCTGGCGGCGAACGTCGCTGTAAAGTGTTGGTTTTGACTTCCCGACCATCGCCGCCTTATGTTTGATGTCTGATTTAGTTGAACGGTGATTCACGGATTAATTGGTTCGCCCCACCTTCCGCAATGTGGTTGAGGTCCGGGGCGGAGTGTCAACTGCGTAGCGAAGAACAACAAAAACGGTCGTAGTGGAGGACGCATGGACGAGCACCTTGATCACGAAGCCCTGGCAGAGCTCAGGGAAGTGATGGAAGAAGATTTTGAAACACTCCTGGGAACCTATCTCAACGATTCCCGTATGCGTATCTCGGCCCTCGCGGACGCCGCCGAAGCAGGCAACCCCGAGCTATACGCGCGGACCGCCCACAGTCTCAAAGGCAGCTGTATCAATATTGGTGCGATGCGGCTGGGACAGCTCTGCGCCGGCGCGGAACGTACAGGCCGTAGCGGAGACCTGGGCGGCGCCCAGAAAGATCTTCAGGTTATCCAGTCAGAATTCGAGATTGTCGCCGAGCAATTGAATTCCTACATCCACCATTGAGCTTCGGCTATCTCGGGAGAGTGCTTCTGGGATCTAGCCCAACCTCTGCTGGCACTGATCTTGCTAACTAACAGGAAAGATCATTTTCCCTGCTGCAAGAGGCAAATTTCTGCCATGGTTGAATCCGCGTTATTACCTGACATCACCCGCGTCAAACCCGACAAATCATCTTCCCCGCGGAGCGCTGCTGGTCCGGCCGAGCCCGGCGCTTTTGAAAAGGTTCAGGCAGATCTGTCCGAAGCCAACCGGAAGCCCGGGCGCGCTGATCAGGCTCGTCCTGAAAACCAGCGTCCTGACAAGGCCGGGCCGGAGGACGTCGCCGCCAAGAAAGAGAAAGCCACGACTGATGCAGAAGAGCCGGCGGCCAAGCGCCCGGGTGAGCCTGCGGCGAAATCATCGGCAAAACCCGCTGCAAAAGCAGTTGCAGCGGAAGAGAAGCTCCCGGTTGAATCGCCCGACGAAGTTGAAGCAATCGACGGCGTTCTGGCGTTGTTCATGCCCGCCGCGCAGCCGGTCACCAGCGGCAACGCTTTGCCATCAGTAGCTGCGCCTGCGGTTGCGGGGTCTGCAGGCAGTGCCCGGGAGTTCTTCCTGCAGATGGCGCAAGGTGGCGCAGCGGTGAAGCCCGGTGAAGGCGCGGCTGCCAATACCATGACAGCGATTGATCCCCAGGCATTCAAGGCGACCCTGGCGGAAGCGGCAGACGGCAAACTTGCACAATCGCTCGAAACGCCCGGCATCAGTTTGACGACGGGTGCCCGTGGCGCGGAGATTCGGGAAGGTTCGGCTGTCATCCGGCAATACTCAACCACCGTCGACACACCTGTTCAACAGGGGGACTGGGGCGACAAGATGGCGGGCAAAATATCCTGGCTGGCGAGTCAGCGCATCTCCCTGGCCGAGATACACGTGAATCCGGCGGATCTGGGGCCGGTGGACGTGCGCGTCAGTGTTCAGAATGATCAGGCTTCCGTTTCTGTCCACGCCGCAAACCCGACGGTGCGCGATCTCCTCGAACTCCACGGAAACCGGCTCCGCGACATGATGCAGGAGAACGGAATGAACCTGGCCAGGATGGACGTTTCCGACCAGCCAGCCGGACAGCAGCGTCAGGCGCAAGGGGAAAGCGATGACGGCGGCCAACAGAGCCGGTCCGGCGCTGACGGTGATACGCTGGGTGAGCTCAGCGGAGACGCCGTGAATACGGGCGAGTTGCATGTCCAATGGCGCAGTCAGGTTGATACCTACGCTTGAACAAACGTGTGACACCTGAAACCTGACACCTGAGCCCGACATCTCAATCGCTGGGCCAGGACACGCCAACCACTTTAATGCCCCGCCTCTGCCAGATGCCGGTTGCTGACGCCTCCCAAGAGGCGCCTGTTCCGCATCTGCCAGAGGTTTTTGCCTGTCTGTTCTATACTAATGACCCGCGCGGGTTCTCCTCGCTACGGAACGCGAGCGCTTGATTCAGTTGGGAGCTGGCACGACCTTTGCTCCTCCTCTTCCAAACCACGTAGATGCGCCGGATTTCTGACATGGCCGAAAAAAAGTCGTTAAAAACCATCCTGATTGCTGCAGTATTGGTAATCGTCGCCGTTGCGATATCCGTCGGGGCGACCATGTTTGTATTGTCGGGGTCGAATGACGAGGCAGAGGGCGAGGAGGCTCAAGCGGAAACGGTGGTGCCCGAGCCCCTGCAATATTTCTCCTTTCCGAAAGCGTTCGTGACCACAGTCGCCAGCGAAAACCGTGCTCGGCATCTTCAGGTTTTTGTGGCGCTGGCGTACAGGGACTCCGCGGTCGAGGCCGCACTTAACACCCATGCGCCGCTTTTAAGAAGCCGCCTGTTGGCCTTGTTCGGCCGCGGGGATTACATGGCGCTACAGAGCGCCGACGGTCGTGAAGCATTGAAGGCCGAAGCGCTGCAGGTCCTCAATGATACACTCGCAGCGGAAGGCGCGGCGCCGGTCGAGCGGGTGTTATTTACCAACTTTGTCTTGCAGTGATGACTTTTTTTGCGGGCGCTCATGCGTGACGTTCGCTATATGACGGGACGATAAACTATGCAGGACCTGTTGTCTCAGGACGAGATCGACGCACTCCTACACGGAGTCGACGATGGCGATATCGATACCGAGGACCACTCGGAACCTGGTGGTGTCAAGCAGTATGACCTGGCCACGCAGGACCGGATCGTTCGTGGGCGGATGCCGACTCTTGAGATGATCAACGAGCGGTTTGCCCGGTACACCCGTATCAGCCTCTTCAACCTGATGCGCAGAAACGCCGACGTCTCGACCGGCGGCATTCAGATCATGAAGTTCGGTGAATACATCCACACGCTCTACGTGCCTACAAGTCTTAACCTGGTCAAGATACGGCCCTTGCGCGGCACTTCGCTGTTTATCATGGACGCCAAGCTGGTGTTCAAGCTGGTGGATAACTTTTTCGGCGGTGATGGTCGCCATGCCAAGATTGAGGGTCGGGAGTTTACACCGACTGAAATCCGTATCGTTCAGATGGTGCTCGAGCCCGTCTTTAAGGACATGAAAGAAGCCTGGAGTCCGGTGTTCAAAGTCGAATTCGACTACATGAGTTCCGAGGTCAACCCGTCCATGGCCAACATCGTCAGCCCGAGTGAAGTGGTCGTTGTCAGTACCTTCCACATAGAGCTCGATGGCGGCGGCGGCGAGTTGAATGTCGCCATTCCCTATTCGATGATTGAGCCCATCCGGGAAATCCTCGATGCCGGTGTTCAGAGTGACATGGATGAAGTGGATGAGCGTTGGGTAAATGCTCTGCAGCGGGACGTGATGGACGTGCAGGTGCCCATAAAAACAACCGTTGTGAAGCGTCAGATCTCGTTACGGGACGTCGCCAAGCTCAACGCGGGCGATATCATCCCCGTGGAAATGCCGGAGCATGTAACGCTGTCGGCCAACGGGGTACCGGTATACAACGCAAAATTGGGAACCCGTGACGGTAACCTGGCCTTGAAAGTGACCGGACGGGCCGACCTGGCAAGATTGGTAAAATCAGGAAAGGTAAAGAAAAATGGCTGACGAAGAGAAGAAAAAAGCTGGCGAGATGAGCGAAGACGAAAAACTCGCCGCCGAATGGGAAGCAGCCATGGAAGAAACCGGAGACGGCCAGGACGGGGACGACGATGATTGGGGCGCCGCACTGGCGCAGCAGTCCGCCGCGGAATCTAAAGAACAACAGGGCGGGGCGGCCAAAGGAGGCCAGAAAAACGTGCAAAGCGCACCAATGGAAGAGTTTGAAGAGTCAACCCTACCTGCAAACGGTACACACCCGGACCTGGATGTCATCCTCGACATCCCCGTAACGATCTCCATGGAAGTGGGGAACAGCAGTATTCCGATCCGCAATCTCCTGCAGCTCAACCAGGGCTCTGTGCTCGAGCTTGACCGTCTGGCCGGCGAACCTCTGGACGTCCTGGTGAACGGTATGCTCATAGCCCACGGCGAGGTGGTCATGGTAAACGAGAAGTTCGGCATCCGGCTGACGGATGTTATCAGTCCATCAGAACGCATTCGAAAGTTGACCAAATGACGCTAACGAAACACATGGGCTTGCCTTACGGTCGCATTGGGCTGTGTATCGCGTTTCTCATTGCCAGCATGGGCCCGGCCTGGGCGGCCGAGCCGAAGGCTGCGCCCGCACCGTCGACGCCCTGGGAGAACATGAGTAGCGTGGCTCTGGGCCTGCTCGCCGTGCTTGCGGTGATATTTTTATCGGCCTGGCTGGTCCGTCGCCTGCAGGGCATGCAAGGTCCCAACAACAATGCCGTAAAAACAATTGCGGTGTTGCCGGTCGGGCAACGGGAACGTATTGCCTTGCTGGAAGTCGGGGGGACTCAGTTACTGGTCGGTATCACTGCCCAATCCATCAGAACGCTTCACGTCTTTGACGAGCCTGTCGTTGATGCCGCGGGCACCGGCGGCAACGGCGATTTCGCGTCAAGATTGCAGGCCATGCTGTCGAAGGGCGTTGTCAATCAGGGCCGCGGAACCAAACAGAAAGGGAACACGGAGTGAGGGTCGGGCGGCGGTTGTTAGTTGGCGTGTTTACCATTCTTGTGGGGCTGCTTCTGGTTGCGCAGCCGGCCTTTGCCGCACCCGAAGGGATACCCGCATTCACCGTGACGCCAGGGGAAGACGGTACCGAGCAGTATTCGGTAACCCTGCAGGTCCTCTTCCTCATGACGGCACTGTCGTTTCTGCCGGCGTTCGTGATGATGATGACCTCTTTCACCCGGATCATCGTGGTCTTTGCGATCCTCCGCCAGGCCATCGGGCTGCAGTCCACGCCGTCCAACCAGATCCTGCTGGGGTTGGCGCTTTTTCTGACTATTTTTATCATGACGCCGGTGCTGGAGCAGGTAAATGAGCAGGCGTTGCAGCCTTACATGGCTGAGGAGCTGGAACCTTTGGAGGCATTGGAGCGAGCCAGCCTGCCGTTCCGGGAGTTCATGCTTTCCCAGACGCGCGAAGCCGACCTGGCGATGTTTATCCGCATCGCGGACGCCACCTACGAAACCCCGGAAGACGTCTCATTCTGGGTTCTGATGCCCGCTTTCGTGACCAGTGAGCTCAAGACCGCTTTTCAGATCGGCTTTATGCTTTTCATACCTTTCCTTGTCATCGACATGGTGGTGGCCAGCGTTCTGATGGCCATGGGTATGATGATGCTGTCGCCCGTTATCATCTCCCTGCCGTTCAAGATCATGCTGTTTGTTCTGGTGGACGGCTGGTCGATGATTATGGGTACACTCGCGGCGAGCTACGGGATGTAGTCCGCCTTACGCACGGAGGTATCGGATGTCGCCTGCAACCGCCGTTGACCTCATCCGCGACGGGATGAGTCTGATTGTGCTTATGGCCCTGGTTATCATCGGGCCCGGGCTTATCGTTGGCCTCATCGTCAGCGTTTTTCAGGCCGCCACCCAGATCAACGAGCAGACACTCAGCTTCCTGCCGCGCCTGATCGTAACCTTGCTGGTGATCATGGTGATGGGCCCCTGGATGCTTGATCGGCTGCTGGACCACTTCAACGGCATCCTCATGGACATTCCGGGCCTTATCGGGTGAGGGCGGGCTATGCCTCTTGAGATCAGTGCGGACCAGATCGGGCAATGGGTGGGTGGTCACCTCTGGCCACTCTTCCGCATCGCCAGTTTTCTCATGGTGATGCCCGTAATCGGGACCAATCTGGTGCCGGTGCGAGTCCGCATGGGGCTGGCCCTTCTCATTACCATTATCGTCGTACCGCTGATTGGCCCCGTGCCCGCCGTAGATCCTCTCTCCGCAACGGCCGTACAGATAACACTCCAGCAGATCCTCATCGGTACTGCCATGGCTTTCGCTGTGACGTTGCTGATGCAGGTGTTTATCGTGGCAGGCCAGATTATCGCCATGCAGATGGGGCTTGGGTTCGCCTCCATGATGGACCCGTCCAACGGCGTTCAGGTTACTGTTCTGTCCCAGTTCTATCTGGTGGCGGTCACGCTGGTGTTTCTGGCACTGAACGGTCATCTGGTCGTTATTGAGAGCCTGATAGAAAGCTTTCGCGTTATGCCGGTAGCAGCCGATGGGCTTAGCCTCAACAGCATCTGGGCGCTCATTGTCCGGATAAGCTGGGTCTTTTCTGCAGCGATGCTTGTTGCATTGCCGGCTGTGACTGCGGTCCTGATTGTGTATCTCTCTTTCGGCGTGATGACCCGCGCCGCGCCTCAGATGAATATTTTCGCGATTGGCTTTCCTATCTCGCTGCTGTTCGGGCTTTTTGCTACCTGGGTGCTCCTGGGCGGGTTGGCGCCCAAGTTCATGGCCCTGAGCGAAAATACCTTCATGTTCCTGCGCCAGCTCCAGACGGGGCTGTGACTATGCCAGGGGCTGTGACTATGCCATGGGCTGTGACTATGACAGGGGTTATGGCCATGACGGAGGACTGCTGAAGGATGGCTGAAGACAGCAGTGGCGGTCAGGAAAAAACCGAAGACCCGACCCAGCGACGCCTCGACAAATCCCGTGAGGACGGCCAGGTCGCCCGCTCTCGCGAACTTGGCACAATGGCCGTACTCATGACCGGGGCGGCGGGCCTGATGATCTTCGGCGGCTCCATCGGTAGCGGCATGATGGACATCATGCGGGACAACTTCGCGCTTTCCCGGTCTGCCATCGAACAGCCGGGCCAGATGATGGAGCACCTGCGCGATGCCGGGTGGCACATGGGGCTACTGACGCTGCCGTTGCTGGTTATCCTGTCGATCTCAGCCATTGTTGGCACCATCGGCATTGGCGGCATACTGCTGAGCGGTAAAGCCTTACTGCCCAAATTCAGCCGGATGAATCCCGTTAGCGGGCTGAAAAAAATGATCGGCCCTAACTCCCTAGTGGAACTGGTCAAAAGTATCGCCAAGGTTTCATTGGTGCTTACCATTGCGCTCACGGTACTCAACATGCGAGTTGAAGACCTGCTGGCAATGGAATGGGAAGCGCCCGAGCCTGCGATAGAACATATGCTCTGGACGGTGGGCTGGACGTTTTTCCTGCTTTCCTGCTCGATGATCCTGGTAGCAGCGATTGATGTTCCCTTCCAGATTTATAGCCATCAGAAAAAACTCAAGATGACCAAGCAGGAGGTCAAGGATGAGTTCAAAGAGACGGAAGGTAAGCCTGAAGTCAAAGGGCGCATCCGCCGCCTGCAAATGGAGATGTCCCAGCGGCGGATGATGCAGGACGTACCAACAGCCGATGTCGTCATTACCAACCCGACCCACTACGCCGTCGCCCTGAAGTATGATGCCAAGAGCATGGGCGCGCCAATTGTGGTCGCCAAGGGCGCTGACGAAATCGCCCTGACGATAGGGCGTATTGCTCGCGAGAATAAAGTCGAACTGTTGCAGTCGCCGCCGCTGACCCGCGCTATTTACCATTCCACGGAGATTGGTGGCGAGATTCCGGGCGGCCTGTATATCGCCGTAGCTCAGGTACTGGCATACCTCTACCAACTGAGGCAGTACCGCCGGGGGCAGGGCGACCGCCCACCGAAGCCTGATACACCGATACCCGATGAGCTCAGGCGCGACAGCTGACGCCACAAGACTATTGGTGCTCAGGCCCGATAACATTTCCCGCCCCAATCTGACAGCACCCGCACGGCGTGAGTACGGGTTGGTACGCATCTTGCGATACTCCTCCTGAAGCTGCCCTGGCGTCAAAAAACCGGCAGCGCTTTTTCTGATTCAGGTGGAGTGAGCGGTTAGATGCAACGGGCTGCCGTATTCAACAACATGAGAACCATGGCGCACGGGAACCTGGGTATACCCCTGATGGTTATCGTGCTGCTGGGCATGATGACGTTGCCCGTCCCGGTATTCCTGCTGGATGTGCTGTTCACCTTCAATATTGTGCTTTCCCTCGTGGTCTTGCTGGTCTGTGTCTATGCGATGCGCCCCATGGATTTTGCCGCCTTCCCCACGGTATTGCTGATTGCGACCCTTCTGCGCCTCGCTCTGAACGTCGCCTCAACCCGTATCGTTCTCATGAATGGCCACGAAGGCGGAGATGCTGCCGGTAAGGTAATTGAGTCTTTTGGCGCGGTGCTGATCGGCGGCAACTATGCCGTCGGTATTGTCGTTTTTGCCATCCTGATGATCATCAACTTCGCTGTTGTGACCAAAGGCGCGGGCCGGGTTTCGGAAGTTAGCGCGCGTTTCACCCTCGATGCGATGCCCGGCAAGCAAATGGCCATTGACGCCGACCTCAACTCGGGGCTGATCGACCAGGATGAAGCCCGGCTCCGGCGCGAGGAGGTAGGCCAGGAAGCTGACTTCTACGGCTCGATGGACGGTGCCTCCAAGTTTGTTCGCGGCGATGCGATCGCCGGCCTGCTGATACTGTTCATTAACCTGATTGGCGGTATCGCCATCGGCATGGCTCAACACAGCCTCAACTTTTCCAGTGCGGTTGAAACCTATGCGCTGCTGACCATTGGTGATGGGCTTGTCGCCCAGATTCCTTCATTGCTGTTGTCCACCGCTACCGCCATTATTGTGACCCGCGTGGGCAAGGCCCAGGATATGGGCACCCAGGTGCTGGGGCAGCTGTTTACCGCGCCGCGAGCACTGGCTATCAGCGGCGGTATCCTGGTGCTGATGGGTCTGATTCCCGGCATGCCGCATGTGGCGTTTCTGAGCATGGGCGGCGGTGCTGTCTGGATCGCCTGGTGGATCAAGCGCAAAGCTGACCAGGCGGTTGAGGAGGACGCAGAAGTGTTCCCTCAGCGTGCATTGCCAGGGCAACCCAAACCCAAGAGTCTCGCTGGCCCAGTCTCCGGCGAGGCCTTGCCGGCGCCGGGCGAATCCCGGGAGCTGGGTTGGGACGACGTAGTCACTGTCGACATCATTGGCCTCGAGGTCGGCTATCGCCTAATCCCGCTGGTCGACAAATCCCAGGGCGGTCAGCTGCTGACACGCATCAAAGGCGTTCGGAAGAAGCTGTCGCAGGATCTGGGCTTTCTCATGCCGTCAGTCCATATCCGGGATAACCTGGACCTGATGCCAAACGTCTACCGCATTACCCTGATGGGCGTCACCCTGGCCGAAGCCGAAATTCATCCGGAACGTGAACTCGCGATCGACCCCGGTCAGGTTTTTGGCAAGGTTGAGGGTATTGCCGGCAAAGACCCGGCGTTCGGGCTGGATGCAACCTGGATCGATGCGAGTCAGCGCGACCAGGCCCAGACTCTGGGGTACACGGTAGTGGATGCCAGCACTGTCGTAGCCACACACCTGAACCAGATCCTGCAGAAACATGCTCACGAGTTGCTCGGCCATGAAGAGGTCCAGAAATGGCTGGATCAGTTGGAGAAGATGTCGCCAAAACTGTCCGAAGAGCTTATTCCAAATACTTTATCTATCAGTCTGTTGCTTAAGGTTCTTCAGAATCTGCTTTTGGAAGAGGTGCCGATTCGCGATATGCGCAGCATCGCTGAGGCAATCGTCAACGTGCAGCCACGCAGCCAGGATCCTCAGGCGCTGACCAGTGCAGCCCGACTGTCGCTGCGTCGGCTGATTATTCAGAGCATCTGCGGAAACGAATCAGATATACCGGTCATTACGCTTGATCCACAGTTGGAACAGATGTTGCTTAAGTCTAGGCAACAGAGTCAACAATCCGGCAGTGGTGATGAAATAGGGCTGGTACTGGAGCCCAACCTGGTGGAGAAGCTGCAGAGCTCGTTAAGAGACGCAGCCCAGCGCCAGGAAATGCTCGGCAAACCCGCCATCCTGTTGGTTTCCGCGCCGCTCAGGCCGGTGTTGGCCAGGTTCGTGCGATTCGGTATAGAGCGTCTGTATGTGCTTTCTTACCAGGAAATGCCGGACAACAAGCAGATTACCATCGTCTCGTCAGTCGGCCAGTAAGCTGATGTGTAGCAGGAGTGAGTCATGAAGGTTAAACGTTTCTTTGCCCCGAGTATGGCCCAGGCCCTTCGGCTGGTTCGTGATGAAATGGGGTCGGACGCAGTGATCCTGTCGAACCGTCGTGTCGACAATGGCGTTGAGATCGTGACGGCACTCAACTATAACGAAGGTGAGGTACGCGCGCAGTTTGGCGTGCCTGATCCTGCGGCTCTTAACAGTGGTCGGGTAGCGGCGCTTCAGGCCGAGCACCATTTGCGCCTGGAAGGGGAGCTGGGCCGTGCGCGCAGCCACATTCGGGACGTTCGTGAGCGTGCCACTGCCCGCCAGAACCCCTCTGTGGCAGCTGCCACGCCGGCTGCCCAGCCAGAGCCGGTTGCTCCAGCGGCTCCGGCAGCTGTGGACCCGGTTCAGCCGGAAGCCTGGGCCGAGATGCGTGCAGAAATTCATTCCCTGCGAGAGCTTTTGCAGGGCCGCGCATCCGCCCCTGCTTCTTCGGCTCTGTCCGAGCGTGTGTCGCTGGTTGAGAAGCGTTTGCAGGAAAGGCTGCAGGACCTGGGACTGAGCCGCGAGTTAAGCGGCAGCCTCGCTGGCGAGCACGCCCAGGGCCGTCTGGATAATAGCTGGAAGTCGGCGCTCAAAGGCATCGCCACCTCCCTGGTGGCCGAAGGACGGGAGTGGATGGATCGCGGCGGTATTTACGCCATGGTCGGGGCCACCGGCGCCGGCAAGACCACAACTCTTGGCAAACTTGCGGCCCGCTATGTGCTGAAGTACGGCGCCGATTCGGTTGCCCTGATCACAACTGACCGCTACCGGGTCGCCGCACACGAGCAGCTGTTTGTGTTCGGGCGTATCCTCGGTGTGCCGGTGCGGGTGGTGGACGAATCCAATAACCTGGACAGCTTGCTGGACGAGCTTTCCGACAAGCGGCTGGTTCTGATCGATACCGCCGGACTCAATGCCAGCGATCGTGGTTGGCAGGAGCAAATGGATGAGCTGGCCAGCAGCCGGCACCCGATCCAGACTTATCTGCTGATGGCCGCGACCAGCCAGGCCCGAATTATGAAATCGACCTGGCATTTGTATAAGATGATGGGGCTCGCTGGCTGCGTCATCACCAAGCTGGACGAGGCTCTGACCGTCGGTGAGGTGCTTGAATTTATCATGGACAGCCAATTGCCCATGGCCTACTACACGGACGGCCAGAAGATTCCCCAGGATCTTCATCGCGCTGGAGCCGGTGCATTGGTTAAGCTGGCTGTTCGGCGGTTGCAGGCGCTGGCTGAAACTCCGCCACTCCTGTCAAAGGGAGCCTGAGACTGAAACGCCAGTCTGCGGCACCACAGTCGATGTAACGGCAAGCGTAGTCCGGCAGGCGATGCACCCGAGCATGAGCGACCCGATGGGTCCAGCGCCGGCTATCAATTCACAGACTAGTTGCGAGAGACAGCGCCCGGAATGAGCAGATCACACCCGGTACAAGTTATAGCCGTCAGTGGCGGTAAAGGCGGCGTCGGCAAGAGTAATGTCTCCGTCAATCTCGCCATCTCGCTGGCCGAAATGGGCCGGCGGGTCGTGGTCATGGACGCCGATCTCGGTCTGGCCAATCTTGATGTCCTTCTTGGGCTGACCACCAACCGTACTCTTGAAGATGTGCTGGAGGGCCACTGCAGCCTGCGGGACGTCATGGTGCCAGGTCCCGCCGGTATCCGTATCGTGCCTGCTTCGTCGGGCACCCAGCGCATGACTCAGTTGAGCAACCTTGAGCACGCCGGCGTCATCAATGCGTTCAGCGAACTGGGCGACGACATCGACGTTCTTATCGTCGACACGGCCGCGGGCATCTCGGAAAGCGTCGTCAGCTTTCTCCGCGCGTCCCAGGAAATTCTGCTGGTGGTGTGCGATGAGCCAACGTCGATCACCGACTGCTATGCCCTCATCAAACTGATGAACCGGGACTACGGCACCCACCGGTTTCGGGTACTTGCCAACATGGTGCGAACGCCTCAGGAAGGCAAGGTGCTGTATGACAAACTGGCGCGCGTGACCGAGCGCTTTCTCGATGTTGCGCTACAATACGTGGGCAGCCTGCCGCTGGACGAGGCGGTACGCAAGGCTGTCCAGAAGCAGAAGGCCTTCGTCGATGTCTATCCCCGTGCCAAGGCTTCTCAGGCCATGCGCTCTATTGCGCAGAAGGTCGATAACTGGCCGCTACCGTCAACACCGCGGGGCCATCTTGAGTTCTTCGTGGAACGTCTTGTGCAGGGTTAGTCTGGCACTTGCATCAGCTGGATCTTCAGTCGGGTCAGGCCAGAAACGGTTAAAGGGCGGAGCCCCTGGATTGTTGTATTCGCACGCACAATAGCGGAAAGTCGGGAACCATGACGTCGCCGAAAAATCTCGAACTTTACAAGCGTAACGGTCGTTCCCATGCAGATGAGATGGTCCGTGAGCACACGCCTCTGGTAAAGCGGATTGCGCTCCACCTTCTCGGCAGATTGCACGATTCAGTGCAGCTGGATGACCTCATGCAGGCAGGCATGATCGGTTTGCTGGAAGCTGTCGGCAAATATGACCCGACCCAGGGAGCTTCTTTTGAAACCTACGCGGGTATTCGCATCCGCGGGGCGATGGTTGATGAAATCCGTCGTGGCGACTGGGTGCCTCGTTCAGTTCATCGCAACGCCCGTAAAATTGCGCAGGCTATCCGCACTGTCGAGGAGCGGGAAGGGCGGGATGCCCGTGATAAAGAAGTCGCCGCAGAGCTGAATATGTCGCTGGATGAGTATTACAGCTGCATCAGCGATGCGAGCAGCGGCAAACTCTTCAGTCTTGACGAAATGGAAGAGACCGGTGACGCGCCGATAGTGCTCGACGATAGCGAGGAAGGCGATCCGCTAGATGCGTTGCAGTCCAGCAGTTTCCGGGTTGGTCTCGCCCGGGCTATTGAAAGCCTGCCTGAGCGTGAGTGCCTCGTGCTTGGGCTTTACTACCAGGAAGAGCTCAACCTCAAGGAAATCGGCGCCGTGCTTGGTGTTAGTGAATCCCGCGTCAGCCAGATTCATAGTCAGGCGACAATGCGCCTGAAGGCCAGGATGAGCGACTGGCAAGAATAAACTGAAACCAACCCCTTCCGTACTGAAGTTATTGGCCATCTGGCCGCTATTACTTCCATAGAATCAGACTACCCGAACCCATGCTTGCCGCTCTGGCGTCAGGGGCACAAATACCGTGCGCCTGAAACGAATATTAGCGCATTTTTTACAATGACTTACTGGATACCCGGCAGCAACCGACTAGACTGAACAGGACACTAGGTATTGCTGTCCCGCTTTGACTGTGTGGAGGTCGCATTGGACAAGAACATGAAGATCCTAATCGTGGACGATTTTTCGACCATGCGCAGAATTATCAAGAACCTGTTGCGGGATCTTGGCTTTACCAACACGGATGAGGCCGATGACGGCAACTCCGCGTTGCCTATGCTCAAATCGGGCCGCTATGACTTCCTGGTGACAGACTGGAACATGCCGGGCATGACCGGACTGGATCTGCTCAAGCACGTACGTGCTGATGACAACCTGAAGCACTTACCGGTGCTTATGGTAACCGCCGAAGCGAAGCGGGAGCAGATCGTAGCGGCTGCTCAGGCCGGCGTGAATGGCTACGTCGTGAAGCCGTTTACGGCGGCGGTGCTGAAAGAGAAGATCGAGAAAATTTTCGAGCGGATCCAATCCTGACGCGTGGGCTAGTACAGCATGAGTAAGAAACAACAGCAGCGCGCTCTGGATAACGCGTTTGAGGAACAACTACGCGAACAGTCGAGCAGGCTTCAGGTTGCGTTAGACAGCGGCGACATGACTGCCGCCCTTCAGGTCGTGGCCGAGCTGGGCTCAGCACGGGACCAGAAGCTCTACCAGGAAGTCGGCCGGCTGACGCGCAGTCTCCATGAGTCGATCAGAAATTTCCAGATCGATGCCCAGAACACGGAACAGGTCGAAGCGCTGTCAAAAATGACTGACGCGTCCGACCGCCTGGGTTACGTCGTCGAAATGACCAGCAAGGCCGCCAATACGACCCTGGACCTGGTGGAAGAAACCATGCCCATGGCTTCCCGTATCAAGGAAGACGCTGAAGCCATACGCAAAGACTGGGCGAGATTACGCCGGCGGGAAATGAAACCGGCGGAGTTCCGGGAACTGTACGGGCGTATCGATCTGTTTCTTGATCGGCTTTCGTCGGATGCCGACAAGGTCTACGCCAGCCTTTCGAACATATTGATGGCCCAGGACTTCCAGGACTTGACCGGCCAGGTCATCGCGAAAGTGACCAACCTCGTCAAGGAAGTCGAGGAGAGCCTGGTAGGTCTTGTGGTGATGGCCGGCAGCGTCGACAAACTGACCGGCATCGTTCACGAAGGTCTTGAAAAAAGCACGGCCCCGGCAGATAGCCTGCAAGGCGAAGGTCCGCAAATGCACGCGCAGGAGCGGGAAGATACCGTCTCCAACCAGGATGATGTCGACGACCTCTTGTCCAGTCTCGGATTCTGAACCGCTTTCCTGAGGAGTAACTGCATGGCCTTCAATGCAGACGAAGAAATACTGCAAGACTTTCTGATCGAAGCGGGCGAGATAATTGAGCAGCTGTCCGAGCAGTTGGTAGAGCTGGAACGGGATCCGGAGAATCGGGACCTGCTCAATGCTATTTTTCGCGGGTTCCATACCGTCAAGGGCGGTGCGGGCTTCCTTCAGCTTGACGCACTCGTTGAGTGCTGCCACATCGCCGAGAACGTCTTCGATACGTTGCGTAACGGCAAGCGAAGGGTCGATTCCGAACTGATGGATGTGGTGCTCCAGGCCTTGGACACCGTCAACACCCAGTTCGATGAGGTCCGTAATCAGCAGCCATTGACGCCGGCCGATCCCGCCTTGCTGGCGGCACTGGACCGTTACACCGCGCCTGCCGGCGATGAACCCGAGCCGGAAGCCGCACCCGTAGCGCCAGAGGAGCCAGCCGAAGTTAGTGCTGCAGAAGGCGACATAACAGACGACGAGTTCGAGGCATTGCTTGACGCACTTGAAGACGAGAAGCCTTCTGCTGGGGCCTCGGACACAGGCGATGAAATCACCGACGACGAGTTCGAGTCCCTGTTGGATGAGCTCCACGGCGCGGGCAAGCACCAGGGGCCGCCAACTGCCGAGCCTGAAAATGGTTTGGCCGGCAGCGGTGCTAGCCAGGATGCAGGCGGCGACATAACGGATGACGAGTTTGAAGCGCTGCTAGACCAGTTGCATGGCAAAGGGCAGTTCGTGCCCGACACCGCCTCTGCCAGTGGCGCGGTACCCGCCGGTGACGCGACCGGTGGAAGTGGATCAGTCGCCGACATCATCAACGATGATGATTTCGAGTCCCTGCTGGATGAGCTTCACGGAAGCGGCAAAAGCCCCACCGCGGCGGCTCCAGGCAAACCCGCGGCAAAGCCCGGCGCGGCGCCCGGGGCTAATGTCCAGCCGGCCACGGCCAGAGCCCACCCAAACGCTGGTGCTCAGACACCGGCGAATGCCCACGCGCCTGCCAATGCTGCTGCCAAGGATGCGCCCGCGGCTGAAACCACGGTTCGTGTCGACACCCGGCGACTTGACGACATCATGAATATGGTGGGAGAGCTGGTGCTAATCCGAAACCGGCTCAAGCGCCTGAGCGACGAAGTCGAAGACGAGCGGGTCCATAAAACCGTAGCCAGCCTGGATGTGGTCACGGGCGATTTGCAGTCTGCGGTGATGCAGACGCGCATGCAGCCGATCAAGAAGGTGTTTGGTCGTTTCCCGCGCGTGGTCCGGGACCTTGCCCGCAGTCTGAAAAAAGAAATCAATCTCACCATGAGCGGCGAAGAAACCGACCTCGACAAGAACCTCGTAGAGGCCTTGTCCGATCCGCTGGTTCACCTTGTCCGCAACGCCGTGGATCACGGCATAGAAATGCCGGCGGACCGAGAGGCGAAAGGCAAGCCGCGCACGGGTACCGTCACGCTCTCTGCGGAACAGGAAGGCGACCACATTCTCCTTGTGATCGAGGACGACGGCGCTGGCATGGACGCGGCTGTTTTACGCCGTAAAGCCGTCGAAAAAGGCCTGCTTGAGCAGGAGGCGGCGGACCGTCTGACCGAGAACGAATGCTTCAACCTCATTTTCGCACCCGGCTTCTCCACCAAGGACATGATTTCCGATGTGTCTGGTCGGGGCGTCGGTATGGATGTGGTGAAAACCAAAATCAGTCAGCTCAATGGAACGCTTTTCGTTGATTCTGAACTCGGCCGTGGTTCGCGCATAGTGATCAAGGTCCCGTTGACCCTGGCAATAATGCCGACCCTGATGGTCAAGCTCGGCGAGCAGCCGTTTGCCCTGCCGCTCGTCAACGTGGTCGAGATATTCCATCTGGACCTGACCCGCAAGAATATCGTCGACGGGCGCGAATGTATCGTTGTGCGCGAACGGGTGTTCCCGCTGTTCCATCTGAAGCGTTGGCTGGTCAAAGGCGGTCAGAGCAATTCCGACTCGACCAATGCTCATGTGGTTATTGTTGCCATTGGTACCAAACAGGTCGGGTTCGTTGTGGATCAGCTGGTTGGCCAGGAAGAAGTTGTGATCAAACCGCTCGGCAAAATGCTGCACGGTACGGCCGGAATGTCTGGTGCCACGATTACCGGCGATGGTCGCATAGCGTTGATTATCGATGTGCCGAGCCTCTTGCAGCACTACGCCTGACACGAATGCAGTGCCCAGCTCCCGGCAGCCGCACGGTATTGCATGCTTAACTGAAAAATAGGGCCGACTGCAGATGGCCCGTCGATGGAGCGTGAAATGACAGTGTCCGTCCTGGTCGTCGACGATTCGGGTTTCTTCCGGAAGCGCCTGACAGAAATACTCAACGGCGTCGAAGGTATCCGGGTCATCGGCACAGCCAGTAACGGCCGAGAGGGGATCGAGCAGGTGGCCAGACTGCGGCCGGATGTCGTGACCATGGACTATGAGATGCCGGTGATGAACGGCATCGCCGCTGTGCGCGAAATCATGCGGACCTGTCCGACGCCCGTGCTGATGTTCTCGTCGCTGACCTACGAAGGCGCCCGGGTCACACTTGACGCACTTGAAGCCGGTGCGGTGGACTTCCTGCCCAAGAATTTCGAAGAGATCACCAGTTCCAGTAGCGAACTTCAGCGGATACTTGCGCGCCGAATCCTGGATGTCGCCCGTAGTCGGGTTGGTCAGGGCAAAAGTGTTCGGCCGGGTGTGTCTGAAAACGCTCCCGCAGAAGTGCCGGCACAGCAACACCCAGTTCAGCCTGCAGCCCGAAAAGACACCCGGCCGACGCCACAGCCACAGGAACACAAGACTGCTGCTGTGCGCCAGCCCGCATCGGGTCGTGCGCCCGCCGCGCGGCCCGCGCGCGTGACGCCGCCTGCCAGCTATTGCGTCGTCGCCATAGGCACATCAACCGGTGGTCCGGTCGCCTTGCAGCGCGTGCTGACCCGGCTCCCGGCGAATTTTCCGGTGCCTATCGTGCTGGTGCAGCATATGCCTGCAACCTTTACCCCGGCTTTCGCCGATCGGCTCGACAAGATGTGCCAGATCGAAGTCCGGCAGGCGGAGAACGGTGACGAGCTTCGCCCGGGCGTCGCGCTTCTGGCGCCTGGAGGAAGCCAGATGATGGTCGAGAAGAAGGGGCGTTATGGCCAGGTACGGATTCTGCCGGCAGATAACCGGGTCAACTATAAGCCAAGCGTCGATATCACGTTTGGCTCGCTCGCCCGCGCATGGCCCGGCAAAACGCTTGCGGTCATCCTCACGGGGATGGGCGCCGACGGCCGGGAAGGCTGCCGCATGATGAAAGAGTCGGGCTCGGTCGTCTGGGCCCAGGATGAGAAAACGTCGGTTATCTATGGCATGCCCATGGCGGTTGCCCAGGCCGGGCTTGTAGATGAGGTTCTGCCCCTGGATTCCGTTTCAATCCGGCTGGTTGAGGCCGTACGCGCATGACAGCAGTAACGGCTTTCCGGCGGGAGCGCTGAAATGGATATTCTGAGCCTGATAGGCGTTGTTCTGGCGTTTGCGGCCATTCTCGGTGGCAATCTGTTGGAAGGCGGCACGCTTGCCATGCTCTTCAACGGTCCAGCGGCGATCATTGTCATAGGCGGCACGCTTGCGGCAATCATCATCCAGACGCCCCGTCCAGTGCTGGTCCGGGCCGGAAAAATTTTCGGCTGGATTTTCATGCCGCCCTACCTTGCGCCCGAGGAAGGTCTCGATAAAGTCATAGGCTGGAGCCTGCGCTCGCGGAAAGAGGGCCTTTTGGGGCTCGAAAGCCTGGCGGACTCCGAGCCGGAGCCCTTTGCCCGCAAAGGGCTTCAGGTGTTGGTTGACGGCTCCGAGCCCGAAGCCGTGCGTGCCATCCTCGAAGTGGAACTTGAGTTCGGCGAAGAGCGCGATCTGGACGCCGCCCGCGTCTTCGAAGCCATGGGTGGGTATTCTCCGACAATCGGCATTATCGGTGCCGTCATGGGCCTGATCCAGGTCATGACGAACCTGGAAGATCCGGCCACGCTTGGCAGCGGGATAGCGACAGCGTTTGTGGCGACCATCTACGGCGTGGCCTTCGCCAACCTTCTGTTATTTCCCATCGCCAGCAAACTGCGCAGTCTGGTGCGGCAGCGCTCCCGTTACCAGGAGATGATGATCGACGGACTGATGGCCGTGGCTGAAGGCGAGAATCCGCGTTCGATAGAACTCCGCCTGCGCGGGTATTTGCAATAGTATGCGTGCGCGTCGGCGAGCCAGGGCGCCTGATGAAACCCAGAGCCGCGAGCGTTGGCTGATCTCCTATGCGGACTTTATAACGCTGCTTTTCGCGTTTTTTGTGGTGATGTATTCCGTATCCTCAGTCAACGAGGGCAAGTACAAAGTGCTCTCGGAGACCCTCGAAGGCGTGTTCAACGCGCCAGCCCGAACCCTCAACCCCATACCTCTGGGCGATCACCGCCCCGGTGACTCATCGGCCGACAGTAATCCTGCGCAGGAGCTCGCGCCGGTCACGGTCAGACCTACCGACCCCGCTGGCATGGAGCGACGCCGCACCGAAGCTTTGAAAAGCATCGCTGATGAATTTGCCGGCAAGTTCAATGTTCTGATGTCCCAGGGACTGGTTACCGTCGACCGGACAGATGAATGGATCGCGCTGACCCTGAGGGACTCGCTGCTGTTCAGTAGCGGCGAAGCGGAACCTCATTACGACGCGTTTGCTGTGATCGAATCGATCGCTGCGATACTCAGCGAGCATGACAACGCTGTTGTGGTCGAGGGGTTTACCGACAATGTGCCTATTCGTACCGCAGGTTTTGCGTCCAACTGGGAGCTGTCCGCCGCCCGTGCGGCTGCCTTGGTTCGCTTGTTGGCGGCGGAGGGCATCAAGCCCGAGCGTCTCGCTGCAGTAGGCTATGGCGAGTTCCAGCCGGTCGCCCGCAATGATACCGCCGACGGACGAAAACGGAACCGACGCGTAGTGCTATTGGTGTCCCGCGATAACGCGGTGCGAGGCGTGGTGCGATAGGGTCCTGCGCATCGACACGCTTTTCCCTGTGACTGGCATGATACTTGTAAGCTCTGTCAAAACTATCCGATTAAACTAAATTTTGACGGAATCATGCCGCTAAGAAAGGTGTCCCCTCGGGCTTGCTCAACAGCCGGGCGGCGGACGAAAGTCGGCAAGCAGTCATGGGAGTGAGCGTGTGAGAATCTGGGCAGTTGCGAACCAGAAAGGTGGCGTCGGCAAGACCACCACCGTGGTGACGCTCGGCGGCCTTCTGGCGGAGCAGGGCAAGCGGGTATTGCTGATGGACCTGGATCCTCACGGCTCCCTGACCAGCTATTTCGGGCATGACCCTGACACGTTGGGCGCGACCGCATTCGATCTGTTTCAGCACGAGGGAAAAGTCCCCGAGGATCTGCCCGGGCAGCTCGTCATGCCAACCGGTTTCGACAATCTTTCGCTGCTACCGGCATCAAGTGCGTTGGCAACGCTTGAGCGGCGCATGGTCGGTGTCAGCGGCATGGGCCTGGTCATTTCCAGAACCCTGGCGCTGCTGTGGGACGATTTTGATTTTGTCCTGATCGACAATTCTCCGTCTCTGGGCGTGCTGATGATCAATTCGCTTGCTGCCGCACAGCATCTGCTGATTCCCGTTCAGACCGAGTTTCTCGCCTTGAAGGGGCTTGAGCGCATGCTACATACGCTGCAGATGGTGATGCGCTCGCAGCAGGGCAATGCGCTGCAGTACACCATTGTTCCGACGATGTTTGACCGCCGCACCCAAGCGTCAATAAAAAGCCTTCACGCTATGCAGCGCGACCATGGGGATCAGGTCTGGCGCTTTGCGATTCCGGTGGATACCCGCTTCCGGGATGCCAGCAGCGCCGGAAAGCCTGCGTCAGTTCTGGCGCCGGGTACCCACGGCGTTCGGGCATACCGGCGGTTGCTAGCGGATATTCGAACTCGGCTTCAGGCCGCCGGGGCACCGCTTTCTGCCGCTGCCAAGAAATTGGCATAGTGACAATTTTTCCTAATCTATCAGGTAAGCTCGCGTGAATAACAACCGCTCCCAGCCTAATCGGTCAGCGTCCTCGCATACCGAGGCCGCGCTCGCCGACTATCTGCAGGATTTGCTGTTGCCTCAACAACAGGAGATACCGCCACCTGTCCAGCAAGTGCAGTGGGCGGAGCCGCCTGTCCTTGATCCGCGGGTTTTCCGGGTAGCGCCAGCTGCTGCCGAGCCTGAAGTAGTTGTCACCAGAGCGCCCACCAAGCCCGAGCTGGAAACAGAACCGGTGCGTACCGTGAAACCGCTTGTGGCCAAGGCGACCGTTTCAGCACCAGCACCAGCACCAGCACCAGCACCTGCGGCAGCCCGGGTGACCACACCGCTGGCTATTGACGTGGCCACAATTGTGCCGCGGGTGGCAAAGGCGCCAGAACCACTCACGCCTGCCGAGGTAAAACCCGCCGCAGTGCCGGAAGTGCGGCAGAACCGCTGGGTCGACGGACGGCCGGAATGGGCGCAGAACCCATTTGATTGTCTGCTCTTTTCCGTGGGTGGGCTGAAGCTTGCGGTTCCGCTGGTACTGCTCGGCGCGGTGCATCCGCTTGATACTGAATTAACGCCTCTGTTTGGCCGGCCTAAATGGTTCATGGGCCTGTTGACCCGGAATGAGCGTAACGTCCGCGTGGTCGACACGGCCCAATGGGTAATGCCAGACCGCTATCGCAGCGACGGTCAGTCGAGCTATGGCTTTGTGATCCGACTTGATAATAGCGAATGGGGGCTCGCCTGTGACGAGGTGGCGCAGTCGTTCCGGCTCAAGCCCGAGCAGGTGAAATGGCGCAGCGAAGACAGCCGCAGGCCCTGGCTCGCCGGAACCGTCAAGAGCCAGATGTGCGCGCTGCTCGATGTCGGACGTTTCGCCCGCATGCTCGAACAGGCTGAGAAAACTCGCAAGTTCGACCTGCAGGCCTGACGGCGATCCTACTGCTTTGCATTAAACCGATGGCCACAAGCTGGCGCGGTTTGTGCAGTGTCCTATAGTGAAGGGCACTGCTGATAAAATTTTGACAGGCGGTCGGTCGCGCTTTCGGTCCTGATAATGACCACGAGCGCCGGCAGCTTTAAACAGTACAGCGTTTCCCTTTGAGAGGTTTGGATATGGCATCGCAAGTAGCACAGAAGAGTCAGACGGCGGAAGACGTGGTACAGCAATACGTGACATTCAGGTTGGATGACGAGACTTATGGTCTCCACGTCATGCGTATTCAGGAAGTACTGCGATATACCGAGATCGCACCGGTACCCGGCGCGCCCGACTACGTCCTGGGCATCATCAATCTGCGCGGCAACGTGGTGACAGTCATCGATACCCGGCGCCGGTTTGGTCTGAACGACGCCGACGTGACCGATGCCACCCGTATTGTTGTGCTGGAGGCGGAATCCCAGGTGATCGGTATTCTGGTGGACTCCGTGGCAGAGGTTGTCTATCTGCGCCAGAGTGAGATTGAGACTGCGCCGAACGTAGGCAATGAAGAGAGCGCCCGCTTTATCCAGGGCGTGTGTAACAAAGAAGGTGAACTGATCATTCTGGTCGAGTTCGAGAAAATGTTGACGGACGAGGAGTGGGCTGACGTCGCGTCCCTGTAAGGGCGCAGCTCGCCGCACCCGGCTCAAACTGGAGAAGCATCCCATGCTGGAAATACAATCGCTGCCCATACAGGCCATGGCCCCCTGGATACTGACCCTGGGAGCGACCGTACTGCTGGTATTACAGATGACCGCGGGTCGTCGCCGTATGGCAGCGCTGGAATCTGAATTGAAAGGACGGTATGAGGAGCTTGGGCGGGAACTGCACGCGGTGAGTAGTGGCAGCATGGGTGTCGGCCGACGCCTGATGGAGTGCGAAAAATATCTGCATCAGCTCCAGGGCACAGTCGATGAGTTGCGCCAGAATGATCCTGCGCGTGTTTCGTACGATGAGGCTTCCCGGCTGGTGGGTCTGGGCGCTGACATACAGGACCTCATGGATACCTGCGGAATCTCGCGGCCTGAGGCGGAACTGGTATCCGCCATGCATCGGCGGCAGGCAGAAACTGTTAACTAACGTCCCGTTCGGGACGTCAGGCTTGACGTACGGAAAGCCTGCCTTTTCCAGCATGATCCGAAGGGCCCTTTAGGGCCCTTTTGAATTTCAGAGCGACTCGTTTATTCGTCTCTATCTCTTAAGCCAGGCTTCCCATATTTTCTAGCGGAAGTCATCGGGAGATTTTCCCTGCAGGTGAAACGCGAAAGCCAGAATTTCGGCAATGACGCGGTAAAGCATGTCAGGTATTTCCTCGCCCAGATCGAGTCTCGCCAGTATCTCCACCAGCTCCGGGTGCTCGTACAGGGGTACGCCGTGCTCCCGGGCAATAGCTATAATTTCTTCCGCCAACGCGCCCTGGCCGGTAGCTGAGACGGCAGGGGCACCGCTGCCGTCATACTTCAACGCTACAGCAGCATTGCGCCGTGTTTTTTCCTGATCTGTCTTTTTCATGCCCGCTCATCCACCAATCGCTGGTCCAGACGGGTTCGGGTCTGGGGCGGTCGGCCGTGAATGCACTCCAGGTTTTTTATCTCCAGTCCGAGCGCAGAAAGCCGGCTGCGCAGGTGTGCCGATTCGCGTTCGGCAATGCGCCAGGTCGCTTCATGCTCAGCCCATACGCGTGTGCTGAGGCTGGTCCGGGTCAGGGCAATCTCAAAATAAACCGGCCCCAGGCTGTCCAGGTCCAGTGCCAGGTTCAATCGCCACTGAGCGTGCTGTGATTCAGCCTGGGAGTTGTCGTCGTTGTTTTTCTGTTCGTGTTTCTCGATGCGTGCCTGGATGACTTTAGGCTCCTGCTGAAGATTCAACCAGGGTAATTCCAGCAGCCAGGTCTGGGGCGCGGGGGAGCCGTCCGGGGTGGCCGCGCTTGATAGCGCCTGGCTGTGCAACTGGTTGACTGTCAGTCTGTTGATCATGCCGGCCACAATACGCAGGAGCACGCCTGCGTTGACCGGCTCAGCCCGACCGGAGGCCTGGCTTGTAGCAGGTACCAGCGGGAATTGAAGTGCCTGCTGTACAAGATCCGGCGACACCGCTGGCTGGAGGCGCCGAAGGTCTCCGGCGGCGGTTGTTGTATCCGTTTTCAGCAGTTGCACTGCAAGCCGTAGCAGTTGGCTTTTAAGATCATTCAAGCCGTCGTCGTTTGCTCCGGCCTGGGCAATGCGAGCTTCGGTGAACGAGCCGCTGGCCTGGACCCATTCCCGTATCCGGCCGGTGATGCCGGATGCGCCGCTGTCAGAGCTGGCCGCACCGGATGTGCTGCGTGGCGTCCCTGAGGTTTGCGTCGTCGTGAGCGCACTGCGGGCCAACTCTGCCTGGGCGGGCATCAACTGGAGTACACGGCTAAGCGCCGCCCGGATCAGAACTGCCTCATTCTGGCCTGTCGGGGGCTGGCCCGATAGGGTGCCGGGCGCGGCTGAGGATGAAGGTGTAGCTGAGGATGAAGGTGTGGCTGCTGCGGATCCACCAGAGCCGGGCAGCGCTTTAGCCAGGGCTGCGATCAGCTTAAGGCCAGCCTGGAGGTCGAATTGCGCCGGAAGTTTTTGTGCCAGCGCCTGGGAAAGTGCGCTGGTTGAGCCTCGCCCCAGGTTTTCCAGCAAGCGCAGAATGTCGCCGTCGCGCTGAATACGTAGGAGCGAACCAGGCTTCAGGTCCGCTTCGGTTTCAACCACTATCGGCTGCCCGCCGATTTCCAGAGTGACCCTTGCCGCCGTAGTGCGGGTTGCCGGCTGCTGCTCAACAACGCGGGCGAGGGTGGCCTGCCCATCCCGTAACGCCAGGGCGTCCAGTACGGCGCGCTCAGGCGCGACAGCGGTTGCTGGTGCTGCACCGGGCCCGGAAGAGCTCGCCGGCGGCGCCTGGCTGGGTATTTTCATCTTGTCTCCCGTAGCGGCATGGCTCTGCGCCGACACTGCAATTATCCGTTACGAGTGTAACTTTTCCCTTGTAACACGCACAGCCGGTTTTACGCGGCTGTAGGAATCGCGTCGGGCGAGACGGAAAAACCGATCCTTGACCTATATCGTTGTTCGAGCCAATTCCTTGCCACGACAATGGCACTGGTAATCCGCTATAATGCGCCGCGTTTCCCACCCAATGACCTAACCGGGAGCCCGATGACCGAGCCCTTGCTAGAGGCCAGGCAGATCACCTCCGAGCGCGACGACCGCGTCCTGTTTGAGTCGCTGGATCTCAGCGTCGGACCGGGCGATCTGGTGAGATTGGAAGGGCCGAACGGGGCGGGTAAGACGACCCTGCTTCGCATCCTCGCGGGTCTTTTTCCCCCTACCTGCGGGGAGGTGCGGTGGCGCGGTCGCCCGATATCAGGTAACTCTGACGGTTTTTTTGGAGACATGCTCTACCTGGGTCACAGGGCGGGTATCAAAAGTCTGCTCACGCCCCAGGAGAATCTCCGTGCTCTGGAGGGCGCCCGGCGCGGGTACAGCGAGGCCTGTGTCGAGGGCGCCCTGGTTCAGGTTGGCCTGGCCGGCTTCGAGGACGTGCCCTGCAAACAACTTTCCGCCGGGCAGCAGCGGCGTGTGGCCCTAGCCAGGCTCCTGCTTTCAGACGAGCCCCTGTGGCTGTTGGACGAAATCTTTACAGCAATAGACAAAAATGGCGTTGCCGCTCTTGAAGCGATGCTCGTAGAACGGGCCCGGGCGGGCGGTATGGTTGTCATGACTACCCATCATGACTTCGAAGCGCCTGGCATGCGGCGAGTCGTACTAGGGCAGGCGGCGCCAGCTCCAGAGCCCGCGGGAGCGTTCTACTGATGGAGAAAACAACGCCATTCCGCATGACGCCAGTACGCACGGATCAGGTGCTGGGACCGGGGCTAGCCGCCGCCTGTGCGGCGATGCTTCGGCGCGATCTGTTGCTCGCTTTCCGGCAGCGTCAGGACCTTGCCAACCCGCTGGCGTTTTTCGTCATCGTTATCTCTCTGTTTCCGCTTGGTGTCAGCCCGGAGGCTTCGTTCCTGCGGGAGGCGGGCGTTGGCATACTCTGGGTGGCCGCGCTTCTGGCGACCCTACTGGGCCTGGACCAGCTGTTTCGTAACGATTTTGAAGACGGCAGCCTGGAGCAATGGCTGCTGTTACCCCAGCCCACCTATCTGCTCGTACTGGTGCGGGTTCTGGCGTACTGGCTGGTCACCGGGGTGCCGCTTATCCTGCTTTCGCCAGTACTGGGGGTGATGCTCCAGATGCCAGGGAACCTCATTGGCATTCTCTGTCTAACCCTTTTGCTGGGCACCCCGGTTCTGAGCCTTATCGGCGCCATCGGTGCCGCGTTAACGGTCGGGTTGCGCGGCGGCGGTGTGCTCTTGTCATTGCTGGTGCTGCCGCTGTACATTCCGGTCCTTATTTTCGCAACCGGAACCGTCGTTGCCGCCGGTAACGGGCTGCCCGTCGGGGCGCACCTTTCGATTCTCGGCGCCATCCTCGCTTTGGCTTTCGTGCTGGCACCGATCGCTGCCGCAACCGCCCTGAGAATAAGCGTAGCCAATACCTGATAACCGCGTAACCGGGTTACCGACTTGCTGGAGAACTAAGCCCAATGTGGCAGTGGATACATAAATGGGGTTCGCCCAAGTGGTTTTATGGTACCGCCGGTCGCATGACCCCCTGGCTGGCATCGGCCAGTATTCTGTTGCTCGCAGTTGGGGCGGTCTGGGGCCTGGCGTTTGCACCGGTTGATTATTACCAGGGCAATAGCTATCGCATCATTTTCATCCATGTGCCGGCGGCTTTCCTGGCCCAGTCGGCGTATGTGCTGATGGCTGTTGCAGCACTGGTAAGCCTGGTGTGGCGGATTAAGCTGGCCAACGTATTTATTAAGTCAGCGGCACCGGTCGGAGCCTGGATCACTTTTCTGGCGCTGCTCACCGGAGCGGTCTGGGGAAAGCCTACCTGGGGTACCTGGTGGGTATGGGATGCCCGCTTGACGTCGATGCTGATTCTGCTGTTTCTCTATTTCGGTGTCATGGCCCTGCATGGGGCGTTCGAGAATCGGGAGGCGGGGGCGCGGGCTGTCGCTGTGCTTACGCTGGTTGGGGTGGTGAACATCCCCATCATCAAGTATTCCGTGGATTGGTGGAACACTCTCCATCAACCGGCGTCTTTTACGTTGACCGATAGGCCGGCCATGCCGGTGGAGATGTACCTGCCGCTTCTGGTTATGGTGCTGGGCTTCTACACGTTTTTTGGCTGGGCTGTGTGCCGACGTATGCAGAATGAGATCCTTGACCGCGAAAGGCGCACACGTTGGGTCAGGGATCTGGTCGGCGACCGCTAGCGGCGGCGTATACCGTGCGATACTCCAAAGGTTTATGCCCTGACTTTGAGGGCGAGCCTGTCCTGATTTCAACGAGAGGCTGTTATGCAGTTTGAGTCGTTTGCCGAGTTCCTGGCTATGGGCCGACATGGCTTATTTGTCTGGTCCAGCTACGCCGCGTGCGTCGTCGTTCTGGCCATCAATGTCCTGGTGCCGGTCATGCAGAGGAAAACACTACTGGCGCAACTGCGGCGGGCAGGCCGCCGTTCTGCCAATCAAACCGCGATGGCAGTTCATGATCAGGCTGGAGACTGAACCTTATGAATCCGACCCGAAAGCGTCGCCTGATACTCGTACTTTTCTTGCTGGCCGGGGTGAGTGTAGCCATCGGCCTGATCATGACCGCGCTGCGGGACAACATTAACCTGTTTTACGATCCGACCCAGATAGCTGAAGGGGAGGCGCCGCAGAATGTGCGTATCCGTGCCGGCGGTATGGTGGAAGAGGGCAGCGTCAGCCGGGCGGACGACAGCCTCGATGTCAGCTTCAGGATTACTGATCGGCAGTCAAGCGTCGAGGTCCGCTACGAAGGGATCCTTCCGGACCTGTTTCGCGAGGGTCAGGGCGTGGTTGCGATGGGGAGAATGGCCCCGGAAGGCTATCTGCGAGCTGATGAAGTGCTGGCCAAACACGATGAAAACTATATGCCCCCGGAGGTCGCCGAAGCGATGGAAAACGCCAAGATGCGCATGCGTGACACCGTTGAGGGTAACCCCGAGGACACCACGCGCGGCGCCGACAGTGCCCTCTAGTGGTCGCGCTGCTTTCCCCACCCCGACTGTAGGAGTACTGCCTGATGTTCCCTGAGCTTGGACATTTCGCCCTGATACTTGCTCTCGGGCTGACGTTGTTCCTTTGCGCTGTGCCGCTGCTGGGGGCTCTGCGTAACAATCTTGGGCTGATGGCGTTTGCCCGGCCTCTGGCGGCGGGACAGTTCGTCTTTGTCGGGCTCGCGTTTGTCTGCCTGACCTATTCCTTTTTGGCTGATGACTTCTCCGTGGCCTACGTGGCCAATAACAGCAATAGTCTGCTGCCTTGGTATTATAAGGCCAGTGCTGTCTGGGGCGGGCACGAGGGTTCGCTGCTGCTGTGGATCCTGATGTTGTCGGGCTGGACTCTCGCGGTAGCCATATTCAGTCGCCATCTGCCCGAAGATATGGTTGCCAGAGTCCTGTCCGTGCTGGGTATGGTTGGCCTGGGTTTCCTGCTCTTCATCCTGATGACATCAAACCCGTTTGACCGATTGTTGCCCAATGTTCCGGCCGACGGGGCTGACCTCAATCCGCTCCTGCAGGATTTCGGGCTGATCATACATCCGCCCATGCTTTACATGGGCTACGTTGGGCTTTCAGTGGCGTTCGCCTTCGCCATTGCCGCACTTTCGACCGGACGGCTGGACTCAGCATGGGCGCGCTGGTCCCGGCCCTGGACAACGGTGGCATGGGCATTCCTGTCCCTGGGCATCGCGCTCGGCAGCTGGTGGGCCTATTACGAGCTCGGTTGGGGCGGCTGGTGGTTCTGGGATCCTGTTGAGAACGCCTCGTTCCTGCCTTGGCTCGCTGCCACGGCGCTGATGCATTCCCTGGCTGTAACCGAGAAGCGCGGGGCTTTCAAAAGCTGGACCGTGCTGCTGGCGATCCTTGCGTTCTCCATGAGCCTGCTGGGCACTTTCCTGGTTCGCTCGGGCGTACTGACGTCGGTGCACTCATTCGCCGCCGATCCGACCCGCGGCATGTTTATCCTTGTTCTGCTGGGCATCACTATTGTCGGCTCACTGTTTCTCTACGCCTTGCGGGCGCCCGTGATCCACAGCCGTGCTGCCTTTACGGGACTGTCACGCGAAACCTTCCTCCTCATCAACAACGTGGTGTTGGTTCTGGGGCTGATCGTTGTGCTGCTGGGCACCCTGTTCCCTCTGATCAACGACGCACTTGGCGGTGGACAGCTTTCCGTCGGCGAGCCGTACTTCAATCTGGTATTCCCGCCGTTGGCCCTCTTTATTGGCGCGGCCCTGGGTATTGGCATCTTCACCCGCTGGAAAAAAACGCCGCCTTCCTGGTTGGCACCGCGCTTGTTCGTGCCTGCGGTACTCAGCGTCGTTATCGCTGCACTGGTGCCGCTGGCTTACCAGCAGGGATACGGTATTGGTTCTGTTCTCGGCACCCTTGTCTCAGCCTGGATAGTGACCACGACCCTTCGCGATCTGTGGGATAAGTCTGAAAGCAAGCATGGCCGTATCGTGGGATTGCGCAAGCTTTCCCGGAGCTATTGCGGCATGGTGGCGGGCCACCTGGGCCTGGCCTCAGCAATTATCGGCGTAACCCTGGTTTCGAACTATGGGATCGAGACCACCGTCCGTATGCAGGTGGGGGACAGCGTCGAGGTCGCCGGCTATGAATGGCACTTCAGTACGCTCAAACAGGTTGAGGGGCCTAATTTCATCAGCAACCAAGCTCAATTTGAGGTCTTTGACGGCCTCGATCACGTTGCAACGGTGTTTCCCGAGAAGCGGCACTACCAGGTGCGGCAGGACATGATGACCGAGGCGGGCATTGACGCCGGTGTGCTACGCGATTTGTTTGTGGCCCTCGGCGAGCCGTTGGCTGAAGGGCAGGCCTGGGCAGTCCGTATACAGTACAAACCCATGATCCGCTGGATCTGGCTCGGGGCCATTCTGATGGCCATCGGCGGCGCGCTGGCAGTGAGCGATAAGCGCTATCGAGCACGCAAGCTTGCCAGATCCACGTCGTCCACGCCCGCGGCGGGCAGCCATGCCGGTACGCGTCAAGCAGGGGAGCGACTGGCATGAAGCGTATCTGGCTGTTCCTGCCGCTGGTTCTGGCAGTCGCGCTCGGCGCTATTTTATACCTGGGGCTAGGCAAGGACCCGAGTAAACTGGAGTCCGCCCGGACCGGCGAGCCTGTGCCTGACTTTGAACTGTCGCTGCTGCATCAGCCGGAGACTCATGTAGGCCCTGAAATCTTTCAGGGGCAGGTTTCGTTACTTAATGTCTGGGCGACATGGTGTCCGGCCTGCCATGAGGAGCATCCCTACTTGATGACGCTGGCAGAGCAGGGCATTCCTATTGTGGGTCTCAACTACAAAGATCAGCGCGAACCGGCTCTGGAGTGGTTGGAAGAGCTAGGGGACCCATACTCGCTGGTGCTGTTTGACCCTCAGGGAATTCTGGGGTTCGACCTGGGCGTCTATGGCGCACCAGAAACCTATGTTGTGGATAGTGAAGGCAAGGTGCGCCACCGTTTCGTCGGCATTGTTACCGAAGAAGTCTGGGAAAAGGAGTTGGGCCCGGTCTTCAATTTCTACAGCAACAGCAACAGCAACAGCAACAGCAACAGCAACAGCAACAGCAACAGCAACAGCAACAGCAACAGCAACAGCAACAGCACAGCAACAGCAACAGCAACAAGGAAGGATGAGCGCGATGCGGCTGACTCTTAGTCTGGTCTTTTTCCTGCTGCTGCCCTCCGCCGGATGGGGTGTTATTGAAGTCTATGACTTCGAAAATGCCGGGCAGGAGGCGCGATTCGAGCAGCTCACCGCTGAGCTGAGATGTCCTAAGTGCCAGAACCAGAACATTGCCGCATCTAACGCGCCTATAGCCGAGGATATGCGTGAACAAGTCTACCAGCGAATCCGCGCAGGTCAGTCCGATGATGAGATCGTCGGCGCCATGGTTGAACGCTTCGGCGAATTCGTTCGTTACCGTCCGCCGTTGAGAATGGAGACGGCTCTTCTCTGGTTTGGGCCGGCGTTTTTGGCAGTCGTTGGGCTCGTGCTGGTTTTCGTGGTCGTGCGTCGTAGCCAAAGGCGGACCAGCGCTTCCCTGTCGACTGATGAGCGTGCGCGTGTTGACTCGCTGCTCGATGAAAACTCCACGGGAGAACGCGCAGCAGTGCAGGCGCATCATGATGGGCGTTAACGTGTTGAGCCAACGCCTGCGACGATCACTTTCTGCAATCTATAGAGTAAAGGCATGACTAATACATTCTGGGTAGCGGTAGCCGCCATGACGGCCCTGGCCATTGCATTTCTCGCTTACCCATTGTTTTTCCGTAGCCGTGCCCAGCAAGATCGCGTCGACCGTCACGGACAGAATCTGAACAATTACCGCCAACGGCTGGCAGAGCTGGAAGCGGAGCGGGAGGCCGGCCACCTTGATGACGCCTCGTTTAAGACGCTCAAGGAGGAGCTGGACGGCTCGTTACTGGAAGATGTCGGCGATTCCCCTCGAACTGACAGCAGTGCCGCTGATAGCCGCGCCCGAGGGTTTGATCGGCGCGGAATGTTTATCGTAGCCCTGGCCGGAGTGGTCGTCTTACCCATTTTTGCGTTCACCCTCTATGAGCGCTGGGGCGCCAGCGACTCCTTGGCTCAGCTGGACGTTATGCGGGAACTGCAGCAGAACAGCCTGTCATCACCTGATCAAGTCGAAAGCCTGTTGACCCGCCTGAGAAATCACCTCGAGGACAACCCCGACAATGCTGACGGCTGGGCAATGCTGGGGCGCACCAGTATGGAGCTGGAGCGCTACGAAGCGGCGGCCGCCGCATACCAGCAATTGGCGCTGCAGCTGCAGGACGATGCTGTATCCGCGACGGCTTGGGGCCTGGTTGCACAGGCACGTTATCTCGCCAGCGGCCGCACAGTTGACGCGTCGGTAGAAGCGGCAATCTCGGCGGCACTGGACGCTGATCCGGACGAGGTGAATGCTCTGGGTCTGCTCGGGATAGCGGCGTTCGAGCGGGAAGATTACCGCCGGGCCGCAGAGCTGTGGGCGCAGATATTGAGGGTCGCGCCCGACTATCCACAGTATGGATCTATCGCAAATGGTATCGTAAAGGCGTACCAGAGGCTCGAAGAAAGACCTTCAGATGAGGTTATCGGGCTGCTGCGCCGGGCTGTGGAGAAAGGACAACAGGCGCAAGGATCAGTCTCTGGAAAAGGTGCGATCGGGCAGCGTGGGACACCTGAAGACAGCGTCGGGAAACCCTCGATCACAGTTCGGGTAGAACTCTCAAGTGATCTGCCAGAGCCCGATCCCGACGCTACAGTGTTCGTTTTTGCACGGGCTGTAGAGGGGCCGCCCATGCCTTTGGCCGCCGTACGTCTCAAAGCCGGAGACTTGCCAGCCGTGATAACCCTTGACGACTCCGCGGCAATGACACCGCAGGCACGGCTATCCGGTGCTGATCAGGTAATTCTCGGTGCGCGAGTGTCCCGCTCTGGCTCAGCTACGCCAGGGCAGGGGGACCTTGAGGGGACGAGCAAACCGTTAGAAGTGCGGGACGAGATGGGGCCAGTGTCTGTCACCATCAACCGTGTCAGGCCTTGATTACCAGGTTTGTCACCGGCTGCGAACGCTGGCTGCACGCCGGTTGCTCCGGCGGCCTTCGCTTCAGACTTCAGGTACAGGCCCCGGACACGGGCGAAAAGTTCAGGCCCGCTTGCTAAACGGCGGCAACGCGCTGTCTTTGCTGCGCGTTGTTCCTCTGTTCTGTTTGAGCCGCTCTAGCGTCGCCGCCAGTTCCTTGCCCCGTTTCCATTCCGTTTCACCACCGCTATACAAAAACTGTTCAAGCGCGTCAAGCGACTGATTCAGCGAACTGTCATTGAAGAAATCGCGGGTTTCCTTAAGCGTGTGTATCTGTGGCTGATGAAAGGTTTCACGGACCCAGGCCGGTATCAGTCTGAGCGTGTCCACATGGCCGTGGATGGCATAACGTTTAAGCCGGTCCAGATCAACGGTCGGCCGGGTGTTATGTTTGGTCGAACCGGTGTCGACCTTGCCGGGTTTGCGCTTACGCAGCCAGAGCCAGAGGGTGATCATCCAGGCGAGCGCGAAAAACGCGGCGACCCAGGCCAACCAGGATTCGCTGCCGTTAGCGGCCTGCGGTGAGCCACCGGCCGTGCCCGAGCCAGCGGCGCTGGCGCGGGAATCGGAACGGTCGGCTTGCGCAATGGCAGAGGTGCCGCCGTCGGAGCCGGGTGCCGGTGCCACAGTAAGCGTTCGTGCGGGTATGACCGCAACCCGAGATCGGTCATTCACCGTATCCCACCAATGCAATCGAACTTCAGGTAGCGTCACGGAGCCGGGCTCCACAGCCATCAGAACAGCGCTCTGGGTCTGGGTAGATTCCACGGTGCCGCTCTTGATCTCGCTTTTTGCGGCCGGCGATTCCGGATAAACCCGGAACTGAGCAGGGTAGTCGACCGCCAGCCTTGGGAGAGCCGTCTCCAGGAGTCCGAGGGCTTTCAGTGTCAGCGTTCGGGTAACGCTGTCGCCCACCTGCAATGTTTCGGGATCGTTGCTCCAGCTCTCATCCAGTACAAGGCTTTCCGCCGGAACCCAGGTGTCACCGGGGAAGTCCGATGGTGGCGGGACGACTTCCACAGTCAGCGGCTTACTCTGGGCCCGCAAAAACTCCAGAGTACCAGTGGCTGGATCTCGCTGGCGACCGGTGAACTGCTGCGATGGCAGGGTCAGTTCGCCGGTGCGTTCGGGGTAAACAAGGTAACGACGCTCAACCACTTGGTAGCGGTTATTGCCGATCCGTGCTGTAGTCTGTTGCTGTTCACCCAGCGGTTCAACAACAGCATTGTCGAAGCTGGGCTCGCTAAGGTTGCCGCCAATAAGAGAGCCGCGGTAGTAAAGGCGTAAAGTATAGACGAGCTGTTCCTGGACGAAGACGCGTGACTTGTCGACCTCAGCTTCTACCCAGGCCTCACGGGCACCCGCGGCCGCCTGCGGCGAACTGCCGGGGTTTACTTCGACCTGTATTGGTTGCGATTGGGCATTTTTGAAACTCAAGCTCGGAATAGTCAGGGACCCGCTCCGGCGCGGCGCCAACTGGAAGGTCCAGGTGACCTCAGCGGAATGTTCGCCGTTTACCGAACGCAGCGAATAGGCTTGTCGCTGGTCCAGGATCTCAAAACTGTCAGTAAGGTTTCCCAGGTCAGGCTCGGGTAAGTCCAGATTGCGCAGGCTCATGATCGATCCAAGGTTCAACTCGATCTCCATCTCGCCCTGGACCGTCAACGTCAACGTCTCATCTTCATGAAGAGCGTTACGGTTGACAGATGCCTCAAGTTTTTCCGCCGCGGTAGCGGCGGCAGGCCACAACAGCACCATTGCGTAGAGCAGCACCCACATGGACGACAGAAGTTGGTGAGGGATCCTGTCTGAGGGTAACCGGATTGAGTGGGTACTGTTAGTTTGCTCGCCTACCATGGTTCTGACTCTTCCGAATTCGAATTTTTCTGCTGATACTGGTACAGGAATTTTCTCCGCAACAGTCCCGCCGGATCGTCGGGAACGCGTCGCATCCACTGTTCTCGACTGCGCTCATCCTGGGCCTCGGGATCGCTGAGCAGCCCCGGCGCTTCGGTAGTGTCACCTGCGCTCTGCTGTTCACCGGAGGCATCACCGGGTGATTCTTCGGCTTCACTCTCCTCAGGCTGGCTTCCTTCCTGGCCCGACCCTTCCGTTTCACCTTCATTCTGGCTCGGTTCACCAGACGACTCCCCGTCTCCCGGGTCGCCTGGTGACTGCTGGCTGCCGCTTTGCCCTTGCTCGTCGCCCTGGTCCTGGTTCTGCTCGCCTTCCTGGTTCTGCTCGCTGTTTTGCTGCTGTTTCTGTTGTTCCTGCTGTTGCTCCAGTAATTGCTCTACCAAAGCTTTGTTGGCCTGCGCATCGTCGTGGGCAGGCTCAGCTTCAAGCACTTTGTCGTAGGCTTCGATGGCGCCTTCCAGATCGCCGGCGCGGGCCAGGGCATTGCCGCGGTTGTAGTCAGCACGGATCCCTTCGACACGGGAGAACTGCTCAGCCGCCCGTTCGTAATCGCCGGCCCTGTACAGCGCAGTTCCGCGCCAGGCCGGGTCCTCGAAAACAGCTGCGGCCGCCTCGGGGTTTTCAGGTAAAAGCAAGGCGCCTTGCTGGTCCGGACGGGACCACAAGTCTTGCCATTCAAATGCGTGAGCCGTCTCGGACACGGGCAGAGTCACCGCCAGGGCAAAAACAGCCAGCCCTCCACGCCGCCACGCTATCAGCCCCAAAGGCAGTATTAACCACAGGAGCCAGTAGCCATCGTCGACGTCCAGGTTAAGTTGACGATCAACAGCCTCCTGTCCCGCGCCCCGAAGGAGGTCGTCGGTCAGGCCTAACTGCTCGAAATCATCATCGCTCAGCGTCAGTCGAGTGGCCTCTCCGCCTACGGAGTTGGCAAGTGCCTCCAGCGAATCCAGGTCTAGCTGCGGTGTCACCAGTTCTCCCTTGTCCCGAAGGAAGCCTCGCTCCGGAAGAGGTATTGGCGCGCCCTCGGGTGTTCCTACGGCGAGAATGAGCAAACCGTAGCCGGTATCTTGAATCAGTGACTGGATATCATCCTGGTGCCGTTCGTCGATACCGTCAGTTACGAGCATAATCGTGCCAGTGCCTCGGCCACCCTGTTGGAGCAGCTCCACAGCAGTCGCAACAGCGCGGTCCGGGCGACTGCCCATGGCCGGCATCATGAAGGGGTCAAGCGCAGGCAACAGGTTTTCGATCGCGTCTGCATCGTCGGTCAGGGGCGTAACGACATGAGCATCACCGGCATATGCGACCAGGCCGGTGAAGGCATCAGCCCGGGTGGGCAGCAGGTCTCGAATTTTTTGCTTGGCCCGGGTCAAGCGGTCTGGCGAAACGTCGGTCGCTAACATGGAAAGCGAGAGGTCCAGCGCCACCACAAGGCTGTCGGCCTGTTTGCCAAGCGGGTTTGGCGCCTGACGCCAGCTTGGCCCGGCGAGCGCAACGGCAGCGACCAATAACAGGATCGCCGGCCACCAACCTCTGCCCCGGCGTGTGGGAGCTGAAGAGGACGCCGGCATCAGGGGGGCCAGGAGGGGATGAGGAATCAGCCGCTCCCAGCCGCTGGCGCCTCCCTGGTTTTGCCGCCAGAGCCACAGGATCAGTGGAATGAGCAGGATCAGGAGGAGCCAGGCAGGGCGCAGGAAGTGCAGGTCAGTCATGCTTGCTCCCCTTTGCTCTGTTCGGCGGCCTCTGGCAAACGTGTCTTCGCTTTGCGGTCTCGACCCAGCAACCGCAAGACGCTAAAGCAGACCAGCATCAGGGTCGCAGCACCCAGAGGCCAGTAGAAAAGATCCTCGCGCGGCCGGTAGACGCCGCCTTCCTGCTCAATAGGCTCAAGTTCGCTGATACGTTGATAGACCAATTCAAGCTCGGGTGTGCTGCTGGCCCTGAAGAACGCTCCTCCTGTGGTTTCGGCAATTGCCCGGAGCAGTTCCTCGTCTACCTCGCTCTGACCGGTGAGATTGCGCAAGCCGAATGTTCCGCCTGCGGTTGATCCTATCGCTATCGTATATACGCGAACATCCTCGGCTTCGGCCAGGGCTGCAGCCCGTTCGGGCGTTATCTCCCCGGCGGTATTTGCGCCATCGGTGAGGAGAATGAGCGTGCGTTGCGTCGCGGGGCGCTCGCGCAGATGCTTGACACCGAGGGTGATCGCATCACCGATGGCCGTGGCCCTGCCTGCGAACCCGAGCTGCGCTTCGTCAAGCAGCCGCTCGACTGTGACATGGTCGAAGGTCAAGGGGACCTGCAAATAGGGTTGTGTACCGAACAGGATAAGCCCGACCCGGTCGCCGCTCCGCCGTTGGACGAAATCCCCTGCCACCTGTTTTAGCGCGGCCAGTCGGCTGGCTCGACGATTGTTAACGACCATGTCGCGTTCTTCCATACTCGGCGAAATGTCCAGCGCCAGCATCAGGTCGCGCCCGCTCACCGGGAGTTGCACCGGATCACCAAGATGTTGGGGGCGAGCTGCCGCCAGTACCAGTAGAATCCAGGCCAAAGCCAGCAGAGACGCCCGCCAGAGCGAGCGGTGACTGGGCTGTTGGCGTACGCCGGGTAAGGCTGCGATCCAGTTGTAGATAGGCAGCTGGGGGGCAGCCTCCTGCCTGCGGCGCTGGCGCCTGAGGCGGCTTATCAGCCAGGGCAGAATGATGAGCAGCAGCGCCCAGGGATAATCGAGGGTCAGCATGGCTGGCTCCTTAGCCATGCCCGGGCGAGATCATAAGCGGCCTGTGGCGGAATTTCAGCCTCTGGCTGGTAGGGTGCCTGGGTCAGCGCGACAAACTCAGCCGTGCTGTTTCGCGGGGCTTTCTGCGCCAGGAACAGCGTCCATTCCTCGCCGCTCATGTGGTCGGTTCCGGCGTTAGGGTAATTGACCCGGGCTGCTCGCTTAAGGACCCTGTTGAGCTCCGTATAGAATGCTGTGTCGCAGCTATTCTTGCCTTTAGGATCCGGCAATACCGCAAGGGCAACCCGGCGCCAGGCGCGTCGTCTTCTGCGCCGTACCAGCCAGCGAATAATAAGTACCAGGGCCGCCAATACCAGGGCCGCCAGCAGCCACCAGCCGATCGCCGGTGGCCAGTGTTCGATCGGTGGTGGCAGGTGGATATCCCTTAGGTTAGCCAGAGGATCAGTTTCGTTCATTGGGTTATTTCAGCCGGTCAGGGCGGTCATGTTGAGCCGGAGCTGTTGCGTCGGCGATTCGCCTGTGGACAGCGTCACAAGTCTGCAGCCCGCTTTGAGTGTGCTATCCGTCAGGAATTGTTCGTGTCCCTGGACGCGCGCCGCCCAGGCCTCCCGAAACCGGCTGTCGCCTGCATTGAACCAGATCACGTCCTCGCCCTGGCGCACCGCGAACTCTCCGGACGCCGGGAGTTCGCGTTCCAGCGGATCCTGAATTCGTACTGCTTCAACATCGTTATGCAGCGCCAGTTGCCCCAATAGCGTCACGCCCGTCTGGTCGAGATTGAGAAAATCACTGATGACGATCACCTGGGCTCCGGTTCTTGCGGCTCGGCGGGCTTCAGTCAGTGCATCATTAAGTCGACTTCGACCACCGTCATTATTCTCTGCTTGGTGTTGCAGGGCATGGTGGAAGTCGGTTAGCCCCTGCAGCAAGCCGAGCACAGCGCTGCGGCGGCGTGCCGGCCGAAGTACTTTGACTGTACCGGGTGAGACCAGCACCCCCCCGACCCGGTTCCCTGCAAATAATGCTTGCCAGGCCAGCAACGCAGCGGTTTCGACGGCGCGGACCGATTTGTAGGCACCTGTACTGGCGAAATAAAGGCTCGGGGAGAAATCGCAAAGGATCAGAACGGGGCGTTCCCGCTCCTCCTGGTAAAGCTTCGTGTGGGGCTCCTGGCGTCGCGCAGTCACGCGCCAGTCTATGCTGCGGATGTCATCGCCCGGCTGGTACTGCCGCACCTCGGCGAACTCCATGCCCCGCCCGCGGATGCGCGAGTGTTGCTGGCCCTGTTGCCGCCGGCGCGCCATTTGCTGCCGCGGTACACGCAGTTGTCTGGCGTCGGCCTGCAGCTGCACCAGATGCTGCAGCGTGACCGTTGTCAGAAAATCAGACGAGGGGTCAAACATGGCTGCACTCAAGCGGTCACCGGCACGCCGTCTATGAGCTGGTCTATGATCTGGTCGGTTGTAACCCCTTCGGCTTCGGCTTCGAAGGTCAGAAGTACCCGGTGCCGGAGCACGTCATGGGCAATGGCCCGGACGTCGTCAGGGCTCACGAAATCCCGGCCGTTGAGCCAGGCATGAGCCCGTGCACAGCGGTCAAGGGATATCGTCCCGCGCGGGCTGGCACCGAACGCACACCAGGTGGCCAGCTGGCTGTTTATGGCACCGGGTGCACGCGTCGCCTGGACCAGGTCGAGAATGTAATCCTCAACCGCATCCGCCATGTAGATTCGGGCGACTTGCTGCCGGGCGGCAAAGACCGATGCCTGGGTTATGGGCTCACCTGCTGGCGGGTCACCTTCCTGATATTCCAGCCGGGCAAGCCGCAGTATCTCTCGTTCAGCTTCAGCGTCTGGATAGCCTATGCGGACATGCATCAGAAAGCGGTCGAGTTGTGCTTCGGGAAGGGGATAAGTGCCTTCCTGTTCAATGGGGTTTTGGGTGGCCATTACGAGGAACAGCGGATCCAGCGGATAGGTCTTGAGCCCCACGCTGACCTGGCGTTCGGCCATGGCTTCCAGGAGCGCAGACTGGACTTTCGCCGGCGCACGATTGATTTCGTCGGCCAGTACCAGGTTATGAAACAGCGGCCCGGGCTGAAATTCGAAACGGCCCTCTTCAGGCCGGTAGATGTCGCTGCCGGTTACGTCAGCGGGGAGCAGGTCAGGCGTGAACTGAACCCGGTGAAAATCTGCTTCGATATGCCGGGCCAGCGCTTTAATCGCTTTGGTTTTGGCCAGTCCCGGCGCGCCTTCAACCAGCAAATGCCCGTCCGCAAGAAGCGCTATCAGCAGTCTGTCGACCAGGCGTTGCTGGCCGATGATGGTGCGGCCAAGTCGTGTGCGTAGGTCTGCGAAGGTGGTTTGTAACTCCATGGCTCTGCGATGCTCTCGTTGAATATGGACAAACGGCGAATATCTACGATTTTGTTAATCCGTACAATCGGATGCGCGCAAATTGAATACTGGCAGGCGGATGGTCTAGGCTGAGGAGATGCTTGAGTTGCCCCAGCGAGCCCACAGTGTTTTGGACCTGCTGAAAAAAAGCAACCCTGGGTAGTGCGGGCACGCCGTTTCTTTATGAGAAACATGACACGTACCGCAGGGCACAGGGGACTTCGTGATTCGGACGGAGTGTCTGTTCCACTATCGCAGATGTTGACGGTGGGCAAACAGACGGTCGATCTTTGGATGGCAGGTGTGCCATACCTCAAGGGAAATTACAGGTAGGTAATGAATGAATGCATTAACTGTGGGAAGCAAAAACGAACTGCTTGAGAAAATTGACGAGACGCTGAAAAACAAACTCGACAAGAAAGCCGCAGGAGATGTAGCCAGTTTTGCCCGCCAGTACTTCTCACACCTGCCACTAGAAGAGATCACCTCGCGCCGTCTGAGTGACACCTACGGGGCACTACTGACTGCCTGGCAGTTTCTGCAGCGGCGCAAATCCGACGAAGCCAAGATCAATGTTTTCAATCCCGATCTGGAGCAGGACGGCTGGCAGTCGACCCATACTGTGATTCACATCCTGCACCCTAACATGCCGTTTCTCATCGACTCCCTCAGAATCGAACTGAACCAACGGGAGATTGGCGTATACACCATCCATTATGCTGTGCCGCGCGTGGAGCGTGACGGCAGCGGGAATCTTCAGTCGTTCACTGAAGGAGCCCATCCGTTACCCCCCGTTAGCCCGGAGATTGATGAGGCTCTCATTGTGCTGGAGGTGGACCGCCACTCTGCTGGCGCCGAGATGGACGCACTCCGGGATGACCTCCACGCAGTCTTGCGTGAAGTGCGGGTCGCCGTAGCCGACTTTCCGCAGATGCGGGAAAAGGCGAGGGATGTAATAGAAGAGCTGGATCACGCTCCGCACCATTTCCCGCCCGAGATGGTCGAGGAAACGCGCGCGTACATTCGCTGGCTGATCGATGATCACTTTACCTTTCTCGGCTTTGACGAGTACGACTTCACCTATCACGAAGACGAAATCGAGGTAAATCAGGTAGAAGGGTCCGAGCTTGGGATCCTGCGTAACTCCAACGAGCGCCCGCAACGCGTGCGCTTGAGTGACCTGCCCAAGAAGACCCGTGCCGCCATGGTCGGCAATGAGGATCTTCTGATCTTTGCCAAGTCCGCTCAGCGGTCGCGCGTTCACCGTCCTGCTTATCCGGACTATATCGCTATCAAGAAAGTTGACGCCGAGGGCAGGGTCATCGGCGAGCGCCGTTTTCTCGGGCTGTATACCTCCCGTGTCTATAACGAACGCCCCGGTGAGATTCCCATTATCCGGCGGAAGGTCAACCGGGTGTTTGAACGCTCAGGCTTTCCCCGGGATGACTACGCCGGCAAGGAACTCGATCAGATTCTTACGGTTTATCCCCGGGATGAGCTGTTCCAGATGAGCACGGATGAACTGCTGAATGCAGCCCGGGATATCCTCTACATCCAGGAACGCCGTCAGATCCGCCTGTTCATGCGGGAAGAGATATACGGCCAGTTCGTGACCTGCCTGGTATTCGTGCCCAGGGACGTGTATTCGACAGAGCTTCGCGTGGGCATGCAGAACGAGATCATGCGCGCCTTGGATGGTCAGGATATCGAGTTTACGACCTACTTTTCGGAGTCCGTTCTGGCGCGCACACAGTTCACCGTTCGGGTTCCTCAATCGGACAACCGGGTTCTTCCCACTCAGGAACTGGAAGACAAAATCGTAGCCCTGGCACAGTCATGGACCGACGGCCTGTTTGAGGCGCTGGTCGAGGCTCATGGTGAGGAGGAGGGCATTCGACTGGCGCAACGCTACCAGAATGCGTTCCCGGGAAGTTACCGGGATATTTTTTCGCCCCGCCGTGCCGCTATCGATATCGACCACATGTGCCGCTCAGAAGCCACCGGTCGCCTCGAAATGAGCTTTTACCGGGCCGTCGAGCAGGGTGAGGACAGCGTCAATTTCAAGCTGTTCCATCCCGCTACCCAGCTACCCCTGTCGGATGTATTGCCCATTTTCGAAAACCTCGGCTTCAGGGTTATTGGCGAGCACCCGTTCGAAACGGTAAACCGTAACGGGCAGTCCCTCTATATCCACGACTTTTCGCTGTTCTCCCATGGTGGGCTGGCCATCGATATTCCCAAAGTCCGACCCATACTGGAGGAGCTCTTCGAGCGCGTATGGTACGGCGAAGCCGAGAATGACATTTTCAACCGGCTCGCGCTTGCGGCTTATTTCGACTGGCGGCAGATTGCCATGTTCCGCAGCTTTGCGCGCTACATGCAGCAGATTAGAATCAGTAACAGCCAGCAGTTTATTGCCTCAACTTTGGTCAGCCACACCGAGCTGGCCGAAAAACTGATGGAGTTTTTCCACTGCCGCTTCAACCCTGAACGATTCCAGAGCGGCAACCAGTGCGAAGCAGCTCAGCAGAAACTGGAACTGGAGTTCAACGAAGGCCTTGACCAGGTAGCCAACCTGAGTGAAGACCGCGTGCTTCGGCTTTTTCTGTCACTGATGAAAGCGACGCTCCGAACCAACTATTACCAGCCTGATGAGCAGGGCCAGCCCAAAACATACATCAGTTTCAAGATAAAGCCCGGCGATGTGCCCGATATGCCACTGCCGGTGCTTATGTACGAGATCTTCGTCTATTCACCCCGGGTTGAGGGCGTTCACATGCGCGGCGGCAAAGTCGCCCGCGGCGGGCTGCGCTGGTCGGACCGCTATGAAGACTACCGCACGGAAATCCTCGGGCTGGTCAAGGCCCAGCAGGTCAAGAATGCGGTAATCGTTCCGGTGGGGGCAAAAGGCGGCTTCGTCGCCAAACAGTTGCCCGAAACCGGTGGCCGAGAAGCGTTCCAGAACGAAGGTATCGAAGCATACAAGATGTTCATCCGTGGACTCCTCGATATCACGGACAACTTTCTCGACAACCAGGTGGTACCGCCACGCGATGTTCTCCGGCACGATGACGACGACTACTATCTGGTTGTAGCGGCCGATAAAGGCACAGCGACTTTTTCCGACACGGCCAACGC
This sequence comes from Hydrocarboniclastica marina, assembly GCF_004851605.1. GTDB lineage: Bacteria > Pseudomonadota > Gammaproteobacteria > Pseudomonadales > Oleiphilaceae > Hydrocarboniclastica > Hydrocarboniclastica marina. Next base: position 1,596,428 of record NZ_CP031093.1, read on the forward strand.
GCTTTCCGCCGAATATGGCTTCTGGCTGGGTGACGCCTTTGCCTCTGGCGGCAGCAATGGCTATGACCACAAGAAAATGGGCATCACTGCGCGCGGGGCCTGGGTTTCGGTCGAGCGCCACTTCCGCGAATTTGGAATAAATACCCGGACCACGCCTTTTACGGTGGTGGGGGTCGGGGATATGGCCGGTGATGTTTTCGGTAATGGAATGTTGCTATCACCCCAGATAGAGCTGGTCGCCGCGTTCAACCATATGCACATATTTGTTGATCCGAATCCCGATGCCGCCGCGACGTTCGCCGAGCGTGAGCGCATGTTTGCCCTGGCCCGGTCTTCCTGGGAGGACTTCAACAGTGAGTTGATCTCAGCTGGCGGCGGAGTGTTCAGTAGGGCTGACAAGTCCATTCCCATCAGTGCGGAGATGAAAAAGCGATTCGACATCAAATCGGATACGCTGCCGCCCAATATGCTCATCAGTCACATTCTGCGGGCCCAGGTGGATCTCCTCTGGCTGGGGGGTATTGGCACTTACGTTAAGGGGAGTAGCGAGACTCACAGCGACGTCGGCGATAAAGCGAACGATGCGCTACGGGTCAACGGACAGGACCTGAGGTGCAAAGTCATCGGTGAAGGCGCCAATCTTGGCGTTACGCAGCTCGGTAGAATCGAGTTTAATCTCAACGGTGGACGAAGCAACACGGATTTCATTGACAACTCAGGCGGCGTGGATTGCTCCGACCACGAAGTGAACATGAAGATCCTGTTCAATCGGCTGGTCGACAACGGCGACCTGACGGAGAAACAGCGCAACAAGATGCTGGTCGATATGACCGAAGATGTCGCCTCCCTGGTATTAAAGAACAACTATCGCCAGACCCAGGCTATCAGTATCGCCAGTGCCAGTGTTGTCGCCCGACTAGAGGAATATCGGCGGCTCATCGGCAGTCTGGAGTCCCGCGACAAGCTCAACCGTGAGCTGGAGTTCCTGCCCAGTGACGAGGTTATCGCAGAGCGCCAGCAGTACGGCCAGGGGCTGACACGGCCCGAGCTCTCGGTGCTGATCTCCTACGTCAAGGCGGACCTCAAGAGTGTACTTGATGAAAGCGAGTTGCCGGATAACCCCGTGTTGCTGGGTGAGCTTGCCTCAGCGTTCCCTGAACCCCTGGTAAAGCGTTTCCCGAAGGCGCTGGGTAACCATCAGCTGCGTCGACAAATCGTCGCTACCCAGGTTGCCAATGACATGGTCAACCATATGGGTATCAACTTCGTTGACCGCCTGCAGCAGTCGACCGGCGCATCGCAGGCCGCGATCGCCACCGCGTACATCATCGCGCGGGAGATCTACCGCATGAGCTATTGGTGGGAGCAGATCGAGGCGCTGGATTACGAGGTTCCTGCGACGTTACAGGTTTCGATGATGGGTGACCTGATGCGGTTGATCCGGCGGTCGACACGCTGGCTGCTGCGAAATCGCCGTAATGAGCTTACCATTCGCGAACAGATTGAGCGATTCTCGGGCTCCCTTGGCGAATTTGTGGAAAAGCTGCCGGAATTCGTGGGAGAAAGCGCATCGGTTCGCCTTGACGAGCGTGCGCGGGAGCTGGTGGAACAGGGCGTTCCAGAAACGCTCGCGCGCACCGTCGCCGGCTCAAACCATTTGTACGTAGCCCTGGGAATAATTGAAGCGCAAGAGAACGCTGGCGTGGAAATGGCGCAGGTAGCCAATCTCTACTTTGCAGTGGGCGAGCGCCTGCACCTGGATTGGTTTGGCCAGGCTATCACAGCGTTGACGCCGACCAGCCATTGGCAGGCTCTTGCCCGCGAGAGCTTCAGAGAAGACCTGGACTGGCAGCAGCGGGCGCTCACTGTAGGTGTTCTGGCATTTGCCAAGAGCGCGAATATTGATACCAGCGGCGGTCTTGAGAAGTGCATGAAGGAGTGGGCGCGCCAGCATCGCAGTCTCATAGACCGCTGGAAGAGTATGTTGACGGAGCTCCGGGCCCATCCGGATCCGGAATTTTCGATGTTCTCCGTGGCATTACGTGAACTGCTGGACCTGGCCCAGAGCACGGCGCACTCTCCGCAGCTCGCAAGCTAGTCAATCAGCCACTGTCTCTCCTGGGCTTCTGGCCCAGGCTCTCCGTCCCCTTTCCGCCAAGCCCCTGTTTTTTCTTCTTTCCGGTGCACGGGTACGTGCATCGGCAGTCATGGCGTCAATCAGGTGCGGGGAGAGCCCGAAAAACCGGCCGATCGCCGGGTAGCCATCGGGGGCTATCGCATCCGGTAACGACATTTCGCAGATTTTGGTACACTAGGCAATCTATTCGCAGGAGCCGGAGGCGCATCTTGAAGTGGCAGAGAGTCGTTCAGGAGAAACTGTTCCTGGCTGAAACATTGCTGCGCTCGACCGGCGGTGGTGATCATCAGGTTGAACCCAGTAAAGTTCAGGTTGAACCCAGTAAAGTACAGCGCACCGCATTGGTTCAGGGCGCTGTCGCCCTGATACTCAACGCCAGGGCAAGTCTGCTGGTCCTGATTGCGCAATCGAACCAGAATAAAGTGAATGAGGTTGTCTCCCTGGACGCGTTGAGCCAGCTATTGGGTGAGAACAATCCTGACATACAGAATCTTCGTCAGTTGAGTCAGAACAGGCATAGCTGGTGGTATCAGCTGGAAATGTTGGCCGCCTGGCTGATGCATCCGCGAGAAGAACCAAGAGCTGCGAGTGAGCATGACCATGGCAGTAACCTGATCATAGCCATTGCGGATGAAGGGCCTGCGACGACACCAGCCGATCTGCTGGGCCTCATCAAAGAATTTAAGACCTATACTGCCGAGCTTAGCCAGAGGCACGATGAGTGGTAGAAGCAGGGAACAAACCTGCTTACGTATCTGTCTGAAATAGGCGTACCGCTGGATGGTCCAGCTGAGAAGGGTGCAGCTGAGCTGGTTCAGTATCGAAATTCACGGGCTGGCGGTGCATGCCGTAGTCTCTTACATAGAAGGCGAGAAGAATGCCCACCTCTTTTCTGGAAATCATAGAACTGCCTAACGGCGACTATGCGCTACGCCGCTCTGACGACGACAAGTCGCCTCTGGTTAAAATCTCGTTTTCGCGGGAAGCGAGAGAAATGTTGCAGGACAACGAGTTGGAAGTGGCCAAAGCCATGATAGCAGCCGGTATCGAAGCTGTCGGGACCCTGTCTGACGAGTTTGAGGTAGAGGCAGAACTGGAGCCCGATTCAGAGTCAGAAAGCGAAGAGCAAACTCATACACTGCACTAACCGTGGCATTGCGAGCTGCTGTTTGAGCACTGCAGTGAAAGTGCCGAGCTATAGGGCCGAGGTCTACCCGCAAGCACTGGCCTTCCAGGGACCCGTGTCTGCCCAACGAACTACGTCCGGTTGCCTTGGTACACAGCCCGGGTCGCGCCTCGCGACGGGAAAGCAAGCACTTTCAGCGAGTTGAGCCAACGGCTTATCGTTCAAGCGCTTACTGCATCAATCACCTAGTGCGTCGGAACATGACAATGCCTGAGTAATCAGCGAGTTCTCAGGACGACGCCATGACTGCGACCTTTGGCTGATGCGTGCTCCAGTCTGGCGTGGGCACTCTTGCTCAATTTTCCCGACCACAGAACTACAGCATGGCACGTGCCAGCGGCCAACGCCCTTTCAGCCATCTCAAGTGCATCGTGCTGTTCGGATGAGCGAAGGACCAGTAATTGCCCAGGCACAATGCCGTGGTGCTGCTGCCATTTCTGCACCAGCGAAGCAGGTGGATCAACCCACGCCAGCCAGCGTTCTTCCTGGTTGAGCTGTGTCAGCATCGGCAGTAGAAGCTGAAAATTTTCGACCTGACTCTGGGGAAGAATAATTTCCGTCACGTTGCCAGTACCACCACAAGCGTCTTCTGCCGGAGCTATGGGGGTGACGACAACGGGGGAAGCCCGACGCGGACGTTGCACGGGCGCGACTGCCGGGCGCTGGCCGACTTCAGCCATCCAGGGCTTGTGCTTGTGACAAGGGGCGTCAAGGATAAGTTGTTCCATGGCTTCAGTCTCCTGGCGTGTGACAGCGGTTGGTGCGCCCGGGAGTGGGCAAGCGGATACCGGGCTTACAGCCTGGTATCACGCTCAGTGCAGCTCATCTTTTCGAATGACGCCTACACCCAGACCTTCAATAAAAAGCTCCTGCTCGCGCAGATCTACTTCGATCGGCTCGAAAGTTTCGTTCTCAGGTAATAGCCAGACCTGGTGGCCCTCGCGTTTGAATCTCTTCACGGTGACCTCGTCCCCCAGTCGCGCGACGACGATCTGGCCGTTGCGAACATTCTGAGTGCTGTGAACAGCTAGCAGGTCTCCATCGAAAATCCCGACATCCTTCATACTCATCCCCCGGACGCGGAGAAAGTAACTGGCGGCGGGCGAGAAAAACTCTGGTGCGAGCGCGCAGTAATCCTCGATGTTTTCCTGGGCCAGGATGGGGTTACCCGCGGCTACTTGACCGATGATCGGTAAACCCTGAGCTGCCGGGTCGTCCGGTAGCCTTATTCCCCGGCTCGCCCCAGGCACCATTTCAATGGCCCCTTTGCGAGCAAGGGCGCGCAAGTGCTCTTCCGCCGCGTTGGCCGACTTGAATCCCAACTCCTTCGCTATCTCGGCGCGGGTAGGGGGATAGCCGGTATCCTCGATGTTCCGTTTGATTAACGTGAGGACTTCCGTTTGGCGAGGCGTTAGTTTCATCGCGTGATCCCTGGCTGTTTGTATATACAGTATGCTGTCAATATATACAGTGTCTGTAGCCCTGTAAAGCCTGGGCGTGACGAAGGGCAAAACCAGGTTAGGTTGGCCAGTATATTTTCCGGGCATAAGCCGGGCGGATGGCTAAGGATAATCGGTACGGCGGGAGGTGGCCGCGGCGCCGGTAGCTCCGCGGTTTACCCTTGAGTCATTGGCAGAAAAGCGGCTAACCGGTAGTGAAGTTTTTGGGCGTCGTAACGTCAACACTCTCAACAGTCACGGACTCCACCTTTGCCTTGTCGGGTCCCTGGTGTAGCCATTTCACCAGCTTGGCGATGGAATCTTCTTCACCGCACGCGGTCACTTCCACAGAGCCATCAGGGCAGTTTACAGCTTTACCTGTAATGCCGTGTTTCTGCGCGATGTCCTGAGTTGCAGCTCGAAACCCTATACCCTGAACGTATCCGTTTATTTTGACTCGAACGCATCTTTCGCTTCCCATGGCAGCCTTCCTCTTTCTGATCATATCGATGCTATGGGATACCATAACGGGTTTTAGCCTAACAGAAAGCCCCGGCCTGGAGTGTGTATGACCCGGATCCTGATTCTGAAAACTGGAACGACATTTCCTGAGATCGCGCGTAATCTGGGCGATTTCGACATCTTATTCAAGCGGGCGATGCAGATCGACGGCGTATCTTTCGTGGTAAGTGACGTTTCGAATGGCGAGCCTCTGCCAGACTTTGCCGATGGGGATGGCGTTGTGGTGACAGGGTCTCCGGCCATGGTCACGGACCGCGCTGACTGGAGCGAAGCTACCGCGGCATGGCTCGCGGAGTGGGTGAGTTGGGGTCGACCCGCGCTTGGCGTCTGCTACGGCCACCAGTTGCTGGCACACGCGCTGGGCGGCAAGGTGGGCGGTCATGCCGATGGCAGGGAAATGGGAACACTGGACGTTACCTTGACCGACAGGGCGGCAGACGACCCCCTGTTTGGGGGTCTGCCTGCCAGCTTTCCTGCGCACCTCACGCATCGCCAGTCAGTGATCGCGCTGCCGGACGGCGCGACGCTTCTGGCCAGATCAGAAAGTGAGCCACACCAGGCCTTCCGCGTGGGGACCACGGCGTGGGGCCTACAGTTTCATCCCGAGTTTTCCGAGCAGGTGATGGCAGCTTATATAGATCGGCAGCGCATGGATCTGCTTGCGGAAGGGCGTAACCCTGACATGATGCGTGAGCAGTTAAAGCCCACGCGGGATGCCACCAGCTTGCTCCAGCGGTTCGTACAAGGTGTGAAATACGGTTTCCCGCTCGTGTCCAGCGAACAGATGCTTAAAGGCTAGTGTTTCCATCACCAGTGAGATTTGTTCCACCTGCCGGGGTTAGCCCAGTTTTCAGCATTGTTCCATTGTCGCTTGTGGTTATAGTTGTCGATGTCGTAGGCATAAATACTTGCCGGAGGTTGCCCCGCCGAATCGAGAATGCGCTTGAACCCCAGGCCAATGAAATCTGCGAATTGCCACGGGGCATGGGTTTCCGTCATCACAGCGATTCTGCGGGCGCCCGAATTGCGCAACTGGCCCAGAAGATTTCTTCCCTGAGCATGGGATAGCTGTTCAAGGGTTTCAGAAATCAACGCAACGTCGTACAACTGATCAAGCGGAAAGACAGCTGTAGGGTCATCCGCTGAAATGCGCGTCACACGCGTTTCCGGATAGTCGCAATGCCAGGCTTCAGCCAGAAGGCAGGCCTGTTCGCCACAGCAGATGATCGACTTTGGGTTTACGCTGTAGAGAATCTGTTTGAGCACCATTTTCGGTTCCATGGCCTACTCCTGCTTGTTGTTCAGTACACTGTAACTGCGTTATCACCGATCAGTCGCGGTGAACTGATCCTATGGCTCGCCAGCCGTCCAATATTGACAAGACAAGGCACGATTCACATGTTTACCGCATTCGTCTACCTCAGCGCTGCGCTTGCTGAAATCGCAGGCTGCTTCGCGTTCTGGTCCTGGTACCGGCTAAGTGGGTCGGTGCTATGGCTTGTCCCCGGAATGTTAAGCCTGGCGCTGTTTGCGTGGCTTCTGAGCCTAGTGGATGCAGACTACGCCGGTAGAGCCTACGCTGCGTACGGTGGAGTATATATTGTTAGCGCATTGCTCTGGCTTTGGCTGGTGGAGCAGCGGATGCCGGACCGGTGGGACTTGCTGGGTGCTGGCATCTGCCTGGCAGGTGCGGCAGTGATACTGTTGGGGCCGCGCGGGGCGTAATGCCTCTGCCTTATGTAGGGGGTCGCTACCGGGCTGATAGCAGCCACTAACTGATCTTCGGCCGTGTACAGGTTCGCGCCCGAGCCCGTTTATCGCCTATGCTCTCTCTATAGCAGTCGGTTTTTATCTGGCCACGGAAATCACGCAACCCCGGCGGGCCGCAACATAGATGAATATTTTCAAGAAGAATATCTGGCTGTTGTTTCTGCTCCTGGTGATAACCAGCGTTACTTTGCTGGGCGCGCGTTCCGCGTCGCGATGGCATGAGATGGCTGCCCACTACGAACTCAGCCAGAAAGGGCTGGTGAAGCAATGGTTCGCTAGCTGGTCCGCGCTCCTGGAACAGCACGAAGCTATCATTACGCTCATTGGTTACGACATCATCGAACGCTACGACCGCGAACCAGCCGATGTCCAGGCCCGGCTTGATGAGTTGATGGAACTCAACCCCGAGCTGTTCTCCGGTTTCGCCCTGGTCTCTCCCACGGGCGAAGTGCTTGAATTAACGTCCAACCTCGAAAGCGACAACCTGCCCAATCTTCTGAGCCTGCCTCACACCCGGGATTCCTTCGCTTTTGCACTCGTCACGGACAGAATGGTTCTTGGCCGAACGTACTACGCGCCGCGTCTGGTTGTGCCAGCGCGCAAAGCCATACGTGATGAGGATGGGCGCGTGCTCGGGGTGATGACCGGGGCTCTGAGCGTGCATGCCAAGAAGGGGTTTTTCGGGCGAAAATCGGTGCTTGGGCCATTCAATCAGGTGACCATACTGCGCAGTCGCGACCGCTACATCCAGTACGCGACCAATGGTCAGGCGATCAGTCAGTTTCATAGCCGGCAAATGGAGCCAGCGGCGTATCAAAATCTTATGCTGGCGCTTGAGTCTGCTGCAGAGGGCGACCCGACGAATTTGGACGCGGCCTACGAGCCCATAGTCTTTCGGCGCAATACGCATACAGAGCGAGGTTATGTTCGTGGCGTGGCGCTTTATCATCCTCGGTATGAATTCTGGCTGATCTCGGAAATAGAGGAGCAGCACCTGGTTGGCCAGTTCCGTCGGGTTCTTGCATCGTACCTCGTCATCATGCTGGCGTTCCTGACCGGCATGTACCTGCTGTTCAGATACATCGATAACGTCGACAAAAAACGCCGGCGAGAGCTTGAATTCCAGGCGAACCACGATGCACTGACCCAGCTGCCCAATCGGAACTTTTTGCTGAAGAGCTTCCTGGAGTGGAAACAAGAAAGGTCGGAGTTTTCGCTGCTGTTTGTTGATCTGGATAACTTCAAAGGCATAAACGATAACTTCGGCCACAGCGTCGGTGACCGGATTCTGGTTGAGCTGGCACGACGATTTCTGGCCCTGGCAGGCAACCAGGAGCTGGTGGTGCGACACGGCGGCGATGAATTTGTTTTTCTGACGACGGGGAATTCGTTGGATGAAAATGAGAAGCGGTTGTCGCGGCTGATATACGAGGCCTGCGAAACCGTACCTGTATCTGAGCGGCACTTTTCCCCTGGCTGTAGCATCGGTATTGCCCGGTTACCGCACCATGGCACCGAGCTGGATGAGTTGCTCAGAGCGGCTGACATAGCGATGTACGAGGCCAAGAAAAAGCGCAACAGCGTCTGCTTGTTCCAGCCGCATCTCGAGATGCATTACCTGCGACAAATGCAGATAGAACAGTTTCTACGCGGCGCGGAGAAACGTGGAGAAATCTACCTGAGCTATCAGCCGCAGGTGGACGCTGCCGGAAATCTTTTTGGCGTCGAGGCCCTGGCGCGCTGGCAGAGCCCGGAGCTTGGCATTGTCGCGCCAGACCAGTTTATTGGCGTGGCCGAGAGTTCGGGGCAGATGGGCCCGCTGGGGGCCTACATTATCGACCTGGCGTTAAGCGAAATCTGCGGATTACGCCACCGCTGCGGCCTGGACTTCCGATTGTCGATTAATATTTCGGTCCGCCAGTTTGCGGATGATACATTCGTGCGGAATCTAATCTTTAAAGTCCAAGAGAGCGGGATTCCGTTTGGCCGGCTGTGTCTTGAAGTCACCGAAAATCTGGTCATTGAAGACCTGCAACGGGTCCAGGGAATGCTGGGCGAATTCCATGATGCAGGTATTAAGATTGCGCTGGATGACTTCGGTAAAGGCTATTCGTCGTTGAGCATCCTGCGGCACCTGCCGCTGGACGAAATCAAAATCGACAAGAGTTTCATCGATGACATTGTGACTGATGAAACCGCGCTAAAAATGGTCCAGAACATCATCGCAATAGGCCACAACCACGGGATGGCCGTGCTGGCCGAAGGGGTAGAAACTTCAGAGCAACTGCAGATTCTCAAGCATTGCGGCTGTGATTACTTTCAGGGCTACTATTTTTCGAAACCCATCTCGGCCACTTCGCTCGAGGCCTTTGTCAGCCAGGATCATTGATCAGCGGTGCACCTTGGACGCTCGATTACTGAGCCTGGCAACATAGCCCGTAAAGCCGGTAATGAAGAGCGAACGCCGTCGGGGTACACCGACGTCAGCAATCTCGACGTGAACAATACAGGCGGGGGAAGAGTGGTGCCCTTGGCAGGATTCGAACCTGCGACCTGCCCCTTAGGAGGGGGCTGCTCTATCCAGCTGAGCTACAAAGGCACGAAGGGATGAAATGGTAATGAGTTGGCGCGTACAGGGCAAGTCTCGAGAGTGGTTTAGGCCCGAATGCGTGGAAGTCAGCCGCTTCTGGGGTTACTGGACAGGTCGAAACCGGTGAAAATCGACATTGTCATGCCGGTTCTCAACGAAGCCGAAGTAATAACGCAGTCGCTTGAGCGGCTTCAGTCTCTACGCGTGCGCGGGCATCGCGTAATCCTGGTGGACGGTGGAAGCCGCGACGCCACGCTGGCGAACAGTGCAGGCCTGGTTGACGAGGTTCGCGTTTCGGCTGCCGGGCGTGCGCTGCAGATGAACGAAGGCGCTCGTGCACAGAGTGGGGATGTGTTGCTATTTTTGCACGCCGACACGCGTCTGCCGGCGGATGCCGAAGCCGCGTTAGAGGCTTTTTATGGCTCAGCACGTGATTGGGGCCGGTTCGATGTTCGGCTAAGCGGCCGCCGGCCGGAACTGCGAATGATCGAGCGAATGATGTCGTGGCGCTCCCGTTTAACGGGGATCGCCACGGGCGATCAGGCCATGTTCGTGCGGCGCCAGACACTCGTCAGCGTTGGCGGATTTCCAGAGATACCGTTGATGGAAGACGTTGAACTGAGCAAGCGTCTACGCCAGCGCTCGCGCCCTTACTGTGTTTCTTCGCCTGTAATCACCAGCAGTCGTCGCTGGGAGCAGCACGGGGTCTGGCGCACAGTGATACTGATGTGGCGGCTGCGGTTTGACTACTGGCGCGGCACCCCTCCCGAGGAGTTGACGAAACGCTACTACCGCTCCGATTGAGCCGCTTTCACCATCCATTAGAAGAGTCCCCGCAAATATGACCTCGACGTCGGCAACGAGCACGCTCGTGATCCAATTCTGCAAATGGCCAGCAGCAGGCAACGTCAAGACGCGGCTCATCCCGGCACTGGGCGAGCAAGGCGCCGTTGATGCCCACCTAGCGCTGAGCACCGCTGTACTCGAGAATCTATTGGTCGCAGGCTTTCCCGTGGAGCTTTGGTGGGATCGCGCGCCCGATGACTTGCAATATGCTGAGTCGTCTCGACTATTCGACCTGCTGAAGCAGAATGGCGTTAAGGAACAGGTTCAGTGCGAAGGAAACCTTGGGCAGCGGATGTCCGGTGCCCTGCGGGACGGGCTTGAACGTGTGGAGCGGGTGATCATCGTTGGCAGCGATTGCCCCGCGGTACAGGGGGAATACGTCCGAAAAGCTGCCGCAGCGTTGGAGAAAACCGATGTTGTGTTGGGCCCGGCGGAAGACGGGGGCTATGTACTGATTGGGGTAAGGAACTTAGAGAGCAGAATGTTTGATGGAGTGGAGTGGGGAACTGATAAGGTTTTGCTGCAGACGGCACAGCGTGCTGAAGAGGTTGGGCTGACAGTCGGGCGACTGAATACGCTATGGGACGTTGATGAGGTGGAGGATTGGGATCGGTTTCAGCTAGGACGAAGCTGATTGGCCCAGCAAGGTCCTCGATCTTAAAGAAAGCCCCGCGAAGTTCGCGGGGCTTTGATTGCATTACAAAGCTTTAAATCTCTAGTCCATCTGGATGATTTCGGAAGGCTGGGGATCCGAGATGATGATCACATCAGCTTGGTTCATGTACGCGTTCTGTCCGATCATTTCCGCGAAAACGCGCTCTTCTAGGTCGCCTCCCTCGGGCAATACGGGCGTCCGGTGCGTTCCCGCTATATAGCGCGTGATGGCGGCCGGGTTGACGTTAAGGTCAATTGGCGCCGTTGCGGTCGTAACTGCGGTTGCATTAAGCATCTCCGCCAACGGCTGTGTGCCGGACAGGTAAGCCTTGAACGCTGCTCCTAAAGGATCTACTTCAGCTTCGTTAGGGATGACCTGATCGCCGTTAACTTGGGACAGCAACACCTTCGAGTCGGATGCAACCAGGTTATCCGCGAAGTTGATCGGATCCGCTGAGTCGAGAGCCGCCTGATTCACATTAAAGAATGTCTCAAGTTCTGCATCACCCTGCTGAAGTCCGGTAGCTGCCAAGCCTCCCAAAATCCGTGGGGCGAAGGTTGGGGAGTTTTCAAGCAAACGTACAATGCCTGCGCCTGGTGTCAGTAAATGCGTATGACTGATTGATGGGCCCTTTTCGTTGGCAACAGCCACAAACGGAGCGCCAACGAGCGCGCCGAGTGAATGTCCGGTGAAGTTGACGTTGCTGTTATCAATATCCGCCGCAGCACCGCCAGCAAAACTCAGATTTCCCAGAGACGCACGAATATTCAGCAAGTCTACCACTGCCTGACGATTCTTATCGCGGCTGTTGGTAAAGTTGGTCAGGTTAATAAACAGGGAGCCTGATTCCCCTACGGCGTTGGACTCATCGAAGTTCATTGGGGTTGGGGTGTTTTGTGCGCTTGCCGTGAAGTTAAAGTGTCGCTCGTAGTCCGTGGGTGCGATGCCAGGAACTACACTGCCCGCGTTCTCGACGGTGTTCTCAAAGGAGGTGAGACCACGGACCGCAGCGTCTAGTTGTGGGTTCCCTGTGCCCGAAGTCAATGCGGCTCCGATGGTACCCTTGATCTGCGTGTCTTCGGCCTCGCTGATGCCGTCAGAAGCGTTGATAGCGCCGGCCGTAGTCAAAATCTGAGCCGTAGTCCCGTAGGCTAGTTGGCCCGCAATCAGCGCATCAATATTTGCTTCAGTCGGCTCTGGTAGTCCTTGTTCCGCGCCGGCCGTTAGTAACCTTTTTGCAAGTTCCCGTTGCTCTTCGGTGGAGAACGGGGCGATTCCGTGAACGGGCTGGTCAATGACGATAACTGCAGCCTGGGTGTTCAGTGCCAGTTGGCTGCCGAAGGTCAGTGAAGCGCTGCGGTCAGCGGTAATGCCATGGGCGTAAATGGTCGCTGGTAGTGTACCGCTATCGAGCAATGCAGCATTGTTCGGATAGAAAACCATTACCGGAACGCGAACCTTCGCCGTTTCCTTGGGGAATGGGAAACGGTAGTTTACAACTTTACTGTTGGTCGGATCAGACTGGCCGAAATTGACCCCAAGCTGATTGCCGATCTGCGCGGCAAGCGTAGCGTCTGCCTCCCAGCTTTTGGTGTTTATAACGCTACCCGCCGATGCCGTGTTTGCTGAAGGCACGCTCAGGTAATAAGGCAGCTCGATGGTCCCCTGAACCAAATTGATTTCGCCGAAGTTAATGCCGACCTGGCTCGTGACAGCCGATACGAGAGTAACGTCTTGCGGTGCCCCGAAAGTAGCAGTCGAGCTGCGGTCAGCCGCAGAGGGTACGGTCGCAGGATTGGCCGGATTTGAGTTAGCTATTTTTAGTCCGACACCAGCGCAGCTGATTGTGATATCTGTACAACCACCCATTGCCGCGGCGCCAAAAACGCCAGCTTCTGTCAGAGCAGTCGCTGTTGGCGTGCTCGCAAAGTGGGCGACAGCACCATCGGCCGCGGCTTTAAGCGTGTCGTAGCTCGCGTCCGGGTTATTTTTGAGCGTGGCTTCGACGGCGCCGAAGCGCAGCGCGCCTGTTAGCGTCTCGGCAAAATAGGTCGCTGGATCGGCGATGTAGGCGAGAACGCGCTCATCGTTAGAAGTGGTAAAGCTATAGCTCAAGGTGATATCGGAGGCGCTTAGTTTGCTCTCCCCACGAGCCGAATTGGTAACCTGAAAGTAGGCGGCCGCGGTCGGCTCCCAGAAACCGTTTATCAGGCGGCGAACAGGTGCCAGGCCCTTGTTTATGATCGGCGCATCCGGACCGTTTAGCGTCAGGTTTGAGTAGGTCGGGGAAGCCACGATCGGGTCGCCATTGATGTCGAGCACTTCATCGGTCACTGCCACAACGTAACGCGTGAACGGCTCAAGTGGCCTGGTCGGGTTGATCCGGATGGCAGAGTCTCCGCTCAGAGTGACGACTTCTGCTTCATAGGCCGGGGCCATCGCCAGCGCTGCGAGCTGCTCAGCCGCAGCGGTACCAGCTGCGACCAATTCAGCGCTGGGGGTTTGTCCTGCTTCTAGCGTGGCTTTCAGTTTGGCGGCAGTAGCGGCCGCTACCGCGACAGGGACAGTAGGCGGCTCACCAGCAGATAGGCCTCTCACTGGATCTCCACTTGCATAGTCCAGTTCGATCAAGAACACATTCTGGTTGGGGTTTGGTACGGGTGAGCCGTCGACCATGAGGAAAGCACGCGCATCAACTGTTGATGCATCTATTTCGCCGTCGAACTGGACAACAGGCGGCGCTACCGTCGATGCGCCGCTTAGTTGATTCAGTGCTTCTGTGACCGGGTTAGGGTCACCTGTAACGATCTGGAATGACCCGTCTGCCTCATTAACAGCGGTGTCCGCGTTGTCGCTGCGGAAGTTAAGATCGCTCGGAATCGGCAAAGCGCCCGTCAGAGGATTGAAAAGGGGCCAGGTCTTGCCGGAATAGCGTTCACTCGAAATCTTGTAATCAGGATCCGCATTCTTGCTTGAGCTGCCATCGTCGAAACAGCCGGTGAGGGCTATGGACGAAGCCACGGCAAGGCTAATGAGCGTTTTATTAGGCATATGTGGGACCTTCTTTCCTTCTTTTTATGATTAAGGCTGTGGGAGGCCTGTTTTTCTGTTTCTGAGCGCGATGGCTGCTCGGGTGGACCGGTATTTCAATCTTTGACTATAACGAAGCTGATGTCATGGATTCATCGCACTTTAGTGTGATTCTGGTGTGTAAACTGCTGGCGTCCTGAAAACGCCAGAGTTCAGGTACGGGACATTCTAAAAGTAGCCTTGGGCACGGACTTTGTCGAATTGAGCTCGTAGGCGCCGACTGAGCATGGCGCAGGACCTCACCCGATCCCTTGAAAATCGGGTGCGTCGGTCGCGACTGACAGCGTCACCACTTGTACTGCGATTCAGTTTAATAAAGCCTCTGATCTTTGCATGTGACTGGTTTTCCTGGTGTAAAGCCACCTGCGTTGCAGAACGGTTGATGTGGCGGGGCCATTTGAAACTGATTCGCGGTTTGGGATGAGGTAAACTCGCCGGGTTCGAGCGAACCGCTTCCGGCGTGGCCCGTTTGTCGGCACCCGCCCAGGAGAGTAGAAGTCCAAGTATTTTCCGCCTAACGCTTCCGCAGTGAGAGAGACCAAACCATGACGACGGTGATCCGACAGGATGATCTTATAGAGAGCGTGGCAGACGCTCTGCAGTTTATTTCCTATTACCATCCGGTGGATTTCATCAAGGCCGTACATCAGGCCTACGAACGGGAAGAGTCCGCAGCGGCAAAGGATGCCATGGCGCAGATCCTGATCAACTCCAGAATGTGCGCCCAGGGCCATCGGCCGATTTGCCAGGATACCGGCATTGTGACTGTTTTCGTGCAGGTCGGTATGGACGTCAGCTGGGACGCCACCATGAGCCTGGAAGACATGATCAACGAAGGCGTTCGCCGCGCTTATGGCCACCCCGACAACATCCTGCGGGCATCGGTGCTGGCTGACCCGGATGGCAAGCGCCAGAACACCAAGGACAACACGCCTGCTGTTATCCACTACAAGATTGTTCCGGGCAATACCGTTGACATCCATGTGGCAGCCAAAGGTGGTGGTTCGGAAGCCAAGTCCAAGTTTGCCATGCTCAACCCCTCCGATTCGGTTGTCGACTGGGTGCTGGATATGGTTCCCAAGATGGGTGCTGGCTGGTGCCCGCCAGGCATGCTGGGTATCGGTATCGGCGGCACGGCGGAAAAGGCCATGGAGTTGGCGAAGGAATCACTGCTCGAGCCGATCGACATCCAGGACCTGCAAGCTCGTGGAGCGAGCAACCGCGCGGAAGAGTTACGCCTGGAACTGTTCGAGAAGGTGAACGGGCTGGGCATTGGTGCCCAGGGCCTGGGTGGCCTTACCACCGTGCTGGATGTGAAGGTGAAGGATTACCCGACACACGCGGCCAACAAGCCCGTTGCGATCATTCCCAATTGCGCCGCCACACGTCACGCACACTTTGTCCTGAATGGCACGGGCCCCGCCTTGCAGACGCCGCCGAGCCTGGACGACTGGCCAGACATTACCTGGGAAGTGGGCGAGAGCGTACGGCGGGTGAACCTGGACACCGTGACCCAGGCGGAGATCCAGGAGTGGCAGCCTGGCGAGACCGTGCTGTTGTCAGGCAAGATGCTGACCGGTCGCGACGCTGCCCACAAGAAGATGGTCGACATGCTGAATAACGGCGAGAAGCTGCCCGTCGATCTCAAAGGTCGCTTCATCTACTACGTCGGGCCGGTAGACCCCATTCGCGACGAAGTCGTTGGGCCCGCCGGTCCGACCACGTCCACCCGTATGGACAAGTTTACCCATCAGATGCTGGAAGAGACGGGGCTGATGGGCATGATCGGTAAAGCCGAGCGTGGCCCAGTGGCGATCGAGGCCATCCGCAAGTTCGGCGCGGTCTACCTCATGGCGGTTGGCGGCTCGGCCTATCTGGTGTCCAAGGCAATCAAGTCTTCCCGGGTCGTGGCATTCGAGGAGATGGGCATGGAAGCGATCTACGAGTTCGAGGTGAAGGACATGCCGGTATCGGTCGCCGTCGACAGCCGTGGCGTGTCGGTGCATGAGACCGGACCCAAGCTCTGGAAGCAGAAGATAATCGAGGCCGCATCCGTCTAGGATCACCTTGAGCAGTGCGTTTTTAGCGATGACCTGGCGTCCAGAACCCTGGACGCCAGCGCTGCCAGCCGCATAACGGCGCCCGGGCTTCATCGCCCGGCCTCTCCCTCCGGCCTTTCAATTCCAGAACCAGTGGTTCATGTTTCGACCGCTTTCTCAGGTGTGAGCATGCGGCTTTGACGGGGGCCGCCTTTCTTGATGTGATAGTTTCTCTGAATTATGACTATGAGCGACCGGCGGTTTCAGTGCCTGAACCGGTATCGGTTGCTATGCTGGGGCTGGACTTTCTGGGCCCGTATGCCCTCAGGCGCCGCCTCCCGAATGAGAAATCTGCAGGATAGGAGTCTATAGATGAGTGGTCTTGATAGCGTTCAATGCGAGCCGTGCAGCAAAGACTCGTCCCCGATGCAAGACGCCGAGATTCGACAGAAGCTTGAACAGGTACCCCTCTGGCATCTGGAGGAGCGAAATGGCGAGAAGCAGATTGAGCGCCAGTACAAGTTCGGGAACTTTGCCCAGGCCCTGGCTTTTACGCGGGAGACCGGTGAGCTGGCCGAGCAGCAGGGCCACCACCCTGCGCTGTTGACCGAATGGGGTAAAGTTACGGTGACTTGGTGGACGCACAAGATCGGCGGGCTGCACCAGAATGATTTTATTATGGCCGCCAAGACTGATGCACTCTACGCCGATCAGTAACGTCGCCTGAGGGCGAGGCCGACAATTACGTGTCCGGTCGGGTCATTCGTTCTCTAACTCAAAATGAACACCGTGATCTTTTCCGAAGAGCGGGGCGGAGGGCGCCCCGCTTACCTTGGTCTTCAGCTTCGGTTATCATTGCCGGCTTTGCAGCTACGCCTGAGTTTGAGCCGGAGAGCGTCATCATGGAACACACCTACCGACTGGTTATTTCCTGCCCGGACCGGGTCGGCATTGTCGCTAAGGTCAGTAGCTTCCTGGCCAATTACAACGGCTGGATTGTCGAGGCCAGCCACCACGCGGACCCTTCTGTCGGCTGGTTCTTCATGCGTTACGAGATTCGCGGCAGCTCGCTCCCATTCGGCCCCGATGCGTTTCACATTGCATTCGAGCCCATCGCAAAAGAATTCGAAATGAACTGGAACATCCGGGACTCGCGTGACCCCAAGCGGGTGATCCTGATGTGCAGCAAAGAGTCCCACTGTGTAGCGGACCTGCTTCACCGTTGGCACAGCAAGGAGCTGAACGCCAACATGGTCGCCGTAATCTCGAACCACGAAGACCTCCGGCGGATGGTCGAATGGCACGACATTCCGTACCACCACATTCCAGTCAGCCGTGAGAATAAAGAAGAAGCGTTCTCCCGTGTTGAAGAGCTCTTTACCGAGTACCAGGCCGACGTCATTGTGCTGGCCCGTTACATGCAAATTCTTCCCGGTAGCCTTTGCGAGCAGTACAGTGGCCGCATCATCAATATCCACCACAGTTTCCTGCCTTCGTTTGCCGGAGCGAAGCCATACCATCAGGCTCACCAGCGCGGTGTGAAGCTGATCGGCGCGACATGTCATTACGTCACCCAGGATCTCGATGAAGGCCCGATCCTCGAGCAGGACGTCATCCGTGTGAGCCATAGCGACACCACCGATGATCTGGTGCGGCTCGGCAAAGATGTAGAGAAAAGCGTGCTGGCCAAGGGGCTGCGCTACCACCTGGAAGACCGGGTTATCGTGCATCAGAACAAGACGGTTGTTTTCGGCTAGATCTGGCCACGTAAAACTCTCCCGGGAGACACCTCAGAACGCTTTTGTGCTATTATCCCGCGCTTATATCAGCCAGTCGCTGCCACTTCGCCAGCCTCTTACGCCGAATAAAAAAACCTAGAGCCGCCGCCCGTGAATACAGCGCTGTCGCTACCGCGGGCGAGGCAGCCGATGTCCCGTAAATCCAAAGGAACCATTCTCGATGGGTGAATTAGCCAAAGAGATCCTGCCAGTCAATATCGAGGACGAGCTGAAGCAGTCCTACCTCGACTATGCCATGAGCGTTATCGTCGGTCGGGCCCTGCCGGATGTCCGTGACGGGCTCAAGCCCGTGCACCGCCGGGTGCTCTTTGCCATGTCCGAACTCGGCAATGACTGGAACAAGGGTTACAAGAAGTCCGCCCGTGTGGTCGGTGACGTAATCGGTAAATACCACCCCCACGGCGACTCCGCGGTTTATGACACTATCGTTCGTATGGCGCAGCCGTTTTCGCTGCGCTACATGCTGGTAGACGGGCAGGGCAACTTCGGCTCGATCGACGGCGACAGCGCCGCGGCCATGCGGTATACCGAAGTTCGGATGGCAAAGATCTCCCATTCCCTGCTAGCGGATCTCGACAAGGAAACCGTCGACTTCGTGCCAAATTACGACGGCACCGAGCAGATCCCGGAAGTCATGCCCACCCGTGTCCCCAACTTGCTGGTAAACGGTTCTTCGGGCATCGCCGTGGGCATGGCAACCAACATTCCCCCGCACAACCTGGGTGAGGTCATTGACGCCTGCCTGGCATTGATTGACGACGACAACCTCACCGTCGACGATCTGATGGAATACATTCCCGGCCCGGATTTTCCGACCGCAGGCATTATCAATGGCCGTGCTGGCATCGTCGAAGCCTACCGGACTGGACGCGGCCGCATCTATATGCGCGCGCGTTACGAATTCGAACACGACAAGAAGACCAACCGTGATGCGATCATCATCACCGAGTTGCCGTATCAGCTGAACAAGGCGCGACTGATTGAGAAGATCGCAGAGCTGGTCAAGGAAAAGCGCATCGAAGGTATTACGGAGCTGCGGGACGAGTCGAACAAGGAAGGTATTCGCGTCGTCATTGAACTGCGTCGCAACGAGAACCCTGAAGTCATAATCAATAACCTCTTCGCCCAGACCCAGCTGGAGAGTGTATTCGGGATTAATATGGTTGCCCTGCGGGACGGCCGGCCACAGATCCTGAACCTGAAGGAAGTGCTCGACTCATTTGTTCGTCACCGCCGGGAAGTGGTCACGCGTCGGACTATTTACGAGCTGCGCAAGGCCCGTGAGCGCGGGCATATTCTGGAAGGCCTCACGGTCGCGATTTCGAACATCGACCCGATTATCGAGCTGATCAAGGCATCCCCAAGTTCTGCGGAGGCCAAAGAGCGGCTGATCGCCAAATCCTGGCCGCCAGGCAATGTTACCGCGATGCTGGAACGGGCAGGCGAAGATGTCTGCCGGCCGGACGACCTGCCGGAATACTACGGCATGCGCAACGGTGAGTATTTCCTTTCGCCAGAACAGGCCCAGGCCATCCTGGATCTGCGCCTGCACCGCCTGACCGGTCTCGAAACCGAAAAGCTATTCACCGAATATAAGGCCATTGTCGAGAAGATCGCCGAGCTACTGCATATCCTCGGCGACCCTGACCGCTTGCTGGAAGTGATCCGGGAAGAGCTGATCGCCGTAAAGGAAGAGTATAACGACAAGCGTCGTACCGAGATCACCAGCTCCCGGCGCGACCTGACGGTTGCCGACCTCATCGACGAACAGGATCTCGTAGTTACCATCTCCCATGGCGGCTACGCCAAGACCCAGCCGGTTGAGGATTATCAGGCCCAGCGCCGCGGCGGCCGCGGGAAGTCAGCTACGTCAATGAAAGACGAGGACTTCATCGAGAAGCTGCTGGTGGCCAATAGTCATGACACGATTCTGTGCTTCACCAACAAGGGTAAGGTTTACTGGCTCCGGGTGTTTGAGATCCCGCAGGCCAGCCGCAGCTCCCGTGGCCGGCCCATGGTCAACATTCTACCCCTGGACGAAGGCGAGCGGATTACCTCGTTCCTCGCGGTACGGGATTATCCGGAAGACCATTTTGTATTGATGGCGACAGCCTTCGGCACGATCAAGAAGACCCCCTTGGTCAGCTTCTCGCGACCGCGCAGTAATGGCCTGATCGCGCTTAACCTTGATGAAGGCGATCACCTGATCGGGACCGCCATTACCGATGGCACCGCTGAGATCATGCTGTTCTCCACCGCGGGCAAAGCCATCCGCTTCCACGAAGATCAGGTCCGGGCCATGGGCCGCACGGCTCGGGGCGTACGCGGTATTCGTCTGGGCAAAGGTCAGGAGGTTGTATCACTGATTATTCCCAATCCTGATGGCCTGGTGCTGACGGCCAGCTTGCATGGCTACGGCAAACGCTCGAAGCTGGATGAGTTCCCCCGCTACGGTCGCGGCAGCCAGGGTGTGATCGGCATGCAGTGCTCGGATCGTAATGGCCCGCTGGTGACTGCACTGCAGGTCTTCGAAGGCGACGAGATGATGCTCATTACCGATAAAGGCACTCTGGTTCGCACGCGCACAGAAGAAGTCTCGGTCCTGAGCCGCAACACCCAGGGGGTCCGTCTGATCAAGCTCAGTCAGGAAGACGAAAAGCTTGTCGGTGTGGAGCGGATCGAAGAGCCCGAAGAAGAGGAACTTGAGGAAGGCGCCGTAGATACCCCAGTCGAAGCAGCGGAAGGCGAAGCGACGATTCCCGCTGACGAAGCCGATCTTGACCAGTCCGGTAGCGGCGATGCGGACGAGGGCGGCGCGGCTGACCCGGACGAGGAGATTTGATCCCATGAGCAGAGCGTTCAACTTCTGCGCGGGTCCTGCGGCGCTGCCTGAGCCGGTGCTGGCACAGGCCCAGGCGGACCTGATGGATTGGCAGGGCAAGGGCCTGTCGGTCATGGAAATGAGTCATCGCAGCGATGAGTTCGTCAGTATCGCCCAGCGGGCGGAGCGCACGTTGCGAGAGCTCATGGGTATCAGCGATGACTACGCTGTGCTGTTCATGCAGGGCGGGGCCAGCACGCAGTTCGCGACCATACCGCTGAACCTGCTGGGCGGCCATGACTGCGCCGATTACGTCAACACCGGCATCTGGTCCAAAAAAGCGATCGCTGAAGCCAAACGCTATACCCGGGTGAACGTGGTTGCCAGTACGGAGGCGGACAACTTTACCCGCTGCCCGGATCAATCCGAGCTTAAGCTAAATCCCGAGGCGGGCTATGTTCACTATACGCCCAACGAGACTATCGGCGGGCTGGAGTACGACTACATACCTGATGTGGGCGATGTTCCCCTGGTGGCGGATCTGTCCTCGACCATCCTGTCCCGTCCGCAGGATATTAACCGTTTCGGCCTGATCTATGCTGGCGCCCAGAAAAACATCGGCCCGGCAGGCCTCACGCTGGTGTTGGTGAGACGGGACCTGATGGGCCGTACGCGCCCTGAACTGCCCACCATGATGGATTACAGCGTCGCCGACAAACACGACTCCATGTACAACACGCCGCCGACGTTTGCCTGGTACCTGGCGGGCCTCGTATTTGACTGGGTCCAGCAGCAGGGGGGCGTCCAGGCCATGGGAGAGCTCAACCGGCGTAAAGCCGAGAGACTTTACGGGGCAATAGACTCTTCTGATTTTTATGGCAACCCGATTCAGCCGCGCTTCCGGTCCTGGATGAATGTGCCCTTTACACTCGCTGATGAGCGCTTGAATTCGGCGTTTCTGGCCGGTGCCGAAGAGCGAGGATTGCTGAGCCTCCAGGGTCATCGTTCAGTTGGAGGCATGCGCGCCAGCATATACAACGCAATGCCGGAAGCTGGGGTGGAGGCCCTTGTCGCCTACATGGAAACCTTCGAGAAGGAGAAGGCATAACATGGCTGGCTCAGGGAAGAACGGGGAAGAGCGGTTATCCCAGCTGCGCGAAGAAATAGATCGCATTGATGGGGAGCTGCTTCAGTTGATCAGCGCTCGTGCCCGCTGCGCTCAGGAAGTCGCCGAGGTCAAAACTGCGGCGGGCGACGGCTCAGACCCTGTTTTTTACCGACCCGAGCGCGAAGCTCAGGTTTTGCGGCGTATCAAGGCAGAAAATCCGGGACCGTTGCCGTCGGAGGAAATGGCCCGGCTATTCCGTGAAGTGATGTCAGCGTGTCTGGCGCTTGAGAAACCCATGCGTGTAGCTTTTTTGGGACCGGTAGGCACCTTTACACAAGCTGCAGCGCTTAAACACTTCGGCCACTTCGTCAACAGTGCTCCAATGGCCGCCATTGATGAGGTGTTCCGGGAGGTTGAGTCGCGTCAGGCCCATTACGGAGTAGTACCGGTCGAAAATTCGACCGAAGGTATGATCAACCATACGCTCGATATGTTTATGACTTCGCCGTTGAAAATATGCGGAGAAGTCCAGTTGCGCATTCATCATCACCTGCTTACCGCACCGGATCGGGAAGAGGGCACTATCGCCCGCATTTATTCGCACCAGCAGTCCTTCGCTCAGTGTCGAAAATGGCTCGACAGCCACTGGCACGGCGTGGAGAGAGTCACGGTCAGTAGTAATGCCGAAGCGGCCCGTAGAGCTCGGGAAGAGCCTGGCACGGCCGCCATAGCCGGCGATATGGCGGCGGAACTCTATGGTTTGACAAAGCTCGCTGCGACGATCGAAGACCGGCCGGATAACACTACCCGGTTTCTTATTGTAGGACGTGAGGATGTGGCGCCCAGCGGCAAAGACAAAACATCCATTCTGGTCTCCATGCGTAACAAGCCCGGCGCGCTGTACCAATTACTCGAACCCTTTCACAGCCACGCGATCAGCTTGACCCGCATAGAAACGCGGCCATCGCCCACCGGTACCTGGGCCTATGTTTTCTACATCGACTTCGAGGGACATGTTGAGGACGAGACGGTCAAGTCGGCACTTGCCCAGGTCGAGGCAGAGGCGGTAGAGGTTCGTCATCTGGGCTCTTATCCTCTGGGCGTCCTGTAGCGTCGGGCTGGAAGTTACGGCGGGTGGCGCCCGTGCCTCGGGCGCTGCCTCATAAACGTAGCGGTTTCTTTTCTCCAATAGCCCAAGCGGTTTTATCCGGATCCTGCAGTTGCTGGGGCATCCATATCCTTTGAAAGCTTTGTTTCGTTGGAGTTAGCCATGCATACCAATTATCGCGCGCTGGCAACGCCCGGCGTACAGGGATTGCAGCCCTACCAGCCGGGGAAGCCTATCGACGAACTCGCGCGAGAGCTCGGGCTCGATCCGGCAGCGATTGTGAAACTCGCAAGTAATGAAAATCCTCTGGGGCCGAGCAAAAAAGCACTGGCAGCGGTGAGCGCTGCCGCCGCCGATCTCTGTCGCTACCCGGACGGCAACGGTTTTAACCTGAAGCAGAAGCTGGCGGGGCGTTATGGTCTGAGTAGCGGGCAGATCACGTTGGGTAATGGTTCTAATGATATCCTTGAGCTTGCGGCCCGCGCTTTTGTTTCTTGTGATGACGAGGTTGTGTATTCCCAGCATGCTTTTGCGGTGTACCCGATCGTTACCCAGGCCTTGGGCGCTCGACACGTCAAGGTGAAAGCCCGGGATTGGGGGCACGATCTCGAGGCCATGGCTGAAGCGGTCACTGACCGTACCCGACTTGTGTTTGTCGCAAACCCTAACAATCCCACCGGTACCCTTGCCGGCAAGTCTGAGGTCAAGCGCTTTCTGCAGCGCGTGCCGGAGACTGTTATTGTGGTGCTTGATGAGGCCTACTGTGAGTACATGGTCGGCGATGACATGCCGAACGGCGTCGAGTTTCTTGCGGACCACCCCAACCTGATTGTCGCCAGGACTTTTTCCAAAGCATGGGGGCTGGCCGCGTTGCGTGTTGGCTACGCGCTTTCCTCGGTGGAGCTGGCTGATGTGCTGAACCGGGTGCGCCAGCCCTTCAACGTGGACGCGTTGGCGTTGGCTGCGGCTTCAGCGGTACTCGACGATGAGCACTATCTTGAGCTTTCTCGAGAAGTTAATCGCCTTGGAATACAGCAGCTTGAGGCCGGTTTTGACGAATTGGGGTTAAGTTGGATTCCGTCCCAGGGCAATTTCGTGGCGGTTGATGTAGGGCGCCCGGCCTTGGCCATTTACGAGGCGCTTCTGCGGGAGGGGATCATTGTGCGCCCGGTGGCCGCCTATGAGATGCCTGACCACTTGCGTGTCTCAGTAGGACTGGAGCATGAAAACGCACGCTGCCTGCTCGCCCTGAAGCGAGTTCTCGGGAATTGAAAAGAGGTGATGGATCATGACCGGCCAGCCGAACCCGTCCAGCCAGCTGTTTGAACGCATGGCCGTAATCGGAATGGGTCTGATTGGTGGCTCACTCGCTCAGGCGGCGCGAAGCCATCGTTTGGTAAGGCATGTCGTCGGCTATGACCGCCGTCCCTCAGAGACTGAGCAGGCCCTGGCGCTGGGGATAATCGACGAGGGCGCTGCCAGTGCTGCCGATGCTGTAGCTAATGCCGACCTTGTGGTAATCGCCGTGCCGGTGCGAGCGACTGAGTCTGTTCTGCGTGAGCTGGCGAATAAACTGTCGCCACAGGCTGTTCTCACCGATGTGGGGAGTACCAAGCAGAGTTTTGTCACAGCCGTAGAAGCTGTTTTTGGCGGACTGAGTAGTCGGGTGATCCCGGGCCATCCCATCGCGGGCTCTGAGAAAAGTGGAATAGCAGCGTCCGATCCCGCGCTTTTTTCACGGCACAAGGTGATTCTCACGCCAGACGACAATACTGACCCGGATGCACTGACACGCTTGTGTTCATTGTGGTCCGGCTGTGGGGCCAAAGTCCTGCAAATGCCTGTTGCCCGTCATGATGAGATACTGGCGGCGACCAGCCATTTGCCCCATTTGATCGCGTTTTCACTCGTGGATACGCTGGCGGGGGAGGACGACAATAAAGAGATATTCCGCTATGCCGCTGGTGGCTTCCGCGACTTTACGCGTATTGCCGCGAGTGACCCGGTTATGTGGCGTGACATCTTTCTGGCGAACCGCGACTCAGTTCTGGCGGCACTGGACCATTTTTCCGGTGATCTGCAAAGACTGCGCCTCGCGATAGAGCAGAGCGATGGCGACACTTTAATGCGGGTGTTCAGTCGTGCCAAGGCTGCACGCGATCACTTCTCGAAAATGCTATCAGGACAGGCTTACGTAACGACCATGACGCAAAAGAATCTGATTTTCCGCTTGCAGCCCGGCGGCCAGGTCCGCGGCGACATTCGCGTTCCCGGCGATAAGTCCATGTCGCACCGCTCTATAATGCTCGGTGCTTTGGCCGAAGGCATTACCGAAGTGGAGGGGTTTCTGGAAGGGGAAGACAGCCTTGCAACGCTCCAGGCCTTTCGGGACATGGGCGTAACCATCGAGGGGCCGGAACGCGGCTATCTACGCATCCACGGCGTGGGAATTCATGGCCTGCAAGCGCCGCGGGGCCCGCTCTACCTGGGCAACTCCGGGACGGCCATGCGGTTGTTTTCCGGCCTTCTGGCCGGGCAGGCGTTTGATACGGAGCTAACCGGGGACGCAAGCCTGACCAAGCGACCAATGGCACGCGTGGCAGATCCGCTCCGGCAGATGGGCGCAGAAATTGAAACTGCTGAAGGGGGTCGACCTCCACTGAAAATCCGGGGCGGCCGGAAGTTGCACGGAATTCACTACAATCTCCCGGTGGCCAGTGCCCAGGTCAAGTCCTGCCTGCTGCTGGCGGGACTCTATGCCGAGGGTGAAACCAGCGTCACCGAGCCGGCACCGACGCGCGACCATACCGAACGCATGCTTTCCGGTTTTGGCTACCGCGTCCAACGTGAAGGTGCTACTGCGAGGGTGCGGGGCGGTGGAGTGCTTACGGCAGCCAAGATCGACGTTCCGGCCGATATCTCCTCCGCCGCATTTTTTCTCGTGGCCGCCTCGATTACACCAGGTGCTGATCTCACGCTGCGGCACGTAGGCATGAATCCCACGCGCGTCGGGGTGATTAACATCTTGCAGGCTATGGGCGCAAAACTGACCCTCAGCAATGAGCGCGTGATTGGCGGTGAGCCGGTGGCCGATATTCGCGTTCAATATGCGCCGCTCAAAGGCATCACCATCCCCGCGGATCAGGTTCCCCTGGCAATTGATGAGTTCCCCGTACTGTTTATCGCAGCGGTGTGTGCCGAAGGGCAGACAGTCCTGACCGGCGCAGAGGAGCTGCGGGTAAAAGAAAGCGATCGGATTCAGGTTATGGCGGACGGGCTGGAAGCCTGTGGTGTCAGCACCCGGGTCACAGCGGATGGCATAATCATTGATGGGCAGCCACTGGGTGGTGGGCTTGTCGATAGTCACGGCGACCATCGCATTGCCATGGCTTTCGCAGTCGCATCACTCAGGGCTTCGGCGCCTATCGAAGTTCAGGACTGCGCCAATGTGGCCACCTCTTTCCCCGGATTCGTAGCGCTAGCCAGAAAGGTAGGCATGCAGATCAGTGAGGAGCATTCATGAAGCCGGACAGTGACGCACCGCCCATCATCTGCCTCGACGGCCCAAGCGGCGCGGGGAAGGGTACAGTGTCGCAGTTGCTGGCCCGGCGGATGGGTTACCGGCTGTTGGACAGCGGTGCCCTTTACCGGGTTACGGCGTTGTCCGCCATGCGGCACGGGGTCAGCCTGGACGACGCTGAAGAGCTGGCGAAAACAGCCCGCAATCTGGCTGTTGCTTTCGAAGCAACTCCTCCTGGGGAACCGGCCCGGGTGATACTCGACGGCAGCGACGTAACAGCGGAAATTCGCACAGAAAAGTGTGGAGACAATGCTTCGCGCGTCGCTGTTATCCCTGCGGTGCGTACCGCATTGCTGCAGCTACAGCGGGATTTCCGGCAAGCCCCGGGCCTGGTCGCTGATGGCCGCGATATGGGTACAGTCGTGTTTCCTGACGCGCAATTGAAAGTGTTTCTCACGGCCAGCGCCGAGGAACGGGCAGAGAGAAGACATCGGCAGTTGCTGGACGCTGGTATCGATGTTAAAATCTCGGACCTTTTAAAAGAAATAAAGGCGCGCGATGAGCGGGATATGAACCGCGAAACGGCGCCGCTCAAGCCTGCTGATGACGCTCACGTTGTTGATACTACCGGTTTGGGAATAGAAGAGGTGCTGGATCGGGTACTGGCTCTAGCAGGCCGGGACTGACAGCACCTTTTGTTGTTTTCCGGAAAACGGTTGGTGTGGTCGGGAATGTTGTAGCGGGTTCCAGATTCTTGTGTTCGGACAGCGTGGCCCTGCCAGTGTGGCACCGTTCGAACCTCTTTAAACAGACCGCGTAAACTGGCGACGCGGAGAACACCATAGATCACATAGGACGCATAATGAGCGAGAGCTTTGCTGAACTTTTTGAAGAAAGCCTGAAAGAAATCGACATGAAGCCGGGCTCTATTGTCCAGGGCACGGTTGTCGATGTTGACAGTGACTGGGTTACTGTTCACGCGGGCCTGAAGTCGGAAGGCGTCATCCCGGCATCGCAGTTCCTCAATGACAAAGGTGAGTTGGAGATCAAGATCGGCGACGTCGTCGATGTGGCTCTTGACGCCGTTGAGGATGGTTTCGGTGAAACGCGTCTGTCTCGCGAAAAGGCCAAGCGCGCAGAAGCATGGCGCTTCCTCGAAAAGGCATTCGAAGCGGAAGAAGTCGTCAAAGGTGTGATCAATGGCAAGGTCAAGGGTGGATTCACCGTCGACCTCAATGGCATCCGCGCATTCCTGCCTGGTTCGTTGGTTGACGTGCGCCCGGTCCGTGATACCGCGCATCTTGAGAACAAAGACCTGGAATTCAAGGTTATCAAGCTCGATGCCAAGCGCAATAACGTGGTTGTTTCCCGCCGTGCAGTGCTTGAAGCTGAGAACCAGGAAGAGCGCGAAGCGTTGCTGGGCAGCCTGACCGAAGGTGTGGAAATCAAGGGTATCGTCAAGAACCTGACCGACTACGGCGCGTTCGTGGATCTGGGCGGCGTGGACGGCCTGCTGCACATTACCGACATGGCCTGGAAGCGTATCAAGCATCCAAGCGAGATCGTCAATGTGGGTGACGAGATCAACGTCAAGGTCCTTAAGTTTGACCGCGAACGTAACCGCGTTTCCCTCGGGCTCAAGCAACTGGGCGAAGATCCATGGGTCAACATCGTCAGTCGTTACCCTGAAGGCACCAAGGTTGTGGCTCGCGTCACCAATCTGACCGACTATGGCTGTTTTGCGGAGCTGGAGGAAGGCGTCGAAGGTCTGGTACACGTTTCAGAAATGGACTGGACCAACAAGAACATTCATCCATCCAAGGTGGTCAATGTCGGTGATGAAGTCACTGTGATGATCCTGGATATCGATGAAGAGCGTCGTCGTATTTCCCTGGGTATCAAGCAGTGCCAGACCAATCCCTGGGAAGACTTCTCCGCCAACTTCAACAAAGGCGACAGCATTTCCGGCAAGATCAAGTCCATCACCGACTTCGGCATCTTTATCGGCCTGGACGGCGGCATCGACGGTCTGGTTCATCTTTCCGATATCAGCTGGAACGAGCCGGGCGAAGAAGCCGTACGTCGCTACAAGAAAGGCGATGAAGTTGATACCACTATCCTGTCTGTTGATCCTGAGCGCGAGCGTATCTCTCTCGGTATCAAGCAGCTTGAGAGTGATCCCTTCGCTGAATTCGTCCAGGTGAATGATCGCGGCACCATCGTTAAGGGCAAGGTCATTTCGGTCGATGCCAAAGGTGCTCAGGTTGAGCTGGCGGAAGATGTTGAAGCCACTCTGAAAGCTTCAGAGATCAGCCGTGACAAGGTCGAAGACGCGCGTAACCTGCTTAATGAAGGTGACGAAGTCGAAGCCAAGATCATCAGTGTCGACCGTAAGAACCGCCTGATCAGCCTGTCTATCAAGTCCAAGGACGTTGAAGATGACAAGCAGGCTCTGCAGAGCGTCAGGGAACGCGCTACCGATAGCAGCAGTAGTGCCACTACCATCGGTGATCTGATAAAAGAGCAAATGCAGCAAAAGAAAGACTAACGCTTTCTTTTTGTTGAATTGTAAAAAAACGGGCCTTAGGGCCCGTTTTTTTTGTGTTTTCTTTAGCTTTGGCTAAACTGATATCCACATGAAATTTTTGGAATAAATTTAACTAAACCTGTTAGCGTCACCCAATTACCTGGCGGACCCTTCCACCCGTGACTCGCTGAACCTAATGCGTTTTCCGGGAAAGAGTGTATAGTTGCGACGTATAAGTCGTGTCTTTTATCCAGCTCTGCTGAGGCAAGCCCTCGGGTGGCCGGTCGGAAGACAGGAACCGTGTAAATCCAGGTATTTATCCGGGCTCAGGTACAGTTTATATAACTCAACTCCTGCTATTTAACAGACTGCCCAAGAAGAGTATAAGGAAGGGACATGACGAAGTCCGAATTGGTCGAGATTATTGCTTCCAAGCAAACCCAACTGTCTGTCAAAGATGTTGAACTGGCGGTGAAGACGATCATCGAGCATATGTCCCAGTCTCTGGCCGATGGACAACGTATTGAAATCCGCGGCTTTGGTAGCTTTTCTCTGCATTACCGTGCGCCGCGCACGGGCCGTAACCCCAAAACGGGCGAAGCTGTTCAACTGCCTGCCAAGTATGTCCCCCATTTCAAACCGGGGAAGGAATTGCGGGAACAGGTAAACCTCAGCCTCAAAGCGGGCTACTGATCCAGGCTGAACAAAACGTTCAGCTTCCGTTATTCTGCGGTTCGTCGCCTATCTCAGCAGTGGCATTATTGCTATCATTCGTTCCTTTAAAGCTCAGTTATTCCGCTTGTCCAGGCTGTCTGGAAGAGCTTATTGTCTGACTAATGGAGCGACCGATGGCGCGTGTTCGAAAGCTGGTGCTAATTCTCCTTGTTATTGTGCTACTCCTCATCGCACTGGTTTTCTCTCTCAATAATCGCACTTCAGTATCAATAGATTTCCTGACCTATCAGACACCTGAGATGAGCCTGGCTATATGGCTTATCGGGGCTCTGGCGATTGGTGTGATCATTGGGCTGACCGTTGGGTCCCTTGCTTCGTTCCGTGCGGGAAGGAGCCGCCGGCATCTGGAGAAGAAACTACAGCAAACCCAGAAAGCCCTGGAACAGCAACGTGGTGTTAACGTCAAGGGCATCTGATGGAACTAGTTTTTCAGTGGCTGGCGCTGGCGCTGGCTGTTGCGGTCGGCTGGGTGATGGGCCGTTGGGGCGTCGGTAACAGTCGCCGTGCAGGCAGAATAGCCGATGAGGCAACGGTACGTGAGCGCCTGCAGTTCCTCTTCACCAACTATTCTGACGAAGCAATCGATGCGTTTGTAGGTTCTCTCGCCGTTAGCCGTGACACGGTAAACCTGCACCTTTCGGTGGGCGCCCACTTTCGCAATAAAGGCGAAGTTGACCGGGCCATTCTTATCCACCAGAACCTCCTCGCCCGTCCCGAGCTGCCGCCCCGTTATTCATCGGAAGTTACGTTTGAGCTCGCGGTTGATTACCGCGCTGCCGGGTTACACGACAGGGCAGAGGCGCTCCTGCTGCAGGTTGTCGCATGCCGGCATTACGGTCCAAAAGCGGCCCGCCAGCTCATAGACCTCTACCAGCAGGAACGCGACTGGGAAAAAGCCCGCCAGACTGCAATCGATCTGATGCAGATAGAAAACAGTCCGAAACTCGGCAAACAGCTTGCTTATATTCTCTGCGAACTTGCTGAGCAAGCTGCTGTTCTTGACGATCGATTTGCGGCTCGACAGCACCTGCGTGAGGCGTTGATGCGCGATCACACTTGTGTTAGGGCCTCTCTGCAGCTGGCCGCACTGCAGCATCGCGAGCAACAGTACCGGGAAGCTCGCGCATCTTTGGTCCGTGTTTTTGAGCAGAATCCGAATTTTGCCCCCGAGGCCGTCGAGCGATTGTTGGAATATGGCCGGGAAGAAAACAATCAGGCCAGCCTGGCGCGTCAACTGCGCAAGCTTTATAGCCAGGCACCTGGTACAAGCCTTTTGCTGGCTTTGGTGGACTGCGTAGAGAAAGCTGAAGGTCGTCCGGCGGCCATTGCGTTACTGAGGGCTGAGTTGGAGAAGCGCCCCAGCCTGAAGGGCCTGCTGAGGCTTATCCATTTGGCGGGCCGGGACGAACGGGCGCCGGGCGACGACAGTCGCCTGATCAGCCACATCGGTGAGCTTCTGCTCCATAACAAGCCGGTGTACCGCTGCATCAAGTGTGGATTTGGTGGTCAACACCTGCATTGGTTGTGCCCCAGTTGCAAGACCTGGGAGACCGTATTACCCATCCAGGGTGTCGAGGGAGAATGAATAATGGTGGATCACGATCCCAAGGTAATAGTAGCGCTCGATTTTGATGAGCGCCTGGCTGCGCTTTCGTTGATAGAGAAACTGGATCCGGCGCTTTGTCGGCTGAAAGTGGGCAAGGAGATGTTCAC
Source organism: Hydrocarboniclastica marina (assembly GCF_004851605.1). Classification (GTDB taxonomy): domain Bacteria; phylum Pseudomonadota; class Gammaproteobacteria; order Pseudomonadales; family Oleiphilaceae; genus Hydrocarboniclastica; species Hydrocarboniclastica marina. The sequence goes on from NZ_CP031093.1 coordinate 1,628,033, forward strand.
GCGTTTTGGGCCCGGTTGGGTGGAAACTCTACAGGCTCATGGCTTTGACGTTTTTCTTGACCTCAAATTCCACGATATCCCAAATACTGCCGCAAAGGCCGTTGCCGCAGCGGCCGATCTCGGTGTCTGGATGGTCAATGTCCATGCCAGCGGCGGTCGGCAAATGATGGAGCAATGCGTCGAAACCCTGGCTGCCAGGAGCGGGTTGTGCCCTAAGCTGATCGCGGTGACCGTGTTGACGAGCATGCAGGATTCTGATCTCGCGGCGATAGGATGTGGCGGCGATACCGCCTCTCAAGTTGATCGTCTCGCCTCGTTAAGCCGGGACTGCGGGTTGGATGGGGTAGTGTGCTCCGCGCAGGAGGCAGAGCGCCTGAAGTCATTGTGCGGCCGCGACTTTCTGCTTGTGACGCCCGGTATTCGACCTGCAGGGTCTCCCGCAGGGGATCAGCAACGCATTATGACGCCTGCTGAGGCCATTAAGGCAGGCAGCGATTACCTCGTCGTGGGTCGACCTATAACCCAGTCGGCTGAGCCGCTGTCGGTGGTCCAGGCGATTCTGGACGACGTCGGGCAGGCGGTGGGGCGCAAACTGGCCTGATCCCGCGCCATCTTGGGCTTAGGGGGCAGCGGAGTTGACTCAGGGCGAGCAGGGCTGGACCAGCTGAGCACCAATTATGCCCCCGAGGATGGTCACCAGCCAGTCGCGGTTGCTCGGCATGCCATCGTTGTGGTGCAGGTCGCGCCACTCTTTGCCCAGGCCCACCGAGAACCCAAGTGCGACTCCACTTGCGTTGGCGGTGCAGGCTGAGGCGCCCTTTGAGCTTGCAATGGCTGCACCTGCGGCGCCCAGGCCGATGCCGCTCAGCAAATGGAGCCCCTTGTCGGGCGCTATCCAGGGGTCGCGTTCCAAGGGCTGAACCATGTTCGCGCAGCCCGACAAAAGAAGCGTGGCCAGGATCAGCCAGGCACTGGCAGATCGGGCTGAGAGAGAAAATCGCTGGCGCACAAGTAGAAATCTCATTGAAACAACCTTATCTGGAAAACTGTCATGCGCATTGCCGTATTCTGCGGGTCATCGCCCGGCCGTTCAGCCGATTATGAGGTGCAAGCTCGCCAGCTTGGTGAGGTGCTGGTCACAAACAACATCGACCTGGTGTTCGGGGGTGGCCATGTCGGGCTTATGGGAATTATTGCGGACACTGTGATGGCGGCTGGTGGCCGGGCCTACGGCGTCATTCCGAGAGCGCTCTCCGAGAGGGAGGTAGCTCATCAGCGGCTCACATCGCTGGAGATTGTTGAAGATATGCACCAGCGCAAGGCCAGAATGGCAGAGCTTGCCGATGGCTTTATAGCTTTGCCCGGTGGCGTGGGAACGCTGGAAGAGCTGTTTGAGGTGTGGACATGGGCGCAGCTCGGACTGCATGCGAAACCGGTAGGCTTGTTGAATGTCGAAGGCTTCTATGACCTCCTTGCCCGTTTTATCGACCAGCTGGTTACAGAGGAATTTCTGGGGCAAGTTTATCGGGACATGCTGCTGGTCGATAACAGCCCTCAAAATCTTATAGACCGGTTCCGCGACTACACGCCGCCCCGGCGCAAGTGGTCGCAGGATTAGCAAAACAGGTGAGCTGTAGTACCGAGAGATACCAAAAGGCGCCAAGAGGTACCGAGAGATACCAAAAGGCGCCAAGAGGTAGCGAGAGGTACCAAGAGGGGCCCGGCCAGGTTACCGGGCCACGCCCTCAAGACAGTATCTGCGAGAAGCGTCGATTAGAACACTTCGAAAAGTCCCGCCGCGCCCATTCCGCCGCCTACACACATCGTACAGACGACATAGCGGGCACCACGGCGCTTTCCTTCAATCAACGTGTGCCCGACCATACGTGCGCCGCTCATGCCGTAAGGATGGCCAATTGAGATTGCGCCGCCGTCGACATTCATGAGCTCTTCCGGTATTCCCAGTTTATCCCGGCAGTAAAGCGCCTGAACAGCGAACGCTTCATTCAGCTCCCACAGACCGATGTCATCGATAGTTAGGCCGAATCGCTTCAATAATTTGGGAATAGCGTAAACCGGGCCGATACCCATTTCATCAGGGTCGACACCTGCGATGGCAATACCTCGGTACGCCCCTAGCGGCGCCAGGTTCTGCCGCTCTGCGAGTTTGGCGTCCATGATGACACAGGCTGAGGCGCCGTCTGACAGCTGGCTGGCGTTACCTGCGGTTATGCTGCCGCCCTCTATGACAGGTTTGAGCTTGGCCAGCCCTTCGAGTGTCGTTTCCGGACGGTTGCCTTCGTCCTGGGTCAGCTTCACTTCGCGCGTCGAAACCTCACCTGTTTCTTTGTCCATGACCAGCTGAGTCGTTTCAACGGGTACGATTTCCTGGTCGAAACGGCCGGCTTGCTGTGCCTTGGCTGTATTCATCTGGCTCTTGAACGCAAACTCGTCCTGAGCTTCGCGGCTGATACCGTAGCGCTTGGCAACAACTTCGGCGGTTTCCAGCATCGGCATATAGATGTGAGGGTGGCTTTCTACCAGGCGGGGATCAACAGCGCGGTGTTTGTTCATGTGTTTGGTTTGCACCAGGCTGATCGAGTCCAGCCCCCCGGCAACCATCAAAGGAACCTTGTCATGCATTACCTGTTTGGCAGCAGCTGCGATGGCATACATGCCTGAAGAACACTGACGGTCGAGCGTCATGCCGCCAACACTTGTGGGGAGTCCGCCCGCCAGGGCGGCGAGCCGACCGATGTTGGGGCTTGCGCTGCCCTGGGTCAGGGCGCAGCCCATAATGACGTCGTCAATCTGCCCGGGGTCGACGCCTGAGCGCTTAACGGCTTCGCGGATAGCGATGCCGCCAAGTGATGGCGCTTCGAGGTTATTGAACGCCCCGCGGTATGCTTTGCCGATGGGGGTCCGTGCGGTGGATAAAATTACAGCGTCATTCATGGATTGTTCCTTTCAGCAATTGGGCTTCAGGGAGCCCGCTTGGGGCAGCCTCGTAAACCTGTGGTCAACTCGTCAATCCGTGGTCAGGCAGGACCTGGTAGGCTCATATCTGCCCCCCGGGTGGCTGCAACTGATCAGCGTACTTAACGACACTGCAGATCCGGGCGCTAATGTAAGAATGGCCTGAACGCGAACGGCCCAGAGCAGCATAGGCCCTACTGGAGCTCGCACTGCCGGAGCGCTAAGGAAACCCATCCTAATAAACTTCGCCATTCATGAGAAATACGGTCTGTTTATGGTAGCCAATAGGCCGGGCTAATCGGCTTCGTGTACTTGCTTCGCCCGGGTATCTGTGCGACATTAAACACTGTTTAAATGTACAGTTAAAGCCGTGCCAATCTATACCTCATGAATGTTTGAACGGGCCCCGACGAACAGGATCTTTTCTGGGGCAAGAATTGCGCGCGCAAGACAGCGGAAGAGAGAATCATCATGGCAGTGAAGGCTTGTTATATGTCAGATCGAGATGAATCCCGGCTTTTCACAAGCAAAAAAGACGCAGATGCCTACGACCGGATGCTTGAGTTGGCAGAGAATATCTCCGCCATCATGGAGCACCGCTTTCCCGCACTGGGCGAGAAGGTCTCTGAGGAGATAGGGCTGTTTATTGCTGGTGAGCAGGACCTTTTCGCGAAAGCTATCAAGGGGCGGCCTGATGTACTGGGCGAGTGGCTGGCGGAGAACCAGGACAACGTAGCGGAGCTTTCAGGTCGCAAAAAGGCCGGTAACGAGTAATCTTAAAACGGAGGCTTTCGCCGGTTAACCGTCATGGCCGTGGCGAAAACATGGGTGAGCTCAAGCGCAAAAAAAAGCCGCTCGTTTGAGCGGCTTTTTCGGTATTTGGCTCCTCGAGCTGGGCTCGAACCAGCGACCCACGGATTAACAGTCCGTTGCTCTACCAACTGAGCTATCGAGGAATTGTCTCTGTCGACAGGGACGGCATTCTAGGGAGGAGACGCCGGCCCGTCAAGGCTTTTAGGCCTAAAAATACTAATCGCTTTTGTTTTTCACCTTAAAAGCTCAACTCAGTGCTTTCTGCAGGCGCTCGATGGCTTTTTCCAAAGTTTCCATACTGGTAGCGAAGCTCAAGCGCATAAAGCCCGGGGTACCGAATGCAGATCCAGGCACCATGGCCACGCCTGCGGTCTTCAGCAGGTGCTCTGCGAGTTCAACGTCGTTGCTGACGCCGTCGGTGGCATCGATGACCCCCTGGAAACTGGGAAAAGCATAGAAAGTGCCATCGCCGGGAATACAGTTTACGCCGGGCAAACGGTTGAGTGCGTCAACCAGCCAGTCGTGGCGTTCATGAAAGGCTTTAACCATGACTGCTACACATTCCTGCGGTCCGTTGAGTGCGGCTTCTGCCGCAGCCTGAGAAATAGAGGCCGGGTTAGACGTGCTCTGGGACTGAATTTTTTTCATGGCCGCGATAACAGGCTGTGGGCCGGCTGCATAGCCAATTCGCCATCCAGTCATGGAGTACGCTTTCGATACGCCATTGAGCACAAACGTACGGTCATAAAGTGCGGGGCATGCGTTAACAATGTTGCAGAAGGGCTCACCCGACCAGAGGATGTGCTCGTACATATCGTCGGTGGCAATCAGTACCTCAGGGTGCTTCAGCAGCACTGTGCCCAATGCCTCGAGCTCGGCGCGACTGTACGCCATGCCGCTGGGATTTGAAGGGCTGTTGAGTACGACTAGCCGTGTTCTCGGCGTGATCGACTCCGCCAGCTGTTCGGGTGTGATTTTGAACCGGTTGGCCTGACTGGTTTCAATAACGACGGGTACGCCTTCGGCCACCTTCACCATGTCAGGGTAGGAGACCCAGTAGGGGGCCGGAATGACAACCTCGTCACCCGGGTTCAGCAGCGCCAGGGAGAGATTGAAAAAGCTCTGCTTGCCGCCGCTCGATACCAGGATCTGGTTAGGCTCGTAGACGAGTTCGTTGTCCCGTTTGAACTTGTCGATGATGGCTTTCTTCAGCCCTGGTGTGCCGTCAACTGCCGTGTACTTGGTCTGGCCGCGACTGATCGCCTCGACTGCGGCTTTTTTGATATGGTCAGGCGTGTCGAAATCGGGCTCGCCCGCGCCCAGACCAATAATATCGTTGCCTGCTGCCCGGAGTTCTGCGGCCTTGTTTGTCACGGCCAGGGTAGGGGACGGTTTGATCTGCTGGACACGTTTGGAGAGTTGAACGTTCAAACTGGCGCTCCTCGTTGGGACCTGATTACGTCACTGTGCCAGGGGCATACTCCGGCTAGTGAGCTGTGAATAAGTACTGGGCTGTTAATGGGTACCGGACTATGAATCCGTACTGACCGCCCCAATGTTAGCATGTTGAACACTGATCGCTAAGCTGTGCGCCGCCACCAGGCGCGTGAAGAAGACGGGCCGCCGGTCCACTACTGACATCGATTCCGGAGGGGTTGCCCTTACATGGCGAAGACAGATTCACTTTTCAGGGTTGCCTCGCCGTTCGAGCCGGCGGGCGACCAACCCAAGGCCATCGCGGGGCTGATCGACGGGATAGAATCCGGGCTTGCGCACCAGACTCTCCTGGGCGTGACCGGTTCCGGCAAGACTTTCACCATCGCCAATGTGATCGAAAAAATTCAGCGCCCAACCATCGTGATGGCGCACAACAAGACGCTGGCAGCCCAGCTTTACGGTGAGTTCAAGGACTTCTTTCCCGATAACGCGGTTGAGTATTTCGTCTCCTACTACGATTACTATCAGCCCGAAGCGTATGTGCCTTCCTCAGATACATTCATCGAAAAAGACGCCTCGATCAACGAGCACATAGAGCAGATGCGGCTATCGGCAACCAAGGCCTTGCTGGAGCGTCCGGATGCGATCATCGTCGCCACCGTATCCTCCATCTACGGCCTGGGCGACCCGCAGTCCTACATGAAAATGATGCTGCACCTCGACCGGGGCGACAAAATCGACCAGCGCCACATTCTCCAGCGTCTGGCTGAACTGCAGTACACCCGCAACGACGTCGAGCTGCACCGGGCCAATTACCGGGTACGCGGCGATGTTATCGATGTGTTCCCGGCAGAATCGGAGAAAGAGGCAATTCGAATCGAGCTCTTTGATGAAGAGGTCGAGCAGCTCAGTCACTTCGATCCTTTGACGGGTGAGGTTACGCGACGGGTTCCGCGCGTCACCATCTATCCCAAATCCCACTACGTCACGCCGCGCCAGACTGTTCTGGATGCCGTTGAGAACATCAAGACCGAGCTGGACCAGCGTCTCAAGCAGCTACGCGATAACAATAAGCTGGTGGAAGCCCAGCGACTGGAAGAACGAACGCGTTACGATATCGAGATGATGCTTGAACTGGGCTACTGCAATGGCATCGAAAACTACTCGCGCTACCTTTCCGGGCGACCTTCTGGCGAAGCACCGCCGACGCTATTTGACTATCTGCCGGACAACGCCCTTCTGGTGGTTGACGAGTCCCATGTGACCGTCTCCCAGATTGGCGCCATGTATAAGGGCGACCGGTCGCGCAAGGAAACACTCGTGGAGTACGGTTTCCGTTTGCCCTCTGCCCTGGATAACCGGCCTATGCGTTTCGACGAGTGGGAACGTATTGCCCCGCAGATGATTTTTGTCTCGGCTACTCCCGGGAAATACGAGGAAGAACACGCAGGGCAGGTCGTTGAACAGGTGGTGCGGCCTACCGGTCTGGTCGATCCGACCATCGTCGTACGACCGGCCACCACGCAGGTGGATGATCTGCTGTCGGAGATCAAACTTGCCAGCGACGCCGGTGAGCGGGTACTGGTCACGACTCTAACGAAACGCATGGCCGAAGATCTCACCGACTTTCTCCAGGAGCACGGGATTGCAGTGCGCTACCTGCACTCAGATATTGATACCGTCGAGCGCGTCGAGATCATCCGGGACCTCCGACGGGGCGAGTTTGACGTACTGGTGGGTATCAATTTGCTGCGAGAGGGCCTGGACATGCCGGAGGTTGCGCTGGTGGCCATTCTGGATGCTGACAAGGAAGGCTTCCTGCGCTCAGACCGTTCGTTGATCCAGACCATGGGACGGGCAGCGCGAAACGTCAATGGTCGTGCGATTCTGTACGCCGACAAGATTACCGGCTCAATGGCCAGGGCCATGGAAGAGACCGAACGCCGGCGCGAGAAGCAGATTGCCCACAACGAGGCTCATGGCATCACGCCGACCGGGCTCAACAAAAAAGTTGCGGACATCATGGAAGGTGCGCATTCGGCCGCGGCCCGCAGGCGCGGTGAAGTGCCTCAGGCAGCTGAAGAGCGGGCGGCCTATCAGGTTAAAGCGCAGGGCCGTACGCCGGCTGAAGCGCTGAAGTCGATTTCCAGGCTCGAGGACGAAATGTACAAGGCAGCTGCCAATCTGGAGTTCGAGAAGGCGGCGCAGTTACGGGATGATATTGCTCGCCTGAAAGAAGCCTCGTTACGGGTGGGGTGAGTACCTGCCCGTCGGGATGCTAGACAGAAACCCTGTCAGGCGTCGCTGCGGCACGTGCAGGACCGATGATAACGGCAGCTTGCAGCGGCACCTGGCTGCCATAACGAGCCATGCTCTCGAAAACCTTCCGGTCAATGGGCAGGTACTGTTTTTCAGCAACGGTCTCACCCACGTCCATGTCGACGTCCGGATCGTGAATGTACACGAACTGGTCGTCTATCGCGCAGAGCGTTACCCAATGGGGTACTCGGCTGCGGTTCAGCTGCCAGGTGCTTATCAGCATGATGGGGATACGCCCCTGCTCGAGCGCTGCCTCCATTTCAGCCAGATACAGCGGTTCATGGCGAATGGGGATGGCAGTGTCAGCCAGCTGTAGTAGAAAGTCTTCATGAACCAGACGTAGCAGGTCTTTTTTACGTTCATTGCGGACGGTATCCAGAAAAAGGGGCCCGGCGCGGCTTACCTGAATCTCCGCGTGAAATCCGCGCGACCACGCTGCCAGAGCCAGGCCGTGGGGTCCGCAGCCACCGTGGCCAGACAACATATAGATGGTTGTCGCTTCGCGCCAGATACGAAGTTCCTGGTGCGTGCTCATGGGCACGTCATCCTGCAACGTAGCGAGGGCCATCATCAGTGCGGCGGGACCACAGGAGAAATCCGTAGTCTGGGCGTAATAGGGAATGTTCCGGAACCGCTCTCCCGGGCGCGAGAAAAGGATACGTCGTTCGAACCTCAGCGCATCACCATGGTCAGCATAATAGTCCTTGAGGGTTCCGAACTGGCGATAGCCCAGACGACGGTACAGTGCGATAGCGGCGGGATTATCGGTGCGAACCTCAAGGCGCATGACGATACGTCCCGCCTCAGCGGCAAGTGCTTCAGCCTGGCGGATCAGCTTCTCTCCCAGCCCTTTGCCCCTCGCGGCAGGCGCCACTGCGATCGAGTAGATACGGGCAAGGCGGGTCGCCTTGTGCATCAGAACGAGAGCGTAGCCATGGAGGATCCCATCGGCTTCGGCTATAACCAGGCGATCACCTGGTGCTTCCAGGAACCGTCGAAAACTCCGCCGTGAGATCCGGTCGTCCTCGAAACAGGTCTTCTCAAGGGCCACCAGAGCATCAAGATCGCCAGGCTGGGCGAGTCGGAAAGCCGGGTCTTCAATCACGGAATCTCGGTCTCCTTTACAGGGTGATGAATCTGGCCGCATTATCAGCTTAAACCCTATGCAAACATAGGCTAAATGATCGGGCGCGCATGCGTAGAATCCGCAGCCACAGGTAATAGGCCTGGGCCGGGTAACGCAGTATGCTGCGCCTCCTAGAGTCCAGTTTCGGACATAACCTGGAGTATGCATGGCACGCCTGCTTATTGTCGTTGATGATGCCCAAGATTGGGCTCCGTTCTACCCGAGCGAAGACGTGATCACCTTCAGTCAGTACCTGGAGTATTCAGACGCTCGCAGCAGCAGCAGCAGGCTGCGGGTCATCAATCTATGCTCCAGTAGTCGCTACCTCAGCCAGGGCTACTATTGCTCGCTTCTGGCTGAAGCACGGGGGCATCAGGTCGTGCCATCCGTCATGACGCTCAACGATCTTGGGCGGAAAGGTCTGTTCACGCTGCAACTGGACGCGCTGGATAACTCAGTATCCGGTTGGCTTGACGGGCAACTGGAGCGGTCGGCTGCAGCGCGTGAGAGTGGGGCGACGCCGCAATCGGTCAGGATTCGGTTTTTCTTCGGTCACACTGGAGAGGAAAGCCTGAGGACCTTGGGGCGGGCGCTATTCGACCGTTTTCCGTGCCCGATACTCGAGGTGGAATTCCGCCGGCGCAAAGTCTGGCAGATAGAATCGCTTAAGGTCCTGGCTGTGGCGGACCTTACGGAAGCCGACCAGGATCCGTTTGCGGCGGCCCTCGATCGGGTCAGTCGCGTGCTCTGGCGTAAACCCCGGTCGCGCCGGCGCTACCGTTTTGACCTTGCCATGCTGGTCAATCCTGACGAAGAAATGGCGCCAAGTGATCGCACGGCCCTGAGTCGTTTCGTCAGGGCCGGCCGCAAGCTCGGGATTGATGTAGACCTTATTACCCGGAAAGACTACATGCGTTTGCCTGAGTACGACGGTCTGTTTATTCGGGAGACGACGTCTATCGATCACCATACGTACCGCTTTGCGCGAAAAGCGGAGGCCGAGGGGATGGTGGTAATTGATGACCCTGTATCGATATTGCGCTGTACCAACAAAGTTTTTCTGGCGGACCTTCTGAAGAACAACAAGGTGCCGACACCGGGCACCCTGATACTGTCCCGTGACCAGGAAGATGCTGCGAAAATCGCTATCGACACGCTGGGCTTGCCCGTTGTCGTCAAGATCCCTGACGGGGCCTTTTCCCGGGGCGTCATCAAGGCCAAGGACGAAGCAGAACTCAAGGCCGCGCTGAAGGAACTCTTCCGGCACTCGGCGCTGGTTCTGGCACAGGAATTTTTCTACACCGACTTCGATTGGCGCATTGGCGTACTGGGCGGGCGCGCGATTTTCGCCTGCAAGTACTTTATGGTGCGTAATCACTGGCAGATCTACCAGCACGGGCAGAACAAGACCGACTCGGGAGGCTTTGAAACACTTCCCACCTACGAGGTTCCGCGCAAGGTTATCCAGGCGGCACTGAATGCGACCCGACTGATCGGTGATGGCCTCTACGGGGTGGATATCAAGCAGGCAGGAAATCGCGTCGCGGTAATCGAAGTCAACGATAACCCCAATGTGGACGCGGGCGTCGAGGACAAGTTTCTCGGCGGCGAACTCTATACACTCATCATGCAGGAGTTCCTCACCCGCATGGAAGCAAACCGCAAGGGCTGAAAGACATCCAGCTGATTTTGCAGCCCGTGTGCTTAACATAGAGTCTTCGGTCGGGTCTTCCGGTTTACGGCACCGGCCGGGTTATCCAGAGTCGAACGCTGCCCAGCCAGGGAAGGTCTTCCGCCCGGCGGATCGCTTCGGCCCGCAGGTTCGGCATTGCGCGCGCGGAAGGTTTGATTGCCTCGTCGCTGTTGAGAAAGACTTCTACGGAAACACGCTCGTCCAGGTAGTGCAGACGCGTGGTGCCCACGTGGTTGAAATCCAGTAGCGGCTCCCAGCATTCCTTCAATGCCGCCAGCACGGCTGCGCGGCCGGGCAGGTCGAGGTGATCCGGCCCTCGCTCGTCCCTCTCCGGATCGATATGGAAGGTGACATCCTTGATGTTGCCGAAAGCCTCGCGGATGTTCTCGGTGACTCTGACGCCAATCTGATGCCCTTCTGATACTGAGATTGAAGGAGCGACCTGTAAGTGAAGATCGAGCAGAAAGTCCTGGCCCATCTTGCGGGTGCGCAGTTCATGCACATCCCGTACGCCTTCCGTGGTCCGGGCAAGCTTCAGAATCTCTGCTGAGTCGTTGGCGGGCATGGCAGTATCAACCAGTTCCTTGACGTTCTCCCAGGCCAGATCCCAGCCAATGCGAGCGATGATCAGCGCCACCAGAATTGCTGCGATGCCGTCCAGCCAGGCGAAACCGCCCATGGCGCCGAGGGCACCCGCAAAGACGATAATCGACGAGAAGGCATCGCTTCGGCTATGCCAGGCGTTGGCGATAATCAGGTCAGAGCCGATGCGCGTTCCTACACGGCGGGTGTACCGGAAAATCCACTCCTTCGACGCGACGGATAACCCGGCGACAACCAGAACCGGCCAGCCCGGGATCCCAAGGGATCCACCCAGCCACATCCGTTGCACGCTATCCCACGCAATCGCGCCTGCCACGGCCACGAGCACGCCACCCATCAAGACCGTGCCAAACGTTTCGATACGTTCATGACCATACGGGTGGCCTTCATCGGGCTCTTGTCTGGCCATTCGGGCCAAAGCCAGGACCATTAGATCGGAAACGACATCGCTGAACGAATGGATGCCATCCACTATCAGTGCGTAACTATTGAAGAGTGCGCCAATGACAATTTTTGCCGCGCCAAGGGCACCGTCCAGGGCCATGCCGATTAGAGTGACTTTGGTCGCCTGGCGCATGTTGTCTGCGCGGATATTCATCAGTTTCTCTGCCTCGTTCTACGCATGCTGTTACTCCATTAAAAAAACGTTAGAAAGACCAGATTGAGAGGGTTTGTCAACCCTGATTCAGGGGAAAAACGACTTTTTTGGAAATAATTATGCACAGAAAACGACCACATAAATGAGTACGCCAAAAATCTGTCATTTGCCGAGGGAATTACCTTGCAATAGATAACGTATTGATAAATAAGGATAATAAGGCTGTACAAAAAATGATCAATCTGACGCGAGGGCGGCTATCTCAAGGCTTGGGCTGATTTGCACCGCCGTTTTCAACAGAGTTATCCACAGATTCCGTGGATAACGTAACAAGTGCTTCACGGCACAGTCATTTTTGCCTGATATTCTCGAAAAACGAGTCTGCGTCCCGGCATTATCTGCACGTCGGCGGGCGCGCGCCAAACAGAGTTCGAGCCGTCTGTTAAACGACGGACGACCAGCCACTACAGAAGTCGGCAAACAGCGCGTCAAATTCTCGCTGAGAATCAATACCTGTCAGCGTGGTGCCTATCAGTTATAATGCCGGATCTTTGCAAACTTGGGGTCCGTTCTGTTGTATTCCCTGATCCGCGCCTTACTTTTTACGCTTCCAGCCGAAGTTTCCCATGATCTTTCCCTATCAGCTATCAGCAGGCTGGAACGATTGAATGCCACTCGACTGCTGCCCGTAGCTGAGCCCGACCCGGTAAAGGTCATGGGGCTTACCTTTCCCAACCCAGTTGGTCTGGCCGCCGGGTTGGATAAGAACGGTGCCCACATTGACGGGCTAGCGTCACTCGGGTTTGGGTCGGTTGAAATCGGAACCGTAACGCCCCGGGCACAACCTGGCAATCCTAAGCCCAGATTGTTCCGACTGCCTGAGCATCAGGCGATCATCAACCGTATGGGCTTTAACAACGCGGGGCTGGATCAGGTGCTGGCCAATATAGCAATGCGCCGCACCCGCGGAATTCTAGGTGTTAATGTAGGTAAGAACTTTGATACTCCGGTAGAACGTGCCGCTGACGACTATTGTCTGGGGATCGAACGAGTCTACAGCGCTGCCAGCTATATTACAGTCAATGTATCGTCGCCCAATACGCCGGGGCTGAGAGATCTTCAGTTCGGTGAGTCGCTACGGCACCTGCTTGAGCGCATTCGGCGATCGCAGCTGGCAATGGCGGACAAGCAGGGCCGCTATGTTCCGATCGCAGTAAAAATTGCGCCGGATATGGACGGTGCCGCGCTTCGGTTCGTGGCCGACTGTCTGGTCGAGTCCGGCCTGGACGGGGTTATCGCGACCAATACCACGATTGATCGGACTCGGGTCGCGGGCGCAAAGCACTGTGAGGAGGCGGGCGGCCTGAGCGGAAAGCCGTTAACGGCAGCATCTACTGCAGTCATTTCCCAGCTAAGCAGCCATCTTCAAGGCGCGTTGCCGATTATCGGTGTGGGTGGGATAACCAACGCAGAGGATGCCCGGGCCAAATTCCGCGCAGGCGCGAGTCTTGTTCAACTCTATACCGGGTTCATCTATCGCGGCCCGGCACTCATCCGGGAGTCTGTCGAGGCGCTTCGTTCAGAAAAGAAACTGCCTGCAAACAGGCATACAACTGGATCGGGACAGTCGGTATAGCGGGATAGTCAAAATAAACAGTCGAAGCAAATAGAAGGGCCCGCTAAGCGGGCCCGGGCGGAGAACTGGCTCCGTAGCATTGAGCTGATTTTTTGATAGAGGGTCGGGTGGACCCTGCCAGCAGGAAGGCTTTAACCCTTCCGAAGCAAGCGTCTCCTGGTAGCGGGTTAGGCCGCTCTGTCGATTGAGGCGCTGCGGTAGTGTGCTTCTTGGTCCCGGGAAGAAGCTGAACCCGTTTCTGGACAGAAGCTCCGTGTAGGAGCTAGCTGCCTGGGTGGCTACAAGCCAGAAAAGATCACGCTGTGATGTTGGGAAGCTTGTGAATACCGGAAACACCAATCAAGCCGTCCCAATTGTCGGAGCGACCCTCACGCCAACCACTGAGCCACTCATGGCGGGTATCAGGATTATCGAGAGGGCAGGCGTCTTTGGTTTTGCCGGCCATACCTGCCATATAACCCTTTTTGAATGCCCGGGCTGACATGTCTCTTTTCTGTCTTTTCATGCTGTTGTCACCTCATGGTTTATCCGAAAAGATCATGAGCGTGCGCACGGCCGGCTGACTTGCAAAAACCTCTGTACAAGAGCGGAGTCCACTTGAATAGCGGCTTCCAGCGCTCCGTATCGGAGGTGCAACCGGTTGGTCGACCTGTCCTGGGGTACCCTCGGTCCGAACCATCGTCCGGACCTGACAATTTGACGCGTCATCTTGAGTAAAGCCTATAGTGCGGCTGATGTATACAATTTATTTAACATAGATTTCAGTTTTCTTATGGTTTGTTGAAATATGGGTTTCGGGTTCGCGCGCAAAGCGGGCCTGCGAACGACATTGGATCCGCCCGAAACATTGTCCGCCCAACAGGGTGACGAGCTGACGTTAGAGAATGCGTATGAGTTCACGTTTTTTTACAACTTGCCCCAAAGGACTCGAGTCGCTGCTGGCCGAGGAACTCACCGCTCTGGGCCTCTCTGTCCAGAGAGAAACTCCGGCAGGCGTCTGGGTTGAGGGCGAGCTGCAGGAGGCCTATGTTGCCTGCCTGCATTCCCGGCTGGCTAACAGAGTCATCTGGCATCTCGCTGAAGCCGAGGTGAGCAGTGCTGCTGACATACATGGCGCCGTGGTAGCCATCGACTGGTCCCGACATCTGAAACCAACCGGGCGTTTCAAGGTCAGTTTCCAGGGCCTCGGTGCGGGTATTCGTAATACCCAGTTCGGGGTTCAATGTGTCAAGGATGGTATTGTCGATCGCCTTCGCGGTGAGGATGGGAGTCGTCCTGCGGTAGATCGGGTTGACCCCGATCTTTCTGTCCATGTGCGTTTGCACCGGGACCGTCTCCATATTGGTATTGACCTGGCAGGGGCGAGCCTCCATCGCCGTGGTTATCGCACAGAAAGCGGAGCGGCGCCTTTGAAGGAGAATCTGGCGGCGGCCTTGCTGCTGCGCGCCGGGTGGCCTGCCATCGCGGCAGCGGGGGGTGATTTTGTTGACCCGCTGTGTGGTTCCGGAACCTTGCTGGTGGAAGCCGCGCTTATGGCGACTGATACCGCGCCAGGACTGCTCAGGGAAGACTTTGCCCTTTGCCGCTGGCCCCAGCACGACGCTGACCTCTGGCATACGCTGCGTGAGGAAGCGCGGTCGCGAAGCGAGAAAGGTCGGGCCGCATCGGCCGTACGCTATTTTGGCTACGACGAGGACAAGCGCGTTGTAGCGACAGCCTGGCGCAATATAGATCGTGTTGGATTCGCTGATCGCATCCACGTTGAGCGACAGAGCCTGGTCGAGCTTGCAGCGACGGGTTCGAGCAAGCCCGGACTCATATTGACCAATCCGCCATATGGCGAGCGTCTCAGCGAGCGCGATAACCTCGGTGAGCTGTACCTGACGCTGGGCAGTAAGGTTCGCGAGCACTTTCAGGGCTGGCGTTTCGGGGTTTTCACAGCAGTACCCGAGTTTGGTCATGCGCTCGGTTTGCGCCCTGACCGCCGCTATAATCTCTACAACGGCAGTTTGCCAGCCAAGCTACTGATGTTCAGGTTGGAGAAGGATCAGGAAGCCCGGGCCTGGACCCCGGAGGATCCGGATGCACCGCCACGGCCACGTGTGGCCAACCGTGAGCGGGCGGCCATGCTGGCCAACCGGTTGCGCAAGAATATCAAATCGGTTGGCGCCTGGGCGCGTAAGCGTGACCTGGAGTGCTTCCGGCTCTACGATGCTGATATGCCCGAATATTCACTGGCTATCGACGTGTACGGCGAATGGTTGCATGTGCAGGAATACCAGGCGCCAAAAACCATAGACGCTGCCACAGCAAGGGAGAGACTGGCAGAAGCGATGGCGGTTATCCCTGAAGCCGTGGGCGTTCCGGCGGCGCAGATGGTTGTGAAGCAGCGCCGTCGACAACGAGGGGATGAGCAGTATGAACGACAGGGCCAGGGTGGCCACCGTTTGATCGTCAGCGAAGGGTCATGCCGCTTTTATGTGAACCTTATCGACTACCTCGACACTGGGCTATTCCTGGACCACCGACCGGCGCGGCTCTGGCTGGGTAAGCAAGCCGAGGGTAAGCGCGTGCTAAATTTGTTCGGGTATACCGGCACGGCGACTGTACATGCGGCACTGGGCGGTGCCGTCGGTTCTCTGACAATCGATATGTCGAAAACCTACCTGGCCTGGGCACGGGAAAACTACACCTTGAACGGCGTTAGCCTCGCGGCCCATCGACTTGAGCAGGCAGACTGTCTGCAGTGGTTGGCGGAACCGCCGAAGGAGCGGTTTGACCTTATTTTCCTGGACCCTCCCACATTCTCCAACTCGGCCCGGATGGACGACGTGCTGGATGTTCAGCGGGATCACGAGCGCCTGGTGGATGACGCTATGGCTCGCCTGGAAAAAGGCGGCACCCTATTTTTCTCGAACAATTACCGCCGTTTCAAGCTCAGTGCCAGTCTGGAAGCCCGGTACCAGGTTGAGAATATAACGCGCTCAACCATTGACCGGGACTTCAGCCGAAACAGCAAGATTCATCAGGCATGGCTTATCCGCCATCAGAACTCGTAACGGAAGCCGACGGTGTATTGCTCGGTATTAATATCGGTTGCCGTGTCGGTATGCAGTCGGCCGCCCTCAAGTAACAGGTAAGCACTGTCTATCAGTTTGAAGTCAAGGCCGATCAACCAGCTTGTGCTGAAGTCGCTCTCGTACAGTTCGCCCTCGATACCTTCGAACCGCCCGGGGGTTGCTGTCTCGGCTTCCGTACGCACGTAGGAAAAACCGAACTGGCCGTAGACACTGGAGAAGTCGGACCAGGGGTAAAGTCCACCGATGTACCAGCTGATAAAGTAGGGCATGCTTACGTCAAGATAAGCCCTGAAATCTTCGGGGTTATCCTCAGCCCTGGCTCCCGGTGGCAGGTAGGAGGCCTTGCCGTCGTCGAATTCACCGCCGGCGCGCAATTCAACCTTGAAATGGTCGGTGATATAGGTACCAAGGCCAAGTCCTGCAGAGTAACTCTCAGCGGTGGCATCGGTCGGGCCGATGGACGAGTAGTTCATTGAGGTCGCAAACAGGAGGAGATAATCCAGCCCTTCCTTGCTCGGCTGCTCAGGCGCAGCAGGCGCTTGTCCCTGCTGGGCCTGAGCCAGGGCCAGGCCAGGGAACAGAAGCACTGCCAGGGCGGTTGAACGTACAGCACGGTTCATAGGGATGTGTTTCCTGCTGGTAACGGGATCTTCTGTATGCGGGCTCGCATCGTCAGTGGCGGTCGCGAGGCTGCGTTGTCTGCTGCCCGGATGAGTAATGACAAGGCGCCCGGGAATTGTGCCTGCCCGCTGACGGGATGTCATCGAAGCCGGTCACAAATCGGCAGTGCTCGGCTATTCGGGTTGGGGCAGTTCTCCGCAGTCTGCTGTCAGCAAGAGCAGGGAAAGAACGGTTGCTTCGGGTAACTCTGGTTCCAGGTCATGTTCCTGGCAGAGTTCACGGCGGCGGTCGTCGATCTCGTCTACAGACAGTGTATTGATCAGATTTGAAATCGGCGCGACTTCAAAATTGGGATCTTGGCCAAAGGCTGCGTAGAGGAGTTCCACCAATTCTTCATCCGGGTCGACCCCGTCGCAGAATACCGTCCGGTCGGCCAGATCCATCGTCATTTCCTGGACAGCGTCGATAGCAGGGACCCCGTGTTCCTGCAATCGCGTCATGTCTACAGAGAGATCCTCGGGGTCATCCGGAAGCCAGCTCTCGTCTGGCATAATCACCACGGCCTTGATGCGGCCGTCTTCCAGGGACCACGCAGCGGCGACTGGAATCAGCCGGCCCTCTGATTCAGCAAACTCGATATCGATAAACTGGGGTAAACGCATTCAAGCTGTTCCTTGGCTTCGGCCCATAGCTGCGTATGCAGTGCCGCGGCGCGTAGTATACATTGGCAACGCCAACGTGTTTTTCATCACGCCACTTGGGAGTCGGCCCCTGACGCGATTAAGCGGTTGTGCCACACTAATGGGCCGACTCTATAGAGTCGGTCTTTACATTACCACCAGGGACGTCTGACGTCCTGGCCACGTTATTCTGCCCCGAGGTCTCTGCCAGGCTTTATGAACAGTGAAAACTTTGTTTCGTCGCTGCGGGAGTTCCTGAATCATTCTCCCACGCCTTTTCACGCTGTACGCTCCATGCAGGCGCGCCTGGATGAGGCTGGATTCGAAGCGCTTGATGAGCGTCAGGTGTGGCAGTTGGAGCCCAATCAGGGCTACTACGTCATTCGCAATGGCTCATCGATCGTCGCGTTTCGAACCGGTGCAGGCTCTGCCGTCGACAAGGGCGTAAGAATGGTGGGCGCCCATACGGACAGCCCCTGCCTCAAGCTCAAGCCGCAGCCGGACATCCACCGGCACGGCGCGTATCAGTGGGGGGCCGAAGTTTACGGCGGGGCTTTGCTGAATCCCTGGTTTGACAGGGATCTCTCCCTGGCTGGCCGGGTCGTGTATCTGGACAACAACGACATTACGGGCAAGGCGCTGATCGATTTTCGACGGCCGGTGGCAACGGTCCCCAGCCTGGCGATCCACCTGGATCGGGAAGCCAACAATGCCAGGTCGATAAACGCTCAGAAGGATCTACCGGCTGTTGTCCTGCTGCCGGGTGAGGGTGAAAAGAAATCAGTAAAAGCAGTACTTCTGGCTGAACTGGAGCGGGTGAACCCCGAGCTGGCCGCAAAGGACGTGCTGGACTTTGAGATGAGCCTTTACGATAGCCAGCCAGCAGCGATAGTCGGGCTGGAGGGAGACCTTCTGGCTTCCGCACGACTTGATAACCTTCTCAGCTGCTACGTCGGGTTGCGGGCGCTGTTGGACATGGAACAGGGGCAGGCGGCGCTTTTGGTCTGCAATGACCATGAGGAAGTGGGCAGTATGTCAGCCGAGGGCGCCCAGGGCCCGTTATTGACCAGTATCCTGCGGCGCTGGCTGGGCGATGGAGACTACCATCGAGCGATGGCGGGCTCAATGATGGTCTCGGCTGACAATGCCCATGCAATCCATCCCAACTTTGCCGACAGACACGATGAAAACCATGGCCCACGGATCAATCAGGGTCCGGTGATCAAGGTTAACAACAATCAGCGTTACGCGACCAACAGCGTAACCAGCGCGTTCTATCGGCGCTTGAGCGGTAGTCTCGGCTTGCCCTGCCAGACCTTTGTCGTGCGCTCCGATATGGCCTGTGGAAGCACCATCGGGCCGCTGACTGCCGCCAACCTGGGCATTAAAACCCTGGATATTGGTGTTCCCCAATGGGGCATGCATTCAATTCGGGAAACTGCCGGCGTCAAGGACTGCGTCAATCTG
This sequence comes from Hydrocarboniclastica marina, assembly GCF_004851605.1. Classification (GTDB taxonomy): domain Bacteria; phylum Pseudomonadota; class Gammaproteobacteria; order Pseudomonadales; family Oleiphilaceae; genus Hydrocarboniclastica; species Hydrocarboniclastica marina. The sequence continues at coordinate 1,647,082 of NZ_CP031093.1, forward strand.
TATCTGGTGCTCAAGCTGTTCTTCGCCAGTCCGGAACTGCCTTAGTGTTTAGCACGGCACTTGAGCGAGCCCGCCTCGGCACCAGCCATCGGCCCGCCGGGCCCCGTGAATTGGCGCTTTAAGCGAGTCAAAAAGCCTAAATAGAGGCGTGACGACAAGCATGAGAAGAGGATCGAGCATGCAGCCCAGAAAAATTCTGGTGTCCCTGGAGTACGCACGCGACAACAGCGCTATTCTCCAGCGGTTAACGCGCTTCGCCCAAGGTCTGGGTACGGACGACCCGGCTGCGGAACTTGCAGTGCTGCTGGTCGTCGTGGATTACAGTGACGGTCTTGAGCGGAGTTATCCCTTCGACAAAGACGCGTTGGCGAGAGCGCGCAGCGGATTTCTCAAGGCTCGGCAAAAATGGCTGGAAAACCAGGCGCAGGGGCTGCGCGCGCAAGGCATCCCCGTGGAGGTCAAAGCATGCTGGGGCAAGCCGAAGTATGTCGCTCTGCTGGAGGTCGCGAGCGAGTGGGAGGCTGATCTGATAATGAAGACCACATATCAGCACAGTGCTTTGCGACGGGCTTTACTCACACCGGGCGACTGGCACCTCATCCGTAAAACCCATGCACCGCTATGGCTGGTCCGGGATGTGCCATGGGGTACCCATGTCAGTGTTGCCGCTTGTGTCGACCCGTCGCCTGAAAGCCCCTCGGCCCGTGATGAGCGACTGTTGGCCGCAGCCCACGATCTGGCGGTGCTTTTGCCTGCTGAACTGCACGTCATCCACGCTTTCGAACCCGCCCCAACGGGACTGCTGCCTGAGTTCGATGCGTTGATGGACAACAGCGAAACTATTCGTCATGAGGTTGAGGCTCAGCAAAGAGAAGCGATCGATCATTTGCTGGCAGGCCGGGTAGAACCCGGTACCCGGTTGCATCTGGAGGAAGGGGAGGCAGTCGACCTGCTTCCAGACATCACTGCGCGGGAGTCGATCGACCTCGTTGTCCTGGGTGCTGTCGCCCGTAGCCCTCTGGAAAGAGTGCTCATTGGCAGCACGGCTGAACAGATACTTGATGAGATAACTTCGGATCTGTTGGTTATCCGATGAATGATCCGGTAATGCCCCCGTTGTTTCAACCGCCACGCTGGTTGCGCAATGGCCACCTGCAAACCGTCTGGCCGACGCTGTTCCGTCGTGTCGAGCTGGCACGCCCTCAGCGCGAACGGCTTGAAACCCCTGACAATGACTTTCTCAATCTGGACTGGTATCGGGCGGGCCATCGGCGACTCGCCATCATCAGCCATGGCCTCGAAGGTCACAGCCGACGTCCGTACGTACTGGGGATGGTCAGGATGCTGCAGGCGCAAGGCTGGGATGTACTGGCATGGAACTTCCGCTCCTGCGGGGGCGAGCTGAACCGCTCCGTCGGGTTCTACCACAGTGGCGCCACGGAAGACCTTGACCTGGTGGTTGGCCACGGTCTGGGCCAGGGCGCCTATGATCGGGCCGCGCTGGTCGGTTTCAGTATCGGTGGCAATATCAGCCTGGTCTATCTGGGGCGCAAGGGCGACGGCTTGGATTCAAGGGTACAGGGTGCGGTGGTTTTCTCGGTCCCCTGCGACCTGAAAGGCAGTGCCGAACAACTGGCTCGCCCGGAAAATCGTATCTATATGCGCCGATTCGTGCGGGATCTACGGGCGAAAATGATCGCGAAGCATCAGCACTTTCCCGACTTGATCAATCTGCACGGGATCGAACAGGTATGTACGTTTCGCCAGTTTGATGACCGATACACTGCACCGCTGCATGGCTTCCGGGACGCCGAGGATTACTGGAAACAGTGCTCCAGTCTTTTCTATCTTCACAGGATTCGAAGGCCGACGCTAATTGTCAACGCGATCGATGATCCATTTCTATCCGCGGCTTGCTACCCTCAGGCAGAGGTTCGCGGCAACAGCCATATTCAGCTGGAAACGCCGGCCCATGGAGGGCACGTTGGTTTTGTGCCGGCGAAATTGGCGCAGCCGGGCCATTACTGGTCCGAGCTTCGGGCCGCGAATTTTCTCGAAAATCTGGCGGCTATCGGCACCTAGCGGGAAGCGTCAGCCATAACAGGAAAGCTAACCGCCAGCCGTGTCCCGCAAAATCGCTTGAAGTTCTGGCCAGACGTTTTCCAGAAGTCGGGATTGGGCGTTGGCAGTCGGGTGGATTCCATCGGACTGCATCGCACCCGGTCTGTTGTAGACACCTTCCAGAAAAAAAGGAACGAGCGGGACATCGTACTGTTCTGATATTTCCTTGAATACGCGGCTGAACGCCTGGGTATAGCCACTACCGAAATTGGGGGGCATCTGCATCCCCACCAGAAGTACGTTGGCGCCGCTGCTGCGTGAGCGCTCAACCATCTCTACCAGGTTTTCACGTATAACCCTGGGCGGAAAACCCCTAAGTCCGTCGTTGCCGCCCAGCTCGATCACGACCACGTCGGGATCTATGTCGCGCAGCAGGCCGGGTAACCGGCGCAGGCCGCCGTCCGTCGTTTCGCCGCTGATGCTCTCGTTGGCAACATTCCAGTCCATATTTTCGCGCTGCAGCCGCTGTTTCAGTAAGCTGACCCACGCGTCTTCTACCGGTACGTTGTAAGCTGAGCTCAGGCTGTCGCCCAGAATCATGAGGGTATTAGCGCTGCTGGCGTACGCACCAACAGAGAAGGTTAACAGTGTCGCAGCGAGAAGCGCAGCCATTCGAGGCACTAGACATCGCCTTAACCACAGTATTTTGACCAACCGCAACCGTTTGGGGAACCCGAGTAATGAAACCATAATCAGATCAAGTCCTGCCTTTGCCCATACTGAGCCAGAACCACCCGGGCGCAGTGAAGGGTGCTGTTCCAGCATAAGGAGAAAATCGTTGTTTCAGACTGACACAGACCGAAGCCGTTCCCCGTCGACGCCAAACTCCTCGATAGTGAGGGTTATTGGCATGAGCCACCGTGTTTATCTTGAACAGGATGCGCTGACGATCTTGCAAGGCATTGAGCTGGATATCAAGCGAGGCGAGTCCATCGCCATTGTCGGTCGCTCAGGATCGGGTAAAACCACTCTGCTGGGGCTTCTCGCAGGCCTTGATACGCCAACAGAAGGGCGCATCGAACTCGACGGACACCCGATCAGTGCCTGGGATGAAGACCGTCGCGCGGCGCTAAGGGCCGAGTTGGTGGGTTTTATTTTCCAGTCTTTCCAGCTGCTGCCAGCCCTCAGCGCACTTGAGAATGTGATGCTACCGCTGGAGCTGCGACGGGAACGGGATGCCCGGAAGCTGGCGACGGAATTACTGCAGCGGGTTGGACTGGGCGAGCGGCTGCAGCACTCGCCTCGGCAATTATCCGGCGGCGAGCAGCAGCGGGTGGCGATTGCCCGCGCGTTTGCGGCGCGGCCGGTGGTGCTGTTCGCGGATGAGCCAACGGGCAATCTGGACAACAGTACCGGGCGTCAAATTGCCGACCTGCTGATGAACCTGAACCATGAGGAGGGCACCACGCTGGTAATGGTGACCCACGACGAGCGTCTGGCTGCGCGGTGCGAACGGCAGGTAAATATTGAAGAAGGTCGATTGTCCGAGGATGCCCTCAAACACCGGACGCCATCGGTGGAGGCCGGCAAATGAGCCGTGCGGGTGTGTTCTGGTGGTCCAGCCGTCGTGATTGGCGTCAACGTGAAGTGAAAGTAGTGCTGTCTTCGCTTATTGTTGCGGTAGCTACAGTCGCAGTCATTTCGCTATTTGCTGATCACCTTCGACGGACGCTGGTGAGTTCGGCCACCCAGTTTCTCGCCGCCGACCGCCAGCTTGAGAGCGAAAATGGCGAGCCCATACCGGCAGAATGGCGGGCCCAGGCGCGTTCCATGGGGCTGCGGACTGCCCAGATGATCGAGTTCTCCACCATGCTCGACGGTGGTGATAACTTTCAGATGGTGTCGGTCAAGGCGGTCGATGACGATTACCCGCTGCTGGGCGAGGTGGAGTTCCAGCCCGGGCCCGGAGGCGAGCGCTCTATGCGTGCAGAAGGTCCGCCCCCTGGCGAGCTTTGGGTAAATTCACGCTTGCTGCAGCTCCTGAACCTGTCTGTGGGCGAAACGGTAGCGGTTGGGCAAAAAGACCTGAGAGTGAGCGGGATACTGGTGCGCGAACCCGACTCCCGCTTCAATCTCGGTGGACTGGCGCCCAAAGTGATGATGCATTTTGGGGATGTGCCCGAAACGGGCGTGATACAGCCCGGCAGCCGGGTAGAGTATGTGGATTTCTATGCTGGTCCGGAGGCGGCGTTGGAGCGCTACTACAGCTGGTTGCAACCTCGGCTTGGGCCCAGCCATGAGTGGGAGAGTATCCGCGACGGCGAGGCCATATCGGAATCCCTCGACAAAGCCGAAGGCTTCCTGCTTCTGGGCGGCAGCCTTGCCGTGCTCCTGGCCGCTGTAGCGGTGGCAGTTGCCAGTCGCCAATACGCACTTCAGCAAAGGGACAACGTTGCACTCCTCAAGACCCTCGGCATGACCGGCCGGCAAGTCAACCGGCTGTATCTGGAGCGGCTGGGTCTGTGGGGGCTGCTTGGGGTGATCGTCGGTCTGGTACTGGCGGTGCCTGGGTTTATAGCGCTCGCTGTGACCGCAAACCGTATGCTGGACCGCCCGGTGGAATGGAGCCTAAACCCGGCAGCACTATGGCCGGCCCTGGTTACTGCACTGGTTGCGCTTTTCGCCTTTGCCTACCCGCCTATCAGCCGCCTGCGCACCGTGCCCGCCATGCAGGTGCTACGGAGCCAGCCGGGCGAGCAGGGGGAGGGGCTGGGTCGGGATCTGCCTGTGGCCCTTCTGGCAATTTTTGCACTGCTCTGGTTCTATTCTGGCCAGGCCACGCTGGTTCTGGCGCTCATGCTGGGTCTGGGCCTGTTGATGGCCACTCTGACTGTTGTTTCCTGGCTGATTGTTGCTGCGCTGCGCAAAGTGCGCGGCGGCGGGAGCACCTGGCGGTTGGCTCTGGTATCGCTGTACCGGCACCGCCAGTCGAGTCTGTCCCAGATGGCGGTTTTCGCAATGACCCTCATGCTTGCGGCAACGCTCTTCCTGGTGCGCAGTGCCCTCTTGGAGGACTGGCAGGCGCAATTGCCAGACGACGCACCCAATCATTTTCTGATCAATATCGCGGACAATGACGTCGATGATGTTGAAGCATTCCTCATTGAACGCGGCCTTTCGGCGCCGATGCTCTACCCCATGGTCAGGGGTCGCCTGACAGCCGTCAACGGGACGCCGGTGCGGGAGACCGTCAGCAAGGACGCTGATATAAACGCCCTAAACCGGGAACTCAACCTGACCTGGATGGACACACTGCCCGAGGATAACCGCATTATCGCAGGCGATTGGTGGCCTGACACGGAATCGGAAGGCGCGTCGGTTGAAGCCGAGCTGGCCAGCAAGCTGGGACTGGAGGTGGACGACACGCTGACGTTTACTATCGGCTCACGTGAGCTTTCAGCGCCGGTCCGGAGCATTCGCACTGTCCAATGGGACAGCATGCGCCCAAATTTCTATGTCGCCTTCGCCCCCGGCAGCGACTTGAGGGATTTCTCTTCCACCTGGATTACCAGTTTCAACCTCGCGGAGGGTCGGAAGTCCATACTCAATGAGTTCAGCGCAGCGTTTCCTACCGTATCCATTCTCGAAGTGGACATTTTTATCGAGCGGATCCGGGAAATTATCCGGCAGGTGACGTCAGCGATCGAGTCGATACTCATCATGGTGTTGATTTCCGCCGCGCTTGTGATGGCGGCCGTCGTCAGCGCGACCCTGCTCGATCGCCAGCGGGAGGGTGCGCTGATTCGAACACTGGGCGGGGACCGCAAGCTATTGGTGCGCAGCACCATGCTGGAATTTGCATTGCTGGGATTCTTCGCCGGGCTGTTGGGGGTGGTTGCGGCAGAGCTTGTGGTTTGGATTCTTCAGTACCAGCTCTTTTCCGGCAGTTTCAGGTGGCACGGCACATTATGGCTGGTGTTGCCAACGTTGAGCGCTGTCGTGCTTGCAATTTTTGGCCGCCTGCAACTGAGTACGGTACTGAACGTGTCGCCCATGATTCTGTTACGACGGCTGGAAAGTTAGCGGTGGTTTAAAAAGGTCCGGCTATAAGATCAGAGGCGCAGGCAGTTGGTCGTGAGGCGTGGATTCCCACGCCCGTCGCCCTTAATGGACCTGCCGTCGGTTAAGGGCTCGTGGGCGTCCATGCCGTTATTGCCAAGGCATTGCCAGGAAGGATGGTTCGTTTCAGCCCCAGGCCTTCTCCAGTACTGCCTGTGCATCTTTCAGCCTGACTTCTCTTGGGTTGTACATGATCGAGCCGTCGTCGAGGCAAGCGCCGGCGATCCGGTCCAGCTGGCTCTTTTCCACTTTGCCGGTCTCCTGGAGCGTTCGCGGGAGTTGGCAGCGCTCATGGAGCGCATCCCGCATCTTACGGATTGCGCTTATCGAAGCCTGTGGCCGGTCGGCCTCTGGAGTCCTTGCGTAGATTTCCGGCCCTTCCAGATGGAGTAGCAGTTCGCCAAGTGGCTCGCGGATCTGCTCAATGTTGTATTCGAGCACGTAGGGGAGAAACAGGCTCATACAGACGCCGTGGGGAATATGGCAGATGGCGCCCAGAGTGTGTCCCAGGGCGTGAACCAGACCGACCATTGAATTCGAAAAGGCGATGCCGGCCATCGTGGACGCTTCAGCCAGTTCCAGCCGGGCATCAGAGTCCTGAGGGTTATCCATGACTTTCAGCAGGTTATGGCTGATTTTCTTGATAGCGCCCGATGCGTAGGCGTCCGATAGCGGATTCTTGCCGATACAGGTAAAGGCCTCGACCGCATGGGTCATGGCATCCATCCCAGTCGCGGCCGTGATGTGCGGCGGCAGGGTCAACGTCATTCTCGGATCGATGATCGCGGCGTCGGGTAGCAGGAATGACGAGGTGAACGGCAACTTGACGGAACGCCGCGTGTCAGCAATGACCGCCACTGACGTCACTTCTGATCCGGTGCCGGCAGTGGTTGGGATAACGAAGAAGGGCTTAAGCGGACGCTTTAGCACACCGGCTCCCGCGTACGCGCTGATTTCATCGCCGCCTTCCGAGACCAGGATGTTAACGGCTTTGGCCGTGTCGATGGGCGAGCCTCCGCCGATCGCGATGATCGAGTCGCAATTGTTCTCCCGGTAGACTTTGGCAATTTCCCGGACCACATCCGTTGACGAATCGGGGGGCACATCATCAAATATGACAGTAATTTCCTGGTTGCTGTCCTCGCAGGCGCTAAGGACCGGGTCCAGCAAGCGGGCGCCGCGAACGCCTTTGTCCGTGATGATCATGGGCCTTTTGGCGCCAACCGAACGGAGTTCGTAGGGAATATGTTCCAGGGCCGCGTTGCCGGCGATAACTTTGACGGGGCAGAAGAATTCGTAGTAGCGCTTGCTCATGATGCTTTCACCGTTGAGAACAGGTTGCCGGCCATTCGGAGGTAGATTCGTGTGGCCGACCTGAGTTTGCCGGAAAGCCTCAGGTCGACGGGATATTCCTTGACCGCCCGGTCCGCGATAAACCGTGGAAGTATGTAGGCCTCCAACTGGTTAAGAATGCGGGTAACCCGCAGGGCATGACCCAGGTCGCCGTCGACCAGGATCCGGTCATGGGCAAACGAAACCGAAGTCTTTTCCTGGAAAGACAGAACCAGGAAAGCATGGGTAAGGTGCTTGAACTGGATGCTCAGGTCCGGTTTACGCGGCGTTTTCTGACCGAGGTAGCGCAGGCTGCCGTCCGTCTGTTTCTGGACAACCAGCGCAGGTCCGTCGGGCATCACCGTCATCTCGAAAATAAAATCGTCGGGCATGACCGCTGCTTCCTCCTGAACATAGCGGTCGACTTCACTGGTGGCCTGCAGCGCACGCCCGACGACTTCCATCATCAGCCGCACATACATGCGCCGGGCAGTGGAGCACTTTCGGCCAGATTGTTTTGTTGGCATGAAAACCTATTCCTCTTAATGAACGGCTTGAACGGCATATCGAAGTAAGAGCGGGCAACACTCTACACAGAAGACTGCCTTCCAAAGCAGTGTTACTGATTGAGCTGGTTCAACCTGGCCTGAGCCTGCTCACTGAACCTGCCGCCCCCGCTGGCGGCGACCTTGAAATATTCACGGGCTGCATCAGGGCGGCCCTGTGTTTGCGCTAGTTCGCCCAGCCCCAGGAATGCAAGTGAAGTCGGGACCCGCTCCGCAGACGCTTTCAGGTCTTCACGGGCCTCATTCAGATGCCCCATCTCTTTATGGATCAGGCCCCGCTGGAGTCTGAAGCTGAACATCTCCGGGTAGAGGTTCACAGCCTTGTTGAGACTTGCGATCGCAGCGTCGGGCTTGCCGGTGGCTTTGAGCAACTGACCCCGCAGGGCGTTGAAGCTGGGTTCATCCGGAACGATCTCCAGTGCCTGGTTAATCTTGGCCAGTGCCTGAGAGTATTGTTCCTGTTTGGCGAGTGCCAATGCTTGCTGCTCCAGGTCATAGGCAGGCTGTATCTTACGAAGGTAAGCGGTCTTTTCCTGATAGGTTTCAGCACCGATGCGCCCATCTGCTCCCAATTCCCGGGCGGTTTTTTCATTAGCCTCTACCCGAGCCATGGAAGGGGGATGAGAAGCAAACAGGCCAGAGATGAAATCCGAATCCTGACCTTCCGAAAGACGCACAAAGATGCGCTGGAGCTCAACGGCTTCCTGCGGGTCGTAGCCGGCCTCCGCCATGTATTCCATGCCGTAACGGTCGGATTCGAGTTCGTGGCCGCGCCCGTACTTTGCCATGGTCAATTGGGCTCCCAGGGCGGCGCCCCCTATCAGCATCTGCGCATAGTCATTGTCGGCAACAGCCAGACCCAGGCCAGCCATGCCGGCATTGAGAAGCATCCCCTGCTGCATGCGTTGTGCGCTGTGGCCCGCAGCGGCATGGACAATCTCGTGACTGAGCACGGCAGCGAGCTGTGCTTCGTTTTCAAGCTCCATGAGCAGGCCGCGGTTGATCGCGATTTTGCCGCCAGGTAACGCCCAGGCGTTGGGCACGCCGTTGTTCAGTACGGTGAACTCATAGGGCAGGTCGGGGCGATCACTCTGCGCTGCAAGCTTCTGGCCAATGTTGCTCACGTATTCAGAGAGTTCTTCGTCTATGGTATATTCGCCTCCCTGACTCTGAAGCGTAGGCTGATACTGCTGCTCGCCTATGCTGCGCTCTTCTTCGCCGGATATAAGCCGCAGCTCGCGCTCGCCGGTCACAGGGTTGGTAGAACAGCCAGCCAGTGAAATAACGATCAGGCAGAGGGCCAGCAATGTAGCCCTGGCAGGGTTGATTCTCGACACAGTAAGCTCCTCCTGAAAGTCTTTGCCGGGGTTTATACCATAGGCTACCGACCTTAACCCTGACTTTCACTCAAAGCTTTGAACAGAGTCCGGAAGTTGTCCGGTACCGCCCGGTCCACTGCCCATTGCGATAAGGAACCCTTGATGAATGACCCCGGCCTCATGGGAAGCGTCAACCGCTTCGTAGGTACCCTGAAACACTGTCAGCACCTGGGCATTCGGGTGCTGGAAGCCGCCGATAACCATCTGCTGCTGGAGTTGCCTTACAGCGACCACATCATTGGTAACCCGGATACACGCGTAATTCACGGTGGCGCCATCACGACGCTCATGGATACCGCCTCGGGGGCTGTGATTATCTGCGCGCTGCCGGAGTTCGAGCTTTGTCCGACGCTGGACCTGCGGATGGACTATATGCGTCCGGCCAAGCCGGACCTTCCGGTGTTCGCGGCAGCCCATACCTATCGGGTGACCCAGAACATCGTCTTCACACGCTGCGTCGCCTACCAGGGGTCGCCCGACAATACTATCGCTGACTGTGTGGCAACGTTCATGCGGATCGGGGTTGCTGCTACCCCGAAAGCGTATCGCGAGCTCATTTCGAGGGGACTGTCATGATCGATAAGGCGGCGCTGCAGCGAGTGCGGGAAGAGGGCGACCTTTTTGAGCTGATTGCAGCGATACCCTACGCAAAGACGCTGGGGATGAGTTGCGAGCGGTTCGGCGACGACATGATTTTTACGTTGCCACCGCGCGACACAAACCTTGGCAATCCGATCCTGCCAGCGATCCATGGCGGTGTTATAGGCGGGTTCATGGAAATGTCTGCGGGTCTCTATCTTATGCTCCAGCAGGACGCTCCCAAATTGCCCCGCATTGTCGACTTCTCGATCGATTTTCTGAGAGCAGGACTCAACCGGAGTACTTTTGCCGAGTGCCGCTTAACCCGCCAGGGCAACAGGGTTGCCAACGTCACGGTGTGGTGCTGGCAGAAGTCCCGGCAGGAGCCTACAGCCACGGCGCGCGCCCACTTCATTCTCTAGTTGAAGCCCTCTCGCTCGCTGGCGGACAGCCGGGCGAATGGATGAACGGGCCGGTAGAAGTCACAGGCTTGAAATCAACTTCCTTAACCCCATCTTGTGCCCAGACTCATTAGCCGCCCGAACATTCGTCCGGGCCGCCAAATCTGGCTGATGCTGCCCATGGGCTGCATCGGCCGCCACCCGTCACTAAGGAGATAGGGGCACATGACGGTCGAAACACAGAAAGAAACCCTGAGCTTCCAGACTGAAGTGAAGCAGTTGCTTCACCTGATGATTCATTCGCTGTACTCCAATAAAGAGATATTCCTGCGGGAACTGGTATCGAACGCGTCCGACGCGTTGGACAAACTTCGCTTCAAATCTCTTAGCCAGGCCGACCTGGTCGAGGACGATGCCGAGCTGAAAATCCGGCTGGATTTCGACGCCGCGGCGGGCACAATCACTCTTTCGGATAACGGCATCGGCATGAGCCGGCAGGACGTCATCGAGAACCTCGGGACCATTGCCCGCTCCGGCACCGCTGACTTCATCCAGAATCTCTCCGGTGACCAGAAGAAGGACTCCAAACTGATCGGTCAGTTTGGGGTGGGCTTCTACTCTGCATTTATCGTGGCGAACCGCGTCGAGGTTCTGACGCGCAAAGCCGGCGCACCTGCTGAAGAGGGCGTCCACTGGGATTCCACTGGTAACGGCGAATTTACTATTGGTGCGGTCGAGCTAGCCGAACGCGGCACGACAATTATCCTGCACCTGAAGGACGAGGAGAAAGAGTTTGCCGACGGTTACCGTCTTCGCAGCCTGATCAAAAAGTACTCAGATCATATTTCTTTCCCGGTCGTGATGAAGTCTGAACCCCAGGAGACGGAAGAAGGCAAAGAGGCCGAGGCGCCCCAGGATGAGACTGTCAATGAAGCGACTGCGCTATGGACTTTGCCTCGCAATGAAATCAAGGACGACGAGTACAAAGCCTTCTATAAGCACGTCGCCCATGACTTTGAAGACCCGCTGACCTGGTCCCACAACCGTGTGGAAGGCGCGTTGGACTACACCAGCCTACTGTATATTCCTGCCCGTGCGCCTTTTGACCTCTATAACCGCGACGCGCCCCGCGGGCTCAAGCTCTACATCCAGCGCGTCTTTATCATGGACGACGCGGAGCAGTTCCTGCCGCTCTACCTGCGCTTCGTCAAAGGCGTAATCGACAGCAATGACCTGTCCCTTAACGTCTCCAGGGAAATTCTTCAGAACGACAAGACCGTTGACACCATCCGTACTGCGTTGAGCAAGCGCGTTTTGGACATGCTCAAGAAATTGGCGGCCAACGAGCCTGAGCAGTACCAGAAGTTCTGGGATGAGTTCGGTCAGGTTCTCAAGGAAGGCCCTGCGGAAGACTTCTCCAACAAGGATAAGATCGCCAAGCTGCTTCGCTTCTCGACAACGCAGACTGGCGAGGCGGCCCAGACCGTATCTCTGGACGACTATATCGGGCGCATGCGCGAAGGCCAGGAAAAGATCTACTACATCACCGCTGACAGCCACACCGCAGCCAAGAGCAGCCCGCACCTGGAGGTTTTCCGCAAGAAAGGTGTCGAGGTTCTGATTCTGTCCGATCGTATTGATGAGTGGATGATGAACTACCTCAGCGAATACGACGGCAAGTCATTCCAGGATGTCGGCCGTGGCTCGCTGGACCTGGGCAGTGTCGAAACAGAAGAGGACAAGAAGGAAGTCGAGAAGGCGGCGGAAGAGCACAAACCTCTGCTAGAGCGTCTGAAAAAGGCGCTAGAGGACCGGGTTCAGGATGTCCGCGTCACCAAGCGCCTGACTGACTCGCCGGCTTGTCTGGTGGTGGGCGACTTCGACATGGGAGCCCAGATGCGCAAGATCATGGCCGCTGCGGGGCAGAAGGTACCTGACAGCAAACCGATCTTCGAAGTGAACGTGGAGCATCCGCTGGTGCAACGGCTCGAAAGCGCCGATGGTGACGAACGCTTCAACGATCTGGCCACGGTGCTCCTGGACCAGGCAACCCTGGCCAGCGGCGAGCAATTGGAAGACCCGGGATCTTATGTAACCCGCCTCAACCGACTGCTGCTGGAACTCTCTCGGTAAGCGGGCCCGGCCGCCCCGGGCCCAGCAGTGGCCTGGGGCGGAAACCGATATCCAGCCGACGTGCTGAAAATGGCCCATCTACAGGAGCCACCGGACACCTTGGCCCAAAGCATCATTGTTGATCTTCGGATTTCCGCAGACGAATGGCTTCGGCTTTACCGTGGCGAAGCGCTGGATGTCGTCGCGCGAGCGCGTGATGGCCGGAGCGTCCGGTTTCCGGCACGTATTCTACGGCCGTTTGTCAGGCATGACGGCATCAGTGGCGCTTTTCTGATCGAGTTTGGACAGGACGGGAAGTTTCAGTCAGTGGAACGGATGGGGTAGGGGTCAGTCGGTATATAACCGACCAGTGCCATGGGCGACTTCAATTTCTGACGAAGTAGTACTTATCCCACGCGTTCATGACTCTCTCCGGATACCAGGTTTTACCTAAGCTCCCGTTATAGCGGGCCAACGCGCGGGTAAGGTTGCCCTTTTCAATGTCCAGGTAGTGCCTGAGGATTGTCGAGCCGTAGCGCAGGTTGGTCTTGATCTGGGTGAGGTTGTCATCCGGGCGGCCTATTTCGTTTTTCCAGAAGGGCATGACCTGCATGAGCCCCTGCGCGCCGGCGGACGAGACAGCAAAACGGTCGTAGAGACTTTCCACATGGATCAGGGCCAGCAGCAGCTCGGGTTCCAGATCGATGCGCTGTGCCTCCTGATGAATCAGACGAAGAATTTCAAGGCGCTCGTCGTCGTCCTTGATCCAGCTACGGGTACGCCCTGACATATCGACTAACCAGACCTCGGCGTCGAACCGGTCTTCGAAGCTGGTAGCGCCTTCAATGGTCTGCTTCAGCACGGCCCGCAGTTCACTATCCGGGGTCTGGGCAACGACGGGTGTGACCGACAGCAGCAGTGCTGAGCAAACCAGGGCTTTAAGAACGGCGTGCTTTCGAGTCATCGGTTCACATGCGGTCGTGAAATATGTGGAGGGCAGTGCTTGGGTTAAAGATAGCAGCAACGCACGAAGCCGCAATCAAACCGCGTGCGTTTGCTCCTGTACTGGACCGCAGAGTTGCGTTAGATGCGCGCTTGCACAAAGGCGACAATCTCCGCAATCGCCACATCCTGCGATTCTCCGTCCCGGCGCCCCTTGTACTCCACACTGCCCGTCTTGAGCCCGCGGTCGCCAATGACTATACGGTGGGGGATGCCTATCAGCTCAAGATCGGCGAATTTGACGCCTGGCCGCTCGTTGCGGTCGTCCAGAAACACATCGCAGCCTGCCGCGCGCAACTGCTGGTAGAGTGACTCAGCAGCGTCCCGGACTGGCTCCGACTTATGGCCGTTAAGCGTAACCACGGCCACATCGAATGGCGCCAAAGCCCGGGGCCAGATGATCCCGTTGTCGTCGTGATTCTGCTCTATCGCCGCGGCAACGATGCGGGTCACGCCGATACCATAGCAGCCCATATCGACAGTGACTGCCTTGCCGTTCTCGTCAAGCACGTTGGCGTTGAGGGCCTGGCTGTACTTCTTGCCCAGCTTGAAGACGTGACCGACCTCGATGCCGCGCTTGATTTCGTAAACGCCTTTGCCGTCCGGGCTGGGTTCGCCTTCCACAATATTGCGCAGGTCGGCACACTGGCCCAGGGGAAGGTCGCGCTCCCAGTTGACGCCAGTCAGGTGAATGCCCTCGCGGTTGGCACCGCAGACAAAATCGGCCAGATGGGCAGCGCTGTAGTCCACTATGGTCGTGAAGGGTAAATTGACCGGGCCGAGTGAGCCCGGGCCGCAACCCACGGCGGCAGTGATTTCCTCGTCACTGGCAAATACGAGAGGCTCTGCGACCTCGGGCAGGTTCTCTGCTTTTATCTCGTTAAGCTGGTGATCACCGCGTAGTATCAGTGCCACCAGTGGCGCCGGCGCGTCGTCTGCTTTTGCTACGCCCCGGACGATCAACGTTTTGACTGATTGTTCCGCGAGCGTGCCCAGGAACTCTGAAACTGCGTCGATGGTTTTCTGCCCAGGCGTGGCCACTTCCTCAAGCTGCCTCGAGGGCTCGGGGCGAGCGCCGGACGGTGCGAGCGCTTCGGCTTTCTCTATGTTGGCGGCATAGCTGCCCCCGGAGCTGAACGCGATGGCATCTTCGCCCGAGCTTGCCAGAACATGAAACTCGTGGGAGGCGCTGCCGCCGATGCTGCCGGAATCAGCCTGCACGGCGCGGAATTCGAGGCCAAGGCGGGTGAAAATCCGCGTATAGGCGTCATACATGACCTGATAGGTCTCATCCAGTGATTCTGCGTTGGCGTGGAACGAGTAGGCATCTTTCATGATGAATTCACGCGAGCGCATGACGCCGAAGCGGGGGCGGCGCTCGTCACGGAACTTGGTCTGGATCTGGTAGAAGTTTACTGGCAACTGCTTGTAGCTTTTGAGCTCATTGCGCACAAGGTCCGTGATCACTTCCTCATGAGTCGGGCCGACGCAGAACTCGCGCCCGTGGCGATCCTTGAGTCTCAGGAGCTCATCCCCGTATTGTTGCCACCGACCGGACTCCTGCCAGAGCTCAGCCGGCTGAACCGCGGGCATCAGCACTTCCTGAGCGCCGGCGTTGTCCATCTCCTCTCGCACAATGTGTTCCACCTTGCGTAACACCTTGAGCCCGAGCGGCAGCCAGCTATAAAGCCCCGACGCGAGTTTGCGTATCATGCCGGCGCGAAGCATCAGCTGGTGGCTGATCACTTCTGCATCGGCAGGTGTTTCTTTAAGGGTGGCAATTAAAAAGCGGCTAGCTCGCATGAAATTTCCCTGGGGTGCCTGGAGTTGGGTATTGGTTCGATCTGGCGTGAGCGGCGCGGTGGGCAGCCGATTACCATAATGACGAGGGTATTCTACGAAGCTGTTGCCGGGAGGTACAGCGGTGGCGTGCAGACGGCCAGTCTATTAAGGCACGGCTTGCCGGTTTGATGAGGCGGCCGCCTCAAAGTTGAGGCTGGCATCACCTGGGGCTGCAGGCCTCACCGCAGACCCGGGCGAAAGCGCCAACCCTATTTTATACGCCAGGTCTGGACTGTCAGCCTGCCGTGACGCTTACGCCACTCGTTCAGCGTCTGATGGTTGAAACCGCGGCTCTTCACGACCTCCCGAGTGTAGGGATTGCGGAATACCTTGAGTGGCGTTAGGGGGCGAGTACGGTCTGTTCCGGCATCAGGGTGGGCGACGACGAGTATCTCTGCGGCCTGCTGCGCGCTAAGCCCGTGTTCCGACAGAAGTTGCTCTATGGCCAGATAGAATTCGGTGTCAGTGTCTTGCTCCGTTTGCTCATCCAGTGCCCGTAATTCCCGGGCGAGCATATGTTCCAGCGACTTTTCCTTAAGAGCTGCATTTGTCATGGGTACTTCCTGTCATCCTCTCTGGTTGTTGTTGGAAATTGCCGCCGGGTTGCGGCAGCGCGTCCTGCCTGCGTATTGATGGCTTGAACCGGCCTGTAACCAGACCGCCAGCTGGGTCCATTACACCATACGCGTTGTCGTGCTGGGGTTAAGAAACTGTAGGGCGAGCTCTTCCGCTGTTCTGGCATCAGAAAATGCCGGCGTCGAGACCAGCAGCGAGATACGTGCCCAACTCCTCGCAATCGGTGAGGAACGTCTCTTTGAATTCGCCCTGGCAGAGAAGCGGCGCTCGCACCGCGCCCCAGCGCAACCCGGTTGCGATGCTCTCAACGGCACGGCGGGTGCCGGTGCCGTCGTGGCCCGCACGTATGTAGAGCGCATAAGGCTTGCCTTGGGTTCGTTCAAGGCAGGGGTAGTAGCTTCTGTCAAAGAAGTCCTTGAGCGCACCGCTCATGTACCCCAGATTTTCTGTCGTCCCCAGTATCAAGGCATCAGCCACCAGAACATCCTCCGGTCCCGCCTCCAGCGGTGGCTTGAAACTTACCTCAACCCCCTCCACGTCAGGGTGCCGGGCGCCTTTGAGGACCGCGTCCAGCATACGGTGGGTGTTCGGCGAA
Source organism: Hydrocarboniclastica marina (assembly GCF_004851605.1). Lineage (GTDB taxonomy): Bacteria > Pseudomonadota > Gammaproteobacteria > Pseudomonadales > Oleiphilaceae > Hydrocarboniclastica > Hydrocarboniclastica marina. The sequence continues at coordinate 1,663,646 of NZ_CP031093.1, forward strand.
GGCGCGTGCGCAACGACTAACAGGTTTTTTCGGGCCATAGCCTGCTCCCTCATGAAAGCTAATATGAATGTCCCGTGCAGTTGTTTCGGTCGCCGTATACTCAGCCTCGGTCATGCAGCCCATGCTAGCCGCGTGGAATAGCCTCTGCGGGACGACCAGCGCAGGGTGAACAAACTGATTGCGCCGAAAACTAAAGATATCCCAGCGGCAACTCGGTGTTGTCAACAACCCGGCGGAGCACAAAGCTGGAGTGTACTCCGCTGACCCCGGGAATGCGGGTGACTTTGTCCAGCAAAAAATGCTGGTAGGCATCCATATGGGGCACGACCACCTTGAGCATGTAGTCTGCCTCCTGACCCGTGACCAGGTAACATTCCTGCACCTCCGGAAACGTGGCAACCTGCTGCTCGAACGCCTCGAATCGCTCAGGCGTATGCCGGTCCATGCCGATCTGAATAATGACTGTTAAGGTGAGCCCCAGCTTTTTACGCTCCAGCAAGGTTACGCGCCGCAGGATAATGCCGGCATCTTCCAGGGCTCGCACCCGCCGGGAACAGGGAGAGGGCGACAGCCCTACCTGTTCCGCGAGCTGTTGGTTGGTCAAGCTGCCATCGCGCTGAAGCAGCTCCAGGATTCTGCGGTCGGTACGATCCAGCTTGATAAGTTTTTCGTCTGTCGTCATGAGTTTGGTCATTTTAGCCAATTATTGGCCGAATTATGGCTGATTCCGCTAAATCTAAGCTAAAAATACTAAAAAACGCAAACAGATAGCGCGATGTTTGTCGTAAACTGTCCGTATTATCGAATCAGGTCTTGGGTGCTGGCGGACCGCGTCGCCGGTACAGGCGTTACGGCTTGTGTGCCGGAACGTACAAAACCCAGGAGCCGGATCGAGATTTTTCCCAGAGGATATGAAAAATGGCTTTCGACCACCGCAAGTATCGCCCGTTTACGCCCATCCGTAAGACAGACCGTCGCTGGCCCGACCGCGTTATCGAGCGCGCGCCGACCTGGTGCGCGGTGGATCTGCGCGACGGTAATCAGGCGCTGGTGAAGCCAATGAATATCCATCAGAAGCAGCGTCTTTTCGATCTTCTCGTAAAACTGGGTTTCAAACAGATCGAGATCGGGTTTCCCTCTGCCAGCCAACCCGACTTCGACTTCTGCCGCAAGCTGATCGAGGAAGACCGGGTGCCGGAAGATGTCCAGATTCAGGCATTGACCCAGGCCCGCCCAGAGCTGATCGCGCGTACCTACGAAGCGCTCAAGGGCGCCAGGAAAGCCATCGTTCATGTCTATAATTCGACCTCTACGGTGCAGCGTGAGCAGGTCTTCAATCTTGATCGTGCCGGTATCTGTGACATTGCCCGCAAAGGGGCGGAGATGGTGCGCGACCACGCGCGCGACTACCCAGACACAGACTGGACCTTCCAATACTCACCGGAAAGCTTCACCGGGACCGAACTGGACTTCGCCAAGGAAGTCGTGGACGCGGTGACGGACGTATGGCGGCCGGACCAGGGTCAGAAAGTTATCCTGAATCTGCCCGCAACCGTAGAGATGGCGTCGCCGAATGTGTTTGCCGACCAGATCGAGTGGATTTGCGACAATATCAATTACCGCGAACATTTGAGTATCAGCGTGCACACCCATAACGATCGTGGTTGCGGTGTCGCGGCAGCGGAGCTGGCGGTGATGGCCGGGGCTGACCGGGTTGAAGGCACGTTGCTGGGTAACGGCGAGCGCACCGGTAACATGGACCTGGTGACCATGGCCATGAACCTGTACTCCCAAGGCATTGATCCGGAGGTGGACCTTTCCGGTATGGCGGAGATCATCGAGACGGTCGAAGCCTGTACCGAGATAAGCACTCATCCCCGTCACGCCTACGCCGGTGAGCTGGTCTTTACGGCCTTCTCGGGAAGCCACCAGGATGCCATCCGCAAGTGTCTTTCACGGCGCAAGGACGGCGATGTCTGGAACGTTGCCTATCTGCCGATCGACCCACGCGACCTGGGTCGCAGGTACGAGGAGGTGGTAAGGATCAACAGTCAGTCCGGTAAGGGCGGTGTCGCCCACGTGCTGGAACGCGACTACGACATAAGTTTGCCGCGCTGGTTACAGATCGAGTTTGCCCGCGTCGTCCAGAAGGAAGCCGAAGGCGAGGGTGGTGAGATCGACTCCTTCAGTATTCACAAACTGTTCGACAGGGATTACTTGCAGGTGCCGAAGGGCTGGCGGCTTCGCACCTACGACCTGCATCGGACAGATGCAGGCGTGCAGGCCAGGATAGAGTTCGGTAACGGCACCAGCTCAGTCCTGAACGGTCAGGGGCAGGGGGCACTTGAGGCCTTGGCGGAAGCGCTTGAGAAACGATACGGCGTTAAAATAGTGATCGAAGCCTACGATGAATTTGCCCTTGGGGAAGGAACCAGCGCCAATGCCATGGCCTGTATTCGGGCGCAGATCGATGGCGAGCTCTATAGCGCCGCGGCGTTAGCCGAGGATACAACATCAGCCAACCTGCAGGCGCTCCTCTCGGCGGTGGCGCGCAAGGTTGAAGCCGCCGCGGTGGATACCGCCGCCGTAGGCTGAGACTTCGGCGATCCGCAACAGGACCCGGCGCTGGATCAAGCCGTGTCCTGTTGCAGTCTGGCGGTTATCTGAGGGAGGCGCGCTTCTTTCGGCCTTGTGTTTTCTGCTGTTCCCGGGCCGCCAGAACATATGCGTATATCCGGCGTACGTCGCGGGCAAAGTTCTGGACGGAGAAATCGCGGGCGAACTCCCGCGCGTTCTTGCTCAGTTTGTCTCTCAGCTCATCGTCTTGCAGCAGCTCCGTGACTTTGGCCAGCCACTTGTTCTGATCTTCGACTGTTTTGAAACCGTTTAGCCCCTCTTTCACCACATCATCAATGCCGCTGGACCTCACTGCCACGACGGGTAGACCCGCCGCCATCGCCTCAAGGATGACCATGCCCTGGGTCTCGGACTTGGAGGCGAACAAAAAAGCGTGACCCAGCTGGTAGTAGGCACAGATATCATCGGGCGCTACGCTACCGACCAGTGTCACCACCCTACTCAGACCCAAGTCATCAATTCGGCGTTGTAGCCTGTCCCGATCGCTGCCATCGCCAATGATAAGGAATCGAAACGGAACCGGGCTGTTCTGATAGAGGGTGCGTGCGGCAGCCAACATGAACTCAATATTTTTTTCTCTGCTGAGCCTGGACACGCTGATCAGTACGCGCTCGCCTTTGAGGTTGAGTGACGCCCGGAGGCTCGTGAGTTTTTCAGGGTCTACCTGTTGAAACCGGTCAAAATCGATACCGGTAGGCTGGACGAAGATGTTGGTGCGTACGCCCAGCACACGCAGGTATTCTTCGGCGGAGTATGTCGGGACGATTACGCCGTCGCATTTGTTGGCAAATCGCTTGATCAGGTAGTGCGAGATCAGATTGCGAAAGAGCAGGCCCGGCAGCGGAACGAAGTGCGCATAGTGCTCCAGGCGTGTGTGGTAGGTGTAGACCACCGGCACGCGACGTCGCCGTGCAATCCAGATACCCAGGCTGCCTAGCCAGAAAGGATGGTGAACATGAACAATGTCTGGGTTAAATTCTGCCGCGGCACGACGCAAACGGGGGTGAAAAATATTGGCGAGGCGGAACTCCTGCTGCTCGCCGAAGGCAAGTAGGGAGGTGGCACGTACCACTTCGTCATTTTCCGGCTTCTGGCCTTTATAGCTGGGGGCGATGATGAGGACTCTCTGACCGAGTTCCACCAGGCCCTGTCGCAAACGTTCAATCGAAATCGGAACGCCGCCGATAAAAGGGAGGTAGTTATTGGTCAGTAAGGCGACTTTAAGGGGCTTTTCGAGAAAGGGGCCAGGGTCCAGGTCGAAATTGGGGTAGTAGTCGCGCTCCTCGAAAATGAGCTGATGGAGCTTGATCGCCACTACGATCAATATGCATACGAGAAGTATGAAGTTGTGGTAGCCGACGTAAAAGAGCGAGTGGATGAAGAACCACAAGCTCTCCAGGGTCTTGAAGACGGTGTGTTGACCGATGTTCAGCGGCTCAAGCTGGATCTTTGCCGTGTCGCCGTCAACCGTCACAGTGACGAAATGATAGAAGCTTTCGTCATCATTTATGACGAGGCCACCCGCGCCACCCGTCGTAACGTAGATCGTGCCATCCCGCTCAATGCGTTGATACAGCGAGAGGTTCGCGGAAAAAACCGCGTCTACGGGATACTGCTGGATGAGGTCGATCAAACCTCTGCGAAACTCAGAATCGGCAATGTAGTGTTCGTCGCCGTAGAGAAGCGTTTCTTCATGAGTCTGGTAGACCGGATGCCCAAGGAACAGGAAGGTATTATCCGCTGTATTACCCGCGAGTTGTTCGTCCAGCCAGCGCAGCTGCCAGCCGCTGGGCGTCTTGCCCGTGGAATCCAGGAAAATAAAGCGACTGTTGCCGGCGGTGAAACTGTAAAAGTAGGGTCCGTAATGCTCGTAAAAGCGGAAGCTGCCAAAATTGCTGAACTCGTTCTCGCCGAAGGTGAGCACATACGGAACGTCGAGATGGCTCAGGGTGCGGTTGAGCGCGCGGTACTTGTCCTCACCGCCGTTACTGACGGCGTTGCCGGCGGACACGACAAAGTCGACCCCAGCTGTGTTGAGCATGGGTACGATTTTGCGTTCATAAATCCCGACTGAATTGTTGATGTTACCGACAACCGCAAACCGGTATTGGTCTCGACCGGCGAGATCAGTCTGTATCTGTTCAACCTGTTCACTGTGGACCGAATCGAAATCCTGCTCAAAGAAATTGAGATAGATCTTGTAGCCGATGAGTGCAAGCACGACGACAAGGTTGATGTAGAAAACCCATTTCAGGTAGTTACGCCCGCCCATGCATGCTCCTCGTCCGCATCAGTTCGGCCTGGGTCACGAATACACCGATCAACATGCCCAGGTAGATCGTCAGCAGTCGCCACGCAACCGTAACCAGGACAAGATGATTACCGCTCAGAACTCCGCTGAAGAAATGCCCGAATACGCCTTCCGCTATACCGGACGCTCCAGGTGTAGGGGAGAAGTACATAATAAAGGTCGTAATCACCAACAGGCCGACAACATTGAGGTAAGAAACATCATAACCGAGTGCCTGCATGAGCAGGGCCGGGAAACTGAACAGGCTGAGCAAGAACACGACGGTAAATATGACGGAGAGCAAGACATCACCGGGCGCTCCTTTTCTGTACGCTGCGAAACTATGGGCAAATCTCAGCATCTCCCGCTTGCTTTTGAAACGCCAGTGCATCTGACGATCGGTGTTGATCAGGTTCACCCGATGAAGCGCGTTAATAATGAGCGTCAGGGGGGGGAGCAACCAGCGGGTACGTAGTAGCAGAATCGCGAAAAAGCCCAGATACAACGTGATGAAGACTGCGAGGTAAGCGGCGATTTGTCCACTGATGGCACTGTTTTCCAAAGATTCCAGGCTAAGTAGAAAAAGAGGTGTTGCAACAAATATAAATACAACCGCAAGCAGTGTTCGTATTGTCGTGGCCGCGGTTGCGGTGCCCAGCGGTATTCCCTGGCGTTGCATGTACCAGATCTGGGCGAATCCGCCGCCGGTCGCCATCGGTGTGACGTTGGAGAAAAAGATGTTTATAAACACGAGTCGGAAGACTTTTCCCCGGGACATACGGTGGCCGAGCGCGCGCAGCGTAAAGTGCAGACGCAGACCGTCGGCCACGTAATAGACGATCAGCAGCAGCAGAACCCAAAGCAGAAAGGGAAAGGAGACAAGTCGCCAGTCGAAAGAGAAGCTGCGTTCGGCAAATTGCGCATATATAACGTAAACGCCAGCGCTACTCAGAAGGATAAACAGAATTGTGAACAGGACCAGACGCTTGAAGGGTATCGCGCGCAGGCCGCTACTTGAAGGTGACGTGTTGGGGTCCATGGAATTCCGCAGAGTCTAATTTGCCGGCAGTTTACGTGTGCACGGGAAAACTGGCGAGCCTCAATATGGCTCCGCGTTTCCGAAGATCATCATTTGCTGTAATCTTCTCGATCCGCAGGATCTACAAATACGGCCCCGGCCTTTGATTAACCTGAATCTGGAGAGCCAACACGGTGACGATCTGGCATAGCAAGCCCACGATAGAGCAACTGACGGCTTCGTCCCAGCAGACCCTGGTCAGCCATCTGGGCATTGAATTACTTGAGCTTGGCGACGACTTCCTGAGCGGGCGTATGCCCGTCGATAAGCGGACGATTCAGCCGGCGGGCATTCTTCACGGCGGTGCCTCCGTAGTACTCGCTGAAACCCTTGGCAGTATCGCCGCCAATCTATGCCTGAAGAAGCCCGACACGATGGCGGTAGGGCTCGATATTAACGCCAATCACGTACGCCCCATGATGCAGGGCTGGGTGTACGGCTTTGCCAGGCCGCTGCACATAGGCGGCTCGACCCAGCTTTGGGAAATCAGGATTGTGGACGAGGATGATCGTCTGGTCTGTATTTCCCGTTTGACCATGGCGGTTGTGCCGCGTCGGAACTGATCACAAGACCAGCTGAACACCCGCAGGCAGCAGTATTCACCCCGACCGGCGGCAGTAGTCACTCCGACAGGCAGTCGCTACTCCAACAGGCGGTAGTTGCTCCAGCAGGCAGCAGTTACTCCAGCAGGCAATTGTCAGGAGCCCACAAGCAACCAACCGGAGCTAATGTCGTGCTTACACTTTCTCGAGGCGTGGTTATTCCCGAACAAGAGATCGAGATAACGGCCATTCGGGCGCAGGGGGCCGGTGGTCAGAACGTGAACAAGGTCTCCAGTGCGGTTCACCTGCGTTTCGATATCCGCGCGTCTTCACTCCCTGAAGACTATAAAGAGAAGCTGTTGGCCTTGAGCGACCAGCGCATTACCCGCCAGGGCATCGTTGTTATAAAAGGCCAGCAGTTCCGCAGTCAGGAAGTCAATCGTGAGAATGCCCTTGCGCGCCTGGCTGAGCTGATCGAATCCGTAGCTAAGGTCGATAAGCCGAGAAGGCCCACCCGGCCCAGCCTTAATGCCCGTAAGAAGCGGGTAGACCGCAAAACACAACGGGGCCGACTTAAGCAGGCGCGGGGTAGAGTCGACCCATGAACAACACCAACTCGGGCACGACACGTCTGAATAAATTCATCAGTGAGACCGGCATCTGTTCACGTCGTGAAGCAGACCGGTTCATCGATGAAGGCAGGGTCCGGGTCAATGGCCGTACGGCCGAGATGGGCATGCGAGTGTCGCCTGAGGACAAGGTCGAGGTTAATGGGAAAAACCTGCGCGCCAAGCCGGCCCCTGTGTACATCGCCTTCAATAAACCAGTCGGTATAACCTGCACCACAGATCCCGAAGTGCCGGGTAACATTATCGAGGCTGTGCGTTACCGCGGCCGTATCTTCCCCATAGGCCGCCTCGATAAGCCCTCCGAAGGTCTCATCCTGCTGACAAACGACGGCGACATCGTCAACAAGATCCTGCGGGCGGGTAACGCCCACGAGAAAGAGTATCTTGTAACCGTCGACCGGCCAGTCGACAGTGAATTTGTGCAGAAAATGGGGGGCGGGCTACCTGTGCTTGGCACCGTGACGCAACCCTGTAAAGTTCGCCAGACTTCTGCCACCAGCTTCAACATCATTCTGACACAAGGTCTGAACCGCCAAATTCGGCGAATGGCCGAATACCTGGGCTATAACGTGACGCGCCTGAAGCGATTGCGGGTAATGAATATAGGCCTGGGAAAACTGAAAGTCGGGGAGTGGCGCGAGCTGACCCGTGCCGAGATACGGACAATCGATGCGATGATCGCTGGTTCAAGCAAAACTGAGGAGGCTTCCGGCACTTCTCGCAGCACCAAGGCGTCGGATGAAAAACGCAGCCCTGGTGCTCCGGCGCGCGCCAGACGGCGCGTGAAAGCCGGGCCGGGCGTTTCACGTAAGCCTGCCGGTGCAGACAGCGGTAGCCGGCGTGGAAGAGATAAAGCACCAGCGCCCAAGCCATCATCTACCAGAAAACCCTCAACCACAGCGCCTTCCACAAAAGCCCATAGGCGTAGAAAAAGCCGGTAGATCGGCCTGAACAGGTCGTGCCAGGACGTGCTAACTCGACGCCTCGAGCGCCTGAGACAGCTCGGCAGTGCGGCCGCTGGATACGATGCCGTTGCCAGAAACAACGCCGTCGCTGCAACGAGCCTGCTGGTGGAGGGAGCCGATCAGCGCATTCCATCTGCTTTCAACCTCTTCAAGCCAGTAGAACCGCTGTTCGCCGCCCTGAGAGGCGCATATTGCTGCCTGCACAACATGGTCCACCAAGGTTCGTATGGTCGGAGCCAAGTAGGGGCGCTGGCGTGATGTCATCGTTTCGAGACGCTGCTGCGCGCAACGTAATTCGGCGACTGTCGCCCCGTGCATGAGTACTTCAAGCGTGTTCCACAGTTCCTGCTGCTCATCCTGAGTCAAAGTCGGCCACTGCATGGTGTGTTCCTCTGTTTCATGTAAGTCTGCTCATTCGAAGCTGGCGTCCTGCCAGTCGAGGACGGCGGGATTATGCCACTCAATATGCTGCAGAAAAGTGAACAGTCGGGTTTCTGATAAAGGTTTAATGACCGAAACAGATTGGAATCGGCTGTTATGAAGGACACTGGACCCTTCTTCGCGGGGACGTCCTGCGCATGGCCATGCGGTACCCTGGGCGATGCGGTACTTAGTGTTGCGGTACTTAGTGTTAAAGGATATTCAGCTGCGCGGTGCCGTAGCGCTTCTGCAGATGTCAGATGCTCACTTTCAGGCGCATCTGGAAGCCTGCCTCAGGATAAGCCGAAAACGATCAATTGCCGGTGCGTGACTGCGTTGCCTCTGCCGGTAAACCTTGAAGGTAAGCACTGTACAACACTGTAAACGATTATCTGATGCCAGAAGATACGTTGGCTTTTAAGGCAAAGCCTGCGCGATCTGAGGTACGCTGAGTGCTCAGAATCGCGCTGAACCTTCAAAGTGATTCCAAGCAACAGGAGCATTGAGGCCATGCTGATAACCTTCAAGAGCCCGGCAGCGAGCGACACCACCTACGTGGGCCCCATTGGCGAACGTTTTCTGAAGATGATGGGCAGGAGCAAGAATGTACCCGGCGCAATGTTTGCTGATGACGTGCCTGGCGCACTGGCGCAGCTTCGGGATGAACTGCAACGGATAGAAGAACAGGAGCGGCAGGCTGAAGAGGCCGCTCGCGAGCGCAGGACGCAAGACGCCGGAGATCCCAACCGAAAGGATGAGAATGGGTCTGAGAATTATGTTTCCATAACCCGACGTGCCCATCCCCTGATACAACTGCTCGAGAAGTCGATTGACGCCGAATGTGAAGTAATCTGGGAATAGTCGTTGCCTGAACCACACGCTGCACTGGCATGAGCCCGCGTAGCCCACGCTTGCGTCGAGCCACCGGTTGACGTCATCGGGGCACCGGTCCTGAAAACAACTGCTAAAAAACGGAGAAGTGAGATGAATCAAGTAATGCTGAAAGGGAATCCGGTAGAGGTAGAGGGCAAGTTTCCAGAACAAGGTGACAGGGCGCCTTCCTTTACACTGACTAAAACTGACCTGCAGGATGTAGGGCTCAGCGATTTTTCAGGGAAGAAGAAGTTGCTGAATATCATTCCCAGCGTCGACACAGGAGTCTGTGCAGCTTCCGCAAGAAAGTTCAACGAAAAAGCGCAGAAGACAGCGGATACCGTTGTTCTGGTGGTGTCAGCAGACCTGCCGTTTGCGGCAGCCCGATTTTGCGGCGCCGAAGGGCTGGACAATGTTTTGCCGCTGTCGACCTTCAGGCACCCTGAGTTTGCACTGGACTACGGTGTGGCGCTAAACAGTGGTCCTATGGCCGGGCTGTGTGCAAGGGCAGTGGTCGTGCTGGACGAAGCCGACAAAGTGCTCTATTCCCAGCTGGTGACCGAAATCACCGAAGAGCCTGATTATGACGCCGCGCTGGCCGCGCTGCAGTAGCACGGTTCGTTCACCTCGGGCTGGCGACCTGGGCGCCCGAGGGTTGAGAGTCAACACCACCCGCATGTAATCCCGCTATCCGTCCTTGGAGTACCGACATGGCCGACCAGAGTCCCAGCGACAGAACCGAAATCGAAGCAGCAGTGTTCCGGCGGCTTTTGGCCCACCTCGACACCCATAAAGAAGTACAGAATATAGACCTCATGAACCTCGCCCATTTTTGCCGCAACTGTCTTTCCAAATGGTACGCGGCGGAGGCAGGAGAGAGAGGCCACAGTCTGGGTTATGAAGAGGCTCGGGAACGCGTCTACGGAATGCCCTACGAGGAGTGGAAAACACGCTATCAGAAGCCGGCAACGAAAGAACAGCAGGCAGCGTTTGAGAAAAAAGCCTAGCCGTGCATTGTTCCGCGGGCACGGCCCGGCAGTCCAGGCAGCAGGGCTGCGATCAGCGAAGTTGCTCCAGCGCTCGGCGGATACTGGCCGGAACAGGCGTGCTGCTATTATCGCTTCGGCTTACAAAGACATGCACGAACTGGCCATAAGCGGCGGGCTCGTCTTCACCCGCCCTGAAAATGCCCACTCCGTACTGGACTGAACTATTACCTATACGGTCTACCTTGATGCCCGCTTCAATAGGCTCCGGAAACGCGATAGGGCGTCGGTAGGTGCAGTTCGAGCTGACCACAAAACCGGCAGCGTCCCCGTTATGAATATCGAGCCCGCCCTGGCGAATCAGAAACGCGTTAACCGCAGTGTCAAAGTAAGAGTAATAGGTGACGTTATTGACATGGCCATACACGTCGTTGTCCATCCATCGTGTCGAAATGGACTCGAAGGCCTTGAAATCTCTTCTGATGGGGTCTCGTTCGTCGCTCATTTACGCTCCCGTTAAAACGCGGCCTGATAAATTGCCAGCGCCTCGTCCCGTGACATTTCGCGAGGGTTATTGACCAGCAAACGTTGTTGCAGCATCGCATCATCGGCCAGCTGCGGCAGGACGCTTTCGGGCACGTTGAGTTCCCGCAGGCGTGTTGGCAAGCCTGCGTCAACAATCATGGTTTCAAGGTGATCGATCAACTGGTCGGCGGGCGCGGAGCCCCGTTTTAGCTGCTGACCCATAATAATCTCCGCCAGTTCCCCGTAGTGTTCTGCCGCAACACCCACGTTGAAGCGCAGGACATGGGGCAGGACGAGGGAGTTGCTCAACCCGTGAGGTATGTGGAAGTGGCCGCCCAAGGGGTAGGCCAGCGCGTGGACCGCCGCAACAGGTGCGTTGGCAAACGCCTGGCCCGCCATCATAGCCCCCAGCAACATCTGGCCGCGGGCCTCGAGGTTGGTTCCGTCCTTCACCGCCGTCAGTAAGTTGGCTGAGAGACGACGGAGAGCTTCCCGGGCGAAGAAATCCGACATCTCGTTTTTACGAATCTTGCTGGTGTAGGCCTCAATCGCGTGCACCATTGCATCGATGCCTGTCGCTGCAGTCACATGAGGCGGAAGTCCCACCGTGAGCTGCGGGTCGAGCAAGGCAATGTCGGGCAGCAGGCGCTCCGAAACGACGCCGCTTTTGGTCGTTTCGCCAGTCGTTACGATAGCGATGGGGGTGACTTCGGATCCGGTACCGGCGGTTGTCGGGACCTGGATCAGAGGCAGGCGTCCGCCGCGGGCTTTCTCCACCCCGTAGACGTCTGCAAGGGTCTGAGTAGAGTCTGGGTGTGCGAGGAGAGCGACAAGCTTGGCTACGTCCATGGAACTGCCGCCGCCGAACCCGATAATCATGTCCGCGCGCTGTGTTCGCGCCACGTCAATTGCCCGGGTGACGATGTGGTCAGCCGGATCGGCTTCCACGTCCTGAAATACCACTACGGGCAAACGTTCCCGGTCGAAGTCGGCCAGTACGTCATCAAGCAGGCCCAGTTTCATTATTCCCGGATCGGTAATGATGACGACGGCGCGGGCGTTATTCTCACGGCATACGCGTGCCAGCCTTGCGGCGCTGCCTGCTTCGTATATTACGGTTTTTACAGATGAGAAGCTGAAGGGACCCATGTGGTTTCTCCAAACGCCGGGGGTACGGAGGATGATCCTGCCATTGCAGGTCCCCAATGGCAACGCGTGCAAGCTGCTGCCGGGGTTGAGCTTCGCACCCGGGCCTGAAACTAGCCTTTTACGCCATTATAAACCCTTTATTAACAAAGCATTATTCTGGCCTTTTAACTTTTACTCCCAAGCTGATCCTGCGTACATTGATTGCGAGGTGCAGGAAAAGAAATCCTGTTTATAAACCGAGTGAGGGAGAGACTCCTATGAAATTTAAACCTCTTATTGTATCTGCGTGTTTAGTATTCGTGCCGCTTGGTGTAACGGCAGCGCCTTCAACAGGCGACAAGCTGTTTACTTTGGCAGGATCTGGGTCAAGCGACAAAGATCTCGATAACAATCAGTTCAATGTCAGCTTTGATGTTGGTCAGTACATGACTGATCAGACAGCTGTCGGCATCCGGCAGAGCGCTGGTGCTGCAGATCTGGGTGACGACTCTTCCTGGACTGGTGCGACCCGCGTATTTGCTGACTATCACTTTGGTCGTGCAGATATGCAGCCTTTCCTCGGCGCTAATATCGGCGGCATCTACGGCGATGGGGTCGATGAAACCTTCTTTGCAGGTCCCGAATTCGGCCTCAAGTACTACATGAAGCGCGAAACCTATCTTAGCGTGCAGGCCGAGTACCAGGTTTTCTTCGACAACTCCAATGACGTCGAGAATAACTACGACAACGGCGCATTTGTTTACAGTGCCGGTCTCGGTATTAATTTCTAGAACTGGCTCTACCCAATACTCTGCCTTGGCTTTGCAATGTGATGTCCGGGCAGAATATTACTCAACCCAGAGTGTCCTTGAGAGGCTCTGGGTTGTTTTGTTTTCGCCCGCTCAACTTCGTCAAATGCCGGCCCGGGCACTAGCAGGAGTGCACGGGCGAGGGTGCGGGCGTCTGGCGGCCTTTGAGACTGGGGCAATACTATCATTTGCCCAAGCGGTTATAATCGCTTCGAAGCGTCGAGTCAGGCGGCTATGGCTCCCGATCGCCGGTTGAGCGTGCTCTGAACTGTGCAGAGTGCGGTTCGCTTAAACAGGAACACTACAGTGCTGGATTGGATTAAGAATAACAGCGAGCTTTTAATGGTCGTGGCCAATTTTGGTACGCTACTGATTTGGCTCTTCTACGCCCAATTGCTCTTCCTGGGTTACCGGCGAGAACGCAGGCCGCGTATCCTGATCAACAAGGGTGTGGGTGCCGCTGATCTGGACGCACCGTGCCTGATCTGCAACATGAGCAAAGAACCTGTATTTGTTCAGTCAATCCTGGTTGAGCTTGCGACAAATGACGGGCGATATCTGACGTCGGCTACCGACACAGAAGAGGGCGAGCAGGACACCACCAAAACTTCCATCGGGCGGCGCACCCGCCAGGGGCCGCTCGAGAGCGGAGTTTGCCTGGAAGTACCTTCTTTCCGCATTTTACTTCAGAAAGGTGCTGACGCGGCCGGTGTAGAGCTACAGGATGGGTTGCCGGTCGATCCTGAAGTCAAGCTTGAGAAGCTCACCGTAACGGTTGTGGCTATCTACGGTCCGGAAGATGACCCTTTCGGCGCCGAAAGGGTTTTCGGGCTGGATTGCGAAGACAGGCAGCGCGTCCGCCTAAGGCCCGAGACGCTGGATACTGAGCGCCTCAACTCCAGATTGGACAAAAGGCGGCTGAAAGATCTGGTCGGCCGCTACAACTGACCCGAGCGGTAGTGTTCCGGCTTTCGCGCGATAGCATTCTCGCCACAGGTCAGAAAAGGATTGTACTAGACAGAAAAAGGAGTTTAACCATGGGTAAAATGATACTGGTCTGTTCGGCTGTGGTTATGCTGAGCTCCGGCATGATAATGGCCGAGCCTGTACCTCAGCCGGAAAAGCAGTGTTCCGTTCTGATGGCGCAAGTAGAAAACCGCCTGGCAGAGAACCCCCCGCAGGACCCCGAGTCCGTGGAAACGGCGAAGCAGAAACTGAAGGCCGCCCGGCAGGCTCACGAGGGCGACGACGCCCGTAAGTGCATGAGAAATATAAGAGAAGCTTTCAAAGCACTCAACAAGACCTGACGCTACCGACAGCTGACGGGATTGCAAGATGTGGCCCGCTTCGCTAACGTTCAGCGAACGGAAGAGTGCAGTTAGAGTTAGCCTTCTAAGTATTGATTCACCCGGAGGATGTTGTGTGAAGCTTAGTATTCCCAAGGAAAGTCACGACAACGAGTTCCGCGTCGCCGCAACGCCCGCGTCGGTGCGTAAGCTTACCAAACTGGGCCATAGCGTCTTCGTCCAGAGCGGCGCCGGCGAGGCGGCCAAGTATCCCGACGAAGCCTATAAAGAAGCCGGCGCGGAAATCATAGCCGACGGCAAAAAGCTCTGGTCTGAGGCTGAGTTTGTCCTCAAAGTCAGAGCGCCCGGCAAAAATGAAACGTTGAGCGCTGACGAAATAGACCTCCTGCCGGACGGTGCCCATTTGCTGAGTTTCCTCTGGCCGGCCCAGAATCCAGACTTGCTGGATCGTCTGGCGAAAAAGAATGTGACTGCATTTGCCATCGACGCTTTGCCACGCATCAGCCGTGCACAGAAGATGGATGCGTTGAGTGCGATGGGCAACATCGCGGGCTACCGCGCGGTCGTGGAAGCCGCGGGTCACTTCGGCCGGTTCTTCACGGGGCAGGTGACAGCAGCGGGCAAGGTGCCCCCGGCCAAGGTGCTTATCATTGGTGCCGGCGTTGCTGGGCTTGCCGCAATTGGCGCCGCCCGCGGTATGGGCGCCATCGTTCGGGCGTTTGACACCCGGTTGGAAGTGCGCGAGCAAGTCGAAAGTATGGGCGCTGAGTTCCTCGAGCTTGAGTTTGAGGAAGATGGCAGCGGCAGCGGGGGCTATGCAAAGCAGATGAGCAAGGAGTTCATCGACGCTGAAATGGCCCTGTTTGCCGAGCAGGCGAAGGAAGTGGACATCATCATCACTACCGCGCTTATACCCGGCAAACCTGCACCGCGGCTGATCAGTGCGGAAATGGTTCGGAGTATGAAGCCCGGCAGCGTCGTGGTCGACCTTGCGGCCGAGAAAGGCGGTAACTGCGAACTCAGCGAAGCCGATAAAGTCGTGGTTGCCAATGGTGTCAGCATCATCGGCTACACCGATCTGCCCAGCCGAATGGCGAGTGTATCCAGCGACCTGTATGCGACCAATCTGTTCCACCTGTTGGCCGAGCTTACGCCGGACAAAGACGGGGCAGTAAAAATTAAAGAGGATGATGCGGTTATTCGCGGCATTACGGTCACTCGGGGTGGGCAGGTCTCCTGGCCACCGCCCCAGCCCGAACAACCTGCCAAGCCAGCGGCGCCCGCGCCAAAGCCCAAAACCAGCCAGGCCAGTGCACCTGCCGAAAAAGGGGTTGGCAGTACAGCCTGGAAAGTGATCCTGCTGCTTGTGACCGTGATGGCTCTCTACGGTGTTGGCGCCTATGCACCGGAAAGCTTTTTGTCGCACTTCACCGTCTTTGTGCTGGCGTGTTTCATTGGGTGGCAAGTGGTCTGGAACGTGACTGCTTCGCTGCATACTCCCCTGATGAGCGTCACCAACGCAATCAGCGGCATCATCGTGATCGGTGCGATCATGCACCTGTCGCAAGCTGAGAATGTGGTTATCGGCTTGCTCTCGTTTGTTGCTGTTCTGGTAGCAAGTATCAATATCGGCGGGGGCTTCCGGGTTACCCATCGCATGCTGAAAATGTTTCGTAAGTAAGGGGCGCGCAAATGTCACAAGGACTGATCAGCGTGGCCTACGTGGTCGCGAGCATTCTGTTTATTCTCAGCCTCGGTGGGCTGAGCCATCAGGAATCCGCACGCCGCGGTAATATGTACGGCGTTATCGGTATCCTCATTGCGATTGCGGCGACACTCGCCGGGAGTTTTGACGAGGGCTGGGTCGCTACCGCACTTGCGATTGCTATTGGCGGTGCGGCAGGTATTGTCATTGCGAATAAAGTGGAAATGACTCAGATGCCGCAGCTTGTGGCACTGTTGCACAGCTTTGTTGGGCTCGCCGCCGTTCTGGTTGGTTTTGCCGGCTATGTTGAACCACTCGTGACAACATCTGGCACAGAGCACACGATCAAGCTTGTCGAGGTCTTCATTGGTATTTTTGTCGGCGCAGTTACACTGACCGGTTCGCTTGTCGCTTGCGGAAAGCTGGATGGCAGGATCGACAGCAAGGCACTGACCCTGCCGGGGCGGCATGTGCTCAACCTGATTCTGGTCGGTATCAGCATACTGCTGGGGGCGTGGTTCCTTGGCACTGATAGCATGGCGGTAGGGATACTCTGCCTTGTCGTCATGACGGCACTGGCAGCGCTGCTGGGTGTGCATCTGATCATGGCCATTGGTGGCGCCGATATGCCAGTCGTCGTATCCATGCTGAACAGCTATTCAGGTTGGGCAGCGGCCTCAATAGGCTTCATGTTGGGGAACGACCTTCTGATAGTCACGGGCGCCCTTGTCGGCAGCAGCGGGGCTATCCTTAGCTACATCATGTGCAAGGCCATGAATCGCTCCTTCGTCAGCGTAATTCTGGGCGGCTTTGGTCAAACGTCCAGTAGCGCCGCGGCAACTGATAGCGATCTCTCGGTCCAGGAGATCTCGGTGGAAGATCTGTGCGAGGAACTTCGGAGCGCCGATTCCGTCATCATCGCGCCGGGCTACGGCATGGCCGTGGCACAAGCCCAGAATGCGATCAGCGAGATTACCCAGCGGCTGCGCAAGCAGGGGACAGAAGTGCGCTTTGCGATCCATCCGGTCGCGGGTCGGCTTCCGGGCCATATGAATGTTTTGCTGGCTGAAGCCCATGTTCCATACGATATCGTGCTGGAAATGGACGAAATCAACGCTGATTTTCCGAAGACTGACGTCGTGCTGGTTATTGGCGCCAATGACACGGTAAATCCAAGCGCTGCCGAGGACCCAACCTCGCCGATCGCGGGCATGCCTGTGCTGGAAGTCTGGAATGCAAGGACTGTAGTGGTACTCAAGCGCGGCATGGCTGCGGGTTATTCCGGCGTCGAGAATCCACTCTTCTTCAAAGAAAACACGCGAATGCTGTTCGGCGACGCAAAAGAAAGTGCGGACCGTATACTGAGTGGTCTGTAGCCATAAGGGGTTGAATGTACACGCCTTATCCAACATACAGGTGCTCCGTTCTTCAGTGGATACTCGTGTTGATAAGGCTACCGTATACAACGCTTTGCGATTCACTGTGGTCGAGGAGAGCCTCACTGCCGGCTGAGGGCAAATAAGGTAACCGGGAAGCGATCGCCAATTGGGCGATCGCTTCCCGTCCCAGCGGCTTCAAGCGTTAGATGACTTATACTTAACTCGGTTTTAACCGTTACTGTTGTTATCGTTAAAGGGTCAGGGATTGACAGGGAATGGATTGAATTAGGGAACAATGACCCCAACGGACTGGGGCTGAGCAAGGAAAAGGACTGAAGCTTAGGGAAACTAATTTCGAGGCGGAGCATGCGTTGCAGGCTCCGCCTTTTTATTTGTCCTTTAGAAAACGTGTAGGCGGTGAAAGCGCCGGTGCTTACCGGTGGGCCTGTCTCTGGGCCGATGCGTCTGTCTCGGGGTGTGAGTGTCAGCGATTCTGCTTGGGTGCAGGGCTACGCAATCGCATATGCCCGGACTCAGCTGATACGGGCAAAGCGCTGCTGTCAGGAAAAGCGGCTCTGTTCGAGCAGTTGAGCGACCACTTCCAGACCCTCCAGCCCGGCAATATCTGAAGCGAGCAGAGGTAAATGGGTGAGTGGGAGTTGACCCAGGGTGGCATCGATCTCAGCCAGGTAACGCTTCTCCTGTTGCCTTCGGGCCTGTAGAAAGCTTCCGTCGACTTCAGCGGGAAGCACCCGGTTGACGATCGCCCCGGCTACCGCGATGCCGGCTTCGCTTAGCGCCTGTACAGCCCGGGATGTCTCAAGGATAGGAAGGCGCTCCGGGGTGAGGACGAAAAGGAATCCACTCTGACTGGCATCCGCAAGCATTCGTCTGGCCCTGAGAAAAAGGCGCCGTCTGTGCAGGAGGGACGCGGCGATATCGGCGGTGCGCTTATCTGTGCTGCTGGCTTCCGGTTCGTCTTTGTCGAGCATCGAGGTCACATCACGGCCGCTGTTCGGCGAAAGGTGCCGAAGCACTTCTCCCAGTTCCCGCGATTTCTGGTTGTGCCGGAGCAAACCGTCGGTCCAGGCGGCCATAGCTTCAGGAAGACTCAGCAACCTCAGCGTGTGACCAGTCGGAGCGGTATCAAAGATAATCAGGTCGTAGTCCTGATCAGTCTGGGTAATCAAACGCGAGATGCGTTCCAGCAAAGCAGCCTCCTGGGCACCCGGCGACAGCCGGGAGAGGCGCATCTGGCGTTCCAGTTCGGGCATCATCTGGGGAGACGCAAAACGCCGCATTTGTGCCATAACCCGTCCTAGATGCGCATCGACCTCTGCATCCGGGTCCAGTTCAATGGCGTCGAGGTCTGGCAATACACGGCGGGGCTTGTCCGTCAGTTGACGATCAAAGGCATCACCCAGGCTATGAGCCGGGTCAGTTGAGACCACGAGCGTTTTGCGGCCGCCCCGGGCCGCGGTAATGCCTAGCGCCGCGGCCACGGTAGTCTTACCCACGCCACCCTTGCCACCGACCCAGAGTAGTCTCAGCTTCAACAGGTCCTGCAGCAGATTCTCAGACATGACGCCCGCTAACAGCAGCGAAACTGGTCGAGCGGTGAACGTTCCATGCCCATCCGCTGGTGCCATTCGTGGAAGCGTTCCAGCATCAGGGGCTGGAGTTCAAGGGTATAGTAAGCCGCGGGGTTTGGCATGCCGAGCATCTCCGAAAACACCAGCATCATGAAGAGGTCATCCTCGTCGCGACGCGCCCTTGCGATAGCGCCCCGGTAAGGGGCTGCATAGGCCTCCTCCGCAAAGTAGCGCGCCCGGCGCAACCAGGCACCTAAAGGCCTCAGCGATAGATTCGGACCTGATGTCATCGATCTGCCTCATGCGCTCCGCCCGCGATATCCCTGCGGTTGCGGGAAAGGGCTGAAGCTGATTCCAGCGCCACGAACACAGCAGCGACCAGAACCACCAGGTCCAGCGACAACAGGAACCAGTTCTCCTGAAGGTAAAAAGTGTGCAACTGCGTAAGCAAGGCGAATAAGGTCATTACCAGCAGGAACGCCAGTGGTAACAGCGTGTACCATACCGGGCGCCGGTTTCGCACCAGCATCACGGTGATGATCAGTAGGGTCAGACCCGCCAGTAACTGGTTGGTTGTGCCAAAGAGCGGCCAGATAGCCATGCCGCCCGACCCGGAAGCGCCACCGGCGCCGAAAGCGAGGGCAATGCAGCTGCCTACCGCGAGCAGGGTCGCGGGCAAAGGTTTTTTCATCCAGCCAATATCGTAAATATCGCCCCATTCCTGAAAGATGTAACGCTGCAGGCGCAGCCCGGTGTCCATGGTTGTGCCAGCGAAAAGGGCGGCCATTACTGTAAGCAGCGTGGCTGCCACTACCGGGTCCAGGCCAATACCACCGGATATGAGATAGGCCCCGCCGTTAACGAAGGCGTTGACCCCGCCGGCGCCAAATGCTGTGTAGACCGCTTCCCAGTCAGCAAAAGACGCAAACCCAGCAGTCGCGCAGAGAATCGCTGCGAGCGCCAGGGAGCCTTCTCCAACTGCACCAAAAAAACCGACGAAGCGAAGGTCTGTCTCGCGGTCAAGTTGCTTGGACGTCGTACCTGATGCGACCAGCCCGTGAAAGCCTGAAATAGCGCCGCAGGCTATTGTCACGAACAGCAGTGGCAGGAGGGAGGGCGTCCCTGCCGGGAGGTTGCTGTTGATAGCAGGGGCAACTATGGCGGGGTTCGAAATTATGATCGCGCCGTAGAGGATGATCAGGCCCACGAACAACTGTAGCCCATTAATGTAGTCGCGGGGTTGTAGCAGCATCCAGACTGGAAGCAGGGAGGCAATCGCGGCGTAGCCGAACAGTATCAGTATCCAGAGGGCTTTGTTAGACAAGCCCAGGGCAGCCTCGGGTAGCTCAATTGGCACGACCGGCCCGATGCCTATCAGTGCATAAAGCGCAGCGACGCCCACCACAGACACAATAAGCAGATTCGCTTTACGGCGATAGATCAGCTGGCCGATCACTAGTGCTACCAGTATGGCACCCCAGACCGGGACCACAGAACTGGGAAAACTGACCATCAGGTTTGAGATGACTACGGCGAAGACCGCGTTGACCATGAGCAGCACAAGAAAGATGACGATCATGAAAAGCGTGCGTGCACGCCGGCTGACGACCTCGCCGGTCAGCGCACCGACCGATTTGCCGCGGTTACGTACACTGGCCCAGATTGCGCCGGCATCATGGGTTCCGGCGAAAAATACTGTGCCTAAAGTGACCCAGAGAAAAGCCGGCAGCCAGCCCCAGATTACGGCGATGGCGGGGCCAACGATGGGCGCCGCGCCGGCGACAGAAGTGAAATGGTGTCCCCAGAGTACGAACTTGTTGGTGGGCACATAGTCGACGCCGTCTTCCATTGCCCGGGCGGGGGTAACGAAGTCCGGGTCGAGCCGGTAGATTTTTTCGGCAATAAACCTGGAGTAGAAGAAATACCCCAGCGCCATCGACCCAAGGCCGGCAAGCAATACGAATATCGCACTCATAAGTAGCTCCGGTGTTTTTTATTGTTACTTCCGGGCTAAAGCATAACCCCGTAGGGTCGGCTAGTGCACGTGAGTGCAGCCGGACCTACGACTATTGGCGAAGTTGCTGATCACGCCTTGAAGGCGTTAGGCGGGGCAATGAGCGGAAGAAGACTATTCCTCCGGAGACTCTGTCGCGTTTTTTTGCTCTTGGGCTTCAGGTGGGGAGGCGTTGTTTGCCTGGGCGGCCTTCCCAAAGACATTGGAAACGCGCTCTATGAGGAACTTGTTGGCCGCATCTTCCATCGCCCTCTGTACCTCGGATTCGACCGCCACGAGGGCTATCGGCCGAAGACGCCAGACGAGATGGGCCAGTTTGGGCAAGTCTTCTGTGGGCGGAACCTGCTCGCCGTAGCGGTCGATCAAGCGGGAGGCAAGCCGGACAAGGTCCTCAGCAACGTGTTGGACGTTTTCACGGAGCGGGCCGAGAACATCGAATAACTGTCCCAAGGGGATGCCCAGCCTGACGAGTTCTGCGCCTGCATTTAACAGGCGCGGCTGTTTCAGCAGGAAGCCGTCGCGGGTCGATTCGATCAAGCCCAACTGCAACGCCTTGCGCATGTTTTCAGCGCTGAGGTCGCCGGAAAACATCTCCGCGAGTTCCTGCGCTGAAACATGACTGGGAGTCTCATTGGTCCAGGGACTGCTTATCGCTTGCTCGAGCCCTAGCAACTGACTCAGGTCAGCGCCCTGTTCCCAAGCGGAAATCATTTCTTTTATATTGGCCAGCGTATAGCCACGCTGGAGGAGGTTATTGATGAGGCGCATTCGGGAAAGGTGGAGGTCCGAATAAACGCCGGCCCGTCCTCGACGTTCGGGCGGGGGCAGCAGGCCCCGGTCCTGATAAGCACGAACATTGCGAACAGTGGAGCCTGACGCACGCGCGAGCGCATCGACCGTGTATTCAGTAGCAGAGCCCGTCCCGGATTCGGGAGACCCTTCCTGCTGAATCAGAGCGTTGAGCTGCGCGTGGGTGTCAAAAGGCAAGTTCATGTTGTGAATACTATCAGAGACAGTAGATAGCGATCTATTGTCTCCTCTCGGGAACATGAACGCTGCCCGTTTTAGGGGAGCCGAGCTCGACCGGATATGCTGTTCGCTCATTGATTTTGCCGTCCAATCCGCAATTTCGTTTTCGTCTACGAAATTTTCTTGACAAGGTGGGGAACATTCAAAGTAGTATTGTTACATCGTTCAATGTAACAGTAAATAGTGACTCAGCTTTAAATGTAATTCGATCCGTCTCTGGAGGCTTGCCATGACCATTCAGGTCAACCCCGTCCGTCGCAATCTGAAGTTTTCACTGCCCAAAGACCAGATCACCACCTGGAACAAAGGCCATCTGCACATTTCGCACTTCTTCAACGCGTTGTCCGTTTTCTTCCCCGTTGGCGAACGGTTCTTTATAAACAGTATCCGTAACTATCGGAATCAGGTAGAAGGCGATCAGCTGAAAGAAGACATTGGTGCCTTTATCGCCCAGGAAGCCTTCCACGGCCGTGAGCATGAAGAGTACAACGCGGCCCTGACCAAAGCCGGTATCCCCGCCGACCGGATGGAGCGTCGGGTATACAACCTGCTTGAGTTCGTCAAACGCTGGATCCCCAAGTCACTTCAGTTGGGCACGACCGTAGCGCTTGAACACCTGACTGCTGTACTCGGGGACATGTTGCTCCGTGAGCCAGCGCAGCTTGAAGACGCTGAGCCACATTATGCGGCGCTCTGGCGCTGGCACGCCCTGGAAGAGACCGAGCACAAGGCGGTTGCATTCGATGTCTTTAGCCAGGTGGTGGGTACGGGCATTAAAGCGTACTTCATTCGCACCAGCGCATTTATTATTGCCAATATTATTTTCTGGACGCTGTTTACGGGTTACTACTTCAAAATGGTGAAGGTCAGTGGCGGCGCCCGGGACCTGAAGGGATGGAAGGAAAGTTTCGTGTTTTGGTGGGTCAAGCCAGGTGGACTGCGCAAGGTTCTACCGGCCTGGTTCGATTTCTTCAGGCCCGGGTTTCACCCATGGATGCATGACAATCGTCACCTGCTCGACCAGATGGATGAGGTGACGGAACAGGTAGATTACCTCAATGCTCAGTCGGAGAAGGCGGCATGAATGCGCCTGCTCATGTTCCGGGTCAGCCCGCCGACGTGGAAATCGCGGTAATCGGTACTGGCTTCTCGGGCCTGGGCACGGCTATCCGGTTACAGCAAGAGGGTTTCAACGATTTTGTCGTTCTTGAGCGGAACGATAAAGTCGGTGGTACCTGGTACAACAATCGATATCCTGGGTGTGCCTGCGACGTGCAGTCCCACCTGTACTCCTTCTCGTTCGAGCCCAACGCCAGTTGGTCCCGCATGTTTGCGACCCAGCCAGAAATCCAGGCGTACATGGAAGGCTGCGCAGAGCGGCACAACCTGGCCCGGAAAATCCGTTTCCAGACCTGGGTAACGCAAGCGCGCTGGGATGAAAAGCAGGGGTTATGGCGTATTCGCACGCATACCGGGGCTCAGGTGGAAGAATTTGCCCGTTCGCGTGGCTGCCACGCCTTTGAGCTGGATTTTGGCGATACCGGTATGCCGGCCGGAGAAGAGTTCACAGCGCGTTTCCTGATCTCGGGCATGGGCGGGCTATCCCGGCCGGCTTATCCGAACATACCTGGCCTTCGTGATTTCAAGGGAGAGATATTTCATTCCGCTGCCTGGAGAGACGACTATAGGCTGGAGAACAAGCGGGTCGCGGTCATAGGCACCGGGGCGTCCGCCATCCAGTTTGTCCCCCAGATTGCGCCCAAAGTGAAACAGATGCATTTGTTCCAGCGGACAGCCCCCTGGATCATGCCGAAGCCGGACCGCAAAACGTCCAAGTTTGAACGGGGTCTCTACCGGCTCTTTCCCTGGTTGCAGAGGGCTCAGCGCGCACGCATATACTGCCAGCTGGAGGCGAGGGCGCTTGCCTTTGTCCTGTCCCCGCGTTTGTTGAAGCTGGCAGAAAAGATGGCGCTGAAGCACCTCAACAAACAGGTCGCCAACGACAGCCTGCGCAAGCAACTCACGCCCGACTACCGTCTGGGCTGCAAGCGTATCCTGATCTCGAACGATTACTATCCCGCCCTGTGTCGGTCCAATGTGGAACTGGTGACAGACGGAATTGCTGAAGTGAAAGCCAATAGTGTGGTTGACCGCAAGGGTAATGAGCGCATGGTAGACGCGATCATTCTGGGCACGGGTTTCCAGCCGCAGAACCCTATACCTCGTGGCGCCATATTTGGTCGTGGGGAGAAAGACCTACACGAGACCTGGGACGGCAAACTGGAGACTTACTTGGGGACTACAGTCCACGGTTACCCCAACATGTTCCTGTTGATGGGGCCGAATACCGGTCTGGGACACAGTTCAA
Organism: Hydrocarboniclastica marina; assembly: GCF_004851605.1. Taxonomy (GTDB): domain Bacteria; phylum Pseudomonadota; class Gammaproteobacteria; order Pseudomonadales; family Oleiphilaceae; genus Hydrocarboniclastica; species Hydrocarboniclastica marina. Next base: position 1,687,922 of record NZ_CP031093.1, read on the forward strand.
TGATCTATATGATTGAGTCCCAGATTCGGTATGTACTCGATTGCCTGAAACAGGCGAAAACGCGTAACTTTGCGCACGTTGAAGTGCGCGAACAGGTTCAGGCGAAGTTCTATGACGGCGTGCAGCGTAAGTCTGATGCCACTATCTGGAACTCCGGCTGTAACAGCTGGTACCTGAACGATCAGGGCAAGAACACCGCGCTCTGGCCAGGTTTTACCTGGGAATATCGTCGCCGGACCCGGCAATTCGAAAGTCTGGAATACTACTGCAAGCCCGCCTCTGCGGTGCAGTTGAGTACCCAGGCTACAGAAACCGTGACACAGCAGGAATAAAGGCATGAGTAAGCATTCAGATTCATCGGTTCCCGGCCGATTTTTCAGCGGTAAGGTCGCAGCCATCACAGGCGCAGGCTCAGGTATTGGCCGAGCCCTGGCTTTACATCTCGCCCGCGAGAACTGCGATCTGGCGCTATCGGATATCAACGCTGCCGGGTTGGAAGAGAGCGCCCGCCTGGCCCGAGACCTCGGCGTCCAGGTGACCACTGCTGTGGTCGATGTTGCCAATCGCGATGCGGTCGAGGCCTGGGCCGATCAGACGGCAAAAGACCACGGCAAGGTCAATATGATCTTCAATAATGCAGGCGTTGCCCTAGGTAGTTCCGTTGAGGGCACGAGCTACGAGAACTTCGAGTGGCTCCTGAACATCAACCTTTGGGGCGTCATTTATGGTACCAAAGCGTTTTTGCCTCATCTGAAAAAGTCCGGTGATGGTCACGTGATCAACGTGTCCAGCCTGTTCGGTCTTGTCGGGATTCCAGGGCAAAGTGTCTACAATACGGCGAAGTTTGCGGTTCGGGGCTTCACCGAATCCTTGCGCCAAGAGATGGATATTGAGCGGTGCAACGTTAACGTCCTGTGTGTGCATCCCGGCGGTATAAAGACGAATATCAACGCGTCGGCCCGGATGGATTCGAGCATAAAGTCGCTGGTGGGCAGTGATTCGGAAGAAACTCGACAGTCTTTCGAGAAGCTGCTCAAGACGACTCCCGATGATGCCGCGGATATCATTCTCAAAGCTGTTAGGCGGAAGTCACGGAGGGTTCTGGTCGGGTCGGACGCCAAGGCGCTTGATCTTCTGCAGCGTTTTTTCCCGGCGTTTTATCAACGTTTGATTGTTGCTGTTCTTCGTATGCGTGCGGCCAAGAGCCGCAGGAAAGCATTGGCTAGCAACTGAGTTATTTTTGTTTTACTTCGCCGGGAGTGGCTTTGCCTCCCGGCATTTTTTTGCTCGTCGAATCTGCCGAAAATCCGTTCTGCTGACCCCTTCTCTCTGCGCTGACCCGAAAGCTATGACCTGCAGCTGTGTTTCGCTTTCCCGGTTACTCCCCCGATATTCGCTGTTCAGAGCATCACGAAGCTGCGCCTATCCACCGCTTGCTCACTTTGGCAAGGGCAGGGGTATGCTCTCACTTCGGCCATATGGCTGATAGCGGAAGAGCCTTGTTCCTAGCAGTATGCTGGCGCTTGCGAGACCGACGGTCAGCCCCACCCAGAACCCTGCAGCGCCGAGTGCCGGAACCAGCATATCGGTGAAGGTCAGCACGTAGCCGAGCGGTAGGCAAACACCCCAGAACGATAGCAGCATGATATAGAGTGGCACTCGCGTGTCCTTGTAACCCCTCAGGGCGCCGATGGCGGTCACCTGTATTACGTCTGCGATCTGAAAAATGGCCGCGAACCACAACAGCCGTATCGCAACTGCCTGAACCTGTTGATCCCGGGTATACAGCGCTGCAACAAGATCCGCGTGTAGAAAGAGTATGGGTGCATAAACCAGGGCTATGCTTGAGGCCAGTAATAGGGAGCTGCGAGCCAGCAGCCGCGCCGTATCCAGGCTCTCTGCCCCGACCAGAAAGCTGATGCGGAGTGTCAGTGCCATTCCCAGGCTTAACGGCACCATGAAAAGCAGTGAGACGACGTTCAATACGATCTGGTGGCCCGCTACAACGACGGGTCCCAGTGGCGCCAGAAAAAGAGCAATAACAGAAAACATGCTGACTTCCACGAAGACAGTGAAGCCGATTGGAGCGCCCAATAGCAGAACGTCGGCTATTTCGCGCAGGCTTGGCGGCACCCAATGACTGATCAAGTGAAAGGGCCTGTAGGTATGGCTGCGATTGAGGTAGAGCAGGAGGATCACAGCAGCTACCAGATTGGAAATAGCGGTCGCCCAGCCGCACCCAATGCCGCCCATTGCCGGAAGGCCCAGCTTGCCATAGATGAATATATAGTTGAGTGGCAGGTTGATGATCGTGCCGAGCAGCGAAAACGCCATGATCACGCGAGTATGCCCCAGTCCATCGGTCAAGCCCCGCAGTGCCGCCATGAGCAGCATGGCAGGGACGCCCCAAACGAACGCCGTGAGATAGCCAGCCGAAATGTGAGCCGTTTGCGGGTCGAGTTCAAAGAGCGCAAAGACGGGTTGCACGTTAAGCAGAAGCAGAATCATCAGAACTGATGAACCCGTGGCGATGTAAATGCCTTGCCAGGTCACGGGCATGATCCGTTCTGCTTTGCGCGCGCCTCGGTGACCTGAAATGATCGGCTGAAGCGCGCTCAGGGTGGCCGCGAAGAACAGAAACACCGGCATCCACAAGCTGCTTCCTATGCCTACCGCGGCAAGATCTTCAGCGCTGGCATGGCCTGCCATGATCGTGTCGATAACGCCGTTGGCCATTTGGGCCAGTTGTGCGACCAGGATCGGTGCACCTAACTGAGCCAGTGTTTTCCACTCCGCCAGCGTCCGGGCCAGTAGCCCGGCCCGGGGCTGAGGAACAGGTTGATGCATGTCGTCCAAAGCTGACTTCCGTTTACAGCACGCAAGGATTGAAACTCCAGGGTTCGGTAGCGCCCTGGGCCCGGTTGGGGCGTATCCTAAATCAAAACCATGCTGATGGCATGATCTGGCTGACAGCTATTGGAAAGCGTGTCAGTTGAGTCCAAGGCGTGACCGCATCTCATCGGTTATAACCTGCTCAACGGACGCGTAACCCTGCCAGGGGTTCTGCTTGAGGCTGTCCAGACGTTCGGGCAGATTATGAACAGTCCATGCGTCTGCCCCGGTCAGCTTTTCAAGCTCGTCACGACCTATAGGCACCGATACAGCCATCCCGGGCCTCGCCCTGGCCGAGTACGCGGCTATGGTTGTGGCACCGTTGGAGTTGCGAAGGTAGTCAATAAATATACGGCCGACTCTGTTTCGTGGCCCCGAGACAGCGGTAAACCGGTCAGGCAGTAGCTTCGCCATGTGCCTTACGATGGCGCGGCTGAACGTTTTCACGCTGTCCCAACTGTCCTGCAGGGAGAGGGGCACAACGATGTGGATCCCCTTTCCGCCGCTGGTTTTCAGGAAGGCTGTCAACCCCAGCTCCTCCAGCACGGTCAGGGTCAGTTGGGTTGCCTCTATCATTCTCTGCCAGGGCAGACTTGGGTCGGGGTCCAGGTCCAGCACAAAGCAGTCCGGGTGCTCCAGGTCATGGCTGGTGGCGTTCCAGGCATGGAATTCAATGGTGTTCATCTGAACAGCCCCGACCAGTGCCTTGGCGTTATTTACGACCATGGCCGGTTGGCCGCTGAAGTGCTTATCCAGAAACTTCATTGCGGGAATGTTGAGCTTGTCCCCGTGTTTCTGAAAAAAAAGCTCACCATTAATGCCTTCCGGTGCCCGAACAATTGCGACTGGCCGGTCCTTTAGCACCGACAGAACCCAGGGAGACACTGTCTCGTAGTAGTCGGCCAGCTGTTGCTTGGTAGTGCCTGAAGCGGGGTCAATAATGCGCTCGGGATGCGATATTTTTACCCCATTGCCATTGGCGTCGGCCTGGTTCGAGGGGGCGACGTCCTTGGCTTTGCGCGCGCGCGGGGCGGGTGTTGGCTTGGGCTTTTCCCGCACAATATCCCGAACGGTCTTATCTTCGCGTAAGCCATGAAAGACAGCATGGCGGACGACGCCTTCGCGTGTCATCTGGGCAAAGGCGACTTCCGCCAGCAAAGAGGGCTCCAGCCAGTGTGCGCCGCGGGCGTCCGCGCCGGTCGGAGGGTCGGCCACGGCCGGTTTGCCGACTTCGAGCGGTTTGATCCGGGCGAATACACTCTTCAGCGTGGTGGCATTGAAACCGGTGCCCACCTTACCTGCATAACGCAGGTTGCCGCCGGGCTCGTCGTGCAGGCCCAGTAGAAGGGCGCCGAAATGACTGCGACTGTTTTTGGGTTCGGTGTAGCCGACTACGACGAACTCCTGGCGGTTAGAGCATTTCAACTTGAGCCAGTCCTTGCTTCGCCTTGCGGTGTAGCGGCTGCCGATTCGTTTCGCGATCAGCCCTTCCATCTGCAGTTCGCAGGCGCTGTTCAACATGGCTTCCCCGGTTTCCTCAAACTCCGCCGAGAACCGCAGTAGGTCAGAGTCGCTTTGATCAATTATCTGACCCAGCGCAGACCGGCGCTGTTCGAGGGGAACCTGGCGCAGGTCCATCCCGTTGAGGTATGTAAGGTCAAACAGATAGTAAAGAATGCCGCTACTGGCGCCGGTGTTGAACGCATTCTGCAGTGCCTGAAAATCAGGCAGACCTTTGTCATCGGGCACCACGATTTCGCCGTCGAGCCACGCCGATTCGAGGGGCAGGCCGGATAAGGCTTCAGTCTGGCGCGGCATTCGACCGGTCCAGTCGTGCCCGTTGCGGGTGAACAAACGGACCTCGCCCTGATCAATCCGGGTCAGAATGCGATAACCGTCGAACTTGATCTCGTACCGCCAGCCGTCCCCACTGGGAACGGAGTCCGCCAGAGTCGCAAGCTGTGGCTTTTGAAGCTCAGGTATTGGTGCCTCACGCGCGCCGTCAAGCCCCGTCTTTGTGCCTTGCGTTCCGCCACTGCCCCTGCTGACATTACGTGCCCGAGTCGCTGGCTGCTCGTTCGTTTGTCGGCCTCGCGCCGGTTTTTTTTTGCTGGGAGATTGAGAACCGGAGGGCAGGGGCTGGCCGCTGAGTACGCTGTCCGGCAAAGCCTTGGTAATGTCGTAGTCGGACTCAGATCGAGCCGCGTCATCCTTCGATTTGATAAGGAACCACTGCTGCTTGCTGCCTGACATCCCGGTGCGGACGAGGTTCCACGAACCCGACAGCTTGGCGCCCTCGAGCTCGAACTTCAGCTTACCTTTGCGGAACGCGGCCACGGGGTCTTTGTCTGCCGGGATCCAGATTCCCTGGTCCCAGACAATCATGTCGCCCGCGCCGTACCCCCCTTCAGCAATGTTGCCTTCAAAGAGGCCATACTCTAGCGGGTGGTCTTCGACCTGAACCGCCAATCGCCTGGATTTGGGGTCCAGACTGGGGCCTTTAGGTACAGCCCAGCTTTTTAGCGTACCTTCCAGCTCCAACCGGAAATCGTAATGCAATCGCCGTGCAGCATGTTTCTGAATAACGAATTTGAGACCCTGCGCTGGACTGCCTTTACTTTTTTTTTGCCTGACACGGGAGCCAGCCGGTTCGGCGGTCACCGAAAAGTTCCGCTTCCTGCGGTATTCTTCCAACGCGTCAGACATTGTGCCTCCCTGGCGACATTTTGCTCTGGCCGGGGCAGATCGCCCGCCTGAAAAGAACCATAGCAAAACTCGTGACCAGGTTGCAGTTCTCGCGCAGGCCGTAGCCGTAGTTCTGCCCTGCGCGGCCCGTCTGGTAAAGTGCCTGTCATACATTTCAAACAAGCTGTGGTAATCTGGTCTGTAAACCTAGTTTGGAGGATGCGTCATCGCTATATCGACTACTGAGCAGGACAGCGCTCGCGCAGCCAAGGCTGAAGCAATTGCTTCGTTGGAGCCGCTCGCGGAAAAACTGATGGCCCGCCATCTTGAGGAACGCAACCTCTGGTTCCCCAGCGATTTCCTTCCCGTAAGTGAGCAGATGACGGACGAGCAGTTGCGCAACATGGCGGAGCTACCCGAAAGGGCCCGCGGTATGCCCGATGCGGTCCGCGTAGCGCTCGCGTTGAACCTCCTCACTGAAGAGGGCCTGCCACACTTCCATCGCTTGCTGGCCACCTACCTGGGCAGCAATAACGCCTGGTCCCGCTGGAACTTCATGTGGACGGCGGAGGAAGACCGCCACGGCGCCGTGATGCATAACTACGTGCGGGACGCCCGGCTTTTCGACATGCGCGCCTTCGAGGAACTTCAGTATCAGTATCTCGAAGCGGGTTTCGACCCCGAGTGGCATAGCGATCCGTATCAGTTGTTGGCCTATACCAGTCTGCAGGAGCGTGCGACCCAGTCGGCCCACGCAAATACAGGGAAGCTCGCGGCCAAATATGATCCCATGATCCAGCGCATACTGGGCTATGTGGCGGCGGACGAGTCCCGACATTTCAAGTTCTATCGTGATTCGTTCCGCGGTCTGCTAGAGACTGATTCCACCAATGCCATGCAGTCTGCACTCAAGGTCATGCCACGCCTGGCCATGCCTGGACACAGTATCACCGGGTATGTGGAAATGGCGGAAGTAGTGCGCCGGGCAGGGATCTACGGACCGCGCGACTATCGTAAAGTGGTCGCCGAATGCCTGGAAGCATGGGGTATTGCCGAGCTGACGCCAGTGGACGCCGCCGGACGTGAAGCTCAGGACAAAATGATGGCGGTGCCGGCGCGTCTGGATAAGTTGGCGGACCTTCTGGAACGGCGGACCAAGAGCAAAGGTTTCTCTTTCGACGTGATCTACAAGCGGGGCTTGGACTTCGCCTGACCGAAACCCGCCAGCGCCGGCACCGGTCGTTGTCTGCGCTGGCTGTGAAGGCGCGGATTGGCTTGTGCGATAGTGACGGCCTGCTGTCGCTACGGCGCAACCGCAACCGCAACCGCAACCGACAAGCGGAATCAAATTGGTGCCCGACCGATTTGCCCCAGACCGTACCCAAGGCGGTGGCTACCCGCTGGCCATCGGCCTGTCTCAATCTTCTCCCGCCACGCGGCGTCGCAGGCCATCTCCACTAGTTGGCCGCCGTTACAGCTGAGTCTTCACACCCACGCATGGTTATTGCTGTACAGAAGAGCATGGCCGCCCATCTTACAACTGTTGCAGGGAATGAAGCTCGCCAAAAGATGCAAACCGGACAGGCTTTCGCTCAGTTTAATGCGAAGCGATTTTCGGAATCTGCAACTGTCCCTTGGCTGGCTGGGACGTCGCGGTGTCCTCGACAGGCAACCGGGCCATCGAAAAAGCAGCGATAAGGATCAGAATCATGAAGATCTGGGGCAGGTAATCGCTTACGAAATGCGCGGCATTCTTCAGGGGTGTCATCTCTTCCTAACTTCTGGTGGGGTGATTAATTGAGGCGCGACAGTATCATTAAATTGGCGCAAATAAACTAAGTAGAATGCGAATTTTGTGTATTTAGGTAACACAATTGTTGCGCTGTATAACGCGCTTGAATTCTCTGCTCTCTCTCATCACAAGCTAGTTGCAAATTGGCCTGTCCGCCAGTGCCGGCGCGTCGCTGGCGAAACTATTTTTACGCGGCTGGTACACGGTTTTTGTAGGCCAAACACACGGCTTTTGTTGGCCAAACACAAAGTGCCTAGCGCCGTCAGGAACGTGGCTTGCCAGGACGCGGTCGCCGCAACGGCAAAAGCTCAAAAGCAGTCGTAAACAGGAAGCAGGAAAGACGAACAGCCGGGCCAGAGGAAGCGCATAAACGGGAGGCGTGAATCACGGTTACGCCTCCTGCCCGGCGGCGACCCCCGAGGCCCAGGCCCACTGAAAGTTGTGGCCTCCGAGCTGGCCGGTCACGTCCACGACCTCGCCAATGAAAAAAAGTCCTGGAATGGATCTGGCCGCCATCGTGCGGGAGGAAAGTTCCGTGGTATCGACACCGCCCAGAGTGACCTCCGCAGTGCGATAGCCTTCTGTCCCGGCTGGCTTGATCAGCCATTGCTGAAGCGTACCAGCCACGGTCTCGATGTCTTCATTAGTGTGATCCTGTAGAGGCCGGTCCAAGTCGTGACTGACGGCAAGGGACTGCAAGAACCGTCTGGGGAGGTGATCTGCGCAATATTGGGCAACGGTCTTTTGCGGGGACGCCCTCCGCAGCCCGTATAGGTCCTCCTGCACGCTCTGTAGGGGCAAGAGGTTGAGGGAGACGGTCTCACCGGGTTGCCAATAGCTGGAGACCTGTAACATGGCGGGCCCGCTCAGTCCGCGGTGGGTGAAAAGCATGGGCTCAGTGAACGTCGTTTTCGGCCCCGGAGGCGCAACTCTCGCCTGAACCTCACAGCTGAGTCCTGCCAGCGTCTCGAAACGGGCCTTGTCGTGGGGATGAAGCGTAAAGGGCACCAGCCCTGGTCGGGTAGGGAGGATGTTGAGGCCAAATTGTCGGGCCAGGTTATAGCCGAAGCCGCTGGCACCCAGGGTGGGTATGGACAGGCCGCCGCTGGCTATGATCACCGATGCGCATTCATAGATGCCTTCGGACGTTTTCAGACGGAAGCCCTGGTTCAGTGGTTGGACCTCGTCTATTGCTACCTTTAGCCTTATCTCTGCGCCGGCCCATTCACACTCAGTCATGAGCATGGTGAGGATATCCCGACTCGAACCCTGACAGAACAGCTGGCCGGCCGCCTTTTCTTCATGGGCAACGCCATGACGTTCGACCAGTTCCAGGAAGTCCCACGGCGAGTATCGTTTGAGGGCGGAAATGCAGAAAGCCGGATTGTCCGATAGGAAATTGGCGGGCGTACTGTTCAGGTTGGTGAAATTGCAGCGACCGCCCCCGGACATCAGTATCTTCTTGCCGGCCTTGTTTGCGTGATCAAGGACGGTAACGCGACGGCCGCGATAGCCGGCTGTAAGCGCTGCCATCAGACCCGCTGCGCCTGCGCCTATCACAATTACATCGGTTTTATGGGGCATGCAGGACCTAGACAGTAATTTTGCGGACCAAAGCCCGGCTTGGACAGAAACGGTTGAGACTGCGGCAGGCCACAGTCCGGCGCACAGTGTAGACGGCCACCGCCGGGTTCGCATTTTCCTTTTGTCATGTCTCTGTCAGACGCCAGATAGACGGTGAACCCTGAGCGCGAACTCAGGTAAACTGCGGCCGTGGCTTCGCGCCTACAGACTGAAGGAAGAGGTAATGGCCGAGGTACAGTACTCAGTAGACCCCCCCCAACAAGAGCGCCGACGCAGACGCTCAGCGACGGATCGGCTGGAGACGCCCCTGTATGGGCTTTTTGTGCTGGGGATTCTCTATACGCTCTATGTGGCGCATGGTGTGATCCTGCCCGTGTTGCTGGCGCTGCTCACCAGCCTGCTAATGGCGCCGGTAGTGAGAGTGCTCCGGCGACGCCTGCGAATTCCGCCTGCGGTCAGTGCTCTTGTACTTATTGCTGCGTTTCTGGGTGCCCTTGGCGGTCTGACCTGGACAGTGTCCCAGCCCCTGCTGGAGTGGGCCGGCAAGGCTCCGGAGAGCTTTTCAAAGTTGGCCCTGGGGCAGAGCAGTATCAAGACGACGATTGAACAGGTGACGCGGTCGGCCGAAGAGGTGGAAGAAACTGTTGATGGCCTGAGCGAAGAGAAGGTCACGACGGTTGTGTTGCAGCAGGATTCGTGGCGGCAGAAATTGTTCGCTAAAGCCCAGGAGGGCCTGGCCGGGCTGGCGCTGGCTATGGCGCTGAGTTATTTCCTGCTCGTCAATGGCGACCGGCTGATTCAGAACCTGGCGCGGCAGTTGCCCCGGCATGCGAGGCGACGGGTGCTTCATATGATTCGCGACAGCCAGGAAGAGATCGCCAAATACCTTGGTATTATCAGCCTCAGTAACACGCTGGTCGGCTTGCTGACAGGGCTTATGACCTGGGCAATAGGGCTGCCATCGCCGGTCGTTTGGGGCGTTGTCGCCGGGCTTACGCGCTTTGTTCCTTATCTGGGCGTCATAATCACCATCGCGCTGTTGGCTGTCGTATCTGTCGCCAGCCTGGATGAGATCTGGTTGATGTCCTTGGCGCCCCTCGGCTTTCTGGCTCTTACATCGCTGGTAGGCTTCTTTCTTGAGCCTTTCATCCATGGCTTCAGGATGTCGATTAATCCCATACTGATTTTTATCTCGATCTTCTTCTGGGGTTGGCTCTGGGGTCCCGTCGGTGTGCTTCTGGCGGTTCCTCTCATGACAGTGATACAGGTGGTTCTGAAGCAGATTCCGAAGCTGCGGCCTGTCTATAAGGTTATCGCGCGGTAACGGCCTGAACGCATGAGGTGCCCGGCTCAGCACCGGTCGCCTCATTCTCAAGCTTGGAAAGCCACGGAGATTTTATGGGTGATTCGTTTACACCAGAAGAACTGGAGCGCTTCCTGCTCCAACTAAGAGATCAGGACCTGGAAGCGATCGGGCGGCGCCTCGGGCTCGACCTGCACGGGCCGGAATCCAGGACAAAGTTCAGACAAGAGCTCAGGCGTGACGTCGCGCTTCAGGCTCGAGCGAAGGCGCTAGCCTTAACGTTGTCGGCCAGCGCGAAATGCTCTTTTTGCGGGAACGACGGCTCGAAAGTCGTTGAAAGCCCGTCCGGGGCAAGCATCTGCACGCGTTGCCTCGAGAAAATGCGCTAAAGCGCTAACGCCCTCGCACGTTGCTTGCGGGGCCATAATTCTGCAACTACTCGAGAATACATATGCTCAGTTACCGCCACGCTTTTCATGCCGGCAACCCGGCTGACGTCTTGAAGCATGTGGTGGTGGTACGCTGTCTGGCGTACCTTAACCAGAAGGAGAAGCCCTATCTGGTTGTCGACACTCATGCTGGCGCGGGGCGCTACCGTCTGGACGACGCTTCGGCCCAGAAAACCGGCGAGTATCAGCAGGGCATTGCCCGGCTATGGCATCGACAGGACTTGCCAGAGGCGCTTCGCGGCTATGTGCAGTTGGTGAAAGAGATCAACAGCAGCGATGAGCTGACGCAGTACCCGGGCTCTCCGTGGCTGATTCGCACATTGATCCGCGAACAGGATCGGGCCATTTTTTATGAGCTCCACTCCAAGGACCATGCTTTGCTCAAAAGGCACCTTGAGCGCAAGCCGCAGATTATCACGCGCTGTGAAGATGGGTTGACCGGTGTGATCGCTCTTATGCCGCCGAACGAACGCCGCGGTCTGGTGCTGATGGATCCGTCCTACGAAGTTAAAGAAGACTATCAGCAAGTGGTGAGTGTGCTGGAGAAAGCACACAGGCGGTTTGCCACAGGCACTTTTCTGGTGTGGTATCCCGTAGTAGACCGGGAACGTATCAGCGCCATGGAACGAGCGGTCAAGCGCACGGGTATTCGTAATATCAAGCAGTTCGAGTTCTCGACCTGTCCGGACTTCCCGGGGCGCGGAATGAGCGCGAGCGGTATGTTTGTGGTTAATCCACCATGGACGCTCGAGCAGGAAATGCAGCAGATTTTGCCGTATCTGGTCGATGTTATGGCACCGGATCAGGGCAGCTTTCGCTATAAAACACTTGTGGCAGAGTAGCATCGCTTGCGTCCAGGGAATTTGGGGTGACACGCGTGGCCCCATTCCGGGGCGATCGGGTGCTGCAGCCAGAGGGAGATATTCCCGAGGCCACCGGATGCCACTGATACCGCGAATGTAACAGGGAGGCGCCCGATGTTAGCGCGCATTGCCGCCGATGGCGTGGTACTGCTCCATCTGTTTTTCATTCTGTTTGTGCTGGCGGGCGGCCTGCTGGCGATACGCTGGCACTGGATTGTCGCGCTTCACCTGCCTGCAGTCCTGTGGGGGGCTGCAGTTGAATTGATTGGCTGGTCGTGTCCGCTCACTCCGCTCGAGAACAGCCTTCGCGCGGCCGGCGCGGAAGAGGGCTATAGCAGCGGATTTATCGATCATTACATTGTGCCTCTGATCTACCCTGCGGGGCTCACCCGTGAGATTCAGATAGTGCTTGGCGGCGTGGTTCTTCTGGTTAACGTGGGTGTGTACGGCTATTTGATCTATCGTAGACGGCGCCCCAAGGCAGCTGTTCACCGACAATCTCGGCAGTGACAGCATCAGAGGTGCAGGGGGCTGGTCAGCGCCGCAGACGCGCCGTATTCTTTGTGTCCAGCAAGCAACCGGAAGAGAGAGGGTAACAAAATGGGTTTAGCAAAGGGTGTAAGACTGCTCCTGGTCAGCGCAGCGATGGCGATAGCGAGCGGCTGCGCAAACATAGGTAGTGACTTCCCCGACCAGCGCGTGCAGGAACTTGAGATCGGGGAAACGACTCAGCAGGAAGTCCGCAATACTTTCGGAGAACCCTGGCGCGTGGGTTATGAAGACGGAATGCGCACCTGGACTTACGGGAAGTACCGTTACTCCCTGCTAGGGGCATCTTCAACCAAAGATCTTGTTATACGTTTCAATAAGGACAACGTGGTCAAATCATACAGTTTCAATACGACCGACCATGCTCAATAAGAAAGCCCGGCCTTAGGCCGGGCTTTGCTGCAGAAAAAACGTTGCGGTCTAGGCGACAGTGACGTTTTCCGCTTGAGGACCCTTGGGGCCCTGGGTGATGCTGAACTGCACCTTCTGGCCTTCTTGCAGGGTTTTGAACCCGCTGGAGTTAATCGCGCTGTAGTGAACGAAAACGTCGCTGCCGTTTTCCTGTGCAATAAAACCAAAGCCCTTGGATTCGTTGAACCACTTGACGTGGCCGGTGTAAAGATCTGACATGCTGGTTTCCTACTGATGTTTGACTCTTCGCGCCTCCTTGCGGGCGCTGGGTAGTGCTGTAAAACAGGCATGACTTATGAGCACAACGAAAATCCGAGGTCTTCGTAAAACTTTCACATAATCCGTCACTGTTTTTGACAGCAACTCTAGTATAACCCCCAGCAATTGCTCGTCAATTCAATTCTGATAGCCCTTCAAGCATATGTTTTAGTTGAGAAAATAGCCTTCTGAACGGTTTTGTTATCTGCCTTTCAGGCCATTCTTCTGCGACGGAAAGTGCTGAACTGGGAGTGGATTTCGTCGAGGATGGCAGGGTCGTCAATGGTGGACGGAACCTTGTAATCCATGCCGTCGGCGATATCGCGCAGGACGCGCCTCAAGATCTTGCCGGACCTCGTTTTCGGCAGGCGCTCCACAACCAGCGCATGCTTGAAAGACGCGACGGCGCCCACCTCATCCCGCACGCGGGTAATAAGGTCTGCCTCCAGTTGAAGCGGATCAACATTGACGCCGTTTTTGAGCAATACCAGGCCAACCGGAACCTGCCCCTTCAACTCGTCGCTGATGCCGATCACCGCGCACTCAGCGACAGCCGGATGGCGTGCAATCACTTCTTCCATCTCTCCGGTCGACAGGCGATGGCCGGCCACATTGATAACATCGTCGGTGCGCCCCATGATAAAGAGGTAGCCGTCCTCATCAAAATAACCACCGTCTCCAGACATGTAATAACCGGGAAAACTGTCGAGGTAAGCGCTCTGGAAGCGTTGGGGGTCACCCCATACTGTCGGCAGGCAGCCAGGCGGAAGTGGCAGCTTGATAACAACGCTGCCTTGTTCCAGGGGCTCACAATTGTTGCCCTGAGAGTCAAGAACGTGCACTGCATAGCCGGGTGCGGGCAGGGTAGCCGAGCCTGGTTTTACCGGGCAGGCGCCCAGGCCAACGGGGTTGCCCGCTATGGCCCAGGCCGTTTCCGTCTGCCACCAGTGGTCGTAGACCGGTAGCCCGGTTTTCTCCCGAAGCCAGTCGTAGGTCGGCGGGTCCAGCCGCTCTCCAGCAAGATAGATTCGCTCAAGGCAGCCAAGGTCGTAGCTGGACATCAGTTTCGCTTCTGGGTCCGCCTTTCGCATCGCCCTGAAAGCTGTTGGCGCTGTAAACAGAACCTTGACCTTGTGTTCGGCACAAACTCGCCAGAAGGCGCCGGCATCGGGCGTATTGACCGGTTTACCCTCATAAAGGACGGTAGTGCAGCCGGTAATCAAGGGCGCGTACACAATATAGGAGTGGCCCACCACCCAGCCGACGTCGGAGGCCGCCCAGAATACATCCCCGGGGCCGACGTCATAAATCAGCTCCATGCTGTAGCGCATGGCGACGGCGTGCCCGCCGTTGTCACGAACTACCCCTTTGGGCTTACCGGTTGTGCCTGAGGTATACAGGATATAGAGGGGGTCGGTCGCAATCACTGGCACAGGATCGACGGGCTTCGCCTTGGCCATGAGTTCGTTCCAGTCGTGATCCCGTGCCGGCTTCATCGCGGCCCGCTCCTGCTCACGCTGGAGAATGACACAGTGGTCTGGCTTGTGGCCGGCTGCCTCGACGGCCCGGTCCAGAAGAGGTTTGTAGGCAATGACCTTGTCTACCTCAATGCCGCAGGACGCGGACAGGATGACCTTGGGCCGGGCGTCATCGATGCGAACGGCGAGCTCGTTAGCGGCAAAGCCACCGAAAACCACAGAGTGGACGGCGCCTATCCGGGCGCAGGCGAGCATAGCGATTACCGCCTCCGGCACCATTGGCATATAAATGATGACCCGATCCCCTTTGCCGACACCGAGTTCGCTCAGTACGCCGGCGAATTGCGCTGTCTGCTGGGTCAGCTCTGCATAGGTATAGGTGCAGCCGGAACCTGTAACGGGGGAGTCGTAAATGAGCGCAGGCTGGTCGCCCCGGCCATTTTCAACGTGGTAGTCGAGGGCAAGGTAAGCGGTGTTGAGTTCGCCGTCGGCATACCAGCGATAGCAGTTGTGCTCATCTTTGCTCAGTATGACCTCAGGCCGCTCATACCAGCTGATCAGCGCTGACTTCTCGCGCCAGAAAGCCTCCCGGTGTTTAATGGATCGCTGGTACTCCTGCTCGTATTGCCTTGCCATCTGTCCGACCTCTGAATGAATTGACGCGCCCCCTGACGAGAGCCTGTCCTTTCTCCACTCTAGAAGTTAAGGGCCGGAAGAAAAGTAGACCAAAGGCGTAGGGCGGGCACCGGCGTGCGTGGGTCAGCGAGTTACCCGGACAGGACACTGGCCTTCAGGCAGAATCTCTCGGGGTACCGAAGGCCAGTTCTGGCTGCTCGGCTTCGGTTTTTTCAACGCGGCAATAGAGCCGGCCATTTGCCAGCTGTGCGGTCACCCGGTCGCCGGCCTGAACCTGATCGGCCCTGCGAACGATTGTGTCCTTGTCCGAGCCAACGATGGCATATCCCCGGCCGAGCGTAGCGAGGGGGCTGATAAGGTCCAGTGAGCTTGCGGCGTGTCGCAGGCGCTGCTCCGCCCGCTCCAATCGTTGGGACATGGCCCGCTCGAGTCTGTGAGCGACAGACCGGGCCTTTTCCCGGGCAGGGGCGATACGGCGCTGAGGAGATTGCGCTATCAGGCGGCCTCGAATTTCACAGAAACGCTGGTCCTTTCGGCGCAACTGCTGGTTCAGCGCAATGGTAAGGCGGCGGTCGAGGTCGTCCAGGCGCTGGGCGCTGTCTTCCAATTGGCGACGAGGGTCGCGCAGGCGCTGCCTCAATTGGCCGAGGCATTCGCGCAGCCCGGTCAGCCGGCGCCTCGCGGCCAGTATCAGACGTTCTTCCAGCCTCGTCAGTTGGTCTAGCCAGTCCTGCCGGTTGGGCGAAAGTTTCTCCGCTGCAGCTGACGGTGTCGGTGCACGCCAGTCGGCCACAAAGTCCGCTATCGTAAAATCGACCTCATGGCCAACAGCACTCACCGTCGGTATACGGCTGGCAAAAATGGCCCGCGCGACGCGCTCTTCGTTGAACGGCCAGAGGTCCTCCAGTGAGCCGCCACCGCGGCCGACTATCAACACATCGCAACGCTGATGCCGGTTGGCCAGTTCGATGGCCGCCGCTATCTCTCCAGCGGCCTGCCTGCCCTGTACAGCGGTTGGGTAGAGCGTCACCGGAATGCCGGGAAAACGCCGTCCGAGCACTGACAGAATGTCGTGTATAGCCGCTCCGGTAGGCGAAGTGACGACCCCAATGCGGCCAGGCAGGACGGGCAGCGCCTGCTTGTGCTCATCGTTGAAAAGCCCTTCGTCTTTGAGTTTATGCTTTAGCGCCTCAATGGCGCGCTGGAGTTCGCCCAGTCCGGCGGGCTCAATAGCTTCAACAATGAGCTGGAAATCGCCCCGCGCTTCATAAAGGCTGACCTTGGCGCGCAGCATTACCTGATCGCCATCCTTGGGCTGAATCCTCACCAACTGGCTCCGGGAGCGGAACATGGCGCAGCGGATCTGGGCTTTGGCATCTTTGATGGAGAAGTACCAATGCCCTGACGACGGCCGGGACAGGCCGGAGATTTCGCCCTCCACGTAAACCTGGAGAAAACTCACTTCCAGAAGGTGACGAACCTGGCGGGTCAGTTCGCTGACCGTCAAGGCGTGGCTGCGTGGTACAGGCTCATCCAATGTTAACGCCATGGGGTGCTCCGTTGGGTTTCCGGTGATGCATCTTAGCAGACGATATCTGCCGTCCTGAAAGCCCCGGGCGTTCTTTGCAGCCCATGGACGAGCTGTCATTCGGTTTGTGTCTGTGTCTGATATGATCCGGCCCGGTAGCCCGCCCGACCTCATCCAGGGAATGTGATGTGAGTGATCGTCGACACATGGTCTTTCTACTGGCCCGGACAGGGATCACCCTCGGGCTTATGCTTGCCACCGTGAACTGGGCCCGCAACAGTGGCTGGGGCGGGCTGACGTTTACCCTTGCGCCGGTGCTGCTGGCCGGCGCGTTGCTGACGGCTATTTTTGCGGTTATGAAGCCCGCCCAGGGCTTCTGGCGAGCAGGCTTCTGGGGCTATTCGGCGATCTCCGGCGCTCTGGCACTGGTCATTCCCAACTGGCTGGTTTTTCTGACAATGGCGCAGGATGGCGTCATTACCGCCGCGGTTTTCTATCTGTTGTCGCCCGTGTTCACGCAGGCATTAAGCTGGCTACTGGGGTTGGACAGGCTCGCGCCTCTGCGGGTAGCCGGTCTGTTGTTGGGGACCGTCGGCGCTCTGACGCTGGTACTGGCCCCGTTACTTGGCGCCAATACGGATGAGGTGGCGGTACCTTACATCGGCCTGTTCATTCCGCTCTCTCTCGCAATAGGCAATATCTACCGGAAACAGCGTATGCCGACAGAAATGTCGGCCACTGCGCTGGCTGCCGGTATGCTGCTGGCATCGGGCATGCTCTTCGTGCCACTGCTCGCGGTCGCGCTATGGTCCGGTTGGTCAGGGACAGGGGTTGGCTCAATGCTGCCACTGGCCCTGCAGGTACTGCTTATGACAGGCGGCTACGTGAGCTACTTCCAGTTTTTGCGTCAGGTTGACCCGGTGTATTTCAGTCAGCTCGGTTATCTGGTCACGCTCACGGGCGGCCTGACCGGCGTGTTCCTGTTCGGTGAGGCGCCTGGGTGGCACCACGGCCTGAGTGTCGTGCTAGTGGCTTTTGGGGTCTGGCTGGTGTCCAAGCAAAGCCGTCCGCAGGTGAGCTCAGGCTAGCGCGGGTCTCCGTTCAGTTATCCGGCACGCGGCAGCACATCCCCGCCAATGGTGCGGTCGCCCGGATGCTTCCTTTACCCCGTCCCGGCGCGGAATTATAATAGCGCGCTTATACATCGCTAGTCTTAAAGGCCGCCCTCCATGCTGCGAATCGCCCAAGAAGCGCTTACCTTCGACGACGTTTTATTGATCCCCGGTTACTCTGAAGTCCTACCCAATGAGGTGCAGCTCAAAACACGTGTCACCCGCGGCATTGAACTCAACGTGCCCCTTGTATCGGCAGCCATGGATACGGTGACCGGTGCCGAGTTGGCGATTGCGATGGCCCAGGTTGGCGGGATCGGCATCATCCACAAGAATATGACCGTGGAGCAACAGGCCGCGGCTGTGCGTAAAGTGAAGAAGTTTGAAAGTGGCGTCGTCAAGGATCCGATCACCGTTTCGCCTGAAACG
Source organism: Hydrocarboniclastica marina (assembly GCF_004851605.1). Lineage (GTDB taxonomy): Bacteria > Pseudomonadota > Gammaproteobacteria > Pseudomonadales > Oleiphilaceae > Hydrocarboniclastica > Hydrocarboniclastica marina. Next base: position 1,705,891 of record NZ_CP031093.1, read on the forward strand.
ACGGTACGAGAGCTTCTGGACATCACCTTTGCCAACAAGATTTCCGGGCTACCGGTCGTCGACGGTCCCGATCTGGTGGGCATTGTCACCGGCCGCGACATCCGTTTTGAAGGACGGCTCGACACCAAAGTCGCGGATATCATGACGCCCAAGGACAAACTTGTAACGGTCAAGGAAGGCGCCGACCTGGAAGAAGTCAAAGAGCTGCTGCACCGCCACCGCATCGAGAAAGTGCTGGTGGTCAATGACAGTTACGAGCTCAAGGGGCTCATAACCGTCAAGGACATCCAGAAGGCCAGCGATTATCCGGCCGCCTGTAAAGACGCCCAGGGTCACCTGCGCTGCGGTGCGGCAGTAGGTACCGGTGGCGACACTGAAGCGCGTATTGCTGCACTGGTGGATGCTGGGGTAGACGTCATTGTTATCGACACGGCGCACGGTCATTCCCGCGGCGTGGTCGAGCGCGTCCGCTGGGTCAAGCAGCGCTACCCGGATGTACAGGTGATCGCCGGCAATATCGCGACAGCAGACGCAGCTCTGGCATTGGCCGAAGCGGGCGCGGATGCAGTCAAGGTTGGTATCGGCCCGGGCTCCATCTGTACCACACGCATTGTGGCCGGTATTGGCGTGCCACAAATAACGGCGGTATCCAATGTCGCCGAGGCCCTTCGCAACAGCGACGTCGCGGTGATTGCCGACGGCGGCGTTCGTTTCTCCGGTGACCTGGCCAAGGCCGTCGCCGCGGGTGCCCATGCTGTAATGGTAGGCAGTCTGCTGGCGGGTACAGACGAGGCACCCGGAGAAGTCGAGCTTTTCCAGGGGCGCACGTATAAAGCTTACCGGGGTATGGGTTCTCTGGGGGCCATGGGGCAGGGGTCCAGCGACCGCTACTTCCAGGATGCCAGCGAAGGTACCGAAAAGCTTGTACCCGAGGGCATTGAAGGCCGGGTTGCATGCAAGGGACCCATGAAAGCCATCGTGCATCAGATGATGGGTGGTCTGCGCGCATCCATGGGCTACACCGGTTGCCGGAATATCGAAGAAATGCGGACAAAACCCCAGTTTACCCGTATCACCAATGCCGGGATGCGTGAGAGTCATGTCCACGACGTGACCATCACCAAAGAAGCGCCTAATTACCGTATCGGGTAACAGTCGAGGCCTTTGCGGCGCTTTGCTCTTACCTTCAGGACGGTTCTCCAGCGCAACAGGGCGGCTCGAATGTCGCCCTGTTGCGTCTCTGACTCGAGGAATTCATGGCTCAGAATATTCATGACCACCGCTTGCTGATACTGGACTTCGGCTCGCAATACACTCAGTTGATCGCCCGGCGTATCCGTGAGATTGGCGTCTACTGTGAAGTTAAGCCTTTCGACATCAGTGTTGAGGAAATCCGCGAGTTCTCCCCCCGGGGGATAATTCTCGCTGGTGGTCCGGAATCTGTCACCAAGCTAGACTCGCCTCGTGCGCCCGCTGGCGTTTTTGACATGGCGCTGCCGGTTCTGGGTATCTGCTACGGCATGCAGACCATGGCCGAAGAGTTGGGTGGTCGGGTAGCGGGTGCCGACAAGCAGGAGTTTGGCTACGCCCAGGTCAAGGTCCGTACCGGTAGCGATCTGCTTAAAGGCATATCGGATCATGTCACCGATCAGGGCGAGCCTGTGCTGGACGTGTGGATGAGCCACGGCGACCAAGTGGTCAAGCTGCCGCCTGAATTCGAACTGGTAGCCTCGACCGAAAGTGCCCCGATTTCCGCCATGCAGCATGTCGAGAAGAAGCTTTTTGCCGTGCAGTTTCATCCGGAGGTCACACATACCCTTCAGGGCCAGCGGATACTGGAAAACTTCGTACGCCAGATCTGCGGTTGTGAGACGCTCTGGACCCCGAGCCAGATCGTCGATGATGCGGTCAGGCAGATTCGCGATCAGGTAGGTACTGACAAGGTGCTCCTGGGGCTGTCTGGAGGCGTTGACTCGTCCGTAACAGCGGCCCTTCTGCATAAGGCCATCGGCGACCAGCTGACATGCGTCTTTGTGGACAATGGCTTGCTGCGTCTGCACGAAGGCGATCAGGTCATGGATATGTTCGCCAAGAGCATGGGCGTCAAGGTCATCCGGGCGGACGCCGAGGACCTGTTTCTTGATCGGCTCAAGGGGGTGTCGGACCCGGAGCAGAAGCGTAAGGTCATCGGCAATACCTTCATTGAAGTGTTCGACGCCGAAGCAACGCGGATCGAGGACGTGAACTGGCTGGCCCAGGGCACCATCTATCCCGATGTTATCGAGTCAGCGGCGGCTAAGACGGGCAAGGCCCAGGTGATCAAGTCTCACCATAATGTGGGCGGCCTGCCGGAAACCATGCGTATGAAACTGGTGGAGCCGCTGCGAGAGTTGTTCAAGGATGAGGTTCGAAGAATCGGCCTTGAGCTGGGGCTGCCGTACGACATGGTCTATCGGCATCCGTTTCCCGGTCCCGGGTTGGGCGTACGTATACTTGGCGAAGTCAAAAAACCATATGCTGACATTCTGCGTCGGGCCGACGCTATCTTTCTCGAAGAGTTACACCGCGCCGATTGGTACCACAAGACCAGCCAGGCATTTGCGGTTTTCCTGCCGGTGAAGTCCGTAGGTGTGGTCGGCGATGGTCGCCGCTATGAGTACGTGATCGCTTTGCGAGCAGTTGAAACGATCGACTTTATGACTGCCCGTTGGGCGCACTTGCCCTATGAGCTGCTGGAAACGGTCTCGAATCGGATTATCAACGAGATCTCTGGTGTCTCCCGGGTAACGTACGACGTCTCCTCCAAGCCGCCAGCGACCATTGAGTGGGAATGAAATTTCAGCAATGACCGTTCCGACGGACGGGGTCGAGCATACGGCTGAGGATCTTCGCTGGATGCAACGAGCGCTTGAACTGGCAGCTCAAGCTGAAGTCAACGGGGAAGTGCCCGTAGGCGCGGTCGTCGTCGCTGGTGGGGTAGAGCTTGGGACCGGTTACAACGCCCCTATAAGTAGTTGCGATGGTACCGCCCATGCCGAAATCAGGGCCATCAGGGCCGCGTGCGAACGAGCCGAAAATTACCGTCTCAGTGGAGCTACTCTCTACGTAACACTCGAACCCTGTACTATGTGCGCTGGCGCGCTGGTGCATGCCCGCATATCGCGGCTCGTATTCGGCGCCCGTGAGCCCAAGGCAGGGGCGGTGGTTTCGCGCAATGCGCTGCTTGAACACGACGCCATGAACTGGCGAGTCAGCGTCATTGAAGGTGTGCTCGCCGAGCCTTGCCAGCGCTTGATCAGCGATTTTTTTGCTCACCGTCGGGCGCTGCGAAAAGCAGAGCGGCTTGCGGCGAAGCGCGACATTACAGACTGACAGCACGACTGATGCAATTCTCAACAGGGAGATAGTGGATGAAGGTACTGGTCACTGGCGGTGCCGGTTACATTGGCAGCCACGTAGTACGGCAGCTTGGCGAAGCCGGGCATGACATTGTGGTCTACGACAACCTTTCGACCGGGTATCCCTGGGCTGTAACCTACGGTGAGCTCGTAGTGGGTGACGTCGCCGATGAAGACGCGCTCCATGCTGTCTTCGAGGCCGGTAAATTTGATGCTGTGCTGCATTTTGCCGCCAATATTGTTGTACCTGAGTCCGTTGAAAATCCGCTCAAGTACTATGGCAACAACACGCGCAATACCCTTAATCTCCTCAAGGCAATCGATCGGTTCAAGGTTCCCCGCCTGGTCTTTTCCTCAACCGCTGCTGTGTACGGTATGCCTGATGAGCCCATAATTGACGAGCTGAGCCCGCTTTTGCCGATCAATCCCTATGGTGCCTCAAAAATGATGAGCGAGCGGATGATTACGGATCTGTCCGCTGCGTCAGGCCTGCAACACGTCATTCTTCGCTATTTCAACGTAGCCGGAGCCGACCCGCAGTCGCGTATCGGTCAGGCGACTCCGGAGGCCACCCATCTGATCAAAGTCGCCAGCGAGTGCTCGACCGGCCAGAGGGACGGTATGCAGATTTTTGGCACCGACTACGGCACCCGCGACGGCACGTGTGTTCGGGATTATATCCATGTTGAGGATCTGGCCAAGGCGCACGTGATGGCGCTTGACTACATGGCCGGGGGTGGCGAGTCCCGTATCCTCAACTGTGGCTACGGCCGCGGCTTCACCGTCAGGGAAGTGATAGAGGCGGTGAAGCGTATTGGGGGGGTGGATTTCCCCGTCAAAGAAACAGAGCGGCGTGCTGGCGATCCGGCGGCGCTGATGGCAGACAACCAGCAGATCCGTGCAACGCTGGGCTGGAAGCCGGACTACGACGACCTCGACACTATCGTTACCACCGCGCTCGCCTGGGAACGTCTCTGGCTCGAGCGCAAGTAAGCCTACTTTGACCACAACAACTTCAGGGAACTGGAAACATGCGTATTACGATTTTTGGGACTGGCTATGTGGGTCTTGTATCCGGTGCATGTCTAGCGGACGCCGGCCACCACGTGGTCTGTGTCGATGTGGATGAGAATAAGGTAGCGCGTCTGCGGGAAGGGCATATCCCCATCTACGAGCCCGGCCTGGAGCCTATCGTTCACCACAACGTTGAGGCGGGTCGCCTGAGCTTCACTACGGATGCCGACGAAGCCGTAGCCCATGGCGAACTGCAATTCATTGCCGTGGGGACGCCTCCAGACGAAGATGGCTCAGCCGATCTTCAGTACGTGCTGGCTGTAGCCCGGACCATTGGCTCGCGCATGGAGGACTACCGCGTCATTATCGACAAGTCCACGGTTCCGGTAGGGACTGCTGACAAAGTTGCTGTCGCTGTTCAGGAAGAGCTCGACAAGCGCGGCAAGAAGCTCGACTTTGATGTGGTGTCCAACCCTGAGTTCCTGAAAGAAGGCGCGGCTGTTAACGATTTCATGAAGCCCGACCGGATTATTGTCGGGGTAGAGAGCGACCGTGCCAAAGAGTTGCTGCGCGAAGCCTATTATCCCTTCAACCGCAATCACGAACGGATGATCTACATGGATGTCCGTTCGGCAGAGCTTACCAAGTACGCTGCAAATGCCATGCTCGCCACCAAAATCAGCTTCATGAACGAGATTGCTAACCTGGCCGAGCGACTGGGAGCGGATGTCGAGCACATTCGCCGTGGTATCGGCTCCGACCCGCGTATTGGCTACCACTTTATCTATCCCGGTTGTGGTTATGGCGGCTCGTGCTTTCCAAAGGACGTAAAGGCACTGGCGCGGGCTGCTCGTGCGATTGATTATGAAGCCCGTCTTCTCGACGCGGTCGAGGACGTCAATGATGCCCAGAAACATGTCCTGTTCGACAAGCTGAATCACCATTTCAAGGGAGACCTGAAAGGCAAGACGATCGCTCTTTGGGGCCTGGCCTTCAAACCCAACACTGACGACATGCGCGAGGCGCCCAGCCGGACGGTAATGGAATCGATCTGGAAGGCGGGAGGACAGGTCCAGGCGTTTGACCCGGAAGCGATGGAAGAAACCCAGCGCATCTACGGAGACCAGGCAGGCCTGCACCTTTGCGGTACAAAAGAGCAGGCACTCAAGAATGCGGACGCGTTGGTGATCTGCACTGAGTGGAAGGAATTTCGGTCGCCCGATTTCGAGTTGATTGCAAAGAATCTATCGCATCCTGTTGTTTTTGATGGCCGAAACCTTTATGAGCCTGAGATGCTGACCCGCCGTGGATTGACTTACTATGCGATTGGGCGCGGTCTGAACCAGTTCCAGAAGTAGCTTCCTGCGAGCGGAACTGTTGAGAAACAGTTTCGCTCGCCCTGTCTCTCAATCATCGGGATAACCGCAGCCTATGACTGCTTTCCAGCTCGCTTCCAGGCTAGCCGCCGATACCGAGGTGATTGCGCACTGGCCTCTAAGCGAAGTTCTGCTGATGAACGACAGGCAGTATCCCTGGCTTATCCTTGTGCCCCGACGCGAGGGCGTATTGGAGCTCTACGAACTGAGCCGGGAGGACCGGCTCCAGTGGCTGGAGGAGTCCACCCGTCTGGGTCGATGGCTTATGGACGAATTTGGCGGCGACAAGCTTAATATTGCTGCGCTGGGGAATCAGGTCTCCCAGCTTCACATTCACCACATTGTCCGCTATCGGGACGACCCCGCCTGGCCTGGCCCGGTGTGGGGGAAGCTGCCGGCTGAACCGTACAGCCATTCTCAGTTGGTGGCAGTTCAGGAAAGACTAAAGCCTCTCAAGAACCTCTTCTAAATGGCTGATAGTAAATAATTTACTCTGCCAGCGCCTGAGCACCGACCAGTACGATCCGCAGTTGCTTGTTCAGCTTCTCTGTCACCTCGGCGCGCGCCTTGGCCGGTGCGTCCAGGGCTTCTGCACCCTGGTTGAATACCAGTGTAACCATTGCCTCAGCTACCAGATAAGAGTCCGAAAGCGGCTTCTTTCGCTCCTTGCCCAGGCGGTCCAGGTCTTCGCTCAGCTCCGTTACGAAGTGCTTGATCTCGGCGTGGATCGCTGTCCGGAAAGCTGGCGAAACACCGGAACGCTCCCTCAGAAGCAGCCTGAACAGCGTGGCGTTGGTCGTCAGATACTCCATGAAAGTATCGACTGAAGTGGTGATTGTACTGCCGCCCCTGCGGATTCTCTTCCGGGCCTGGCGCATCAGCTGCCTCAGGGCCACGCCTGCTTCATCTACCAAAGCCAGGCCCAGTTCGTCCAGATCTGTGAAGTGACGGTAAAACGAAGTCGGCGCGACGCCCGCTTCGCGAGCGACCTCTCGGAGGCTCAGGCTGCCGAAACCCCGGTCGGCGCTGAGTAGCCCCAGGGCCGCATCCATGAGTGCGCGGCGGGTTTTAAGTTTCTGCTCTGTGCGAAGCGACACTGGCTACCCCAGTTGGATTTTCGGTAAGTTGTTGAGGCCGCATTGGGCCGAAATGGACGTTGCATTGTATCGTCTGTGAGAGAGGATAGCCCCACTGAAGTGGTTGTCCAGGCTTGATCTGACCACGTCGCCGGGTCGCAAACGCTTTCTGATTTTCGTTGCCAATGTGTTTATAATGTTGGCCTTCCAAAAGGACGGCCCGCCGTAGATCCCCCTTGGTGGGTGAGGGCGCGCGTTCACTTGATAGCAGCCGCTCTCTGCTTGTCTGGAACTCTGTATGGGGCGCCTTAAAGTTGGCGAACTCAACCCGGTGTCAGCGCATGGCGAATCCCGCGCGCGCCTGAGGTTGAGCCAAAGCTTTGTCCACGAGCTATTTCTCCGGGAGCTGTTGCTCGGCGAACTGTTGGTTTGCGAAATGCGGTATGGCGCTGACTGTCTAATGGCGTTTGGTTGGTTTAGAGGATTGATCATGCCAATTTATGAGTATGTGTGTACGGCCTGTGGCCTTGAAAAAGATTTCATCCAGCGCATGAGCGCAGACCCGCTGACGGTCTGTCCGGCATGCCAGGGCGAAACCCTGCGGAAAAAGATCTCAGCGGCCGGATTCAGGCTCAAGGGCAGCGGCTGGTATGAAACTGATTTCAAAACGGGCGGCAAAAAGAATCTGGCTGGCGATTCCACGCCCGCCGCTGCGTCAAACGCCAGTGCCGGCAGCTCAGAAGTCACCGCGAGTAAGTCCAAGCCTGCGGAAGCGAGCTAAAGATACGGGAAAGCTTAAATCTCCCGAATTTTCGTCATATAAAAGTTAACCCGAAGAGACAGGTAGGCGGTATGCGGAGTCATTATTGCGGTGCTATCAACGAGTCCCACATTGATCAGGACGTTACCCTTTGCGGCTGGGTGCACCGGCGTCGCGACCACGGTGGCGTGATCTTTCTTGATCTGCGGGATCGTGATGGTATCGCCCAGGTCGTGTTTGACCCCGATACTGCTGAAAGCTTCGCGCGGGCCGACAAGGTCCGAAGTGAGTACGTAGTGAAGGTCCGCGGACGTGTCCGCGCGCGCCCGGCTGGTACCGAGAACAGCAATATGGCGACCGGCCAGGTTGAGGTTCTGGGCAAAGAACTCGAGTTGCTCAATGCGGCCGCAACGCCGCCCTTTCCGCTCGACGAGTATGTCGACGTGGGCGAAGACGTTCGGCTGCGCTACCGCTTCATGGATCTGCGTAGGCCCGAGATGCTCAATCGGCTGCGGTTCCGCTCACGGGTAACCACTTATATTCGTAATTTCCTGGATGGGGAAGGGTTTCTCGATATTGAGACGCCGATTCTCACCCGGGCCACACCGGAAGGCGCTCGCGATTACCTGGTGCCCTCCCGTACCCATGCTGGAAGCTTTTTTGCGTTACCCCAGTCACCTCAGTTGTTCAAACAGTTGCTGATGGTGTCCGGGATCGACCGTTATTATCAGGTTGCCAAATGCTTCCGCGACGAGGATCTGCGCGCGGATCGTCAGCCTGAGTTTACCCAGGTGGATGTGGAGTGCTCGTTTATCGATGAGGTTCAACTGACCGGCATCATGGAGAGGATGGTCCGCCAGATGTTTGCTGAGCTCCTGTCGGTTGAGCTGCCGGAATTTCCGCGGATAACCTACGCCGAAGCCATGTCGCGCTATGGCAGTGACAAGCCTGATCTGCGCATCCCTCTGGAACTGGTTGACGTGGCTGACTTGGTTGCAGATGTCGACTTCAAAGTCTTTTCCGGTCCGGCCAAGGATCCGAAAGGTCGGGTGGCAGCGTTGCGAGTGCCCCAGGGTGGTGAACTGTCGCGCAAGCAGATCGACGACTATACCAAATTCGTCGCGATCTACGGCGCACGCGGCCTGGCCTGGATCAAGGTTAACGAGCTGGCAAAGGGCGCAGAAGGTCTGCAGTCGCCCATCGTCAAGTTCCTCGGTGAGGAGACCAGCCTGGCTATTATGAAGCGGCTCGGGGCCGCTGATGGCGACATCGTCTTTTTCGGCGCCGACAAGGTTAATGTCGTCAATGAGGCACTGGGCGCACTGCGCGTCAAGGTTGGTCATGACCTGGGTCGCCTGGAGCGGGAATGGGCGCCGTGCTGGGTTGTCGACTTCCCCATGTTCGAAGAGCTTCCAGATGGCGGCCTTCATGCGATTCATCATCCGTTCACGGCGCCCTCATGCAGTGCTGAAGAACTCAAGGCGGATCCCGCCAATGCCCTTTCCCGTGCTTACGATATGGTGCTCAATGGCACCGAACTGGGCGGCGGGTCCATCCGTATCAGCGACGAGAAAATGCAGGAAACGGTATTCGGGCTGCTCGGTATCGACCATGAGGCGGCGCGCGCGAAATTCGGCTTCCTTCTGGACGCACTGCGGTTTGGATGCCCGCCCCATGGCGGGCTGGCTTTCGGGCTTGACCGCCTGATCATGTTGATGACTGGAGCTCAATCCATTCGGGACGTTATTGCCTTCCCGAAAACCCAGAGTGCCACCTGCCTGATGACAGAAGCCCCGGGTGAAGTGGACGAGAAGCAGTTGCAGGAACTGCATATCCGTCTCCGCAAGCCTGTGGCTGAGAATAATCAGGCCGGCGTCGATCAGTCCAATGTTAAAGGCTGATTCATGACCCGACAGGTCGACTTGCTCAATGTCCTGTCGCCGAGAAGCCGTACGCGGCTACCCGGTCCATTGTGCTGATTGCGGCTACGCCTGGGTGTGAGCATATGCCACAACGGATGCCGGACTGGGTTGAGCGGGCAATGTGGGCCGCTCCATGACGATCATTCTCGGCGTGGACCCCGGTTCCCGTATTACCGGTTACGGCGTCATTCGCACCGAAGGGCGCCATATGGAATACCTCGATAGTGGCTGCATTCGCATGGGCGAGAAGCCACTGGCCGAGCGTCTCCAGATTATTTATGCCGGACTCGCCGAGCTGATCGCGACGTTTCGACCTGAAGAGTTCGCGATTGAGCAGGTGTTTCTGGCCAAAAACGCCGACTCGGCATTGAAGCTGGGACAAGCCCGAGGCGCGGCAATCGTGTGCGCGGCCAATGCCGGTCTGCCCGTTTTTGAATATTCGGCGCGTCAGGTCAAGCAGGCAGTGGTAGGGAAGGGGGCTGCTGAGAAATCACAGGTGCAGCATATGGTCCAGGCACTACTGAAACTCTCGCGGAAGCCTCAGGCTGATGCAGCAGACGCCCTTGCGATTGCGGTCAGCCACTCCAACTTCAGGCAAAGTATGCTGCGATTGAACGTATCCCGGACAGTCCGCCGGGGCCGGGCGTCCTGAAGCGACATTCGCCGTTGCCTTCTCAACCTACCATGTACTGTTCTCTCATAACGGAGGTAGAAAGTGATCGGGCGGATCAGAGGCACATTGCTGGAAAAGCGGCCCGGCCTTGCACTAATTGAATGCGGCGGGGTGGGATACGACATCGAAATCCCATATACGACGTTTTTTCGGTTAGGCGAGGTCGGGGCCGAGGCCGTTTTGCTGACGCACTTCGTGGTTCGCGAGGACTTTCAGGCGTTATATGGATTCGCTGAGCGCATGGACCGCGACCTCTTCCGTATGCTGATACGGACCAGCGGTGTAGGCCCGAAAATGGCGCTGACTATCCTGTCTGGGCTGGAGCCAGAAGCATTTATTGCGGCAGTGGAAACCCACGATGTGGCCCGACTCGTCAAAATCCCGGGTGTAGGGAAAAAAACAGCCGAACGCCTTGTGATTGAAATGAGCGATCGCATCAAACTCCTCGAGAACAAGCCAGTCATTATCGGCACCGATTCGGGCCCTGCTCGGGTGCAGGCGCGGCCTGCTACCGCCGTGGAGGAAGCGGAGGAGGCGCTGATCGCCTTGGGTTACAAGCCTCAGGAGGCGAGTAGGGCCGTTGCGCGTATCGCCGTGGATGGCTTGGACAGCGAAGCGTTGATCAGGCAGGCGCTAAAAGGCATGCTGCGCTGAGTCGCCTTCAAATGGCGCTCGCCATTGTAGATGCGTTGCGATTCTGTCTGACTGTTTGGTAACGCGACGGGCCAGGTGAATCTGTAGAATAAGCGCGGCCTTTCCCCACGGCCCTGGACCGACAACTGGAAGACGCAATGATCGAATCCGACAGGCTTATTGCTCCCCAGGCCGTAGCCAAAGACGAGCATCAGGACCGCGCTATCCGGCCACAGCGTCTGGTCGACTACGTGGGGCAGCCCGCGGTCCGCGAGCAAATGGATATTTTTGTCAGCGCTGCCCGGGCGAGGGAGGAGGCACTTGACCACGTGCTCATCTTTGGTCCCCCCGGGTTAGGCAAGACCACGCTGGCCAATATCATCGCCAATGAGATGGGGGTCGCGATCAAAAGCACTTCAGGGCCGGTGCTTGAGAAAGCAGGTGACCTTGCCGCGATTCTCACCAATCTTGAAGAAGGCGATGTTCTCTTTATCGATGAGATTCATCGGCTTAACGCGGTCGTCGAAGAAATTCTCTATCCGGCCATGGAAGACTATCAGCTCGATATCATGATCGGCGAAGGACCCGCCGCACGTTCGATCAAGCTTGATCTGCCCGCGTTCACCCTGGTCGGTGCGACCACCCGCGCAGGTCTGCTGACCTCCCCGTTGCGGGACAGGTTCGGTATCGTGCAGCGTCTGGAGTTCTACAGCGTGGCTGACCTGACCCACATAGTCTCTCGCTCGGCTGCCCTGTTAGGACTGGAAATAGACACTGCCGGAGCCGGCGAGATCGCCAGGCGTTCCCGTGGGACCCCTCGCATTGCGAATCGGTTGCTGCGAAGGGTCCGTGATTTTGCTGAGGTTCGTTACGATGGCCGTATCGGTCAGACTGTCGCTGATGAGGCCCTCAACTTACTTAAGGTCGATCAACAGGGATTCGATCACATGGATCGGCGCCTGCTTCTGGCGCTGGTTGAGAAATTTGACGGTGGCCCGGTCGGAGTTGATAGCCTTGCGGCAGCTATAAGCGAAGAACGCGGCACTATCGAGGATGTACTGGAGCCATTTCTCATTCAGCAGGGCTACATGGTAAGGACGTCCCGTGGCCGTATGGCAACAACCCACGCCTATCTCCATTTCGGGTTGCCGGTACCGGGCACGGCCGCTGCGGGCGGTCAGCAGGACGCTTTCAACCCGTCCCCGGGGGGGCATGAATGACAGATCCCGCTCCGCCTTTCACCTGGCCCGTACGGGTCTATATAGAAGACACTGACGCCGGCGGAATCGTCTTTTATGCCAACTATCTGAAGTTCATGGAAAGGGCGCGCACGGAATGGGCGAGAGCGCGTGGCATAGCCATGCGGGCGGGACTGGGCGAAAATATCAGTTTTGTCGTTCACGGGCTTGAGATACGGTATCTCCGCCCGGCACGATTGGACGACCAGTTATGGGTATCGGCAGACGTCACTCGCTTCGGCAAAACCTACATGGATTTTGAGCAGCAGGTTGGCCTGGCCGGGTCTGGCGACGTACTTGTGCAGGCGCGAATCAAGGTTGCCTGTACAAATCTGCTAACCGGCAGACCACGGGCCATGCCGGAAAGCCTGAGGGCTGCTCTTGAGCGGGCTGGTTGAAAGAGCCGCATGACCTTGAAGTCGGGCAGCTGGCAAGGCTTCAGTCATTGTTTCTAGGGTTTGTTTTTTCTTACGAGCGCAGGCATTGCCCACACACCGGTCGAGTCAAGCGCTCTAAAGAGTTTCCGTTACTGATAGGAGATCAATGTGGACTCGCAGTTATCAATTTGGCATCTGATCGCCAATGCCAGTTTCCTGGTCCAGATGGTGATGTTGCTGTTGTTGCTTGCTTCGGTCGTATCGTGGGGCATCATTTTCCAGCGGCTGAAGATTTTCAAGCAGGCGCGTAAGAGTCACGAAACATTCGAAGAGCGCTTCTGGTCCGGCATGGATCTGGGGCAGCTGTACCGGGAAGTCAATGCCAGTCCGACGCCTTATGGGGGCATGGAGTCAGTCTTCAGAGCTGGCTTCAAGGAATTTTCCCGACTCCGCCAGCAGAGTGAAGATCGGGATGCCATTCTGGAAGGCACCCAGCGGGCGATGCGCGTCGCACTGTCCCGTGAGGGCGACAAACTGGAAAATCACCTCCCGTTTCTTGCAACCGTAGGCTCTACCAGCCCCTATATCGGGCTGTTCGGTACCGTTTGGGGCATCATGAACTCATTTCGTGGTCTCGCTCAGATGCAGCAGGCTACGCTTGCCACGGTAGCCCCAGGCATCTCCGAAGCGCTGATAGCCACGGCGATGGGTCTGTTTGCGGCAATCCCGGCGGTGATGGCCTATAACCGTTTTGCTGCCCAATCCGATACCCTGTTGCGCAATTACGAGACCTTTGCTGAAGAATTCTCCAGTATTCTCCATCGCCGCGTTCACAGCAGCGAACGCGGCTAAACCGGGCCAGGAAGCGAGCACACTCCTATGGCTATGAATCAGGCCCCGCGCCCCCGGCGCAAGTCAATGTCCGACATAAACGTCGTGCCCTACATCGACGTCATGCTGGTGTTGCTGGTCATTTTCATGATCACGGCGCCCATGCTGACCCAGGGGGTGAGCGTGGAACTGCCGCAAACCACCTCCGAACCCATAGATATGGATAAAGATGCGGAACCGGTGATCGTGTCTGTGGATGCGGACGGCGCCTATTATCTTGATGCCGGTGAAGAGCCCGAGCGGGCCCTCTCCATCGAACTTGTTCAGGCGCAGGTTGAAAAAATTCTTGCGCAGCGCCCTGATGCGAATGTGCTTGTGCGGGGCGACCACAAAGTGGCGTATGGCACAGTGGTGAGTCTCATGTCACGGCTGCAACAGGTCGGCGCACAGCGTGTCGGCTTGATAACAGAGGAGCCCCAAGGGTAACGCCTGTGGATGATCGTAATTCAAGAAAATCACAGGTCGAACGGGAGCCTTTACTCGGCCCGGTGGGGCTGTCCGTGCTCGTGCACGGGGTGATCGCAGTCATCAGTCTGGTGAGCTGGCAATGGACCAGTCCGCAAGAGGTCAACAGACCCTCGAGTATTCAAGCGCGGCTGGTGTCGCCCGAGTCGGTTCAGCCCCCCGAGCCCCGGACGCCTGCTCAGGCGCCTCAGCCTGAACCGAAGCCAGAGCCAGAACCAGAGCCAGAACCAGAGCCAGAGCCTCAGCCTGACCCGAAGGCGATCGCGCTTGAGAAAAAACGGCAGGCGGAGCAGGCTGAAGCAGAACGCAAACAGCAGGAGGCCGAGCAGCAACGGAAGGCGGAACAGGCGCGAAAAGCTGAGGAGCAACGTCTAGCTGAAGAGAAGCGTCGAGCTGAGGAGAAACGAAGGACGGAAGAAGAGGCGCGCCGAAAACGAGAGGCGGCCGAGAGACAGAAACAGGAAGAGCAACGGCGACGTCAGGAAGAAGAAAAGCGCAGACAGGAGCAGGCCCGTAAAGAGGAGGAAGAACGTGAGGCTCGTCGAAGGGCACAGGAAGAGCGGCTGAGGCAAATGAGTGAACAGGCGACGGAAGCCCGCAGTCAGGCTCAGCAGCGCGCCGAAGAGGCAGCCCGAGCCGCGGAGCAGGCACGTGCAGATGCTCAACGGGCACAGTCGGTCACCAGTGAGTATGAGTCCAGGATAAAGCAGGTGCTCAAAAACAACTGGTTTGTTCCGCCTGCAGCGAATCAGCAAATGGAAGCTGTGCTGAGAATCAGTCTTTTGCCGACAGGTGAACTTGCCAGCGTCGAGCTTGTCAGCGGTAGTGGTAGTGCCGCTTTCGACAACTCCGCGTTGAGTGCGGTGCGGAAAGTCAATAGGTTTCCAGTGCCCGAAGATGCGCGCATTTTCAATCGCAGCTTCCGCCAGTTTACGATCACCTTCAATCCCGAAACACTTCGGTAGGACGCCATGGTAAGCCGTAAAACATTGTCTCAGATCTGTTTCGCTCTTCTTTTGCTGGTTGCGATGCCGGTACAGAGTGAGCTGAACATTCGCATCACCGAGGGCGCTGATAGTGCCCTGCCGATCTCCGTGGTGCCATTCGCCAATCCTGAAAATATGTCTCTGCCCGAGGATGTAGCGGGAGTGGTGCGGGACGACCTCATGATGAGCGGCGATTTCAAGGCATTGGCGCCGGAGAAAATGCTGAGCTTGCCGTCCCGCGGTGACCAGGTCTACTACCGTGATTGGCGCCTGCTCGACCAGCAGTATCTGGTCGTGGGCGAACTGACCCCGGCCGCAAACGGACGGGTGCAGTTGCGCTTTGAGCTGCTGGATGTAAACCGTCAGCAGCGCATTCTCGGCCAGCAGTCGACGGTCGACCGCGACAGTCTGCGTTCTCTGGGTCATTATGTTGCCGACAAAGTCTACGAGGCAGTTACAGGTATCAAAGGCGCCTTCTCAACGAAGCTCGCTTATGTGACCCAGAATGATTTGCTGGGCAAGCCTGTATACGAATTGCAGACCAGCGACGCTGACGGACGCAATTCTCGAGTTCTACTGAAGAGCTCAGAACCGATACTCTCCCCCGATTGGTCTCCGGACGGGCAAAAACTTGCTTATGTTTCTTTTGAGGGCGGTCGCCCGGCTATCTACGTCCATGAGCTCACGTCAGGCAAGCGTGAGAAAGTCGCAAGCTACCGGGGCATGAACTCCGCCCCAAACTGGGCTCCGGATGGGCGTTCTCTCCTGGTTACCCTGTCAAAGGACGGCAGTGCCGATCTGTATCGGCTGAACCTGGCGACCAAGGAGGTTCAGCGATTGACCGATCATTGGGCTATCGATACGGAGGGCAGCTGGTCGCCCGACGGTAAGCGAATCGCTTTCACTTCAGACCGGTCTGGTGGTCCCCAGGTTTATCTCATGGACGTCGCTAGCCGCAATGTCAGTCGTGTCACTTTCGAGGGCCGGTACAATGCTAGACCTCGTTTCTCGCCAGATGGTAAGACGCTGTATTTTATTCACCAGCGCGACGGTAACTTCCACACGGCGAAGTTGAATCTGGAGAGCGAAGAGATGACTATCCTAACGCGCACAGGGCTGGATGAAAGTCCTGATGTCGCGCCAAACGGGCAAATGTTAATCTATGCCACGGGTCGAGGTGATCAGACCGTTTTAGCTGTGGTATCAAGTGATGGGCGGTCGCATTACACTCTTCCGGCTAAAGAGGGTAAGGTCAAGGAACCTGCGTGGTCTCCCTTTCTAAACTAGTCAAAACATGGAATCAAGGAACGCAAGATGATCAATTACGCCAAGCAAAAAGCAGTTATCCTCGCGCTGTCGATGGCCTTTGTAGCGGGTTGTAGCTCTACAGGGTCGGATCAGGACTTCGGCATGCCTGGCGATGCGCAGCCCGTGGACCAGGACGGGGGCAGCGAAGTCTATGGCGGCGGCTCGGGCAGCGGTGTTTCTGGCAGTGATCTGGCGGATGAGCGCGCGGCGGCCGAGCAATCCCGTCAACAGGACATGGCCTTGCGCGACGTCCGTACCATTTACTTTGACTTCGACAGCGCCGAGATCCGGGCTGAATCACGCGACGTGTTGATGGCTCATGCTCGCTACCTCGCAAATAACAGCTCAACCGATGTTGTGCTGAAAGGCCACACCGACGAACGCGGTACGACCGAGTACAACCTCGCGCTGGGCGAACGTCGGGCCCAGGCTGTCGAACGCTACCTGGCTGTCAACGGTGTTTCACGGGACCGTATCGAAACCGTCAGCTACGGTGAGGAGCGCCCTGCCGTGAGTGGCAGCGGAGAAGAAGCTTACGCGAAGAACCGTCGCGTAGAACTTGAGTACGAGTAACATCGTCATGCGAAATTTGCTTTTGGCTGGTGTGCTGCTGGCCTTGGGTAGTGCAGTATCAGCCCAATCGGTGCCCGCTTTTCAGTCAGGTAACGACGGTACTCGCAATCAGGCCGCGAGCGAGTTGTTCTTCATGGTTGAACAATTGCGTGAAGAGGTCAGAACCCTGCGTGGAAAGGTTGAAGAGCAGCAACACCAGATCGAGAAGCTCTCCACCCAGGGACGGGATCGCTATGTCGACCTGGACGGCCGACTGCTCGAGCTCTCAAAGCGTCTTTCTGCGCTAGAGGACGCGGGCTCAGTGCCGGCTGTTAACCCGTCGCCCACCGGCGCGGCCGCCACCCAAAGCAAACCCGGAGACACGTCAGCGAAGTCATTCAGGCAGCCGAACGACTTTGAGCAAAAAACATACAACGCGATCCAGGAAAAAATTCGGGCCAAACAGTACACGACTGCCATTGATGAGCTGTACGAGTTTATTGCGGCTTATCCCGAAGGCGATCTGACCGTTAACGCCTATTATTGGCTGGGCGAGTTGTATCTGGCGGAGTCCGAGCCTGACCAGGCGAGACAGGCCTTCACTATTGTCACGGCCCGGTTCCCTGAACACCGCAAGGCCGCAGATGCGTTGTACAAGCTAGGTATTGCCCAGCAGAGCCTGAGTCAGAATGCTGAAGCACGTGAAACCATGCGGTCGGTGCAACAGCGCTATCCCGGCAGTAACGCGGCTGAGCTGGCGAATGAGTTTTTGCGGAAGAACCCGGGCTGATCTTCAGTCAGGCTTAAAGGGCAGAGCAGGGCTGTCGTCGGGAGACCCTGAAAGGGCAATAAAACGCTTGCGAAGCTGGCAAAAATCCGTACCATATGCGCCTCGATCGGGTCGTTAGCTCAGTTGGTAGAGCAGTTGGCTTTTAACCAATTGGTCGCAAGTTCGAATCTTGCACGACCCACCATTTTTGCCATCGGTGTGTTTTCGGCATCGAGGGCTCGCTTCAGGCGGGTCGTTAGCTCAGTTGGTAGAGCAGTTGGCTTTTAACCAATTGGTCGCAAGTTCGAATCTTGCACGACCCACCATCCTATAGAGAGAGCTTGACTGTTCAAGCTCTCTTTTTTTTGGCCGATTTCCGGCTTTTCTGTTCGGAATGGCGTGTCACTATTTCTCAGAGGCTGCACGGGCAATGGTGTCAGGCTGCACAAATGCCGTGCCCAGGGGTTAGAATCGGTTTGCGGAACCCCATATTAAGTTACTGACATGTTGTCGAACCGAGGTTGCGGACGCGATTATGACAGAGAGACAAGACCGAATCCTGGTGCAGGAATTTTTCGCCCGCGAACACGAGGCCCGGGCGGTGGGCGGTGCCGACACACAGTTACTCAGGCAGCGGATCAAAGCGTTGCTGAAGGAGCGGGACGCCGCGCTGGTTGCGCACTACTATACCGACCCTGAGCTGCAGTCGCTGGCTGAAGAAACGGGCGGCTGCGTATCGGATTCGCTGGAAATGGCCCGCTTCGGCAGTTTGCATGCTGCCTCTACTCTGGTTGTGTGCGGCGTGAAGTTCATGGGTGAAACTGCAAAGATTCTGAACCCAGAAAAGACGGTGCTCATGCCCACTCTGGAGGCAACCTGTTCTTTGGATATCGGCTGCCCAGACGATGAGTTCACTGCCTTCTGTGATGCCCACCCGGACCGCACGGTGGTCGTTTATGCCAATACCTCAGCGGCGGTAAAAGCGCGTGCCGACTGGGTGGTAACCTCCAGCTGCGCACAGGAAATCGTCAGCTATCTCGACAGCCGGGGCGAAAAAATCCTTTGGGCTCCCGATCGCCACCTTGGCCAGTATATCCAGTCCGCAACCGGCGCAGATATGCTTCTTTGGGACGGCAGCTGTATTGTCCATGAAGAGTTCAAGGCCCAGGCGCTTGATGACCTTAAAGCCCTCTATCCGGACGCGGCGGTGCTGGTACATCCGGAGTCACCCGCGGCGGTTGTTGAGCTGGCGGACGTGGTGGGGTCGACCTCTCGCCTGATCCAGGCTGCAACCGAACTGCCAAACCAGCGATTCATCGTGGCGACCGATAGCGGTATCTTCTACAAAATGAAGCAGAGTGCGCCCAACAAAATTTTTATAGAAGCACCGACCGCAGGTCGCGGCGCTACCTGCAGGAGCTGTGCCCAGTGCCCCTGGATGGGAATGAATGGACTTGAGAATCTTCTTGCTGTACTGGAGAGAGGGCATCAGGAGATTGAAGTTGATCCCGGGGTCAGAAAAAGGGCGCTGGTGCCACTCGGACGTATGCTGGACTTTACCCGGAATCATCAAGCCAGAGCGGTCGGTAATGGTTGAAGCGGCGGCTTTACCGTTCCCCGGATTGGTCGATGCGCGCTAGCACTTCCTGCAATCGGTTGCGAAGTGCTTCCTGAACCTGAAGATTGCCCTGGGCTCGATTAATGGCCTCGCGCAGATGCATCTCAGCCCTTTCAGGGTTGCTCATCAAGAGCTCATATTCTGCCCGGGCACGATGAACTTCCACGATGTTGCGCGACTCGACCTGAGCGTCTGCTAGGCGTTGCCAGATCTGACTGTTTTGAGGGTCGTTGCGGGTCAGTTTCTCGTAGAGTCTAGCCGCTGCCTCCGGACGGTTCTGGGCCATGCGAACCTCAGCCAGCTTACTTTGCAGCGGAACATTGCCAGGGCTTCGCCTGAGTGCCTGCTCGAGCCTGTCCGCGGCCTGTTCGAATTTGTCGAGTGTCAGTTCCGCAGATGCCAGAGTGACTACCAGGGAAATATGGCCAGGATGGTCCTCCAGTAGCCCCTGAAGAATCCCGATTGCCTCTTCCGCTCTGTTGTCCGCTTGCAATGCTATCGCCAGGCCGTAACGCAGGGCGGCATTTTTTTCCGAGCCGGGTTTCTCTAGCTGTTCTTCAAAGGTTTTGACGGCATCGCTGGCCGATTGGGCATATTTGACGAGTGCCCGAGCCCTCATAAGATGATACTCGAGTGAGTCGCCGCGACTTCCCTTGGGGTATTGGGCAGCCCGGTTCTGCGTGTCCGATACACGGGACTCCGTTAGAGGGTGAGTGGAGAGGTACTCCGGCGGACGGTCCCCCTGCAGTCGCGCCCGACGCAGCATCTGGCCGAACATCCGGGGCATGGCGTCGGGGTCATAACCGGCTTTTGCCATGATCTCCAGGCCGACGCGATCGGCCTCCTGCTCGTTGAGGCGGCTGTACTGGAGCATGTTCTGGATCGCGAGCGCCTGACTGCCAGCAATCGCGGCCAGGCCGATATCGCTCCGGGTTACCGCCGATAGAATAATGCCCGCCACCATGCCGGCAAGCGCCATCGGTGCTGCCCGCTCCTGTTGCTCCATGCGCCTGGCGAAGTGGCGTTGACTGAGGTGCGCCAATTCGTGGGCCATAACGGACACAAACTGCTGCTCGGTTTCGGCGTGAAGGAAAAGGCCGGCATTGACCCCGATTATTCCGCCCGGAACCGCAAAAGCATTTATCGCGGGATCGTCCAGGATAACCAGTGTGAGGTCGCGATTGTTAAGCTGTACGTGAGGTACGAGGTTGTAAACTACAGAGCTCAGATAGTCCTCGAGAAGCGGATCCCGAAGCACAGGCATTGTTTTGCGCAAAGAACGCATGACGTGTTCGGCGATAGCAGCTTCCTGCTGGCTCGACAGGAGTCCGCCTCCGGCGCCTCCGAGGGTAGGCAACTGCTCAGCCAGGGCTGGCCGCACGCCGCCAATCGCAAGGGTGCCAGCGAGAACCAGAACCATGACATACTGGGTAGAGGATCGTCGTACCAAGGCGCCCATTGAATTTTTACCCCGTGCTAGAAAATGCGCGTAATGACTGCTTCCGGTTTTGGACCCGGTTTGAGAGTATAGGTTCTTATATCTGGCGTGGAGCTAGGAAAGTTCGATCCTCTGGCTGCTACCGACGCAAGGTCTCGCTGGTCCTTCGGCTCTCAGAACGTCGGGCAGCTTGATGGTCGACTAATCAAACCGTGGCGCCTGCGGACGATTGTAGTAGAGCGAAATGTTCACAGGTGGATTGTCCAGCGTGATGAGCCCTGAACAGACCCATACCTGAACAAAAGTCATACTCCGCAAAGAGCAGCGGCAAGGGAGGCTCAATGACTGATAATGAAGTCCAGGCTGCAGCTTCGGCTACGCCAGACCAGGTCCTCGACACGAGCGCGCTCAACTGCCCGATGCCCTTGCTCAAAACCAAACTCGCCCTGAACAATATGGCAGTCGGCTCAAAGTTGTTGGTAGTTGCCACAGACTCCGGCTCTGCTCGCGACATTCCTCACTACATTTCCAGAACAGACCACCGGCTGCTGGATCAGGCCGAGTCAGAGGGGCGTTTTCGGTTCCTGATCGAGCGGGGATAACTGAACGCCAACCTTGTGTTTACGATATAGAGATTCAGGGGAGGAGGTGGCGCGACCTTAAATCACGCGCGCTCTACATGCTGTTTTAAAGAGACTGGGCGGCCGCCAGAACTTCCTCAACATGACCTTTGACCTTTACACCGCGCCATTCCCGGGCAAGTCTGCCGTCAGCGTCGATCAGAAAAGTGCTGCGTTCTATCCCCAGGTGTTCCTTGCCATAGAGTTTCTTGAGCTTGATTACATCAAAAAGCCTGCAAACGGATTCGTCCGGATCGGAAATCAGATCGAACGGGAACGACTGCTTGGCTTTGAAGTTTTCGTGGCTGCGAAGACTGTCGCGTGAGACTCCGAGGATACGCGTATTGGCTGCTTCAAATGCGCTTATGGCATCGCGAAATTCCTGGCCTTCTGTCGTACAGCCGGGCGTGCTGTCCTTGGGGTAGAAGTAGATCACGAGGTTCTTTCCGCGCTCTGCGGACAATGTGAAGGTCTGATCGCCGGTTGCGGTCGCAGTGAAGTCAGGGACAGCCTGTCCCACTGAAAGCTTTGTCGACATGAATCTCTCCTGAGCAAAAATTTTGACCAATCGATCTAGATGCCGCGCAGAGGCTCTATCACGGCATCGAGATTGCGTTCGTCACAGAACAGCATGAACTCTTCCCTCATTGAAGGAAGGTGAGTCGACGGCGGCAGGCGCACGACCAACGTCATCGAGAAAATTCGCGTGTCGGACTGGTGCGCGTTGTAGGTATTGGACTGGAGATCATCAACAGCGATGTCCCTTGACGAAAAGAAAAGCACTACATCATGAATGATGCCGGGCCCGTCGGCGGCCACAACGTTGACAGTGTATGGCATGCCGGGACGATTGGGGCGCCCCGGGGTGCGCTGGATCTGCAGGCTCCAGCCGTGGCGTTGCCGAAGTCTTTCGAGCGCCTGTTCAAGCTTGGAAACCAGGTCCCAGCTGCCGGTCACAAGCCAGTACGCAGCGGACTCTTCGCCAAGTACCGTCATCCGGCACTCCAGTATCGTGCACCGATGACTTGCGACCTCGCGGGAAATGTCCAGGATAGCCAGTTGATGCTCCCGCCCGATAGCCGATATAACAAGGTAGTTTTCACGTTTGACCGGCTTGTGCATGGTAAGCGGAATGCCTCCTTCATCACTTACAATCGAGTAAGCTGGCAGCGGGCCGGCAGCTTAGCGGGTGTCAGCCAGATCGCCGACGAAGGAACCATGGTCGTCAGGCCCCTTGTTCAAGTCAAGCATAAACGGCCCGACAGCGCGCGTCGGATGCCCACTAACGGATCTGAACTCGACGGTAATAGTAAAAAAGAGACGTACTGCAAGTTTCGCTAGGTTAAATCATGCCGTCCGGTGCAATAGATCCTTGTGTCGGTGCCTACCCAACATTACCATTACCGTTTTCTTCGGACGGAGTGGCTATGATCACCGGGAGCCTTGTCGCCCTAGTAACCCCTATGCATCCAGACGATTCAATCGATTGGGAACGTCTGGACCGGCTGGTGGATTTTCACCTTGAAAATGGAACCGACGGCATCGTCGCGATGGGCACTACGGGTGAGTCAGCAACCCTGGACCCGCAGGAGCATCTTGATGTCATCCGCCGCATCGTCCAGCGCGTCGATGGACGAATCAGTGTCCTGGCAGGAACCGGCGGTAATTCTACCCGCGAAGCTGTCGACCTGACCCGGGAAGCCCATCACATCGGTGCCGACGCTTGCCTTCTCGTGGTTCCGTACTACAACAAACCGACCCAGGAGGGGCTGTACCGCCATTTCCTGAAGGTTGCGGAAGAGGTCCCGGTAGATCAGATTCTGTATAACGTCCCTGGCAGGACCGCCTGCGATATGCTGAACGAGACTGTAGTCCGGTTGGCCGACGTGCCGAACATCATTGGTATAAAGGATGCTACAGGCAATATCAGCCGCGGTGAGGAGCTGATCAAGCTGGTCAAGGGCAGGCTGGCCGTGTACTCAGGAGATGATGCCACCGCAATGGAACTGATGCTGCGTGGCGGCAAGGGCAATGTCTCAGTTACGGCCAATGTGGCGCCGGCCGGTATGGCCAAGCTCTGTAAGCTCGCCATAGAAGGGCAGGAAGCGGAGGCTAAAGCGCTAAACGACAAGCTAATGCCGCTACACCGCAAGCTTTTTCTTGAAGCCAACCCGATCCCCGTCAAATGGGCACTGCAGCAGATGGGGCTGATCGACTCTGGCATTCGGCTGCCATTGACCCCGCTCAGCGAGGAGTTCCATGGCGATGTCCGGGAAGCACTCGTTTCGGCCGGCGTACTCTGATCCCCCTACAGGTCTGCCAGCCTGAGCGGGAGCCGTTGTGACGCCATTTTAGCCGGCGCTTTTCGTTCTGTCGAAAGCGGGACAGAGCGGGCGCGAGTTTCATCTCGTTCTCAATCGAGTTTTACCTCATTCTCAATAAAGGTTGTCGTCATGCAGGGTTTTCTGACTGCAATAGGGTCAGGTCGCGTGATAGTCGCTTGCCTGTCGATGGTCGCGGTCCTCAGTGGCTGTGGCGTGATAAAGGACCGTTCGGCCGAATATCAGCAGGAGCGGCTGGCCAGCGACCTGGAGTTGCCGGAGGGGCTGAGCAGAGAGCGCATTTCGCCGCTCTATCCTGTCCCTGAAGGCGAAGGGCAGGTTCTCGCTGGAGTCGGCGGTAACGAACTTCCCCCGCCACCGGATCTCACCGACAATATCCTCGATGAAAACTACGTGGTCGAAACGGCCGGGGAAGGTCAGTCCTGGCTGCTCATCAATGAACTCCCCGGGCAGGTCTGGCCGGCCGTTGCCTCTTTCCTGCTGGAGAGAGGCCTGGAACTTGAGTACGACAACCCCAGAATTGGCCTGATGCAGACGGGTCCCGTCGGGTCCCGTCTGAAGGCCAGGCAGTGGCTGGGACTGGAGGATAGTGAAGCGGCCTCCGGACCTGTCCTGCAGGCCCGTGTTTCACCCGGCGTGCGGCGAAACACAACCGAAGTTCAGCTACGGGTACGCGAAGAGGAAGATCATGAGGGTTTCCTTCAGTGGTCGCCGCGGCCTGAAGCGCCGGATCTGGAAAGACGTCTGCTTGAGGATATGGCCACAGCACTCAAGGACCAGGAAGACGTCAAGTCATATTCGCGAGCTGCTCTTGATATCGCGGAATCGCCAAGGGTTCGCTTGATAGCGCCGGAAGAAGGCGAACCACGGATCGTACTCGACCTGGAGTACGAGCGCGCCTGGGCCGAGGTGACCCGGGCGCTGTCTGAGGCGGACGTACCTATTGTCGATATTAACCGCAGCCAGGGCCTGTGGTTTGTCGACTACCGGAGCCGTGATGATCGAACTTCCGGCTGGCTCTTCTGGAAAGAATTGGATGAGCCGAAGTTCACCTATCAAGTTGAGCTGAAGCGGGCCGAAGACGACTCCCTGACAGTGGTGACCCAACCGGCACCAGATCATGAGGAAGGCGACCGATCAGCACGCCTGCTCTCTGAAATTTTCGAATACCTTTATTAAGTGACAGCGGGCCTATCCTGGAGACTCAGGCTTTGGCTTGGCATCGCAACGAGCACGGGGTGGGGAGAATAGGATGGAAAAGCGCGATGTGTTGTACTCAGGAAAAGCCAAGTCGGTTTTCCTGACAGACGATCCCGACTTGTACGTTTTGCAGTTCAGGGACGATACGTCAGCGTTTGATGGCGAAAAGAAGCAGCAACTGGCCCGCAAGGGCATGGTGAACAATCGGTTCAATGCTTTTGTAATGGGCAAGCTGGCCGACGCAGGTGTTCCCACTCACTTTGAGCGTCTGCTGTCGCCTTCAGAGTCGCTTGTGCGCAGGCTCGAAATGATACCGGTGGAATGCGTCGTTCGTAATGTGGCCGCCGGGAGCCTATGTCGGCGCCTGGGCATCGAGGAAGGCCGCGAGCTGAACCCCTCCACTTACGAGCTGTTTCTCAAGAATGATGCGCTACACGACCCCATGATTAACGAATCCCATGCCGAAACGTTCGGCTGGGCAGCGCCGCATGAGTTGGCTGAAATGAAGAGGCTGACCCATCAGGTGAATGATGTTTTGCAGCGCCTCTTCCTTGCCGGCGACATGATACTGGTAGACTACAAACTTGAGTTCGGCCGCTACAACGGTCGTGTCGTGTTGGGCGATGAGTTCAGCCCGGACGGCTGCAGAATATGGGATCGCAAAACACGTAAGAAAATGGACAAGGATCGGTTCCGGCAGGACTTGGGCGACGTCATTGAAACCTATGAAGAGGTCGGGCGGCGTCTCGGCATGTCTTTCGACTGAACACCCTATCTGAATAGAGGATCTACCATGGTAAAGCAACTGGCGACCACCTTCCTCGGCCTCGGCTTGATAGTGAGCCCGCTTGCGACGGCAGACATACTCGGCGCGGGCGCCTCAGTGGGCTACTGGTACCCCGGAGTCAGCGGCTACGCCGCGCTCGGCGATGACCGGGTCGACGTTGAGGACGATCTCGACCTGGAAAGCGATGGGAGTGTGAATCTTACTGCCGCTCTGGAGCATCCGCTGCCTCTAATCCCCAATGTCCGGCTCGGGTTCTCGCGGCTCGAACACACGGGTACCGGTGACACGGTCCAGTCATACGGCGACCTCATCGCAACTGGCTCAGTTCGCTCAGATCTTGAAGTAGACCAGTTCGACGTGACGCTCTACTACGAGCTGCTCGATAACTGGGTTAATCTCGATGCTGGGTTGACGGCGCGCATGCTCGACGCCTCACTCACTCTAGAAGATCGGAAGACACCGCAGAATGTTGAGCGCACAGAAGTAGACGTGATCTTGCCGATGCTTTACGCAGCAGCACGTTTCGATGTCCCCGTCACTGATGTTTCAGTAGGCCTGGAAGGACATGGTATCGCCTTTGATGGCGACTCCCTGATGGATATTACTGCCTACGGGCAGTATGACCTGGCTGTCTTGCGTCTGCGGGCGGGTTACCGCCAGCTGAGCCTTGACGTGAACGAAGGCAACGATACGCTCGACATCAGTATCGGTGGGCCCTTCTTGAGCGCCGGGCTCGATTTTTAGGTACACCGGGGCGCCAATTGGCGAACTCCTGACAGCTAAGGAAGTAGAACTGTGCGAATACTGGTTACTGGAACTGCCGGCTTTATCGGCTCTCATGTAGCGCTTCGGCTACTGGAGCGTGGCGATGACGTTATCGGCGTCGATAACGTCAACGACTACTACGACGTTAACCTCAAAGAAGCCAGACTGGCACGGATCAAGGAGCGCTATCCCCAGTTTGTTGAGAAGCGGGTCGACGTTTCAGACCGTGATGCTATGGCCCGGCTTTTCTCCGAGTACCAGCCGGAGCGCGTCGTTCATCTCGCCGCACAGGCCGGGGTACGGTACTCCATTGAAAACCCCAATGCCTACGTAGATGCCAATCTCGTTGGCTTTATGAACATTCTCGAAGGTTGTCGCCACAACAACGTCAAGCATCTGGTTTATGCATCCAGTAGCTCGGTATACGGTGCAAATGAGTCAATGCCTTTTTCAGTGCATGACAACGTTGACCACCCTTTGAGCCTTTACGCGGCCTCGAAGAAAGCCAACGAGCTGATGGCGCACACCTACAGCAATCTCTATAACTTACCGACCACTGGGCTTCGCTTTTTCACCGTTTACGGGCCCTGGGGTCGGCCTGATATGGCGCTCTTCATTTTTACCCGCAAAATTCTGGCTGGCGAACCGATTGATGTGTTCAATCACGGAAACCACAGACGGGACTTCACCTATATCGACGACATTGTCGAAGGTGTGTTGAGAACGCTTGACAGCGTAGCTACGCCCAATCCCGAATGGTCCGGCGCGCAGCCCGACCCCGGTACCAGTGCGTCGCCTTATCGCATCTACAACATTGGCAGCAATAACCCTGTTGAACTGTCGCGTTTCATCGAAGTACTTGAGGATCGCCTGGGTAAAAAGGCCGAGCGTAATCTTCTGCCCCTGCAACCCGGCGACGTACCTGCAACCTACGCTGATGTGCAAGCGCTTATCGATGACGTTGGGTACCAGCCGAATACGCCGGTGGAGGAGGGGATCGGTCGTTTCGTGGAGTGGTATCGCGACTATCATAAGGTTTAATTGCTCGACCACATACTGCTGAAATGATCCTGGGATCGCTAAACCAGGGCTTCTGTTGAAGCCCTGGTGGTCAGTTGCAGCGAATGGGAATGAACGAGAAGATATTTGCAGTAACCGGTTGACCGCCTGCAGCTCTGCCGTTATAGTATCGCCCGCAATGACGTACCGCTTCAAATCGAAATACACCCGTAGCTCAGTTGGTTAGAGCGCCGCCTTGACATGGCGGAGGTCGGTAGTTCAAATCTACTCGGGTGTACCAACTCTCCTTATGTTTTCCGTTCCTTGACTCGACGCAGTTGCAGCCTCGTACTCCCGAGATAGCCACGCACAGACGCGCTCGCCTCAAATACATTGACTATGACCTTGGCCTGCGAGCGGAGTGGGCGCTCTTTGCGGCTGCTCAGTTATATGTCGCATAATGGGTTGATCGACTCCAGATTCAGGCCGCTGGCCTCACAGCCCTAGTATGGACATCCCCAAATGCGCTACCTGTCCTCTTTCAACCGTCGCCTTCGCCACCTCAGAGACGTTCAAAGCCTCAGCGAGAATGACGTTGCGCATATGTGCCAGGTTGACGAAAACCTGATTCGCTGCTGGGAGACGACCGATGCGGCCCAGCGCTGCTACCCGACTATTGACCAGTTGCTGACGCTCTGTTTTCGAACTCGAACACCACTTGAGCGATTGCTCGACGGCGACGCGCTGGCGGCGGAAGGACAGCTGGAGCTGCCGGGGCTTTGCGAGGATACAGGAGATCTAACGTCCAGTGTTGATGAGCTACAGCGGGAAGTGACCGCGCGGATGCCCTCCAGCGAAGAGATGCTTTTGCTCAAGCGATTCCGCGCGACTGATCCTGAGAACCGTCGCTTGATCATTGAGCTTTTGGCCTGAAACTGAGCATCCGCTAGGCCGTGTTGGCGGGAGAAGGCATATTCAGGCCGGCAAACTGATGGTTCTGATTCAACGCCAGCGTGACATCCGCTTTCTGGGGAATCTGCTCAAGCATAACTTCAGTGATTCGCTGATAGTGACTTATGAACCGCTCTAGCTTGTCGGGACTGTCGAGCCCGCCGGCATAGGCGGCGCCCTGCTTTGAGATGAGCTTATGTTCCTGCCGGGAGCGCCAGTCATAGACAGCGCGCCAGCCCGGAGGCTGCAGGTAAATCAACGGCGAAAGCTTGGCGAACAGCGGCTCATACACCTGACCAAGTTGATCGTTGACGTAGTTGCGCCAGCGCATGTCCGGGTCTTCTTTCTGCTCAAGGTCATTAACCGGCGGAGCCAGCGAGGACGCGGGTTGTGCTGGTGCACCGAGGCACCAGCCCTCCAGAATGATAATATCGGGCTCTGATTCGACCGTTGGCCATTCAGCAGTTGGTAGAGGATTGTCGCGGCCTTTGTCGAAGAGGGGTATCGCAACAGGCTTCCTGCCGGGCCTCGCCAGTGCATCCAGCGTTCGCTCCAGTAAGCCGATATCGTGGGTTCCTGGCACGCCGCGGGTTGCGAGAAGAGGGTGCACACGGGCTGCAAGCTTTTTGCGGTCTTCCTGGCTCAGGTAGAAGTCGTCGAGGGACAGTACGCACGAGCGTGATGCGAAGCTATTGCCGAGAATAAGCTGGAGAGCGAGGGCAAGCGTGCTCTTACCAGATCCCTGACAACCGCTCAGGCCGACCAGCAAAGGTCTTCCACAGCGCCGCTGGGCCTGAAGCAGCCACGCAGCCAGCGGAATGATAAGACCCGGGAAAAGGGGTCGATAGGCTTGGGGGAGACCCTGCTGAGCTATAAACCGGCCAATGCCGAGCACCGCATGTTGCTGGGCCACCTTGAT
Source organism: Hydrocarboniclastica marina (assembly GCF_004851605.1). Classification (GTDB taxonomy): domain Bacteria; phylum Pseudomonadota; class Gammaproteobacteria; order Pseudomonadales; family Oleiphilaceae; genus Hydrocarboniclastica; species Hydrocarboniclastica marina. The sequence continues at coordinate 1,734,968 of NZ_CP031093.1, forward strand.
CTCTGTTGATGAGAGCGGCGAATTATCCGGCCATCGCGCCGGGTCCAGCAACAGTGACTGTGTTGCGGGCCTGCCAGGCAGATTGTTATCAATGTTCATTTCGGACTGCCTTGGGGTTCGGTAGGTCCGGCAGCGGCAACGCTACCGGAGGCACGCGCCCGGCCCGGTTATGACCTGAGTGTCTCGAGCCTAATCCGCTTTATAGATGTTCTCGTAGACGTAGTTGGTCGCTTCCACGAAGCCGTCGATACTGCCGCAATCGAACCGGCGTCCCTTGAATTGGTAAGCCAGGACACAACCGTTCTTTGCCTGTTCGAGCAATGCGTCGGTGATCTGAACCTCGCCGTTTTTGCCAGGTTCGGTCCGTGCCAGAATATCGAATATATCAGGTGTGAGCAGATAGCGGCCAATAATAGCCAGATTACTGGGCGCATCTTCGGGAGCGGGCTTCTCGACCATATCAGTGATCCGGTAGAGGCCGTCTTTCATGGTTTCGCCGGCTATGACCCCGTATTTATGGGTTTCGTCAGCGGGCACTTCTTCGATCGCAACAATGCTGCAACGGAACTGCTTGTAGAGCGCTACCATCTGTGCCAAAACGCCGGGCTCGCCGGGCTCGGGAAGACACAGGTCGTCGGCCAGGATAACCGCGAAGGCACTATCGCCGACCAGGTTGCGACCGGTAAGTATCGCATGGCCCAGCCCTTTCATCTGATTCTGACGGGTGAAGGCGAATGTATTGTTATTGATGAGGTCGCTGATGCTGGCGAGCCGATCTTCCTTACCGGTTCCCTGAATCTGGTGTTCCAGCTCATAACTGATGTCGAAGTGATCCTCAATCGCGCGCTTGCCGCGACCGGTGACAAAGCCGAACTGGTGAATACCAGCCTCGACAGCTTCTTCAACGCCGTATTGGACAAGTGGCTTGTTTACCACCGGCAGAATCTCTTTCGGCATGGCCTTGGTTGCGGGAAGAAAGCGCGTGCCATAGCCGGCGACGGGAAACAAACACTTCGTAATCATCCTTTGGTCCCTTTGATCCGTGGTTAGACTTGAGCTGAGGTTGGGGAACAGTCTAAACAAGTTACAGGTAAAAATGGATACCTGTCGGGAACGATGACGGAATTGTATAGCCGGAGAGGAGGGATAGCGTGTTCGTGCCCCACGATGGGGCGATTAGCCTACCGAATTTGACCGCCCCACGCAGTGCCTGGGGCGGTAATTCCGGGTCGCAGCCCTTAAATGATTGTGACGATCAGCCGCACTTACTGTCGCCACAGCAAAGGCATGTATTGCAGCCGTCCATCACAATCACGGCTTTCGTGTGGCATTTCCCGCAGAGCGTGGCATTGGCCGGATAATCGCTGACCTCGGCCTGGGCGTTCTTGGTCTCGGCCCGGGCTTCAAAATCGGCTCGCTTCTCCGCCAGAATCCGGCGAGTCATCTCGCTCATCTCGTCGGATTCGATGAGGCCGATTGCTTTAAGGTGCTTCTCGATAACTGCACCGATCTCGGCCACCAACGAGGGCATAAACACGCCGCCCTTTTTGAAGTAACCGCCATTCGGATCGTAAACCGAGCGAAGCTCTTCCACCAGAAAGGTGACATCACCGCCTTTGCGGAACACTGCTGAGATGACCCGTGTTAGCGCGATAACCCACTGGAAGTGCTCCATGGACTTGGAATTGATGAACACCTCATAGGGCTGCCGGCTCTCGTGATCGGTGTCTTCGTTGAGCAGGATGTCGTTGATCGTGATGTACATCGCGTGCTCCGCCACCGGCGGCTTTATCTTGTAGGTGGTACCCAGCAAGAAGTCCGGCCGTTCGATGTTCTCGTTCATCTTCACCGGCAGCGGTGCGATATTCTCGGGTTTTACCTCATTCGCCGCGTCGCGAACGACCCGATAGCCAATGATCTTCTTGTCGATTTTGACTGCCATTGTCATGTCCTATATGTCTCTTCGCCACGCCGGCCGGGTGCCCGGCCAGACAGGATCAATATTTTCCGTACGTGCCTTCTTTGAGCGCGTCGAACAGGTTGGCGGCATTGTGCATCTCGCCATCGTATTCTACCTGTTCGTTCCCCTTGAGCGTGACTGTCGAACCATCGTCCAGCGTGAACTCATACTGGGTACTTTCGAGGTCTTTCTCTTTGACCAGCACACCCTGGAACGCCTCGGGGTTAAAGCGGAACGTGGTACACCCCTTCAGCCCTTTTTCGTACGCATACATGTAGATGTCTTTGAAATCCGCAAACGGGAAGTCAGTCGGGACATTGGCCGTCTTGGAAATTGACGAATCCACCCATTTTTGCGCTGCTGCCTGGATCTCCACGTGCTGGTGCGGAGACACATCATCCGCAGTCGTGAAGTAGGGAGGCAGCTGCTCTTCGGGATCCTCGGAGAATGGCAGCGCACGGGCATTGATCAGGTGGCGGTAGGCCAGCAGTTCGAAAGAGAACACGTCGACTTTCTCTTTGGTCTTGCGGCCTTCCCGGATGACGTTACGCGCATAGTGATGGGAGAAGCTCGGCTCAATGCCGTTACTGGCATTGTTCGCCAAGGATAGCGAAATAGTACCAGTAGGGGCTATAGAGGTGTGGTGGGTAAAGCGTGAGCCCTTTTCGGTCAGTTTAACGATCAGCTCGGGTTCCACCTCGGCAATACGCTGCATATAGCGGCTGTAGCGCGCATGCAGCACCTTGCCTTTGACCTTGTCGCCCGCCTTGTAACCATCAGTGCGCATTTCCGGGCGATGAGCCAGCATGGCCTCAGTCACTTCAAACTCGTCATCCATGATCGGCGCTGGTCCTTTTTCTTCAGCCAGTGCCAGGCCCTGGCGCCAACCTTCCACAGCCATCTCGCGGACAACTTCTTCAGTAAACACCACCGATTCGGACGAGCCGTACGGCATACGCAGCATCGCCAGCGTCGAGCCCAGGCCCAAAATGCCCATGCCATGACGGCGCTTGTGGGTGATCTCGTGTTGCTGCTGCTTGAGCGGCAGCCCGTTGATCTCTACAACGTTGTCCAGCATGCGGGTGAAGATGCCAACTACCCGGCGGTATTTCTCGAAGTTAAAGCGCGCCTTGTCGGTGAACGGAAACTCAACAAACTTGGTGAGGTTGACCGAGCCCAACAGGCAGCTGCCGTAAGGCGGCAGGGGCTGCTCGCCACAGGGATTGGTCGCGCGGATTTTTTCGCAGAACCAGTTATTGTTCATCTCGTTGACCTTGTCGATCAGGATGAAACCGGGTTCAGCATAGTCATAAGTGGAGGACATGATCGTGTCCCAGATCGTCCTTGCCTTCAACGTATTGTAAATCCGGCATGCGACCCGGCCCTGGCTGTCGGTCACATACTTGTCCGTGATCGGGAACTCGCGGTACAGGTACTTACTGGTGTCGTTCAGCTCGAGTTTTTCTTCTTCCGCTTCCTTTGCCGATACCGGGAAGGAAAGCTTCCAGTCGCCGTCCTTGCGCACCGCTTCAATGAAGTCTTCAGTGATCAGCAGTGACAGGTTGAACTGGCGCAGCCGCGCGTCTTCACGTTTGGCCTGAATGAAATCAATCACGTCCGGATGATGTATATCAAATGTCGCCATCTGGGCACCGCGGCGACCACCGGCGGACGAGACGGTAAAACACATCCGGTCGAAGATATCCATGAATGACATGGGGCCTGAGGTCGTCGCGCCAGCACCGGCAACATAGGCGCCCTTTGGGCGCAGGGTGGAGAATTCATAGCCGATACCGCAGCCGGCTTTAAGCGTGAGCCCCGCCTCATGATTCTTGCCGAGAATGTCGTCCATTGAGTCGGTGATAGTGCCGGAAACAGTACAGTTGATGGTTGAGGTGGCCGGCTTATGCATCTCTGCGCCCGCGTTGGAAGTGATCCGTCCCGCCGGGATAGCGCCGTGCTGAAGAGCCCAGACAAAGTCTTTGTGGACCTTATCGCGTTTTGTTTTTGACTCAACGGCCGCCAGGGCCTTCGCGACCCGGTGATAGGTTTCCTCAATGGTATGATCAACCGCATCGCCGCTCTTGGTTCTGAGCTGATACTTGCTGGCCCAGATGTCCAGGGAGGTTTCCTGGAGCGGTATCTCGGTTGTCATGTCCTGTACTATTGCGTTCATTGTTATCCTCGGAACGTTCCGGTGGTCGGTATTCAGCCCCAACCTGAGAGGCGGGGAGGGATATTTTTGAGCCTGGAGTCGCGCGCGCCGCTCCGGCTCGGGAGATCCAGCTTCTGCGTATGTTTACGACTCGATATTGCGCCGCTTCGTCAATACTAGATGTAGTGTTTTTTCTAGCAGACAGCGAAGCTGTAATTTGTCGATAGGCAGAGGAGAATGATCTCCCAAAGGCTGCTCAGGCCGCCGTTTCACGGAAACAGGGTAATGACGGCGGAATATAAAATTCTTTTAATAGTCTGCTCTCAACCACTACATATCGATGTTTCTTCCGTCTCAGCAACACTATATTGTGTTTCTGCCTCGGCGCTGTCAACAGGAAAAGTAGCCGGGCAGGCGACTTTCCGCAAGCTGTAACGATGAGATTTTCTCTTGAACTCGATCACTGCAGTCGTGGGACCGCGCGGAGACGGGCCTGCGCAGCCGGTACTATATGTAGTGGCTAAAAAATGGGCGTTCCCGCGCCTGATACAGCATCTTATTTTTTTGCAGGTGGTGCTAAAATGCGCGGTTCTCAAACTCATAGCCATCGGGCTTTACCATGATCAAATCGCTTCTCCAGACACGGCAGGTAAACGCCGACAGGATTTCAGCACGTGCGCTGGCGCTATTACTTTGTTCTTTTGCTCTCTTGCCTGGCTGTGTAACCGTGTCGGACGAGCAACTGTCTGCTGCTTCAGCTGCGGATCAAGAAGTCCGTATGACGCGGGAACAAATCATTACCGCGGGGCTGGCCCAAGGGCGGGAGCAATTGCGCGGTCCGGCTCCACTTAGACCTTTTGCCACAGTCTATTCGACTGTAGGCGGCCTGCGTCCGGTCAAATTCAACGCTAAAGACCGCCAGGTCTCCGATAGCGACAGCAGTTTGCTACTGGAAAGCATCCAGGCCCTGAGTAAAAGTAACGATCTGCAGGCCTTCGCGGTGTATGGGGTAGCCGAAGATACTGAAGGTCAGCGATGGTTCGTAGTTCACTTCGAGGAGCGTTCAGGCACTGCCCAACTGCGCCAATATCCCTTACCGGCGCCAAAAGACGTCACACGATGGCATCCGGTGACGGTCGAGGAGGTTCAGAGTGTGGTGTTCACGGGTCGTTAACGACTAGATCAGCTCAGTAAGAGACTGTCGTCGTCGAGTGTTTCGCCACGCTGTTGCTCGAACAGGGCCAGAAGGTCTTTTACCTCAAGCCCATCCCGATCCTTGCCCGCTATATCAAACACAACGCGACCCTGGTGTAGCATCAGGGTCCGGCTGCCCACTTGCAGTGCCTGTTTCATGCTGTGCGTCACCATCAGCGCCGTAAGGCCTTGCTCTGAAATAATTCTCTCGGTTAACCCCAGAACGAAGCTGGCTGTGCGGGGGTCAAGGGCGGCTGTATGCTCATCGAGCAGCAGTATCCTGCTGGGGTTAAGGCAGGCCATCAGCAAACTGATCGCCTGCCGCTGACCGCCTGACAGTAAGCCCATTTTGTCACCCAGCCGGTCCTCCAACCCAAGTTCGAGCTGGGCCAGTTGGTCGCGAAAACGGTCGCGGTGACGCCTGCGCACCGCTGACTTCAGACCACGCCGCTGACCCCGGCGAAAAGCCAGCGCCATATTCTCCTCGATTGTCAGCCCCTCACAGGTTCCGGCCAATGGGTCCTGAAAGACTCGCGCTACCAGGCCGGCACGCTTATGGGAGGGGAGGCGGGTGACATTTGTGCCGTCGATCATGATGCTGCCCTCATCCACGAGGACTTCGCCAGAAAGGGCGTTCAGGACAGTCGATTTGCCAGCGCCGTTGCTGCCAATCACCGTAACAAATTCACCGGCTTTAATGTCGAGGCTCAGATCCTGTAACACGGCGTTCTCAAGTGGTGTGCCCCGGCCGAAGGTCAGCTTCAGATTGCGCGCGGAAATCATGAGTTTCTCCTGGGACGGAACGAACGCAGGGTCGTGCGGAAGCCTGGCAACACAATCGCCAATGTCACCAGAACGGCCGTGACGAGGTTAAGGTCCTGGGATTCGAGCCCAATAAAATCGGCGTTCAGGGCTAGGGCGATAGCGAGCCTGTAGAGTATCGCGCCGACGATGCACGCCAATAAGGCCCGGGCTACGGTCAGAGGCGTAATTACCGCTTCACCGCCGATCAGCGAGGCCAGCCCGACCACGATGATCCCCACGCCCATGGTGACATCGGCCGCGCCCTGGCTCTGTGCGAACAGTGCCCCGGCCAGGCCGACCAGACCATTAGATAGCGCAACCCCGAGGACTACCAGGCCTCCCGTGGCTATGCCATTGCCGCGGGCCATACGGGGATTGGCACCCGTAGCCCTCATGGCGAGCCCGGTTTCGGAACGCATGAATTGAAACATCAACCCGAATACAACGAGGATAACAACAGAAAAGAGCGCGACCGGCGCGAGATGAAAAGGGAGCCCAAGGTCATACCAGGGGGACAGCACCGTTTCCTCTCCCAACAGGGCAATGTTGGGGCGGCCCATAATCCGAAGATTGATGGAATACAGCGCCGTCATGGTCAGAATCGAAGCCAGCAGGTGCAGTATTTTGAGCTTGACGTTGAGCAATGCTGTGACCGATCCGGCAGCCATTCCGCCAAGGATTGCGCACCCCGTCGCCAGCCAGGGGTCAATTCCTTCCATAATCAGTACAGCAGCAATAGCCGCGCCCAAGGGGAAGCTGCCGTCCACCGTTAGATCCGGAAAGTCGAGTACGCGGAAAGACAAATAAATGCCGAAGGCCACGAGACCGTAAAGAAGCCCGGTCTCGAGGGCGCCGTAGAAAGCGATGTCGCTGAGCATGTTTCAATCACCTGGATGCGCGAAGTGTTTAACGCGCTTGAGGGCAGATTTATGGCGCGGAGAGCGCCTGGGACGCGCTACTGAATGACCTTGTCCGCCCGATCAATCAGCGGCTGGGGCAACGTGAGCCCCATTCGCTCGGCCGACGCCGGGTTGACGTGCAGCGAGAGCTTTTCCGGAACTTCGACGGGCATGGTTGCGGGTTCGGCTCCTTCAAGTATCCGTACCACCATGGCGCCGGTCTGGCGGCCAACGTCATAATAGTTGAAACCGAGAGCCGCAGCCGCGCCCCGTGCTACCGTGTCGGTGTCTGCTGCGAAGACGGGAATTTTGGCCCGGTAACCGAGTTGTATTACCGCTTCCGCTGCGGTGATGACAGTGTTGTCGGTGGTCAGGAAAATCGCGTCGACTTTCCCGGCCAGCGAACGCGCCGCGGCCAGGACTTCAGATGATTTTGTTGCGGCGGCTTTTTCCAGCTTGATGCCACGCGCAGATAACTCGGCCTCCAGGGCTTCTACCAGGGCAACGGCATTCGCTTCGCCAGGGCTGTATACAGTACCAATGGTTTTCGCGCCCGGCACGGCTTCAAGAATCATGTCCATATGGCGAGCCATGGGAAGCTGATCCGAAACGCCTGTGATATTTGCGCCAGGAAGCTCGCTGCTTGAGACCAGCTTGGCGCTCACCGGGTCCGTAACCGCTGAGAACACCACGGGAACACTGCGCGCCACCGCTGCTACTGTCTGGGCTGACGGCGTCGCGATGGCGACGATGACGTCAGGCTTGTCGCCAATGAATTTGCGAGCTATTTGAGCTGCAGTTCCGGAGTTGCCCTGGGCGCTCTCGTAATACCAGGTCATATTTTCACCGGCAACGTATCCGTGACTGGCTAACTCGTCTCGCACCCCTTCCCGAACAGAGTCCAGAGCAGGGTGTTCAACTATCTGCGTCACAGCAACAGTGACGTCCTCAGCAAACGCATTGAAAGCGCTGAGCATGCCGACCGCACTGATCAGGAAGGCTGCACGTAGGTTTTGCCACATGGTGATGAGCTCCAAAGCTGAGAGTGAGAGTCGACTGTTGCTACAGGTTCACGCTAGACGCCTGGCGGCGACGCCAGAGCATAGGGTGGGAGGCAGGGTCGGCTGCTACCTGCTTACTGATGGCGGGGATTTTAGCATCACTGAATGGGATGGCAATGCAATGCTCGGCGGGTCAGGAAATTATCGGCCGGCCTGGAGGTACCGCTGACGTTTGTAGACGTTGTGGACGGCCCGGAACAATGTGTAGCCGAAACCAATCAGTAGCAAAGAAGCGACGAGAGAGAGTCCGATATTAGCGAGTAGTGGCTGATCCTTTCCTTGCTGCCAGCCCTGCAGCACGGTATTCAAGTGATCCAGCAAGAGATAGAGGGTAATAGCCCCGCCCAGTACCGCAGATAGTATCTGAGTCGAGACGATCAGTCTGGAGGCAATTGTCGTGGCGTGACCGCAATGACCGCAGCGATAACGATCAGTGTATTCCGGCTCTTCTTCGTCACGAATGGGGTCCATGAGCCCTTTTTTACATCTGATGCAGACGAACATCTGGTCGTAACACTCTGAATGAATAGGCAAAGGGTAGGGAAGGGCCGGTCGCGCAACGCTTGCTGAGCATAGGGCCAGCTTACAAATGGCCTAATGCGCCTTAAGGGCCGACGATAGTCAACAAGGCATCACACAGTCACCACGCCCGATAATATAGCCTCGGCAGGTGCCTGGGGCGAGGAACTGGATCGCAAGTCGGTGCATCCGTTGCCGCCGGGATTCGCGAGGCCAGGCCAGAACTGGATCGCCAACAGCTGCTCTGCGTTGCCGGCACGTCTTTTGTCCAATAGGCCGGGCCAGTACAGGGCTCTAGAATAGGGGCTTCGGAATAGGGCGCATCATTATCGCAGTCTTCAAGCCCAGATCGGGGGAAACATAATGGTCAACCTGAAAGAACTGGAAAGCAGAATCCAAAGGCTGATTCCGCTGACCGGTGCTTTGGGTCTTCAGCTCGAGGCGTTTGACGGCAACGAGTTAATCGTCTCCGCTCCGCTTGAGACTAACCGTAACCACCAAGCCACCGCTTTCGGGGGGAGTCTCTACTGTGTAGGGGTTATGGCGGTGTGGGCGCGACTGCAGCTGTGGCTGGACCAAAACAAAATGGCCGGCAGTATTGTCATACAGAGCGGCGCCATGGATTACGACGAGCCTGTAACTGATGATTTTCAGGGGGTCGCGACGCTCCCGGATAAAACTACGATGGACCGTGCGGAGGCCATGCTGCGCCGGCACGGCAAGGCCCGGTTGAGTCTGGCAAGCGACATCATCCAGGAGGGGCAGCCGCGGGGTCGTTTCATCGGTCGTTTCGTTATTCTGCAGGGTTGAACACAGGGTGGACTACCGATGCCGGAGCCCATGGCGACCTTCAGGTTTTCGCTTGGCGGGTAAGGTTCCGGCTCAGTACGATAACGGGCACGATACCGGCCAGCACAATAAAGAGGGCCGATAGCGCGCTTTGCTCCAGACGTTCGTCGGAGGCAAGCTGGTAGACGTGGGTGGCCAGCGTCTCAAAGTTGAAGGGGCGCAATATCAGCGTCGCGGGTAGCTCTTTCATAGTGTCTACAAAGACAACAAGCGCGGCGGTGATCAGACTCGTTCTGAGCATAGGCAGGTGGACGCGCCAGAGCGTCTGTCCAGGCGTGAAGCCCAGCGATCTGGACGCCATGTCCATGCTGGGCGTTATACGCTGCAGCCCGGTCTCCAGGCTTCCGGTCGCCACGACCAGAAACCGCACAGTGTATGCGTAGACCATCGCGAAAACGGTCCCGCTAAGCAACAAGCCTGTTCTTACGTCGAACCATTGCTCCATACGCAAGTCCAGCCAATTGTCGAAAGCGGCCAGAGGAATAATGACGCCCACCGCGATAACGGCGCCGGGCATCGCGTAACCTAGACTTGAGAACCGAATCAGCGTTCTCATCAGGCGCGTATCCTGAAGTCTGCGGCTGTAGGCAAGGAGGAGGCCGACGCTGAGTGTCGATATCGCGGCAAAAGCGGCAAGCATCAGGCTGTTGAGGCTGTAACGGAAGAATTCGATATTCCACGATTGTTCAAAGTATTGCCAGGCGAAGGTCACCAGCACGGAGGCAGGTAACAGGAAGCCCAGCAGAACCGGTGTAAGGCAGAGCAATACGCAGAGGAACTTGCGTCTGCCGGACAGTTCGAAACGGTGTAGTTGCTGCCCGTGGTCGCGGCTGCCGTATTGCTCCTGTCTCCGTCGCGAGTACCGCTCCAGTGTCACCAGCAAGACCACGAACGCCAACATTGTTACCGCAATCTGTGCAGCCCCGCCTATGTTGGACAGGTTTAGCCAGGTGTCGAAAAGCCCCGCTGTTAAACTGCGGACGGCAAAAAAATCAACAGTCCCGAAGTCATTCAGCGCTTCCATCAGAACCAGCGAAAGGCCGACCGCAATTGCGGGACGGGCGATAGGCAGCACCACTGTCAGAAACGTCTTGTAGGCGCTACGTCCGAGGCTCCGACTGACCGCGAAGAGAGAGGGAGACTGCTCCAGGAAAGCCGCTCGTGCCAGCAGGTAGACATAGGGGTAGAGCACCAGACTGAGCATTATGATAGCGCCACCCATTGAGCGTATCTCCGGAAAGGCGTAATCCGTCGGTCGCTGCCATTGAAAAAGCTCGCGCAGGGCGATCTGGACGGGGCCGGCATAGTCCAGCATGTAGGTGTAAACGTAGGCGATGACATAGGCGGGAAAAGCAAAAGGAAGCAGCAGGGCCCATTCCATAATGCGTCGTCCCGGGAACTCACAAGTGGAAACCACCCAAGCGGTCGGAACGCCGATCAGGAAAGTCAGCAACCCGACGCCGCCCAGCAGCAACAAAGTGTTGGCTACATAAACAGGCAGGACGGTATTCACAAGATGAGGCCAGATATTCTCGTCGGGCGACACGGCGAGGTAGAAAACTGAGGCTACAGGAAGAGCAATAAGGAAGGTCACGAAAACTGCCGCCAGGACCCAGCGGGTAGTCAGCCGCCTGCGTTGCAGGTGCGGTACCTCGATCGGAGCGGATAGAACGGCTGAGTCAGCTGACAACGCTCGTGTACCTCTGCATCGGGTCCTGGAAACAGAAAACCCCCGAAGGCCGTCGGGCTTCCGGGGGAACTCAATTTGTGGCGACTGTCACGTCACAGTAGAACCGCAATCACCAAGTCGCGCATATCAGTTATCGTAGCCAACCCGGTCGACCATTTTAACTGCGGCTTCACGGTACTTCGCGATCTCGTCAAGTGGCAGGTCATCCGCTTTAAAGTCACCCCACTCTGAAACAATCGAAGCGGGCGTTACACCCTCCCGTACGGGATACTCATAGTTGAGGTCGGCGTACATCTGCTGAGCTTCCTCGCCCGACAGGAACTCAAGAAACGCCATAGCATTCTCCCGGTTGGGTGCGTGCTTTGCGATCGCAGCGCCGCTCAGATTGACATGGGTGCCGCGCCCGTCCTGGTTGGGAAAGACAAGTCGTGCCGCTTCAGCCGGGCCTTTCTGTTCCGGATCGCTAAGCATGACGCCATAGTAGTAGCTGTTGCCTACGGCGACGTCGCACACGCCTTCCGCGATAGCGCGGATCTGGTCGCGATCTCCACCCTGGGGCTTGCGAGCGAGGTTGTCTTTGAGGCCTCTGAGCCACTTTTCGGTTTCCGCTTCGCCATGATGAGCGATCATTGAGGCGATAAGCGCGACGTTGTAGTCCTGCTTGCCACTGCGGGTGCACACGCGATCGTTCCAGCGATTATCGGCGAGATCCTCATAGCGGGTTATTTCGCCTTCCTCCACGCGATCTTTGGAGGTGTAGATAACCCGCGCACGACGGGTCAGCCCGAACCACTTGCCTTCGGGATGACGATACTCGGCAGGGATGTTTTTGTTCAGGGTCTCGGAGTCGACCGCAAGGCTAAGATCTTTGCTCGCAAGCTCGTCAAGACGACCAATATCGACGGTCAGCACGACATCTGCCGGGCTGTTACGGCCTTCCCGTTCCAGGCGCTCAAGGATGCCCTGTTTGGCAAAGACGACATTTACTTTGATGCCGGTTTCCTCGGAAAACGCATCAATCAGCGGCTGGATCAAATAAGGCTGACGATAGGAGTAGACGTTGACATCTTCAGCTGCAAACCCTGCCACAGGCGCTGCCATGGTCAGACAGGTCAATGTGCCGCATAGCCAACTCTTAAGATTCTTCATACCCTGTTCCAGCTCCCTGATAGATATACGTAGTAATAACGATAAACATTCTCATTGTCCGTCCTGGCAAAGTCAAGCGAGCAATGCAGCGCAGGGCGTTACGTGGAGCCCCAGCTGTTCAGATCAGAGAGGCAATCATACATTCGCTGAGAGAGAGTCGGGCGAAGCTGGTTTGGCCTCTTTTTGAGCAGGACAGCTCAATGTCTGCAAAAAATGGCGCGACAGCCCAGTGGCGGGGCTATGCTTGAAAGCAGACGTGCCATACTATCGCGGTGTCTTTTCCGCGCGGCGGTTTCAGACCCGGCTACAGGGTCCCTACAGGAGCCATGCTAGAGTTCGTTATGACCAACCGAAGAGAATTCGCTCGAACTGCGATGAACGCCTCTGTAAAGGTTTGCCATCCGCTTATTGGTGAGGCGATCTATAAGACCCGGGACATTTCCGACGGCGGTATATACGTTGTTGCCGAGTCAGACCGTTATCCACCGCTCGGTGACCACGTTCAGGTTCAGGTTCAGGGTCTGCCGGTGGCTGCGCCGACGGTGACAATGGAAATAGTGCGCCATGGCGGGGATGGTTATGGCCTGCAGTTCGTCTGATCAGGAAAATTGACGTTATGTTTGGCAAAGCGAAGGGTTGTGTTTGGGTAGGACTCTCAAGGGTAGCGCCGGCACTGCTATTTTTGGGATGGCTCAGTGGCTGTGCTTCTTATGAAGCACACTATAGTAAGTTCCAGGGCGTAAACTCTTCGGGTGAGGAACGCTCCTTTCTGCTGAGTTGGCAGACCAAGCGCTACCCGTCGTGGTCGCTGGGCGAGGATGAGTCAACGCCGGTACGTCTGCAGACTCAGTGTAGTGAGCGCGAGTGGCTTATCCGGGACAAATATACGGACGTGTGTGAGGCCAACGAGCGTCTGGCGGACCCAACCGCGCTTGCATCCATCAGAGCTTGTGGTATCCCAGGTAAAGATCTGGACAGGCAGGGCCGGCCGATCACGGAGCCCGGATATCAATGCATGGGCCTGTCGGACGCCCAGGGGGCCGATACAATTCTTGGGCTGGGGCGAGAGGTGCGCCTGACCGTTAGCTGCTTTCCGGACCAGGCCGTTCGGCAAAGCGAAGACGGGGCTGTGGGAACCGATTACCTGAAGCCGTCTGTTATTCCTTATAATCTGCCGATACGAACTGTTCCTTTATATAGCATCCGCGAGAAGTTACCCGAGCTGGATGACAAGGTTTGCCCTGAAGATCCATAAATATTTTTAACAAAAGCCCGTAACATTCCTGTTTTAAGAGGATAAATATGTAAACGGCAAATACAGGAAAAATTGAAAACAGTCTGTTTTACAAAATTTTGCAAATAGCCACACCCTGCAATGTGTCGCAGACGACATGTAACCAACCGACACGCCATTACAATTGAGTCTTTCCCCGCCCGTGAGAAAATGTCACTTATGGAAAAGTGACTTCAGCGAGGCAAAGGCATCATGGGCGTCCACCAGAAAAAGATTCCGGTCCAGGAACTGACGATTGGCATGTTCGTGTCCGACCTCGACCGTCCATGGCACCAGACGCCGTTCCCGATCCAGGGGTTTTACGTCAAGACCGACGATGAGATCCGGGCCCTGACGAGCTACTGCAAAGCCGTCTATGTTGATGTGGCTGAAAAACAGAGTTCGGCCGAGTCCTCTCTGGCGACATTTGGAGCCAGAGGCAGGCGCGAAGCTGAGAAAAGCCTGAAACTTCCCCCCATTCAGGTTCGCAACCCCCGACAGTACGAAATCGTTAATCCGATCCAGCGTGAGCTTAAGCCAGCGGAAAAAGTGTTAACGGAGGTGCAGGAGTCTTTGGCCAAGCTGTATGGTCAGGCCAGAGCCGGCGCAACGCTTACACCCAAGGTTGTGGAAAAAGCTGCGGAGGGAATGGTCAACAGTATTCTGCGCAACCCGGACGCTTTGCTGTGGCTGACGCGGGTCAGGCTGCGGGACGAACATACCTATACCCACTCCATGAATACCGCGGTGTGGGCGCTTGTGTTTGGTCGGCAACTGGGCTTTCAGCCGGACATTCTCAGGCAGCTTGGCGCCGGTGCGTTGCTTTCCCAGGTCGGCAAGGCTCAACTTCCAGCAAATCTGTTTAAACCAGAAACCGAGATGACCAGCGACGAGCTGAAGTTGTATCGCGGGTACCCTGAGACAGGTGCGCGCATGCTTGACGCGGCAGGCATGCCACCTGCGGTGGTTGGGCTTGTGCGACACCATCGCGAACGCCATAACGGCAATGGCTTTCCTCAGGGCCTGACCGGCGAAAAAATTCCATTACTCGCCAAGGTTGCATCGCTTGCTGATCACTACCAGGCGCTGGTAGAGCCTCGTGGCGACATTGCTCCGCTCATGCCGGCTCAGGCCGTAGGCCGCCTCTACGAAGCGCGCAATTCAGAGTTTCAGGAAGATCTGGTCGAGCGCTTTATTCAGGCGGTAGGTGTCTATCCCACCGGGACGATTGTGACGCTTTCAGACAATAGGGTTGGCGTAGTGCTCTCGCATAGGCCAAACCGCCGACTCTGGCCCAAGATCATGCTCATGACGGATCAGGAGCGCCAGCCTCTCAAGGCCGGCAAGGTCATTGACATGGCGGAGTATAACGAAGGGCGATCGAACGGAGAGGCTCTGCAGATTGCAGGATGTCTGCCATACGATACGGCGGGGGTTGATCCTTCTGAATATGGCGTTAGTGAGTCCTCACCCAGCCGCTGGAACTGGCGCAAACTTGTAGGCTAGTAGCCCGCGCGCAATTCGTCGTCCAGGGCAGGGGCCGACGTCAGTCGGTGATAACAGGCTTAACCTGAGACTGGTACCAGCGATAGTCACCATCGGGTCGGAATGAAAGCCTGACTTCGCCCTCAGACCCTGGCTCGCCCGTAACAAAAAAGTCTACCTCTTTCGTCTGCGCGCTCCAGCTGTGAACCTCGACGGCCTCGGGATTTAGGGCAATAGCCTCAAGCGCTGTCAAGTCCAGCCTGCCATCGTGGGACCGCACGTTGATAGTTTTCAGGCTGGTATCCGACGCTGGAATAGTGAACTCGAACGGCGTTACGTAGTATTCCCGGCCAAGCTGACTGTTTATCTGTTCTGTTTCTCGCAGCAAAAAAGTCTCGACCCGGTCCGTACCGTAGTCATCCAAATACCGGGTAGCATTCTCAATGTCGCGGTTCTGATCTTCCAGATCCTTTATCTGATCGGCTATTTCTTCATACTCGGGCGTTCCCGGCGTGCGGTTCGCCAACTCCGCTTTCAGAGCGTCGATTTCGCTTTGCCCGTTGGGCTCGTCGCAACGCTCATCCTCCGCGGGATAAAAGCAGACCTGTTCCAGCACGCGAGTGATAGGGCTGGCTGGCGTTACCGCAGCGAACGCGTTGACGTTCTGGGTGAAGTCTACGCTCTGGCCTTCGGGCAGGGCAGCCAACTGCTGGTTGAATTGCTGGATGACGCGGTCGGTTATACGTATGTTGTTTTTCTCGTTACCGTCGCCCGCCAGCCTGGTGGTCTTGTCGTTATCAAGCGCCAGCAACAACCGTGTGATATTGATCGTCTCAGCATCTTCTGCGGCGATACGCGCTTCAGTCAGAGTATGCGTGCTGAGCCCATTCTCGTTGGTGCTGCCAGTTCGCAGCTGCTCGCGGTTTTCTGCCGAGAAATCGATCGGTGTGAGAAACGGTTTTGCTGGCACATCACTTGCCAACAGGAGGTCTCCGAGCCAGAAACTGACCGTCTCGCCCTCGTAGTACTGAAACTCCCCGTCGGCGTTGGTCGTCCCTGCCTGGCTGGCGGTCTGGTACCTCAGCCCCTCTATTCCTGTGACGGTAAGACGGCCCGTTTCGGTGTCGTTATCGCTGCCGCTGTCACCGTCCAGGCAGCCTCCCAGAGCAAGGGAAGCGACCAGTAGAGGCAGTGCGAACGTCTTTTTTGTCACGGTAGGTCCTTGGTTTTATTCACGATGTCTGCGAGGAGAAAACGGCGTGATCGGGTTTCGAACGCCAGTGCCGGAGCACGGGGTTAGGGTTCTTTCCCAACGGAGAATTATAAGCGCCCCCTCCAGATTCTTTGTAGAATCCCGTCGCAGTTTTCCATGTGGGGTTGAAAAAGGGCGCTACGACGCAACTTAAGGCTGTCGCCCCGGAAAAACCGCCTGACCGGAACAGGATCTATCCATGACCGACGCTTTATTGATACAGAACCTCCGTAAAGTTTACGACGGTGGTTTCACAGCGCTGAAGGGCGTCGACCTGCGCGTGCGCCAAGGTGACTTTTTTGCGCTGCTCGGCCCCAACGGGGCTGGCAAGTCGACCATACTCGGGATCGTGTCATCGTTAGTCAACAAGTCTTCTGGCCGGGTAGAGGTTTTCGGGTTCGATATTGACAGTGACCTTGCAAAAGCCAAGTCCCATCTGGGTGTTGTGCCGCAAGAGTTCAACTTCAATCAGTTTGAGAAGGTCGAAGACATTGTTGTAACCCAGGCGGGTTACTACGGCATTCCCGAGAAGCGCGCACGGCGCACAGCTGAACACTTTCTCCGTAAGCTGGGGCTCTGGGATAAGCGCCAGTCTCCGGCCCGGCTGCTTTCCGGTGGCATGAAGCGTCGCCTGATGATTGCACGCGCGCTGGTGCATGAACCCCGCGTGCTGATCCTTGATGAACCGACCGCGGGCGTAGACATCGAATTGCGCCGCTCCATGTGGCAGTTTATGCAGGAAATTAACCGCCAGGGCGTAACCATCATATTGACCACCCATTACCTCGAAGAGGCGGAAGCCCTGTGTCGGAATATAGCCATCATCGACCAGGGCGAAATTCTCAAAAACACCAGCAAGCGTGA
This sequence comes from Hydrocarboniclastica marina, assembly GCF_004851605.1. GTDB lineage: Bacteria > Pseudomonadota > Gammaproteobacteria > Pseudomonadales > Oleiphilaceae > Hydrocarboniclastica > Hydrocarboniclastica marina. The sequence goes on from NZ_CP031093.1 coordinate 1,752,122, forward strand.
GTTGCTGCAGCAGCTGCACCGGGAAACATTCGTCCTCGATATTGAACAGGAACTCACCGAAGCGCCTCAGCTGGACGGTTACCCGCTCCGGCTTACCGCCGAAGGTGCTCTGGAGATTGAAGTTGACAAGCAGCAGGGACTCAACCGGGCGTTTGAGTCGCTCTCAAGTCTGGGCTTGAAGGTGCTGAGCATGCGGACTCAATCGAACCGTCTGGAGGAGCTGTTTCTGCGGCTGGTGCAGGAGAATGCGCGGGCCAAGGAGGGCACATCATGAGTCCTTCTGCGCTCTGGGTAGCGTTTTGCACAATCGTTGTCCGGGAGGTCCGGCGGTTCACCCGGATCTGGCCGCAAACGTTGCTGCCGCCAGCGGTGACCATGACGCTGTACTTCGTGATTTTCGGCAATCTGATTGGCTCACGCATTGGCGAGATGGGCGGCTTTACCTACATGGAGTTTATCGTGCCGGGGCTGATCATGATGTCGGTTATCACCAACTCATACACCAACGTCGTGTCATCATTCTTCAGCATGAAGTTCCAGCGCTCCATAGAAGAGCTTCTGGTTTCGCCCGTCCCCAACTGGACAATCCTGCTGGGCTACGTATTTGGGGGCATGACCCGCGGCATTCTTATAGGTGTCATTGTCACCTTACTTTCCCTGGCATTCACCACACTGGCGCTACACAGCATTGGTGTCGTGGTGGCGACAGTTTTTCTGACCTCTATGCTTTTTGCGCTGGGGGGCTTCGTCAATGCCATGTTTGCGACCAAATTCGACGATATTTCCATAGTGCCGACTTTTATCCTGACGCCGCTAACTTACCTCGGCGGGGTATTCTACTCCATCGATATGCTCCCGCCGTTCTGGCAGGCCGTATCCCAGGCTAATCCGATCCTTTATATGGTCAATGCATTTCGTTACGGCGTGCTGGGCGTCTCGGACGTTAATATCGGGTTCGCGCTTTCGATGATCGCCATCTTTATCGCTATTCTTTTTGTCCTGTGCCTGGCGCTGCTACGCCGTGGCAAGGGAATACGCCATTAGACGCCACGGTTTATACGCCATGTTTGAGAGAGCCACTATGAAAGATGCACCTCTGGGACAGGTCTCCGTGTACCCCGAGAAGTATTCGTCCGAGCTTCTGTACCCGGTACCCCGCCAGGCAAACAGGAGCAAACTCGGGCTTGATAATGGCTGGCCCTGGTTCGGTGAAGATCGCTGGCAAGCTTTCGAGCTGTCCTGGCTGGGGCCGAACGGCGTCCCGCGTGTTGCCATTGGCGAACTGATTGTGCCTGGAGATTCGCCCAATATCATCGAGTCGAAATCACTCAAGCTCTACTGTAACTCTTTCAATCAGACGGTGTTCGACACCGTCGAAGATGTCCAGCATCTGATGGCGCGGGATCTTTCACGGGTGGCCGGACGGCAGGTTAATGTCACGCTAGCGAAGGTTGACAGTCCTGCAACGCTACTGGGCCGGCCGGACGGCTTCGCTTTGCTGGATGATTTGCCGGTTGTGCTGGATGAATACGAAAAAGGGGCAGGTGACCTGAAACCGGTGGGACCCGAAGGCGAGCAACGCTACTGCTCCCACCTGCTCAAAAGCAATTGCCCGGTAACCGGGCAGCCTGATTGGGGGTCGGTCTTTATCACGCTGAATGGCCCGAAGCTGGATGAGGGTGGGCTGCTGGCCTACATCGTCGGCTACCGCAATACCCAAGACTTCCATGAGCACTGTGTGGAATCCATCTTCGTGGATATCATGAACAGGTTGAAGCCGATACAGCTCACCGTGAGCGCCCAATACACGCGAAGAGGCGGGCTGGACATCAATCCATGGCGGAGCACCGGACAGGGGTCAGCGCCCAAATGGCGCCTGTTGCGTCAGTAGCCTTGCGGGTGCCGGCTAGTCTTCATTACGGAGTCGCTGGGAGGCCTCATCCAGGGCTGCCAGGATAGCCTCGCGCTCGCTGGTACTGACTTTGTCTGAATCCAGATACATCGCAAAGCCCTCGCGCTCGGTTTCGAAGAAGCTTCGGCGATCGCCAATATCCCGGCGGAAGTCGACCACTTCGTAGATAGGCATGGGGCGCCCGAACCCTTTGACGGTAATGTCACCCTTGTCGCGACAGAGGATCTTATCCTTGATCAGCGAGAAAGTTTCGTAGGCCACCAGTATCTCTCCCGGCTCAGCCAGCGATTCAAGACGGCTGGCGAGATTAACCTCTTTGCCGATGATGGTGTAGTCCATACGCGTGTCGGCGCCAAAGTTCCCTACGGTACAGAAACCGGTGCTGATGCCCATGCGAATCTCGAGCGGCGTTCGTATACCCTGGCTCCGCCACTTCTGACGCAATATCTGCATATGCTTGCGCATGTCTATGGCCATGGCGACGCAGGCGAGTGTGTCATCCTTCGCACCGCGGCTGGTTGGGTCGCCAAAAAATATCATGATGCTGTCACCGACAAATTTGTCGATTGTGCCGCCATGTTTTAGCGCAATCTGGGACATCTCGGTGAAATAATTGTTGAGTAGTTCAGTCAGTGCCTCGGGCTCCATTTCTTCTGAAAGTTCCGTGAAGCCACGGATATCAGAAAAGAACACGCAGAGCTTCTTACGTTGGGTTTCCAGTCGCACGTCGCGTTCGCCGGTAAATATTGATTGCCAGACCTGGGGCGAAAGGTATTTGGCGAGCTTGTGGGACAAGGCTATCGACTGTTCGCGCTGGTACTGAATCTGGGACTTTGCGGTGACCAGAGCGACCGCCTGCTGGTGGGTATAAAACGCTGTGACACAGACATAGATGGCGGCGCCAATCCCAGCCACAGCGCTGACGAAGAGAGGCGCTTCCTCGGGGGCTGGTATGCCTGTCACGAAAAGCGGCAGAACCGCTGTTGCAGTCATTATGCCCAAACCCTGCGCCCAGATTCGAACGCCACCGACGATGACAAAGCTGAAGTTGAGCATCAACAGCACAAACAGCGTGGGCACGATGCTGAAATCGATGAGGTTTAGCATCACCCCCGTCAGCGCACCGTCAATCAGAAGAGCCCGATGGCGGATGGTCAGGTTACGCTGCAGCCTGAAATGACGGGTCACGAAAAAAACCAGTTGCGGCCAGAGCAGCATCATCGGCACGCCCCAGATCAAGCTGGCGTCAAGGAAGTTGGCGTGTATACCGGCGAGGACGGTCGCGGCGCCGGCCAGATAGGCCAGAACCCGGGCGTTGTAGTCCGGCATCGGCGGTATTGCTGCAAAATTTCGCCTGCGGGTTGAACTCAGTTCCCGGCCCGGAATAAGCGGAGCGTTCATCATTGCAATTTCCTGTGCGGCCACTACGCGCATCGCCTCCAAGTCTGGTAGAAAGCGGCTAGACGTTTACCGAAAAGCATCCTTTGCGTCAGTAACTGATGAGTCGGCGGCTAAAAGCGGATTCGCCCGGTAAGCATGTCCTTCAGCATGACCCAGTCACCGGCCAGGCTGTAGAGCGGATACTGAAAGGTCGCCGGTTTGTTATGCTCGAAGAAGAAATGTCCGATCCAGGCGAAGCCATATCCGATGACAGGAATCAGCAACAGCCAGAAAAATGACTGCATGAAGAGGCTAAACAGGACAACGGCGATCACAAGCAAACTGCCGACATAGTGTAGCCGGCGGCAGGTTGGGTTGCTGTGTTCAGACAAGTAATAGGGATAGAATTCACGAAATGACTGAAAGCGGGTGTCTGCATTCATGCTGAGCTGCCAAATTCTTGTTATAGATTTTGCATTACATTGCAATACGTACATACGTCCCATGCACCGTAGCATTATTTGATGAACGTCACAATTTTGCAAGCACCTGAAACTCAGGTCGCGGCGGTTGTGCCAACAGGATCAGTGTTGAGCTATGCGCATAAACGATGAAGATTTGCTTGCGTTCATAAACGGACGACGCTCGACGGCCAAAGTCGTCGCTCCGGCGCCGGGCAGGGCAGAGCTTGAGGCAATGCTCCGCTGCGCCATGAGGGCGCCCGACCACGCCATGCTCCGGCCCTGGCGCTACATTGTTCTGGAAGGGCGCGCACTCACGCAGCTCGGGGAAGCCTGGGCTGCGGCTGTTGCCAAGGATCAGCCATCTTCCGAGCCAAAAGCCATTGAGAAAGCACGGGGTTTGCCCCTGCGGGCGCCTATGGTGGTGGTTGCTGTTACGAAGGTGGTAGACCATCCCAAAGTGCCTGCTATAGAGCAGCAGATGTCGACCGCGTCCGGCGTCGCCTATTTTCTCCTGGCGCTGCAGGCCCGAGGATTCGGAGGCTTCTGGCGTACCGGTGCGATGGCGTATCACCCTCGTATCAGGCAGTTCTTCGAGCTTTCGCCAAACGAGTCCATCACCGGCTTTATTTATGTTGGCACGCCCAAGCCCGCCAAAGAGGCGCCGCCCTCAGCTGAACTGGCCGACCACCTGCAGTATTGGCGGCCCGACTGACCTGCCGTTCCGGTTGACGTCCGCCGTCTCACTTCTCAGGAGGCGACTTATTGCCGCCTTTGCCTCCTTTTGACCTTCGCTTTCAGCTCGGCTCGCTCTGAAGGCTTGTAAGTCTCTGAAAAGCAAGCGCCTAAAAACATGGCACTGCCTTTGCTTATCTGTTTGCAAAGGCAGATGCGCGTCAGTATCTGCAGAAACAGTTGCCGAGTTGGCTTCCGGTTGCAGGAGTGATCCATGTCTATCAGTTTCAGTAACGCCCTGGGTATTCACGAGCAGGCACTCAACGTACGCAGTCAGCGCGCGGAAGTGCTCGCAAATAACCTCGCAAACGCTGATACCCCTGGTTTCAAGGCGCGTGATTTTGACTTCAAGGCCGCGCTGAACCAGGCGAGCAATAATCAGATGAAGATGCAGACGACCCAGGGAAACCATCTCACGGGTTCAGCCGGTGCAGCGGGTGCGCCAGATCAGGAGTTGCTGTATCGGACACCGCTGCAGCCCTCTCTCGATGGCAACACTGTGGATTCCCAGATGGAGCTCAGCGCCTATATGCGCAATGCCATGGACTTCCAGTCCAGTTTCCAGTTTCTGAACAGCAAGTTCCAGGGTCTCAGCCGGGCCATTAAAGGAGAATAACGATGTCTTTGAATAACATATTCGATATCGCTGGCACCGGCATGTCCGCCCAGACCCTGCGGCTGAACACGACAGCAAGCAACCTGGCCAACGCAGAAACAGCAAGCAGCAGTACGGGCGAAACCTACCGCGCACGCAAGCCCGTGTTCGCAGCCATTCAGCAGGCCATGATGGCCGGTCAGGATGGTGGTTTCAAACTGGACGGTCAGCCAGCATCAGCAGGGGTGGAAGTGCGGGAAATAATAGAAAGCGACGCGCCCCTGCGGCCCCGCTTTGAGCCGCATCATCCTATGGCTGATGAAGAAGGCTATGTCTATTACCCCAACGTCAATGTCGTCGAAGAAATGGCTGACATGATGTCGGCATCGCGCAGCTTCCAGACCAATGCGGAAGTCGTTAATACCGCCAAGAGCATGATGCAGCGTGTACTCACGCTGGGTCAGTAAGGGCCAGGAGTGATTTATGAGTAGCATTAATATCGGTTCTGATGCCGACCTGCTCAGCCAGTTTCGGCTCCAGGATAAACAGGCCGCCGGCGGTACTAACAAAGCCGAGGAAATGGGCAAGAACGAATTCCTGGACCTGATGATTGCGCAGTTGAATAACCAGAACCCGCTGGAGCCCCAGGAGAACGGTGAGTTTCTATCTCAGCTGGCCCAGTTCAGCTCTCTTGAGGAAATGCAGAAGCTCTCCGGCAATGTGGATAACGTGGTTGGCGAATTTCGGTCCACTCAGGCCCTGCAGGCCTCGGCCATGGTGGGCCGCTCGGTCATGGTCCCCAGTGCTGCAGGAATGCTCGGCGCCGATGGCCAGATGAAGGGCGCGGTAGATGTGACCTCCACCACCGCGGACCTGAAACTGTCCGTCCTCGATAGCAAAGGCGAGTTGGTCCGCCAGCTTGACCTGGGTCAGCAGACCGCAGGCCAGACCGCCTTCAGCTGGGATGGCAAGGACGCGGACGGCAATCTTATGCCGCCTGGAAAGTACCAGCTCAAGGCTGAGGGTGTCGCCGACGGCGCGAATACCGGTTTCGACACGCTTGTCGGGGCCAATGTGGACAGCGTTTCCCTCGGCGGGGGAGGCGTGACCCTGAACCTGTCCGGCCTCGGGTCGGTTGCGCTCAATGACGTTCGCCAGATTAACTGATCCGGATAGAAGAGGTTAGATATGTCTTTTAATGTAGCTTTGAGTGGGCTTAACGGAGCATCCAAAGATCTGGCAGCGACCGGCAACAATATTGCCAATGCCAGTACGGTTGGCTTCAAGAAATCACGGGTCGAGTTTGGCGACTTGTACACAGGCGGCTTCCTGACCAACGGCGCTACTGCCGTCGGCAGCGGCGTAAGAGTGCAGGAGGTTCGGCAACTGCACTCCCAGGGCAACGTCACGGCGACCGACAATGGGCTGGACATGGCCATCAGTGGCGAAGGTTACTTCGTTCTCAATAATGGTGGTGAAACGCGCTATAGCCGGGCAGGGCAATTTGGCCTCAGCCAGGACGGTTACCTGCAGAACAATCAGGGCATGCGGGTCCAGGGCTATCAGCCGGACGGCAACGGGGGCGTGAATGCCATTCGTGGAGATCTTCGGGTTGAAACCGATAACCTGCCCCCTCGTGCAACCCTCGATGTCGACGGTCGGTCCGGTGTGAGCGCGGGTTACAACCTGGACTCGCGATTGGCTCCACCGGCCACCGCGCCTTTCGACATCAATGATTCCGGCAGTTTCAGTTACACGAACTCGACAAGCATTTATGACTCGCTGGGCAACCCGCACACCCTGACTCAATATTTTGTCAAAGGTGCACCTAATGAGTGGAGCCTCTATACGCAGGTCGACGATCAACCGGCTTCTGCGGGCCAGACCCTGACGTTCACTGACGGTGTTCTGCCTGCTGGCACTACTGTTCCTGTGGCTGCAACGATGACGAATGGCGCCGCAGACATTGCATTCAGCCTCGATCTGAGCGGATCCACGCAGTTCGGCGCCCCAAGTGGGCTCAGCAGTCTCTCTCAGACTGGCTACACCACCGGACGGCTGACCGGCCTGGACGTGTCTGACGAAGGCAACATTTTCGGGCGGTACAGTAACGGCCGTACCGATGTGCTCGGGCAGGTAGCGCTGGCAAATTTCGGCAATCCTGAAGGCCTTGCCCCAGTAGGGGAGACTACCTGGGTGGAAAGTATCGAGTCAGGCGCGGCGCTGATTGATCGACCAGGCACGGGGTCCCTCGGCAGTGTCAAAGCCGGCTCGGTGGAAGACTCGAATGTTGACCTGTCACAGCAACTGGTGTCACTGATCGTTGCGCAGCGCAACTTCCAGGCAAATGCCAAAACCATAGAAACGTCCGACGCGATAACCCAGACCATTATCAACTTGCGGTAATGGTTGAGATGAGCTGGGCCAGGATGAGTGTCGGATCTGCCAGGGCATGAGTTGTACGACCTGTTGGGGTATGACTCATGCAGTATGATCGGGCATGAATTGTGCGGCTTAGTCGGGCATGAATTGTGCAAGAGACTGCCTGGACGTTCCGCGGCAAGGCATTTTTTCGCCGCGTTCCTCATGAACAGACGAGGTCAGTACGATGGATAAGGCGCTCTATATCGCAATGTCTGGGGCCAAGCAGAACATGCTTGCGCAGGCAGCACATGCCAATAACCTGGCGAACGCCAACACGACAGGATTCAAGCAGGACTTTGCTCAAGCCCGCAGCATGAAGGTGTTTGGTGAAGGCCACGATACCCGCGCCTACGCCATGGCCGAAAGGCCGGGCACAGACATGAGTTCCGGCTCGCTGAACGAAACGGGTCGCAGTCTCGATATTGCTGTGCACGGGGAAGGCTGGATCGCGGTCCAGAGCGACGGAGGCACCGAAGCGTTTACCCGTAGAGGTGACCTTGCGGTCGACGTAAACGGTATTCTGCGCAACGGTGAAGGGCTGCCAGTGCTGGGCAACGGCGGCCCGATCGCCTTGCCGCCCGCGAGCCAGGTGGAAGTGGGGGCGGACGGTACCATTTCGGTCATACCCATAGGCGGGGCTCCGGACCAGATGGTAGAGATCGACCGGATCAAGCTGGTCAATCCGCCGGCGAGAGATCTCGTCAAAGGGGAGGATGGCCTTGTGCGCCGTAAACCCGACGTCGCGCTGGAGGGCGTTGAACCTGCTGACGCCATGGTTACGGTTGAGCCTGGCTTTCTTGAGACATCAAACGTAAACGCGATTTCCGCATTAATCCAAACCCTTGAATTATCTCGCCAATATGAGATGCAGGTGAAAGTAATGAGCAGTGCTGACCAGAATGGAGAAGTAGCGGCACGCTTATTGCAGAATCTCTGATAACACCGATTCGGTGACGGAAATGCGGCAAGGTTCAATAAGGACTTTGCCGCTAGCGGCAACTCCCAGCCGCCCGCACCGGCGTTATCAGGAGATAAGCCATGCATCCAGCACTTTGGGTCAGCAAGACCGGGCTAAGCGCCCAGGACACTGCCATGACCACCACGTCAAACAACCTGGCAAACGTGAACACGACTGGCTTCAAGCGGGATCGTGCCGTCTTTGAAGACCTTCTCTATCAGGTTAAGCGCCAGCCGGGTGGCCTGACGTCCCAGAATTCGGAGCTGCCATCGGGGCTTCAGGTCGGTACCGGTGTACGGGTTGTTGGCACCGCCAAAGAGTTCACACAGGGCAACCTGCAGATTACTGAACAGCCGCTGGACATGGCTATTAATGGCCGCGGTTTCTTCCAGGTCCTCATGCCCGACGGCAACATTTCCTACACCCGTGACGGTCAGTTCCAGCTCAATTCTGAAGGTGACGTTGTTACAGCGAACGGCCATCTGTTGGAGCCGGGAATCAACGTGCCCAACAATACAACCTCTATCACAATCGGCACTGACGGCACCGTTTCTGCGGTTGTCGACAACCAGGCGGACCCGGTTGAGCTGGGCCAGATAACCCTGGTCGATTTTGTCAACCCGCAGGGCCTGCAGGCCATTGGTAACAACCTCTTCCGGGAAACCAACGCCTCGGGTGACCCCCTGGAAGGCGAGGCTGGTATCGCGGGTATGGGCGGTATAGAGCAGGGCTCTATCGAAGGGTCCAATGTTGAGGTGGTCGAAGAGCTGGTCAACATGATCACCACCCAGCGGGCCTATGAGATGAATTCCAAAGTGGTTTCCGCAGCTGACCAGATGCTGCAGTACATCAACAACAATCTTTAAGTGAGTACTGGGGGGCGCCTTATGCCTAGCATCAAACCGTGGCTGAGCAAGATCATTGTCTGCTTGTTGGCTCTTGTCATGGCGGGGTGTACCGCTATGTCCCGCCCCCGTATAGAACCGGGTGACCCGGACTTCGCGCCGGTGCCGCCGCGCGAGCTGGAGGCCAGGGACGTTGTAAACGGTGGCATCTTCCAGAGCAGCGGTCGCTTCAATCTCTACGGTGATCAGGTAGGGCTCAAGGTCGGCGACATCCTGACGATTGTGCTCGAAGAGGAAACCCAGTCTTCCAAATCTGCCGCTAGCAGCATTACCAAGGAACAGCAGATCGAGATTGCCAATGGCACAGTCCTGGGGATGGAGATTTCACCCAAGAATCTGAGCCTGCTCACCAACCTGATGGCGCAACGGGACTTTAGTGGCGACGCAGAAGCAGACCAGAGCAACAGTCTCGAGGGTAACATCACCGTGTCGGTGGTTGATGTGCTGCCTAACGGCATCCTTCGTGTCAGGGGCGAAAAATGGCTATCCCTGACCAACGGGGACGAGTACATCCGCATCTCGGGGCTCGTCCGCCCCGCCGATATCAATCCCGACAACACGGTGTCGTCAACGCGCGTGGCTGATGCACGTATTGCTTACGCGGGAACAGGTGCCTTCGACCAGGCCAACAGGCAGGGTTGGCTGGCTCAATTCTTCAACAGTGAGTGGTGGCCGTTTTGACAACGTCAGATAGCTTTCTTATGACCCCCACGGGCAGCTTGAGGTCCGGCACACGGCTTCTGATGCGGCTGTTTCTGCTCGCAGTTATCTGTGTGCTGGGCCTGTCCAGCGGCCAGCTTCAGGCGGAGCGTGTCAAGGATATCGCGCGGGTTGATGGCGTTCGTTCTAACCAGATCATCGGCTACGGACTGGTTGTGGGGCTGGACGGGACCGGCGATAACTCGCCCTTCACCGACCAGACGTTCCGGAACATGATGAACAGTTTTGGTGTAACTGTACCGCCTAACGTCAACCCCAAGTCGAAGAACGTTGCCGCGGTTACGGTCCATGCGGACTTGCCGCCTTTCGTCAAACCCGGTCAGACCATCGATATCACGGTCTCGTCCCTTGGTAACGCCAAGAGTCTGCGAGGTGGCAGCCTGCTGATGACGCCGCTCAAAGGGGCTGACGGTCAGGTCTACGCGATGGGTCAGGGCAACCTGATAGTTGGCGGAATCTCTGCCGGCGGCGCGGACGGATCAAAAATCACGGTCAACATCCCAAGTGCTGGCCGCATACCCGGCGGGGCCACTGTTGAGCGCGCGGTGCCGTCTTCTTTTTCCAATGGCGATACCATTACTTTCAATCTGAACAATCCGGATTTCACGACAGCCAAACGCCTGGTTGAGGCGATTAATGGCCTGCTCGGACCCGATATGGCATTTGCCCGGGACGCGGCTTCCGTCGCTGTCAAAGCGCCGCGGGACAACTCCCAGCGGGTCAGCTTCCTGTCGATACTGGAGAATCTGACGGTCGAGCCTGGCGAAGAAGCGGCGCGTGTTGTCGTCAACAGCCGCACAGGAACTATTGTGGTAGGGCAGAACGTCCGGGTGACCGCGGCCGCTGTTACTCACGGCAGCATGTCGGTGACTATTGCGGAGAACCCGGAGGCAGTCCAGCCCAATCCCTTCGGCGAGGGCGACACCGTGGTTGTTCCGGATACCGAGATTGCCATCACTCAGGAAAACGCCCGGATGTTCAAGTTCGGTCCCGCTGCCACCCTCAATGAAATTGTTCAGGCCGTTAACCAGGTCGGCGCGGCGCCCGGTGATGTCATGGCGATTCTGGAGGCCCTGAAACAAGCAGGCGCCCTGCGCGCCGAACTGATTGTCATCTGAGTCGCGGTAGAGGCAAGTCATGATTGAATCACGCGTAGCAGCAGCCGATCTCTATACCGATGTGTCGGGCCTGAACAACCTGAAAGGGCAAGCTCGCTCTGATAAGGATGGCGCTCTACGGGAAGTGGCCCGGCAGTTTGAAAGTCTGTTGCTGTCCCAGGTTCTCAAATCGATGCGGGCGGCAAACAAGACGTTCTCTGAGGGTAACTTCCTCCAGAGCAATCAGACCGAGTTCTATGAGGAAATGTTTGATAGCCAGTTGACCCTGGCGCTGACCAAAGGGCGCTCCCTCGGGCTGGCGGACGCAATGGTCCGGCAGATGTCCCCAGAGGGCGACGAAAGCGGCCGGGTGACTGGCGCCACGCTGGACATTCGTGACTATGCGCGGTCTCTGCCTGCGCTCAAACGCGAGTTACCCGCAAGGTTGCAGGAGGTGGTCGAGCTGGAGGAAGCCGGTGCTGAAATTGCGGCTCCTGAAACGCCGATGCCGCAAAGCTTCGGTTCGCCAGCCGAGTTTGTCTCCCGACTCCTGCCGGTCGCCCAGGAGGTTGCGGAGGAACTGGGCGTCGATCCGCGGGTTCTGGTTGCCCAGGCTGCTCTCGAAACGGGCTGGGGCAAGCACATGATTGAAGGGAAAGACGGTACAGCGAGCCACAACCTCTTTGGTATCAAAGCGGATGGGCGCTGGTCGGGTGACTCGGTAAATATCACCACCACGGAGTTCCGTGAAGGTGTGCCACTGAAAGAGAGTGCGGCCTTCAGGGCGTATTCGGGTTTCGACGAAAGCTTTGCCGATTACGTGGAGTTTCTGAAAGTGAACCCGCGTTACCGTCAAGCCCTTGAGAGCGCCAATGATCCGACGGCGTTTACTCAGGCCCTGCAGGACGCCGGTTACGCGACCGACCCCAATTACAGTCAGAAAATACAGACCATCATTGATGGCAAGTGGATTCAGTCCGCTCTGGAACTGGACGGCAAGGCGCCGGCACAGTAAGACGGCAGTGACGAGGATGATGCTATGGCAGGTTTGATCAATATCGGGCTGACAGGTCTCCTGTCCCATCAGTCCGCCCTGTCGACTACAGGTAATAACGTTACCAACGCCAATACGCCGGGCTATAGCCGCCAGCAGGCCATGTTTGAGACGCTGCCGAGCCAGTACGCGGGCTCGGGATATATTGGCAATGGCGTCACCATTGCGAACGTTCAGCGGCTCAACAGTGAGTTCGTGAACCAGCAGTTGCGCAACGACACCACGTTGAACGGGGAGCAGGGCGCGCTGGCTTCAGAAATGGGGCGCCTGGATAACCTGTTCGGTTCCAGTTCAACTGGACTGAACGGCGCACTGAGCGAATTCTTCGCCGCTGTTCATGACTCAGCTGAGTCGCCAGATTCCCTGCCGCAGCGGCAATTGCTGATCAGTCGGGCGGAATCTCTGGCCCAGCGATTCCATTCCATCTCCAACAAGCTTGAAGAACAGGCGGCTTCGGTTGAGCAGCAACTGACTGCAGATATTGCGCGGGTGAACGGATTGGCCAAAGAGGTAGCCGACCTGAACCTGGCCATAACCTCGGCTCCGGGCCTCTCGCGCGGTATTCAGCCCAACGAGCTGATTGACCAGCGGGATGAGAAACTGCGTCAGCTGGCCGAGTCTGTACCGATTCAGACATCGCCGGCCGACGGGGGACAGATCAACGTCTATTTTGGCAATGGCCAGACTCTCGTGCAGGGCGGCTCGTCCAATTCACTCAGTGTGGTGCCCCAGGCGGCCGGTCACAGTCAGATCCAGCTAGACAATGGTGTGTCCACGAAGAACGTCACCGGTGTCATGACCGGCGGGCGCGTCGGGGCACTGGTTGCCTTTCGTGAAGGTGGGCTGGACGCGGCCCAGGGCAGGCTCGATGCCATAGCTGACGGCTTGATCGGCGAGTTCAATACCCAGCATCAGGCCGGATTTGATCTCAACGGCAATCCAGGCGCTGCCCTGTTCTCGGGCACAGGCGCAAGTGGGATCGAGGTTGCAATAAGCGACCCTGAGGCTGTTGCCCTAGCGGGCAGCGCGGGTGGAAATTCGCTCGACAACGAGAACGCCCTGGCGCTGTCTGAAATCGCCGGCCGTGACATACCTGGACTCGGCAATATCACTTTGAATGAAGCATACGGCCTGCTAGTCACAGAAGTAGGTAACGAAACCAGTCGAGCCCAGCGGGGCCTGGAAGCGAGCAGTGCCCTCTTGGAGCAGTCCAGCAATAGCTGGCAGGAACAATCGGGGGTCAACCTCGACGAAGAAGCCGGCAAATTGATCCAGTACCAGGCCGCCTACAACGCCTCGGCGCAAGTTGTTTCGGTCGCGCGCGATCTGTTCAACACGCTGCTAAACAGTTTCAGGTAAGGGCAGAGAGGATTTAGACCATGCGAATCTCAAGCCAGCAGATTTTCCATACGAGTGTGCAGCGCATGCAGGATATCAGCATGCAGCAGGCTAAAACCCAGGAACAGCTTTCTACCGGCAATCGGGTAAACCGTCCGTCCGACGATCCGGTTGCAGCGTCGCGGATGCTGCAGCTTGATCAGGAGTTGGCCCGCACAGAACAGTTTCAGCGCAACATTGATTTTGCCGAGAACAGGTTGCAGCAGGAAGACAGCACGCTCAATTCCATGAACGATCTGCTGGTAAGGGTACGGGAGCTCACTGTCCAGGTAGGCAACGGCTCCCTTTCAGCGGACGACCGGTCCTACATCAGTGCCGAGTTGAGCCAGCGCCTGGAACAGATGGCCGGGCTGGCCAACTCCAAAGACAGCAACGGTCAGTACGTCTTTGGCGGTTATGACGGAGATAATCCACCCTATGTTCAGGTCGCGGGGGCCTGGACCTACCAGGGCACAACCGACCAACGTTCGCTGGAGATCGACAGTGGCGTCAAGGTGCCGATCAGCGACAATGGGGACCGCATCCTTGGCGGGGAGGCCACTTTCGCCACGCTTGAGAAGTTGATTTCCGACATTGCAGCCGGCGATATAAACGTCGCGGTCGAAGATGCGCTTACGGGCATAGACGATGCTCAGTCCCGGATTCTCGAAGTACGGGCACAAGTAGGCGCCCGGTTGAACACGATTGAAAGCACGAGGGACTTCCATACGGATAGCACCGTCCTGACTGAAGGCGTGCTTTCGGAAATTCGCGACCTTGATTACGCTGAAGCGATCAGCCGTTTCTCCCAGCAAAACATGGTCCTCCAGGCAGCGCAGCAGTCGTTTTCACGGATTTCCCAACTTTCACTCTTTGACCGGCTTTAAGTAAGCTCACTTAGCTGGCCACCGGCGGGCTGGACACTAGCGTCGGCAAAAACAGCCGGGAGCTTTCTCTCGGTTTGAGTAGGCGGAGCCCGCGGCTATTGACGTGCCCGGGGTCACAAGTATAATCCGTGTCCTGTTCTGGCGGCCCGGGTGATGAGAGCGTTCACGCCCTGCGGCTTACCGGTACACTTTTGGCGGCGTGGTGAAATTGGTAGACACGACGGATTCAAAATCCGTTGGGGTAAAACCCGTGGCGGTTCGAGTCCGCCCGCCGCTACCAGCTTTCGTAAGAATCCTGAATGTCCTGGCCATTGCCTCGTTCCAGTAGCCCGGTCTCGGCTACGTTACCGTTGGGGGTTCCCTTTGGCCTGGCCCCCAGTCGCACCTGAACGACAGTGCTCCCATGCAAGTCTCCGACTTTGATTTCCATCTCCCCGATGAACTGATCGCCCGTTACCCTCTGAAAAATCGGTCTGACAGTCGTCTGCTGTGCCTGGACAGCGACTCAGGGCAGATCTCGCACAGGCACTTTCGTGAGATTGAAACCCTGCTCGAGCCTGGCGACCTCCTGGTATTTAACGACACGCGGGTCATTCCGGCGCGCTTGTATGCTCAAAAAGAAACAGGCGGCAAGGTTGAAATTCTGATAGAGCGGGTGACGGGTGAGCGTACCTGCCTCGCCCACGTGCGGGCGTCAAAGTCACCGAAAGCAGGTCAGGCCCTGGTTCTGGAAGACGGAACCCGTCTTGCTGTGACCGGTCGTGAAGACGCCTTGTTCATGCTCGCAGTGGAGCGGGATGAGCCTGTTTTCCGTGTCCTCGAACGTCTGGGGCACATGCCCCTTCCGCCTTATATTGATCGTCCCGACGAGTTAGCGGACCGGGAACGTTACCAGACCGTCTATGCCCGTAATGCCGGGGCTGTGGCAGCCCCGACTGCCGGCCTTCATTTTGACCGGAATTTACTGGAGCGCTTGACCGCCAAAGGCGTGTCGCAGGCCTTCGTGACGCTTCATGTCGGGGCCGGGACTTTTCAGCCTGTTCGGGTTGACCGTGTTGAAGACCATCAGATGCATAGCGAATGGCTTGAGGTCGGGCAGGAAGCGGTAGCCGCTGTGGAGCGGACCCGGACTCTGGGGGGCCGGGTAATCGCAGTCGGAACCACATCGGTCAGGGCACTGGAGTCCGCCGCGGCTGATGGGGCGCTACGGCCGTTCCAGGGCGAAACAACGATTTTCATCTACCCGGGGCGCCCGTTCCGCGTTATCGACTCTTTGATTACCAACTTCCATCTACCTCAATCAACTCTGCTTATGCTGGTCTCGGCACTGGCAGGACGCGACGCTGTGATGCAGGCATATCAGGCGGCTATTGCGGAACGCTATCGTTTTTTCAGCTACGGCGACGCCATGTTCATCGATGATCGCCTTGGCCTTACCGGAGAGCAACCAGAATGACACGCGCCTGTTTCATGCAATTTGAACGGCTTGCCAGCGACGGCAAAGCGCGCCGGGGTGCTTTGCACTTCCCCCGGGGCACAGTTCAGACCCCCGCGTTCATGCCGGTGGGAACCTACGGCACGGTAAAAGGGATGCTGCCGCGCGATATCGAGGCCACCGGTGCAGAGATCATCCTGGGCAATACTTTCCATCTCATGTTGCGGCCAGGGACAGAGGTGATTTCAGCGCATGGTGATCTGCATGATTTCACCCAGTGGCAGGGGCCGATCCTGACCGACTCCGGTGGCTTTCAGGTTTTCAGCCTCGGCGATCTACGCAAGATCACGGAAGAAGGTGTCGTATTCAAGTCACCCATCGATGGGTCGCTGGTCGAGCTGGGTCCGGAGAAAGCCATGGTTGTGCAACGGGCACTGGGGTCGGATATCGTAATGATCTTCGATGAGTGCACGCCTTACCCCGCAACGGAGAAGCAGGCGAAAGCGTCCATGGAGATGTCCTTGCGCTGGGCAGCGAGGTGCAAGGCGGAACACGGGGACAGCCCAGCTGCGCTGTTCGGCATTATCCAGGGCGGTATGCATGAGAATCTGCGTCGCCAGTCTCTTGAAGGACTGACAGATATCGGTTTCGATGGCTATGCCATCGGCGGACTGTCTGTTGGCGAGCCCAAAGCGGAGATGATCGCTGTCCTGGACTATCTGCCGGAGGTCATGCCTGAGGATAAACCCCGGTATCTGATGGGAGTGGGCAAGCCGGAAGACCTTGTCGAGGGCGTCCGCCGAGGCGTTGACATGTTTGACTGCGTGCTGCCGACCCGTAATGCCCGTAATGGCTATCTGTTCACCAGCAAGGGCATTGTCAAAATCCGCAACGCCGTAAACCGGCATAGCCTGGATCCCGTGGATGAGCATTGCGACTGCTACACCTGTAGCCATTTCAGTCGGTCCTACCTCCATCACCTTGACCGCTGCGGCGAAATGCTGGGGGCTCAGCTCAATACGATTCACAACCTGCACTATTACCAGAACCTGATGGCTGGATTGCGCAGGGCTATTGAAGAAGGTACATTGTGCGACTTCGTAAACGCATTCTATGCACGCCGGGAGCTTCCAACACCCGCGCTGCGTGGCGCCTGACGCGTTATTCCGGTTTGGTCTTCCGGGCACAGCACCGGTCACTACCTGAACGCCCAACTCGATAATCTGGAGAAAAATACATGATCCGCATTGGCAACTTATGTGCCGTGATTCTGGCACTTCTGAGCCCAGCTGTTGCGATGGCCGAGGCCGGAGGAGAAGCGGGAATGAATCCGATGGGCCAGATTATATTTTTCGCCGGTTTTATTCTGATTTTCTATTTCCTGATCTGGCGTCCCCAATCAAAGCGGGCCAAGGAACACAAGAACCTTGTCACCAGCCTCGATAAAGGCGACGAAGTCGTTACCGGCGGTGGCCTGACCGGCAAGATCACCAAGGTCACTGACGACTTCATTGTGCTTCAGATTGCCGATAACGTTGAAGTCAAAGTGCAGAAGTCGGCCGTGGCAAGCGCGTTGCCCAAGGGCACCCTCAAGGATATCTGAGCGTACCCCAAACACCTCAGCACCCGCCCGACCGCGGGTGTTGTTTTTTCAGTCGTCCGTGTTCTGACAAGGCCAGTCGATGCTGAACAAGTATCCCCTTTGGAAAAACCTGCTAATCCTGATTGTGGTCCTGATTGGTGTGGTTTATGCCCTACCCAATTTTTATCCTGATGACTACGCGATTCAGATTACCGGCGCTCGCAGCGGCGCGACCATTGATCAACGGACGCTGGAGCGCGCGACCGCAGCTCTGGAGCAGGCCGATATCCAGTTCCAACAGCCCGAGATAAGCGAGGGCGGCGGAGACGCGCTGATTCGCCTGGGTGGGGCTGAGGAGCAACTGAAAGCCAAGGCGGCGGTTCAGGCCGCGGTCGGTGACGATTATGTGGTCGCACTGAACCTGGCTGAAACCACGCCAGAGTGGCTGGCGGCCCTCGGTGCCGGGCCCATGACGCTTGGCCTGGATCTTCGCGGCGGTGTTCACTTTATGCTTGAGGTCGATATGGCTGCGGCGGTTGAGCAGCGGCTTGAGGTATACAGCAGTGAAATCAAACGCCGCCTGCGCGACGAACGGATCCGCTATCGCGGAGGTGCGCAAGAGGGTGACCGCAGTATCGTGTTGCAGTTCCAGAGCGAAGCGGTACGGGATGAAGCAGCGAGTGAAATACGAAGCGATTACGATCAGTTCCGCTTCGATACCCGTCAGCAGGGGGATGTTTATGAGCTGGTTCTTACCCTGTCCGATGCGGCAGTTCAGGAAATAAAAGACTACGCGCTGGCGCAGAATCTCACGACTCTCCGCAATCGGGTGAACGAACTGGGTGTAGCCGAACCACTGGTGCAGCGGCAGGGCGACAATCAGATCGTCGTAGAACTGCCGGGCGTTCAGGATACAGCGCAGGCCAAACGCGTACTGGGTGCCACCGCCAATCTGGAGTTCCGTCTGGAAGCGCGGTCATCGGCATCTGACGCGGAAACGGTCCGTATGTCCTTCCGCGACGAACCCAATCGCACCGCTCGCCTCGAGCGGGAGATCATCGTCACGGGTGAGAGTGTGTCCAATGCCCAGCAAGGGTTTGATGACACCGGAACGCCGCAAGTCAATATCACGCTGGACAGTGTGGGCGGCAGCGCAATGACCCGCGCTACCCGAAACGCGATCCAGCGCCGCATGGCGGTTGTGTTCATCGAGCACACCAGCGAGCTTGCGGAGGACGGCGAATCCCGGGTCCGCGAAACCCAGCAAGGCATTATCAGTCTCGCTACGATTCAGTCGACTCTCGGCAGCGACTTCCGAATAACCGGGCTTGAGAGCATCAGCGAAGCGGCCGAACTTGCGCTTCTGCTGCGAGCTGGCTCGCTGGCAGCGCCTATGTACTTCGTCGAGGAGCGCACGATAGGCCCAAGCCTGGGTGCCAAGAACATCGAGGCTGGGGTTCTGTCGGTACAGATAGGTTTTGCGGCCGTCTTCCTGTTTATGCTGGTCTATTACCGCTTGTTCGGGCTGGTCGCCAATATTTCGTTGACCGTTAACCTGATATTGCTCGTCGCGGCCATGTCTATCATCTCCGCCACGCTAACGCTGCCGGGAATTGCCGGCATTGTACTAACGGTGGGCATGGCCGTTGATGCCAACGTACTTATATTCGAGCGCATAAAAGAGGAGCTGAGGGAAGGGGTCCCGCCCCAGTCGGCCATCAACGCCGGTTATGGTCGGGCTTTCGTGTCCATTGTTGACGCTAACATTACGACCCTGCTGGTCGCTGTTATTCTCTTCGCGGTGGGCACAGGGCCAGTCAAAGGCTTTGCAGTCACGCTTTCACTGGGGATTCTGACATCTCTGTTCACCAGTATTCTGCTTGGCCGGGCGATCATCAATGGGGTGATCGGCGGCAAGAAGCTTGAATCGTTGTCCATTTGAGGGAGAGGGGCAAATGAAGAACCTGGCCCACGCCAATTTTAATTTCATGGGGCACCGGAAAATCTGGGCCGCATTCTCCCTGCTAGTCACTGTGCTTTCGATCGTTAGCCTCAGTACACGAGGCTTGGCGTTTGGGCTCGACTTTACCGGAGGGAGTCTGGTTGAAGTGCAGTATGCCCAGGCACCGGCACTGAACGAGGTGCGCAATACGCTCGAAAGCGCCGGCTTCGAGGGCGTTGTCGTTCAGAATTTTGGCTCGGAAACCGATGTTCTGGTTCGCCTGTCTGAGCAGTTTGACGATGAACTCGTCAATGAAGTTGTAAGCAGCCTCCGGGCGGATGGGTCCGAGTTGACGCTCCAGCGTGCAGAGTTCGTGGGTTCGCAGGTTGGTGAAGAGCTACGCGAGCAGGGTGGGTTAGGGCTGCTTCTCGCGCTGATCGTAGTGCTTGGTTATGTGGCGTTTCGCTTTCAGTTCAAGTTCGGTGTCGCGTCGGTTCTGCCGCTTGCTCATGACGTCATAGTCACGCTGGGTATCTTCTCGTTCTTCCAGCTGGACTTTGATCTGACTGTGCTGGCTGCGGTGCTTGCAGTAATCGGCTACTCCATTAACGACACCATTGTGGTCGCGGACAGGATCCGGGAGAACTTCAGACGGTTGCGTATAGAGTCGCCCGTGGAGATTATCAATCTTTCCATTAACCAGACCCTGGCTCGTACCCTGGTAACCTCTGGCACCACTTTGCTCACACTGGTGTGCCTGTTCATTTTCGGTGGCGAAATGATACATAACTTCGCCCTGGCGCTGATTGTCGGCATCGTGGTCGGGACTTACTCGTCAATCTATGTTGCCGCGAGCCTGCTTTTAACGATGAATATAACCCGCGAAGACATGGCTCTGCCTGTCAAGGAAGGCGCAAAGGGCGAAGCGGAAGAGGCGCCGCCCGAGTGGCTCGATCGTATGTAGGCAGCGGTGAAGTCGACCCTTGTTTATAAGCCCAACAAAAAGCCCGGCAGTTGCCGGGCTTTTTGTTGGGTCTGGGCAACGTATGTTGCTCAGTCTAGATAGCGACCTCTGTACATGTGCAGTCTCTGAGAGGCGTTGAGCCGGCCCCGGCCGCCACGCACTGATCAACTCTGGTTGAGGCGAGCCCTGTAGGGGTTGAGCGCCTTCAGTACTTCCTTGAACAGTCGATTATTGGCGGTTACAAGCTGACGACTTTGCTCGGTGCTGGGATTGCCGGCGAAATCACTGCTCAGCGCTCCGGCTTCGTTCAGCAGCATCAGCCCAATGGCCATGCATGGGGCGCCCTCGGGAATAATAGCGCCCGCGTCCAGTTGACCTGCTGCCACCCGAGCCATCTCCAGTACCGCGCAGCCTGACCACCGAAGTCCCAGGCTGGACTCAGCAAGCATGGTCGTCACTTCACCATAAACGGGGTTATGCGCGTCCCGCCGGCTCATCTCCACAACATTGGTCGCAACAACGCACTGCCCAAGATGACGCTGTTCAGCAACCCGGATACGGCGGCCGTTTGCTGTGGCGCCGTAACCTTTGCTGGCGGTGAACTCCTCATCCAGCATGGGAAAAATCAACGCCAGGTTGATTCCGCGGTTACGTTGTTTCTCAAGTAGGGCGATGCCAAAGTCGGGAATGCCCCGCAGATAGTTGCTCTCCCCCAAAAGCGGAAACACATGCCAGCTTTTCTCGTGGCTCTGCGCGTCAGAATCGCCCATCGGCGCAAAATAATGTTCGCGATAGGACTTTTGTAGCTGCTCGAGGCAGTTGTCGTAGACGGCCTGTTTCACTTGCTCTGCTTGCTGCAGAACCGCTTCGGCCTCTTTTCCTCCCGATTCACGGCGGCCGAACTGGCTTTTCAGAAAATCACTGCTCTGCCTTGCTACGCGCAAAGCCATTTTGGTCGCTGGTTGCATGCCACTGTCTTACTGTTGGATGGGAATATGGCGGAGAATAATATCAGAAACCTCCAGACGGAACGATGTAAATACCATGGCGGGGCTAAAATCGATCTGCGCGGGAGGCGGTCGATTCTTTGCTGATCTGGTACTATGCGATTTTCCTCAAGGACCTGTACGAGCGATGTCGAACGATACCCGCGGGCGCCCGGATATACTCTCACACGTCAGCATAGTGTTGGTGGGCACCTCCCACCCGGGCAATATCGGGGCTGCTGCCCGGGCAATGAAAAACATGGGGCTTCAGCATCTGGTCCTGGTCAGTCCGGATTCGTTTCCGCACCCGGACGCCGACAGTCGCGCAAGTGGTGCGGGCGACGTACTCAGTGGCGCCCGGGTGGTCTCCTCTCTTGCTGAGGCACTGGCAGACCGTACCGTCGTGTTCGGTGCCAGCGCGCGGCAGCGGACGCTGCCCTGGCCCGTTGTGGAACCTGCTGTTGCGGCCAAAGGTGCCATGGCGGCGGCTGCACAGGGTGGTCGTGTCGCGTTCGTGTTCGGCCGAGAGGACAGCGGGCTAAGCAACGACGAGCTGCAGCGGTGCCACTATCACGTGCAGATCCCGACCGTTGACGGATTCAGTTCACTGAACCTTGCAATGGCTGTGCAGGTCATAAGCTATGAACTGCGCCTTGAATTGCTGGGCTTGCTAGAAAAGGCCCGGGGCAAGGCGCGCCCGTCGACCAGAAGCGCTGATCTCATGCTATCACCCCGAGACGAGGGGTGGGATGTCGAGCTTGCAAGCATGGAAGAGGTCGATCAGTTTCTGATCCATCTGGAGCAGGTACTTGTAGAAATCGAGTTTCACGACCCGGATCGGCCGAGACAATTGCTCCAGAGGCTCCGTAGGCTGTTCCTGCGGGCGCACCCCGATCGCATGGAAATCAATATTTTGCGCGGGGTTCTTCGAAATGTTCAAAGGAAGGCTGCGATCTCGGACGGCAACAAGCCTCACTGAGCATTGAACTGAAGCCTGAACACCGAACCGGCTTATTGCAGATTGTCTATCGCAAGGAATTGTTATGTTCGACCGACTTCGCGAAGATGTTAAAAGCGTTTTCCACCGGGACCCTGCGGCTCGTAACACGTTCGAGGTCCTGACCAACTACCCGGGCCTGCACGCGCTTCTGGCGCATCGTTTTGCCCATGCGTTGTGGCGGCGTGGTTTTAAATGGCCGGCGAGAACGTGTTCGACTTTCACGCGCTGGTTGACCGGCATCGAAATACATCCGGGTGCCCAGATCGGAAGACGTTTCTTCATAGATCATGGTATGGGCGTGGTTATCGGCGAGACAGCAATAATCGGCGATGATGTTACGCTTTACCAGGGTGTCACACTGGGCGGAACCAGCTGGAACAAGGGCAAGCGGCATCCGACACTGGGCAACCGGGTCGTGGTTGGAGCTGGGGCAAAGGTACTGGGGCCTTTCACCGTAGGAGATGATGCAAAAATCGGGTCAAATGCGGTAGTGACCAAAGAGGTGCCCGAAGGCGCTACCGTGGTCGGCATACCCGGGCGCATCATTGTCAAAAAAGAAAGCGACGACCCCGATCGCAGGCGCGCGATGGCCGAGAAAATTGGTTTTGATGCCTATGGCATGAGCGAAGAAATGCCGGACCCGCTGGCGCGCTCGATACGGAGCATGCTCGACCACATGCACGCGGTGGACGGCCGGATCGAAATGATGTGTAAGGCTTTGCAGCGGCTGGACTCCGAGTATGGCAACGGCACATCGCTGCCGCCATTGCCAGACGAAGATTTTGACTGCCTCAAGGATACCCACAATACTTGACTGTTTTACTGGGTTTAAACATAATTTCCGGTATCAGTAGCGACCTCAGGCAGATTCCGGAAGGTTATGCTCGCACGGGTCGCAGCTGACTTTACCGTTCGTCAGCAGCTGCAACAGGGCGCAAGACGTGCGGTACCAGCGCAGCGTCAGAGAGCCTAACCTATGCGATTGACGACCAAAGGGCGCTATGCGGTTACCGCCATGCTTGATCTCGCCCTGCATACAGAAGACGGTCCAGTCAGTCTGGCCGACATCTCCCGCCGGCAGGGTATTTCTCTGTCCTATCTGGAACAACTCTTCGCCCGTCTTCGAAAGCAGTCGTTGGTCAAGAGCATTCGCGGCCCCGGGGGCGGGTACCATCTGGGGCGCGAAACCGGGGCGATCTTTGTCGCTGAGGTCGTCGACGCCGTCAATGAATCCCTGGATACCACACGCTGCCAGAACAAAGGCGACTGCCAGAACGGTGAGAAATGCCTGACCCATCATTTGTGGTCAGACCTGAGTGAGCAGATCCACTCCTTTCTAAGCACCATCAGTTTGGCGGACCTTGTGCGGAAAGGCGAAATCAGGGCCGTCGCGGAGCGCCAGGACAAGCAGGAGGCCGGTCGGCTCATCCGCGAGTCTGATGAAGCGAAAGCTGAGCCCCTTCATTTTCTCTGACATCAATTCCCGGATGCTCACGCCCCAACACGGATAACCGCATGACCGCTCTGTATTTAGACTATGCCGCCACTACACCGGCTGATCCGGCCGTCATCCAGGCCATGTTGGGCTGTCTGGGGCAGGACGGTGTCTTTGGTAACCCCGCGTCTCGCTCGCACGGTTACGGTTGGCAGGCCGAAGCGGCTGTTGAGACTGCGCGACAGCAGGTCGCACTCTTCCTCAACGCGGATAGCCGGGAGATCGTCTGGACCTCCGGTGCCACCGAGGCTGACAACCTGGCGATCAAAGGTGCTGCAGCTGCGCTCCAGACGCGTGGCCGTCATCTGATCAGTTCTGTTACCGAGCACAAGGCAGTGCTCGATTCACTTTCGTACCTTGAGACGCAGGGCTTCGAGGTGACCTGGCTGAGGCCTGATGACAGCGGCATGATCACTGCTGACCAGGTTCTGGAGGTCGTGCGGACCGATACCATTCTGGTCAGTCTGATGCTGGTCAATAACGAAACCGGGGTAGTGAATGCGCTTTCAGGTCTGGGGCATCAGCTGCGTTCGCGTAACATTCTTTTCCATATCGATGCGGCTCAGGCGCCAGGCAAGATAGCAGTTGACGTAAAGGCGCTAGGAGTCGATCTGCTCTCATTGTCTGCCCACAAAGTGTACGGGCCCAAGGGGATCGGCGCGCTTTATGTGCGCCGGGCACCTGAAGTCCAAATCCAGGCGCAAATGCATGGTGGTGGCCATGAGAGAGGCATGCGCTCAGGGACTCTGCCGACCCATCAGGTCGTCGGCATGGGAGAGGCTTTCAGAATAGCGCGGGAGTGCCGTGAAACTGAAGCGCCCAGGGTCGAAAGGCTAGGCCGACGTTTTCTTGATGCAGTTCTGCAAATCGAGGGTGTCTCACTGAACGGTCGCCTGCGGGTGCCCAACATTATGAATCTCACGTTTGCCGGGGTAGACGGCGAGACTCTGCTTTTGGCACTCAGCGATCTCGCGGTGTCCTCCGGTTCGGCCTGTGCCTCAGCCTCAATGTCGCCCTCGTATGTGCTTAAGTCCATGGGTTTGACGGATGAGCAGGCTCACAGTTCTCTACGCTTTTCGATTGGGCGCTTCACGACGGAGGCGGAGATTGATCGTGCCGCTGACCTGGTTGGTGAAATCCTGCCGCGGTTGAGGGAACGCCGCCGGGCCAGAACGGCGCAGGTCTGACGCAGTATCACATTGTCCTTAACCCGCGTATAATCGCGGGTTTCCTTTCTATGCCACCCATCTATGGAGAACACAGTCTATGGCTACAGAGCGCACCTTTTCGATCGTCAAACCAGATGCGGTCGCAAAAAACGTTATCGGCGAAATCTATAGCCGCTTCGAGAAGTCCGGCCTGCGGATTATTGCTGCAAAAATGCTCCATCTTACTCAGGAGCAGGCTGAAGGCTTCTACGCTGAGCATAAAGAACGGCCTTTCTTTCCCGACCTCGTGGCATTCATGACGTCTGGTCCCGTTGTGGTTCAGGTACTTGAAGGGGAAAACGCAGTCGCAAAAAACCGCGAACTGATGGGTGCGACGAATCCCAAGGAAGCCGAGAAAGGAACTATCCGCGCCGATTTCGCTCAGTCTATTGATGCCAATGCGGTTCACGGTTCAGACGCTCCGGAGTCTGCTGCACGCGAAATCGCGTATTTCTTTGATGATAAGGAAATCTGCCCGCGCGGCTGAAGTCTGCCTGGCTTTGACGGGGTCTCGCACCACGAGGCCCCTCGAACCGCCAGTTTGACGGCGAACCACAGAAGGAAGATTGAAGAGGCTGTGATCAGGCCAAGGCACAAGGTGATCGGCCACCGACCACTTCAGTGTGGCGGGGTTCAGGTTCAGATTTAAACAGATGGGTTCAGGCTCAGAGAGTGTTTCCGGCTTTTTTCGACTAGAGGTTCAATCACTATGACGGCCAGCGATATGGCGACAAACGCCGACAAGGTTAACCTTCTCGGGCTGTCTCGAAAAAAGATGGAAGCGTTTTTCGAAGCACTGGGTGAGAAGAAATTCCGGGCCAACCAGGTCATCCAGTGGATTCATCAGCACGGCGTTGACGACATTGATGCCATGACCAATGTCAGCAAGGCTCTTCGAACGAGATTACACGAGGTCGCCGAAATTCGCGGCCCGGAAGTCGTGCATCATCATCAGTCCCGCGATGGCACCCGAAAGTGGGTGATGAAGATGGCCGGTGGGAACAGTGTTGAGACCGTGCTCATACCCGATGGTGACCGCGCCACGCTTTGTGTGTCTTCACAGATCGGCTGTAGCCTGGATTGTACGTTCTGCTCGACGGGTAAGCGTGGATTCAATCGAAACCTTTCTGCGGCCGAAATCATCGGGCAGGTATGGATTGCGATGCGCACATTCCTTCCCTATGACCGGACAACGTCCCGTCCTATAACCAACGTGGTCATGATGGGCATGGGCGAGCCGCTGCTTAACTTCGACAACGTCGTCGACGCCATGGACCTGATGATGGATGACTGGGCTTACAGCATCTCCAAGCGGCGCGTGACCTTAAGTACGTCTGGCGTTGTCCCGGCCCTCGACAAGCTGGGTGCGGTCAGTGACGTCTCTCTGGCGATTTCTCTCCATGCTGCCAATGATGAATTGCGAGAGCAGTTGGTTCCTCTGAATCGCAAGTACCCCATAGCTGAATTATTGGCCGCAACCAAGCGCTATCTCGCCGGCCTCAGTGACAAACGCAAAGCGACTATCGAATACACGCTTATTGACGGGGTCAATGATCAGCCCAAGCATGCCAGGGAACTGGCCGCTGTGTTGCGGGATCTGCCGTGTAAGGTGAACCTGATCCCATTCAACCCTTTCAGCGAAAGCAGTTTCCGTCGACCAAGCAACGAAACCGTCAAGCGCTTTCAGGATATCCTGAGCCGGGCAGGTTACGTCGCAACAGTCAGGACGCCTCGGGGTGACGACATCGATGCTGCATGCGGTCAGCTGGTGGGCCAGTTTGAAGACCGTACCCGACGAAGTGCCAGGCTTAACATCCCGGTAGCGAACCTGGCCAGCTAGACATATTGGCCCAGACCGGACTTACAGCGCTGTATCGGCGACGCGGTTTCAAGCGGAGAGTCTGGCTTTGCTCCGCCCATCAAAAGAGCTACGAATGACCCAAATCGAAAAACACAAAGCCGTCCATGTGGCAAAGCCGGTTACCCGGGCAGCTAATTGGCTCTTGATCATAGTCTGTGTTTTTATGCTTGGAGGTTGTGTTACCCACACTGACAGTTCTCTGCGTAGCAAAGCAAACGCGGGCCGGGCTGAAGCGGCCTATGTGCAGCTAGGACTCGCCTATATAGCTGAGAAACAGCTGGCCGAGGCGCGGGACAACCTGCAACGCGCGCTTGAGATTAATCCCAGCAGCGCGCCAGCTACAGCTGCCATGGGCCTGGTGTTTCAGATGTAGTCTGAGGAGGCACTGGCGGAGGAGCGTTTCAGAGAAGCACTGAACTACGATTCTGACTACACACGCGGACGTACCTACTACGGGGCTTTTCTATATGCTCAAAGGCGCTTTGAAGAGGCCTACGAACAGTTCGAAAAAGCAACGGAAGATACCGGTTTTGAAGACCGGGGCCAGGTTTTTTACAATCTCGCGCTGTGTGCGTCGCGACTCGGCAGGGACGAGAAGGCGATCGAGGCGTATGAGAAAGCCGTGAACATCCAGGGGGATTCGTTTGAACTGTTGTCCGAGTTGTCCCGCCTGCTTGTATACACAGGGCAATACGAACAGGCGGCGCGATACTTCGAAAGGCTGGACCGTCTGGTCGCTTCTTCCCCAGCGATACGCCACACGCCCAGGTCCCTGCTGACGGGTCTGCGGCTGGCACGGCATGGCGGCGATAGTAACCGGGAGGCCAGCCTCGCTTTACTTCTTCGCAATCTCTACCCAGAATCTAGCGAAAATAAGCAATATAAGGCACTGACCGCGGATGACTGAACACGAAGGCGACATTCCTGAATCTGGAGCAGTGTCACCGGGAACAACCGGTCGGCAACTTCGTGAAGCGCGGGAAGCGAAGGGCTGGGATGTTCAGTCACTTTCCGAGAATCTCCACCTTAGGCCATCCGTCCTGCTTGCGATAGAATCCGGCCATTATCAGGGTGTACCTGAGCTCTTTCTCAAAGGCTACGTGAGATCTTACGCGCGTCTACTCGGCTTGGACGGAGACCGGTTGATGCCGCAGCTAGAGGCCGAGCTGCAGCCACTCAGGCAGGAAGAAGCCGAACGGGTAGTACACGACCCGATTTTTCATATTGAGGCGCGGAAACGGAAAAAGAAGAGAATTGCGTTCTGGGTTCTGCTTTTGCTCCTTTTATGTCTGGTTTTATTTGCTGTAGTACGGTTCCAGGCCGCCGGAACGGACGCTTTGGATTTTGATGAGAGTGCTGAAGGAGAAACTGATCCAATCGCTATCGCGGAAGACGTCTTTGAAGGCGAAGAGCCGCGCAGTATTGAGTTGGTCACCGAGGGAAGCTCGTCACCGGCCTCAGCGATAGATACCGGCGCAGGTGAGGACAGCGCTCTGGCCGAAAACCCAGCGCTTGTGCCTGATACAGTTGTGCCTGATACAGTTGTGTCGGAGGAACAGGCTCCAGGTGTCCGGGAGCCGCTGGCGGAACAGCCGCAAACCGATAATCAGCAGGAAGCTGTTGCTCCGGTATCCGACGGGGGAGACCTGGCGACTGAGTCAGCGTCTCTAGCGAACGAGCCCGTCGCGGATGTAGAACCGCCTGGTGTGGCCGCCTCTTCTGCAGACATTGAATTTGAGATTGAGTTTGAAGGGGACTGCTGGATAGAGATTCGCAACGGGGCCGGTCAGCGGGTCTACGCTGCGCTTAAGACGGCGGGAGAAACATTAAGCCTTAGCGCTGTCCCGCCTGTGAGCTTTGTCATAGGCAACGTTGGTGCGATTGAGTCCTTTTCGTTCGGCGAAGAGCAGGTAGATGTTGCTGGCTACCGAGCCTGGAACGGACGTGCTGAGATTACCCTGGGCACTGATTCAGGCAACTGACCCGGTTGACTTGATCACTAGCTATCGAAGGCGATTATGAAAAGTGAATCCTGGATAAAAAGGCGAAAATCCCGACAGATTATGGTTGGGGATGTGCCTGTGGGTGGCGACGCACCTATTGCGGTGCAAAGCATGACCAATACGGAAACCTGCGACGTTGCCGCTACGGTGGGCCAGATACAGGCGCTACAGGAAGCAGGAGCCGATATCGTCAGAGTGTCCGTGCCATCCATGGAAGCGGCCGAAGCTTTTCGGGAAATTCGTGCCCGGGTCACCGTGCCGCTGGTTGCTGACATTCATTTCGATCATAAAATCGCTCTCAAGGTTGCTGAGTACGGTGTTGATTGTCTTCGTATAAATCCTGGTAATATCGGCCGGGAAGACCGTATAGCGGCTGTAATTTCCGCAGCTAAAGATAGAGGCATCCCCATCCGCATCGGAGTTAACGCGGGGTCCCTCGAAAAAGCACTGCAGCGTAAGTACGGCGAGCCCACCCCGGCGGCACTGGTTGAGTCAGCCATGCGCCACATCGAAATACTCGATCGGCATGACTTCCAGGACTACAAAGTCAGCCTGAAGGCGTCCGATGTTTTCATGGCAGTATCCGCCTACCGCCTTATTGCCGATCAGATCGAGCAACCGTTGCACCTGGGTATTACAGAAGCAGGCGGTTTCCGCTCGGGCACGGTCAAATCGGCCATTGGCCTGGGTATGCTGCTCGCCGAAGGCATCGGTGACACTCTCAGGGTTTCACTCGCGGCTGACCCCGTACAGGAAGTAAAAGTCGGATTCGACATCCTGAAGAGCCTGCACTTGCGCAGCCGCGGTATTAATTTTATTGCCTGTCCCAGCTGTTCACGACAGAATTTCGACGTGATCTCGACAATGAACGACCTTGAGGCCCGCCTTGAGGATGTGAATGTGCCACTGGATGTAGCCATCATTGGCTGCATCGTAAATGGCCCTGGTGAGGCGAAGGAAGCCGATATCGGCCTGACCGGTGGTACGCCTCGGAACCTGCTGTACATTGACGGTGCACCCAACCAAAAGCTCGAAAACGAGTCGCTCGTCGACAATCTTGAGCGGATTATTCGTAGCGCAGTAGACAAGCGCCAGACCATGGACGCTGCCGTTATAGCCCGCGATCGCTCCTGAACAAAGCCCGGGAAAAACCTTCGGTCCACAGTTCTGCTCAGCCCGGCGAAGCCGCTTCATTTACAGAAACAAGCATAGAGGTTGCTCTTGGCCAAGATTCAAGCCATTCGCGGAATGAATGACATTCTGCCCGAGCAGACGCCCGCGTGGCAGTACCTGGAACAGCAAGTCCGCAACTTATTGCGCAGTTTTGCCTACCAGGAGATTAGGCTCCCGATCCTTGAGCAGACGGACCTGTTTCGGCGCTCGATCGGCGAGGTGACGGATATTGTCGAGAAGGAGATGTACACCTTTGAGGACCGAAACGGCGATAGCCTGACGCTTCGGCCAGAAGGCACCGCCGGATGCGTTCGTGCCGCCGATGAGCATGGGCTGCTATTCAATCAGGTGCGTAAGCTGTGGTATGCCGGTCCGATGTTCCGGCATGAACGACCCCAGAAAGGACGCTACCGGCAGTTTCACCAGATCGGTGTTGAATGTTTCGGAATGACCGGGCCAGACATTGACGCTGAGCTACTGATTCTGACATTCCGGCTTTGGCAGCGTCTGGGTCTTGCACCTCATGTGCAATTGGAGATTAACTCTCTTGGGGCGGCAAGCGATCGGCACAGATACAAGCAGGCTCTGGTTGAGTATCTGTCAGGGCATGTCGATTTATTGGATGAGGACAGCCGCCGCAGGCTTGACTCGAACCCCTTGCGGATCCTCGACACGAAAGATCCTCAAACCAGGGAGTTGTTGAACGCCGCACCTAAGCTCGAAGCATTCCTCAGCGAAGAAGACAAAGTTCACTTTGAGCAATTGAAAACCTTGCTGGACGCGGCCGGGGTGCCTTATAAGGTAAACCCCTACCTGGTGCGTGGCCTGGACTACTACGGCAAGACGGTTTTTGAGTGGGTAACAGCCAGTCTGGGGGCGCAGGGTACCGTCTGCGCAGGCGGCCGTTACGACGGTCTCGTTGAGCAATTGGGCGGGAAGTCGGTGCCGGGTATCGGGTTCGCGATGGGCGTGGAGAGGCTGGTTCTCTTGCTGGAGACGCTTGACCTGATACCTGCTGACGTCTCCCAGGACAGTTCGCTCTATCTTGTTTCCATGGGTCAAGGAGCACTGTCGGCGATGTTCCGGCTGGCGGATGAGCTGCGCGACGCGCTTCCCGGCTTGATCGTCCAGACCCATTGTGGAGGCGGCAGTTTCAAGAGCCAGATGAAAAAAGCCGACCGCAGTGGCGCGCATTTCGCGTTGATTATGGGTGAGGACGAGCTTAACCAGGGCGTGGTGACGGTGAAGCCCCTGCGTAATGGTCGGGAACAGATGCAGGTGCCTGTGGCCCGGTTGGTCGGGGAAGTAGAGAAGCTTGTGAAAGAAGAATGATCAGCCGTGTCTCGGTTTTTTTGACACGTATGCAGTTTTAACGACAGAAATGCAGTATTCACGTCGAATAAGAAATTACCGCTGTCGGGACAGACAGCCTGTTCTCTCAAGGAGTGCCAAGTGGTTGACGAACGTACAGAAGACGAACAAATTGAAGCGCTTAAAGCCTGGTGGAAACGCAATGGTACTTCGCTGCTTACAGGGCTCGTGCTGGCAGTAGCGCTTATCCTGGGCTGGAATGCCTGGCAACAGCACCAGACCGATCAGAGGATGGGTGCCGCGGCGCGTTTTCAGGAATTGTACACGGCTATCAACACGCCCAACCCTGAGGAAGGCAAGCAGAGCGCAACAGTGACTTATGCGGCAGACCAGCTTCGCAGTGAGTACGGCGATAGTGTGTATGCCGTGCTGGGTTCACTGTTGGAAGCGGGCTTCCTGGTGAATGCGGAGTCTGCAGAGAAGGCCGTTGAGAGTCTGACCTGGGCGCTCGAACATGCGGGCGAGCCGCCAATGCCTCTTATTATTCGCGAGCGTCTGGCACGGGCCCAGTTTATTGTCGGCGAACATGAAAAAGCCCTTGCGACCTTGCGGCAGGTTGAAAATCCGGGTGTGTTCGAGCCCATTTACCGGGAACTGGAAGGGGATATCCTGAAAGACTCGGGTGATATGGAAGGTGCGCGTGCCGCCTACCGTGCTGCGGCCGAAGCATCGCCGGGGGGCGGGCAAGGCACGCTGCTTGAGTACAAGATGGCAGACCTTGCCATGGCAGGAGACGCTTGATGTTTGGATCGTCGGTGCGACGGGTATTCTGTAGCGCTGCTGTGGCGACATTGGTATTGGGGGTTGTTGGCTGTAGTAGCCGGGAGCCCTTTGAAGAGCCGGCGCCGTTGCCGGAAATTGAGACGACAGTGGAACTCAAGGAGGAATGGTCCCGCTCGGTCGGCGATGGCATGGACGGAGATCTGTTGTTCCTTTCGCCAACTATCGTGAATGACACGCTGTATGCCGTTGCAGCAGAAGGTGAGCTTTACGCGTTCGAGGCGGACAGCGGCGCTGAAATCTGGCGGCGGGATCTCGATCGGTCCATTCTCGGCGGTGTTGGTGCGGACCGTAAGCAGCTCTACGTTGCCTCTCGGGACGGCGTACTGGTCGCGGTTAACCAGGAAACCGGAGAACCCGTCTGGACGGTACCGCTTCCGTCGGAAGTGCTGGCGCCACCCCAGAGCAATGGCGACCAGGTCGTTGTCTCGACGATAGACGGCAAACTCATTGCGTACAACACCAGTGACGGTCAGCGAATCTGGCAGTATGACAGTTCTGCGCCTGTGCTCAGCTACCGGGGTACAGCAACGCCCTACGTCGACAGCGAAAGGGTGCTGGGCGCTTTCTCGAACGGCATGCTGATCAGCGTTGACGTGCGTACCGGTGCACCGCTGTGGGAGTACGCGGTCGGGATTCCCTCAGGCCGGACCGAGCTGGAGCGCCTCGTTGATGTTGATGGTGCGCCTCTGGTACTAGGCGAGTCTGTGCTGGTTGCGGGCTACCAGGGCCAACTGGCTGCGCTCAGTCTCGATACGGGTCAGGAGCTATGGAGCCGCGAGGCGTCCAGCCTGCAGAGTCCGGGGGTCGGACAGGAGAGCATTTTCGTCTCTGAAGCCGATGGAACAGTGATCAGCTACAATGCGTTCTCCCGTGCTGAAGCCTGGCGTGTCGGCTCCCTCAGTTGGCGGCGGCTGACCACCCCGGTTGGCTATAAGGATCTTGTAGCGGTTGGGGATTACGAAGGGTATCTCCATCTGATCCGACAGTCTGACGGTGCCCTGGTTGGGCGGGAGGAGGTAGATGATGAGGGGCTGAGGGTATCACCTCTTCCTTACAGGGATAGGCTCATTGTCTTCGGCAACGGCGGCAAGCTGGCCGCTTACAGCCTGCAGGAGCCCGACTGATTTCGACTTGTCTCATCCATCCCAGGTGCCGTCTGCTTATCTTTACCTGACACTCGGATCTTACTGCGCGTTTTTAATCAAGAGTCCTGCACATGAAGCCTGTGATTGCCCTGGTAGGGCGTCCAAACGTCGGCAAATCGACATTGTTTAATCAGATTACCCGTTCGCGCGACGCGCTTGTGGCGAATTTTTCAGGACTGACACGGGACAGGAAGTACGGCGCAGCACGCCATGATGACGTTAGCTTCATTGTTATCGACACCGGCGGCATTTCTGGCGAAGAGGAAGGTATCGACGCGGCGATGGCTCAGCAGAGTCTGCTGGCGATCGATGAGGCTGATGAGGTGCTTTTCCTGGTCGACGCACGCGCGGGTCTAACGCCCGCCGATCAGCACATTGCCCATCACCTGCGCCGGACCGGCAAAGTCGCGCATCTTGTCGTAAACAAAACAGATGGGCTGGATGCGGAACAGGCGGCGGCTGAGTTTCACCAGCTTGGCATGAGTTCCAGTTTCCACATCGCCGCCGCCCATAATCGCGGCATTCGCGCCATGCTCGATGTACTGGTGGCAAATTGGCGCGAGCCGGAAACCGGGGACGCAGCACCTGAGTCCCAGGGCGGTGTCCGCATTGGCATCATCGGGCGACCTAACGTCGGCAAGTCTACCTTGGTCAATCGCCTGTTGGGCGAGGAGAGGGTCATTGTCTTTGACCTGCCAGGCACCACACGCGACAGCATCGAAATACCCTATGAACGTCACAGTAAACCCTACACGCTAATTGATACGGCAGGCGTGCGGCGTCGGAAGAGCGTAAAGGAAACAGTAGAAAAGTTTTCCATCGTTAAAACGCTACAGGCCATCACCGACGCCAACGTGATCGTCATGGTCCTGGACGCGCGCGAAGGACTTGTTGACCAGGACCTGCATCTGATCGGTTATGCGCTTGACGCAGGCCGTGCACTGATCATTGCCGTCAACAAATGGGATGGTATGGAGCCCGAAGACCGGCAGAAGGTCAAAGAGCAGCTCAAGCGCAGGCTGACTTTCCTTGATTACGCTCCTGTACATCAGATTTCAGCACTTCACGGCACGGGCGTCGGCGATCTGTATGCGTCTATTGACCAGTGCTACGCATCCAGTATGGCCAAATGGTCTACCAATCAGCTTACCCAGCTGCTTCAGGACGCTACCGCACAGCATCAGCCTCCGTTGGTTCAGGGGCGTAGAATCAAGTTGAGGTACGCGCATCAGGGGGGCTCGAACCCGCCGATCATTGTCGTCCACGGTAACCAAACCAGCTCGGTGCCGGACATTTATAAGCGCTATCTCGAGAACATCTTTCGCAAGGTCTTGAAAGTGGTTGGGACGCCTATTCGATTTGAGTTCAAGTCAGGCGAGAACCCGTTTGCGGACCGCAAGAGCCCACCGGCCGCCCGGAAAGGCGAAAAAACCGAAAAGCGTTCATCCCATTTCGACAAGTACAGTAAGCGCGGCGCTAAAACCTCCCGCCGAAAGGTCAAGTGACGCCAGTCTTCCGGCCCTTCCGGATCAGTCTCCGTCGCTCGCAGGGTTGTTGCCGCCAGAACTTGTCGCCTTGTTTGCGACCTGCTCAGCCTGCACAGCCGTCAGGGCAATCGTAAAAACGATGTCCTCCACCAGGGCTCCGCGGGACAGGTCGTTCACCGGTTTGCGCAGGCCCTGCAGCATGGGTCCGATGCTAACGACGTTAGCGCTTCGCTGCACAGCTTTGTAGGTGGTGTTGCCAGTATTCAGATCAGGAAAAATGAACACGGTCGCCCGGCCAGCGACGGGGCTGTCCGGCGCCTTGCTACGGGCGACATCCTCGATAGCGGCCGCGTCGTACTGCAGGGGTCCGTCTATAAGCCAGTCAGGGCGGAGCTTTTGCGCGATTTTTGTAGCCTTCCGGACTTTTTCAACGTCTGCTCCCGAACCTGAACTCCCGGTGCTGTAGCTGATCATCGCGACGCGCGGTTCAATGCCGAACGTTCTGGCCGATTCCGCACTTTGGATCGCTATGTCTGCAAGGGCTTCGGCATCGGGATCGGGATTAACAGCGCAGTCGCCGTAGACGAGGACCTGATCCGGTAGACACATAAAGAATACCGATGAAACGACCTTGGCGTCAGCGTGGGTTTTTATCAGCTGCAGGGCGGGGCGAATGGTGTTGGCTGTAGTATGCACGGCACCGGAAACCAGGCCATCCATCTCTCCCATGGCCACCATCAAGGTGGCGAGGACAACGTTGTCCTCAAGCTGGGCTGCCGCCATGTCGGGTGCCAGTCCTTTGTGTTTCCGCAGTTCGACCATAGGCTCGATATAGTTGTCGCGGACTTCAGCCGGATCGATGATGACGATGTCGTCCGGCAAAGTTACACCTTGCGATTCTGCCACTGTTTCAATTTCAGCCCTTTGACCGATCAGTACACAGCGTGCAAGCCCCCTTTCATGACAGATAACCGCTGCCTGGACCGTACGCGGCTCGTTGCCTTCGGGCAGAACGATCCGTTTATTGGCCTTGCGCGCACGCTGAGACAACTGGTGTCGAAATGCGGGTGGGGAAAGGCGGGGCTCGCGATCAATCTTCAGCCGGTCCTGTAACCAGGCGGTATCGAGGTGACTTGCGACCGCATCCATTACACTCTCGATCCGGTCGAGATCGTCAGACGGCACCTCTGTGCCCATCTCCGCAAGGCGGTAGGCTGTGTGGTAGGTATCAAGCCCCGTGCGCAACACGGGCAAGCCGCTTTCGAGTGCTGCCCGGCACAGGTGGATGGTTCGCTGATCCGGCGTCAGCCCGCCAGTGAGGAGCAGGCCCGCCAGAGGAACGCCGGTTACAGCAGCCATGGCGACGGCTACGATAATATCCTCACGATCGCCGGGCGTGACGATAAGGGTGCCGGGGCGCAAGGTTTCGACCATGTTGGGCAGCGTCCGCGCGCAAACCGTCAGGCGTTGTACCCGGCGCTGTTCGAGATGACCGGCGTTAAGCACATCCGCGTCCAGGTAGGACACGATGTCGGCCATCCGCGGTGCCAGTAGCTGAGGCTGCCAGGGCACCACGCCCAGTAACTTGAGCCGCCCTGACGCAAGAATACGGCACTCTTTCATCCAGTCCCGGCCTGTAACCGGCTCAACCGCACGAGGTTCGAGCGAGGGGTGGGCTTCACGCGGCTCGCCTACTTTGTTGAGCACGACGCCAATGACATCCGGATCCTCGGGCGCTGCGAAAAGCCGGGCTGAAAAATCCAGGTCACGGTCGATTTCAGCGGGTTCCCGAGACCCGGGCGCTGTCACAAGAATGACATCAGCCCCGAGGTTCCGGGCAATCTCCACGTTCAGGCGAGAGGTATAAGGTTCGCTACTGTCTGGCACCAGGCCTTCAATAACCATAACGTCGAAATCATCAGCTGCGTCCTCGTAGGTGCCGATGATGTCCTCCATAAGAACGCCCGAGCGGTGACGATTAAGCAATTCCTGGGCTTGTTTCAGGGGCCTGGGGTCGGGGGGATTCAGGCTGGTACGCGCCCGGACAAAATGGACGGAACGGTCCAGTTCCGCCAGCCTCTGGACTGGTTGCCCTATCGGCTTGTAAAAACCCACGCGTATTCCAATCGCGTCCAGCGCCCGCACCAGGCCCAGGCAGACTGAGGTAAGGCCACAATTCAGACCGGTTGGGGCAACGAAAAGGTTAATAGCCATGGTGCGTCTCCTCTGCCAGTTTTGGCTGTGCTGCAGTAAACCCGTTCATCGTCCATGGGCCCTGGTTGCAGGCGAAACGCTGCTGGTTTCATTCACCGTGAGGTGGTGCGTATCGCGCGCTATCACCAGTTCTTCATTTGTCCTGATCACTTTTATCATCCGTGATCCCGAGAGCTGGATCTCGCCAGCGCTGTCCCTGCCATGGGTGTTATTCGCCTGGGCATCAAGGTCGAAGCCGAGGCCCTGGAGGTGCGAAAGGGTCCGGGCGCGGACGATTGCGCTGTTCTCGCCGATACCACCCGTGAACACCAGGGCGTCAGGGCAATTGACCGATGCCAGCATGGCCCCGATATATCGGGCGAGACGGAAGCAGAACACCTCAATAGCTCTTGAGGCTCCCTGGTCCCCTTGCTCATCCAGGCGTGTCAGTTCGCGCATGTCGTTTGTGTGGCCGGAAATGCCGAGAAGACCACTTTCCCGGTTAAGCATGCGATGAGTTTCGCGAGCCTCAATACCTTTGGCAGCCAGGAAATCAAACAGACCCGGATCGATATCGCCGCTACGCGTCCCCATCACGAGACCTTCCAGCGGCGTCAGCCCCATACTGGTGTCGACGCTCTGGCCGTCGCGGATGGCACATATGCTGCAGCCATTGCCCAGATGGGCTGAGATCAGCGAGGTTTCGCTTTCTGGTTTATCGAGGTCTGCGGCGAGCTGCTGCAGGATATAGCGGTGGCTGGTGCCGTGGAATCCGTACCGCCTTACGCCTTCGTCCTGGTAGAGTCGGTAGGGCAGCGCATACAGGAAGGCGTGTTCCGGCAGAGATTGGTGAAAGGCCGTATCGAACACGGCAACCTGAGGTGTCCGGGGAAAAATCCGACTCAACTGGTGAATACCGGTCAGGTTCGCGGGATTATGAAGCGGCGCCAGGGCCGCACATTCCTCAATGGCGCGCACGACAGTCGGTTCAATAAGGACGGACGCCCTGAAGCGCTCACCGCCGTGTACTACGCGGTGACCGATACCTGCGGGGTCACCCTCAAGCCATCCGCTTTCACGGAATCGACTGATACAGGTCTCGATAGCTTGCTGGTGGCCAGCGTCGACCGCGAGATCTTCTGTTGATTCCCGGGGGAAAGCTATTCTAAGGCGGGCTTTGTCAAAGCCAAGGTTTTCGGCGAGGGCAGTTGCTATCAGGGTTGAAGCCTGATCGTCATAAAGCGCAAGCTTGACTGATGAGCTTCCGCAGTTCACAACCAGGTAGGTGTCAGCCATGACGGGTTGTTTCCTCCAAAATCAGGTTGCCTCGCAGAATATGCGATCTCAGGATCTGCCACCATACCTTGGCGCGATCGTGAGGGCTACAGGATGGTCGGGATGGCCTGCAAGAGAGAAGAGGATGAGCTGAACAGGCGCTGCGCGACTCGCAGTGCAGAACCTGAAATTCGGTATTGGGACATGTCAGACAGTCGCTTGCTGGTGCCCGGCGACCCACAGCAGAAAGTCAGCTTCTGGCGCGGGACGGCTGTAGAAGTATCCTTGGGCAAAGTCACAGCCCTGTTCGCGCAGAAACTGAAGTTGGTCCGAATCCTCAACGCCTTCTGCGATCACTTCGAGGCTGAGGCTGTGGGCCATGTTGATGATGGCTTTAACCAGAGCGGCATCCTCCTGCTCGGTCATTACATCTCGAACAAAAGACTTGTCGATCTTGAGGGTGTCGAATGGATAACTTTTCAGGTAGCCCAGTGCGGAAAAGCCCGTGCCGAAGTCATCAACCGACAATCGCACTCCCATTTCATCCAGCCGTTTAAGAATCTGGGCCGTTTCAATGGTGTTGTCCAGAATCAGACGTTCGGTTATTTCCAGCTCGAGGCGTTTGGCCGGGATTCCGTTCTCGGATAGCGCCTGTTGCACCATCTCTACAAAACCAGGATCGCGGAACTGACGTGGAGATACGTTTACCGCGATCGAAAGGCACTGTCCCGTAGCTTCCTCCCAGCGCTTGTTCGCCTGGCAGGCCGCGTTGAGTACCCAGCGTCCGATTGGGATGATCATGCCTGTCTCTTCGGCCAGCGGTATGAAGCGATCAGGCGATACGAGCCCCATCGCCGGATTGTTCCAGCGTATCAGCGCTTCAGCACCAATCAGGTGGCTATCGGCGGCCTGCAGGATCGGCTGGTAGTAGAGCTCCATCTCGTTAAGCTCAAGGGCTCGCCGAAGCCGGCTTTCCATCTGCAGTCGTTCCAGCGAGAGCTCTTTCATCTCAGGTGAGAAACGGCGGTAAGAGCTCTTGCCCTGTGCTTTTGCTTCGTACATTGCGGCATCGGCGTTCTGCAGAAGCGAACCGCTGCTGTCAGAATCAGTGGGATAGATAGCAATGCCAATACTGGTACTTATGAAAACTTCCTGTCCCCCAAGCTGAATGGGTGGAAGGAAAGTGTGCAGAATGCGATCGGCGACCTGTTCGGTGGAGTCGACCCCAACCACGCCCGGTAAAATCACAAGGAACTCATCGCCACCGAGGCGTGCAACAGTACTGGTGCCACGCAGGCAGGACGATATCCGGCGGGATGCTTCGACAAGCAGGGTATC
Source organism: Hydrocarboniclastica marina (assembly GCF_004851605.1). Classification (GTDB taxonomy): domain Bacteria; phylum Pseudomonadota; class Gammaproteobacteria; order Pseudomonadales; family Oleiphilaceae; genus Hydrocarboniclastica; species Hydrocarboniclastica marina. The sequence goes on from NZ_CP031093.1 coordinate 1,791,868, forward strand.
CCCTGCGTCGTGCCCCATGGTGTCATTGATGTGCTTGAAATTATCGAGGTCGAGAAACATGACCCCAACCAGCTGATTCTCTCTGCGGGCCTGGGCGAGGGCAAGTTTGAGCCGATCAAGCGCGAGCATGCGATTGGGCAGGCCGGTAAGAATGTCGTAGTTAGCCTGACGCAACAGCTGCTGTTCGTAACGCTTGCGGATACTGATGTCTTCGCCGAGGATCAGGAAGTGGGAAGGATCTCCAGCCTCATCCCTGATCGGCGTGCAAATGACCTGTTCCCAGAACCGTTCCCCATTGCGCCGTACACTGTGTATTTCACCTTGCCAGACCCCGACCCTTTGAACCTGAGTACGCACGTCCCGCCACAGTTGCTGGCGATCCTTTTGCGACAGCGAATCGCTGCCCAGCATTGCAGGGTGCTGGCCGCGAATGTCATCAATGCTATGGCCCGTAAGCTGGCTGAACTTCGTGTTGATGTACTCGACATTCCAGTTGCGGTCACATATCACAACGGATGAGGGGCTTTGTTCAATAGCCATCGAGAGCTTGCGAATCTCACGGGCGTCCTGTTCCTGCCGTTCGAGATCGTCACGCAGGCGCTCACGCATCTGATTGATTGCCACCGTGACCTGGCCCAGCTCGTCACTTCGGTGGCGATCGCTGGCGGCCCGGTCCAGGCGCAGCGGTTCGTCGAGATGGTCTACCGAAAATTTTCTTGCGTATGCCGCCATCGCGCCGAGGTGCCGCGTTACCGCCACCTGGAATATCCATAGGATGATTACGGACAGAACAAACGTTTTAGCCGCCTGGGTGGAAAAAATGACGATGAGCTTCTGCTGCAGCGCGGCATAGGCCGCGTCCATGCTAGCCGTCACCGTAAGGGCACCAAGTTGGTAGGATTCCCGGCCCTCGTGCACCAGTTCGAATGTGCGGACCATTATTTCACCGTCACTCTGGAGCTCACCCATCGCAATTTCGGAATCCGGGTAGATTTCGAGCCGCAAGTGCTCTATGTCCGGCAAGCTCAGGATGCCCTCCATCTGCACCCGTAACAGTTTATGATCGAGCGCCCATAGACTTCTGGAAAGGCTGGCCTTGTAGCTGGTTTCGATGACGCCAAGCCGGTCCGCTACGCGTTTTACTTCCTGACGGTAGTCCGTGTAAATCTGGATACCAGCCGCTACCAGGGTGAACAGCGCGCTGCACAGCACAATATAAGCCAGCAGGCGGGCCGATAAGGGCGACATTTTTCGCAGTGGACCCAGCCGGGACAGACAATTTCGCATGTTTTAGAGCTTGGTTGGTCGGAATGTCTCTGAAATATAGCAGGCAGGACGGCTACTTGCTGATTTTTAATGATTAGCCGAACTATAAATTGTGACGTGGCTCAGGCCCTGCTGCTCGCAATGCGTTGCTTGGCCGATTCAGATCTATAAGGAGGGCACCGGTGACCAACAGCGACGGCCAATGATCAATGAAAAGGCTGCCCAGGCAACTGACTGGAAGAAAATTCTGTAGGAGCGCTTAGGGAGAAAATCGAGCAGAAAGAAAATAATACAGAGAAAGAAAAAAAATGGCGTCCCGTAGGGGAGTCGAACCCCTGTTACCGCCGTGAAAGGGCGGTGTCCTAGGCCTCTAGACGAACGGGACAATAAGCTGTGCTCGTTGAGAGGCGCGTATGATATTGAACGTGTCCCTGTCTGTCAAAATATTTATTAGGCCTTTTTGACGGTTCCGCTGGTCTTTTCGCCCCTGCTTGAATTAACGGTGAAGCACGGGCCGGACTGAAGCGAAAATCAGCAGTGACTCAGGGGGCTTTGAGGGTGTCATCGACAATGGCTTTTATGCTCTGTGCCAACGCCGGATGCTCGCCAATTGGTGGTGTCAGTATGAGGCTGATACCGTGTTCTTTCCGGTAGCGTTCAAGCATCTCAGGAACGTCTTTTCGCAAATGTCGGCCGCGAGCCAGAAATAGCGGAACAACCTTGATGCAATTGGCTCCCTCCTTTTTCAATCTCACAATCTGCTGTTCCAGGCTGGGCTCGCACAGCTCCATGTAACCAACTACGGCTTTGGGATTAGCATCGCAGGAGGGCCTGGCCAGTGCTTCGAAGGTCTCTTTCCAGTGAGGGTCGCTGCTGCCGTGGGCCAACAGAATGACGTGACACGTGTCAGAGGTAGACAACGAGCCGGGATAAGAACCTGTGTTGGTTACAGACCCAGTATCTTGAGCAGACTCAGTTTCGCGAGCAGACATAGCAACCTCAATTTGGTGCGCTTGACCGGGAGGGCCCGAAGTTTCTCATCAGTTTCACGTTGATTCGACAACCGTTGACATCATACTGATGAATCTTTCTGTGTAACACAAAGGGGGCAGCGGTCTCATGATCGAATGGCAGCATATCCTGGAGTTCTGGTTCGGCCCCATGGACGGTAATGGGCTCCCGGACAGAGCCCACCGGGAACGCTGGTTCCGAGTGGATCGTGCGTTTGACCGCGAAATCCGGCGACGGTTTCTGACAATGATGCTGGTCGCCTCGGAGGGTGGTCTTGAGCCTTGGCGTAAGTATCCAGGAGGGCGTTTGGCCGAGATTATTCTTCTCGACCAGGTTCCGCGGAATATCTACCGGGGTACTGCGCTGGTATACAGTCATGATGCTTTGGCCCGAAACTGTTGCCGGGAGGGCCTTGAGAAGGCAGCGGACGTCGAGTTGCCCTTGATCGGTCGCGCTTTTTTCTATATGCCACTGCAGCACTCAGAAAAACGGGCAGATCAAAACCAGGCGGCGGGTCTTTACGAGCAACTGGTAGCCCTGGCGCCTGCCGGACCCGCCAGGGACACACTGGACGCGTTTTATCGTTCAGCCCAGAACCATCGACGGATAATCGAGCGGTTCGGCCGTTTTCCCCATAGAAATCGCATTCTCAAGCGTACGTCTACCGCTGAAGAGGTCGAGTTTCTCGCTGCGGGCGCTGACGATTTCGGGCAAAGCGGTGGCTGAAAAAAACGTCGGGATACGCTTGCGTGTATTAAAACGCCTCCTTATAATGCGCAGCCGTTGAGTCGAGATCGTACTTCGTATCTTTCCCGATTCGACACCTGGGCTCAAAACGAGCCTGATGACGTTTTTATGTCAGCCGGAAAAAATGCGGGAATAGCTCAGTTGGTAGAGCACAACCTTGCCAAGGTTGGGGTCGCGAGTTCGAGTCTCGTTTCCCGCTCCATTCTTTTATCTTTCTCTCCTCGTTAGACTTCAAAACGCCTGGTTGCTCGCGTATTAATGCCCGGTTCTCATCACTCGCCGCCGCGGCTCGCGAACTCTATAATCACGCGTTTACAAACTGAAGCTCGCTATGGCCAATCTACAAATCTCAGGATTATACCGGTATCCCGTCAAGTCCCTGGCCGGTATCGCTGTGGACGAAATATGCCTGGACGACTTTGGGCCAGCCCATGACCGCCGATGGATGGTGGTGGATAAGGAAGGGGTATTCGTAACCCAGCGTACTGAACCGAGGCTGGCCCTTATTCGGCCCAACCAAACCTCAGCGGGCCTGGTCTCGCTTCAGATACCTGACACCGAATCGGTCGCACTGACGGCGTCTGGCGAGCTGCAGTCCGTTTCAGTCTGGGGGGACAGGGTCACCGGCCTGAGAGCTGCCAACGGAGCGTCGGATTTGTTGAGCCGCTGGTTAGGCCGGGAAGTTTATCTTGTGTATATGCCTGAAAGCTCCGTTCGCCCGGTGGATCCAGACTACGTCGCGGGTGACCGCCGAGTCGGGTTTGCAGATGGGTTCCCCTTTCTGATAGTGAACGAGGCCTCGTTGGCGCAGGTCAATGAGTGGAGCGGACAGGCGTGGGAGATTCTTCGATTCCGCCCCGGTCTCGTTATTCGCGGGGCGGAGCCATTTGCAGAAGACCAGTGGCAATGGTTGCGCGTGGGCGATGCTGTACTTGAGTGCGTCAAGCCGTGTTCCCGCTGTATCGTTACGACTATAGACCCCGCGACTGGCGAGCCTCATCCAGAAAGAGAACCGCTGCGCACGCTCGGGCGCCATCGGCGGACTTCCAGTGGGGTTATCTTCGGACAGAACGCCGTGCACTGGCGTGGAGCCAGGATCAGCGTCGGTGAGCAAGTTGAAATCCTAGATGGTTGTCCTTTATGAGTAATGTGCTGTCTGTTGAAAAAATATTTCACGCTTACGGAACGCAACCGCTTCTCGATGAGGCTGAACTGCGCATCGATTACGGTGAGCGTGTCTGTCTGCTGGGGCGAAACGGAGAAGGCAAGTCGACGCTCATGCGGATCATTGCCGGTGAGCTTACACCCGATGGCGGTGTCGTACGTCTCGCTGAAGGCTGCAACCTGGCCATGCTGCCACAGACGTTGCCATCCAATTCTCCGGATACCGTTCTGGAAACGGTTGCCGCCGCTTTCCCTGAAACCGGGCGTTTGCTGCTGCGGTTTGCCGAGCTTTCGCAACAGGGTGCCGCCGTTGACATGGACGAACTTGAACGGGTTCAGGCTGGCATCGAGGCCAATGACGGGTGGATGCTGCAGCAGCGCATCGACCGCATTCTGCTGCAGTTCGGGCTTGATCCGGACCACCGGGTCGCGGAGCTCTCCGGGGGCTGGCAGCGGCGTGTTCTGTTGGCGCGTGCACTGGCGAGCGACCCGGATTTGTTGTTGCTGGACGAGCCAACCAATCACCTCGATGTTCCCGCTATCCGCTGGCTGGAGGATACCCTGTCAGGGTTTCGCGGCGCGCTGCTGTTTATCAGCCATGACCGAGCATTCATCCGGAAGATGGCGACGCGTATCGTCGATCTCGACAGGGGTAAAATGACGAGTTGGCCCGGCGATTATGATCGCTTCCTGGAATTAAAGGAAAAAGCGCTTGAGGATGAGGAGCGTGAACGAGCGCTTTTTGATAAGCGCCTGGCGGCTGAGGAAACCTGGATCCGGCAAGGCATCAAGGCCAGGCGTACCCGCAATATGGGCCGTGTTCGCGCACTCAAAGCCATGCGGGATCAACATCGGGAAAGGCGCAACCGTACGGGTACGGCCAGCTTCTCGGTGGAAGCGGCCGGTCAGTCGGGCAAGCTGGTCGTGGAGGCCAAGAAAGCTAGCTTTGGTTACCCCGGCTCGGGCCCGATTATCCGTGACCTAGACTTGCTGATACTGCGCGGCGATAAGGTTGGACTGGTCGGGGAGAACGGCACGGGTAAAACGACGCTGTTGAAGCTGCTTTTGGGTCAACTGGAGCCTACTTCCGGCGAACTCCGGCTTGGGACCCAGCGCCAGGTAGCCTACTTTGACCAGCTCCGGGATGAATTGGACCTCGAAAAGACGGCCCTGGATAACCTCGCTGAGGGCAGGGAGTTCATTGATATTCAGGGGCAACGCAAACACGTACTGGGCTACCTGGGAGAGTTCCTGTTCAGTCCACAAAGAGCAAGGTCGCCTGTTAAGGTCTTCTCGGGTGGCGAGCGGGCACGTCTGCTTATAGCCAAACTGTTCAGCCAGCCGGCCAATATTCTGGTTCTCGACGAACCTACCAATGATCTCGACGTGGACACCCTGGAGCTGCTCGAATCCCAGCTGGTCGAGTTTCCTGGGACGGTAGTGGTCATCAGCCATGACCGGGACTTCCTGGATAACGTCGTTACGTCAACGCTGTTTCTGGACGGTTCGGGCAGGGTGCAGGACACTGTCGGCGGCTTCAGCGACTGGCGCCGACAGGGTGGCACCTTCCCGGCAGAACGCTCTGGTAGCAGCGCCACAAGCGCTGGCAGTACATCGCCCGCCAATGCAGAGCCTGCACCGAGCGTAGCTGTCCAGTCCAGGCCAGACGTGAAGGCCAGCTCAAACGGTAAAAAGCTGAGCTATAAGCTCAAGCGCGAACTGGAGCTGCTTCCTTCAGAGATAGCCAATCTGGAAGCAGAGCTGGAGGCGGTCCAGCAGCAAATCGGCGATCCGGCGTTTTACGGTGGCGAACCCGAAAAAGTCTCGGCCACTCTGGCCAGGCTCACCGAGCTTGAGGCAGCACTTGAGAAAAAAATAGCTCGCTGGATGGAGCTTGAGGAAATGGCTGAAAGCTGATTGTTCAGCCAGCTTCGATCGCGGGCGCTGGCTCATTTACCCGCTGCTCATGCCGGGGAAACGGTGCGCCTGACGTGAAGGGGGCGTCGACTCACATGATACGGACAGCGAGCACGTCGCAGGTCGCGCCATGCAGAATGCCGTTGGCGGTTGAACCCAGCAGTAGCTGAATGCCATGGCGTCCATGACTGCCGACCACAACCAGGTCAATTTCCTTGTCCTCTTCGGCCAACCGGTGAACTTCTGCTTCGGGACGGCCAACCAGCACGTGTTGGTTTTCTTTGCCGATCCCGTACTTCTCCCCGTAGATTTCGAGCTCTGCCCGCGCTTTCTCGTCCAACTGGGTCTGCAGGTCCGTAAGATCCATTGGGATGTCGCCGCCATAGGCGTAACCAACCGGCTCGATGACATGTACCAGCATGAGTTCCGCGCCGTGATTCTTGGCAATAGCCAGCGCTCTGTCCAAGACCTGCAGGGCTTCATCCGTAAGGTCTATGGCGACGAGTATCTTGCGGTAGTTTGCCATGATGTGAATCTCCTGCCTTCGAGTTTGCGACGGGTGACAAATGCTTCAGCTTGCTTACTTTATAATCCCAGCCGGCTCAGGACTCAAGAGCGGCTCAACAATACCTGAACGCTAAAGGCACTGCGGCCGTCGTACCTGTCGACACCAGGTTCAATCTGACGGAGCCTGGGTGGTACTTTTCCTGCCCAGTGTTGGGATGGCCGCTTCGAGGGATGCAATGATCTTTTTTGAATACCGGTTTATCACGAACGATACATTTCGTTCGTTGTATTTAATATAGGAGTCCTTGATGAATTGCCAGGCGGAGTAAGCTTCTTCCAGCGCGGCGGACGCTTCTGGGCCAGCATCCAGCGCTGACAGCTGCTCCATCAGCTTGTTGAGGTCGTTGGCCTTCTGGTCGAGTGGAGTGGCATCGCTGCCGCCCTGGAAGACCTGTGCAACGGTTGAAGAGGTGAAGATCGAATACTGAGACATCATCTGAGCCAACAGAATGGACGCTTCCCGCGCTGTTTCCGCCGGCGGGGACAGATCCAGGTCAGCTCGCTCTGCGGCAAGATCGTACAGCTCCTCTCCGAGCTGATTGAGCTCCCCTGCTTTTTCTGCGAGTTCCGAGACCAGTCGCAGGTCTGCGTAACCCCGGTTACGTACGTCGGTCACGTTTGTGTTCATGAGCTTTTTGAAGTCCTGGAAGTGCGCAGCCAGCGTCTGGTATCCCTTTTCCGGTAGCACTTCACCACGCGCATCCGCGATTGTTTGCATGAACCCGTTGGCCTGATTAACGGCAAGGACGATCTCCTCCAGAGTTTCCGGGTCGCGGGACGAGCTGTAGTTGTAGAATGCATTAATCGCGAGGTAGTTCTGGAGCCGGAAATTATGCACGGCCTCCAGAATGGGGTCGGTTTCCTGTGCTGACACCGGCCGGTTGAAAAGAGAAAAAAGCACAATTACTGCCAGGGCAAATAAAGCAGCAGGCGATCTGAACCGGATGTCCATGAACTTTAGTTCTCCGTAAACGCGAATAGAAACAGGGGCAAAGTCGTCGACTCTGCAGGTATAGTGGCTCGCCATCCGACCTGTTGCTGCCAGCGACGTGGTAACACGGGAAAGCAAACCGGATTCCTTATACAGGTTAGCAGCGAATCCACGCTCAGCCACCACTAGTATGGCCCAGCATTAGCCGTCCATGGCTGATGCAGAAGCTGCGGGCTGCAAGGGCGCCATATCTTGCCAGCTCCAGCGAAGAAAGAAATTGACAAACGGCGCAAATTTTCACATCGTTGGCACTCCGATTCAAACGACTGTATGAATTTCCTGCGCCGGCGCAGTCGCCGGTCAAATCTCGTGCGGCAATGATACGCCGGTACCTAGAGGGTATCGGTGGGTTCCTGTTGCAGCTTAAAACACAGACTGGAGATCAGTTGATGATTTACGAAGGTAAAGCCATCACGGTTAAGGAGATCGAAGGCGGTATCGCTCAGCTGAACTTCGATTTGAAGGGCGAGTCCGTCAACAAGTTCAATCGCCTGACTATCGAAGAGCTTGGCGCGGCTGCAGAGAAACTGCAGGCGGCCAAGGGGCTGAAAGGTCTTGTTATTACCAGTTCCAAGGATGTTTTCATCGTTGGTGCGGACATCACCGAGTTTACAGATCTGTTTGCGGGGCCAGAAGACGAGCTTGTGGCCAATAACCTCCAGGCCAATAAAATCTTCAGCGCTATTGAAGACCTGCCGTTCCCGTCAGTTACAGCGATTAACGGAATTGCGCTCGGCGGCGGGTTCGAGATGTGTCTCGCCACCGACTACCGGGTTATGTCCGAGAAAGCGAAAGTCGGGCTTCCCGAAGTCAAGCTGGGCATTTTTCCAGGCTTCGGTGGCACTGTCCGTCTTCCCCGTCTGATCGGCGCTGATAATGCGATCGAATGGATCTGCATGGGCAGCGAACAACGCGCAGATAAAGCTCTGAAATTCGGAGCTGTCGATGTGGTTGTACCGGCCGAAAAACTGATGGATGCTGCCGTCGATCTGCTTAAGCAATGCAACAGCGGCAAGCTCGACTATAAGGCCCGTCGTGCCGAGAAGACCGGCAAGCTCAAGCTGAACGCCATGGAAAGCATGATGACGTTCGAAACGGCGAAGGGCTTTGTTGCTGGTCAGGCGGGCAAGAACTATCCCGCCCCGGTGGAAGCCATCAAGGTCATGCAGAAGCATTCCGGCATGACTCGCGACAAGGCTATTGAAGTGGAAGCCAAAGGCTTTGCCAAAATGGCCAAGACCAATGTTGCGGCGTCACTGGTTCAGCTGTACCTGAACGACCAGGAGCTCAAAAAGACGGCCAAGCAGTGGGAGCCGAAAGCCAACAAGGTCAACCTCGCCGCTGTGCTGGGTGCCGGTATTATGGGCGGCGGTGTGGCGTTCCAGTCCGCGCTCAAGGGTACGCCGATCCTGATGAAGGATATCAACGAAAAGGGCATCGAGCTGGGCCTCAAGGAAGCCAAAAAGCTTCTGTCCAAGCGCGTGGAAAAAGGCAAGATGGATGCGTCAGCCATGGCTGATACGCTCAACCGCATCCGCCCGACGCTGAGCTACGGCGACTTCGGCAATGTTGACCTGGTCGTGGAAGCCGTCATCGAGAACCCGAAAATCAAGGACGCTGTGCTGCGTGAGGTGGAAGGGCTGGTTAAAGAGGATGCGATTCTTACCTCTAACACGTCCACCATTTCCATTAACCGTCTGGCAGCCAACCTCAAGCGCCCCGAGAATTTCTGTGGCATGCACTTCTTCAACCCGGTGCACATGATGCCGCTGGTCGAAGTTATTCGTGGCGAAAAGACCAGTGACAAGGCTGTCGCTACAACGGTTGCCTACGCCAAGGCGATGGGCAAGACACCGATCGTTGTAAACGACTGCCCGGGCTTCCTGGTCAACCGCGTCCTGTTCCCGTACTTCGGCGGGTTCATCGGCCTGGTACGCGACGGTGCTGACTTCCAGAAAGTCGACCGTGTAATGCAGGGCTTTGGCTGGCCCATGGGTCCGGCGTACCTGCTCGACGTAGTCGGCATGGATACCGCCAAGCACGCCGGCGAAGTCATGGCTGAAGGCTTCCCCGATCGCATGAAGCACGAAGGCACCACCGCTATCGACGTCATGTTTGACAACGATCGCCTGGGCCAGAAGAACGACAAGGGTTTCTACCAGTACGAGCTGGACAAGAAGGGCAAGCAGAAGAAGGTAGTGGACGAGAAGAGCTACGAACTGCTGAAGCCAGTAGTCCAGAGCCAGAATGACTTCAGCGATGAGCAAATCATTGAACGCATGATGGTGCCGCTGTGCATCGAGACGGTTCGCTGCCTCGAAGACGGAATCGTGGACACCCCGGCTGAAGCCGACATGGGCCTGATCTTCGGTATCGGTTTCCCGCCGTTCCGTGGTGGAGCCCTGCGTTACATCGATGACGTTGGTGTGGAAGAGTTCTGCAAAATCGCAGACAAGTACAAGGACCTGGGTCCGCTCTATCACCCGACCGAGGGTATGCGCGAAATGGCCAAGTCTGGCAAGAAATATCACGGCTGATCGCTGAACCAGATTCCGAACGGAGAAGATCTATGAGCCTTAATCCGAAAGACGTTGTCGTAGTCGATTGCGTGCGGACGCCAATGGGCCGTGCCAAGAACGGCTGCTTCCGGAATGTTCGCGCAGAAACCCTGTCTGCGAACCTGATTGAAGCGCTGTTTGAACGCAATCCCAACCTTGATCCGAAAGCCATTGAGGATGTCATCTGGGGTTGTGTGAACCAGACTGACGAGCAGGGCTTTAACGTTGCGCGCCAGATCACGTTGCTGACGCGCCTGCCTCACGAGTCAGCCGCGCAGACCGTAAACCGTCTCTGTGGCTCCGCCATGACCGCGATCCATACCGCCGCGCAGGCGCTGATGACCGGTAACGGCGATGCCTTCATCGTCGGCGGTGTGGAGCACATGGGGCATGTTCCCATGACCAAGGGCTTCGATCACAACCCGGCAGCTTCCAAGTACTCTGCAAAAGCGTCCAACATGATGGGCCTGACCGCCGAGATGCTCGCAAAGATGCACGGCATTGGCCGCAAGCAGCAGGACGAATTCGGTGCCCAGTCCCACTACCGCGCCCACCAGGCGACGGTTGAGGGGCGCTTCAAGAATGAAATCGTGCCCATCGAAGGTCATGATGAGCGTGGCTTCAAGGTCCTGATTGAAGAGGACGAAACCATCCGTCCGGAAACGACCGCTGAAAGCCTGGGTCAATTGCGTCCCGCCTTCGATCCGAAGAGCGGCACCGTGACCGCAGGCACTTCATCGCAGCTGACTGACGGCGCTTCGGCACTGGTAATGATGACGGCTGAGAAGGCCAAGGCTATGGGCTTGAAGCCGATAGCCAAAATTCGCGGTATGGCGGTAGCGGGTGTGGATCCGGCCATCATGGGTTACGGTCCGGTTCCAGCCAGCAAGAAAGCGCTGAAGCGGGCTGGTCTCAAGACCACCGACATCGACTTCTGGGAACTGAACGAAGCCTTCGCGGCCCAGGCACTGCCGGTTCTGAAAGATCTGCAGCTGCTCGATGTGGCCGACGAAAAGGTCAATCTGAATGGTGGCGCGATTGCTCTGGGCCACCCGCTGGGCTGTTCTGGCGCAAGGATCTCCACCACGTTGCTGAACGTGATGATGGCCAAAGGCGGTAACCTCGGCGTTTCAACCATGTGTATCGGTCTGGGGCAGGGTATCGCCACGGTCTGGGAACGGGTTTAAACGCGCTGGTATGAGGAGAAGCCCGGCCTAGTGCCGGGCTTCTTCGTTAAGGCGAACAGGTAGCGGAAGGCGGGCGAATTCCGAAGCTTTACTTGACCCTGTCGTAACTAGCACTTATATACTGACGCCAAAATGCGGCGCGACGACGGAATCAGACAAGGTCATCGACCCGGTTTCATAGCGTTATTTCTCTAAACGACCATTGTGCGGGGTTTCTGCAGCCACATGGGAAAAAGCCTGGTTATTGTCGAGTCACCAGCGAAAGCGAAAACGATCAATAAGTATCTTGGATCTGATTTCGTGGTGAAGTCGAGTGTCGGCCATATCCGTGATTTGCCGGTTAGCGGCACCGGAAAGAAGGTCGACCCCAAAGAGCGCGCGAAGCTGGCGGCACAGACGCGCAAGCTTGAGCCAGAGGAGAAGGCCCGCTACCAGAAGCAGAAAGCCCGGGACCAACTGATCGCGCGCATGGGCGTAAATCCCGAACGAAACTGGGAGGCGCACTACGAGATTCTGCCCGGCAAAGAGAAAGTTGTCAGCGAGCTGAAACGCCTTGCCAAGAACGCAGACCACATCTATCTCGCGACCGATTTGGACCGCGAGGGGGAGGCCATCGCCTGGCACTTGATGGAAGCAATCGGCGGTGAGCCGGAGAAGTACAGCCGCGTCGTCTTCAACGAAATTACCAAGCGCGCGATCCAGGAGGCGTTCAAGCAACCGGGTCGCGTCGATACCAATCGAGTCAGCGCACAGCAGGCCCGTCGCTTTCTGGATCGGGTTGTGGGCTTTATGGTTTCGCCGCTGCTCTGGAGCAAAATTGCCCGGGGCCTGTCTGCAGGGCGGGTGCAGTCCGTGGCAGTACGGCTTATAGTCGAGCGTGAACGTGAAATCCGCGCCTTTGTCCCGGAAGAGTACTGGCAGCTCTTTGCCAACCTGCAGCCGTCCGCCGCCGGGGAGCAACCTCTACGTTTTGAAGTCGCAAAGGTCAAAGGCGAAACCTATAGGCCTACCAGCAAAGCGCAATCAGACGCCCATGTTGAGCGTCTGCAGAAGGCCGACTACAAAATCATCAAGCGGGAAGACAAACCCACGCGTTCCCGCCCCAACGCACCTTTTATTACGTCAACGCTGCAGCAGGCCGCGAGCACCCGTATGGGCTTCAGTGTCAAGAAAACCATGACACTGGCGCAACGGCTCTACGAAGCTGGCCATATCACCTACATGCGGACTGACTCCACCAATCTCAGCCAGGACGCAGTAGCATCGGCTCGAGGCTATATCGAGAAGCAGTTCGGCGAGTCGTATCTTCCTGCAGAACCGCGGCGCTACAGCTCGAAAGAAGGCGCGCAAGAGGCGCACGAGGCGATCCGTCCAACCGAAGTAAAGCTGAAGGCGAGCCAGATAAGCGGTCTGGAAAAGGATGCTGAGCGGCTCTATGACCTGATCTGGCGCCAGTTTCTGGCTTGCCAGATGGAGGACGCCCAGTACCTTAGCACGACAGTTACGGTAGGTGCAGACGACTACGAACTTCGTATTCGCGGGCGTATTGTCAAATTTGATGGCTTTACACGCGTTATGCCTCAGCAGGCGAAGAAAGACGAGGATCGGTCGCTGCCGGACATTGCCGAGGGTCAGACGCTTGCCCTCAATAAGCTTGAGCCGAGCCAGCACTTCACCAAGCCGTCGCCGCGTTATACCGAAGCCAGTCTTGTCAAAGAGCTGGAAAAGCGCGGTATTGGACGGCCGTCCACTTATGCAGCCATCATCTCAACGATTCAGGACCGGGGCTATGCCCGGCAGGAATCTCGTCGTTTCTACGCGGAAAAGATGGGCGACATTGTCACCGACCGTCTGGCCGAGTCGTTCTCGAATCTCATGGATTACAATTTTACCGCGAGAATGGAGGAGGAGCTTGATCACATCGCGGGCGGGGAGATCGACTGGAAGACCGTGCTGGATGAGTTCTATAAGGGCTTCACCCAACAGCTGGAGCAGGCAGAGTCACCAGAGCATGGCATGCGTGAGAATGCGCCTACGGAGACAAACATACCGTGCCCCAACTGTGATCGACCGATGCAGATCAGGACGGCCAGCACCGGTGTATTCCTGGGTTGTTCCGGCTACAACCTGCCGCCGAAAGAGCGTTGTAAGCAGACAATCAACCTGATTCCGGGTGATGAAGCGGTCGACCTGGACGCGGATGACGGCGAAGGAGAGAGTCGGGCGCTTTTGAATAAGCGCAGGTGTGGCAAGTGCGGAACAGCCATGGATAGCTATCTGCTTGACGAAAAACGCAAGCTGCATATTTGTGGTAATAACCCCGACTGCTCCGGCCACGAAATCGAGGAGGGGAGCTTCCGTATCAAGGGCTACGAAGGGCCCACCCTCGAATGTGACAAATGCGCGAGCGAAATGCAGCTGAAGACCGGGCGCTTCGGTAAATACTTCGGGTGTACCAACAGCGAGTGTAAAAACACCCGTAAGCTATTGCGTAGTGGTGAGCCTGCGCCGCCGAAGATGGAGCCTGTGCCCATGCCGGAGCTGCAGTGCCAGAAGGTTGACGATACTTACGTGCTCCGTGACGGCGCTGCGGGGCTATTTCTGGCTGCCAGCAAGTTCCCCAAAAACCGTGAAACCAGGGCTCCGCTGGTTAAAGAGCTCAAGCCTCATGGAAGCGAACTCGACCCGAAATACGATTACATACTGAAGGCGCCGGAAAAGGATCCCGAGGGTAACCCGGCAATTATCCGCTTCAGCCGCAAGACCAAGGAACATTACGTGATGACCGAGGTTGATGGTAAAGCGACGGGCTGGAGTGCTTTCTACAGTGGCGGGAAATGGGCTGCCCAAGAGAAAGAAAAAGCCAAAGACAAACCGAAAAAGAAGAAAGCCTGACGTGGCAAAAAGGGGCTGGCGCTGCCAGCCCCTTTTTATCGGGTATCCATCACCCGAAGGCTGTCTTCAGGGTTTGTGAAAATGGCGTAGGCGTTCGAGCAGACTCGATGTGTCCCAGCGGCCGCCGCCTATTGCCTGCACATCAGCGTAGAACTGGTCGACGAGCGCTGTCATAGGCAGACTGGTCTTCATTTTTCGCGCTTCAGCGAGGCAGATAGCCAGGTCTTTACGCATCCAGTCCACGGCAAAACCGTGGTTATATTCCCCGGCGATCATCGTCGCGCTTCTATTCTCCATTTGCCAGGATTGCGCTGCGCCCTTGCTTATCACCTCAACGACCTGATCGGCATCAAGGCCAGCCTGTTGGGCGAAATTGAGGCTTTCGGCCAAGCCCTGTACGACGCCTGCTACGGCGATCTGGTTGACCATTTTCGTTAACTGACCCTTACCCTGGGGACCCATCAACACGGCCTGACGACTGTACGCCTGCAGTAGCGGCTGTGCCTGTTCGAAAGCCGTCGGTTCGCCACCTACCATTATCGTCAGCGCACCATTTTTGGCCCCCTGCTCACCACCTGAAACTGGAGCGTCAAGAAAAGACTGGCTGCGTGCCGCGGCCGCAACACCGATCTCGACAGCTACCTCGGCAGACGCGGTCGTGTGATCGATCAGTAAAATCCCTTCTGGCGCATTGGCCAGAACGCCATGCTCACCCAGGTAGATCTGTCTCAGATCATTATCGTCGCCCACGCAGGTAACAACGACCTCTGCGTGCTTGACTGCCTCGCTAATGGTGCTGAACTGTTCGCCGCTGTATTGTCCGCGCCATTTCAGCGCTCGCGCTTCAGTCCGGTTGAAAACGGTGACAGGGTAGCCAGCTGAGGCAACGTGCCCTGCCATGGGATAACCCATGACACCCAGTCCAATAAACGCGATTTTCGCTTTCATAACGCCTCCTGAGCATCTCGTGGCGGGCTCAACGCAAAACGCCCCAGCAAAGTGGGGCGTTTTTTAATCGCTAACCAGGCTCTACTTCTTGCCTGGGTAGTCGCGCTGGGTGTAGCCGGTATAAAGCTGGCGGGGACGGCCGATCCGGTAGTTTGTGCTTACCATTTCGTTCCAGTGAGCAAACCAGCCTATGGTGCGGGCCATAGCAAAGATTACCGTGAACATGGAGACCGGTATGCCGATAGCCTTGAGAATGATACCTGAGTAGAAATCAACGTTCGGGTACAGCTTCCGCTCGATGAAATACTCATCCTCGAGCGCGATCTTCTCCAGTTTCTGTGCCATCTTCAGCATCGGATCATTCTCCAGACCCAGCTCCTTGAGCACTTCGTGGCAGGTTTCACGCATCACTTTGGCCCGCGGGTCGAAATTCTTGTAGACGCGGTGCCCGAAGCCCATAAGCCGGAAAGGGTCATCCTTGTCTTTGGCCCGTGCCACGAACTCTTCGATCCGGCTTTCGTCACCGATCTCCTCAAGCATGGCCAGCACGGCTTCGTTGGCGCCACCGTGTGCCGGGCCCCACAATGCCGCGATGCCAGAAGCGATACAGGCGAATGGATTCGCACCTGTCGAGCCCGCAAGCCTAACGGTAGAGGTGGAGGCGTTCTGCTCGTGGTCGGCGTGGAGGATAAAGATGCGGTCCATAGCCTTCGCGAGCACCGGGTTAACTTCGTACTCTTCGCAGGGGTTGGCGAACATCATGTAGAGGAAGTTCTCCGCGTAGTTGAGATCATTGCGCGGGTACATGAATGGCTGGCCAAGGGAATACTTGTGACACATGGCACCGAGGGTAGGCATTTTCGCGAGCAAGCGGAATCCGGCTACTTCGCGTTCCTTTTCGTCGGTCATATCCATGGTGTCATGGTAGAACGCTGAAAGCGCGCCAACGACGCCACACATGATTGCCATGGGGTGCGCGTCGCGGCGGAAGCCATTGAAGAAGTGACGCATCTGCTCGTGGATCATGGTGTGGTTTTTCACCGTGTCCCGGAAGCGCTGGCCTTCGGCTTCGTTCGGCAGCTCTCCATGAAGCAGCAAATAGGCGACCTCCAGATAATCGGAGTTTTCGGCCAGCTGTTCGATAGGATAACCGCGGTGGAGAAGAACACCGTTGGCACCATCGATATAGGTGATCTTGGATTCGCAGGCTGAGGTGGAGACAAAGCCGGGGTCGTAGGTAAAAAGGCCTTCCTGAACCAGGGCTCGTACGTCGATAACGTCCGGTCCCGCGGTGCCGGAGTAGATCGGCAATTCAACAGTCTGTTCACCTACCGAAAGCACAGCTTTCTTGTCGGTCATGGTGTTCTCCTATCATCATGTGCTCAGGCGCTCACGGGGCTGTCAATGCGCCTCTGAATCCGTTTGAACGGATACGGTGCCGGAAATACGGCCCGTAGGGCAGGCTTCCGATCTTCACTGCGGGTACAAAATACCCACGCACGAAGAAGAACGGGGCACTATTATCGCAGAACCCTGTCACCCATGTCATTGCATGCGCCAATTTTGCTGACGACATGAACGGATTTGATGCTAAACAGTGTGGCAACCGCCGGAGCGGGCAGGAAGGGGAGGTCTGATAGCCCCGACGTTGGAGCGCAACCCTGTCGGGTTCAATTAAAGGCTGGGCCACATTCGCCTCAGCCCCAGTTGGCCTGCCACGCCTCTCCCGCGCCGTGAAAGTATGTCCAGGTCTGGCGGGGCCACACCCTTTAAGCGGTTTACAACTCGACGCTACGCGTGAGTGTGGCCGCAAAATATAAGGATTAAGCTTTTTTTGTCAATCTATAATGACCGGCAAGCGTCAAAAGCCGTAAAACGGAAAAGGGTGCCCTTAACCACTCTTGGAAGCGCTGTGAATCCGCGTCCGCGCACGTTTGCCGGTTTGTAATTCAGGGGGGCAGTCCCTATAATCTCAAGCCCGTAAAAGTGAGTAGCAGGCTTATACGCTGCCCTTCCAATAAAAAAACTTTTCCTGAAATGCATCCCATAAACCGCTCCTCTATCTTCGGATGGCCCGGGGCAAAAGCATGTGAGAGAGCTGTGGATAATAAACGACCCGTCAATCTCGACCTCGGAAAGTTCCACTTTCCGTTACCCGCGATCACTTCGATTCTTCACCGCATCAGCGGCATTCTGATTTTCATTGGTATCGCTTTCCTCCTTTACGGTCTGGATTTGTCGCTTTCCGGTGAGGAGGGCTTTGCGCAGGTACAGTCGATTCTGGACGGGTTCCTCGCGAAGCTCATTGTCTGGGGCATCCTTTCTGCTCTCGCCTACCATCTTGTCGCGGGGGTTCGGCATCTGCTGATGGATGGCGGCGTCGGTGAGTCTCTCGAGGGCGGACGGCTGGGCGCCAAGCTCGTTGTCGTAATCTCGGTCATTCTGATTGTTCTGCTGGGGGTTTGGGTATGGTAACCAGTATCACCAACTTCGGTCGCAACGGTGTTTACGACTGGGTTTTTCAACGCGTCACGGCAGTTGTCCTGGCTCTTTACACGCTTTTCCTCGTCGGTTTCGTGCTTGCTTCGCCTGAACTTGACTACCAGTCCTGGGCGGCGCTGTTCGCGTCCACGTGGATGCGAATATTCAGCCTTATGGCGATCTTCTCCCTGGCCATCCACGCCTGGATCGGGCTGTGGATAGTGGTGACTGACTATCTCAAGAGCGCAGCTGTTCGTTTCTCGTTCCAGATTATTCTGGGCGCTGTAACCTTCGTTTATCTGGTCTGGGGTATTCAGACCCTGTGGGGGCTTTAATACATGGGTAACATCAGAACCATTTCTTTCGATGCGCTGGTGATTGGCGGGGGCGGTGCCGGTATGCGGGCAGCGTTGCAGCTTACTGAGTCCGGTATCAACACCGCTTGTGTTACCAAGGTCTTCCCGACACGGTCCCACACCGTGTCGGCCCAGGGCGGTATTACCTGTGCCATAGCCAGTGCTGATCCGAATGATGACTGGCGCTGGCATATGTATGACACCGTCAAGGGTTCGGACTACATCGGTGACCAGGAAGCGATCGAGTACATGTGCTCGGTTGGGCCTCAGGCTGTATTTGAGCTTGAGCACATGGGACTTCCGTTTTCCCGGACTGAAGAAGGCCGTATCTACCAGCGCCCATTCGGCGGGCAGTCCAAGGATTACGGCAAGGGCGGTCAGGCGGCCCGCACTTGTGCGGCGGCCGACCGTACGGGTCACGCGCTGCTGCACACGCTCTACCAGGCGAACCTGAAAGGCGGTACGACTTTCCTGAATGAATGGTATGCGGTGGATCTGGTCAAGAACCAGAATGACCAGGTGGTCGGCGTCGTGGCCCTCTGTATTGAAACCGGCGAAGTCGCCTACCTGAAGTCAAAAGCGACGGTTCTGGCAACCGGTGGCGCAGGGCGTATCTATGCTTCTACCACTAACGCGCTGATCAATACCGGCGACGGCATTGGTATGGCCCTGCGGGCCGGCTTCCCGATGCAGGACATGGAAATGTGGCAGTTCCACCCGACCGGTATTCACGGAGCGGGCACGCTGGTAACCGAAGGCTGCCGGGGTGAGGGCGGCTACCTGATCAACTCCGAAGGCGAGCGTTTCATGGAGCGCTATGCGCCCAACGCCAAGGACCTGGCCGGACGCGACGTTGTCGCCCGTTCAATGGTTATCGAAATCCTCGAAGGGCGCGGTTGTGGGCCCAACAAGGATCACGTGCTGCTCAAGCTGGATCATTTGGGCGAAGAAACGCTCAATCTCCGTCTGCCGGGCATTCTCGAGCTGTCCAAGACATTTGCCCATGTTGATCCAGTCAAGGCGCCGATCCCCGTGGTACCAACCTGCCACTACATGATGGGCGGCATTCCGACAAACGTCGGCGGGCAGGCAATTGCCCAGAATCCGGATGGTACTGACCGGTTTATCGATGGTCTGTTCGCCTGTGGCGAAGCGGCGTGTGTTTCCGTACACGGCGCCAACCGCCTCGGAGGCAACTCGCTGCTGGACCTGGTGGTCTTCGGGCGTGCAGCGGGCATCCAGATCGAGAATATGATCAAGGAAGGTATTGATCATATGGATGCTTCCGAAACCGATATCGACAACGCCATGAGCCGTCTGAACCGCTTGAACACCGCGACCAGTGGTGAACAGGTCGCGGATGTGCGCAAGGCGCTGCAGGAAACGATGCAGCTGTATTTCGGCGTCTTCCGGGATGGCGAAGCGATGAAGAAAGGTCTGGGGCTACTCGACGAAATCGGTGAGAGGGTCCGTAACACCGTGCTTGCAGATCGCAGTGACGCTTTCAACACTGCTCGCATAGAGGCGCTGGAACTGGACAACCTTTACGAAGTTGCCTATGCAACCGCTGTTTCGGCGAGCGAGCGTAAGGAAAGCCGCGGCGCCCATGCGCGTAACGACTATACCGAACGCGACGACGAAAACTGGCTGAAGCATTCCGTTTACTTCCCCTTGGAGAAACGCCTGGGTAAGCGCGACGTGAATTTCGCTCCAAAAACGGTCGACACTTTCCAGCCGACCGTCCGGAAGTATTGAGGGGAGATCTAACAATGTTGGTAAGTGTTTATCGCTATAACCCGGAAGTAGACAACGCCCCTTATATGCAGGATATCGATCTGGACGTTCCTGCAGACAAGGATCTGATGATTCTTGATGTGCTCAACCTGCTGAAAGAAAAAGATCCAACCCTGGCTTACCGGCGCTCCTGCCGGGAGGGCGTCTGTGGTTCAGATGGCATGAACCTGAACGGGCGTAATGCGCTGGCCTGTGTCACACCAATGTCCGCGATCGTCAAGAAAAACAAGCTGGTCATCCGGCCGCTTCCCGGCTTGCCGGTTATTCGTGACCTGGTTGTGGATATGAGTATCTTCTACCGGCAATACGAAAAAGTTCAGCCGTACCTGATCAATGAGAACCCGACTCCGGCTCAGGAAAGACTTCAGTCTCCGGAAGACCGGGAAAAACTGGACGGCCTTTACGAGTGTATTCTTTGTGCGTGCTGTTCGACTTCGTGTCCGTCATTCTGGTGGAACCCAGAGAAGTTTATCGGTCCCGCCGGGCTTCTCCAGGCTTATCGTTTTCTCGCGGATAGTCGGGATACGGCCAAAAACGAACGGTTGGAGCGACTGGATGATCCGTTCAGTGTATTCCGTTGCAGGGGCATCATGAACTGTGTCAGCGTCTGTCCAAAAGGCTTGAATCCAACCCGGGCTATTGGTCATATCCGCAACCTGTTGCTCAGCAAAGAAGCGTAACTTAAAAATACGTGTAGTTATTAGCGTCGTATGTTGTTCAAAAAGAGGTCGATACCTCCTCCAAACTGACGCTATAATGTTGCGATAAGCAGCGCACCTCCCACCAAAGGCTAATAGGCCTGGTGTTTTGACGTGCGCATACTTGGAATCCGCGAGCCCAACCCAAAAAGTTGCGCTCGCGGTTTGCTGAAGAAAACCACGAGGGAAATCGCGGGAAACATCCGCACTATCTCTGGGGTGTCAGCATCGTCAGGTAAGTCGCAGCATTATCCAGCGTTACTGCACCCGCCTGATCGATCCTTTCCTCCGCAGAAATAGCCTCCCTTTTTATCAAAGGCGAGCCATTCCTATGCACGAAAGCATCATGGAGCAACTTTGGCAGACGTCCCACCTGCAGGGCGGGAATCTGACCTACGTCGAGCAGCTCTTTGAAACCTATCTGAGCGATCCCAACGCGATCCCCGAAGAGTGGCGATCTTATTTTGATAAACTGCCCCGTCACGAGGGAAGCCCGACCAAAGATGTTTCCCACGCGGCTATCCGTGAGCAGTTCCTGCAGATATCCAAGAATCAGCGACGCTACATCGGTTCAGAGGCCAGCCCGGCTGTTTCCGAGGCTGATCGACGGCAGGTTCGCGTTCTTCAGCTAATCAACGCCTACCGTTTCCGGGGCCACCAACGTGCTCAGCTTGATCCCTTGGGGATCATGAACCGGGACCCGGTGGAAGATCTTGACCTAGCGTTCCACGGCCTGACCCATGACGATCTGAATCTGGAGTTCCAGACTGGTTCGCTGTGCTTCGGCGCCGAGAAAATGAAGCTCAAGGACATCATCGACGGCCTGGACCGCACCTACTGTAATACGGTGGGCCCCGAGTACATGCACATCGTCGACACGCCGACCAAGCGCTGGTTCCAGAGTCGACTTGAGCCCGTGCGTTCGCATCCGGTCTTTGAAGAGCAGACCCGCACGCACATCCTTGAGCGCCTTACTGCCGCGGAAGGGCTTGAACGGTACCTGGGTTCGCGTTATCCGGGCGTGAAACGCTTTGGGCTGGAAGGGGGCGAGAGCCTTATTCCCTGTCTGGATGAACTGATCCAGCGCGCGGGCAGTTACGGCGCCAAAGAGATCGTCATTGGCATGGCCCACCGCGGCCGGCTCAATGTACTGGTCAACACACTGGGCAAGAATCCTAAAGAACTGTTCGACGAGTTCGAGGGGAAGAAGACTTACGATCAGGGTTCTGGCGACGTTAAGTATCACCAGGGCTTCTCTTCCAACGTCATGACGTCCGGCGGTGAGGTCCATCTGGCGCTTGCGTTCAACCCGTCGCACCTGGAGATCGTCACGCCGGTAGTGGTTGGCTCCGTACGGGCCCGCCAGACCCGCCGTGAGGACGAGATCGGTCAGCAGGTTCTGCCCATCATTCTGCACGGCGACGCTTCGTTTGCTGGCCAGGGTGTCAGCATGGAAACGCTGCAAATGTCCCAGACCCGCGCCTACAAGGTGGGTGGGACTGTGCACGTCGTGGTCAACAACCAGGTGGGCTTTACCACCAGTCGTCAGGACGACGCGCGCTCAACCGAGTATTGTACCGACGTCGCCAAGATGATCCAGGCGCCAATCCTGCACGTTAACGCGGATGATCCCGAAGCAGTCATGTTCGTGACGCAGCTGGCCCTGGACTACCGCAACGAGTTCAAGCGCGATGTCGTCATAGACCTGGTCTGTTATCGCCGTCGCGGCCACAACGAGGCCGACGAGCCATCGTCGACCCAGCCGATGATGTACAGCAAGATTCGCAGTCTGCCGGGGACCCGCGAGCAGTATGCCCGTCATTTGATCGACGCGGGCGTGATTGACGAGGATGCTGCCCGGCAAATGGAAATGGATTATCGGGATGCGCTCGACCGTGGCGACCACGTTGTGAAGGCGTTGGTAAAGGAGCCCAACAAGGAGCTCTACGTTGACTGGAGCCCTTACGTCGGCCACGAGTGGACAGCCAAGTGCAAAACCAGCGTCAATCTCAAGACCCTGAAAAAGCTTGGCAAGAAGATGAGCCAGCTGCCCGAAGGGTTCGTTGTTCAACGCCAGGTCAACAAAATCGTCGAAGACCGCAGCAAGATGAACCAGGGCGCGATGCCGCTCAACTGGGGTTTTGGCGAAACCATGGCCTACGCCACGCTGTTGAATGAGGGTCATCCCATTCGCATCACAGGCCAGGACGTCGGTCGCGGTACCTTTTCCCATCGCCATGCAGTTCTGCATAACCAGAAAGACGGCTCGACCTTTGTGCCATTGCAGAATCTGGCCGAAGATCAGCCGCTTTTCGAAATCTATGACTCCCTTCTGTCAGAAGAGGCGGTGGTTGCCTTTGAGTATGGCTACGCTTCAACAACGCCGGACGCCCTGATTGTCTGGGAAGCGCAGTTTGGTGATTTCGCCAATGGTGCACAGGTGGTGATTGACCAGTTCATTACCAGCGGTGAGCACAAGTGGGGGCGTTTGTGTGGTCTGACGATGCTGTTGCCCCACGGTTATGAAGGCCAGGGACCGGAGCACTCGTCAGCGCGTATTGAGCGCTTTCTGCAGATGTGTGCCGAGCACAACATCCAGGTTTGTGTGCCGACGACCCCCTCGCAGGTATTCCATATGCTGCGCAGGCAGGTGAAACGGCCATTGCGGAAGCCGCTGATTGCCATTACGCCAAAAAGTCTGCTGCGCCATAAGGAAGCCATATCTGGCCTGGACGACCTTTGTGAAGGTACTTTCCAGACGGTATTGCCTGAGAAAGAGCCGCCCGAGCCCAAGAAAACCGAGCGTCTTATCATGTGCAGCGGCAAGGTCTATTACGATCTTCTGGAAAAGAAAAAAGCGGATAACCGGGACGACACCGCTATCGTCCGTCTGGAACAGTTATATCCCTTCCCGGGAGATGACCTGGATGAAATCCTGGCACCTTATAAGAAGCTGAAAAAGGTCGTATGGTGTCAGGAAGAGCCAATGAACCAGGGCGCCTGGTACAGCAGTCAGCACCATATGCGCCAGGCTCTGAACAGACTGAATCCCAAGCTTTACCTCCAATATGCCGGTCGCCCGCCTTCCGCGGCGCCTGCTTCCGGTTACGCTTCTGTTCATATTGAGGAGCAGAAAGCCCTCGTCAACGAAGCTTTTGATGCCTGATGAGCCACTGACGCAAAGGACACGTAATGACCACTGAAATCAAAGCTCCGGTGTTCCCGGAATCCGTCGCTGAAGGAACCGTAGCCACTTGGCATAAAAAGCCCGGTGAAGCCTGTGCCCGCGATGAGTTGATCGTCGACATCGAGACAGACAAGGTTGTGTTGGAAGTAGTGGCGCCGGACGACGGTGTTATCGAAGAGATCATCAAGGACGAGGGTGATGTCGTCGCCAGCGGCGAGGTGATAGGCAAGTTCAAGGCTGGTGCAACCGGTAGCGACAGCGACGCTACGGCCAACGATGGCAGTAAGGATCAGAAGCAGGCATCCGAGGCGCGTGATTCGGGTAAACAGGATGAGCCCGCTCAGGAGGAACCTGAGAGTGGCGAGGGGCCCATCCTCACGCCGGCAGCACGGCGACTGGTACAGGAAAATGACCTGAACCCCAACCGTATAGAAGCCACGGGCAAGGGCGGTCGGCTGCTCAAGGAAGATGTCCTGGCTCATCTGGAAAAAAGCCCAGCCAGCGGGACTCAGTCATCGGCCCCAAGCACTTCGGCGATGCCCGCTACGGATATTCCCGAAGGCCGCCCGGAAAAGCGGGTGCCGATGACACGGTTACGCGCCAGCATCGCCAAGCGCCTGGTCGAAGCGCAACAAACCGCGGCCATGTTGACGACCTTCAACGAAGTCAACATGAAACCCATCATGGACTTGCGCGCGCAATACAAAGACGCTTTCGAGAAGAAGCATGGCGTCAAACTGGGCTTCATGTCGTTCTTCGTCAAGGCGACGGTCGAGGCTCTGAAGCGCTTCCCCGCGGTAAACGCGTCTATCGATGGTAATGACATGGTCTACCACGGCTATCAGGACATCGGTGTTGCCGTTTCCACTGATCGTGGACTGGTCGTGCCTGTTCTGCGGGATACCGACTCGCTCGGTCTCGCGGATATCGAAAAAACGATTAACGACTACGGTAAGCGCGCGCGCGACGGCAAGCTGTCCATCGATGATATGACGGGCGGAACATTCACTATTTCCAACGGCGGGATTTTCGGCTCGCTGCTGTCAACCCCGATTCTTAACCCGCCGCAGACGGCCATCCTGGGTATGCACAAGATTCAGGAGCGGCCCATGGCTATGAATGGTCAGGTGCAGATTCTGCCCATGATGTATCTGGCCGTTTCCTATGACCACCGCATGATCGATGGTAAGGAAGCTGTGCAGTTCCTGGTGGCGCTGAAAGAGATGCTTGAGGAGCCGGCACGCATTCTGCTGGATGTGTAGCTGGATCTGCCTATTCAATTCATTCGGACAAAAACGGACTAGAGCATGGCTGATAAATTTGACGTGATCGTCATCGGTGCAGGCCCCGGAGGCTACGTCGCCGCAATTCGTGCCGCGCAATTGGGTTTGAAAACGGCCTGTGTGGAGAATTGGAAGGACAAGGAAGGTAACCCGACTTTTGGCGGAACCTGCCTGAATGTCGGTTGTATTCCGTCCAAGGCGCTACTCGAGATATCCCACAAATACGTCGAGGCCAAGCATGGCTTCGCCGACCAGGGTCTTGTGGTGGGCGACCTCAGCGTGGACGTTCCGAAAATGATGGAGCGCAAGAGTACCATCGTCAAGAACCTTACCGGCGGTATTGGCCAGTTGTTCAAGGCCAATGGTGTGACGCCAATCATCGGCCGCGGTCGCCTGTTGGGCGGCAAGCAGGTCGAGGTCACCGACAGCGAAGGAAAAACGCAGACCTATTCCGCAGAAAACGTGATTCTGGCCACGGGTTCCCGGCCCATTGAGATTCCGCCAGCCCGCACCGATGGAGACAAGATCGTCGATAGCGAGGGCGCTTTGGAATTCACCGAAGTGCCCAAGCGGGTAGGTGTCATTGGCGCCGGTATCATCGGGCTGGAACTGGGCAGTGTATGGGCCCGCCTGGGCGCAGAAGTGACTGTGCTGGAAGCCCAGGAGACCCTGCTGCCGATGGTCGATCAGCAGCTCGCGAAAGAAGCGATGAAGACGTTCACCAAGCAGGGACTTGATATCAAACTGAAGTGTCGGGTGACCGGTACTGAGATCAAGCGCGGCGTAGTCAAGGTCACCTACGAAGATACCAAGGGGACACAGGAGCTCAAGTGCGACAAGCTTATTGTCGCGGTGGGACGCACGCCAAACACGGAGAATCTCCTCGAGGGCGACACCGGCGTCAATATCGACGAGCGCGGATTCGTGCACGTGGATGACTATTGTCAGACCGACGCGCCTGGCGTCTATGCGGTCGGTGATATGGTGCGCGGCCCGATGCTCGCCCACAAGGGTTCAGAAGAAGGCATTATGGTTGCCGATCGCATCGCCGGCCATAAAGCTGAGGTCAACTACGACGCCATACCCAATGTTATCTACACCCATCCGGAACTGGCCTGGGTGGGGCAGACCGAGGAGCAACTCAAGGCCGCGGGTGAGACCTATAAAGTCGGAGCTTTTCCGTTTGCGGCAAATGGCCGGGCAATGGCTGCACATGCTGCCGAAGGCCAGGTCAAGATTATCGCAGACGAGAAAACGGATCGTATTCTCGGGATGCATATCATCGGTCCCCAGGCCTCGGAAATGATCGCTCAGGGTGTGATCGCCATGGAGTTCGGTTCCAGTGCAGAAGACCTGGCGCTGACCTGTTTCGCTCACCCGACGTTGTCGGAAACTGTGCATGAAGCAGCCTTGGCGGTCGACGGCATGGCGGTTCACAAAGCGAACCGTAAGCGGAAGAAGAAGTAATCACGACTGCTAGAGGTGTCGTGAAGCATTGGTGGTACAGGTGCTTCGCGGCATTGCACCCAAAGTGGAAAAGAAGGCAACGGCGTCGTCTTTTTCAGTCTCTGTCAACCAGCGCAAGCTGGTCGGGAAACAGGTTTAAGTGTCCTCTCTAAATAGAGGCAAAGCCTAGAAAAATGGGATTATTCTTATGAACCTGCACGAATATCAGGGCAAGCAACTCTTTGCCGAGTATGGGCTTCCGGTATCGAAAGGCTACGCCTGTGATACCGCTGAAGAAGCGGCCGCGGCTGCCGACAAGATCGGTGGTGAAAAATGGGTCGTCAAGGCCCAGGTTCATGCCGGTGGTCGCGGCAAGGCCGGCGGCGTAAAGCTGGTCACCAGTAAAGATGAAATTCGGGCATTTGCTGAGAAGTGGCTCGGCCAACGTCTGGTGACCTACCAGACAGACGAACATGGGCAGCCAGTATCCAAAATTCTCGTTGAAAGCTGCACGGATATTGCCCAGGAGCTTTATCTTGGCGCCGTGATCGATCGCGCTACGCGTCGTGTCGTATTCATGGCCTCGACTGAGGGTGGTGTCGAGATCGAGAAAGTCGCCGAGGAAACGCCAGAAAAGATTCTGAAGGCGACAATTGACCCCTTGGTTGGCGCCCAGCCTTATCAGGGCCGTGACCTGGCCTTCCAACTTGGCCTTGAGGGTCAGCAAATCAAGCAGTTCGTCCATATATTCATGGGCTTGGCGAAGCTATTTCATGAGAAAGATCTCGCACTCATCGAGATCAACCCTCTGGTTATAACCGACGAGGGTAACCTGCACTGTCTCGACGCGAAGCTTGGGGTTGATGGCAACGCTCTGTATCGCCAGAAGCAACTGAGCGAGATGCGCGATCTCTCCCAGGAAGACGAACGCGAAGCCCACGCCACCAAGTACGAACTCAACTACGTTGCGCTTGACGGTAACATCGGCTGCATGGTTAACGGCGCTGGCCTGGCCATGGGCACCATGGACATCATCAAGCTCCACGGCGGTAAGCCTGCCAACTTCCTCGACGTAGGGGGCGGCGCGACCAAAGAGCGGGTCGGCGAAGCGTTCAAGATCATTCTGTCCGACGAAAACGTCAAGGCCGTACTGGTCAACATCTTCGGCGGCATCGTGCGCTGCGACATGATTGCGGAAGGCATTATCGGCGCGGTCGAGCAGGTTGGCGTGAAGGTGCCGGTCGTGGTTCGTCTGGAAGGTAACAATGCCGAGTTGGGCACAGAGAAACTGGCGAACAGCGGTTTGAATATCATTGCGGCAACCAGCCTGACAGAGGCCGCCGAGAAAGTGGTAGCAGCAGCGGGAGGTAACGCATGAGCATCCTGATCGATAAAAACACCAAGGTTATATGCCAGGGTTTTACGGGCTCTCAGGGCACCTTCCATAGCGAGCAGGCTATCGCGTACGGCACCAACATGGTCGGTGGCGTCAGCCCTGGCAAGGGCGGCTCGGAGCATCTTGGCTTACCTGTGTTCAACACCGTGCGCGAAGCGGTCGAACAGACCGGTGCCGAAGCGACAGTCATCTACGTGCCGGCTCCGTTTTGCAAAGACGCTATCATCGAAGCGGCAGATGCAGGGATTCAGCTAATCGTCTGCATAACCGAAGGCATTCCGACCCTGGATATGCTCGATGCCAAGGAATATGTTGATGCGCGCGGTGTGCGCATGATTGGCCCCAACTGCCCCGGTGTCATTACGCCTGGTGAGACCAAGATTGGTATCATGCCCGGCCATATACACAAGCCAGGCCGGGTCGGTATCGTCTCCCGCTCGGGCACGCTGACTTATGAAGCGGTCAAGCAGACTACCGACTTTGGCTACGGCCAGTCCAGTTGTGTCGGTATTGGCGGGGACCCGATTCCGGGCTCCAGTTTTATTGATATCCTGAAGCTGTTTGAAAAGGACCCCCAGACCGAAGCTATCGTTATGATCGGTGAGATCGGCGGCACTGCTGAAGAAGAAGCAGCAGCTTTCATCAAGGAGCACGTTACCAAGCCGGTTGTGTCTTACATAGCGGGTGTTACCGCACCCCCAGGTAAGCGCATGGGTCACGCGGGCGCCATCATAGCTGGTGGTAAAGGCACTGCCGATGAAAAGTTCAAAACGCTGCAGGACGCCGGGGTCAAGACGGTTAGAAGCCTGGCTGACATAGGCAAGGCGTTGAAGGAAGTCACCGGCTGGTAGACTGACACTTCTTTTAAAAAGCCGATATCTCAGCAAGATATCGGCTTTTTTTATGTTTCGGCTTTAAGTCGAAACGGCGTCTTTCAGGCTGTGGCGACTAAGCCACGACACTGCTTGCCCTTGTGACTATAATGACCGGACATTTTTGTCAAAGGAGACACCCTTGGGTTCGGTTGAATCGCAGCAACGCGTTCTGTCCGGAATGCGTCCGACCGGCAGACTGCACCTCGGTCACTACCACGGTGTTCTAAAAAACTGGGTCAAGCTGCAGTACGAGTTCGAGTGTTTTTTCTTCGTGGCTGACTGGCATGCGTTGACGACGCACTATGATGAGCCCCAGGCCATTGAGCAGCACGTCTGGGACATGGTCGTGGATTGGCTCGCCGCCGGCGTCAATCCAGGCTCGGCAACACTGTTTATCCAGTCCCGTATTCCAGAACATGCCGAACTGCACCTGCTGCTGTCGATGATCACTCCGTTGGGCTGGCTGGAGCGAGTCCCTACCTACAAGGATCAGCAGGAGAGTCTGCGGCACAAGGACCTCGCGACCTACGGCTTCCTCGGTTACCCCTTGCTGCAATCGGCGGATATTCTGGCTTATCGGGCGGGACAGGTACCGGTCGGCGCCGATCAGGTTTCCCATGTCGAAATTACACGGGAAGTCGCCAGGCGGTTCAACCATCTCTATGGACGTGAACCGAATTTTGAAGAGCAGGCTGAAGCGGCCATCATCAAGATGGGCAAAAAGAATGCGCGTCTCTACCGCAGCCTGCGCCGGCGTTTTCTGGAGCAGGGCGATGAGGAAGCCCTGGAGACCGCGCGGGCGCTGCTCAAAGAACAACAGAATGTCTCGCTGGGTGACCGCGAGCGCCTGTATGGCTATATCGAAGGCGGCGGCAAGGTTATTCTGCCCGAGCCGCAGGAGTTACTGACCCCCGCGGCCAAAATGCCCGGCCTCGACGGCAGGAAGATGTCCAAATCCTACAATAACACCATAGGGCTTCGCGAAGAGCCCGATCAGGTTGTGACCAAGATCCGCACTATGCAAACCGACCCTCAGCGTGTACGCAGGAGTGATCCCGGCGAGCCTGAGAAGTGTCCAGTCTGGGACTTGCACAAAATTTATTCCGACTCCACTACCCAGGACTGGGTTGAGCAAGGCTGTCGGAGCGCAGGTATCGGTTGTATCGAGTGTAAACAGCCCGTTATAGATGCGATTCTGGCGGAACTCAAACCGGTACACGACCGGGCCGCAGAGTATGAAAACAATCCTGATCTGGTCAGGTCCATTATCGACGAAGGCTGCGAGGAGGCCCGTGACGCCGCTCGGGATACACTGGATGAAGTGCGCAAAGCCATGGGTCTGGTCTATCGATGAGCCATAGCGAAGACGAAGCGCAGTTGAGTGAATCAGGGGCTTCTGATCACGAGCCAGTGCCCAGGGCGCGCGTTTCCGGCAAGCCGATACAGGAGTGGCCGAAGGACCTTTACATTCCGCCGGACGCGCTTGCGGTCATACTTGAAGCCTTCGAGGGGCCGCTTGACTTGCTGCTGTACCTGATCCGCCGTCAGAATATGGACATCCTCGACGTGGACGTCAGCGAGATTACTAAGCAGTACATGGACTATATCGGCTTGATGGAAGCCATGCGGTTTGAGCTGGCAGCGGAGTATCTGCTGATGGCCGCGACACTGGCAGAAATAAAGTCGCGCATGCTGCTCCCACGCCAGCATAGCGAAGAGGAAGAAGAGCTCGACCCCCGGGCAGAGCTTATCCGGCGGCTTCAGCAGTACGAGCGTTTCAAGAAAGCGGCCGAAGACATCGATTCTCTGCCGCGCATGGATCGCGACACGTTCGGCGCGCGGGCAACGGTCCCGGACTTGCCAGAGCAGCGCGTGCATCCGGATGTGGACCTTCGCGACCTCTTACTCGCAATGCGCGAAGTCATGCGCCGCGCGGATATGTTTGAACACCACCAGGTCTCCAGGGAGCGGCTTTCGACCCGAGAACGAATGTCACGAATTCTGGAGCGGCTTCAGGGTGAGGGCTTCGTGTCATTCACGGCGCTTTTCACCTACGAAGAGGGCAAGCTTGGGGTTGTGGTGACCTTTCTTGCCACGCTGGAGCTTATAAAGGAGCAGCTGGTCGAGATTGTCCAGGCAGAAGTCTTTGCGCCCATCCATTTACGCGCGAGAATCCAGAGCACTGAATAGGCTGTTGATCTTCGTTCTATGCGCCTGGCACCTTGGTTAGAACCGGCACCTTCCTGTCGTACCCAGATTTTGAAAGTATTCTGACAAACATCCGAGCAATAAATGATGGACGAGAATTACCAGCAGCTGCAAAACATAGTCGAAGCCGCACTTCTGGCAAGCGATCGGCCGTTAAGTGTGGACCAGCTGCGGGATCTTTTCGCTGAGGAGGAGCGCCCGACCAGGACTGTGGTTGAACACGTACTGAGTTTGATCAGCCAGGAATGCAGCGGGAGGGGCTACGAGCTCAAAAAGGTCGCCAGCGGTTATCGCTTCCAGGTCAGGGCGGAGTTTGCGCCCTGGGTTGGGCGCTTGTGGGAGGAGAAGCCCCAGCGATACTCCCGCGCGCTTTTGGAAACCCTCGCACTTATTGCCTACCGACAGCCAATCACCCGAGGTGAGATAGAAGAAGTACGGGGCGTAGCAGTTAGTTCAAATATTGTTCGTACGCTACAGGACCGGGGATGGATTCGCGTCGTCGGCCAGCGTGACGTACCGGGTCGCCCGTCCATGTATGCAACGACGCGGGAATTTCTCGATTATTTCAACCTGACAGCCCTGGATCGGTTACCCTCACTCGCTGATATTCGCGACCTTGACGAAATCGGGCGTGAGTTTGAAGAGAAACTCCAAGCTGAACTGCAATTCGACGAATCGACCGCCGGGACGGCGGACAGTTCCGACACCAACACCTTACATTAGGCCAGTATTATGTCGCGACAAGGCAAGCCGGTTAGCCGGGCGCCCAGATCAACCCCACAAAACCCCGCCCAGGCGAGCCAAAGCCAAAGGCAGCCGCCGGAACGTCTCCAGAAAGTACTGGCCAGAGCCGGGCTCGGTTCCCGCCGTGAGCTGGAGGCCCTGATTGAGGCGGGTCGAATCGCTATCAATGGTGTAGCCGCGGATCTTGGCGCGAAGCTGGCGCCGGGCGACACCGTCGAAATCGACGGAAAGCCCGTCAGCCTGGACGGTATTTTCGAATCCGAGCGACGCGTGCTTATCTATAACAAGCCCGAGGGGGAGGTTACAACGCGTCAGGATCCCGAGGGCCGGCCAACTGTTTTCGACCGACTGCCCAAGCTCAAGAGCCAGCGATGGATTTCGGTGGGCCGGCTGGATATCAACACGACAGGTTTGCTGCTTTTTACCACGGACGGCGAACTGGCCAACCGGCTCATGCATCCGTCGCATCAGGTTGACCGGGAGTACGCTGTGCGTGTTTTCGGCGAAGTTGACGAAGCGATGCAGCAGCGGCTGGTCGAAGGTGTCCTACTTGATGACGGTATGGCGGCTTTTTCGGATCTGGCGCCAGCGGGAGGTTCAGGGCTCAACCGCTGGTTTCACGTTACATTGCTGGAAGGGCGCAACCGAGAGGTTCGCCGGCTCTGGGAATCCCAGGGGGTGAAGGTCAGCCGGCTGAAACGCGTTCGATTCGGCCCGATACTGCTGCCGAGCCGGGTATCGCTGGGCCGCTGGGAGGAGCTTGAC
Organism: Hydrocarboniclastica marina; assembly: GCF_004851605.1. Lineage (GTDB taxonomy): Bacteria > Pseudomonadota > Gammaproteobacteria > Pseudomonadales > Oleiphilaceae > Hydrocarboniclastica > Hydrocarboniclastica marina. The sequence goes on from NZ_CP031093.1 coordinate 1,824,352, forward strand.
CAGAAAACGGTCGACGGGCTCAGTGCCCAGGTAGGTCTGGAGCCCAAGGCGCTGCCGGTCAAAGCGCCGGACGAGAAAGCCCGATTCGAACGGCAGAAGAGTAAAGCCGCGCCAGCGGCAAAAGCCCGCGCTAGCGCACGGCGCAAGAAACCGGATGAGCGGGATTCAGATGATGCGCCGCGGCGGGTCAGCCGGGACCAGCTTGCGACTAAAGCACCACGTAAACGACGCGCTCCCAAACCCAGCCGCCGACAGTCCTGATAAGCTGGTGCATCAGTTCGTGACTGGGCTGAGTGCCAGTGCCGGCTGACTGAATATTGCTTTACAGGTTTTGTTGCGACCGTCCCGCTTGGCCTGGTAGAGCGCCGCATCGGCTTGGGCAATAAACTCATTCGCGGTGCTGGCATACTGTTGGTGATACTCAGCGACGCCACTGCTCGTGGTCACATTGACGACGAGTTCACCGTGGCGAATCGCATGCTGCTCCACTGCCACCCTGATCCGCTCGGCCACGATCATTGCGTCGTCAGCATTGGTATGTGGCAGTAGTACGGCAAATTCCTCGCCGCCATACCGGTAGGCCACGTCGCTGCTGCGAATGGCACACCGGATCACATGGGCAATCTCACACAGGACCCGGTCGCCGAAAACATGGCCATGACAATCGTTGATTTGCTTGAAGTGGTCAAGATCGCAGAGTAGCAGCGCATGGGGCTCGCCATGGCGGCTGCTAAGGGTCGAGGACCGCTCCAGGGCATCAAGCAATGCCCGTTTATTGCCCAAGTGAGTCAGTGAATCGGTAAGCGCTGCATCCCAGGCTTGCCGGTGCTGCCAACAATTGCGCAACGGAAACACGAGGATACCGATCATCTGCTCCAGTACTGCGAGCTCTTCCTCGGCAAATCTCGTGCGCCGATTGATAGTAAGATAGCCCAGGCTCTGACCCTGCAGCGCAAGGTTATATTGGCAGTTATGCTGGCCGCCATAGCCTTCGGTGTAGACGTAGCTGTCATGATCCTGATCGTGCTGGTAGCAGAAGCTGTTAAACGCCATGATCGAGCGTAGCTCTTCCAGAAACACAGCCAGACATTGATCCAGTTCAAGCGAACTGTGTAGTCGTCGGCACAGGCGGGTGAAAACATCCTGCGCATTGTTCCAGGAATTCATCAGCTCGCGGTGTTGCGCGATCAGCTGGGCTTTTTTCGTTCGGTCTTGGGCATCCTGAGATACTAACTTCGCCATTTCTAGTGCTCCGGCCTTTGATAACGCTTACAAAGCGAAATGCGTGCCGGAATGGCTGAAAATCACAGCGAAACAGTAATCTATGTTAAAGAAAGACGCGATCCCAGCCGATGGATACGCTGGCTGGAGACGAGAGCGGCAAGAATTTGACTGGGTAACGGGCTTTGCCGGCCGCCTCGCGTAAGAAGGCTCGGGATGCAGCGTAGCTTCTAGCCCGACCGCGGGCTGCTGTTCCGCCGGCAAAAGTCTGAGAAACTTAAAGAGAGCGCGCATCGCAGATAGGCTCGGGCGCCCCGGGCCGGTCTTGCGCGCCCGGTGCTCGAACCGTGGTGCGCGTGCTCAATCCGAGAGACACTGAAGCTGCGTGAACGGGGCTGATTGAGAAACAGCGTGGCCTGCCTGGCCAGTATCTTTCGCACGTGTTCTGCTGTGCTAGAATCCCGGGTTCTTTTCACGAGCTACTGTTGACCCAACTATGAGATTCCAGGCCCCTGAGAGCCTTTCCGAGCAGATAGCCCAGCATGTAGGGCAGCGTATAATCACGGGTGTGCTCGAACCCGGCGAGCGTGTGCAGGAACTGAAGATTGCGGGAGAGCTGGACGTCAGTCGTGGCTCCGTACGTGAAGCCTTGCTTATCCTCGAGCGGCGGCACCTTGTCCAGATCATCCCGCGCCGGGGCGCCGTGGTTTCTGCGCTGTCGCCCGACCTGGTCAACAGCCTCTATGACATCTACATTCCGCTTCTGTTATTGCTGGCTGATAAGGTTGTGGAGAAGTGGCAACCTGCAGATCTTGCCGCTATGGCGGCCCAGGTAACGCGTCTGGAAAAGCATATCGCCCGCGGGGAAAGCGAAGTAGCTGACGTGATCGAAGCGGGGTTTGAAGTGATGCGCCTGTGCTACCCGATTGTCCAGAATCCCTACCTGGCCGAGACCCTTGAAAACTTCAGGCCCGCTGTGAGTCGCACCTACCACCTGGCCATGCGCTCATACCGCGGCGAGGCCGAGCGGAGCCAGGCATTCTTCCGTGAGCTGCTAGCGACCGCTCAGGCACGTAGCAGGGAAGGGATTGCGGCAGCCATACGCGAATATGCAGAGCATCAGCGGTCGATCGTTCTCGAGGCGCTCGCCGTCCGCCCTCGTAATGGCAAGAACGAAACAGGACGCTTTGATTGACCGGCCTTCCAAGGCCGAACCCTGCAATCTCTGGAATAATGGCTGAACGACTATGCGGCTGAAGTCTATCAAGCTGGCCGGCTTCAAATCGTTTGTGGACGCGACGACTGTGCCGTTCCCAACCAACATGACGGCGATTGTTGGCCCTAACGGTTGCGGCAAATCCAATATTATCGATGCGGTTCGCTGGGTTATGGGTGAAAGCTCAGCCAAATTCCTCCGCGGCGAATCGATGTCCGATGTTATTTTCAACGGCTCCCACAGTCGCCAACCGGTTGGGCAGGCGTCCATCGAGCTGGTGTTTGATAACAGCGATCTGACCGCGCCTGGCGAATTTTCGGCGTTTACAGAGATATCGGTGAAACGTCGGGTAACCCGCGAGGGGCAGTCTGAGTACTTCCTCAATGGTACCCGCTGTCGGCGGCGCGATATTACCGATTTGTTCCTTGGAACGGGGCTCGGGCCCCGTAGCTACGCCATTATCGAACAGGGCATGATCTCCCGCTTGATTGAAGCCCGGCCAGAGGAATTACGCACCTATATCGAAGAGGCGGCAGGCATCTCCCGCTACAAGGAGCGTCGCAAGGAAACCGAGTCCCGCATGCGCCGGACCCAGGAAAACCTCGACCGCCTGACGGACCTGCGCGATGAGTTAGGGCGGCAGTTACAGCACCTGGAGCGTCAGGCCCAGTCAGCTGAAAAGTACCGCGCCTATAAGAAGGAAGAACGTCAGAAAAAAGCCGAGCTGGCCGTCTTGCGTTGGCGTTCACTCGACCAGGAGCGTGAGCTCAGGCAGGCCGAGGTGCAGGAAACCGAGTTACAGCTCGAGCAGGCCGTTACTGCCCGGGTAAACCGCGAATCTTCACTTGAGTCGTTGCGCCAGGAGCAGGGGGACCGTAGCGAGCACTTCAATCGCGCCCAGGGACGCTTTTATGAAGCTGGTGCTGACATTGCGCGTGTTGAACAGAGCCTGGAACACCAACGTCAGCGCGCGCGACAGCTGGCAAGAGAACTGGAACAGGCCCTTGAAAACCAACAGGAACTCGCCCGCGAACTCGGCCAGGATGAAGACCGACTGGCGCTTGTGGCTGAGGAGCTTGCTGAGAATGAGCCCGCGCTCGATGAGTCCGCGGCCCGTTCGGATGAGTCCGGGCAGCACCTGCAAAATGCCGAAGCGGAGATGGGTGAGTGGCAGCAGCGTTGGGAGGAGTTCAGCCAAAAGTCCGCGGAGATCCGCCAGCGGGCTGAAGTTGAGCAGTCCCGGATAAGGGCCGCGGAAGACAGCATCCAGAAACTGCAGGATCGCCAACGCCGGCAGGCTGACGAGCTTGAACTGCTGGAGAGCCAGTTGGATCGTTCCGAGCTGGATGAATTGCGCGAAGAATGCGCTGCCCAGCAGGAAAAAGTCTCACTGTTGCAGGAGTCTACGGCTGAGGCCGAAGCGAAGATCGAACAGCTGCGCGACCGGGTCCAGTCAGCCGATCAGAAACTGAATGAAAGCCGCGGCATGCTCCAGCAACGGCGCGGCGAGCTGGCCTCGCATGAGGCGATGTTGGCCGAGCAGCTTGAAGATCGTGACGAAGCGATCAATGACTGGTTGCGCAGTCAGAATATGGCACATACGCCACGACTGGCCACTGAGCTTCAGGTAGAGCCGGGCTGGGAAGACGCCGTTGAGGCAGTGATGCAGAATCTGGCTCAGGCGCGACTTATTGACACCCTCGACGGGGTGCCTGCCGAGGACCTGCCACCCCGCCTGAGTCTTGTGGTCCGGCAGGGCGAAGTGCGCGCTGCAACGGGGTCTTTGCTGGAAAAGGTCGGCGGCGCCGGTGCGCTCGGGTCACTTCTCAACAGGGTAAAGTGCGCACCCGATCTGGCTGTGGCATTAGCATGGTCGAGCAAGCTCGATTCCGATCAGTCAGTAATAACGCCCCAGGGATACTGGGTGGGCGCGGGCTGGCTGCAAACCCCTGTGCGCGGCTCGGGCCAGATGGGCGTTATCGAGCGACAAAGAGCCGTTGAGTACCTGCAAGCGCAGTCCCATGAACTCGAGCAGAGCGTGACCGACCAGGGGGCATCCCTGCAGGGACTGCGGCGAGAGATGGCCGAGACAGAGCAGCAGCGCAAAGAGAGCCAGCAGGCCCAGGCTGAGGCGTCCCGGGCGCTGAGCGCGCTCGATTCGCGCATTGGTGCTATTCAGGCGAGAAGTGAGCAGATAGAAATGCGCCTCGACCGCCTGCGGGAGGACCGGGTCGACCTGGCAGACCAGCGCACGGCGGAGGAAGAGCGACTGGCAGAAGCCCGTGAAATCTGGCAAGAGGCCATGGCCGGCATGGAAGAGGGTGCCGACGAGAAAGAAACACTGTTGGGGCAGCGCGACACCGTACGGGAGCGACTCGACAGCCTGCGTTTGCAGGCACGGCAAGACCGCGACCATCACCACCAGTTGCAGCTGCAGGTCCAGGCGCTTCGCAATCAGCGCGACGGGCTCAAAACGACCCTGGACCGGATGTCGTTGCAGCGCGAGCGGCTCGATGAACGTGTCACACTGCTCCGCGAAGGGCGGGAAGAGGCAGAAATGCCCATCGAGGATCTGGCACTCGAGCTGGAAGGCCTACTGGAAAGGCGTCTCGCGGAGGAGGAAAAGCTGGCGCATGCGCGCTCCGCCCTTGAAGCCATTGACACTCAGGTGAGGGACATCGAGCAACACCGGGCCGAAACCGAGCAGCGTATCCAGCAGATACGCGACCACTTGCAGCGCCTCAAAATGGACACCCAGGCGCTCGAACTGCGCTGCACCGGGCATCTGGAACAACTGACAGAGCTGGAAGTGACTCTCCAGAGCGTGATCGAGCACTTACCGGCGGAGGCTACCGAAGAAGAGTGGGACGCAGAGCTACAGCGGCTCGCCAACCGCATCCAGCGACTGGGCGCGATCAACCTCGCCGCGATCGACGAGTACCGGGTACAGAGCGAGCGCAAGAACTATCTGGATGAGCAGCACGCCGACCTGAGCGAAGCGCTCGAGACGCTTGAGGCCGCTATCCGCAAGATCGACCGGGAGACTCGGCAGCGCTTCAAGGAGACCTTTGACAAGGTCAACCAGGGTTTGCAGGAACTGTTCCCGAAGGTCTTTGGTGGCGGTAACGCTAGCCTGGAGCTGACCGGCGAGGACCTGTTGGAAACAGGCGTCACCATTATGGCGCGGCCTCCCGGCAAGAAGAACAGTACGATCCATCTGTTGTCGGGGGGGGAAAAAGCGCTGACGGCCATTGCCCTGGTATTTTCGATTTTCCAGCTCAATCCGGCACCGTTCTGTATGCTTGACGAAGTCGACGCGCCTCTAGATGATGCCAACGTCGGGCGCTACGCCACCCTGGTTCGTGCCATGGCCAGCCAGGTGCAGTTTATTTATATCACCCATAACAAGATCGCGATGGAGATGGCTGATCAGTTAATGGGCGTGACCATGCACGAGCCCGGGGTGTCTCGCCTGGTCTCGGTTGACGTCGAAGCGGCAGCGGCGCTGGCCGAAGCGTGAGCCCATGCGGTTAGCCGCATTGTATTAGCTGGGCTGTTTGCATAAAGTTGTCCGGAAACCGGGCTGCCCACTAGCGCCGCGAGCTGGTTGCCCCGAGCACATGGGTCTGGCGGCGCAGAGCATCAAGAAACAATGCCGGGCTGGCGCCGGCCCGGCAAATCATTCTTCTGTATAGGTTAAGGATATGTCCCTTAGAGAGTGGTTAATCCTCCTCGGTGCGATAATCGTCATCGGCATTATTCTCGACGGCGTGCGCCGCATGCACCGGGCCCGGAAAGATTCTCTGGAAATAAGCCGGGGAATGGGTGCCGATCAGATTGATGAGTCACCGTTGGATGACTACAACCCCGAGCTACCCAGCGGCGGGGCGCGAATCATTGACCGGCTGGGCGTCAGTGCAAGCGAGCGCGCCGCTGCCGAAGACCGGCCGTTGGACACGCACTGGCAGGGCGAGGACACAGCGGAGGAGGGCATGTACGCAGGCGATCTTGATGATGAGCTGCCAGAATCTTTCTCCCTCCACGCTGAAGAAAGCGAGTCCGCCGAGACGATGACCGCCAACGTCAACCCGGCTGCAAAGAGCACCGCCGATGAATCGGCGTCGGATGAAATAGAGCTTACCGACTCTGATCGTGATCCGATGCTGAGTGCCCCGCGCTCACTGCACCGTCCGGTCAGAAAGCCAGAAAAGAAGCCGGCGCGCAGGAGTTTCCGCGATCGTGAGCCTGCCGCTGCCAGGCCAGACCCGAAAGGCGACGCGCCCAAGCCTGCGGCAGGAAACCGGCCACTCGCGGGCGCGAACCGCCCACCGGCCAAGGAAGTATTTGTCATCAATGTCGACAGCCGCGATCCCGAGGGCTTCAAAGGCGCAGACCTGAAACGTTTGTTGGAAGCGTGCGGGCTTGAACATGGCGACATGGGAATCTATCACCGGCACGAGAACGACGATACCCATACACCGGTCCAGTTCAGTGTCGCCAATGCGGTCGAGCCAGGGACTTTTGAGCCGTCCTCCATGGCCAGCATGAGTACCCCCGCTATCAGCTTCTTCATGAGTCTGCCGGGGCCGAATGATTCGCTGCAGGCCTACGATTTCATGATCGAAACCGCGCAATGCGTGGTCCGCAATCTCGGCGGAGACCTCAAGGATGAGCGCCGCAGTGTGATGACCGCTCAGACCATTGAACACGGTCGCCAACGGGTTCGTGAGTTCGAACGGAAGCGCCGCTCCGCAAGAGTCTGACCGCACGAGGCGGTCTCTCCGCCGCTATCAACCAATCCCCGGCCGGCATGCCCGGCCGCTCCTCAGGAGACACCGGCGCTATGGCAGCCCCGAACAATGCCCCGAGAGCGGTTCAGGAACGGGTGACGCAACTGCGCACGGAACTGGACGATCACAACTACCGCTATTACGTCCTCGACGATCCCTCCATTGCAGATGTTGATTATGACCGGCTGCTGCGGGAGCTGAGCGACCTTGAGCAGGCGCACCCGGAATTGGTAACGCAGGATTCCCCGACCCAGCGGGTCGGCGCCACACCGGACTCACCGTTTGCGCCTGTCAGCCACGAAGTGCCAATGTTGTCCCTGGCGAACGCATTCGATGCCGGTGAGCTGGAGGATTTTGATCGCCGCGTCCGTGAACGCGTTGGCGCGGCGGGCGACATAGAATACGCATGCGAGCCTAAACTGGATGGGCTGGCGGTGAGCGTCCTGTATGAAGACGGCCGGCTTGTACGGGCAGCAACCCGTGGTGATGGGTATGTGGGCGAGGACATCACCGCCAACGTCAAGACGATTGGCTCAGTTCCGCTTCGACTAAGGGGTGACGCGTTTCCGCGCAAACTGGAAGTCCGCGGTGAGGTCTATATGCCCAAGGCCGGTTTTGAGAGACTTAACCGGGCGCTGGCCGAAAACGGAGAAAAAAAATTCGTCAACCCACGCAACGCTGCTGCCGGCAGCCTGCGCAATAAAGATCCACGGGTTGCGGCGCAACGACCGCTGGAACTCTGTTGCTACAGCGTCGCGGTGAATAACAGCGCCGAGCTGCCCGATACACACTCGGAACTCCTGGAGCAGCTGCGGCGTTATGGCTTCCGTATCAGTGCAGAGTTGGCGGTGGTCAGCGGTTTCCAGGCCTGTCTCGAGTTCTACCGCCAGTTGGAAGCAAAACGGGAGCGTTTGGCTTATGAGATCGATGGCATCGTTTTCAAGGTCAATGACCTCGGCCTCCAGGAGGAGTTGGGTTTTGTTTCCCGCGCACCGCGCTGGGCGATCGCCTATAAGTTTCCCGCGCAGGAGGCGGGTACGCGGGTTCGGTCTGTCGAGTTTCAGGTGGGGCGCACGGGCGCTATCACGCCTGTCGCTCGACTGGAGCCTGTGTTTGTCGGCGGTGTAACAGTCAGTAATGCGACGCTGCATAACATGGACGAGATCGAGCGACTGGGGCTTCGGATCGGAGACCATGTCATTATCCGCCGTGCCGGCGATGTCATTCCCCAGGTCGTCAAGGTCGTACTGGAGAAGCGACCGGAAGGGACAGAACCTGTTGAGTTCCCGACGGCCTGTCCCGCCTGTGGATCTGAAATAGAGCAGGCAGAAGGTGAGGTGGTTGCGCGGTGCTCAGGCGGGTTGGTCTGTCCCGCCCAGCGGAAGGAGGAGATACGCCATTTTGTCTCAAGAAAGGCTCTGGACATCGAAGGTCTCGGCGAGCGCTGGATTGAGATTCTGGTCGAACAGGGAATTGTCGGCAGCGTGGCTGATATATTCACACTCGATAAAGAGACCCTGGTTGGGCTTGAACGCATGGGGGAAAAGTCGGCTGAAAATCTGCTGGCGTCTATAAAGGCGTCCAGTCGCCCCGAGCTGCATCGTTTTCTCTATGCGCTGGGCATTCGCGAAGTGGGCGAGGCCACCGCCAAGGCTCTGGCGCAGCACTTCGGTTCGCTTGGCGCGATCCAGGCGGCTGACCAGGAGGCGTTACAGGCAGTGGCCGATGTAGGGCCGGTAGTGGCGGCCCATGTCGAAACTTTTTTCCGGCAACCCCACAACCAGGACGTCATCGATGCCTTGATGCGCTACGGGATAGAGGTCCAGGATCCGCCAGAAAATACAGGTGGCGAACCGTTGAAAGGTCGTACCTATGTACTCACAGGCACTCTGGACAGTCTGACCCGGGACGAAGCCAAAGGCTACCTGGAGTCTCTTGGGGCCAAGGTGTCCGGCAGCGTGTCCGGCAAGACCTACGCCGTTGTTGCCGGCGCGGATGCCGGGTCCAAACTGACCAAAGCGGAGAAGCTCGCGGTGCCTGTGCTGGGCGAAGCCGATCTGCTTGAGCTCCTCAGGGAGCACGGCATTGAAACGCACTGAGCCTGTACGGATAGGCTTGACCCTGCCGGGCTGACCGCTCTTACCGCGGATGTCTGTTTAAATGTCCGGTTCCAGGTGAGTGTCGGAGAACCGGTCTAGCCGGGCACGCGGCCGCGCCAGTGCTTTCATGCTGCCGCCAACGCTGGCTCGACTGATGAATCTGAGAACTTGCGCAGGTCCCTCCGTCCGTAAATCCAATACCATGGACCACGGGTAAAATCCTCTTAACACCGACAATTATGGAAGCATTCATGGGGTTGGGAAATCGGCTGTACTGGGTCCTGGGGCTGGCGTTAATTCTTGGTGTTTCAGGCTGCAGCAATGATGCGGATCCGGACGAGCCCGTGGTGCTTGGGACACCACCGGAAACAGCCTACCTCGGGGTTGAGTACGCTTATAACTTCGGCGCCTATGGTGGCGACGATATCCTCGATTTCACCCTGGTCAATGCTCCCTCCTGGTTATCCTTCGAAGACACCACCAACAAGGCACGCTCTGGTGTCATCCTCCGGGGTGTCCCCGGTATAACCGGCGGGCGTAATGGGGAGGATGACCTCGGCAGCTACAACAATATTTCAGTAAACGTTACGGACGGCTCGCGCCTGGGCGGGAATGTTTTCGATATTACGGTCGAACACAACCCGCTGGCTGTTGAGGATGCGACTTTCACCGAGGGTGAATCAAAGCTGCCCCCGGCCGCCGCGGACGTTCTGGAGCGGGCCGGCGAAAGTGATTTCGACCCTGCTGAAGACAGCGTTTGCCTCCCACCTGACGTTGAGACCCAAGGCACCATCTCGGCATCCGTCCCCCAATATGACAACAGCGGAAACCTGGTTACCCAGAGCCAGACCTACAAGACCTGGCCCGTGCTGGTGCCAATTACCCTGGGGCATCCTTCTGTAGAGCCAGTGACTGTGGCTTTCCGACTTTCGTCCGCGTATCGGGATCCGTGCAAGAATGCGGCTGGGGACGAGGTGACCGGCGACGCCTGTACCTACGCGCAGGCTAACCAGGAAATCGCCCGTCTCGACTGGGACTTCGTCGCCTCCAGCGGTTCTCTTGAGACGCCCGAGTATCTGACCTATAACGCAGATGATTCCGGCGTCGGCACGGTCACGTTCGAGCCTGGAAAGACAACCTGTTTCATTCGTCTGGAAGTCATCGATGATCAATTGCCAGAGCTTAGCGAGGCCTTTCGGCTGGATCTGGTTGAAGTTCGGGATGGACTCGCCAGCTTCAATGCTGCCGAGTCTGACAGCACCGCTGCGTTGGTCATAGAAGACGACGAGCCTTTCGTCACGTTTGAACCAGAGACGCTCGTGGTGTCAGAAGGCTCGAGCCGGACGATTACGGCACGACTGAATAAAGTGAACGATACTGGCGCGCCGCTGAAAGTCAAAGTGATCCACGATGCGCTGGCCAGCAGTGCAGATGATGCGGATTTCAGCCTTGCATTTGCCGGCCAACCAGATGATTCCGTAAAGTCCGTGACGGTCGAGATCCCGGCGGGCCAGCGGGAAGCTACCTTTACTGTGAAAGCTCTGAACAATGCTTATGTGGAACCGGCAGATCCGAAAACAGCGGTTCCCGGCGAGAACCTCGCCGACCATGTTGACGACACGCTAATACTGAAGTCGGATGTAACTGCCCAGTTTGGCCGGAGCAACTATGCCGGGTCAGCGACTGCAAGTACCGAAGTTACGATCAACGAATGGGTCCAGACAACCACATTCAACGCTGGCTCGGGGTTCAGTCCAACGGCTCTGGCGGTAGGTGATTACGGCGAGCTTTATGTTGCCGGCAATCAGGATGGCATAGAGGTCGACGGTGTCCTTATTGATGAGCAGGTCGCGATCTACTATCTCGACCGGCTGGGCCGTTTTAATGCCGATTCCGACGTTCCACCGGACCGGACGCCGATCTACGTTAACCCGGGCGACGTGAATGCCCGGGTCAGCGGGCCGCGCCTGGCCTACAGTAGCCAGACTACCCAGGGCGAGAATGAAGCGCTGCTGGTACGTTCCCTGACCCTGGGTTACACCGTTGACTCTGGAGAGTTGTACCCCAACGCCGGCAAAGGCGGCAGGGATGTGGGCATCAGCCTCGTGCGGAACCAGGGCAAGGGAAATGGTTTTGAGCCCTTGTGGGAAGCTCAGCTAGGTTCCACAAGTGATGACATTCTGGTGGATATCGCTTTCAATGCCTCGGTAGGGATTCTGTTCAGCGCCCAAACTGAAGCGGCGTGGGGCTTGTCCGAGGAGCCCTATCGGGGCGGCACGGACTTCGTGCTGGGTCAGGTCGATTCAGTAGCCGTGGATAACAGTACCCAGCGTCATGATTTCAAGTGGGCCAAGTTGTTCGGTACCAGTGCAGACGACACACTGAAAGCGACACCGGTGTCGCCAAACGGGACGCTCTACCCAACCGGGCAGACGCTGGGCGCTTTCGACACAGGCTCACCGCAGCACGGAGCGTCCGATCTGTTCTTTATCGATACCAGCGTCAATAACATTCTCGGCGAAACCTACCAGTTGGGTACCAGTGCGCCCGACACCGTCGCGGATGCAGCCTTTATCGGCAATAACGTCTGGGCCGGCGGCTCAAGTACCGTGCCTTATAAGGTGCTGGCCGATGGAACACTTGACCCCGCGATTACGCCAGTGGGTAACAGTCGTGCTTATGTGATGGTGGTATCGGGTAACGAAGGCGCCATTAGTGCCATATCACTGTCAGGCGCAGCGGGAACATCAGATCACAACATCACCAGTATTGCCGGCCTGAATGACTATGCGGTGATAGGGGGCAGTACGGAAACCGGTCCTTTCGTGGCAGATGTTCAGTCCGTCTACCCAGCCGCAATATTGGCCAGCGTTAGTTTAAAGGAACAGGAGCCTGTTGTTCCCGGGGACGAGGAAGAGGATGAGGAAGAGGAAGAGGAAGATCCCGTCCGGCAGATGCAGGAAAACTGGCGTTACCAGCTGCCGACGTCGACCGCAGTAACCCGTGTGATCGACGTGGCGGTCACCGGTAACGGTAAAATCTTCGCTTTGATAGAAGAGGGTGATGATTCGGGTTATTCCGTAATTCTCCTGGACGAAACAGGCGTAAGGCTGGACCGGTAAGGGGAATCAGATGCTCTCGTGTTTCTGCGTCCGTTGCGCGTATAGCCGCAGATAGTCGGTCGCAGTAACCAGTGCAATGGCCTGGTTATCCGGGTCGACCACCAGCGCGGACGCGATTCGGTAGCCGAGCATCTGCCGGGCCAATTCGTGGGCGTCCGTTTCAGGCGTTACCGTTATAAAAGCGGGCAGGGTCAGTGCATGCAGGTGGCTCTGTGCAGCCTGGTTCACCACCTTCAGCCGCTGCTCAAGTACCCACGCCAGATCTATAAGCCCTGCAACCGCGCCCTCGTGCAAGACAACCAGATGATGAATACCATGTTGCTCCATGAGCCCCTGCGCCTCTTCAAGCGTTGATCCCGAAGACAAGTCGATGATTGTCTGGCCACTCAGGTGGGCTACAGGCAGGTAGGGTATCTCCGGCAGGGCTTCATGCCCGGCTTCGTCCCGGTATCGGCTGGCGGCACGTTTGGCGGCCTGCTCCTCTATCACGTGGTGACGCGCTGCTTCGGTATCAAGTTGGGAGGCCGTTGCATGCATCGGCTCGGAAGCGGCAACCCTGGCGGCAGCTCGACGCCTTAACGCTGGGGGAAGCCGTTGCGGACCCGGACGTGCCGGTTCGGATACAAAGATCGACATATCAATACCCAGCTAAGGCGCGGCGCAAAAAACTTACCTACCTGAATCGGTAGCCTCCCCGGTTATCGGCGAGGTAAGGCGATACTTGAGTATGCGGCTCCCGCCCGCTACGCCGAGGATACTCTGATCAGCGCAGGTTGGGCTTCATTGCCCGTTACGCGGGGCCATGCGCCTGGCCTGGCGATCCCTGAAACGGCTGGGAAGAACCTTTTCCTTCAGGGCCTGGGGCAGTGCCGGAGGTTCACCGCAAAGGTGGTCGCTGAGCCACTCCGCGAGCAATGGCGCCAATGCAAGGCCCTTGCTGCCAAGCCCTGCCAGGACAGCCACTTCACGTTCAGCTTCCACTTTACGTTCAGCTTCATGGTAGCCGCCGGAGGCACTGTCACAATTCTGTTCGCCGGGTCTTCCCCGGTCTTCGTTCAGAACTCCCGCGATGGGCTGGTAGTCGGGCGTGGTGCAACGGAACGATGTTCGGCCCTGCGCCAGATAAGCCGCTGCGTTGTCGAGGCGCTGTAAATCCGGTAACCATGCTGCAACTGATGATAAGTTGCGCTGATGATCCTCACCGCGCACGCCTGGAAAATCATCATGGAGGTCAAACGTCGCGCCCAGGGTCTGTTGAGTGGTGTCGGACGGGTTGATGTAGCCATCACCGCATACCACACAGTCCGGAGACGGTAGCACCCCGACAGGCCACCAACTGACCTGGCCCCGTATGGGCTTGATCGGCAGACCGAGCCGCTTTAGCACCGGGGACGCGCCTGTGCAGAGGATAAGTTGGTCCGCTGTCAGTCGAGTTCGGCGTGCGTCCGTGGCCTGAGCCGAGTCAGCCGCTGAGTCAGAGGTCGGTTCAAGGTCGACCCAATGAGCGCCGGGTTCCGCGCCGAACTCGCGCATGCTCATGTTGGTAAACAGACGAATATTCGGATGATCACACAATGCCTGGCACAGCGCAGGAGGTGATAGCCAGCCACTGCGGGGAAAATAAAGCCCCCCATGATCTGTAGCCAGCCCCGCAAGTTCTGACGCCGTACGCGCCGACACGGCTTGCATAAACTTTTGCGGGTATCTATTGCGTTGGAGGAAACGCGCCTGGCGGTCCAGTTCAGTCGCGTCCGTCGCCAGTTGCAGCAGCCCGGTCGGATGCCAGAAACGTATCCCGTTCATGCGAGCCTGGGCTGAGTCATAGAATCTTTGCGCGAACAGGAGTGCCATCAGGGCAAGCTGGCTCTGCGGCGTATAGTCCACCGCCAGCTTTACGTAGAGGGCGCCCTGAGGGTTGCCTGATGCCGCGTTCGCCGGGCCAGGGCCCGCTTCGACAATAGTGACGTCCGAGCCCCTGTCGGCAAGGTTTGCGGCAAGCAGGCAGCCGGAAATCCCGGCACCAACTATAACCACACGCCGGGGCACGCCGGCGTGGGTGCTGCCAGTCCGGGGCGTTTCCCGGAACGTGGCGCGGGTCATTTCCCGTTTGGGCTTGTGGCCGGGCACTTTCACCACATCAAACCCGACCGCCCCCAGCCCGCGCCGGACAGCGCCGGCAACGGTAAAGGTCGACAAAGTGCTCCCCTCGGCACTGTGGTTAGCCACCGCGCGGTAAAGGTCGTCATTCCATAGTGCGGGATTACTGCTGGGATTGAACCCATCGAGAAACCAGGCATCCGCAATGAACGGAAAAGCATCAAGGCCCTCAGCTGCATCACCGAACCAGAGCGTCAGACGAATGCGCAACTCTGGCCAGACCAGCCGGTGCAGCCCCCGAACAGCTTCGGGATACTGCGCCTGGAGCAGTTCAGCAAGGTCAGCCAATTCTGGCCAGCGGGCGTGCGCTCGCTCCAGGTCAGGCTGGGCCAGCGGGTATCGCTCGAATGACACGAAGTGCAGCCATGCGCTTGAACGCTGTCGCTGCCAGACTTGGGCCGTCGCCAGAAAGTTCAGCCCGGTACCGAAACCGGTCTCGGCAATAGTGAAGCAGTTGCGCACGCCCAAATTGCGGAACCGCTGCTCCAGGTCATTCTGCTCCAGAAACACGTAACGGGATTCGGACAGCCCACCGCTACTGCTGAAGTACCGGTCGGAAAACATCTCGGAGGTTGGTTCACAAGCGTCGCTCCAGCCCAGCACCGCGGTCTCCAGAAGGACCGAATCTTTCTCAACGCTGCTCGTCATTCTGCTCCCCGTAAAAGGCACGAGTTTACCCCAAATTCCCGGCGTAGTCGGTATGGCAAGCCTCCTGGTTGCCTTGGGGTGCTACGCGGGTTGGCGAATCGGGCAGATCCATAGCTTTCCTTCACAAACGATTACAAAAACACATCATCGGTTTCTGTACAAAATGTAAGTTAAAGACCAATCTGAATGTGGGGATTTCATCAAAACCGCGGAGTCTACACGTGGCAAATACGAACACAGCTAAAAGCCGTATCGATAAGTCGAGGTTGGGCCGCCTGCTGGTTAACCGGGGCTATATTACCGATGACCAACTGGAGCACGCGCTCCAGCAGCAGCGTTCAACCGGGCAAAGGCTAGGCGAGGTACTTATCGCCAGTGGCCTGATCACCGAACGGGCGCTTGCCCGCACGCTGAAGCATCAGAAGCGTCACCGCTATGCTGCTGCCTTCGCAGCCATGGTCGTGGCACCGTTGCAGCCGATGATCAGTTTTGCCGCGCCGGCGCCGGCACTGCCAACTTCGTCCGTATCGTCCGCCGAACAGCAGTTCATGGCCGAAACAGGACTGAAACCTCTGTCCAGCGATGAGATGCGGCACGTTGATGCGCAAGGCGCTGATGGCCTGAACGGTCTCGATGGGCTGTTCGATAGAATGAACGCTGTCACCGAGATGGCGGACGGCGAGCGAGCTGGCGATCCCCTGGAAGGGCTCAAACTGGTGACCCGCGGCCTGGTTCCCATCATTAACATGCTCGATGCCGATGTGGACATCCAGGGCGTGCACTATCGTGAAGGCGAGCTACCCGTACGCATCCTGGCTGAAGGCAAGATCGAGATGATGCTTCCTCAGCAGATCGAGCGCGTGACGTTGACCGACATTCGTCCCGCCGGAGGCAATGGTCATTCGATGGGCAACGTCTACATCAGTGACATTCAGTTTGGCGCTGGCTCATCAATTACGGTGAGCTCCCGCTAGAGAAGACACACTGAAAGCAAAAAAGCCCCTGCGCTGAAAAGCGTCGGGGCTTTTTGTTTTATGTTCTGGTCCAAGGCCGATCCGCGCTTTGGAGGTGGTCCGTTTGAGGGTGGCGCCCTGCAGGCCAAGTCGAATAGCGTTTTCCGGCCTCGGCAGATCCGGGCCGGAGTCCCTGGCTTGAGCGCGAGGTCAGGCGTTCGCCAGCACGGTTTTATGACTGAGCGCTTCTTCCCGCCCGGCCGAACCGTAAAGTTTCTGGCCAGGGCTGGCGCCGCGGATAATTTCCGACAGCCGCCCAACGCGTTTCTGCAGATGGTTGATGACCTGACCGTTTACTGTATTCGCCGCCTGACAGTTACTCATCGCCTCATTGGCTGCCGCCCAGAGCTGTTCCAGAGCGGGGTCTGCCAGCTGTCCGATGAAGGTTGAGGGGTGGCCGGTCGAAGACTGGTAGCCAGCTGCAACCAGGTGACGCACTTTTTCGTGTGCGCGGGCCCGGAGGAGGTCAAGGAGTTCATTTTTCTTAACGACGAGGGCTTCTACTTCAGCCATGTCATTCCGGGCGAGCGCTTTGCGCTCAGCCCGGATGAGATTATTCAATTCATCGAGGCTTACGAGATCCTGCTGAAGCAGCGTCTTGAGGTCTACGAGCGGGTTGGCCATGTTTTCTCATCCAAAAATGCCTTTATCCATTTCAAGCATTTTCTGGGCCAGTTTTTCTGCATCAACCTTGTACGTTCCATCGGCCAACGCCTGGCGAATTTCCGCCACACGCGCATCGTCGATTTCCGGTTGATCACGAAGCTGTTGCTCCGCCTGCTTCATTGCCTCGGCGCGCGCACTCAGGCTGACGCTGTCCCTGGCACTGGCTGCAGGGCTGGAAGCCGTATCGGTTCTGGAGGCAGACGCTGCATCGCTGGAGCGATCAGTCGTCCCCGGGCGCTGCGGGCTAACCGAGTTGTTATTGACGCCATTGAAGTTCACAGGCATGAGATTTCTCGCTCTAAGAGTTCTATTACTCTGTTATCGACTGCCTCGCGGAAAGCTTTAGCACTTTTTTTCACATTTTCCAGAGCGAAGTTACCTGAACAGGGCAGAAGTACTTTCGCTCACACAGCGTAGCGGAACTGATTTGCCTGCCGGCAATAATTCGCCGCTCCTGGTTTGCCCTACATCACGACCCGGACATGCCCAGGCCCAATGATAACACCCCGAACCTGGCGGCCGGAACGGGCGTTCTCTACCAGTATCTGATCACCGACCATACCCGAGGCGATGGCAGTACCCCGGGTTTCGATCGTGATCGGACCGCTCTGTGCCTGAATTTTGACGAAGTCGCCCCGGGCGACTGTATCTGGTGCCGTCAGTACTGATGGGGACAATAGCGTGCCTTCCCGCAGGGTGCGACGGACCTCCATGCCCAACAATCCATCCAGTTTGTGGAAAACACCGCCCCGGGCCTGGTTGATGATGACATTTTCCCGGCGCAGCATGGCCTCTGTTACCCGCGCGCCCCGGCTCAGGGGTGTGGCGGCGACGAAGGCTTCTGAAGATATTTCGATCTCGGCGTTAAGAAAAAGCCGCCACGGCCGATCACCACTACAACTGACCAGAAGCGTGTTGCGGACGGACTTTTCAGGTTCAGAGACAAACTCGAATGCTAGGGCATTGCCGCAGGCGGCGAGCTGCAGGCGGGGGTCAAGGCTTCCCACCGTATATTCGACCTCGCGGTCCCGGGTGCGCTGTTCCTGGGCGTAGGCTGCCAGGAACTGCTGCGCAGCCTTTTCGATGTCCGCGGCATTGGTTGAGCCAGCAGCAGCTATCGATGAATACAAAAGTAAAATCAGTGCGTGAAAAATGCGCATCGCGGCTAATTTGTCCTATGCTTTTGGAGAGTTGGCCCCGGCTATTGTTCGGGGCACGCGGAGCAGAATCTCCAGCTCAGTCTCTATCGGGTCTCGGCGTCATATGAACTTCTGTCCGGAATGATTTTCGACTCTGAAAGCGTTTCTGTCTCTGCAGGCGCTTCAGGATCTGGAAGAAGTAAAGCAATGTTCATGCCGATCATTTTTAGTACAAGGTGAGAAGTTCAATGGCAGGTGTTCTTGATAGTGTTAACCAGCGGACCCAGATGGTCGGCGAGAATCGGCTGGAACTGCTGCTTTTTCGTCTCCAGGGGCGTCAGACCTACGGAATAAACGTGTTCAAAGTGAGGGAAGTGCTGCCGTGCCCCAAACTTAGCGGTATACCCAAACGCAACCCGGTAGTACGTGGCGTAGCTTATGTACGCGGGGAGACCATCTCCATCGTCGATGCGGGCATGGCTATCGGGCTGAGGCCGATTTCCGACGAGGAGATAGCGACTTCGTTTGTGATCATTACCGAGTACAACCGACGCATCCAGGGGTTCCTGGTGAAGGGCGTCGACCGAATCGTCAACCTCAACTGGGACGAGATCCACCCACCACCCCGTGAAGCCGGCCAGAACATCTATTTCACCGGCGTAACTCGAATCGAAGACAACATGGTGGGTATTATCGACGTTGAGAAGATCCTGGCTGAAGTTCAGCCCATGATTGAACGACCGAACACCGCCGGGACAGTTGCACCCCGTGATGGCAGGCCCCTGCGCGTGTTGGTGGTGGACGACTCCTCCGTGGCGCGGCGGCAGATCCAGCGGTGCATGGAATCTCTCGGCCTCGAAGTGGTTATCCAGAAAGATGGCAAGCAGGCGCTGGCCTATCTGCAGGGCCTCGTCAGCGACGGCTCGGATATCACCCAGCATTTCTCGCTCATGATCTCAGACGTTGAAATGCCCGAAATGGACGGCTACACCCTGGTTACCCGCTGTAAGGCGGATCCTGCACTCGCCAAGCTGTATATCATGCTGCACACTTCATTGAGTGGTGTCTTCAATAATGCGATGGTGAAGAAAGTAGGCGCAGATGACTTCATGGCCAAGTTTATTCCAGACGAGTTGGCAGAGCGCGTCATAAAAATCATGGATGAGGTGTGAGCGGCTTCGGCCGCTACATCAATACAAACGGACGGTGGTTATTCAACCCTGATGACTAGCGAGATCAGCGCCCAGGATTACCTGGCTTTCAAGACTTTCCTTCAGGAAGCCTGTGGCATCCTGTTGGGAGACAATAAACAGTACCTGGTCACCAGTCGTCTCAGGCGGATAATGGCCGATGAAGAACTGAAAAGCCTCGGCCAGTTGGTGGAAAAGCTGCGGCGCCAGCCGCGTGGGCCTTTGCGCGAAGCCGTCATTGACGCCATGACCACGAACGAAACGCTCTGGTTCAGAGATCTGCATCCGTTCCGGATTCTGGAACAACGCCTTCTGCCAGAACTGGTAACCAAAAAAGGCAGCCAGCCGCTGCGTATCTGGTCGGCTGCCTGCTCAACCGGCCAGGAACCCTATTCTATCGCTATGACGATAGAGGAGTTCCGTAAGGTCAGGGCAGGGCAGTTGCGCCAGAACGTGCAGATCGTGGCCACCGATATCTCCCGGCGCGTGCTGGAAGGCGCGCGCAAGGGCGAATACGAAATGCTCGCCATCGGTCGCGGCCTCTCACCCGAGCGCCAGCGCCAGTACTTCAGCCCCGCACCTTCTGGTGGCTGGGTGATAAACCCAAACATCCGCAGCATGGTCGACTTCAAGGAGATCAACCTGCTCGAGCGTTATACCCTCGGCCGATTCGACATCATATTCTGCCGGAACGTACTGATTTACTTCTCCGCGGAAGACAAACGCAACATTCTTGAACGCATGCACCAGTCCCTCAACCCTGGCGGCTACCTGATCCTCGGCGCCTCCGAATCACTCAACGGCCTGCCGGACAAATACGAAATGGTCCAGTGCCAGCCCGGCATCATCTACCGCGCAAAATGACGGTTGCGTTTGAAGCCTCTTTTACGTAAAGTTCTGCACCTTCAAATGGCGTGGCTCAGTAGTTACGGAGCACTGCTTTTTGAAACATGTTATTGGAGAGGTGGCCGAGTGGCTGACACCAAGGCCGGCACGGCCGACTGAACGTCGGAGCAAAGCGACGACGGCCCCAAGGCGCAGCCGCCGGGGTGAGGTACGCAGTACCGAATAACGCGCACGTCTGGAAAGTGTTCGACCGCAAAGCGGGCGCCGAATACTGCGCTAAAACCAGACAAAGGTTATGGAGAGGTGGCCGAGTGGCTGAAGGCGCACGCCTGGAAAGTGTGTATACGTTAATAGCGTATCGAGGGTTCGAATCCCTCCCTCTCCGCCAATACAAAACCCGGCCTTGTGCCGGGTTTTTTATTGGCGCAGTGCGCAGGGTGCAGAGAACCCTCGCACCAAGTCTCCTGCCTATCTAATCCTAGGTAAAAACCGCACCCCCGGACTGCCCACATTCCCGCCCCAAAACACAACTCATCCATTCCCTTTGCAATCAATAGTTCTTAAAAATGAATTGTTTGATGGGGTTGAGTAGGGATATTCTGAGCAACTTCTCAATCCTACGAATAAAAATTCTATTACCCAAGATTGCAGACGGAACTGGGGCTACTATGACGGAAGCATTGGCGCTGGATAAAAAGCGTGTCGGACTCTACCCGCAGGCTCAATTACTGGTCGTGGACGACGATCCAAAGCTTTTAGCAAGCCTCTCGCCGCTGTTGGAAAACAAAGGTTTCCACGTTGATACTGTTCAGGACGGCCGGAGCGCATGTCGCCAGACCCAGGCCCGGGACTATGACCTTATCCTGCTGGACATGGTAATGCCCGGAATGAGCGGCCTGCAGGTGCTCTCTTGGCTCGGGAAGGCTGGTTTTGATGTGCCGGTTGTTGTGATTAGCGGCACTTCTGCTTTCAATACAGTCCGTCGGGCTTTGCGAAAAGGCGCGTTTGACTACATCACAAAGCCGTACTGTATCGAAAGACTCGTCGCCACCATCGGCGAAGCGCTGGAGAAGCAAAAACGCGAGCGGGCCCGGGCTGCGTTGCAGCTTTACTCAAGATCCTCTGATGACTTCTACCGCCGTGCGATCGACACGCTGCCCGACATCACGTTTGCGCTCGACCGGCACGGGCGCTTTGTCTTCCTGAACCGCAAGATCGAAGAGCTTCTAGGCTACAGCCGCGATGAACTGATCGGGAAGAACTTCCGATGTCTAATCGAGGACGCGGAGATTGCTGGCACGTTGGCGACGAGCCAGGGCTTCGGCATGACTGCGTATCCCGTCACACAGGAGCTGCCCCTAAAATCGCGCAGCAACACCAGCCGCCACCTGGAAGTGACCGTTCTCCCCATCACGGGTGAACCCCTGTGGTCCCCGGTTCAACTCGTGTGTGGGGGCGAGGTGCAGGTTTTCGGCATCGCCCGGGACATCACTGAACGAAAAAAGGCCGAGACTGCGGCAGAATACCGCGCCTCCCACGACTCACTGACGGGTTTGCCAAACCGGACGCTCTTCACTGACCGACTGAATCTCGGTATCACGCACGCCAGACGCAATAACCAGAAACTGGCCGTCATGTTCCTGGACCTAAACCGCTTCAAAGCCGTAAACGACAACTATGGCCATGGCGTTGGCGATCAGCTCCTAAGAGACGTCACCGAACGCCTGAAAGCCTGCCTCCGGGAAGGGGACACGCTATCCCGGTTCGGAGGCGATGAATTCACCCTGCTGTTGCCCGCAGTCACTACCACTGAAGATGCCAGGACGATCGGCGCCAAACTGGTCCGGGCCCTCAGGGAACCGTTTGCGATTGACGAGCACGACACCGCTATCTCTATCGGAATCAGTATCGGCGTTGCACTATTTCCCGACGCGGGAGAGACCGCCGATCAACTGGTCGAGCGCGCAGATGTGGCGATGTACAACGTTAAGCGCCGGGGCGATGACGACTATGAGTTTTTCGTTTAGCTAACGAGCCTATAGAGGTGTCATCCCAGAGGGCTGCAAACGCCGGCAAATCCCTGGCCCAGCACGTGGGTGTATATCTGAGTCGTGCGCAGGTCCGAGTGACCGAGCAGCTCCTGAACAGTGCGAATATCGCTGCCCCTCCTAAGCAGTTCCGTTGCAAAGGTATGCCGAAAGGTGTGGCAGCCGGCACGTTTGCCGATACCGGATCGCTCAACAGCGTGGCGCACGGCCTTTTGTACGGAAGAGATGTGCAGGTGATGCCGCACAACCTTTCCCTGATTATCGGTGCTGAGCGTCGACGACGAGAAGAGCCACTGTCACTCCAGCGAAAACGCTGCCCGCGGGTATTTTCGAACTAGCGCGAAGGGAAGGCTTACCGGGTGAACAAAAGCCTCATCCTGATCTTTCCAGCTTCTGGTTATAGCTGCTGTGTGCTCCCGCAGAGCACTATTTAACGACGTTGGCAGCAGGGTTGTGCGGTCTTTCCCGCCTTTGCCGTCGCGCACAGTAATAACCTGTCGATCAAAGTCCACGTCCTTGATCCGCAACCTGCAGGCTTCCGTGACCCGCAAACCCGCGCCGTACAGTAGCGAGACGATCAGTTTATTCGAGTGATTGAGGGTGTTTATGATCTTCATTGCCTCGTCATGAGTTAGCACAACTGGCAGTTAGCGAGGCTTTTTCGGCCGGGCTACCGCGCCGATCTCTCCGAGTGGTGTACCCAAGACTTTATCGTATAGGAAAACCAGCGCATTCAGCGCCTGGGCCTGTGTTGCAGCCGCGACGTCGCGGTGAACCGCGAGCCACGTGAGGAATTCATTAACTTCTGACGGCCCCATATCGCGCGGATGTCTCATGCGATGAAAACGGATGTAGTAGCGGATCCAGTACCAATAGCTCTTTTCCGTACGAATGCTGTATCGGTTCACCCGTATCACAGCTCGAACCTGTTCCCGAAGGCGAGGCTGTTTCCCTTCCATAAGTTGGCTCCCTGCCGATACTGTTTAAATGTACAGTATTATTGAGCGCACCAAACATGGAGGTCAAGCGATTACATGGAAGTCATTTGGTAGGTGAGCTAAGCTTCTGTTTTAAAGAGCTTAGAGTCGGGTTCGCGGCTCAGCCCTGAGCGTAATAACGAAGCGGTCGCGTTTTTGCAATAATGACGCGTGCTATCTAATTGCTGTTACGTGTACAGGGGGATGTCGAGTGCCAGGGAAATATCCAGATAGGATCAAGCAGCTACCGCTGTACGATGGAAGGTTTGACGCCTACCGCTTAGAGGCAAAGGATAGCGAAGTTTTGTTCGCATCCTACCCGGCAGGCACTGAGATACTTCAGCATTCCCACGACACCGACAATCATGGCGTAGTTACTCGCGGCGAACTCATACTGATAATGGATGGGGTAGAAAGGCGTATCTCAGCAGGTGAGTGGTATCACGTTCCAGCAAATACGGTCCATGCCGCCCGCTTTGAGGAGGAGACAGATGAAGTCGAGTTCTGGTTTAAGTCAGACACGTAACAATTCGCTCTTGTCGGACAATTTCTCCGCCGCTCCGCGGCTACAAAATTGCCGCAAAGCTCCGCGTTATGCAAAAAATTGGATATCAAAAGTATGAAATATGTAGTTATCGCGATAGTCACAATTGTTATCGTAGCGGCACTAACCGTCCTTTATAAAGTGATGCCCCACAGGGAACTTGGATCAAAAAGACCAAAATTCTCACTCTTTCCAAAATATCGGAACAAAGTACCAGTGCCTGAGTCTGACGATCACATAGAAAAGGTAATGTCCTCTTTGGGCTTTGAGAAAAAGAAGGATCGTGGTGGTTTGTCGGAGTATTCTCGAGGATTCATAGCTGGCGATATATCAATAAAACTCGCGAAGGTGAAAGTTATTTTCTATCAATCAAGCGAGGGCAAACTTCCTTACACTGTAGAAGCCGCTTGGATTGCTGCTTTTGACACAGGGGACCATTGGAAGTTTGCGAAGGAACTGGGGGATAAACTGGAAAATGCATAACCAGTACAATCACGGCGACGGTTACTGCATTGCGGCTGCGCCTCCATTCCGTAACCGCGCGTGTTGTTGGCGTTAAGACTTTTCCAAATCTCGAAGGGAGGTGGATTTGATAAACAAGCACTCGGAGAGGTTTGATGAGCTCAGTGTAGAGGCAGAATTTGTCGAATCGACCAAACAGTATAAACCCAGTGAGTATGGCAGCTACCTTTCCGTCAATAGTGAAAGCTTCGATGAGTGGCGGCTGAAGGCGAAAAGTTTGATTTCTCGGGCCTGTGGCGAAGACAGCGAGCATTTGAAGGCTTTCTCAAACGCAGAAGGTGTGCAAACTTTCGACTCGAACTACGATATTTTTAAACGTCTGAAACCCGTTTTTGCGGCTGCGCGAAGTGATTTCCAGGGCGGCCACCTCGCATCTATCCGGAGTCTCGTGCAAGCGGAACTATTTGATAGCGAGCTTGAGCAAGCCCAGGAACTTCTGAGCCAAGGCTACACCGGACCGGCGGCGGTTGTTGCGGGAGTCGTACTTGAAACCGGGCTCAGGGACCTCTGCGATCAGCAATCAATACCTCACGGCAAGCTCGATCAAATGAATGCAGCGCTAGCCAAGAAAGGCGTTTACACCAAGCTTCAACAAAAGCGTATTACTGCAATAGCAGACATCCGAAATAATGCAGCGCATGGCAAGTGGTCGGAATTTTCTGAGTCTGATGTTGCTGAGATGATAAAAGATGTTCAGCGTTTCCTTATCGAACAATTGTCTTAACAATCGGCTGCACAGCGACCGATTTTCCGCCGCTTCGCGGCTCCAAACCGGCGCGTGAGCCGGGCGTTAAAAGGTTATCGAGGAGACAATGGAAGGCAAAGCAGGACCAACAGGGATTGTTATTGGTATTTTCGCACTTGTTCTCCTCTTGGGTGCATTTACTGAATTGGCAAATTGGTACGTTCGCTCAGAGCTCATTGCCTATGCCATCCCAGCACTAGTGGTATCGGCCCTTCTCAGCGGTCTAATACATAAATGGTTCAAAAAGCTTGGAGGCGTCCTTGGGGTGCTCACAGGAGTGCTATTTGTTCTACATTTTCTTCTGGCAATTAGTGCTCATTGAGGGAGCGGGAAATTTTTAACAAGTCGCTGTAGTACGCGGCCGATGGCCGCCGGACGCCCTTTTCATTGCGGCTTCGCCTCCATTACAAGGGCGCCGCTAAGCTCAGCGTTATCACACAAAGAGGTGCATCAATGAAGCAAACAGGTAGTTGTCTCTGCGGGGGCATTCAATACGAAATCAACGGTCCGCTTACCGACGTTCTGAACTGTCACTGTTCAATGTGCCGAAAGCTTCATGCCTCGGCTTTCAGAACTCGCGCTAAAGTGCAGTCTTCGGATTGGCACACCGTCAAAGGTCAGGAGCTGCTGAAGTTTTACGAATCTTCTCCGGGTGAGCACAAAGGCTTCTGCTCAAACTGTGGCTCCAGCCTCTATACCAAGTTCGATGCAGCCCCCGGGATCTATGGTTTCCCACTCGGAACACTTGATACCGACCCAGAGGTAAAAGCAGGGCGCCATGTATTCGTGGGCAGTAAGGCTCCTTGGTTCGAGATTACAGATGATCTGCCTCAGCATGCAGAGTATGACTGAAGCAGTGATAACAAGGCGCGTAAGGCGGACGTCCCTGACGGGCCGCCGCTTCGCTCAGCGTTAAAACGAAAACACAGGAGGTCACATGCAACGGATCGCATCGCAAATTACTCTGTTTTTTCTATCTTTGATCCCCGGCATTGCCCTTGCCGAAAACTCGGCTCCTGAGGACTATCTCGCTAATAAACCGCTGGTATTGGAGGTTCGGTACTGTGAGTGCCTGGCCACCAAAACCGATGGCGCACCCTCCGACCTGTTGCCAAGTTTTCTAAGGGAGTCCAGTCTCTTAAAGGTTAGTGTGTCGAGCACGGAAACTAAAAAGGACACCGGTAATCCCCCCGAGAAACAGTGGTACTCAAAAGTAGAATTTTCCGTAAGCTAAACGCAGGGAGATTCTGCATGAAGAAGTCACGTTTTTCCGACAGCCAGATCCTGTCGATTCTCAAACAAGCCGAGAATGGCGTACCGGTTCCGGAGCTGTGCCGTGAACACGGCATGAGCAGCGCCAGCTTTTATAAATGGCGCGCGAAGTTCGGCGGGATGGACGCATCGATGATGGCCCGCCTGAAAGAGCTGGAGGACGAAAACCGTCGGCTCAAGAAGATGTACGCCGAGGAGCGGCTCAAGTCGGACATCCTCAAGGAGGCCATCGAAAAAAAGTGGTAAAGCCGTCTCGTCGCCGTGAGATGGCGCAGAGCGCCGTCAGTGAAAAGCACGTCAGTATTCGCTTGGCCTGCTGGATGTTCAGTATCAGCGAGACCTGCTACCGGTACCAAGCCAAACTAAGCAGTGAGAACGCCGAGATCGCGGACTGGCTGATCAGACTGACGCACAACCAACGAAACTGGGGCTTTGGTCTGTGTTTTCTGTACCTGCGCAACGTCAAGGGTTACCGCTGGAACCACAAACGCGTTTACCGGATCTACCGGGAACTGGAGCTGAATCTGCGTATCAAGCCCCGCAAGCGGCTGGTACGGGAGAAGCCCGAGCCACTGGCAGTGCCCACGGCCATCAACACCAGCTGGTCCATGGACTTCATGCACGATCAGTTAGAGGACGGTCGCAGCTACCGGCTGTTCAACGTGATCGACGACTACAACCGCGAGGGCCTGGGCATTGAGGTTGACCTGTCACTGCCTTCTGAGCGTGTTATGCGAGCGCTGAATCAGATCATCGAGTGGCGGGGCGCACCTGCTCAGATCCGCTGCGACAACGGTCCGGAATACATCAGTGCCACCTTGGCTGCCTGGGCCGAGAGGCGGGGCATTAAACTGGTCTTTATCCAGCCCGGCAACCCGCAGCAGAATGCGTACATCGAGCGCTACAACCGCACCGTACGCTACGACTGGCTGGCTCAATACCTGTTCGGCTCCATTGAAGAGGTTCAGGAATATGCCACGCAGTGGCTATGGACCTATAATCACGAACGGCCCAACATGGCCCTCGGGGGCATCACCCCACAACAGAAACTGGCCGCTGTGGCCTGAGCTCTACTTTTGAACCCTGCTAAAAATGGGGGGATTACCCACCCAAGTTAGTAAAACTCAAAAACATTGCTCTCTGCCAATCCGCAGCACGTCAGCCTGGCTCAGCTCGGCTATCCGGAGTCGTTTTAGCACTAGGGCAGGGTACAGATGGCGGAATCAGTATATTTGAGCGGGATCTGGCGGGATGGTAGCGACAGGAAGGCCGGGCAGTGCCGGTCGTTTACTTGGAGGAACTGACTGTCTAGCCGAAGAGCGCTTTACACTGGGAGACGCCACTATAGCGTCGATAACCCAGTTGCCGACAGGCGGCCTTTACGGCATAGGCGGTGCCCACCAGCCCCTTGAAGCGACTTTCAAAGTGCCGGCTCATCGAGAGCCAGTGCTTTGGTTCGATTGCCAGCCGTTCCAGGATCGGCGGCAGGTCCTGAGCAACCGCACCGCGCTTATCGTCCCGAACTTGTCTTCCCGTCCAGTCGACAAGTTCCAGATAGTCGTCCAACCGGAACGGCAGGCCTTTGGGCATCTCTTCCCGCGGGTTCCCTGCGAAGGGCAGTAATTGAACCGGTTGGCTTCCCGGCGCTGTGTTGCGCTGTAGAATGCGCTGGCGAATGGAGGTGAATTCGCTGGCCTCTGGGGTGTCTGCCACACCGGCCCTTACTGGATTCAAATCAACATAGGCCAAGCAGGCCGCCAGCGCCTTCTCGTCCAGCAGTGCCTGGCATTTAAAGCGACCTTCCCAGAATCTTCCCGTGCAGTTGTCCTCCTGGTTGGCCTGGCGGGCGATGACTTCATTCAGGCAACGCATGTACCAGCTGATGTCCTGCAGTCGGCCGCGCCAAACCTCCACCTGTTGATGCAGCGCGCTGAGCTCTGCCCGTCCCATCGCGTCGCCCCGACAGTAGCGCTGGCTCAAAAACGAGCCGGTGAAAAGCCCGTGCCAGTGGTCGATCACCTGATCCAGCGACCAACTCTCGGCCAGTGCCTGGTCCACATGTAAAACTACGTGTACATGATTGCTCATCACCGCATAGGCACAGACGTCAATTGCAAAGGTGTTGGTAAGTTTGAGGATGCGCGCTTCAATCCAGCCACGGCGATGTGAAAAGTCCCGACCGCTCAAGGGATCGCGGCCACAGAGGAAGGCTCGGCGGACACACCGGGAAACGCAGTGATAGTAGGGCGTGGCACTGAGGGCCACCTGGGTTTTGCGAGGTTTGGGCACAACGCAGCTCCATCTGCATTTAGCTGTATATAAAAACAGTATTCTAGCCCGACGTCAAGAGCTACAGTTCGGTTAGAGATGGGTGTCCAAATTGCCCTGGCTTTTCGGCTCTAGTGATGAAATATACGGCGGAAGAGTTCTGTGAACTTTCTAAGCCACAGGGGCTTATGATTCACCGCGGTAAAGAATAAATCTAACAAGACACTGTTGCCGGACAATTTTTCCACCGCCTCGCGGCTCCAAAATTGCCGCAAAGTTTAAGCGCTAGCACTTCATGCCCGACGGCTTTCGTCGACATCATCTGCAAGCCAGGCTTTGATCAGCGACTGATAGGGCATATCTCGCTTGTTGGCCTCGATTTTGATCCGATCAAGCAGAGTTTCGGGCAAGCGGAGTGAGATAGTCTTGGTTGAGGGCTTCAACTTCGGAAAAGAAGCTGGTTTTGCCTGGCTCCAGTCCAGGTAATCGGAGGAGTCGTGGGTTTCCCAGAACGCTCGCTCTTCTGATTCAGTTTTGAACTCAGGCGTCTTTTTTAGCTTGCTCATAAACAGCCCTCTCTTTGCGGTGCATGTCTCGAGCGGAAATCACCCGAACCAGCGTGTCGCCCTGCCTTAATGTAAACGTGACGTGGAGCATCCTCCCATCCTCTGTTTCACCAAGAGCGTGAAAACGGGCCTCAGCCTGGCTGTGTTTGGAGTCTTCCAGTAACAGAAGCGGCTCGTTAAAGAAAATCTCTTCCGCTTCGGACTGACTGACGCCATGCTTCTCCGCGTTTTTGCGGGAGTTGCCTTCGTCCCAGTCAAAGCCAGTAACTTGTGCCCAATTGATCATAAAAGTATATTATCAGCATATACGCAGGCGTCAACAAGTGCTAACCAATGCATGCTGCTGGCGTTAGATTTTTTGCCGCACCCTCACCGACTATGCTGTAATACATTGTAGTCGTCAAACACGAGGGGATAGTCATGAGCGTCACCACGGTTCGCCTTCAAGCAGAAGTTGAACAGCATCTGGAAGCAATTGCGGGCAGGTTGCACCGGAGCAAAGGTTGGGTAATTAACCAAGCATTATCGGAGTACATAGAAAAGCAGCAGCTGGAGCAAGAGCGCTGGAAGCAGACTTTGGAAGCAATGGAGTCCGCTGCCCAAGGCAAGGTTGTTGATGCCAGCGAGGTTCACAGCTGGCTCAATAGTTGGGGAACCGACAACGAGCAGGATGCACCAAGGTCAGGTAAGTGAAACTGGTTTACACGGACGAAGCCATTGAAGATTTAAAGCGCCTCAGGGAGTTCATAGCAGGCCACAATCCATCGGCGGCAGCCCGGATCGCCACCGAACTGGTCGGCAAAATCGAATTGCTTTCTGATTTTCCCAAGATCGGCACACCAGTTGAAATGGCACCGGTGCCTGACTCTGTTCGAGATATGGTTTGCGGGAAATATGTCGTTCGTTATTCACTCCATCCCAGTGCCATCATCATTCTCCGGGTATGGCATGACCTTGAAGGTGAGCGGTAGTAGTTTAACCACGCGCGTCACTCGGATGTCTTTCTCTAAGCCGCGCAACGGTTACGCTGCAGGCGCGCATAGCCACTACCGCGGCAAAGCCTCTATAAGCCCCCGGATCAATCGGCCATTGGCACTTACGAGGGTGGCTTTAGGGGTGCGATAATCTTCGATCAGCCAGTGCATCGCCGACTGGCTGATCGCACCTACCGCCGCGATCCCTGTAATCCGGGCTTCCTCATCCGACAACGGCCATCGCGAAATCAGCTTTTTGGCAATGCCCAGCAATAGCTCGGCGAAATACTGAACCCGTCGGGTGTAGAGTTCATCAATCCGCGGGCTCACTCCGAGCACTTCCAACCAGCAGACTCTCGCTACACGCGAGTTTTCGATGGCCGAGAAGAATGCCACAAGTCCCGCCTCAATCACGTCGCTCGGCTGCCCGGTGTCGGAAGCATCCGCGATCGCCTTCAACACGACCGTCTGGATGTGGTCCATGGACTCGGCATACACGGCCGCAAGCAGATCCTCCGTGTCCTGGAAGTTCTTGTAGAAGTATCGGTCAGTCAGCTGGGCCTGCTTGCAGAGTGCGCGCACGCTGGTGGCGCGGTATCCAGACGTGCCGAACAGCTCGAGGCCCGCATCCAGAAAGAGTCTCCGCTGACGCGCAAGCCGTTGAGCAGCGCTTTCGCCACCATAAACTCTTCCTGACTCTTCTTTTTGCTTCAGTTTGACCATGGAGCGATTTGACGACATCTGTCATCAGAAGTAAAGTGATGCCGCGCGTCATCAGATGGATGGCTGCGCATCCATTTCACGAGAGGGGTCACGGGCATGCAGCCGCAGCAAACTTATCGGGTGATTATTATCGGTAGCGGATTCGGCGGGCAGTGTGCTGCGATCCGACTCATGGAGCAGGGAATAACGGACTTTCAGATCCTCGAACGCCGCGATTTCATGGGCGGCACCTGGTGCCAGAACAGCTACCCCGGTGCGGCGGTCGATGTACAGTCTCCGCTTTATTCCATCTCATCAGAGCCCTATGCGTGGTCGCAGATGTTCGCAGAGCAAGACGAGCTACAGCGGTACACCAATAACGTGATCGACAAGCACGGCCTGCGCGAAAGGACTACGCTTAATGCCAACGTCCGGCAGGTCCAGTGGAACGAGACAGACAAGTACTGGACCATCGAGACGGACGCAGCAGGGAGTTTCCAGGCGCGGGTGCTCATCAATGCCTCTGGTCCGTTGAGTACGCCCGTAATTCCCAATTTCCCCGGACGCGACACTTTCAAGGGCAAGAGCTTTCATACCAACAACTGGGACCATTCCTACGACTACAAAGGCAAGCGCGTAGCCATCATTGGCAGCGGCGCCAGCGCTGCCCAGGTGATTCCTGCGGTAGCGGATAAGGTAGAGGAGCTGCACGTGTTCCAGCGCTCGCCGCACTGGGTGTTGCCCCGACCCGACCGCAAATTTTCCCAGCTCGAGCAGCGGCTGCTTGGTGTGAAGCCCCTGTACAAGGCACTGCGGTGGCTCATCTACTGGAGCCTCGAGAGCCGCGTCATTGGTTTCAAGTATTCCAGAACCATGCTGAACCTTGTGGCTCAGCGCCAGGCATTGAAACACCTCGACCGGCAGGTTCCAGATTCCTCGTTGCGCAAAAAGCTGACGCCGGACTTTACCATCGGCTGCAAGCGCATCATTTTATCCAGCACTCTTTACCCGGCACTCTCGCGGGCTAATGTCCACCTGCACGACCGGGACGATGGCATTGCTTCCATTAACGAGCGTGGCATCGTTACCGCCCAGGGCGAACAGCTCGACGTGGATCTGATCGTCTATTCCACAGGCTATGACGCGACCGATGGCGTCATCTCGTACCCCGTGATTGGTAAGGGCGGGGTAGGGCTGTCGGAAGTCTGGGATGAATATCCCCGCGCTTATCTCGGCACGGCTATTCCCCGGTTCCCCAACCTGTTCGTGGTCACTGGCCCTAACACAGGCATTGGGCACACCTCTGCGCTGTTTGTCATCGAATCGCAAATGAAGTACATCACCGACTGCCTTCGAAAGCTGGAGACGTCCGGCAAGCAGTCCATTGAAGTCAGGCCCGAGGCCGAGGACGCCTACACGAGGATGATCCACTCCGAAATGAACAAAACCGTGTGGAAGACTGGCGGCTGCAAAAGCTGGTACCAGAGCAAGAGCGGTCACGTGATTGCCATGTTTCCGGGCTTCAGTTTCACTTATCGACGACTGGCTAGCCGTTTTCGGTCCGATCACCACATTTTCGCGTGAGAGGCTGTAAGTCATGAAAGACTTCACTGACAAGGCTGCCATCGTCACCGGCGGTGGCGGCGATGGGATCGGCCACCACGTCGTTATGGCGCTGGCGCGGCAGGGCGCCAAGGTCGCGTTCTGCGACATTGCCAGGCTCGACACAACTCAAACAGAACTGGCTGCAATCGGCGCAGACTATAATGCCGAAGCGGTCGATATGGGTAGCAAGGCTGCCCTAAACAGGTGAGCGCAAAAAGGCCGAGATCGCCGCAGATCGGGCATACCATGATCCGCTAACAGGCCTGCCGAACGGGACCCTGTTCAAGAACCGGCTGAACCTTGGCATTACCCACGCCCGACGCAATAACCAGAAGCTGGCCGTGATGTTTCTGGACCTGAACCGGTTCAAAACGGTGAACGATACCTTTAGCCACTGGGTCGTCGATCAACTCTTGAGCAGCGTTAGGGCCCGTCTGAAAGCCTGCGAAGCGACTGAACTTCTGCTTCGCAGCCTCGATATGGTACGACCGTCGGGTTTTACTCCCTCAGGGGTTTGAAATCCACCTTGTCGCGCACGCCGCAGTCAGGGCAGCACCAGTCGTCCGGAATAAGAGAGAATGCGGTGCCCGGCGAAAAACCCTCGGCCTCACAGCCCTCGGACTGTCTATATACGTAGCCACAGCCCGGGCAATGCCATGCCTTGGCCTCAGTACTTGCCGCAGCGGTTTCCTCCGCCGTTTCAACCAGAGGCACCTCTCCACCTGTTCTATCTTCAACACCCCAGCGGGCCAGTATTTCCTTACGCTTGGAGGGCAGAATATTGGCCTGGTTCAAGTCGCCGCCGTGATGCGCAACCACCCGCGGATCCATCACTTTACGCCAGAGAGGCGGGAAATAGGCCAGCAAAAGCAGGGAGGCATAGCCCGAGGGCAGCTGCGGACTGTCCTCAAAATGACGCAGGGCCTGGAAGCGACGGGTAGGGTGCGCGTGGTGATCCGAGTGGCGCTGCAACTGATACAGGAACAGGTTGGTCACGATGTGGTTGCTATTCCAGGAGTGGCGCGGTTGGCAGCGTTCGTAGCGACCGCTGGGCAGTTTCTTACGCAGCAGCCCGTAGTGCTCGAGATAGTTAACAACCTCCAGAAGCGACGCGCCGTAAGCGGCCTGAATCACGAGGAATACCAGTGCCGGCCAGCCAAGCCAGACCGTCAGTACCCCAAAGAACACCAGGGTCATGCCCCAGGCCTGCAGGTTTTCGTTTTCCAGGCTCCAAACGGACTTGTCCAGCCGGTTCAGCCGTTTTTTCTCGATATTCCAGGCCGAGCGAGCGCTGCCAACTACCGTTCGCGGCAGAAAGGCCCAAAAGCTTTCACCCATCTTGGAGCTGGCCGGGTCATCGGGCGTCGCAACGTTAACGTGGTGGCCCTTGTTATGCTCGATGAAAAAGTGGCCATAGGCCGCTGGCATCAGGGTCAGCTTCGCCAGCCATCGTTCAGCGCCGCTTTTCTTGTGGCCCAGTTCGTGGGCGGTATTGATGGCGATGCCATTGATCACCCCTACGGTGAAACACAGGCCAAAAATCTCCCACCCGCTTAGCTGGCCGGAGGTCGCCAACCAGACGCCCCACACGGTCAGGGCCAGCTGAGCCGGGACATAGGTAAAGACGATGGCGCGGTAGTAACGGTCATTCTCCAGCTGAGATACCGCGGTTTCAGGGGGATTGGTGGTATCCGTGCCGACGATGAGATCGGCCAGGGGGATGATTATGTAGACCAGAACCGGCCCCATCCAAAGCAGGGTGCTCCAGCCTGTGGCAAGGTACAGGGAGATAGCGATCAGGCCCAGAAAGGGTACCAGCGGGCTAAAGAGCCACAAATAGCGTTTGCCGTCTGACCAGTGCGTTTCATTGGCGGTTATTGTTGTCATTGCTAAACCTCTATGGCGTCGGTGGTACTTTGAAGCATCTGCTTGGGGCCTATTGTGCACGCCATGCCACAGCGGATTAAGGCGTATTCAGCCGTATTTCTTTAGTGATACGCTAAGAACATCGCATAAAGCCGGAATTGTTTAGCCAAACGCCTATGGACACCCTCAGCCTTCTCCTTGATGACATCCGCCTAAGTGGTGCCCGCTTCAAAAGGGTAGAGCTACAGCCTCCCTGGAAAATGGCCCTGCACATGCCGGGGGTCGCCAGCTTTCATGTGGTTACCTCGGGCAGTTGCGTGCTGGCTCGCGAGGGTGAAGCGAACCTGAAGATTCAGACCGGGGATGTGATTATTCTGCCCCGAGGGCCTGCGCATTGGATGAGCGACTCCGACGACAGTATGAGGACCTGTCCGGCCCTCGACCTCAAGCAGCACCTCGATCCGCAGGAAACCGGTGGCCTACAAACCCTGAGTGTATTCAGTCAGCCCCAGTTGGCAGATCGCCTGGTAAGCGGTTACTTCGAATTTGACAGCGACCTGGCGCGGCCCCTGATTTCGGCCTTGCCCAGCCTGATCCACTATCGTGCCACCGATAGCGAAACGCCAGACTGGCTGCACTTCGGCCTGATGTTTCTGGAAACCGAAATCAGTACCCAGCGAACGGCACAGCAGGCCGTTATCAACCGCATTGCCGACATCCTTCTGATCCAGTGCCTGCGCGATTATGTCGACAACCTGCCCGAGGGCAGCGGAAACTGGCTTCTTGCGCTCAAGGACCCGGCGCTATCAGCTGCTTTATCCGCCATGCACAAGAATCCCGAACGCGCCTGGACTGTGCCGCAGCTGGCGGGTATCGCCTGCATGTCTCGGTCATCCTTTGCCAACCGCTTTGGCAAGGTGCTGGGCGAGCCGCCCTGGTCCTACCTGACTGCTCACCGGATGCGCCTGGCTGCCTGGCAGCTTCGCCACAGCAACCAGCCGATCTGGCATATTGCCGAACAATTCGGTTACCAGTCCGATGCGGCCTTCAGCCAGGCCTTCCGTCGTATACATGACTGCGCTCCCTCGCGCTATCGCGAACTCAGCCGGCTCAGTGACAGCCCCAGGTGAGCGGACGAGGGTTCCAGACAGGCAAGCATTGAAACGGGACGAAAAGGCAAAATCGGGGGCTGACGTTGAGAATGGCCATTACCAAGCAGGACAGAGTCACTGATGCCAGCGATTTGCCCCACCTTCGGGGAAAAACAGAAACAGAAAAACAGCAACAGAAAAACAGGACACCCAATTTAATAAAACACAGAAACATTGCTCTCTGCCAATCCGCAGCATGTCAGCCCGGCTATCGGGAGCCGTTTTAGCACTAGGGCCGGGTACAGATGGCGGAATCAGTATATTTGAGCGGGATCTGGCGGGAAGGTAGTGACAGGAAAGGCCGCAGTGCCGGTTTTTACTTGATGGAACTGAGCGTCTAGCCGAAGAGCTCTTTACACCGCGAAACGCCACTATAGCGTCGATAACCCAGTTGCCGACAGGCGGCCTTTACGGCATAGGCGGTGCCCACCAGCCCCTTAAAGCGGCTTTCAAAGTGCAGGCTCATCGAGAGCCAGTGCTTCGGTTCGATTGCCAGCCGTTCCAGGATCGGCGGTAGGTCCTGAGCAACCGCACCGCGCTTACCGTCCCGAACTTGCTTTCCCGTCCAGTCGACAAGTTCCAGATAGTCGTCCAACCGGAACGGCAGGCCTTTGGGCATCTCTTCCCGCGGGTTCCCTGAGAAGGGCAGTAATTGAACCGGTTGGCTTCCCGGCGCTGTGTTGCGCTGTAGAATGCGCTGGCGAATGGAGGTGAATTCGCTGGCCTCTGGGGTGTCTGCTATACCGGCCCTTACTGGATTCAAATCAACATAGGCCAAGCAGGCCGCCAGCGCTTTCTCGTCCAGCAGTGCCTGGCATTTGAAGCGACCTTCCCAGAATCTTCCCGTGCAATTGTCCTCCTGGTTGGCCTGGCGGGCGATGACTTCGTTCAGGCAGCGCATGTACCAGCTGATGTCCTGCAGTCGGCCGCGCCAAACCTCCACCTGTTGATGCAGCGCGCTGAGCTCTGCCCGTCCCATCGCGTCGCCCCGACAGTAGCGCTGGCTCAAAAACGAGCCGGTGAAAAGCCCGTGCCAGTGGTCGATCACCTGATCCAGCGACCAACTCTCGGCCAGTGCCTGGTCCACATGTAAAACTACGTGTACATGATTGCTCATCACCGCATAGGCACAGACGTCAATTGAAAAGGTGTTGGTAAGTTTGAGGATGCGCGCTTCAATCCAGCCACGGCGATGTGAAAAGTCCCGACCGCTCAAGGGATCGCGGCCACAGAGGAAGGCTCGGCGGACACACCGGGAAACGCAGTGATAGTAGGGCGTGGCACTGAGGGCAACCTGGGTTTTGCGGGGTTTGGGCAAGACGCAGCTCCATCTGCAATTAGCTGTATATAAAAACAGTATTCGAGCCCGACGTCAAGAGCTACAGTTCGGTTAGAGATGGGTGTCCAAATTGCCCTGTGGTTAGAGATGGGTGTGCAAATTGCCCTGGTGTCCAAATTGCCCTAGAGATGGGTGGGTGTCCAAATTGCCACAGAAATTGCCAGGTGTCCAAATTGCCACCACGTCCTCGGATAGGGTGTGGTCTTGAGAGCTTTCATGAACGGCGTGCCGCAGATTTAAAAAAAGGCGCGTAATAGCCACTTTGAGCCGGGGGCGGTGGCCTCCGATCCAATCCTGACTCATGGTGGTAAGAGCTTATTAGATTGTTTGCGTTGGGATTCACGAATTTTTACAGGAGCCTGCGCATATTGAGTATGCCGGTGCAGGGAAAAGCGTAAAATTGTCTGTCTACCCAACCTGAAGCGGCACCGAAATGAAAAAGTCTGTATGTCTAACGTTGGTTGTATTGGTAAATGGGATTTTCCTTCAAACCGCAATTGGACAAGAATCACAGACAGCTCTGGTGCCATTGCCCTCGGTTGACGACTTCACCAGAGGCGAAGATGGCTGGGGAGTAGGGCTTGGCCTGGGTATTGAGTACGAGTCTGCCTACGAAGGCTCCGATGAATTCGAACTTGAGGCCAATCCTGCCGGCGCCGTGCAATGGCGAGACGGAGATAATATCTACTACTGGGCGGGTGCGGCACTCGGCTGGCGGGGACTTCGATCTGAGGCCTGGCTTCTTGACGTCGCAGTTGCTTTCCCTTTCGAGGATGGCCGTGAAGAGAGTGATTCCGAGGACGGTCGTCTGGATGGTCTTGGTGATGTCGACGGGAGCACTGAAATTGTTTTGCAGGCGCGTCGTGCACTCGATTCGGACTGGCGTTATTGGCTGGATGGACGACTTATTGCCAGCGAGGACGGAAGCCTGGGTATTTTTGGGGCTGGGCGTCGTTTCGGGGACCAAACAGACGGTACGGGGTCGGATCTGAGTCTTGTTCTGGTTTTCCACGATAGCGATTATGCTAATCGGGATTTTGGTATCAACTCAGAACAGGCAGCTAATTCCGGGCTAGATCAAACCGATCTCGACGGTGGCTTTCGCTCTATCGGGCTGAACTATACCTTCCGATATTATGTCAGCGATAAATGGCAGGTGTTCGGCGAGGCGCTATACGAGCATTTCAGCAGCGACGTGCGCGACAGCCCAATTGCGCGCAGCGATTACGAAGCGGAAGTAGGTGTTGGCGCAATCTACGTATTCTGAATCTGGATCAGCTAGCCGGAGCTCACTGATGTATTTGTGAAGCTCCGACTTTCAGTTGCACCGCTGATTAGAGTTTTAAAGCCGGTTGTGTTTCGCCAGATATTTTCACGGCGACCGGACACCGGCGTCAGCGCACCCAGTACAAAGCTGTCCAATAAAATGCCGTCCAGCAGTAAATCCTCCAGTTCATCCCATACCAGGCTAAAGGCCGTGAACGAAACTTCAAATGCCGAGGTACTAACGAGGTACTGAGCGGTGGCGGGAGATTTTACGTGACGGGAGATTAAATCCGGTGTCAACTGACTCGCTATCAATGCATTAAACCGCAATCAAGGAGTAGGCGTTGCGCGAGGTAACGTTCAAAGAGGCGCTTGCTGTCTGGATCCGGATTGGGTTTCTGAGTTTCGGTGGGCCAGCGGGACAGATCGCGTTGATGCACCAGATCATCGTCGATGAGAAAAAGTGGCTTGATGAGCCCCGTTTCCTTCACGCACTCAACTATTGCATGCTTCTTCCCGGGCCAGAAGCCCAGCAATTAGCGACTTACGTCGGATGGTTGCTGCACGGTGTAAAAGGCGGCGTGGTTGCTGGTGTTTTGTTCATTTTGCCCGGCGCGATAGCCATTTTTGCGCTGTCCTGGCTGTATGTCTCCCTGGGGGACGTGGCCGTGGTTGAAGGTGTCTTTTTTGGTCTGAAGGCAGCTGTGCTCGCGATTGTCGTGCAGGCGATGATCCGCATCGGCCGGCGGGCGCTCAAAGGGAAATTGATGCTTGCCCTGGCCGTGGCGGGCTTTATGGCGTTGTTCGTGTTTGGCTTGCCCTTTCCACTGGTAGTGCTCAGCGCTGCCATCATTGGCTACACCGCCGCAAGAAGGACGACGACACCGGGTTCAACCCAATCTGAGCCCGCTTCCTCTACGGAGCCGGTTGTTCGGGTCGGAACCAGGCGAGCGGCTCTGGTGTGCTTGTTGCTCTGGCTGCTCACCCTGGGTGGGCTGCTGGTACTGCTCGGCCCGGACAACGTATTTTCCCAGATCGCGGTGTTCTTCTCGAAGATGGCCACGGTAACTTTTGGCGGTGCGTATGCTGTTCTGGCTTATGTCGCACAGCAGGGGGTAGAGAATTTCGGGTGGCTCCAACCAGGCGAAATGCTGGAGGGGCTCGGCCTGGCTGAAACCACACCGGGCCCGCTTATTCTGGTGACGCAGTTTGTGGGATTCCTTGCTGCGTATCGGGAGGCGGGTATTGAACCCAGCCTTCTTTATGCCTCACTGGGCGCATGTCTGACATTGTGGGTTACTTTTCTGCCGTGTTTCCTCTGGATTTTCGCCGGCGCGCCTTACGTTGAGAAGCTGCGGGCCAATAAAGCACTGTCTGCGGCACTGGCGGCGGTGACCGCCGTTGTGGTCGGGGTCATAGCCAACCTGGCGCTATGGTTTGCCGTCAATGCACTGTTTACAGAGCACTTCCGGATTACCACGTTTGGTATGGATATGAGCCTACCCGTTCCGCAGAGCGTCGACTTGGCTATGGCGGTCTTGTCGGCGGTTGCCTTTATCCTGGTGTTCCGGCTGCGGATGGGTGTCCTGTCTTTGCTCGGAATCCTGGCGACCCTGGGCGCCCTGTGGGTTTTTTGGACCGCGTGGGTTTAACGCGCATTAAGCTTTTTCGCAAAGTCCAGCTGAAGCTTGATGTTTTCTTCAAACCACGGCTCGAGATAAGGATCGAAGTGGTTCGCATCGATTGTGCGGATCTCAACGCTGCCGGAAGACATCCGTTTTACGCCGGCCTCATCAAATGGCGCGACAGTATCGCGTGTCGCTCCGATGACCAGTGTTGGGATCTGAATCAGTTTCAGGTATCTGAACGGGCGATAGAACGACATCGTTGCCAGGGATCGGGCCGCGACGCGGTTGTCGTTAAGGCGCTCCAGATGGGTGCGAATCCATTCTTCCACGCGCCATGCGCCGTCACGATCCATGGATGAGTAACCACCCGCCTCAGAAATAATGGGCAAGTAACGGGTGGCGAAGGGATTGATCAGATCCCGCACGATATCCAGGCCGAATCGCAAAAGCCGGGAGAGCGGCGCGGCTTTCACGGTAAGGAAACCGTCAAGCATGGGCACCTGAGCAATAGCACCGCGCAATTCCGGGTGTTCTGCGGCGATTCGAACGACATGGCCTCCACCGAATGAACTGCCCCACAGGATGATGTTCGAGTTATCAACCTCAGGTAGAGATTTGGCGTAGGCCAGGGCACTTTCTACTGTCTTTTCGCGCTTCCAGGGATTGATAACATTACGCGGAAGGCCCTCGCTGTCGCCCCATCCGGGGTAGTCGAACGTGACCACGCAGAAGCCGGCGTCGTTGAAGGCGGTGATGAAATGCGTGACGAGCGTCAGTTGGGTTCCGCCCCAGCCGTGAACCATAAGAATGGTCGGGCAGGGCGACGCATCCGCATTCGCCGCTTTGTGAAGTGTTGCTGCGCAGCGTACCTGCTGGTGCGTAAAAGAACCTTTTCTGTAGTTCGCCTTCGGCATTTTGTTGAGCCTCTTTTTTAATTTCTGGCAGGTAGACCGCCTATTGAATGGCGTTCAAGATAACCTGCCTGTATCTTGAACGTCAATCAACAAAGGGTGGTTGCCCTGGGGAGAATGCCCTTGGCCCGGAAGGCAGCCGCTCAGAACACGGGTGCTGACGTTGATTGCGCAGGTGCAGAGTGCCGGTTCTCTGGTTTCAGGTGTCCACTCTGGTTTCAGGTGTCCACTCCCTCGTCGGCCATTCCGCCAGCGTGGAAGCATGGCACGACAGGTCCTCGCGCCACTCGACTTGAGGTCAACGTGCTTTAATTACTATGATCTGTGGTCCAGGCAGAGGTAACGATCATGGAAAAAAGCGTTTAGCAGGCGATTGTGGAAAGACGCTGGACGCGAAACCTATTGGGATTTGAAATGGACAACATTGCCAATCTGGATGCGCTATATCCGCTACCCGCTGAAGAGCTGTCACGCCAGTGGTTACTCACCAAACAAAGAGGGGCCGCGCCGAGTGACTGGCCTACGGAAACCCTGGCGGAATGGCACCTGGCGGCTCATCCTGACGCCAACGTTTGTCCTCTGCAAAGTCGTGACGGAGCGGCCATTGGCTGGGTTATTGAATCGCTCGCTTACCTTGAGGCCGAGACCGGCCATGTAGCTGACGAGGCAGTCATCACCTTGCCCGTAGACAGCGACTTCACGCCGGCTGATATTGAACGGGCATTGTACGGGCGGGACGCGAACGGGAACACGGATGGCAGCGGCTTTGCTGGCAACTGGACGGCAATTGTTATTTCCAGCTCAGGACAATGCCAGCGGCTCTACCTTGGCGCGACCCATTCCGTTGTTTACTCAGCGGACGCCAGGATGGCGGCCACCACTCACAACCTGATTCCCAATCTCAAGCGGGACGTTGAGCTCAGCCAGGCGGTTGATCCTATCAATACCACCGCTTTTTACGCCTTTGGCATCACCCCGTTTATCGGACTAGATCGGCTCCTGCCCAACCACTACCTGGACCTTGCAAAATTTGAGGCTAAGCGGCACTGGCCCATAGGGACTGTCGGCGAACCCATAGACGGGCCCGTTGCAGCGGCCAGGGTGGTGGATCACGCCCGGTTGCTCCTGGACGTGCTTGCCGACGGTTACAGCAAACTGCAGATACCCATGTCAGCAGGACGCGACTCCAGAGCTATTTTGGCCTGTGTTCGTCCATTCACTGGCGACAAAAGAGTCACCATTAATACGTTTACCTCTTCAAAGCCTAATCTGGAATCCCAAACCGATGTGACGGTCGCGGCTCGTCTCGCCCGGACTGCCAGGCTGCCCCACCGCATAGACAAGGTAGTGCCGCGACCAACAGAGCAGGCTGATATAGAGCGAGCGTTTGTTCGCCTGGGTGAATCCAAATACGGACCAATCCTGAAGGCACCGGCCCGCGAGAAAGTAAGGCCTCCGGCTGATGTCATAAATCTGCCAGGTATGGCTGGCGAAACAGCACGAGCCTATTACTGGCACGGAAAACGTCCCACTGGCGCCGACGTCACCCCAGCCGGGCTTGCATCCCTCCTTCGTTTGCCTCAGACGGACACCGTGCTGGCTGCGGTTACGCGGTGGTACGAGGAACTACCGGAAGCCATCAGGAAATCGCCCTGCGACACGCTTGATCTTGCCTATATTGAACAAAGGATGGGCTGCTGGGATTCGTCGACCCGTTACCTCTTCCCCGGCCGCCGGCGTGCTAATGTGAGTCTCATGGCGACGACCCTGAGCCTCGAGACAATGCTCCGCCTGCCCGAGAGCTATCGCGCTTCCGGCTTGTTTCAGCGGGATATGGTTGCTTATGGCTGGCCTGAATTATTGCCCTTGCCGTTTAATACGCCGATTGGATTACTCAGGCTCTACAACCTGCAACAGCGGGTGCGCCGCCTTCCGAGGCGCGTTGTAAGGGCGGTCCGCAGGAGATTATTCGGGATTGGATAGCCCTCTGAGCCCTCAGGGTCTATTGTCCGGAACAAGTCGTTCGTCCTCGCGCCTCATGCCGTCCGGTCATAAGGGTATATCGATGCCTTCGTAGCCAAGGGTGGCTTAATTTCACTAAGGATGGAGGCGCACACCGTGGTCTTTCTATCGGCACTTGCACTGCTCGCGATAGTGTTCCTCTGTGTAACTGCGTTTTTCGCCGTAAAGGCGCTTGTACTCGGGCGCCGGGCCATCATTAGTGCAAAGCCCAAAGTCAGCGGGCCAGGTTTGATGCCGGCATCGGATGTGATTTCAGTGGTATTGATGGGACTCGGTGTCATCACATTGATGCTTATCCCAGCGCTCTATTGGTTCATCCACGGCGATCATGGGCGTTATATGTGGGTGATCCGAGGCCCGCAGCCGTTCAGCCAGTTCGGCGGTGGCCCTTATCAACTGTGGCTAGGCGTCTGTCTTCTTTTTATTGGCAGTGGAATGATCGTTTCGGCGCTGGCGTTGCGGAAGTGGTTCTGGAGCGCCCTTGGTCGGTGAAGCAGATCTGCACGGTATGACAAACGGGGCCTCGGGGCGCGCCACATGCGCGCGAGCAATGGCTTTACCAACAGGGACATAGAGCCAACATGCCGGAATGGATGAAGCATTTTTACGTCATCTGCGTCGTAACAACGCTATGGACGTGGTTTTTCCTGCTCGGGCTTCGGAGCGACTACTACCAGGACTGGACCTGGCTGGCCCAGCTTGTGTTCGTGGATGTGTTGCCTCTGTTCGCGATGATCCTTCTCTCGAAGGGGCTCATCCTCTTGTTCAAGAGCTACGGTCTAGCACGGTCGTCTCTGATAGTGGCCTTCTACTTCTCGGTGCCTTTCTTCCTGTACGACTATGCTTATCTCGTGGCTTATAAAGACCACGGTGCTGAGTACCTGTTCAATTACTGGTATCTGACTGGATTTAGCTTATTGCCATGGATCGTATTTCCCATCAGAGCCAGGTTGATGTCCAGGCGCTAGCTTAGCGCAGTGCAGGTAACAACCGGTGATTATTGGCGTCAAGAAGGAAGACAATGAAACTGATTCTAAAAATTGCGGCAGGAATCATTCTGGCATTCGTTGTAGTTTTGATCCTGAGGGTGGTAATCGTAGGCTTCATGCTAAACGGGGCGAATGAAATCGCGAGAGAGCGTATGGACAAGCAGAGGCAAGCTGCGGCCTCGAAAGAACAAAGGGTTCGGCAGGAGAAGCAAGAAACTGTAGAGCGGGACCGGAAAGCGAAAGAGCTAGCACGGCATCAAGCCGAGTACCGTAGAAAGAAGGACGAAGCGTGGCGCAACTATTACATGGACCCCGTGGACTGCCTCGTATTCAGATCTGATAGGCACATGGTGGAGTGTGTCGATAATAAGAAGAAGACGCGCAACGAGTTTGACCGGCTCTATGACCGCGGCGCTTTGCCTTGAGCATTTAATGGCAGAGCTAATCATGGCGGCAGCTAACAGGACAGCCAGCTGAAGCTGAGAATTTCACCTTATGCACCGAACCACTACCCAGTAAGCCGGAGTTCGCTTGAATATCAATTGTCTATTGGCTGCGACGTTTCTGCTACTGTCCTCCGGCTTCGGCCATGCGGCCGGCGTGATTAAATGCACGGATAAATCAGGAAACGTGCTATTCACCGAGAACGCTTATCACTGCTCGGGTCAAAGAGAGCCCCATGCTTTAACTCTCGCTGTTCCATCTGGTTTGAATAAAGACCGAGTGAAC
Organism: Hydrocarboniclastica marina; assembly: GCF_004851605.1. Lineage (GTDB taxonomy): Bacteria > Pseudomonadota > Gammaproteobacteria > Pseudomonadales > Oleiphilaceae > Hydrocarboniclastica > Hydrocarboniclastica marina. The sequence goes on from NZ_CP031093.1 coordinate 1,868,583, forward strand.
TACAGTTCGCCTAATCGCCACTATGTGTCTGCGGACGGCAAATGGAATATTCATGTAGAGAAAAGTCTGCTAGAGGGTGATCAAGACCTGTTTAGAGCGTCTGTGGCCAAACTGCGGGAGACACTTGATTATGTTTTTTCGCTGATGCCGTTGAGATCGCGGACAATATTGTCTGACTTACAGTTCTACATTATGTGGGGCGAGGCGTCGCCTAATGGCGGGCGTAAGAGCGGTATGAGTTATATAAGAAAGGGTGAGCCCGGCAACTACCCCCGTTTGGATAAAAAGTGGGAGAACTCTATAGTTATATACAGTGCCGAGAATCTTATGTACTTGGACGACCTGTGGTCGAGAAAGGCCGTATTTCATGAGCTGGCACATGCATGGCATATCGCTAATTGGGCTGAGAAGCATCCGCCGATTTATAATTCATGGAAATCTGCCAAAGACGGTAATAGGTATACTAACGTCCGTGATATTAAAAATAGAACCATCAAAAATGCGTATGCGCTGAAAAATCAACTTGAATACTTTGCGGAGCTATCGGCTATCTATTTCGTCGGTGGGAACTACCATCCTTATGATAGAGCGGCCCTCGAGAAGTATGACCCAAGCGGGCATAGAATGGTTGAAGCCCTGTGGGACTAATGCTCCGATGTAACCAAAAGTAGCGGTCGAATATCCCCACGCTCTATATCGGCACCTTACGAAGCGAAGTTTAGACAAAGGAAGTAGCAGGCCATTGGTGCACAGACCAACTAGTTCCCCAGGCTCCACGGAAAAACGCCACCTGAACATCAACGCCCCAACCACCCCATGATCTCCATCCCCACAAGCTCCGGATGCGTCATTATTACGAGCGATGACCTTATCTCGTGTCAGCAAACTGTCTGCTCTCCCCCAATCTCGCTCCGGCCGGCGTGTGCACCAAACTTCCTGCGGAACTCGGTCAGCCGCCAACCCTCAACCCAACCCTGCAATTCACCGGCGGGTATGGGCCGGGCGATGTAGAAGCCCTCGCCCCACTCGCAACCCAGTTCAATCAGATGCTGGCCATGCTGCCAGGTCTCGACACCCTCGGCGATCACATCGCACTGGAAGGCGAGCGCAAAGCCAATCACGCCTTTGAGGATGGCTAGGCCCGAAAGCCAGAAATAATGCTCTGAGCGTCTTTCTGTTCAAACCCGCCTTACGTCCGATTCAACTCATACACTGCCATGTTAACGGCAGAAGCGAGGTTCAGGGATTCAATCGCGGCGGCACCGGGGATGGTGAAGCGCTGGGCGGCAAGCGTGGATACTTCGGCGGGTACTCCCCGGGCCTCGTTGCCGAACAGGTAGCAGTCATGGTCATGGAAGTCAGGGCTTGTCAGCGGCTCACCGCCGATGTCGAGGCAGGCAATACGGGAATAGCGGCTGCCCAGGGCAGCCAGGCTGACTTCGGTTTCGATGGGCACATGAAAAACAGCACCCATGCTGGACCGCACCACTTTAGGGTTGAACGGATCCACACTGCCGGGGCTGAGCAGACAGCGCAGGCCGCCGAACCAGGCCAGCGTTCGCAGGATGGTGCCGAGGTTGCCAGGGTCCTGGACTTCATGCAGGTAGACGGCCTTTCCCGTCGAGGCTGAAGATGCGTCGGCTCCTGGAGCACTGCCGGCGGCGGGCGGTAAGGGCGCCACCGCAAGTATGCCCTGGGGCGACTTTGTGTCGGCGAATTGGGCCATCTGCCGGTCGCTGATCTGGGTTTTGGGCCAGGGGCTGGGCCAGTCCTGATAAGCGCCGGTGACGAATAACTGCGCCTGCTGCCAGTGCGAGTTTCCCTCAGCGGCCTTTTCCAGCTCCAGTACCAGGTGTTCGCCCTCCACCAGGAAGTGCCCGAGGGACTGGCGGTATTTTTTCTGGTGAAGCTTCTTGATGTCATCCAGCTTCACGACTTTTGCACCTGGGCTTCCTTCACATGCGCAGGCGCTGTTTCCACGTCCGCCAGCATGGCCTTGGCGACGGCTTCGGCGATCTTGATGCCATCGACCCCGGCGGAGAGAATCCCGCCGGCATAACCCGCGCCTTCGCCAGCGGGGTAAAGCCCGCGGGTGTTAAGGCTTTGCAGGCTGTCACGGTCCCGGGTTATGCGAACCGGCGAAGATGTGCGGGTTTCGACCCCGGTCAGCAGTGCGTCCGGGCGGTCAAAGCCACGGATCTGGCGACCAAAAGCCGGGAAGGCTTCGCGGATAGCTTCGATGGCGTAAGCGGGCAGGGACGGCGCAAGGTCCCCAAGAAGAATCCCCGGCTTGTACGACGGCTCCACCTCACCCAGTTTCGCCGAAGGTCTGCCTGCGACAAAGTCGCCCACCAGTTGCGCAGGGGCGCAGTAGTCGCTGCCACCCAGCTCATAAGCCCTGGCTTCGAGTTGTTCCTGTAATTCGACACCGGCCAGCGCATCGCCGGGGAAGTCCTGCTCCGGTTGGATGCTGACAACGATGCCGGAGTTGGCATTACGTTCATTACGGGAGTACTGGCTCATACCGTTGGTGACCACGCGCCCGGGCTCGGACGTGGCGGCCACTACAGTGCCGCCGGGGCACATGCAAAAGCTGTAAACTGCCCGGCCGTTCTTGGCATGGTGCACCAGCTTGTAGTCGGCGGCGCCCAGGGCAGGGTGGCCTGCATACTTACCCAGCCGGGCTTTGTCGATCAGGCCCTGGGGATGCTCAACCCGAAAGCCAATGGCGAAGGGCTTGGCCTCCAGGAATACGCCCCGGTGCTGAAGCATCCTGAACGTGTCCCGGGCGCTATGGCCCAATGCCATCACGACATGGCGGCTCATGAGCTGCTCGCCGTTGGCCAGGGTTACACCCCGAACCTGACCCTCTTCCAGCAGCAGATCGGTGACTTTATGCTCAAAACGGATCTCGCCGCCCAGGTTGATGATCTCTTCCCGCATGCGTGATACCACGCCCGTGAGACGAAAGGTGCCGATGTGAGGTTTGCTGACGTACAGGATCTCGTCCGGTGCCCCGGCCTTGACAAATTCCGCCATAACCTTGCGGCCATAGAACTTCGGGTCCTTGATCTGGCTGTAGAGTTTGCCGTCCGAGAACAGCCCGGCCCCCCCTTCGCCAAATTGCACATTGGATTCCGGTGACAGCTCTTTTTTGCGCCACAGGGCCCAGGTGTCTTTCGTACGTCGGCGAACATCCTTGCCCCGTTCCAGCACGATCGGCCGAAAACCCATCTGTGCCAGCAGCAGGGCAGCGAACAGACCGCAGGGCCCCAGACCAACAATGAGCGGCCGGTCTGACAAGCCTGCAGGTGCCTGCGCCACGGGGTAGTAGGCAGTATCCGGCGCAGGGCGGACATGTACGTCATCTGCGAACCGGTCCAATACGCTGGCTTCGTCCTGCACGGCCAGGTCCACGATGTAGACGAACTTGATCTCGCTGTTCTTCTTGCGGGCGTCATAGCTGCGCTTGAAAACTGTAAGTTGCAGCAGGTCCGCATCCCGAAGCTGCAGGCGCTGGAGGATTGCAGCACGTAGCGCTTCTTCGGGATGATCTAGGGGCAGTGCCAGTTCGGTAACGCGAATCATGGAATTTCCTGGCTGCCAGGCCAAGGCCCGGCAGATTGGTGTTTAAGAAGTGCGCCAATTGTACTGCCGGGCCGGGGGCTTGTCAGGCGTACACGCGGGCTGGGTGAAACCCCGGCGCTTTGAGCGTGCTTTTGCGGCAGGAAGCGCCGCGGCGTAAACTACGGTCTTTCCCGCAGTGATCAGAACACAGCCATCAGTTAACAGAACACATCCACCAGTGAACAGAAGAACCCATGGCCCGTTCCAAAAGCAGTAACCGCTGGCTCGAAGAGCACGTCAACGACCCCTTTGTGAAACAGGCACAGCTGGACGGCTATCGCTCCCGGGCCAGCTACAAGCTGCTGGAGATCAACGACAAGGACCGCCTGATCCAGCCCGGTGCGCTGGTGCTGGACCTGGGCTCCGCGCCCGGTGGATGGTCCCAGGTTGCTGCCAAACTGGTGGGTGACAAGGGCCGCATCGTGGCCTCCGATATCCTGCCCATGGACACTATTGCCGGCGTCGAGTTTGTGCAGGGCGACTTCACCGAACAGGCGGTGTTCGACCAGATCATGGCAACGCTGGATGGCGCCCAGGCAGACGTCATCATTTCTGACATGGCGCCCAATATCAGTGGCGTTAACGCGGCGGACCAGGCTGCCTCCATGTACCTGATAGAACTGGCGCTTGATATGGCGCACCAGGCCCTCAAGCCGAAAGGCAGCTTTGTAGCGAAAGTCTTCCACGGCGAAGGCTACGACGAGTTTGTCAAAGCCGTACGCGCGGTGTTCGATAAAGTCGCAGTGCGCAAGCCGGACTCATCGAGGTCCCGTTCCCGGGAAGTCTATCTGGTGGCGAAGGGGTTTCGGGGCGGTTGATTTCCGCAGGGCCAGTTCCGGGTCCGGTCATTCGCGTCTTTACTTGCCGGTCTGTCTTCGTCATAGTCATCGGATGACTGGTAGACAGGATGAATAACGGTGACTCTACAGAAGATCAAGCGTGGCTCCCTCGTCGAAGGCTCTGTCGAGAACCTGCGCCGCGCCGTTGAGCAGGGCACATGGGCGGTAGGCGAGCGTCTACCCAACGAAACCACGCTGGCTGAAACCCTGGGCGTCAGCCGTAACACGGTGCGGGAAGCGGTAAGGGTGCTGGCACACGTTGGCATTCTGGAAACCCGGCAGGGGGACGGCACGTTTGTACGCGCAATGCTGGACGCCGGCGAGGTCTTCAGGCGAATAGAGCGAACAGCGCTTCGCGACCAACTGGAGGTCCGTATGATGCTTGAAACTGAAGCGGCTCGACTCGCTGCTGAACGCAGAGGCGAGGCGGACTTGGACGCCATGCGAACAGCACTGGACAACCGTCACGCTGCTGGCGACGACATTGAGAAGCGGATCCGCTTCGATGAACAGTTCCACCACGCGATCGTAAACGCATCCGGCAATCAGGCACTCGTTGAGCTCTACAAGTATTTTGCAGGCAGCATCAGTAAGACCATCCATGAGACGGAGAAAAACGAAGGTCTGCCGAGACCGTCCCATGCGGATCACGAGCGCTTGCTGGAAGCTGTTCAGCGCGGCGACGCGGGAGTGGCAGACGACGTGGCGCGGACGTTGTTGAAAGCGAGTCTGGATGCACTGGAGTTTGAGTAATGCGCGTCCCAGTTGACGGCTTTACCCTGGTTCTGCTGGGGACAATCGGCCTGGCAACCATATTACCCGCTGAAGGCGGCTTCGCCGAGCAGTTGAGCTTCACGGGCAGTGGTGCCGTTGCTCTGCTGTTCTTTCTCCACGGTGCTGCACTTTCCCGCAAACAGGTTCTTGCGGGAGCCGGCCACTGGAAACTGCACCTGATCATCACGACCATGACTTTCGTCGTGTTTCCGCTCCTGGTATGGCCTCTTTCGCTCGTACCCGCAAGCTGGATGCCAGAGGATCTGGTGTATGGGTTCCTGTACCTGGGCGTATTGCCTTCCGCGGTTTCGTCTTCCATTGCCTTCACCGCAATGGCGCGAGGGAACGTGCCGGCAGCTGTCTGTAGTGCTGCTGCCTCTAACGTATTCGGCATGATGCTTACACCGTTCCTGCTTATGTTACTGGTTAACATGGCTGGGGACGGCTTTGCTGCAGGCAGCGCACTGAAAGACATCATCCTCCAGTTGTTGTTGCCGTTTTTTGCCGGGCATGCGTTGCGGCCCTGGCTTGCCCGGCTTATGGACCGGCATAAGGCCCTGCTCGGCCGCTACGATCAGGGGGTGATCGTGCTTATCGTCTACTCGGCGTTCAGCCACTCGGTGGTGAGCGGGCTCTGGGAGAGCTTGCCTATCGCCTCGGTGGTGCTGGCAATCGCGCTGTGTTTTGCACTGCTTTTTCTGGTGATATTAATCGGCCGATTGGCGGCCATGAACCTGGGTTTGGATGCTGCTGACGAGGCGGCCGTTGTCTTCTGCGGGTCGAAAAAGAGTCTGGCTTCCGGTTTGCCCATGGCGAAGGTGCTATTTGCCGGTCATCCTGGCTTTGGCGCGATTGTGCTGCCCATCATGTGCTACAACCAGATTCAGATCATTGTTGGGGCGATCCTGGCCAGGCAATACCAGGCCAGGATCAGTGAGGCGCCGACCAGGCCGCAAACGTTGTGATCGGCAAGAGCGGCGGCAGTTTATGCCTCATACTGCAGCCGCTGAGCTTCCGCAACAGACTCTCTCTGATTGCGCTGGTGCAGGAGCCGCGCCCGGTCGTCCTGTGCGATCGCGCCACTGGCAAACCGCGACCACTCAGGGCTGCAAATCCGCCTTGTGCCTTTCTGCTTTTCCCGGCCTGACCCACTTGTACTAGTTGTTCTAACGCAATTGCACGCCACCGACCCAAGCTAGAGCCACTTCGGGGCCCTGCGCACTAGCGCGGGGCGCACACGCGCATTCCCATTACCCCGAATTCAGCCTTCCGTTTGTTCGAAAATGCCTGTCTAAACAAACGCCTGAAAGCCCTCGTCCGCCTGCTGGCACGGCGAATGCAAAATCTTCATTACCGGATACAACATGCTAGTACAAGCCGCCGGATGATGATGAGAGGGCAACCTGATGACGACAGATACCCATGTTAGAGCCCAGCGATCACGGTCGGTGTTTTCGCCGTTTAAAGCCTTGGAGGTCCAGTGCCTTCCTTTGGCCCGTCGAGGAGGTGCTCTATGAGTGTGCAACCCAAGCCGGCACCCGCCGCAACCGCTACGCCGGCCAAGCCGGTACTGATGCCCACGCAAAAACCGGCCGCGACGACGCCGTCCCGGCGCTACCTGCCGAGGAATCTTGACCGCTGGCTGGTGCGCGGCGGTGCGATCGTGTTTGCGGTGCTGATGTGGCAGCTGCTTTCCAGCACGGGGTTCAATTTCTTCATCAACTTTGAGCACGTACCCACGCCGGTCGTGGTCGGGGCACAGTTCGCCGAACTGGTGGTGAACCCTGACTTCTACGTTCACATCTACCACAGCCTGGTGCGCATCTTTATGGGTTACGCCCTGGCAGCGGTAATCGGCATCACCCTGGGGGTAGTGATGGGACGGTCTCGCTTCGCCGAGGACGTAATCCTGCCCTATATCGAGATTCTTCGGCCGATCCCTGCGGTGGCCTGGATCCCGCTGGCCATCCTGATGATGCCGAGCGAGCAGGCCAGCATTGTCTATATCACTTTCCTGGGCGCGGTATTCCCGATCGTCCTGAACACCGTCCACGGCGTGGAGCAGACACCGCCGGTACTGATCCGCGCTGCCCGCAGCCTGGGTGCCAGTAACGCTTCCATTATGCGCCATGTGGTGCTGCCTGGTGCGCTACCGAGCATTTCCGCCGGGCTGGCGATCGGTATGGGGGTGGCTTGGTTCTCCCTGCTGGCGGGCGAGATTATCAGCGGCCAGTACGGCATCGGCTACTTCACCTGGAGCGCGTACACGCTGATCGAATACCCCAAGATCATCATCGGCATGCTCGTCATCGGCTTGCTCGGCTCGGCCTGTACCTGGCTGGTCCGGCTGGCCTGCAGCCCGCTCCTGCGCTGGCAGAGCCAGGGCTCACGCTGAAACGCACGGCGACCATCACTTAACAGCCTTCGGAGAATCGTCCCATGAATCATGCTGCCACTGTAAATCGTGCCGCTGTGCTTGAGCTTAAACAGAGCCCCAGGGCGCAGAAAGATAGCGGTAAAGGACGGGTCAGCGTCCGCGACGTCAACATTGAGTTCAACACGGCAACCGGCACTAACACAGCAGTGCAGGGCGCGAACCTGGAGATTCAGCCGGGCGAGTTCGTCTGTCTGCTCGGGCCTTCGGGTTGCGGCAAATCAACCTTGCTGAACGCGGTTGCCGGTTTTGTTCAGGTGACAGCAGGTGCCCTGGATCTGGATGGCAAACCTATAACCAAGCCTGGCCCAGACAGGGGCATGGTGTTCCAGCAGCACTCGCTTTTTCCCTGGAAAAGCGTGCAGGAAAACGTCGCGTTCGGGCCGTTGATGGCTGGCGTCGGTCAGCGCGAAGCGGAAAGCGTCGCCCGCACATTTCTCTCTCTGGTGGGATTGTCCGGCCACGCCAAATCCTATCCGGGAACACTGTCCGGCGGCATGCAGCAGCGCGTGGGCATTGCCCGGGCGCTGGCCAACTACCCCAGTGTGTTGCTGATGGATGAGCCTTTCGGCGCGCTGGATGCCCAGACTCGCACGATGATGCAGGAGAACCTGCTGGAGATCTGGGAGGAGTTCAACAACACGGTGCTGTTCGTAACCCATGACATCGATGAGGCGGTGTTCCTGTCGGACCGCATTGTGGTCATGAGTGCAAGTCCCGGCCGGCTGATCGCGGATATCACCGTGAAACTGCCTCGCCCACGCACCCAGGAGTTACTGATCACGCCTGAGTTCATGGCGCTCAAGAAAGAATGCCTGGCCCTGATCCGTCAGGAAACCATGCGCGCGTTCGAGCAACAGAACGAGACCGCCTGAACAGGGCAAAAAGGGGTGAGCTGTGATGAACACGAGCGAAACCAAATTGTACCCGGGTGACTCGCCAGAGCCGTTGTACGTGCAGATACGCAGCACACTCAGGCAGCGGATTCTGGAGGGGACCTACGTCCCCCACCAGCGTCTGCCGTCCGAAAGTGAGCTTATGGCCGCCTTCGGCGTCAGCCGCATTACGATCCGCCAGGCGCTGCGGGACCTGCATAACGAAGGGCTGATTTTCAGCGCCCAGGGTAAGGGCAGTTTTGTCAGCAAGCCCAAGGCCGTGCAGAACGTCCAGCGGCTGGAAGGGTTTGGCGAAGCGATGGCGGCCCAGGGGCACGAGGCCGTGGCCAGGCTGCTGAGTATTCAGGAACGCAAACCGCCCAAGGCGGCCGCCGCAGCGTTTGAATTGCAGTCGGGGGATTCAGTGGTGGAGGTAAAGCGCGTGCGCTACCTCAACCGTAATCCGGTCTCTCTCGATATCAGCTACTTCCCGACCGACATCGGCCGGCGCCTGTTCGGCTGCGACCTGAGCGGTGACATTTTCCCGATGCTGGAGAACCTCTTCGCCATCTCCCTGGGCGCAGCAGATATCGGCATTGAATCCACGCTGGCGGACGACGAGACCCAGCATCACCTCAACCTGAAGGCCGGGGAGGCGGTCCTGCGTGTTGAGAGACTTACCTACAGCCGGGCTGGCCGGCCCATTGACTTCGAGTACCTCAGTTTCAGGGGCGACTCTTTCAAGTACCAGTTCCGCGTCGAGCGGAAATAGGAGACTCAAATGAACGTCAAAGACATTCCCGTTATCGAAACCGACGTGCTTGTTATTGGTGGCGGCACCGCCGGTCCGATGGCGGCAGTTACGGTCAAGGAGCAGGATCCTAAACTCAAGGTGATCCTGCTGGAGAAAGCCAACGTCAAACGCTCCGGTGCCATCTCCATGGGTATGGACGGGCTCAACAACGCGATTGTGCCGGGCCACGCCACACCGGAGCAGTACGTAAAGGAAATCACCATCGCCAACGACGGCATTGTCCACCAACCGGCCCTGATGGCATACGCCCAGCGCTCGTTCCCGATGATCGAGAAGCTCGACTCCTGGGGCGTACATTTCCAGAAAGACGAAACCGGCGACTACGACATGAAGAAGGTCCACCATCTGGGCACCTATGTCCTGCCTATGCCGGAGGGCCACAACGTCAAGAAGATCCTTTACCGTCGCCTGCGCCGGGCCCGGGTGGAGATCGAGAACCGTTTCCAGGCCACACGTCTGCTGAAAGACGAACAGGGCAACATCGCCGGTATGGTTGGCGTTAACACCCGTACTGCCGAGCCCATCATCATCCGCGCCAAGGCCGTGATCATGGCGACGGGTGCGGCGGGGCGTATTGGCCTGCCGACCTCAGGCTATCTGTTCGGCACCTACGAGAACCCGGCCAACAACGGTGACGGCCACGCCATGGCTTACCACGTCGGTGCGGACCTGGCCAACCTCGAGTGCTACCAGGTGAATCCCTTGCTGAAGGACTACAACGGACCGGCCTGCGCTTATGTGACCGGGCCGCTGGGGGGCTTCACCTCCAACGCGTTTGGCGAGCGCTTCATCGAGTGCGACTACTGGTCCGGCCAGATGATGCTGGAGTTCTTCAAGGAACTGGAATCCGGCACGGGCCCGGTGTTTCTCAAGCTGGATCACCTGGCGGAAGAGACCATCGAGGAAATCGAAACGGTGCTACACACCAACGAGCGGCCCAGCCGGGGCCGGTTCCACGATGGCCGAAACGTCAATTACCGCGAACGCATGGTGGAGATGCACATCTCCGAAATCGGCTTCTGTTCCGGCCATTCGGCGTCCGGTGTCTGGGTCGACGAAACCGGTGCCACTACGGTACCCGGGCTATTCGGCGCCGGAGATATGGCCTCGGTGGCCCACGCCTACATGCTGGGTGCTTTTGTTTACGGCCAGATCTGCGGTGAGTCCGCCGCTGCCTTCGCCAAAGCACGCGGTGAGGTGAAGCTGGATGAAGCCTATATCGCTGCCGAACTCGACCGTATCCGCGCACCGCTACTGGTTAAAGACGGCATCCCGCCAGAGCAGATGGAGTACAAGGTGCGCCGCCTGGTCAACGATTACCTGCAGCCGCCCAAGGTAACCAAAAAAATGGAAATTGGCCTGGAACGCATTCTCGCGGTGCGGCAGGACATTCCCCGCCTGCAGGCGAACGATCCGCACGAGCTGCTGCGGGCCATGGAAGTCCAGTCGATTATCGACTGCGCCGAGATGGCGGCACGGGCATCGCTTTACCGCACCGAATCCCGCTGGGGCCTGTATCACTACCGGGTCGACTGTCCTGAGCGCAACGACGCCGACTGGTTCTGCCATAGCCGTCTGTTCAAGGACGAGAACGGCAACATGGCCAGCGGCAAGCGCGAGATCGCCCCTTACATCGTGGAGCTTGGCGAAGAAAAAGATGCGTACAACAAGCTGCGCGTCAAGAAAGCAGCCAACGCCTAACCCAACCTGAATTCAGGAGAGAGACCATGCCCTTAGCCAACCACCTGACCAGCGTGCCCGTCATTGTCGACGAGGATAAATGCATCGCTGACAAGGGCTGCACCGTCTGCATCGACGTTTGCCCCCTCGACGTGCTCTGGATCAATCCGGACACCGGCAAAGCCCATATGAAATACGACGAGTGCTGGTACTGCATGCCCTGCGAGGCCGATTGCCCAACCGACGCTGTCACGGTCGAGATTCCCTATCTGCTGCGCTGAGGTGTGAGATGAAGCATTACGACGATCCAGAAGTACAGGAACTGGCCATCAGGATGGCCGACGCCGATCCGGGCATCCGCCGTGTAGCGGTGCTCTCGCTGGTCGACTGCGGCGCGCCGGAAGCCGTGGAGCTGTTGATCCAGGCGCTGAAAGATGAAGACCCATCGGTCCGCCAGCAGGCAGCCAAAGTGGTCGATGAGTTTGACGCCGAAGACATTGCCGATTCCTTGCTGGCTGCGTTGAACGACCCCGACGAAGTGGTCCGCAACGGCGCAGCCCACGCGCTGGCTGACCTGCAGGACCCGTCCGCGGCACCGCCCTTATTGGCTGCGCTCAAGGAGAGTAACGATAGTTTTGTCAGCGCCGCCATCCTGCGGGCCCTGAAGCCCCTACGAGTGCCGGAGGCGCAGACGCCAGCCCTGGAGCGGCTCAAGGATGACGACGCCCAGGTCCGCCGGGAAGCAGTAGGTGTCCTTGGCTGGTTGAAGGCGGAGGAGAACCTGCCGGCACTGATCGACTGCGCCAAAACTGATGACGACCCCGAGGTCCGCCGTGCTGGCACCAGCGCGCTGGTGTACGCCAGTGGCGCAATGGTCGGCACCACCCTGGTCAACCAGTTGGGAGACGAACACTGGCAGGTGCGCTGCGAGGCCGCGCTGGCGATAGGCAAATTGCAGTACATGGCCGGTATTCCCGCACTGATCGAAGTGACCCGGGACAAGCTCTGGCAGGTCAAGGAAAAAGCGGCGGATTCGCTGGGCAAGTTGCAGGCCGTCGATGCTATCCCGGCCCTGGGCGTCTGTACCCAGGATCCCATGGCCAACCTGCGCAAGGCAGCAGTCTGTGCACTGGGTGAGATCGGCCATAGCGATGGCCGCCGTTTCATCGATGTGGCAATGGATGACCCAGACCCGGACGTTCGCAAGATCGCCCGTTGGGCGCAATCCAAGCTGGATTCCGCTGCCTGATGTGCCGGCGTGTGACCGGTCATCGGCACGCGCCTGGCTACTGGCTGAACTGTTCAGGCAGGCGAACTGCTGAAGAAGGACCGCCTGTTGAGGAAGGACAACTTGTTAAGGAAGGAGAGGCACCATGACTTTTGTCGTTACCGATAACTGTATCCGCTGCAAATACACCGACTGCGTCGAGGTATGCCCGGTGGACTGCTTTCACGAGGGGCCGAACTTTCTCGTGATCAATCCGGAGACCTGCATCGACTGCGCCCTGTGCGTTGCTGAGTGTCCCGCCGAGGCGATCTATGACGAAGCAGATCTACCGCCGGACCAGCTGCCGTTTGTGGCGCTCAATGCCGAGTTGGCGAATATCTGGCCGGTGATCAGTGAGAAGAAAGAGCCCCTTGAGGAAGCCGAAGAGTGGATAGACCAGGCCAACAAGCTGCCGCACCTGCAGCGCCAGGCAGAGGCGTAAGGAAAGCGGGCATCCCATTTATCAACTTGTCATAGCAGGTTATGTCCCCTGACGTTGGGGACAGACGCGGCGACAAGTTTGGCACCAGACATAACACAAGCGAGGACACTGACATGGCCGCTCTACAAGGTGTTGTTCAGCCACCAGCAGAAATCCGCCTGCGTAAATCCCAGGCACTGGTGGAAATTACCTGGGCCGACGGCCACGTCAGTCGTCTCTCATGTTTCCAGTTGCGGTCGGCGTGCGCCTGCTCGTCGTGCAGCCAGGCCATGTACCGCGACGGCAAGCGGGAGCTTGACCCGGCAGTCATGGTGACGGACATCCAGCCGATGGGCGCGAGCGGCCTGCAGTTCTTCTTCTCTGACGGCCACAGCCGCGGCCATTTTCCCTGGCGCTATCTGCGGGAGCTGCCCGACATTACGGGCCTGACTGAACCGCGTGAATCGGCTGAGCCATCCGTTGCCAACCCTGCCGTCGCGCCCCGACCCGGAGTTGCGCAATGAATGTGTTGGCGGCCAGCGCAGTGCCGCTGGGACGGCTCAAATGCCTGTATCCGGGCGTGGCTTTCTGTGCCGTGCTGGCATTGGCTGGAAGCTTCCTGGCCGAGCATTACGGGGCACCAGCGCTGTTGTTGGTCCTGCTGCTGGGGTTCGGCTTTTCAGCGCAATCCCGGGATCAGCGACTGGAGGAGGGCGTGGCGTTCTCGGCCCGGACGATTTTACGGGTCGGTATCGCCTTGCTGGGCGCGCGCATCGGCCTGACCCAGTTTGAAGAAGTGGGAACGCTGCCGGGCGTGGTTGTACTGTTGGCGGTGCCGCTAACGCTGGGTTTCGGCCTGTTGCTGGGTTCCTGGCTGCGACTGCCTTTTGTACACAGTCTCGTGGCGGCGGTGGCCGTGGCTATCTGCGGTGTTTCCGCGGCGGTCGCCGTTGCCGCAGCGCTGCCAAGCGGCAAGCTCGAGGAGCGGCGCCTTCTGGGGGTAGTCATCGGCGTCACGGCTCTTGGCACGCTGTCGATGGTCGTCTATCCGTTGCTGACTGCGGCCCTTGGGTTCAGCGCGGCCGAGAGCGGCATTTTGCTGGGCGCGAGCATTCACGATGTGGCCCAGGCCGCGGCTGCGGGTTACCTCGTGTCTGATCCCGCGGGCGACATCGCCACGCTTACCAAACTGTTGCGGGTAGCCATGCTGGCGCCGCTGGTGCTCTTGATTGGGTACCTGTTACGACGCGGCGAACCCGGCCGCGCCGAATTCCCGTGGTTCCTGTTGGGCTTTGTCGTTCTGCTTGCACTCAACAGTTTCGGGCTGATTCCGCAATCGCTACGGCAGCTGATGGTCGCCGCGTCCAGCTGGTGCCTGCTCGTGACCATGGCGGCGTTGGGCATGCGGACTTCGGTTATTGAATTGATGGGGCTGGGCTGGCGCCCGCTGGCGCAGCTTACGTTGTTAAGTGTGTTCCTGGTCTCCGTGGTTGCGCTGCTGCTGGTGCTGGTTCCGGCCCTGACATGAGCGGGCGACAGAATGCTCCTGCACTGGCGGAGCTCGAGGCACCCGCAGCGACTTGAAGATATCTGAACGCTTAAAACACCGCATCCAGGGGATGCATCAATTAGAGGATAGGACCATGGCAGCATTCAGCAATGCAGATGTTCTCACTGTTCATCACTGGAATGACACGCTCTTCAGCTTCAGGACGACCCGGGATGCCGCGCTGCGGTTTGAGAACGGGCACTTTGTGATGATCGGCCTCGAAGTCGAGGGCAAGCCGTTGATGCGCGCCTACAGCATCGTCAGTGCCAACCACGACGAATACCTGGAGTTTCTCAGTATCAAAGTGCCCGACGGCCCCCTGACATCGCGGCTGCAACACCTCAAGGCCGGCGACAGCCTGCTGGTGAGCAGCAAGCCGGTGGGTACGCTGGTGATGCATGATTTATTGCCGGGCAACAATCTGTACCTGTTCGCCACCGGCACCGGGCTTGCGCCCTTTATGAGCATTATCAAGGACCCGGAGGCCTACGAGCGTTTTGACAAGATTGTGCTGGTGCACTGCGTACGTTTTGTCAGCGAACTGGCCTACCACGACCACATCATGCAGGAACTGCCCGAACATGAGTTTCTCGGCGAAGGGATCCGCGACAAGCTGATCTATTACCCGACGGTGACCCGTGAGCCATTTCGCAACGAAGGCCGGATCACGACCCTGGTCGAGAGCAATAAGCTGTGCAGCGACATTGGCTTGCCTGCGCTCAACAAGGAGACGGATCGGGTCATGCTTTGCGGTAGCCCGGCCATGCTCGACGAATTGACCCGTATGCTTGACGCGCGGGGGTTCATGGGGTCGCCTCAGTTGGGGCAGCCCGGTCACTACGTTATCGAGCGGGCTTTTGTCGAAAAGTAGCTGAAATACCGGGGTGGGCCTGCCAGCCAACCTCGGCCAACGTTTAAGACGTCTATCCCTCCCCAATCTCACCGAGGAAAATCACCATGGCGATTCCGACCCGGCGCAGTGTGGAAATGGTTCTGGAGCAGTGGTCAGAGCCTCACCTGAAGCAAAATCTGATCGCTGCGAAAGCGGTCAGGGATATCCAGTGCGAGGAAGACCGAATCAAAGTGCAGCTGTCGTTGGGCTTTCCCGCTGACGCTTACGGTGCCGAGCTTTCGGCGATGCTGCAGCAGCTCCTGCGGGAGCAGCTCCAGGTGTCCCGGGTGGAGATTGACCTTGGCTGGGACGTGCGTAGCCACGCGGTCGCAGGCACAGTCAAACCGCTGCCGGGTATCAAAAACATTATAGCCGTCGCGTCAGGGAAGGGCGGCGTGGGCAAGTCCACCACCACGGCAAACCTGGCCCTGGCCCTGGCTGCGGAGGGCGCCCGCGTGGGCATCCTTGATGCGGATGTCTACGGGCCCAGCCAGCCGCGCATGCTTGGCATTGACCAGCAGCCGGATGTGCTCGAGAACAAGCGCCTCAAGCCCCTGGAGAACCACGGCGTCCAGGTCATGTCGGTGGGCTTCCTGGTGGACGAGGAAGCTCCAGTCATCTGGCGCGGACCCATGGTGACCCAAGCCCTGACCCAGCTTCTGAACGGCACCGCCTGGCAGGGGCTGGACTATCTTCTGGTGGACCTGCCGCCGGGTACAGGAGACGTACAGTTGACGATGGCGCAAAAGGTTCCGGTTACCGGCGCGGTGATCGTCACAACGCCCCAGGACATCGCCCTGCTGGATGCGCGCAAGGGGGTGCGTATGTTCGAGAAAGCTAACGTGCCGGTGCTTGGCGTGGTCGAAAACATGAGCACGCACATCTGTAGCGGCTGCGGTCGTGAAGAGCATATCTTCGGCGCCGGGGGTGGGGCCAGAATGGCCGCGAACTACGAGCTTGATCTGCTTGGCGAGTTGCCGTTGGACATCCGTATCCGTGAAGGCGCAGATGCCGGAAAACCGATCGTCCTCACTGATCCGGCTGGCACCTTGGCCCAGGCCTACGGCAGGATCGCCCGGAACATCACCGCTAAAATTGGCCTGACGCCGATCGACTTCAGCGCCAGCTTTCCCAGGATCGTCGTCCACGAAGTCTGATTCCCAAAGCCTTCTTTCACGTTTCACTCTCCAAAACAAAGAAGCCCCCGGCCAGAACCGGGGGCTTCTTTATAGTGCTGTGCTTAAGTGCGGTTATGAATAGTGCTTATGAATGGTGCTGTACTGACTGCTTAGTGCTGTAATGACTGAATAGTGCCGTGCTGGAAAAGTAAGCAGCTACTGACCGAGGCCTGCAATCAGACTGCCACCGTTGGTGCTGGCGTAGGTGTCAGCGTCGGCTTTCTTCATGAAGGCAACGAGATTACCACCGCTGTTCTCGACCATGAAGGCCGCCTTACCGAACAGCTTCAGCCCCGTACTGTGGTCGTAGACGTAAGTGGCGTTGATTTCCTTGCCATCCGCTTCCGCCTTTTTTCTGGCTTCAAACATGGCGGCAATCGTGTCGTACTCGCTCACACCCTCGTCCTTGAACCAGATTTCGGCCTGGGCAAGGTCCGCATTGTTGGCTTTGGGGGTTACGACCTCAGCCACCTGTTCATCGTAGTCGACGCCGTTTTTCTCGTAGGCTTTGCGAACGAACTGGTCGTCGACCCAGCGCTCGAAATCCAGATCCGGCACGTTACGTTCCCGCTGCAGCAAAGCGTGGCTCTCCTTCAGAGACGCAACCCATTGGGGCTTGATTGAGGCATCCTGCGTGGTGATGCCGCCATTGCTCAAGTAAAGGTAGAGCACCTCCTTCTCAATACCGGTCCACTCAGACACTTTCATCGCCGCGCGCATGGGGTCTTCCTGAATCCATGCCTGAGCTTCAAGGGTGGCGTTGATGACGCCCTGAACGACTTCGGGATGCTCGTCGGCAAACTCCTTGCGTACGACAGTGCCGTGAAAGGTGGGGATGTCTGCTTCGCTGCCATCGAAGATTTTGCGGCCGGTGCCGCGGAACTCCATCACTTCCGACCAGGGCGTAAAGTCAGCATGGGCATCGATACGACCGCCTGCGATATTGGCCACACCCACGGGCGGTCCCTGATCCCGCAGTTGAATACTCTCACTCAGCCCTTTGTCCGCAAGCACCTGCAGGGTCATTCCCCAGGCGGCACTGCCGAACGGCGTGGAGATCTGCTTGCCCTTGAGCTCTTCCAGAGACTGAACGGGCGAATCGATAGGGACAACGATGCCGTTGCCCGTTCCCTTGAGGTTGTAGCCGGTGATGGCGATGAGCCGGGTCTCGGTTTTACCCGCTTTCTGAAAGGCCGCGCCGTTGGTGATCAGGGGATAGTCGCCCATCACCCCGAATTCCAGCCGGCCGGCAATCATCTGGTTGGTAATAGGCGGCCCGGAGGTATAGTCGCTGTAAGAAATGTTGTAGTCGGTATCGGCGTATTTGCCATCTTTTGGCAAATGTTTCTGCAGCAGCTCAAGTTTCTCCAGCACGATCCCGCCGGAAACCGTGTTTGTCACCGTGCTTTGATGGCCGATGCGCACGTCGATGGTCTGGGCCACACCCACGCCACTGAGACTCAGGGCGACCATACCGGCCGCGACTCTGAATAGTTTCATTAGTGAATCCTCGCTTTTGTGCAAATGGAGTTGTACTAGAGAGCGCTCTCTTAGGGACTGGAGTTGCAGATTCCGTACCATTAACACAAAGACACGCGGTGGCAGGCGGGTTGACAGGAATTGTTGCAGAATGCATCGAAGGCGTCTGATCGAGCAAAAAGTATTTTTGTTGAGTTCTGGTGCGCCCGCTGCACAGCCGCGCACCATCTTGACAGGGGCGGGCATGACAAGTAGGACAAGCGCTTGGGGAGGGGCGACACCTGTTGGCCCGGGCCCGGCCAAATCAGAAAGTGGCCTTAAAGCCTGGCGAGTTTCCAGTTCCTCAAGTGGATTTAGGTCATGTAAAGAGGACGATCAACCCAATCAGTGTTTTCGCCTTTTTGAAAGTCAATCCGAGGGCTTTTCGCTCTTGGTCGCCGGGCCATATACGAGGTCGCCGTGCTGCTCCGACGCCGGGGCGGTAAACGGATGCTCCACAGTCTTGGTGGGCGACATGATATGCAGAACCTGGACGCCGGCTATTTTGAGATCGTCCGCGATCATCGAGCGGTGGCAGCGCCACCAGACGGCTTCGGAGCACATGACCGCGGTTCGGTGTTTTCGCGCTTTCTCAAGCAGGCGTTCACGGCCGGCCTGGTACTCCGCGGTTTCCATGTGGTCTGCGTAGGCCCGGAAAGAGGGGTGGCGCCAGATGGTATTGGCCGAGTCCGGATCCGGTTTGCGCCGGCCGCCGAGTTCTTCAACCATGAGGTAACCAACACCGGCCTCGGCCAGCCGGTCTGCCAGCTCGTCCTGACCAAATTGCGGGTGCTTGCGAGACCCAGCGAACCGGCGCACGTCCACCACAAACTCGATAGTCTGCGACTTCAACAGCTGCAGGAATTCCTCCCAGGACCGGGATGAATGGCCCAGAGTCCACAGGGTCGATGGCATCTCCGGCAAAGCGCACCTCCTTTGCTGACTTCTTCATCTTGTTCCCGGGACATTGGCAGGCCGCGCCGCTCATTTCAATATCCTGGGGCTCGGTAGAACGCGTTTGTCATCAGAGCAGGCTTCTGCGCCGCTTTTCAGCTTGAGCGAGCTGAATCAGTACGACAGTGAGGATCAGAAAAGCGAGGCTCCAGCTGAAAGCCCCGAGAAGATAGAGCGACAGCCCTGGCACGACGGCGGCGGCAATCCGCGCCAGGGCAGCAAAAGAGATCAGGGCGATGGCTACATAGACAGCCTTGGGCATATCTGTGTGTTTGTGGCTACGTTGTGTCCGGGTTCGCGCCATAACCGTCAGCGTCAGCGTGCCCAGGGCGCCAATGGTCATGCCGTGCAGGGCCGTTGAAAGAGGGATAGCATTGCTCAGAAGCGCGGTGGCAATCAGGACCCACCCGGCGATGATCCACCAATAGCCCAGCATCAGAGCCAGCAGGTCAGGGCGGCCCAGGCAGAGCCTGACGGGCCAGCGCACCAAACGAAACAACGTCAGGGCAGCGGCGAGGAGAAGCAGAAGGCCAGTCATCTGGCGCCACGGTGCCCACGGCAGCAGATTGAGCACCAGAACGAGGCCCATCACTATCAGCACAGTGCCTTCAAGCCGGGGCTGAACCCGTGCTTCCAGTTCATGGCCCTGTTTTAGCAGGTGTCCAGCGACCGCTGGCGCCAGCATGCGACCGCCCATAAAGAACATCAGGGTGCTCAACAGCAGGATCGCCTCCAGCAGAATGCCATACAAAGGCCCCGCTATTTCGGCCCGGTAAAGCCCGTGGAACACCACAGCGCCTGCGCACAGGCCCAGGATGATCGGCGCTACGGCTTTGTTTCGCCATTTTTTAGCGGTGCGGGCGAACCGTGGTACGACCCGATACGCGAGCAAGACGGCGAAGCCGATATTGAGCGCTAACGAAACCATGCTCGATGGCCAGCCGAGGAAGGCAATACGCGCCGTCAGCCAAATTGCCGTCAGCAGGAAAATCCGGGGCTTCGGCTGGGGTCCCAGAACGTACCCCGCGACCACCGCCAGGGCGAAGCCGAAGATCATCTCATGGGCATGGCCCAGCGGAGCCTGAATCCCAGGGGGCGCCACCACAAGTTCGAACTGGGCCAGCACGGACCAAGGCAGCACGAGGGCGGCATAGGCCGCCGCGAGGGGGAAAAAATAGAGGTTGGCAAAGGGCTGCCGGGCCTTTTTTGTCACGTGGCCAGTTCCCCGGTCAGGTCAGCGCCACCGAGGGGAAAAGCACCACGGCGGCGCCTAGACAACAGGGCGCTCGATCTCGAAATCCCGCGTCGAGCAACGGTCGCACTCTCGCTGACGGGAGGGCCGAACCGTAAATGCCAGGATCAGGAATGAAATGAGTGAAAAAGTAATCAACACCTGAAGCAGGAGAGGAACGTCACTGAGCATGATGGATAGCCTCCAAAACAAACGGTACTGAAGAGAGCATGCGGATTTTCCGCTGCTTTTTAAAAAAAGCATATGAGATGAATCTATAGTGCGCAATGGGGCAAAGGAGGTAGGCGCGAGGTGGTACAAGCAGGGGCAGGGATGCCTACCGCAGCCGGTGCACAGCTGATGAGTTTGAACACGGCGCAATTTGGCTTGGCTGCGCACCTGAGGTAGGCGCATCAGATGTAGGCGACCCAGGCTAGAAGCGTTGCGGGAGAAGGCCATCTTGGCATGCAGGCGGATGACGGGCAGTATAGCCGGGCGGCAGAGCGGAAAAACCAGCGGACATTAGCCAGTGGACAACAGCCAGTGGACAATAGGAGGTTGCGATGTGCGGTCGTTACAACGTTACTGATGACCCTTTCGTGCACGAGCTGATGACAAAGCTGGGCTTGCCGGATCTCTACCCGCGACCGCAGCTGAACGTTCCCCCCGGGGCTGAGGGTGACTTTGTAATCCAGCGAGGGAATGAGCGGCTCCTCACGCGGGGTATCTGGTCACTGCTTATTGAAAAACGAGCCCAAGGTGCTGGCTTCAGGCCCAATCCCAAGTTCCAGACGTTCAATGCCCGTGCTGACCGGCTGACGACCAGTCCCCTGTGGCGCAAGGTCTATCCCGGCAGGCGTTGCGTCATTCCGGTCAGCGCGTTTCACGAATGGCGCGGCAAGCAGGTCTACCATATTCATCCATCAGGTGAAGCCACCGCCCTGGCCGGACTTTGGCAAACCTGGCAATTTGGGGACGAAACAGTGAATTCTTTCACGGTCATCACCTTGCCGCCGCATCCCAGGTTCAGCCATATCCACCCCAAAAGCATCCCACTGATGCTCCGCCCGACAGACTTCGACGCCTGGCTGGATCCGGATTTTCACCAGGTCGATGCCTTCCAGGATCTGATGAAGACCCACATACCGGCTCCGCTGGTGTGCCAGCCGGTTAACAGCCCCGACGATCTCGTGCCCGTAGGTGAGGCCGAAGTGCTGGACGCTGATCGGCATGGTTGATTGCTGTGCCGCTGTGCTTGCCGGCGATCAGCTCCGCTGGTAATTCGCACTACCAGCCTTGCGCACCTCGGCGTAGCCAGTGGTGTACGAACGCCAGTTTCCGCTGCGCCACTCCTGACAGCACGAAGGGATACAGGTCAGAAAGGCCCATCGAGCGATTAATGTGGTTGACGCCCATGGCCAGCGACGCTGCGGCATAGATCAGCTTCTCGGCGTCTGGCTCTGCATATGGATCCCAGTTTGCACCGGGTAGCTCCGGCGACCAGAGCCCGGCGGCGACAAAACTGTCAGTGATGTCGGTAAGGTGCAGCAGGTGTGCGGCGGTTTCGGCCCAGTCTTCGTGTGGGTGGGACGAGGCGTATGAACTCAGGAACCGAGACTTCCAGTCAGCCGGCGGGCCTTGGTTGTAATGGTGCTGGAGCGCGGCCTGATAGTCGACACGCTCGTCGCCAAACATGGCGCGAAACGCATCCAGAAAATCTTCACGCAGGCTGAGCCGCCACCAGAGCATGTGCGCGATCTCGTGGCGCATGTGCCCGATCATCGTCCGGTAGGGCTCATCCAGTGCTTCACGGCGCGTTGTGCTCAGCACCGGATTGGCCTCGGCAACGCTAATGGTGACCACGCCCTCGACATGCCCCATGGCGACAGGCGTGTGGCCTTCCGCAAGCAGATGGAAAACAGGCGGTGCGCCGGGGTCTTCAGGCCGGAACCAGTGCCAGCGGCCCAGGTTGTCCAGAACCCAGCGTTTGGCCGCTTCGGTCGTTGCCCAGTTCGGGATGGCATCAGGTATAGCGGGGTCAGGAGCCAGTGCGGTCATGGCACAGGCCCGGCAAAAAGCGCCCTGTTCAGGCGCGATCCAGTTGCAGCCTATCACCTCCCGGTTGGCGCAGAATGGCGGCATCGGCACAAACGCCCGGGCCTGGGGATCGTAGGCGACGGGCGTTCCCTCGGCTGTGGTGAGGTTGTCAAACCAGAGAGAGCCGGGACCGACCGGATTGGAGAAAACACGCATAAGGAGGATCTCCGGAAGAGGGCGCAAGGAATGTCCAGTGCAGCCTCCTCCGAATCCAATAGTTGGTCAAGGGACGAGTCCCAACGGGGCAATAACACTTTTTAATAGGGGCTGGCGATAGTCTGGATTCTCGGGCGGATAACCTCTGCAGCCAGGTTTGTGGACCCTCATGGGGCCCCCCTGGGCTGAATCGGGGCGTTGGGGCATGTTAAAATGATGGATGCCTGATTTTACCCCCGCGGATGCGCAATTCCTGGCCTGGTGGACGCTCTACTTTTCGGG
Organism: Hydrocarboniclastica marina; assembly: GCF_004851605.1. GTDB lineage: Bacteria > Pseudomonadota > Gammaproteobacteria > Pseudomonadales > Oleiphilaceae > Hydrocarboniclastica > Hydrocarboniclastica marina. The sequence continues at coordinate 1,891,171 of NZ_CP031093.1, forward strand.
TCGGCCACGGGACGTCGTTACCGAGGCCCGGTTGGCCATGCACTGGAGCGTCAGCATGGAAACCCAGCAGCGCCTGGGCGAAGTGCCGCGCCCGGACCTGTGGTGATTGCTGGCTGACGTTCTTTCTTACCTCAAGGTCAACCTTTCGGCCCATCAAAATGATGGGTACGAGGTACCATGGGCATCTTTCTGTAATGGAGCTCTTGTGAGATTCCCAGCTTTCATGCGCGAAAACCCCCGCCTGGCATTGTTTGCCTTTCTGGCAACAGCTACATCCGGGTTTGGCCAGACGTTCTTTTTCTCGGTTTTCGGTAGCGGCATTCGCGACACTTTCGGCCTGGCCAACAGCAGTTATGGTTTGGCCTATGGATTGGCGACTTTGCTTTCGGCAGCGCTGATCCTGAAGCTGGGCACGCTTGCTGATCGTTGGGCGCTGGGGCAAGTGACCGTCCTTGCAGTTGTGATTCTGGCATGCGGGTGTTTCATGATCGGGTGGGCACCCCACTGGTCGCTGTTGATACCGGGGTTTCTGCTTGCACGGCTGGGCGGGCAGGCCATGCTGTCCCACCTTGGCATTACGGTGGCTGGGCGTTATTTCGAGCGCAGCCGTGGACGCATCATGGCGTTGACGGCGGCCGGCTTCCCGGTAGCTGAAGCCATACTGCCAGCATCTGCCGGCCTGATGCTCGTGTGGGGCGGGTGGCGCCTGCCCTGGTTTGTCGCGGTCGGTGTGCTGCTCCTGTTCTGCCTGCCGACACTTCTCTTTCTGGCGAGACACGCAGCTCATCCATCGCAGTTGGCAGAGTCCAGCAGCGGCAACACCGGCGCCGGCCTGACCCGGGCCGAGGTATTGCGGGATCGGGGCTTCTATTTCCTGTTACCAGCGGTGCTGGCGGTGCCATTTACCGTTACCGCGATACTTTTCCATCAAACCGCCATCGCCGAGTTACGCGACTGGCCGACAGAACGTGTCGCTACCGCTTTCACCGGCTTTGCCGCGGGCCACTTGCTGAGCCTCTCTTTCGCGGGTGTGCTGGTGGATCGCTTGGGCGCGCAGCGTTCGCTGACCCTGGGCCTGCTGCCCATTCTCTGCGGATTGCTCATACTGGCATTCACGGACGCTCTCTGGACGCCCTATCTTTATCTTGCAGTGACGGGCGTCAGCCTGGGGTGTGTGGGCGCCGCAGGCGGGGCAATCTGGCCCGAGCGATACGGCGTTCGACATCTCGGCGCCATCCGCTCTGTTGCCCAGGCGACTATGGTGTTCTCGACGGCGCTCTCGCCGATACTAATAGGATTTTTTCTGGACCTGGGCCTGAACACTACAGCCGTTTCACTTTTGCTTGCGTCGGCGGTCGCCGGGAGTCTGGTGCTGGGTCATCTCGCACCAGCCATCAGCCCTGTAAGTGAAAGCCTGGAGCACGAACAGTAAGCGCTCGGGCTATCATGCGTAGGGCATTTTTTTACAGTAACTTAACCCCGATGGCTTTGCTTTGACGGGTAGGCTAGTAGTATGAGTGCGGGAAGCACAACCACGCATCGGCGCCTAGCCCCGGACCATTGCGTTTGCCGGCACTACGGGGCGTTACTTTTCACGCGGGTAGGGATGAAGGGAATGATCAACACCTGTCTTGACGAGTCGATCAGGCTCTTGCAGCGCAACAGTACTGAAGCCGGAGTACTTGCCGCAACCCGGAGTAAGGAGGCAGAAGAACGGCGCTATACCCGGGTTTTCGGCCGCGATGCTGCGATCTGTGCGTTGGGCATGGCTGTCGTGGACGATCCCGTGCTGCGCCAGAGTGCGAGGGCGAGCCTGCTTCTGCTTGCCCAGCATCAGGCTGAGAACGGCCAGATTCCCAAGTACGTGGACCCCTCCGGCGCAGAAGCCGATTTCTGGTATCTCGGCTGTATCGACGCCACCCTCTGGTGGCTCATCGCTCTCAAGTTCTTTGCCCGGCATGCCAGGGACGCGGAGCTTGAACTCCTGGTTCAGCCCAATGTCCAGCGTGCACTGACCTGGCTACGCTGTCAGGAGCACCCCAGGCTCTATCTGCTGCAACAGAACGAGGCGAGTGACTGGGCCGATATCATGCCGCGTTCCGGCTTTGTCCTTTACACCAACGCACTCTGGTATGCCGTAAAGCGGTTGTACGGCCTGTCTTACCAGGAGGAGACCAAGTTTCACTTCAATCACCTCTTTTTCCCTTTCTCCCGTGACATTCCGGATTACCGGCGCTTGCGACTTCTCATGCATTATGTGCGCAATCGGGGCAAGAACAGTGAGCTGTATCTGAGCTTCGTCAACTTCTCCTTCTGGGGCGATGAGGGCGACATATTCGGCAATCTCCTGGCGGTTCTGTTCGGTCTGGCCGACGAAGGCCCATCCAATCGCATCCTCCGGGCGATCGAGGCAACCGGGGCAGCAGACGTGTTTCCGATTCGGGTGACAGATACGCCGATTGGGCGCGACCACGTGATGTGGCGTTCATACATGGGCCGGCACAAACAGAACCTGGATTATCAGTACCACAATGGCGGCATCTGGCCTTACGTAGGCGGTTTCTGGGCCATGGCGTTGACGTCGGTAGGGCAACACAAGAAAGCCGGCAATGCGATCGAACAGATGGCCCGCGCCAGTGAAGTCGGCGACTGGGGATTCTATGAATGGTTTCACGGAGAAAGCGGTGAGCCCAATGGCATGCGCGGGCAGTCCTGGAACGCGGCGCTATTCATCCTGGCGGAGTCCATGGTCCGGCAAAAAACGCGTAGCGAGGACATGTTCTTCTGACAGGGTTTTGCTGCACAGAAGAATTACCGCTGAGGTGAATCGCCAACACGTGCACCGACAACCATCTCGGTGACCCAGCTCACCAGTATGGAGGTGTAAGCGTCCTGGTCGTTTTTTCCCGTAAGCGCATGGTCAGCGCCATCGATAATGCGGTGGGTCAGGGAATGGGACGACACGAAAGCGTTCCGGTAGCTCATGATAGTCTCGTGGGGTATCAGGTGGTCGTGTTCAGACTCAACGATGAGCACGTCACCCGAGAACTGCGAGCAGGCCGAAAGAGCGCGGTTGCCATCGGCGGTGACCCGCTCGCGCCGGTAAGCCTGCAGCTGCTCGCGATTGAGCTTGCCTTTAGGCAGACTCCAGCCTTCATCCCTGTATAGCGCCGGCACCTGCAACGCCAGCCATCGCACGGTTCTCAAGCCGGTCAGGATGCTGGCCAGGTAACCGCCATAACTGCTGCCCACGACGGCGATTGCCCCAGGGTCTATGGAAGGGTGCTCGGCGAGCAGGTCGTAGGCTGCGCAGAGATCTTTGAGGTTGTGTTCACGCGTGACCTGCTCTTTCTGGGCGACCGTTCTGGCATGCCCCCGTAAATCGAACGTCAGGCAAATGCAGCCCAGGCCGGCGATCCCCCTGGCTCTTGCAAGGTCGCTCTCCTGACTGCCGCCCCAACCGTGCACAAAGAGTACACCAGGAATTTTCGACTGTGGCGTCAGAAATGTACCTGCGATCTGGTCATCCCCGACCTGTATGTCTACGGGCTCACTGGTTGCAGTCATTGGGGTATCGACCTCTGGAATACCACTGTGTGCATCGTAATCTTTTCATTGCAAGGCGACCTGTCCGTGTGTTTCGGACGGCTAGCCGTAGGGCCTGGTAATGACACATTTCGTCATATAACCCAGATCGGGGTCCTCACCCTGATAGAGAATCTCGGCTTCAGGCGGCACCTGCACATGAGCGCCGAAGACTTCCAGGGAGCTTGTGCAGATTGCCGCCAGGCTCGGATCAGCCTGAAAAGCTTCCAGTGCCGCGATCTCGGCACTGCTCGCCCCGCCAATGCGCCACGACTGCTCGAGTACGCCAGAGCGCGTATCACCACCCGGGGCAGCGCCGCGGGCAATGTCGTAATTGCGTCGGGATGCGAAGAAATCCTGGTAGCAGGTGTTGGCCGCCCGGTCGTATTGTTGGGCCTGAGCGACCGCAAGCTTTGCATCGGCAGCAAGATCCAGCGCCAGCAAAGCATCGAAGTTGCCCCGGGCTACGGTCAGGTCACTGCCGCCATAGACCTCCTCGCCGCTGTTATCCCGGGTCAGCCGCTGCGTGCCGTAATAGCTCACGGTGAGTTTCCCGAGCCGCACCTGGCCCACACTGAATGTCGTCAGGTCTTCAAGGTGTTGTTCAAGTACGAGACCGTGATTGGCGATTTCGGATTGATCCTGGCAGTCGAGATAGTGGGAGAGTTCGTCGGACGTGCTGATTCTGGCCTGGCCGCGTCCGGCTGTCGCCCGTACAGTTTTGACGCGAACCGGTCCCAGATCCAGCAATCGCAGGCCGGCCGTGTAAGCATCCGCCAGAGAAAAAGCGGTGAAGCCCGGCAGTACGGCATCGCGGACCTCTTCGGCGAAGTCTCGAACCCAGCCTTCGGGAGCTGTCGCAGAAGCGCTGACAAGCGGGTGGGAAATCGCTTTGCTGGCCACGAAGGGGTAGGGCACAACGCCGCCGAACAGATCTTGCTCGTCATTGATACCCAGCTTCTGCGCTTCAGAAAGAGTCGTAATCGACTCTCTGGGCACGAGATAAAGCGGGCGGTGGTATTTTCCGGGCACGTATTCGCCGCCGAACTCCAGGTTCTGAAGGCGGGCGATGCGGCGGGCAAGCTCCTGGTGGGTTATCCGTTCGTGTTCTGGTCCTGGGTCCCGTCCAGGGTAAACGACGACGACTGCATCAGTGCCTGTTCCCAATGTTTCGGTCTCCTTTCTCCCATGATTGCACAAAATCCTGGCGGAATTATGCACAGCAGTTCCATGCGTTCTGGTGGTCTACTTTGGCGCACAGCGCGGCTCAAAAACAATTACACGATGGCCATGCCGGACGGCGGCCCAATCACACCGCGACTCGGGCGGATGCACCAAGCTGAAGCTCAACAGTGGGCACGCGAGGCCATTCAGCACCTGACCAAGAGCATTGCCAACGCGTAATTAAGGTTAAAGGTTCGCAGACATAAAAGAGATGTACTGTATTGAGAGGAATCGGAAAACCGCCGCCATATTTATCGATCAGGGAGGTCGAACATGGTACATGCGGCTATAAGTGCATTTAGCTCATTTTCACCAGCCACAACCACCGCAAGGGAAGCGCTCGAACCGGGCAGCAGCGTTCAGTTTGAGCCGTCGTCCTTCGCTCCACAGCCAGAAAGACCTGTAGCCCACGGAGGGGCCGCAGGCGCCAAACGTATTCTGTTTGTTACATCGGAACTTGCCGACTTTGTCAAGGTCGGCGGCCTGGGCGACGTGTCGTCATCGCTACCCCGTGCGCTGGCCGAGAATCATGATGTCAGACTATTGATGCCCGCCTACCGTGAGGTTATGGAGTTGGAGCGGGATATAGAGATAGTCGGGCATTTGCCCAGCCATGCCGACATACCTCCGTGTGAGATTGGCAAACTGACGTGCCCGGACGGCATGGTGGTGTACGTGCTGATTTGCCCAGAGCTGTTTGAGCGAGAAGGCAACCCGTACTGCGACGAGCTGGGCGAAGGCTGGTCAGATAACGAAATCCGGTTTGCCCGACTCTCTTTGGCAGCGGCTGAAATCGCGGCGGATGAACCTGGGCTCGGCTGGGCACCCGACCTGTTGCACCTCAATGACTGGCCCACCGGGCTTGCGGCGGGATACCTGACATGGCGCGGGCACGAGGTGCCGTCCGTTTTCACCATACACAATCTTGCCTACCAGGGTGAATGTGACAGCACGCGCCGCGAAGCGTTGGGGATCCCTGCCGCAGCGCTGGAAAGCGGGGACGCACTGGACTCAGCAGGGCGGATCTCTTTCCTCAAGATTGGATTGGCATACTCCTCCCATGTCACCACGGTAAGCGCCACGTACGCCCGAGAAATCACCAAGCCGGAGTACGGCTGCGGGCTCGATAATCTGTTGGCCAGCCGCGCGGAGGAAGGGCGGCTGAGCGGTATCCCCAATGGCATCGATGACTCCTGGGATCCCCGCATAGATCCCCATCTCGAATTCAACTTCGCTATGAGCGACTGGCGCGGCAAGCGGGAGAACACGCAGTTTATCCGGCGAATGTTTGGGCTCGCTGTCAGTAACGGGCCGCTGTTTGCCGTAGTGTCCCGCCTGGTGCACCAGAAGGGGCTGGACCTCACGGTCGCTGCAGCGGAATCGATAGTCCGGGCGGGCGGCCAAATCGTCATTATTGGCCGGGGCGAGCGTCCCATCGAGACTGCCCTGTGCAACCTCGCTGCGCGATTCCCAGGTGCGATCGGCGTCAATATCGGCTTTGACGAGAGCGAGGCGCGCTGCATGTATGCCGGTAGCGATTTCTTGCTGATGCCCTCCCGTTTTGAACCCTGTGGATTATCCCAGATGTACGCCCAACGCTTCGGGTCGCTGCCCATTGCTCACCGCACAGGGGGGCTCGCCGATACGATTGAGGATGGTGTCACGGGTTTTCTTTTTGACGAGATGAACATCGAGAGCTACATGCGGGCGATTGACCGCGCTTTTGCGGTGTTCAACTCTACGGATCTCTTCTACGCGATGCGGCGCGCTGCAATGGCCAGCCGTTATCAGTGGCGGGAAGCCGTCAAGCCCTACCACCGGCTTTACCAGAAAGTGCTGAACCAGTACTGGCAGGCAGGTGTTGAAAACCCGAGTGTCAGGCGTTACGCCGCAAACCAGCGCTACGTAGCATACTGACAGCCAGAGTGACGATGGCCGGAGCAGCCAGACAGCCTAACCGTACCAATGGAGTGGACGTGACCAGTCAGTTTTCTGTAAACGGAGCTTTGCTGAATACCAGCGCACCAGTCGGTGCCGACGCCATGGAAGAGGCCCCGGCGTCCCCCGCGGTGGAACGTGCCAGGGACTACCCATGGCGCGATAGCGGCTGGTTGGACCGTCGTCTCCGCGACCAGCCCGCTGTTTCGCCAGTCGCTATATATCGTATTTTTCCGTCGGCATGGCGTGTGGACGACCGTGGCCAACCCCTGAGCTGGAGCGCACTTGCGAAGCAGCTTGTACCTTACGCGGCCGACCTCGGATTCACCCACGTTGAATTGCTCGGCTTCGATCCGGAGCTGTGCACTCAAACGACAGCCAGAACCGTTGAGAACAAACACCTATGCGCCGAGACCGGGAGCACTCCAGGCAATACCTGTGCAGTGACCGATCACACATTTGCGGAGTTCGTGGATCAGTGTCATGAGGGTGGGCTGGGCGTTATCCTGGACTGGCCGCTGCTTGGCCAGAACGAGAGACGGGTTAAAGAGGTTGAAGGTAGGGGTGTTGAAGATAAGGAGATTGAACATAGCGCGATAGAAGATATCAGGGTTAATGCACTGGAGGACTTGCTGCCCCGTATCGCGTCCTACCTCGACGTTTTTCACCTCGACGGGCTACGTCTGGAGCTCCATCCCCAGTTGGAACCGGCGGGCACGGGCGATACAGGCCGCAGGGACAAGCTGGTTCAAACACTACAGAACCTGGTTCATTCTCTGACTGAGCGCTTCCCGACGGTCATGGTATTGCTGGAAAACGGGCTGATCGACCTGGGTCTCGACTTGCCTTCGTCGAAGCGGCTTCTTACCTGGAATACGGTCTGGTGCGAGAACATTCTTGCCTATCTCAGCGAGGAACCCGACATTCGGGCGGATCGACACCAGAATCTCGTACAAGGCCTGAACCAGGCGTTTGACGGCAACTTTGTGCTGCCGTTGGCAGATGGAAGATCGAGCCAGGGGCTTAGTTCCTGGCTCGAAAGAATGCCAGGCGACAGGTGGCAGCGTTTCGCCAATCTGCGCGCCTGCCTGGGTTTCATGTGCGCCCACCCGGGCAAGAAGCTGCTCGGCATGGGTACTGAGTTCGCCCAGGGCAGGGGCTGGCGCTACGACGCCCGGCTGGACTGGGAGCTCTTCAGTGATCCCTGTAACTCGGGTGTTTTCCGACTGGTGGCGGACCTGAACCGCCTCTACGTGACTGAGCCTGCGCTACATCTGCGGGACTGGGGTAAGGACGGGTTCGCCTGGGTTGTAGGGGATGACACCGAAAACAGCGTCGTGGCCTTTCTCCGCTACGGCGACGAGGGTATGGCGCCGCTTCTGGCTGTGGTGAACTTCAAACCCGTGGTCCACCACGCCTATCGGTTGGGCGTACCGGCTATGGGAGTCTGGCGGGAGCTGATCAACAGTGACAGTAAATTCTATGGGGGCTCCAACGTCGGCAATGCCTCCGGCGTTCGGGCTGAAAACATCCCGAGCCATGGCTACCCGGCGTCACTGAACCTGACCATACCGCCGCTCGGAACGTTGTTGCTGCGCCAGGGGGATTGGCCAGCATGAATCAGACGGCTTTCAGACAGGACACCGCGTTCCAGCCGCGATTCGGCGCTCATCCTTCAGCGCCGGATCGCGTTCGTTTTTCACTTTGGGCGCCAAGTGCCAACAGGGTTTCGCTGGAGGTCGAGGGGCGGGATCCGGAGCCCATGCAGCCGGCCAGCGGCGGTGCATTCGAGCTTGAAACAGAAGGCAGTCACGGACTGCGCTATCGCTACCGCGTCTTTGCCGACGCTGCGGATACCGAGGGCACCGCGGTGCCTGATCCTGCGTCGCGGGCGCAGGAAGGTGACATCGGCGGGCCCAGCTGTGTGGTCGATCCGGACCACTTCCACTGGAAACATCAGGAATGGAAGGGTAGACCCTGGGTTGAAACCGTCATCTATGAGCTGCATGTGGGTGCGCTTGGCGGTTTTGACGGGGTGCGCGAACGTCTGGGCTATCTGGCCAGGCTCGGCGTTACCGCCATAGAGCTTATGCCAGTTGCTGAATTTCCCGGCGGACGCAACTGGGGTTATGACGGCGTTCTGCCGTACGCCGTCGAAGCTGCCTATGGCGGACCCGATGCCCTCAAGAGACTCATCGACGAAGCCCATGGTTACGGGCTGATGGTTTTTCTGGATGTGGTCTATAACCATTTCGGCCCAGACGGAAACTATCTCGCCCAGTACGCTGACAGGTTTTTCCGGCAAGATATTGAAACGCCCTGGGGGGCGGCCATTGATTTCCGTCAGCCTGAGGTGCGCCAGTACTTCGTAGACAACGCCCTGATGTGGCTTCATGAATACAGGCTGGACGGGCTCCGCTTTGATGCAGTCCATGCCATCAGCGAACGGGACTTCCTGGAAGAGTTGGCCGAGGAGGTCCATCGCCGGATACCGGCCGGACGGCACGTCCACCTTATTCTGGAAAATGAAGCCAACACTGCCGGGCTGCTGCAAGAAAAGTACTTCACCGCACAGTGGAATGACGACGGCCATAACGTCCTGCATGTGTTGATGACGGGCGAGCAGGAGGGCTACTACGCTGACTTTATCCGTGACTCGACCCACAAGCTGGTGCGCTGTCTCGAGGAGGGTTTCATCTATCAGGGTGAACAGTCCCGGCATGGGCGGCCAAGAGGTGAACCCAGCGCGCATCTGCCGCCCCATGCGTTTGTGCTTTTTCTACAGAACCATGACCAGATCGGCAACCGTGCATTGGGCGAAAGGCTGATAACGCTCGCCCATGAGGATGCTGTTACAGCGGCGACAACCTTGCTGCTGCTCTCACCCATGATTCCGCTGCTGTTCATGGGGGAAGAATGGGGCTCTCGCCGTCCCTTTTTGTTTTTCACTGAACACAGCGACGACCTGGCGGACGCAGTACGCGAGGGCCGCCGAAATGAATTTGCCGCCTTTGAAGCCTTCAACGACGAAGCCCAGCGTCTTCGCATTCCCGACCCGAACGCGATTGAAACTTTCGAGGCGTCCGTACCGGACTTCGACAGTCGTTTGTTGCCACCCCACAAGCAGTGGCTGGATCTGTACCGGTCCCTGCTATCTCTGCGTCGAAAGAAAATAGTGCCACGGTTGCCGGGCACAAAATCCCTTGGTGCCACGATGCTCGCCAATGGCGCCGTGTTGGCCCGCTGGCGTCTTGGCGACGGCAGCGATCTGAGCATTGCCCTCAATCTGAGCGAGACTGAAGCGCCCCTGAGCCTGGATAAGCTGTTTGACGGGGGTGCGCGGCTTTTGACCCGTTACTGCCTGCACGTTTCACGACCGTCTGTTATCACGGATGTGGACAACAATCGCCTGCCGGCCCGCTCTGCGGTGGCAGCCCTGATACCCGCTACCGCCTTGGAGAGCATGAATGGATGAATCGCTGCTGAGACAACTGGCAGACAAAGCGGGACTTTTGCTCGAATGGCATGATAGCGAAGGCAATTTGTTGCACCTGAGTACAGAGGTAATGCAACACGTTCTGCCTAAACTGGGCTTTCCCGCCGACAGTGACGCGGCAGTTACTGAAAGTCTGGAGAAGCTGGAGCAGATACATCATCCCCGTAGCCCAGCTGACTTGCCCCCGCTGATAACCGCGGAGTGCGGGCGAGCTGTGTCACTGCCGTGCGCGCTCCAGCCCGGCACCAGGTTCTTGCTCAGGCTCGAGACCGGTCAGGAAGTCAACGGCGAGCTGGACGCAGCAGGCTGTATCCCTGCAGTCGACGACGCCGGTTATCACCGGCTGCAGCTGGGCGACGCGGACCTCTGTCTGGCGGTTGCACCGACCCGCTGCTATACGCCTGCCGACGCCTGTTCCATTCAGGAAGCGCGCCTCTGGGGTATGGCGGCCCAGCTATACTCCTTGCGTCGTCCGGGCGATGGTGGGTTCGGCGATGCCCTGGCTTTACAACACCTGGGGCAATCTGCCGCCGGGCAGGGGGCAGACGCCGTGGCGATCAGCCCCACCCACGCCATGTTCAGTGGCGATACGGCACGCTTCAGTCCTTATTCGCCATCGAGCCGGCTGTTGCGCAACGCTCTCTACTGCGCGCCCGAAGGCCTGATGGGCAAAGAACGTGTTGAGGCCGCGCAGGCCCGCTGCGGGATAAAGGAGCAGTTACGGATCCTGGAAGCCATGGAACTTGTGGACTGGCCTCGGGCCGGGTCGGCAAAACTGTTGTGGCTGCGGGCACTTTATGACGACGTGATGGGCTCGGATGACGCCCGGTCAGAGGCCCTGCGGCAACAGCTCGACGACTATCGCCAGCAAGGCGGCGAAGTACTGGAAGACCACTGCCGTTTTGAGGCCATCCTGGCGGCCCGTGGCCCGGGAACCTGGCGTGACTGGCCGGAAGAACTGCAGCATCCCCGCAGTACTGCGGTAGCGCGGTTTGCTGAGGAGCATGAAGATGAAGTCCGTTTCCATGCATTCCTGCAGTGGTTGGCGGCTGACGGCCTCCTGCGTGCTCATTCCGCCATGCGTGAGGCGGGCATGGCCGTTGGCATTATTTCTGATCTCGCCGTTGGTGCGGATGACGCGGGCAGCCAGACCTGGAGCCGGCAGGACGAGATGCTACAAGGGCTCTCGATAGGTGCACCGCCGGACTCATTCAATGTTCACGGGCAGGACTGGGGGCTGGCTGCGTTCTCGCCCCATGGGCTCGTGCAGTCGGGTTTTCGCAGCTTTATCGACATGTTGCGAGCGGGCTTCGACCAGTCCGGTGGTCTGCGGATTGATCACATTCTCGGGCTGATGCGCATGTGGCTGATCCCCCACGGGTCGGGCCCCGACCAGGGCGCCTATGTGCGCTACCCGTTTGACGACCTTCTCCGGCTGGTGGCGCTCGAGTCCTGGCGGCACCGCGCCATTGTGATCGGCGAGGACCTGGGCACCGTGGCGGCTGGTTTCAGCGAGCGACTCGCTGAGAAAGGCATACTGGGCATGAAAGTGCTTTGGTTTGAGAGAGGGTTTGAGAGAGGGCATGAGGGCAGCTTCCGCAATGCCGACAGTTGGTCCAGCGAAGCCATGGCCACGACCAGCACCCATGACCTGCCGACCGTTGCTGGCTGGTGGGCCGGCCGCGACATTGAATGGCGCAGCAGTCTCGGCCTCCTGAAGGCGGACCGTTCGGCGGAGGCGGAACACAACGGTCGGGCAAAAGAAAGGGCTCAACTCGCGCTCGCCCTCGGCCTTGTAGCGCCCCATTCGGTACCGGAAAAGCTGAGCGCAAGCGACCTGGACGCGACCCGCGTGCTCGACGCGACAGCCCGTTTCATGGCTCAGGTTCCGTCTCCGCTGACGCTGCTTCCGGTCGAAGATGTGCTGGGGCTGGAAGAGCAGGCGAATTTGCCAGGCACGATGGACGAGCATCCCAACTGGCGCCGCCGCTGGTCACCCGACGCAAAAGACTTACTTGAGTCCGCCGACGTCCGTCACCGTTTGCGCGGGCTGGACCAGTGCCGGCAAAAGGTCGAGCCACCAGCGAAGGCGGGGGCACAGCGATGACCCAACTGGTCTCGACAATTCGCCTGCAGTTTCATGCAGATTTCACCCTCGACGATGCCGCTCAGCTGGTTGATTACTTTTCCAGCCTGGGCGTCACCCATATATACGCATCGCCTTTGCTGGCCTCGCGCGCCGGTTCGGCTCATGGCTACGACGGGATTGATCCGACACGGCTTGACCCGGAGCTGGGCGATGAAGCCGCGCTTGAGCGCCTGGTAAAGCGACTGCGGGAAAAGGACATGGGCCTGGTCATGGACATCGTCCCCAACCATGTGGCGGTGGGCGGTTCCGAGAACCAATGGTGGCAGGACGTACTGCGCTGGGGCCGGCAAAGCCGCTACGCCGACTTCTTCGATATTGACTGGGAATCACCCGACCCGTTACTCACCGGCAAAGTACTGGTTCCTTTCCTCGGTCAGCCCTACGGGGAATCGCTCATTTCGGGCGATCTCAAACTCGGCTGGGAAAGCGGCTTTCACGTCGACTACCACGAGCACCGTTTTCCTATTGACCCGCGCACCTACGGGCTTATTCTGGCCGAAATGGGCGGCGACGACCTTGAGCCCATCCGGCACCAGTGCGCTGCGGCGGAGAGTGCTGAAGATCTAGTGCAGACCCATGAAGCGTTGGGCAAGGTGCTGGATACCCGTCAGGGCAGGGAGCAACTTGACCAAGTGGTGGCCTGCTTCGACGGCCGCAGTGACGACGGGTCAGAGCGCCTGCATCGGCTTTTGGAGGAGCAGAACTACCGGCTGGCCTGGTGGCGCACGGCATCGGATGACATCAACTGGCGCCGGTTTTTCGATGTGACGGAGTTGGGTGGCTTGCGTATCGAGTTGCCTCATGTCTTCGAAGAGGTGCACAGCGAGATTTTCCGCCTGGTCGAACTCGGCTGGGTGGATGGGTTAAGGGTTGACCATGTGGATGGTCTGGTCGATCCGCGTGGGTACTGCCGCAAACTGCGAAGCCGCCTCGATGAACTGGCTGAACGGCGACCCGATAACGTGCCACGGCGCGTCGCGCTTTTCGTTGAGAAAATACTCGCTGCCGACGAGCCTCTGCATCAGGACTGGCAGGTCGACGGCACGACGGGCTACGAGTTCATGAATGACGTCTCGGCGCTTCAGCACGATCCGTCCCATGTTGGCCTGCTGCGCGACCTCTGGCGCGAAACCAGCGGTCGAAGCGATGACTTCCATCTTGAGGAACGGCGAGCGCGCATTGAAATCCTGCGTACGACACTGGCCAGCGAATTCTCCGCCTGCGCCCGGGCGCTGCTGGCCGTTGCCCGGCAGGACCTGTCGACACGGGACTTCACGCTGGGCGCGGTCAAACGGACGCTCGCCGCGCTGATAAGACATTTTAGGGTTTACCGCACCTACGCTGACCAGAACGGCAGACCACCCGAGGATGAATCATTCTTTCAGCAGGCTATGGCGGGCGCGAAGCAGGAGTTGAACGACCCGGATCACATTATCCTGATGAACCTTGAACGGTGGCTTGGGGGCGAGGCGCCATCGGCAATAGAAGTCGCCAGGGAACGCGCCCTTCGATTGAAGGCCATAGCCCGGTTTCAGCAACTGACTTCGCCAGTGGCTGCTAAAGCGGTGGAAGACACGGCGGGTTACCGCTCCGCAGTGCTTATCTCCCGCAATGATGTCGGCTTCGAGCCAGACCGCCTCAGTTATTCGCCGCTGGACTTCCACCAGGCCTGTGGCGATCGCGCCCGCTATTTTCCGCGTTCGATGGTGACTACCGCCACCCATGACCACAAACGCGGCGAAGACGTGCGCGCGCGTCTGGCCGCGCTCAGCGAACAAGCCGGACGTTTCGCCTCGGATGTCCGACGCTGGCAGCGCGATGCCGAGCCCCTACGGCAAAAATTGTCCGGTGGATTGGCGCCCGCGCCGGCGGATGAACTGATTCTCTATCAGATCCTGCTGGGCTCCTGGCCGCTGGAGCTTGACGACAGTGATGATGCGGGGATCACCCACTACCGTGACCGGCTCCTGCAATGGCACGAGAAAGCACTGCGGGAAGCCAAACTGCATAGTCACTGGCTCTGGCCGGACGCAGGCTATGAACGTGCCTGTAGCGAATTCCTTACCGGATTGTTCGAAACGGCGTCCCTGCGGCGGGACATCGCCAACGCGGCGCGTTCACTCGACGTTGCCGGAGCAGTCAATGGCCTGGCACAGACCACCTTGCGGATAACCGTACCCGGCATCCCCGACCTGTATCAGGGCACTGAATTCTGGGACCTGTCTCTGGTTGATCCGGATAATCGGCGACCCGTCGACTACGCACTGCGCGCAGAAACGCTGCGGCAGAACCCAGTACCGACTGAGGCTCTGGAAGCCTGGCGCAACGGTCAGGTCAAGCAGGCGCTCATAGCTCGACTTCTGCACCTGCGCCGCGACTGTCCCGAACTGTTCCTGCAAGGCAGCTATGAACCCGTTGATGTTGTCGGCAGCCGAGCCCGCCACGTAGTCGCATTTATCCGCCGCCGGCAGAGAGAAGCCGTTTTGGTCGTCGTCCCACGACTGCCTTCCACTTTGCTTGAAGGTGCTGAACTGCCGGTCATAGCCCAGGCGCAGTGGGGTGATACCCGGCTGCAGCTACCGGAGGGTTTTTTGGCCGCAACGTCGGATGACTGGCAGAACCTGCTGTCCGATGAGGAACTGAGAATCACAGAAGACGCCGTTCCGGTAGCGAAGCTGCTGGCAGAATTTCCCGTTGGTGTGCTCAAGGCCCGATAGGCCTGCACCAGGCGGTCGTCAGAACCAATGAACACAGGGAGGGAACAACAATGACTGATCAGGATCTGCGCGTACGGCAATTGGCTTATCGCATATGGGAGTCAGAAGGCAGGCCGTCTGGCCAGGAGCAGCGGCACTGGGACATGGCGCTGAAGATCGTGCAGGCCGAGCGGGGCCACAACACGCCGGTGGATGACCTGCCCCTGCAAGCGCCTGACGACCAGGAACCGGTCGATGATCGGGGCGCCTCGGACTACGCCAGGCCCGAGCCGATCACCAGTCCGGCAAAGGCTCCGGTTTCGCCGGGCGCAAAGGGTAAGAAAGCCATTGCAGAGGCTGAGAAGAAGGCGAACGCCCGCGCCGGTGTCGGTGGCAAGCCCAAAGCCGAGAAGCCCAAGACCGCGACGGCTCAAACGGGTGCCAAAGCGCCCGGAACCAAAAAGCCGGCAAAAGCACCGAGGAAGCCGAAGGGCGACGCCGGTTAGCTAACCGCGCCCGCGCGCCCGGCTGCAGCAGCGCAGAAGAAACAGCACGCTGCCAGCTCCGGCCCGAGGCGCACCGCAGCCGTGGCCGAGCGATACAAGAGTGCGCCGCTTGATGCTTCGGTGGCAAAAAATTCTTCATGGATGAGAAGTATGAGCAAAACCAATAATGGCTTTAAATCGCGGGTTCGTGAGGGCTCGCCGTTTCCCCGGGGCGCAACGTGGGACGGACTCGGCGTCAACTTCGCCTTGTTCTCCGCGAACGCCACACGGGTAGAACTCTGCCTTTTTGACCTGGAGGGCAAAGAAGAAATTGAGCGCATCGATATGCCCGAATACACGGATGAGATCTGGCACTGCTATCTGCCGGATGCGCGTCCAGGTCAGCTTTACGGGTATCGTGTGCACGGTCCTTACGAGCCAGAAAAAGGGCACCGCTTCAATCCGAACAAACTGCTGCTCGACCCCTATGCCAAAGGCATCGTCGGCGAAGTCGAGTGGGTCGACGAGGTATTCGGCTACACCATCGGCCATCCCGATGGCGACCTCAGTTTTGACGAGCGCGATAGTGCTCCGTTCATGCCCCGCTGCGAAGTTATCGACCCGGCGTTCACCTGGGGTCGCTCCCGCGATGTAGATATCCCCTGGAGCCGCACCGTTATCTACGAAGCTCATGTGCGCGGCTTCACCATGGCGCACCCGGATGTGCCCGAACACCTGCGTGGCACTTTCGCCGGCATGATGACAGGAGCCGTCGCCCAGTACATCAAGTCGCTCGGCGTCACGTCCGTGGAGTTTCTGCCGATCCACGAGTTCGTGCAGGATCAACGGCTGCTGGAACAAGGCCTGCGCAACTATTGGGGATATAACAGCATCGGCTTCTTCGCCCCCCATCGGGCCTATATGGCAGGGGACTCGGTCAGCGAATTCAAGGAAATGGTGGCGCGCTTTCATGCTGCCAATCTCGAGGTCATTCTCGATGTGGTCTACAACCATACGGCTGAGGGCAACGAACTGGGTCCGACCCTGTCATTCAAGGGTATCGACAATGCGTCGTACTACCGCCTCATGCCGGAAAAACCGCGCTACTACATCGACGATACCGGGACCGGCAATACAGTGAATCTGAGCCATCCCCGCGTGCTGCAGATGGTGACGGACTCCCTACGTTACTGGGCAGAAGAAATGCGTGTCGATGGCTTCCGTTTTGATCTGGCGACGATCCTGGCCCGCGAGCCCGATGGCTTCGATGAGGCCGGCGGCTTTTTGCAGAGTTGTTACCAAGATCCCGTCCTGAGCCAGGTCAAGCTGATCGCCGAACCTTGGGATTGCGGTCCCGGCGGTTATCAGGTGGGGCGGTTCCCGCCGGGCTGGGCCGAATGGAACGACCAGTATCGCGACACCCTCAGGGCATTCTGGCGGGGAGACCAGGGTCAGCTTGCCGAACTGGCGACCCGGCTTACTGCTTCAGCGGACCTGTTCAACCGTCGCGGACGCCGCCCATACGCATCCATCAACTTTGTCACGGCCCACGACGGTTACACCCTTTACGATCTGGTGGCCTATGAGGAAAAACACAACGAGGCGAACGGCGAAGACAACGAAGACGGCCACGATCACAACATATCGTGCAATTACGGCGTAGAAGGCGAGACCGACGATCCGGCGATAAACGCCATCCGACTGCGCCAGGTACGCAACTTCGTCGCTACGGTGCTGTTCTCCCAGGGCACGCCGATGCTGTTGGCGGGGGACGAAATGCTACGTACCCAGGGCGGCAATAACAATGCTTACTGCCAGGACAACGAGATAGGTTGGATCGACTGGGACCACAGCGAAGAAGCTCGAAACATGATCGACTTCGTTCGCCGAGTGATCGCGTTGCGTTTGCGCTATCCCATTCTGCGGCGCGGGCGTTTCCTGACGGGCAAGTATGACGAGAACTTTGGTAACAAGGACGTGACCTGGCTTGCGCCGAGCGGCGAGGAGATGTCGGTCGAGGATTGGGAGGATCCAGCCACTTGCAGCATGGCCGTCCTTCTTAACGGCAGTGCCCAGGCCACAGGCATTCGGCGTCGGGGCGAAGATGTGACGCTATTGCTCCTGTTGAATGCCCACCATGAGCCCGTGGATTTTCAGCTACCCGAGCCTCCTGACGGGTATATCTGGATGTATCGGCTCGACACAGCCCATCTGGAAGAAGGCGCTGATTACCGGCACTTGTCCAATGGCACCCATGAAGTCGAATCCCGCTCCCTGGCCTTGATGGAACTGGTGCACGAGCGCAGGCGGCAGTGGTCGCGACGTGATCCTGACGAGGAGGACGAGTAGGCGAGGGCTGACCGTACTTGCCCCCGGAGTCTACGGGCGCGGTCGCGCCGCCCCAGGTCCGACTGAACAGAAGCATGGAGGAGAAGCTGATGGCCAGGAAAAGCAAGACCACAACCGTGGAGCCGCGGAGCGCCGGTGACTCAGAGGAAGTTTTGCATGCCGCAGCCGCGCCGCGAATCGCGATCGAGTCAGTGCAGCCCGCGCTAAACGGTGGCCGGTTTCCGATCAAGGCGATCGCGGGCCAACCGGTGGAGGTTTCTGCCGCGATATTTGCCGACGGTCACGATGTTCTGGCGGCTGCCGTACGCTGGCGTGACCTTGAGGGGGCATGGCACAGGGAGCCCATGAGCCTGGTGCGGCCGCTGGGGAATGATCTCTGGTCTGGTCAGTTCGTGCCAGAAAATCCCGG
Source organism: Hydrocarboniclastica marina (assembly GCF_004851605.1). GTDB lineage: Bacteria > Pseudomonadota > Gammaproteobacteria > Pseudomonadales > Oleiphilaceae > Hydrocarboniclastica > Hydrocarboniclastica marina. The sequence continues at coordinate 1,909,502 of NZ_CP031093.1, forward strand.
CCGCTACATGTTCGAGATTGAGGCCTGGTGGGACCTTTTCGGCACTTTCAGGGACGAGCTCTACAAAAAACATCACGCCGGCGTTCCGGTCGGGCTGGAGTTGGAGGAAGGCAGGCGCCTGGTCGCTTCTGTGCTCGAGCAGGTGTCGGGGGATACCAGGGCTGAGCTTGAACATCTTTATACGCGCTTACAGCAGGCGGACGGCGACAGTGACCGGGTTGCGGTGATGCTTGACGGCAAGACGCGGAAGGTTATGGCTGACGCGGACACACGTCCTCATCTGGCGCGGACCGAGATTGGGTATCCGGTCGAGGTTGACCGTCAGAAGGCCCTGTTCTCAAGCTGGTATGAGCTGTTTCCCCGTTCCGAGACGGACGATCCCCGCCGGCATGGCACTTTTGCTGATGTTCATCGCCGACTGCCGATGATCCGCGACATGGGGTTTGACGTGCTTTATTTTCCGCCCATTCACCCGATCGGCAAGGCCCATCGAAAGGGCCGGAACAATACGCTGGATGCCGGCCCCGACGATGTAGGCAGCCCTTACGCGATCGGCAGTCCCGAGGGCGGCCATGAGGCGATCCACCCGGAGTTGGGCAGTTTTGAGGACTTTCGGGCATTGCGCGATGCCGCAGCGGACTACGGCATGGAAATCGCGCTCGACTTTGCCATTCAGTGCTCACCAGACCACCCCTGGCTCAAGGAACACCCGGGCTGGTTCTCCTGGCGCCCAGACGGCTCTATACGCTATGCCGAAAACCCACCCAAAAAATACCAGGACATCGTCAATGTCGACTTCTATGCTGAGGATGCGATTCCGTCGCTTTGGCTTGCGCTCAGGGATGTGGTCGAACACTGGGTCGAACAGGGCGTACGCATATTCCGGGTAGACAACCCGCATACCAAGCCGTTTCCGTTCTGGGAGTGGCTGATCGCCGACATTCGCAGCCGGGATCCTGGCGTTCTGTTCCTGGCAGAGGCCTTTACCCGGCCAGCCGTGATGTCTCGTTTGGGCAAGCTGGGCTTCAACCAGAGTTACACCTACTTTACCTGGCGCCATACCAAGGCCGAGCTGACCGAGTACTTTACGCAGCTGAACGAGCCGCCGCTGCGCTACAGCTTCCGCCCCAATTTCTTCGTCAATACGCCGGATATCAACCCCACGTTTCTGCAGTCGTCGGGACGACCGGGCTTTCTCATCAGGGCAGCCCTTGCGACACTGGGGTCAGGTTCCTGGGGAATGTACTCGGGGTTTGAGCTTTGCGAGGGCGAGCCGGTCCCGGGCAAGGAGGAGTACCTGAACTCCGAGAAATACGAGCTGAGGCCCCGAAATTACGCCGCCGCGGGCAATATTATCTACGAGATCGCGCAACTTAATCGGATCAGGCGCGAAAATCCCGCGCTACAGACGCACCTGGGGCTCGAATTTCACCCCATTCACAACGAGCGCCTGCTGTTTTTCAGCAAGCGCACACAGGACAACAGCAATGTGGTTTTTGGCGCAATCAACCTGGATCCGTTTGAAGCACACGAGGGGCACTTCGAGTTGCCGTTGTGGAAGCTCGGCATGCCGGATGACGCCGCGCTGGACGCCGAGGACCTCATGACCGGACATCGCTGGACCTGGTATGGGAAGCATCAATGGACACGGCTCGAGCCGGGGATGCCCTTTGGCATCTGGAGGGTAGATGTCGGCAGACATTAGATAGGGCCGGGGACAGAGTCCAGTATTGAAACGACCTATTGGGCGCCGCCATTACGTGGGCGCCACTAATGAACCACGCAAGAACAAGGCAAGGAGGCAAACGCAATGACGGATGCCAAAGGCGTACAACAAAGCGTCAGCGAATCCATGGATACGGGCACTGAACGTTTTCTGGATGACCCGCTCTGGTACAAGGACGCCGTTATCTACCAGTTGCACGTCAAATCTTTCTTTGACGGCAATGACGACGGTATCGGCGACTTCCGCGGCCTGATCGAAAAGCTCGACTATGTGGTCAGTCTCGGCGTTAACACCCTGTGGCTGTTGCCTTTTTACCCGTCCCCGCGGCGCGACGATGGCTATGACATCGCTGAGTATTGCAACGTCAGCCCGGATTACGGCACGCTCGAAGACGCCAAGCGCTTTATTGCTGAGGCGCATCGGCGGGGGCTGAGGGTCATTACGGAACTGGTCATTAACCATACATCTGACCAGCACGAGTGGTTCCAGGCGGCCCGTCGCGCGCCGCCAGGTTCGCCAGAGCGTGACTTTTACGTCTGGTCGGACACGGACGAGAAGTACCCCGGCACCCGCATCATCTTTCTGGATACCGAGTCCTCCAACTGGACCTGGGATCCGGTCGCGAATGCTTATTTCTGGCATCGGTTCTACTCGCACCAGCCCGACCTCAACTTCGACAATCCCGTCGTGCTGGACGAATTGTTGAAGGTGATGGAGTACTGGCTCGACATTGGTGTCGATGGCCTACGCTTGGATGCCATTCCCTATCTGGTCGAGCGCGAAGGAACCAACAACGAGAACCTGCCAGAGACCCACGACGTGCTCAAGCGTATCCGGGCGGTTATCGATGAACGCTACCCGGACCGGATGTTGCTGGCCGAGGCCAATCAGTGGCCCGAAGATACCCGGCCATACTTCGGTGAAGGCGACGAATGCCACATGGCCTTTCACTTCCCGCTGATGCCGCGCATGTATATGGCGCTGGCCCAGGAAGACCGCTTTCCTATCACCGACATTCTTCGCCAGACTCCGGATATCCCCGCCAATTGCCAGTGGGCTATCTTTCTGCGCAACCATGATGAACTGACGCTGGAGATGGTCACCGACAAGGAGCGCGATTACCTCTGGAACCACTATGCCTCTGACCGCCGGGCCCGTATTAACCTGGGTATCAGGCGGCGGTTGGCGCCTCTGTTGGAGCGCGACCGCCGGCGGGTAGAGCTGTTAAACAGTCTGCTGCTGTCGATGCCGGGCACGCCCACGCTCTACTACGGGGACGAGATCGGCATGGGTGATAACATCTACCTGGGTGACCGGGACGGTGTCCGCACGCCCATGCAGTGGTCCATGGACCGCAATGGCGGCTTCTCGCGGGCAGATCCTGCAAGCCTCGTACTCCCGCCGATTATGGATCCGCTGTACGGTTTTCAGTCGGTCAACGTTGAGGCTCAGTCACGGGATCCGCACTCGCTGCTCAACAGCATGCGCCGCCTTCTGACTGTAAGGGCCAAACACCGGGGCTTCAGCCGGGGCACGATGCGGCTGCTCTACCCGGCCAACAGGCATATCCTGGCTTACATGCGCCAGCTAACGACAGAGGACGGGGGCGGCGAGACCCTGTTGTGCGTTGCCAACGTTGCCCGCACCGCCCAGGCCGTGGAGCTGGATCTGTCCGAGTTCGCCGGACAGGTACCGGTAGAAATGATAGGCGGCAGTGCTTTTCCTCCGGTTGGCGCATTGCCCTACCAACTAACCCTGCCGCCTTACGGGTTTTACTGGTTCCTGATGGCAAGCGAGTCGGAAATGCCCGACTGGCACGTGCGGCCGCCGGAGCCGATGCCGGACTACGTCACCCTGATCACCAAACGCAACCTGGAAGAAATTCTGCAGCCGACGCCGCGCGCCCTGGTCGAGAAAGAGGCTTTGCCGACTTATCTACCTAAACGACGCTGGTTCGGCGCCAAACAGGCGCGTATCGAGAACGTGCGCATTCTCTACACAGCGCCTCTTGGCGACGCCCGGCACGAGATGCTCATCAGCGAGATTGAAGTACGCCATAGCCAGGGCACGGAGCGCTACCAGCTACCCTTCGGGTTTCTTGGTGAGGATGACAGGAACCAGGTACTCGCGCAGCAGTTGGCCCTCGCGCGCGTGCGCCGTGGCCGCGAGGTCGGCTTGTTGACCGACGGATTGGCGCTGGACAGTTTCGCCTTGCGCGTTCTGGACCTGATTCGAGATTCAGCTGTTATTCCTTCTGATCAGGGCGAGTTGAGGTTCACCCCGACCCCGCTGCTGAAGGAGCTGGAGCTGGAGGACAATCCCGAGGTGTCCCACGAGTCAGTGGAGCAGTCCAACAGCTCGGTGGTGATCGGCCGCACGGTGGTCCTGAAGCTGTTAAGGCGGCTTGAGCCGGGTATTCATCCCGAGGCAGAAATTGGTCGTTACCTGAGCGAGTGCGGATATACCCAGGTACCGCCGATGTACGGCGAGGTTGCCCGACACGGACCGGATGGCGCACCGCAAACCCTGATGTTGATCCAGCGTTATGTGGACAATCAGGGCGATGCCTGGGCGTGGACGCGCAGCACGCTCGAACGTGCACTGCATGAAGCCGAGTACGACGAGGAAAAAGAGCGCGAGTCGACCTTTGGTGCTTTCGATGAGCTGGAAACTTTCTCAGCGACGCTGGGCCGGCGTCTGGGCGAACTCCATCAGGTTCTCGCCCGGGAGACTGATAACCCCGCTTTTGCGCCCGATGTGGCGGATAACAGCCAGGTCGAAACCTGGTCCCGTCGGGTGGGCGAGCGCGTGCAGGAAGCCCTCGAGCTGCTTGAGCAGCATAAAGCTGACGCAACGGAAGCGGACCGTGCGCTGGTGGAACAGGCACTGGCCCGGGGCGATCTTCTGAAACAGGCGCCAGCGCGACTAGCCAGACAGGCGCGCGGTGGCCTGCTGACCCGGATCCATGGTGATCTCCATCTTGGCCAGGTCCTCGTGGCCCACGACGACGCTTACCTTATTGACTTCGAAGGCGAGCCGGCGCGACCCATGGCCGAACGACGGGCCAAGGACAGCCCCTGGAAGGACGTCGCTGGTATGTTGCGTTCATTCGACTACGCCGGCGCTGTGATAGACGAGAAACTTTCGGCCCGTGAGTCAGATGCCGCTTCGGCCGAGGCGGGGCATGCGGTCACTGAACAGTACCGTATCCGCGGACGCCAGGCCTTCCTGAATGCTTATGTGGAGAGCGCCGAAGGTATCGGACACCAGTGGGAAAGTGAACAGGGCGCAGACGCAGCGCTGGAGCTGTTCCTACTGGAGAAGACCGCTTACGAAATTGCCTATGAAGCAGCGAACCGACCGGCCTGGCTGGGCATACCCCTGCGCAGTCTGGTTGCACTTGCCGCACAGTTGGCCGATCAAAAGACAGGGGGAGAAGCCCATGACTGAGTCCGCGAGCCTTACCAGAAGCGATCAGACGCTGCGACTATCCCGCCACGACGCGGAGGCCCTGTCTAACGCCCGGCACGGGGATCCGTTTTCGGTGCTCGGGCTGCATGAGGATGCTGAGGGCCTGTTGTTGCGGGTCTACATGCCCGGAGCCCTGGGAATAGATGTACTGGATCGGGAGAGCAGCAAGGTGATGTGCAGCCTGAAATCCATCCAGATACCTGGGCTTTTCGCTGGGCGCATGCCCCACGGAGCGCCGTATCGGCTGCGCATCCGCTGGCCGAGCGCCGTTGAGCAGGAGGTGGAGGACCCGTACTCCTTCGACCTGCTGCTGGGGGAGCTCGACCTGTACCTTATCGGCGAGGGCACCCACCGCAACCTGGGGCACTGCCTTGGCGCTCAGCCCATGGTGGTAGATGGCGTGGCCGGCGTGCGCTTTGCGGTGTGGGCGCCGAATGCCCGTCGCGTTTCCGTGGTGGGCGATTTCAATAGCTGGGATGGCCGACGTTTCCCCATGCGCAAACGCCACCCAGCGGGCGTCTGGGAGCTGTTCCTGCCCCAGCTAGGCCCCGGCGAGCGCTATATGTATGAGTTGCTGGACGCGGAAGGTGCCGTGGTGCTCAAGGCTGACCCGGTGGCGCTTGCCACGGAAGAACCACCGGGCACTGCTTCGATTGTGGCCGATACGTCGCCCTATGACTGGCAGGACGACGACTGGATGCGCGACCGCGCTGAACGTCAGGCCCCTGACCGCCCCATGACGACCTATGAAGTGCATGCCGCGTCCTGGCGCCGACATGGTGGGGACGAAGGCGCGCTGTACGATTGGCGTGCCATGGCAGAGCACCTGGTCGATTACGTTGTGGAGATGGGCTTTACCCACATCGAGCTGTTGCCGATCATGGAACATCCCTTTGGGGGGTCCTGGGGCTACCAGCCATTAGGTCAGTTCGCCCCCAGCGGCCGCTTCGGTGATACCCGGGATTTCGCCTATTTTGTCGATAGGTGCCACAAGGCAGGCGTCGGCGTCATTCTCGACTGGGTTCCGGCTCATTTCCCGACCGATACCCATGGTCTGGGACGCTTTGATGGCACGGCCCTGTATGAGTATGCACATCCTTTTGAGGGCTTCCATCAGGACTGGGATACCTACATCTACAACCTCGGCAGACGTGAGGTGCACGGCTTCATGCTTGCGTCAGCGCTGCGCTGGCTCAAAGACTTTCACGTTGATGCGCTGCGGGTGGACGCGGTCGCGTCCATGTTGTACCGGGACTATTCCCGTAAAGACGGCGAGTGGATTCCGAATGAGCACGGCGGTCGGGAGAACCTGGAAGCGATCGACTTCCTGCGTCACCTCAACAAAGTTGTGGCCGAGGAAGCACCCGGTGCGCTCGTTATCGCTGAAGAATCAACAGCATGGCCCGGTGTGACGCAGGCGGTGGATGAAGGCGGCCTGGGCTTCTCATACAAATGGAACATGGGCTGGATGCACGACACGCTCAAGTACATCCAGACCGATCCCATGTATCGTTTCCATGCCCACGACAGCCTGACGTTTGGTCTGGTTTATGCGTTTTCAGAAAAATTCGTTCTGCCTATTTCTCACGACGAAGTCGTTCACGGAAAAGGCTCACTCATCAACAAAATGCCGGGGGATGACTGGCAGAAGTTTGCCAACCTTAGGGCCTATCTTTCGTTCATGTGGACTCACCCCGGTAAGAAGCTCTTGTTCATGGGTTGCGAATTTGGCCAGTGGCGCGAATGGAGTCACGATCGGGAACTGGACTGGACCTTGCTTGACGACGGCCGGCACGTCGGCGTTCAGCGCCTGGTCGCTGACCTCAACAGACTCTATGCAGGGCTGCCGGAGCTCTATGAGCGCGATGCGGAGCCCGAGGGTTTCAGCTGGGTGATCGGGGACGACAAGACAAACAGTGTTTTCGCATGGCTACGTTGGAGCCGGGCAGGGCAACCGGTGTTGGTTATCGCCAACCTGACACCCATGCCCCATGCGCATTATCAGGTCGGCGTGCCTGTTCTGGGCACCTGGGCTGAGCGGTTAAACAGCGACAACGAACGTTACGGCGGCGCCAATAACCTTAATCGGGAAGTGGCAGCCCAGGATAAGCCCATGCACGGGCAGACCGCGAGTATCTCCGTATCGTTGCCGCCGCTGGGTGTGGTCGTGCTGCAGCCAGAACACTCTGGCTGACCCCCGTTTGTGTGCATCCTCTGGCGCGCAGTCTGCCCAGGAAAAAGCTTCCCGGGACCGGGCTGCGCTGCGTATCCAGTACGCCATTTGTGACGGTGCTCAGGATTGCCCTGTCGCCAATCCCAGCGACCCATTGCTGAATCCCAGCGATCCAGTGCTGCGACATGGCTTGCCCGAGGCAGTGCAATGGGCGGGCGACTGGTGGTTTAATGCGGCCAAAGGGGTGACAACCACCTTAAAGTCCACAGCACTGGCTCCACAGCATGAACTATCGCTCTCTCAGAATTCCCGCTAGTCACTTTCCGAACCCATCTGTGGGTTCTTTTCCGCAGGTAGCTGCAGGTCCCGGTCGAATTACTGCTCCGGTGACCGTCGCCGGCAGGTCGGCAGTGTCCGGCGGAGTGTGCGTCTATGTCAGCTGATCGCGCCTTTCCGCGAAACATGACGCAGATGACTTCGCTCCATGAAATTCGTCTGGCTCACGTTTTTACCCAGCTCAAGGCCTCAGGCGCCCGGCGCGTACTGGACCTTGGCTGTGGTTCCGGGTCGCTCCTGTACCGGTTGGCCGATGACCCTCAGTTTGACGAGATTGTAGGCCTGGAAGCGTCTGGCCTGTCCCTGCGGCAGGCGAGAGAGGTATTGGCGAGCTGGTTGAATGAGAAAACCCAGCGGATCCGACTGATGCAGGGCTCCTACGCCGAGGCCCAGCCCGCACTGGCCGGCTACGATGCGGCAGCTCTCGTGGAAACGATCGAGCATGTAAACCCCGAGGCGCTCTCACGGGTGGAGATCTCGGTATTTGGTCAGATGCGCCCTTCCATGGTTTACGTGACCACGCCGAATCGGGAGTACAACCCGCTTTTTGATCTGGAACCAGGCGAATTCCGGGAGCCGGACCACAAATTTGAATGGGACAGGATGAAGTTCCAGCGCTGGGCAAGGGGCGTGGCGGGTCGGAATGGCTACGAGGTGACTTTCGGCGGCATTGGTGAAAACGACCCCGAATTTGGTCAGCCAACCCAAACTGCCCGATTCTGCAGGGGCCCGGTAACCTGAGCTAACAGTCTTCATATAGACTTAAAAAAGAAATAAGTCTATGCTGATACAGTATTTCAGATGGTCAGGCAGGACTCAGGGGATGAAAGCACTACCCGCACTCGACATCCAGGACTCGCGAAAGTTGTCGGCTACCGGCCTTAAGGTGGTACTCAACATTCTGGAAAAATGGGGCTGCACGGCGGAACAGGTCCAGGCCATTCTGCGGATATCGCGGCCGGCTTTCTACAAGTACCGGAAGAAGCCCGAAGATGCGAGCCTGAACCAGGATCAGCTGGAACGGCTGAGCTATTTGCTTAATATTCACGGCAGCTTGCGCATCATTTTTGAGAATCCGGATAACGTATACGGCTTCATGTCGATGCCTAACGACAACCCCTTCTTCAACGGAAAAAGCCCGCTCAGTCTCATCAGTACAGGAAGCTTTGCGGCCCTGTACGAGACTTTCAAGCGTATTGATGCGCTGCGCGGAGGGCTGTGGTGAGTTCGCGCAAACTCCCGACAATGTCCATCACCCAGGAGACCGGCTACCGCCTCGTCAATTCCAGGTTTCCGCCGGTCAGTCTGTTTGATGACGTTGCAGATCAGGATGAGTTTGACCTGCTTTACGAGCTTCAGTCGTTGACCAACCCCCGGGTACAGACCGAGCTAGGGCAGCTCAACCTGGTTCCCCGGGAAGAGATTCCGTTTGGAATAGCGGGCTGTACCTACGCTACAGCGCCTTTTACCCATGTTAATCCCGAAGGCAGTCGCTTCAGTGATGGTCAGTTCGGGGTCCTCTACATGGGGGATACACTCGACACGGCAATAACCGAAGTGGCCTACCATCAGTCGAGCTACTGGCGCAGAGTGACGGGCCTCAGCTATGACCGCCTGGTGTTTCGCGGCCTGACGTGCCGCTTTGGCCCGGTTGAGGTTGTCGACGCAACGGCGCTGCCGCCTGGTGACGCAATATATGATCCGTGTGACTACTCCGCCTCAAGAAGCTTTGGTAAGGCTCTGAAAAAAGAGAAGGCTTCGGGCCTTCGCTACCGCTCGGTACGGCTTCCCGGTGCGATCTGTTGGGGCCTGTTTTCGCCGCGGTCGGTCAAGCGCATTACCCAGGCGGCGCACTATGAGTTTATCTGGGACGGTCAGGCCATCAGCTCGATCGGGCGGGTCATCAACTACAACCTGCGGGGCTGATTGGCCCAGCCTTTCTGCTTTACCACTGGCGGGAAGCACTCACCTCTCGCTTGTGCCAATCCCTGTACTCAAATCCAGCCGTCTACCACGACCGCTCGTTCTTCCCGCTGAAACAGCACCCGGCCATCACGCACCGAGGCGAGTACCGGGGCCTGCGCCAGAAGTGCCTCGTACGGTGATTGTCCCTGCAGAACAACGCACCGGGCCGGCATTGCCTCAGCCAGGCCATAGGTGGGCAGGTTCATCACGGCGGCGCCGTGGTAGGTAATCAGATCCAGGGAGGCGGCAATCCGGTTCATGCCGAGCATGTGGCAGGCGTGAAGACCGACGTCCAGGGTGCGAAGAAGGTTGCCGTTCCCCATGGGGTACCAGGGGTCCCGGATGGAATCCTGCCCGAAGGCGACTTTGATGCCAGCATCCAGTAGTTCTGGCACCCGTGTGATACCTCGGCGTTTGGGGTAAGTGTCGAATCGGCCCTGGAGGTGGAGATTTTCGGTGGGCAGGGCTACGAACCTGAGGTCAGCCTTCTGTAATAGTCTGAAGAGGCGGCTGCAATAGGCATTGTCGTAGGAGTGCATGGCACAGGTATGGCTGGCGGTAACGCGCTGACCGTAGCCCTGACTCAGGGCGGCCGCTGCAAGCACTTCGAGGAAGCGGGAGCTGGGGTCGTCGATCTCATCACAATGCACATCCACAAGCCGGTCGTGCTTTATGGCGAGGGCCATGAGCTTATGAACGGAGTCCACGCCATAGTCCCGGGTATGCTCGAAGTGGGGAATGCCGCCGACCACATCGGCACCTAGCCGCACGGCTTCGGTCATCAGAGCCATACCGTCGGGGAAAGAGAGAATACCTTCCTGGGGAAAAGCCACGATCTGGAGATCAATGAACCCGCAGACCCGCTCGCGCACTTCCAGCATCGCTTTCAATGCAGCGAGCGACGGGTCTGTGACGTCAACATGGGTCCGTACATACTGGATGCCGTGCGCTGAAAACAGCTTGAGGGTTTGTTCGGCGCGTTCGATCACATCCTCCCGGCTCAGCTCGCGCTTGCGGTCAGACCAGCACTCGATACCTTCGAACAGTGTCCCGCTCTGGTTCCAGCGAGGTTGACCCGCTGTCAGGGCCGCATCCAGGTGAATATGAGGCTCCACAAAGGCGGCACAGACGAGGTTACCGCCGGCGTCCAGCTCGTTTGCTCCAGCTTGAGTCAGATCACCTGCCGCTGTCGTCCCGGCGAAATGCCCGTCGCGAATATTGATTCGGAACAGCCCGTCTTTATCGACAAGGCGTGCGTTGATAATGGCTTCAGGCTGGAAAGTCATGCGGTTCTCCGAATGCGCGCGGTCGGTGAGTCTGGGATTAATCTTTGCCGTCCACTTTACGGTAGCTGCCCGGCGTTACTCCCGTCCATGTCTTGAAGCTGCGGTGGAACGAGCGTACATCCGAGAATCCCAATCGCAGTGCGATGTCGGGGAAAGGCAGCGTGGTCCTTTGCAGGTAATCGCACGCCATTTCCCGGCGGACCTCATCCAGTAGAGACTGGTAAGAGTGGCCTTCGCTGTTGAGGCGCCGCTGGAGCGTGCGAACAGTCATTGAGAACTGCTCGGCAACCATGTCCTGTCGCGTGATGCCTGCCCGTAACTGTTGGTGTATTGCGCTGCGCACCCGGGTGGAAAAACCCTTTTCTGCGCCTAGCGCAGCCAAGCGGGAATGAGCATGATCTTCGAGCGTTTGCCGTAGTAATGGGTCAGGGGTGCGCAGTGGATGCTGTAATAGTGACTTTGGGATACAGATTCGATTCGTTTTCTGACTGAAGCGAACAGGGCAGCGCCAACGCTCACCATATGCTGCCTCCCACAGCGTTCCGGGAGAGCTGTGTTCCAGGTCGACCCACAACGGTGAGACATCTTCGACATTACCGAGCCAGCGTGCATAGTTGATCCAGGACGCAAACACGTTGTCGATCATGTGGTGCCTGACAGCTGCATCGGTGTAACCGCAATGCCAGGTAAGCAGCATGCTGTCACCCGACTGCGAAAGCCCGGTGACGCCCATATCGCCTACCAGGCGCTCATACGGCGCGATGCGGGCGATGGCCTCTCCGAGCGTCGCACAGCTCATCGTGATATAACCGAGCACGCTGTAAGACCCGGGTTGCACGAAATCGCCGCTACGAAGACCCAATATCGGATCTCCCAGCGTGTTGATCATCTGGCGAATAAGTTGCTGGAATACTTCGCCAGGCACCTGAGCGGACGGGTCACCGGCGATGGCGGGCGACAACCCGACTGACTCACACAGCCCGGCTACGTCTGCACCTTCAGTTTCAGCAAGCCTTAGATATTGTTGAATAGCGGCGACGGACGCGGCTCCGAGACGGTTGTCTGATGTCATTGATCCGTCCAGCTATCGTCGGGCGACTGGAGTGCAAGGTAAAGGTTCAGGTGGAGTTTCACAAAAAAACCTGTAGCGGAGATTGTTCAGTTTACTGTAAACACAACGGCACAGCATCGGAAAGGGCACCGCCCAAAAGTCAGTATCGGCCTCAGATTGGCGTACAGGCCGGCATTGGCCCCCGCCGATGACAGGCCGTCGGGTGGCGTCCCGGGTCGGTCTCAAGTCGGGTATCGATGCCTCGATCTCGTAGTGCTCTGGGGCAGGGGGCTGAATATTCGCGAAGCAGGTCACTATACTGGCGTTTTAGCAGGGTCGGACCGCGGTTGTGCTTGAGTCGTCTGGACCATTGCATCATCCTTTAGCACCGACAGGAAAAGATCCAGAGAAGCGTTTTGCACACTCTGATCGCGGCAGGTGCCTGTCTTTGGCAGGCTTTGCCCTGTTTCTTGTTCAGTTTCGTCAATAAATTTGCTCATGGCCCTTCGGTTTGCCAAGCCAGGGGCCTTTGCGACGACAGCGCTTCACCAACACCAATAAGCAGGAAACAACTGAATGCAGTACGCCGATAGTTTGCGGAAAGTTCTGATACGCAAGATCACCAAAGCAGAGCGTGATCTTGCTCAGTTGAAACTGGACTACTGTCGATTTGTTTTTGGCCTGTCCCACCGCTCTCAGGTCAAGGTGAAAGGCAAGCTCTATCTGGTTCGTACCGTTGATGTCGATACGATGGACCGCGTTGAAGGCGGTGAGTTCAGCAAGCCCGCGATAGCCGGGGTACCGGTAGGCTCAAAAAACGCAGAAACAGAACTGAGGCAGTTAGGCAAAAACTGGGTGGTAGTGACTGAAACAGAGGTCGCTACAGCTCGATAGCGCTCCCTGTCTGCATGGACGGGTTATGTCAGTGGCATCAAGACAGACCACGCGTGAGGTTCATCAGGCCGGGCCGGAAAATCTCCGAAGAGGGACGCGTTGAGGTGCGCAATGCGCACCACTCGCGCTAATGCCTGAACGCCACAGATGATCAGCTCGATTTTGCAGTACTGGCCATCGTCCTCGCCTGTTGCTGCCAGTTCTCAAGATTTTTCGCGGAGGCGACCTTAGACAGCGTCTCCTGTTCGGTTGCGCTGGGATTTGCAATCTGATCGATACGCGTGATCCCGCCAGCTTCGAGTTTGCGCTCGATAGCGGGACCGATCCCTTTTATCTGGCCCAGTTCGCTACTGGCGCTTCGGCCCGAACCGCTTGACCTGGGCTTTGCGGCTGCGCTCGTGCTGCGAGTCGCTGTCGTCTGGCTTTTTGCTCCGCTGGAGCTGGCTGGCGCAGCCGTGCCCGACTTTCGCGGAGAACCGGAACTGCTTGCGGAACCGGACTGGGCGACGGAGGTACGGGCCGATGCCGAACGTGATGGGGCAGTACTCGAAGTCGTACCTGTCGATTTCGCTGCCGCCGTCTTACGCCCACTCGTTGTGGCCGTCGCCCGGCTCGCGGTCGAGGAGGCCGGCGCCTTGGCCGTGGATGAGCGTGACGTTCCAGCCGGCTGGTCAGTTGCCACTTTTCTGGCAGACTTAGCCGCTTTGGAAGCTTTTTTCTCGGTGCTGGCCTTTACAGATTCTGCTTTTTTCTTTGCTTTCTTGGGCGCCTTGTCAGCCGTACGGGAACCTTTTTTTACCAGCTCCTTCTTGGCTTGATCCAGAGATTTTCCTTTGATCCCCAAACGCTTGAGCAACATATCCTGCGTATCGTGAAGCTCGGTCATCCGACGTTCGAACTCGTCATGGAAGCGCTTCATCTCGCGCTCGCGGATCTTCTCCAGATCTGCGATAAGCTTTTTTACCGGCTGCTGGATCTGAGTCTGCAACCCATCAATCTGTCGTAGCGCTTCGCTGATCAGCGTTTCGATCTGTGCAGAGGTCTTCTCGAGCTCTTTATTGATTTTTTTCCGAATCTTGCTGCTGCTCGACTTGTCTTTACTCGCCATCCAAAATCTCCCTTTAACGGTCGGAACCTGCTGCAATCATAAACGATTCACTCAGCTCATGCTCTAGCAGCTCTTAGCGCAGGTGGCGTGCCGGGGCTACGCCTGCTTTTGCGTCTGCCCTTGAGCGCAACTTTGCGTTCGAGCAGGGCGCGTATTCGCGCGATATCCGCTGTAGCGGAATCATCCATATCGCCTTTGAATTCAACAGCATAAAAGAAATTACTGCAGTACTTCCTCACGCCTGCAATGCGACCAGTGAGGAGGGGTGTGGAAGCGCTTTCCAAGGGCATGTTCAAAGACAGCGACAACCGGATCTCATCCCCGAACACAAAAGCTTCATCGGTTTTGATCACACAGCCGCAGTCGTCGAGCTGGTATACCGCCGCTAATATCTGCTCGCGGCGAAGAAGCCCACGCTTCATGTTGAACGAGGCAAAGAGATCGGGTAGCGGTTGCTTTGTATTAAAGTCAGCACTGAACATATGAGACTGACGTCTCCTGCAATTAGTCGAGACCCGCTGCGGGTAACCAGCGAATGCAAGGGCCTCTCAATCCGGTCAGCCGTAATGCACTGCGCGTGGGACCCAGGTACCGCGTCGGGACCACGGGATGCCAAGAGCCCAGGATCTGGCTGTAAACCGGAACCGGTAGCCGGCCATTGGACCGGCCTGATTAGTTCAACTCTAGTCACAAGCTCTTCGAATTGCAATTCGATCAACGACCTGCAAGGCATACCTCAGCAGAGGCTGCGGCATTAGCTCTGCGGGCGTAAAACCAGAAGTCGCACCGAATCATCCCGTCGGTTCGCGGCGCCACTGCAGCTGATACAGGTCCAGGCGGCGATCCTTGCCATTCGTTACCGAACCTTCGTTGCGAATCAACTTCAGCTTATCCAGGTCGAGGTCTGAAAACATTATCATTTCGGTATTTGGCGTTGACTCGGACATCACCGCATCGTGGGGAAAGGCGAAGTCCGACGGCGAGAAAACGGCGGATTGCGCGTACTGGACGTCCAGGTTCTGAACCTTGGGCAAGTTACCGACGCTGCCGGTGATTACCACGTAACACTCATTTTCGATAGCCCGCGCCTGGGCGCAGTTTCGAACGCGGAGGTAACCATTCTTCGTGTCGACCCAGAATGGGACAAACAGGATGTCGACGCCCTGTTCGGCAACAAGACGCCCCAGCTCGGGGAACTCAATGTCATAGCAGATCATTATGGCGACCCGGCCAGCATCCGTGTCGAATACACGCATCTCCTGGCCGCCTTCTATGACCCAGTCCCTTCTTTCGTGAGGCGTTATGTGCAGCTTGCGCTGCTCTTCCACTCGTCCGTCCCGGTGACACAGGTAGGAAACGTTATAGATACGTTCCCCTTCCTGCACGGGCATGGAGCCGGTAATGATATTGATGTTGTAGCTCACGGCCATCTGTTGCATTTCTTCCCGGAACCTCGACGTGAAACCGGCCAGGAAACGTATCGCCTGAGTCTGGTCGCCCTGGTCCGTCAGGCCCATCAGGGGCGCATTGAAGAACTCTGGAAATACGGCAAAGTCACTCTTGTAGTCCGACAGGGCGTCGACAAAGTATTCGACCTGGGTCAGAACTTCATCCACGGAATGAAATTCGCGCATCTGCCACTGGACCGCGCCTAGTCGTACCTGGGACTTGCGGAAGTCCGAGATATCGCTGGGAGGCGCATACATAATGTTATTCCACTCGAGTAGAGTGGCGTAACCCTTTGATTTTTCGTCTTCCGGCAAGTACCGGTGCAGGAGGCGTTTTACTTGGAAGTCGTTGGACAGCTGGAAGCTCAGTATCGGGTCGTAAATTTCCTTTCGGTCGACCCGCTCAATGTACTCCTCAGGCCGCATATCATCTGCGTGTGCCGCAAAATTGGGAATGCGACCACCAGCAAGAATACCGCGGAGGTTGAGATTACGGGTGACGTCCTTCCGCGCATCGTACAGACGGCGTCCCAGCCGGAAGCCGCGGTAATCCGGGTCAATAAACACGTCCAGCCCATAGAGCGCGTCGCCCTTGGGGTTATGCCAGATTTTCTGGTTGCGCAGAATCAGGTCATCATAAGTGTGCGGGTTGCTGAAACGGTCGTAGCGAACCCGGACAGTCAGGGCGACCGCGACCAGTTTGCCATTGTCCTCAATGACCAGCTGGCCGTCCGGAAACTCACGCACCAGGTGTTTTATCGTCTCCCTTGGCCATGAGCCACCGATATCGTTGTAGACCCGGTCCATCAGCACCTTGAGTTGCTCGTAATCGTTCAGTTCCAGGTGCCTGAGATTCAAGTGCAGTTCATCGGGTGGCATAAACTCAGTGACTCCATAGTTGGGTTACGTCGGGGCAACGCGCTGACTGCGGGGAGAAGCGTCGGCGGTTACCTCCAGCCGGCCATCATAACAGACCGCCGATATGCTGGACCCGGAGTCGGCATTTCCATCCCGTTACCTGAACGCTTGAAACGCTGGCAGGGCCTGCTGAGACGGACCGGTGACCGTAGCCTGCAGCAGGGCGCCGTAAACGGTCCCCAAAAAATATGTGGCTTACAGGATCCAAAACCGATGCGAGGCCCAGGAAAAAACTGGATGGAACATTACCGGTCAAATTAACGGGACGTTGGAGCGGTTGCAAACTGCTGCAAAAATAACGCTAGTGTTGGTGCAGGCGGCGCGGTCGACGGCTAAAATGGGCGGTGGCAACAGGACGGGCCTGAAACATCGCTTGGTGCATCAGTATCAGTGCTTATGGCTCGGTGTGCGCTTGCGATAGGCCGTGAAAAAACGCGACTCATCGAGACGGCGGTAGCCGGTTCTCATTTATGCCACAGCCCAAACAACAGCGCGGGTGAAACAGGACTCGGGACGATGATGTGCAGAACGTAACGGGAGATGACCGGCTCTACAGGCTCTTTTTCGAAACCTCGAGCGATGCTTTTTTTGTAATGCCTACCAGTGAATCGGGTGAGGCTCAGCCATTCATAGAAGTGAACCGGCGCGCCTGCGAAATGCTCGGTTATAGCTACGCCCAGCTCAAGGCGTTGACCCTGCGCGATATCGACCAGGAAATATCCTCTGCAGGCTGGCGGCGAGCCAGACAACAGGTCCGGCGTGAGGGCCATGACAGGTTTTATCGAAAACATACCCGTCGGGACGGCTCGAAGGTGCCGGTAGAAGTCAGTGTCCAGATGTTTCACCACAATGAGCACAGATATATTCTGGCTGTCGCCCGCGACATAAGTGACCGGCTGGCTGCCGAAGAGACGCTGAAAAACAGTCGCCAGGATCTGGAAGCGCTGGTGGATACCGGGCTAGGCTTTTCAGCCCTGGTTTCGCCCGACACAACCATTCTGCGCATCAACTCCGTTGGCGCAAGGCGTTTGGGATCAACCCCCGAAAAGCTCCGGGGTAAGCGTATTATCGACATGAGCCCCAGCGACATAGCAGAGCGCCGTCAGCAGGTCGCGAGAGAAGTCGTCAGGCAGCGCAGGAGCTTGACCCTGGTCGACAACCGGGACGGTATGTGGCTGGAAAATACAATCAGCCCCATCATTGATGAAACCGATTCCGTAACCAGGTTCGCAATCTTTTCCGAAGACGTGACCGTCTCTTACCTTACCCGGCGATTCAACACGCTCTTTAACAGGCTCGACCGGGAAGTGCTGGACGGGGTGCCCATGGGGGAGCTGATTGGGTATGCCTGCGAATTTCTTGTTGAGTCATTTGCAAGCCCGCTGATCTGCTTTACTGAGAGCGTCGGCACACCTGTTGAGAAGAGAGTGTGCCGGGGCGCCTGGTGCAACGACAGCGACTCTCCCCAGATTCATCCGCACCTGCTTGAGAGAGTGCTGAGCGAGCCCGACAGCGTAGTGCATGTCTTCCACGCGACCGATCATCCCGGCTTGCGCCTTATCCCGACAGTGGATCACGCCGAAGCAGCTGCCATCTGCGTTCTGAACGTCGAGTTGCCCATGGGTCACAGAGCTATTCTGGCTGTTGCATCTTTGTACGAGCGTATGTTCGAACATGCTGAGATTCTGGCTCTTCTTGACCACGCGGCCAGTCGTTTCCGGGTTGCTTTTGGGCTGGTAGCGGATCGCCGGGAATTGAGCCTGGTGCGCCAGGCTCTGGAAAAGGCTCACGGTGCCGTGATGATCACCGATGGTAACGCGAAAGTACTCTGGACCAATGAGGCGTTCAGCCGGCAGAGTGGCTACGCACTGGGCGAGATCGAGTATGCCTGGCGGCTCACGACTTCAGCGGTTCGGTCGCAGGAGACCGCTGCGGATCACGTTGACCAACTGCCGTCGGAGCCCTTTCAGCATGTGATAGACACCGGCCTTGCTTGGTCCGGTGAAGCAGATATCAGACGCAGGGATGGCTCGACCTACACCGTACTGCAGTCAATTACACCCGTATTCTCAGCAGACGGCAGTAGTCTTCTGAATCTGATTGCAATACAGGAAGACATCTCCCGCCGTAAACGCGACGAAGCGCATATCCGTTATCTGGCAGAACATGACTCGCTGACAGGCCTGCACAATCGGGAGTACCTGCATCAGGTTCTGCACGAGTTATTGCTGGATCGCCGGCGTCCGGCGAGCGACATCGCGTTGCTTTACCTGGACATTGACCACTTCAAGCAGGTTAACGACCGCTACGGCCACTCTGTCGGTGATGCGTTACTCAAAGGGTTCTCCCAGCGCCTGCGGGCTGTCGTTCGCGAGGGAGATCTCGTCTGCCGCATAGGTGGGGATGAGTTCGTCCTGTTACTCAAGGCCATACAGAGGCCGGCGGAAGCTGAAGCAGTAGGGCTCAAGCTTCTGAGTAATCTCAAAGCGCCTATCGATTGTGACGGGGTGAAACTGAGAGCCCAGTCGAGTATCGGAGTAAGCATGGCGGCGACAGACGGCGCTACGCCCGACAGTCTCTTGCGTAATGCCGATGCTGCCATGTATGAGTCGAAGCGTCAGGGCCGCGGCCGTCTCTGCTTGTATTCAGGGGGATGTATAGAAGGATCGCCGGATAAGCGGGCGGGGGACACTAGTGACGAATAGCCGAAGCGACGAGTCCACGCTGCCCTTTCGACTGTTTTTCGACAGCTCGAACGATGCCATGTTCGTCATTCCGCTCGCTAGCGGCGGCGTCCCGCTGCCTTTTCTCGATGTAAATGCCCAGGCCAGCCATCTCACCGGCTACAGCCGCGAGGAGATGCTCACGCTAAGCCCCCTGGATATCGCAGAAAACGTCGATATGCAGCAGTGGCGCACTGTCATAGAGACGCTCCAACGGGTGGGAGAGGCCAGCCTGAAAGCCGCGCTTCGCAAGAAAAACGGTAAGGTTCTGCACCTCGAACTTTCGGTACGGCAAGTGCAATTGGATGGAACGGACCTTGCTATTGCGGTTGGGCGAGACATTTCGGGCAGGGTAGAGTCCGAATACGCCTTGCGCGAGACGGAGCGCGATCTTACGGCGCTTATAAATGCTCATCCAGAGTCGGTCATCCTCACCACCTTTGACAGTACCGTTGTACGCTGCAACCGCAGCGCAGCGGAGCGCTTTGGCATGACGCCCGACCAATTGCAGGGGCAGCGCCTGATAGACCTCAGCTCAGCGCAGAACGAGCCTGGTCGACGTGAAGTCATGCGACAGATCAGCAGTAGCAACCAACCCATCCGTTTTCAGGATTTCCGGGACGGCATGCGTCTCGACAATACGGTCACGCCGATCGGCAACTCAGCTGGCAGGGCCCGGGTAGCGATTTTCTCCCGCGACGTCTCTGCCCAGTATGTGCGTGTGGAGGTTGAGAATCTATTAGGCGATATCGACCGGCGTATTCTCAAGGGTAGCGATATCGATAGCGCGGCACGCCATGCCTGTGATCGACTGGCCCACGTGTTCAACAGCCCCTGGGTTACGCTTCAGAGCATCAGCGGCACACCGCTCAAATCCAGGCACTTTGGCGGGGTTCTCGGGGAGTCCGTCGACCTTGAGGAGTGCCTCCCGAAACGGGATATGACGAACTGGAGCGATGCCGAGGAAAACCTGCGGATAATCGAACTGGATAGCTTGCCGGCGCATTTGGGCCAGATATTTCGCAGCCACAACTGCGAGCAGTTGGCGGAAGTGCCGATAGCCTTCAGCAAGTCTCAGTCAGCAGCACTCGTGATTGCGTTGCACGCGAAAAGTAGTTTTCGCGGTAGCGATGTTCTCGATCTGCTGGACCATGTCGCCAGCAGGCTTCGCGTGGCCTGGGGCAAGACGCGCGAACTGGGCAAGCTGAGCCTGCTGCGTCAGGCATTGGAGCATTCCAGCACTGCCGTCGTGCTCGCGACACTGCGTGGGCGGATAGTATGGTGCAATCGCGCTATCAGTGATTCAGTAGGGACCAGCCAGGAAAACCTGCTGGGTCGCCAGACTCGCGAGTTTCTGGTCGACACTGCCGAGAGTACCCTGGTAGAGATGGACCGGACGTTACGCGAAGGGAAAACCTGGACAGGTGAGTGCGACATGCGGCGTGCGGATGGCAGCACGTTTACGGCCCTGCAGTCGGTATCTCCGGTTTATGAAGAGGGCGCAGGCACACCGAGCCACGTCATCATCATTCAGGAAGACATTACGGATCATAAGCAGAGTCAGGCGCGCATACGCTACCTGGCCGAACACGACGCGTTAACGGGCCTGAAAAACCGGGCCGCGCTGATGTCCCAGATAGTCTCGATCCTGGCGGACGGCCGTCGGAGCACAGGCCAGCTGGCCTTGCTCTACCTCGATATAGACCGCTTTAAGGCGGTCAATGATACACATGGTCATGGCGTTGGAGATCAGCTGCTGGTGGAGTTTGCCGCGCGATTACGGCAATTGGTGCGCGAGGATGACATTGTTGCCCGCCTGGGTGGAGACGAGTTTGTGATCGTGCTGAGAAAAGTGGACTCAGCGGAAAAGGCCGGCCACATAGCGCAGAAACTGTTGGACCGGGCCGCTGAGCCCATATGCTGTGACGGCCTTGAACTCAAGGTTGGAACGAGTATCGGTATCGTTTTGTTGGCCGACCTGTCCGGTAGCAAAGGCCCGCTTGAGGCCACGGATCTACTGCGGGCCGGTGACCATGCCATGTACCAGGCCAAGCAGAGCGGCCGTAACCGTTATGTCTTTGCCAACAGAGAACACATTGCCGCGCTGCGTTAAACGCCTTGGTGGCGCTTTACTCCGGCACTGCTTGTACTTGCCAGCGCGGGTTTTCGAATGCGGGCGAGAAGTGCTCGCGCCATTCGTCACCGTCTGCCTCCACGAGCATCACGGCCATGTCCAGCTTTCGGGAGACCTCCAGGGCTGCTTTCGTGCCCAGACACAGAAGAGCAGTAGACCAGGCGTCCGCGATCGTTGGGTCCGGATGAATAACGGTTACGGACAGCAGGTCATGTGTTACGGGTGAACCTGTGCGCGCGTCCAGAATGTGGCTATAGCGCTTACCCGCTTCATCGTAGTAGTGCCTGTAGGTCCCGCTGGTCACTACAGACAGGGCTCCGCCCGGCTCGATCTCAACGATTTTTTGTATCGCCCGTTCTCCGGCCAGGGGTCTTTCGATGGCCACTCGCCAGTCTTCGCCTCCGGGTTTGCCGCCCTTTACCAACAGTTCGCCGCCGACTTCAACCAGATAGTTCGTGATACCGAGGTCCTCAAGGGCGGCTGCCAGCAGAGCAGTTGAGTATCCCTGGGCGATAGATGACACATCGATTCCAATGTCGGCTTCAGCCTTAGCGAGCAGCGTCGGGCCGGCGATGGTTAGCCTGTCCATGCCGATTCGCCGACGCGTTTCCTCGACAGCACTTGCTGAGGGCACCCTAAAGGTGCCGTCGAAGCCCCACAGGGTAAACAAGGGTCGGATCGTCAGGTCATAACACCCGTGGGATTGCGCGCTCACAGTCTTGGCGATACGAACCAGATCGACCAGCGAAGCTGGAACAACTTGCGCCTCTGTGACCCGGGAGTTGTTGAAATCCACGATGTCCGAGTCGTCCCGATAGGTTGAAAGCTCAACGTCGATTTTCTCGAGTACTTGCTCGGCGTGGGCTTCCACCGTTTCCGCGGGAACTGAATCCGCGGTCCAGTAACTGATGTTGTAGGTGGTGCCCTGGGCAAAGCCTGTGATGGTCAAAAGCTGAGGCTCGTCTGAGCATCCCGAGAGGGCGAGCAAGCTGCAGATCCCGATAGCGAGCCCAACAGCGAGCCGAGAAGAAAGGCCGGACAAAATCACAGTAGGGCTCCAGTTTCGACCTGTAACTGCTGTATTGCCGTGTTTTTAGTGGAATTACTGGTCGGGCAATAGCGAATCCAGCAAAGGCAATATGAAAATATAGTAATAGAAACCATAAACATATGTTTACTCTGAAAAAATCTGCGGTATTTTTTAAGGGTGGTAACGTGAAATCGTCATTAAAAGCGTGTTATAAAGGGGCCGTTGGCGAAAGAGTAGTCAGGGCCAGGGAGCACTTCCGGCCCGGGCGTTGAGCTCCCGAGGCAAGCTTAGCATTTAGTGCGGCCGCTTCGGTAAGCCGAGTCGGGATCAATCCGCGGCAACTGACGCAGCGGATAATGCCTGACGGTCTGCAGCAACGCATGAGTTGTATCTCGTCCACCCATACATTCAGAGATAATTATGGATACAACAACTACTGACAAGACGCAGCGGATGCGACCCGGTTTACCTGAAGAACTTTCAATCGTGTACACCGAAGAAACAGAACTCCACTGGCAGCGGATTATCAGTGCCATTCTTATCGTTTTGGCCGTGCTGACGGTTCTCGGCTGGATATTGATGAATACAGTATCCGCAGAGAAGGCTGCTCAGGTTATTACTGCAGAGCCCGATGTCCTCAATTCGATCGTCGAGGAATCCACGCAAACTCTGCCAGCTACCGAGCTGAAAGCGCCTGTCAAAGATCTTGAGAGCACCATTCCGGCACTGCCTCAGTTCGAAAAACAGGCCGAGGAAACCAGCATCCCGCAGTCTGCGCTACCGAACGTCGTACAGGATATGCTGCCGTTGTACGCCCATATGCCCAAAAAGCCTTTGCAGACTCCGGCACCACCACTCGTGCAGGACGGTTTTGTCCAACGTGAAGCTTCTGACTCAACTCAGCTGACCCTTGATCCGAACTATGTCGGAACGCTTCAGCTGACCAGTAATCTGTCGAACAAAAATCCTACAGACCTGCTGGGCGGCGAGATTAACATGGACGGCCAGCAGCTGATTAAGCTTTATGCGTATTCAGAGCTCACCAATCTGAAAGGCGAGCGCGTATTCCACGAATGGTATAAAGGCTCAAAGCGTATGGCGCGCATTCCTGTCGGGGTATACCTGGACAATATGCGGGCATCTTCCAGCAAATATATTGACCCTACGATGGCGGGGGACTGGCACCTGAAAATCGTACGCCACAATGGCGAACAATTGGGTCGCATGGATTTCCGGGTTAACGCGGACTCGTAGTAGTGCGTCTCTTCGCGGGTGCCTGGGCAGTGGGCAGGCAGGAACTGTGAAGAGCAGGAGCAGAGAAAGGAGCCGATCTGGCTCCTTTTTTTCGTCTGACCAGGTCGCCCTATTACTCAACCTGGGGTCTCGGCCGGTCGCCAGATCAGCCGCCGCGCGTAACCTCAAGGAAATCGGCTCCGTACTTTTCCAGCTTACGCTCGCCTACACCATTGATAGTCTGGAGATCATCCAGCGTTTGCGGCGCGCCGCGCAGTATCTCCAGCAGCGTTGCATCGTGGAAGATCACGTAGGGCGGGACGCCTTGCTCGTCGGCCAGACGCTTGCGACAGGCTCTCAGTGCTTCCCACTGCATCATCTCAGCCGGCGACAGGTCCAGAATTTCTTTCTTGCTGCTGGAGCCCCTGGATGACCTGGACGCTTTTGCGGGGGCATCTTCGGCGAGCTCGATATGTTGTTCGCCTTTCAGGATGGGGCGGCAAGCTTCAGTTAGCCGCAAGCCGCCGAACCCCTCCAGGTCCACCTCCAGGAGGCCTTTCGCCACCAGTTGCCGAAAAATGGCCCGCCACTGCTGGGCAGAAGTTTCAGCGCCTATCCCAAAGGTGCTCACCTGGTCATGCCCGAACTGCTTTATTTTTTCGCCCTGGCTGCCCCGCAGTACATCGATCAGGTGGTTAACGCCAAAACGCTGACCTGTCCGATAGACACAGGAAAGCGCCTTTTGAACTTCCGTCGTGGCATCGCGGGTTTTGACAGGTGTCAGGCAGGTATCGCAATTACCGCACGGTGGCGTCCCTGTCTCACCGAAATAGCGCAAAAGCGCCTGTCGCCGGCAGCTGACCATTTCGCAAAGCCCCAGCATGGCTTCCAGCCGGGCACGCTCCACGCGCTTGAAGTCCTCATGGCCGGGAGAGCCCTCTAACATCTGTCTGAGGGTAATGACATCCTGCAGGCCGTAAGCCATCCAGGCAGTTGCAGGCAGCCCGTCACGACCTGCCCGGCCAGTCTCCTGATAGTAGGCCTCGACACTTTTCGGGAGGTCAAGGTGGGCTACGAATCGTACGTCTGGTTTGTCGATGCCCATACCAAACGCAATGGTAGCGACGATGATGATCCCTTCCTCCCGCAGGAATCGCCGCTGGTGCAAAGCCCGCATCTCAGCGGAAAGCCCGGCATGATAGGGCAGCGCGGTCAGGCCCTGGGTGGTCAACCAATCCGCTGTCTGCTCAACCTTTTTACGCGACAGGCAATAGACGATGCCGGCATCGCCCATGTGTTCGGCCCGAAGAAAGCTCAGCAGTTGCTGCCGCACCTGGGTTTTCGGGGTTATGCGGTACTGGATGTTGGGTCGGTCGAAGCCGGCCACGAAATGGCGGGCCTGTTCCAGTTCGAGCCGCACTGCTATTTCCCGCCGGGTCCGTTCATCAGCGGTAGCCGTCAATGCAATTCGCGGTACGTGAGGAAAACGCTCATGCAGGAGGTTTAGCTGTAGGTAGTCGGAGCGAAAATCATGCCCCCACTGGGAGACGCAATGGGCTTCGTCGATCGCAAACAGAGCCAGGGGCGCGCGGGCCAGCAGATCAAGCATGCGCGGCTGAATCAGGCGTTCCGGGGCGACATAGAGCAGGTCCAGTTCACCACTCAATAGCGCCTGTTCAGTGCTCCACGCCTCCGGAGCTTCAAGGGTGGAGTTAAGAAGCGCGGCTCTGACACCTAACTGACAGAGCGCATCGACCTGGTCCTGCATCAAAGCAATCAACGGCGAGACGATGATGCCAACCCCCGGCCGCGCCATGGCTGGCACCTGGTAGCACAGCGACTTGCCGCCCCCGGTCGGCATCAGCACCAGGGCATCGCGACCAGCCATGACTTCATCAATTATCTCTTTCTGGGAGCCCCTGAACGTCTTGTAGCCGAAGGTCTCTTCGAGAATACGTTGGGGTGACCGTACTTGCGGCGCAGGCGTTAACGGCCGCGCGCCTGGCGAAGCCTCGTCGTGAAAAGGCTGGTCCTGAAAAGGCCTCTCTGGCGAGGGCGGTATCGATGAGGTCATAGGCGGGAGGTACCGTATTTGTCGCGCCGCCGAAGCGGCGGCTATAGATCGGTTGAGGCATCCGAGAGACAGTAGGATAGGGAAACGCTGGCCCCGGGGCAACGCAACTCTGTCAGCATTTCCTACGCGGCTCAGCTGTACTGGGCCGGAGACCGCCAACGCCGACGGCCAGGATCCTGAACGCTGCATGAACGGCGGGTTACAGGGCCACCCGAAAACGCACGGCGGGTGGTCCGGGCGAAGATTTCTCATGTAGAGTCAGGGGGTAGCAACAGCCGCGCAAAGCGCCCTAACGCAAGGAGATCACGGATGACGACACAGATACAGGTTGTTTTCTACAGCATGTATGGGCACATACACACCTTGGCAGAGGCTATTGCCCGTGGGGCGCGCAGCGTGCCGGACACCGACGTGAAAGTGATGCAGGTGCCGGAATTGCTTCCCGACGATGTCGCCGAAAAAAGCGGCGCCAAAAAAGCTCGGGAAGCGTTCTCCGAAATTCCCGTGGCCCGCCCGGAGGACCTGCTCGACGCAGACGGGATACTCTTCGGTACGCCGACCCGCTACGGCAATATGGCTGCCCAGATGCGCAACTTTCTCGACCAGACCGGGGGTATGTGGGCAAAGGGTGCTTTCAACGGGAAGGTAGGCGGCGCCTTTACCAGCACCGCGTCCCAGCACGGGGGCCAGGAAACCACACTGACAAGTTTTCATACAACCCTGTTTCACCTGGGCATGGTGGTGGTTGGGGTGCCTTACGCTGAGCAGCGCCTTACCTCGATAGACGAAGTAAGCGGCGGCACGCCCTATGGCGCGAGCACCATAGCCGGCGGTGACGGCTCTCGACAGCCCTCTGAGAATGAGCTGGCCATAGCTGAGTATCAGGGCAAGCATCTGGCCGAAGTCACCCGCGCGCTCAAGCTCGGCCGTGCGCAGTAAGCCAGCAGTGAGCCATAGTAGGCCTCGGGGCAACTCGGCAGTGCTGACACCCAAACTGATACGTTGAGGAGGTCCAGGGATGGACGATAAGGTTTTTCTGATAACCGGCGCGTCAAGCGGCATTGGCGCAGCAACTGCAAGGGCCGCGGCAAAGGCCGGATACCGCGTTGTTCTGGCTGCCCGCACGGAACAGAAGCTTGAATCGCTTGTGGCCGAACTCGGGGGTGAGGACAGGGCGCTCGCAGTCGGCTGCGATGTTCAGAAGAATGAAGATCAGGCCGCGCTGGTGCAAAGAGCGCTCGACCGTTTTGGCCGAATTGACGTCGCTTTCGCAAACGCCGGGCGTGGCGGAGAGCCGGGCGGGTTCAGCAGCGCTGATTCTGATGTCTGGCGGGACATGATTCTCACCAATATCTACGGTGTCGGCCTTACGTTACAGCACTGCCTGCCTGCTCTGCGCAAGAGTCGCGGCCACGTGCTGCTAACAGGCTCTGCCGCAGGCAGGGCCACGATTCCAGGCTCCATGTACAGCGCTACCAAGTGGGCCGTCACCGCGATCGGATATGGCGTGCGCGAAGAGCTGCGAGGCAGCGGCGTGCGCGTCACGCTAATAGAGCCAGGAATGGTCGACACCGCTTTCTTCGACCAGACACCCCATAACGCCATGGTTCCTGACGACATTGCGCGCGCTGTGATGTACGCCGTGAGTCAGCCCCGGCACGTGGATGTCAACGAGATCCTCGTGCGGCCTACACCTGAAACAGATTCCTGAAAAACGTTCTGGAATGAGTCTTTGATAAACGAAAGCCGAAACGGGGGGACAGGACACCTCCCAAGCCTACCCGGTAAGGAGTAAATTATGCTTACGGTCAATGCTGATGTTGTCTGCCGCCTGATCGAACTGTCGCAGATTTTTCATGGGCAGGAAGGCCTGGTCGTGCCAGACGAAATGGACAATGCTGCGCTGAAAGACAGCGTCTCGATAGCAGATAGCCCGGCTGATGATGCGCCTAGGCAAATGATGGCCAGCCATGGTGATGAAACAGCGCTCGAGGAATTCAGGACCATCATCAACGGCATGGACCCTGACCAACAGCAGGAAATTGTCGCGCTGCTGTGGCTCGGCCGGGAAGATTATGCGTTTGGTGAGTGGGAGGCTATTGTCGAGCAGGCGCGGGACCAGTGGACGCCAGATACTGCCGAATATTTGATTGACCATCCGCTTTTGGCAGCCTATCTGCAGGACGGCCTGGAACTGCACGGGTATGACTGCAGTGATGCCAAGAGATCGCTTTGATCTGAGCGATACCGCCCATAGCTGGAAAAGGGCCCAAAGGTTAGCTGGATTGGGTCGAAACGAGCAATAAGGCGCTGTTGGGCCAGGGCAAGCGCGTATCTCAACCATAACCTCGGAGCCAACGGGCGGGCTGAATAGCTGAAGCGGCCAGCGCCAGGTCTTCAGTTATCAGCCAGGATGAGAGCCACCTACATAAGCTTCATGCCGCGCAACCCGAATCTTGTGATGCGTCGCGGTGTTGTTCAGACGTGCGAAGCCCGCTTTGCCCCGGCCAGAATTTCCACCGACGCACTTCGTCGGATAGCCCTTTCATTCCCATCCTGACTGTAACGCCGAAAAAATTTAGCACCCCGGATAATGGACTGTGAAGGACTTTTAACTTAGCCTCTTCCCGCAGAGTCTTTCTGCACCGCATTTCTTAACGTTCTCCCAAACCGTGGCCCATCATGGAACAATTCGACGCTATCCGGCCTTATCGTGATGACGAGGTAGCCGGTGTTATTCAGCAGTTACTAGTGGATCAGGAATTCCTGAACCTTGCGAGCAGCCGCCAGGTACCGCGTCTGGCACGTTTTGCGCCCGCGGTTGCCCGCGCCCTGGTCAGCTACTGGCTCAAACGCAAGTACGGGGCCATAAATTCCATTGCGTCGTTACAATCAGAGTTGGCGCAGTTCGTTGAGCAGTTGATACAGGTTTCCACTAGCAGGGTGACCCAATCCGGCCTGGAAAAACTCGATCCGACCAAGGCCTATCTTTTTCTCTCCAACCACCGCGACATTGTGTTTGACCCGATGATCGTCAATTACCTGTTGTTTCAGCAGGGCATGGAAACCGCCCGGATCGCGATCGGCGACAATCTATTGCAGAATCATGTGTTTGCCGAGCTTATGCGTTTGAATAAAAGCTTTCTCGTCCGACGCAATATGACCAGCGCGCGGGAAATGCGTGACGCTTTCTTTACGCTTTCATCCTTTATCAGCCATTGTATCGAGAACCGGCACAGCGTATGGATAGCCCAGCGGGAAGGGCGGGCCAAATCGGGGCTGGACCACACTGATCCGGCCATTATCAAGATGTTCTACATGAGCCGTAAGAAAGAGCCGGTTCCCTTCAGTGAGGCGATGAATCAGCTCAGTATTGTACCGGTCTCCATCAGCTATGAGCTGGATCCCTGCGATGGCGCCAAAGCCCGCGAGCTTGAAATACGCGAGCGAACGGGGCAATACACCAAAGCGCCCGATGAAGACACCCAGCAGATTCTGTTGGGGCTTTCAGGGCAAAAAGGCCATGTTCATGTGCATTTTGGGGAGGTAATAACCGATGCGCCGGATCAGCCGGTAGCGCTGGCTGGACAGATAGACCGGGAGATAAACGGCAACTATATGCTCCACGCCACCAACTGGGCGGCTTACCGCTTGCTCAACTCAGCAACCAGCGCTGTTCCGGAGACCATGCCGATACCTTTGCCAACTGCTGAACGCCTCAATCGCGCCACGGAACTTCTCGAACAGCGATTCGCCGCCTACGACCCGAACCTCCGGCCATATTTGCTGACAATGTATGCCAATCCCGTGGCGCAGGCACTGGCGCATTATGCAGAGCATCGCTCGGCGTGAGCGGGCCGGTGCAGGTCTTCCATTACAGGCTTGTAGGTTTGAACCGGACTTTCAGGTCTTAACTTAAAAAACGCTAACTCCACGGATTTTCTAACAAATCTATACTGCTTCTTCAAACAAGTGATGGGTTTTACTGGCACTGCCACGGAAGTGATCTGTGGCGCTGGTTCGACCCGAGCCAGCTGCTGGGACTGACAGCCGGCAGCCAAGCAGGGAGAGCAGGCGTAATGAAGAAGAACGTATTTGTACCAGCACTGACTGATTTGCAGCGCGAAGAGCTCGAGACCGTGCACGGCATTGGCGATGTTGCCTTCCACGGTCTACTTGAGGTTGAGCGGCTGGTCGATCAGCCAGAGACACTGGACTTCGACACCGTCCTTGCAGATGCACGCCGCGAACTCAAGGCGTTTGATGGCAGCATTGACGGGATCATCGCTCACTGGGATTTTCCAACCAGTGTTCTCGTGCCAATGTTGTGCAAGGACTACGGAATACCCTCGCCCTCACTCGAAAGCGTTCTCAAGTGCGAACACAAGTACTGGAGCCGGGTCGAGCAGGAGAAAAGCGTCCCCGAGTTTATTCCCCGGTTCAGCAGTTTCGATCCATTTGATGACGATGCGCTTTCCAAAATAGAACTGGAGTTTCCGTTCTGGGTTAAACCCGTCAAAGCCTTCGCTTCCCAATTGGGCTTCATGATTGAAAACGAAGAGCAGTTCAGGGAAGCAATAAAAGAAACCCGGGAGAAAATCGGCCAGTTCGGCGATCCCTTCGAGCAGGCAATGGCCCATGCCGACGTTCCCGCGGAAATCACAGCCTTGGGAGGCAGCGCTTGCATTGCTGAAGAAATAATCGCCGGTATCCAGTCCGCGCCCGAAGGCACTGTATTTGACGGTAAATTCAACGTACACGGGACACTTGATATGCTCCCGGACGATGTGGGCAAGAGCTTCGGGCGACTGGTGTATCCTTCAACGCTGCCTGAAAAGGTGCAGGCACGCATGCACGATTGCTGCGAGCGCTTCCTGAAACATATCGGGTTTGACGACGGCTGCTTCAACGCCGAGTTCATGTGGGACGAAGCCAGGGACAAGCTCTGGCTGATTGAAGTGAACACCCGCATCTCCCAATCCCACAGCGAAATGTTCATCAAGGTCGACGGCGAGTCCAATCACCGGGTTGCTATCGACGTGGCCTTGGGGATTCCGCCCGACATGCCCCGCGGTAAGGGCGGGTTCAAAGTGGCGGCGAAGTGCCAGATCAACTACTACGGTCAGGATGCGATCGCGAAACGCGTGCCCACGGAGGCCGAACTTTCGGCACTGGAACGTCGTTTCCCCCGGTCAGCGTTTGTTATCGAGCTAGAGGAGGGCATGCGGCTCAGTGACCTGCCGAACCAGAACACCCGGGCGTTTCACCTGGGCGATATCTATATCGGTGCCCAGAGTCATGAAGAGTTGGTACAGAACTTCAACAACTGTATGGCCAGCCTGAGTTTTGACCTTGAGCCGGTTAAACACGAAGATTGAAGAGAGGATAAATTTCCCGAGCAATAGCCCTGGAGGCGCAGTGAAGACGATCACCTCATTCCCTTACGAAGTGCGGGAGATAGAAAACGTCTTTATTCCCACACGGGACGGTACCCGACTGGCGGCGCGTATCTGGCTGCCAGTTGCGGCCGAGCAGGACCCGCTACCCGCAATTCTTGAATATATTCCCTACCGCAAGCGAGACCTGAGCCGCGGGCGCGATGACAACAATCACGCCTATATGGCGGGGCACGGTTATGTCTGCGTCCGGGTGGACATGCGTGGCAGCGGGGACTCAGACGGCGTGCTGGTCGATGAGTACGCGCCGACAGAGCAACAGGACGCCGTCGATGTGATCGCCTGGCTGGCCGGGCAGAGCTGGTGCAACGGCAAAGTCGGAATGATGGGGATCTCCTGGGGTGGTTTCAACAGCCTTCAGGTTGCGGCCCAACGCCCACCAGCTCTGAAGGCCATCATCAGCGCCTGTTCGAGCGACGACCTCTACTCCGACAACATGCACTACATGGGTGGCTGCCTGCTGGGCGACAACCTGTCGGAGGCTACAGTCATGTTTGCTTTCAACAGCCTGCCGCCAGACCCACGCATAGTAGGGGACCGCTGGCGCGAAATGTGGAAAGAGCGTCTGGAAGGCAGCGGGCTCTGGCTGGAGAAGTGGCTCCGACACCAGCGCCGCAGCGATTACTGGAAGAAAAGCTCTATTTGCGAGAACTACCAGGCTATTCAGTGTCCGGTGTACGCAATAGGCGGCTGGGCTGACGGGTTTACCAACGCCGTTTTCCGACTAATGGAGCACCTTGAGGTTCCGCGCAAAGGGCTGATCGGTCCATGGGGTCACAAATACCCCCATCATGGTATACCGGGTCCCGACATTGGGTTTCTGCAGGAAGCCTTACGCTGGTGGGATTATTGGCTCAAAGACAAAGAAACCGGGATTATGGATGAGCCGATGTTGCGTGCGTGGATGCAGGACAGTATAAGTCCCAACGCGTCTTACGAAGAACGGCCCGGACGATGGGTGGCGGAGGACTACTGGCCCCCCTCCGACATCAGGCTGGAACGCTTCCCGCTGGGACGCTATTACATCGTCACCGATGAGAAAGAGAAGCTTGATCATCATGCCCTGACGTTGCAGAGCCCCCTGAGTGTGGGCATGCATGCAGGCAAGTGGTGCTCCTACGCCGCTACGCCGGATTTGCCGGGCGACCAGCGCGAGGAAGATGGCGGCGCGCTTGTTTTTGAAACCCGGCCACTGGCCGAAACCGTAGAGCTTTTAGGCAGCACACGTCTTGAACTGAACGTGATGTCGGACAAACCGCTGGGGATGATTGCTGCGCGGCTATCCGATGTGGCCGAGGATGGGCAGGTCACACGGGTAAGCTATGGGCTGCTCAATCTGGCCCACCGAAACAGCGACGAACACCCGGAACCCATGGAGCCCGGGCGCAGTTACAAAGTCTGCCTGCATCTTAACGGGATTGCTCAGCAATTCCCCGCAGGCCATCGTATCCGCATCTCACTGTCGACTACTTATTGGCCTTTAGCCTGGGCTCCGCCTGAGCCTTTCACGCTAACCGTGATGACGGGCGACAGCAGCGTCATCCTGCCAATACGCACGCCCAAGGATCGCGATGACCACCTGACACCCTTTGACGAGCCCGAACAGGCGCCGGATCTTCCCATCAAATTGCTCGAGCCAAGCGTGCACAATTGGCGAATGATCAGAGATCTGGCCAGCAACGAGTCTACGCTGGAAGTCATTAACGACCAGGGGCGCTTTCGGATTGAGGAAACCGGTACTGAAATTGCCCGCAAGACGCTTGAATGGTATAGCTCCCAGGGGCACGATTTTACTTCGCTCAGAGGGGAGACCTATACCGAGCGGGGCTTTCGTCGGGATGACTGGGACGTGGAAGTGATAACACGCACCGTGCTGACCTCCACGGAGACCGATTTTCACGTTCATGCCCAGTTGGATGCGTTCGAGTCAGATGAGCGGATTTATTCGCAGAACTGGACGTACGCTATACCTCGGGACCATGTTTAGCGGTTGGAGGTCCAGACGGGGCCGGGCTACAGCACAGACCCGACCGCGTCTGGGGACAGCATGAACTATTTGGCTCACCTCTACCTGGCCCAGCCAAACGTTGAGTCCCGCGTGGGAAACCTGCTGGGTGATTTTGCCCGGGGAGTGGATGTCAGCACTCTGCCACAAGGAATTCGGGCCGGGCTCTACAACCATCGCGCAGTGGATGCGTTCACCGATAGACATCCATCTGTTTCCGGGGCCAGGACGCTGTTTTCGAGGCAGCGCCGAAGGTTTGCAGGCGTTGCGCTGGATGTACTCTTTGATCATTTCCTTATCCGCCATTGGGCATCTTTTTCCACGGCAGATTATCCGGCTTATGTCGCTGAGCTCTATGACGACCTGAACAAAGGGCATGCGTTAATGCCAGTCCAGATGAGCCTCACCGTAAACCGGCTGACACAGCACGACTGGCTGAACGCTTACGCCTCTCTTGACCAGATCGGCAGGGCCTTGGACCGGATTGCGGCACGGGTTCGTTTTGATAACCGGTTCGGCGGAATCATTGAAGAGATTCGCACTCATGAGACAGCGCTGGAGCGTATTTTCCTTGAGTTTTTCCCTGTGCTTACCGAGCACGTCCAGCGCCAGAGGCTGGAGGCGCCTGGCAGCGCCCTGCAGCCCGGATAAACTCAAGAGTTATGCTGGATAGACAACAATCCGTAGCGCTCAGCTTCAATTTCCGTTTGAGTCCGAAAGCCGAGGCGGCGCATAACGGGCAGGGGAGGACACCAACCTTGCACCGCATGCTGAAGCAGAAACGTGCTCACAATGACCGGAAGCGTCAGAAAACGACGGTTGACCGTTAGCCCCAGGCCCAACCCCACCAGGCTCAGTACGGAAGCGTTTGCTTCAAGCATTCGCTCTATGTCCCACTCGGCATCGAGTTCATAAAGCCGGGCAGGAATTTCCTCTGGGTAGTTCTGGAAATAACTGAGCGAACGCGTTGTTTGTTCATTAATGCGCTGGTTTGAGAGGTCAGACGTATTCAATGTGACCCGGTGCGCCGTGCTGGGTAGTCGCATGTTTTCCCTCCTTTGATGCGTCCCTTGGATGGCTCATCGGAGGATTTGCAAATGCCGAGCCAACACCAGAGCGCAGGCAATGCTCCCAGTGCTTCGATGAAGCGGCCGCCTGGGCGAGGTCTACCGATGGAGCGACGGTACTTCGCCGGGTAACGACTTGATCGATGGACCTTTCCAGTGCAGATATGACGAAACGTTTTGTCATTTTTACAAGGGCATGCTCCGGCAGGGACTGCCGAAACATGCCAGCCAGCCAGACCAAAAGCGGGTCCGTAAAGCGGTGCCTGTTACCCGTTTGAGCCGTCTTGCCGGGTCTTGTCCACGTCGAAACTCACACCAATTCGCTCGGCCTCTTCAGCGATACGGCGCCGGCGTTCCTGGGGATCGTCATAAAGCGAACCGACCAGTTCCGCCTGCAATTGCTGGGCGCGCCCGGGACTCAGATCCCGGCTATAGACGCGTACCGGAATGTCCCGCAGCAACTGCCGCGCAAGCGCATCCCGCTCGGCCTCTGGCCCATTAGCCTGGTTTTTCCAGATTTCCAGCTGCTTGGAGAAACGCAGGTGGTTGACCAAACGAGTGAGTTCGCGCTCCTTGTCCGGACTTGCCTCAGCCACCTGATTCAGAACCCGCCATTCAATGCGGGATACGAATTCCGGGCGCTCCCGGATCGGGCCGGAAAGTTGGCCAACGTCCAATTGGGATGCGGCCGCCGTGTTCGCTTCGATCTGCTGGGCTGCGATTTCTTCCGGGCTGTCAGGCACCCGAACCTCAGCCAGGTCAGTCGAGGGACCGTCAGTTGGTTTTGAGTCCGTCGTGAATTCCGCCGTGTCGGGAGCCGTGCTGTCGCTCATAAACCAGATTCCGGCGACGGCTATTACCAGCACCACCAAAAGGCCCAACGACCAGGGCCTCATGTAAGCGTTTTTATTTGTTGATGTAGTCATAACACTGAACCTTTCGCTTCTAACGCCAAAGCCCCTTCACTCCACAGACAGGAGAGAAGGGGCATACGTTTAGATCTGAACTTTAAGCTCTAAACCAAACTCTGCCTTTACCAACGGAAGGGCGCCGGTGGTTCGACATTGAAGTCGTAGACCTGACCTGGGCCAGACATCAGCGTCGTAAACAGACCGGTGAACAGCCCACAGCCTTCCAGTTCGGGGAATGAGGTTTCGCCGCTGAAACTCAGGCCGCCGTTACCCAGTTTCGAAACGGGGCCATCGAATACAATGGGGAAGGCCACCGACTCAGCGGTTTTACAACCAAAAGGAATCTGAAGGAAACCAAAGCCCGCTGATTTAACCTCGATAGAGGTATAGGCATTACCATCGATGTGCAGTTGCCCATCCCCATCAAGACTAATGCTTCCGGTCGTTGGCTCAGCCGATTTCACCGACAATTTGACATCCAGCGGCAGTAGGATGTTCAGGCGCTGCACAAACTCGGGCACTTCGAGCATGCCTTCAAGTGACTGGGCGGTAATATCTGCATCAGCAGTCAGCGTTGAAGTTGCCGGTAGCGTTACTGTCTGGTCCAGCTTGTTCAATAGGATAGCGGCGTCGAGTTTCCACTCATCCAGAGTGACAACAAAGTTCCCGCCGCCGGGGTTTGCTGTGGACTGTGGTTCGGGCTTGAGGGTCAAACAACTGTTAGGCGCCCGCTCTCCGGCAACGCGGTCTCCGATCCAGGAGAGCACGTGCGGGGCTGCCTGAAACTGCGTAACGATGTGCTCGCTTGGGAATACATCGAACGCGACTTTGGTGAATTTTCCACAGTACTGACGTTTCAGGTCCGCGTGCTGGCCGATCGGAATGATTTCGTCTGCCTGCCCATGGTACTGGTAGAGCGGCACAGGAATCTTCTTGCTGCCAAGATTCTGAGCATTGACCGTTTCGCTCACTGAAGGGATGGCGAGGAGTTCCGGCAATGTGCGGTTATTTACCGTGTAGGTAGCGATACTTTCGTTCATCACCGTGAAGAGTGACTCAAACACGCACTCTGTCTTGGCCTCAGCGATCAGCGCCTTGCCCTGGCTGTTGGCCAGTTCGTCAACGGGAAGGTCGTCCGGATACTGCTCGCCCAGGCCAACGATTGCCTGGACCAAAAAGGAGGCCCCAACACTCTTCTCAAGATAATTGGCTACAGTCGGGAAATCGCCCGGGGTGCCGCCGGCCGCGATACCAACCAGGTTCAGCCCTGGAGCGTACTCACCTTTGAGCTCACCTGCCCACGCGGCTGTCTGGCCACCCTGGGAATATCCCCAGATAGCTGCTTTTGCCGACGACGATATACCCGCGCCCGGTATCTGAGAGGCCGCCCGGAAGATATCAAGCATCGCTTGACCCTGTGCCTTCCCCGCGAGGTAAGTCGGGACGTCGCCGTTGGTATAGCCGGGATTATCGCTTACCAGAACCGCGTAGCCTGCCTCAAGGGCCGCACGAATGTTGTCTGCCTCATAATCGGTCCCGTTTGCGAGTTGCAGCGAGGGCGCACAGCCCTGGGCCAAGCCATGGGTGCCTACTGCGTAGCCAAGGGTGGGGCGCTCGCCGCCGCCATTCCAGGCGGTCGTCGGAACGATAACCGTACCAGTGACCACGTTCGCTGCGTCTAGCGAATCAGTCGACCGGTACATGACATTCCACGCCTGGACATCCGGCGTATCCTGGCCAAGTTGCACGGTGGCCTGGCGATATTGCAACAAATCGCCTTTCGTCGCGCCGGCAACCGGCAGTGAGTCATAGAACGCCATGCCGTTGGGACCGAGAACAGGTGCCGCGTTAGCGGTCATTGCCGGGATGGCCAAGCTGATCGCGAGCCCTAAAAGTGTAGATTTGCGTATATGTGAAGAGATCATGGTTTTCCTCTGCCTATGAGTCGTTATTGTTATGGACGAGCGATGAGTCGCCATACCGTGGGCCAACAACTGCCAACACAGGCCTGCAATTTAGCGTTACGGCTCAGCCCGCGCAGGACGCAAAGGGACATTCATCGGTTAAAAACGGCCAGTACCCGTTAGGTTGAACGCTCCCGACTCGCCAACATACTGAAACAACGACAAAAATTAGCTAAACATTGAGGTGTTTCATGGATCAGGACACTGCGTGTATTCCGTTAGGGCACATCCAGACCTACTTTGACTTGCGTCAGAGCCTGATCATGAAGGCCGAATGGATCTCTCAAAAAAGCCAACTGGTAGAAAAAGACCCCCACGAACTCCTGCGCGACATTATTGGACTGGATGAGAATGAGTTTTACCGCAAGGCGGGGATCGATTATCGGCCAGGGGACAGCGACCGTTTTATAAGCACCAGGCAGTGCCTGGCGTTAATTGACCAGGCAGTAAGCGCTTTGAGCATGCCGTATCTGGGGCTGGTAATGGGCAACCTGATGACTGTGTCACATCACGGTATGGCAGGGATGGCCGCGGTGACCCAGGAGACCCTGTCAGAATGCCTTAGCGTCGTCTCTCGTTTTTGTGCAGAGCTTTTCCCGCCGCTTGAAATGAACATTCGTATTGCAGGCAAGGAAGGCAGCCTCGTGATCAGCGAAAACGTTTCGCTCGCCCCCTACACGGAGTTTTTCTTCGAACTGAACACCGTCAGTTTCTACAATATCTTCCTGCACCTGGTAGGTGACAGCGTTCAGCCTGACTATGTTGAGTTCAGCTACCCGGAGCCAGCATGGGGTCACATTTACCGCCGCTATTTTCGATGCCCCGTTTTCTTCAACAGGGCCGAAACCAGAATTGTTGGCGATGCGGGTCTCGCGGACTACGAGCTACCGCTGGCGAACAAGTTGATGGCCATGTCTGCAGAGAAGACACTCTTCGAGAATATCCCGACGCGGGCTGCCCGACTTTTGCCGTTACGTATCAGGCGCTTGCTCATGCGCTACTACGGCGCATTCCCATCACTTGAGAATGCCGCTAGTGAGCTGGGTATGAGTGGTCGTACGTTGCGACGAAAACTGGCTGAAGGCGGAACCAGTTACCAGCAGGAACTCGATGCGGTCCGCGAAAAGCTTTCGAAACAGTATTTTTTGCGGGGAGGGCAGTCGGTTACCGAGCTGGCTCTGATGCTCGGTTACACAGATTCTTCTGCTTTCGCCAAGGCATTTCGCCGCTGGACGGGGATTTCACCAACGGAATTCCAGGAGAGGCACCTTGGTCCGGCCGCCCAACAGGCGCCCACTGAGGCAATGCCGAGTTCCGGATAGCCTGGTCGCCAGCGGGAGCCGGATACAACTTTCGTAGCACTAATACGTGCATGGAACTAATTCGTGCATAGAACTAATGCGAACATAGCACTAACGCGTAAGTCTTACTTTGCCTGCGTAATATTTTCAGTTCCCGCATTGCTACCGCGCCTTCTCCCGTCACCCGACTACAAGTGAAATGCCGGCATAGGCGCGTTTGACCGGATGCCTTCACGGCCCGAACCTGGCATTTTCATTGCTTTATATCCTGTCGTTCTGACAGAAGCTGGCCGGCGGGAATGAAGCTCTCTGTCTGAACGTCTGTTTTTTCTGATCTAGCTTTTTCAAGGCGGGGCCATGGCCCTACAGGGAGGTAAAAGATGAAAGCTGTTGTTTTTCATGACATTGGCGACATCCGGCTCGACGAAGTACCTGAGCCCGAACTGAAAGAACCCACTGACGCCATAGTGCGTATAACGGCCAGTGCGATATGTGGCACGGACCTGCACTTTGTAAGGGGCACTATGCCCGGAATGAAGCCGGGCACTGTCCTGGGCCATGAAGGTGTCGGCGTGGTAGAGAAAGTTGGCGAAAAGGTTCGCAATCTTTCCGCTGGTGATCGGGTTGTGATCCCTTCGACCATAGCCTGTGGTTACTGCTCTTACTGTAGGTCCGGCTATTTTGCCCAATGCGACAACATGAACCCCAATGGCAAGCAGGCAGGTACGTCGTTCTATGGCGGCCCAGAGCCAACCGGTGCCTTCGATGGGTTGCAGGCAGAAAAAGCCCGGATTCCCTTCGCCGCAGTGAATCTCTTCAAACTCCCGGACGATGTCAGCGATGACCAGGCCATACTGTTGTCGGATATTTTTCCGACCGGCTATTTTGGGGCTGAGCTGGCCGATATAAAGCCCGGCCACAGCGTTGCTGTTTTCGGCTGTGGTCCGGTTGGGCAGTTTGCGATTGCTTCGGCAATGATGATGAAGGCGGGCCGGGTCTTCGCCGTCGACCAGGTCCCGGACCGTCTCGATGCTGCAAAGGCCCAGGGTGCTGAAATCGTCGATTTCAGCAAAGAAGACCCCGTCGAAACCATACACGAGTTGACCGGCGGCATAGGCGTCGACTGCGCAATAGATGCCGTCGGTGTTGACGCAGAGTGTCCGCATCACGGGCCGGCTGCGGGCAACGA
Source organism: Hydrocarboniclastica marina (assembly GCF_004851605.1). GTDB lineage: Bacteria > Pseudomonadota > Gammaproteobacteria > Pseudomonadales > Oleiphilaceae > Hydrocarboniclastica > Hydrocarboniclastica marina. The sequence goes on from NZ_CP031093.1 coordinate 1,948,965, forward strand.
GGACAAGTTTCGCAAGGAACGGGATGAGATAGCGCCAGAACAAAACCCCGACGGCGAACTGTGGCAACCCGGCAGCGCGCCATCCCAGGCCCAGCGATGGGCTATTAACGCGCTGGCGAAAGCCGGAACCCTATCAATCATCGGCGTCTATCCGCCTAATGACGAGTCGTTTCCCATCGGTCTGGCCATGAATCGGAACCTGACGATCCGGATGGGTAACTGCAACCACCGCAAATACATGCAGCAACTGATTGACGTGGTGCGGTCCGGGCGCATTGATCCGACGACGTTGATAACGCGCCGCGAATCGATGCCTTCGATCCTGGACGCATACAAGGAATTCGATACCCGGCAGCCTGGCTGGCTCAAGGCTGAGATCAGACCCTGAGGAGGATGGACAGGTACAGATAGTGCTATCTGGGTGCCAATGGCGCTCAACAATCTGGTAGCGTAAAGGCTAGGTTGCTGCGGTTTACGCAGCGGCTTGGCCGCGAAAACGTGTAAAGCCGGATTCAGCGTTTAATTAAAGCTGTCTAACTAATTGCACAGTTGGGTTTAACAGGAGACACGGCATGAATCGATTGAGGTTTTTTCTAACCGCGGGCTTGGCGCTTGCTCTAAGTAACCCCAGCGTAGCAAGCATACGGTGCGGAACTGATTTGGTTGTTGATGGCGACAGCGTGGCGAAGCTCCTGCAAGCCTGTGGTGAACCCGACATTGGCGATGCGGAGGCTTTGCTGGCATTCGGTTTCGGCGAAGTGACATACAACTTTGGTCCTACCGAGTTCATGGTGCGCGTGGAAGTCAGTGACGGCAAAGTCGAAAGCACCGAGAATTTAGGGTATGGCTTTGAGGAAAGCGTGGATGAAATTGTAGAAGAGTAACGGCCTGTGTAATCGAAGGAGGAAACTGAGTCGGTAAAGCGCAGGTTGCTGCTGCGCACGACGGCGCAGGTGTTTCGACCGGAGTTCTTTCATATCTAAAGCAGGCATTAGTGAAAACTAACGTATACGATGATACTTAGTACGGCATTTTACATAATATACATTATGCGCATATCAAGCACTTGCTTTGGAACTTCTCCAGTCCAGGTGTGACCCTGCGACCAGTCCCTACAAGCGCTAACGTAACTCCCTCCCGGTATACAGGTACTCATCGCTTCAGTTACTGAAAAGTTGTTGTAGTTGCTTATCAACCATCAGCTGGTACAGAAACCCATCAAACAGACCGCCAAACGTTACAACGGCCGGTTCCTGGCTTACCTATAGTGGAAAACGGCTGGAATGACCGGTCAAGTTTCCTGTTCCTCCTATTACTGAACACAGGCCCACTGCCATGCTTACGATGTGCATGAACGGCTCGCGGATTATCTTTACGCTAATGGTGCTTATGGGCTCGTCGGCTGTGTTCGCCGAACTCCGGTGTCCCGTTACGCCTATACCGGCCTATACGGGTGACCTGAACATTCAGAGCGGTTACGATCCCGAGGACCCGACGCGTTCTACCCGTATTGATGATCCTGATTCACGATCCAAGGCGATCAATGACTACCTCATCCGTTTCTCTGATGGCTTGGGACGCTTCGCTGACTACTATGCCTCGCGTCAAACGGACACCAAAGCAGGGTCGCTCGCGATTCAGTGTACGCACGAATGGCTTGCATCCTGGGCGCGCGAGCATGCGTTGACCACCACCGACGCTTCCCCGACTGGCGTGGCTTTGCGCGTCTGGACGTTGTCCGCGGTGGCGACTGCTGTGTTGAAAATGGAGCACTACGCCGGTGCCGATTGGGCCCTGACCGCTGCAGAAAAAACGTGGATCGCAAAACTGGGTGAAATTGTTCGCGCAGACTATGCAGACCGCATTCGGCTCAAGCCTGAAAGAATCAACAACCACGACTATTGGGCGGCCTGGGCTGTCGCGGCCAGCGCCATTGTTACGGAGCAAGAAGAGGCTCTCAGCTGGAGCTATACCGTGTTTCGTTTTGCTATGAGCCAGACCGTAAACGATGGCATCACGGACACAGCCTATCTCCCCAATGAATTGGGCAGAGGTGCGCTCGGTGCACACTACACCCAATTTGCGCTGACGCCTCTGGTAATGCTGGCAGACCACTTGCCCGATCACGGCTACGTTATTGATTATCGCGACACAGTTCAGTTGAAAAAACTGGCTGAGTTTGCGGCCATTATTGTGTTAACGCCGGAGGCAGTGTTCCACATCCAGGATGATGCTCAGCGCATACCCTCCCCCGCTAGTTTCACATGGCTCTACCCTTTCAATGCCTTATACGCTGATGTTGTTTCTACCCAGGAGTTGCTCGAAATAGTGCGGCCCTACACTGGCGTCAATTATAGGTTGGGCGGCGATTTGCGTCCTTTGTATGACTAGGCGGCGCAGATGGCACGCTCTGATTTCACCGGCGAAACCCACTCCCCACGATTGTGCTCTGTTTTCGGGCGTCCGGCGTAGACTTCCCCAAAAGGTTGAGCTGAGGCCATCCATTTGGGCGACCGCAACAACAGATGCACTAATTTGAGTCACACTTCACATTGCTAAACATTTTCTTTTGCATGTACAACACTGCGGTTCCAGCCCCTCAGTAGCATCCTCCGCTCCACACAGCACTAGTCCCGCAAGGCATGATGAACGAAATGTCATGCCGATGTCATCGTCTTTACATCCCCGAATGGCATAAACGCTGCATACATGTTAACTAGCTTTAATGTGCAACAAATAGCGGAAACAGCTAAATATGGCGCGTTTTGGGCGTTGGTACCCTTTCGATGGGTGTTGCCGCTCGGCGCGGGGATTAGCGTTTTTTCATAGTCTGATCTGTGAACTGATCGTTTTGACTGGAAGCGGTGAATGCGGCAGCACCTGAGCCATGTCCCCGTAATTGGCGAAGAAAGCAACATCCAAGGAGAAAGAGAATGGATATCAGCATATTTGGACTGGGTTACGTCGGAGCCGTCTGTTGTGCCTGCCTCGCAAAAAATGGCCACAACGTCATCGGGGTCGATGTCAGCCCATACAAAGTTGACCTGATCAACCAGGGAAAGTCACCTATTGTTGAGGCTGGTTTGGGGGAGCTGATCAGCGAAGGTGTGGCAACCTCCCGCTTGCGGGCTACAACCGAAGCCCGGGAGGCCGTGTTTAACAGTGACGCTTCTTTCGTCTGTGTGGGTACGCCGAGTAAAGCCAACGGCAGTCTGGGCACTCAATACCTCGTACAGGTCTGCGAAGATATAGGTTATGCACTGCGTGATAAAGACGCCTACCACCTGGTTGTCATCCGAAGCACGGTTCTGCCGGGCACTGTTACGGATATCGTTCTCCCTATTCTGGAAAATACATCGGGCAAAAAAGCAGGGAAAGACTTCGGGTTGGCCATGAATCCCGAATTCTTGCGTGAAAGCACGGCCATCGAAGATTTTTATGAACCCGAAATTACGGTTATCGGCGAGTACGACCAGCGCTCCGGTGATGTTCTCGCGTCCATTTATGCCGGACTGGACGGGCCGCTGATCCGCAAGCCGATCGAAGTGGCCGAAATGATCAAGTACACCTGCAATGCCTGGCACGCAACCAAGGTCAGTTTTGCTAATGAAATCGGCAGCTTGTCAAAGAAACTTAATGTCGATGGTCGCGAGGTCATGGACGTTATTTGTCAGGACAAGAAACTGAACATTTCGGCTTACTACCTGAAACCCGGGTTCGCGTTCGGCGGCTCCTGCCTGCCCAAGGATCTGCGCGCCCTGACGTACCTCAGTCGCAGTCTCGATCTGAAGTTGCCGCTACTGGACTCCATCATTTCCAGCAACCAGACCCACATTGAGTCAGGTTTCAATATCATTGCGGAGTCGGGTCGCCGGAAGGTGGGTTTCCTGGGGATCAGCTTCAAGGCCGGGACCGATGACCTGCGGGAAAGCCCTATGGTGGAACTGGTCGAAAAGCTCTACGGCAAGGGCTATGACATCAAAATCTACGATAAGAATGTCGACTATTCCCGCGTGCATGGCGCAAACAAGGCCTACATCGAAACAAAGATACCCCACGTTTCACGGATGCTGGTGTCCGACCTGGCGGCTGTCGTTGATACCTCCGATATCCTGGTTGTCGGCAATGCCAGCGACGAGTTCCGGACGGTCATCGACAATCTCTGCCAGACAAAAAAGGTCGTCGACCTGGTGGGCTTCATGCAGCAGAAGAGCTGCGAGGCAAAACTGGGCATCTGCTGGTAACAATCAGGCCCATGGCGACGATGAATATGGCAAACCGCGCTGGGAACGGATGGCATCGTTTTTGGGCCGGCCTGTTCGGATGGGCTTGTCTGGGGCTGGTGATTACGCTCCTGGCAAGCGCGATCAGCGCTGACTACCTGGATGCTGACAATAAGAAGTTCATCTTCCTGATCGGTGCGCTAGGGGCATGGCGCTATGGCAATGCCGCGATGCACTACTGTCGGGCGATGTTTTTTCTTCATCTTGTTTTCCCTCGCCTGCGAAGAAAAGTAGAGCTTATGGGCGATGCTGCGCTGCCATCGCACATGTACATGGTGGTGACCAGTTTCCGCATTCCCTGCGACACCACGTTCAAGGTTTACCAGTCCGTATTCCGTGAATGCCAGAGGCTATCGGTACCGGTGACCGTAATTGCCTCGATTGTGGAGAAAGCGGACGAACGGCTCATCAAAGATGTATTGCTACGTGAAACCAGAGCAGGCTCCAACGTCCGGCTGATTATTGTACGGGCACGGGGCACCGGCAAACGCGATGGTCTGGCCCATGCGTTCCGGGCTCTGTCGCGTACGATGCCCCCCGACGATGCTGTGGTTGGCGTGGTCGACGGGGACACACTGATGTTGCCCGGCTGTGTGGAGAAAGCAGTCAAGTTTTTTGCGCTCTACCCCAACGTTGGCGGCATCACCACGAACGAATTCTGCGAAGTTGAAGGCGACAGGTTCATCAAAGAGTGGCACCGCATGCGGTTTGTCCAGCGACACATCAACATGTGTTCAATGGCCTTGTCGCAGCGTGTGCTGACCATGACCGGACGACTGTCTTTTTTCCGCGCCAGCGTAATGATCCGACCTGAGTTTATCCAGGATGTCGAAGCCGATTTTCTGGACCATTGGCGCCTGGGCCGTTTCCAGTTTCTGACCGGGGACGACAAGTCATCCTGGTTCAGCCTGATGCGCCGGGGTTGGGATACGTTCTACGTTCCGGACAGCCTGACCCTGACGATTGAGCACCCGCCCGATAGCAATTTTTTTCGAGCCACACGACAACTTATGCGGCGCTGGTACGGCAACTCCTTACGGCAGAACTTTCGGGCCACCCGAGAGCTTGGCCTGCGACGCCTGGGGCTTTTTACCACCTACGTGCTCTACGACCAGCGTGTATCCATGTGGACTTGCCTGCTGGGCCTGACGGTCAGCCTTTGCGCAGCAATGTTCTACTCGCCTGAGTTTCTGCTGGTCTACCTGTTCTGGATTGCAACGACGCGCACGATTGTAACGGGTCTTTTCGTTTTCAGTGGCCACAGAGTCCACCCGCTCTATCCGCTGATGCTCTATTACAACCAGGTGGTTGGGTCAGTGATGAAAATCTATGCAATGTTTCATATGGACCAGCAAAGCTGGACCCGCCAGAAGACCACGCTCAGTTCGTCTTTTCGGAACTTTGACAAAATGTTGAACCGGCTGTCCTCGAAAACCGTCATGTTCTCTGCCGTATCGGTATTTTTTGGCGTCGTGGCACTGCTGCTGGACCTGACACAATTTGCTAACTGAGGCATCAATACCATGAAACCTCTTCAAACCGCGCCGCTGGATGTCGTGCATGAAGCAATTGACGAGCGCCAGCATGTGCGTACTCGCCTGCCTGCACACGCTTTACTCTCGGTGAACGGGAAGCAGAGAAGCTGCGAGATTATCGATATCTCCCTGGGCGGTATGGCCCTGTCAGCGAAAGGGATCCGGCCTGACGAGCGCGCGGGTGCGGTACCACTGGAGGTCGGCACGACGACCAGTTCGGCTATCCAGCTGAATCTGATGCATTTCGAGCTCAGCGTTGCCGCGAGGGTCAAGGTGGTAGCCGTCACTGAAGACGTGATCCGTGTGGCTTTCGAGGAGATCGATAAACGGAAAATGGACACCCTGCGTTATGTCATCTCGTCGTATATCTCGGGCGACGTGGTGAACATCGACGGTGTTTTTAACCTGATGCAGCGGGAGAACTACATCAAGGAGCGAAAAGTAAAAGTAGACACTTCGCGCTCCTTCCTGAGTCGTTTACGGGCGCTTGCGGGCTCTCTGCTGTACCTCGCCGTTGGTCTCGGCATCTTTGCGGTTATCGGCTACAAGCTTTTCCTGTACTTCTTCCAGGTCGCGGCGGTTTCAGGCGTCGTAGATGGGGCTCCCTACGTCGTGAATATGCCAGAGAATGGCTACGTCAGTTTCCTGGTCGATACCGCGGACCTCAACGGTGGGTTTGTTCGGGTAGAGAGCGGACAGCCGATCGCGGCTGTCTCTACCCAGTTGATGACCAGTTTTAACACCCCGGACGATGTACTGGCGCTCATGGAAATTACCCAGCAGGACCTGCAGACCCTGTATGGCAAGGCCTTCATCGAGACCGTAATCAACAGTCCCTGTGACTGCTATGTCTATTTCACTGATTCCGCCATGGACCGCTATGTCACGAAAGATAAGCCACTGATGCACCTGCTGCCGATAGATCGGTCTCTACTGGTTCGGGCCAGCTTTTCGTATGACAGGCTCAACGAGCTGAAAAACGTGGAGAGCGTCAGTCTGAGTGTGTTTGGGGACGCAGCAAAAACATCGGGTGAGATCGTAGGATCGGCGATCAACCAGGAAACCGGGATGCTCGACATCATCGTAAGGCCCGCCCAGGCCATAGACATGCAGAGCTATCTCAAGCCAGTTGCTGTCTCGGTTCGCACCGGTACCTTCTTCAGTCACTGGACCACGGGAACCTCGGAATAAAAGTGGACGGCATGGCTCACACTGGAACCCTACTCTTGAAATGCCTTTCCGTCCTGCTGTTCTCGCTGGCGACGAGCACGGCTACGGCCGGCCTTTCCGGGTTGCGGTATCAACTGTCGTTGGAACCCGGCAAGTTCTGGGAAGTCTCGGCGGATGCGGACCAGTTTCGCAAATCACTGAGGGGCCTGGCCGAGTTTGGCGTCGCTGATGCGCAAATGTTATTGGCTGACCAGTTCGCCTCGTCTGGCCGTTTCGCCCACCTCCGTCAATCCGCGCACTGGTACCAGGAAGCTTATGCTAATGGTCGCACTGACGCTCCCGGCGCGCTCGCCCGGGTTGTCAGTAGAAAGCCGCTGCTCTCCGCCGAGCTGCTTCCCTACTTTCGTGGCATCGTCCCGTCTCTCTCGCCTGAGCAAGATTTCGATAGCCTGCTCTCCCTTCTTGAGATTCAGTTCAGCTACCCCGAACTGGCTGATGCTGCGAGGGCGGACCGCTTACTTAAACTCTACAAACGCGCGTGCATTAACACGTGTTTCCATGACCTGTTCGGTGCGAGAGCCGCGGAACTGAACAACCGTGACGAGGATGCGCGTCGGCTCTATCGTCAGGCGGCCCGGTCCAGCGGGCGGGGCGTGAACGCCTATTTTGATTTTCTGGAGCGATACGAGGACCGGGATAGCCGATTTAACGCCTTTTCGGATCAGCTTTCAGACAGTGCAGAAGCGCTCTCACCTGACGTTATCCAGTCGGTCGCCGGAAAACTGCAGAGTATTAACTCCGACTTCAGCCCTGCCGTTCTGGCATGGCTGGACCTTGCGGTCGAAAAAGGCGCGCCGAACGCGGCAATCAATCGTATCGAGTACATGCTGGGCCTGCCGGAAAGTTTCTCCTTTGACCAGACCGAGCAGCGGATCACGGCGGTTGCAACGAGCTTCCCAACCGAGGCAAAGCTCCTTCGGGCGCAATTGCTGACCACCCGTGCCTGGAAGAGGCTGGACCCGTTCACAGCCTATGACCTGCTGAAGGACCTGCAATCTCGAGGCGTTACTGAAGCCCATGTTGGACTGGGCGATCTCTATAGCATGGGCGGCCTGGACGAGGTCGACCAATTCCAGGCAATTGAAGAGTATAAGAAAGCCGCAAAAAAGGGCTACGCGAGCGCATTCTATAAGATAGCGAGCATATACAGATTCGGCCGATCCATGTGCAATGACGCCTTGCTGTCTCATGCGTATAGCCGAATGGCCTTGATGCTGGGTGAAGATAAAGCTGAAGAGTTTGTCCAAACGCTGAGCGCGGAACTCAGCCCGGCACAAGCTTCGCAGGCCGACCACCTCTATCGCGACCTGATCGCGGCCTACCCCATCAAGGGTTTTGAGTGATGAGCTGGGCGGCGTTACTAATGAGTAATCTGCGAATCTGCTTCGTTGCGTTGGTCGCGCTCCTGTCTGTTTACTCCAGTGGCGTAACGGGTGCGGAGTTTCACTACGACCAGAGACTTGCCCTTGAAAGTGCTCTCGCCGACTACGACACGCAGACTGAGAGAAGCGATACCAGCTTTCAGGCGAAATACGAAGGCTTCGCCCGTTGGCGCCACCCGACGGGACAATGGCCGGACTGGACTCTGTTTCTCAGACCCTGGCTGGCCTATCGTTCCGACGATCCCCTGCCTTTCCTGAACAACGACGCGGAAACATCGGCTCAGGTAGACGGCGCCTATGCGGAACTGTGGGAGTTTGTGCTAACGCGGCACAACGTCTGGGGCAACCCGGCGCTGTCGCTTTCCCTCGGGCGCCAGCAGTTCAGCGGTGATTACGGGTTCTGGTGGGACGACAGTCTTGAATCGCTCAAGCTTGACCTGTCGGATACGCGAAACAAGGGGTTTCTGGCAGTAGCATCACGCCAATTCCTCTATAACACTGACGACAACGACCCCGTGCCGTCCCAGGCAGATATTGTGTATGTGCTTGGCGAGTATCACTACAACTGGGTCCCCTATCAGTGGGCCGGTCTCCGACTGCTAGGCCAGAGAGACCATTCTCCAGCCAACGAGCGCGGCGATGACGGGGATTTCGCCGGCGCAACGGTTGGCCTCCAGCTTGAAGGGGAGCGAGTCCACGCCGGCCCGATTAATCTCGACTATCACATCCAGCTCGCCGCCGTCCGGGGTGAGTTCCGTAATATGAATACCCTGGGTTTTTCCGACCAGCGCATTGATACCCGAGGGTGGCTGGCGTTCACCGAGTTGGGGCATTCCTTCCAGACTTCGTTTGTTATAGACCGGTTGGCCTTGCGTCTGGCGCTGACCGACAGGCCTGACACGCCATTCAGCGGATTTTTCCAGAGCACCGTCCAGTCCTCTCGGGCTTCGCGCTTCAGCGATTACAACCTGGGCCTGTCCGGCGCGTTTTTGAATGTCCGCATGACCAACCTGATGCTCGCCGGCCTGATGAGCCAGCATGCGCTGTCGCACCGCAGCCAGATGAGACTCTCTGTTTACGACCTCCGGCGCCGTAACAGCGAACTGGCGGCGAGCCAGACTATCGGCCTCGACTATCCCGAAAGCAACGGCAATCACATCGGTAGCATTGTGGAAGCCCAGTACATCTGGGCGATGTTTCCTTATGCCATTAATGATGAACACCTGACCTTCGACGTGCTTGCGACGGTGAGCCACTTCGAGGGCGGCAACGCACTACAGCAAGGCATCAGTGACTACCAGCTTTCCATCGATCTGAATCTTAGGTACTAGGCGGCCAACGGACCATGATCTTCACCTCGAACATATTTATCTTCATCTACCTGCCGGTCTTTCTCGCGATCTACTATGGCGTCAAGGACACCTGGCGCTCCCATGTCATCGTATTTGGCAGCTATCTGTTTTATGCCTGGTGGCGACCGGACTTTCTCCTGCTCTTTGTCGGTATCACCTACTGGAATTACTACTTCGGTATCAAGATCAACCGGCTGCGGGACATCGACCGCAAGCTGGCGTTTCGTTGGCTGACAATCGGCGTCGTCGGCAACCTCGCCACGCTGGGCTATTTCAAGTACGCCAACTTCGGTGCTGAGGCTCTGGCCAATACGTTGCAACAGTTCGGCGTAAACACGTTCACACTAGAGAACATCATCCTGCCTCTGGGCATTTCCTTCTATGTCTTCCAGGCCCTGAGCTACATCGTCGATATCTACAGGAAGGACGCCGACCCCACAGACCGGTTCGTCGATTTCGCCGCGTTCATTTCATTGTTCCCGCAGCTTATTGCCGGCCCGATCCTGCGTTACCGCGTGATTGCCGAGCAGCTTCGCCAGCGGGTGCATTCCTTTGACCTTTTCTCCCTCGGCGCCTGCCGCTTTATGCAGGGCTTCGCCAAGAAGGTGCTGATTGCAGACTCTCTGGCGCCTATCAACACTTACTTTCTAAGCATTTCCGAGCCGACGATGGCCGAGGTCTGGCTGGGATGCGTGGGGTCTCTGTTTCAGCTGTACTTCGACTTCTCGGGCTACAGTGACATGGCCATCGGGCTCGGCATGATGATGGGGTTCAGGTTTGCGGAGAACTTCAATCAGCCTTTTAACTCTATGAGCCTGACCGAGTTCTGGAAGCGCTGGCACCTCACGCTTTCAGAGTTTCTGCGGGACTATGTATTCATTCCCATCGCCAAAACCAACAAAGTCGGCACCGACACTGCCGCCTTCACGACAATGTTCCTGTCCGGACTCTGGCATGGCGCGAGCTTCTCTTTTATTTTCTTCGGCGTCTACTTCGGTTTTTTCATGCTGCTGGAGAGGCGACTCGGGCTAACGACCAGAATCGATTCCCCCTACCGGCCGGGTAGACACATCATCGCCATGATCATGGTTGTGCTGTCCATGCCACTGTTCGTGACCGGCGATCTTGGTCATTCCATTGAGCTCTATGCCGGCGCATTTGGCTTTAACGGCGTTGGCAGCATCGACAACTATCTCTACGCCACCTCCTCCATGACCATGGCGTTTCTGGTTATAGCCATCATTTGGCTGGTGGTCACCGGCGTTGTCAATCGGCGGTTCTATGACCATGACAGAAACCGTTATTTCATGCAGCACGTGGCCGGCTGGCAGGCAGGCCTGCTGTGGTTCGGATTCTCCCTGGCCGTCACCAAGCTGGCGGCCAACACCTTCTCACCCTTCCTCTACTTCCAGTTCTAGGTGGCTCACATGTTCCCGACGATGAGCAGCGCAAGCAAAGTCAACGGCATCCTCTTCATCGCGATGATCGCGGTCATGTTCGTCTACTCGGTGCCCAAACTCTGGGGCTTCGCGGAAACCCAGACTGAAGCTGCGAAGCTCTATGCTGATGGCCAGTTGTCCCGCAAATTCGAAGAGCAATACGACAGTGGCTTTTTTGCCCGTGAAAGCGCCATCAAAGCCTGGTCGAATCTCAGCTTCTGGCTTTTCAGAGAAGGTCTGACCGGCGTTGTGGTTGGGGAAGATGGCTGGCTTTATACCAATGAAGAGTTCACGTTTCCTAACGACCTGGATGCAAGGCTTGAGCGGCAGATGGCCCGTGTCGAAAAGACCGCAGCCCGCATCGGCGCTCAGGGGAAAAAGCTGATCATTGTGCCGATTCCCATGAAAGCTGATATTTACGGAGACCATGTATCGCACGAGCTGGGCGAACGGCCGGCGTTGCTATACACCAGGTTCACCGAGCAGCTCAGTAAAAGAAACATTCCCTTCAGCCCATTGCGCGAGGCCTACCTGGCCTCGAAGGACCGTACCCAGCTGTTCTTCAAGAAAGATACGCACTGGACACCAGAAGGCGCAAAGCTCGCGGCCCAGCAGCTTGCCCTCTCATTTCCGGACCTTCTCGGGGACGAGTTGTACCGTACAGAGGTGATCCATGAGACCCAGCACGCCGGCGACCTGGTCAATTTCATCAAGGTGAGCCCCTGGTTGGACCCGGAAATCTATTCTCCTGAGCCGCTCGCTCGGTACCAGACCATCCGGGTGGAACAGAAAACGGACGCCTCTGCCCTGTTTGGAAACAATAACCCGTCTGTCGTGTTGGTTGGTTCCAGCTACACGAAAATGGACGAATGGAATTTCGAAGGCTTTCTCAAGGAACACCTCAAAACGGACCTTCTCTCTATCGCTGTTGAACAGAAAGGCCAATTCGTCGCCATGGACGAGTTTCTGGCAAGCGATCTGCTGGCGGATGACAGCGTTGAAACAGTTATCTGGGAATTTCCTGTCAGGTCACTGATTACCCAGGCGTCGGAGTCTTCCGGTTGGTCCTCCACCATGGAAGAGCTTTTCTGATTGGCATCCATAGCTGGGAGCCAGAGCGGACAAAATTAGCAGTCAAAAAACTGAGGCCAACACTCAACGGGCTTCGCCAACTTTTTGGAGAACAGCAATGACACGATTAAACACATGGACCCGTAACGCTGGTCGCGCCAGTATGTTCTTGCTCGCCCTGGGTGTCGCAGCAGGGGCTATGGCAGAAGGCGAAGCAGCCCTTTACGACGCCAGCGCTCCTGCCGGATCTGCTTTTGTCCGGGTTATCAATGCCGGCCCTGAAACCCTGGAAATAACGACGCCTGAGAAGACTGCAACTCAAACCGTTCCGGGCTTCCGCGTGGGCGAATACCTGTACCTTCCGGGCGGTAAAGCCCACGTCCTGTCCGTCGGCGGGCTTCAGGTTACGCATGATTTCGCGAAAGACAGTGCTACCACACTGGTAGTCAGCGGCGGGAACACGACAACGCTTGACGACAAGTATTTCACTGGGCGCAAAAAGGCGCTGATCTCCTTCTACAACCTAACGACCCGGCCGCTTGCGCTGAAAACCGAAGACGGAAAACATGCCGTCGTCGACACGCTGGAAAGCCTTGCCAACGGCAGTCGTGAAATCAATGAGATAAAAATCGGACTGGCGGCGTGGCATGACACAGGCAAGTTGGCAGCATTTCCAGCGACGTTCCTCAAAAAGGGCCGTTCTTATAGCTATGTAGTCTTTGAGGAAAACGGTGCATTCAAACCGGTTGTCGTTGCAGATGCAATTTCCACGATTGAGTAATGCTGAATGTTGAGACCGGTCCTTGCCAGCCTGATCATGACCTGGCTATTTGCTCCCCTAGACGCTCACGCCCGATGCGATCAACTGGAGTGCCTGCTTTGTCCTGAACTCACGGACGACAGCCATTACGCCGAGGGCGTCATGAAATCTCTGCGGCAGCTGGCTCCGGGCGCTGATCACTGGATTTTCAGATCCGATTTTGACTTGAGCAATGAGTTTGGTATTCCAGCCGAATTCGTCAAGGACTATCAGCGGCTGATAAGGAAATTCAACGAGTACGGGACCGAGGTTGTTTTCGTCGTTCAGCCTACCCGCGGCATGATGCACAGGGACAAGATTCGCGAAGATAGACGGTACGGGTTCGACTATCCGACTGCATTCAGCAATCTTCGTCAGTTTCTTACGCAACTGGCTGACGGTGGGGCTCATGTGGCCAATATTCTGCCATTGGTGGAAACGCCGCCCGAACAGGACTATTTCTTTCGGCGAGATCACCACTGGACACCGGCGGGCTCCCGTGAAACCGCGCTGATAGCCGGCAACGTGATTCGCGCGATCCCCGCTTATCACGAAATCGCGGTGAAAAAATTCATAACCGAGAAGAGTACCGTGATCGCGAAGGACGGCACCATGAACCGCGGGCTTAAACACATCTGCGGCAACAATTATGGCTTCCAGTACGTCCAGGGATTCCAGACAGTGCCAGAATCAGGCGGCGCAGAAGCGCTTTTCGGTGACACCGAAGAGCCCGAGATCGTGCTGGTCGGGACCAGCAACTCGGCAGCCCGTGACGACGAATACAAGAACTACAACTTTGACGGATTCCTCAAAGACGGGCTGGAACGCGACATTCTGAATTACGCCCTGCCCGGCTCCGGCCAGGAAGGGTCTGTTCTCCAGTATCTTTTATCCGAAGACTACTCACCCGAGGAAGCGCCGAAGATCCTTGTCTGGGAGTTACCGGCCAGCTACCGGTTGGACGACGAGCTGATTTACCGGCAGCTGATCCCCGCCATAGAGGGTGGCTGTGAGTTTTCCGATGATATAGCCGGCCGCGTGTCGCAAACAGTGCCGGCTCTGGCAAAAGGGCAGCGACTGGAGATTTACGCCAATAGCGGTGCGGGCCGAAAATCTCTGGTGAATTACGACGGCTACCTGGATCTCAGGTTCACGGATCCTGGTATCAAGGACTTCTACGTCATCACCTATTTCGATAATGGCAAACGGGACAAAGTATGGTTCCGAAGATCCGGAGTGATCGACGGCGGCCAGTACTACCTTGAAGTTTCCCGCAAGCCAGCTTTCAGGAACGCCAACCTGTTGTCGGTGTTTATCGAACCCTCAGAACCCCTCACGTCTGACTCAACCCTCGAGGTTACCCTATGCCGATGAGACGGCTATTTATCCTGCTCGTCACATCAATGGCGGTCGGCTGCACACACGTTGTGGCTGACAGCCCCGGGAGTTCGGCCCATCGGCCAGCCAATGCCTCGGAATGTCCCAAGGCCGTGCCCGAGCCCTTCACCGGGCCGCTGATAGTCGAAAGCAAGTACGTCCAGGAGGATCAGTCGAAATCGACGCTAAAAGCCCGACGCTCCGAGCAATCGGAAGAAGTTCAGCGGCGTATTGAAGGTTTCACCAAAGGCATCGTGCGTTTTGCCGACTTTTACCTGAACAACGTCCAATCCCGAAAAGGGCTGGCCGCCCGGGCCTGTGTCAGTGTCTGGCTTGAAGCTTGGGCCGAAGCCGATGCACTGACCACCGACGAAACAAGCAAAACCGGTGTGGCTGTCAGGAAATGGGCTCTCGCCAGCCTCTCGGCCACGCTGTGGAAGCTCAAGCATGTGGAAGGGGTTCGCTGGTCACTGAGCGAAGCCCAAAGCCTCTGGCTGGAGCATCTGGCGGATAAAGTGATAGCTGACTACGGCAACAGGCTGGATCCGGAGTTCAGCTACTTCAATAATCACGACTATTGGGCTGCCTGGTCTGTCGCCGTCACTGGAGTGGTAGTGAACCGCCAGGATTATCTGAGATGGAGTATCCCCTTTTACCAGCGAGCCATGGGCCAGGTAACGACTTTTGCGGGTGGGCGGTACGGCTATCTCCCCAACGAATTAGCCCGTAAAAACCTTGCGGCTAACTATACACATTATGCGCTCGTGCCCCTGGTGCTCCTGTCCGACATTCTGCGGAAACATGGCTATGTGCCCTCACCTGAAGAAGATCGCAAGCTTGACCAGCTAGTCAGCTTTTCGGTCCAGATAATACTGCAGCCGAGGAGTGTCAGGGAGGTAGTGACCGGCCCGCAGAAAGACGTCCCCAACTACAAATTGGCCTGGCTCATCCCTTATCTCAACCGGTATCCCGACCATGCGCTGGCCATGGCGCTCTTCGCGCGCCATAACGGCAACGTTGACGGCTACAGCCAGGCAGGCGGTAAGCTGCGACCGGTGTACGGTGATGTCACTTCAGGGAGTTACTGACGATGAACGCCGCCGAGATACTCTCGCGTTGTGACGCACCACGGTCCTTCCGAACACGACTGTTCCTGCTCCTCCTGTGGCTGGTTTATTGTGGGCCAGGTATAGCCTCGCCACCTGTACTGGACACGCCGGAAATCAGGGTGCTACCGACCGTACCCGATAGCGCACCGGCGTACCCCAGCATGGGTAGTGATGACTGCTGCAGCGATCTTTTTTCGCTCCGTTTCAGCGACGTGCGGGCGGCTACCGCCGCGGTATCGCTGCAGCCAATGTTTTCGGCTCAGGCAGGTAGCTGGATGTTTGAGTCGCTTGTCCACAATGGCCTGTTCAGGGTCGCCAGTGAGTATCAGCCCTCTCACCCACGGGCTGTACTGATCGAAAGCGGCGCCATCGATCTCGCTCAGTTGACCTCTGCATTGAGTGACCCCCGAATCCTTTCGCGTATTGCAGGAAGCGACCCTGGTCAGCGTTTTGGCTACACCTTGCACTATCCGATAATCATTGGGCCGGACGCCACGCTTTTTGTCGAGAACGCAGCGTTAGGGCTCAATTCCACCAGCGGTACCGCTTTGATCAACCTTGGCCGACTCATCGTGCGGGATTCGAGACTCGCACCAATCCAGGTTGAAGCAAAGGGTGGAAAGCACTTCAGGCCATTCATACTCGCCTGGAACGCCAGTGACACAGCGATTATCGACAGCGACTTGCGCCGAATGGGTTACAACGCGTTTCTCTCCCACGGGCTGACGGTTGCGAACCACCCCGAGCTGAACCGCAACGTTCGCGCCCGGGTTCTGCTTTCAGGCAGTACGCTCAAAGAGCTTGAGTCCGGGTTGATTGCGGAGGGCGCGGAAGTGAGGGTAATTGATAACCTTTTTGATCACTCACAACGTTACGCTATTGATGCGTCCGGTGGGACTCTCAGTATTGAAAGCAACGCTGTAGAAACCACGCGTTACAACAGTGGGGTCCGTGCAGCCGATGTGCATTGGATTCTCCTGAAAGGCAACCGGATTACCGGCACCCAACAGTCTGGCATTCTGCTCTCAGGTTCGCTGCCGAATGCGATGGTCGCAGGCAATTACATTGCCGGCGCTCGATCAGACGGTATGGCCATCAGGGATGTGGCTCCTTCGGCAAGGCAGTCGTTGGACATTCGGGGCAACATAGTGATCGGCAGCGCCAAGTCGGGGCTTCGACTCAGCAACGCGCCGTTCGCCACGGTTAGCAACAATAGCTTTATTGGCAACGCTGAGTACGGGATCAATGTTGACAGGTCAGCAGTATCAAACGGCCTGAAAACACCTAGCGAATCCGCTACGGTGATTATCGGCAACCAACTGATGGCGAATCGGGTAGCTGCTATCAAAACTGTACAGGGTGGGCGATTTGTATTTGGGCAGAATAACTTTCAGATGACCCCCACGGTTCAGTCCGTGTTTGCCGGTGACCTGGTGTCGATCCAGACTGAGCTGCTTGAGCAGTTGATCGCCCGCAAACGTACGGTAGAGGTAATTCCGTAAGCACTGATGCTTTAGCTCTGGCTGGCGCCAGCGACGAAAGCTATGACGCTCGGATACAGTTTCTGTATGGCCGGTTTGCGCGACCCTTTCCTATAAGTCATCCATCCTTCCGATCTGTCGCGAAAGCCGCATGGACTCGTTGGTCTCCATCTCCAGCAAAGCCTGGAGTAGATCTCGCGCTTCGGGTATCTCTGCTTTTCGGGACAAGGTCTTGAAAAGATCGGTGACCTCTTCGTGGAACCCCATAACCTCATGGTAGATATCGGCATAGGCCATCCGCGCGTAATGCTCATCGCATTCGCGTCGGCTAGCCGGGGCGTTATGCCTCAGGTAATCGTAAACGCGGGTGTCCAGGGTATTGCGGGCGCTCTGGTGTTCAAACTCATCAATAATCGTTGCAATTTCAGACTCGTGCGAAGACAGATACTCCAGCAGCGACGCTGACTTCTCATCCGCATGCTTTGCGGCGCAGTGCTTGAGGCATTGGCCGAGATAGTGGTGGAGATCCCGCGTCCAGTTGATCAATTCGCCGTAGGTCTTGATATCCATAAACTTCCCCTGATCGGATTGCATCCATGTGAACCCTTACCGACTCCCTGCACTGACCGGCTCTGGTTTGGGACAGTTTGACCCGCTTTGCGCGGTCTCGCTCTAATCCAGTTTTACCATACGGAGACGCAAAGCATTGATAATGACACTTACGGACGACAGGGACATCGCCGCCGCCGCGAAAATGGGCGACAACAGTACGCCGAAGAGCGGATACAACACCCCCGCGGCAATTGGCACACCAGCAGCGTTATAAACGAAGGCGAAAAACAGGTTCTGCCGAATATTGCGCATGGTCGCCCGCGATAAACGACGGGCTTCCACTATTCCCATCAGATCCCCACGCAGGAGCGTTATCCCGGCGCTTTCGATAGCCACATCGGTACCGGTACCCATTGCTACGCCGACGTCTGCAGCGGCCAGAGCAGGTGCGTCATTAACGCCATCGCCGGCCATCACCACCACCCGTCCCTCATCCCTGAGCCGCTGGACAACCCGTCCTTTGTCCTCAGGTAACACTTCTGCCTCCACCTCATCAATGTTGAGCTTCCTTGCGACAGCTTCGGCGGATGTGCGGTTGTCACCTGTGAGCATTACCACCCTGATTCCCTCTTTCTGTAGCGCTGCAATAGCAGCTTGGGAGGTTTCCTTGATTGGGTCGGCAATGGCCAGCAAGCCGCAGACTTTTCCTTCGACCGCGGCAATGATTACCGTTGCCCCGTCCTGGCGCAGTTGGTCCGCTTCCTGGTCAAAGTCCGTGGTATCAACGTTCTCTGTTTCCATCAGCAAACGGTTGCCCAGCAGAACGCGTTTCCCGTCGATAATACCCGTGACGCCCTTGCCATTGGGGGAGTCAAATTCTTCAGCATCGGGCAGTGTCAGCCCCATCGCCGCTGCTTTCTCCAGAATTGCTTGTGCCAGTGGGTGTTCGCTGCCCTTCTCCAGGCCACCTGCGAAACGCAACAGTTCCTCGTCGGCAAAACCTTTGGCTGGCATAAGCCGGGTAACTTCTGGCCTTCCCTCGGTCAGCGTGCCGGTTTTATCGACCACGACTGTGTCCACCTTTTCCATGCGTTCCAGCGCTTCGGCATCGCGGATGAGCACGCCGCTCTGTGCTCCGCGGCCCACGCCGACCATAATCGACATTGGCGTGGCGAGCCCCAGCGCACAGGGACAGGCGATGATCAGCACACTGACAGCCGCAATCAGGCCAAAGGCCATGGGCGGCGATGGCCCGAAAAACGACCAGACAATGAAGGCTACCAGTGCGATCGCGACGACAATCGGCACGAACCAGCCCGCTACCTTATCGGCCAATCCCTGAATAGGCGCCCGGCTGCGCTGCGCATTGGCAACCATCTGCACAATCTGGGAGAGCATAGTGTCGCGTCCGACCTTGTCGGCACGCATGATGAAGCTGCCTTGCTGGTTGATGCTCCCACCAATCACTGCGTCGCCACTGGTCTTACTGACGGCCAACGGCTCGCCCGTGACCATGGATTCGTCCACGTTCGAACGGCCCTCAAGCACCTCGCCATCCAGCGGTACTTTGTCACCGGGTCGCACCCGCAGCCGGTCACCGACCTTCACTTCGTCCAGCGCAACGTCGGATTCGTCGCCTTGCTCATCAAGCCTCCTGGCCGTAGCCGGAGCGAGATCCAGCAGTGCTTTGATGGCCCCCGAGGTTTTCTCCCGGGCTCGTAATTCCAGAACCTGGCCGAGCAGAACAAGCACCACGATAACGGCAGCAGCTTCGAAATAGACCGCGACTGAACCGTCGTCCTCGCGAAAAGCCGCAGGGAAAACCTGCGGTGCCAGCGTAGCAACCAGACTGTAGATCAGCGCAACCCCGGTGCCGATAGAAATCAGAGTGAACATATTGAGGTTACGGCTGAGCACGGACTTCCACCCACGCACGAAGAACGGCCAGCCACACCAGAGAACAACGGGTGTGGCAAGCACAAGCTGGGCCCAGTTCGAAGTCTGCGTCGCAACAAGGCTTTCACTACCGATGAGGTGGCCGCCCATCTCCAGCAAGAACACAGGAAGGGTCAGGGCCAGGCCGATCCAGAAGCGGCGTGTCATGGAGGTCAGCTCTTCGGACGGCCCGCTCTCTAGGTTCACCTGCTCCGGTTCCAGTGCCATGCCACAGATGGGGCAGTCGCCCGGCCCCTGTTGGCGTATCTCCGGGTGCATCGGGCAGGTGTAAATCGCTTGAGACGCGGTCGAGGCATTCTGTTTCTCCGCCGCGGCGGACTTGTTCCCTGGGTAGCTGTTTTTGAGATAACTGGCAGGGTTCTCGTCAAAGCTAGTCTGACACTCTGATGAACAGAAGTACCAGTCCTGCCCGTCGTGTTGGCTCCGGTGCTTCGTCGTATCAGGATCAACTACCATGCCGCAGACTGGATCTTTTACCGGGACGGGGCTTGGGTCGTGCTGCGGGTGCTGATCGTGAGCGTGCCGATTGGCATGCCCGTGTTTCACCTTCATTTCTCCGCCCTACGCGCTGGCCAGTCCGCGAATGCGAGAAAATAGAGTAGCGCCAGGTTCAACATCGGTATCATGATCAAAATGCCCAGCCAGCCAGAAAAGCCCGCACGCTGGCAGATGCGCCACATCGGCACGACTATCAGAACGGCCATGGCCAGCATCCAGAACCAGTGGCCCGTCCACATCATGTGTCCCCATTCACCTTCTGGTCCCATCATCGCACCGCTCCTGCTGTCCGGTTTTCTGAAAAATTAGAGTTTCGTCGAATTTTTTGCCTACTTTCCGTTCCTGAGATTCCTGGTCACTCCTTTTCAAAACATCATGCGCGCGCCGATTACCGCGAACCAGTTTTCGGTATCCCCGCCCTCGGCTTCAGTCATATCCGCCGCCGCTCCGTATTGCCGCTCGTGGACAACTCCCACATAAGGCGAGAACGAGCGATAGGCCAGGTCGTAGCTCAGCCTTATTCCCGTCTCTGTATGGTTCAGGCCTTCGCCTACTCCCGTTTCCCGATCCTCGTGGAACGCTATACGGGTTTCAAAGCTGGCCGAGGCAATCCAGTAATTGGTGACAAGCAGCTCGTACTCAACTTCAAAGTCCATCGATGCATCGCCTTTGTCGCTCACGAACAAACTGGTGTCCACTTCGAGCCACTGCGGCGCCAGGCCAGTCAGACCCAGGACGCCGTAACGACGGTTCTGCCCTTTTGGCGTATCGACTCGAAGCCCTGCCTTGGCGTCCCAGAACTCGCTTACCGGCGTTTGAATGACGAACTGGTTTTCCAGAGTCTCCCAGGCGCTGTGGGCCTTGTCCCATTCCGCCTCCAGGAGCCAGCGCAGTTTCAGCTCATCGGTTCCGTAAAAGGCATCGCCTTCGATATAGGCCAACTCCTCATCAGTGTCGCTGTAACGGTATTCCAGCTTCTCCGCGGCCAAACCCCAGAAAGTCCTGGCCGTCTGCGTCTCTTTACCACTGATCTCTTCAGCCAACGCCGGCGTAGTCAGTATCAGCGTAGCGAGGATAAAAATCAGCGTCCGCTCGGTGAACGTATGACGATTCATGAGTTACCGCCCCGCTGCTCCGGCCCGCCTTCGACCACGATCTTGCGAAACATCCCGGCTGCGGCGTGATAGGACAAATGGCAGTGAAATGCCCACTCTCCGGGCGCATCAACCTCGGTCTCCATGTAAACGGTGGTCGCGGGCGCAACACTAATGACGTGCTTGAGGGGGTTCCATTTGCCCTCGCCTACATCAAGGATCGACCACATGCCGTGCAGGTGCATCGGGTGCGTCATCATGGTTTCATTGACGAATTTGAAGCGCACCCGCTCACCGTATTGCAGCACGATGGGGTCGGCGTGCTCGTACTTGATACCGTTTATGCTCCACTCATAGCGCTCCATGTTACCCGTCAGTCGCAATTCGATTTCGCGGGTTGGGTCGCGCTCTTCGTAAAGTGGATGCTGAGCCTTGAGGTCACTGTAGGAGAGGAATTTACCGCCGTTGGCAGCCACCGGCGACAAACCGCTGCCGCTCGCATAGAACGGATCGGTCGGCAACGCATTGCCACTGCTGTGCCCCATGCCGGCGTGGTCCATGCCCGCCATTTCGTGGTTCATCCCTTCGTCAGCCACTTCGCGCTGCCCCATTGCTGCATGATCCATTGCTTCATGGTTCATTGCTGGATGACCCATTGCTTCGTGGTCCATTCCTTGATGGTCCATGTGCCCGGCCATGTCCGCCATTGTCAGTAGCGGCGCCTCACGCAATTCCGGCACCTGCGCTTCCATACCTTCCTCTGGAGCAAGCGTTCCCCGTGCGTACCCGGATCGACCCATGGATTCGGCGAATATGGTGTAGGCTTTTTCATCCTTGATGCGGACGATTACGTCGTAGGTTTCGGCCACGCCGATCCGGAATTCGTCGACCGTTACCGGCTGCACATTGTTGCCGTCAGCCTGCACCACGGTCATTTCCAGTCCGGGTATGCGGACGTCGAAATAGGTCATGGCGGAGGAATTGATAAAGCGAAGACGAACACGTTCCCCCGGCTTGAAAAGCCCGGTCCAGTTCTGCGCCGGACCCTTGCCATTGATCAGCCCGGTGAATCCCTGCACATCCTCGACATCCGCTTTCATCATGCGCATACCGCCCCACATCAGCCGATCCTTTAGCGTCGCAAAAAAGCCCTGCTCTGCAGCTTCGCCAATGAAATCGCCGACCGTTTGCTGGTGCCGGTTGTAATAGTCTGCCGAGGTTTTCAGATTGCGCATTATGCGATCCCCGGAATGGGGATGCTTGTCCGTTAGCTGAACCACATAATCGCGGTCATATCGAAAAGGTTCGCGGTCCTCGGGCTCGATCACGATTGCGCCATAGGCACCGTTAGGTTCCTGAAAGCCGGAATGGCTGTGGAACCAGTAAGTGCCCGCCTGTGCAATGGGAAATTCGTAAGTGAAGGTCTCACCGGGTTTTATGCCGGGAAAACTTATGCCCGGGACGCCGTCCTGTTCAAACGGCAGAATAAGGCCGTGCCAGTGTACTGAGGTCATTTCATCCAGATTATTGGTAACGTTTATCGTCGCCACCTCCCCTTCCTTGAAACGCAATGTCGGTCCCGGCGACGCCCCGTTGTAGCCAATACCTTCCTCCACGAAGTCGCCGGTATCAATCTGGACTTTGTCGACGGTGATGTCGTATTGAGCGCCAATCGCTACTGCTGGCAGAAGGCAAAAGAAGAGGCCAGCCACAAGTTGTTTATTCATGGGGGCGCACCTGCTCATTCAAACTCGACATTGCCATACATTCCGGCCTGGTAATGCCCTGGAACATTGCAGGCAAACTCGAGGTCGGCAGGTTTCGCGAATGTCCAGACCAGCTCCTTTGTCTCGCCCGGTTCCAGCAAAACGCTATTGGCATCGTCATGCTTCATGGTATGACCGTTGCCCATATCCATGTTCATTCTGTCGTGGTTGATTTTGTCACCCTGGATTACGCCATGCGCTACCATCATCTCCATTTCCTGTTGATGAGCTTCGTGCATTGATGGCGTGTTGATATTGAACTCGTGAACCAGTCCGCCCTTATTCACCACAACAAACCGCACTGTTTCCCCGGGTTTGACCTCAACTGATTCCGGCTCATAGTAGTTGTCGTGCATTTCGACTGTAATGGTGCGGGAAACGTCGGACGCCTGCCCTGCTGCGCCAGTTTCCGCGTTGTGCCCGTGGCCTTGCGGTCCGGCAAAGGCCACCGACACAACTGATATTGTGAGAGCTGAGATGAAAAGTCTGGCTGCATTCATGGTTTCGTTCTCCGGTAGGCGCGAGGGCCGCCTGTCATTAAGGCTTACAAGTTGAGCTAGCGTAAGAAACTGCTGGTACCATCTCGCACCAACCTGAATCCATTCTGAAAAACGCAAAATATTGTGTTCCAGGCTCAGTTAAGGTTGTTATAGGGCGCTGGAATATCCTCGAAACGTATAAGGTACCGCTGATGCGACTGCTACTCGTCGAAGACGATCGCCTCTTAGCCGACGGACTTGCCAGCCAGCTTGGCAAAGCAGGTTTCAGCGTCGATATTGCACGTACCGCGAACGAGGCCCGGGTACTGGGCCAGCAGGAAAACTACCGTGTGGGCATACTCGATCTGGGCCTACCCGACGGCAACGGGCTGGAGGTTTTGAAGAGCTGGCGCGGCACAAAAGTAAACTTTCCTGTGCTGATCCTTACCGCCAGAGGGGACTGGCAGGACAAGGTGAACGGGCTGAAGGCCGGCGCAGATGATTATCTTGCAAAGCCCTTCCAGGCCGAAGAATTGATTGCTCGACTCAATGCTATTGTTCGGCGAAGCGAAGGCAGGGTCCACTCTTCTGTCAGAGCCGGATCCTTTGAACTGGATGAGGATCGGCAGATTCTGAAGCTGGAGGATGGTTCTGAGCACAGCCTTACCGGCACCGAGTTTCGGCTGCTTCGCTGTCTGATGAGCAGACCGGGGCATGTTTTCTCAAAAGAGCAGCTGATGGAGCAACTCTACAGTCTCAACGAAAGCCCAAGCGAGAATGTGATTGAGGCGTACATCCGGCGGTTGAGGAAACTTGTTGGGGCGCATAGCATTTCCACCCGGCGAGGCCAGGGGTACGTGTTCAATGCCCAGGTTTAGAAAACCGGCCTCGGTGAAGGGCGCTCTGCTAGCCCTTCTCTTGCCCGCAGGTATCGGTCTGATGGCTTTGGCCTGGCTCATACACGGGTTGTTGCTGGAGCGCATGTCCCGGGAGTTTCTGGAAGGCCGCCTGCAAGATGAAGTGACTTTTCTGGAACATCGCCTTCGCGAAGACAACGGCCGAGTTGATGAACTGCAAACCGGCGATTACTTTCAGGAAGTCTTCCATCATGCATTTGCGATCCAGTCACCTAACGCAACAGTTATTTCACCTGAGGGGTGGGCACCTTTACTGGAACCCTTAATTCATGCCGAAGTCGACGGGACCATACGTGCAGAAGGCACAGCACTGGCAGGTACACCCAACAATATCCTTGCCCACAGGACAACGTTCCGTATAGGCAACAGGCCATTCGTCGTGATTGTCGCGGAGGATCTGGAGGCACTGGAACGTAGTCAGGCGGAATTGCATGCCTGGACGGCCGTAATTTCAGTGGTACTGATCCTGCTGCTTGTCGGCGCGATCTGGGTCGGCATCAATCTATCCATGCGCCCCGTGGATTCGCTTCAGGCTGCGTTGAAGCGTCTTCAGGCTGGCGATATGTCCCGTATTACCGTACAGGGACCAGAAGAATTTCGCCCGCTTGTACAGCAGCTCAATCTGCTGCTTGACTCTCTGGATCAGCGGTTGGCGCGCTCTCGAGAGGCCTTGGCGAACCTGTCCCATAGCGTTAAAACGCCGATCGCTGCGCTACGCCAGATTCTGGAGGACACCACCCGACCCCTGAATGATGACCTTCGTCACCAAATGGCGTCGAGACTTGATGATATAGACAGACAGCTTGAGGCAGAACTGCGCAGAGGCCAGTTTGCCGGGCCTCAGGTCGGGAAACGGGGGTGCCCGGTGAAGCAGGCTCGCGAACTGCTCTGGATGCTAGGACGTCTCTATCCCGAAAAATCGTTCGAGCTCTCAACTAAGCTGGCCGAAGAGAGCCGATGGGCAATTGAAGAGAACGACTTGAACGAGATTATGGGAAATCTCATCGATAACGCTGGTAAGTGGGCCGTTCGCTACGTCGAACTTATGCTGGAGCAAAGTGAACAGTCACTGTGCATCATTGTCACAGACGACGGACCGGGGGTTAACGAAAACGCCCTGGCCGCTTTAGGGCAGCGCGGTCTCCGACTGGACGAACAGACGCCAGGACACGGATTGGGTCTGGCGATCGTTTGCGATATCGTCGACCGATACGGCGGCGAGACCCGCTTTTCCCGCGCTCCAGCGGGTGGCCTAAGGGTGAGCACTACCTTTCATCGTGATTGTCGCACTTCCGCCTGAACAGGTCCTTAACGTTTAAGAAACAGCCAGAAAGCGTCATGAAACTGTAGCAGGGACGCTTCAGACTCGAAGGTCATTTTCGACCAATCGGGCTGTATGACCGAACTACGTGATCTCACCCACATTACCTGTGTTCCGGAGCAGCGTTCGCGCCGCGACAAAGCGCTCCAGCAGCAGGTGCGCAGCTTTCTGCCGGAGCTGGATCAGCTTGAACGCCTGCTTGCAGAGGCACCGCCTCAGTTTTCGGCGAATGTCATAGGCCACTCGTGCGTTGCAGAGCACCGCCTTCCGCTTTATCAGGTCAAGGTCGGTAACGCAGCGCCGGAGAGCCCCGTTTTGCTGCTGGTTGGCGGCGTACACGGCCTGGAGCGAATAGGCTCCCGTGTGGTCATGGAGTGGCTGAGGACGTTAAGCAAGCGCCTGCAATGGGATCAGCACCTGAGCGCACTGCTGGACCGAGTCCAGCTTGTCGCAATTCCGCTACTGAATCCGGGCGGGATGTTGCTCAATCAGCGTGGCAATCCAGCCGGCGTCGACCTGATGCGCAACGCGCCTATCGCCGCCCAGGATCCAAGTACATTCATGCTGGGCGGACAGCGCCTGTCGCCATATCTGCCGTGGTATATGGGCAAGCCCGGCCAACCGATGGAGCCCGAGAACATCGCTTTGCAGGCGGTTATCGACGAGCTTCTGACCAATCGGCCCTTCAGCCTGTCGCTCGACTGCCATTCGGGTTTCGGCTGGCAGGACCAGCTCTGGTTCCCCTACGCCTACCGTCGGCGCCCCATGCGTAAACTCGATTCGGTGTTTGCTCTCAAATTGCTGTGGGAGCAGGCATACCCCCACCACAACTATGTCATCGAGCCACAGTCCCGCCACTATCTCACTCACGGCGACCTGTGGGACTATTTTTACAAGCGGCACAACCGCCGGGGCGCTGGCAACTACATACCGCTAACACTCGAGATGGGTTCCTGGCGCTGGATCCGCAAGCGCCCGCGACAGCTGCTCAAGCTTGAGGGCTTGTTCAACCCGCTTGTGCCGCATCGCTTGCAACGTGTACTCCGTAGTCATCTGACGCTGTTCAACTTCCTGCTTGAGGCAACCGCACAGCATGAGAACTGGCTTCCTCACGGGTCCCATGCTCAGACCCTGAGGCAGGCGGCCATACGGCACTGGTATCCCTACGAAACCGAGTTCTGACCGCCGGAGATAGAAGCCTATGAACTGGCTCTTGCTGAGGGGGCTTGCCCGGGAAAAAGCACATTGGGGTGAATTTGGGGAGCGCCTGTCTCGTGCGCGGCCGGGCGACGCTGTGTTCATGCAAGATCTCCCGGGTACGGGGGAGCTCTATCGCGAGCGATCCCCGAGTTCAGTTGCCGAGATCAGGCACTGGGTGCAGGCTGCCACAACCCACCTGCCCCGGCCGCTGGGCTTAATCGGCATGTCACTGGGCGGAATGGTCGCCATAGACTGGGCCTTCAGCCGTCCCGCCGATCTCGCCGGGGTTGTGCTGATCGGCACGAGCACGGCCCTTAGCAGGCCCTGGGACCGCATGAAGCCGGCAAACTGGTTCAGAGTCATCCGGCTGCTTGCGTCCGGGAATCAGGCCCGACGAGAGCGCGAAATATTACGGCTGACCAGTAACAGGCCTGTGCATGAGGCTCTGGAGGCCTCCTGGGTTGCCATCCAGCGGCAACACCCGGTTTCCCGTGCAAATGTCATGCGTCAGTTGTATGCGGCGGCACGGTTTGAGGCTCCATCGCGGTGCCCCGACGTGCCGGGCCTGCTGCTGGTGAGCACGGCCGACCGGTTGGTCGACTACCGCTGTACCCAGCAACTGGCTCTGGCCTGGGGCTGGCCACAGGCCCTTCATTTTACTGCCGGTCATGATCTGGTTCTGGATGATCCCGACTGGGTGGTCGACCAGATCTGCGGATCCCTACAACCGTCGTACGGCCCATCAAGGTGGCAGCTTTAGACTTTGACTGGAGCTTGGCTGATACACCCGAACTGTCACTGGTCCGTCGCATTTCGTTCATTTGCGTGCAACATCGACCTTTTAGGCTTACCCCAGTGTCTCAACGGAGGGGTTACCGCCTATGCAAGCTGGGTCAATACAGGTCCTACCGGGCCGCGTTCTTGAGGCAGGCGTAGCAACAAATGCCTCGCAGCTTCTTGCGGCACAGCGGCTACGCTATGACGTGTTTTCTGCTGAATACGGGGCTGACCTGGATGCCCACGCAGGGCTCGACAGTGACCGCTTCGATGACCATTGCATCCATTTCATTGTCAGGGATGTTGAATCGTCGAAGGTCGTGGCGACCTCCAGGTTGCTGCTCGACCGGGACATCACAGAAACCGATGGCTTCTATTCCGAGACAGAGTTTGAACTGGCTGCACTCAAGGCCACCCCAGGTTCGTTTGCCGAACTGGGCAGAACCTGCGTCCACCCCGACTATCGACGTACGTCAGCGCTGAGCCAGCTTTGGTCAGCCGTTTATGCCTGTTTGCTTGAAAATGACGTCGATTACCTGATCGGCTGTGCCAGCATCAGCATGATTGACGGCGGGCATAGAGCGTGGATGGTTGCCCAGCAACTGCAACAACACCATCTTGTTGAGCCACAATTTGTGGTTCAGCCCCGTCGCGAGCTTCCCCACATCGCGTTTAGCTCCGGACGCGTCAGGGCTGTTGCCGTACCCCCGCTGATCCGAATCTATCTGAAGCTTGGCGCCCAGGTTTGTGGTCGCCCTTGCTGGGACCCAAGCTTTCGCTGCGCGGACCTGTTGATGTTGCTGAGAGTGGGTGGTCTTGGCGAAAGGCATGCCCGTCGTTTCAGGCGATCCTGATGGATGAGCTGGAGCGGGCAGTGTCAGCAAGGTCAGGGTCGCCCGGGCTGTCTGTGCAATTTGAGGATCAGAGCACCAGGACGGGGCTGATGGGAATAGCCAGAGTCAGCGTCCGACTGCCTTTATTTTGCCTGTTCCTGGCAGTCTCTAGCGCAACATTGCTTCTCTTCTGTGTAGTGGACCGCGTCCGGCGGCGGCCTGTCAACCGGGCCCCTTTTACCCGTGGTTTTCTGACAGTACTGTGCCGATTACTCGGTTTTCGTATCCATATTCATGGGCATCCGCTAGAGCAGCCGGCCCTGCTGGTCAGCAACCACGTTTCCTGGACAGATATTGCCGTGCTGGGATCGTGTTCACCCGTTTGTTTTCTGGCCAAGCGCGAAGTCAGGCGTTGGCCTTTGATTGGCTGGGTGGCCCAGCAAATCGGTACCGTTTTCATCGAACGCTCCGCGGGTAGAGCGGCCGAAGTGCGGGCTCAGATCGGGTCGCTGCTCCGGCAAAAACAACAGGTTATTATTTTTCCTGAAGGCACAACGACCGACGGGACAGCGGTGCGGCCCTTCCATCGGCCTTTGCTCGCGGCGGCGATCGAGGCCTGCGTTCCGGTTCAGGCTATAACCCTCGCTTACCGTCGTAACGGGGCGATCGACAGAATCGTCCCCTTTGTGGGCGAAGACGCTTTCCAGCGCCATTTACCCAGAGTGCTGAGCCAGCGTGCGCTGGAGGTGCATGTCATCTTCCATCCGCCGGTACTCGCTGAAGCAGAGGATAATCCCGGCCGACTCGCAAAGACGCTTCACCTCCAGGTGAGCGAAGGGCTTGGCCAGCTGCACAACATGATACGGACAGGCTCTTAGCAGGGGTTTGGGCAGGGGTCAGTAGCCGGCTGACTTAGTAGCACCCTGACCCGACTTCGACAGGGCCGGGAACCGCTCCTATACTTGATAGTCAAAGGGTCCGAATAAAATGAACCCGGTCTCATATTTGAGAGGACGCGCTGGCGAAGTTCCAGGTCAAGGTCATACTTGAAGCATTGGAATTTAATGCCAAAACGATTGTGACGAGCTGACGTCTAGCGTATTCCCGGGTGCCTAAGGGCACAGGAGGCAATCAATGAAGTATCCGTTCTCGTTGCACGGTGTTTTCCCGATGAATGGCGTAGCTCTGGCAGTAGCATTGTCGCTGGCCAGTGGAGCACATGCACAGCTTGAACCGTTGGATGAAGGCGACATGAGGGACGTTACCGGCGGATCAGCGTTGCAGTACTCTGCGACAGACATCAGTTACAACCTCAGTCAACTAACCGGTGTGAACTATCGGGCCAGGCTTCTGGGCCTCGGCGGGTACGAACGTACAGAAACGCGCACACCCACTGAGCGCGTCAATGCAACGGTGCACCGGCTACAGATCAATGGCACCGGTGAGCTACACGCCCATGCTGAGGAGTTCACCCTCGGTGACTACGGCGGCAGCAATAATTCCATCTATAAAAACGCCGGCCAGGGCGTTCCCGACAATGAGTTCGAGAATTTCGGTTTCGGTAACAGTGCCGATGATCCTTTCTACTTCGAAGACCCTTACATCGAAGTACAGAAGCAGCGACACGCCGATGGGAGCGAAAGCATCAGGGGTGTTCGTATCGGTTTCGGTAAGGCCGAGGGTCACGTGCCGCTTACCATCAACTCGACCACCGGCTATATCTCGACGCTGAGTCTGATGCCGGACCTAGGTGGTATCGTTAAGGCACAGGTTTACGGGACAGGCACCAAGGACACCTTTGTGAGCCTGCTGAACAAGATTCCTGATGGCACTGGCAACTATCCCCAGTCTGGTTCTTCGTTAGCGCCGAGTAACACCAGCGGAGCCCTCAATGCGGGACTCGGCACATTGCTAGACCCCATAACCGGTCTGCTGGATCCGTTGTTGAATCCGCTGGGCATTGACCCCAGCCTGCAGCGTCCCGGTGGTAAGGAGCTTAACCTTTCCCACGTCCGCAGCCTGGATTTCCATAATATGGAGAATTTCTATATCTCCCTGACACAGGGCGGCGGTAACTCGTTCGTCAATGACGACGGCTCTATCAACGGTGCGCTCTGGTCACAGCATATAGGGTCCAACGCGGTCATTCCTAAGACCCGCGCAGACCTTCCCGGCTTTAATATGGTTATGCCGTTCAACGATCCCAGCAACCCCCAGCAGGGATTCGTCGAGGCACATGTTGATATGGTCCCTGCCCTGTCCCAGATTCTCCTGGGGGTAGGCGACAACAATCCCAGACAGAGCTATCAGCCCGTGTTCTGAATGCGTTAGCCCATGCCGTAAAAAAAGCCTGAACGCCTTAAACGTTCAGGCTTTTTTCGTGGCGCAGCGCTATGCGGATTGCGATGCCGGTGGGCGGCCAAAGCCAGACTTTTCATCGGCGCCAAGAAGCTCGCTGACGCGGGAAAACGCCAACTCTGGCGTTATCTGAAAGTCGTTGCCTTGCACCTCTCCGGGGACGGGGGCGCGTAAGTGATGGTGGTGGGAAAACTCACTGGCCGGCGACCACCTTGCAGGACTGGTGTTGCCAAAAATCGCCAGCGTCTGCGTTTGTGTCGTGACTGCGATGTGGTTCAGGCCACTGTCATTACAAAGTAGCAGGCAACAACGCTTCAGAAGTGCCGCTGCCTCTTCCAGTGAGGTCTGCGGCGCGATGACCGGCGTCGTTTCCATCAGCGCGGCCATTCTGTCGGCGTCCGGGCGTTCACTGCCTGCCCACAGGATAACGATTCGTTTATCCAGACGCTGCTGAATAAGATCAGCAAGTTGCGCATAGTTTTCTGTGAGCCATTTTTTTCGGCTCTGCCGGCTACCGGGCGATACCACAACTGTATTGTCCGCGGTGAGTCCCTGGCTGGATAGCCAGCGGTCCATGCGCGCCTGATCTTCGTCGGGAATGGGGAAATAGAGCTTATAGGCCGTCTTTTCGATACCGAGCGGTTTCAGAATGTCGAACCGTCGCGAGGCCGTATAGATTTTGGGCCCCTTGGGCGTCATCAGATTGTAGGCAGGAATCAGGTGCCGACCGGTGTATCCCAAGCGCCAGCGCGCCCGGCTAAG
The DNA here is from genome assembly GCF_004851605.1 of Hydrocarboniclastica marina. Lineage (GTDB taxonomy): Bacteria > Pseudomonadota > Gammaproteobacteria > Pseudomonadales > Oleiphilaceae > Hydrocarboniclastica > Hydrocarboniclastica marina. The sequence goes on from NZ_CP031093.1 coordinate 1,980,536, forward strand.
CCACGTGATATAACGGGAGGACGGCTTGTTCTGCTGATCTATGACCAGGTCATAGTTTTCGTGCCTGATGGCCCGAATCACGTCTATCCGATTTCGCAAATACTGAAGGCCACTGCCCTGCGGAATGACAATCAGCCGATCTATGAAAGGATGGCGCTTGACGGAATGATGATAAGGCGCCTTGATCAGGTAGTGCAGCTCTACCTGAGGTAGGACTTTTTTCAATGTTTCAAAGTACGAGGTCGTCAGCAGTCCGTCTCCGAACGGTCCTAGCTGGATAACCAGAACTTTTTTCAACTGTCGAAGTTCTGCGGGGTCAAGAATAGCCGTCTCTGCCATCGTTTCGAATCTCACCACTACATCCACTTTTGCCGCTCAATATAGGCATCTGCGCCTACTTGGGCCAGTGTTTTTTGTAGCGGAATCAACAGCGATGGTGCTGATCAACTCATCCAGCAACTCATCCCGCAACCCATCGAGAGCGCAACCGGGCCAGCACAAAGTCGGGATTCAGCCTGGGATCAGGCTAACCAGGCCACTGCAAAAGGCAAAGGCGCGACTACTATTCCGTAGCACATCCACCGGGCTCGCTGAAATTTCTCCGGGGAGGTATAGCGCACAATGCGATCTTTACCCTCGCGCGGCCGGAAAACCAGCAGAAGCATTGCGCCTACAACGGTTTCAAGTGCGGCCGGGGGATATGTTAACCAGGAGACCCAGCCAGCTGCACGGCCAAGCGTCGCCGGCGCGTCGTACAACAGCACAGCGCCCTGCATGCATAGAACCACCAACCACGCTGCAGCCCCAACGGCAATAGCCCCGATGAAGCGATTGACCGCCCGATAATAGGCCGTTTGGGCGGGTGTATGCATAGCCGTGGAATAGGTTTTCATGTAGCGATCTCGAAAGATGATTCGCTATCATCCAGCCGGCATCCCGAAATCGGCTATACGCACTTGCGCCTATCCCGCGTCGAACGATCTTGAGCGGCCATGTCAGACTTTGAACTGCGCCACCAAGACCCTGAGTTTCTCCCCCAGTTGCGCCAGCTCATGACTGGCTTCATTGGTTTGGGATACGCCCTGTTCGCTTCGCTGGGCGGCCTCGACAATCCGTACCACATTTTTGTTGATCTCTTCCGCGACCTGGCTTTGCTGCTCGGCACCTGTCGCGATCTGAGTCACCTGGTCATGGATTCGCTCAACCGAGCCGCCAATTGTGCGCAGGGCGGTGGTTGCCTGATCAATGCACTGCACCGTGTCGGCCGAATGGTGCTGTGATTGTTTCATGCGCTCAAGCGCGCCATGGGAATCAACCACGTAGCCTTCAATCATGTCGCGAATCTGATCCGCTGATTCGGCACTGCGACGCGCCAGCTGACGGACCTCATCAGCAACGACCGAGAAACCTCGCCCGTGTTCGCCGGCTCGAGCTGCCTCGATGGCCGCATTCAATGCCAAAAGGTTGGTCTGATCAGTCACAGCGTGAATGACGTCCAGCACCTGCTGGATTTCGTCAGTTTTCTTCGCCAGCGCGTCGATATTGGCCGCGCTGACCCTGATCTCTTCTGCCAGCCTGTTGACGGAGTGCTGGGCATTAGAGATGGTTTTTCCACCGTCAGTTGCAAGCTGGTCAGCTTCGGATGCCGAGCGTTCCACCTCGCTGGCATTACCCGCAATCTGTTGAATAGTGGCTGCCATCTCATTGATAGCTGATGCAATCTGATCAGTTTCCGTACCCTGGGACTGAACGGAGGCACGCGTTTCCCGAGCGACCAGACTCAGCTCCTCCGCTGCGGACGCGACCTGATCGGTCGTTGACCCGACCTCCCGGATCGTTGTCTGTATTTTTCCAACAAAGCCGTTGAACTGTCGACCAAGCTCAGATAATTCATCGGTGCCCTGCGCGGGTAACCGCTGGGTCAGATCACCTTCGCCCTCAGCGATTGCCCGCATGGTGTCGGTAACCCGGCGCAAAGGAGCGGTCACTGTCCGACCGACGAACAGCCCGAAACCCACTGCTACAGCTACTACGATCGCTGCGATCATGAGAATCGTGGTAAGCGTTCGTGCGATTTCTGCGTTAATTTCGGCTCGAGCGGCGGCTACCGATCGCTCAATGTCGGTAATGTAGATGCCGGCCCCGATGACCCAATTCCACCGGTCGAGGGTAATGGAGTAAGAAAGCTTGGGCTCCTCCTGTCCGCTCGCGGGATTTTTCCATGTGTACTGGAAGAAGCCGTCTGCTTGCCCTGCTTTGAAGAGATTTGCCAGCAGTTGTTTAGTTGCAGGCGTGGAGTTCTTGGACGGCCCCTCCAGCTCAGGCTTGGGTCGATAGATAAGCATGTAGGAGTCGTCCCTGTATGCATACATGTAGTTATTGTCGCCAAACTCAACGGCCCGCAGCTTATCCCGCACCCTGTTCTGTGCCTCTTCCCGCGAAATGTGGGCCTCGCCTTCATCATACTCGGCACGTATTACAGATCTCGCAGATTCGACAAGATTCTTGAGTCCGGTCTTGTGCGCTTCGAGCAAACTGTCCCGAAGACGTTCAACTTCGGCTTCCCCGCTGAGCTTTAGCTTGTCGGTTGTCACCCAGGCGATCACAGCCGCGGTCAAAATGACAGGGATGAGGATGGCGATTATCAGACGTGAGCGAATTTTGAGTCTTTCGAGATACAGCATGTAAATTCAGAACCTTGGAAAGGGAATCAGTTGGCACGACATTGTCGTCCATCCACCTGAATTTACTGTTTTTTTATGTGTACTTAGGCTGGAGAAATGTTGCAGCGTCACAACTTGCACGTGCTCAACGGGACACTAACGCGGAGTTACAGAATAGCCGCGCAGCGGATCCGCCATGAAGGTATAATCGGCGGCCTATTTAAGCACCACGACCGGACATATCGGTAATCAGGCCCCCTATGACGAATGAAGCCCTTCCAGTCCAGTTTTCCAACCTTGGTTTACCCGAACATCTGCTCCAGACTCTAATCCAGGTAGGTTATGAGACGCCCTCGCCTATCCAGGCACAAACCATCCCCATTCTCCTGCAGGGCCACGATCTGCTCGGGCAGGCCCAGACTGGCACAGGGAAAACCGCAGCATTTGCCCTGCCAATACTCGCGAAACTGAATACCCGGAACCGCGCCACCCAGGCACTGGTTCTGGCGCCAACCCGGGAACTTGCGATTCAGGTGGCAGAGGCCTGCCAGACATACGCGCGCAATCTGCCCGGTTTCCAGGTAGTGCCAATATACGGTGGCGCCGGATATGGTAATCAGCTCAAACAGCTCCGTAGCGGCGCTCAACTGGTGGTGGGCACGCCGGGTCGGGTCATGGATCATATCCGCAAGGGCACTCTGAAGCTTGACAGCCTTGAAGTCCTGGTATTGGACGAAGCCGACGAAATGCTTCGGATGGGGTTTATCGATGATGTCGAGTGGATTCTTGAGCGAACGCCCGAAAAACGCCAGATAGCGCTCTTTTCTGCGACCATGCCCCGTGAGATTCAGCAGGTTGCGAACAAGTATCTGCGCGATCCGCAGACGGTCAAGATCCAGAGCAGCACATCCACTGCCCCTGCGATCAACCAACGTTACTGGCCAGTCAGCGGCCTGAGCAAGCTGGATGCGCTAACTCGCATCCTGGAAGTGGAGCCCATTGAAGGCGCCATCATTTTTGTCCGTACCAAACTCGCGACTGTAGAACTTGCGGAGAAGCTGGTGGCTCGCGGCTTTACTGCGGAAGCCCTGAATGGCGATATGGCCCAGGCCCAGCGGGAGAAAACAATCGACCGCATGCGCAAAGGCAAGCTCGACATTCTCCTGGCGACGGATGTCGCTGCCCGCGGCATTGATATTCCGCGCATTAGTCACGTCATAAACTATGACATCCCGTTCGATACTGAGTCCTATGTACACAGAATCGGCCGTACCGGCCGCGCCGGTAGAACGGGGGAGGCGATACTCTTCGTCTCGAATCGCGAGCGACGGATGCTCGGAGCCATCGAACGAGCGACGCGGCAGCCAATCGCGGTGATGAACCTGCCTTCAGAAAGCGACATAAATGCCCAGAGGGTTGAAAGGTTCAAAGCAAAAATAGAACAGACGCTGGCGAATGAAAATCTCGATTTCTACCGACAGCTACTGAGCGACTATCAGGAAAGCACAGAGACACCCGCCCTTGAAATTGCTGCAGCGCTGGCCCGCATTGCGCAAGGCGACGCTACCCTTCTGGTTGAGCCGCAAAAAAGAACATCAGAAAAGAGCCGTGAACGTGACGGTGATCGACCGAAGCGACAGCATGCTGAGTCTCAGCGAGATGGCGGCCGCACTGAGGCAAAGCGGAAGCTCAAGCAGGAGAACCTTAATGATGCCCAGGCAAAGCCACTGAAGAATTTTCCCGACGTCCGTATGGCCCGATATCGCATAGACGTCGGCTACGTCAACGGGGTCAACCCGGGTCAGATAGTTGGCGCTATCGCCAATGAGGCGAACATGGACAGCGCCTACATTGGTCACATAGAGATCTTTGACGATTTCACGACAGTAGATCTGCCCGCCGAGATACCGAAGGAAGTTTTCCAGCACCTGCAGAGGGTTCGGGTGTGTCAGCGACCGCTGCTACTGAGCGTGATGCGAAGCGACAGTGCAGCGGGGCCCAAGTCTTCGACAGGTAGATCGGCAGATCCAAAGCCCGCTGGTAAGTCAGCAGGTGAAAAGCCTGTCGCTCCCAAGCGGCGGGTGAAACCCGGCAAAAAGAAAACGGACGGCTCCAAGCCACCCCGAAAACCAAAGAAGAAGTAGTCACGGCGACGGGTGTGACTTGTCTGTTTGCTGCCACGGCCATTTACCTGTCAGTTCCAGATCCAGTGTGAAGCTGAGGAAGGTTCTGATCAGGACAATAGTCGCCAGCACCCCTACCGTCTCGAAGGTGAGTTCTACAGCGACGGTGTGGATAATGTCTGCGGCCACCAGGAATTCAAGCCCGAGCAATATGCCACGCCCCAGGCGCTGCCTGACATCCGGCATGATGGCGGTCATGTTTTCGCGCCGGCCCAGCCTTAATGCCGCCAATAGAACGGTGTAGAGTGCGGCAATGACGATAATGCCGATGCCCAGCGCTTCAATAATTGCGGCGCTCCATTCCGCCATCGGGACGATAAGTTCAGACATAGAACCTCCCTGTTCTGTCGGTCATGAATCTCTCGGTCATGAAAAGTTACGTTACAGTCTGGTTGGCAGCGAGAACAAGACCGTTGGCTTGGCGGGGCTTGGGCCTGCGACTTCTTGTCAATGGTTTTGACCGTCGGCAAGGCTCGGCCCTACAACTCGAGTCTTGAGCTTGCCGGGGATGGGAGTACCGTTCTTTCGTAGTCAATGGGCGTGGGCTGAATTATCTCGTACCGATCCCTGCCATTAAGCTTGGCCCTGTAAAGCGCCTTGTCGGATTGAGCAATCAGTACGTCAGGCTCTGGATCGGGTCGATCAGGAGTCGCTTCGTAAACGACAATGCCGAAGCTGCAGGTAGGCTTGAGGAAAGCCCCACCAATTTCAACAGGTGCCCGGACTTCCTCCAGCACACGGTTGACCATGACTTCGACTTGTTGCAACGACTCTACACCGGGCAACAACAGTATGAATTCGTCCCCACCGAAACGCGTGACGCTATCAGCCTCCCGCAAGGCGTCGCGCAATCGCCGGGCCACTTTGACCAGAATCTGATCACCGATGCTGTGACCGTGGCTGTCATTCATGTGCTTGAAGCCATCGATATCAGCGCTCACCAACGCCAGTTTTTGGCCCGAACGCCGGGATAGAGCCAGCGCCTGGTTGACTCGGTCTTTAAGAAGGACCCTGTTTGGCAATCCAGTAAGAAAATCATGGTGGGCAGCCCGTTCAGCGTCGGCTTTGGCCTCCCTGAGCTGGCGTTCCAGTTGCTTGAGCGGGCCGACATCGGCGACATGAACGAAGATTCCCTCAACCGTTCCTCCCAGGATTCTCGGGGTATAGGTCGCAAGGCTATGGCGCACCTGCCCGTCAGGCGTGGTGATCTCGCGTTCAAACACCTGTCGCTGGCCCTGGTAAGCGGCATCTATAAACGGCAGGTTCTGAGGGTAAAGCGGGCCAAGCAGCTCTTCCATGGTCATACCGATCAGCTCCGTCCTTCGTATCCCGAACCAGTGCTGATAGGCATCGTTGGCGAAAATACAGCGGCGCTGGCTATCCCAGCAGGCGATCATGGCGTCAAGGTGGTCCACCAACTCCAGCAGGATTTCACCCGCGTCGTCATTCTGAAGCGGTCGGCCCCCCGACTTTAAACTCATCGCCTGTCCCCCACGGAATGTGACTTCGGCGACTTCCACTTTAAATTTTTATAAAGGCTTCATGTAGTGTTTTTATGTACAGGTTCTGGGCGTGCCCTGAAACGCGTGGCAGGCGCCATGGAACAACGCATTACCAAAACACGCTGATATTTTTCAATGTTTAACAGCCCACCTCAAGCAGAGCCGCAATACCGGTATCAGCGGCCTTGAGAGCTATGCAGCGCAGGCAAGCGTCCTCAGCCGGAAAAGCCCCAGTAGGGAACACAGCAGGGTTGCAGATCTCGCTTATACTCCTGGGAGGATATCTGACGAAGAAGCGTTCTATATGCGGTCCATCCGAAGTTACTTCTTCCAGTACCTGTTGGCGTACATCATTGCCATAACCGGCGTGTTTCTCGCCTACCGGTACTATGTCGAATACCCACGCGAACTGGCAACTGTCGCCGAGCACCAGAGCCGTGAGCTGCGGAGCCTCGCCCGAAGCCTGCAGAGCGATACCGACCATCTCCAGGTGGCTGTACGCGACTGGTCCCATTGGGACGATACCTATCAGTTCCTTCGGGACCCTAAAACGCGGACCGGCTATATTGAAGCCAACCTCCAGCCCAGTACGTTTGAGGTGTTTAGCCTCGCCGCGATCGCATTTTTTGACGCTGATTTCGAGCTTGTATTTGCCCAGGGCTTTGATCTGGAGGACAGTCAGCCAAGATCAGCCGAATCTCTCCTCCCCTCACCGCTAAAACAGACCTTCAGAGCCGGCGGCCTGCCGGGTGAGCCGTTCCAGCAGACGGGCTGGCTTAACACAGCGCTCGGCCCCGCCCGCTACGCTCTGGACTACGTGACCAATTCCCTTGGCGACCAGCCCCCGAACGGATACCTGATGTTTGTTCAGCTAGTTACCGAGGAGCACATCCAGGCTCTCGAAGAGGTGACAAGGCTGGAGCTTGAGCTGGCGGCAGTTGATCCAAATGCCGCCCAGCCCCATTTGTCTCCGGCCGGGAAGATAGCTGACGGAAGCCATCACGGCGTGGCGGATAGCCGTACCCAGCTGCTTAATAATTCGGCGGGGCAGCCTATCCTGTCGCTTCAGATTACCCACGACCCGATTGCTGATCCGAGACTAATCGGGCCAAGTGGCATCGGGATGCTGCTGGCGTTGGCCCTGGTTCCATTTGGGATCGGTCTCGCAATTGACCGAACCTTGCTGAGGGCAATAAGGCGTAATTCAGCGCGCATCGAGGGTATGGTGTCCAATAACTCTCTGGAAGAGTTACCCAGGGGCTTTCCGGTGCGGGAACTGGAGCAGATGCGGGAGGCTTTCAATGATTCGGTAAGACTCACCCGAGGGCATGTCGAGCAGTTAAGGCAGATCTCGCAAACTGACAGCCTCACAGGTATCGGTAATCGGCGGGCGTTTGACGAGTTCAGCGATCAGGCCTGGCGTCAGGCCAAGCGCTTGAATATTCCGTTCGTCCTGGCGGTGCTTGATCTCGATTTTTTCAAGGAATTCAATGACCGCTTGGGCCATCCGGCCGGAGACGACGCCCTAAGACTTGTCGGTAAAGCACTGGACGAATTTACGCCGCGCTCCGGGGACTTTTGCGCACGTCTCGGCGGCGAAGAATTCGTAGTGATTCTGACCGGTATGCAGAAGGGAGAATCTATGGAGCGGCTGGAAGTGCTACGTTCAAGTATAGAAGCGCTGGCGATAAGCCACCCTGACTCGGCAGTAGCGCCCGTGCTGACAGTCAGCATTGGCGCTGTTCATGTTGCGGCACCGTTATTGACCGACCATGGGAGTCTGCAAGACATCATGGACAGTGCTGACAAGGCGCTCTATTGCGCGAAGCGACAAGGACGCAACAGAATCAGCACCAGCCGGTAAACGGCTTAGGACCCTACGGGAAAAAGTGCCAGCTCGCTCTCATGCGAGCCCCATGCCACGCAACAGCGACTCGCGCCCCGATAACTACCGGAATTAGAGGTTCACCCGCCGCGGACCCCGCAGGCGAGTTGCCCTGCATATCAGTGCAGGGTGGCTGAAACCGGCGCCATCCGTGCAAAGTCCTGATCTGAAATCAGCACGGGTAGCTTCAACGGCTCTGCCCGATGGTCAACCTGCTGGAGGAGCAGGCCCTGCCGGCGTGGCCTGAACAGGAGAAACCCCAAAGCAGCTGCAAAGAGGGTTGTTGCGATCAACGCGTGCAGGTTGTTCTGGGTATCGTCGTACTGGAAATCGTTCATTAACTGGTTCCGCCACCGTCGAGCTGGAAATCAGGGCTGAAGAAGTGCCGAAAAAAGTGTTTCGACAGCAGGCCCTCCTGGTGAACAGACAGATCCTTTGCGGTTCTCTTAAAATGTAGACGCTCGGGCCAGACTTGGCAAAAAAACTCTTTTAACCCAGTACCCTGGCAGTACCGGACCCGGCCGGAAGCTCATCACTTCAAAGCCCGTCAGCCGGGCTCCCCTGCATGGCTTACCAGCACTCCGGCAGCACCTTGTTGCAGTTTCGAGCCGATCAGCTCATCAAAGCCGACCTTGGTCATCAAAGAAGGCTGAATCAGTACATAGGTGATGTCAGCCTCAGCTATTGTCGTCTCCTCGTCATAGCGCATGAACTGCAGGTGGAGCGTAAACGAGGTGGTTCCCAGCCGCCCGGGCCGTATTCTCGCCTCCAGCACATCGTCGAATTTGGCTGGCGACTTCCAGTTCACGGTCAGGCTGACGACCTGAATGTCCCGGTCCTGTTCAAGCAGCCAACGATAATCACCGAAAAGAGTGCGAATGTACTCGTTAACTGCGATATCCACGTAGTCGGCAAAACGCGCGTTAAAAACCACTCCCTGAGCATCACATTCACCGTAGCGCACGCGAAACCGGAAGCGAAAAACGTTGGCGGGCCGTGCTGGCCCTTGGGTTGACGGATCAGTCATAACACCTCGTCTACTCTTCGTAGATCATTTTCCGGCACATGCCGCCATCGACGATAATATTTTGCCCGGTGATGAATCTCGCCTGCCCGGAAATCAGAAAAGCCACCGTTGCGGCTACATCTTCCGGCTGGCCAACCCGGCCGGCAGGATGCTGCTCGTGGTCTGACTGAGACAAAGGCGGCACGACTTCGGGGGTGTTCGCCTTCCAGGCCCGGACGTCAATCCAGCCAGGACTGACGCAGTTGACTCTGACTTTGGGCCCAAGGCTTATTGCCAATGCGTGGGTAAGTGCCACCAGCCCGCCTTTCGTTGCCGCATAGGCTTCGGTATGAGGCTCAGACTGCACTGCCCGCGTTGACGCTATATTGACGATGCTGCCATTCGATTTCCTGAGATGCGGCACAGCGTACTTGGCCATCAGGAACGGCCCGGTAAGATTCACATCGAGTCGCCGCTGCCAGTCGACAAGTTCCAGGTTTTCCACAGGCCCTGTTTCTGGATCCGATAGGCCCGCGTTATTGACGAGCGCATCGAGTCGACCACCCCATTCAGCAGCCGCAGACACGACTTTTTTGACATCGTGTTCGACCGCGACATCGGCATGAACAAAGTGGAGCCGGCCGTTCTGTCCCAGTTGCGCCACACACGTGTTCCCCGCATCACGGTCCCTGTCGCAGATGACAACCTTCATGCCTTGTTCGAGCAGCAAGGTAGCGATCCCTCTGCCGATACCCTGTGCGCCCCCGGTGACGAGTACTACCTGGTCGTTAACACTTCCGAAGCTGACCGTCATAGAGATGCCTCCCAGGAATAAGCGCAGACCCGACTGGAAGATATGCACTCAGTCGCGGTCCGCACGTTAGTGTATATAACCAATACGTAATTGCGAACCTGATTGCGTCGTTTCTGGCGATATTTAAATATTAAATCGTCCGTCATTTGAAAGTTCGCGGCTGCTATATCGTTACATTTTATTAAGTTTATTATCGAGCTTAACAACTCCGTAGGCCGCTTCATTATTGAATCGGCTAGAGAACCTTTGCGGACAACACCCGATGAGACCGAATTTTCCAAGTTTTAGATTACGAAATGGTAGCGCTGCTTGTGCCCCTGGTCCCTTGCATGAACGCAACCTGATACTAGACTCAGGCTCAGTTCAGCTTGTGCTATCAACCCACTGTCTGCAAAGGAGGTCCATCAGAAGCAGCTCCAAAACTTCGGCATCGTCCGGGTACCCCAAAAGCCCACATTGCAGTCGCTGTTCGCGTCGGGATACGTGTCTGGCGGTGGAGTGCTTTTGCCCGGCTTGAGCCCGTAAATTGTATCACCGAGAAGCTTTAGCAGGATGCTTACGACACTTCTTATTTATTAATCCTAATATTAAAAGCATCCTCTATGACAAACCAATATATATCTCCTGCGAATAAAAAGACCTCTGTGTTCCGCAAGGTTTCAGTGCTTGCGTTAGCGCTATCAGCCTTTGGCAGTGCCTCTGCATTTGCGGTACCGACTATTTCAGATGTAAGCGGCCAACTACTCCAGGGTGCGACTCTGACTGTATCCGGGCAGGGATTTACGAACGCCGATGTTGATCTTGCGATAAAGCATGGCAATGGCCGGAGCAACTACAGCTTATTTGGAGACGAACCCTCCCTGCTGAATATACTGGACCCGCGGCGCGCGTTGTGGATGGCAGGCGGCTCACCGTGGGCTGATCCCCTTTGGCCAGCGCTTATTTCGGCAAAGGAAGACCCGGTCAACAATTATGTTTATGCGGGTATCGGCAAGACCTTCAACTCCTGGCTGGCTCCGCTGAACAATGTTGGGAATAAGCGGTTATATATTTCCTGGCAATATGTTCCTTCTGAGTCACCGGGCCATTCTGGAGGCTCGAACAAATTCATCCGGGTCTGGGACAACCATAACGGCACCGATACCCGCATCTCGTGGACCCAGATGCATATGACTTACAGTGGGATGACGCGCCCGTCTTGGGAGAGGTGGAGTGGAACTCCAGGGCAATGGAACCATATGGAGCTGTGGGTGGATGGGGTCAAGGGTGAAATCGTAGCAACGGTCAATGGTAAGGTGGCCCATCGGGTAACTGACTTCAAAAAGCGAGACCAGGGAATCGGCCTGAACATCGGTTTGATTGGCTTCGATCCGAGCAATAGCGGGCCCTACACCAATATGATGACCGTGGTCGACAAGATCTACGCAGCGACAAGCAGAGCCCGCGTTATGGTGTCTGACGAGCCGAAGTGGGTTGATGCGCGCCATACCGGCGAAGTGCAGTTACTGAAAAGCTGGACGCCGTCAGAAATCAGGGTGAACCTTGACGTGAGCGACATTGGTCTTGGTAAAGCCAGTTACCTCTACGTGGTCGACGAAAACGGAACGGCCAATGCGGCCGGATTCAGGCTCTGCGCAGGCTGCGCGCCGCAGGAAGAGCCCGCGCCTTCCAGTCCGACATCACCATCGTCAAGTCCGACGGTACCTTCGAGTAGTCCGTCGACCAGCAGCCCGACGGCCACGCCCTCAAGCAGCCCGACGACGTCGACTACCATACGGCATTCCACAACCTCCACCCAGGCATCCTCCTCTAGCCCGACAACCTCATCCTCGACATCCAGTCGAGGCTAGGTTTTGTGCCCGGGTGACCACTGCCCCCGCAGAAATACGGGGAAAAGGTCAACCGGGCACTAGAGTCCTCTTGCCCACTCCGGTCTCAGCTTTGCCTGGGCCGGAGCCCTGATCGCCATCTGCACCTGTGACAGTAGCCGGTCCTTGTCTGCCCCCAAAGTACCCTTCAGTACGAGGTAATTCGAAGCGTGGTCACTTCGGAAGACGGTGTCCTCCAGCTCAAGTTTTTGCAGAAACAACTCGGTCTCGCGAAAAAGTCCTGGCTGGTCCAGCGGTTCGAAATCCGGATAGTTCGTCTTGAAGCGGCTCATGCCCTGGGGGAAGCTCACCACCAGTGTCGACAGAAATTCCGGCTGAGTAGCATTGGCAAGCGCGGCGGAGTTTAACGCGTGCTGTTCGCTGAGGGTCTTCCCGCCCAGCCCATTCAGCACCATGACCGAACGTTTCAACCCGGCTTCGCCAGCCTTTAGTAGGGCATCCCGGGTTGACTCGAACGTCTCCCCTTTATTCACAAGTTGCAGGACCTGATCATCACCCGACTCAGCCCCCACATACAGCATTGCCAGTCCGGCTTCCCGCAATTGCTTAAGTTCCTCGACTGACTTGCGTTTGAGGTTTCGGGGCAAGCAGTAGGAGGTCACCCGCTCTACCAATGGCATGTGCTCGCGAATCGCCTCAAGAATCGCCAATAGCCGGCGCGTTGGCAGGATCATGGCATCACCGTCGGCCAGGAAAACCCGCTGGACGATCATGCGTTCACCACAACGCCGAATTTCCTCAAGCACCTCACCTTCGTCTCGAGCCCGAAATTTTTTCTGGGGCGCAGTGTACATCTCGCAGAACGTACACTTGTTCCAGGAACAGCCGTTGGTCACCGGTAGAATCAAGGAGTGGGCTTCACTGGGAGGGCGAAAAACGGGTTCGACATAGCTGATTGGAAATTCGTTCATGGCTTAACAGAAGTCTCCAGGACGGGGTGTATGTTAGAGATTGTACAACCGGGTCCGGTTTATGGAACCCCAGCACAGCCCCGTCTGCTGGAACTGATAGAGCTTGGACTGATAGAGCTCGTACTGATAGAGCTCGTACTGATAGAGAAAGTGACCTGCATAATATCCCCCCAGGCCCCCGGTTGCGTCGTCTTCACTATGAGCGGACTGCTGCAGTTGTTACGCTCCCTGAAGGGCTTCAACAGTATGCTCAGCAAACGGAGATTCATGTTATGAGTAACGCCAACGCGAGAGTGCGCCGGGACGATGCGCAGCAGCGCTATGTGCTTGAAGTGAACGGAGAGGAACTGGGCTCCGCCGATTTCAAGGATGAGGGAAACCAAAGGGTGTTCACCCATACCGCCGTCGATCCCAGCCTGAAGGGCCAGGGCCTGGGCAGCAAGCTGGTTCAGGAAGCGCTGGAGGATACCCGCGGCCGGAACCGACGCATTGTTCCGGTATGCGAATTCGTTGCAAAGTACCTGGAACGACACACGGAGTATGAGAGCAGCGTTGACTGGCCCCAACAGTGAGCCTATCGGTTCAGGCAGCCGACTGTGTTTCACGCACACTCCGCTGGCCAACCTGAACTGAAGAGTACCACGATCACGGCCTTGCCCGGCAGACCCCAAGCCGAGCGACTATGCGGTGCCGCCGCAGATCCTGTTAAGGTGCAGATCGGTCAAGGCCGGGGAATTCATGATACCCGCCTACGTTAATCGTTATTCCACCTGTCGCCACGCCAACCTTTTGTGCCACCATTGAAGTGTCATAACCCACCAACCATTCGTCGCCAGGGGAGCCCAAAAGGGCTGAGAACCGTCTTGCGGATCTGTGCCGTGTAGCTGCGACCGGAACTGCAAGTCCAAACTCTGGAACCTGATCCGGATAATACCGGCGGAGGAAGAGCGACATGATCTATACCACTGGAGCCAGCCTGGCCCTGGCACTGCTTTTATTTGCCTGGGTCGGCGTCAGAGCGCGACGCGTCGATGGCGGTCTCGACGACTACATGACCGCAAGAAACTCGCAAGGCGCCCGCACATTGGGACTCTCATTTCTGGCTTCGGGAATGGGTAGCTGGATACTGTTTGCGCCACCAGAGGTTGCTGCGCTGGCTGGGCCTGTTGCCCTGGCCGGTTATGCAGTTGGCGCGGCCCTGCCATTTCTCATTCTGGCCTATTGCGGGCCGGCAATTCGCCGTCGCGTTCCCCATGGGCAGAGCATCGGCGATTTTGCGCAGGCTTGTTTTGGCACGCTGATGCGTCGCTGGGTCGCGTTTCTGTCAGTGCTGTATATGCTGTGTTTTCTTGCCGCAGAGCTGACCGCTATCGGTGCGATTACGACGCTGCTTTCGGAACTCGATGGTCGCTGGGTGGTGATTGCTGTAGCGCTCACAACGCTCACCTACACTGCGTGGGGCGGGCTGAGGGCGAGTCTTGTCACTGACCGCTGGCAGGCGCCGCTGCTGCTTGCGCTGCTCGGAGTTGTCGCGTTCGTCGCCCTGCAATACCCGTCAGATAGCCCGGCTGAGCACGCAATGCCCCAACTCCCCTTGGCCAGCGGGCTGGGTGTGGCGCTGACGCTAATTATCGCGGTAACGGCGGCAAATCTGTTCCACCAGGGCTACTGGCAGCGGCTCTGGGCCGCGCAAAGCGCCAAAAAACTGGGTCAGGGCGCGCTCCTTGGCGGCGCTGCGACCGTGCTGGTTGTCGCGCTGGTCGGCGGTCTCGGCGTTGCTGCAGTAGTTGCCGGGGTTGAGTTAGGTACTCCCCCAATGCCGTTTTTTGCGCTGCTGACCAGCGCGCCGGACTGGCTGGCGCTGCCTGCTCTGGTGCTGGCGTTGACGCTGGTCGCCTCGTCGGTCGACACCTTGCAGAACGCAATTGCTTCTCTGGCATTGACCGAGCGGCGAGGCCTCACATTGACCAATGCGCGCTGGCTGACCGTAGCGCTGATGCTGCCCGTGGTACTTATTGCCTTGCAGGGAATGTCCGTTCTGCGCCTCTTCCTGATCGCAGATCTCCTGTGCGCGTCGGCCGTTGTTCCTGTTCTGTTAGGGCTATGGGCGCGTATGACAACTTCGGCAGCACTGGCCGGCTCGATCGCCGGGCTGGTTGCGACAGTCATACCCGGCTGGTATTCAGGGGGTTCGTTGATTTCCGGTCTGGAGCTTGCAAGTTTCCCCGGCGGGGTCCCCACGCTAGCCCCCTTTGCATGGGCTTTGGGCGCCTCGACCGCCACAAGCCTGGGAGTAGCGTTTCTCATGAGTAGTCCGGCTATGCCCGCGGACGGCCAACGGGAAACCTGACCCCGGCAACGCCGGCACGAACAGGACTGAAGCCCTGGCCCATAACGAGGACCTGATGAACGCTCAACGCCCTTATGAAAATATTCCCGATGTGCGCGACGGCCTCAACGTCAAGGAACGGACTGTACTTTACTGCCTGAAAGAACTCGAGGAAGCGCGGGATGGCCGGAACGTGCCGACTGCTATGCTGTACGGCCGCGTGGTGGAGCACGTGGACATGAGCATTGACGAGCTTCAGGCGATATTGCAACGGTTCGTTGGCGTAGGCAACAGTTAACGGCAGGCCTCCAAACCGCACGCCTGAAGCCCATGAACTGGATGTCCATGCGCTTCTGCTAGACTCAAAGGCGAACGGGACGACAATCGTTCCGGTGTTGCTGTCTGCTGATTCTACCCAGGTAAACCCATGCTCGACGCCAGCCCTGCCGTCAGTGGCGATTTCAATCTGTACTACAACCGCAAGCACCTGAAGCGGATGCGCGGCGCCATGATCTCAACGATGGTGCTCATGGTCCTGTTCTCAGGACTGGACACAATAACGATGCCTGAGAAAGCCTACTTCGACGCGTTGAAGATACGGTTACTGCTCCTCTTGCCAATAGCGGCAATAGGCTGGTGCGCAACCTACATCAAGATTCTGCAGCCCCACCTGCAGTGGATTATCGGTTTCGGGGCGCTGATCGTAGGAACCGGCGTGGTCTACATCCTGTGGATCGGTCGTGCCGAACAGGTCCTTGTGCCGTACGAAGGCCTTATTCTGGTAACGATCTTTTTCTATTTTTTGGTGGGCCTGCGTTTCCAGGGCGCCATGTTGTGCGGCTGGACGATCTGTGCGGTTTACACCGGGATGGAGCTGTACGCCGGGGTCGTGGGCGAAAACCTGTTTATTAACGTCTTCTTTCTGGTTGCGGCAAACCTCATAGGCTCAGTGGGATCCTATTTCCAGGACGCCATGAGCCGCGAAAACTATGACGCGGAAAAGCTGCTGTCTGCATCGGCAGAGAAAGACTTCCTGACCGGCCTTCTGAATCGCAGAGCCCTGGACAATCACGCCCCGCTGATCTTCAGGCAGGCCGTGCGCGAACAGCGCCCTGTCGCGGTGGCCATGATGGATGTGGACTATTTTAAAGCCTACAACGATTTTTACGGCCATGCCGCGGGCGACGAGGCTCTCAAGTCTATTGCCCATGCCATCGCCGAGTGTTCGCAGCGTCCGCTCGATATCGTAGCCCGATACGGAGGTGAAGAGTTCGCAGCCGTCTGGTTCGGGCTCAGCAGGGACAAAGCCGCCGACCTCGCAGAGTTAGTACGAAGCAGGGTCGAAGACCTGGCCATTGCTCATGAAAAGTCCGGTCTGGAGACTAAAGTCGTCACGATCAGTGTCGGTCTGGTCTGGCTTGTGCCCAGTGAAGATCAGGGCGTTGAGGCGTGTCTGCGCCAGGCAGACGAGGCACTCTATGAAGCAAAGGGTACTGGCCGAAACCGCGTAATGCAGGCTTTCGGCCCCCAGCTAAACTGCCGCGAAAACGCCTCCTAACAGGCTGGATCTCCTCCCAGCCTATTCGATCTCCACCAGAACTTCGCCTGGCGTCACGCGGTCGCCCTTCTTTATATGCACCGAGACGACCTTGCCGGTCGTGGGCGCCTTGATCTCTGTCTCCATCTTCATGGCCTCGATCACCAGCACAGGATCTCCGGCGCTGACCTCATCGCCCTCTTTTACGAGAACATCAACAATATTGCCCGGCATGGTCGTGCTGACCTGTCCTTCCTTGCTTACCTTGGCCCGTTTACCATCGCCTGACTCCTTCCTGAAACCTCCCGTTGATTCCAGGGAGATTTCTTCAGGCATACCGTCAACGGTCATGTAGAATCGGCGTTCGGTGTCGCTGGTCGGGCTGGCCCCGGTCACGTGAATGTCATAGGTTTCACCGTGAACGGTGATCTTGAACTCGGTGGATATGTTTCCGCTGGTCCCGGAACTGGGTCGGGGCTCCAGGGGTTCAGGTTGCAAAGTACCGGCACGGCGCTGTTCCAGATACTGTCTGGCCTGATCAGGAAACATGGCGTACGTCAGTACGTCTTCTTCAGACTCTGCCAGGTCACCGATCTCGTCTTTCAGTTTATGGAACTCGTTGGACAGAAGATTGGCTGGGCGCTCATCAATAAGCTCCTCTTTACCCACCGCCCGGCGCTGGAGATCAGCGTCAACTTCGCCGGGTGCTTTGCCGTACCAGCCCTGGAGGTACTTCTTCACCTCATTGGTAATGGTGTCATAGCGCTTGCCGGACAGTACGTTAATCACCGCCTGGGTGCCTACAATCTGCGAAGTTGGCGTTACCAGCGGCGGGTAGCCGAGATCTTCACGTACTCGCGGAATCTCTTCAAATACTTCGCGGATCTTGTCCAGCGCACCCTGCTCTTTAAGCTGGTTGGCCAGATTCGACATCATGCCGCCTGGAACCTGGGACAGGATCACGGCCGTGTCGACACCGTTATATTCGCTCTCAAACTGATGGTATTTCTTGCGGACCTCGCGAAAATGCTGGTTGGCCTTGTCAATCAGGGCGAGATCCAGGCCCGTCTCATACCCGGCATCATGCAGCGCCGCTACCACGGATTCAGTTGGGGGGTGGCTGGTGCCGCCGGCGAAGGCAGAAAGCGCGGTATCGATATGGTCAACTCCTGCGTCCAGAGCCTCCCACTGACACATGGTTGCCATGCCGGAGGTGTAGTGCGAGTGCAGGAACACCGGCAGCTCAAACTCGCTCTTCAGGGCGCGAACCAGCTCCCCGGTCGCCCGGGGCGTGAGCAGTCCGGCCATGTCCTTGATTGCAATACTGTCTATGCCCATGTCGGCCATGGCGCGTGCCTGCTCCAGGAAAAGCTCGATCGTCTGAACCGGACTGGTCGTATAGCAGAGTGTTCCCTGGGCATGTTTGCCCGCTTGCTTTACCGCCTTGATACTCGTTTCCAGATTACGTACGTCATTGAGGGCGTCGAAGATCCGAAAAACGTCAATGCCATTTTCAGCGGCTTTCTGGCAGAAGGCCTCGACCACATCATCAGCGTAATGTCGGTACCCGAGCAGATTCTGGCCCCGCAACAGCATTTGCAGCCGCGTGTTGGGCAGCGCTTTCCGCAGTTGGCGCAACCGTTCCCAGGGGTCTTCCTTGAGGTAACGCACGCAGGTATCAAAGGTCGCCCCACCCCAGCATTCCAGGGACCAGTAGCCCGCATTGTCGAGGTACTCCGCGGCCGGCAGCATGTCCTCCGTCCGCATGCGCGTGGCGATGAGGGACTGGTGCGCATCCCTGAGGATGACGTCGGTAATATCTATTTTGCGTTTTGCCATGATCTTCTCCTTACTGCGCCGGGCGTCTGTCCCGCGCGGTGATCGACTTGACCGCGTGGACACTAGAGCCCGGCCTGAGCCGCGATGGCCGCGGCAACAGCGGCGGCAATTGATTCCCTTCGCGACTTGAGGCTGTACTGGGTCAGTTCCGGATGTGCCTCAACAAAACCGGTGTTGAAACTGGCCGCCCTGAAGTCAGGATGATTGAGGATATTCTCGTAATACGGAATGGTGGTTCGCACCCCGTAGATATTCATGTCGTGCAGCGCACGGCCCGAACGGGCCAGAAGTTCTTCCCAATCCATCGCCCAGACAATCAACTTGGCGCACATGGAGTCATAGAACGGTGGAATGTCATAGCCACTGTAGATTGCCGCGTCGGTCCGTACGCCTGGCCCGCCTGCAGAGTAATAACGGCTGATGCGACCAAAACTGGGCAGGAAATTATTCTGTGGGTCTTCGGCGTTGATTCTAAACTGCGCCGCAAACCCGCGATAACTGATCTGGTCCTGCCGGTACCTGAGTTTCTCCCCGGCGGCGATCCGAATCTGTTCCTTTACAATGTCCACCCCGGTGATCTGTTCGGTAATAGTGTGCTCTACCTGGACCCGGGTATTCATCTCCATGAAGTAGAATTCGTCATTATCGTCAAGCAGAAATTCAACCGTACCCGCGTTCTCATAGCCACACCCCGTGGCAACGCGCACGGCCAGGTCCCCGATGTACTGGCGTTGCTCTTCAGTGAGCTGCGGCGACGGCGCAAGTTCAATGAGCTTCTGGTTGCGACGCTGGATAGAGCAGTCACGTTCGTAAAGGTGGATGACGTTACCGTGGCTGTCGGCCAGTATCTGCACTTCGATGTGGCGAGGGTTAACAACAAACTTTTCGAGGAACACTTCTGCGCTGCCGAAAGCCTTGGTCGCTTCAGAGATGACGCGGTCAAAGTTCGCCTTCAACTCTTTCTCATCATTGCAGCGTCGGATTCCGCGGCCGCCGCCTCCGGATGTCGCCTTCAGCATAACCGGATAGCCTATCCTGCCGGCCTCTTGCAGCGCTTCGTCGATATCCTTGAGGTTGCCCGTCCCAGGTGTAACGGGCACCTTGGCCTTCTCCGCCGTCTGCCGGGCTTCAGTCTTGTCGCCCATGGCTTTCATGACGTCTGCCGAGGGCCCGATAAAGCGGATTCCCCGATCCTTGCAGACCTGCGCCAGCGTTGCGTTCTCGGACAGAAAACCGTAGCCCGGGTGAAGCGCATCGCAGCCTGTCTCGACTGCAAGATTCACCACATGGTGTGGGTTGAGGTAACCGGAAAGTGGGTCGGTGCTGATCTGGTAGGCTTCGTCCGCCTTTTTTACGTGGAGCGAATACTGGTCCGCCTGAGAGTAGATCGCGACTGCCTTAATATCCATTTCCTGGCAGGCCCGGGCGATCCTTACTGCGATTTCGCCGCGGTTGGCGATCAATACCTTTTTGATGGTCATGCGTTGATCCTTCGCTTGAAGCCGCGGCGGTCCTGCCTGAGCAAGCCTGGCCGCCGCAATCACAGCGCCTGGGTTTAAAGAGATTCAGCCCAGCGCAACGTCTAATCTAGCACCTCCGCATTCCGTCCTTCCATACCATTCTGTAGGTTTTCAAGGCCCTGGACGACTGATGCCGAAAGCCAGCGATGGTGTAACGCGGGCGTCATTCGTGTAGTGCATCCTCAATAAAGGTAAGCATCGGGTCGCTGCAACGCCGAACAGCTGACCTGAGCCAACGCAAACAACGAAGCAACGAAGCAACGCGGGTTTTGACGAAATCTTGATGTTTACCTGAGGTTTCTTTGACGCGCTGCCCATTAATGTGAAGCACATGCCAGAAGCCCTATTTCGGGCGAAAGCAGGGCTATCTCTCAAGCCACTTCAGGTAGGGTCATGAACATTCAATTCAGTAAAAGCCTGCGCAGGGCGGCTTTCTATGGCCTCCATGCCTTAGTTAGGATGGTCCCTTCTGCGTTCTGGCGGCGGAGACGGCTCGCGTTGGTCGAGGAGTTTCAGGCCCAGCCTCCAAACGCAAGAGCAGCGATCGAAAAGCGCGTGGACTACTACAACCGTTTGTCTCGGCCTTTTGCACTTTCACCGACCGCGGAGCGGGTCAGCGCATTCTCTTCGAAAAACAAAAGCAGCGCATACAGTTGTGATTTCAGGCGCGTCACAGCTGGACTGCCAGCCGAAGCCAGGGTCAGCTATCTGTTTGGTGACGTCACCGAGATTCCCGAAACGCCCCACTTCGTCAAGAGCCGTCCTGTCACCGAAGGGCCGGCAAACGCAAACTCAGTGCTGCTAAAGCTGAACAGTATTCGGCACTACTGCTTCGTGGAAGATCAAATACCTTTCGCTGCCAAAAAACCGATGGCCGTCTGGCGGGGTAAATCGAATCGGCAGCATCGGATCGATTTTGCGCGACGCTTCGCCGATCACCCAATGTGTAACATCGGCTGTGTCCGCCATAAGGAAAAGTCAGCGCAGCCGTGGCATCGCAACTACATGAGCATACAGGAGCAGCTTCAGTACCAGTTTATCGTCAGCGTGGAAGGCATCGATGTAGCGACCAACCTCAAGTGGATCATGGCGTCCAACTCGCTCTGTCTGATGAGAAAGCCGAGATACGAAACCTGGTTTATGGAGGGCAGCCTTATTGCCGGCTATCATTATGTGCAGCTTAAGGACGATCACTCGGATCTCCCCGCGAAGATCGAGTACTACCGTAACCACCCCGACGAAGCGCAGGCGATCATCAAAAACGCCAATGCTTTTTCACAGCAATTCATGGACCGACGCCAGGAAACTCTCATTGCCTGGCTGGTCATAGACAGGTATCTGCAACTGAGTGGCCAGCCTTCAAAGACACGTCGTTACGCCTTGGCTGAGCCTGCGTGAAGGCGGAAGTGACCATCTTTGTACGGTGCCTTGCTCCTTCGTTATCGCTTATGTATTGAGCCTCCAATATAGTCTACGAGTGTGCCTGAGCCTCTTCTCGGTTGGCCACGCCGGGCATATTACTGATGCTGTAAAGTGTTTTTCAAAGGGGGAGTCTCCGGTTGCCTACCCGAGTACTGATAGTTGAGGATCAAACGGCGCTTGCAGAGAACCTGGCCGAATTCCTCAGCGAGGACCACTACGCCCTGGACTTTGCCTCGGATGGGCTTACAGCACTGCACTTGCTTGCCAGCAATACATACGACGTTATCGTGCTGGATATCATGCTGCCGGGGATATCTGGCTACGAACTCTGTCGTCGCCTGAGAAACGATCTCCACAGCTCTGTGCCGGTGATATTCATGACCGCCCGTGGCGAGCTGAGCGACAAAGAACAGGGCTTTGCCCTGGGCGGGGACGACTACCTGGTTAAACCATTTGCGCTGCGTGAATTGCAGCTGCGGATAGATGCGCTCACTCGCAGGGGCACTGCGGACCGCAGTCTTCTCTGCGCAGGTGCCCTCCACTATGACCCCGGAACGTTGATTGCCAGCTTTTCCGGAAAGGGATCGGTGGAACTTTCAGCTACATCATCGCGACTGTTTGAAGCGCTTATCAGGAAGTACCCGCGATTCGCTTCACATGAGGACCTTAGCCGCGTCATCTGGGGTATAGGTGAAGGCGACCCTCACACGCTGCGAACACACGTCTATGCATTGCGCAAAACACTTCAGACAGCTTTCGGCCATCCTTTTATAAAGACGGTGCACGGTCGCGGCTACCGTATCGAAAGCCCCGACCCGTCGGAAGGCCAGTTGTGAAAGCCTCTCTTGCAGCGCGGATTTTCAGAACGACACTCGCCATCGGCCTGATCAATGCGGCGCTGACCCTCGTAGCAACCGAATGGATCTATGAGGACATTGAAGAAACCAATCTCAACATAAGCCTGGCCGAAGAACGTGCATTTTTCCAGCAGCGCATCGAAGCATCGGCGCGCGTGCAGTCCTGGAGCTCCGCACTGCTGCAGGTCCATTATGTACCCGATACTGCGGTGAACACCGCCCTGCCCCCACTCTTTGCCGGCCTGCCGGTCCCTTTTGCAGCAGAGGTTGATGCGGACAACGAAACCCACCTCGTATCAATTGAACGGACAGAGAGTCCGCCCGGGGTTCTGTACCTGGCCCAGGACATAACCGTTCTTGAGAACCGCGAGGATTTGCTGCAACAGGCCGGTATTATTGTCCTGGCCCTTGCCATGCTGGTGCTAAGCCTCATTCTGGCCCGTATCGGTACGGGACGCATTGTGCGTCCACTCAGGAACCTGTCGAGGCAAATCGCTACCCGCAAGCCGGGCGTAGACCTCGGGCTTATCCGTACTGACTACGCGGATCAGGAACTGGCCGACATCGTGCGGGTGCTGAATGACCTGCTTGCGGCCCTGGAGGCATATATCCACCGCGAGAAAGCAATGATCAGCCTTGCCAGCCACGAACTCCGGACGCCCATCGCCGTAATATCGGGCGCCCTTGATGTGCTGGAGCAGCGGGCCACGCTGAGCGAAGCGGATCAGAAGACAATTGCACGTATACGACGCGCTGCCGACAAGATGCAGGCCGATGTTGCCGCGCTCCTGAAGCTGGCCCATCGTTCCGACAGCATGGAGAAGGCAGATCAGCTTGATACCAATGCCTGCGTTTCTGCCGTAATCGGGGAGCTTGAAAACAGTGCCCCGGAGAACGCCGGAAGAGTCACTATTGTTAGGACTGAGCCTGCCCCCAGCGTGCATGCAGACCCAGCACTGGTGCATATGCTGCTTCGGAATCTTATCCAGAACGCACTGCGACACACCCACGGCCAAGTAAGCGTGAGACTCGGCCATGATGGCCTCCGGGTCGTTGACGCCGGTGCAGGACTACCGCCGCACATCCATGATCGGCTAAACGAGCGGCAGAGCAAGAATGAAGTACCGGAGGACGGGTTGGGCCTGTTCATCGTCGGGCTGATCTGTGAGCGCCTGGGCTGGACGCTACGGGTGTGTAAAAGCGGC
Organism: Hydrocarboniclastica marina; assembly: GCF_004851605.1. Classification (GTDB taxonomy): domain Bacteria; phylum Pseudomonadota; class Gammaproteobacteria; order Pseudomonadales; family Oleiphilaceae; genus Hydrocarboniclastica; species Hydrocarboniclastica marina. The sequence goes on from NZ_CP031093.1 coordinate 2,004,098, forward strand.
GCGACGGGAACTGAAGTAGAACTTCTCTACCGGGCAGGCCCGAAGTCTTCCGGTTAGAGAAGACCTGAGGTTGAGACAGTAGGTTCGGACAGCAGTGATCCGGCGGCGCTGGGCGCGGTTAGCCGGCCCGGGCCTTCATCCGGCCAAGGAGAACGTCGAGCAGTACAAATAGCACCAGCGTTCCCCCCATTACCGGCAAGAGCCAGCCCAGTAGGCCCGCCACAATAACCACGGCACTTCTGGCCGCCATGGGCATGCGAAGGAACGCACCCAACACACCCGGATGGCCAGAGGGGCGGACCCGGGTCGGTCGCCTCCGCCACCACATTACGTACCCCAACACCACCAGGCAACAAAGGGCCATGGCGAACAGAAACAGCACGACCTGATTAGGCCAGCCGAACAGGACGCCCATATGGGCATCTATACCCCAGCGGGTTAGTTTCGCCGCTACGGGAAACTCCGAAAAGTCCGTCTGGTCAACAACCTTAAGGTTATTCGGATCGACCGCAGCCGCGTCAACCTGGGTCGGCCAGCGCCGGTCAATCTCAGTGACCGTCCAGGCACGGCCAGGCTCTGACGCCGGTTTGATCTCAACCATACCTGCGTCAATTCCTACTGAGCGAGCGCTTTCCAGCACGGCATCAAACAAGGCAGCGTCGCGCTGTAAATCGCCTGCTGGGACCGTAGCAGCAGGCACCACATCGTCGTGGTGACTATGCGCGCCGCCGGGTTGGGGCGGCAGGTCAGCCAAGGCCGTATTGACGCTGGGCGTGCCCCAGCCAAGACTCGCCCGAAGAACTGAGATATTACCGCCGGCCCACTTTGACCAGGTCAACCCGGTCACGGAGAAAAAGAGCAATACGACCAGTAGAACAAGACCAATGGTCGAGTGCCAACGGCCCAATCGGGCCCGGTTACGGTTGCCAGGACCAAGGCCCCTGGACGTTACAGTCCCTTTTACGGGTTTTCGATTCGAACTGGACAGGGCGCTGGACCGACCGGTTGAAGGGCTCACCGGTCGGTTCGAAGAAGAGTTCGAGGGCGAGTTCGAAACCAACCGACGATGCTGGCGCCCGCGTCGTCGCTGCGAAATCCAGATAAACACCCCCCCTAATGCGACCAGCCAGAGCCAGGACGCCGCAAGCTCGCTGTAGTAACGCCCTATTGCCCCCAGATGCAGGCTTCGGTGCAGCAGGTCCGTCCAGGTCCGAAACGGCAGCGCTCCACTCGTCCCATAGACCGCGCTATCACCTAGAATCTCTGCATTGACCGGGTCAACAAAGATCGCCCTGTGCTGGAATTCAGCCAGTTGAGAATCAGCGAACATGATCCGACTGGTTGCACCGGCTTCGGGGGCCGGTCTAACGGCAACAAGTGTGGCGCTGTCGCCCACAAGTGATCGCGCTGCGCGTATCTGTATTGCCAGCGGCAGCGGGTCACCGACTGTGCCGGACGTCAGTTGGTCCCGATAAAGCAGGCTCTCGATCTGTGGTGAAATAACATAAAGCCCGCCGGTAAATGCGGCGACGAAAATGAAAGGACCTACCATAAGCCCGATGTAAAAGTGGAGTCTGAGCACCAAGGCATAAGCCCAGGATGGCTCAGGGACTGCAGGGTCGGAAGAAAGCTGACTTGAGCGTGAATCGGGGGAAGACATGGATCACCTTGTGCGTATGTTTCACAAGCAGCGGCAAATCGTTAGACGCACAACGGCCCTCTTACAGAAGTGATTAAGAAGGGGTACGCGTGGGTCATAAAACCGCATAAGCGCTGCAGACTGACTGACAACTGAACGTGGTGTCAGGCAGGCGGGGCCCGCACAAGGGCATCGGGGAAGATGGCGCCAGAATCAGGCCTCGCCTGAATCCGTAAGACCACCTCTAAACTTGCGGTTGTGTCGTTGGCAAGCAGCAGCCCAGCCCGGCTCGTTGTGAGGCTGGAATGATTCAGGAACGTGCAGTAGCCGCATTCGGTAACGTTTACGTCGCCGGGATCATGATGAGCGAGCGTCGCCGGCTCTTGAGCTGCCGTACGTTGATCTGCGCGCGTCAGATGAGCGTGGGATGATGGCTGGCCTGGACCTGCAGTCAGCTTGTCGACAACTGCTTGAGGCGACGCAGCTAGAGCATCCGCTACAGAATTCGCCAGAGGCCCGACAAAGAGCAGCACCATGGCCGCTAGTGCAAGCCATGCCGTCGTTTTGCGTAATTTCGAAGGCGAAATGTTAGCGGCGAGGCGCAAGTGGGTATCCGACTGTGGCGAAGGCTGGGATAGCACGGCTTGAAAGCCGCGCCAGCACTGGACTATACCGTCTCTGCCGTAGCCCCTCCACCGATGAGACCGTTTATTTTTCTTCGCGCGTTTCCGACTCAGCGGAAGCGATTAACGCGGGAGCTGTTGAATACGGCGCCATCCGGACGCATGTTTAGCAATACAGTTAAGGCGACGAATCCGGGAGCTATTCTAATGACGACCACTATGCTCAAAATCAAGGGAATGACCTGCGGCCACTGCCAACGTGCAGTAACCCAGGCGCTCGAAAACGTAGACGGCGTCAAATCCGCTGTGGTGGACCTGGAAGCCGGAACGGCTGCCGTCCAGGCCTCAGAAAGTACCGAAACTGAAGCCCTTCTGGAGGCAGTGCGGGAAGAAGGTTACGACGCCAACCTGCAATGACTCTTGACGGCCCCCGGGGTGACTTCGGGGGTTTCCCTTTCATTCCAGGTTACACCCCAATCCAAGTAGCGCTCCACGCCAGGTGAGCGTTAGCGGTTCCATCCCATCATAACTGTTTCCCCTTTCCCGAACTTCTCTTCCTGCCATCAGGCACGCGACTATAAGTCACTTAACGAGCAAGCTCCCCCAGTGGCCGTTAAAGGGCTTGACCTTGTAGCTGACTTCAAGGATACGCTGTATCGGACAGCTAATACCGGATAAGAAAATTCGGCACCGTGCGCTGACGCAAGAGGCGGCCATGAAAACCTACAGCATTGGCGAACTATCTAACCTGAGCGGTATCTGGAGTCAGGCAATACGCTATTACGAGAAAGAGAATCTGATGCCGGAACCCCCGCGCACACAAGGAAATTACCGGCGCTTTACTGAGGACGCTCTAGCCCGATTGCAATTTATCCTGCACGCGAAGCAATGGGGGTTTGCGCTGGACGAGATACGGGAACTGTTGTTGCTTCAGGACGCGAACGGCGACCGCGCGGTTGCCAAGCACATAGCAGAGGAGAAGCTGGTGCGGATACGGGAACAGATTGCAAGCCTGTCGCGTGTCGAAGCTGTGCTTGCCAAAGCACTTAAAGACTGTTCCGGCAAAGGTGCCATTGACGGGTGCCCGATCATAGAAGCGCTCGCAGACTCGAGCTGATACCCATCTGACTGCGCGCCCAATGCGGAACGCAATTGAACTCAAATGATGTTCTGGAGACACACACCATGGCGAAATTGGAACTGGGCATTCGTGGCATGACCTGCGCATCCTGTGTTGGGCGTGTAGAGCGGGCATTGCGAAAGGTGCCTGGTGTCACAGGGGCTCAGGTAAACCTGGCCACGGAGAAAGCCACCGTGAGCTTTGAAGACAAGCCGGAGGCCATAAGCACCGTTGAGGCCGTGCGCAAAACGGGCTACGAGCCCGTGCTTGAGCGCGTCGAGATACCGGTGCTGGGTATGACGTGCGGTGCCTGTGTCAGCCGGGTCGAGCGCGCAATCGATAAAAGCCCAGGCGTTGTCGAGGCCTCTGTCAATCTCACCACCCAGAAAGCGTTCGTTACGTTCATTCCCGGCAGTGGGTCTGTAGCCGAAATTCAACAGGCCATCCGCAAGGCTGGTTATGAGCCGCAGGAGCCAGGTGCCCGACCCGACCAGAGCGCGGCTGACGACGAGGGCATGGAACTGCGACGCAATGTCATTTTCGCAGCAATTTTCACAGTACCGCTGGTCATCATCGGTATGGGCAAAATGCTACCGGGGCTCGACAGCTTTTTCGGAGCCCTCCTTCACCACCGCGGCTGGATGGCCATTGAGTGGCTGTTGGCGACGCCCGTGCTTTTTTATGCCGGCGCCCGCTTTTTCCGCTCGGGGTTTGCCGAGCTAAGGCACGCCAACCCCGGCATGAACAGCCTCGTCATGATCGGCTCAAGCGCCGCTTATTTTTATTCAGTATTTGCGCTGGCGGCGCCCGGCATTTTCCCGGCCGGCACCGCTGAAAGCTATTTCGAGGCAGCGGGCGTCATCGTGACTCTCATCTTGTTAGGTCGGTACTTTGAGCACGTTGCCAAAGGTCGTACTTCGGAAGCCATCAAGAAGCTGTTACAACTCCAGGCCAAAACAGCACGTGTGATCCGTGGGGGTCAAACCCTCGAACTGCCTGTCGACAGCGTCGTCATCGACGACCGAGTACTAACCCGACCGGGAGAGCGCATCGCTGTAGACGGCGTGGTCGAGGAAGGCGAATCCTACGTGGACGAGTCCATGATCAGCGGCGAACCTGTGCCCGTTGCAAAGGGCAAAGGCAGCGAGGTAGTAGGCGGAACAATCAATAAAAATGGCGCCCTGACCTTCCGGGTCACCCGCATCGGCGGCGAGACCGTGCTTTCCCGCATCATCAGCATGGTCGAGGCCGCTCAGGCTGAAAAACCGCCTATTCAGGAACTAGCTGATAAGGTAGCCGGCGTCTTTGTGCCAGTGGTAATCCTTATCGCGTTGCTGACTTTCGGCATCTGGTACGGTTTCGGCCCGGAGCCGGCTCTCTCCTTCGCGTTCGTGACGGCCGTGAGCGTGTTATTGATCGCCTGCCCCTGCGCAATGGGTCTGGCCACACCGACCGCGATTATGGTCGGCACCGGTAAAGGTGCTGAGATGGGCGTTCTGTTTCGCAAAGGTGCGGCCCTGGAAACCCTTGCGCGCACGGAAATTGTGGTCCTCGACAAGACAGGCACGCTTACCCGCGGCCGTCCGGAGCTTACCGACTTCGTTGTGGTTAACGGAATGGACGAGTCGGCGGTGCTGCGCTGGGTTGCCGCCGTCGAGGCTCAGAGTGAACATCCTATTGCAGAGGCGATCGTTGCTGGTGCTAAATCTCAGGCACTGGAATTGCCCACCGTCAGCCGATTCCAGGCTGAGCCTGGCTATGGCATAGAGGCTGAAGTAGAGGGCAGGACACTAAATGTCGGGGCTGACCGCTACATGCAGCAACTGGGCATTGACCTGAGTCTGGTCGAAGATCAGGCCGTCGCCCTGGCGACGCAGGCAAAAAGCCCACTCTACGCTGCAGTCGATGGCCAGCTCGCAGCGGTGATAGCGGTCGCCGATCCCCTCAAAGAGGGCTCCTCAGAGGCGATCAGCGCACTCAAACAGATGGGCCTGCGCGTCGCCATGCTCACAGGCGACAACCGCGCGACAGCTGAGGCCATTGCCCGGCAGGTCGGCATAGAACAGGTGCTCGCTGAGGTGCTGCCAGATCAGAAAGCCGCCGAGATAAAGCGCCTGCAACAGCGCGGCCTGCGTACTGCATTTGTAGGTGACGGTATCAACGACGCCCCGGCATTGGCGCAGGCCGATGTTGGCATTGCGATAGGCACCGGCACGGATGTTGCCATTGAGGCCGGCGACATCGTGCTCATGCGTGGCGACCTCCGCGGTATCCTGGAGGCAATCGCTCTATCCCGCCGGACTCGAAAGACCATTATTGGAAACTTTATCTGGGCCTATGGATACAATGTAGCACTGATACCGGTGGCAGCCGGCCTGCTCTACCCGTTCACCGGGTTCCTGCTCAATCCGATGCTTGCCGCTGGTGCGATGAGTCTTTCCAGCCTGTTCGTGTTGACCAACTCGCTCCGTTTGAGGGGTTTTGAGCCAGCCGCTGCTTTCGGTGGAAATCAGCGCGCCAAATAGACCCAGTGCTCAGATAATACCCGCCCAGTCGATGGGCATTTGGATATTCACCCGGGCAAGTGCCTCGGCTCCACGCCAGCACGTTTTGCGGGCCGTTGGCTCGAGAGGAGAATGGCTCCGTCCGCACACGCTTTGGTTTTAAACGTAGCTATTGCACCTGATTAAAAGGTCGAGTTAGGATCAGTCGAGCTAAGACGTTATTAGTAAACGCAAATTGCTTCCATCGCCAGCCGTGCCGGGTTCAAAGGACGCAGAACAACAAAAAGGACTTGCCATGCGTAACACTAATTCGACCTTCTATTCCCTCATCAAAGCCGTGGGCTACCTCGCCCTGGCGTTGATGCTCGTAGCTATCGGTTATGTCACCGTCCTCGCCGTGATCAATTGGAACGGCATCTCTGTCTGAAAAATCCCATCAAACCGAGCAGCGGGTAACACGCTCGCTTTTCGATAGGCACGAGAGGACGCTGACATGACCCGCAAGCAGGCCCGGCTATTCGCCATAATCGCCACCGCTGTCACAGCTACAGCATTCATCGGCATGACCCTTCACAGCCATACGCGTTTTGACGATCTCACCCATGCCGAGAATATTACCCCCGAGGTGCTGAGGGGCAAGCAGGTATGGCACGATTACAACTGCGTCAATTGCCATACCCTTTTCGGTGAGGGTGCGTACTATGCGCCCGACCTGACCAAGATCACAGACCACCGCGGCATTCCCTACCTCACAGCGTTCATGAAGGACCCGTCGCAATTCTATTCCGAGGAAAGACACCGCCGGGTAATGCCCGACATGGGCCTGTCAGACCAGGAGATCGATGACGTTCTGGTGTTCCTGCAATGGATTGCCGATATCGACAATCAGGGTTGGCCGCCAAGGCCCATCCTGGTGTCGGGAGAAACCATCCCCGGGACCAACATCGGTAAGCCAGCCATACCCGTTTCTGCTTCCGACGGGCCGGTGGCCAAGGGCGAGGCATTATTCAGCTCCACGCCGCCTGGCTGTTTTGCCTGCCATTCGGTTGCCAAAGGCGTAAGCATGGCGGGGCCGAGCCTGGCAGGTATAGCGCTTACCGCGGAATCAGTGCTGAACAGTGACGATTACACTGGCGAGGCGACAACGGTCGGGGAATATATCCGGGAGTCGATCGTCAATCCCAGTGCGTACGTCGTCCCTGGCCAGATGTACTCATCGGGTGGCCAGTCATTCATGCCTGCCAATTACGAGCTGGACCTGACCGAACAAGAGGTCGACCAACTGGTCGAGTACCTGCTGACACTTAAATAACAATACTCACGGAGGAGTGTCGCCATGCGCTATCGCTCACAAATGGTCGCTTACTGGTACTTTGCCGTTGCCATGGTTCTGTTCGGCCTGCAGCTGGTTTTTGGTCTGCTCGCCGCCGTAAAGTATCTGGGCCCGGACCCGCTTCTCAACATCCTGCCCTTCGATGTGGTCAAGACCATCCATACAAACCTGCTGATTGTCTGGGTTTTATGCGGTTTCATGGGGGCGACCTATTATGTGGTGCCTGAGGAGTCGAGGGGGGAACTGCACAGCGTCAAGCTTGCCTATGTCAGCCTGATCATCTGGGTTGTGATGGGCGTGACTGCGGTCATCGGCTATCTGTTCCGCTGGACCGCCGGCAACAAACTTCTGGAACAGCCCCTGCCCCATAAAATTGCGATTGTGGTTGTTATGCTGTTGTTCCTCTACAACATCCTGATGACCATAAAAAAAGCCGGGCGCTGGACAACCACCGAAGGGGTCCTCCTGGGCGGGCTTGGCCTTGCGGCGGTGCTCTATTTACCGGCGCTCCTGCACTACGAGAACTATACCGTCGCCACTTTTTACCGCTGGTGGACTATTCACCTCTGGGTCGAAGGGGTCTGGGAAATGATCCAGGCGAGTTTGCTGGCTTTTCTCCTGGTTCGTCTGTCCGGGGTCGATCGGGAAGTCATGGATAAGTGGCTTTACGTGATCGTCGGGCTGGTCTTTTTCGCAGGCATCATTGGTACGGCGCACCATTACTACTGGATTGGCGTGCCCGGCTACTGGCTTCCCATAGGCGGCTTCTTCAGTGCGCTCGAGCCACTTGCGCTATTTGCCATGGCAACGTATGCCTACACGGCCATGCGTCGGACAGGCTTCGCGCATCCTAACTCACTCGCTGTCCACTGGGCGGTTGGCAGTGCCATTTACACCTTGTTTGGCGCAGGCCTGTTGGGCCTTGCACACACGTTTCCCTCTGTCAACAAGTGGACGCACGGCACCATGATCACCGCCATGCACGGCCATGCCGCGTTCTACGGGGCCTATGCGATGATTGTGCTGGCTGTCGTCACCTACACCTTGCCCTATCTCACCCGCAACCGCCCTGAGGATGTTCGGGGAATCGGTTACTGGGCTTTCTGGCTGCAGATGGCCGGGATGTTCGGCATGACGCTTTCATTCGCGACGGCCGGCATCGGTCAGGTTTACCTGGAGCGGATCATGGGGCTGGGGTATCTGGAAACACAGCACAAGATACAGATCCACTTTCTCATGCTTGTCGCGACGGCGTCGCTTTTCGTGGTTGGCGTTATGCTCTTCATTTGGGACTTTTTCCGCACACCGCCTCGCACGGTTGACGATATTCCCCTCAATGCAGGCGCCGCCACAAGCCCTGTTGATCGACGCAGTCAGGCCCAGGGATCGGCCCGATGAGCTCATTCGGGGTCAGAGAGACTGAAAAGCCTGCCGTGGCGTCCGTTGCCCCATCGTCCGAGTTTGAGGGCGGTGCGCGACAGCCGCCGCGCGATGCGCCCTTCTATTTGAGGTCTGGAAACGAGGCGGAAATTTTCGAGCAGTGCCATAAGAGAAATCTCGCAGTCGCGCTGAAAGGCCCGACCGGTTGCGGGAAAACCCGCTTTGTTGAGCATATGGCATGGCATCTCGGTCGGCCTCTGATCACCGTTTCCTGCCACGACGATCTCTCTGCAACCGACCTGCTCGGGCGGTATCTGATCCGCGGCAACGAAACTGTATGGCAGGACGGCCCGCTGGCCCGCGCTGTCAGAATGGGTGCGATCTGCTATCTGGACGAAGTGATGGAGGCCCGCCAGGATACCATCGTCGTGATTCACTCCCTGACCGACCACAGGCGCATTTTGCCCATCGACAAGACCGGAGAGCTTGTCCCGGCAGCGCCGGGTTTTCAGTTGGTCATATCCTTCAATCCAGGTTACCAGCATGCCTTCAAGGACCTGAAACCCAGCACAAGGCAGCGTTTTGTCGCCCTTGATTTCAGCTTTCCTCCCCCGGAACAGGAAGCAGAGATAGTCATGCACGAAAGCGGCGTGGACCGCGCAACAGGCATGGATCTGGTCAATCTTGGCAGCAGGATGCGCGATCTGACAGACCAGGGTCTGGCAGAGGTCCCCAGCACCCGCCTTCTCGTAGCAACCGGTCGCCTGATACAGGGGGGCATAGCGCCACGTCAGGCCTGCTATGTGGGTCTTATTTCGCCTTTGACCGATGACCCTGCGATTGCTGCGGCCATGCGGGATCTTGTTAATGTCGTGTTGGTGGATTAGACAGGCGCCCCATGGCTGAAGCTGAAGACGTCATCACCGATGCAGCTGAGCACGCCACGGCTTACATCGTTGACTACTGGCAGCGCAAAACGCACACGCCGGTTCCGTTTCACCATACCCTCAAAGCGCACAGGAAACGGCTGGAGTTCCTGCTGCAGTCACTATTCAACCAGAAGTACCCGGTCCGCATGGCTCAGGCCCCAGCCGCACCCACGTACTTGACGAGACTTTTCACGCGTCGGCCGAAACGCCTGTTTCAGACTCATGCCCTGCCGGGGCAGGACGGCACCCGAATCTTTCTGCCGGCTGAAGTCACCCCGATTGGGAGTCCGCCTCTTTCAGCGGATGCGCTGTATCGCATTTATGCCATTCAACAGGTTCAACGGGCACGGCGGCGGGAGGCGGCGCAGCATTACTCGACCCGTTCGGTGCGTCAGATCGAGAAGAATACCTGGGCCTACTTGTTCTTCCTCCTAAGCGAAGCGGCTAATGCGGATCGTGATCTGGTGCGGCTATATCCGGGGTTAGGTGCTGACTTGATCGCGATGCGTGATGCCACGCTGGCTGGCCGACCCGAACTCAAGCTGCTACAGCATGCAGAGCGAGACGCCGAGAAGCTCTATGGAGCGGTGCTCCGGAGTCCACCTAACGCGTTGCCAGAGCCAATCAGGCCATGCAGTAACGCGGGCGAGTCTCTGGACTGGGCACTAGAGCAGGCCGGAAAGAACCAACCGGGAAAAGAACGTTTTTGGGGTATTCTCCCTGATGCTTGGATCGGTGTCTGGCTGACACCAGAGGCGGTGATACAGACTGATTCACAGCAGCCCTGGACCAGCGATCCCGGCACACAGCGGCCGGATGAGCGGAAAATGGCCCGCCGTCCCCGGGTGCGCGAGCGCGAAGACGATGAAGAGGACCCCAATGCCGGTATCTGGATGGTACAGCCCGCCATTCCCATGGAGCACGTTGAAGACCCTATGGGCATGCAGCGTCCCGCAGACCGAGAACAGGAAGCCGACGCTGGCGGCATGTCGGAGTCGCTTTCGGAGCTGCAGGAAACGACAGTAGTGACTACGCCGGAGCCAGCCAAAGAAATCATGACCAGTGATGAAACGCCTGCGCGGGAATCGGTTTCTGGCGGTCGGTCTGACCTGGCAAACGGCATCAGCTATCCGGAATGGGACTACCAGGCCGACAACTACCGGGCACACGGCACAATCGTCCGCCTGCTCAATCCCGCTTTAGGCGATCCCGATTGGATCACTGCAGTAAACGCCAGAAATCGCCGCCAGCTTGCTGATGTGCGCCGTCGCTTCGAAGCGATGCGGACCCGGCGTCAGGCCCAGCGGCGGCAGATCGACGGGGACGACATCGATATTGAGGAGTATGTCTCCGCCTTCGCCGACCAACGGGCGGGGCTGCCTGTGTCGGAGCGGCTGTTCCAATGCGATCGGAACCTTCGGCGGGACTGTGCGGTACTGTTACTGATCGACATCAGCGGATCTACCGACGCCTGGGTTTCGGGCGGCCACCGCATTATCGACGTAGCGAAGGAAAGTCTGGTGCTGGTAACCAGCGCCCTTGAGGCACTGGGGGACCCCTATGCGATCCAGGCTTTCTCAGGTGAAGGGCCAGGCCAGGTCTGCGTAACCGAGATCAAAAGTTTCAATACACAGGCCACCCCGACGCTTTACCGTCGCATAGCGTCGCTGGAGCCTGACCGCTTTACACGTGTCGGGTCAGCTCTACGCCATGCTACTGCCACACTTATGGGGTCAAACGCACAAAACCGGCTTCTGATCGTGCTGTCCGATGGCAAGCCGAACGATGTTGATCAGTACGAGAGCCGCTATGGTGTCGAAGACACTCGAAAAGCCGTGGCTGAAGCCTCCATGCAAGGTATCCATCCCTTTTGCATTACAGTGGACAGGGAGGCTCCCGAGTACATGCCCTACATGTTCGGGCCGCGCCGCTACGCCATGCTTCCACAGGTAGATAAACTCCCCATGGTGCTGCTCGATCTGCTAGGCCGATTTATCCGAGGCTAGTGTCTTGGTGTCTTTGATGTCCTGGTGTCTTGGCGTCCTCAAGCCATACCCATGCATCCAGCTGCTGACTTCGGCGATAGCTCTCGAGCCGCGACGCCAGCGGCTCTGGCAGTGTCAACGCCGCGCCAAAGCCGAGACGGGAATAGAAAGATCCAAGGTTCGGTTGGCAAAAGAGCCATACTGGCCCACCCGCTTTCGCTATGCCGGCCGAGATAAGCGCCCGGGCGATTCCACGATTGCGATAATCCGTTGCGGTGAAAACACCCAGTAGCCATTGGCCGTCGAGCCAGTCACGACTGATCGGCTCGCCTGAGTCAGGATAAGAGCCGCCAAATGCTGTTTGCCACCCGCCACAAGAGCGAAACCGCAATGCCGCCACGATTTTACCGTCAAGCCGGGCGATCCAAACCTGTTCATCGCGCCGTGCGCGCATTTTGGAGCCCTCGCCGCGATAGAACTTGTTCGCGAGCGGAAGTTGAAACGGGCCAAGAGCCTCGATGAGCAGTTCATTCATAGCGGTGCTGTATATCAACGGGAATCTGGCTGAGCTGAGCCTGCACCAGGGCCTGTAGCCCTTCCTGGAGTGGAGCAGTGTCGCATGCTGGAGTTGTAAGCGTAATAAGGTGCTCGATAGCTTCCAGCGTGGAGAGACTCGACGTGTTCGGTCCTTTACGAATGCGGTAGCTAGAGGAAGGCGGACGGGTGAATTCATACCGGGGCAGCGCGGCTAACCAGGGTGTCATCAGGAGCATTTTACGGGCTTTACGCCAGGTTGCATCCAGCAAGATCCAGTCCCGGCTTAGACAGGGATGCGAAGACTCGAGCCCTTCACTTCCGCTGCCAGGGAACAGAAGCGCACCTCTAGCTGTATCGATCCTGGGTTGTAGTTCGTCAAAGTCTGCACCGCCCTCGCCTACCACTACCTGCAGATTGGGCAAACAGGCTTTCGCAACCCGCAGCGTCCCTTTGCTGTGCCCGAGTTCCAGGGGATGCTGGAGAACCCACAGGCGAGGCGCGCCCTCTACCATATGGCACTGTTTGCAAACACAGAGCTTGTGGTGAACGCCGCAGGCAGAACATTTACGCGGAGAAAGCGGGGAAATGCGATGTTCCAAGAGAAACCACTGGTTTAAAATGCAAAATGGCTGTCATCACGCTCAGCCTGACGCCTATGGCGCCGGGCCAGATATAGCTATATTAATTAGCGGTATACAGCGTTGTCTTGAGTCAGCGCTTGAAGTCTTCAGAGACGTTGCCTTTAGAGCTCGTAGTCTTTGAGGCGATTATAAAGGGTCTTGACGCTGACGCCGAGTATCTCAGCTGCTTTCTCTTTCTTGCCTTCACACTGCTCAAGCGTGGCCATAATAAGGTTCTTCTCAACCTCGGCAACGGATGAACCGACCCGCACGGTGAAGCTTGGCCCAACGATTTTCTCATCGTTTATGATTTCGCCAGGAAAGTGCGTCCCTTCGATTACGTCATCGGCCATAATGAATGCCCGATAGACAACGTTTTTCAGCTCCCGAAGGTTGCCCGGCCAGTGGTAGCGTTCGAGTGCTTCCATCGCAGCCTCGGAAAAACGTTTCGAGGCCCTTTCTTTGCGATTGAGTTCAGCCAGAAAGTAACTGGCGAGCAGGCCGATATCCTCTCCCCGATCCCGAACAGGTGGTAAATGGATGGGAAAAACCTGGAGACGATAGAGGAGATCTTCGCGCAGGAAGCCTTCTTTCACGGCGTCTTCCGGCGTTCTGTTTGTAGCGGCGACGATCCGGACGTCTGTCTCAAGTTCCCGGTCTGAGCCGACGCGCGCGAAGAAACGCGTCTCCAGCACGCGTAAGAGTTTAACCTGCAACTCGACGGGCATTTCCGTGATCTCGTCCAGGAAAAGCGTGCCGCCGTTTGCGCGCTCGAAAAATCCGCGGTGATCGCGAACGGCGCCGGTAAAGCTTCCCTTCTCATGCCCGAAAAGTTCGCTTTCAATCAACTGGGGCGAGATAGCGCCACAGTTAACGGGCAGAAAAGGTGCGCCCCGGCGACTGCTGAGTTCGTGAATAGTCTGAGCGACGACTTCTTTACCGGTTCCGCTTTCTCCGGTCAGCAACACTGAGGCACAAGTGGGTGCCACGCGCTCTATCTGGTCATAGACCCGCTGCATCACCCGCGAGCTGCCCATAAGTCTGCCAAAACGGTCTGGCTTGCGGACATCGTCCCGACAGTTTAAGGATTCCCGTTCGGCGCCGCTTGTCCCGCTGGCGTTATCGAGCACCCGCCTCAGGTCAGGCAGCTGAATAGGTTTCACGAGATAGCCCGTAATCGGCTGAGCATGCTGGTTGACCGCCTCGCGGGAGCTGTCACTGATAACCACAATCTGGGGGTGCTTGCCCTTCTGATGAGCCGAGAATACCTTCAATAAGTCACGGCCGTCGCTCTCCGGTAGTGTCAGATCCAGCAGAATGAGTTCCGGGCAACGCCGGGAAATGCATTTCTGAGCCTCGGCTAACGACGTCGCCGTATAGGTTATAAACCCTTCTTTTGCAACGAGCTGCGCCAGCAGACTCAGGCTATTTATATCGCTATCGACGATCAGCACCTGAGGGGCTTTGACCACGCGTGGGGTTTGCGCTTCATGATGGGGCAACTTCTCGCTGACTTTTACGCCGTTTCGCTCTGCCCTGCTGTCCCCAACCGACTGAGATGCACTATTTACCACGTGCAGATTACTCATGGGCAGCTTGCTCGGTAGGCGGCCTGCTGAAAGCCACAAAGAGGAAGATCATGTCCCCTGGCTAAGGTCCGGGCCAGCGGTACTGGTCCGTTGCTTCGAGCTACAGGGGCCTGGGCAACTACGAACATGAACGTCCTCCTTGACGCAGGGATAGCTTTCACTGAACGGCGAGACAACGCTTCGATCTCTCTGAAAAGAATGGCGTTTTAGAGGAATTTCCTCTCACTGCCGATTATTGTCAAGGCGGTAAAATTTACCGTAATGCATACGTCAGAATCGGTTGAGTGGCGTTTAATTGCAATATCGAGCCCTGCGGTCGCCTAACCGGTGAAAACAGTGACAATCGGGCCGTTTTCGGTCCAGATGAGTTACTTACCAAACTTTATCGCTGTCATCTTCCAGGAACCGTTGTAATGATCGCCGCACCCAGGAAAACGGTCCGATGCAATGAAATCATTGCATTGCCGACCGTAAAATTTACCGGGCAAAAGGTGTAAGCCGACGCCTGAACTTAACCTATGATTTGGCGATCCAGGGATCGGGCGTTGGCGGAAAGCCCAGGCGGCTTTTCGGTACGCTACATGCATAGCGTCTGCCCGAGGTACACGCCCACCAGACCTGGCAGCTGAACTCGCCGAGCCAACTCGGCTTCAAGCCGATCCGGGTTAAAGCTAAAGCAGAAACGGACGGCTGCGGATGGGTCTGGATCGACTAAAAAATGGCAAGTTTCAGGAGGAATAATGTCAGTTAACCTATTGGATTCGAAAGGAACTCCGCTCGACAAGCAGAAATTCACGTGGCGAGAGCTGGTCCAGGACCCTATCAGCAAGCTGGACGACGATGCCTTTACCCGGGTACGGGTGATACTGGCAAACGGGCTTGAACAGCAGGCCAACCGTTTCCAACACATGTGCTCACAGATGAACAAGGAACTGCGTCAGCCGCTGGCTCAGGTCCGCCGTCAGGAGCACCACCAACAGACAATGATCAACTGGCTGCTGTCCTCCGACCACTCACCCATCGAGACAACGATCGGCTATGAACAGGTGGCCATCGAAGTCACTGCAGCGGTAGCTCAGCGCGAACCGGATCCTTACCTTGCACAGGTATACAGGTTCGGTCTGCTGGAAGATTTTGACCACATGTACCGGTACTCCGCCCTGCTTGACCGGGTCGAAGGCAAGGATGCCAACAACATCCTGCAGAGCTATACGGATATCGTGCCAGGCCGGGCAACAATGGATGAACACCGTCATCCCCATGACGACCTGCGCGACCACTACGACAGGAAAACAGCGGCACCGATTTCCAAGATGCATGCTCTGACCATCATGTCCGGTGAGTATCAGACGCGGGACTACTACATGAATATCGGTCCGACTTTCTCTGACCCCGTAGCGCGCCAGCTCTACGCAGAAATCGCATCAATCGAAGAGCAGCACGTAACCCAGTATGGCTCGATTATCGACCCCAACGAAACGATGCTGGAAAAATGGCTGCTTTATGAAGCAAACGAGGCTTATAACTACTACAGCTTCGTCCAGAGCGAGACCAACCCCCGCATTAAAGCCATATGGGAGCGGTTCCTCGACTACGAGCTGGGCCATCTTGATCTGGTAAAAAACCTGTTCAAAAAGTACGAGAACCGCGATCCCGCCGAGATTCTACCGGAGCGACTGCCGGATCCAATTCCCTTCGAGAGCCAGCGCGATTTCGTGCGCAAGACCCTGGAAGAGGAAATTAATCTCAGAGCCAATGGTCCGAACTTTGTCGATAAGGCCGATGAGAACCATGCTTCTCTGGATTACCGCCAGCATATGAATTCCGAAGGTTCGCCTACTGAAGCGGTTGCGGCTGGCTACAAGTGGGAACCGGGTACCGAGCTCGCGCGAAAGCCCTCAAGCGTCTAAGCCCCACGTTCCGATCACGAGGAAGACACCGCAAGGAGCATATTTATGGAAAACACGGATCATTTGGGCATGAACAAGACGGGCGTAGACATGGCGCCACGTCTAACCAAAGCCATGCTTAAAGGCAATGACCTGTTCAGCGTCGGGCCGGTAAGTGCTGCTGACATGGCCGCTATCCGGAATAGCTATATAAGCCTTAACACACCTGTGGGTTCTGTGCCGGTACCCGGAACGTTCAAAGGCGTGCTCACTTCGGGCAAGGAAAAGCTGACAGGCCACAGCCCGGAGATTCTGATCAACAAACTTGGGGAACGTCTCGCGTTCGAACGAACGGGAGTAAGGCTCTATGACGCGCTCATCATGAAGTGTGAGGCTGATCAGAGCAGCCCGGGCGGGAAGATCATTTCTGTTTCATTGCTGAAGCAGTTCCGCGATGAAGAAGCAGAGCACTTTCTGATGGTCAAGGAGGTCATGGACTCTATCGGTGCAGACCCCACGGCCCAGACCCCGGATGCGGATGCCGCTGCTCTCTCGTCACTCGGCATTACCAAGGTTCTGACCGAACCTCGTACCTCTCTCAGTCAGTGCCTCGAGGCCATACTGACCGCTGAAATGACCGATAATGGCGCCTGGGAGCTTCTGGTTGAGCTTTGCGAAGAGATGGGGCTGACGGATACAGCGTCGGAGTTCAGACGCGCCGTCGCACAGGAAGAGATTCACCTGAAGCAGATCAAGGCATGGCTGAGAGAACTGACGCTGGGTGAAGCGGGGGTTTAGGCGCAACGCTGCTCCAGTAGGCAAAACCACGGCAGCGCCTGCGATTGCAGGCGCTGTCCTTTAAAGCTGCTGCCTACTGCTTTACGACCTTACGATTGATTGCTCATCTACCCTATCCATCAGCCCTATCCATCAGCCCTAGCCATCTGCCCTACTGGACGGCCTCTCGCATCGTAACGAACTCTTCTGCGGAAGTCGGGTGTATACCAACCGTACTGTCGAAGATTGCTTTTGTGGCCCCGGCCTTCAGTGCAACCGCGATGCCCTGGATGATTTCACCGGCATCGGGACCGACCATGTGGGCACCGACCACCCTGTCACTGTCGTCGTCGACAATCAGCTTCATCATGGTTCGCTCATCCCTGCCCGACAGTGTGTGCTTCATAGGGCGAAACTGGGTGCGATAGATACGCAGTTCACCATACGCCTCCCTCGCCTCGTCCTCAGTCATACCGACAGTGCCGATGTTAGGGTGGCAAAACACCGCAGTAGGAATATATTCGTAATCCATTACGCCGCTACCGCTGTCAAAGAGGTTGCGCGCCAACACCATGGCCTGGTTTATTGCTACAGGGGTTAGCTGCGGAGTGCCAATGACGTCCCCCAGCGCATAAATGGTCGGGACACTTGTCTGGAACGCGTTGTCGACCTGAATCGCGCCGTTCTCTGCCGTGGCGACGCCGACTGCTTCAAGCCCGAGACCTTCGGTCAAGGGGCGACGTCCGGTCGCAGCCATAATCAGGCCGGTTTCGAGTGTCTCGCCATCGCTCAGTTGAACCACGTACCCGCCGGCATCTGTCGCGTCTACGGCTTCAACCGTTGTATTGAACAGGAGGTTAATGCCTTTCTTGGTCAGTTCCTGGGCCACAGTTGTTCGGACATCTTCGTCAAAACCGCGCAAAAAAAGTTCGCCCCGGTAAACCAGTGTCGTGTCGACTCCCAAGCCTGACAGAATACTCGCGAACTCCACAGCAATGTAGCCACCACCCCAGACCACAGCCTTGGCTGGAAGAGTGTCTAGATAGAACATTTCGTTTGAGGAGACAATATGCTCTTTACCCGCGATGTCCGGAATATACGGCCAGCTACCGGTCGCAATAACGATGCGTTGGGTCTGGTAGACTGTATCGCCCACGGTTACTTCATTAGCCCCACTGATTGCCGCGCTGCCTTCAATCAGTGTGACGCCAGCGCTTTCAAGTAGGCGGCCGTATATCCCGTTGAGCCGATTGATTTCCTTGTCCTTGTTTTGGCGCAAGGTTTTCCAGCTGAACTGCCGATCTGAACTTTGCACGGTCCAGCCGTAACCTGCGGCGTCCTCAAGCGCCTCATGAATACTGGCGCCGTAAACGAGCAATTTCTTGGGCACACAGCCAACGTTAACGCACGTCCCGCCAAGGTAACGCGATTCCACAACAGCAACACGGGCCCCATAGCTCGCGGACATGCGGGCCAGGCGCACGCCCCCCGAGCCCGCACCTATGACGATCAGATCGTATTCCCTGGACTGGGTCATGGCCTCTCCTCGGCAATATAGACAATGAAACAGGGACGCGTCCGCCGGAATCCGGCCGAACACTAAGGGAGTATGCATGCAGAGGCAATGGTAGCGGCTCGCGGCGCGGGTCGCTACCCAGGGAGAGAATAGCTAGGAGGACAACGTAATCCGAACATTAACCCGGCCGGGCTCGCCAGCGCGGTCGATAGCTGCCTGATCGACAACGATACCGTATTGCTCGGCCAGTGTTTCGAGCCATCTCGCAACGTCGTCAAAGGCGCTATTGTCCAGCCATATGCGCATTTTGTCCTCGCCACTGGGCTCGAAGCGCTGGAGTGAAAGACCGGCTTCCTGCGCACTGACCGTGACTGTACTCATCAATGAGCGGCTGTCGTCTACTCGCTGTGCAGGAGAATTCTGGCCGCTGCTGACCAACTGCCTGGCCTGCTCAAGGTTAACCTCCAGCCATGCTGCGGCCTCAGCCGCGGCTTTGGCTCTCGCTTCGGCATCTTCGCTGTACTGATGAGCAGGACGCCAGATCAGAAAGATCACCACCACGATCGCCAGAGCCACGGCCAGCAACTGAACCGCGCGTTGGTCCCTGCGCGGGAGGTGATCGTACGCCGAGCTTAATTTCTGCAAAGCGGGAGAGCGCATTAGAGATTTCAACATTTAACCCCCCGATACCGTCAGGCGACCACGTGAGCCAGACTTTTCATTGACCACAGAGCCGATCTGCGCTTGCAGGCCGACCTGCTCAAGGCCACTTTTGAGGCTGTCCAGACGACCAAATTCGTCAGCCCGCACGTCAATACGCAGTTGGCCCTGCTGGCGGGAGTAATTGATCGAGTCGAACTGGGTCTGATTTCGCCCAGGCATGACCGAGTACTGATATCCGGCATGCTGCATCAGCGTCAGGAACTCCAGATTACTCCCGCCACTGTCATTGGCTGCGAGCCTTGATCTTAGCCTGCGTTCGAGATTAGCGGCTGTGAGCCCCGGTTCGTCAGGGAAAACCGAGCGGTAGGCATCCAGTGCCTGCGCTTCGAGCTGCTCCGCCTGTGACTCGTAATAGAATCCCTGCCCCAGCTCTATGCCAACCTGCAGTACAAACCACACTGCGGCAACCGCCGCTACTGCACGCCACTGTTTCCAGACAGAGGCGCGGCCACTATCGGGCTCGAATTTGCCCTGGCACAGATTAACGGCATCTTCGATGCCACCATGGTGCGCATGGGCGAGCAGCGCCGCGGTACTGATAGTCAGCACTTCCCGGCTCACTGTCACACCGGGCTCCTGCTCCATCGCTGCCAGAGCCACGCGTTGCGCTTCGAGCGCGTCCTCCTTGCCATAGACCCTGATGGTGCGCTCAATAAGTACAGCTTCGTCGGACTGAAGTGCCTGATGCAGAAGTGCGTCGACAAAAAGCGCAAGCCCTTCAGCAGGAATACGGAACCAGCCCCCCTGTGCAACGCGAATGAGCGCTTCATCTGCCTGAACGACAATGGCCAACTGGGCGTCGCCGAGGGGAACCAGATCTGCATCGGGATAGACGCCGGCGAGTACCGTTCCCTTCCAGGAATCCAGTCGCGCCGTCCAGACATCCATCTCCCTATTATCGATAGCCCCTACATCCCAGTTATCGCCCCGGCGCTGCCCGAGGGCAAGATGCAGTGTTTCAATCTCCTGGGCTAGCTGCTCTTCGACCGCGAAGGGCAAGGCCTGCCTGATATAGCGCAGCTGTTTGGCCGGAATATGAGCCTGGCAATAGCTGACCAGATGGGCGGGCAAGAGCCCAATGAGACGGACCTGACTGACATCGTTCTGGGCAAGTACCTGCTCGATATCGGCTTGTGGCTGCTGCTCCCCCTGGGCGGCCGCGACACCGCCAGAGTCCAGGAGGACCCAGTCGTAATGCCAGCTCTCACCGCCCTCACCGGAGGGCAACAGGGCGACGGGATGAACATAAAGTCGGTAGGACATAGCGCGTAATCCTGGTGCTGCCGAGACTGTTTTGCGGCCCGAACCGCCAGCGTTACTCTTCGGCGGTTACTCTTTCTTTAGTTATAATAGTATCTTCGCCAGCGTCCCGCGAAATGACAGACAGCTTGCCATCATCGCCTCGGTAAAGCGAGGAGACGAGCTTGTAAGTGCGGTCTGCGACACTAACCTGAGTCGCGACGTCAAAAAAGGACGTTCTGACGCTTAAGCCGTCTTGCGTCAGGCCCAACGCTGCAAGCTCATCCCTTGCGAGGAAATCTGTAACGTTTGCGAAGGGCTCGGCTTCCCTGGCTTCTATCAGCGACTCCGCCTTTGCTTCGGTAATCTCCGGGTGGAAGCTGCGTAACACCGCAAGCGGTGCCATATTGATGTTCAACCCCTCTGCACCGGGCGGCAATGCGGTAACATTCGGTGCCAGAGCAGCGTAGTCTTCCACAGTCATCGGCCCAAGTAGCCGCAGCTCGCTCACATCCACAAAGTAACGGTTGGCAGCCCGATACGGTGGGTCGAGACTCAGATAGGTCCCATCCTCAGCCCCATACGCACCACTCGGTTCTTCGTTGGCGTCGATCCAGTCTATAACCTGCTCTACCTTCAGCGAAGTAACCTCCAACACTTCCAGTAAGCGCACAAATCGTTCCTTCGCCAGTATGTTGACCTGACCTTCCGGATTGACGATACCATTGAGATTCAGCAGGCCCTGGCGATCATTGACCTGAACCTCAACCACGCCTGAGGCAACTGGCAGCGTGGCTGCGTACTGCGCCCAGAACTCAGTCGGGTGATCGACAAAAGCGTTTTCGTTTCTGTCTTCTTCCCAGTCGCGGTAGAGAGTCTGCTTTGCAAAAACTTCAGCCCCGAGCGCAAGGCTACGCGCCTGTTGCTGGCCAAGGTGATGTGATGCACGCTCGATCATAAGGCTCTGGCGGCTCATCATCCCGCCGGCCAGTGCGGTGGCCAGTGCTGCTGCCAGCAACACCATGATAAGGGCAACCCCTCGCTGGCGACGCGGCAACCGGCTCATGGATTACCTCCGCTACCGGTGGTATCAGCTTCAGGATTAACGTTCGAGTTTCCTGTCGGTTCCGAGGTGTCAGATGGCGTTTCGCCAGACGATTCCTCGGGCGGAGTTCCGTCCGGGACCTGCCCCGGCACAACCGTCGCGAAGGCTTCATAGTCGAAGTCGCCAAGGTCGATAAGCCGCGTTATACGCCCGAAACGCTGGTGATTAATCTCGAACTCGACTGCGAGCGGCAACGGAATCTCATCAGCGTTGTCCGGCCCCATATTTTGCATCTGGGTGTCGGAGGGCCAACCGTCGGACCACTCCCGCTTGTGGTTCAGAAAGCGCCAACTGAGTTCTGTCACACCGTCAAGCAACTCCTGCTCACGCGGCAGCGTATCCTGCGCCCGGTCAAGAACATCCCAGTAGTATCGGACCAGCCTGTCGTCGATCACCTCATAGGCGACCCGCTGCAGATCACTGCGCGCTGCACGAAGTGGGTTCCGCCAGCCGGTACGGGTGAATTCTATGGCGAGTGGTTCGGCGCGGCTGGTCAGTGAAGGCATCGGTTCGCCGTAGGCGTCCCGTACGGGACGCAAAACAGCCTGGGCCAGGTCCCGCTCCATGACGACGACAGCGCGCTGCATCCGGGTGAATTCTTCCGACACCCGATCGATGCCGTTCTTGGCGTCGATCACGCTTGAGAGCAGCTGAGAGACACCAACACCGATCAATGCCGTGAGGGTCACGGCAATGAGCACTTCGAGGAGCGTGAAGCCGCCTTGGGTGCGCGCTGTGGGTACTGCTGGCGCCGGGGACGACCAACGCTTACCAACCGAAGCTAATGCCATCAGTGTTGCCCCAGGTAGCCTTCCAGCACCGTCTGTTGACGGCGCTCTCCATCTACCGCACCGATAAGGTCAACGGTCACTTCCACACGGCGCATCAAGGGCTCTTCGGTCGCGCTGATTTCCGTCAGCGTAAACCAGTCCTGGTCAGCATACCGAATCTCCTGATTTTCTTTGCCGATAGCGGGCATTTCTTCAGCCAAGCGCAGTTCGGTCATACGATTTTCAGCGATCCAGCCGGCGATGGTCTTGTTCTCGACGCGCTCATAGTGGCTGAAGTAAAGCGTAGCCGCATGCTGCACTGTTGCTGCAATCAGCCCGAAGACCAAAAGAGCCATCAGTACTTCAATAAGGGTAAAACCAGCTGACCGATCCTTCACTCCAGACGTACCTCGCTCTCTTCATCGGGCTCAAGCAGGCGCATGGGATTAAGACCGTCCGTTTCTATGCGATAGGAGTGATCTGGATCTTCGACCACACCCAGTCTCAGCCGGAAAGGTGTCATCTCGCCACTGGAAAAAAAGACAAGGTCCGGTTGAGCCTCCTCCTCGTCCTCTTCCTTTGTTGGCATACGGGGCGGATCAGTTTCTGTTTCCACTTCTACCGTTAAGCCCTCGTCCCAGGTTCGGGCTGAGAAAGGTTTCTGCAACTGTGCTAGCCAGGTTTGATCCTCTGGTTGATAGCGCAGGAAGCTTATCCGGTTATCCTCGACCTTCACGCCAATCTCAGCGTTATCCAGCAAGGCGCGTTCACTTGCAACCTGGAGGACAATGAACAGATCGCGGGTCTGCCGTTCCAGCTCGCGACGCTGGGATGAATCCCCCAAGCTGAAAACGGCTACCGCCGCCAAGACGCCCAGGATGACGATGACGACCAGTATTTCGATTAAGGTAAAGCCTCGTTGCCGCGTCAAAAGGGGCAAAGCGGGTTACTCGATTTCCCAGATGTTCAGGTCCGCAGCGTCACCTTCGCCACCTTCTCGACCGTCCGCACCATAGGAAATCAGGTCATAGGCGCGGGTCATACCTGGGCTGGAGTAATCATAAGGGTTATCCCATGGATCTCGCGGGACCGAGGGCATGTACCCATCCGGGTTCCAGTTGCGAGGTTCCGGCGTACCTGTTGGCTTCTCAACCAGTGCATTGAGCCCCTGCTCGGTGCTGGGATAGCGATTGTTATCAAGCTTATACAGATCCAGTGCGTTACTGACCTGCTTCATCTGGGTCTTGGCAACCGTTACCCGGGCCTGGTCACTCCGGCCCATGAGGTTCGGGGCTACAACCGCCACCAGCAACCCCAGAATTACCATTACCACCATTATTTCAATAAGCGTAAAACCGCCGTTACGAAAAGTCTGTTTCATTCTAACCTACCAGATTGCTCATATTTAGAATCGGCAACATTATCGCCAATACGATTATCAATACAACCAGCCCCATCACCAACAACATCATCGGCTCAAACAGGCCAACCATGGTCGCCATCTTGCTCTGCAGGTCGTTTTCCTGGCTTCGGGCCGTCCGCTCCAGCATCTGGTCCAGCTCGCCGCTAGCCTCGCCGCTTGCGATCATGTGGAGCATCATCGGCGGGAAGTATCCGGTCTGCTCCAGTGAGCGTTTGAGTGACGATCCCTCACTGACGCGTTGAGTAGCTTCCTTGAGCTGTGCCTTCAGGTGCTCATTGGAAAGCACTTCACCAGCGATACGCATTGCGTCCACCAGCGGAACGCCACTTGTGCTCAAGATGCTGAGCGTACTTGCAAACCTTGCGGTGTTAAGACCGCGGGACATCTTGGAGATTCCCGGCACATGTAAAAGCCAGTGGTGAAACCGCAACTGCATGGCCGGTTTCGTCAGGGCATAGCGAAATCCAAACGCAGCCAGCACGATAACGACAGCGAGATAAGGCCCAAATGTCATCAGGAAGCCGCTGACCGCCAAGAGTCCTTCGGTAAGCGCTGGCAGTTTCTGGCCGCTGCGGACAAAGACATCAATGATGTCTGGCACCACGTAAGTCAGCAGAAACACAACGATCGATAGGGCTACGACTGTCAGGATAATGGGGTAAATCGCAGCCAGCTGAATCTTTTGCCGTGCTTCCTGACGCTGCTCGGTGTAGTCGGCAAGCCGGTTAAGAACCAGATCAAGGTGCCCGGCATGCTCTCCCGCTGCCACTGTCGACCGGTACAGCTTAGGAAACGCCGATGAGAACTCACCCAGGCTGTCGGCGAGGGTATAGCCTTCCAGAACCCTCGCGCGGACTGACAGCATCATGCTTTTCAGCGCTGGTTTTTCGGATTGACTCGCAACTGCTGAGAGAGCCTGCTCAATCGGAATGCCGGACTGGATCAGTGTCGCCAGCTGCCGGGTCAGCAGCGCGAGGTCCCGGGCGTTGAGGCTACCTTTGCGCTGGAATAGCCGGGGCTGGTGCTGCTTGTCCGCAGCTGTACTGACCTCCAATGGAGCCCAGCCTTTGTCTCTCAGCTGTTGCCGGACCGCGCGGGCGCTATCTGCTTCGATGACGCCTTGACGTTGCTTACCGCGGGCGTCGAGCGCCTTGAAGTCAAATGCTGCCATGGCTAGTCCCGTGGATCGTCCGGCTGTGAACAGCCCCGCTACGGATCGTCCCGCTACGAACAGCCGTGTTGAGGATTACCCTGTTAAGGACAACCCAGCTAAAAATACCCCTGTTCAGATAAAGCCCCAGCAACTGCCTAGTCACGATGAGTTACCCGCAGTACTTCCTCGACTGTCGTGGTGCCCTCCAGTATCTTCGCCACGCCGTCGCCGTGAATGCTCGGGCCACGTGTCCGCGCTGCTTTTTCCAGATCCATTTCACCTGCCTGCTTGTGAATCAGCGTTCGCAAGTTTTCGTCCACGGAAATAACTTCATAGATACCCATCCGCCCCCGGTAACCGAGGTTGTTACAGTGTTCGCAACCGGTTGGTCGGTAAATCGTAGGCGGGTTTTCCGGGTCCTGCTGCATGAAACGACAGTGTTCGGCCGTGGCAGTGTATGGCTCCTTGCAACTCTCACACAGCACCCTGACCAGGCGCTGCGCGGCGATCCCGACAAGACTGGACGAGATCAGAAAAGGCTCGATACCCATATCGATCAGGCGCGTGATCGCCCCCACAGCTGTGTTGGTGTGCAGAGTCGAAAGCACCAGGTGCCCCGTCAAACTTGCTTGCACCGCAATCTCAGCGGTCTCAAGGTCGCGGATCTCGCCGATCATGACAACATCGGGGTCCTGGCGGAGAATCGCGCGCAAGCCCCGTGCAAACGTCATTTCAACTTTAGGATTAACCTGGGTCTGACCGATGCCCGGCAAGTTGTACTCGATAGGATCTTCAACGGTCAGGATGTTACGGGTTCGGTCGTTAATTTCGGTCAGCGCACCATAGAGCGTTGTCGTTTTACCGGACCCCGTCGGACCCGTAACCAAAATGATCCCGTAGGGCCGGTGAATCAACTCCTTGAGCAGGTGCAGATCACGCTTGGCCATGCCAAGTGAGTCGAGTTCCAGACGTCCCGCCTGCTTGTCGAGCAGACGAAGGACAATCCGCTCTCCGTTCGACGACGGCATGGTAGATACCCGGATATCGACTTCACGCCCGCCGACCCGCAGGGAAATTCGCCCATCCTGCGGCACCCGCTTTTCAGCAATGTCCAGGCGGGCCATAACCTTGATTCGCGAGACCAGCAGTGGTGCAAGTGCACGCTTGGGCTGCACCACTTCGCGCAACACACCATCAACCCGGAACCGCACCACAAGCCGCTTCTCGTAGGTCTCTATGTGAATGTCAGAGGCACCGCTCTTGACAGCTTCAGTCAGGATAGCGTTGATCAGGCGGATAATGGGGGCATCATCCTCCTGCTCCATCAGGTCTTCGGTCTCCGGAACTGAATCGGCAAGGCTGGCAAGATCCATCTCGTCACCGATGCCTTCCACCATCTGCATGGCTTCAGCCGAATTATTCTGGTAGGCCTGAGACAGCGCCTCGTCAAAGTCACCGGCTTCAATAGGTGTGAGCGCCGCCCGACCCGATACCAGGCGATTTGCCTCAGCAATGGCTATCGGCGCCGCTCCCGGCCGGGTCAGAATGATGGGCTGCCCGTCTTCCCGGGCCGTAAGGATAACACCGTGACGTTTCGCGAAAACAAACGGCAAGCGAGTCACACCGGTCTCAACTGGTTGTACTGCGGATTCCGCGTCCACTGCCACCTCTTATTATGCTGTTCGGTACCCTGCCGGATCACTTTACGTTGGCGTGATCCGTTGGGACATGGTCTACGGCGTCTGAACCGCGTTCTTTTCCGGGATCCGGAACCGTTGGCGCCGAATGAACTCTAAAGGTACTGCTCCGGTTACAAATCAGACCACGCCCTGCTCTGGCAGTTCATTTCTGGCCATCAAAAACCATGGGCCGCAGGGTCTGGGCATACGGTAATCTCAGGGACAGAGATTGGCAACAGTCTGGGCCACTCTGTCTATAATAGACGTCTAAAACGAGATCATGTTCACCAGACTACAATTACTACAGTAGATTGTGCCGCTGTATAGTGCCATCTGACTGGTTAGATCATACACTTGTCATCACTACAGTATTTGGAACGTTTCCATGCAGGATATCCTCTACCGGGCTCCCAGACCGTTAATGCTTTTATTGGCGGCGGCGGCTCTGGTTGCTACGACATGGCAGATCTATCATTTCTGGCTGAACATCAGCGCGCCCTATACCCCGGCCGTCACGAGCGAGCCCCTTGTCGAGTCCCGGCTCCCCCGTCCCGATGTAGACCTGGCCAATATCAGTCTGTTCGGCAACGCCGATAATAGCGGCCCCGTTGAGGTGGATACAGAAAATCTCCCGGAGACCAACCTTCGCCTGGTGCTGCGGGGTGTGGGTGCAATCGTTGTAGGCACGGAAGAAAGCACGCGGCATTTGCCGAGCGCGCTCATAGAGGGGCCGAATAAAGAGACTGATTACTATGTTGTCGGCGCATCACTACCGGGCAACGCCGCGCTCAAAGCGGTCTATGCTGATCGGATTGTGCTGGATCGCCAGGGCAACCTGGAGAATCTCTACTTTCCCGAAGAGTTTGAGGCGGCAAGTTTCAGGACTGAAGAGACTGAACCTCAGACGACTGCCAGCAATTCATCCGCCCCCAACACACAGAGCGCTCCGCGGGCCGATAACCGTCGTGTTGACGAAGCAAGGAAGGCCGAAATCAGATCTCGCCTGGAGCGATTGCGAGAGCGGTTAAGATCCAATAATTAATGAAGCTGTTTCGCGTCTTTTTTTGCCTGCTCATCCTGCCGGTCAACGCTCACGCGTTTATCATCCCGGACGACCTGCTAAAGCAAGTAGCAGCAACGCATGGTCCAGATGCACTCCAACGCCTGACCGACTGGCAGTCGCTTTCGGTGGCGCTTCATGGCCTGTCGCAGCCAGACCAGCTTGAAACGGTTAACCGGTTTTTCAACCAGATCCCCTTCCTTAGCGACCTGGAGCACTGGGGCACTGAGGACTACTGGGCCACCCCGGTCGAAGCTCTCTCAACTTTCGGCGCTGACTGCGAAGACTACTCTATTGGAAAATATCTGACACTGCGTTCAGCTGGCGTGCCTGAGGATAAGCTCCGCATCACCTACGTCAAAGCCCTGGAACTGAACCAGGCTCACATGGTGGTCGCCTTCTACCCCACACCGGAGTCAGACCCCCTGATTCTCGACAACCTCATAAACGACATAAAGCCTGCGTCTCAAAGGCTTGATTTGAAACCAGTTTATAGCTTTAACGGTGAAGGGCTTTGGCTTACAAAGCTGCAGCGCCAGGACGAACGCCATATTGGCACGCCGGAGAGACTCGACCGCTGGGTGGAGTTGAACCGAAGGCTCATAGAAGGGTTGAAGTAATTTCGCCGGACCTGGAAACGTCCAGACCGAGGGCGGGGAGTGTATGCTGGAGAGTAAAAGCAAAAAAGGGATCCGAAGATCCCTTTTTTTATTTATTACCGCGAGCTACAGAACTTTCTTAAGCTCTGCTTCTAACTGCGGCACTGCATCAAACAAGTCTGCGACCAGCCCGTAGTCAGCTACCTGGAAGATCGGAGCTTCCTCGTCCTTGTTTATCGCCACGATAACTTTGGACTCGCCCATCCCAGCCAAGTGCTGGATAGCGCCCGAGATCCCCACCGCAAGGTAAAGGTCCGGCGCAACGATCTTACCGGTCTGCCCGACCTGCATGTCGTTCGGCACGAAACCAGCATCCACTGCCGCACGGGACGCGCCGACTGCCGCACCCAAAAGGTCAGCAACGCTTTCGAGAATCTTGAAATTCTCTCCGTTCTGCATCCCACGGCCGCCGGAGATAACGATCTTGGCCGAAGCCAGATCGGGACGGTCGGACTCAGCCTTCTGCTCACTCACGAAAGAGGAGATTCCCGCATCATGGGCTGCATCAACCTGCTCCACGGAGCCGGACCCACCCTCTGCGGAAACCGGGTCGAAGCCAGTTGTCCGGACAGTCATCAGCTTGATGCTATCAGCGGACTTAACGGTCGCGACCGCGTTGCCAGCATAGATCGGGCGCACGAATGTATCTTCGGATTCAACGCGGATCACATCAGAGATCTGCGCAACATCCAGCAGCGCAGCTGCGCGAGGCAGGAAATCTTTGCCGACAGTGCTGGCCGAAGTCAGCACGTGGCTATAGTTTTTGCCCAACTCGGCAACCAGGAGACCCAGGTTTTCGCCCAAGAAGTGGCCGTACGCTGCGTTATCGGCACAAAGTGCTTTAGCTACGCCTTCAGCCTTTGCGGCAGTTTCTGCGACTGCGCCGCAGGCTTCGCCGGCAACCAGAACGTCGATGTCACCACCGATCGCCTTTGCTGCAGCGATAACATTGAGCGTGGCCGGATTCAGGGTGCTGTTGTCATGATCTGCAATAACAAGGATGCTCATTTAGATCACCTTCGCTTCGTTCTTCAGTTTATCGACCAACTGCTCGACGCTCTCAACCTTGATACCGGCCTGGCGAGCTTTTGGCGGCTCGACCTTGACCATGCTCAGGCGAGGCGCAGTATCAACACCCAGATCAGCGGGAGACATGGTATCCAGCGGCTTCTTCTTCGCCTTCATAATATTGGGCAAGGAAGCATAGCGCGGCTCGTTCAGGCGCAAATCGGTAGTCACCACAGCTGGCAGATTGAGTTCAACCGTGGCAAGACCGCCGTCAATCTCACGGGTAACCTGAACCTTTTCGCCGTCAATTTTGACTTCAGAGGCGAAAGTTCCCTGAGGCATACCCGCCAATGCGGCCAGCATCTGGCCAGTCTGGTTGTTGTCGCTGTCGATCGATTGCTTGCCCAGGATCACCAGCTTCGGCTGCTCCTGGTCCACCACCGCTTTTAGCAGCTTGGCAGCCTGCAGGGACTGAATTTCTTCATCTGTCTCGACCAGGATGCCACGATCGGCGCCCAGCGCCAACGCGGTACGAATCTGTTCCTGTGCGGCTTTAGGGCCAATGGAGACCACTACAATCTCGGTGGCAATTCCCTTTTCCTTCAAACGTACCGCTTCTTCTACGGCAATCTCACAGAAAGGGTTCATTGCCATCTTGACGTTGGCAAGGTCGACACCCGTGTTGTCCGGCTTGACCCGCACCTTGACGTTGTAATCGATAACTCGTTTTACAGCGACCAGAACCTTCATAGATTCCTCGTTCATTTACGATGGATTTGTGAAAACGCTTCGTACCCGGGCTTCGGTCAGGCGAAACCAGGCGCGATGCTCCCCGCTCGGCTGCGACTGCTGGGCAGTGGCAATGAACTGTCCGTTCGCGTTTAACCGCTAAAGGACGGGGCACAGTGGCCCGAAAAGGGTCTAATACTGACCTCAAACCCATCGAGGGTCAAGGTCGGCCACCGGCCGATAAACCGCGCATGGCGGCCACGCCAAACCGATGAAGTGACACCGGGAACATATGTTGACGCGTGCGCGACCCAGAATAATCACGACTCTGCCCGA
Organism: Hydrocarboniclastica marina; assembly: GCF_004851605.1. Classification (GTDB taxonomy): domain Bacteria; phylum Pseudomonadota; class Gammaproteobacteria; order Pseudomonadales; family Oleiphilaceae; genus Hydrocarboniclastica; species Hydrocarboniclastica marina. The sequence continues at coordinate 2,034,423 of NZ_CP031093.1, forward strand.
ATTCAAACAAACGTTTGTTTGAAGCAACGAATGATATATCCTAGAAAACCGTATGTCATCCGGCTGCTTTGTTTAAGTGTAACTGCTTTGTTTAAGTGTAACTGCCGTATGGCGCGGGAAAAGCTTCGAACCGGGGCTGCTGCCGGGGCAAGACGTGTAACCGGGGTAAACAGAGGCCGCTGGCCCTGTTATTATGTAGACACGTCAGGATGCGGAAGCCCGGTCCGCACTGCGAAAGTACAGACCGCAATTATAAAAAGGTTCTGTTTCCGAGTTACAGTTCCCGGAACCTTTCGATCTGACCAGCGTAGTCAGAGCGGAATCCAGAGACCGATATAAGCTTGAGGAGACCACACGTGGAACGCGAATCGATGGAGTTTGACGTCCTTATCGTCGGCGCTGGCCCTGCGGGCCTTTCCGCGGCATGCCGTATTAAACAGCTAGCCGAGGAAGGTGGACAGGAAATCAACGTCTGTGTCGTTGAGAAAGGCTCCGAAGTCGGTGCCCATATCCTTGCCGGTACCGTTTTCGAACCCACCGCGCTCAACGAACTGTTTCCCAACTGGAAAGAGCTGGGCGCCCCCCTGAACACGCCGGTCCTCCGCGACGACATTTTCCTGCTGAAGAGTGACAACGGCGCGACCAAGATCCCCAATGCCTTCGTACCCAAGAACATGCATAACGAAGGCAACTACATCATCAGTCTGGGTAACTTGTGCCGCTGGCTGGCCGAGCAGGCCGAGGGGATGGGTGTTGAAGTCTACCCAGGCTTTGCCGCAGCCGAAGTGCTCTACGACGAGAACAATGTCGTCAAAGGCATCATTACCGGGGACATGGGCGTCGCCAAAGATGGCTCTGAAAAAGATGGCTATATGCCCGGCATGGAATTGCGTGCCAAGTACACGCTTTTCACCGAGGGCTGCCGCGGTCACCTGGGCAAGCAGCTGCTACGCAAGTTTAACCTGGACGAAGGGAAGGATCCGCAGCACTACGGCATCGGCATCAAGGAACTGTGGGACATTGACCCTTCCAAACACGAGCCGGGCCTTGTCGTCCATACCACCGGCTGGCCCCTGAGCGACAGCGGTAGCACCGGCGGCTCCTTTCTCTACCATCTGGAAAACGGACAGGTTTACGTAGGGCTGATCACAGACCTTTCGTACTCCAATCCGCACCTGAGCCCTTTTGGCGAGTTCCAGAAGCTGAAGACCCATCCGGAGATCCGGAAGTATCTTGAGGGTGGTAAGCGCGCCTCCTACGGGGCACGGGCGATCACCAAGGGGGGGTTCAACTCCCTGCCGAAGATGTCATTCCCGGGCGGACTCTTGCTCGGCTGTGATGCCGGCACACTCAATTTTTCCAAGATCAAAGGCTCTCACACTGCCATGAAATCGGGCCTGCTGGGTGCCGAGACCGTGGTCGAGGCGCTAAAGGCCGGAAAAGACGGTGAGGAACTGACGAGCTTTGCCGAGAAGTTCAAGAACAGCTGGCTTTACAAAGAGCTTTACGAAGAGCGCAACTTCGGGCCGGCTATGCACAAGTACGGCAACGTTGTCGGCGGCGCAATTGCGTTCTTCGAGCAGAACATTCTGCACCGCAGCCTGCCTTTCACGTTCCATGACACGACGCCGGACTACGCAACCATGAAGTCGGTTGACGAAGCCAAGACGCTGACTTATCCCAAGCCGGACAACGTGCTCACCTTCGACCGTTTATCTTCGGTGTTTATTTCCAATACCAACCACGAAGAAAACCAGCCGGTGCACCTGAAGCTGAAGGATCCGTCTATACCGATCCAGCACAACCTGCCCAAATACGACGAGCCGGCACAGCGCTACTGTCCCGCCGGTGTCTATGAGGTTGTTGATGCCGATGACGGTAGTGGCAAGCAGTTCCAGATTAACGCCCAGAACTGCGTTCACTGCAAAACCTGCGACATCAAGGACCCGGCACAGAACATAACTTGGGTGACGCCAGAAGGCGGCGGTGGCCCCAACTACCCCAACATGTAGACGCTACGCGTATAAGGGTCTTGCGAACCGTAATTGGCAGGATCTGATCACCTCAAAACGGTCCGCTCGCGGACCGTATTTTTTGGGCGACTCAGCGGGCTGTTATGCATTTCCTGCATAGACGACCTTCCAGAAGACGGCAGCTGCCAATGCCAGATTGAACGCCGGTCCATAATGGCGGTTGGCTGCAGAATAAAAAAGGCGGCCTGAGCAAGGCCGCCTTTCTGGTGTAACCCGAATCAGGTTACAAGGTGCAGAGCCAGACCATTTAGTGGACGTGGCCGTGCTCCACTTCTTCCTGGGTGGGCTCCCGCGTGTCGAGAACTTCCACGTCAAAATGCAGGGTCTGGCCTGCCAGCGGATGATTGGCGTCAATAACGACGTTATCCTCTGCAACCTCCACAACACGGACGATCTGCGGTCCACCGGGGGTCTGTGCCTGGAACTGCATGCCTGGCTCGATTTTCTCGACGCCTTCGAAGGCCGAACGCGGAACCGGCTGCACCAGCTCTTCATTCACTTCGCCGTATCCTTCGCTGGGTTCAACCGAAACCTTGGCCTGGTCGCCCTGCGCTTTTTCGTTCAGCGCAGATTCGAGTCCGCCGATGATGTTCTGTGAGCCTTCCAGGTATGTCAGTGGCTCTCTATCGCGCGAGCTATCAAGAACCTCGCCCTGATCGTTGGTAAGGGTATAGTGAATCGTTACAACGCGCGGTTGTGACATGGTGTCTCCTTGCTGTCGCATAATCTTTTCGAACGATGAATGGAGAGGTAATCGGAGTTATGCGTGTTCAGCAACACTGGACAGAGGGACTCGCGACCACCAAGCGGTCAACTGACGCTATAACGCCAACGACAATTTTAAGTGAAACGGCCGGGTCTTTAAACCCGGCAAGGCCGGTAATCAGCCCGCATTGCCGATCGGGTAAAAGTTTCCCGCACTAAATACACCGAGTTGGCCGGCATGCTCGCCTTCCCCCTCCAGGGCCAGCGACGCCAACTCGTAGAATGTCTGACGCTCAATCAACGCATCGAGATTCCGCCGCACCCGGATATAAGGTGAAGGTTCGTCCTTGCCTGCCCCGTCTACCCACAGCGGGTGCTCATCATCGACGCGAAGCCGATCACCCGTATTGGTAGTGAGCCAGAGCGTCTGGCCCGGGCCCTCGCCTTCCCGCTCCAGACTGTGAGCCACAAACGGGGCATCATCTACGGTGATACGAAACTTTTCGACCGGTGTCACAAGATAGTAGGCGCCGTCGTCGTCAAGCTTGAGAATGCTCGAGAAGAGCTTCACCAGCGACTGCCGCGATAGCTTCGTGCCCTGGTAGAACCAGTCTCCGTTCCGCGCAATGCGCATGTCCATTTCTCCGGAGAAATCCGGGTTCCATTTTTCAACCGGCGGGATAGCGCGTGACTTTCCCAGCTCCTGCTCAACCTGTTCTGCCAGACGATCTGGTGTTGCGGCTTGCTCAGTCATTGCGAACCTCGTGCCTGTGAAAAGCTCTAGTGCCCCGGATAACTCAAACATACGCCTCGCAAACGCTTTTTCAACCCTTCCTGGGCTTTTTGCATGCCGGACGGACCCGATTTTATAGCCAGACCATTGAGTCATCAGTGGCGCGACATTTAAAGTCGACTATTTGGAAAGGAATAGGCAGATGGAACTTACCTTCGAATTCCCCCATGATCCGGGCCTCTGTTACCTCAACCATGCCGCAGTAGCCCCATGGCCGCGTCGAGCGCGAGATGCGGTAGTTCGTTTTGCCGACGAAAACCTGCGTCAGGGCGCACGGGCCTATCCACACTGGATTGAGACCGAGCAAGCACTCAGGCGGAATCTGGCCGCGCTCATCAATGCGGCAGGCCCCGAGGATATCGCGCTGGTGAAGAACACTTCGGAAGCACTGTCGATGGTTGCTTACGGGCTAGCGTGGGAGCAAGACGATGAAGTCGTCATTACCGACCAGGAATTCCCGTCAAACCGCATAGTTTGGGAGTCACTGGCCAGCTGCGGCGTTAAAACCCGCGTTGCCCGACTGGGCGGGCCAAACGATCCCCAGACCAGCGCGCAACGGGGTCTTAAGGACGGCAGTCAGGAACCGGAAGCCGCCATCGAAGCAGCGGTGAACGAGCGGACGCGTCTCGTTTCCATCAGCTCAGTACAGTATGGAACAGGGCTCAAGCTTGATCTGAAGCGCCTCGGTCGCTTCTGCCGCGCCCGTAACGTTCTGTTTTGCGTTGACGCCATACAGAGCATCGGGAGCCATCCGGTCGATGTTGAGGATGCCTGTATAGACTTCACTATGGCCGATGGGCACAAGTGGCTGCTGGGCCCAGAAGGACTTTGCCTGTTCTATGTGAGACCGACGCTCAGACATCAACTCGCGCTGAATGAGTACGGCTGGCACATGGTTGCCGATCGCGGCAATTTTGACCGTAAAGACTGGACTCCCGCGGACGACGCCACGCGCTTCGAATGTGGCAGCCCCAATATGCTTGCGGCGCATGCACTACGTGCCAGTACAGAGTTACTGCTGGAGGTCGGCATGACAGAGGTTGCAAAGGCCATCGAACAGGCCGTTGATGCCTTGCATGATGAACTCGAGCGAGTGCCGGGTTATCAACGTATTACGCCTGATGACCCTAGCCGCCGGGCCGGTATTCTGACGTTCCGCCTGGCAGACAGGGATAATGAGGTTATTCAGAAAAAGCTGATGGGCAAAGGGGTCATCTGCGCGTACCGTGGCGGCGGTATCCGCTTTTCACCACATTTCTATACGACGGACGCAGTGATTGCGCAGGCCGTCGAACACCTCAGGTCAACGCTCGATTGAACATCAACACAACCACAGCGGACTTCAGCTCGACCGGCACGCCCATGATTCAGGGTAAAAAACGGTGGCGGAATTCGCCACAGCCTGCGGCGGCAATGTCCATTTCCAGGCATACAACCTGGCTGGTTGAAAATCCGTAGCTGCCCCGCCCATCGACGAGAATCGCGAAGAGTTCGCCAACCAGCGGCATATGGCTGACCAGCAGCAAAGGTTCGGCTGACGCATACTGCTGCAGTGTTTCGATCAGGGCAAGTGGGTCACTTTCGGGGACGAGACTGCCGAACGACTTTATATCCAGGCCAAACCCTGCTGCGACGATGTTCGCGGTCTGCTGAGCCCGAACAAGCGGGCTGCTCCAGACGGCCGCAGGCTTCCAGCTACTCTTGGCCATCTGCCCTGCCACGCGCTGGCATTCGGCCTGGCCTCGTGAGGTAAGGCACCGCTGGGCGTCCACTGCATGCGCCCCGGCCTCTCCGTGGCGCATAATCATCAGCTTCATGTCGCTGTCCCGTGCGGTTGTGGGTTAATCGTTCACCCCGGAAAGTTCAGGATTCTGTCCGGGCCAGCTCCTGCGCCGTGTAACGCCGATCGAAAGCAAGCCAACCTGAGCAACGGCCAGCCAGACCAGGACTGCGTTTGCACTTCGGCAATTCAGGCCTGACGCGGCAGAATGAATTCAACATCTGAGTTCTGGGCCGCAGTCATCAGGCCTTTGATCACTTGCTGAATCGTCATGTCGCTATAGAGTATCTCGTGAAGACCACGAACCAACGGCATTGGTATCCCCAGTTCCTGGGCTTTCTCACGCACCAGTTCGAGTGTATTGATACCTTCAGCTACCTGCCCCAGTTCTGCAACAGCCTGTTCCAGCGGTGTACCTTGGCCGACGGCATAGCCAACACGAAAATTACGACTCATGGACGAAGTACAGGTAACGAAGAGATCGCCGACGCCCGCCAGCCCGAGGAAAGTAAGCGGGTTAGCACCAAGCGCGACTGCGAAACGGCTCATCTCCGCAAGACTGCGGCTTATGATCATCGCTTTCGTGTTTTCGCCCACCTGCAGCGCAGCCGCCAGGCCGGAAATAACGGCATAGATATTCTTCAGTGCGCCGCCCAGCTCCACGCCATACATATCAATGTTGGCATATACCCGAAAATAACCGCATCCCAGGAGTCGCTGGGTTTCTTCACGGACGCGGGCGTCTGGTGAGGCAATAACGGTCGCTGTCAGCTCCTTCTGCATCATCTCACCGGCGAGATTAGGCCCGCTGAGCACCCCAACGTGGGTCTGTGGCAAAGCCTCCACCAGGATCTCGCTCATAAGGCGGAAGCCTTCACGCTCAATACCCTTGGTGGTGCTGATAACAATCTGCCCGGGTCGAAAAAATGGCCGGGTGTCAGCGACGAATGGCCGGAAAGCCTTGCTTGGCAGTGCCACAAAAATAACATCCGCTGTCTCAAGCGTTGCCTGTATGGCAGTCACGGGTTCGACAAGGGGCGACAGCGTCAAACCGGGGAAATAGCGATCGTTGCGCCCGCTCTCGCGAATTGCCTCCGCCTGGGCGGCGTCCCGCATCCATAATTTGACAGCGTGGCCATTACCCGCGAGGACCTGGGCGATTGCGGTTCCAAAACTGCCCCCGCCGAGCACAGCGATTTTATTGTTATCTGACATGGACTATCCGTTGAAAAGTTTAAACAGAACAGCTGAATTCCAGGTTATGGGCCAGGCGGTGCCTGCTGTTCGGGCTTTTTTGAGACTTGCTTCTCGCTGTTTGCCTATTACCCAGGTCCAGGCACTACGGCGTTTATAGTTATCGGGCCAATGGCTATTGAGCCTATGGTTATCAGCCTATGGCTATCGCGCCTTTCGCGCTTCGGCGACATTGCCTGCAGACTTCCGGTGTCTCAGTCTTCGCACTCCAGCGCCCGTACCAGACTTTTGAACTCTTCCCGGTTACGGCTGTTCATGCTCATAAGAACTTTATGCGCCTCAAGCACTTTCTCTCTCACCTCCCGCTCGCTGGCTTTGAGTAACGGAATCTCTTCCAGTTCCTCAACAGAAGTCGCCAGCTCATTGACAATGATGAATATTTTTTCAAAGCCCATAGAGCGAACGATTCGGGTAACGTCGGGATTGGTGGAGATGAGGGTAGGCAGGAAATTGCTTCTTTCTTGGGCAGCCAGCGCAATCTTTGCAAGGAGACCGAGGGTGGTGCTATCGATAACATCAGTTTCTGTCAGGTCTATGACGACTGTACGAAAGCTGGGGTCACCCACCATCGTGTCGATGATGCTGTCCAGCGTCGAGCACAGGTTCAGGCGGATCTCCCCGATAAACTTGAGCACATAGATGCCCTGGCGTTCCGCTTGGAGAATTTTGTAACTAGCCATTTTACCTAACAACCTCTTGGCGCCTCCGGACGTTCGGCCGCGCCATCGGTAACTGTAACAATCGCTATATCGTCGGGCAGTTCGCTGATTTCATCCAGCCCCAGGGCCGCGCTCAACGACGCGATAGTCTGACGCCCTGATGACACTAGTTCAAGTAAGAAACGCTCCTTTTCGTCGAGGGTTTTGGCCTCAATGACTTCCAGTATCCCGTCCGAAAACAGCACCAGGCTGAACGGGTCCGGGAGGGGCACCTGGATAATCTCCCACTGCGGCTCAGCGAACAGCCCTACCGGCAGGCCACTACCTTCGAGAAATTCCGCACGTTCCGCGGATGCCAGGATGGGTAGAGGGAAATGAGCGCCCACCACGTAGTGGAGCAGCCGTTCGCGCATATCGATAATGCCCACGAACGACGTGAGATGCTTCCCTAGCCGTGTATCCAGCAGCTCTTTATTGATTCGACTGAGGAACTGGTCTGGAAACAGGACTTCGTCGCTCGAACCGCGCCTGAGGTTGCGCTGCAGCCGGTTGGTCAGGTTTTTCAGCAGCACCGTGACAAAAGCCGAGCTCGCCCCGTGCCCCGAGACGTCGGCAATGTAGACCAGCACCCGGTGATCATCGATCGCGAAATAGTCCAGGAAGTCTCCGCTGAGGTAGAGCGAAGGCTTGATCAGGTAGTCCAGGTTCAGACTACCGAACTTACGGTTGTGTTCAGGCAGCATTTTAAGCTGAACCTTGCGACCTGCGCTCTGGTCCGCCCTGAGTTCCGCAATACCTTCGCGCAGGTCTGCGTTGATAACCTCAAGCTCCTGCCGATAAACCTGATTGAGGCGGTTGACGCGCACGTGCTCGAAGAGCTTGCCGAGCACCTCGTCAATATTGCTCTTCAGTCCCAGCGGCTTTGTAATAAAATCTGAAGCACCCGCCCGCAGGGCTGAGATAACGTCGTCGGCCGTTGTCGCTTCAGCGTATGCGATGATCGGTATACGCTGCTCTTCAACCGCACTCAGCCGGCCCAGTTTACTTATGGCCTGGGGCGTCAGATCGGCAAAAATCATGTCAGGCGGGCGCTCAGCGAGCATCGCCTGGGCACCGGCAAGGGTGTCATGGCAGGTCACGTAGAATCCGCGGCCTTCCAGGTAGCGGGCGAGCTCCCGCTGGGCCGACTTATCCTTGTCAATAACAAGGACCCGCTCAGTTTGAGGCTTTTTGGACATCTGTCGGGCTAACCACCTGATAAAGAGGAAACAGCCATTTTTTTAAAGCACCAGCGCCGATTTTTCGCTATTACAGTCATCAAGACATCTGGCGCGGTAGTCGCTAACTCCACCTGGAGCTGGTCGCGAAAGAGCTGAAACTCGTCAGCTCCCGTACATATTCGACCCCTGCGACACAGGTTACAAGCTTAGGCGCCAAGTTTAGAGTTTGCATCCTAAAGCCGCTGAGTCTGGGAGATAGGCCCGGACTGGGTTAGGCTGCGCCAGATACACCCGAGTAGCAGCCCGGCATGGAGGGGGTCATTAACTGATGCGAAGATCTATAGACGACCTACTTGGCGCATACGACAAGCTGATCATGGATCCGGTTCATGGCGGGATACCGCTGTTTCGCCATGAGATCAAAGCGATCGATCACCCCCTGTTCCAGCGCCTGCGCAACATCTGTCAGAACGACATACTGAGCCTGGTCTTTCCGGGTGCAACACACTCCCGCTTCCTGCACAGTATCGGTGTCATGCATGTTGGTAGTCGCATGTTCCGCTCAATGATAGAGGCATATCTGCGGGAGAGACGGCTCAGTCGCGATGTCGACCTGACCCTGGCACAACTCGACGCGATCGATTACATCGGCAAGATCATAAGGCTGGCCTGCCTGCTGCATGACAGCGGTCATTCCAGTTTCTCCCACCAATTCACCCAGGCGCGTAAAATTCGTGAGCTCATGAGCCGACCCGGCCGTTTTGAAGAGCTCTGGAACGGGATCGACATCTCGCTGATCTACAGGCACCCGCCCCATGAGCTGGAGCACGAACACTACTCCATCCGCGTCGCCTACGGCATTCTCTCTGATACCGGCCTGGCGGCAGAGGGCATATGCGTCGAGGATGTTCTGGGGGTAATGGAGACGACCTCAGCGACCCCGAGCCACGCTTTCTGTGAGCATGCCCGAACATTCTGGGAGTTTATCGCCGGGCCTGACGCCAACGCCGGCGCGCTGGCCACTGCATCTACACCCGAGTTGGTCATGAACCTGCTTTCTTCCATCGTATCGGGTGAGGTGGATGCCGACCGGGCTGACTATATGTTGCGGGACGGGTTCCACTCATCCGTAACCATCGGCGGATTCAACCTGGACCACCTGCTGAGTAACCTGCGGTTCGGCTGGACCGTAAAGTCACCGTGGCTGGGGCTCGCGATAGCCCGCAAGGGCATGGGGGCACTGGAGGACTTTGTCTACAGCCGCCACCAGATGTATCGGCAGGTATACGCCCACAAGACCGCCCTGGGGTTCGACTGGGTCCTTCGTGAGGCCATCAACGAGGTCCTTGAAGACGATGAGACGTTCGCCTGGGTGGATCGCTCGCTCAGCAATATGGACGACTTCACGGAGGTTACTGACACGTTCTTTTGGGAGGCATTCCGTCGGAAGTCGAGGCAACAGCCTGCCAGCTACTCTCAATGCATTGTTGACCGGATTAAGCTCGACCATATTGATACCGGTGAGGATCTCACGCCTGAACTCATCGAGTCGCGCCGCCGGGATCTTGCCGCCGCACTGGGCGTTGCAGAGGATGACGTGGTCTGCTGCCAGATGCGCGCCCGGTTCTCCAACATTCAGGACAACTTCAACGGTATCAAGGTTCTGGTACCGGATCCGGTCAGCCGGACCAGAAGTCTGCGAAAAATTACCGATGTGAGCACGTTCTTTCAGAAATTCGCGGACAGCACCATTACCCATTTCTACCTGAAGCCGGCCATGCTCCGGGGCGCTGCTCGCTAACGCTTTCGAGCGCATGCTCCAGTTTCCCCTTCACGACGGATTCTCCTTCACGACGGAACCTGCGCAGAAGGTTTGATTCCGCTGTGGCTCGTACGCATCTGGCTTCTGTAAGGCTCGCGACTGAACCACGGCCTTCAGCTACGGCTGCAAATACCTGGCTGGACTATGCATTTCCCGCGCAGTTCCCGGGATAGTCCTACGCCCGCAGGCATGGCTCGGTACCCAGCTACGCAAGTCTGTGAGCCACCAAGCCTTGAAGCGGCCGGTCCCCTCGCAACTCCCTGCTATGGTAGACTTCGGCCACTGCCCATTCACTGAAGAGCGACCTCAAAGACAATGCGAGTAGTCACTTTCAACGTAAACGGAATTCGCGCCCGGCTTCATCAACTCCGCCAGCTTATAGCGGAGTACAATCCCGACGTCATAGGCCTGCAGGAAACCAAAGTCCCGGACGACCAGTTTCCGCGCGAGGAGGTGGAACAACTGGGCTATCACGTCAGCTTCCACGGGCAGAAGTCACACTATGGCGTTGCACTCATGTCCCGGGAGAAGCCCCTCTCGATCCAATGCGGATACGAACATGACGAAGATGACGCCCAGAAGCGTTTTATCGTAGGTGAGTTTGCCTGCGGTGACGGCAAGATCACCATCGCCAACGGTTACTTTCCGCAAGGCGAAAGCCGCGATCACCCCATCAAGTTTCCAGCGAAGGCCAAGTTCTACGGAGATCTCATCTACTGGCTGGAACGGAACAATCGCGAGGATTCGCCACTGATCCTCATGGGCGATCTGAATATTTCGCCAACGGATCAGGATATTGGTATTGGTGAAGATAATGCCAAGCGCTGGCTGCGCACCGGCAAGTGCAGTTTCTTGCCTGAGGAGCGCGAATGGCTTCGGCATGTGACGGACCAGGGATTGATGGATGTATACCGGAAACTGCACCCGGAGGTCAGCGACCGGTTCAGCTGGTTCGATTACCGTAGCAGAGGGTTTGAGAGAGAGCCCAAGCGAGGCCTTCGGATTGATCTGATTCTGGCCAACGCAATGCTGGCCGATAAGGCGAGTGCGAGTGGTATCGCCTACGACATCCGTGGCATGGAGCGCCCGTCGGACCATTGCCCTGTCTGGGCAGATTTCGAGGTCTCACGGTAGGATGCCGGCAACTGAAGGGGTCTACCCGGACAGACTCAGCGGCGAATCATGAAAATGAAAACGCGTGAACGGATACTGCACGCCAGCCTGGCGCTCTTCAATGAATTTGGCGAGTCCAATGTGACGACCCTGCAGATCGCTGATGAACTCAATATAAGCCCGGGTAACCTCTACTATCATTTTCGCAGCAAGTCCGACATCGTCCGCGAGCTATTTGGCTGGTATGAGGCTCAGATAAATCACCTTCTGGAAGTGCCTGAAGTCGAGATCTCAATCGAGGACCAATGGCTTTTCCTACATCTGATTTTCGAGAACATCGCTGAATACCGGTTTATCTACCAGGACCTCATCAATGTCCTGTCACGCTACGAAACCTTGCGTGCGCCTTTCCGCCGCATTCTGAAGCACAAACGGCTGGCGTCCCGCACGATCTGTAACAGCCTGCGTGAGCAGGCGCTCCTCAAGGCCACTGACGCTGAAATAGAGGGACTCTGCGAACAGATTACGCTGACGACCACTTATTGGCTGAGCTTTGAAATGCTGGCGCATCTGGAGGAAAAGGACGCGGTAGATCTGGGCCGGGGGGTTTATCAAGTCATGTTTCTGCTTGCGCCTTACCTTCGCGAAGATGAACGAAGACAGTTGGAGACACTGGGCCAGAGCTACCTGAACTGACACACGTACCGGGTCTATGCCCGTACGCGTCCTGCTACCGCTGACTGTCCTCGGGTTTATTCTCCATTCTTGCGCCGTTGTTCCAGCGCGGCTTCCAGCTCAGAAACGCGCGCTTCCAGCTCTCGGATCTCCCGCCGGGACGGAATGCCGAGCCGGCCAAGCGCCTTCGAAACCCGCTGGTCGAAAACGCTTTCCAACCGGTCCCAGGACTCGGTCGCACGATGTTTGACCTCTCCCACGCGGTCTTCCACTGCCCTGACCTGACGACCTACCGCACCGCGGGTGCGCGTTTCGATTTCCTCGCCTTCCCGAACCAGGCGCTCAAAAAACTTTCCGGTATCCTCTTCGGCTTTGGTGTAGGCGCCCAGGCCCGCGAGCCAGATCTGCCGGGCCGAGCCTTTAATGCGATCAGCCATCTGCACAGGTGTCTCCTCCTCCGCATTGGTCGGGACGGGGGCCTGGTTGTCTTCGGGCTTCTTGCTCATATGTACCTCATTTTCCTTCAGACACGACATTTGCGGGATACTGTTCCAGTATACCTTCTCCGGTCTGATCCAGCAGTCTCCGCGGATGTCCGGTCGTTAAGTCAGGCCCGACCATCCCCGGATGAGGCACAAGGCTGGAACTACTTAACAAAAGCACAACTCTCCGGGCTTCGAAACCAGTAGCAACTCAGGTTAAGGTTATACTGCTCCATCAGAACAGTTGACGGTAGCGCAAACGCTGCCAGCTCCTGGCCTATCCGGAGAGCAGTCGTGTCGGCTGAGGTTACGCTCCGGATCCCTGTGCACCGGTTTCTAAAGGGAAAGACGAGAATGCGGCTCAGAAAGTACATCGAGAGCAAATTGACTCCCAGGGAGCTTGAGAACAAAGTAAACCAGATCCACAAGCCGGTCGGCAGCCTGGGTTACGATCCGTGGGGATATAACACAGAATCCCTTGGATTCGGGCTGACTTTGACCCGTTTTCTCTACGACAAATACTTTCGCGTAGAAACTACCGGTGTGGAGAACATCCCGAGCCATGGCCCGGTGATGATTATCGGCAACCACAGTGGCCAGCTTCCTCTCGACGGCATGTTGATTGGCTACGCGATCGCAACCCGCGAGCACGCGCCACGCTTCCCCAGGTGCATGATCGAACGGTTTTTCCCGACCGTTCCTTACGTTGGCAATTACCTTAATGAACTCGGCGGGGTACTCGGCGACCCTGTCAACTGCGCAAAGATGTTGGCGAACGACGAGGCGATTATTGTTTTTCCGGAAGGCGTCCGGGGTTCAGGCAAACTCTACCGAGATCGCTATCAGCTGAAACGCTTCGGTAATGGATTCATGCATCTGGCCATGCAGAATAACGCGACCATAGTGCCTGTTGGCGTAGTTGGCTGCGAAGAGACAATACCTGCGTTTGCCAATATTTCCCCGCTAGCGCGCAGGCTGGGTCTACCTTATGTGCCTCTGGCGGCCCCTGTCGTGCTGCCCGCGAAGGTCTACCTGAATTTCGGCGAGCCGATGCACTTCCCGTACGACGACATTTCAGAAGAAGAAGTCACCGGCCGGGTCGAACAGGTCAAGCGGTCCATCAGTGAGCTGATCAATCAAGGGCTCAGCAAGCGCAAAAGGCTTTTCTAATGGCGAAGAAAATGAAACCAGCAATACTGGTCACGGGCGCAGCGGGCGCCCTGGCCAAACAGGTCATTGAACGGCTACGCCACGACAATCAGGTGGTCGCGGTCGACTTCCGGCAGCAGGTGGACCTCGGTGAGGGTATTCCAAGCTACCGCATCGACTTCAACAAACGGGTTTTTGAAGACCTCTTCAAGAAATACCATTTCGAGTCAGTGATTCATCTCGGGAGGATCCTATCAAGTCAGGAGACCCGAATGAGCCGCTACAACGCCAACGTCCTGGGTACGCAGAAGCTTCTCGACCTGAGCAACAAATACGGGATTAAAAAAGTTCAGGTACTCTCCAGCTACCACGTTTACGGAGCCAACGCATACAACCCCGCGCTTATCGATGAGAGCGCGCCGCTCAAGGGCGCGAATCTGACGATGGATCTGGTCGACAGTGTGGAACTCGAGAACCTCGCGATCATCTATCTCTGGCGCTACCCCAATCTGAACATCTGTATCCTGCGCCCCTGCAATATTGTTGGCCCAGGAGTACGAAACTCCATAAGCTCCCTGCTCAGCAGCCAGTTTGCGCCCGCGCTGGCAGGCTTCTCGCCCATGATGCAATTCATCCACATCGATGACATGGCGGATGCTATCGTGCTGGCCAACAAAAAGAACGAATCCGGCGTCTACAACGTTGCGCCACAGGATTGGGTCGCGTACCAGGAAGCGTTGCGGCTCTGTGGCTGTAAGATCCTTCCCTTGCCCTCTATTCCACCCTTTTTTCCCAAGCTCATCACCCGTTGGATCAATGCACGCAGTTTTCCGCCTTATCTGCTCGAATATTTCAAGTACCCGGTCGTTATCGACGGGCGTACCTTCGAGAAGAAATTCAACTTCACGCCGAAGCGATCCTTGCAGGAAATTTTCAGGTTCTACCGGGAAAACAAACACCCCGTCTAGCCAGGGCTTGGCCTGTACGTCCGAAAAATCGGGCAGTACATCGCCACACCCCGGCCTTAGCGTCGGCGATTTGACTGGTAAGCGGTTACGGCCAGATCGCCCAATGCCCACCTTCCGGATCAGACATGACAGTCTCCATCATAAAAGCATCTGGTTTGACGCGAGCGGTCCCGGATACCAGCCAGAGACGACGTGGCCGGGTGCAGCCTGGCGGAAAAGACCCTGCCGGTGACTGCGCGCATCCTGTACTCGCCGGCATGGACTTGACGGTCACCCAAGGCGAATCCGTCGCGATAGTGGGTCCGTCCGGCACGGGGAAAACTACGCTGCTGAATATTCTAAACGGCCTGCTGCAGCCAGATGCCGGCAAGCTGGAGGTATTCGGCCGTGACACCGCCACACTCGGTGCCAATGGCTGGGCGCGCTGGCGGCGCAATCATATCGCCACGGTATTTCAGGATGCCAATCTGATACCCACACTGTCGCTTGGCCGGAATGTAGCGTTCCGCTCAGCGCTTGCCGGTTGCCCCGATGTCGAGGGCGAGCGTGCCATTATGGATGCCCTCGGTATTGGCAGGCTCATGGACCGTTACCCGGACGAGGTGTCTGGAGGGGAACGTCAACGCGGTGCTATTGCAGCTGCGTTCGCAATGAAGCCACGCCTGCTGCTTGCCGACGAGCCCACCGGCAGCCTCGATGAAGCCAGTTCACAGCGTGTGGCGGAATTGCTGTTCGGGGGGATACGCGAGCGCCAGCTAACGGCAGTTATCGCCACCCACAATCTTGAGTTCGCCCGCCAATGTGATCGGGTCCTGCAACTGTCCGGCGGGCGCTTGCGACCGGTATCCGACAGGGATGCGCCGCCGACATGATCCAGCTGCAAGGGATCAGCGCTATCGCCACTGCGTTTGCCAGCCATTACCGGCGCAACCCCTTGCAGTTCCTGAGCCTTATCCTGATCACCGCGCTGGCAGTCGCGCTCTGGGCCAGCGTTCACATACTTACCGACCAGGCCCGCAGCAGCTTTGCCCAGTCCGAGGCGGCGGTTGCGCCTGTTGTCGAGATCCAGCGAACGGACGGCGCGGCCGTGACAGAGAAAGACTTCGGAGCGCTGCGGCAGGCCGGCGTATGTGTCACCCCGCGCCTGACTATCAAAGTACCTGTCGAACCCGAGCTCACGCTGATAGGTATCGACCCCCTCTCCTCCGGTTGCGCCGGAGCGGCCCTCGGTAATAGCGGCGCTGGCATTAATCTCAGCGCTCTCGGTCAGCCCCGATTGTGGGGCAATGTCAGCGCGCTGGATCGCTGGCGCCAGAGCGGCCTTGCCCTGGATGACACCCAACTGGAGCCTGCACCCGACCTTCCCGCCCAGACTCTGCTCGGGGATATCGGTGTCGTCGCACGTCATCAGTTCGCCGGCAGTGTTCAGCTGCAGTTGGTGACCGGCACCCTTGCACAAACCGACCTGCCGCCGGGCTATCGGGAGCTGTTGGTCGAACATGGCGTAAGTTCAGACGAGTTGGCAGAGAGTTTTCTGTTCAACCTGGATGCACTGGCGCTCCTGGCCATGCTCGTTGCTGCGCTCCTTATTCGCAGCGTCTACGTATTTGGGCTGAGCCAGCGTCAGCCGACCCTTATGGTTCTTGAACGTAGCGGCGTTCCGCGTACCTACATTGTGCTCTGTCTGGGTATCGAGCTTGCTGTGATAGGCATCGTCGGCGCAACGGCGGGGCTGTTCTCCGGGAGTCAGCTGGCGCGCATCTTCTCAGGCGGTTTGAGAGAGACCCTCGGCGGGCTTTTTGATGTCGTTGCCCGGGATTTCGTCTTGCCTGGCCCGGAGCTCTGGGTGACGGCACTCGTGCTGATTCTGGGCGTGATGCTCTGGGCTTGCGGCGACCTTGTCTGGCGAAAGAACCACAGCCTCGGAGTGACGTCCTCCACCTTTCCACAAAGGGCCAGGTCCCTGACGGGTTCACGGACCGTAATCCTGTTAATAATGAGCCTGCTGGTCGGCGCGGCGTTCCTGGGGCTAGCGGACAATCTTTGGCAGTTGTACGCCGGCGTTACCCTCGTGTTGTGCGCGCTTGCTGTAATTCTGCCGCACGTCATCGTCATCTTGCTGAGGTGGCTCGAACGGCGGGCCGTGACGCCCCTTGCGGAATGGTCATTCAGCGAAATGCAGGCACTGACCCGTGAAATGGCAGTACCACTGATTGCGCTGGCGTTTTCAATCGCAGCAGCGATCGGCGTGCACAGCATGGTCACCAGCTTCGGAACCACGTTCTCGACCTGGCTGGAGCAGCGACTGCAGGGCGACATCTACCTGACCCCGAGCCTCACACAGGGGCGTTCCCTCACAAGACAGATGGATGAATGGACGTCTCGCCTTGAAGCCATCCCAGGCGTTTATAGCGTCAGTCCACGGGTCTACGGTCGGGGGCTGGCCGAAAAATCTCCCGTTGACGTTATCGTGCTCGACGCCCACTCAGCAGGACTGGGCAGCGGGTCAATCATAGCCAGTGTCCGGGATCCCTTGCGATCCCTGGCCGAGGGCGATGGCGTTATGGTCAATGAACAGCTCGCACGCAGACTGAAGCTGGCGATTGGCGACAGGATTGCTTTGCAGCTGGGCCGAAAACACCTTAGGCCTCAGGTGCTGGCTGTGTACGCCGACTACGGCAGGCCCGCGGGCGAAGCAATGTTGACCGTCAGCCAACTCGGGCCGGCGCTGAACCAGCTCCCTCAGCGGAGTCTCGGTTATAGCCTGGCAGTCAATAATGTTGAGGAAAGCCTTATCGCGCTTGAGGCAGCCGAGCTGCCCGGAGAATTTTCGTTCCGCGACCAGGCCGAGGTCCGCCAATTGGCCGAGCAGGCATTTGCGCGAACATTTCGTCTTACCGGGACGCTTATATCACTGACCTTACTGTTGTCCGCCGTCGGATTGCTGCTGATTGGCCTTGCAACCTTCCGCATCCGACGGTCGCTTTACACCCTGCTCCATGTGTTCGGGCTTACGCTGTCCCAGGTACAGGGGCGGTTGATAATCCACTCGGCAGGGCTAGCTTTTCTGCTGGCAGTGTTGGCCGTCCCCGTGGGTATATTCCTGGCCTGGCTACTGGTTGCGCGGGTGAATCCTCTGGCGTTTGGCTGGGCGCTGCCTTTTCAAGTTTACCCGTTGTTCTGGCTCAAGCTGGTCCTCGTGGCCACGCTGATCGGCGCTTTTGTGGGCTGGGTTACAGGTGGCTTTATCAGACGCGGTCAATTGCCCGCCTCTCTGCTCCTGCTGCTACTGTCACCGATGGTCGTCTCGGTAGCGGGTTGTGACCTGGTGAATGATACACAGCCTGATGACGGCTTTGCGTCCCTCGGGAGCGCAAGCGATGGCTTCTCCCAGCCCCACCCTGGTTTGACCATCATGCTTCCCGGAGACATGGGCGCTCACCCGGATTTCCGTCTGGAATGGTGGTACCTCACCGCTAACCTCACAGCAGAGGACGGTCGTCGCTTTGGCGCCCAGTGGACCCTGTTTCGGCAAAGCCTGTCTCCGCCTGAACCGAGCGCGCCCGGCCAAAGCAACCCGGGCCCGCTGCACGACGGCAGCGTAACCCCATGGAAAAGCCCAGCGGTCTGGATGGCCCATGCGGCCCTTAGCAGTCCCGAAAAGCATGCTTTTGCCGAGAAGCTGGCGCGCGGTGGCACAGCCCAGGCCGGTGCTGAAACAGATCCGGTTCGCCTGTGGCTGGATGACTGGCAACTCCGGGAAACGGCACCGGGCGTGTTCGCAGTGAACGCCGGTGATGATGGGTTTCAGTACTGGCTGGAAGTAACGCTTCGTGAACCGCCCACGGACGCCATGGTGCTCCACGGATCGAACGGCTTCAGTGCGAAGTCCCAGGAGGGACAGGGCTCCATGTACTTCAGTTTTGTCGACATGGCGGTCCGTGGCCGCATTCAGTTCGGCGCAGAAATGCTGGAGGTGACCGGCACAGCCTGGCTTGACCGGGAGTGGAGCAGCCAGCTGCTGGGTCGTAGCCAAAAGGGTTGGGACTGGTTTTCGATGCATCTGGACGACAACTCGGAGCTTATGGTGTTTCAGCTACGGGGATCGCCTGTTTTTCAGTCCGGAACCCTGATTCAAGCGGACGGCACAGTGATACCTTTAAGCCCGGCCCAGATCGAACTTCTACCGAATGAAACACGAGAGACAGAAACCGGCGAAGTGCCAGCTGAGTGGCTCATACAGATTCCGGACTACGGACTGGATTTAACCGTGAACTCGTGGCCGGGCGAGTACTGGAACCGAGGTCTGGTGCCCTACTGGGAAGGCCCGATTGATGTTTCAGGCTCACACACCGGGGAAGGCTTTCTCGAAATGACCGGATACAGCTCCGCGAAGGACTGACCAGGACTGACCTCTACAAAATGGGGCTGGACAGAATGGGGCTGGGTTCGGCTATTCAGGGAAGTCGTCGCACTTTTATCACGACGCGCCAGCAGGTTCAGCCCTACCGGCGCGCCACTGAAGGCTATGAGACTTCGTGGGACTAGCCCATCAAAGGTGGGGACTAACTCTCCAGAACTTCGAACTTGAGGCCTGAATACCTGGTTAGGCGTGTCAGCAGTTTGTCGCCAAAAGCAGTGGATGGGGTCCAGAAACCACCGGCCTTCTCGACCTTCGGTAAGTCCAATGCCAGGCAGACACCGGCCTGGCCCAACATCTTCCCGGTCGAACCGTAACCCGGATCCTGATCACCGGTCACTTTTGCCCGTAGTGTCTTGCCACTGGCTGTCTTTCCCACGAACCGGATATCGAAGAAGCCGGCCTTTTGCGCTTCCAGACTCGGGCCTTCCCCGGGCTTGGGTAGCATGAAGCGCTCCAGCACCCACCGTGACGGTTTCATCACCGATGCAACCATGAAACTGCCGATTGCGCCGGCAATACCGTAAGCCGCCATGCGCCCTTTGACGCCTCGTCCTGTCAGCATGGCCTCTTCATAGATAAAACCGCTGCCGTAGGCTTTACCCATGAGTGCATTGGAGCGATGCACCACGCGGGTGTTTATCGCCGCCATGATGAATGGTGTGATCCAGGCATTGAAGTCTTCGTCGAAGGCGCCGGACTTCAGGTTCGGCTGGCGAGCAATGAACGAATGATTCGGTGGACACAGCGAATAGGGGTTGGCCAGTTCTTTGCGTAATCCAGGATTACCAGCCGCTTCTTTAACGACATTCATCAGACTGGCCACAGTACCGCCCGACATGCCGCCTTTTGCAGCTTTGACCCGCATTTTTACACGTGTGCACGGCTCGTCGAAACGCTCACGCGCCTGCTGTTGCAGAAAGAACACGCCCATGTCCGACGGGATAGAGTCGAATCCACAGCAATGTACGATCCTTGCCCCCGACGCGATAGCGGTGGCTTCATACCGCTCGATCATCTTCTTTATCCACTGCACCTCGCCTGTGAGGTCGCAATAGTCCGTACCGGTTTCAGCACAAACCTTGACCAAAGGCTCGCCGTAGAGGGCGTAAGGGCCAACCGTTGAGATGACAACCCGGGTTTTCGAACACAGTGTGGCCAGGCTGCCTTCGTCAGCCGCGTCAGCAACCAGTAAAGGCAACTCGGTCGCCTTTCTGCCAAGTGAGCGCTTAAGTTCGTCAAGCTTGGCCTGTGAGCGTCCTGCGGCGGCCCATTTCAGGTCTCCCTTGGTACCGAAGTTCTCAGTGAGATAGCGGCTCAGTATCTGGCCAACAAAGCTGGTCGCTCCGAAAACAACCAAGTCGTATTGTGGTTCGCTCATAGGGGAATGTCCTCCGACGATGGGTGTAGCTCTAAAAACCTGGCGGCCAGTATGGGCGAAGCGCTGTCTAACGAGCAATTTTTACCTGCACTGCTTGAGCCAGGTAGCTGATTAACGGCGTGTTTCTTTTGCTAAAGAATGTCACCGCTGTGCTTGAAAGCAATCGCCGGTGGCAGCAATCTGCGATTGAGGGTCAAGACGTCAGACAGTGCGCTGGGAGCTGCGGACTACGACCCGCCCACCTCATTTTCTGAATCACTGTTCGTTTTGCACCCTGCCATGTAATTAATTCAACGTAACTCAAGTGTTGCCGCGCATTTCAGTAACGTAGGCGAAAACACTACAGATTAGAGGAAATAGCGCCATCCAAAACGCCCTGCTCGCCCTGAAAAACGCTACGCAGCACGCCGTTTTCCTGTTAGACGAAAACGGTGTTATCAGTTCGTGGAACGTCGGTGGTGAGCGTATTTTTGGCTATACCGAGGATGAAGCCATAGGCTGCTCAACCACCATTATCTTTACAGAAGAAGACCTGGCAGAGGGTCGGCACGTCTCGGAGATGCGCAAAGCACTCAAAGACGGGTACGCTGAAGACGACCGCTGGCACCTGCGCAAGGATGGCAGTCGATTCTGGGCGTCCGGCACCATGACGCCGGTATACGATGACCGTGGCAACTTCAGGGGCTATCTGAAAATAACCCGTGACAAGACTGCAGAAAAGATCGCCAGTGAGCGTACGCTTTATCTGGCCCATCACGACGCGCTTACGGGTCTCCCCAATCGCAGTATGTTCAACGAACAGCTCAAGAAAACACTGTCCAGTGCGAAGTTGAATCAGCACCAGGTCCAGGTACTGTTACTGGACCTGGATCGTTTCAAAGAGGTCAACGATTCCTACGGCCACCATTTGGGCGACCTGTTTCTGAAAAAGGTCGCGGAACGGCTGGGCAATACCGTAAGAGCGAGTGACCTGGTGGCACGGCTGGGCGGCGACGAGTTCGGCATCATCTGCAGGACACGGGACGGAGAAACGGATACGCTGACCCTCGCAGAAAAGCTGGTCGATGCCCTGGCCCAACCCTACTATCTCGAAGACAAAGAGATTCAGTCTGGAGCGAGTATCGGCGTTACGGTCTTCCCTGTGGACAGCCGGGATCCGGGTCAGATCCTCAAGAATGCCGACCTCGCAATGTATACAGCGAAAGCCCGAGGGCGGTCGACATTCCACCGCTATACCGACGAGCTCGATGAAGACGCAAAACGCCGTGAACGCATAGGTGATTGGCTCTGCGACGCCATGCAGACAGAGGGTCTTGCGCTTCACTACCAACCCCAGATCAACCTCAGGGACGGCGGAATAGTAGGCGTTGAGGCTTTGCTACGCTGGCGCGACTGCCCTGTCGATAACGTCACCTCACCCGAGGTGGTCGCGGTTGCCGCCGAGATGGGCTTGGCGGAGGCCTTGGCGGAATGGACCTTTTTCACCGCCTGCCAACAGGCAAATCAGTGGAAGACTGAAGGGTGGGAGGACTTCCGGATTGCGATAAATGTCTCTTCCACGCAACTCAACGCCACGTCCTTCCTGAAACTGATCGACAGCGTGCTGGAAAAGACAAGCGTACCGCCGGGCTGCCTCGACATCGAGATTACGGAATTCATGCTGATGGAGAACAATCAGGCCAATGACCTGCTGTTCCGATCGCTCAAGAAAAAGGGGGTGTATCTGTCGGTAGACGACTTCGGCACGGGCTCGTCGTCTTTCAGTTCGCTACGCAACTTTCCCGTCAATGCTCTGAAAATAGACCGTGAGTTTGTTGCAGGCCTGCCCCAAAGCGAACATGACTCCGCCATTGCTTCGGCCATAATCGGCCTCGCCCACAGTCTCGGCTTCAAGGCCGTCGCAGAAGGCGTAGAAACGCAGGAGCAGTCTGACTTTCTGGCTGAATTAGGCTGCGACTACTGCCAGGGTTATCTCTACGGGGAACCCTTGCCCGCAGAGCAGGTTCGCCGAACGCCTGGCTAGCTATCAAGGTCGACTGTGGGCCACCGCGCCAGTTACAGGAGGACGGCCCCGGCTTACTCACAGCGGAAACCGCCAGTTGCCAAAGCCAGCAAGCCGGCTCGACACAGCAGGCAGGGCCCTAGCCCTGCAGAATGAAGTGCGCGATATCCGTGAGGGGCAGAATCCTTGCCGCACCACCGTGCGCGATGGCTTCCTTGGGCATACCGAACACGACACAGCTGGCTTCATCCTGTGCTGCAGTGTTGGCGCCGGCCTGGCGCATGGCCAGAAGTCCCCGCGCGCCGTCATCCCCCATCCCGGTCATGATCACGCCGATAGCGTTCTTGCCCGCGACTTGAGCCACTGACCTGAACAACACGTCCACCGAGGGTTTGTGCCGGTTCACCGGTGGGCCGTCCAGCACATTAACGTAATACTGCGCACCACTGCGCTTGAGCTGCATGTGCTTGCCACCCTGGGCAATCAGCACTCGCCCGGGCCTCACGCGATCGCCGTCTGCGGCTTCCTTGACCTCACAACGGCAAAGCCGGTTAAGGCGGTCAGCGAACGCGGCGGTGAATTTCTCCGGCATATGCTGTACTACCACAGTACCCGGGCAGTCTTCCGGCAACCGTGTAAGGACCTCCTGCAGGGCCTGGGTACCGCCTGTCGATGTGCCCAGGGCGACCACGCAATCGGTGGTCTTTACCATCGCTGCGCTCGGGCGATTGGAGACTGGTTGCTGCGTCGGCGTTCCAGCCGGGCGGGCGGCCCGCACCCGTGCCCGGGCCGCCCCTTTTACAGCGCGAATCAGTTGCTGGGACGACTCCGTGAGAAAGTCCTTCAGACCGATCTTGGGCTTGGTGATGATCTCTACCGCCCCGGCCGACAACGCCTCCATTGAGGTTGCGGCGCCCTTTTCGGTCAATGTCGAACAGATGACCACAGGGGTGGGATGCTCAACCATCAGCTTTTTAAGGAAAGTGATGCCATCCATGCGCGGCATCTCAACATCCAGCAGAATGACATCGGGCCATTGCGTCGCCATTTTCTGCAGGGCAAAAACGGGATCCGAAGCTGAGCCGATAACCTCTATCCCGGAGTCCTGTCCCAGCAACTGGGTCATCACCTGGCGCACTACCGCGGAATCATCGACAATGAAGACTTTCACTTTGCTGCTCATGCCTGCATGTTTCCCGCGACGCGCTCATTTTCAATATTGATGTGCTGGACCCAGACATCGCCCGAGGCTACTTCAAACACAAGATTCCGATGACCTGCTCCGCCAAGGCTTTCCGCCGTTACGTTCAGTCTATGCCGGGCAACTATACGACGTGCCGCCTCGATGTTACGGCTTGCGACTCCGGGTGCGCTCGCCATACAGCCAGGAAACATATTGCCGCCACCGAACAGCTTTACCTGGTACTGGTCCAGCTGTGTCCCGTGCTTACGCACCTGCCCCAGCAACAGTTCAAATGCCTGGTCGGCGTACTTGCCATTTAGCGGCTCATCCTTGCTCCGTTTTCCCTCTGGCAACAGGTAATGGCACATGCCGCCGAGGTGGCGTGTCGGGTGCCATAACACGATGGAAACGCAGGACCCCAGCGTCGTTCGAAGATTGAAGTGTTCATCGACGAAGTCGTGTTCGCCGGGATGCAGAAATATGTCGATAGCTGAGCCGAGGCGATGGATCATGCAGGCTTCCGGTAGACGGAGGGCCGGACAAGCTCCAACCCATCCGTTATGCCATTGAGGCTCTCGGAGTGCCCGATGAAGAAATGCCCCCCTGGCCTTAGCTGAGCCAGCACGCGGCGGACCACCTGCGCTTTGGTTTCAGCGGAAAAGTAGATCATGACGTTGCGCAGGAAGATCACATCAAATTGTCCCAGCTTGGGTAACTCTGCGTTGAGGTTGACCTGCATGAACTTGACCCGCTCGCGCAGGTTCCGGCTCACCAGCAACTTTCCCGCGTGCGTTCCGGTACCCTTGAGACAGAAGCGCTTGAGGTAGCCCGGCGGCATGTGGTTCGTCCGCGCCAGCGGGTAGAGCCCCCGCTCGGCTTTCTCGAGCACCTGCATACTGATGTCAGAGCCAATCACTTCCCATGTATTGCTACCCAGAACATCCCCCAGCAACATCGCCAGGCTGTAGGGCTCTTCACCGCTGGAACTGGCCGCACTCCAGGCCCGGAAGGGCCTCGAGGACGGATGGGCTTTCAGGATTTCATCCCGCAGGAATTCAAAATGTTTGGGTTCCCGGAAGAAATAGGTCTCATTGGTGGTCAGCAGATCGACCGCCCACTGGTGTTCGCTCGCATCGGTCGACAGCAAGTCGTAATAGGCACCAAAACTCCCGCAGCCATGTAATTTCAGCCGCTTGGCGAGCCGGCCACTGACCAGCGCTTTTTTCGACGACGGCAGAGTGACCCCTGCCTCGTCAAACATCAGCTTCTGGAAGCGTTTGAACTCGCTCTCCGTGAGCGTTGGCACCCCAGTGCTGGGAGATCTTTTTTCTGCCACGAGATCAGACACTGCCGACACCCGAATCGGCCAATTTGGCGAGACCTGCCATTTCCTCGACCGCAAGCACGCGGTCTACATCGAGCAGAATCACGAACCGGCCGTCCACCTTACCCATGCCACTGATAAAGTCGGCGCGGATTCTCGCGCCAAAAGAAGGTGCAGCTTCGATCTCCCTTTCCGGGATATCCAGTACCTCTGAGACCGCATCGACGATGACACCAAGTTCCTGTTCCAGACCGTCGTTCTCAATCTCAATCACGACAATGCACGTACGTCGGTGAATGCTGCTTGCCTCCCGGCCAAAGCGCGCCGCCAGGTCAATAACGGGGACTACACTGCCCCGAAGATTGATCACGCCCCTTACAAACCGCGGCATCATCGGCACCGTCGTGACGTTGCTGTACTCGATGATTTCCCTTACACGCTGTATACCCACTGCGAACATTTCATCGCTAAGGGAGAACGTAAGGTACTGCTGGGTTTCCGTGCCGGCATAAACCGGCCTTTCAATTGCTTGAGATGCGCCCATTGTCCGCTCCTAGAACCGCTCGAACTCAGCTTCGTCGATTTCCGCCTCTAACTTTCGCTTGGCTGGTGCACTACCCGTTCTGGCGGTAGAGATCGCCTTAGCAACAGTATTCCGGGCAATGCGGGAGGGATCGCGGGACGTTTCCGCCTTGAGCTTGAAGAAACTCATAAGCTCCTGCAGCTGCTCGGCCTGAGCGCTCATTTCTTCCGCGGTGGCCGACAGCTCTTCAGAAGAAGACGCGTTGGTCTGAGTCAACTGGTTAAGCTGTTCCATGGCGTCGTTAATCTGGCTGACCCCAGATGATTGCTCGCTGGACCCAGCGGCGATTTCCTGGACCAGGTCGGAGGTTTTCTGTATTGAAGGCACGATCTGGGACAGGAGACGACCTGCGGTTTCCGCCAATTCAACTGAAGACCCTGCTACGGCACCGATTTCCTGAGCCGCTACCTGGGAACGCTCTGCCAGTTTCCGCACCTCAGCTGCAACTACCGCGAAGCCCTTACCATGCTCACCGGCACGGGCCGCCTCGATCGCAGCGTTAAGTGCCAGCAGGTTGGTCTGGTAGGCGATATCGTCGATGATAGAAATCTTGGCCGCGATGTCCTTCATGGCAGCGACTGTTTTCTCCACCGCCTGGCCGCCCTCTACTGCCTCTTTCGCAGCCTTCGCAGACATGCCGTCTGTCATGTTTGCATTTTCGGTGTTTTGCTGAATCGAAGCGGTCATCTGTTCCATAGACGCTGATGTTTCTTCCACCGAGGACGCTTGTTCAGATGAGGACTGGGACAGGCCCTGACTGGTAGCGCTGACCTCTTCTGATGCAGAAGCCAGGCCATCCGCTGCGGAACGGACTTCGCTGATTGTCTGGGAGAGCTTCTCGACCATACGCTGCATGGCTTCAAGCAAAACACCCGTTTCGTCTTTCGACGTCGACTCGATGCGCACGGACAGGTCGCCATCCGCCAGCGTATTTGCAGTGTCGACAGCGACGCGCAGAGGACGGGTAATAGAGCGTGCAATCAACAGGCCGGTGACAATGCCAACCACGATGCCAAGCACGACCAGAATGGACATGCTGATCAGGCTGCTCTCATACAGGGCGGTTGTCGCAATCGCTGCATCTTCGGCGTTCTTCTCTTTGATGCGGGACAGTTCGGTAAGCAACCGGTCTAACTCATCCCCTGATGCTCGGACTGGACCCTCGGCGTATTCAACGACATCACTCTGTTCAGCCAAAGAAGAGTTCTCAACCATTCCGATCAAACGGTCCCGATGCCCGGCATACTCAGCCGACGCTATTTTATACTGAGCCAGCAGACGCTCGGCTTCTGGATTCTCGATCAGTGCTTCCGCCTGAGCCAGATATTCAAGCTCCTGCTTCGCGTAACGACGTGCATTGTCGATGCTTTCCTGACGATCTTTCTGAGTTGATGCCAAAAGCATGTTGCGCATTGAGCGACTGCCGTATATCACGTTGACATTCGCTTCTTTGAGATACGAGACGCCAAGTAGCTCTTTCTCGTAAAGCGCGTCTGCCTGCTCGTTTATTTGGCCCATGTTGTGTATGCCAACATAGCCAACGAGCGCCGTGATGGCTGACAGCACCAGGAATGCCGCCAGCAGTTTTGTTCCGATTTTGAGGTTCTTGAACCAGCTCATTAGTTTGTGCGCCTTTAAAAAAGATAAATCTGATTGGTTTTTGAGTTCGGTTATGAGTATGTCTTTCGATCTAACAGGCGCTCCTCCTGCTGAACCAGCTGCTGAACCAGTACGGGGACATCCAGGATAAGGGCGACATCTCCGCTACCCAGAATCGTTGAACCACTAATACCGCTAAGGTGCACAAACAGTTGGCCAAGGGGCTTGATCACTGTCTGGTATTCACCCAATAACGCATCGACGATAAGTCCGGCTTTGTGGGACCCATATCTGACGACCACGATGTTTTCGCGCCGTCCGGATGTTCCGCCGAGTCCGAAATATTCTTTCAGTTGGACCACCGGCAATGCTTCTCCGTTGAGGTTCACGAATCCCCGACCGTGCGCCTCTGAACGCTGCTCGGGTGTCAACTCAACGCATTCCACCACGCTATCCAGCGCAACAATGTAGTTAGCCTCGCCGACACCCATCAGGAAGCCATCAATGATCGCCAGGGTGAGCGGCAACCGAATCCGAAGTGTTGTTCCCACTCCCGGGGATGACTGCAATTCGATTGCACCACGCAGCGCTTCGATACTGCGTTTGACCACATCCATGCCCACGCCGCGCCCGGACAGGTTTGTGACCTGCTCGGCGGTCGAGAAGCCAGGCTCGAAAATCAGCTGGAAAATATCCTGCTCAGACAGCCCCTCGGCGCTCTGGATGACGCCACGCTCAAGGGCTTTCGCAACCAGTTTGTCTTTGCTCAGGCCGGCACCATCATCAGATACCTCGATAACGATACTGCCGGCCTCGTGGTAAGCGTTCAGGTGCACCCTGCCCTGGGCCGGCTTGCCCGCCGCGGCGCGACGTTCCGCTGACTCGATACCGTGATCCATCGCATTACGGACCAGGTGAGTCAGCGGGTCGGCAATTTTCTCGACGACTGTCTTGTCGAGTTCTGTATCGGCGCCGCTGATATCGAGCCGTACGTCCTTGCCCAACTCCTGGGAAACGTCCCGCACGACCCGCTGGAAACGCTGGAACGTCTCGCCGATCGGGACCATGCGCAGCTCGAGCGAACTGTCGCGAATGCCTTCCACCAGAGACTTGACGGCTACCATTGCCTCCTGCGTTGCCAGGTCGCCGCCTCGCTGGGCGCTTAGTCCTGCTGCAGCGCTGGCAATAACCAGTTCACCAACCAGGTTGATGAGGCTGTCGAGTTTATCCGCCTGTACCCGCAGAAACTGGCTGGTCCGGGCCTGGGCCTGCCGGCTGGTCTTCTGCTTGGCCAACGCTGCATTGACGACCTCCGGTTCTACATTGCCGCCTTCCACCAACACGTTGCCCAGGCGGCACTTTTCACTGCCGGGCTCGTCGCATTCCTGCTGAAGGGCCAGGCCCTGTTCGAGCTCTGCCTGCGTCAGCACACCGCTTGCGACCAGTATTTCTCCAAGACGGGCATCACTTTCTGGCAGCGCATGGATCAGGTCCATGAACGCAGAGACCGGACTACCCGGGGGAAGAATGCGTAACTCGCAGTCTTCCCGGACAAATTCAAAAACCTCTTCCAACGCTGCCTGGGTGATGTCCGCGCGCAACGTAATCTCGACGCCCAGGTAGCAGCTCTCGGGGTCAAACTCATCCGCTTCCGGGAAACCTTCCGTTACCAGGCCCACGTTGATGAGTTCACCGAGGGTGGCGAGATAACGGATGAAGCCGAGCGGATCCATACCGTTGCGCATAACGTCTTCGCCGAAGCGAACTGACACATGCCAAGTGCCTGAGTGAGCGCCTGAGTGAGTGCCCGAGCCGGCAATTTCGGCTGAGGCGTCAGCCCCTTCTGCCTGCCTGGCCTCCGTCGCTTCCTGGTAATCGCTTAACAGGAGCAGCAGGAATTCCCCCGCGGCCTTGAGTTCTTTCGTGACCGAATCAGCGTCAATCTCGATCAGTGCCGCGATATGGTCCCGGCACTTGAGCAGCAGCGCGGCCAGCTCGCCGTCCAACTGCAGCGCTCCGGCGCGCAGTCGATCGAGCACGTCTTCTACCACATGGGTGAACTCCACCACGTGGTCCAGGGCGAATAACCCGGCCGACCCTTTGATCGTGTGCACACAGCGAAACAGGGCATTGAGCTTTTCGTCATCGCTGGCGTCGTTTTCAAGCTCAAGCAGGTACCGCTCCATGTCTTCGAGCATGGTGCGGCTTTCGTCGAGAAAGGTTTCAAATGCTGCGTCGAGATTCATCAGGCAAACTCCTTGACCGGCACCAGCGTCGGGCTGTCAAAGTCGGCGCTCAGATGAAACAGATTCATCACTTCCCGGACCGCTGGGCTGTGGCCCGAAAAGGTCAGCTTGCAGCCGCGTTTCACCGCTACCTGACGAGTCAGCAGCATCAACTGGACACCGGCGGAGTCCATTTCAGTCACCCGTGACAGATCGATGTCGCGCACCGCGTTGGGCACCAGCAGGTTGAGTAGCTGAGGTTTGAGCGCAGCAGCATCGTATATACACAGCTCACCGCCGAGGTGGTGATGGCCCGGATCTTGAGTGGACAGTTCGTAGCTCATCAGTGCGCCTACGGCATAACCAGTTTGGATACAGCGGCCAGCATCTGGGGCGGCTGGAAGGGTTTCACGACCCAGGCTTTGGCGCCTGCGGCCTGGCCTTCGGCTTTCTTGCTCTCAGCGGATTCGGTGGTCAGCATGATCACAGGGGTAAACTTGTACTCGGGCCGCGTCTTGACGTTTTTCAGAAACGTTATGCCGTCCATAACAGGCATGTTCACGTCCGAAATGATCAGGTGTACGCGCTGGCCTGTGAGCTTCGACAGTGCGTCCTGCCCGTCTTTGGCCTCGATAACCTCGTAGCCCGCGCCTTTCAGCGCAATAGACACGACTTGCCGGATAGAGGCGGAGTCATCGACGATCAAAATTGTCTTGGCCATGGTCTTCTCTCAAACAGTTAGGTGTAAGCGTTCAAACGGCACTTCTGGGGTGATTTAGCGCGCGTGTTATCTCTCTCAATGCCTTCAGAAGAAGGTGATCCCGCCGTCATCCTCCGCGCCCTGGTTCTGTTGGTCGGTGCCGCGCTCCTCCGCCATGGCGTACGAGCGCTCGATATCCTCCAGAATGGCCATTACATCCAGTTCCGCCGCTTCGGCAGAGCTGATGTTTTGCTGCACACGGGTAGTAGCGAGCGCGATGTTGTCGCGGACATGGCTCAGAATCTGGTCAGTGCGGTCCTGGAACTGGAGCTGCACCAGAGCGTCCTCAACACCAACCTGAATACGGGCGTTGGTTTCCTGCAGGCTTTGCCCAGCGGACGCCAGGTTCTCCGTCATCTCACGGAAGTCTGCGAGCACCTCACGAATAGCAGTTTCGGAGTGTTCGACGGAATGGTCCCGCTCACTCTCGGCAACAGCTTGCTGACAGGTAGCCCGAATCGCCTCGTTGATCGCGGTAATTTTGGTGCCGATGGTCTGCCCGGCCTTGCCGGAGCGCTGCGACAGCTCCCTGACTTCCGACGCCACCACGGCGAAGCCTCGTCCGTGCTCGCCGGCCCGGGCTGCTTCTATCGAAGCGTTGAGTGCCAGCAGGTTGGTTTGCGAGGCGACCGAGGCGACATCTTCGGCCATGCTGTTTAGCTCGCCGGTGAAGGACTCCAGGTGCCTGATCTGCTCTAGCTGGCTCTGCTTGGCCGCCAGCGCATCCTTGAGGGACTGCACCACGTCGAGCAGACGCTCTTCACTACGATTAAACAGTGCGCCCAGCCCTCGCTCATCAGCACTGACACCGGAAAACAAGTGCGTCGCTGCGGCAAGCTCCTGGGTCATCTCGGAGAAGCGACCGGACAGTTCAATCACTGCGGTTTCGGCCTGCCCCCGGGCAGTTTCTATCTGACGCTCCCACACCGGAAACAACTGCTCGCTGAGGCTGTGTAGCGCGCCGTTGCCGGTCGGACGCGCCAGAGCTGCGGCTGTTTCGGCAGCCCTGAGCCTGGTGTCCTGCGCGTGAGCGCGCAGTTCACGGGAGCGCTGGCGCCACGCCGCGCCAGCGGTTAGCGCCAGCGCGCCGGCGCCAATCCACGACGCGCCACCAAAGCCGTTAGCCAGGAACAACGCGACCGTGCCGACCGCTGCAAAGGCGAATGGCGACACCAGGTTGTTTAAGTGGGTGCCATTAAAAAGAGTAAGTAACCGGGACGAGAACGATTGCACCTGGGATGCGAATGATGCGGATGATTCTTGTTGCATTTGCCGTACTACCTCATGCTGCCGAGCCACTGTCTGAAACGCCCAAACAGCCCACTTCCTAACAATGGTTAAGCTGATAGTAGATCGCTTATGCAGCACCGCAAGCTTCTGTACAGAGAAATATAATTCCTCGTAAAACGCAGCATTCGGTTACATATCATTGCCGAATTTTGCTTTGTTTTTGATGAATGTCAGGGGTTTTTGACGGTGGGGAGTATGATGAGAGCCATTCTCATTCGAAGCTAAGTTGCAGAAAGTAATTAGGTTAATGATCATATGAGGAACAGCATCCCCATCATCAGAGCGGACGACCGTCCGGCTCGGGTGTGAGCCAGTTCAGCCGAAGTAATACATACTCTTCGCAAGGAAAACGATCACGATCACGTGGCTGAATACACTGTAGTGGATGAACCGTGAACGGGAGCTGGTCATGGTGCGACGGACCATCCAGGTCATGGCTGTAAGGAAGTGCGCCAGTACACTGAAGGCCAGTAGAATCTTGAGCCCCAGCTGCAGGGCGAAGCCGCTGGACCACGAATTGGTTAATGTAGGTCCATGATAATAGGCCATGACCAGTCCAGACCCAAACAAAAGCAGAATCACAAACGGCATGATCTGGCGGGCACGCTGACCAACCGCCGACTCTACTTCGCGCAGTGCGTCCCGGGACACTCTGTGGCGAATCGTTTCGAGAATCAGCACTTCAAAGAACACCGTGCCGACGAAGAGTATGGCCATAAACAGATGAACAATATGAGCGGATGCGTACATGAAGCTGTCTCCTTGTCGCCCTCAGGCTAATGCGAGCTCTTTCTGATCCAAATGATAATCATCAATAGGACAGCTCATTACAGCCCAGTTGTGCGCTTCCCGGTGTCAGCAAATGCCGCTCACCGTGCGCACTAACGTCGATAGTTTTTACACCTTTACTCAGTTGATCTTCGGGCAGGCCTGTAAAGACGCGGTGTGGTTCGCTTTTTGCCTGCGGTTTGTTGCGATCGCTAATCGAACAGCCGCTTATTCACGAGATACGAAAGGGACGTCCCATGAAGAAGTTTGTACTGTTGGCATTGATGACCTGGTTCAGCGCATCCACCCACGCTGCGATCATTACGTACGCCTACCTGGACAGGATTGAAAACCCCAGTTCCAGCCATGAGGCGATTGGGATCTTTAAAGTCGACTCTGCCCGACGCGGGCTGATCTCAGCGCAGTTTGAGAGCGAACCGGCGACCTTCGAATGGGAAGGTTTTTCGCCGCTCATGTATGACCAGCCTGTCGCCGGCGCGGACGGACTTTATGAGAATGGCTTCGAGCCGTTCGGAGTTGATGCACTGAGCTGTTTTCTCTACCTCGATCTATTCAGTCTCGCCGCCGGGGAGGATATTTTTCACAATCTCGACAAGACTTATCCGAATGAGGGTGCCTATATCGAGAACCTGGGCTCCGGGGAAGCGTTTTATCTGATGGGCAGACTGACCAAGGTCAGCACGGTTGAAGTTCCCGAGCCCTCCAGTCTTGCGCTGTTGGGCCTGGGGGTCCTTGGGGTTGTGTTGGCGCGTCGACGCCAGGCCTAGCGGAAGCCTTTCGGGGCTTGCGCCCGCTTGCCTGAACCGGACAGAACCGGCTATTTGTAGCGTTCTGTCCGCACCTCGAATCCGCGACCCCGCCAGGTTCGTTCAATATCGTCGACCATATCCGGGTTGCCACAGGCATAAAGGCAGGTGTCCCGGGACGTCCAACCCCTCTCACCCAGTAGCGCCTCAACGTGTGTGCCGACGCGACCCTGCGCGCCCTTCCATTCGCTGTTCTCAATGACATCCGGCCGGCTGACAGCCGGAACGTACGTCAATAACTGAGGTTGCGCTGCTGCGATCGAGGCCAGCTCGCTGCCGTAGCCCAGCTCCGAGGCAAAGCTTGCCCCGTGCAGCAGCACAAAGCGCTGTTGAGCCTCGCCTTTGTGAACCGCCTCCCGAACCATACTCACGAATGGGTTTACGCCAGTGACAGTCGCGATCAGCATGTGGTTGTGCGCGTTGGCGTTGAGAGTAAGGCCAGCTTTTGGTGAGTGCAGAGCCACAACGTCCCCCTGGGCTACACTCTGCCAGCGTGACGACATGCTCCCATTGGGTATCAGCTCTATGAAGAGCTCAAGAAAGGGCTCATGGGGGGCGGATACCAGCGAATAGCGGCGGCTGATGCCGCCTAGATCAATCTTGACCGAAGCGCCCGGTGTGAAGCTGAAACCCGCCGGGCGGGACAGCTTGAATATCAGGAGATCCGGTGCCAGCTCGCGTCGCTCAAGCACCTGGGCCTGTCCGGGATCGCTGGTACTGGCCTGATCTGCACTAGCCGATTCGCGTTTTGGCGGATCGTCAGCACCTGGAGAAGCGCCTGCGCTTTGTTGCGAGGGCTGCCCCCCGCACAGCCAGCTGTTCAGGCGTTCGCCCTGCAGTGAGCGGCGGCGCCAGACATCGCCCAGCACTTTTTCGAGGCTCTCGCTGGCGCCCTGCCCGAGGCGTTGTTCCAGACTGTTCTGGACGCTGTACACCACCTCGAGCGACTGCCTGGCCCGGCGCTGGTCCGCGCCCCGGTTCACGGTGCGGTTTTAGGCGAGAGGGTACAAATAGCGCCTGGCTCCTCGACCCGCATGACCAGGCTCTCACTGATAAACATCTGGTGGTGGATGCCATCGTTGCTCGAATAACCGGTCATCATATCCTGCCCGACGATGATGCGGCCCACGTGGGCGTCCACCAGCACAGCGCCTTCAATGGACGCCTTGAACACGCCCAGTTCACAGAGGCGCTTGAGGTGCTCCAGCTGGAGCATGTCTGTGCCTTCGTAACGGCGGAACAGCAGGTTGTACCAGCTTGGCGAAAGCACAAGCGCATAAGGCCCGTGAAAGCCGTTCTCATCGAGACGCGTCACCGCGCCCAACACGTCGCTCAGGGCCTGCTCGATCTGGCCCCAGTCGTCGCATCCAACCTGCACCCGACCATTGGCGGTCAGTAGCCCTTCCAGCCCGAAATCCGGCTGGCCGTAATAGATAAACTCCTCTTCCCTGCGTGCCACGGCTTCTGCCGCATCTTCCACAGCGCGCAGGTCCAGCGGCAGGCCCATGCCAACGTGACCTTCAATCCGGCGCACACTCAGGCCAAAGCTTTTGCGCAGCATCGGCAACGCAACCGCTTTGCTCAGCACCGCGCCGGCTTCATCAGGAGCAGGCTGTCGGCAGTAGCCTTCCTCGCCGACTTCTACGGAGGTCAGGCCTACGCCGTAGGGGCCATCCACATCAAGAAAACGGCGGCCGGTCAGAATGTCCGTGGCAGCCTCAACAGCCGCCTCATCAATCTTGTTCCAGATGTCGTCGGAGAAGTTCGCATTCTTTCGGTTCAGATAACTCATGGCTTTACTTCCCCTTCAGGTCGCCAATGGTGAATTGAAGCGGCTGACTTTCGCTAACCTTGCCGCCACCCGGCCTGACAGATTCCTGAGCTTCTTCGCTCTCCTCCACCTCGAGGATCGGGTCATCGGTGAACAGGTAGAGTTTCAGCTGCTCGGCAAAGTCCTCGCTGTTGCGGCGAAGCCATTCCAACACCATGCAGGCGTGCTCGACCTCTTCGCGCATGTTATGCAGTAGCAGGCCTTTTAACTCCTGATCGTCGGTTGCGTCAGCCCGCTGGCGATACCAATCCACCGCCTCAAGCTCTTCCTGAAGGGACACAAGGGCCCGATGCATATCCTTTGTTTTTGGGGACAACTGTTCCACGGGTTCGTGGTAACTCTCGCTCGCGCCAGCCATGGCTCTCTCCGTTCGGGTCAGACTGAATGTCAGGTTAAAAAAGATGTGCTTGGGTCAAACATGTACTTGAGTGAAACATGTACGTGAGTCAAAAGCGCAATCGGCTCTAAGAAAGTAACACCGATGATTTCCAATCTTCAATGAAGCATCCGTCATTGAGACCAGCCCCCGCCCGCCTCAGCGCCACCAGATAGCAATATCAGCGCCATCAGATAGCAATAAAAGCGTCACACATCTTCGCGATACTCGTCGGCAGGGACCGACCCTCCCGAGCAACTCATCAACGGAGCCCGGGTAATGGCTTCACGTGGAGACATGATGCGCTACTACTATATAGACTTCCTGCGGGGCGCCCTGATGACGGTCGGCGTGGTTTACCATGCAGCCCTGGTAGTGAGGGCTGAGAACCCCTGGGCCATCAAGACCCTTGAACAGAGTGAAGTCTACAATGCCGTTGCGTTCGCCTTGCACTCGTTCCGGATGCACGCCTTTTTCCTGCTTTCCGGCTTCTTCGCTGCCATGCTTATCAACCGCATGGGCACCCCTGCTTACCTGGGCAAGCGCCTCAACCGTATTGCAGTGCCTTTGCTCGTGGCCGCGCTAACCCTGCAACTGCCGGCAATGATCCATCGAGACTGGGACACAGCGTTCTGGTTGGGCGGCGCCTGGGTCGGGCATTTGTGGTTTCTGGGCAACCTGCTGGCCTACATGGCCGCGCTCGCGGTCAGTTTCCCGCTCTTTCGCCGGCTGTGTATCACTCTGCCCTACTGGTTGTTTGCCGCTGCCGTCGCTGGGCTATACATGGCCGCCTCGGTGCTGGCGTGGAAAATTCCCACTTCGCCCTGGGGGAGCTTCTGGATTCTGGTGGACTTTGACCAGCTGCTTCCCTATGCGGCTTTCTTCGCTGCTGGCGCTTACCTCTTTCTGAAGCCGACTGTGCTCGAGGCTCTGCATGACTGGCGCTCGAACCTCGGTTTGCTGGCGCTCGGCGCGTTGATTATCGGAGGCCTGTGGGAAAGCAACAGCGGCTACCGCTATTTCGGCTATGGACTGTGGGCCCTTTCGGTCACCGGCCTGCTGATGGGCATCGCGCGCAGACTCATCAGCGAGGATACCTGGTGGGTAAGATTCCTCGGCGAATCCAGCTATACCGTTTACCTCTTTCATATGCCGCTGTTGATTCTGGGTGGCGGTTTTTTCCTTACGCTCAACCCTCACGTTTTCTTTGTCGGTGCGGTGGTTGTCGTAACGACTGTCTGTTGGGCCTTGCACCGGTGGGTAATCAGCCAATCTGCAACATTGGCCTATCTATACAACGGCAAGCCGCTACCCGCAGGCTGGGGCTGGAAGCTGGGCCTGGGATCGAAGTTGCCTGAAGCGCCCGAAGCTGCACAGGCCACCAAACTGTCCCGGGCACAGTAGTTTCCCGTGCGGGACACTAGCCCGGCCCAGCGGGAACATCAGGGGCCACGGCGCTGAGGCTCTCCCATTGCGCCGCGATGTTCAGCATCTTCAGATCGCTGTACCCGGGGCCGATAAAACTCAGGCCGAACGGCAGACCGTCTGCCCGAAAGTAACCCGGTACGGAAACAACCGCCAGGTCCAGCAAGTTACCAAAATTGGTATAGTAGGCCATATTGCGGTTCAGGTTGAGCGGGTCGGCTTTTACTTCATCACAGCGGTACACGGTGCCGGCGGTCGGCGTCAGCAGGCAGTCGTACTGTGACAGAAGCCGATGAGCCTGCCCTTTAAGACTGTTCAGGCGGGCCAGGTCTTGCCAGATCCGGTGCGGTGTTACTGACTCTCCAGCAAGAACGCTTTGAGCGACTACGTGGTTGACGCTGTCCCTGTTACGTTTGATGAAGTCGCCCACCGAGTCGAATCGTTCACCAATAAAAGCGCCTTCAAACAGCATGGCGCCGGCTTCGGTGAATGCCCCAATGTCGACGGTTTCGATACTAGCCCCCAACCGCCTCAGCACTGCCAGCGCTTTCCTGTAGCTCTCCTCAGCCAGATGGTCGTCGAAGAATTTGAGGCCCTTAGCGTCAGGTACGGCGATTCTCAGGCGACTCAGCTCCGGAACAGCATCGGCCGCCGGTCGCAGTGTGTCGCCCTGCTCCGGAATCAATTGCCGAAAGACTGCATCGGCTTCACGGGCCGTACGCGCAAATATCGGTATGCAGTCGATGCTTCGGTTTGCATACAGCATGCCCTCGTTGCTCAGCACATGGGGCGTTGGCTTGAACCCAACAATATTACACAGCGCGGCCGGCACCCGGCCGGAGCCGCCAGTGTCACTGCCCAGCGAGAAGCTCACGCAGCCCTTGGCGACGACAACGCCTGAGCCAGAACTGGACCCGCCGGGAATGTACTGGTCATTGAACGGGTTTACCGGGTGCGGATCGCTTCGTACGCCGACGACCCCTGTGGCAAACTGGTCCATGGTGTTCTTGCCGACCAGCAGCGCGCCCATGTCGAGCAGTTGCTGCACCACCGGAGAAGTCTGTGTTGAGATGGAGCGATAGGCCGGACAGCCGCCGGTTATCGGCAGGCCTTCGACGTGAATATTGTCTTTGACAGAAAAAGGGATGCCGTAAAAAGGCAAACGCCTGTCCTTGGCTTCGATGGCGGTAGCCTGGTCAAGCAGATCCTTGGAGGGCACACACCAGGTCCATTCCGCGCTGGAACTGCGGGTCTCAATACGCTTCAGGACCTCTTCAGCCACCTGCCGGGGCGAAAAGTTGCCCGCCAGCAACCCTTCCCTCAAATAGAAATAATCGAGACTGGCGACGGGACTATTATCAGCATTCATACCTAACCGACCCCCAATTGCGTATCGTGATGACGAGCGAAGGCCGGCCTTGGCGACCGGCATTATCAAACGCCCTATTGGGTTACGGCTTCGAGATACTGAGGCGCCAGGAAGTTCTCGAAGGTTTCACGCGATGGAACCTTCGGCAGCCGCTTCTGCGCGTGCAGGAACTCAGCCGTAGACATCAACGTGTCGACGAATTGCCCGCGCTTCGCAGTGTCACCGATGAACTGGGCAGTGAGCTGCTCGTCGCAAGGCACCATGCCGGTACCTTTCATCATCCGCGTGGCATCGGCCAGCTCCAGCTGCAGCTCTTTGGCAATGATCTTGGCGGTATCCGCCGGGTTATTGATCCAGTAATCGATGCCCTCGCATTCGGCCGCAACAAACTTCTCGACGTAATCCGGGTATTTTTCCGCAAATTCGTCCATGACGACGCCCACATCCCAGGTGGGGTATCCGCGTTCGGCCATAAGGCCGGAGGTCATGAACAGATTGGCATCTTCATCCAGAACCTTTCCCAGCGCTGGCTCCCAGAACCAGGCTGCGTCGATATCGCCGCGGTACCAGGCCTGGACGATGTCATTGGGGCGAAGGTCGATGATCTTCATTGACGCCGGGTCAATGCCCTCGTCGTGCAATGCATTGAGAAGCAGATAATGCGTCGTCGAGCCAAAGGGCGCGGCAATGGTTTTGCCCTTGAGGTCTTCCAGGCGCTTGATGTCAGCTGATGTGCGAACGGCCATCGCTTCGACGAAGTCGAGCATGTTCAGCACCATGGTCCCTTTGATCGGGAGCCCGCGGGTGACGCCGATGGCGGTCGGCGGATTGCCGAGCCCGCCGAAGTCCACCTGGTCAGCAGCGATCGCGCGTAACATGTCGCCACCCCCGCCCACCTTGATGTATTCGATCTCGACGCCGGGCATGTGTTTCTGCATCAGCCCCAGCGATTTGGTAACCAATTGGGCATTGACCAGATTGAGATAGCCGATAGTGACTTTCTCCGGCACTTCAGGTTCAGATTGGGCCTGGGCCTGCACGGCGCCCAGGCTGAGGGCAACACTGGTGATAGTCGAAACAATGAGCTTTTTCATGCGGGTACTCCTCGGGAGGTTTAGGGTTCTCACTACATTTGTCTGATGCGGGTCCAGGGCATGACGACCCGGCCCGCGAACTTGAGCACCAGGTCCAGCGCCATGCCGGTGATACCGAGCACGACCAGCCCCATGATCACGATGTCACCGAGCAGGAACTTGGCGGCGTCCCAGATCATCCAGCCGATACCCGCCGTGGCTGCCACAATCTCAGCGGCAACCAGAACGGTGTAGATGAAACCCAGGGAAATACGCATGCCGGTCAGGATGGTGGGCCCCGAGCCCGGCAGATAGACGTTGCGCATCAGCGCCCAGCGACCGGCACCGAGAGAGCGTGCCGCGCGAACATAGGTCGGGTTGATATCGGAAACAGCCTGAATAGTGGCGATGATGATGCCCGGCAGCCCTGCAAGAAAAAGCAGGGCCAACTTGGACGATTCACCGATGCCAAGCCACATCACCAGCAGCGTATAAAGCCCTAGCGGTGGTAGTGGCCGGTAGAACTCAATCAACGGGTTAAAAATACGGTGCGCTGCCCACGAGGTGCCCATCAGCACCCCAAGCGGGATGCCCACCAGACACGCCGCGGCGAACGAAACCAGAATCCGGTACAGGCTTGTGGAGACGTGCTCAAGCAATGTCGAGCCCTGGTAACCGGATACCGCTACCTCTACAAACGCTCGCCAGACGTCGCCTGGTGAAGGCAGGAACAACGGGTTCGCCCAGCCCATCGCCGTGACCAGAAACCAGACTCCCAGCAGGAACAGGACCGTCAGTACCGAAAGGTATTTGCCGTTTTCGATGTTCTTCCGGACCAGAGCCGGCAGGCGTAACGTTCGGTTGGGTGACAGTACTTTGGCCGGGGTGCCGTATGTTGGCGCATCGTTTTGGGCATTCATGGCTATCACCTATTCCGAAACGCCGAGAATGTTCGGGATCGCAAGGGCAAGCACTTTCATGGCTGCAACCGACTTTTTGATGGAGATGCATTCGTTAATTGGCGACCAGCCATCCTCGCCCGGGCCGAAGGTCACGGCGTTCATGCCGGCTTCGCGGAAACGGATGGTGTCGTTGAAGGCATTCTTGCGGTTGGGCCGCGGCTTCGTGCCCAACACCGACTGATAAGCGAGCGAAAGCGAGGCATTGGGCTCGTCGTCCATGGGCACAGGTTCAGTGCCCTTGACGAACAACGAGCCGGGCAACTGGTCTACCTCGAATGCGGTGCCTTCCTGCCCCGTCAGGGTTTCGGCGACCACGGCGGATATATCGCCGACCACCGAGTCCAGCGTCATCCCCGGCAAAATGCCGACGACCGCCAGGGTTAAGGTGCAGCTGTCCGGCGTGAACTGCATTTCGCCCGGGAGCCCGCCCTCGACACGTACCACACAGGCGCAGGGCGGCGTGTGACCCGGAAAAGCCGAAGGGGTGTGGCGAAACGGCATGGCATTGAGCACGGGCACCAGCTCCGCCGCCTTGGTGATGGCGTTGACGCCGGTGTCCGGGCGCCAGATGTGGGACTTGATACCACGCACCACCAGGCGGACCAGGCAGTGCCCCGAGTTGGCAACGGACAGGTTGAGTCCCCAATCGTCGGAGTCTTTACCCCAGGCGGTCGGCTCAACAGTGATGGAATGATCGGCCGTGATGCCCAGGGTCTGCGTCAGGAAAAGCGAGCCATGGACGCCGTCTTTCTCCTCGTCGACCGTGTAACAGCAGATCAGGTCCCCCTTGAGTTTGGCGCCACTGTTGAGCACCGACTTGACCGCCAGTAGCGACGCGGCGAGGTTGGCCCGGGTATCGGAAGTGCCGCGGCCATAGATCCAGTCGCCGTGGCGCGTGGCCTTGAAAGGTTGGCCGTCGCACTTGTCCCAGCGATGCGTCTCAACTGCCGGATAGGTATCCAGGTGGTCGTTGATCATCAGTGAGGGACCGCCGCCTGTGCCCTTCAACACACCAACGATGTTGGGCCGGCGATCCTGGGAGTAGTGTCGACTGACCGTAAAGCCCATCGCCTCCAGTTTTCCCGCGACGAATAGTGCAATGGCCTCTTCTTCACCCGCAGGAATGTCAGGGTCAAGCGGGTTGGTCGAGTGCGGCTGGCCAATCGCCACCATTTCGGTGGTCAGGTCGATGTACTCCTGCTCATCAAGGGCGTTGATTAGTCGCTCCTGCAGTTCTTTGCCCAGTGTCAGATTCATAGCGCTTGCTCTCCTGTACGGCGATTAGAAAAAGTGCGTGGTAAGGATTTTGGTGGTCAGCACAACCAGCGTTGAAAGCATGAGTAGTGTCGTCGCGACGTCGAACAGGAACGCCGGTATGAACCGTGCCAAAACGCTCCCCGCGACCACACCGCCAAGCGTTGGCGGGAGGTAGGTCAGCAGGCCCTCGTAAGCGACCGCTGAAATGCCGTGCAAGCTGAACGAAATCGCCAGCGTGCCGAGGTAAGAGCCGATCATCAGGGCGAAAACAGTAGCCCGGACCTTGGCGACCGCTATGCGTTGCTCGCGCAGGAACACCAGTGCCATGGGCCCCGGCATGGCCAGCGTCGCGCCCATCACACCGGAGACGAGGCCAAAGCAGACGCCCCTGCCCAGACGCTCGGTTTCAGTATCGGAAGCCCCATAGCCAGTTGCAGCCAGGTGTGTTCTGACATAGCGAATCAGGGAGTACGCAAGCACGACCAGGGCAGCGATGCGAATAGCCTCGATAGGCACCAACTGCAGGCAAATACTGCCGATCACCAGGCCCATCAGGCTGCCCAGGGCCAATTTGCCCAGTTCTGGTTTCAGGATGTTCTTAACGATAAACGGCGTAATCAGGGCGACGATGGTGAGCGTCAACGCGCCAGCGACCTGGATCGCATCCACAGGCTCGTAGACTGCCAGCAGCAGTGGCGCGACAACCAGGCCGAAACCCAGACCGGCAGTTGCCTGTACGAGGGCGCCGAGAAAACACAACGTTGCTATGAGAAGCTCCATCTCACCCACGCTCCCCAAGGGGCTGGCCAAGATGTACCCGGTCAATGTCCAGGCCAAACCTGAAACGGTCGCCGCGATAGAAAAGGTTCTCGTAGAGGATGGGCGCGCCGGTGGCGTCGTGGACGCAGCGCTCTATATGGAGTGCCGCACTGCTCTGTTCGACATTGAGGTAAGCGGCCAGCTCAACATCACACAGAACTGCTTCAACGTTGACCCTGGCCGAGGCCACGGTCATACCGCAGTCGTTCTCAACAATGTCGAACAAATCCCGGTGCTGAAGGTCCGCGCTGCGAAAACGCTCGCCGAGTTCGACTGGCGCATAGGTCACATCGAAAGCGAGCGGCTCACGGTTGAGATAGCGCAGGCGCTGAAACTTGGTTACCTGACTGCCCTTGGGCAGCAGAAGCTGATGGGCAACCCCATGGGACGGCAACCCGGTTGTAACCGAAACCAGTTCCGTGAAGGCTTCCTGCCCGATCTGTGCGGCACTCTCTCCGAACCCCCGCAGGGTGGAGACATCAAACTGGGCCTTCGGCAGCGTCACGAACGTGCCCTTCCCGTTTATCTTGAAGATGAGCCCTTCGCGCTGAAGGTCGGCAAGCGCCAGCCTGACG
The DNA here is from genome assembly GCF_004851605.1 of Hydrocarboniclastica marina. Taxonomy (GTDB): domain Bacteria; phylum Pseudomonadota; class Gammaproteobacteria; order Pseudomonadales; family Oleiphilaceae; genus Hydrocarboniclastica; species Hydrocarboniclastica marina. Next base: position 2,077,125 of record NZ_CP031093.1, read on the forward strand.
GTGATCCGACTAACCGAAAACGCCTCCATCATCTGCCGTTCGCTGGGCAGCTTCTCGTGCGGGCCGTAGGTGCCATCGAGTATTTCCCGGCGCACCGCTTCCTTGACCTGCTGGAACAGCGGCATCGGTATGACGTTGGCGTTTGCGAAAGCACTCTTCATTCTGGACCTGCCGCGACCTGTTATAACCAGTTGCTTCAGGTTTTGCATGAGCAATGCCAGAACGGATATTTCGCTGTAAAACAGATGTCTAGATCGAAAAGGTCTGCGCCGCACTATGCCTCGATTTGCGCCAGATTGAGGCAGCGGTAGGGATCAAGCACTAACAGCGCGCAGAAAATAGAGAGTGGTCAAGGTTCAGCCGCTAACCTGTACTATCAGCGGACCACTACCAGGCCAGGATGGGATGGGATGGGATGGGATGGGATGGGCAAAAGACAGTGTTGGACTGGGCCGGCGAAGGCCAGCCGTTATAAACGGAAACCTTCAGCTTACGTATCTCGATCAATCCCTTACATTTCTCAAAAGGTTAGCCGTGCGGCGATAGAGTATATTCCGCTCTTCTGCTATCGGAGAGTCGTATGAGCTGGGTCAACCGCAGTATTTTCAACAAATTGCTATTAATCGTCGCAGGGACCAGCCTGCTGATAGGCCTGGCCGCGGGTTACAACACCTGGTCCGCGCAAACGGGTTTTGCCCAGTACAGGACTCTGCTATCCCACGAGATTAGCAATGCCCAGCATGTCCAGCGCTTGTTAAGCGAGTTTCAGACCCAGGTTCAGGAGTGGAAAAACGTACTCCTGCGTGGCGGTAACCCGGCAGACCGGACAAAGTACTGGGAGAGTTTCCTTGCCCAGGAGGCACTGATTCAGGAAGACGGCAAGGCACTGCTAGAGCGGATTGAAGGCGAAGAAGCCGGGGCCGAAGTGAACGCCTTCCTGCAATCGCATCTCGCTATGGGACAGGCATACCGTGATGGATACGAGCGCTTCGTGTCCTCAGGTTACGACGCCCAATACGGCGATAGCGTCGTCAGGGGGATAGATCGCGAGCCCTCGCAACAGCTCGAGAAGGCCGCAGCACTGCTCCAGTCGCTGGCAAAAAATCGGTCGCTGGCGATTAACGACGAAGGAACAACAGCATCCATCTATGCCGGCATTGCGCTCCTGTTGTCCATTTTGCTGGCTGCAGTGCTGACCCTCTGGACAGTTAACAAAGCGCTGGTCCAACCAAGCAATTACCTCATCGGCCGAATAGACAGCCTCAGCAAAGGACGCCTCGGCGAGCAGATCGTCCTGCAGCGTCAGGACGAGCTTGGCAGTCTGGCTAACGCCGCCCGCCTTATGCAGCAATTCCTGCGTAATATCGCCGAGCAGTTAAAATCGACCGATAGCCGCCTGCAGAGCGCATCCGGTGAACTGAGCACGGCATCCGCAGCGGCTTTTAAACGCTCTACTGATTCCCATCAGCGCACCGACCAGATGGCAACCGCCATGCAGGAAATGGCGCATACCGCCCAGGATGTTTCCAGCCATGCTGCCGGCACCGTTGATCTGACCCGAAAAACCCATGCCGATGCGTCAGACTCGCAGAAGGCTATGGAACTCGCCCGGGATTCCATGGAGCGGCTGTCCAAACAGATGGACGAAACTTCTGGCCTGGTTGGGCGCCTTGCAGACGATGCCCAGAATGTCGGCAATGTCGTCAACGTGATCCGCAACATCGCCGAGCAGACCAATCTCCTTGCCCTTAACGCAGCCATAGAAGCAGCGCGCGCCGGCGAGCAGGGTCGCGGCTTCGCTGTGGTCGCAGATGAAGTCAGAGCCCTCGCTCAAAAAACCCAGCAGTCCACCGCCGAGATCGAAGGCATCATTGGCCGGGTTCAGGCAGGGGCAAACGGGTCCGTGGAATTCATGACCTCCAGCCGCGACATCGCCGAAGAAAGCCGCGGCCTTTTTAGCCAGGCCAACTCAGGAATGGGCCGGATCACTATCCAGATGGGCGAAACGGACAACCTCGCGGCACAGGTCGCCACCGCGGCTGAGGAGCAGACCAGTGTGGCGGAAGAAATTTCACAAACCATACTCGCCCTGGCAGAGCTGACTGAAGAAACGACCGCAGACGCGCAGCGCTCCCGGGACATCTCCGAATTGCTGAGCGGCATCGCCAACGATGCCAATCAGTTGGCAAGACAGTTTGAGATGCACTGACGGCACGTAAGCCGCCAAGCCCGAAGCCTAGAATCGAACTGCTTACCCGCGGGAGACTAGCCTCTCCCGTCGCTCTCGTTCCGCTGTTCTCCAGCCTCTTGTGCCCCGGCATTCACGCCGGTCGGCAAGACCAGCGTACGTATACGCTCGCCGACTGTTTTCCAGTGCCCCGGAGCTCGAGCCCAGACCAGCGTCCAAGCCATCAAATACATGACCCAAGCAACAGTTCCCGTCTCTGGCCTGCTCTACGATGCTACCTGCATAAATAGAATGAAAACCCAAGAGACTGGCAGGGGCTATGACCATAATAAAAACGACCATAATAAAAACATTTCTCGAATCAGGCTTACTGCTCGCATTCAGCGTTGCGCTGCTGCTACCCCAGTTGAGCCTGGCCTCCGATGCGGGAACGCCACCCTACGACGGCTACATGAGCGACACCTACAGCGGCAGTAAGAACTGGCTCTGCCATCCTGGTCTGAGCAGTTCCCGTAACGTCTGCGATGACAATATCCGCGCCCTCTCAGTCGAGGCCGACGGTTCCTCCGACGTTGTGGAATTCCGGCCTGAGAGCAATCCAGCAGTCGACTGTTTCTACGTCTACCCCACCGCCAGCATTGATGCCGGGCCGAACTCGAACCTGTTCCCCGGCGCCCAGGAAGAGGAAACCACCCAAGCTCAGGCAGCGCGTTACAGCGAAGTCTGCCGTATGTTTGCGCCGGTCTATCGGCAGCGAACGTTGACCTACCTGGCGCTGGATACGTTGGTGGACGATCTGGTCAGCGATGAAACCGTCCAGCGCGCCAATGAGGTCGCCTACGCTGATGTGCTGGATGCCTTTCGCGAATACATCGCCTACCACAATCAAGGGCGCGGTTTTATCCTGGTCGGGCATTCCCAGGGCTCACGCCTGTTAAGCCGGTTGATTGCTGAAGAGGTCGAACAGAACGCCTACCTGTCGCAGCGTCTGATAGCCGCCCATCTGCCGGGCTACTCGATTGCGGTCCCCAAAGGTGCGGACGTCGGTGGCACCTTCGCGAAAACACCGGCCTGCCGCCGCGCCGACCAGACGGGCTGTGTTATCGGTTATGCCAGCTACCGCAAGGGGGACCCGGAACTCGCCGACGCCCGCTTCGGCATCACCGACGATCCCGGCACTCAGGCTTTGTGCGTCAATCCCGCAGCTCTGGCTGGCGGTAAAGGCGACTTCGAGACGTATCTCCCGTTCCGCCAGCCACCGGTCTACCAGGCGCTCATGTACTCAAGAGGCAGCGGTGGCCCCTACGCCAGTCGCGTACGCAACAAGCTGCTCCCGACCTGGTACACGCCCTACTTCACTATACCGGGCCAGCTGAGTGGCGAGTGTATTATCAACGCGGCCGGCGTCAGCTACCTGGAAGTCAGCATCAAAGCCGACCCCAGCGATCCGCGTGCCGATGACTACCCGGGCGAGTTCCTGGGCGGTACCGGCTGGGGTCTCCATCTGGGGGATATATCACTGGTCCAGGGCAATCTGGTTGAGCTGGCTCGCTCCCAGAGCGAAGCCTGGTTGGCTGCGCAGCAGGACTAGCGGTCGCTATATGGGGTGTAAAGCTCCCGCTTTTAGTTGCACCGCTGATTAGAGTTTTCCAACTGGTTGTGTTTCGCCAGGTATTCCCATGGCGTCAGGTCATTCAGTGAGTCATGGGGCCGTTCGTCGTTATATTCAGTCATCCATTTCTCTGTCAGCTCACGCACTTCCGTCAGGTTCCTGAAGACGTACATGTTCAGGATCTCGTCGCGGTAGGTGCGGTTGAAGCGCTCGATGTAGGAATTCTGGGTCGGGGTTCCTGGCTTGATAAACTCCAGCGACACGCCTTGCTCTTCGGCCCAACTAGCGAGTGCAAGGGAGATGAACTCCGGGCCGTTATCCATCCGTAGTTTGGTGGGATAGCCGCGCCAGGCGCTGATGCGTTCCAGTACACGGATGACCCGCGGTGCTGGCAGGTTTAGGTCGATCTCGATGGCTAGGGCTTCTCGGTTGAAGTCATCCACGACGTTGAACGTCCGGAACCGGCGGCCGCAGAACAGGCTGTCGCTCATAAAGTCGATAGACCAGCAGTGGTTGGCCGTCGCCGGCACAGCCAAGGGCTCGGGGTTACGGCTCGGAAGCCGCTTCTTGCCCCGTCGCCGCTTGTTCAGGTTCAGGGCACAGTAGAGCCGGTAGACGCGCTTGTGGTTCCACGGATGGCCCCAGCGTCGTAGGATCTTAAACAGCTTGCTGAAGCCGTATGCCGGGTATCGGTCCACCGCGGCCTGAGCGCCTGGACCACAGGCGCGTCCCGGGCGGGATCCGGGCAGTAGCGATAGACAGAGTCACTGATGCCAGCGATTCGGCAAGCCCGGCGGGTGCTTGTACCATGGGCCTGCTTGAGGTAATCGACCAGTTCTCTTCGAACAGCCGGCGTTACAGCTTTTTTTCGATCACATCCTTAAGAAGCTTGTGATCCAGGCTCAGCTCCGCATACATCTGCTTGAGCCGGCGGTTCTCATCCTCAAGCTCCTTCAGGCGCTTCACATCGGACGCTTCCATGCCGCCGTACTTTGACTTCCAGTTGTAATAGGTCGCGTCCGAGATGCCGTATTCGCGGCACACTTCTTTAACCAGGCGGCCGCCTTCGACCTCCTTCAGAATCTTGACGATCTGGGATTCGCTGTAACGTGACTTTTTCATGCGGTTCTCCGTTTGCGCTAGTGTAAGCCGGAGAACTCTAATTTCTAATGCCACTATTCTAGGGGAGGCTTACATTTGGCCCAAACTTCCAGGGGCTGTTGGGTCGTCAGTTGGTTGCCGAGGCCGTGCCAGGGGGTGCGACCGACGTAGGCCATTTGCTCGATAAGGTGTGCCATGGTGTTTCTCCTGATTCTGGGATGCGCGCCTGAACGCTGCCGCAGATCGCGGCGCAGTGCTGTGCTGTGTGGAAGGTCGTGTTTAACTGAAGGGTCTGGGGTGCTGTGTCAGTGGAGACGCACAGACGGCTGAGCGCACTCGCCTACTCTGCTGTTGTCGAGCGTTCAGGTTCCGGCTCAGTGCTGAAGTTGAAGCCACAATCCACGCACTTGAGGTTATCCAGGATCTTTTCATCGATAACCCGACCCAGGGTGACGCCGGCCGTCGCACCGGTCACGCCACCTAGCAGGCCACCGATAATGGCACCACCGATGCCGCCGATAGTTCCGCCGGCAGGGCCCGCGATCAGGCCTAGGGTTACGCCCGCCCTCGCGCCTGAAGCAACAGCGGTAAAGCCGCCGATGACACCCGCTGAGGTGTCGACCACACCGGCAGTCTTCTTTCCATAGTTGTTCTTGCCAATGCGTAGCGATTGGCAGAGTGGACATTGTGGGGGCACGCCAATTTCCTCTGTCTGGCTAATAGGCCGGGTAAAATCCCGGGCTCACAGAGGTGATGTAGGTTTGAATTTATTTAGGATCGGCACTTGGACATACTGCCCGGCCTGAACATACAGTAAGCCAGCTGAGCGCTACACCCTTCTCATTGACAATTTTCTCCGCCATTTCAAGGCGACGAGATCGCTTCACTACTCTGGACGATTATGTTCAGGATCTTGCCCCCCTTGCCCGCAGGTGTGGCATCTTGAGTAAGAGTTATAGACATGCCCGACATCAGTGCATATCCGAAGAATGCTGGTAGACTGCAACAGATAGTCTTACCGGAGACCGCATAAATTTGGACTCGGGCAATCTAAAGCTCAAAGCTTTGGATCTAAGGGAAATCTTTAGACAGCCAAAAACCTACTACCATGCTTGGTAGTCGCTGGCTTGCAGCTAAAAAAAGAAGTGAATCAAGTATGGTCATCCCGCTCAAGAAAACCACAAAAGAAGGTGAGCCCTACCGCCGGCGCGCTGAGATTGAACAAGTGCTTGATGAACTTGATCAGCTTGCGCCTGATCAGCTAGTTCACAGTCTAACGAGCACCCAAGAGGCAGTGCCGTTTGAGGTCTATATCTACTACCTTCGTCACAGCGAGATCAGGCTAGCTGCAAAGCACCTGCCGCCGATCTTCATTGCCTTCTACAGCCGGCTTGAAGCGGCATTGCGTAAGACCGTCTCCGATGCATGGCTTGATCACGCCGTTGCCATTCGCGAAGAAATCGCCGAGCGCGTGGTAGAGATGATTGCGAAAGACCGAAATTCCCACGAAGACAACATGTACTACTGGGAAACCAACTTTAACCATGCTCTGGCCAACCTGCGCAAGGACGCTCTAAGAAAACTGGGTCCAGCACGAGAGACCGACCCTTTGATCAACTCCGAACCTCTGACGCACGAAAGCGGCGATGGGCACGATATCAGGCCTGAGGTCGACATTGCCGCTTGCGATTTCATTAACCCGAATCCGTCCAAACTGGACGATGCTGCTTTCCGGTTACGTCTTACGGACGCGATTAATGATCTACCCGACAATGAGAGGCGTGCAGTCGGGTTGTTGTTACAAGGGATGCAGATCGAGTCGCAAGACCCCGAAGTTATGACCATCGCGAAAGCGTTGGGATGCACGGACAGGACCGTACGCAACCGATTACAGCGTGCCAATCAAAATCTGCGAGTCGTGCTGCAAGCGGAGGACATATGAACACCACATCTCATGAATCTAAAAGTGACGTGTTACACGCGTTCTCAACAGAAGCCAACCCAGACGCCGACACACTGGCGAGATACTTGAAACGGCACCCCCAATATAGTGAATCGCTAATCGATCTGTCTATTGAACTGTTTTCAGCTCAGTCGTTTGATGAAGCGCCGGCCGAAGCGGTGCCGAGCGACAATGCCCAGCGGGCTTGGTCAACGTTTCAATCCATGCTAAGACCCGAAGACCCAGCCTCGACCGCTCCCAGCGCGATGGTTAACCCGCTGTCTAGTCTCGATAAGCAACAGTTCAAGGAGCTAGCTAGAGAGCTGAACGTCAACCGCCTCTTCCTCTCTTTGCTCCGTGACAACGCTATCCAAGTGGCCACTATCCCCCGGCAATTTCTGGCATCGCTTGCCGAACTTTTGAACATACCAATTGAGGGACTCCAGCGTGTCTTAGTTGCCCCGACCACCATTTCTGAAGGAGTGCGTTATAAGGCTTCAGGCAAACCCGGCTCGGGTGACAAAATCACCTTTGAAGAAGCTCTGACTCACTCACATTTGAGCGACGAGCAACAATCTGTCCTTAGAGAAATGAAGGATTTATAGCACAGTGGACGCTATAGAAGCGGCTCGACAAACAGCTGAGAAACTGCACCTGGCAGCGTCAGCGCGAGGCAGCGACACTAGCAACTTGTTACGCTTCGTTAAGGATGAGGCAGAGCACCGCCGCATAGACGTATTTGCAATGCCCCAGGGAGACCCAAAGCTCAATAGAGGACGAGCACTCTTCGACAGCCAAGCTGAAATGATCCTCTATGAGGATGTAGGCAGCGATTTTGACAAAGCATTCCTCATCGCCCACGAAATCGGTCACCTGGAGCTCGAAGGCCTTTCCAAGGATAACCTCACCCAAGGGGTTGAGCCTGATCGGTCTGCCGAAGCTCCCGCAGTGGGGGCAGAACGAGTGGTGGACTATGGCAATCGCGAACGGCGCGAAATTATCATGGACCTCTTTGCCCGCGAGTTGCTGCTGCCGCGTAGTTTGGTGAAGCGCTGGCATATCGACGAACAGATGACTTCCGGCTCCATCGCCGAGAGATTGAAAGCTCCCCTGAGTGTCGTGCAACAGCAGTTAATCGACGCGCTTCTGCTGCCGCCCATCGAACCGTCACATGCAGCGCCGGCGGCTGGTGCGCAGATTGGCCTAGACGAATCGCAACGCGCCGCCGCTTTGCACAGAGGCAGCGCTTTCCAACTCCAAGCGGGCCCTGGCACCGGTAAGACGCGCACTCTGGTTTATCGCATTGAGTCATTGTTGGAAGAGGGAGTGGACCCCGGGACGATCCTGGTACTGACCTTTTCCAACAAAGCCGCCGGAGAGCTACGCGAGCGTATCGCCGCAAAATTTCCTGAGGCCGTGGCCACCCTATGGCTGGGCACCTTCCACTCCTTTGGCCTGGATATTGTGCATCGCTTCCACGATCGCCTGGGCATGTCCGAACACCCTCGAGTGGTTTCACGCTTCGAAGCCATCGAGATGCTCGAAGACGAGCTAGCCCGCCTTCCTCTCAAGCACTTTCGCAACCTGTACGACCCGACCCTAGACCTCGGCGATATGCTGTCGGCAATCTCACGAGCTAAAGATGAGGTGGTTAATGCCACTGAATACCGAGCATTGGCAGAAGCCATGCTTGAGTCCGCTGAGGACGAGAAACAGCGTGAGCAGGCCGAGAAATGTCTCGATGTAGCACAGCTTTATCAGGTTTATGAACGTTTACTGCAATACACCGATAGCGTGGACTTTGGTGACCTAGTTTCACTGCCCGCGGGATTGGTGGAGTCGGATTCAGACGTACAACAACTGCTCTCATCACGGCATCAACACATCCTGGTGGATGAATACCAAGATGTGAACCGCGCTTCCGTGCGCTTAATAAAGGCCATTGCGGGAGGGGGTAAACGGCTCTGGGTCGTGGGGGATTCGCGCCAATCCATCTACCGCTTTCGGGGAGCATCTTCGATCAACATGAGGCGTTTCACCGCTGACTTTCCCGGCGCAGAAATTGCTGAGCTGAAAATCAACTACCGTTCCTCAAATGAAATAGTTGATCTCTATCGCCGCTTTTCAATAGACATGAAAGCCTCAGAGAAGGCTTTGCCCCTGCAACTCGATGCCAAGCGTGGCCGGTTAGGCAAACGTCCCGAATTCAGAGTAGCCACAACTGCGGATGACGAAATCGCTGTGATCGCTGCGGCGGTTGAAGAGAAGAAGCGCCAGGGCATCGAATACAAAGATCAGGCCATACTCTGTACCTCCAATAACCGCCTGAGCGAAATCGCCGCTAGCTTTGAAACTCTTGGGCTACCGGTATTGTACTTAGGCAGCCTGTTTGAACGCGACGAAATCAAAGACCTGTTATCACTGCTATCGCTGGTCACCGACCGTCGTGCCACGGGACTGATTCGGGCGGCAACACTGCCCGGCTACACAGTGCATCTTGAACACCTCACTGCGCTGCAGCAGCACCTACGTGAAGCTGATCTCGCCCCATTCAGCTGGGGGGCATTAGTGGATGAGGTGCCAGGGCTGGATGAACAAGCCTGCAAAACGCTAAAACGCCTGTCTGCCATGATGAACAATTTCCCCCCGCATACCAACCCTTGGTCAGTGCTGGCAAGCCTGGTTATTGATCGACTGGGCTGGGCAAAGCAGGCGGCTCAGGCTGAGGACCTGCAAGGTCAAATGAGGGGGATCGCGCTGTGGCAACTACTGAACTTTGCCCGCACCCCTGTCAAAGGCAGCGGGCTGCCTGTGGACCGTCTGCTATCAAGAATCCGGCGTATTGTGCTGCTCTCCGAAGACCGTGAAATGCGGCAACTGCCACAGGCAGCGCTCAGCATCAACGGCGTTCGCTTAATGACCATACACGCCAGCAAAGGGTTGGAATTCAGTGTGGTTCACCTACCAGGTATGATCGCCACCGGGTTGCCAGGCAGCAACAGGCCGCCGCGCTGTGTGCCGCCTGATGGGCTGATCGAAGGTACGGAAGGGTTGACTGGGCTCGAGGCTATCAAAGCGGGCCACGATGAAGAGGAGGAGTGCAAATTTTTTGTTGCCACGTCGCGGGCGCAAGATAGCCTGTTAATGTACGCCTCCTCGTTACAAAATAACGGCAAAAACCGCAGTCGCTCCACGTATATCGGTCGTATTGCTCCTGTAATTCAACAGCAGAACATCCCGTCTCGGCTTAGCCCCACCCCCATAGAACCCGAGATCTTAAGCGTCAGTAACGAGGAACTGCTGCTCAGCGAAAAGCAAATCAGCTTATACGATCGGTGCCCAAGGCGTTTTCTTTATACTCATGCCCTGGCTTTGGCGGGCACACGTACCGAGAGCGCATTTATGCAAATGCACAGCGCGGTGTATGAAGTGCTAGGATGGCTGGGACAGCACCATAGCGAATCCACTCCACGTGCTGACGAACTGGAGGCCCAATTCATGCAGTCATGGCAGATTCGGGGCCCCGTTGATCATGGCTATACGGATGACTATCGCCGTATCGGTCAGCGCCTCGTGCAATACCTAATGGAAACTCGCCAAGGGCGAAAACTGGTTAAGCCGGAGGCACTGCAAGTGTCTTTTCCTGAGGGCAAGATCATTGTGCTACCCGATGAAGTCAGCTGCGACATCGATGGCAACCACAGCATTCGATGCATAAAAACTGGCAAAAAGGGCAGCGACGAATTTGACCGCATTGAATACACGCTGTTGGTCGAGGCAGCTGAACGTCACTTCGGGCACGGCACCCGAGTTGAGGCCGTCCATTTAGCAGGTGAAACCCTGGAGGCGGTCACAGTGAGCGATCGCAAAAGAACCACACGTCTAGATAAAGCTCAATCGGCCTTGGGTTCTATTGCCCGTGGGCACTTCCCCGCTATGCCAGAAAACCGTACCTGCCCCCGTTGCCCTAGCTTTTTCATCTGCGGCAAAGTTCCGCCGGGAAACATTCGCATAAAAAATTGAGTTTCACCTTCCGGTCGAAAAATTCACGTCGATTAACTTCTTGAGAGGCTAAGAAACCGCATGTCGCGGTCCGCCATCAAGAGGTTATTCGATATGAACAGCATTATTCCACCTAACCAAGAGCGCATTGAACGCGAAAATATTGCCCTGTCTCGCAAAGAGGGTCGTCTACTCCGCCCAGCTGATCATTACCTGATCCAGGTGCTTGATCCCAGCTTTCAGGGCGACTTGGTCGAGATTGACGACCCGGTGCCTACCGGCCGCCAAGTCTTGACCGCTGCCGGCAAAATCCCCGCTGAACGTCACCTGCTGCTGTTGATCGACGACAAAGGTGTGCTCGAAGAGGTCAATCTCGATGAGCCGGTGGACGTATACCAACGAGGTGTTGAGCAATTCATTGCCTTCGACAGCGACCGCCTTTTTTACGTCGCCTTGAACGGGCGGCGGTTTCCTTGGGGGCAGGCTTCCATCCGTGAGGATGTACTTCGCCAAGTCGGGGGAATTGCCGAAGATCATGCCATCTGGTTAGAGCGCCGTAACGAACCTGATCAGATTCTTGCGGATGGACAAAGTGTGGATTTGGACGAGCCCGGTCTTGAGAAGCTCTATACCCAACCCAAAAACTGGCAATTGAATGTTCAGGGCGTAATGGTGGACTCCGGGCAACCGACAATCCTTGCCAGGGATGCTCTCAAGGCAGCCGGCTTTAATCCTGACAAAGGCTGGATTTTGGTGCTCAAGGTCAAAGGGGAGCCCAAGCAGAGCATCAATATGGATGATGTCGTTGACCTGCGCAAACCTGGAATTGAAAAAATTCGTCTCACACCAGCAGAGATTAACAATGGCGAGGCAGCTGCAGTCTCCGCCCTAGATTTTTCCCTGCTGGAGCAAGACGTGGCCTACCTAAAGCACCTGGGCCTCAACTGGGAGACTCGTCTTGCGGGCGCACGACGCTGGCTGATCATTCGTGACTACGCCTTGCCGAGCGGCTACAACCATGCGCAGGTCGATCTCGCCATCGAGATTCCAACCGCGTACCCGGACGCGAAGCTCGACATGTTCTTTGTTCATCCCGCTCTTACTCTTGCCAATGGAAGTGGTATTGGGCAGACCGAAAGCCGGGAGAACATCCTTGGCAGTGTCTTTCAGCGCTGGAGCCGCCACCTCAACGGCATCACACGCTGGAACCCCCTAACGGATAGCGTGATCACCCACTTAGCTGTTGTCGAAGAATCGCTGCTGCGGGAGGTGGGGCAATGAGCGCTTCAAACTATAACCTGCCCTACAAACTGGCCCTCAGCGAAGCCCATCACGCGCAACTGCGCGAGCACCTTTTCCCCGGCGACGGTCTGGAGGCCGCCGCCATTATTCTCTGTGCACAAAGTGCGACACATCGCTATGTGGTTAATCGAATTCTGCCGGTTGATCACGCCAGTTGCCGCGTGCGCTCGCCCGATCACATTAGTTGGCCAGGTACGGCTATCGAGGCGGCCATTGATCTGGCCGAGGCCAACAACCTGTCCATTGTGTTAATACACTCCCACCCCGGCGGCATGTTGGGTTTCTCAGCCATTGACGATGATAGTGATCACGAAGTTATGCCTGCATTGTTCGAAGCTAGCGAGTTGCCCTCGATCCTTCACGGCTCGGCCATTATGACGCCAAACGGCGCCATTTGCGCACGACTCTATGATCGCCAATTGGCGAGCACATCCTTTAGCGCTGTGCACTGCGCTGGCGATGAGCTGCTCACCTGGGAGGCATCGGGGCAAGGGGGCGTGATGCAAAGACCGATGGCCTTTTCAGCCCAAATGGCGAGCGACCTGAAACATCTCACCGCCTGTGTGGTCGGGGTGTCTGGAACCGGATCCATTGTGGTTGAGCAGCTGGCTCGCCTCGGCATTGGACGACTAATCTTGATCGATTTCGACGAAATCGAATTCAAGAATCTCAACCGCATCGTCAACGCTACTCTAGAGGATGCCCGTAATGGTACCGCCAAAGTGGCGCGATTTGCTTCTGCCGTCCGGCTTTATCGTGACGACATTGAGGTGCTCCCACTCAAAGCCAGTATCGCTAGTCGCGAAGCTATCGAATTGGCGGGCTTGGCCGATGTGCTTTTTTGCTGTGTCGACAGTTACGAAGGTCGCCAGCTGTGTGACCGCATTGCGGCTGCGTTTTTGCAGCCATTGTTTGATGTCGCGGTCACCATTCCTACGCGCCAGACCAACGACGGGGTTGCAATCGGTGATGTCTGCGGGCGAGTGGACTACGTTAAACCTGGCGGGAGCACCCTTGCTGATCGTGGCGTCTATACCCCAGAGACCCTGCGCCGGGAGTACCTGCGGCAAGCAGCCCCCGATGAGGTGACTGAACAGGTGGCCGAAGGTTACATCGAAGGCATTGCCGATGAAGCCCCTTCAGTAATCTCTCTTAACATGCGCGCAGCGAGCGATTGCGTAATGGAGTTTATCGCCCGCGCCTATCCGTTTCGCCAAGAACCCAACCAGAGGCGAGCCCGTACTGTTTTCTCGCTCGCCGCAGGCGAGGAGGAACTTATCAGCGAAACGGATTTTAATCGGGTGCCGAATCCTCACCTTGCGCGCGGATTAATTGAACCCCTGTTGGGCATGCCACGATTTAGCCCCAGCAAGGTGAAAGCATGAGGTGGCCTCGGTGGTTCTTGAAAATGCTAGAAAATGTGCTGCCTGCACGCCGCATTACCATCATTGACGCGGATACGCCGCCACAGAAGCTCCCTTGGCGTAACCTGGTCCTGGCCAGAGAAGGTAGCGAGAACTGGGCCGTGGCCTTCCGTTGCCCTTGCGGCTGCGGTAAACGCCTCGAGTTGTTATTGATCAAAGAGGCAAAGCCCAATTGGTCTATCAGCATGAGCAAGGGGGAGAAACCCACTTTGCATCCGTCAATCTGGCTCAAAGCAGGGTGCAACTCTCACTTCTGGATACGAGACGGAAAAGTTTTCTGGGTTTAAGCCTACCGCAGCTCTAGCCTACCAGCGGAGCCCCACGATGGCCTCGCCCACTGTATTCTACGAGGAGTCCTTTTGAACATGTACGACATTTTTACCAAGCCCACGCCTTACGTCGCCGTCTTGCTTCTCTGTATGGCAGCAGCCTTCACGGGAATGATGGCCGGTCCCCGGGCGGGCCGGTCCGACGCCACAATAGAAGCCTACCGGGAGGTTGGGCGTGAAATCTTTTTCGTTTTCCTACCCTTCGTCTTCTACTCAGTGTTGGCAACCACTAATGAGTCACTTTTGGCTTTTCTCGCAGGCACGGAGCTGCCAATGGCCTCCGCAATCGTAAGCGGTATGAGCATTCTGAGCATCAACAAGGGCATAAAGGCATCGAAGGGGCGCTACCCAATGGATAAGTTCGCCACCCTTATGAAGTGGGCTAGAACAACATTGATAGCTTGCTTGATCCTCGTTGCATGGCTGTTCTTCGACGAGTCGCCATGGCCATGGTTCAGTGTAATCAATCTCGGCGTTGTGATTGCCGTGATCACACTTGCGTTCGGAGTCATCGCAGCGATGAGCCGCATGGAAAAGGTTCCTCAAGAGGTCGGCATAGCCCCCTAGAACACAAGCTGTCTGTACGAAGACTCCGCAACGGGAGCTTTTTGTACATCCATGAATACCATGATGGTGACCATTTTAACCGTTCGGCTTCGACGTACGCGAAAGAGGAAATCAAGAACATTTACAGCACACTAATACGGAGGCGACTCTACCCTGTTACTGCGGACATTTCTGAAAAAGAGGCACGCTGTGCAAAGGAGATGTCTGTGTCCAGATGCAGGAAACATAGCTCAGAATTCAAACGCGGAGCCGACGCTTTGGCTCGCCAACCCGGTGTTAGCTATCGCCAGATAGTCTTGAAAACTGACGTCAACCCCAACCTGTTGTTCCGGTGGTAGCGCAAAGCGAATGCCAAAATAGACAAGCACGCCGCCCATGGAGACCCGGCTCACCCAGAGACGAAAACCTCGTCCTTTTAAAGCCGCCTCAGAGGCTGATGTCGAGCTCCAAGGGAATTTGCCGGATGAGCTCCGAGAGCTAACCGCAATGGGCTGGCAGACCCGCCAGGGCTCTGTCGGAAGAAGGTCTGTGATAGGTGTCAGCAACTAGCTCACTTGATAAAGTGCGAAAAAGGATGTGATCCTGCATCTGGGATACCTCTGTGTTCGAAAGCACGCCACAAGCCCAGCCAATCTCAATTGGCAACCAATTGGCAACCAGAAACCCTAACCCTCAGAAACGAAAAAGCCCGGTCCTTGCGGATCCGGGCTAAGTCGTTGAAATAATTGGTCGGGACGGGAGGATTTGAACCTCCGACCCCTTGCACCCCATAAATAGGATCCTGGATCGCTACCTCAATAGGCCTTAACACTTCTCTATTCGACCGCGACGTCACTGCAAATACGTTCACAAAAAAGAGGAGACCCCAACAATCTATCTTGATGCTAAGTATGGTGCCCGGGGCCGGACTTGAACCGGCACGACCTAACGGTCAGGGGATTTTAAGTCCCCAGTGTCTACCAATTTCACCACCCGGGCGGGGAGGTAACTGCGAGGTGGGAAGAGCGTCGGGATTCTATCGGGGGGGATGGGATGTTTCAACCTTATTCATTGGTGAACTGACTCGAACGAATCCAAGCTCTGTCAGTTCCTGGCCCATTCCGTAAGTACCTCAACCCCCTGCCCGGCCCGCATAACAACAAAGCCCCGAAGGGCTTTGCTTGTGCTGCTTGCTTATCCGATCGGCTTTAGCAGCCGACTACGCGACTCAGATTCAGTGACCGTAGATCGTCAGGTCGGCCTGGACCTGGAGGTCGGTCCAGTAGATGTTGCCGATGGTCGGCATGTTGTTACCCCAGCCGACGTTCATCCAGTCCATATCCGTTGAGAAATCGGTGAGGTTCACACGCAGGCCGCCGTCGTTCTCTGCTGCGCCGACATCCGCCTGAATGTGGGCGTAGGAATGCACGGTGCCGTCAGGGGCGGTGTATACCAGTACGTCGTCGCCGCGGCGGTTATGCATTTTCAGGTCGAAGGTCATGCTCTTGTGGGTGAGCAGGATCGGGATGTAAAAGTCGGTGGTCACTTCGCCTTCCAGGCTGAAGAAGGCGTTGATATTCATCGTGTCGTTTTCTTCATCGATGACAATATCAGTCGGACCCAACAGGCCTTTGAACTTCAGGCCGGAGACGATGCTGGTGCCCGCGTTTGTGCCTTCGCCGGGTGCAAGGCCGCTCTGGCCAAGCTGGATGGCGTCTATAACCAGGCCGAAATCCACGCCTTCCGCGTGATCCTGTGCGTCGAGGCTAATTACCAGGTCGCCGTCTTCAATCACAACGGGGGTAACGCCGTGGTCGCCGCTTTCTTCGGTCAGGGTGAGCGCGGTGCCGTCGAGTTTATCCAGGCCCCATTTAGCACCCAGATCATCCTGATTGGAGCCGGCGACATCGAGTGTGAGGCGGAGGTTATCGAGCGCGGTGCCCGCGGTAACGTCTTCACCCAACGCTGCCTGGGCAATGCCTGCCCCACCCAGCTTCAGGTCGTTGATGAAGATGAAGCCCTGGTCTTTGTAGGCTACTTCAGCAATCTCGACGTTGGCGGAGAGGTCCATGGTGATACCCGCCTGACCCGTTGCAGCACGGAGTCCGGAATCATCCATCGCCTGGAATTCGGCATGCCCGGCCAAGGGTGCCAGCAACCCCGCCACGAGCAGTGGCGCCTTTCGCTTGAGGTATGTCATTCCCGTTTCCCTGAAGTCGTTATTATTGTTTCATCAAACTGCTTTTGAAGCGCTGGCATGGGAAGACTGGCTTCCAGGTAGCTGGGATCGTATTGCCGATTCCTTCGTCCAGCTACATGCCCTATGCCCTATGCCCTCTACGATTGCCGCCTGCCGCAAAGACGCTGGGAATTCGCTCGTAGATATATCGTTATCCTACCTGAGTCATGCTCGCAAACTGTGCGCGAACGCACATACCGCATTAGCCGGGTCCGATGGTTTCTATAACGGCAATTTGCAGCTAAGTGTTTGTGGCGGGCGGGGTTTCATGGCGCTGGAGGTCAGACTGGGGTGGGGATCAGACGGGGGCGGAGGCCCACGGGGCAGCCTCCGCGCGCGAAGGTAGCTTTACCGGTCGCTATTCTGTTTCTGCTTGCGACGGGCTTCTTCGAATTCTTCGCGGCTGACGCCCATGTCCTGATTCGTGTCGAGACGCTCCAGGTTGCGGTCGCCGAGCTCAAGCTCGTAGCTGTTGTCAGGGCCGGCGTTTGAACTACCGTAGGCGTTCAGCTCGTGGCCATCGAGCTTGCCGTCGGCGTTGGTGTCCAACTCGTCAAAGGGCGTTCCCATTCCCATGGGCGCCTGACCCTTACCGGGGATTCTGTCACTGCCGACGCCGGGATCAGTCTGATAATTACCCTGCCCTGTCGGATCGTTCTGTGTGGACGGATACGGGTTCTCAGCCACCGCAGGCGCGGCCCCGGCAAGCAGCAGGGTCAAGAGGGGTATGCCCAGTGTCATTGGCTTGTTCATGGCGCTCTCCTTTTGCCTTGTGTCGCAGTCGACGCTCTGAGCGCGTTCTGTACCCTTACGCTCAACATGACGCCACTCATCCGATTCTCTCGCATAATGGCCAATTGCCCAGTTACGGTGCGGTCATCCTCAGCCCCGCGAATCAGCTCGGGCATGAGCATTGCAGCCAGGCGCTTCAGTCAATGGCGCCAACTATGCGACACTCAGGGCTGACCGTAGCGACTGAAAGGCGATGATGACAGCGACCTACCGTACAGACGGACCTATTATTACGTCTCTGCTGGACACCGACTGGTACAAGCTCACGATGATGCAGGGGGTGCATCATGTGTACCCCAACGCGAGTGTGTCCTGGGAGTTCCGTTGTCGCAACGCGGAAGACCTTGAGCCCTACCTTACCGATATACGAGCCCAGATAGAGCAGCTGAGCGATGTCCAGCTTAGTACCGAAGAGTCAGCGTACCTGAGCCAGGTGCCTTACATGTCACCTGATTTCATTCGCTTTCTGGAACTGTTCCGGTTTCGACCCGAGTATGTTTCGGTCGCGATGGAAGGCAATGAGCTGTGCATAGTTATTGATGGGCCCTGGACGCACAGCATTTTGTTTGAAATCGTCATCCTGGCGATCATCAGCGAGGTGCGTAACCGCGCGCTTTACCCCCACGTTACGATCGATGAGGCCACGGCCCAGCTGCGGCTCAAGCTCGCAAACCTGCGGCGCGATTATTCCCGGGAGCAGCTGTCCGGACTCAGGCTGGCCGATTTTGGTACGCGGCGTCGGCTGTCTCAGCCGGTTCAGGAGGCCATCGTTACCGTGCTGGAAGACGAGTTTCCCGGTAAATTCGTCGGCACCAGCAACGTTGATATTGCGCGCCGGCACAACATCGCCCCCATGGGTACGATGGCCCACGAATGGATTATGGCGCACCAGCAGCTGGGCAGCCGCCTGGTGGACAGCCAGCGTGCCGCGCTTGAGGCGTGGGTGCAGGAATACCGGGGTTACCTGGGTATTGCGATCACCGATACCGTGACGCTCGACGCCTTCCTGCGGGATTTCGATCTTTACTTTGCCAAACTGTTCGACGGCCTGCGGCATGATAGCGGCGACCCCTTGGTCTTCGCAGAGAAGTGCATTGCTCACTACCAGAAGCTGGGGATCGACCCTCGGGGCAAGACCCTGATTTTCAGCAACAATCTGACGCTTGACCGGGCGATGGAGATCAAAACCCTGCTTGAGGGACGCATCAGGACCAGTTTCGGTATCGGGACCAGCCTGACCTGCGATATTCCTGGCATCAAACCCATGAACATCGTTATAAAGATGGTCTCCTGCAATGGTCAGCCAGTGGCAAAGGTGTCGGACGACCCGGGCAAGACGATGACCCGGGACGAAGGTTATGTGAACTACCTCAAGCACGTTTTCGGCGTGGCCTGATAACTACGCCACTGTTGAGCATATGGGCGCGCGGCACCCATCCTTTTATAGACCGGTTCCAAGGGGCATCTCGTGCACGACCTACAGGCTTTTGGACACGCGTTCCTTCACGCGCTCAAGAACCTGTTTCCTATCGTTCTGGTTGTCGTGTTTTTCCAGCTTGTCGTGCTACGGCAGGTACCCGACAACAGCCTCAGCATTTCAATCGGCCTACTTATTGTCGCCACCGGCGTCGCCCTGTTTCTTCGCGGGCTGGAGCTCAGTGTCTTTCCCGTGGGCAAAAGCCTGTCCAACCAGTTTGCCCGTCGTGGGTCGTTACCCATTCTATTGTCGTTCGGTTTCGCTCTTGGCTTTTCAGCAGTGGTGGCCGAGCCCGCGCTCATCGCCGTTGCCCATCAGGCAGAGGAAATCAGCCAGGGCCGTATAAATGGCCTCACGCTGCGTCTTCTTATCGCGGTGTCGGTGGGGCTGGTGGTCGCGGTGGGGGTCTTTCGGACCATCATGGGCTGGCCGTTGCACTGGTTCATGATCATTGGCTATATCCTGGTGGTCACCCTGACCTGGTTCGCACCGCCGGAAATTGTGGGACTGGCCTACGACTCGGGCGGCGTGACGACCAATATTGTGACGGTGCCCCTGATTGCCGCCATGGGTATCGGCCTCGCGACATCAATCCGTGGCCGTAATCCGCTGACCGACGGTTTTGGCCTGGTCGCCCTCGCGGTCATGACCCCCATGCTGAGCGTCCAGGCCTATGGCATTCTTGTCTATAGCGGCGCAGCCGGAGATGCAGCCGTCAGTCTGCCGTCCTCTGGTACAGATACGGCCCTGGGCGGTCCGCTTAAGATACTGCTTGAACTGGCTGGCATGGTCCGCGATGTGCTTCCACTGATTGTGACCATCCTGTTTTTTCAGTATCTGGTACTAAAGCGCGGGCTGGCCAATCCTCAGCGGGTCATCCTGGGCTTTGTGCTGGTTATAGTCGGGCTCTACGCGTTCGTGGTGGGTCTGAAGCTTGGGCTTTTCCCGATTGGTACCGGTATGGCCGAACAGCTCATCGCTATGGAGCGCTTCGGCTTTATCTATCTGTTTGCCTTCGCCATCGGCTTTGCCACGACCATGGCCGAGCCGGCGTTGATAGCAATTGGCGAACAGGCCGAGGAAGCCGCTGCCGGCACGCTTAATGGTAACGCCATAAGGGTACTGGTTGCGTTTGGTGTCGCCATCGGTATCAGCATTGGGGTGCACCGCATCATCGTGGGTGACTCGATCCACTACTACATCATGGGCGGCTATGTGCTGGTGATCGCATTGACAGCCCTCGCGCCACGTACCATTGTCGCGCTTGCCTATGACCTCGGCGGCGTTACCACTTCAGAGGTAACCGTTCCCCTGGTAACCGCTCTGGGCGTGGGGCTGGCGACTCACATTGAAGGGCGCAATGTCCTCATGGATGGCTTTGGGCTGATCGCTTTCGCATCCATATTTCCGATTGTCACTGTCATGCTGTACGCCATCGTGATGCGTTGGCTCGCTAACAGAAGGGAGGTTGAGCAATGAAATTTTCAGTATTGGTGGCTTTTGTGCCGGAGGATCTGGAGCAGGACTGCATCGACGCGGCCCGGGAACAAGGTGCGGGCGGCATAACGCTGTTGTCCGGACGGGGCATCGCAAACACAACAAAGAAGACTTTTTTTGGCCTCAGCTTTGATGGAAGCCAATCCGTACTGATGATGGTGCTGGAAAAAAGTCTCTCACTGGAGGTGCTCAAAGCAATCCAGGGAATCATTATGCCTAACGATACTGACTCCCAGGGGCTGGTCTTTACGGTTCCCCTGGAGCACCTGGGTGGGATCGATTTGAGCCAGTATGAAAAGTTTGAGCAGCACGTTAAAGAAGGCTTCTGACGGAGAATCCAAGATGCGACTGGTAAAAGATGTGATGGTCCGGGATGTGGTTACGGTGTCACCCCTGGCCAAGATCCGTGAGGCGCTGGGCCTGATGAAGCAGCATGGGCTGAAATCGTTGGTGGTGCACCAGCAGAACCCGAATGACGCGTGGGGCCTGATCACCTACACAAACATACTGAAGACCATCGTGGCCGAAGGCGGCGACATCGATCTTCTTAATGTCTACGACGTTTGCGCGCGTCCGGCGCTGTCAGTCGGCGAAAACCTGGCGCTTAAACACGTCGCCTCGATGATGACGGAGCATAGGGTCAAACGTTTGCTGGTTCTGCGAGATAACGAGCTGCTTGGTTTCATCTCCATGAATGACATCATGGAAGCTCTTCTCGAAGACCTGGATTGAGCGACGGCAAGCTGGGGTCTGCGAATCAGGCTGGATACAAGTCGGACCGCTTAGGCGAGCCGCGCCCCTGCGTCGCGCTTTGCCCGTGTTGAGAACTGCGCCCCGTGACGGACCGGCCCGCTAGACAAAGTTGAGCACCAAGGCCCAGGTCACTATCGTCGTCGCGAAAGCGATCAAGGCCATCAGGCCATCGTGGGCCATAAGTGCAAGGCCAAACAGCGTCAATGCCAGCCCTGCGCCATTGGCCGAGAAAGGTATGAACTCCATCGGCGGCATGGTCAGCGCTATACCGATGCACACGAGCGCGACAGCATAAACGCCGATTCCGCGGGTGAAAATGGCAAGGCGGGGACGGAAGAAGCGGTCCATGAAGCGTGCAGGCGGACGCGTCCACTTCAGCGATTTCCGCACCTTGTCGCGCTCGACTGAACGCTTCAGGAGAAAGTCAGGCAACCAGAAGTAATCCCGCCCCAGCAAAAGCTGTCCTGCCACCACCAGAACGAGCAACGCCATCAGCGTGGGCACGCCAGGAATGTCGCCCACGATGGGCATCAGGGTGATAATGCCGGGAACGAGCAGCAGCGGGCCGAAGGAGCGGCGTCCGACGGCAGTCACAATGCCTTCCAGCGTGGTCCGCTCACCGCCTGTTCGCTCCGCGTACGCGATACGGTCCAGCATTTGCTCCAGGTCCCGAGGGCCATGCGGCTCCGACATTCTCACCCCCCCTATGCCCACCTGCGCTGCACGCCAGTGTTCAGGCAGCGTTCGGTTTTCGTGTCGACATCAGCGCTCGGCATTGGGCTACGCGGCTCAAAACGCCCACGGGGCTGTCAGTCAACTGACTATTCACCTGACTACTCAACTGCCCAGTCAACTGCCCAGTCAACTGATAAAAAGCCTTCCCACACCGAGTCCATAGACGACAATCAGCGCTACGCTTTCCGCTCCTATACCGCCCAGGCCCTGCTCCTGCCTGCGGATCAAGCCCATCATCAGGAAACTGGTCATCACTAGCGAGAGGCTGACCCAGAACACAGCCTGTTCAGACATGGCATGGTAAATAGAGCCGTCCCGGTAGGCGATGTCGGATGCAGCCGTAAACAACGTATCGAAAGCGTTGCCACCCACTATGCCGCCAACCGCGAGCGTCAACGCGCCGCGGCGCACTGCGGCTATGGAGGTCACGAGTTCCGGTAGCGAGGTGCTGGTGGCAGTAAAGAGCACACCTACGATGGTTTGCCCAAGACCTGTCCGGGCGGCAATATTTGAAGCTGCCGGCTCAAGTATCCAACCGGCGAAACCCATGGTGCTGATCAGTATCAGAAACTCGATAACCAACCTGGGCAGCGCCGGCGTCGCGTCTTCATCCTCGGGAACATCGTCGCGCGTCTCACGCGTGATCGACGGGTTCCACATGGGCTGAAGCCGCGCACCTTTGACCAATTTTATGCCGTAGATGTACAGGCAGAAGAGAATCGGGGTGACCGGATGAACGCCCCAGACAGTAACATCCGGCA
Organism: Hydrocarboniclastica marina; assembly: GCF_004851605.1. Lineage (GTDB taxonomy): Bacteria > Pseudomonadota > Gammaproteobacteria > Pseudomonadales > Oleiphilaceae > Hydrocarboniclastica > Hydrocarboniclastica marina. The sequence goes on from NZ_CP031093.1 coordinate 2,099,825, forward strand.
GCGTTGGCGCCAGAAGGATGATCGCCAGCAGGGACATGAGCAGAGCGTTCTGGAGCATGTTGGGCGCAGAAGCGGCCGCATGCTCAAGGTTTGCTCGCCTGTAGAAAATATCGGCTACCGCCAGAAACAGCGTCTGCACGGCGATTCCGCCGAGCGCGTTACTGACCGAAAGCTCAGCGTGGCCCTTCCACGCTGCCGTTACAGAAAGCACGGCCCCGGACAGTGAGGTCGAGGCGCCCAAAAGCACAGCTCCGGCAATAGCTTCACCAAGTCCTGTTCGGTCCGCCAACTGATCGACGATGCGCGTCAGCCGCGTGCCCAGAACCCCAATCACCACTGCACAGGCAGCAAAGACAAGACTGCTCTGCAATAACGTCCAGCTGTCTGGGCTAAAAACTGCCACTTAACCTCCCCTGTCAGTGGTTGCGCCCCACGCGTTACATTTCAAGCCCATGCCGAGCTTCGCATCGTCCATGGGTCATGGTGTAATTCAACGCTAGCAGTCCGTCAGGCTTTTACGCAATCCTTGGCAGTGCCAATCGAGGCCGAATAGCGGCTTTCTCTGTCAGTTGGCGTTCAGATCGCGGTCGCCTGCTGAAGCGTCATTTCGCGTAGCCAGCTCTTGATCTGCTCAACGTGTTTACTCTCCTGCCCCAGGGCTTCCTGGAAACGCTGAGCCGTCTTGGTCTGGCCCATACCGTGGGCAAGCTCAACGAGTAGTTCCCACGCAGCGTGATCCGTCAGTTCCGCGGCAAGTATGGCGTTGAGGCACTGCGGAAATGACGTCCGTGGTTCGGTCAGCACTTTGATAACACCCAGCGCCGCCATCGCCGAAGCATCGGCATCGGGCGTCTGGGCAGTCGGGTCCGCACCGATGGAGTCCATGACTTCCTTCACAAGCTCAAAATGCTCGGCCTCTTCTTTGCGGAACTGCTTCAGAACATCCAAGGAGATGACGTCCGCCCCCGGGCTTGTCTGATCGGCTTCACATTTCATGATCAACGCATCATAGAGCCTGACGCCAGTGCGCTCGAACGCCAGCCGTTGCCCGAGCTTGTTTATCAGCACTTCCGGGTTGTGCCCCGTCAGTTTGTCCTTGCCGGTCTGGAGGAAGCCTCGGAATGTCCCTGGAATGGGAACCGAGCCGACGGATGTTTTCAGGGTGATGTAGCTGGTGCGAATAGCCGCCATCTCTTCGGAACTGACAGGCCCGACCTTGAACAGCGCGTTGCCGCTCAGCATCTCCTTGGTCAGGGTCGGCGACATGTTGATGCCGGTGTGGTTCAGCGCCCGGGTTTCAGTATTTTCCATGCGGGTTTCAGTGTTTGCCATGAGTGTGCTCCTTGCGTTCTCGTGGTTGATCTGGCGGTATGGGCCTGTCGAGCCAAATGGCTGCCGTAGCTCATCTTTGTCCGGCCGCCATGGGCAACTGCCTGGCCGCCAAGGACAACGGCATAGTTGCGCTTGTGCGCGCCCAGGACGGTCGCGACTTCACTATGCAGGGTACATGCCCATCAGAAACGGCCAGCTTATCCGCCAGCAAATCCACGGACCAGGCTTCGCGGCGCGGCATGTCTGCCCTGCGCCCTGGCGCCTCACCCGACGGTGATCTCCTGGAGTGTGGCGGCTTTTAACCCGCGCACGTCCGGAAAAAGTCGGTAAAACTTTCAACCGCTCTGCAAAGCTTGCGGAACGGGCACGAAGCGCGCGTATTCCCCCTGGCTGTCGCGCTGGTACCGAACCCGCCTGGATGAAGGGTACGGGCATGGCCCTCGTAATAATCTGATACGAAAAGGGACTACCGCGGTGCATCGTTACCTTGCTAACGTACCCGGCTTTGGCCACGAATTTGGCATCGCCTTTCATAACGCACCTTCGGAGTCGTAGTCGAATGAACGTTCAAGAACAGATGTCTCTGGTGGATGCTATCTCAGCCCGCCGTTCAGTGCGGGGCTTCCATCCTGACCCCGTACCCCAGGATACGCTCGACCAGATTTTTGCGCTTGCCCAGAAGGCGCCGTCGAACTGTAACACCCAGCCATGGCAGACGTTCGTAGCCTCCGGGCGGCTGAAGGACCAGCTCCGGGATCAGTTTGTGGAGCGTGCCCGTGCGGGAACGCCGGCCAACTCGGACTTCCAGTATGTTGAACGGTTCGAGGGCCAGTACCGTAAGCGACAGGTCGCCTGTGCGGTAGCACTCTATGACGAAATGGGCATCAGCCGGGACGATAAACCCGGCAGAATGCGGGCAGCTCTGCGCAACTTTGAGCTATTCGATGCGCCCCATATCGCTTTTCTCGCCATGGACCGGTCCTTTGGCGAAACCATCGCGCTGGACGTGGGCATGTACGCCCAGACACTCATGCTGGCCATGACGGCCTTTGGGGTGAGTTCCTGCGCAATGGGCAGTATGCGTAACTACCCCGACCTTGTGCGCAGCGCTTTCGATATCGACGGTAGCGTGGGTATTCTGCTGGGCATCAGTTTCGGTTATGAAGACCCTGAGGTGGCCGCCAACCGCACCCGGACCACGCGGGAAGAACTCGAGAATACGGTGGTTTTTCGCGACCACTGAAACGGCTATCCAGACGAAGAGACATACGCAGCCAAGCGCTCAGCTGAGCGCCCGTTTGCGGGTCGACTTCTGCATTGACGTCCAAATTCCTATCCTGCATGGAGAAAAGACATGAGCCTACCAACGCAGTTGGCTGACAAACTGGCGCTCCCTGTGATCTGCTCGCCGATGTTCATTCTCTCTAATCCTGAGATGGTCATCGAGCAGTGCAAAGCCGGCCTTGTTGGCTCGTTCCCCGCACTGAACGCCCGACCCGCAGAAAAGCTCGACGAATGGATCACACAGATCCAGCGCGAACTGGAGAAATATCAGGCGGAGCACCCGGACGCAAAAGTCGGCCCGTTTGCGGTAAACCAGATATGTCATTCGTCCAACGAGCGCCTGGCCCATGACGTGGAAGTCTGCGTAAAGCACAAGGTACCCATCGTCATCACCAGCCTGCGCGCGCCAACTGACGTGGTCGATGCTATCCACAGCTATGGCGGCCTGGTCTTCCACGACGTCATCAATGTGCGTCACGCCAAAAAAGCCCTCAGCGCCGGGGTCGACGGCCTCATACTGGTCAGTGCCGGCGCGGGCGGCCATGCCGGTGCGTTGAGCCCTTTTGCCCTGCTCACCGAAATCCGCGGTTTCTACGACGGCACTGTGATCCTTGCTGGCTCCCTGACCAAAGGGCATCACATTCTCAGCGCTGAAGTCATGGGCGCCGATCTCGCCTATATGGGCACCCGTTTCATTGCCACTCGAGAGGCCAACGCGGATCAGGCCTACAAAGAGATGGTCACCACATCTTCAGCGGCGGATGTGGTCTACACCAACCTCTTCACGGGCGTGCACGGCAATTACCTCAGGGGCAGTATCGAGAATGCGGGGCTCGACCCTGAAAACCTGGGCACCTCGGACCCGTCCAAAATGCAATTCAGTGACACGGGCAGTAAGAGCAAGGCCTGGAAAGACATATGGGGCGCCGGTCAAGGTGTCGGTAGTATCACGAGCATTACAACAGTGGCTGAAACGGCAGCAGACCTCAAAGCGGAGTATGCCGCTGCGCGGGCCAGATTTGGCATGCCTGTCGGCAAGCCGTAAAGCGGGCCAGACGCCGTAGCGACTGAGCTTTGCTGCCCCTGATATTCCAGAGTGTCGGCCTGTTTCCGTCGAGGACAAACCAAGACCTCGGCCGACCATTACAGCAAACGCGCCTCTAAAGAAGCGGGCTACCAAACTGGCTCCAGCTTCTCTAGGCCGTTACGTAATGTACGTAGATCCAACGAGCAGGAGAGAACTACACTTTAGCGGAAAGCTGCCGATACGTACCTGAGCGCGATAGTAATCACTGCTGTGCGGTTTCTCTATTCTTCTTAGCCGAGAACAATTACTACAATGAGACAGAACCTTCCAGTCACGCAGACCGAACGGCGATTTCAAGTCGGGCAGAAACTCATCTCTTCGACCGACCTCAAAGGCAAGATCAAACACTGCAATGACGCCTTCGTAGAGATTAGTGGTTTCAGCAGGGATCAGCTGATTGGTCAGCCTCATAACATCGTTCGGCACCCGGACATGCCCGCGGCGGCATTTGACAACGTATGGTCGCACCTGAAAGCCGGCAAGCCGTGGATGGGTCTCATCAAGAACCGCTGTAAGAACGGCGACTTCTATTGGGTGAATGCCTACGTTACGCCTATAACCGAAGGCGGCAAAATCGTTGGCTACGAATCAGTGCGTTCCTGCCCTGCGCGTGAAGATGTCGAGCGCGCGTCCCGTCTTTACGCAAGAATCAACAGCGGCAAGAAAATAGCGAAGCCGCTCGATCATGTATCGGTTCCCCTGGTGCTACTTACCATCACCACCTGCCTCGCCGTCGGGGCTGCGGTCGCACAGCATTCCAACGTGGCCATCGGCCTGCTCATGCTGGCGCTGGTCGCGTCTGTTACCTGGAAACAGCTGACTGAGATGCGTTTTCAAGCTGACCTGAAGCAACTGTTACACGGTAGTTTCACCGACGTGCTGGCCGCGAAAAGCTTCACCGATGATCGCAGGATCGACACCGGGCAGATCAAGGTTGCTGTCATGGCACAGCGAGCTCACCTGGATACTGTGCTGACGCGCATTGAAGACTCCGCGTCCCAGGTCAGTTTGCGCTCGATGGCCGGTATGGAGCTTGCGCAGGAAACCCAGGATTCCCTTAACAGGCAGGCTGCGGAAACGGCTCAGGTCGCGGCAGCGGTGCACGAGATGTCGACTACAGTCGCGGAAGTTTCTTCCAATGTTCAGGCCACGGCAGCGAAGGCGGAGGAGTCCCGCAACCAGACTGTACAAGGCCGTAAGGTAGTAGAAGCAACCCGTTTGGCGATCGAGCAGCTGAAAGAGACCGTCGACGGCATTCGAGTATCGGTTTCGGAACTCGCCGAACAGAGCCACAACATTGCTTCGGTGGCCGGTATCATTGAGCAGATCGCTGAGCAGACCAATCTTCTGGCCCTGAATGCGGCCATAGAGGCTGCGCGAGCGGGTGACCACGGCCGGGGCTTTGCGGTTGTGGCTGATGAAGTTCGTGGTCTTGCACGACGAACCCAGGAGTCGACCAAAGAGATCCACAAAATCGTGGACACACTGGTCAGCCGGTCTGAGCAGTCGGTTTCAGTTGCTACAGCAGGCGCTGAAGCTGCGACAACAGGTCTCTCAAAGATGTTCGAGACCGAGAAAACGCTTGTTGGCATAGGCGATGCCGTGAGTGAAATAGCCGACATGGCGCTGCAGATGGCCGCTGCGGTCGAAGAGCAGGCTCAGGTGTCAGACCAGATAAACGCCCAGGTCGAGAACATTTCGGACCTTACCCAGCAAAACCTGACCAAGAGCCAGGGCTCAACCGACAGCGTCAAAGAATTGGGTAATATCGCCAGGGACATGCACGAACTGGTAGTGCGGTTCAAATAGCTGCCTCCCAGTCGCCGGTTTCTGAACCGCGGTGAGAAAATCGTGGAAGAAGGCCCGTCCCGGAGCCCTTTGTATTTAGTCGCCAACGTCAGGCGACTGGGACTCCAGGACTGGGCCGCATTTCCTAAGCCTCAATCAATGACTGATCATCCAGGGGCGCATTGACGGGAACATCTTGTTTCCATCCGCCGTGTAGAAGAGCTGGTGTTTGCCCTCAGGCTTTTTCATGCACCCACAGGCCTGACGGTGCTCCGCGTCATTACTCCGACGGTCCGCCGTGGAGAAAACCGGTTCGTGCCTCGCTTTTTCATTCCGGGCCCTGGCCTCTCTGCCTGCCGGGTCCATCAGTGCCAGCTCCGGTGGCAGCACAATCACCCGGACTGAAAGCGCCTGACATACAGGACACGGTTTCGGGTTCGCCGCCTCTGCCATCATGCCCAATTCCTGGAACAAGCCGTGTTCGCGGCACTTGTAATCATACAGAGGCATGGCTCACCCCTTGTCCGGCGACAGCGGGACGTCGGTTCCTGGCTTGACCTTTTTGGTCGGGCCTTCCGCCGTCGGATTGATGTCAAAGTCGAAGATTTCCGTCGGTAGCCAAAGCGTGGCGCAGGCATTGGGAACGTCCACTACGCCGCTGATATGGCCCTCAACCGGAGCGCAACCGAGCAACGCGTAGCCTTGCGCCGGGGTATAACCGAACTTGGTCAGGTATTCGATGGCATTCAGGCAAGCCTGGCGATAGGCGACCTGAACATCCAGGTAGTGCTGCTTGCCCTGCTCATCCACCGAAATGCCTTCAAAAATCACGTAGTCTTCGTAGCGGGGCTTGATCGTGCTGGGTTTGAAGATCGGGTTTTTGATCCCGTACTTGGCCATCCCGTCCTTGATCAGATTGACCCGCAGGTGGATCCACCCGGCCATTTCGATGGCTCCGCAGAACGTAATCTCGCCGTCACCCTGGCTGAAGTGAAGATCGCCCACGGAAAGGCCACCGCCTTTAACATAGACAGGAAAATACACTTTAGAGCCACGGGACAGGTCTTTGATGTCGCAGTTACCGCCATGCTCTCTAGGGGGAACTGTACGGGCGCCTTCCGCCGCGGCCTGTTTCGCCGCGTCGCCGGCGAGCTTGCCAAGGTGCGCCGTTTCCGCATAGGGCAAGTTGGCCAAACCAGGGACCCGGTCAGGTTCGGTGTCGTAGAGCTCCTTCTCCCGCCGGTTCCACTCATCCAGCATTTCTTTAGAAGGCAGACAACCAATGAGGCCAGGATGGATCATGCCGGCGAATTCCACATTGGGGATGTGGCGTGATTTGGTGAACATGCCATTGAAGTCCCAGATGGACTTCTGAGCTTCCGGGAAGTGTTCCGTCAGAAAGCCGCCCCCGTTCTGCTTGGAGAAAAAGCCGTTGAACCCCCACTGGCTCTCCTTGAAAGCGCCGATATCGAGGATGTCGACCTCAAGCAGGTCTCCTGGTTCTGCCCCCTGCACCCCAACCGGGCCGGAAAGAAAATGCACCTGGGTCAGGTCAACATCGCGGACGTCGTCTGCGCTATCGTTGTTCTTGATCTGACCACCCGTCCAGTCGTAGCACTCCATGATGAAGTCGTCGCCGGGCTTGACGGTCGCGATCATGGGAATATCAGGATGCCAGCGGTTGTGGATATTCTCGTTCTCGTAAGCAGACTTGCTGAGGTCAATCTTTACAATAGTTTCGGCCATAACGGGCGCTCCTTGGATCAGGCTTGCAGGTTCAGATGCCGTTGCCTTTCCGTCTGTGACGGATGCTCAATGACCACTCCACTATCTGCCATCACGGCCGTGAACGACTATTCGCCGAATGCCCAAGCTGCCTACGTCATTTGACGTAAAAAAACGACTATCTGACGCAAGGCGAAACGACCAGTGCGCCCTCGCTCAGCGTCGCTTCGAAGTGGTTGCGGTGCGGATGGTCCAAAAGTGCCCGGGCGATCGCGGGCTCCAGATACCGGCGTGACGCCCTGAGCATTTCCCGTGCGCCGTAACGGGGGTCAAACCCGGCACACAGGAAAGCCCGGGCTGACTGCTGGATTGTCAGCTCAGCCCCTTTGCGAAGCAGCCGTCGGTTGAGTGCCCGCAGCTCCTTATCCAGCAAGTCGTCGAGCCAGGCGCGGGACAGACTGCTGAACGACAGGGTCTGGTCAATGCGATTGAGGAACTCCGGGTCAAAATATTTGCGAAGTGCCTGTTCCCGGACCGCGTCAACATCCGGCGGGCTTAATCCGAGGCAACGCCGCCAACCCTTGCCGTACCGTTGCTGGAGGGCCTCTGCCTCGGCCGCGCCAGCATTGCTGGTCATGAAGATGAGAGTGTTGCGAAAGTCGATTTCCTTCAGGCCGGAAGGTAAAACAAGACGTCCGGTATCGAGCACGTTGAGCAGCGTCCGGTTCACCTCGGGGCTGGCTTTCTCGATCTCATCGAAAAGCACAATACCCGGCTTGCTATAACTGCCCTGCACTTTGTCGGGATCAAACAGGCTATGGCCTTCCCGACTGCCGACATAGCCCGGTGGCGCACCCGTCAGCGCTGCGGCGTAATGCTCTTGAGCCAGTGTGTTCATGTCGATGCGGCAGAGGCTGTCCCGATCGCCGTGAATGGCCTCCGCCAACAACCGGACCGTTTCAGTCTTACCGACGCCGGTTGGTCCCAGGAACAGGTGAACCCCGAGGGGACGGTGCTCATCGCCGATATCTGCTTTAACCCGCACCAGCAGGGCTTCCATCGCGGCAAGTATCGGGTCCTGCCCCACAATCTGATCGCGCAGGACCTGCATCACCTGCTCCGGCTCGAACCGGAACCGGGAAACCCGAACCGCTTCCCCCGGGGGCTGGCTGTTCTGGACGGAAGACCTTGTTGCGTCCAGGCGCTCGTTGATAAAGGGCATAACGAGTATCCCGTGGTCAGGGTGAGAGGACAGGACACCAGAACCGCGTTAAGCGCCCGCGCTTTTCTCTTTGCCCGCCACCGGCAGGCTACCCACCGGGCATTCTGCGACACCGGTGGTTCTGCGCGTCATGGCTTCCACATCCGCTTGTGCCTTCTGTGCGTCCATCACCCAGGTCCGATAGAAATCAAAAGGACAGTCGGCCACGCCCTTGTCGCCGTCGCCCGAAGCCTGGATGCCGCTGTAGCCCCGGTGCAGGAGCTTGAACAGGTGATTCTGGGACTGGTCATTTTTCCGCGCATCGCGAATCTGGCTGAGTGAAAGCTGGGCGTACTGAACCCCCATATCCTCCTCGCCACACTCCCCCAGTGTCCGCCCGTCGAACCCGATCAGGGCGGAATGCCCGAAATACGAATATACGCCGTCGAAGCCAGTCGCATTGGCGACCGCGACGTAGCAGTTGTTGGCCCATGCCATACACTTGGCCATCATGATCTGTTGCTCTTTGGCGGGATACATATAGCCCTGGCAACGGACAATCAGCTCCGCGCCTTTCATGGCACAATCGCGCCAGATCTCGGGGTAATTGCCGTCGTCACAGATAATCAGGCTGATCTTCATCCCCTTCGGGCCCTCGGTGACATAAGTCGTATCACCGGGATACCAGCCTTCGACCGGGCACCAGGGAATGCACTTGCGGTATTTCTGGACGATACTCCCCTCGTTATTGATCAGAACCAGCGTGTTATACGGCGCCTTGCCCGGGTGCGCCTCATGCTGCTCCCCGGTCAGAGAGAAGACACCCCAGGTATTCGCCTCCCTGCAGGCCTGGGAAAATATCTCCGTCTCATCCCCGGGAATACTGGCTGCGGTGGCCATCATCTCTTCGTTGTCATACATAATGCCCATGGTGCTGTATTCGGGGAACACCACCAGATCCATGCCCGGAAGCCCTACCTTCATACCCTTGATCATCTCGGCTATATTACGGGCGTTATCGAGCACCTCTGCCCGCGTATGCAGCCGCGGCATTTTGTAATTCACGACCGCCACACCGACGGTATCGTCACTACTTGAAATATCGCCATGTCTCATTTCGCTTCTCCCCGGAAACTCTTTGCGTACGGCAAGCCGTGCGAGGCTGCCCTTCGTATAAAACAGCCAGACCGTCAGACAGACAGATAGCTGGCAATTTTCTGCTGGTCGGCACCCTCACGGCTTTCCTGGTGCACGATGTCTCCCTTTTCGATCACCAGAATCCGGTCTGCGGTGTCCATAACGAAGCTCAACACCTGCTCGGACACCACTATCGACAACCCCCGCTGATCCCGAATGCGTCTTAGCGTTCGGGCAATGTCCTTGATGATGCTGGGCTGGATACCCTCAGTCGGTTCATCCAGCAGTAACACCTTGGGTCGGGTCGCAAGAGCCCGGGCAATGGCCAATTGTTGCTGTTGGCCGCCGGAAAGGTTGCCTCCCCGTCGATGCTGCATTTCCTTCAGCACTGGAAACAGCTCGTACAGGTCTTCAGGAATTCGCTTCTCGCCGACCGCGGCAAGACCGGTTTCAATGTTTTCCTTCACGGTCAGGGTGGGGAAAATCATCCGGCCCTGGGGCACAAAGCCGATGCCAGAGCGAACCCGCTGGAAGCTTTTCATGGCTGTAAGGTCGATACCGTTCAGGGAAACCTGGCCGCCCCTGGACGGTGTCATTCCGACCAGCGACCGCATCAATGTCGACTTGCCCATACCGTTGCGGCCGACGACAGCTACGATCTCGTTATCGGCGACCTCCAGATTGAGGTCATTGATGATTGTGCTTTGGCCGTAGGCCACCGAGTGATGGGTAACATTCAGCATGATCAGTGCCCCAGATAGACTTCGACGACTTTCGGGTCAGCTTTAACGTGTTCAATTGACCCCTCGGAAATAACCTTGCCCTGGTGCATGACCGTCACACGGTCAGCAATGTTCTCCACAAACTGCATGTCATGCTCTATAACCAGAACGGTATGTCGGGTTGTAATGACCTTCAGCAGTTCAGCTGTCTTCTTGCGCTCCGCTACGGACATCCCGGCAACCGGCTCATCCAGCATCAGCAGTTCGGGTTTCTGAATAAGCAGCATGCCGATTTCCAGCCATTGCTTCTGGCCGTGGCTGAGCGAAGCGGCAGGCTCGTTAAGCATCTCCGACAGGAATATGGTTTCTGCTACTTCCTCAATGGCTTCCTCCACAGCGCTGTCCCGCTTGAACGCGAGCGCGCCCATGACGGTGTGCCCGCGTGGATACGAGACCTCAAGATTCTCGAATACGCTCAGGTCCTCAAACACCGAGGGATTCTGGAACTTGCGCCCCACCCCGGCGTGGACGATCTGATGTTCTCTCATTTTTGTGAGCTCCCGACCCTTGAACCTGATCGAACCGCCAGAGGCTCGGGTTTTCCCGCAGATAAGGTCCAGCACCGTGGTCTTGCCGGCCCCGTTCGGGCCGATGATCACGCGGATCTCATTCGGGTCCAGATAGAAGGAAAGATCGTCCACGGCCTTGAAGCCATCGAAAGAGACGGTCAGCCCTTCGACTGCCAGCAAAAACTCATTGCTCTGGATTCGCTTTGCGTTCATCAGGATTTCTCCGGGCTGAACCGATCGCTCAGCAGGTTCGCGTTTTTGTCGGTACCCGAAGCCTTGCCCACAGCTTGGCGCGACGCCGTCTTCTCAGTGGCCTTACGGCGGAGTAAACGCTTTTCCAGCGGAATGACGTAGGTCGAGTAGAGCCCCGCGAGGCCATTGGGAAAGGCCAGCACGACGCCAATAAACAGCGCGCCCATCGCGAAAGGCCAGAGTTCCGGGAAAGATTCGGAGAAACCGCTTTTTGCGGCATTGACCAGCAGGGCGCCATACACGGCCCCCAGGATGGACAGCCGACCGCCCAGGGCACAGAAGATCACCATTTCGATGGAAGCAACAATGCCGATGAAGGAGGGCGACATGAATCCAACGAGGAGCGTGAACATGGCTCCGCCAACACCGGCAAAGGCCGCTGCCAGGCAGAATACAAATATCTTGAAAGAGGCGACGTTATAACCGGAGAAGCGCACCCGCGTTTCCTGGCCGTTCATCGCTACCAGGATGCGACCCAGCTTGCGCTTTTCTACAAGCCGCGCCACTAACAGGCACAGGAACAAAAGGCCGACGCATACGAAATACAGGATGGTTCTGGCCTCGTCGGTACGGATACTCCAGCCCATCAAGGTGCGAAGGTCCGTTATGCCGTTGACGCCGCCGGTATAGCCTTGCTGGCCGATGATCAGGATAGTCAGGATGGCCGCAATCGCCTGAGTGATGATGGCGAAATAGACACCGCCGACCCGGCGCGTGAACATCGCCAGGCCAATGATCATCGCGAGAATTACCGGGACGCCGACCACCGCCAGCACGGTGAACGAGAAGCTGTGGAATGGCTGCCAGAACCAGGGCAACTCGGTGAGCTGATTCCAATCCATAAAGTCTGGAATGCCCGGCGTGGACTGAATGGCGGTAGCCTCCGGGGTGGAGGCTTCCAGCTTCAGGAACATGGCCATGCAATAGCCACCCAGACCAAAGAACACGCCCTGCCCCAGACTGAGAATGCCGGCCTTACCCCAACACATCACCAGACCCACCGCCACGAAGGCATAGGTCAGGTACTTGCCCACCATGTTGAGGCGAAAAGCGTCCAGGCTCAGGGGCAGAATCACCAGCAACAACAGGGCCAGCAGTAGATAATAGATACCCTCACGGGACTTGAACCAGTGCAGTACGGATGCTGATTTCATGCGGCGCTCCTATTTACGAACCTTCAGTGCCATCAGCCCTTCGGGGCGAAGCATCAGAATGCCTACAACCACCAGCAGGGTGAGTACCTTGGCCATGGACCCGCTAAGAAAGAATTCCATGGTGGACTGAGCCTGGGAGATGGAAAATGCGGAGACAATGGTGCCAATAAGACTCTGGGCACCCCCGAAGACGACGACCAGAAAGGTATCGACGATGTAGGCCTGCCCGGACGATGGCCCGGTGGAGCCAATCATGGTGAAAGCGCTACCCGCTATCCCGGCGATGCCGCAGCCGAGCGCAAAGGTTGCGCGGTCGACCCCAGCGCTGTTGATGCCCACAGCCTCTGCCATGGGTCGGTTCTGAACGACTGCCCGGACTTTTCGACCCCACCCGGAGCGATACATCAGCAGATAGATCCCCAGTGCGATGGACAGCGCAATGACCATCACAATCAGGCCATTCAAAGGTAACTCCACCAGGTCAGTCACCTGGATCGAACCCATCATCCAGTCCGGCAGGGTCACGCCTACTTCCCGAGCGCCGAATATGGAGCGGTAAGCCTGCTGCAGAATCAGACTCAGCCCCCAGGTTGCGAGCAGCGTATCCAGTGGTCGCCTGTACAGATGCCGAACCATCGCCCACTCCACAAACGCGCCCAGCGCCGCACAAGCCAGAAAAGCGAAGATCATCGCAACGAAAAAGTAGCCCTCAAACAGGGCGGGCAGGTAGCTTTGAAATACGGACGACGTCAGGTAGGTGGTGTAAGCGCCCAGGATCATGAACTCCCCGTGGGCCATATTGATCACCCCCATCTGGCCGAAGATGATCGCCAGGCCCAGCGCCATCAGTACAAAGACCGAGAACAGGGACAGGCCGGCAAAACCCTGCATGGCAAATATCGACATCAGCTCGCTGGAGCTATAACCATCAAACATGACCCTTTACTCCCCTTCAATGAACAACCTGTCTGGTAAACAGCTGAGCCGGGCCGGCCAAAGCGACCGACCCGGAGTTGCCTGTTACTGATAGCCTTCGGGGAATGGATCGGGTTCCATCAGCTCTGCAGTTTCGTGAACCACCTTGTACTGACCATCGGTTTGAGCAACGCCGATGCGGGTTTTGGACCACAGGTGGTGGTTTTCGTGAACGCGCACATAACCTTCAGGTGCCTTGGTAAGTTCGATGCCGGGTGAAGCTTCCCGAATTTTGTCGATATCAAAAGAACCGGCTTTTTCAACAGCTGCTTTCCACAGCCAGGGACCGAGGTAGGCCGCCTGGGTGACGTCACCGATCACCATGTCCTTGCCGTAGGCCTCCTTGAACGCAGCCACAAACTCTTCATTGTTCGGGTTTTCCAGGCTCTGGAAGTACTTCATGGATGCGTAGATGCCTTCCACGTTTTCGCCACCGATGCCGCGGATTTCGTCCTCAGTCACGGAGATCGTCAGCAGCAAGGGTTTTTCGTCGGTGAAATCAACGCCCGCAGCCTTCATCTGCTTGTAGAACGCGACATTTGAGCCGCCGACTACTGAGGCAAAGATAACGTCTGGCTTGCGCAGCTTGATCTTGTTGATCACGGAGTTGAACTGAGTGTGGCCCAGCGGGTAGTACTCTTCCCCCACCACTTTCAGGCTTTTTTTGTCGATGTGTTTACGGGCGATCTTATTGGAGGTCCGGGGCCAGATATAATCGGATCCCAGCAGGTAGAAAGTCTTCGCCCCCTTTTCCTTCACCGCCCAATCGATCCCCGCGAGTATCTGCTGGGTGGCTTCCTGCCCGGTGTAGATCACGTTGGGGGATTGCTCCAGCCCCTCGTAAAAGGTGGGGTAGTACAACATGCCGTTGTACTGCTCCATCACGGGCAGCACTGCCTTGCGCGAGGCCGATGTCCAACAGCCGAAAATGGCTGCTACGTTATCCTGACGGAGCAGCTTCCGGGTTTTTTCAGCAAATGTCGGCCAATCGCTGGCCCCGTCTTCCTGCACAAATTCAATTTTGCGCCCCAGCACGCCGCCAGATTCATTGATCTGCTGGATCGCCAGTTTTTCCGCCTGCACAGAACCAATTTCGCTGATCGACATGGTCCCGGTGATGGAGTGCAGGATGCCCACGGTGACGGTGTCATCAGTAACCGCCAGGCCCGTGGTATTCACCTCTTCCGTTGGCGGATTCGCTGCCTGTACGGTGCCTGCGAACACCATGGCCGTCGCCAGGCCAAGAAGGCTCTTATGTAGTTTGCCCATGTTCTTTCCTCGAATGGATGAAAAGCGGGTGCTACCGATCTTTCAGATTTGCAGCGCCTACACAGCCATTCTCGGGAAGGAAGCGAAGAGAGCACATTCGACGAACACCTTAGCGAGCTACGTCAATTAACGCATACCGGTGCTCCGACAATACCGCTACAAACCGGTACGCCGAAGCCATTGCCGAACAAGGCCACGGTAGGGATGGCATAGAGTTTGATAGATGTTGTTGCAATAGTGGCGTAGCGCATAAGAGTGCCCTTATTCGGTGCAGCAGCGACCCCCAACAGGAGCACGAATGGCGGCCAAACAGACCATCTTCCGGGTCCGCAGAAATTACAATCAGTGGGTGGCCAACCAGACCCTGGAGGATTACGCGCTGCGCTTTACGGCCAAGAGCGCCCGTAAGTGGTCGGCGGGGCGCGTAAGCCACACCGCACTGGGGGCAATTTCGTTTCTTGCGCTGGAAGCCATTGGTGGCTCAATAACCCTGCATTACGGCTTCACCAATGCGGTAGCGGCAACGATGGTGGTCAGCCTGCTTGTCTTTCTGATCGCTGTACCGGTCAGTTACTACGCGGCCCGCTACGGTGTTGACATCGACCTGCTCACCCGCGGTGCAGGGTTCGGCTACATCGGTTCGACTATCACCTCCCTGATCTACGCATCGTTTACCTTCATCTTCTTCGCTATTGAAGCGGCAATCATGGCCATGGCGCTTGAGCTGTTGCTGGGGATTCCGCTGGTTGTGGGCTACCTGATCTGCGCCGTAGCGATCATTCCGCTGGTGACGCACGGCATCACGACCATCAGCCGGTTTCAGGTCTGGACGCAGCCGCTGTTCCTGGTCCTGCAAATCGCCCCCTTCGTTTTTATTCTCTACAGCGACATTGCCACCGTTACCGACTGGACCCAGTTCCAGGGCGTTGCGCCCGAAGCGGACGGCCGCTTCGACCTGCTCCTTTTCGGTGCAGCCGCCGCGGTTGTGTTCTCTCTCATCGCACAAATCGGTGAACAGGTGGATTTCCTGCGTTTTATTCCTCAACCGACAACCGCCAGTGAACAACGACGCTGGTGGATTGCAGTCATGGCCGGAGGGCCAGGCTGGATTGTGATAGGGATGCTGAAAATTCTGGCGGGGTCTTTCCTCGTGGTGCTGGCGCTTCAAAATGGAATTGCCGCCACCGACGCCGTGGACCCGACCCATATGTATCTGGTCGCTTTCAACTACGTTACCGGGTCTCCAGCAGCATCTCTGGCCGTGGCGGGTGTGTTCGTCATTCTTTGCCAGGTCAAAATAAACGTGACCAACGCCTATGCCGGCTCCATTGCCTGGTCCAATTTCTTCTCCCGCCTCACCCACAGCCACCCCGGCCGGGTAGTCTGGCTATTTTTCAATGTCGGCATAGCGCTGCTGGTGATGGAACTCGGGGTTTATCAGGCGCTTGAGGCAACGCTGGGATTCTATGGTGTAATCGCCATAGCCTGGGTTGGAGCGCTGGTCGCCGACCTGATAATCAACAAGCCCCTCGGACTGAGCCCCGCACACATCGAATTCAAACGTGCGCACCTCTATGACATCAACCCTGTTGGCGTGGGGGCCATGTTTATAGCCTCGGCCACCGGTCTCGCCTGCCACTCCGGGCTCATAGGAGAGATCGCTCAGGCGCTATCCCATTTCATAACACTGGGCGTCGCGCTGGTGGCGGCCCCGCTCATCGCCTGGGCGACGCAAGGTCGTTACTATACCGCCCGGCCAGTCATCCCTATCGCGACCGATTGCTTGTTGCTACGTTGCTGTATCTGTGAACACAGTTTCGAGGCCGAGGACGTCACCACGTGCCCCGCCTATGAAGGCACGATCTGCTCGCTTTGCTGTTCCCTGGATGCGCGCTGTGGCGACCTCTGCAAACCGGGCGCCGGGTACCGTGAACAGCTGGCGGCCGCGCTGACTTTTGTTTTGCCCGACCGCCTGGTGACATTGCTCCAGTCACGCCTGGGGCACTTTTTATCGCTTATATTGCTGATAAACGGTATCACCGGTTCGCTTCTCTCCTTTATCTACTTCAATACACTGACCCAATCCGACGCGGAAGCGTCGCTGATGTCATCAACCCTCTGGCAGGTATTTTTTATCCTGCTGATCGTCACCGGCGTGATCTGCTGGCTGTTCGTACTCGCCCACGAAAGCCGCGTTGTGGCTGAGGAAGAATCGCTGCGCCAGAATCGGCTGCTCGCCGATGAAGTCCGGGCGCATGAGCGCACTGATAAAGCACTGCAGGCAGCGAAGGAGCAGGCCGAAGCGGCAAACGGCGCAAAGAGCCGTTACCTTACGGGGATCAGCCATGAACTGCGCTCTCCCCTCAATGCCATTCTGGGGTACGCACAGCTTCTGGAGAACGACCCGCTGATACCGGCGGCACGCAAAGAGGCACTGGGTGTCATTCGGCGCAGTGGTGATTACCTGGCCGACCTGATTGAGGGTCTCCTGGATATTTCCAAAATCGAAGCGGGGCGGTTGGATTTGCACCGCGACCAGGTGCGAATCGGCCTGCTGATGGAACAGCTGGTCACCATGTTCAAGCTCCAGGCGGCAGAGAAGTCTCTGAAATTCGAGTATAGCTGCCCCTACCCGTTGCCCGAGATGGTCACCACGGATGAAAAACGACTGCGCCAGATACTTATCAACCTGCTATCCAACGCCATCAAATATACCGACCGTGGCTCAGTTGCCCTGAACCTTCGCTACCGGAGCCAAGTGGCAGAGTTCACTGTTATCGACACCGGTGAAGGAATCGCCGAGGAGAACATGGAGCGAATATTCAGGCCGTTCGAGCGCATCCGGACGCCGGGCCAGAGCAGAACCGGAACAGGACTGGGTTTGACGATTACACGCCTGCTTACGGAAATTATGGGCGGTGATATCAGTGTTGAAAGCGAACCTGGGAAAGGCAGTGTTTTTCGGGTGAGCCTTATGCTGTCGAGCATCCACAACCTCAATCCGCGCTCGGTATCTGAGCCGTCCCGAACCATCTACGGCTACCACGGCACCCGACGTAAACTTCTGGTCGTGGATGACGACGACTCCCATCGACAACTGATTCGCGCCATGCTGTCACCGCTGGGATTCGAGATTTGCGAACTGAACAATGCCTTACAGGTGGCCGAGCTACTCGATAAAGAGCTTCCGGACCTGTTACTTCTCGATGTCTCAATGCCTGGACTGAATGGCTGGCAGGTTCTGTCGGACATCCGGCACGATAACGCTACGCTGCCGGTTATTATGGTGTCGGCGGACGCCGAGGAAGGCCACCATGCGACGGACATCCCGGATCTGCACAACGGATACATCATAAAGCCAGTCCGGTTGAGCCTGCTGCTGGATCACATTGCCAGAGTTCTGGGGCTTGAGTGGCGGTACGAGAAATCGGATGAGCCATTGGCCAGTCAGCCTTCACCCCTCAAAACAGAACTCGGTCTACCCCCTGCTCTACAGAGAGATCAATTGGCTGCGCTTGCCCGTATCGGACACCGCAAGGGACTGCTGGAAGCTCTGGACGCCATGAACCATCGGGGCACCGGTTCCGTTTGTTTTCTGGAGGAGATGGTACGGCTGACCAACGATTTTCAATTCGAAAAAATCATTGCCCTGCTTGAGGTAGTCCCGAATGAGGCTTCATGAGAATCCCAAAACCGTAGTGCTTGTTGTGGACGATTCCGTCGAATCCATTCGCATGATAAACGATGCTCTCGAGAACGCGGGTATGACAGTGCTCGTGGCCCTCGACGGCAGCCAGGCCGTTAACATCAGCCATAACATCACACCAGACATCGTGTTACTGGATGCGTTGATGCCGAACATGGATGGATTTGAGACGTGCCGGCTGTTGAAGGAGAAAGCCGGGTTTGCCGATATCCCCATTATCTTCATGACAGGCCTTAGCGATACCGAACACGTCGTCATGGGTCTGAGCTCTGGAGGCGTCGACTATGTCACCAAGCCTATCAACACGACTGAACTGCTGGCCCGCATGCAGGTTCATCTGACCAATGCCCGCATAACCAGAAGCGCCCGGCAGGCGCTGGACGCCACCGGACAGAACCTGTTCGCCACCAATCGTCGAGGTGAGCTGCTATGGAGCACGCCAGAGGTTAGCAACGCCTTGCCCGACCCTTCGCAGCCAGCCGGCCAGCTGCTGCAGGAACAGCTCCGCACATGGTTTGGGCATGGACCGGAGACAGGTCACGCCATACCCCTGCCAGGGGTGGAGCCCACACGCAGCATAGAGTTTCTCGCGTTGGTCGATAATCGGGAGTACCTGATGCGGCTACGCGCTTCTGAGAACCCAAACCAGGCTACGGCCGCCCTTCGCAAGCGTTTTGATCTTACTGTCAGAGAGTCAGATGTGCTTTTGTGGATAGCCAACGGTAAGACCAATCGGGAGATCGGCCAGATTCTGGAAATGAGCCCGAGAACCGTCAATAAGCATCTGGAGCAGGTTTTTCGTAAAGTCGGGGTAGAGAACAGGACAGCCGCTGCTGCAAGCGCGATCAGGCTATTGGCCTTGCATACCTGAGGCCCAGGCAGAGGAATCGTAGTCCTGCCAACCTGGACAGTGTCTGAAGAGCAAGAGCCAGCGCGCTGCCGGAAACAGAGCGAGCAAGCCCAACAGCAGGACTGGCAGGCGCGATTGGGTGAGTAATATGACACAAGGCATCAGCTTGTCCTCAGAACTTCATCCACCGGACGGCGCAAGGATCGTGGCGCTTCAGGCCCACGACCGATTCTCACCATGAGATCCGGCCGTCGATTGCCCACGCCGAGGAAACGGGCGAACTCCGCGCGTATAGGTGCCACCTCAACCGGTTGGTTAATAAAGGCCGTCCTCAAGCCCAGAGCAGTTGCCTGCAGGGCAAGTCGCTCGTAGCAGCGGCCGGCCTCAACCCAATGAGGTTTGTCGTCGATGTCGGAGACCACTATGGCAATGGCGGATGAGCTCCGGATGTTCGTGTAGTCTTTCTGGTTCTGCTTTTTCGCGGAGAACCCGAAGCGCATCGCCAACAACCCAAGCCAGCGGGGTACATCGGGGCTGCCCATGACCGGTCCAAACAGGCCGTCACCGCTAGCGACCGCCTCTCGCGCGCTAAACCGAATCCAGGATTTAAGCTCCCGGGCCCAGGCATCGTCCCGAAATTGGGCAATATTGCCGTCAGACACGTATCGGGCTATCTGTTCTTTTCGGTCGTTATCAGTAAACAACATGATGGAGACGCCGTTTCCCTGCCCCGCTTCCTCCAGTTGGTGCAACTGCTCAGCAGGGAGTTGCGATCCATCGTATTCCACACGGCTGCACTGCCTTTCGGGAATGGCTTCGAACAAGTGCGAACGGAAAGGGGCCGTTTCTTCAAAATTAATCTTTACCCCTGACGTGGAGGCGTCATAGATACAGTGACCTTTTAGCCCCGCCGCTTCGGCTGCCAACAACAGATTCTCGGCGGCACAGCCAAGGCTTGCATAGAGATGGTGGTCATCAGGATCCACAGCGGGACAGCGCCGTGACAGATCCGGAAGAATCCGGATCTGGTTCTTTTCCAGTTTGAAGATCCAGGGCTGGGTGTTGTGGCTGGATGCCGCCAGGGTCGCGTACCGCACCAGGTTTCTGTAATCCTGCGCTACTGTTTCAGGCCCAGGTCGTTGCCAGACTTCCCTGACTCTTTCGGAGTAATTGACCATCTCACTGTCCTTTTACGTACCGGTTGAGAATCGCCTGGGTTATCCCGGCTTCCACCTCCACAAAGCTTCCCTCTTGCCCCATCATGCCAATATCCGAATTGATCTGTATGGCAATCGCGATATCGTATTCCGGGTAGTACCTGAGCGAAGAAACATAGCCGGGTATCCAGCCCCGGTGGCCACGGACCTCGCCAAACTGTTCCGTTGGCTCGATGACCACCCCAAGCCCATAGCTGACACCCGGGCGGTCTTCGCTCACGGCGGCGCCGGTCATCATGGCTTTGAAACTGCCCTCGGAATGCAGTCGACCGGACCAGAGCGCCCTACCCCAGCGGGCAAGATCGACAGCACTGCTAACGAACCCTCCACCAGCGCCTTCCACGGCCGGGTGCCACACCAGAAGGCCCTCTTCATCCAGGGAGCGTTCGGGCAAGCCTAAGGGGTTATCAGCACTGGTGAATCCTGTTGCCAGTCCTGGCAGAAGGCGCTGGTCGGATGGAGTAGTAGCCTCCAGATCAAGCGGCTTCAGGAAGTGAACTCCCACGTAATCCGTCCATGAATCGCCGGTCACGGCTTCCAGAACCTGTGCGGCCAGCAAATACCCGGTATCCGAGTATTCCCAGCCCTCTCCGGGTGCGAACAAGGGGTCGGTGTCCAGTATCAGGCCGATGAGTTGCTGGGTGTCCGGCGCGTCTGCACTGGTGAAGGTCTTCTGGAACAGCGCCTGGAATGCCGGAAGGTAGACGTGGTCAGGTAAACCACCGGTGTGGGTCAGCAGATGACGCAGGGTCAGGCTTTTGTGGTTGGGAAGCCGATGGAACCATTCCCTCTTTCCCAGCCAGTTCGAGATGGGGGAATCCAGGTCAAGCTGCTCTTCTTCAGCAGCGCGCAGAATGGCGGCGGCGACAAAAGATTTGCCAATACTGGCGGCCAGCATGGGGGTGTCTGGCGACATCTGCCTTTTACAATCCGGATCCGCCATGCCGATAGCCAGGGCATGAACGGTGTCGTCAGGACCTGTCCAGGCAACCGTCGCCCCGGGGAAAGCAAAGCGTTCCTGCAGGTCGGTCAGGACCTGGCGCACCTTGCCCTCGGGAGCGCCGTGGGCGAACCCCGCCAGTCCTGCGAGGACAATCAGTAATACGGCCCGGATCATGTCGAGGCTTTCGAGTGAATTGTTGATGGAATCACAGCGGTATAGGCATGTTTGTTGGAAAACATTGCTTCGCGCCGGAAAATCAGAATTAACACGGAAACGCCAATCAGCAGATAGGTATCGTAAGGCTGGGCATCCGGCCACAGCGGATTGCTGAGCTGGAAGTGATACAGCATGGGCCAGAGAATGCTGCCGCCGGTTCTGTTGAAAATGGGCGTCACGATAACGCTCAGGCAAATGTTGCCGATGAAAAAGGGCGCAAAACCCCACCCGCTATGAACCACCCCACTGAGATAGAATGCCGGCAGGTGCCATAAGCCCCAGACCGCGCCTATCAGAATGGCGGCCCAGACCGGGGCCATGTGACGCTGGAGAACAGGTAGCGCCAGCCCTCGCCAGCCCAGTTCTTCCACGGGCCCGAGGAGCAGCATGATTACCATGACCGGCAGAACGGCCGAAATGCCATCCGAGATAACCGATGCCTGCAAGGGCGCGCCCTTGATGAGCGCTCCCAGGAAGAAGATGCCCGGGATACCGATAAGAATGAAGAGCAGCCAGCCGGCAGGAATACGCCATACTCGCAGGCGCCGTAGGTAGAGCTTCAGGCCTGTTGCACCCCGACGATGAAAGATAACAGCCACGGCGGCAATGGCCGGCGCCCAGACGGCCAGAAAAAACAGCGGATGCGTCCCCGATATCTGCCCCAACAAGGCAACCGCAAGCTCATTGAAGAAGATATAAAAGCCGGTGATGCTCCAGGTGATCAGAAAGGTAATGAGAACGAAGGGGATCAATGCGCTCAGGCCGATGCCATCTTCTTCAGGATGTTCGGGAATCATGGGCTACCTCGCGCTCAGAACTGTCTGTTGATCCTGACGAACATGGAGGGTTGTGTGGTCGTTCCCAGCTCCTTGACCAGCGGGCCGTCCGCGGGATCGCCAATCAGTTCTGCGACCTCCACGGCTATCTCTGCCACATAAACCGGTGAAAGGTAATAGATGAACGCGCCCTCCACATAGACCTTGCTGAGTGATGCGCCCGCCGAGAAGGGTTCGACCCCGAGACTTGCAGCCTCAGGGGAACTTACAGAGGACCGCTCATCATTCCACGCTCTGTCGTTCCATCTTGCCCCACCACCAATTAAATACAGGGCGCTGGCGGACGCCTGCCTGAAGTACTGCAATCCGGCTTCCACACTATGTCGCTTTCCATCGCCGATCACGGACGCATGCGTGCGAACCTGGCTGGTAATGTTGAAGATTTCCAGCTTCGGCATAAAACGGTCATCAATGGGTTCCAGCGGTTCAATCTCTCCTTCGTTATCCCTGCCCAGGACAATCTGACCAGAAAAGGTGGCTCCCCAGTTTTCCTGACGAATAAAGTGAACGCCTATTCCATCAATGACGCTGACGAAGAATATGTCCTTATAGGTGGCCTCAAACGACGGAAACGGCAGGACATCGAGTTCGTCAGCTCCCTCATATTCGGGAGCTGCAAAGAGTCCAGCGCCAACTTTAAAAGACCAGTTGTCGTTGTCTGCATCGGAATCGGTTTGGGCAAGAACGTTAAATGGCAAGAACAGGAAACAGATCAGGGCGTTCGATAATATCCGTGGGGGCGAGCGCAGTCGGCTGAACGGAAGCATGGTTCTCTCCTAACCAGGTCAGTTTTCAAGCAAAACGTTCATATCCGTTGTTAGACGGTTTTCGCTGCATGCGCTCGAGAATTCTCGCTGGCACCATCAGAGCGCAGGGGGTGATGATGAGCGTCAGACAGCTGGCGAAGACCAGCCCAAAGACAATGGCTTTCGCCAGGCTAAGCCACCGCTGGGTAATGGGCGCGCCCAAAGCCAGTTCCCGGCTGAACAGGTCGATGTTCATACTCAGCATATGGGCATCAGGACTAGCACAGCTGTAACGGCGGAGAGTACGACCGTGCGCAACCGCAACCGCCCAGTGCGCAGAATAACCCCACGCGGGCCGACAATATGCCTGCGCAGCCGGTCGTGAGTCTCGACCAGATCGATGTAGCCGTTAACGACTACGCCGGCAACGGCGATAATTCCGATCCCGATGACAACAATGGAGAAGGCCTGACTGGTCAGTAGTAGCCCCAGCACGGCACCGATTTCCGTGGCCAGCTCCGCGCTCGACAGCATTAAGAGGAGCACAGCAAGAAAGATGACGCGGCTAAGCGGTGAAAGAAGTTCGTTCCATGAGTCTCATCAGCTTGCCTAAGCAAGGTAGGTTGCGCTTTCAGTTTAGTTCGGCGGGTTAAATCAAACTTGATTGAGATCACAAACGTTGCTGTTGGCAAGTGACGCGTAAAACCGCCCCATTATGGCTAGGAACGGCCCAAATAACCGACATTACTAAGCAGTGAGTGGTTTAGTGGTTTAGTGGTTTGGGGCAGGTCAGAGCCAAGGAGAAAACGACAAAGGCGGACATGAAACGCAGACCATGCGGAATCATTACCGGTTGATCAAGCCGCCCAAGGGGCGAGGACAACGATCAGATTTGAATGGAAACAGAAGGTTTCTGAGTGAGTTAGATAAAACCGAAAAATCTCCAACGGACCTGATTGCTATGGAACTTCTACTAAGAGTACACTTATTGTGTACACAAATAGGGTGAGAATCATGCAAACGGTCAATGTTCGAGAAACTCGGGAGAAGCTCTCAAATCTTTTGGACGCTGTGGCCGCAGGAGAAGAGGTTGTAATTCTGCGCCACGGTAAACCTGCCGCACGCCTAACCGCAGCCTTGCCCGAAAAGATTCAGTTTCCAAACCGTTCGGAACTCAGGGCATCTCTGCCACCCGTACGGGAAAGCTCTGCCCATGCGGTGCGGGAACTCAGAGACGAAGAGCGATATTAATGTTGTACTTCGATACCAGCGCCGTTCTGCCCTATTACAGACAAGAGCAGGCTAGCGATCGAGTTCAAACCTTACTTGAATCGCAGACCAGGCCGGTTCTGATAAGTCATTTGACACAAGTTGAGGTCGCAAGCGCCTTGGCTCGCTGGGTTCGCATGGGGGAGCTTAGCGAGCCTCAGGCAAATCGCATTGAAAGCGCCTTCTATGATGATGTCAGCCATGGGCGCTTCACCCTCTGCCCCATTGAATCAGACCATTATCGGCGAGCCAGCCATTGGATTGGTACACGGAAAACAAGTTTAAGGACGCTGGATGCGCTTCACCTGGCCTGCGCGGAGTCTCACCAGGCTCATTTGATAAGTGAAGACGAGGCGTTGGTTAACGCGGCTGTTTTCTTTGGCATCGACGCCCGCCTTGCCTCAGAGGACGGCGAGCATGGCGGACCGCCTTAAAGCATCTGACCCGTAAGCTTCTCGAACAGAGACGATCAAATCTTTGGTCAGGGCCACCTGGGAACTAACCCATTGTCCCAGAAAGTAGCGTCTTGGGCATTACCCTTCGGACGGCACCGGATGACCGAGCAACACGTTAGACAGGCGCGCTAATGTCGCCAGAAGCGGCAGCGATGTAGAAGTAGAAAAAGACAGGTTTCGATTGACTCTCCCGGCGAAAAGGGCACGCTCGACGCTGAAGTATGTTTGGGGAGCAGGTCAGTGAGCCAGGGCGAGAATGACAAAGGCGGCCACGAAACTGAGGGTATGAGGAAGCACTACCGACTGATAAAGCCGCCGAAACGAGCGAAAACCACCCTCAAAAATCTGCGACAAGATAACCTATAAGGTTCTTTTCAAGCGGTAATGATATCTCAGTAAATTCTCAGTTTATTCTGAGTGCAAATGCTAACAAAGATACGATTTACAAGTGGCGGAAAGAAAAGAAGAAATTGGAGGCGCGGGTCGGAATCGAACCGGCGTTAACGGAGTTGCAGTCCGCTGCATAACCACTCTGCCACCGCGCCTTTAAGGGTCTTGCGTCTATGATTACCACAGAATTTATGGCTAACACAGCACTACAAGAAAAACTGCCGTCCGTTCTCATGATACCAACAGGAAATGTTGGACGAATCGGAGGATAAACTGGAGCGGGAAACGAGACTCGAACTCGCGACCCCAACCTTGGCAAGGTTGTGCTCTACCAACTGAGCTATTCCCGCAAATCTCTGTAAGGCTACCCGTGCACTAGCGATGAGCCCAGGCTGCAAAGGATGGTTACCCCTTCGAAGCGGCGCCTATGATAATTCATCGCTCATCAGTGTCAAGTTTTTTCAGCATCACTGCACGGTTTAAGCCATTGAATTGAATCAGGAGCTAACCGGCGGTGGTCTTGGTCCCAAACTGCCTCCACGCTGCCCTGAGATAAATCACCATGGACCAGAGCGTTAGCACAGCGGCGATATAGAGCAGGCCAAGACCCAGATCAACAATGCCCTGTCCTGGCGGGTTAGCCAAAAGAATCACAATAGAAACCATCTGAGCGGTCGTCTTGATTTTGCCCAGAAACGACACCGCCACGCTGGCACGGCTGCCCATTTCAGCCATCCACTCCCGCAGTGCGGAAATGACGATTTCCCGGCCTATGATGATCATGGCGGGCAAAGTGAGCCAAAGCGTGTGGTGCTGTTCGATCAGAACGGTGAGCGCAGTTGCCACCATGAGCTTATCGGCAACCGGATCAAGGAAGGCGCCGAAGGACGTTGTCTGGTTCCAGCGGCGGGCCAGGTAGCCATCGAGCCAGTCCGTCAACGCCGCCACTGCAAATATCACCGCGGTTGCCAGCGCGCTCCACCCATACGGCAGGTAGAAGACCACCACAAATACGGGAATCATCAGCAGACGGGATAACGTCAGTAGATTGGGAAGCGTCATGTATTACTCGTTGTGTAAGGCGGCATAAACAGTTTCAGCCAGGGGTCGGCTCATGCCCCTGACCTTGGCAATTTCATCAATACTCGCTTTGCGTATTTCCTGAAGGCCGCCAAAATACCTTATCAGCTCACGCCGGCGTTTCGGTCCGACCCCTTCGATACCCTCAAGCGTGGACTGACGACGTTTTTTGTCCCGGCGCTGACGGTGCCCGGTAATAGCAAAGCGATGCGCTTCGTCCCGAATATACTGGATAAGATGCAGAGCGGGCGAATCCGGCGGCACCCGGAAACTGGCATCCGTCAGCGCATCTACCAGCGTTTCCATACCCGCGCGCCGGGTAGCGCCTTTGGCCACGCCAATGAGCGGCACGTCGTCAATGCCAAGTCGCTGGAAAACTTCCCTGGCAATATTCAGCTGACCTTTACCGCCGTCGATAAACACGAGGTCCGGGCGCCTGCCCTCCCCGGTCTTGAGCTTGCGATAGCGCCGTTCCAGAACCTGGCCCATGGCAGCATAGTCGTCTCCGGCTGCGACACCTTCAATATTGTAGATACGATAGTCGCTCTTGAGCGGACCATTCTCATCAAAAACGACGCAGGAGGCCACCGTATTCTCACCGCTGCTATGGCTAATGTCGAAGCATTCCATACGCTGGGGTATCTGTTCCAGTTGCAACAGCTCGCGCAGAGCCAGAAAGCGACGGTAGACTGTTTCTTTATTGGCCAGATGACTGCGCAGCGTCTGCTCCGCGTTGGTCCCGGCCATTTCCAGCCAGCGGCGCCGCTCGCCCCGGACGTTGCTGCGGACGACGACTTCCCGCCCCTGCGCGGCGCTCAGACCCTGGCTCAGGAGATCCGCATCTTCAAGTACTTCCGGCACCAGAATATCTCTGGGAATTTCAGGCGTGGCGTCGCTGCCAAGGTAATATTGCCCGAGAAAAGCGGAGAGGCGCTCATTCAGCAGGCTTTCGACGCCGTAGCGCGGGAAGAAGTGACGCGTACCCAACACGCGGCCGCTACGCACCTGGAGCAGGACAATACAGCTGACGCCGGCCTCCTCCCGTAAACCGTACACATCAGCGTCCCCCGAGGCCCCTTCGATTGACTGTTGTTCCTGTACGTGGCGCAGATGGGTGATCTGATCCCGATACTGGGCCGCGCGCTCAAAATCAAGACTGCGCGAGGCGTGCTCCATGGCTTTCAGAAGGTCTTCAATGATCGCGGGGTTTTTGCCTTCAAGAAACATGGCAGCATGGCGAAGGTCTTCGGCGTAATTCTCGGGCGTGATGTTGTTGACGCAAGGCGCCGTGCACCGATTGATCTGGTATTGCAGGCACGGGCGGGTTCTATTACTGAAAAACGTGTCAGAACAATTGCGTATCTTGAAAAGCTTCTGCAGAACATTAAGGCTTTCGCGCACTGCGGCAGCGCCCGGGTAGGGACCGAAGAACTGCCCTTTGGCGCGTTTGCTGCGGCCCCGGCGGAAAGTCAGGGATGGATATTCTGCATGTGCTGACAGATAAATATAGGGATAGGACTTATCGTCCCTTAGCAGGATATTAAAAGGCGGCCGCAAAGATTTGATCAGGTTCTGCTCGAGCAGCAGTGCCTCGGTTTCACTACCCGTTACGGTGACTTCAATGGTCGCAATACGGCTGACCAGGGCCTGGGTTTTTACCGCCTGGCCGGATTTGTGAAAATAGCTGGAGACGCGGCTCTTGAGGTTTCGGGCCTTGCCCACGTATAGGATCGCCCCGTCCTCCCCAAACATCCGATAGACGCCGGGTCGCTCGGTCAGGCGTTTGAGAAACGGTTTTGCGTCAAAGAGGGGTTGTGCACCTGATTTCGTTTTCTCAGACTTTTCCGGCATCCAGCAGACCTAACCTAACTGCCATAAGGGTTAATTCCACATCGCTGGAAATCCGCAGCTTTTCGAACAGCCTGTAGCGGTAACTGTTTACCGTCTTGGGGCTTAAACACAGCTTATCGGATATATCCTGCACTTTCTGGCAGTCGACAATCATCAGCGCAATTTGCAGTTCCCGCTCGGACAACATATCAAACGGAGACTCTTCAGGTTCGTTGTCACCCAGTTGGCGTAATGCCATCTTCTGGGCGATCTCTGGACTGATATAACGCTGACCGCTGTGGGCCATCCTTATGGCCCGGATCATCTCCCGCAAATCGGCGCCCTTGGTAATGTAAGCGGAGGCTCCCGCCTGCATCACCCGGGTTGGATAGGGGTCATCTGCACATGCTGTTACCGCGATCACTTTGATCTCGTCGTCCAGACGAATAATGCGCCTGATGGCTTCCAGCCCGCCGATCCCTGGCATTCGCAGGTCCATCAGCACGACATCTGGCCGGTTTTCCCGCACCTGGGCGACGGCCTCTTCCCCTGAGCACGCCTGACTTGAGACCTGTATGTCCGTGTCATCTGCGAGCATACGCGATATACCTGAGCGCACCAGTTCATGGTCGTCAACCACCATCACCTTGATCACGAATGCCCTCCCGCTCGTGTCCCATCGCGCAGAGGCGTCAGGTCCGGTTGTTCCTGCTGGAACAAGGCATTCTAGCTGACGACGTCCGCGACGAACATGCTAAAGCGAAGATTGTTTTGCCCAGGCAGGCCCAAAGCTTAACCGCAGTCAGCGTAGTTCGGCGGCTCAGGGACTGCACGCAATGATGAGCACAATGCGGGGCCACTGCGAGCCAACACATCCCGACCGCTGGATCGATATACCCAGCCCCTTCAATTGCGCTCGCGTCTGAGGGTAAGACCTACTGCGGCAATTCGTTCCACATCAACGTAGGCCGGTTTCGTGAGCTCTTCGCCAAAGACATCCGGGTCGAGTTCCTCATAGCTCCACTGATGCGGGCTGTCCGCCAGGATTTCTCTGAGCGTTTGAAGAAAAGGGTCACGCCCACCAATGATGGCCACGCCGGTATACAGAAGCAGGGTACCACCGGGTGTAAGCCGCGACAGGGCGCTCTCGACGATCTGAACAGACAACCCAGCCCCCAGCCTGTCGCCGCCATGGCGATAGGCTCTCTCTTGAGAATCAACCATATAGGGCGGATTAGAGATAATCAGGTCGAAGTCCCCGTCGACATCACCCAGCAGGTTACTGTGCACCGCTGTGACGTTGGCTGTGCCTGCCAGCTGCGCATTAACCTCTGTAAGCTGCAGCGCTTGCGGATTAATGTCGACAGCGAGAACATCGGCCCCTGGCGCAGCCTTCCCCACCAATATAGCGCCGGCGCCGGAGCCACAGCCTATGTCGACCGTTCGCCCAATCTGGCGACCGCCACCGTCGATCCAGGCGTTGATAAACCGGGAGAAGCGGTATGTGTCGGGGCCGAAGAAAACAGCGTCGCTGGCATCCGTTGGGAAAGCAGAGTGTGCGCAGAGGAGATCGCCGAGGCTCGACCAGCGCAATGTGCTGCGCCAATGGTCGCCGTCCGGCACGATCACGCCGGCATCGCGCATCAACCTGAATTCCTGCTCACTGACCTGATCCCGCGCGAAAGGGCGGCTCCAGCCAAGTATGCCTCTGAGGTCCGTAGCGCGGGCGTTTGCCTGGCGCTGATTGACTATCTCGTGGGTCGAGGGCGTCACCGCCGTGGAGTGATATCCGATCTGATGAAGATACTCGCCCAATGCCAGGAGCTCTGCCCTACGGACTACGGTCATGGATTCATCCTTCGCGGCTACTGCGTCGCTGGGCATACGGCGTCCTTTTCTTTAGTTGCGCCTCTACCAGACGCTTTTCTGTTTTGCCGGGCCAGGGTTGATAACACTGGTGAACCTAAAAAACACAAGGCCAGTGCCTCGATAGCCCGAGCCTGTTTTGTTCAGGCATCGATCAGCCCAGCGCTGCGGAAAAGAGCCGCGCCGCTAGTAACCCTGCCCCAGTGGCATGTTTGTCCGGCGCCAGCAGACCAATAAGCCGGTTCATTCGCAACTCATCTGGCAGAGCAGCAAGCTCTCGCTCCAGGCTGCTGACATCGCTGTCAAGATCGGCGCTGCGGCCATCGAGGCTCTTCAAAGGCAGGCGCTGTGCCGAACCAGGCGCTGCACGACGACGCACCGTCTTTTTCGGGTGCAGCGGCTTGCTACCGGAAAGCTCCCCGGGACCGTGGACGGCGACGCCCTGGTTCAGCCACGATCCGGCGATCCAGTCGTGGATAAGCTGTTTCTCATACAGACTGAAAACGCCGAACATTGGCGCAGTTTTGCCGTCGATAACTTGCCAAAACCGGCTGTTCACCGGGTCCTGGTCGCGCTTGATCCAGCCATGAGTGACCATCGCCTGGAGGAACTCAGATACCTTGTCCGGGTCCGCTAGCCACTCATTTACCGTCCGGCCCCCTATGACGCAATAATCGGAGTGTACATGCTGGCCGAATGCCCGTTTGCGCGCGAGCATCTCCAGCAGCTCCTGCTCCAGGTCAAAGCTCTCGACCACATCGGTGGCACCGATGCCGAGGTCGTTCAGCCTGAACCCGTTAACAACCCGATCCATGAATCGACGTCGACTTCCGTCGGTCGGGAGGACGTTCAGTAGCATCTGGACCGCCTTGCGAGCGTGGCCAGTGCTGGCATTATCGACAGTGACGTGGAGCGTAAAGTAGTAAGGATCAATGCCCAGCTCATCAAGCTCAAACGCACTGATCAGCAGGTGTAGAGGCAACTGCTCGTAACCAAGGTTATAACCGATGATTTCGGGGATGAAATGCTCAGCGTTATAACCCAACGCCAATTGCAAAGCGCCCTGGGCATAATGAGCGTCGCTTAATTCCGGTAAGGGCTCGCAGCCATAGCGGGCCAGCAGACGCTGGTATAGCACTACATGATTCTGCGCAGGGTCACCGTCTCCCAGTTCCTCAAGGTAGGTCCTGATCAACGGATAGAACCTGTCGTCAGGCCAATGCTGAAGGAAACCGTATAGCCAGGCGCCATCCACGAGCTTTGTCGGGGCTATTCGCTGCAGAAACGAAAGTGCGTGGGAGCGGTTGCTGAAGTAAAGCCGCCCCTGGCCCTTCTTGCGTAACTGGAGATAGTCCGCATATTGCTCTGCAGTACGGGTAGCGCCCTGCTCCATCCACTGTGTGATCGCGTCGGGGTTGAAGGGCATCTCAGCTGGAAGGCGCGCGGCATTAGCCAGCTGCTCTGTCAGAAAAGCGCGAGAGGCCGTGCGGACATCAGGGCTCAGGGGCTCCTTCATAAGGGCCCGATATATATCCCGCGCACTCCCCTGATCAATACTTGACGGTTCGCCCTGGCGGGCACGGGATGCTGACATACGGCCTTAATCTCCCACTTCCTTTGTAAAAGCGCAGCTTTGAATGCCCCTGCTTGCTGACTTGCCGGGCATGGCCAGCAATTCAGCGGTTCGGATCGAGACCAGCAAGACAAATAGCCGCTTCCTGTTTGAAAACAGTCTAAAAGACGGGTTACCCGGGCTCAAGCTAACCCTCCGTAAGGTAACCGCTTATTCAGCCCAACCTAGCGTCAGCTGGAGCGGCCCGGGCGTTAAACATTGGTTAGCACATACCCATTTCGTGCTCCGTTCTGTTTGTTGGGTTCAGCTTGAGCCGCAGCACGATTGAGCTATATTAAGTGCAGGTAATGCTCTAGACGCCAAACTGATCATCATCCAGTACGGTATTAGCGGCCTTTTTAAACCAAGCGAAGCTGCCCATTAAAGGAAATATTGGGTGCATTTCCCAATACTCAGGACACTTTGGGCTATTCAACGTATGACTCAGCATTACAACCTCTGGCTCGTTGCACTTTCTCTCGCGGTCGGTTCCCTTGCCTCCTACGCCATGCTGGAAGTCGCACTCCGGGTGCGCGACGCGAGCGTGCGCGGTTTCAGGTATTGGCTCATTGGCGGTAGTACAGCGCTCGGATTCGGTGTCTGGTCGACACACTTCATCGGCATGCTGGCTCACTCTGTCCACCTGCCTGTGGGCTACGACTTCGCACTGACGCTACTATCCATTGTACCGGCCATCGTCGCTGCGGCACTCACCCTGTGCCTGTTCCGCCGCCGCGTTGATTTACCAGGACTGGTCCTGCTGGGCGGCCTATCCATCGGCGTCGGTATCGCCAGCATGCATTACGTTGGCATGGCGGCGCTCAAGATGTCTCCCTCGCTGCAATACGATCCCATGCTGTTTGCCCTCTCGTGGCTGATTGCCATAGCCGCTGCAACCGTGAGCCTGGCTATGGGTAAGCGCCTGCGAGGCAGCGATCGTCCCACTCTGGCAAAGAAGCTTGCAGCGGCGCTGATGCTCGGCCTGGCAATCGCCGGTATGCATTACACCGGTATGGCAGCGACATCGTTCGCACCCGGCAGTGTAAGCCTTGCATTGGGCGTTGGGTTGGATAAAACCGCGCTTGCGGTCGGACTTGGGCTTGTCACTTTATTGGTTGTGATACTGCTGATAGTGATCTTTGATGCCCGGATTGCTGCCGAACGCATGGTGGCGCGCGAGCTGAAACACATGGCGCTGCACGACCAGCTTACAGGGCTTGCCAACCGGGAACTCTTCCACGAGCAACTTTGCAGCGCCCTGCACCGGACCTCCCGCCAGACCACGCTGCTTGCGGTTCTGGCAATCAACCTGGACGGGTTCAAAGAGATCAATGACCTTTTCGGCCACAAAGTGGGCGACAGGCTACTGGTTGACGTGGCCAGACGCCTTAAACGCGGCCTGCGCCGCGAAGACCTGGTCGCGCGCCTCAGTGGCGACCAGTTCATCGCCATGGCCGCGGACATGGCCTCGCCGGGCCAGGCTGCTTTCGTTGCACAACGGCTGCTGGATGAACTCAATCGCGCCGAAGGTGAAAGCGGAATAGCCGTTCGGGCAAGCATCGGCATCTCACTCTACCCCCAGGATGGCAATACTGCCGGGGAGCTGCTCAAGCAGGCGGATTTCGCACTTTACCGCGCAAAGGCCGACGGCAAAGGCTGCCACCACTTCTATAACGCAACCGTAGAGCATGCTGTCCGGGCACAACAACAACGGCTTGAAGAGCTTAAACTGGCCATTGCCCGTGATGAGCTGACGGTGTTCTATCAGCCTCAGGTAAACACCAGCACAAGAGCGGTAGTCGGAGTAGAGGCATTGGTGCGGTGGCGACACCCGATTGAGGGCATGCTCGCACCCGGCGCTTTTATCCCGCTGGCTGAAGGCGCACGAATGATGCCTTTGCTAGATGCCTGGGTGATCAGGAAAGCCTGCACTGATGCGGCCCAGTGGTCGACTCTGGGTATTCCCTTGCGCATCGGAATCAACGTGTCAGCGCAAAGTATTGATCTCGATCTGGTTGCGGTCGTCGCGGATGCCCTTCAGCAGAGTGGACTTCCAGCGGAGCTTCTGGAGCTCGAGATCACAGAGACCGGGCTCCTGACTGCCGGCGAGAAGATTGCGTCCAAAGCGCTGCATCAGCTGTCCGGTCTGGGCGTCCAACTCTCGATTGACGACTTCGGCACGGGATACGGCTCGTTGACCTACCTTTCGACACTCCCTATCGACGCTATCAAGATCGACCGGCAGTTTGTTCAGGCCGCCCTCCAAGAGCGCCCCGCGGCAGCGATTGTTGCTTCTCTGATAGACCTTGCCCGCAATCTCGATTTACGCGTTGTCAGTGAGGGCGTCGAGACTGCAGCACAGCTGGACTTCCTACTCTCAAGCGGCTGCGATGTAGCACAAGGCTACTGGTTCAGTCGACCGCTTCCGCTTAGGGAGTTCGGGCACTTTATCGGCGCCGAGTCGGCCCCCGAGGTTATTCTGTAGGGATGACAGGAGACGTGCCTGCAGGACCAACGAATTGGGCAGAAAAGCACCACAAGATCAGCGGCAGCGGAACCAGATCCGGCCTTGAACTACAGCAGAAAACTACAGCAGCAAGTAGGAGATGGGATTCAGGTCTGGGTAGTTCCAGTGTGGCGCGAAGCGGGAAGTGAAGCAGACATAAACGCAGAGGTGAAACAGAAGCAAAAAAAGTGGCGGTGGGCCAGGGATTCGAACCCCGGGAAGGCTATTAACCTTCGGCGGTTTTCAAGACCGCTGCAATCGACCACTCTGCCAGCCCACCGTATAAAATTGCTGCCATCAAAGTCAGCGGGGGAAATGATACCGCAATACTTTTCCGTGTCAACGGTTGACCACGCAATTGCCCGGAACCAGAAGCATTGCCGATGGTCTAAGCCAGTGAGCTCTGCAACAGATCTGCAATGCAAATGCGGGCCTGCGCTCAACTGAACAAAGAGTTTCGGTTTCCATTGAAAACTCTGCCAGATACCTTAATATCTACAACTAACGTGCGAAACCGAGATTTCTGTACGGTGGCCACCTGGCCGTTATCGGCCGGCCTTCCTTGACCGGCGTTTTTTGGAGAATGTGATGGAAAACAGACGTTACCCGGACGCGCAACAAAAAGCGTCTCCTATGAGTAACAGCGATGCGTCGTTTGGTATCGGTTACAGTGATGATGTAGTCGCTGTACTGCGTAATACCTACATGCTGCTCGGCATGACCCTGGCTTTTTCTGCCTTCGTCGCCTGGATGAGCATGGACGCCGCCTACCCTGGCCCAATCATCACCATCGCGGTTTACCTGGGCCTGCTGTTTGTCACCTATAAACTGCAAAACAGTGCGTGGGGCATCCTGAGCACATTTGCACTAACAGGTTTCATGGGCTACACCTTGGGCCCCATGATCGGCGCCTTCGCTGCGGCGGAAGCGATGGGCATAGTTAACCTGGCTCTGAGCATGACGGCGGTCACCTTTGTCGGCCTGTCGGTCTTTACGCTCGTGACCCGTAAGGATTTCAGCTTCCTCAGCGGCTTTATCATGATCGGGTTCCTGGTCCTGCTA
Source organism: Hydrocarboniclastica marina (assembly GCF_004851605.1). Lineage (GTDB taxonomy): Bacteria > Pseudomonadota > Gammaproteobacteria > Pseudomonadales > Oleiphilaceae > Hydrocarboniclastica > Hydrocarboniclastica marina. The sequence goes on from NZ_CP031093.1 coordinate 2,134,904, forward strand.
GCCGGCATAGTGGCTAACATCTTCCTGCAGATCCCTGCCCTGCAGCTGGCAATATCAGCTGGCGTGACACTGTTCGCGGGCGCCTGCATCCTGTTCCAGACCAGCGCAATTATCCACGGCGGTGAGCGCAACTACATCATGGCGACGATTGGGCTGTACGTTGCAATCTATAACCTCTTCGTCAGCCTGCTTCACCTATTGATGGCGTTTTCAGGCGACGAGTAGCAATCAAGTCGTGATAGCGCTGCTATCGAGCACCAGACCGCTAACGAGCACCAGATAATCAGCGCGGTCTGAAATAAGCTCTGATGTAACATTCACCCCGATGCACAGCTACCTGTCATCGGGGTTTTTCTTGACCTTTTGTTGGGCTTGAGGCCGACCTTTTAAAAAGGTCTAAGGCTAGGAAGTCAGTACCCCACCATCCATATTCAGGGTTGGTCACGAGATGCAGTTTGCCATTACCATAACTGGTGCACCGCATAGCACCCAGGCGCCCCAGACGGCCTACTCGTTCGCGCTGGCGCTGTATGAAGCCGGGCACGCTATCGAACGTCTGTTTCTGTACGGCGACGGCGTGCTGCTGGCCTCCAATCTGCAGGTCGTGGCCGGCGATGAGCCGAATTGGGGCCTGCTCTGGCGCAAGCTGGTTGAGGATCACAGCATTCAGGCGACGGTATGCGTAGCGTCCGCGCTGCGCCGGGGTATCATCGACGAACGGGAAGCCCAGCGACATGAGCTTGGGCAATGCGCTAACGTGCCGCCACCCTGGGTAATTGCAGGGCTCGGCGACTGGATAGAAATGACTCAGGTAGCGGACCGGCACCTGCTGTTCGGTCCCTCATACTAAACAGCGCTTTTTTCGAAGCGCGAACGTTTGCATAAGACCAGCGCTTGCACAGGTGTCAGTTGAGTGAGCTTCGGTCGGGCGACATTAGTTGAGTGAGCATGGTTCAGCGAGCAAGAGCATGAGTGAGAGTGAGAGTGAGAGTTACCTGATCGTATGTGATCGACCACCCTACGGCAGCTACGCAATGTTCGAGTCCCTGGATATGGCGATGTCGGCAGCTGCTTTTGATATGCCGGTTCAGGTACTTCTCCGCGGAGACGGCGTTTATGCTGCGCTTCAGGGCCAATCCCCGTCAGAACTGAAGCAGAAGGATCTCAGTAAACGATTGAGTGCGTTGGAGATCTACGGCGTGGACGCTATCTATGTCTGCCGGAAATCGTTGGACGACCGAAATCTTGCGCCTGACGGCCTTGTGGAATCTGTGCAATTGATCGATCCCGCCCAGGTGTCGGCCATCACTGCCCGTGCTGATCTGGTCGTACAGTTATAGCATGTCCCCGGCTATCGAGAAGGCGACTTATCAAGCTCCGCTTGTAGAGATCGGGTTTTGTACACATGGCGTTTGCTTACGGCCCAGCTCCAGGCCGCCTGGACGCTGGCCAGGGCCCGATAGGCACTGGTCGTGCTACGATCAGTCTTCTCAACCAATCGTGCTCATCAGGGCGATCGAATACTGAGCAGGAGTTGCCGCTGTGCCAACGCTACACATACTCAACAAGCCCCCTGGCCACCCGCGGTTCACAATGTGCCAGCGCCAGCTAGCCGAGGGCGACACGTTGGTGCTGCTCGAGGACGCGGTATTGGGATTCAGGCAGCCCGGGCTTGCACGTCCCGGGGTTGACCTGTTTGTACTTCGTGCCGACGCGTTCGCTCGAGGCCTGGCGCACGTATCGCACTCAGGCTCATCGGCGCCCAGTGGCGCCCAATTGCTGGATGAGCTGGTCTGCGACATGGCCAGGGTGGTTGACCTGTGCGTAAGCGCCCGCCGGATCGTGAATTGGTAATGAGCGAGGATATGCTTATGGGCACGACAGCGACCGACAAGGAAGGGTTCCTGCTGGATCCCCAGTCGTGGACGCCTGAGAGTGCCGAGCATATTGCAAAGAAGGAAGGCCTCAGGCTTGAGGATGGCCACTGGGAGGTCATCAATGTGCTTCGGGATTTTTACCGTGAGTACGAAACTGCCCCGGCCATGCGGGTTCTGGTCAAAGTGGTCCGTCACTCGCTGGGCGAGGAAAAGGGCAACAGTATTTATCTGATGCAGCTGTTTCCGGGCAGTCCGGCCAAACTGGCCAGCAAAATAGCAGGCCTGCCCAAACCCACCAATTGTCTGTAAAACACATCGCAGCCAGGACGGCGGCCCCTCCAGGTGGAACCGGGTCAGTTGTCAGAGGAAATAGAGATGATGACCGAGAATCCCCTGCTACCTCCGGTAGGCGAAGGCGAACACCCGTTCGCGCCATACGTACGAATACTCGGGCGCGGCAAGCGGGGCTCACGCTCGTATACCCAGGCTGAAGCCAAGGCCGCCATGGCCATGATTCTTCGTGATGAAGTCGAGCCAGTGCAGCTGGGCGCGTTTCTCATGCTACTGCGGGTTAAAGAGGAGACCGCCGAAGAATTAGCCGGCTTCATTGAAGCTGTCCGCGAGGCGGCGGAGCCCCCCGCCGACTTTTCGGTGGACCTGGACTGGTCATCCTATGCCGGTAAACGCCGGCATGCCCCCTGGTTTCTGTTTGCGGTGCAGCTGTTGGCCGACGCCGGGGTACGCGTATTCATCCACGGCGCAGAAGGTCACTCTTCAGGACGGGTATACACCACGGACATCCTTCGCGCGCTCGGGCATAAGCCGGCTCAAAACTGGTCTGAGGCCAAGGCCGAAGTCGACACTAACGGCTTTTGCTATATGCCCCTCAAGGCGTTTTCCCCGAAGCTGGCTGAAATAATCAACCTGAGGCCTATCCTGGGGCTGCGTTCTCCGGTCCACTCCCTGGCAAGGCTGATTAATCCGCTAAGCGCCCCGACCGTTCTCCAGGGCATCTTTCACCCGCCCTATGCACCACTGCACCAGAACGCGGCGGCTCTGTTGGGTTATCGACGAACTGCCGTTATACGCGGCGAAGGCGGAGAAATCGAGGCGAGCCCGGACAATAAACTCAGAGTCTTTCGAACCGAGACTTTTGCTCAGGATGAGCCACTCATAGAAGAACAGTTCTGGCCGGCCATGTTTGCGCGGCGCCACGTTAAACCGGACGAAATCAGTGCCGACCATATGCAGGCTGTCTGGCGGGGGACTACGCACGATGAGTACGGAGAAGCAGCCGTACAGCTGACCACCGCTCTTGCGCTTTACGAGACTGGACGCTGCTCCAGTCAGGAGGCCGCGTTACAACGCGCCGGTGAGCTTTGGGAAAAGCGCAACAAGGCCCAGTTCGGGGCGCTTCCCGGGTAAGAAGAACGTCTGAGATTGGCGCTGAATTACCGGCGCACCCTGACGGCCCGACTGCACCCCGCTGCACCGTTATTGCCGAAGGATAAAATGTTCAGGACACGGCTTTCACCGTGCTCCTGTTACTGGTAATAGGCGTTTTCTTTATTCGTGTGGTCTGTAACGTCGCGGACGCCCTGTAGCTCCGGCACCCGCTCTATCAACGTCTTCTCGACACCCTGCTTCAGGGTCAGGCTAACCGCACTGCAACCCTGGCAGCCGCCACCGAAACGCAGCACGGCAATATTGTCCTCGGTAATTTCCACCAGACCTACCTCGCCGCCATGGGCCGCAAGACCGGGGTTTATCTCTGAAGCCAGAAAGTAGTTGATGCGATCGGGCATCGGTGCATCGTCGTCTATCTTGGGCACTTTCGCATTGGGTGCCTTGATCGTCAGCTGACCACCCATGCGGTCTTCCGCGTAATCGACATAGGCCTCTTCCAGGAACGGTACGCTGGTATGGTCAAGATAAAGCGGAAACTTTTCGAGATCGATGTACTCGTCCGTCGCCACGACCTCGTGCGGCGGACAGTAAGCCAGGCAGGTCTCGGCGTGCTTCGTGCCGGGCTGGGTTACGAAAATCCGCACCCCCATACCTTCCACATCCTGCTTCTGAATAAGTTGCGCGAGGTAATCTCTCGCTGAGTCAGTGACGGTAACCATGGTAGCTGGGTTCACCTCTCGCTGGAAAAAGGCAGCGCTGCATAAAAGGCGCTGAAAAGTATGATGCTATTTTACGTCAGCGATCGCGCCATTGAAAGACCAAGTAATTTAGTCGGTTATTACGCGCAACAGGGTTTGAGCCCGCTTACAGGCTCCAGGGCGACGCTAGAGCCGGTTTTTGCTATTATCCCGCCCTCTAAAAGAACACCGGCCATGCGCTGGCTGATACAAGCCCAGTCTCCGGGGATCCACACTAGGAAGAATCGCGCTATGTCTGATCTTGACCAACGCCTCAAAGCCCTCCATAACGCAATCAAGGAGCGCATCCTGATTCTGGACGGGGCCATGGGGACCATGATCCAGTCGTGCGAGCTTGACGAGGATGCGTTTCGAGGCGAACGCTTCGCTGATATCGCGCAAGAGGTAAAGGGTAACAATGATCTGTTAAACCTGACCCAGCCCGAGCTGATCAAGGACCTGCACCGCCAGTACCTGGATGCCGGCGCCGACATCATCGAAACCAATACTTTCAATTCAACCCGGGTTTCGCAGTCTGATTATCAGATGGAAGACCTGGTACCAGAGCTCAACAAGGTCTCTGCGCAACTGGCCCGGGAGGTAGCTGACGAATACACGCGCAAGGATCCGTCCAAGCCCCGTTTTGTCGCAGGTGCAGTCGGCCCAACGTCGCGCACGGCGTCGCTCTCCCCCGACGTGAACAATCCCGGTTTTCGCAACACCAGCTTCGCGGAACTCGTTGAGAACTATTACGAGGCTATACAGGCTCTTGCTGAGGGCGGCTCTGATCTCATCCTGATCGAGACCATTTTCGATACCCTGAACGCAAAGGCGGCCATATTCGCGGCGCAGCAGTACTTTGAAGACAGCGGGATTGAGCTGCCACTGATGATTTCCGGCACGATCACGGACGCCTCGGGCCGCACGCTGTCGGGACAGACGACAGAAGCTTTCTGGAACTCCATAAGCCACGGTAAGCCACTAAGCGTTGGGCTCAACTGCGCGCTTGGTGCCGATGCGCTGCGCCCCTATGTGGAGGAGTTGTCCCGATGCGCTGACACCTATGTCAGCGCACATCCAAACGCCGGGCTACCCAACGAGTTTGGCGAGTACGATCAGACACCCGAGGAGATGGCTGAGATCGTCGAAGGCTTCGCCCGCGACGGTTTCATCAACATCATGGGGGGCTGCTGTGGCTCCCGCCCCGAGCATATCGAAGCCATCGCCAACGCAATGGCCCGGTATGCGCCACGGAAAATCCCGACCATCGAACCCCGGCTGCGCCTCTCCGGCCTCGAGCCGTTCACGGCGGAAGACAACATCGTCTTCATCAACGTGGGCGAGCGGACCAACGTCACGGGTTCAAAGCGTTTCTTACGGCTGATCAAGGAGCGCCAATACGAAGAGGCGCTCTCCGTAGCCCGGGAACAGGTTGATAACGGTGCCCAGATCATCGATATCAACATGGATGAGGGCATGCTCGACTCCCGTGATGTCATGGTGCAGTTCCTCAATCTCGTAGGATCCGAACCTGATATTTCCCGTGTACCGATCATGATCGACTCTTCCAAGTGGGAGGTCATTGAAGCCGGGCTGGCGTGTGTGCAGGGCAAGGCGGTCGTCAACTCGATCAGTCTCAAGGAAGGCGAAGCTGAGTTTCTGTCCCGGGCCCGACGCTGCATGCGTTACGGTGCTGCCGTGGTCGTCATGGCCTTCGACGAGGACGGCCAGGCAGACACCTACAAGCGCAAAACTGAAATCTGTAAGCGCTCCTACGACCTGCTGGTAGACATTGGCTTCCCGCCCCAGGATATTATTTTCGACCCCAATATTTTTGCGATCGCCACGGGAATAGAAGAACACAACAACTACGCGGTGGATTTCATCGAAGCCACCCAGTGGATCCGCGAAAACCTGCCGTATGCGTCCATTTCCGGCGGCGTAAGCAATGTTTCATTCTCGTTCCGGGGTAATGACTCGGTCCGCGAGGCTATCCACTCAGTCTTTCTGTATCACGCCGTCAAGGCCGGTATGAACATGGGTATCGTCAACCCCGGCCAACTGGTTATCTATGACGATATAGACGCTGAGCTCAAAGAGCATGTGGAGGACATTGTCCTCAACAGACGCGAGGACGGCACTGACCGAATGCTCGAGATCGCGGAGCGCTACAAGCACAAGGGCGGTCGCGTTCAGGAGGAGGACCTGGCCTGGCGCGAGTGGCCTGTCAACAAACGACTTGAGCACTCCCTGGTCAAAGGCATCACCAAGTTCATTATTGAGGACACAGAAGAAGCCCGACTGGCTGCGCCCCACCCCATCGAGGTGATTGAAGGGCCGCTCATGGATGGCATGAACGTGGTCGGCGACCTGTTTGGCGATGGCAAGATGTTCCTTCCCCAGGTTGTAAAAAGCGCCCGGGTCATGAAACAGTCCGTGGCGCATCTCATCCCCTACATCGAAGCCGAGAAAAGTGCGGGCCAGCAAGCCAAGGGGAAAATCCTTATGGCCACCGTTAAGGGCGACGTGCACGACATCGGCAAAAACATTGTCGGGGTGGTGCTGCAGTGCAACAACTACGAAGTGATCGACATGGGCGTGATGGTCCCGTGCGACCGCATACTCGATAAAGCGCGGGAGGAGAACGTCGACATCATTGGTCTGAGCGGCCTTATCACGCCGTCGCTGGACGAGATGGTCCACGTTGCCAAGGAGATGCAGCGGCTCGACTTCAAAATCCCCCTGATGATCGGTGGCGCGACGACATCCAAGGCCCATACAGCCGTAAAGATTGAGCCTCAGTTCAAGAACGATCTCACCATCTACGTCCCGGACGCTTCGCGGAGCGTGAACGTCGCGTCCAGGCTGATCAGCACCAAACTCAAGCCCGAGCTCATCGAGGCAACCCGCAAGGACTACGAGGAAATAAGGGAGCGCCGTAAAAATCGTACTGAGCGCACCAAGATCGTCAGCCTCGACAAGGCACGGGAACGGGCGACAGACCTGGACTGGTCCGGGTATCAGCCCCCCACGCCCAAATTCACTGGCACCCGGGTACTGAAAAACTACGACCTGGAAGAGCTGTTGCCCTACATCGACTGGACACCTTTTTTTATCGCCTGGGATATCTCAGGCAAGTACCCGAAAATCTTCGATGACCCGAAACGAGGGGAAGCGGCCCGGACACTTTTCGACGAAGCTCAGGCACTGCTGCGCCGCATCGTCGATGAGAAGCTTCTACAGGCCAATGCTGTCTTCGGTTTCTGGCCTGCCAACGCGGTCGGCGATGATATCGAGGTCTATACCGATGAAAGCCGTGAACAGGTACTGACGCGGCTGCACCATTTGCGCCAACAGGACGATAAGTCGCCCAACAAACCCCTGCAGGCTCTGAGCGATTACGTGGCGCCCAAGTCGTCGGGGCTGAAGGACTACATTGGTGGGTTCGCGGTAACGGCCGGGCTGGGAGCCGACAAGCTGGTCAAGGAATTTGAATCCCGCCATGATGACTACAACGCGATCATGGTCAAAGCGCTGGCCGACCGTCTCGCTGAGGCCTTCGCCGAGCGACTGCACGAGGATGTGCGCAAGGAATACTGGGGCTACCGCCCTGACGAATCGCTGGATACTGAAGCACTGGTCAAGGAAAAGTACCAGGGTATTCGCCCGGCGCCTGGCTATCCGGCATGCCCGGACCACACGGAAAAAGCATCGCTTTTCGAACTGCTCGATGCACCCAAAAGCGTCGGCATGGAATTGACAGAGCACTTTGCGATGCAGCCAGCAGCATCGGTCTCCGGTTGGTACTTCGCGCATCCGGAGTCAAAGTATTTCGCGGTCGGTCGGATCGGCCGTGACCAGGTCGAGGACTACGCAAAGCGCCGGGGTGATTCAATCGCAACGATAGAGCGGTGGCTTGCGCCCAGCCTGTCCTATGATCCCGACGAGTAATCCGCTACCTTGCCTGAAATCAGGGTTTTCACATACAGCGGTTTTATTGCTGACGGCAGTGAGGTTTTGATGACAGCAGATAAGGACGGGAGCCCTGCTCCGCAAAGACGCAAGGCAACATTCTGGCAGGTAGTCAGGAGCGTGCTGGCCGGCGCCCTGGGCGTTCAGAAAAGCCAGCGGCAAGAAGAGGACTTTGCCAGTCACAGCCCTCTGCCTTTCATTGTCGGCGGCATCATCTTTACGGCGCTGTTTGTCGCCGGCCTGATACTGATCGTGAGCCTGGTCGTTCCCTGAGGGCATCACGCGGCGGGGAATCTCAACTACAGCGCTGTGTTAAGCCAATCAATCGCGGGGGTTTAAAACCCATGGTTGGCTGTGCGCCAACTGACGTAGTCCAACTGTCAGCGCCATGACGCGTTCCAGTGCGAGCGGCCAGCAGACGGGACAGCAATCCAATACTTACTGATGTGCAACCCAGGCCACGGCGAACGCAACGCAAAGCAGAATAAAAGCAGAAGCCGCGAATGCGTCAACCAGGGAATCGTTCTCAGGATTTGGCTTACTCATGAACATTTGCTCCTCGGATCAGGTAATCAGCATCAGACGTTAAAGATACAGCATGGAACGGTAATTTGCGCACCACTCGAACGGCGCTTTAGACCGACAACTCATTTGGCACCGTTAAAATGCAATAGCCAGCGGTTATGAGCATATCATCAAATAATCATTTTAAGCATAACGCGCCAATGGTAAATTGACGCCCAAAATGACCGTACCCGTAGCTGACTATCACTGGTCAAGCCAGGGACATGCAGTTTAAACCGCATGGAAGGTCTTCGTCTAAGCGGCAGTGCTACCAATTCGTCGCGACATCAGCAATTCAGGCAGGTTTTCGTCTTATGTATTTATACGACGACTATGACCGTCGGATCCAGCAGGATCGGGTTAATCAGTTTCGGGAGCAGGTACAACGCTGGAGAAACGGCGAACTCTCTGAGGAAGAGATGCTGCCGTTAAGGCTTCAGAACGGCCTCTATATTCAGCGCCTGGCACCCATGCTTCGCATTGCCGTGCCCTACGGCACGCTCTCATCCCGGCAATTGAGGCAGCTTGCCCGTATCACCCGCGATTACGACAAGGGCTACGCCCACGTCACGACCCGTCAGAATATTCAGCTCAACTGGCCTGCGGTCGATGATGTCCCCGACATCCTGCAGGACCTGCTCGATGTTGAAATGCATGCGAACCAGACCAGCGGCAACTGCATCCGCAACACCACCACTGATGAGTTTGCTGGCGTAAATCCGGATGAACTGGAAGACCCCAGGCCCTACTGCGAGATTATCCGCCAATGGTCGACATTTCACCCTGAGTTCGCGTATCTGCCACGGAAGTTCAAGATTGCCGTTAACGCCTGCCCTGATCTGGATCGGGCTGCGGTGCAGGTGCATGACATCGGCGTCGAGCTGGTGCGTAACGAAAATGGCGAGCGTGGATTCCGCATATACGCAGGCGGTGGTCTCGGCCGGACACCGATGGTTGGACCGATCATCCGGGACTTCCTGCCTGAACTGGACCTACTGACTTACCTCGAGTCCATCGTGCGGGTATATAACCGCTACGGTCGCCGCGACAATAAGTTCAAGGCCCGCATCAAGATCCTGGTGAAGGCCCTCGGTGCTGAAGTCTTCGCCGGAAAAGTCGAGCAGGAGTGGGAAGCCGTGCGCGAATCCCGCACCCGGCTGACACCTGAAGCGGTTGCACGGTACAAGACCTATTTCCGGGAGCCCGCTTATGAGCAGCTCACCGACGGGCCAGGCGAACTCAGCGACAAGCGTACGACGGATAATGAGTTCTCCAAGTGGCTCTCGCGCAACGTTCAGCCACATAAAAAACCCGGCTACGCGATAGTAACGCTGACAGTCAAGAAAACCGGTGTGCCCCCAGGGGACATTACTGACAAGCAGCTTGAGCGCATCGCCGATCTGGCCGATCAGTATAGCTTCGGAGAAGTCAGGACTACCCATCATCAGAACGTCGTCCTGGCCGATGTGCCCCAACGCGATCTGTACGATCTGTGGCAGGCTATCCGCCCGCTGGGCTTTGCGACGGCGAACCTCGGGTTGCTAACCGACATCATTTGCTGCCCCGGTGGCGACTATTGCGCCCTGGCCAACGCCAAGTCTATCCCCGTAGCGGAAATGATCCAGCGTCGATTTGACAACCTCGACTATATTCATGATCTGGGCGAGATCGAACTCAACATTTCAGGGTGCATGAACGCCTGTGGTCATCACCATGTCGGCAACATAGGCGTACTCGGGGTCGACAAGAAGGGTCTGGAGTTTTACCAGGTGTCGCTAGGCGGCTCATCCCAGCGGGATGCTGAAGTCGGCAAGATTCTCGGCCCCTCCTTTGCACGGGACGACATGGACGATGTGGTAGAAAAGATCATCAACGTCTACGTCGAGAACCGGACCGAAGAAGAGCGCTTCATAGACACCTATCGCCGCCTCGGCATAGAGCCGTTCAAGCAGCGCGTTTACGACAAGGAACCGGCCCATGCATAACGTGATTCTACGTGACGGGACGGTCGCTGAAGACAAATGGAAACTGGTTGAGCAGACTGATGACGACAGCGCGGTCAAACCTGATGGGGGATCAGTGATCGTTCCATTGTCGTGGTGGCTGGACAACCGTAGCTCTGTGTCGGGTGACAAGAATATCGGTATATGGTTCGACAGCAGTGATGAGCCGGAGATGCTGGGTGAAGAATGCCAGTCCGTTCCCATCATCGCCGTGAATTTTCCCAAGTTTACGGATGGGCGGGGCTATAGCATCGCTCGCCTGCTACGCGAACGCTACCATTTCCCCAACGAACTGCGCGCGATAGGCGACGTGTTACTGGACCAGCTTTTCTACATGAAGCGCTGCGGGTTCGACACCTTTAAACTGCGAGCGGACAAAGACGTGGCGAAAGCACAGGCGAATCTGTCGGTTTTCGGCGACAGCTACCAGGCGGCCTTCGACCAGCAGGATCCGCTCTTTCGCAGACGCTTCTGACCACGAATGAGCTCCGCCTCTTCCGCTCACTGCAGAAGGCGGCGGAGCGTTAATTACGCTTCCCGCCAGGCACCAGCCTTGCCGGCTAAATACCGGCGGGACTAGGCGTGGTCATGCGCCAGCACTACACGGCCGTGTGCTTCGCCTTTAAGGAACGCTGAAAGCGCGTCCTGCAGTTGATCCATCCCGATCACGCGGGCATCTTCTTCGCTGATGGGACAACGCCACTCCCCCGACAGTTTCTTCCACATGCTCTCTTTTCGCGATAGTGGAATTTCAACCGAGTCTACCCCCAGCAGGTTCACGCCCCGGAGGATAAAGGGAAACACAGCCGTCGGGATACCAGTCCCCGCCGCGAGGCCGCAAGCAGCAACACTTCCACCTGGCATCAGCCGCTTGATAATCTCAGCCAATGGGGGGCCGCCAACCGTATCGACAGCGCCCGCGAACTCCGGCTTGAGTACCGGTTTTTTCGTCTCCTCCAGAAACTCCCTGCCCTCGATCCGGACAGCACCATGCTTCTTTAGCGCGTCGGCCTGGTCAGGCTTACCGCTGACCGCCACCACATCGAAACCCTGACTGGTCAGCAACTCAACCGCGACACTACCAACCCCCCCGCTGGCGCCCGTCACCAATACTGGCCCCTGGCCTTTTGCCAGCCCTGCCTCTATCAGCTTATTGACGCAGAGCGCGGCGGTAAGCCCAGCGGTACCATAAACCATGGCGGTGCGGCTGTCCCAGCCTGTCGGCATTTGCACACACCAGCCGCGCGGTACACGAATGTACTGCCCGAAGCCGCCGTCGGTTTCCATGCCCAGGTCATAACCGGTGACGATCACATGGCTGCCTTTGGGTAAGTCGTTTGAAGCAGACTCAACCACCTCCCCCGCCGCGTCGATGCCGGGTGTGTGGGGAAAGTTACGGGTCACCCCTTTATTGCCGCTGGCGGAAAGCGCATCTTTGAAGTTCAGTGAGGAGTGATCCACCCGAATCAGAACATCGCCTTCCGGCAGATCACCAAAGCTCTGGGGGGTGATACGGCCAGCGAATTTGCCGTCCTCTTCAAATACTCGCCATGCCTTGAAATCAGCCATACGTTTTCTCCCTTAAAAATTTCGATTTATCCGGGCCGGACAGTCAGCCGGGAAACTACCCGCCAAAACGGCCGCCCCGGACTAGCTCCGCCATTCCCAGAAATAGCTTCTCGGCTCCAGCACTGACGCCAATACCGATCTTTTCGGACAGACTGTGATGCCGTTCGTAGCTGACTTTATAGACGTCCGCAGCCGCGCACGCTTCGATGAGATACTGGTCTGATGTCATCAACTCGTCGACCAGCGAAACTTCGAGGGCACGCTGGCCAAACCAGATGTCGCCAGTCGCCACCTCATCTATTGCAACTGCGGGCCTGCGTTCAGCGACGTATTGTTTGAACAGCGTATGGGTGTCCTGCAGATCATCCAGAAACTTCTCCCTACCTTTCTCTGTGTTTTCGCCAAACACAGTGAGCGTCCGCTTGTGCTCGCCAGCAGTGAGAACCTCATAGTCGACATCATGCTTCTTCAGAAGCCGGTGAAAGTTGGGTAACTGGGCCACAACACCGATAGAGCCCACCACCGCAAAGGGTGAGGCTACTATACGGTCCGCCACACAGGCCATCATATAACCGCCACTGGCAGCGACCTTGTCAACACAGGCCGTAAGCGGCAGTTTTGCCTGACGTATGCGGTCCAGTTGAGCCGCCGCCAGTCCATAGGCATGAACCAGTCCACCACCGCTCTCAAGCTTTACAACGACGCGGTCGGTGTCAGGTCTGGCGACCGCAAGTACAGCACTGATGCACTGCCGGAGGCTACGGGTGTCACTGGCCTTGATGTCGCCGTTGAAATCCAGCACAAATACGCGAGGTCTCAGATCCTGATCACTGGCGTTCTCGCTCGACTTCGCGCTTTTGCGCTTCTGCTTTTCGTCTTTCTTTTGCCGCTTGAGCCACGCTTTGCGCTCGTGCGCTGCCAGCATTTTGTGCTGAACGGCTTTCTTCATACTGTCGAACTTGTCGTTAAGTCGCTCGACGCGTATTTCGCCATCCTGATGCCGGTGCCGGCTACGCTGGGTCACCGAGACCAGCGCAATGATAACCACAAGAACCGCCGCTACTATCGTCACAGCCTTGGCCAGAAAAAGACCGTAGTCAGTCAGAAACTCCAATGTGTTCTCCTACCGCCATGTTAAAACAAACCCGACTGCAGACAGGTCCGCAAACCCCGCAGCATACCAGCCTGGAAGGCTTTTTGGGCCGTGCTCCCTGTTCAGTTCGTCACAATATTAAAACAAGCGTTTGATCGAGCTTGACACTACGCACCGTCGCCCCTAAAGTCAGGCAGGTTTTACGCGCACGTTTTGACGGCATGTACCGATTAAGCATTACCAATGCGCTTACTGAGGCAGTGCCCGTCTTCCCCGCTCTTCGAGATGGGCCGGGGTTCGCTGAAAGTCATCCTGGAAGAAGGAACAGAGTATGTCCGTGAGAAACACGTTTGAACAGATGGAAAAGAACTTCAATCCTGAGGCAGCTGCTGGTCTGGATCTGGTCTTCCAGTTCGACATCGAAGATGACCAGCCCTACCACCTGATCATCAAGGATGGTACCTGCGACCTCAAAGACGGCCCACACCCTGATCCGTCTGTCACCCTGATCATGAACTCCGAGACGCTGAACGGTATCGTCAGCGGTGAGACTGACGGCATGCAGGCGTTCATGGCCGGCCAGCTTCGCGCCGAAGGCGACATGATGCTGGCGACCAAGCTGGGCGAGCTCTTCAGCGTTAACTGATCGCTTCAGCAAAAAAAATCCCCGGGTCTCGGCCCGGGGATTTTTTTATGCTCAGAAAAAGTTTTCACTGCCAGTTAGAAACCGCTGACCTGGCTTCATCGTTAACAGCCACAGCATTGATACCGTTCTGGCCCAACAACACGTTGTAAATTGCATTGTTGCGCAAGGGCATGTACGTGGCACTGCCGAACTGGCTCTCAACCAGAGGCAGTTCCAGCTTCTGGTCCAACGCCCAAAAATCTACCCAGCCGCCGCCTGCCAGGCCATGCACCGTCGGCCTTCTGTTCCGGGCTTCTTCCAACGCCATATAGCGCCCGCTTAACCTCTCCAGCTTGTAGGCCGGCTTCAGCCCCAGCCACTGCAACGGACCGGAGAACCGGAGTACGCGTGCATCAAGCTGCCACTGATCGCCTTCAAGGAGATACGCCTGCCGACCGCCGGGCAGCGCTTCAGAAGCGAGGCTCAGCGACCATTGCTGAGGTCCGGCCTGACGTATGGTTACTGTGGCGACTGTTTCCTGCTGGCTTAATCGGTAGTAGCTGGTGAGGTCCCACGCGAGCAGAAAAAGAAAAACCCCCAGCAGTATAAAACTGAAGGCTGCCGTTCCTTTCAGCCAGCCGAGCAGCCACCGGGGGCGAAGAAAGAAAAGCAAGCCCGCGAGGGTCAATACAGCAGCCGCGACAAACAGCCACACCGTGGCACTTCCGGACATCATAGACGCTTCCTGGTCGGCGACGGTTGCTTAAAGCCCGATTTCCTGCAGTGAGCTCTGGGCAAGTTTCAACAGATCCGGGTTGCGATCGCCTTCGTTACCCAGCCCTTCTATATAGTACTCCAGCGACGTCAGTGCATCTGCCAGCGCTTCGAGCACTGCGGTGGAGGGACTGCCCTCACGGGCCAGCAGTTCGCTTTCGATGCTTTGCGCAACGCGGGCAAGCACCTCTGCCGCTTCGTGATCCTCAAGCATGAAGAGCCCGCCCCAGATACTCCGGAGCGTACCCGGCAGATTGGCCAGGTGCATGCGGTCAAAATCTGACTCAAGAAACGCTGTAATCGCTCTCTTTGCCAGCGTCAACGCCGCGCGCGCCTCATCCGTAACGACTATAAGAGCCTCTCTCACGTACAGGCTGACTTCGTCTTTTGGATCGGTCTTGGCCAGCCGGTCGCTGTCCATGGTGATGCCGTGGGATACCATGAGTTTCGCGGCGTCTTCTATTCCCAGTACGGCATCAGCCACGCTGTACAGTTCAGTCTCGTTGGGGATGTGTTTGTCTTTGCTCCACTGCTTCAGCTTGACCGACTCCTGGGCCGCTATCGTACTGAGCTTGGTCAGATCGAGTATCAGCAACGTATTACTCAAACGGTCCAGCGACCCGGCAATCGCTCCGAGCTCCCCCGCATCCGGATCGATTCCACGCTCGATAATATCGAGCTTGTCCTTGAGCTGGTTGATCTCCTCCAGCAGTGCTTCTGATAGTGGCTTTAACACATCAGCACCGGGGCCATACAGGCGCCTGCGCCGCATCAGCAGTTGCTGTTCACTCAGCTCTGCCGGAGCGATCCCATAGGCATCGAGAACCTGGCGAACTTCAGGATTGGCAGAACCGCTGCGGAACAGAATATAGACAAGATCCCGGTAGAGGGAATCAGGAGCCGCCTTCTCGAGCGCATTCCGGCCAACTACGGCGGTCTCCTTAATGTAGCGCTCAAGCCGCATCAACAGCCGTTTCCGGGGCTTTTCTGCACCGATGTCCCGATCAATCATTGCCTGTAGAACGGTCGCTACCAAACACCAGACCTGCCCCATGGGCGCGCCGTTACTTAAGCGGGCCATGCCTATCGCAGCTCGCCCGATGAGCTTTTTGCCGACGATAAGGTTCCGATCGCGCAAAAGACACAACAGCCCTATCTGGTACATGAGGCGGAAACGCCGGGCATGAATCCTAAACTCCTCGGCCGTCGCAGGCTCCAGCGCTTTAAACTGGTACACCGCGCAAAAATCTGGCCGGCGTTCCGGATCGGCCTCGAAAAAGTACGAATCTGCGTAGGGCTTCTGCCTTCCCGCTTCACGAAGCTCGTTGATACTCGGCAACAACAGTTCGGGGTGATCTGCCCGTTCGCGCTGATAGTATTCGATGTAGCGACGTAACGTGAAAAGCGCATTACTCAACGCAGTCAGCAGATGGTTCTTGTCGTTGGCAGCACCGACGGGTATCTCATTCGCGAGCCCGACCGCTTCCTGGCATAACAGGGTACCCCCGCGAAGTTCGACGAGAATAAAAATGCCCCGCAGTTGATTCAGAAAATCAACACAGTTCTGGAGGTCTTCGCCGCTCTCGCGGTTCTCCTGAAAGCGCTCCAGCCCCTGCTCCGCCTCGCGGATAGTATTCTCTATCTCGCCTTTTACCAGGTCGAAGGACTGCGATTTCGTCGCTATTGACGATTGGACCATATAAAAACGCTTCCTGATTGTCTTGGCGAAGGTACGTTACCCTCTAGCCAGATCGGTCATTCGCTCGAATACAGACGCCAGATTTACCTGGCCCGCAACGGGACTATCTGCATGGGAGAGCACTGGAAGAACCTGGGAGAAGTGAAGCCTCAGGTTCCACAACAAATCCTCTGCGAGCCCGGGAATCGTAAGCGGAGCGTTTGGAAAGCTGAGCGCTCCGGCGGGGGTCGCGATCCGGGGTTCTGAGTGCACGCCGGAACAGCCGGTTGAGAGTGGTTATGTGCCTGGGGTACATCCGCCCAGGAAAACGCGACCAAAGTTTCAGCTCACCTAACTTATAACACAAAATCTCGAATCCCCATGAAATCCACCTGCCCTCCGCTATTAGCCGAATACAGGGTCGGCAATACGTACACCCGGCACGTTTATTCCGAAGCATTCACCCCGAACTTGACGCTTCAAGGGTGCGACTCTCAAATCTTAGTCTATTATCGACAATGTTTCCGGCCTCAAGTAATTTACGCAGCCCATCACCGATCAGTTCAGAGGAACACCCCGTAATGATCACCACTTATCCCCAGGCGATTTTTGCCAACTTCCTTGGTAAAGCGCCCGCCTGGTATAAACAGGTTATCGTGCTCTTTCTCTTTATAAATCCGATCGTCTTTGCCCTTGAGCCCTTCCTCGCCGGCTGGCTGCTGATTGTCGAGTTCATCTTTACCCTGGCTATGGCGCTTAAGTGTTATCCCCTGCAGCCGGGCGGCCTACTCGCCATTGAAGCCGTTCTCATCGGCATGGTCGCCCCAGCCACCGTCTTCATGGAAGTGCAGAAGAATATAGAAGTCATCCTGTTGCTTGTATTCATGGTAGCGGGTATTTACTTCATGAAAGACCTGCTGCTGTTCGCGTTCACTAAGATACTGGTAGGAATTCGCTCAAAATCAGCCCTTGCGCTGTTTTTCTCATTAACGGCTGCTTTCCTCTCAGCGTTCCTCGATGCGCTCACTGTAACTGCCGTGGTCATCAGCGTTACTGTCGGCTTTTTCGCGGTCTACCATAAGGTAGCTTCCGAACAGACCGGCCAGGCCAATTACGACTACGGCACAGATAAAGGTGTGACGGAGCTGCACCGGGCAGACCTGGAATCCTTCAGAGCCTTTCTCCGCAGCTTGCTGATGCATGCGGCGGTAGGAACAGCCCTGGGTGGCGTGGCAACCCAGGTTGGCGAACCACAGAACCTGATCATTGCAAAACGGCTGGGCTGGGACTTCGTCGAGTTTTTCAAGCACATGGCGATCGTATCGCTGCCGACGTTACTCGTGGGGCTCACTACCTGCGTACTGTTGGAAAAGACCCGTGTGTTCGGTTACGGCGAACGCCTGCCCCGTGCGGTTCGAAAAATTCTTGAAGACTTCGCCCGCACCGAACAAAACAAGATGACCCTCCAGCACCGCAGCAACCTGGCCGTTCAGGCGGTGGTTGCCGTCCTGCTGATCCTTGGTCTGGCTTTTCATGTCGCAGAGGTCGGGCTGATCGGCCTGATGGTCATCGTTTTGGTCACCAGCTTTACCGGCATCGTCGATGAACATCAGATTGGCAAGGCATTTCAGGAGTCGCTGCCTTTCACCGCATTGCTGGTCGTCTTCTTCACCGTGGTGGGTGTAATTCACGAACTGCACCTTTTCCAGGGCATCATCGACCTGGTGCTTAGTCTTCCGGTCGACCGCCAGCCGGGCATGCTGTTTCTTGCCAACGGCGTGCTTTCCGCGATCAGTGACAACGTCTTTGTGGCGACGGTTTACATAGACGAGGTAACGAAGGTTTTCGAGGCGGGCCTGATTTCGCGGGAACATTTCGAAAAGCTGGCGGTTGCGATAAACACCGGTACGAATCTGCCCAGCGTGGCGACGCCAAATGGCCAGGCAGCGTTTCTCTTTCTGCTGACCTCGACCATTGCTCCGCTGGTGCGCCTTTCCTACGGGAAAATGGTCGTCATGGCGTTGCCCTACGCCATCGTTATGGGCGCGACTGGGTTTATCATGGTCGAGTTCTTCCTCTAGATTGCGATCAGCGGCCCCGGAGAGCGCCTGCAGCCTACTCCGGGGCTCTTTCCGGGGCTCTTTCCGGTGCGCTTTCAAGCCCTCTCCAGATCGGTGTGGCCCCACCTTTCTCTATCTTTGCCAGCATTTCCTGATGGGCTTTTTGCTCTTCGATACTGGGCCGTATGACCCGCAGCCTTTTTCGCTCGGAAGAAACCCGACGCAGGGCCGAGACGGCGCCCTCCTCGGTATTTCCGGCATCGAGCGACAGGGCGGTCTGGCCGCCGGTCATGGCCAGGTACACATCGGCTAGTATTTCGGCATCGAGAAGGGCCCCGTGCAGGTCCCTGTGGCCGTTATCTACGCCGTATCGCTTGCAGAGGATGTCCAGATTGTTCTTCTGGCCGGGATGCTTCTTGCGTGCCATCGCCAGGGTGTCGGTTATCCGGCACACGTCCCGTGTTTTCTTGAAGCCCCGGTTAAGCAGGCCAAACTCGTAATCCATGAAGCCCAGATCAAACGGGGCATTATGAATAATGAGCTCAGCACCTTCGATGAAGGACCAGAACTCATCTGCGACCGTTGCAAATGGAGGCTTGTCGGCAAGGAACTCATTGGTGATGCCATGAACCTCGATGGCGCCGTCGTCCACGTCGCGTCCCGGATTAACATACACATGAAAATGTCGTCCGGTTAGCTTTCGCTCAATCAGCTCCACGCAGCCCACTTCGATGATTCGGTGGCCTTGCTGGAAATCGAGCCCAGTGGTTTCGGTGTCGAGTACAATTTGCCGCATCGGGTATGTTCCGTTCGTCGTCGGGATGAGCATGGTGCGCATACGGGCGGTTTTGTTCAGGTAGAGTCAACCGCCGGAATTAATGTAGCAGAGAGTTCAGCCTGTGCGAGCGGTGGTTTTTGCACGTACCTCGTCTACGCCTTTGTTCGCCAGCTCGTCGGCCAGGTCATTGCCGGGATGACCCGAATGCCCTTTTACCCAGTGCCAGGCGATCTCGTGTGGTCCCGCCAATTCATCCAGCTGCTGCCACAGATCAGCATTCTTGACCGGCTTCTTGGCTGCAGTCCGCCAGCCGTTGCGTTTCCAGTTCTTCATCCACTCCATAATGCCTTTGCGCATGTACTGCGAGTCTGTGTACAGCGCAACCTGACAAGGCCGGCGTAACTGTTTCAAAGCCTCGATAGCCGCCATCAACTCCATTCGATTGTTCGTGGTGACCAGTTCACCGCCATGGAGCAGTTTGCGAGCGTCTCCATACTCGAGAACAGCGCCCCACCCCCCGGGTCCGGGGTTCCCTTTGCAGGCTCCATCGGAGTAAATAACGACTTGTTTTGGCATTAATCAGATTCCTGTTGGTCCCGCTACCGGTTCGGCATGGCTTAAGGCCGGCGTTTATCGAGCCGTGGGCGCATGCGATCAGGCATAGGGCCGAGCCTGGGTCCCAATGGGGACCACAGTGTCCGGACCGGACACTAGCGACTCGGTTCTTTTGGGTAGTGTGCAGGCCGGGAGCGATTCGCAACGGGCATTGCAATGACGTTCTTCCGGATCCAGGCCGGACGCTGGCGAATCCTGGCCCCGACCCGCTTTTCAGCAACCATGAGGTAGAAGGCACCGCCGGGAACACTATGGCGGTCGCAGAACCGATCAAGCGCCGCCAACCTGTTGATAAGGCGGGGACTGTGTAACGGAGGCCGATAAAAGCCAAACTGCTTTTCTTCCACGACGAAATCCAGGACTTCCAGCCAGTCTTCTATTCTGCCACGGGACAGAAAACGGCCTCGCCAGGGCCCGGTGGGTCTTTTTGCCACCAGCCTGCGCCAGCCCCAGAGGCTGACCGGATTGAAACCGATAATGAGCATGTGGCCACCACCGCGCAGGACACGCGAGGCCTCGCGCAAAGCCTGATGGGGATGGGAAGTAAAGTCCAGGGTGTGATGAAGTATGACCAGATCGATGCAGTCATTGGGAAGCGCCAGCTCTTCAGGTGCGCAGACCACTTCGCCGTCGCCCAGTTCATTGCTCCAGGTCCCAACGGAGGAAAATCGGTGACCGAAGTTGCCGACCGATCCCACTTTGAACGAGGGTGAAATGCCGACTTCCAACTGACGGAAGCCAAAAAGATCGCTTGTGATTTTAGCAACCGCCCGACGCTCTGACTCGATCAGCGCAGTTCCCAAAGGAGCCCCAAACCAGCCATCCAGTTGCTCGCACAACGCTTGATTCTTGAGGCACAGTGCCTCGAACTTTATAGCTGCCATTGCAAGAAATCCCCCGATCGGCCGCGTCCGTCCTGGTTCGGAACAAAAAAGCACTTGGTCCGCAACAACAGCACTTATCGCCCGGGCAAACCACATCCGATTAAGCTGAACCAGCATCCCACCTTGGGTTCGGTTGGACTGTGCCCTATGATACCACCTAATAATGCAGCCGCGGGCCAGCCCGGAAAAGCCCCGGAATTCCGCCTGCGGTAGACGGCCAAGGAGTTACCCATGTCTTTTCGCCTGGAGCCCATTCCAGCTTTTAGCGACAACTACATCTGGTGTTTGAGTAACGACCAGGGCCAGGCGCTGATCGTTGACCCTGGTGAGGCCGATCCGGTGCTTGACTACCTGGAACAGAATAACCTGCAGCTTAACGCCATTTTTCTCACCCATCATCACTTCGACCACAGCGGTGGGATCGACAAGTTAAGAGAACGCTTTCCGGTCCCGGTTTACGGCCCTGTCGATTCCCCCTGCGGAAAGGTTAGCGTTGAGCTGGAGGATAGCGAAAGCGCTGTTTGGGACGGCCTGGAGTTTCGGGTGATTGCGATTCCCGGGCATACCCTCGATCACATTGCTTTTTTCTGCGCGGACGAGCGCCTGGACCAAGCTGTTTTATTCTGCGGCGATACACTCTTTGTGGGCGGCTGCGGCCGCCTGTTTGAGGGCAGCCCGGAACAGATGCAACGTTCTCTTGCGCGACTGCGGGCACTTCCTGACGAAACGCTGGTCTGTTGTGCCCATGAGTATACGCTGGCGAACCTGGCCTTCGCCCAAGCGGTTGAGCCTGAAAACCAGAAACTTTCTGAGTTTCAGGTTCACTGCCAACAGAAACGGGACCAGCACCAGCCCACCGTTCCTGGCCGCCTGGAACTGGAGAAAGAAGTGAACCCGTTCATACGCTGGGACGCGCCGGCAGTGTGTGAAGCCGCTATCGAATTTGGCTACAACCACGGGCTTCGTGTCGATCCGGCGATGCCCGAAACCATCTTCGCTGCGGTACGTCTCTGGAAAGACCAGTTTCGGGGTTGAACCCTGGCTCGGCTGGAAATCTTTCCCGTAACGTCCATACTCCAGTAAACAGATTGCAGTGAACAGATTGTGCCAGGCATACGGGTGACACAGCCATGCAGAAGCTGAGGCCATTCCGCGTAGTCAGCTCGGAAACCTTACATTGACCGTTACGTAAACCGTTGACTAGACTTCGACTTTTCAGCCGGCTGCTATATTTCAACCGTCTCGCCTATAAACTGAACGCCGCGTTATACCAACGCTGGCGATTGATGTGATGCCCCTCTATGAAGAACCGACTATCGCTGATTCTGGTCCCTTTCCTGCTTGCAGGAACGCTTGCCGGTTGTCAGTTTCTCCCCGCAGGCAATAATACTTCGCCCTCGGCTGATGCAGCGGAGTTGCTGGATTCAGAGCAGCAGGTGATTTCGGCTGGCGACGACCAGCTCAGGACAGCCGTGAACCGCGGTACGGGAAACGGCACCACCGAGCTGGACCAGAGTATCGACGCAGACTTGAAAGCGCAGGCCAGGAACGCCCGTGCGCAGCTCGAGCATGGCCTGTTACAGGTACAGTCTGACAGCGCTGATCCGGCAGATATATGGCACCGCCTGCGCACGCACCTCAATATGCCGGTCGACCTCGAAGAGCCGCGCGTCAAAGCTCAGCTGGACTGGTACCGAAAGCATCCCTCCTACATAGACCGAACGGTTGCCCGCGCCAGTCGCTACCTCCACCATATTGTCGATGAGGTTGAAGCGCGCAACGTTCCCGGCGAATTCGCGTTGTTGCCGATTGTTGAGAGCGCTTTTGACCCGTTCGCATACTCGCATGGCCGCGCCGCTGGCCTCTGGCAGTTCATCCCGTCCACGGGTCGGGTTTTCGATCTCAACCAGAACTGGTGGAAAGACGGCCGTCGGGATGTACTTGACTCGACCGCCGCCGCGCTCTCCTATCTTGAGCGGCTGTCGGGCCAGTTCGACGGCGACTGGGTCCTTGCCCTGGCCTCCTACAACAGTGGCGCTGGCACGGTCAGAAAAGCCATTCGCTACAACCGCACGCGCAACCAGCCGACGGATTACTGGCACCTCGACCTGCCTCGGGAAACCAGCGAATACGTGCCCAAGCTGCTTGCCCTGGCCGAGATATTCCGAAATCCCGAGGCGCATGGCATAACCTTGCCGCCGCTGGCCGACAAACCTTATTTCGAGGTGGTTGACACTGGATCCCAGATTGATCTGGCCCAGGCGGCGAAACTGGCCGATGTGGAACTGGAAGAGCTCTACCTCCTGAATCCGGCTTTCAACCGCTGGGCCACCGACCCCGCTGGCCCTCACCGGCTGCTGGTTCCGGCTGAACGTGCTGCTGAATTCCGCACAAAACTGGCCCAGACACCGCCTCAAAAAAGGCTGAACTGGGCCAGTTATCGGGTCGAGAGCGGCGACTCCCTCATACGCATCGCCCGCAAATTCAATACAACCCCAGGCGTAATCCAGGAGATCAACGAAATAGAAGGCAACCTCATACGGGAGGGCCAGCGATTGCTGATCCCACGTGCCAGCAGCTCAGGGTCAGCCTATACGCTCAGCGCTGAACAAAGGCTCGCGACAAAGCAGAGCCGGCAGGCAAACGACGGCAGGAGCAAAGTGGAGTATCAGGTAAAGAAGGGTGACAGCTTCTGGAAAATCGCGCGCCAGTTCAAAGTTGACATGCAAGCCCTGGCCAAGTGGAACGGCAAGGCACCAGGCGACCCGCTCTTCCCTGGCCAGAAACTCGTTATCTGGAAGAAAGCCGGGCAAAACTCGGTTGCAATGTCGGGGAACCGCGGCGACATGATCCGTAAAGTGGGCTACCGGGTACGCAGCGGGGACTCGCTCTACCTGATAGCCAGCCGGTACAACGTTCAGGTCAACGATATTGTCAGCTGGAACGAGATCAACCCGAAGCAGTATTTGCAACCTGGGGACCAGTTGACGCTCTTTGTTGATATTCGCCGCAGCCCCTGAGAGTATGCGTACGGCGAGACTAACGTATACCCGGCGGCCGCCTGGCCGCATTGCTGAGATGGATCGTACCCATGCACATAGCCAGGAATCTGTTGGCAGTACTATCGGCCTTCTTTATTCTTGTACCGCCAGTCCATGCCGCCGCCCCCGAGCCCAGGCACGGCATAGCAATGCATGGCGAGCTCAAGCATGGCCCTGATTTCGAGCACTTCGATTACGTCAATCCAGACGCACCCAAAGGTGGCGAACTGAAGCTCGCCGTCACCGGCAACGGCTTCGATACGTTCAACCCCTTCGTCTTACGCGGCGTAGCTGCAGCAGGCGCCAATGCCTATCTATACGATACCCTGCTCTCACAGTCCGAGGATGAAGCCTTCTCGGCCTATGGTTTAATCGCGGAAAAGGTTCAGGTCCCGGAAGACCGCAGTTGGGTCACGTTTCACATCAATCCCCAGGCGACCTTTCATGATGGCGAACCCATCACGGCGGATGACGTGATTTTTTCGTTCGAGACGCTCACTGAGAAAGGTCACCCTTTCTATCAGGCTTATTATGCGGACGTGGCCGAAGTCAAGAAGCTCGACGATCTAACGGTCAGGTTCAACTTCAAAGACACGACAAATCGCGAATTGCCGCTCATCCTCGGCCAACTCCCCGTGCTGCCCAAACACTACTGGAAAGACCGTGAATTCGGGGGCGCCTCGCTTGAGCCACCCGTAGGCAGTGGCCCTTATGAGATAGACAGCTACGAAGCTGGGCGGACGGTCACCTACGGCCGGGTGGACGACTACTGGGCAGCCGACTTGCCGGTCAACAGGGGCCGCTACAATTTCGACAAGATCCGTTACGAGTACTTCTCTGACGACACCGTTTCCATGGAGGCCTTCAAAGCTGGTATCTACGACTTCCGTGAAGAGACCAGTGCCAAAAGCTGGGCCACCGCCTATGAAGGAGAGAAGTTCACAGAGGGTGAGTTCAAAAAGGAAGAGATTCACCACGAACAGCCGGCGGGAATGCAGGGCTTTATCTATAACACCCGCCGTTCGGTATTCCAGGACCCGCTCGTTCGCCAGGCGCTGGCTTACGCTTTCGACTTTGACTGGACTAACCGCAACCTCTTCTATGACCAGTACAGCCGAACCAACAGTTATTTTGAAAACAGCGAGCTGGCGTCTACCGGCCTGCCCTCGGGCGCCGAGCTCAAGCTCCTGGAGCCACACAGAAAAAATCTGCTACCGGCAGTCTTCGAGCAGGAATATCGGCCACCCTCTTCGGACGAAGAAGGCGAAATGCGCAAGAATCTGGCGCGGGCTGTGCAGCTGCTGGACCAAGCCGGCTGGGGTTTCAAGGACGGCAAGATGGTCAACCGCAAAACCGGCGAGCAGCTCAAGTTCGAGATTCTGCTGGCCCAGAAAACCTTCGAGCGGGTAGTCAGTCCCTTCATCAACAATCTCAAGCGGCTGGGCATCGATGCCGACATGCGTCGCGTTGATACGACTCAGTACGTCCAGCGTATCCGCAATTTTGATTTCGACATGTTTATCATGTCGATCGGTCAGTCGAACTCACCGGGCAACGAACAACGCTCGTTCTGGTCATCGGAGGCGGCGGAACAACCCGGTTCCCGTAACTATGCCGGCGTAAGCGACCCTGTGGTTGACGACCTCGTGGACAAAGTCATCCAGGCTCCTGATCGTGAGGCCCTGGTTGCGCGGACGAGAGCCCTGGACCGCGTTTTGCTCTGGGGCCATTACGTTATCCCCCAGTGGTACCTGCCGTACCGACGTGTTGCGTATACATCGGAGCTACAGCGCCCGGAGACTTTGCCGGCGACGGGCGTCAGCCTCGACACATGGTGGTACGAGCAATAGCCGGAACGCCATGCTGTGTGTAAAGCTTCCCCACTTTCGTATCCAGGTCGCCCCATCCGGACAGGACACTAGATGGCTAATTATATCCTCCGCCGGTTGCTGCTCATTATCCCGACACTGTTCGGCATCATGCTGCTTAATTTCGTCATCGTGCAGGCCGCACCGGGCGGCCCGGTCGAACAGACACTTGCGCAGTTGCAGGGTATGGAAACAGGCGTCCAGGGGCAGCTGGGCAGCGCCGGCGAGACGTCATCAGGCTCAGGCTACCGGGGTTCGGAAGGGCTTCATCCTGATCTGATCGAGCGTATAGAGAAACTCTACGGCTTCGACAAGCCTGCCCACGAGCGCTTCTTCCTTATGGTGGGCAACTACCTGACGCTTGATTTCGGCGAAAGTTTTTTTCGCGATCGAAGTGTGGTCGGACTGATCATTGAGAAAATGCCCGTGTCCATTTCCCTCGGGCTCTGGTCCACACTCATCATTTACCTCGTTTCGATACCCCTCGGCGTAAAAAAAGCTGTTCACGATGGCTCCCGGTTCGATGTATGGACCAGTTCAGTGATTATCATCGGATACGCTATCCCCGGCTTCCTGTTCGCCATCCTCCTTATTGTTCTGTTCGCGGGCGGCAGTTACCTCGACTGGTTTCCTTTGCGGGGGCTTACTTCGCCCAATTTCGAAGCGCTCACCTGGTACGAAAAGATTGCCGATTATTTCTGGCACCTGGCGCTTCCGGTGACGGCCAACGTTATCGGTGGCTTCGCCACACTGACCTTTCTGACCAAGAACTCGTTCCTTGACGAAATCGGCAAACAATATGTGGTTACGGCACGAGCCAAGGGCCTGGAAGAGCGGCGGGTGCTTTACGGCCACATTTTCCGAAACGCCATGCTGATCGTTATTGCCAGCCTGCCAACACTTTTGATTCAGCTTTTTTTCACAGGCGCGCTGCTGATCGAAGTAATCTTTTCACTTGATGGGCTGGGACTTCTTGGCTTCGAGGCTGCGCTTAACCGCGACTATCCTGTTGTGTTTGGCACCTTATTCATCTTTACGCTGCTCGGACTCGCACTCAAACTTATCAGCGACATGACCTACGTTCTGGTTGACCCGCGCATTGATTTCGCCAGCCGGGAGCACTGAACGTCATGGTTTCGCTTTCCCCCATTCAGAAACGCCGGCTCCATAACTTTCGCAGGAACAAACGCGGTTACTGGGCCCTCTGGGTATTTCTTGCCTTATTCATACTGAGTCTGGGCGCGGAACTGATCGCCAACGATAAGCCGCTGATGCTCAGTTATAACGGCTCGTGGTACTTCCCTGTTGTACAGACCATACCCGAAACCGAGTTCGGGGGGTTCCTCCCGTCCGAGACGAACTACCACGAGTCGTTCATCAGCGATGAGATCGAAGCACACGGCTGGATTCTCTGGCCGCCCATTCCGTACAGCTACCGGACTGTCATTCGAGATCTTGATGCACCTGCGCCGACGCCCCCCTCCCTCAAGAACTGGCTGGGCACGGATGATCAGGCTCGGGATGTCGCGGCGCGCGTGATTTACGGTTTCCGCCTGTCGATGCTTTTCGCGCTGGCGCTTACATTCATCAGCAGCGTTGTGGGCATAGCCGTCGGTGCCATCCAAGGCTACTACGGCGGCAAAATCGACCTGTTTGGCCAGCGTTTTATCGAAGTCTGGTCGGGCCTTCCTGTGCTCTATTTGCTTATTATCATGTCGAGCTTCATTCAGCCCGGATTCTGGTGGCTGCTCGCTATCATGCTACTGTTCAGCTGGATGACACTGGTTGACGTGGTACGGGCCGAGTTTCTGCGTGCCCGCAATTTCGAATACGTCCGGGCGGCGCGGGCGCTCGGGCTTGGCAACGGCAAGATCATGTTCAGACATATGCTGCCGAACGCCATGGTGGCTACGCTGACTTTCGCGCCTTTTATCCTCACCGGGGCAATCACCGGGCTGACCTCACTCGATTTCCTTGGCTTCGGTATGCCACCTGGTTCGCCATCCCTGGGCGAATTGATAGCCCAGGGCAAAGATAATCTGCAGGCCCCGTGGCTCGGCGTTTCCGCCTTTATCACCCTTGCGGTCATGCTGACACTACTCGTTTTTATTGGAGAAGCGGTTCGCGATGCCTTCGATCCCCGCAAACAGTAATTCTGAGCCTACGGGTCATCAGCTGCTTCTGGATGTTCACGAGCTCAGCGTTTGCTTTCGTTCGGACGACCGGACCAATACCGTTGTCGATGGCGTGTCGTTCGATCTTCGGTCTGGGGAATTCGTTGCGCTTGTCGGGGAGAGTGGCTCTGGTAAATCGGTAACGGCGTTGTCGATCCTGCAGTTGCTGGATTACCGCCACGCCAGCCACCCGGCGGGCGAAATACGTTACCGCGGTGATGACATACGCAAGTTTGACGAAAAAGCCCTGCGAAACCTGCGGGGCGACCGCATCGCCATGATTTTCCAGGAGCCGATGACATCCCTCAATCCGCTCCACACGGTCGAGAAGCAGATCGGCGAGACCCTTCTGCTACATAAAGGGCTGAAAGGCACAGCCGCTAAAGAAAGAATCATTGAGCTGCTCGAACTGGTGGGGATACCTGATGCGCCAGGCCGACTGTCCAGTTATCCCCATCAACTGTCCGGCGGACAGAAACAGCGGGTCATGATCGCAATGGCACTGGCTAACGAGCCTGATGTGCTGATAGCCGACGAACCGACCACAGCGCTTGATGTCACCGTACAGAAACAGGTCCTGGAGCTGCTACGCTCCCTGCAGAAGCGATTGGGCATGGCCCTGCTCTTCATCACCCATGACCTGAGCATAGTGCGCAGTTATGCCGACCGGGTGGTGGTTATGCAGCAAGGCCGGGTGGTTGAGAAAGGCGATACCCAGACGGTATTTGATGACCCCCAGCACCCTTACACCCGCAAGCTTCTGGCGGCCGACAACCGCGGCGAACCGGTAGTCATCAGCGCGGGCGCGCAGGAACTTCTCAAAGCCAAAGATCTGGTGGTGGAATTCAACCAGCGTAAAAGCCTTTTTGGCCGTGTAAAGCCCGGGTTTACGGCCGTTAATAATGTCAGCCTCAACCTCCGTCAGGGTGAAACCCTGGGCGTCGTCGGCGAGAGCGGCAGTGGCAAGACCACCCTGGGCCTTGCGCTACTGAAACTGGTACCCAGCAAGGGCGCTATCTGGCTGAACGGAAAACGCATCGACGGCCTCGACCAGAACGCCTTCCGGCCCTACCGCGAGACCCTTCAGGTGGTGTTTCAGGATCCTTATGGCAGCTTGAGCCCCCGTATGTCTGTTGCCGAGATTATCGGAGAAGGCCTGGGCATCCACGGTGTCAGCAAACCGGAGCAGGAAAACCGCATCATTCAGGCTCTGGAGGATGTCGGCCTTGACCCTCTGGTCCGGCACCGCTACCCCCATGAGTTTTCCGGTGGGCAGCGCCAGCGGGTTGCCATTGCCCGCGCATTGGTACTGCAACCTGAGCTGATCATTCTGGACGAGCCGACGTCAGCGCTCGACCGGACGGTCCAGGCACAAGTGGTCGGACTTCTGCGTGAACTCCAGCGCAAATATCGGCTGAGCTACCTGTTCATAAGCCATGATCTGGCTGTGGTCCGGGCGCTGAGTCACCGCGTACTGGTTCTGAAAGACGGCCGGGTGGTAGAACAGGGAGAGACAGAAGCTCTGTTCAGCGCGCCTGCGCACCCTTACACCCGGGAATTGCTGGACGCCGCACTTTTTTACCAGGCGCAACCGGATTGACGTCCGGGTCCGTCTGAAACATTGCCGGGCAACGGGCTGCCCAACGGCCTTTTCTTTACTGGCTTAGACCAATATCGCGTGTCGCGGCTGCAGAGCGGAGCGCACACTACAATTTTTCAGAAGCACGAGGGATCACCATGGGAATACTCGCGGGAAAGAAAGCACTCATCGTGGGCGTCGCCAGCAAGCTATCAATCGCTGCAGGCATTGCTGAGGCTTTCCATCGGGAAGGCGCGGAAATCGCTCTTACTTATCAGAACGAGCGGCT
This sequence comes from Hydrocarboniclastica marina, assembly GCF_004851605.1. Classification (GTDB taxonomy): domain Bacteria; phylum Pseudomonadota; class Gammaproteobacteria; order Pseudomonadales; family Oleiphilaceae; genus Hydrocarboniclastica; species Hydrocarboniclastica marina. Next base: position 2,164,491 of record NZ_CP031093.1, read on the forward strand.
GAAGTCGCGCGTGGAAGGGTTTGCGGAACAGTGGGACAGCAAACACGTGTTCCCCTGTGATGTCGCTGACGACGCCGAGGTCGAAGCGGTCTTTACGGAGCTGGCAAAAGTCTGGGATGGCCTCGACATTCTGGTGCACTCCGTGGGTTTTGCTCCAGGCAATGAATTAGCGGGCAACTACGCCGATGTGGCGACCCGGGAGGGCTTTCGCATCGCCCACGACATCAGCTCTTACAGCCTCACGGCCCTGGCCAAAGCCGCCCGACCGATGATGCGCGACCGCAACGGCAGTGTGCTTACCCTGACCTACCTCGGCGCCCAGCAGGTTCTACCGAACTACAACGTCATGGGGCTGGCCAAGGCCAGCCTGGAGGCCAACGTTCGTTATCTTGCTGCCAGTCTCGGGGCCGAGGGGACCCGGGTCAATGGCATTTCGGCTGGACCCATCAAGACCCTGGCGGCGGCGGGTATCGGTAACTTCAGGAAGATGCTTGCTGAGAACGCCGGGCGTGCCCCTCTCAAGCGAAACGTCACAACCGCAGAAGTCGGAAACGCGGCTGCGTTCCTCGGCTCAGATATGGCCAGCGGCGTCACTGGCGAGATTCTATATGTGGATGCCGGCTTCAGCCGCGTAGCCATGGCGCCCATGGAGAGCTGATCCCGGTCTGGGGCGGCCATACCCGCCCCGGCCACCGGGTGGTCATTTGTCGCCCCGAAATTGCGCCATAAGGTCAATCCCTCGAACTGCGTCACTGTAGCGCTCACCGAAAAGCCCTATGCTTCACGGGATTATTCCCTGCCTTCGCCAACAGGATCCGGTCCGGCATGATTCCCAGACTCTGCTTTGCCTTACGCACCAAGCTGATACATCGGCGAGTGTCCTCCCCCATGGCATTGCCCGTCGTCCTTGCGTTGGCAACAGTCCTGACGACCGGCTGCGCAGGGATAGGCACGGCAATGAAAGCAAGCCCAACCCTTTCGCATTCGTTCGGCATTGTGAATATTCCCGTTGCAGATCTTGAACGCCAGTACACGAATGAAGAGTCCGAGTTCATAAAGATCAACCGCTACCGGATTCACTACCGGGATGAAGGCCAGGGCGACCCTATCGTGTTGCTTCACGACGCGTATTCCTCGCTTCACGCCTGGGACTACTGGGCTTCAGAGCTGAGCAGCCGGCACCGGGTGATCCGCCTCGACCTGCCTGGATTCGGGTTGACCGGCGCACCTAAGGATCCCCTGGCGTTTGACCGCGCGAGTGTTGCCAAGACGTTTGCGGATTTTGTTGACCGCCTCGAGCTCGAGAATTTTCATTTGGTTGGCCACTCCCTCGGGGGCGAGATCGCGGCCGAATATGCAGCCCTCAACAGCGGCCGCGTAAATAAGCTGATACTGGTGGCACCCACTGGCTTGCCGCGTGACGTGACCTGGATGACCAAAATTCTGACAGGCGAATACGTCGCAAAGCTTACGAATTATATCCACGCTCCGATTATTCTGGCAGATGAGATTAATGATGCTTATGGTGATTCTGACCGCTTGAGCAAAGAAGACGGTAACCGCTATATGCACATGAGTATGCGTCCCGGCTCACAGCGCATGTATACGAAAGCAAGACAGTTCATACGGGAGCAGGCCGAAGGCGATATTCCCCGGGGGCTCGACCGGGTCCAGTCGCCTACTCTGCTTATGTGGGGCAAGGCCGACAGCGTGACACCACCCGAGCATGCGGAGCTCTGGTCATCCAATATCGAAAATTCAGCGGTTGTGCTTTATCCGGAGGCCGGCCACATGCCGATGGAAGAGTTCCCGCAGGAAACATTCGCCGACGTGCAACGCTTCCTTAGCAGTGGGCTTTCAGCCTTCCCTGCCCCATCAGCGGACGAAGCCGACGCTGAACCCATCGCATCACGCTAGAGTTTTCTAGCCGGCGTGGGCCGGGGCGGAAAGTGGTCTGCGCCGGGGAGAAAGGCCCCTCTTGTTCTCAGTGCTCCAGAAGGGAAGCTATGGCTTCCTTCCACTCCAGTATCGACGTCTGGTCGGATTCGTGGATCTCGAATCCGGCAATACAGCCAGCATTTGGTGAGGGGTGCTCCGGGATACACCATTTGACTTCGCCCATCAGCTGAAGGGCTTCATCTCCGAGGTGTATCACAAGGGGCAGGATAGCGCCTTCGAAAAGCAACTCGGGCGACTGGAGCCGTAGTCCGTTGGCCGAAAGGTCGCTGGAGCCACAGCGTAGGACACGACTTTCGTTACCCCTATCCGCCGCTTCAACTTCAACATCTATCCAGATTCTACCGGTCAAACGAAACTCCTGACGCTGTTCCTGCGCCGCGCCATCCTGGTCTGTTAATTCATTATTGTTATTCATTAGCGTCCTACCCTGATACGGCCGACCACCCTGGACAGCGTATCGTCAAATTCAGCACCCTTATCGAGGATCCGGGCGCCCCCTGTCATTATCATCTCGGCCAGTTCTGGCCGGTACATCACTCGCTGGTTAAGCCCCAGCCGGTCGACAAACACCAGTTTGCCTGTTGCTTTCATCTTTACCGCCAGTTTCAGCCGCTTCGGCACATCTTCACCTGTTACCTCTATCCAGGCACCCAGATGAAGCCCATCCACCTGGGTAACCAGTCCCGCAAGGTGCTCCTCGCGCTCACGCGCCGAGGCGGCCTGCTCGGCCTCGTTCATAAGACGTTCGTTTTCCTGTTCAGCCAACTGCGCCCGGCGGGTATCCTCCTCCTGCTGAAGCGCCTCTGCTTCAGCCTGCAGCTGAGCTTCGCGACGTTTTTCGCGTAGCGTGGCTACCTCCTGCCGGGCTCGCAGCGCTGCCGCCTGGCGCTGTTTCTGCTGAGCATCGAGCACCCGCATCAGTGCAGTCGTCGTCGTTTCCAGCACGGCTTCGAACGGCAATGGCTCAGGCAAAACACGTTGGGTCCCGGCCTTCAACTCGTCAGCTACGGTATCGGCCTGATCCAGGCCCTGCTTCACCCCCTCGCTGTTCAACCAGAGGACCTCTCCAGTCGTCTCAAGGTAGGCGAACAGCCATCGGCGCTGCTCGGCTTCACCTTCGCCACGCACCATCCAGCGGCCCAGATTGCAGCGCACCGCGTCGGGCAATCGCGGCCGGTCAAGCCAGACGGGATCAAAGGATCGCTGGCCTATGGCAACGAGCTCGCTTGATTCGCCTTGCATGCGCGCTATCAGGCAGTGCTGGAGGCCATTGGCCAGTTCAGCGGGTAGCGCTTCGGAAAAAATAGCCTGCCACAACGAAGCTAGCCGCTCTGGCAGCTCTGCTGCAACCTGATACAGCCGATTCCTGTCCTGGGCAGACATTTCCGGATCAAGCGCCCATATTGCCCAGTCGAGGGAGCGTGTGGCCTGCTTCCAAAGATCAGAGTCTATACCCTGGACCAGGGCAGTCTGGCGCAGGAGGGACTGCCAGGGCCCTTCAACAAGCTGGATGACCTCCCTGGGCAGGCGCCGCCCTGAAAGCACTTTCGACACCCGGCAGGCCGAACACATCTCAGCCGCGCGCTGGCGCGCTGCACCGGTTTCGGTATCCAGCAGTCGATTTCTGAGACGCCCGGCTTTCTGCTCCTGTTCGTCCTCTGCGGCCAACCAGGCCAGAAAGTGGGCGTCAGCTGAGGCAGGCCCCTCGTTAATGGCCTGATGAATAACAGGCGTCATGGCGTCAAGACGGTTTAGTAAACGCTTTGATGACCGGCCCTGGTCGTCACTCCAACCGCGCAAGACTACCAGATGGTCCAGCCACTGACGCAACGGGGAAAGCCGGCTAACGGCAGACTCGCCATCGCTGTGTAACTGACAGGCCAGATAGAACCGCAGGCGGGCAATGCGCCGGACCAGAGAAACATGCAGGCCGGATGTCCGTAAAAATACATCCATAACCCGGTCGGCCAGGTAAGCTGCGTTGACCTGACGCACCGACCAGTTCGCCTCGACGTTCTTGAGGGTATCGACGACAGTCGCATCGGTCTGTTGAGACCAGCTTCGGCTAAGATTGGCGGCCCAGGACGCCTCTTCGGCCGTTGAGCCTAGCGCATAAGGGAGACCAGGCACCCGAAGCTCAGCAATTATTGCGTCTATGTCGTTCACAAATTACCTGTTAAATCGGGCGTAGATGGACAGAACCTGGGCTTCTTGCAGGCACGCCAACCGCAAAGAGAACCCGTCGCGGTGCGGGTTCACTAGATTGCAAGCACCCGCCAAATAACGCACTATAAGGCTCCCGAATTAAGGGCGGGGGCGCGGGTTACGCGATTTATTCCCCTCTTCCTTATAGCACATGAAAAGAGTGAGAGCCCCGATCCATGGCAGCGCAGCAAGTCGAAAACACTAACGTGGCCAGTCAGGACCTATTGATAACTCCAAAAGCGCTGAAGCAGGAAATGCCGCTCAGTGAAAAAGCCGCTCAGACTGTTCTGGAAGGCCGTCAGGTAATCAACGACATTCTGGACGGCAAGGACAAGCGACTCTTTATTGTAGTTGGCCCCTGTTCAATTCACGACATTGAAGCCGCCAAAGACTACGCTCAGCGCCTCAAGAAGCTGGCCGACGAAGTCAGCGACACGCTCTATCTGGTCATGCGTGTCTATTTCGAGAAGCCCCGCACCACGATCGGCTGGAAAGGGCTGATCAATGACCCGCACATGGATGACTCGTTCAATATAGAGAAAGGGCTGCACCTTGGACGCCGGCTTCTGCTCGATATCGCAGAGATGGGACTCCCTGTGGCAACCGAGGCGCTGGACCCTATCGCGCCCCAGTACCTGCAGGACACGATCTCATGGTCTGCCATCGGTGCTCGTACCACCGAATCCCAGACACACCGCGAGATGAGTAGTGGCCTTTCCATGGCTATTGGTTTCAAGAACGGCACCGATGGCAGCCTTGAGGTCGCGACCAACGCGCTAAAGTCCGCCTCTCATCCTCACAGCTTCCTGGGCATCAACCAGGAAGGCCAGGCTGCCATAATTCGCACCCGGGGTAACGCCTATGGCCATGTCGTATTACGTGGCGGCGGCGGTAAGCCCAATTATGACTCGGTCAGTATCACCCTCTGCGAGCAGGCGCTGGAGAAGGCAGGCGTACGCAAAGCCATTATGGTCGATTGCAGCCACGCGAACTCCAGCAAGGACCCCGCTATTCAGCCGCTGGTGATGCAGGACATCACCCATCAGATCATCGAGGGCAACCGGTCTATTATCGGCTTGATGGTCGAAAGCCATATCAATTGGGGCAACCAGCCCATTCCCGAGAATCTGGCGGACCTTCAATACGGTGTTTCAGTCACGGACGCCTGTATTGACTGGGAAACTACGGAAAAAGCGGTACGCGAGATGCGCGACAAGCTGAAAGATCCTCTGGCCAGCCGATCCGAGGCCTGATAGATGCGCTGAGCGGGCTCCGTCCCGGCGCATGCGGCCCTGCCCGCGCCGGGACAGTTCATTTCCAGGTAGCGATGGTGCATCTGTCAGAGGGCGACAGTGCATTTGTCCGGTGGTGAGCGCCGATGCCGGTCTGCTTGCGAAGCGCCATCTGCATCAGCACCACACAAGAGCCCAAACCAAGCGAAACTAAATCCAGCTCAGTTTGGCTCGTAGCCGAACGACATCTCCTACGATCAGCAGGGTTGGAGCACGCACGTCCCGCGCCTCGATTTTCGCTACAATATTTTCCAGCGTGCCCTCGACAACCGTCTGTCCTGCCAGAGTTCCCCTCGAAACCAGTGCGATAGGCGTAGTGGGCTCCATGCCGTGAGCCATAAGCTGCTGGGAGATATTGGCCAGTCCAAGTAGACCCATGTATATCACAAGGGTCTGCTGTTTGTGGATCAGCTCTTTCCAGGGCAAATCGGCCGTATTGTTTTTAAGGTGACCGGTCACGAAGCGCACAGACTGGGCGTGATCCCTGTGAGTCAGGGGAATCCCCGCGTAAGCCGAGCAACCTGAGGCCGCGGTAATACCCGGCACCACCTCGAACTCAACACCAGCGTCAGCCAGCGTTTCCAGCTCTTCTCCACCCCGTCCGAAAATGAAGGGATCACCGCCCTTTAGGCGTAACACCTTCTTTCCAGCCTGTGCGTGCTTGACCAGCATCTGGTTGATGGATTCCTGGGGCACACTATGGTTGGCCCGGGCCTTGCCGACGTGGATTTTCTCGGTAGAGTCCGGGATCATTGCCATGATGGCGTCGGAAACCAGACGATCGTAAAGTACCACATCGGCCTGGGCTATCAGTCGCGCTGCCTTTAGGGTAAGCAGGTCCGGGTCGCCCGGTCCTGCACCCACCAGGTAGACCCGTCCAGTGACCTGCCCCTGTTGATACCCATCCGTTGAGTCTGTCAAAGGTAGTCCTCTACTGGGCTGGACGCAGGACGTCGACGCCGCCCATGTAAGGTTTCAGTACTTCAGGTACGCGCACCGAGCCATCCTCCTGCTGATAATTCTCCAGCACGGCTACGAGCGCCCGGCCGACAGCGAGTCCTGAGCCATTGAGTGTATGCACCAGCTCTGGTTTGCCGGTTTCGGGATTACGCCAGCGCGCCTGCATGCGGCGGGCCTGGAAATCACGGGTATTGCTACATGATGAGATTTCCCGGTATCGATTCTGCCCCGGCAACCAGACCTCCAGATCGTAGGTTTTGGCTGCGGAGAAACCGATATCGCCGCCGCAGAGCACAACGACCCGGTAGGGCAACTCCAGCAACTGGAGAACTCTTTCGGCATGGCCGGTCAGGGCCTCAAGCGCAGCTTCTGACTCCTCAGGCCGGACAATATGGACCAACTCGACTTTCTCAAACTGGTGCTGGCGGATCATGCCGCGTGTATCGCGCCCGTAGGAGCCTGCTTCGCTTCTGAAACAAGGCGTATGGCTGACCAGGCGCATTGGCAAATCCGCGGCATCAAGGATGCTGTCCGCAACGAGATTGGTCACCGGTACCTCGGCCGTGGGTATGAGGTACAGGCCCATATCCCCGTCGATCCGAAAAAGGTCTTCCTCAAACTTGGGCAACTGGCCCGTGCCGAACAAAGCATCCGCGTTCACCAGAAAGGGGACCTGGGTCTCCTGGTATCCGTGTTCGCCCGTGTGGAGGTTCAGCATAAACTGGGCAAGCGCACGGTGGAGCCTCGCCACGCCGCCCTGCATCACGGTGAAGCGGGAACGGGCCAACCGGGCGCCACTATCGGAGTCTAGCCCCCTCAGCAGCTCGCCGATATCAACGTGGTCACGGGGAGAGAACCCGAAAGATGGCACATTCCCCCAGCGGCGCACTTCAACGTTTTCGTCTTCCGAAGCTCCAGCCGGGACATCTCCGTCGGGCAGGTTTGGCAGCCCGGCCAAAAAGCCGTTGAACTCTTCCTGCAGCGCCCGCAGCTGATCTTCTGCTTCAGCGCGCTGCTGTTTAAGGTCATTTACCGCGTCCAATAACGGCTGAATATCCTCACCCGCCGCCTTGGCCTTGCCGATTTCCTTGGAGCGCCGATTCTGCTCGCCCTGGAGCTCTTCGGCGCGAACCTGAAGGTTTTTGCGCCTGTCTTCCAGTGCAGTAAAGCGGGCGGTATCGAATGAGAAATTCTTGCGATTGAGTTGCTCGGCGACAGCCGCCGCATCGGCACGAATCCTTCGCGGATCTAGCATGCTTCATGGTCCTGTTTCGGTTGGTTCCGGCCCGCTGCCATTCTGGGCGGGCTCAGCGCTTGCCGGGGTACCTCGGTCGGTCGCTCTCGGCATTCAGTTTATCAAGGTAGGCCTGCTTCTCGGCCAGCTTGGCTTCCAGCCCCCGCCCACTGGGCCGGTAGAAACGCGTGCCATGCAGCTCTTCCGGCAGATAAGCTTCCCCTGCAGCGAAAGCCTGCGGCTCATCATGGGCGTAGCGATACTCGGCGCCGTGCCCCAGCTCTTCCAGCAACCCGGTCGGGGCGTTGCGGATATGAATGGGCACCGGATAGTCGGGCTGATGCCGGATGCTTGCCATACACTCATTGAACGCCTTATACACGGCATTGCTTTTCGGTGCCAGGGCCAGGTAAACCACGGCCTGAGCCAGAGCCAGTTCACCTTCAGGGCTGCCGAGGCGCTCCTGCACATCCCAGGCATCCCGTGTAATGGACAACGCCCGTGGATCAGCATTGCCGATATCTTCGGATGCGATGCGCAAAAGTCGCCGGGCCAGATAGAGCGGATCACAGCCCCCGTCCAGCATCCGGCAGAACCAGTAAAGTGACCCGTCGGCGTCAGAGCCGCGTAGCGCCTTGTGCAAAGCTGAGATCTGGTCGTAGAAAACGTCGCCGCCCTTGTCGAACCGGCGAAGAGACGTTTGCAGAACCTGTTGCAGGATATCACGGGTGATGACTGCATGGTCGCCCTGAGGTTCAGCCAGATCCGACGCTACCTCAAGTATATTAAGTACCCGTCTCGCATCGCCATCGGCCGCTGCAACCAACACGTCGCCGACACCATCGCCGAGCTGGATTCGGCCGCCGAGGCCCTCGGGAGCCTCCAGCGCTCGTGTCACCAGTTGCTGCAGCTCATCCGCTGCAAGCGGCTTGAGCACATACACCCGCGTTCGGGAGAGCAGTGCGCTGTTTAACTCAAACGACGGGTTTTCAGTCGTCGCGCCAACGAAGAGAATCGTGCCCTCTTCAATATGCGGTAAAAAGGCATCCTGCTGGGCTTTATTGAAGCGGTGGACTTCGTCTACGAAAAGTAACGTATCCTGTCCAAACTGCGCCCGACGATTCCGGGCCTGTTCGACTGCGGCGCGGATATCCTTGACGCCAGCGAGCACTGCCGAGAGTGTTTCGAAAGCGATGCCGGCATTCTCGGAAAGGAGGCGCGCGAAAGTGGTCTTGCCTACCCCAGGCGGTCCCCACAAAATCATGGAGTGAAGCTGACCGGACTCCACTGCGCGCCTCAATGGTTTCTGGTCGCCCACAAGATGACTTTGACCGACGTAGTCGGCCAGGCTGCGGGGCCGCAACCGAGCGGCCAGCGGCTGAGAGACATCCGCCAGGGGATCAAACAGCCCGCCCTGCATCAGGGGGCAGCCTGATTCCGGATAACGTCAACAGAAGATGGGTATTCAAGCTCGAAGACGTCCTGAGCTATCGGCTCGTTGATCACAATATTCGAGAACTGCAACACGCTGGACTGGCCCAGAGAATCCTTGAGCCGCATCTCCTCGAGCGCTTTGTCGCCAAATACCAGCGTGAGCGACAGAAAAAGCGAATCCGGGTCTTTAGGCTCCAGCCTGAACTCCGGATTAGCCGCGCCCTTGTCGATCCGGGTCACGTCGTAGGCGTCCTGGAGCCCATCTACATCACCGCTGAGGAGTAAAGCCGGAGTAGCGGTGAGCTTCTCATCCATCGGATATATGGTTACTTGCTGAAGGTCGGGATCATAGACTTCTACTTCTTCCCCATCCGCGGCAATGTACTGCTCCAATGGCGGCTCAACGTGCCAGTAGAAAAGACCGTCACGCTTCGCCCGCAGATCGCCCGAGCTCTCCTGGACAATCCTGCCTTCGCTGTCCGTGACGACCTGGTTGAAATCAGCCTTGAACGTCTCGTAGTTCTGCAGTCGCTCGGTGAGCGCCGACACCTCTGATGTCTCCTGAGCGCAGACAACGGCCGCGCTGGAAAAGCAAACAGCCAGGACGACATTCCGTTTTATGCTCATAAGTTTCCTTAAAGGGGTTGGTCATCGCCGGCCTGTGATGGCGCATGGCGGTCTTCAAAACAGGGTTCACATGGAGCCGTCAGTCCCGGGGAGGCGCCGCAGCAAGTACCTCCCGAGCCCCATTATGTCCCGCGGCGCTGACGACACCGGCTGCTTCCATCCCTTCGACCAGGTTCGCTGCGCGGTTATAGCCGATCTTGAACTTGCGCTGAACAGAAGAAATGGATACTCGACGGCTTTCGGTTACGAACGCCACAGCTTCGTCAAACAGGCTGTCCTGCTCACTGTCACCGTCTCCCGAAAAATTGGGTACGCCGGGCACACTTTCACCGTCGCCGCCATTGAGCACCTCGTCAAGGTAATCCGGCTCACCGCGGTCTTTCCAGGCCTGAACGACACGATGCACCTCGTCATCGTCTACGTAAGCACCGTGCACCCGAACCGGCATGCCCGACCCAGGAGGCAGGTACAGCATATCGCCGTGGCCCAACAGCTGCTCTGCCCCGCCCTGATCGAGGATTGTACGGGAATCAATTTTGGACGACACCTGGAAAGAAATCCGGGTGGGAATGTTGGCTTTGATCAGGCCCGTAATGACATCTACCGAGGGACGCTGGGTAGCCAGAATCAAGTGGATGCCGGCCGCCCGGGCCTTTTGCGCGATACGGGCAATGAGCTCTTCCACTTTCTTGCCGACGATCATCATCATGTCAGCGAATTCGTCGATAACGACGACGATGAAGGGCAGGGTTTCCAGCTCGGGCCGGGCCTGTTCGCTGTCATCGAGCCACTCTTCCGGTTTCCAGAAAGGATCGGTCAGAGGCTCGCCGGCTTCCTGGGCATCCTTCACTTTACGGTTATAGCCCGCGACGTTCCGCACGCCCAGCGTTGCCATCAGCTTGTAGCGACGCTCCATTTCAGCGACGCACCAGCGCAAGGCGTTGGCCGCCTCCTTCATGTCGGTAACCACGGGCGTAAGCAGGTGCGGAATACCCTCGTAGATTGAGAGCTCCAACATTTTGGGATCGACCATGATCAGCCGAACCTCTTCGGGCGTCGCTTTCAGCAAGATACTGAGGATCATGGCGTTGACCCCGACCGACTTACCCGACCCGGTCGTACCGGCGACGAGAAGGTGAGGCATTTTCGCGAGGTTGGCGACCATGGGGTTGCCGCCAATGTCGTTCCCGAGTGCTAGCGTCAGGGGCGAAGCAGCTTCATCGTATGTACGCGAAAGCAGTACTTCGCTCAGGCGCACCATTTCCCGCTCCTCATTCGGGATCTCGATGCCGACGACCGACTTACCCGGGATGACCTCGACGACCCGCACACTGAAAACCGCCAGTGATCGGGCCAGGTCCTTCACCAGGTTGGAAATGCGGCTGACTTTCACCCCGGCGGCGGGCTTAATCTCAAAGCGGGTGATAACCGGGCCCGGGTTCACTTCCACAACCTCGACGGTGACTCCGAAGTCGAGCAGCTTTTCTTCCAGCAACCGGGACATATGTTCCAGCGACTCTTGAGAGTAGCCTTTGTCCTTGTGCGTCTCAGGCGCATCGAGCAGGCTGATAGGCGGAATGGGGCTGTCGTCGTCGCCGAACAATGAAGGCTGCGCCTCTTTACCCGCCCGCTTACTCTGCTCGTTGTTGCGCTTGAACGGGGAGATCTTCGGTGCCTTTTCTACAGCCGCAGGTTCGACCACTGGAGGTTCTGCAGTTCTGCCACCACCAGACGCCGTGAGCGGGGCAGGCTTGCTTTTGGCCTGGACAGGCATTGCTGGCCCGGGATTGTTGTCTCCTGGCGACAGGCTTCCAATCTGGGGCTCTTTTCGGGCAAGCGGGGCCGTTTTGGGCTTGCGTTTGAACAGCCGGCGGAAAAGACCTTGCTTAGGTGGCTTATCTGCCTCCTCAGCCTGGATCCGATCCCGTACAACGGGGGGCTCGGGGGCCACTGGTTTGGACTCAGCCGCTTTGGATTCGGGCGCAGGCTTTTTCTCCACTTTTGGCGCAGCCGCGACACGTGAGCTGAAAGCATTCTTGAGCTTCCCGGCCAATGTCAGTGCACCGGAACCAAGACGATCCATCAGCCAGAACCAGGAGACACCGGTAAAAATGGTCAACGAAAACAGAAATATTGCGATAAGCAGAACGGTCGAGGCGGGCAGATTGAATACGCCCACCATCGCCGCCGACAGTTCCTCTCCGATTACGCCGCCTGAGTCTTTCTCAAGGCCGAAAAGCGAGTAAAGGGAGAGCATGGCCGCACCGGCCAGCAGGATGAGTATGAAACCGCCTACCCGCAGGAAGAAAAGCGGAGCATGGAAGACCATCGGCTCGTGGCGGCGCGCGAACAGCATGACGGCTTGATATGCCACCAAGACCGGGAAGATATAGGCCATTTTGCCAAAGAAGTTTATGAAAAGGCTGGCGAACCAGGCGCCTGTCCGTCCAGCGTCATTGGTAGCCTGGGTTGTATGGCCGATGCTTGCCCAACCTGGATCAGCCGGATTATACGAAAGCAACGCCATGCCCAGATAGATCGCCAGCGCCAGAAGCGCAATCATGCCCCCTTCCCGGCCGCCCTGCGCCAGAAGCTGCTGGAAGCGCTGGTGTTTGTCATTATGCTTCCCGGACTTGCGGGTGTTTGCCTGGGACATCGGGTCTTCTGCCTCACTGGATCTTGCGGGATAACTCAGGCCTGCTGATAGAGCTCACACAGCTAACAGGAAGTTTAGCATATATCGGCAAAGCCATGAATTTTAACAACTTCAAGCAAATCACCAGCATAGAAGCAATGGAGCTGTTTCCGAACTATCAACTGACGTGAATCAGCGCTGGCAGCTGTCGAGACCACGTCCCAGGTCTGCCTTGAGGTCATCCAGGTGCTCCAGGCCGATAGACAGCCTGATCAGATTTTCGCTGATGCCGTTGCGTTGCTTGTTCTCTTCAGAGAGTCGTCCGTGAGTGGTTGTCGCCGGATGCGTCACAGTCGTCCGTGTGTCCCCAAGATTGCCGGTGATGGAAATGATGCGGGTGGCGTCGATTAGCCGCCAGGCTTCCTCCCTGCCCCCTTTGACCCGGAACGAGACGATACCGCCGAAACCACTCTGTTGGGATTTGGCAAGCTCATGCTGGGGATGATCGCTCAAGCCGGCATAGAGGACGGTTTCAACTTCGGGCCGCTGACGCAGCCATTCGGCAATGTGAAGAGCTGCCTCACAATGGGCACGCATACGCAGTGGCAGGGTCTCAAGCCCTTTGAGAAAGACCCAGGCGTTGAACGGGCTCATGGATGGACCCGCCGAACGCATGAAGCCGTATACCTCCTGCATAAGCCGGTCCGGGCCCACGACTACCCCACCAATACACCTGCCTTGGCCGTCCAGGTATTTGGTGGCGGAGTGGACGATCAGGTCAGCGCCCAATGCCAGCGGTCGCTGGAGCGCCGGTGTACAGAAACAGTTATCCACCACCAGTAGCGCATCGACGTCATGGGCAAGATCGGCAAGCGCCCTGATATCGGCAATTTCGCCTAGCGGATTGGCCGGTGTTTCGAGAAAGAACAGTTTAGTCTGGGGTCGAACTGCAGCCTTCCAGGCAGCAACATCGACAAGATCCACAAACGTCGTCTCAACCCCGAACCGGGCCATATACTTTTCAAGCAGCACCGTGGTGGTGCCGAAAACACCTCTGGAGCAGACAATGTGGTCGCCCTGCTGAAGTAGCGCCATCAGCGTACTCAACACCGCGGCCATGCCCGAAGCAGTGGCTACAGCGCGCTCCCCGCCCTCCATGGCAGCCATACGCTCTTCAAAATAGCGCACCGTCGGATTGGTGAACCGGGAATAGATATTGCCGGGCTCTTCTCCACTGAACCGCGCCGCCGCCTGGGCAGCGCTTGAATAGACAAAGCTGGAGGTGGGAAATATCGCTTCGCTGTGTTCAAGCTCAGCGGTACGTGTATGCCCGGCGCGAATCGCCAGTGTTTCCAGCCGCGCATCATCAAGCTGTGATTGAGGTATGGGCCTGGCGTCTTCGTAACGGGTGCTCATGTGTCTACTCGTCGTTGTGCAGGTCGAGAATCTCATTGTCGGCGCGGAGCTCGCTGCCCTTGAGGAACTCGGTCTTATCTCCTCGCAGGTCTTCCAGGCGATTCAGATATTCCTGATCGACGTCGCCGGTGATGTACTTGCCGTCGAAGACCGAACATTCGAAGGTTTCAACGTCAGTATTGCCCTCTCTGGCGCACATCACCAGATCTTCGAGGTCCTGGTAGACCAGCCAGTCGGCGCCGATCAGCTTGCCGATTTCCTCGACGGACCGGTTATGGGCAATCAGCTCACTTGCGGCGGGCATGTCTATGCCGTAGACATTGGGAAAGCGGACAGGGGGCGCTGCAGAGGCAAAATAGACCTTGGCCGCGCCCGCGTCCCGCGCCATCTGCACGATTTCCTTGCAGGTGGTGCCACGAACGATGGAATCATCCACCAAAAGAACGTTCTTGCCCCGGAATTCGAGATCAATCGGGCTCAGTTTCTGGCGTACAGACTTTTTGCGCATCTTCTGGCCGGGCATGATGAAGGTACGGCCGATATAACGGTTCTTGATAAAGCCTTCGCGGAACTTGACTCCCAGCCGGTGCGCCAGCTGCAGCGCAGAGGTGCGGCTGGTGTCGGGAATGGGGATAACCACATCGATGTCGTGCTCGGGAAACTCACGCAGCACTTTCTCGGCGAGGGTTTCACCCATCCGCAGTCGGGCCTTATAGACAGAGATACCGTCGATGATGCTGTCGGGGCGCGCAAAGTAGACCTGCTCGAACAGGCACGGGTGCAATTCGGGATTTTCGGCACACTGCTCGGTGTAAAGCTTGCCGTCGGTCTCGACGTACACGGCTTCCCCGGGCGCAATGTCCCGTATTACGCGAAAGCCCGAGGCCGTCAGCGCCACGCTTTCAGAGGCGATCATGTATTCGTTGCCCTCAGGCGTCTCCTTCACGCCGTAGCACGCTGGACGGATGCCATTGGGATCCCGGAAGCCGACAATGCCATAGCCGGTGATCATCGCGATAACAGCGTAGGCGCCTCGGCAACGCTTGTGTACGGCGCGCACTGCAGTGAAGATCTCATCCTTCGTTGGCGACAACTTGCCCTGCTTCTGGAGCTCGTGGGCGAAAACGTTAAGCAGCACTTCTGAGTCAGAGGTCGTGTTGATATGGCGCAGATCTGTCCGAAACAGATCCTGGCTGAGGTCGACAGCATTGGTCAGGTTGCCGTTGTGTGCCAGCGTTATGCCGTACGGGCTGTTGACGTAGAAAGGCTGTGCCTCGGCTGAGCTGGACGACCCCGCTGTTGGGTACCGCACATGCCCTATCCCTACATTGCCGACCAGGCGACGCATATGCCGGGTGCGGAAAACATCCCGCACCAGCCCGTTGTCCTTACGCAGAAAAAAACGCTCGTTTTCAAATGTCACTATGCCCGCTGCATCCTGACCCCGGTGCTGGAGCACGGTCAACGCATCATAGAGCGTCTGATTGACGTTGGACGTGCCGACGATACCAACAATTCCGCACATGTGAGGTGGTTACTCCGTCAAATAATGATGAGATCGGGCCGAAAGCTCGCAGCCTACGACAGATGAATAGGGTGATAGTTCTGGACGAAAGCCTGTGGCGCGAAGGCCAAGCTCTCTCATCCGACGGGCCCGGTGTTCACTTGCGAGGGAGTCGGCGGCAGACTCTGCAGCTCACTCCCGAAAGTCCTCCGGGTCCACTGTTCAATCATCGTTGCCTGCTGGATCAGGGGCGAAGTACGCCACCAGGTATCCTGCGTCACGGGTGTGTAGCGCAGCAACGCCACCGCCACCACCACCACAACAACGCCCCGTGCGAGTCCGAAAGCCATACCCAGCACCCGGTCAGTTGCAGTCAGGCCGGTAAGTCGCACCAGAGCTCCAACCAGGTTGGATATGATAGCCCCGACTATGAGCGTGCCAATGAACAGAATCCCAAATGCCGCGATGAGCCGGACAGACTCGGTTTCAATCGTGCCGATTAACAACGTCTGCAGATGGGGATGAAACGTACGGGCGATAATGAATGCTGCGACCCAGATGACCAGCGACAAGGCCTCTTTGACGAAACCGCGCTTAAGGCTGACAAGCGTCGAGATCGAAACGATCGCGATTATGACCCAGTCTACCCAGATCAACGTGGACATTTAATACACACCTGGGGACCTCTGACTCAACTTACGGGACTTGCAACTGCCGGAGCTGGAGGGTTTGGGCCTTACGCCATTCAGAACATGCCGAATTCTAGCAGAAGTTCGGCTTGCGTGTCGTCCTGGCGGACCCTAATCGTTAACGATGACGAGGGAGTTCAAGCCGAATTTACTGTCGATTTCCTGCTTGGCGGAGGCCGCTGCATCCTTATCCGGGAACGGGCCGGCAAAAACCCGGGTAAATGTCTTACCGTCGCTTTCGACAGCGACCGTGTGGGCCGAAAAACCGGCCGTTGTGACCGAGTCCTTTAACCCTGCGGCATTGCTCTGGCTGCTGAAACTTCCTAATTGGACAAGGTAGCCTCCCGCAGCTGGTGTACTTGCCTGCTGCTGCGGCGCCGGTTGCGATGGAACTGCCTCGGGCTCAGCAATCGCCCGGGCCGGCGGTGGAGTCTCGCTTGACTGTGCCTGAGCTGCATCCCTGGCCTCGGACTCAGCCTGCTGCGCAGCGGAACCGGCCGCAGAGGGGCCGGATTGCTGGGTGCGGTCCGGAGAAGGGATCCGGCGTTCGGCAGACATGGGCTCAACGGGCACCTCGCTCTGCTCGCGACCGGTGCTCAGAGGCGGCGCGTCCGGCTTCGGGACTGTCGCGATAGGATCGTCAAACTCAGGGGGCTCGACCGGCTCAATGCGAACTTCCGGAAAATCCGGCTCCTGAGGAATCTCTATGGTCCGGGTAGCGCGCTCTTCATGAGGCTCGTCGAGCAGCATCGGAACGAAGATAACAGCCAGGGAAATCAGAACCAGCGCACCAACCAGGCGTTGCTTAAATCCGTCCACAAATCATCCTCTAAGCCAATAAAAACGCAGGCAGTGTAACGTGGGCTTTGACCAGTGGCCAGTGGCTGCTTTTCAAACCAGCTGACGGGCCTGCGCGACAGTAATGAAAGAGCCGAATAGCAGAATCCGGTCGACAGGACGAGCCACTGCCAACGCCGACTCCAGCGCTTCTTCAATGGTTTGGCAGACCTGGTAGTGCTCTTCTATCTCCGAGGCCACGCGTTCAGCGAGTTCGGCCCCGGAGAGCCCGCGGGGCGCAATGAGCCCCGCGAGAAACCAGTGGTCGACCACGGTCTTCAACGCCTGGATCACCCCAAGACTGTCTTTGTCCGCCAGCCCTGCGTAAACGGCCAGCGTATTACTCCCGGGGCTTGTTTGAGATACTGCAAGACGTTCGGCCAGCCAGCGCGCCGCATGCGGGTTATGGGCAACGTCCACAATGATTTCCGGCTCGGAACCGATAACCTCGAATCGTCCCGGGACGCTGAGTCTCGACAACACGCCCAGGTCAACCTGGCCGGGATCAACACCGAGCAGCGCCAGTGCCTGCACAGCATTCATGGCGCTATTCTCGGGAATATCTGTCACAGGCAGCAAAACCTGACGTCTCTCACCTTCGAACTCGTAGAATATCTGCTTGCGACCCGGATCAGCCCAACCGAACTCCACACCGAGCTTCCGCAAGCCCACCCTCTGGGCCCGGGCCTGCTGGATGATAGCTTTGGGGATGTCATCCTCGCCGTACAGCGCGGGGATCCCGGGACGCAGTATGCCCGCTTTCTCGAACGCGATGGTTTCCCGGTCGTTACCCAGCCAGTCCACGTGATCCACGCCGATTGTCGTGATGATGGCCAGGTCGGGATCGACGATATTGACCGCATCCAGGCGACCGCCAAGGCCGATCTCGAGAATCAGATCGTCAGGCGCCGCGTCCCTAAAGACCACAAGCGCTGCCAGCGTGCCGAATTCAAAGTAGGTCAGGCTGGTGTTGCCCCGGGCGTCCTCGACTTCCTCAAAAGCGGCCACTATCCCGGCATCGCTCACCGGTTCCCCGTCTATGCAGATGCGCTCGTTATAACGGTGGAGGTGTGGTGACGTGTAAGTCCCGGTATGTCGGCCCTGGGACCGCAACAATGCGTCCAGCGCAGCAACTGTTGTACCTTTGCCGTTGGTCCCCGCAACCGTGATCACACGGGAAGACATGGCACCACGGAACAGTTTCCGGTACACCAGCATTACCCGGTCGAGACCCAGTTCTATCTCGCGAACATGCAGTTGCTCAAGATAGCCAAGCCAGGTGTCCAGGCTCGCCCCGCTTTCAGGCCTCTGGGGCATCGGGGACCTCAATGGGTGCCTGGGGCTCTTCGGGCTGAATATCCGGTTCGGGAAGCCCGGACAGCTTTGCCAGAATACGAGCCATACGTTCGCGCAGTTCATGCCGAGTGACAATCATATCGATTGCGCCGTGTTCCAGAAGAAACTCACTGCGCTGGAACCCTTCCGGCAACTTCTCGCGTACTGTCTGTTCGATTACGCGCGGACCGGCGAACCCGATCAGCGCATTAGGTTCCGCTACGTTCAGATCGCCCAGCATCGCAAGACTCGCTGAAACGCCGCCAAAAACGGGATCGGTCAGCACCGAAATGTAGGGAATACCCTGTTGTTTCATGCGCTCCAGTGCTGCCGCAGTCTTGGACATCTGCATCAATGAAAGGATGGCCTCCTGCATCCGTGCACCGCCACTGGCTGCGAAACACAGCAGGGGAATGCGCTCCTCCATGGCGACGTTACAGGCCTGGACAAACTTCTCGCCGACCACGACCCCCATCGAGCCGCCCATGAAATTGAACTCGAATGCCACGCAGACCACCGGCAAACCATGGAGATAGCCCTTCATCGCCACCAGGGCATCTTTCTCACCGGTAGCCTTCTGGTTCTGGCTCAACCGTTCCTTGTAGCGCTTGGTGTCTTTGAACTTTAACCGGTCGTACGGCTCAAGATCTGCAGCAATCTCCTCACGGCCCTCAGCATCGAGGAAGCTGTCGAGCCGTTTACGGGCGGGCAGGCGGAAGTGATGTTCGCACTTCGGACACACTTCCTTATTGCGCTCCAGCTCCGGGCGATAGAGAAAGGCCGCGCACTTCGGGCACTTCTTCCAGAGACCTTCCGGCACGTTGCCTCGCTGCCGCGTTTCCGAGCGAATCATGCCCGGCATAATCTTGTCCAGCCAGCTGCTCATGCTTGGATACCTGTTTTTGTATTCGGGTCAGTCGGGCTCACTCAGCCTATAGCTGATCCAATGCCGTCCGCATTGGCTTGAGAAGCGCGTCGAGGGCCTCGTGCAGGGCCCTGCCGCCTCCCTGGTTCCGAGCAATTGTATCGACGATAACGCTGCCGACAATTACACCATCGGATACCCGGCCAATGGCCTGGGCGCTTTCGGCATCGCGGATACCAAAGCCCACGCCGACTGGTAGTGCTGTGAGCTTGTGAATGTTGGCCACGCGCTCAGCGACTTCCTCTGCGTTGAGGCCGCCTGCACCGGTTATTCCCTTGAAAGAGACATAGTACACATAGCCGGAGCTGTGCTCGCTGATACTGCTGATCCGCGCATCCGTGGTAGTCGGCGATATCAGGAATATAGCATCAAGCCCCTTCGCCTTGAGCTGGGGAATCAGCGTATCGGCTTCTTCCGGTGGCAGATCCACTGTCAGCAGCCCATCCACGCCCGCTTCAGCAGCCGCGTTTACGAATGCCTGCTGGCCCATGGCTTCGATGGGATTGAGGTAGCCCATCAGAACCACAGGCGTTCTACTATCGTCCCGCCGGAACGCTGCGACCATATCCAGAACCTTACGCAACGTACAGCCATTCTTCAGCGCCCGCTCACAGGCGAGCTGAATGACGGGTCCATCCGCCATCGGATCGGAAAACGGCACCCCGAGTTCAATAATATCCGCCCCACTGCCTACAAGAGTATGCATGATCGCCACGGTTTCCTCGGGATTGGGGTCGCCGGCGGTCACATACGGTATAAGGGCCTTTCGGCCCTCGGACTTCAACTGTTTCAGGGTTGCCTCGATTCGGCTCACTCAACTGACCTCATTCAATGTTGTGCTCGGGTTGCAAAACGACGGGGCTGCGCCGGCGTTACAGCTCGATATTGTAGTGTTGGGCAATTGTCTGGATGTCCTTGTCGCCGCGCCCCGAGACGTTGATGACAATCGACTGGTCCGGTCTCATCTGTGCTGCCAGTTTAACGCCATAGGCTACAGCGTGTGCGCTTTCCAGTGCTGGCAAGATGCCTTCAATGCGCGTCAGCTTGCCGAACCCGTCCAGGGCTTCGTCGTCCGTAACCGAGACATACTTTGCCCTGCCGATATCCTTCAGCCACGCGTGCTCGGGCCCTACGCCGGGATAGTCCAACCCCGCGGAGATTGAATGGGTCCCGGCAATCTGACCGTCTTCGTCTTCCATCAGATAAGTACGATTGCCATGCAACACTCCCGGTCTGCCGGCGTTGAGGGGGGCAGCATGACGACCGGTTTCTATGCCTTCACCGCCTGCTTCTACCCCGTACATCTCCACAGACTCATCCTGCATGAAGGGGTAGAACAAGCCAATCGCGTTGGAGCCGCCACCGACACAAGCTACGAGCGCGTCAGGCAACTTGCCGGTTTTTTCCAGATGCTGGGCACGGGTTTCGCGTCCTATGACCGCCTGAAAATCCCGGACCAGCATGGGGTAAGGATGAGGGCCGGCAACGGTACCAATGATGTAGAACGTGTCGTCCACGTTGGTCACCCAGTCGCGCATGGCTTCATTCATGGCGTCTTTTAACGTGCGCGTGCCGCTGTCGACCGCCTGTACTTCTGCCCCAAGGAGTTTCATCCGGAACACGTTGAGAGACTGCCGCTGAACATCATCGGCGCCCATGAATACCTTGCACTTGAGGCCCAGGCGGGCGGCTATTGTCGCTGTTGCCACCCCGTGCTGCCCTGCCCCTGTCTCTGCGATTATACGAGGCTTGCCCAAAAACTTGGCCAGTAGCGCCTGACCCACCGTATTGTTCACCTTGTGGGAGCCCGTGTGGTTGAGGTCTTCACGCTTCAGCCAGATCTGGGCGCCACCCACCTCGCGGGTCAGCCGTTCCGCCAGATAAAGAGGTGATGGCCGACCCACGTAGTCCTGCAGGTCCTTATCAATCTGCGCCTGGAATTCCGGATCAGCCTTGAGGCGACGGTACTCCCGGTCAAGAACCTCCAGGGAATCAAACAGCGTTTCCGATACGAATCGTCCGCCATAGTTGCCGAAGTGTCCCCGCGCGTCGGGCAGGGCTGCCAGCATTTCGTCAGTCATTTTCATGGGCACTAAGCACTCCCTCTATAAAATGCCGTATTTTTTCCGGATCTTTCACGCCTTTCGCGGCTTCAACTCCGCCGCTGACATCCACTGCCCAGGGGCGAACCTGCCTGACCGCCTGCGCGACATTGTCTGGTGTCAGGCCACCGGCGAGAACCAAAGGGCTCGGCCGCTCGTCCGGCAGTAATGCCCAGTTGAACACCTGGCCCGTCCCGCCATAGAGCCCAGGGTCGAAGGCATCGACAAGCAGCCCGGCTGCGGTTCTGAACTGCTGATACCCGACCGCGACGCAATCAGCACTCCGTACGCGGATGGCCTTGATATAGGGCCGCTCGAACTGTTCGCAGAACGCCTCGGACTCATCACCGTGAAACTGCAGCCAGCCGAGAGGAACCGCCGCCAGTACCTGACGGACGTACTCCGCACGCGGATTAACGAATAGGCCCACCAGCGACACAAAAGGGGATACTGCTCGGCAGATAGAAAGCGCCTGCCCAATGGTAACGCTCCGCGGGCTCTGCTCATAGAAGACCAACCCAAGGGCGTCGGCTCCGAGAGCCGTGGCGGCCGCGGCGTCCTCCGGCCGGGTTATTCCACATATTTTGATTCGGGTGCGGCTCATGGAACCTCTTTCTTGACCCAACTGCTTTTTGCACAAGCCCTGTCTTAGCCCATTGTGGCGGCTTTGATGAGCCATTGCTACGGAGCGAGCGGGAAAACTAGCCGAAGGGCGCCGCCAAAAACAGAAACAGGCCGAGGCAATTCGTCGTTTCCCTTTTTGTAGCCTCTGTTTTCAGAGGCTACGCCTTTGGGCTTGTTTTAGACCTTTTAGTCCGCGCCCCACCCCTGCAAGAGACTGGGACCAATGGCAGGACGCGGCACCTGGGGAAAATCAGGGTATTGCACGTCCACCAGATACAGACCTCCGGCGGGTGCTGTCACGGCTGCTTGCGTACGGTCACGGGATTCCAGCACCTCTTTCAGCCACGAAACTGACTCCTTACCGGTACCAACAGCAATGAGTGAGCCCGCGATGTTGCGGACCATGTGGTGTAAAAACGCATTGGCCGATATATCAATTACAACGAATGAGCCCTGACGCCAGATCCTGATATCGGATACGCACCGGTTGGGCGAATTGGACTGGCAGCCCGCTGCTCGAAATGATGAGAAGTCGTGCTCGCCGATCAGACAGGTTGCGGCCTCGGCCATGCGCGCTTCGTCGAGTGGTCGAAAACTCCAGCTGACCTGATTGCGGTAAAGCGCGGGACGTACGCTGTGATTGAAGATCAGATAACGGTAGCGCCGGGTCCGGGCGGAAAAACGGGCATGAAAGTCCGACGGAACATTACCGGCCCAGTGTACGGCGATGTCATCGGGTAGTGCTGAGTTGATACCCAGCACCCACGCTCTGAGGGAACGATTCACCGGGGTATCGAAATGCACCACTTGGTAGCTTGCGTGCACGCCTGCATCTGTGCGGCCTGCACAGACCAGCTCAACGGGGTGATCAGCTACGTGGCCGACCGCGCGGGCGAGATCTCCCGCAACAGAGGGAATACCGCTTTTCTGGTACTGCCAGCCATGAAACCGGCTGCCATCATATTCGAGCGTTAACGCAACACGACCAGCACCGACAGGCGGACTGGTCGTGAGTTCAGGCATGATTTGGAGCAAGTCGGCTTAACCCTGGTCAGCAGTATCAAAGCCCAGCATTATACCAACTTAGCCCGTGTACTTCTTCAGGAAAGCTTTCCGAGTAGCTCCTGCGCCTCAGCTTTCTGGCTGTCGCTGCCCTCGCTTATAACTTCCTCAAGGATATCCCTGGCTCCCTCTGCATCACCCATTTCGAAGTAAGCCCGGGCGAGGTCGAGCTTCGTAGCGGCCTCATCGGCGCCGTCCAGGAAACCGAAGTCATCATCGTCGCCAATGTCATCTTCACTCAAATCAGTGAAATCAGATTCGTTTACGTCCAGCAGACTGTCATCGAAGCCTTCAAGGTCGCCTTCCTGTGCGCTTCCTGTCGCTTCCGGCACCTCGTCAACGCGATCATTGGCTATCTCTGGCTCAGGCTCAGAATCAGCTGTCTCGCCCAGTGAAGCCGCATCTTCAAGATCGAAATCCAGCGATTCTTCTTCGTCAGTCTGTTCGTCAGCCGCGTCGGCAATCGGAGGCTCAATACCTGACGCCGAGTCACTGCCGCCCGAGACTTCCTCAATGAACGCGAGGTCTTCATCGCTGACGTCCAGCTCAAGGTCATCAATATCGGCATCGCGATCCAGGCGCTCATCGAGGCCATTCCCCAGCCCATCAGTGCCAAAATCTTCACCTTCATCGCGCGTTACTTTCTCAAGCTCGGCATCCAGCTCATCGAGGAAGGATTCGTCAAAGGTGCTTACGTCGTCCGGTTTTCCAGGCGCAGCTTCGCCTGCTGATTCAGCGGCCGCTTCAGAGGCGTCAGCGCCCGACTCAGGAGAATCAACAGCGGCTGTGTAAACCGAACTGTCCGCATCTGACTCAAGTGCGCTGTCACCCTCCAGGTCAGACAGATCCAGATCAGCCAGTTGCTCATCATCAAATGCGAGCGTCTCTTCGTCATCTGGCGCGCCGGTGGCATTGCCCGGTTCCTCTGAAAAATCCAGGCCCCTGAGCTCTTCTTCAGTAAAATCGAGGTTATCAGCACCAGAAGCTGACCGGGCATTGTCCGCGGCGTCCGACTCACTAACATCCGCCGGGTTATCCGCTAGCTCAGCCTCACCACCGGCAAGGTCCTCAACCGTCTGGTCATCCTCGTCAGCAGGCGTCCGGGCGTGCTCAGCCGTTTCGTCTTCTTCGGTATCCAGTTCGAAGTCGAGATCGCCGAGATCATACTCAATCAGATCATCCCGGGTGTCTTTGCGATTGGCTGACGCATCTTCTTCGGGAACGGCGAACGCAGCTGCCGAACCGGAGCCGGTCTCAACATCAGAGTCAGCCCTGTTCGACCCAGCCCAAGAATCTGAGCGCTGCTCTCCGTCCGCGACCGACGGGTCAAATTCGTTTTCATCGCCGGTACCGAGAAGCTGTGATTCGAAATCATCAGCCCGCGGGCTACCGAGCTGCTGAGCCAGACGCTCGCGCAACGCTTCGCCCCTGGCGATCACGTTTTCGTCTTCGCTGTTTTCCAGCACGCCCATGTGCCGGGCGAACGCTTCCTCGTTGCCGCTGTCGGCATAGATACCCAGAAGCTTAAGACGTATGTCCTGCCGGGCCGGGTCGCGCTCAATGCCGTTTTCCAGAACCTGGACTGCCTGGTCAAGGCGTCCATATGCAAGGTAAACATCGGCTTCGGCCAGCGGGTCTTCATCCTCGCTGTGAGCCGCGTGGAGCGCGGCGGTTTCAGCGTCACGCCGCTCGTCAAAGTTTTCGTCGTCTTCCGGCGCATCGGTTCCCCCTGCGCCCAGTCCCAGAGCGAAAGCGTCGGCCTGGTCGTCATCCTGGGCCGGTTTCGGTTCTGCGCCTGCTTCTTCCGACTGCAGCTGCGCGTAGAATTCCTCTTCACGGCGGGCGTTCTTGCGCGCCAGAAACCACAGTACGCCCAACAGGGCTAGCGCGATGGCGCCGGCGCCCACCTGGTAGATTGGATTATTCTGCAGTTTCTGAAGAATACCCTCTGCAGCAAGCGGAGATTCGGGCTCTTCTGCTGAACTGTCGACGCCCGTCGTTGCAGGCTGGCTTGCCACCGGCGACTCTGCCTGGGGCGCTGCGGGCTCTTCGCTCGCTGCGTCCTGATCCGCCACAGGGCTCGGTTGCGGAGCTTCACCAACCGCCGGTTGAATGGGTTCCACGACCTCAGCAGGCTCTTCTGCTACGACCTCGTCGGATTGACCGGGCTCTTGCTGGGCTGGGGAGTGCTGTGCTGGGGAGGCAGCCGCATCATCCGATTGATCGGCGACCGCAGGCTCGGCAGATTGTGTTGCTTTTTGTTCCAACTGATCCTGTTCTGACTGAGTCTGTTCTGGCTGAGTTTGATCTGACTGAGCCTGTGCCGGTGGCGCCTGCTCAGACTGCGGTGCCTGGCGATCAGTCTCCTGTGGATCAGACTGGACAGCAGCCTGGTTGGCCTCTGCCATTGCCTGCAGAGACGCCATCTGGTCACTTTGTAACTGGATAAGCCTGCGCATGTCAGCTAGCTGCGACTGCAGGTCTTCAAGGCGGCTATTCAGCTCTTCGTTTTCGCGGCGCGTCTGATCAAGTTCTTCCCGGGTAATCGCCAGGTTTGCCTGGGCCTGACCTTCGCCAGCGCCGCCGGCTTCTCCGGCATTTGAACCGTCGCTGCTGGAGGTTCCCAGGTCGCCAGCCACCAGCCGGAGTTCATCACCCTGCTCTACAACTTCTGGAGCCGAAGCTGTAGCGGGGCCACGTGACACAGCGTCAATGGCTGGCTCTGAAGGAGCGCCTTGCTGCCTGAATCTTCGGTTCTGGCTCGAAACCTGCTGAACTGCTTCCCGCGCTGTTCGGGCCCGTATGGTTTCCTCGCTGGGGACGCGGAGGATACTGCCTTCCCGCAGCAGGTTAATATTATTGGACAGGAATGCATCAGGGTTCACATCCTGTATCGCCAGCATGACTTGCTGGGGCGTCAGGTCGTCCGCAGGACGCATGTTCTGGGCAATACCCCACAAGGTGTCGGATGCTTTTACCGGACCGTAGCTCTGAGGCCGGGACACATCGGACTGCGCCTGTGAAGACGCCTGGCTGCGTTGGGAAGGGGCTGGTGCAG
This sequence comes from Hydrocarboniclastica marina, assembly GCF_004851605.1. Lineage (GTDB taxonomy): Bacteria > Pseudomonadota > Gammaproteobacteria > Pseudomonadales > Oleiphilaceae > Hydrocarboniclastica > Hydrocarboniclastica marina. The sequence continues at coordinate 2,190,389 of NZ_CP031093.1, forward strand.
CCCGGGTTTGCAGGGCCGGAGTTGCTGCTCTGGGCGCCGGCTGATCCGCCGGCCCATCACGGAAAACCGGCGGGTCAATCAACAAGGCGTATTCACGCAGGAGGCGACCGCTGGGCCATGCCACCTCTACCAGGAAGTTCAGATAGGGCTCACGCACGGGCTTGCGGGTCGTCAGCTTAAGCACCAGCTCACCGCGGCTGTTTTTCTCCACGTTAAACTGTATTTCGTTCAGGAAGAACATGGGCTCGATGCCGACCCGCTCGAAGTCCCTTTGCGGCGCCAGGCTGGCTGCAATTTCTTCTTGGGTCAGGTCACCCGGCCGGACAAGATCAATCTCTGCGCTCAAAGGTTCGTTGAGACTCGAGTTGACAGTAACTTCACCCAGTCCAAGCGCGTAAGCCAGACTAGATCCCATCGTTCCCGCCAGCGCCAATGCAACCGCAAGCTTGCGTACCTTCATGCTCTTTCCTTTCGTTATTCTTTAAAACGACTACCGGCCCCGACGGGAGGAGCAGCCATCATGCCAGCGAGGCAGGGTGCGAGGAGTGAACCCAACCAGCAACTGTTTCAAAGCGTTACAGCTTAAAGCGTGAGAATATAATCGGGATTTGATCTATATGCGGAAAGTATTGTTTATAAACTCTGTTTTATCAATAAATCGACTCAACACAGCCCGGTACAGTCGACGTTTAAGCAGAATCAACAAAATGGAGGCATTAAAAAAGCCCGCGTCCAAGGCTCGACAGATGCCGAGCCTCAAAAGCGGGCCCTGGTCTAGAGTCTTACCGGGCGGATGAAAATCAGCCGTGTTCCTGGAGAATCCCCAGCATACGGCGCAAAGGCTCGGCAGCGCCCCACAATAACTGATCCCCTACCGTAAAGGCCGAGATATACTCCGGCCCCATATTGAGCTTACGTATACGACCAATGGGCACGCTCAGGGTACCCGTGACTTTGGCCGGCGTCAGTTCCCGGACGGTTGCTTCCTTCTCATTGGGAATAACCTTCACCCACTCATTGCTCTGCGCCAGTATGCCTTCGATATCGGCAACCGGCACATCCTTGCGGAGCTTGATGGTCATGGCCTGACTGTGACTCCGCATGGCGCCGATCCGTACGCAGATGCCGTCGATGGGAATGGGCTTGTCGCTGCGGCCGAGGATCTTGTTGGTCTCAGCCTGGGCTTTCCATTCTTCCCGGCTCTGGCCGTTGTCCATCTTCCGGTCGATCCAGGGTATGAGGCTACCGCCGAGCGCCGCGCCAAAGTTCTCGATCGGGAAGTCAGCATGGCGCATGGCTTCGGATACCTGGCGATCGATCTCGAGGATTGCCGAGGCCGGATCATTCATGAGATCCGCCACGCTGTCCCGCAACGCCCCCATCTGCTGGATCAATTCGCGCATGTTCTGGGCGCCAGCGCCGGACGCGGCCTGGTAAGTCATGGGACTGACCCATTCGACCAGATCCTGCTCGAGCAGCGCACCCATGCCCATCAGCATGAGGCTGACGGTACAGTTACCGCCAATGAAGTCCTTACGACCAGCATCCAGAGCCTGATCAATAACTTTCCGGTTAACCGGATCCAGGACAATAACGGACTCCTGCTCCATACGCAGGGAGGAGGCCGCATCGATCCAGTAGCCCTGCCAACCGCTTTTACGTAATGGACCAAATACCTCAGAGGTATAGTCTCCACCCTGGCAGGTGATAATGACATCCATGGTTTTCAGAACATCGAGGTCTTTCGCGTCCTGCAAGGGCGGGACGTCCTTCCCTACATCAGGGGCGGCTTGCCCGGCCTGTGATGTGGAAAAGAATACGGGCTCGATGTTCGCGAAATCGTTTTCTTCCTGCATGCGCTGCATGAGGACTGAGCCCACCATGCCGCGCCAACCAATAAGTCCAACTCGCTTCATAACAGGCGACCTTTGAACCTTACGTTTGCCGGCCCCTGAACGGGGACGGTCATGAATTATCCCGGTATACCGGGCCGATAGAGGTAAGCTGCAAGCTTACCGCGTTAGTGCTGCATTAGTGCTGCGAAAGTGCCGCCACCACAGCCTCACCCATTTCCCGGGTGGAGACCTCGCGCATGCCTTCGCTGTTGATGTCCCGGGTGCGGAGCCCCTGATCCAACACGGCGCTTACGGCTGCTTCTATGGCGCATGCCGCTTCTTCAGCATGCAAGCTGTACCGCAGCATCATGGCGACGGACAGAATCGTCGCCAGCGGATTGGCGATGCCCTGCCCGGCAATATCCGGTGCGGAGCCATGGCAGGGTTCGTACATCCCTTTCCTGGCCTGGTCCAGCGACGCCGAGGGCAGCATACCAATGGAACCTGTAAGCATGGCGGCTTCGTCGGAAAGGATATCACCAAACATGTTGCCGGTGACAATTACGTCGAACTGCTTGGGCGCGCGAACCAGCTGCATCGCAGCGTTATCGACGTACATGTGGGACAGCTCCACATCCGGGTACTCAGGGGCCAGCCGATCCATGACTTCACGCCACAGAACAGTCACCTCAAGCACATTGGCCTTGTCGACAGAGCACAGGCGTCCGTTACGCTGGCGCGCCGCCTCAAACGCCACACGACCGATTCGCTCGATCTCTGATTCGCTGTAAACGTAGGTATTGAACCCCTCGCGCTGGCCATCCTCGCGTGTTCGAACGCCGCGTGGCTGACCGAAGTAAATGCCGCCGGTCAGCTCGCGCACAATGAGAATATCAAGCCCCGAAACGACTTCAGGCTTAAGGCTCGAGGCTGAGGCCAGCTGAGGATACAGAATCGCGGGCCGCAGGTTGGCGAATAAGCTCAGTCCGGAGCGCAGACCCAACAGGCCTTTCTCGGGGCGTTTGGCCGTTTCAACCGAATCCCACTTGGGGCCACCCACCGCACCGAGAAGGATAGCGTCAGCTTCACGGGCAAGGGCCATGGTGTTCTCAGGCAGCGGCGTACCCTCGGCATCAATAGCGGCACCGCCGACCAGGGCAGACTCGAATTCGAGCCCCAGCGAAAATGCCCGGTTGACGACATTGAGGACCTTTTCAGCCTCGGTGACAATTTCCGGCCCTATCCCGTCGCCCTGAAGCAGGAGTACTTTCGAAGTCATTATTCCATCCTTTGCAAATTATCAGGTTTGGCGTCAGTGCGTTTTAAAGGCATCGAACAGCCAAGGCGCGTCCTTCCGGCGCTGGGCCTCATAAGCCTGGATAGCATCGGCATCTTCGAGCGTTACGCCGATATCATCCAGCCCGTTGAGCAGGCAGTGACGGCGAAAGCTGTCTACTTCAAACGCAAGTGCAGTGCCGTCCGCTTTCAATACCCGCTGGCGCTCCAGATCGATAGTCAGCGAGAATCCGGGGTTCGCCTCCGACTCCGCAAAAAGCTCATCGACAGTTTTTTCATCCAGTACAATGGGTAACAGGCCGTTCTTAAAGCAGTTGTTATAGAAAATATCAGCGAAGCTTGGGGCGATAATCGCTCGGAACCCGAAGTCTTCCAGCGCCCAGGGCGCGTGTTCCCGGCTTGAACCACAGCCAAAGTTACGGCGCGCCAGCAGCACACTGGCCTCACCGTAGCGCGCCTGATTCAGTACAAAATCGGGGTTGAGCGGACGCTGACTGCAGTCCTGGTCTGGTTTCCCTTCATCCAGATAACGCAGTTCATCAAACAGATTCTTGCCGAAACCCGTGCGTTTGATGGACTTCAGAAACTGCTTCGGGATGATCATGTCCGTGTCGACATTGGCGCGGTCAATAGGCGCGACGATGCCGGTGTGTTGAGTAAAAGCTCTCATTAAAGCACTCCTCAGTTCAGCATCTGCCTGACGTCGACGAAATGGCCGGCTATCGCGGCGGCGGCGGCCATGGCGGGGCTTACCAAATGGGTTCGACCGCCAAACCCCTGCCGACCTTCAAAATTGCGGTTGGAGGTGGAGGCGCAATGCTCGCCCTGCCCCAGTTTATCGGCGTTCATCGCCAGACACATCGAGCAGCCCGGATCACGCCACTCCAGCCCCGCCTCCAGGAAGATCTTATCCAGCCCTTCGGCTTCAGCCTGAGCCTTGACCAGACCGGAACCGGGCACAACCATGGCCTGCTTGAGCGTAGCCGCCACTTTACGACCCTTGACCACCTTGGCCGCCTCACGCAAATCTTCAATACGCGCATTGGTACAGGAGCCGATAAAAACGCGGTCGAGCCTGATATCCGTGACCGGAATGTTGGGCTCAAGACCCATATACTTCAGTGCCCGGACTATGCCTTCCCGCTTGATGGGGTCCGCCTCCGCCGCCGGGTCCGGCACGCGCCCGCCAATATCGACGACCATCTCCGGGGATGTGCCCCAGCTAACCTGCGGCTGAATCGCTGCGCCGTCGATCTCGATAACCTTGTCAAAGTGCGCACCCTCGTCACTGTGCAGATCCTGCCAGGACGCCAGCGCCTGATCCCAGTGCTCGCCCTTGGGTGCGAAGGGCCGGCCCTTGACGTAGTCAAAGGTGACCTGGTCCGCCGCGATCAGCCCGGCCCGGGCACCCGCCTCAATAGCCATGTTGCAGATACTCATCCGCGCTTCCATCGACAGCGAACGAATCGCTTCGCCGCCGAACTCCATGGCGTGGCCCGTGCCGCCGGCGGTACCAATGCGGCCGATAACCGCCAGTACAACATCCTTGCCGGTCACGCCTGGGCCCAACTGGCCATTGACGCGTACCAGCATGTTTTTCATCTTCTGCTGGACCAGGGTCTGGGTCGCGAGCACATGTTCGACCTCGGACGTACCGATGCCGTGGGCCAAAGCGCCGAATGCGCCGTGGGTTGAAGTGTGCGAGTCGCCGCAGACAATCGTCATGCCCGGCAGCGTCGCGCCCTGCTCGGGGCCGATAACGTGGACGATGCCCTGACGCTGATCAAGCATCTTGAACTCGAGAATGCCGAACTCATCGCAATTCTGATCCAGCGTCTCGACCTGAATTTTAGAGACGGGATCCTCTATGCCCGCGACCCCGCGAACGCGGTCGGTGGTAGGTACGTTATGGTCCGGTGTGGCGATATTGGCATCGATACGCCAGGGCTTACGCCCCGCCAGCCGCAGACCTTCGAAGGCCTGGGGGGACGTCACCTCATGCAGGAGATGCCGGTCGATATAGATCAGCGCAGAGCCATCGGGCCGCTGTTTTACCACATGCGCATCCCATAATTTGTCGTAAAGCGTTCTAGCTGTCATTGCTTCAAACTCCACATAACCGGCCTAGTGTCCTGTCACTCGCTGCGATGCACTGTCTAAATCATTTCATCCAGGGGTGTTCGCCAACTGATGACAATGGTAGCGACATCCACTAGATTACTCCAATTCATATTACTTATTTACTGCATTCCATAAAGGAATAGCTTAACCCCATGGAAAGCCAGCTTCTCAGGGCCTTCGTGGCCATTGTCGATCAGGGCTCGTTCTCAGGCGCTGCAGAAAAGCTGCACCTGACTCAACCCGCAGTCAGCAAACGGCTGGCCACGCTGGAAAGTCATCTCGGCCAGCTACTCATTGAAAGAGGCCAACGCAGGCCCGTAGTCACCGATGCCGGCCGGACACTACTCCCGTTCGCGCGCCGCATTCTCGACGAATCCCATAATGCACAAATGGCCCTGGCCGGGGCGCACCTGGAACCCGGGGGCGAGCTGAGTGTTATAACCAGTCACCATATTGGCCTGCATCACTTACCCCGCTGGCTCAAGGTCTACACCCAGCGCTACCCTGTCGTCGAACTGAACCTGAAGTTCATGGAGTCAGAACGGGGGTTTGAGGCGTTGCGAAGCCGGGAAGCCGAACTGGCGTTCGTTACCCTGAATGACACACTGGTGGAACAGTTCGAGATTTATCACCGCTGGGCAGACCCTATGCGATTCGTTGTCGCCCCAGACCATCCGCTAGCGAAAACGAACCCCTGCCGGTTAAAGGATCTGGCCGGGCATCGGGCCATCCTGCCGGCGCCCTTCACCGCAACATACCAGCGCGTGTCTCAGCTTTTCATGCAACAGGGATTGCCGTTAAACGCCCAGATGCCGACCAACTATCTGGAAACGATCAAGATGATGACGTCGGTCGGCCTGGGCTGGTCGATCTTGCCGTTGACCATGGTAGACGAGCATCTGGTGGTGGTGCCTGTAGAGGAGGCGCCGACGCGGGACCTGGGCGCGGTAGGCCTGCGCAACCGCCAGCTCGGAGTATCAGCCCAGGCCCTGATAGATGTCGCGCGTGAAGGCGCCGCGGGCTAACAGTGCCTCCGCGCCGCTTTTCTTGCGCAGGCAGGCCAAAACCGGCTGTTACGGCCGCCAGGTGGAGCCGCGGCCAATATCCGGCGTACCTGGCACCACATCAGCATTCTGGGCGCGATGCCTGAGCCAGTGATCCATAAGAACCAGCGCCAGCATGGCTTCAGCGATGGGTGTAGCGCGAATGCCAACGCAGGGGTCGTGCCGTCCTGTGGTAATTACTTCGCATGCGTTGCCCTCTTTATCAATGCTCTGGCCGGGCAATCGCAGGCTCGACGTTGGCTTGAGGGCTATTGATGCAATAATGGGCTGGCCCGAGGAAATCCCTCCAAGGACCCCACCGGCCTGGTTGGACCGGAAGCCCTCAGGACTCATCTCGTCCCGGTGCTCGGTCCCTTTCTGACCCACACTGGCAAACCCTGCGCCGATCTCCACACCCTTAACCGCATTGATGCTCATCAGGCCGTGGGCCAGATCCGCATCGAGGCGGTCAAACACCGGCTCACCCAGTCCGGGCGGCACACCTTCCGCAATCACGGTTATGCGGGCACCGATAGAGTTGCCTTCCTTGCGCAGCGCATCCATGTAGTCCTCGAGTTCCTGCAGGCGACTCGGGTCGGGGCAGAAGAAAGGGTTGGTTTTGGCCGCTTCCCAGTCGACAGGCTGGATCTCAATGGGCCCCAGCGCGGTCAAACCGCCGAATATGCGGATCCCGAGCCTTTCCTGCAGGTATTTACGCGCTATGGCCCCGGCCGCCACGCGCATGGCGGTTTCGCGAGCAGAAGAGCGGCCACCGCCGCGGTGATCGCGGATGCCGTATTTATGCTGGTAGGTGTAGTCGGCGTGAGCTGGGCGGAACTGGTCCTTGATCTTGCCGTAGTCCTTGGATTTCTGGTCGACGTTCTCGATCAGCAGGCCAATGGGCGTGCCCGTCGTTTTGCCTTCGAAAACCCCCGACAGGATCCGGACCGTGTCAGGCTCCTGCCGCTGTGTCGTATGGCGTGAAGTACCCGGGCGGCGCCGGTCGAGTTCACCCTGGAGGTCCTCTACTGTCAGCTCGAGACCAGGCGGGCAGCCATCGACGATACAGCCCAATGCGGGGCCGTGGCTCTCACCGAACGTAGTCACTGTGAAACTCTTTCCGAAGGTGTTTCCAGACATTTTTTAGCCACTTACCGTATAAAGTTAAACTTGCTTCAAAGCTTCGGCCACCGCTTTCGGGGCAACCGGGCTATTGGGGCAGATCACGCGCGCTGATAACAAAGACGCCACCACCGCCCTGCTCGAACTCGACCCAGGTCAGTGGCAGACTGGGATACGCCGCCTCCAGCGCAGTCCAGCTATTACCCACCTCGACGACAAGTAGCCCATCGGCTGTCAGATGTTCGCGCGCTCCTGCGATAATCCGATGGGCCAAGTCGAGCCCATCCGTGCCGGCCTCGAGACCCAGCACGGGCTCATGGCGAAACTCCTCCGGCATAGACGCGAGATCAGCGGCGTCCACGTAGGGCGGGTTGCTGAGGATGACGTCATAACGCCCTTCCAGGCTATCGAAGAGGTCCGACTGCCGGGTCGTGATCCGCCCCTGCATCTCGTGACGATGAATATTGGCCTGGGCGACTTCCAGCGCGCCTGCTGAGATATCGGCCAGCTCGACCTCAGCCTCAGGGAACACATACGCCGCGGCTATACCGATGCAGCCGCTCCCCGTGCACAGGTCCAGTATCCGATTTACCGGTACCTGCCCAAGCCAGGGCTCAAGCTCCGCAGCGAGGAGCTCTCCAATGGGCGAGCGGGGCACCAGCACGCGCTCGTCCACCGTAAAAGGCAGGCCCATAAACCAGGCTTCGCCCAACAGATAGGCTGTTGGCACGCGGTCATCAACACGGCGCATGATTCGGTCGAGCAGACGCTCTCTTTCGGGGACAGTCAGACGGGCATCAAGATATACGGCGTTATTGTCGAGCGGAAGATGCAGTGAGCGCAGCACCAGCTGCACAGCTTCGTCCCAGGCATTGTCAGTCCCGTGACCGAAGAAAATGCCTCCCGCTTCGAACCGGGAGACGGCGAACCGCAGCCAGTCTCGTACCGTTAAAAGCGCGTTTATCGGAGACGCGTCAAGACCGTCTTTTAGATCGTAGCTGCTCAAATAATACTCCAGAAGCGGAACTGGTCTGGACGAGCCTGCTCACGCGCCAGGCACTTTCCAGACATCGGAAACGGTCCAGACATTGGAAACGGTCTTGGTCAGGCATCTTTTTACGTCGGGCACTTCAAAGCCCGCCTGAACAAAAGTCTGGGCCGGAAAACGAAAGCGCGACATTATACTGCCTGATAAAGGCTCTGGCACGCGAGCAAACGACGGTTTCAGCTTGCGAAGGCCTTGCGCAGCAGCCTAACGCTAACGGCGGCGGTTATTCCGCCACAATGGGTTGCCAGCGCCCCTGCCTTCCCTGCGGCGATAGTTTTGCAGCGACTCTTCCGCCAACTGGCGTCCCAACTGGATAAGTTCAGGCGCTTTGTGATAGTCAAAAGATTTACAGACATGCTTTGGCACGTTAACGAGCAGATCAGGCGGGTACCCGGCAATCTTGTACTGCGTCAGTGCGCTCTGCATGGTTTCTATGGTCAGGTTCATGATATCAAACTTGCCCAGACCGAACTGCTGCAAACTCACGGGTTTCGCCTCTTCGCGGGTCTCGCTGGGGTCGACCGGCGATGCGCTCTCTTCGGCCTGGGCCAGAGCGTCTTCTTCACTGCCTGATGATTCAGACTCAGTTCCGAACCAGCTTGCGGCACGGCGCTTCCAACGCTCCAGCCACTCAGCCTCTACTGCACCGTCCGTGAGCTTAGCCTCGGGTACGGCCTCTCCCGGCGGGCAAGGCTCACCTTTTCTGTCCACACGCGGCAATTCCACGTGGAAGTCTCCTTCACCCGCCAGATTCACGGCAACAATGAGGTCTGCATGGGCAGCAATGGTGGGTATGATAGGCAGGGGGTTCAGGAGGGCGCCGTCCACCAGCACGCGCCCGCCAATCATTACCGGCGTAAAAAAGCTCGGGATTGCTACAGAAGCCCGAATAGCACGGGTCAGCGAACCCTCCTGAAACCAAACCTCCTTGTGCGCCAGGAGGTCAGTCGCAACGGCCGTGTAGGCTATGGGCAGGTCTTCGATGTTGATATCACCCAGCATCTCGCTGATGACCGCAAAAATTTTGTCGCCACGGATCGCCCCCGGTGATGAAAGAGAGAAATCCAGCAACCGAAACAGATCGAACTGGCCTAACCCCGTCACCCAGTCTTTGTATAGCTGCAGTTTACCGGCGGCGTATGCCCCGCCTATCAGGGCGCCCATGGAACAGCCGGCGATCGCGATGATCTCATAACCCTGTTCTTCCAGAACCTCGATCACACCCATGTGGGCGTAGCCACGGGCGCCACCGCTTCCCAACACCAACGCAACGGTTTTCCCAGCCCCGGGCAGAGGAGAAGGTATCCGCTCCGCGCTATCGGTCTTGGGGTTCAAATTGTCCGGTTTCGGTTCTACCGCCTCAGGCGCCACTACTTCAGTATTCATGTGAAGCTCTTCTCTGGTATTGCTATTCATCACCGGCAGTCCGGGGGCGAATAACCGTGACTTCTATGCGTGGTCCTTGCCGGCCCGCTTCAGCTATAGGTACCGCGGCACCGACGGCGATGCCATGTTGTCGCTCAGCCGGAATACCCTGGTTTTCAAGAAGCCCTGTCGCAGCCTGCACGGCCAGTTGCGCCTGGCTCATGGCCTCGGCTGGCCCCCGCACGTCCGCGGGCACGAAAGCAGTCACATAAATTGCCGCCTCAGGGTAGCGGCTCGCAATTCGCTGGAGGTCCTCGCCTGTTTCCGGTGCGAGTGAAAGACGGGGAATTGCCCCGACTTCTACGGGAATCACAAACGGCCCGAGCAAGCGGCGTTCGCGCGGGTTGGCGCCTGGCAGCCGATATGTTTCGGGAAGCGTAAGGTGCTGTTCAAGGATACTGACCGTTCGATTGCCGCGCCTGACGATATACGTAGCCAGCAACTGCAACCGGTTCTGCTCATCACGCCAGGCGCCAACCAGATACGCTTGCTCGCCGTCCTGCCCGTAGACGCGGGACTGCTGAAACACCCTGTTCGCCCAGACCGCACTCCGGCCACATGCCCGCCCCTCACAGCTGAAAAGTATGCGGCCTTCACGCTCGAGTATAGCCGCCCGATAATGCTCGTAGACAGCCGCGGGCGAAACGTCCGAAGGCGCTGACAGAAGGACTTTCTGGCCGACGCCCACGACGTCCAGCGCGTCATTGTAACGAAGGCGGTCACCTACTTCGGAAACCTTACTGGTATAAATCCGGATCTCGTCCTCCGCAGTGATGGGCTGTCGTTCGACTATGCCGGCGCCCGGGAACTCCAGGCCACCCCCTGCGCCCACCGCACTGTGCACTGGCACAGAAACAGCCGTGGTCACCAGAAATGACAGGCGCAAAAAGAAAGGTAGGAACATCCTGGCAGGAAAACGGGTAAGACAAGTCAACATGAGTGTCCGGCTTTTGCTAGATCGCTTTGAATAGTCAGGATCGACGCTTACGACACGGGGTCGGTCTGAAGCATGAACTGCTCGATGCTCGTGGTGATCGACTCTACGTCGCCGTCGATATGGCAGTGGTGCGACCCCGAAACGTTCTCAACGGAGAGCCGCCGCACCGCGGCTGTCCGCCTTTTAAATCGTTCGTCTGCGGCAAGCATACCGCTCTCTGCCCGCACCAGTAACACCGGTACTTCGATAGCTGCCAGACAGGCCAGCACCTGTTCTTCAGTCAATGCCGATAAAGAAGGATTGCGCAGTCGGCGATCCGTCCGCCAGCTCCAGCCCCCTTCAACCTCTCTCAGGTTTCTCGGAACCAGTTGTGCAGCAGCGAACGCACTCAACGGCAACATTCCGGACTGACGGGCCTGCTCTGCAGACTTTAAGGAATCATAAACTGCCAGGGCACCGCGCTCACGGACCAGTGCCTTCTGTATGCCTTTCTTCAACCGTACCGGGAAGTCCTCAGCTTTTGCCACGTAGGGCCCCAGGCTGTCAATCATCGTCAGCGACTGAAGCTTTTTCGGATCGGTCGCGGCGAGCAGTGCAGCCAGAATACCGCCCAGAGAGTGTCCAATGATATGTACAGGGCCTGGCTGAGCTTCTAAAAGCTCGGCCAGGTCCTGAACATAATCCAGCATGTGGTACGGGTAGCCTTGCGGGCGGTCACCAGATAGGCCATGCCCCGGGAGGTCAAAGCTCGTTACTGTTCGCTTTTTTCCGAGCCGGGAGCCCAATATGTTGAAACTACAGGCATTATCGAGCCAGCCGTGGAGGCAGATCGCAGGCGCACCGGCGGGCTCCGGCGCACGCCATTGCAGGCCCGCCAGGGTAATACGCTGAAGCGGCGCTGTACACGCCTGGGCTTCCGGCAGCGCGTGCGCCCCGGAGTGCGCAAGGGTTGCTTCAGAAACAGCCATATCGACTTACCGGGCTAGAGCGTGTGTGTCGGACGGTCGGAGCCAAGAGACCCGGCAAGATAGGCCTCGATCTTGGTCCGGGCAGTCTCGTCGTCACCATTGAACTGAATCCCCACCCCTGCAGCACGGCTTCCCTGGGCGCCTTTGGGTGTTACCCAAATGACCTTGCCAGCAACCGGAATTTTTTCGGGTTCGTCCATCAGGTTCAGCAACAAAAATACCTCATCACCCAGCCGATATACTTTCTGGGTCGGGATAAAAAGGCCGCCATTGCGTATAAACGGCATATAGGCCGCATACAACACAGCTTTGTCTTTGATCGTCAATGTCAGGATGCCGCTACGAGCTCCGATTCCCGGCCCCATGCTGAGTCCTTTGGTGTAGTGAATGTTTTATGGAACAAGCAGTTTAGTTCATTCTCGCCGTCACCGCCCGGCGCCTGCGAGGCATCAAAGCTTTCCAGGACAACAGGATATCGGTGAGCATCAGTTCAGGATTGATATTGTATGTCTGGGCCCGACGCGCCTGCGTCACCTGATCGAGCAGGATAACAAACCGGTCAGCGGGGTTGTTCTTTGCAAGGAATGCGAACATCTCGCGCGCCCTGGTAACCGACGGAGCCGCATTCCCATCCGCTGTGCCGGCGACACGGGCACTGTCCGTGCTTTCATCCAGCGCAAGCTTCATGGCGTCGAAGGCCCAGTGCCCGAGCAGGTCCAGGCTTGGCTCCACGCCCAGTTTCACGAACGGGGCGACGGCCTCCACCACTTGCCTTTCTCCACGCAGGAAAAGCCTGAGACTCTCCAGACACTCATCTCCCGCAGCGACCTGGCCATTATTCAGTAGCTCAAGCGCGACAAGAGGTGCGCCCCGGGCACGGGTCAGAGCCGTCTGAATATCGACCCCGGTGGCTTCATGCTCCTGCTCTGACAGCCAGGCCAGCCCAGCCTCCATGCTTGGTAGCGCCAGACGCAAGGCCTGGCAGCGAGAACGGATAGTGGGCAGGACAGGCTCGCCAGCGTGGTGAAGCAGCAAAAGCTGCACATCCTCTACCGGCTCCTCGAGCGTTTTCAGCAGCGCATTGGCCGCATTCAGATTCAGCCGGTCAGCAGAATCGACGATCGCGACCTTACGGCCCGCAACCTGAGGGCTCCGTACGCAGAACTCCCCGAGTCGCCTGACCTGATCAATCTTGATCACGCGGGAGTCTTCCGGAACAAGCGTTCTTAGATCAGGATGAGAGCCAGCCGCCAGCAGATGACACTGTTTACAGTTGCCGCACGCACGCTTGCCTCCGCCTTCATTGTCGATGGGTTGACTACACAGTAAGAGGGCCGCGGCCTCTTCGGCGAAGTGGCGCTTGCCCATACCCTTCGGGGCGCTTAACAGAACGGCATGTGCCAGTCGGTTCGACGCCAGGCTGGCGCATAGACGGTTCCAGCTATCGGCTTGCCACGGCAGGGTTCCGGAGGAAATGATCTGTTCTCCGGCAGCGATTTGCTGTGCGACAGCCATCGAGGACTCCAGGAGTGACGTGAGTAAGGGCTCCAGCCAGGCAGGGCTGCGCCGATGGTTTGCGCTATTCTAACACCGCCACAGCGGTGGGCAGCGAATCCCCTACGAGGCCGAGGCATTATTTTAACAAGTACTCTTTAGCTGAAAGCTCCCCGTGGAGCCGGGGTGCTAAGCCCGGCTTGGGCTCCGCCTTCTGCCCGCGCTCCGCGGGACTTTCTTCAAGCGCTGCCATCGCTGCGCCAGATCCTGCAATGTCGCTGAACTTTCGGGATTATAGAGCGCGCCGTTGAGCGCCCGGGCGAAGCCGATAACCGAAGCACGATGGCGCGGAAATTCTCGGGCAGCCAGTTCCGCTTGCTGCAGAGGCGTTTGTCCGGGCGTTGTCTGGATATTCCTGCGCTTTAGCCACCGGTACCAGTACATGGCGTAGCGCATGACCGGGTCACTGGGCCTGGTCCGCTCCTGTCTGATCATGACCAGCCCGACTACTGCCACCACGCCTGCCAGAAACGCCGCAGTCCAGTAGCCCAATGTGGCCAGACTCGGCGCGCCGGGGAACTTGCCGAACAGCGAGCGCTGGGTATCGCCCTGGTAGTCGACTACAAATCTTTGCCAGTAATAGTTGGCCGCATCCAGTCTCAGATTAACCCAGTCCAGTACTGGCCCACTTGCATAGTCACGCCTCGCCCAGTTCGTGGCTGATTCGCCTTCCCCTCGTTCCAGTGCCTGCCGCCAGTTCTCCTGCACCCGCTCCGGCGCGACCATCGCGGTCGGGTCCAGTCGCAACCACTGGCCTCCCGACGGTCCTCCCACCCACGCCTCGACCCACGCATGGGCATCGTACTGCCTGACCAGCAGGTAATCGTTATTCAGTCCCGGCTCACCTCCCAGATACCCGGCTACAACCCGCGCTGGAATGCCAGCGGCGCGCAGGGCGAAGGTCAACGCGCCTGCGTAATGCGCACAAAACCCTTCCCGGGTTTGGAACAGAAACTCGTCAACGCTGTGCGTCCCTGTCGGAGCCGGCTGGAGCGTGTAGAAAAAAGGGAGTTCGCTGAACATCGTCATCAATGTGTCAATAAGGGCGCTGTCTGAAGCTGCGTCAGCGGCGAGTCGCTGCGCCCAGGCGCGCGTCTCAGGATTGAACCCTTCAGGCAGCGCGGTATACCGGGCCCGAAGCCCTGCATCCACGGGAGCCATTGTGTCCAGATCGCTCTGCTGCATTCGGTACCGCACGACTGTATCGACGGGGCGAGAAAACTGAACCAGGCCATGCTCGGTTAACATGACATTGCCTGTTAAGGGCCGGGTCCCACCCAGGGCATATGCCCATGGCTGAAAGCTGGGCTCCAACAGGACTTCATACTCTCCCGCTCCAAGCTCGCCGATACCTGCGCTTCGGTTTACCCGCCCGACACGGTCACCGGAAGCCTGCTGTGACCGGGACCAGGTCTGGCCGTCAAACTGATCAAGGATCAGCCCTCGCCAGTAACGCTGGGAAGGAGCGGGTGCCGCACCGCCAAAGCTGACGCGAAACGCCCGCTCTCCGCTCCGGCCAAGGTCCGCAAAGTCCCCTGGCGTCATGCTTTCACTCAGCCCTGCACTCCGACCCTCTGACACGAGCGGCACACTCCAGAGCGGCCCCAGCCGGGGAAAGATGAAGAACAGCACGACAACAACGGGAAGCACCTTGAGCAAGGTCCACGCCATACTCCGCCAGGCGCCTGGGCCCGCCTTCGCGCCACCGCCCGAAAGCGATCGCAGGCTACCGAACAGGACAAGGACCGCCAGCAGCACTGCGAGTGACCAGAAAATGCCCTGTTCGAACAGAAAGGTAACTGCTGCGAGATAGCACAGAATCATAACCATGATGAACACATCGCGCGGTCGCTCGAGTTCAGTCCACTTCAAGGCAACTGTGAGCACGAAGAAAGCAGCGGCGGTTTCAACGGTAAAGCTGGAGACATGGGTGGTGATGAATATCACGACCAGCGCGAACATCAGCAGCAAGCGCCAGGGCTTCGACAGCGGACGCCACCATCTGTAATGCTGGCCGACACTCCACGCACAGGTCAGCACGGCGACGGCGCTCAGCCAGAACGGCAGGCGCTGCAATTGCGGCAACAGGAGCAGCACAAAACCTGAGGCCAGCGGGGCCATGACCGCATGTGGAACAGCCCCGGCGGAGCGTGAGCTGACAGCACCGGCCATCAGGAAGTCGCCCCCTGGAACATGGCCAGACGCCGTTGGGCTTCGCGGGCGTGCCGGGGCCCGGCGGCCGGGTTGAGCACGGCCCCGGGTAGGCGCAGGCCGAATGGACGATCCTGAGCACGGCATGATTCAACCAGCCAACTCAGGTACGACAATCGCAACTCGCCGGGGACGCCGGGGAAGCCGTCGTAATCGAGCCAGAGGCTGTCGCTCGCCCTGGATTCAGCTTCCAGCACCATCATCTGGCCATCGCGGGCAAAACGTTTCCACTGAACCCTTTGGGGAAGATCGCCCGTCCGGTAGGGCCGTAGCAGAAAATCATCCGCCAGGCGGTTCGGACAGGATGTACGCGAGTCTTCGCCATCGGCTTTCCACCCGGAACCCAAATGACCGGGCGGCTCTACGGGACGGGGGTATGCCAGTGCCGTGCTCTTCAGCCACAGGTAAGTCCAGGCTTTGAATAGTCCGAAAGGATAGCGCGATTCAATCCGAATCCGGGGCAGCGTATGGGCTCCACGGTGGGGTGGGATAAAAGCCAGGCTGGCGACCTGTCCTTCGTCGCGGACGTCTATATGTGCGGCTCCACCTGAAAAGAACAGATCTATAGCAGGACGATCAGTTTGGTAGGGTCGGATAAATTGCAGGTCAACAGCCAGCGCCGAGCCGGTGAATCCCTCTTCAATATTCCGGAGAGAGAGCTTGATACCGCTGAGATTACTATGAGTCTGGAGAATACCCACGTAGTAGAACGCACCCAGCAAAAAAGTCAGCAGGTAGATCAGGCTGTTCTGATAGTTGATCCCGGTGAGCAGCATGATGCCCAGCAAAACCAGGAACAGGGCGCCCTCTCGCGTCGGTAGAATAAACAGGTTCGTGCGTCCGAGCTCGACTTCGTCAGCTGCGGGCAGCCGGCGCTGAAGCCACCTGCCCCAGAACGTTGTGGGGCGACGGCCCGGGCTGGCGAGCGAAAATCGGCGACGACGACGGCGCGTCACAGGGTTCAAGGTCATCACTTCACCAACCGCGTAGCTGCCCGAGCGCCGGGACACACCGGGCCCGCATTAACGCGTTACGATAGATTCTGATTCTGCCGGGGCTTTGTTCCGCCCCTCCAATTCGTTCAGGACAGTGTGGCACAATTAAAACCGGGCAGCCTTGAAATGCGGAGGGCAAAGGACAATACTTCTAACTATATCCATCGATTCCAGGATCCTCTTATGTCGGCTTCAAGAGCGCTACTTTTTCTGGCTGTACTTTCAGCCCCCGTTTCGGCTATAGCGGGAGTAGAGTCTCTTTCGTCAGAGGAGATGGTAGACACCTACGTTAAAGACTCGGCCATCATTGTTGTGCCGCGCCAGCGGGATGAAACAGCGCAACCTGAGCGCGATCAGGTGATACAGACCATTTCGATCTCGCCTGGTGAGCCCGTGATTACAGAGACCGATATGGCTCGCGTCAGAGAAAGGATTCTGGCAAGCCAACGGGCCTCAATGCGGGACACTGAAGCTCTGGCGCGTGAACAGCAGATTCGCGACACCCTGGACCGCCCACTGGACGAGTTAGCGGCCATACAGCCGACGATGCAGACCATGCCCGAAATGCCGAATCTGGTTTATGGCCAGACCCCACAGATCCCCGATGAACCCTTTACTGAAACCTACCTGAACAATCAGTTGGGACTTGCGTTCGACGGCCAGAACCTCCAGTTCTCAATCGGCAACCTGCCCGGCGTCAGCCAGATTAATATTCCCCAGGGTATCAATGAGGGGCCGATTCAGTTAACGCCCAGGCCGGGCGGGGGCTTCGACCTCAACATTGCGGTTCCTGACGCCCAGTAGGCGAGCGTGTCCAGGCTTTCCCGAAGCCCTGCCGCCGAGACGAAGCGCACGCAACTCAGCTAATCCTGACGTCTTGGGAACAGGACGTCTGTTTTGTTTAATTCCCACTTTTATAACTCCCCACTGCTTGCCCGGCTTTAGCGCCGGCACGAGCACAGGCTCCGGACCTCATCCTTCCATCACTCAGCGCGGAACCCGGTTTTTACTGCCTCCTTTGGGCACTGCGCGAAGCAGAACCCTTCGCTAGCCACCGCCTGGATCTTTACGAAACCGGTCGTGCTACGAATCATGCATTAACTAATGAATTCACTTTCACTTGTTACTGGTAGCGGGTCTGTTAATATCGCGCCGTCCACGAAGTCTATTGGGGCATCGCAGCGCACTTCGCCGTCCAATCGTCGGCAGTAACCGGGGATCGGGGTTGACCCAAGTCCGGATGCTTTGAAGGGTAGCGCGACCGCTTCTGTTGTTAGCATCTGCTGTATCGGGGATTTCATGCAGAAAAATGTCTTTTTTGACCTCACTCGGGTCGTTACGCAGTGGCGTAAACTTCTTAATCGTAAAGTTACAGACACACGAATCACTCAAGCGCAATGGATTGCCCTCCTCTACCTTCAAAGAATAGGCGAAGGAATTACACAGCGGGACCTCGCGTGGCACCTGGCCATCAAGAATCCCACACTGGTGACACTGCTCGATGCACTGGCAGAGAACGACCTCATCGAACGCCGGGTCAGCCGGGAGGACCACCGCGTGCGGCACCTTCACCTGACCGAGCAAGGCACAACGTTCATGCAGGAGATCAATCGGAGCACGGATGAGCTGCGGGAAGCCTTGTTCGAGGGCATCGCTGAAAAGGACCTGCAGGCCGCTCTTCGGACGATGGAAAAGGTGTTGGAAAACTCAAGGTCGCTCGACAAGCATTAGTATTTGTGCGCCGGAATGTACGAGCTGAACCTTAGCTAAAAAGCCACCCGAAGGTGGCTTTTTTAGGTCAAGACCGGCTTGGATCAGTGGCCGTAAATGACGGTCTCGGCGGTTACCGCAACATCCGTCATGTACAGCGAACCAATTGACGCGCCATTGCCCATAGTGATGTTTGTCAGGTCGAGATCGCCAGAGAAGTCCTGCACGTTGACCGCAAGTGCGTTCTGACCTGCACCGAAGTGGTCTTCTTTGACGCTGACGTCAACCTGGGCATGGGCAAACGACATTGTCCCGGCCGAGTTGGCAATAACGGAATCCCCGCGACGGTTATGCAGTTCGAAGCCAAGGCTGGTACCCATGAATGGCAGGGTTACGGCGCCGGTCGCGTTGAAATAGGCGTTGATGTTCAGGCTATTCGCTTCTTCCTGAACGATCAGGTCCACGGGTCCCAAGTAGCCATCGATCTGCATGGCGGAGACAAGAACCGTGCTATCCGCGTTCATCGCGCTCAGGTTACCGATATTGGCGGCATTGTCAGCTTCTTTGGCCAGGGAGATTGAGCCGATCCCCAGTCCGTAGTCTACCGGTGCGCCTGACTGCGAACGCAGGGAGATAACAAGGTCGCCATCGGTTACAGCCTGGCTTGTTTCAACCCCATCGACAGCAGCGGCATTCGCGGCGAGCTGTGCGGAATCCTGTGCTCCGGTCGCTGGATCAGTGGCGAGTGCGGCAGCTACGTAGTCACCTGCGAATACTCCCCCATTACCCAGATCGTCCGCCGCGGTTCCCGCGACATCAATGGTCAGGCGGATATCGTCAAGTGCGGTAGTAGCCCCAGCGGTGGAGTGACCACCGAGTTTCAGGCCGTCGATGACCAGAAAACCCTTATCCTGGTAGGCGATTTCTTTCACTTCTACATTGGCGCTAAGGTCAATGGTTACCCCGGCCTGACCGGTAACGTCGCCCATGGCACCGTCGTTCAGAGGCTTCAGGTCAGCACTGGCGGAAAAGGAGGTCGCGGCAATTGCCGTCACTAGAAGGGTGCGAGTAAACGTATTCATGGCCATTCTCCTAACATCGTAAATAGGGAAATCTGTGGCGTAACGTAAGGCGGAAATTTCTCCTCAGTAGTAGCTGTAAAGCAAGGCTTCCTTTAAAAAGTAGTTCACGAACTGAAAACCGGTTGTGAACCACGACACATTTCAGAAAATTAACCCTACACAATTCGCGCCTGAGGGGCAAACAGGTGCTTTAAAACGCCCTATGCGTCTTCAGTCGCGGCCCTCCTACCCTTGTCTGGCCAGCCCAGAACGCGAAAAGCCATCCCGAAGGATGGCTTTTCGCTGCGGTTTGTTCGAGTCAGTGTTAGTGACCGTAAATGACCGTTTCAGCAGTAACGGAAAGATCAGTCAGGTACAGGGCACCGATCGAGATGCCATTGCCCATCTTGATATCGGTCATGTCGAGATCGCCAGACAGGTCCTGGACGTTCACAGCAAGCGCGTCGCCGCCATCGTCGAAGTAGCCTTCTGCAACACTGACGTCTACCTGGGCATGAGCGAAAGACATGCCATCCGCGTTCATGACCGTAGCGCCACGACGGTTATGGAGCTCGAAGCTCATGGATGTGCCACGGTAAGGGACAGTGACCGAGCCACTGGCGCTGAAGTAGGCATTGATATTCATGCTATTAGATTCTTCCTGCACGACGATATCGACGGGGCCGATATAGCCGTCCATGCGCAGGTCCTGGGATAACACGGTACCGGTATTGGTGGCTTTGAGGTTACCGATATTGCCGCTGTTTCCCTCTTGCTTGGCCAGGGAGACACTTTCAATGAACAGTCCGAAGTCCACTGGCTCGTCCGATTGCGAACGCAGACTGATGACAAGATCGCCATCGCTGATGTTCTGGCTTTGTTCGTTTACTTCGGTGGTAAATCCTTCGCTTGCGAGATAAGCCGCACCGAATGAGGATGCGCCAAGGTCATCGCCGAGGGAGCCGGCCACATCAATTGTCAGCCGGAGGTTATCGAGTGCGTCTGGCGCACCACCAGCGACAAGCTCAGAGTGACCACCCAGGGTCAGGCCATCAATAACCAGGAAACCCTGATCCTGATAGGCGATTTCGCCGACGCTGACGTTGGCACTCAGATCAATGGTGACACCCGCCTGACCCGTCACATCGCCCATGGACGCATCATCGAGGGCGGCAAGTTCGGCTTGCGCGGCAAACGGTGCAGCGGCAATAGCGCTGACCAGTGCTATTTTTTTCAGGCTGTTCATCATGCTTTCCCTTATTATTTTAGGCTTTAATCCGTCGTTCATAGAGAACGCACCCACAGGTTACCCCTTGGGTGAGATAAAAAATGAGACGGAATGTGAACTTTCAGAACAGAGGCAGCGCGACCGGCCAGTTTGAGGCCGCGTAAACGCAAAAGCCACCCCGAAGGGTGGCTCCAAAGCACTTCAAAACACTTCAAAACACTTCAAAACACTACAAAACACTACGACAACTTAGTGACCGTAGATAACAGTCTCAGCAGTAACAGACAGGTCGGTCATGTACAGAGAGCCGATTGACTTGTCGTTGCCCATAGTGATGTTGGTCAGGTCGAGATCGCCAGAGAAGTCCTGAACGTTAACGGCCAGTGCATCTTCGCCCGCAGCGAAGTAGTCTTCAGCAACGCTGATATCAACCTGTGCGTGCGCGAAAGACATGGTGCCGGTAGCATTAGCTACTGCATCGCCACGACGGTTGTGCAGCTCGAAGCCCATGCTGGTACCCATGAACGGCAAAGTCAGTTCGCCAGTCGCGTTGAAGTAGGCGTTGATGTTCATGCTATTGGACTCTTCCTGAACCACAACGTCGATCGGGCCAAGGAAGCCGTCGATGTACAGCTCAGAAACCAGTACGGTGCTATCTGGGTTCGAAGCAGAAAGGTTACCGATGTTAGCGGTGTTGCCTTGTTCTTTGGCCAGGGAAACAGCGCCGATAGCCAAACCGAAGTCAACAGGCTGACCAGACTGCGAACGCAGGCCGATAACCAGGTCACCATCGCTGATGTTCTGGCTAACTTCGTTTACGTCAGTAGAGAAGCCAGCGGCGCCCAGATAAGTTGCACCACGAGCCGCGGTGCCCAGGTCTGCAGTTGCGTCGGTGCCGGCAACGTCGATGGTCAGACGGATGTCGTCAAGTGCGGCTGCACCACCAGCTGCGATAACCCCACGGTTACCACCCAGGGTCATACCGTCGATAACCAGGAAACCTTTATCTTCATACGCGATTTCTTTGATGCTGACGTTGGCGCTCAGGTCGATGGTAACACCAGCCTGGCCAGTGACATCACCCATTGAAACGTCGTTCAGAGCCGTCAGTTCGGCTTGGGCTGCAAAAGGAGCAGCGGCGATTGCGGTTACGAGTGCAATTTTTTTCAGGCCTTTCATTCGTATTCTCCTAAATTATTTTTGTGCTTTTATTTTTATGGCGATGTTGATCATCGCAATGGCAGAGTACTGCTTCAGCACTTCTCAGAATGAGATCCAATCGACAATTCCCGTGCATCATCGGAACTTTTATTCAGGTCTTGCCAGGGAGAAATATCAGGTCTCGACTTGTTCGCTCTAACAGGAAGGCCGCCCCGAAAGGCGGCTGTTACAAAGTCTTCAAGCGTACGGCTCAGTGGCCGTAGACTACGGCATAACCGGTAACGGTCAGGTCGGTCATATAGATTGATCCTATAGACGCGCCGTTACCCATCGTAATGTCGGTAAGGTCCAGATCGCCGGAGAAATCCTGCACCCATATGCCCAACGCGTCCTCGCCGTTAGTGAAGTAACCTTCAACGACGCCAACATCAACCTGAGCGTGGGCGTAGGAAATCACATTGCCGTTTGCGTCACCGGCGCCGTTGACGATGACAGACGACTGTCCACGACGGTTATGAAGCTCGAATCCGAGACTGGTACCCATGAAAGGCAATGTCATTTCACCAGCCGCAGTGAAATAGGCGTTGATATTCATGCTGTTCGATTCTTCCTGAACAACTACATCAATCGGCCCAAGGTAGCCGTCGATTTGCATGTCCGATACCAGCACAGTGGCGTCCGGGTTTGCGGCGGCCAGGTAGCCGACGTTGTTCGCATTTCCTTCCTGCCTGGCCAGCGATACACTGCCAATCGCCAAACCGAAGTCAACGGGATTGCCATCCTGCGACCGCAGGGAGATCACAAGGTCGCCATCACTCACATTCTGGAAGTACTCGAGGTAAACGGGGTTTCCGTCAGCATCGAGGTAGCTGCCCTGGTACCCCTGGTACTCCTGCGCGAAAACGCCGTTATTACCGAGGTCGGCTAGCTCGTCTTTTCCCGCGACGTCTACGGTCAGGCGGAGGTTATCCAGCGCGTCAGCGGCGCCGTAGTCCGCGACTTCACCCGAGTGGCCACCAAGCCTCAAGCCGTTAATGACCAGAAAGCCCTGGTCTTCGTAGGCAATCTCTTTGATGCTCACATTCGCACTCAGATCGATAGTAACGCCAGCCTGGCCAGTGACGTCTGCCATTGAGACGTCATCCAGAACACTGAACTCCGCCTGGGCTGTAAACGAAGTAGCGGATATTGCGGCTACCAGAGCGATTCTTTTCAGGCCTTTCATCTCGATTCTCCAGATTTTTCGTAGCTAATTTTTAGCTTTTATAGTTTCCCCACGCTTGCAGGATACTTCTTTCGTCGAACCTAAACAGAGATGAACTCTACATTTCCATTTCGTTAACTATCCGGATTTTGGGTCAGAATACGGCTCAGGCCTGAGTCGCCATCTCAGCACCCGCTAGACGCAACTGAGGACTTTAGCTGCAACTCAGGAGCTACAACTTCACACCCTAGCGGCTGGTTAGGTGCCTTTAGAACGAAAAAAAGCCACCCCGGAGGGTGGCTTTCAGAACGATCGGAGATCGTAGGGCTTAGTGACCGTAGATTACAGTCTCTGCAGTGACGCGAAGATCGGTCATGTAGATGGAGCCGATTGACTCACCGTTACCCATGGTGATGTTGGTCAGGTCCAGGTCACCGGAGAAGTCCTGAACGTTAACCGCCAGAGCATCTTCATCGGCTGCAAAGTAGTCTTCAGCAACGCTGATATCAACCTGTGCGTGAGCGAACGAGATTGGGTTTCCATCGGTATCAGTATCCGTGGTCAGCACAGTCGATTGGCCGCGACGGTTATGCAGTTCGAAGCCCAGGCTGGTGCCCATGAACGGCAGGGTCATCTCGCCGCCTGCAGTGAAGTAAGCGTTGATGTTCATGCTGTTGGACTCTTCCTGAACAACGACATCGACCGGACCAATGTAGCCATCAACCTGCATATCAGAAACCAGCACAGTGCTGTCAGGGTTTGACGCAGTCAGGTTACCGATGTTCGTAGCGTTTCCTTCCTGCTTGGCCAGGGATACGCTGCCGATCGCCATACCAAAGTCAACTGCCTGACCATCAGTCTGCGAACGCAGGGAGATTACCAGGTCACCATCGCTGATAGCCTGATCAGTTTCGATATTCACAGCGTTGCCGTCAGCATCAGTATAGTTGCCTTGACCACCAAGATATTCGCCAGCGAAAACGCCACCGTTGCCCAAGTCAGCAGTTGCGTCGGTACCAGCTACGTCAACGGTCAAGCGAATGTCGTCGAGCGCGTCTACCGCGCCGTTCGCAACTTCACTTGAGTTACCACCTAATTTCAATCCGTTGATTACCAAGAAACCCTGATCTTCATACGCGATTTCTTCAACGCTTACGTTGGCGCTCAGATCGATCGTGACACCTGCCTGACCGGTCACGTCTCCCATGGCTGAATCATCCATCGCCTTCAGGTCAGCTTGCGCTGCAAAAGGGGCGGCGGCAATTGCGGTTACGAGTGCAATTTTTTTCAGGCCTTTCATTGTATTCTCCTAAACTTGGCGTTTCGTAGAAAATCGTTGTTCTTGTTACGGCTATTTCCTTGAAACCGTGGTGCAAGTTTTACAGGAAAACTGGTTGTGTTTTGAGATGTTGCGCACAGTTGGGGCGCTCAAAAATTACCAGTTTTCCACGGCGCAATTAAGTCGGCACCTGAATTAATTCTGTGTTCGCGGCTACTTCCCAGTATTTGCAGGGGCTACGAAGACTTTCGGTTCATAATCCCTTTGCGTAGCCGCTCCAAAAGTTACATTTTCTTCAGAATCCTGCTCGTAGTTTGTCGCGGTAACGACCGCGTGTCCGTTCAGGTATTCCGTTTCGACGTTAATCTGCGGTTTGTCGCTCTTGCTCTCACTCGGCTGATAGAGATAAACCACTGCAGAACCGAGAATGGCGCCGTTTTGAGCCTGTGCCTGGAGAGACTGGCGTACGGCACCCAACACGAGGGCGGCGTTGATATTCTCCTGCTCGGAACCGGGGGGCACAGCCCAGACAAATCGCACTTTGCCGCCGGGAAACAACGCGGCACCGAAAGGCGCAAAATCGCCATGGGTTTCCAGTATGGTCTTGGCTTTGCGCAGGGCGTGGCCCGACAGGTATTTGATGTTCTGGTCTGCCTCTTTCCTGATCTGTTCCTGTGTGACCTGCTCAGCTGCACCCGGCTCCTGGGCTTGTGTCGCCGGAGCCACCGAGCCGAGGCCCATCAAGAAAAGAGAAAACAGCGTTGTACGGCTAAAACGGGTTTTCAGCATAATTTTCCTACCTTGTCTATTGCTACAGCGGGAGAAGGCTCTGTCTACCCCGCACGACGTTCGACAGTCGAAACAGTGCCAGCGTTCGAGAATAATTTTGTATAACAGCTTCAAAAGTCTGTGATAATAATCACTTTCAGCAGTTCAGGTTCACCCGTGCACTACACCGCCCTTCAGGTTACGTCGGCCCATCATCTAGAGCGTTTTCTTGGCCAGATCGCAAGCTTACCGGGATTCGTCTGTATAGGCACCCCACCCTCCCGGACCAAAGCGTTCCGCGGCCAATGGCTGGCGGCGAAGCCTATTCAATACCTCTGCCTGGCAGGCGAGAGCCGTGCCAGTCTGGCGCGCAAGGTTCTCCTGGCCATGGCACCTCTGCACGAAAGCACCCGACTCGCGGGCATACTCGACTACGATGCGGGATACAGCCTCGAGCCTGCAATCCGACAATGGCATTCACCGGCCTCTCGCCAACCCATACGAATCGGCGTCTACGCCTGGTGGCTGGAGCCCGATCTGGCGGGCGACGGGCTCCGGCTTTGCCGAACGCCCGACTGCCCTGCTAGCATTGAGCAAGAGATTCTCTCGCTGTTGCAAGCCTCAAGGGCCGTTCATGGCCAAGGTCTGCCTCGATTCTCAGCAAAGCCTTTTCGAGCAGATCTTTCGCGTCAACAGTATGTTGATGCGGTATATAAGGTGCAGCACTACATACAAAATGGCGATATCTACCAGGCAAACCTTTCACAGCGTTTTGAAAGCACATACACGGGTTCGCTCTGGCAGGCATTCAGCCAACTCTGCAAAAAATTCCCGAGCCCCCATTGCGGCTATCTCAAACTCGGCACAGAGACTGTGCTGAGTATCTCTCCGGAGAGTTTTCTGGAAATCAACAAGGGCAGCGTTCGTACCCAGCCCATCAAGGGTACGCGCCCGAGGGGCCGCTTCGCCCATGAGGATCAGCTGCAGGCCGAAAAACTCAAAGCCAGCGCCAAGGACCGGGCCGAAAACATCATGATCGTCGACCTGTTGCGCAACGATCTCGGCCGCGTCAGCGAAACAGGTTCAGTCGTGGTGGAATCACTCGCCGAGCTGCACAGTTTCGTGAATGTGCACCATCTGGTAAGTACAGTGTCTTCCAGACTCAAGGCAGGGATTCATCCCTTCGAAGCCCTGCTCTGGTGCTTCCCGGGCGGGTCAATAACAGGCGCGCCCAAGATCCGCGCCATGGAGATTATTGCAGAGCTGGAGGTTAGCCCGCGCGGGCCCTACTGTGGCTCGCTGTTCTGGTTGAATGGTGAGGGCAAGCTGTACAGCAACATCGCTATACGCACGCTGTACGCACGGGATGAGAAACTTTACTGCCATGGCGGCGGCGGCGTAGTGGCTGACTCGAGCCCAGCCGGCGAATATCAGGAAACGCTCGACAAGGTTGGCCCCTTGATGAAGGAGCTTTCCGGAAATGCGCAGATACTGGCGCCAGCAGACCCTTAATTGATTATCCGTGGCGCTTGAGGGGAATGAAGAAGTACGAGGTGCCGGCCTTCAGCTCATGCCGAAAGCCAGGCTTTCCATTTCAGGAATCAGACCTGTAGATCCCGCTCGCTCAACTTCACGAACTGCTCTTTCAAAGCCGGGAAGGTGTCCACCGACGGGAATTGCGGGAACTCCCGGATGACGTTGTCAGGCGCATGAAACAGAATACCGGCCTCTGCCTGGCCCAGCATAGTCGTGTCATTGTACGAGTCGCCGGCTGCAATAACCCGGTAGTTCATGAGCTGGAACGCACGCACAGCCTGACGCTTGGGGTCGCGTTGGCGCAGGTGATAGTTGACGATTCGGCCATCCTCCGCGACTTCCAGCTTGTGGCACAACAACGCCGGGTGCCCCAGTTTAGCCATAAGCGGCATAGCGAACTCGTAGAAAGTGTCAGAGAGAATGACGACCTGGAAGCGCAGTCGAAGCCAGTCCAGAAACTCAGCAGCACCGTCCAGAGGATCGAGTTCACCAATGACCTCCTGAATGGCTGGCAATCCGTAGCCGTGCTCATCAAGTAGCCGGAGCCGCTGCTTCATCAGTACATCGTAATCGGGGATATCACGTGTCGTTGCTTTCAGGGCCTCGATACCCGTTTTTTCGGCGAACGCAATCCAGATTTCCGGAATTAAAACCCCTTCCAGATCAAGGCAGGCAAGTTCCACAAGATACTCCTTCGAATTGAATAAGCCCTGCTTCGGCCCGACGTTCGGCCGCATGAGAATCGCTGAGCAGGAAGCCGGCTTATCATAGTAAAAGCCGGCGCGTGATGAAACGGGGATTGTAACGCGGCATAAGTTTATGTCATCGCATTCTTTCTAAAGCCGCGGCGCCCAATGCTAATATCTGCGCAAACCTGGCGAGCCAAATTCGTAAAAACACATAAAAAAGCGCGTGGTTTATTCCATTCAATTAGCGCCTATCGAGATCGAGAGAGTCCAGATGCAGTCAGCAGAAACCCTAGCGGCGGAACTAACCGATGACGCCTCGCCTAGAGACGTTCTAAAGAAAGCATTCCAATCGTTTGATAATATTGCGCTATCGTTTAGTGGCGCGGAAGATGTGGCGCTCATTGAGATGGCCCATCGCCTCAACCCGAACCTGAAGGTATTTACTCTGGATACCGGCCGTCTTCCGGCCGAAACCTACGAGTTTGTCGAGCGGGTTCGCCAGCACTACGGACTTCAGATCGAGGTTCTCTTCCCTGATGCCCGGGCTGTACAGGAAATGGTTGGGGAAAAAGGACTGTTCAGTTTCTACCAGGACGGGCACCAGGAGTGCTGCGGTATACGCAAGGTCGAGCCTCTGCGACGCAAGCTGTCGACGGTAGACGCATGGATCACCGGCCAACGGCGGGATCAGAGCCCCGGCACCCGCACAGAGGTGCCTCTGGTCCAGCGGGACGAGGCTTTCTCCACGGAAGAGCATGAGCTGGTCAAGTTCAACCCTCTCGCCAACTGGACGTCCAAGGAAGTCTGGGATTACATCCGCATGACTGAGGCGCCCTACAATAAACTCCACGAGCAGGGTTATGTGAGCATCGGCTGCCAGCCTTGTACCCGGCCTGTGCTGCCGGGTCAGCATGAGCGGGAGGGGCGTTGGTGGTGGGAGGAGAGCACTCAGAAGGAGTGCGGGCTTCATGCCGCCAATGTGATCGCTAAAGTATAGGGATTTAAAAGGCGTGACGGCGTTTGGGACCAGAGCTGATCCGGTGAGACCGTTGTTTCTGTTTTAACTAGGCTGAGACAAAAACTGAAGCCAGAACAAAAGCCAAGGCTTTCGTCCATCGCCTGCGGCGCTGACCGAGTCACTTCTTTGGCAATAGCACCAAAGAAGTAACCAAGAAAGTGCCACCCCGCTGCGCTGCCCCTCGTACCGAGGGGTCCTCTGCGCTCCTCGCCGCGCGAAGGCGCCCCCTAAACTCGCTGCGCTCAGACAACGGGGTCGCTTTATCTTCGCGCGGCTCCGGTGCTCGACAGCTTAGAGGGGATTGGGAGTTGGCCGGTAGCTTGTGCATTTGGTTTTTCCGGTTGGACCTTGTGCTTGGTACCTTGGGCCGGGCTTCCGGCCTTAAAGACAAAGAGTTTCGTCCATCGCCTTCGGCGCTGACCGAGTCACTTCTTTGGCAATAGCACCAAAGAAGTAACCAAGAAAGTGCCACCCCGCTGCGCTGCCCCTCGTACCGAGGGGGCCTCTGCGCTCCTCACCGCGCGAAGGCGCCCTCTAAACTCGCTTCGCTCAGACAACGAGGTCGCTTTATCTTCGCGCGGCTCCGGTGCTCGACAGCTTAGAGGGGATTGGGCGTTGTCTTAGGATCCGGTGAAAAAACGAAAAAGTGGGCGGGTGCTTGAGCAAAAACTGCCAGAACAATTTTTTCTTTACCTGTCACCTGGCACCAAGCTGACTTCCACTCCCTCCCCCTCTGAACTGGCGAGCATCGCAGCAGGCCGGGGATCAGTGGGCTCGTTGTCTGAGCACAGCGAGTTTAGAGCCCACCCCCGGCCTGCGAGAAGCACAGCGAACCGCTTGCGAAGCAAGTGGCAGGAAGGGGGTGGCGTTTTCTTGGTTACTTCTTTGTCGCTACTGACAAAGAAGTGACTCGGTCAGCGCCGTAGGCGATGGACGAAAGCCCTGGCCGTGGCCGTGGCAGTAAAAGTTGCAAACCCAGCCGCTGCCAAGCACAAACAACCCCAACCTGACTTCCACTCCCTCCCCTCTGAACTGGCGAGCATCGCAGCAGGTCGGGGATCAGTGGGCTCGTTGTCTGAGCGAAGCGAGTTTAGAGCACGCCCCCGGCCTGCGAGAAGCACAGCGAACCGCTTGCGAAGCAAGTGGCAGGAAGGGGGTGGCGTTTTCTTGGTTACTTCTTTGTCGCTACTGACAAAGAAGTGACTCGGTCAGCGCCAAAGGCGATGGACGAAAGCCTTATCAGTTGCAGTTGCAGTTGCAGTTGCAATGACAGCTGCTACGGCAATGGCAACACCAATACCTGCTATCACTCAATAAGTCGGCAACTCAATCCCCGCAAACAGCTCATCCAACTCATCACTATTGGTCCGATGCGAAGCAGCCTCAACCAGATCCGGCGTCAGATGAGGCGCAAACCGCTCAATAAAATCATACATATAGCCCCGCAGGAAAGTGCCCTTACGGAACCCGATACGCGTCAGACTCGGCGCAAACAAGTGCCGGGCGTCCAGCGCTACCAGATCGGAATCGGCCACTTCATCGACAGCCATCTGGGCAACAATACCCACACCCAGCCCCAGCCGTACATAAGTCTTGATAACGTCGGCGTCTGCCGCGGTGAACACCACTTTCGGCGTCAACCCGGCAGCAGCGAAGGCTTCGTCGAGTTTTGACCGGCCGGTGAAGCCGAATACATAGGTAATAAGCGGGTAACGGGCAACTTCCGCCAGAGTCAGTCGTTTTGTCTTTGCCAAAGGATGATTGCGAGGAACGATGACACAGCGGTTCCAGCGATAGCAGGGCATCATGATCAGGTCATTAAAGAGCTCCAGGGCTTCCGTGGCGATAGCGAAATCCACGGCCCCTGTCGCTGCCATTTCCGAGATTTGCATCGGCGTGCCCTGGTGCATATGCAGCGACACCTCCGGATAGGCCTCAACAAAGCCCTGAATAACTTTAGGCAGCGCATAGCGGGCCTGGGTATGGGTTGTAGCAATGCTGAGATCGCCCCGGCGCTGATTGCTGAACTCCTGGGCGATCTTTTTGATGCCTTCCGCTCGGCGCAGAATTTCCCCGGCCTCGCGTATGATCGTCTCGCCTGCCGGGGTGATCCGGCTAAGGTGCTTACCGCTGCGCGCAAAAACCTCGACACCCAGCTCGTCTTCGAGCAGACGTATCTGTTTGGAGATGCCGGGCTGGGAGGTAAACAGGCTTTGCGCGGTTGCCGAAACGTTGAGGTCGTGGTGAGCGACTTCCCAAATGTACCGCAGTTGCTGCAGCTTCATATGAACTCCTGCTTGCACGAAGGGATACGCGGTATTGCCGCTCGCCGGTGCAGCTCGACCGCCAAAACACCATAACGTGCATATAAATATAAATAAATATTCTTTTTAGGAATAGCCCCGCGTCGTTACAGTGGCTTCGGGTTGCCGACCGCAGCCACTTCTTTTCACCGGTTAAACTACCATGACGGACTTTCTGCTCTACATCATCACCGGCGCTGGCGTTGGGTTCGCCGTAGGCCTGACCGGTGTCGGGGGCGGCTCGCTAATGACGCCCATGTTGCTGCTGTTCGGGTTTCCGACTCACATTGCGATCGGTACCGATCTTATTTACGCAGCCGCTACCAAAGCCAGCGGTGTGGTTGCCCATCACCGCCAGCTGACCGTCGACTGGACCATCGTTGGAAGGCTTGCCATGGGTAGCCTGCCCGCGTCGCTACTCACCATCCTCATACTCTCCCGTATCTTTCAGGATCCCGCGGAGTATCGGGGAATTCTCCTGTCCACACTAGGCGTGATGCTGATACTGACGTCAATTGTGCTTCTGATGCGCCGACGCCTGCAGCAGTGGCATGCACGTGCTGCAGCACCGTCACCGTGGCTGGATCGCAACCGGCCTGGCGTTACCGTTGCTGCCGGTGTATTTCTCGGGGTATGCGTGACCCTCTCATCCGTGGGCGCGGGTGCTTTTGGCGCCGCCATTCTATTTCTGCTCTACCCCGCATTGAGCTCCGTTCGTGTTGTCGGGACCGACCTGGCTCACGCCGTGCCCCTCACCCTGATTGCCGGTCTGGGGCACTGGCATCTGGGCCATATCGACTGGATGCTTCTGGGCAGCCTGCTGATAGGCTCCATCCCGGCCATACACTTTGGCTCCCGTCTGGCCAACCAGGTGCCCGAGCGGCTTTTGCAGTCTGGCCTTGCGAGCCTGCTGCTGCTTATCGGGGTAAAGTACGCCTTCTTCTAGTCTTGGCTAATATCTTCGGGTCGTGGTTAATATCTTCTGGTCGTGGTTAATAGTAGTCGCTAGCAGTGGCTGTATGATCGCAGCCCTTGACTCTCAGCTAGCAGCCCTGACAATGCATAAAAGAACGCCGGACTGAGCCAGTCCGGCTCATCGGAAGTGCATCGGATGTTGCTGGCCACCAAGTTCCTTAAACCCGCCCTCGCCCCGCGTTCAATCACCCGGCCACGGCTGCTCGAACGACTGGCAGGCGGGCATGCGGCCCGCATTGCCACCGTCATCGCACCCGCAGGGTACGGCAAGACCACACTGATCAATCAGTGGTGCGCGTCAACCGATACCGAGAGAAAAGTCGCCTGGTTTGCGGTGGACAGCTACGACAATGATCCACGGCGTTTCTGGCAGTATTTTATCGGGGCACTCGGCCAGGAAATTCTGCCACCACAAGAACTCAACCAGCGACTGGCGGAGCTTGACGAACGCAACCTCGACGCAATCATAACCGCCATCATAAACGCCATAGCTGAACTCCCAGGCAATTATGCGCTGGTTCTCGATGACTACCACTCGGTCGAAAACCCCGTGGTCCACCGCCAAGTGGGCTATCTGGTCGACTACTTGCCGCCCCATTTCATGCTATTGATGACCTCCCGCACAGAGCCCCCTTTGCCGCTGGCCCGCTGGCGCGTGCGCGGCTGGCTGCGCGAGGTACACGCTTCCGACCTGGCTTTTTCCGAGGAAGAATGCGCTCAGTTTTTTGGCGACTACATGGCGATGTCGCTTTCGGCTGAAAGTATTCACCAGTTATGGCGCAAGACGGAGGGCTGGGCTGCGGCAATGCAGCTGGCCGCACTGTCCGGGCCGCACGGTTCAGCCACCTCCCAGCAGGACATCATCCGCTACGGCGGGCACCAGAAGCACGTCAGCGACTATGTGTTGACTGAGATACTGGACCAGCAGCCTGAAGATGTGCGGGAATTCCTGCTGACTACGGCCTGCTGTCACCGTCTGAGCCCTGCGCTATGCAACGTTCTATTGGGAACAGATGATAGTGCGTCCCGCCTGGAAGCCCTGGTTAAAGCCAACCTCTTCATCATTCCGCTGGACACCAGCGGCTACTGGTACCGCTACCACGACCTGTTCCGGGAGGCCCTCTGCGCGCGGTCCTGTAGAACTGACCCTGCCGGTCACGCTCAGCTTCTGCAAAAGGCCTCCCAATGGTTTCTTGAACATGATCATTTTCACGAGGCTATTTCCCATCTGATCGAACTGGAAGACTGGGACTGGCTTGCTCAGGTTCTGGAGCAACACGGCAACAACCTCATTCACGAAGGCTACCATCTCAACGTCGTTAACTGGCTGGATGCGCTACCGCAGGGCTACGCTGACGACCGGCCTCGGCTGTTGATGATCCGGGTCTGGGGCCTCTTTTTTGCGAACAAGCTCGACCTGATCGAGCCGTTACTGGAACGCCTGGAAGCCCTGCTTGGCGACCAGGCGCAGGGCGCTTCCAACGGCTATTCCCAGGACGCCAACCCACCGGACGACCACGCCCTCGACCTGCACAGCGAAATAGCTCTGGTGCATTCGTACCTCGCTCGTATGCGCAGCGATCTGGACAGTGCCACCGACCTGACCCGCGACGTCCTGAGAGACATTGACCACACGGACATTCCCCTCAAGTCGGTAACGTACTACGGGATCGGACTCGACAGCTTCGCCCGCGGGGACCTGGTTTCAGCACGGCAGGCGCTGTCTTCAGCGATAGAACATGGCAAGCGCGAAAAAAGACACTCCACCGTGCTCTCAAGCGGCGGCCTGATGGCTTGGATACTGTTCTACCAGGGTGAAATGGAACTGGCCCTTGAGACATGCTCAACAGTGCGCTCCTGGGTCGACAGCTTCCACACCGACACCAGCCAGCCGCAAATGATCTCGTGCTGGCAGAACAGTTCGATGACACAGATCTACAGGGAGCGGAATGATCTGGAGCTGGCCCGAACCTATCTGAACCCGCTGCTGGAGCATGTCACCCAGGGGACAGAACCGGGCCAGCATATTGTTATCCAGTATGTCCGGGCGCACCTCGACTTCTCTCAGAACGAATACGAAAGCGCCATCGCCGCGCTGGAGGACGCCGAGAATGTACTGGCGCGCAAGGGCGACGCTATCCTGTTCGAGCCACCCAGCCTGGAGGCACTTAGAGTGCGTTGCCTGCTGGGCCTCGGCGAACTGGACAAAGCCCGCGCCTGGGCGGATAAAGTGAACCCGGAACGCTACCGCAACCCGATCAACAGAGAGCAGGTTTCGATTACCGTTGCCCGGGTTCGCGTTGCGACTGGCGAACCGGAGCGCGCGATCGCGGTCCTCAATCCGCTGCGCCTGGCGACCGAGAAAGGCGAGCACATCAAGCACCTGATTGAACTGCTCGCGGTCTACGCTACCGCGCTTGCAGCACTGGGTCGTGCAGACGATGCCGCTACCATGCTGGAGCGCGGCCTTAAACTGGCTGCACGGGATGGGTTCACCCGGCTTCTCTACGAAGAGGGTCCTGCGCTGGCAAAAATCTACCGTTCAGTTGAGCCCACCGGGCTCAATCCAGGTTGGGTACGGCAACTGGACGAACTTCTACTCGAGCAAAGCTCGCCGCAGATCAGCGTGAAACAGCCCGCGACCGCCCCTGCCGAGTCGGACTTGCTGGAGCCATTGAGCCAACGGGAGCTGGAAGTGCTGGCCCTGATCCACGAAGGGCTGTCGAACAAAGTCATCGCGCAAAAACTCGATGTTGCGCCAACGACGGTGAAAGCCCATATTCGCAATCTCTACGGCAAGCTCGGCACCAGCAGCCGCACCGAGGCACTAGCCAAAGCACGGGGGCTTGGCTTACTGCAGTAGCCGGGAGACGCCACGAGTCGACGTGCATCTGTATAAGCTAATTCGGGCCAGTACGAGTCAACGCGGGTCAGTAAGAGTCAATGCTGGTCAGTACGAGGCGCAACTGATCGCCAAGAGACAAGGGTCAGTCGCCGGCTTCCTGCCCCTCATGCGATTGAAAGGCCACCCGCACCGCAACATTTCTGAATATTCTTGTGACCTCTATCACATTTTTTAGCAGATACGCCTACCGCTACGCCCTTTGGACGATCCGCCTACGCCCCCGCCCTGCCTACACTTAACCCATCGATCGACGCATCGATTGAACAGAACTGAAACTTCAGGCCTTCAGTTTCCTGTTTTCCCCAGGGTCTTCCTTCGAGACCCCTTTGTAGCAAGGCGCCATATTTTATGTATGGCGCCTCTTTTTTTGGGCGAACGGTAGTAAAGGGCGAACGGTAGTAAAGAGTGAACCGCAGTGCATGCCCACCGTCAGGAAAACCGCCCCTCCACGTTTTCGCCCTTCGCTACAATTCGATTTCCGGGCTAGTGTCCTGTTTGAGTAACCCTGTCTGAATAACACGGAAGGACGCCTCAACCGGTCTCGAACTCACCAGAACTCCCGACCAGAACTCCCTACCAGAACTCCCGGTTGCCGCCCAATTTGCGCTTGCTTACCTGCTAGCTGAAGACCCGTCGAAACGGGGGCAGCGCATCGAGCAAGAGCGATCCATAGCGGCGCGTCAGAATCCGTCGGTCAAGGATGGTTATACGGCCGCGGTCGTCCTCTGTACGCAACAAGCGGCCGGCAGCCTGCACCAGGCGGATGGAGGCGTCAGGCACGCTGATCTCCATGAAGGGGTTGCCACCACGCTCGGTAATCCATTCCGCAAGGCTTGCCTCGATAGGATCGTCCGGCACAGAAAAGGGCAACCGGGTGATGATAACGTGCTCCAGGTAATTGCCTGGCAGGTCGATCCCCTCTGCAAAGCTGGCGACGCCAAAGAGGACGCTACGTTTGCCGGCATCAACCCGGTCCCGGTGGTTCTGCAGGACAATGCCTCTGGCGTGGTCGTCCTGAGTACTGACATCTACCGCAATATCAGCCGGTAATGCATCCCTTACCGCGTGCATCTGCCTGCGGGCGGTAAACAGAACGAGCACGGCTTTTTCGTCAGCCCACAGCTTGGGCAGCGCCTTGACCAACGCCTCGGTATAACTCGCTGAGTCTCCCGGCTCCATCGCGTCAGCGGGCACTTCCACGGTGGCCATTTCCTGGTAACGAAAAGCGGGCGGCGCCACCAGAAATCGACTGCCCGAAGGCAGTCCGGCGCGCTGGTTCAGGCGGTCAAACCGGCCCAGCGCCGTCAATGTCGCTGAGGTAAGAATGGCACCGAAGCAGCGGCTCCAGAGCCTGCTGGCCAACAGCCCATCCGCCAGTACCGGGCTGGTGTAAAGCGTGAGCTCCTCGCCGCGCTCCCACTGCTGCAGCTGCACCCACCGGGCTGGCGGCGGCCCCTGCTGTTCAGCCAGCTCTGCCGCGAACGATCTCCAGAGTTCCACCTGCTCTTCGCTACGGGCATGAAGCTGGCCCACGACCGGATACCAGGACTCGGCGGTCGCTTTGTCGACCTCGTTATCCGGTCGGTCGCCCAATCCCCGATTGAGCACATCCGCCAGACCGTCCAGCTCACGGCAGACCAGCGCGGATTCAGGCAGAAGTGCCTGAACCTGCTCAGCAAAGTCATCCGGCAACTGGCCTTCGGGAAAGCGATGGAGCTGGGCGCGTCCGTCGTTGCCCTTTTCCCACTTCAGCTGGGTGGACAGCCAGGTATAGAGGTTTTCCAGCAACGGGTCCTGGTTGCGCGCCGCCGCGCTGATACGGTCGATCGCCCGTGCGGCCTGGGTACCCGCTGGCAGGAAAGGCGAAAGCTTGACCAGAATCTGGCTAAGCTGCTTGAGCCAATTGCGGGCGCCGTTTATGCCTGCGCTTGCGGCGAAGTGCGACAGCGCCTTCTCCGGCAGATGGTGAGCCTCATCAAATATGTAAATGGTATCTTCGGGTTTTGGCAAAATGGCCCCGCCACCGAGCGCGAGGTCTGCCAGAATCAGATCGTGATTGGCGACAATAACGTCGGCCTCATCCAGCGCACTGCGGGCTGAAAAGAAGGCGCAGCTGTCAAAATACGCACAGTGGCGATTGGTACAGCCTCGATGGTCAGTGGTAATTCGGCGCCAGCGATCATCTTCAATCGTCTCGGGCCAGTGATCCCGGTCGCCGTCCCACTTCTGGCTGGCGTAGGATGCCAGCATCTTTTCGTAGAAGGCCCGGGCATCGCCACCGTCGGGGGCATCCTCGAGCAGAAACAGAGGCATGCTTTCGCTGTTCCCTACGCCTTCGTCCTGCAGGCGGCCTTCGAGCCGGGACAGGCAAAGATAGCGCCCCCGCCCCTTGGCAAGCGTCCAGTTGAAATCGAGTTTCGTATGCGCCCTAACGTCAGGGAGGTCCTTGCCGACGATCTGATCCTGCAGAGCTACCGTCGCCGTCGAGATGACAAGCCGCTTACCTAGCGCTTTGGCCACGGGGATCGTGGCCAGCAGGTATGCCAGGGTTTTACCGGTACCTGTTCCAGCTTCGACCACACAGGCACCGTGAGCGGACGTCCGTGCGCCGTCTGCCTGGGTAATATCGCCCAGGTAGCGCGCAATTTCGGCGACCATCAGCCGCTGGCCATACCGGGCGCGTATGCCTTTGCCGCTGAGAAAATCCCGATAGGCGGTCTGTATTGCGTCTTTTACGACATCTTCAAGCATTTGGGAACCGGAGGACAGGAATGGAAAAAGACCGCGGAAAAGGACGGGCGAAGTTAAGCCTCTTTGCGCACTGAAGGGCAAGCCCGTGCCCCTGAATAAGGCCCAGACAGCGACTTGGCTTAACGTGGCCTGTTCCAGTTACGCACGACGCTGACCGCAAAAAGTTCGCCCTGCAAGCTAAGAATGACGCCGTCTTCGGTGATCTCCTCGACTATCATGTCGCCGAAACGCGCACCCTCCCGCAGGTATTCGCTGTTTATCATTACACGACGTGCATCGGGCCGGGATGAGAAAATATGGGAGTTGAACACCAGGTCAGGCACGCGTCGCTGAAAGCTGGTGGACATCTCACCGAGGGCGGGAACAGCAAACCCGGCCTGTTGATCTGATGGAACCTCTTCCCCGGCAGCTGCAACGTCTGCATCCGGCTTGCCCCAGGTTGCCTGTTCTGGGCCAGGCTGTTGTACAGCCTGCGCCGGTGTGTTGGATTGCGCCACATCGTTACTGCCCGGCGCTGGAAGAGCTGCAGAGTCCGCCATAGCCGATGCCATCTCTGGCTGGGGCCCGAGTACTGCTGTGGGCACTGCAGTGCCTCCTGCCTGAGGCTGCTGGGTTTCCGGCTGACGCGCATCGGCGGCATCTGGATTCCCGGGGCTGGGTCGCGTGTTCGCCTGGCTCGCTGGCCGGGGGGTCTCCTGCAGCAGATAGGGCTCGGGATTTTTCGCTCCGGATTGCTCAGAGTCTGCCCACTGGCCCGGCGCCGGCACCAGAGCGACAGGCGCCGGTGGGGCAACCACTGCGGCTGGTAGGGGCTGCGATCCCATCTGGGGCCAAAACAGCCAGGCCAGCAATAGCCCATTCATCACCAGCACAATCAAAACAGTCCAGAGAAGCCACGGGCCCTTCGTTCTGCTGGGTTTGTGGATAATCTGAACTGACGAACCCAGGCTTGGCACTTCGCCCTGCTTTCGTTCGATCTCTGACTTGCGCAATGCTTCCAGAATGTAGGACATTGGTTTCAGTCCTGCCGGGCAAGATGTTTTGGAATGACCGCGCCTGAAAGGCGAGGGAGCGTGGGATCCAGCTCGCTGTTCAGACGTATGAGCGTGACCGTGCCCGGGATGCCGTCGGGGATCAGGCCGGCGCGGCGCTGGAACCAGGCCACCTGCTCCTCAAGTGAGACTTCGCCCGCGCCGTTGACTACAGCATCAGGCAGACGGTATTTACCACGGACGGTTGCAAGACTCTGTTGCAGCCAGGTCTCTTTGCTAATCGCATTGTCGCCCGGCTCAAGTTCATAAGGCGGCAGTTTCCAGACGACGGAATAATCGCCCAGCCAGTACCGGTCAACCTGTGCTCTGGGTAAGACGTGTTCTGTTCCGTCGAGAGCGATACGCGCCCGCTCCTCATCCAATCCCAGGAGCGCGACATGAAAGGGCTCGCCCACCGCGTTGTGCAGGCGCAGAACCGCTGGACGGTCCAGTTGCTCCAGACTGCGCCAGTTGCCCTGCCGGTGCAGACAACGCAGTCCATGCGCCTGCGCATACCCGCAGGCAGAGCCAAACCCATCCTCACCATAGGTAAGATTCCAAGCCTGGAACAGCGATCTGTACGCAGGCCCAGTGTTGTCACGCCCAGCAACCCACTGGCCCAGCAACTGATCGCCGGAGGGGCCGGACTGCTCAGGATCTGCAATTTCGAGGGAATCAGACTCTGGGACCATGTTTCCCCGTGTTTCTGGATCGTTTCCCCGTGCTCCTGGATCGTTTCCCCGTGTTTCTGGACCGTTTCCCTGTGCTTCTGGATCGCCCTGGTTGGCCGGGTTTTCGTCCACATCTGAATCTGAACCTGAAATGCTGTCGGCCAGAGTCTGCTCAACCGTGTCCTCCGTATCCGGCGACTGGATTTCGGCCCCGGTTTCGGGCGCCGGTATTTCTGCAGGCGCGCTCTGCTGGACGACAGCAGCACTGCCGGTGGGACGCAGAAAATCCAGCGTACTCAATGCCCAGGTCAAAGCAACGATCGCGACTACAGATGCGACCATACTGGCCATTACTAACTGGCGTGGGCCAAGACTGCCGAAGGCGAATCCGGTGGCACCGCTGCGACCGAGGACTTCCCCCGCCGCCTTACGAATAACTGCCGAGTCTACGACACCGCTGTTCTGACTGTAGGCTCCCAGCAGAGCCCGGTCGGCGATGAGGTTTATTAGCCGGGGGATACCGTTACTGAGGCGATAAAGCGTCTTCAGGGCGGCTGGGCTAAAGATGAGGTGCCGTCCGCCCGCGACGGAAAGCCGATAGCGAATGTACGAAGACAGCTCTTGGCGATCCAGAGCGTTCAGGTGATAGCGGGCGGT
Organism: Hydrocarboniclastica marina; assembly: GCF_004851605.1. GTDB lineage: Bacteria > Pseudomonadota > Gammaproteobacteria > Pseudomonadales > Oleiphilaceae > Hydrocarboniclastica > Hydrocarboniclastica marina. Next base: position 2,229,891 of record NZ_CP031093.1, read on the forward strand.
TATGCGTTGGGCCAGCTGCCGCAATTCCCGTTGGTCGAGCATCTCCTGCAGTTCGGGCTGGCCCAGAAGTACAATCTGCAGCAGCTTTTTCTCGCCCGTTTCGAGGTTGGTCAGGAGCCTGAGCTGCTCAAGCACATCCGGCGTCAGGTTCTGCGCCTCGTCAATGACGAGGACTGTATGGCGGCCCTGAGCATGGCTGGCCAGCAAGTGACTGTTGATGACATCAATCAGCCTTTTAATCGATGCGCCCGCGGGATACCTGAGGGCCAGTTCATCACAAATGCTGGCCAGCAGCTCGCGCGCCGAGAGCTTGGGGTTCAGGACGAGGGCGACATCAACATGCTCGGGTACGCTGTCGAGGAAACAGCGACAGACTGTCGTTTTCCCGGTGCCAACTTCCCCGGTGATAACGATGAAACCGCCCTGCCCCTGTACCCCATACATAAGGTGAGCAAGTGCCTCCTTATGGCGCTCGCTCAGATAGAGATAGCGGGGATCAGGCGCAATCGAGAAAGGTGCTTCCCGCAGGCCGAAGAAGTCGTTATACATGGGGTTCAAATAAACACCGGAAAAAAAACATGATAGGGTCCGGGACGCGCTCTGTCATCCGGCGCATGGGCAACATGCCGCGGCAACAGGTCGAGCGCCCGTGTACTTGTCTATTAACTCCGAGGCTCGTGCCCCGGCGGGTTGACTCGTTAGTCTTTCATCGCTGCCGCTGACCCGTATACCGCTTCGGGTAAACGGAACAAGCTTGCGCTGGTCAGCCGTCCGCGCTGGAGCCTGACCCACCTGTCCCGTTAAGCGATTACCCGAATCTCCGCGCGCCGATGGTTGGCCTGCTTGCGAAGACGGGCGATACAGCGCTCCATCGTCTGGGAAATTTTGGTATGGCTGCGAATCTGTGAAATATGGGGCCACGTCGCCCGTTCGCCTTCAAGCATCATTTGCCGGACAAATTCAGGTGTCGGGTTGGACATCATACGCCGGTAGTGCTGAAGACTGTAACGGGGCGCAAATGTGACGTCGCCATAGTAACGTTGGGCCATAATCGTATACACCTGACCGGAGATCTGGCGCAAAAGTTCCGGCTGTACACGCTTCCGCAGGAAGTCGAACGCGCCCTTGCCATGAAACATCAGCTCGCTTTTCACCGCCTGTAAAGGCAAGCCCAGCAGTCCGGTTTTTTCATCCCTGTTCTTCAGCTTGAGGAACGGTACCACATGGGGATTGGTCTGACTGACCATCGTGAAGTTGATGTTGTAGAGATGCTTGAGACGTTCGATAGGCAGGTCGCTGACCACAGATCCATCAACAAACCGCAATCTCGGCATATAGGGGCACACTTCGCCGTTGACGTCCTTGGTCATCAGAGTGACGGGCGGAAATATGGCCGGCACCGCAGCTGAGGCCAGGGCTGCACTCCACACCAACAGATAGGGCGAGGTGTAACCGCTCAGGAGCCGCTCTTTCTGGTGCTGATGAACGGGAGACACGCTGATATTGATCGACCTTCCCGTGCGCTCATACGCTTCCTCAAACGTGTGCTCACCGATGTTGGAACGCAGGCACCGCTCCAACTGGGATTGGTCCATGAAGCCCTTCCCCTTGAGCCCACTCAGAATGCCCAGCCATCGCCAGGCGTCGAGATTGTGGCTGTCGGGATCCAGCATCGCCGGGATTTCAGCGTCAGTGTGAGTGCCGAGCATGGCCGCCATGATAGCCCCGGCACTGGAGCCAGCCACGACCTGTGGCAACAGGCCGCGCTCCCACAGCGCTTTGATCACCCCCAGGTGGAACAGGCCAAGCGTTGCGCCTCCGCTCAGAAGCAGCGCCGGGCGCCCAAAGCTGAGCAGGGTATCCTTGAAGAAAGACAGCTTCTCCGCGTTCGGAAGCCCTTCCACCTGAGTGTCACAAAGCACATTCAGGGACTCGCAAACCTGATTGACATACTCTTCAATCAGGTGCTTTGTGCCTACGTAGCTGTGCTGGTAAAGGCGCGGGTCGCCCATATTGCCCAGGTCATGGTGCAGGCCTTCGCGCAAGGCGCGTTGCAGCGTCCTGTAGTCATGCTGGTGATGGCATTCCCGAAGCTGGCGAAGCCTGTGGTAGATCATCTCGTAGTTGTAGATATCTGAAACGAACGTCTCTTTCCACTCGAAGTTACCCTGCAGGTAGTCAAGCTCGAGCGCGGCCGCTTTCCAGACCTCGTAGTTTGGCGCTTCGGCCATCATCTTGCTGAATTTCTTTATTCGACTGTCCATGCGGGTCTCGACCTGATCTGGCTCGTGACTGCCCGTATTTCCCCATGCCTATCAAGCAGGCGCTGGACAAACTCCGGGACGGTTCGGGCACAAGACGCAGCATAAAGCGTATACGGCCTGCTGTGAATGACGCATACCCCTGCGCTGTGCCCCTTTTAGTTACTGCAGTATAGTCTAATCACGCATTTACCGGTCGAACCCAGGCTTCAGCGGATGCTGTGAAGCTCAGAAGTCCTCAAGAAGATCGTCATCACTCGCGAACGGATCGCTGACCTGACCGTCCTTTACCTGATACTCCCGCCGCTGCAGGTAGGCGTTTCGAATTGCCCGGTAACGGTCTTCGCCTATCAGGGCTTGTTCTGCCGGGATAAGTTGGGCACGCATGTCGATACCGCGTAATGCAAGCAGCGCATACACTTCCGGCGATTCAACGAGGTGGTAGCCAGAGGGCAATTGACTGTCGGTAATGAACCGGCTGCTGTCTCGGACAGTGTTCGGTCCCAGCAGGGGCAATACGACATACGGCCCGCTATCTACGCCCCAATAGCCAAGGGTCTGGCCAAAATCTTCACGCTTCTGGGGCAACCCGAAGCCCGTCGCAACGTCGAACAGCCCGACGACCCCAAACGTTGTGTTGAAAACCAGGCGCCCCGAGGTAATCAGCGAATCCTCTGCCTTAAGCTGCAACAGGTTGTTGAACAGGTTGATGGGCTCTTCAAGATTACTGAAAAAGTTGGAGACCCCTTTGCGCGCGAAGCCGGGAATGTAGTCGAGGTAAGCTTGTGCGACAGGTTTCAAGGTATAGCGATCGACGACATCATTGAATTCAAAAATGGCCCGGTTAAAGCCTTCCCAGGGGTCGGCCGCACCGTATCCCGGCCGAATAGGCTCATAAAGCGACTGGAACTGCGTGCCACCGCCGGGCGCCGGGGCTTGGGCTTGGGCGAGGACCGCCGTCGGCAGAGCGCCTAACAGCAACAGAAGAGCATGCAACGCTGTCGAGCGCGTAGTTGAGTTCATAGGTAACCATCTGATCAGTGTGCGGGGCGGCAAAGCCAGCCCCGACCTTTGGGCGTTTGTTTTTGGAATTTTTAGCGGGCAGATGAAGAATGATCTAGCGCTTGCGTATGATCACACTGCCGATTGAATAACCTGCACCGAACGAACAGATCACTCCAAGTTCTTCCGGTGCAAAGTCATCTTTGTGCTGATGGAATGCGATAATAGAACCTGCTGAGCTGGTGTTGGCGTACTCATCAAGGATGACTGGCGCCTCTTCAAGCGTTGCGTCGCGGCCGAGTACCCGGCGCGCAATCAGCTGATTCATATTCAGATTGGCCTGGTGGAGCCACATCCGCTTGATGTTATCAGGCTTGAGGTCAAGTTGGTCCAGGTGCGCCAGGATCAGCTCAGCGACCATGGGCGAGACTTCCTTGAACACTTTTCGCCCCTGCTGGACAAACAGCTTCTCTCCTGCGACCACCGGATTCTGGACGTTTTCAACGGTACTTTCTTCGCTACGGTTAAGAAAACCGGCGTTATTACGAATATTGTTGGAGAAGCGCGTCTTCAGCTTCATCCCCATTATGTCAAAGCCAACGCCCGGATTGACCCTGTCGCTACGCTCGACCACAACTGCAGTACAGGCATCGCCGAAGATAAAGTGGCTGTCGCGGTCGCGAAAATTGAGATGGCCGGAGCATATTTCGGGACTGATTACGAGAACGACGTTTGCCTGCCCGGTCTCGATCGCATTGGTCGCCGCCTGGATCCCGAAGGTGGCTGAGCTACAGGCGACATTCATGTCGTAAGCAAAGCCGTCAATTCCCAAGGCGTCCTGAACCTCAACCGCAACGGCCGGGTAAGCACGCTCAAGGTTAGAGCAGGCTACGATCACCGCATCTACATCAGCCGCGGAGCGACCAGCCTGGGCCAGCGCTTCGCGGGCGGCCTGAACCGCCATCTCGCATTGTATACCGGGCTCGTCGTCCGAGCGTGCACGCAAACGCGGCCGCATACGGTTCGGGTCAACAATGCCCGAACGGTCCATCACGTGGCGGCGCTTGATCCCGGACGCCTTCTCGATAAACTCCGACGACGACGGTGGCAAAGCCGCTATTTTTCCAGCCGCGATGGCCTCAGCGTTCTCTGAATTGAAACGTTCAACGTACATATTGAACGCTGCCACCAACTCGTCATTGGTAATTGTGTCGGGCGGCGTAAATAGCCCGGTTCCGCTAATCACTGCTGATGTCACTGGCAACCCCACTTGCCCCGGCAGCTGTATGCCTGCCCCGAGCCTGTATTGAATGGATAGCGTTGTTCGCCTTACGCCGATGCGTTCTGACGCTATGCGGTTCAGCCTGTCGCGACGCGATCAGACCAAGCCCCGCCGCGGCTGACGTGTCTCTTCGGGTCGGGCCCCTGACCGGGCCGAACGCGTGAGAAGGTAATCGGCCCTGCGGGTAAACGACAACATTAGTCCGGATAATAGCATAGCCATTTCAGACTGACGCCCTACGTAGTCTCCCCTACGCCTGAACAGCTTCAACCAGCCACTGAGCCCAGAAACCTGCCTTTTTCCAGACGCTACACGCGAACCTGGACACATGACGCGCGAGGCTAGACTACACGCGATCCTGGATACACTGCACGCGAGCCTAAATGCACTACACGCGAACGCTTTCCCACTGGCGGTCCAGCCGCTTCAGAGAAACGGTGAACCGGGTTCCCAGCTGCTGTGCGAAATAGGATACGCGGTATTCCTCAAGCATCCAGCGGTAGTGGATCAGTTCTTTATCCCGCACACCCTGACGCTCCAGCTGGGCCATGCGCTCCGCGTAGCGGTCCCAGCGTGGCTGGAAGTCATGCAGGAACACGCGCTCTGCCCCCATTTCACGAGGCATCTTTTCATGGCGTATAGCCGCTGCCTGCAAGTACCTGGGAAATTCTGAAAGCTGAGTCGCAGGGGTTGCGGACAGGAAACCCGGGTGAACCAACTGTGACAACTGGAACTTCAGATCGGCAAGGCTTTGGGCCATAGCAATATTTATTTTTCCTTTCAGTGCCTTCGCCACTTCGTGGTGGCGCGCGATTATCTCATGGGCAAGTACGTCCCACCGGACAAGCGCATCGTGAAAATCCCCCCGCCGGAGATCGTAAATTTCATCCATGGCGTTCTGGCTGCGGGGCAGGTCATCCTCGGGCAGGAAATGAGCCTGGACTGAGGCCATGAGCAGGTCATCGAGCAGGTCTTTTGCCTTGCCCAAGGGCGCAAACAAAAGAGCTGACGCCTTAAACTTCGGCAGCTTTCGGTCGATGCCATCAAGATTGGGCTGAAGCCGGTTGAGTAGAAGCCGCGCAAGCCCCCGCCGATGCATTTCCTCCGCCGCGGGCGCGTCCAGCCTCTGGGTCAACCTGACGTTATTCCCCAGATCTTCCAATGCCGGGAACACCGTAACCTCTACACCCCCCTGGTCGGTCGACGTTCTCACCGGCAGCTTGCCAAAAGCCCATGCCCTGGCCTCAGGAGCTTTAGCCTCACCCTGCGATTCGCTTTTTGCCACCTGACGCGCCAGAGCTACCTGAGCCGCCTGCTCGTGTTTTTCCAAAAGCCCGAGGATATCCCGGGACTCTTCTATCGTCTTTCCGTCGTAATCCACGAGCCGGATATTCATCCGAAGATGCGGCGGGAGCTCAGCCTCCTGCCACTGCTCATGCGGGATGGCAACGCCGGTCATCCGCGTCAGCTGCTCGCCAAGCTTTTTACCGAGGGGTTCGTTCGAAGGGGTCAGATTACCCAGGGCGGCATCGACAAAATCGGGCACAGGAACAAAGTTCTTTCTCGTCGATTTAGGCAATGAGCGGACGAGATGGATACATTTTTCGCGCAAAAGCCCGGGCACCAGCCAGCCCAGCCGGTGCACAGGCAACTGCTTGAGTGCCATCAAGGGCACAGTCATGGTCACCCCATCTGCGGACTGGCCGGGCTCAAAGTAATAGTCCAGCCGATAACTGATCCCCTGCCATTGCAACTGATCCGGAAAATTATGAGCCGTATCATCTGCCAGCGGACGCTGAAGCACGTCAGCTTCAGTCAGATAGAAAGCCCGGGCCTCGTCATCGGAGAGCTGGCGCCACCAGCTTTCGAAATGCCTGCCGCTGACGATATCCGCCGGCAGGCGCTGATCGTAGAACTGGAACAATCCTTCCTCATCGATAAGGATGTCCCGCCGCCGGGTCTTCTCCTCCAGCTTTTCAACCGTCTCGACCATTTCCCGATTATGGGTGAGAAATCCCGCTTTGCTCTGATACTCGCCCTCAACCAGCGCGCGTCGGATAAATAGTTCCCTGCAAAGACTCGGGTCTATCCTGCTGTAGTTGATGCTGCGTCGGGGCACCAGTTCAAGGCCGTACAGTGTCACCCGCTCGTAGCCTACCACCTGGGCGCGCTTCTGCTCCCAGTGCGGCTCGAAATAGCTCCGCTTAACCAAATGCCCCGCCAGGGGCTCGATCCATTCAACATCGATTTTGGCCACAGTCCGGGCGAAGACCCGACTGGTCTCAACGATCTCCGCCGCCATGATCCATTTGGGTGCGCTTTTAGCAACGGACGAGCCCGGGAAGATCATGAGCTTGCGGTTACGCGTGCCCTGGTATTCGCGCTTTTCCTCCTTGATAGCAACCTGCCCCAGCAAGCCCGTCAGGAGCGCCTTGTGCAGGCCATCATAGCCAGCCGGCTCCGCGTTGGGCGTCATGCCCTGTTCTTTGGCGACCAGCACGAGCTGGCGGTGAACGTCCCGCCACTCCCGCATGCGCATATAGTTGAGGAACCGCTTCTGACACCACTTGCGCAACTGGTTCTGGCTGAGTTCCTGCCGCTGTTGCTCGAAGAGACGCCATAGATTGACCAGGCTGACAAAGTCGGAAACCTTATCCGCATACTCGCCATGAGCCTGGTCGCTGGCCTGCTGACGATCCGCCGGGCGCTCCCTTGGGTCCTGTACGCTGAGTCCTGACGCAATGACCTGAACTTCTGCCAGCGCATTGTGTTGTTCCGCCGCAAGAAGCATACGCGCCAGCCGAGGATCTACCGGAAGCCGCGCCATGCTGCGCCCGGTTTCGGTAAGACGTCGGCGTGCATCAACTGCACCGAGTTCTTCAAGCAGTTTGAAACCATCATTGACCTGGCGTTGATCAGGACCGTCCAGGAACGGAAAGCGGCGTATCTCGCCGAGCCCCAGCAATGCCATTTGCAGGATCACTGAGGCCAGGTTGGTTCGACGAATCTCAGGATCGGTGAACTCGGGGCGACCCAGGAAATCGCTCTCCTCGTATAAGCGGAAGCACAGACCGGGTGCGACCCGACCACAGCGGCCTTTGCGCTGGTTGGCGCTAGCCTGCGATACCGCCTCAATAGGCAGCCGCTGTATTTTCGAGCGGACACTGTATCGACTGATACGGGCAAGGCCCGAGTCGATCACATAGCGAATACCCGGGACAGTCAGCGACGTCTCAGCGACATTGGTTGAGAGTACGATGCGTCGACCGGTATGTGACTGGAATACCCGCTGCTGTTCCGCCGTGCTGAGGCGGGCATACAGCGGCAGGATGTCCGCATGCCGAAGCGCGGCATCCTGGTCACCGGCGTGCCGCAGCGCCTTGCTGGTCTGGCGTATTTCGCGCTCACCCGGCAAAAATACCAGCACGTCACCCACCGGCTTCCCTTCGGCGCGCTCATAGCGGGCAATTTCAGCCAGGCACTCAATAATTGACGGAGCCCAGCTGCTGTCGCTGTCGCCATCGTCATCCCGGTTAGCGGGCGGCCGGTAAAAAACATCGACCGGATAGGTCCGGCCCGAGACTTCAACCACCGGCGCACCGTTGAAGAACCGGCTAAACCGCTCTACCTCTATGGTCGCCGACGTAATGACTACCCGCAGGTCTGGCCGCTTGGGCAGTAGCTGTTTCAGGTAGCCCAGCAGGAAATCGATATTCAGGCTGCGCTCGTGGGCTTCATCGATGATCAGCGTGTCGTAGCGGTCCAACATGCGATCGCGCTGGATTTCTGCCAGCAGAATCCCATCAGTCATGACCTTCATCAGCGAATTTTCGCTGGTCTGATCACTGAACCTCACCTGAAACCCGACCTGTTCGCCGACCTGGGTTTGCAGTTCTTCAGCAAGACGGCTCGCAACGTTTCGCGCGGCCAGTCGGCGCGGCTGGGTATGACCAATCAGGCCGCGCCGGCCCCGCCCAGCATCCAGGCAGATTTTCGGCAGCTGGGTGGTCTTGCCCGAACCCGTCTCACCCGCAACGACCACCACCTGATGTTTTTCAATAAGCTCACGAAGGTCGGCTGCGTGCTCACTGACGGGTAGCTCGGGCGGATACTCAATATGCGGGCGAATGTCCTGCCTGCGGGCAAACGCTTCCTGCCCCTGCGCAAGCCAGGCGTCGATACGCTTGCGCGTCGCCTCGTCGGGCTTCCCACGAGCACGGGCCAGTTGCTGGCGAATGCGTCCAGCTTCCCGTTGCCGGCAAGCTTGCATCTCAAGGTCTGTTGGAGGCTGCCAGGTCATTGACTGATTTGAATTCCTGCTAGCGGATGGTTATGAGAGTGGGTTCTGACGCAAGGGTACGGACGAATGCGACCAACCCTGAATGTGTACGACTGTCGAGTATGGTCACGGCTGTCCAGGATGGACACGGTTAACCCAGAAACAGCGCAGCCGCGGCGGCTAGGAGAAACCGGCGCGGCTGGCTCTGCTTGAGCGACCTGGTCGGCGATTTCACCAGCCGGGTCGCTCCGCGGGTTTTGGCCCTGAGGTGTTAACTATCGCGCAGTTCCCGGCGAAGAATTTTACCGACGTTCGTTTTCGGCAACTCATCACGGAACTCGATAGTCTTTGGCACCTTGTAAGCCGTGAGTCGCTCGCGGCAATAGTCCCGGATCTCTTTCTCGGTGACAGACGCCTTCGCCTTGACGGCAAATACCTTCACGGCTTCGCCACTCTTGCTGTCGGCGACGCCAACGGCCGCGCATTCGATAACGCCCGGGTGGCTGGAGACGACGTCTTCGATCTCGTTGGGATAGACGTTAAAGCCAGACACGATAATAAGGTCTTTTTTCCGGTCCACAATACGGATGTAGCCATCTTCCTGGATTACAGCCATATCCCCGGTCTTTAGCCAGCCATCTTCGGTGAAAGATTTGCGGGTTTCTTCCGGACGCTGCCAGTAGCCCTTCATAACCTGTGGGCCTTTGACGCAAAGCTCCCCTGGCTCGCCGAACGGCGTGTCATTGCCATCGTCGTCGATGGTCTTGACCAGCGTAGATGGAATAGGCAAGCCGATCGTGCCCAGCTGAATGGCACTGGACGGGTTGATAGACACAACTGGCGAAGTTTCGGTCAAACCATAACCTTCGCTGATGTCACAGCCGGTCACATTCTTCCACAACTTGGCAGTATCGCTGGTCAGCGCCATGCCGCCCGAAGCGGTAACCTTCAGCGAACTGAAGTCCAGCGCCTTGAATTCATCGTTGTTGCACAGGGCAACGAACAGCGTGTTCAGGCCCAGGAAAGACGTGAAGCGGTGATTCTTCAGTTCTTTGACAAACGCCGGAATGTCGCGCGGGTTGGGAATAAGAATGCTGTGGTTCCCCGTCTCCAGCATGATGCCGCAGTTCAGGGTAAACGAATAAATATGGTATAGCGGCAGCGGCGCGATCACGATCTCGCTGGCTTCCTGGAGATTCTCCTCCAGCATCGGCTTGACCTGAAGCAGATTGGCCACGAGGTTGCGCTGGGTCAGCATCGCACCCTTGGCGACGCCGGTCGTGCCGCCGGTATACTGCAGCACGGCAATATCATCTGCCTTGACGTCTACAGGCTTGAAGCGGTGCTTGGCACCCGCAGCCAGGACCTTGGGGAACGCCTTCGCGTTGGGCAGATTGTAGGCCGGCACCATTTTCTTGACGTGTTTTACCGCCATGTTAATGATCGTGCGCTTGAGCGGCTTATGCATGTCCCCCAGCTCAGTCACGATCACGTGCTCAAGGCTGGTCTGGGCCAGAACCTGCTCAACGTTGTGGGCCATGTTGGCCAGTACGACAATCGCCTTGGCACCGCTGTCGTTGAACTGGTGTTCCATTTCCCGCGGCGTGTAGAGCGGATTGGTGTTTACAACCACGATACCCGCGCGCATGGCGCCAAACACCACAACGGGATACTGAGTGATGTTGGGTAGCTGAACCGCGATCCGATCACCCGGTTTCAGGTTGGTTTCGTTCTGGAGATAGGCGGCGAACTGACGGGAGTAATTGTCCAGATCGCGATAGGTCAACGTTACCCCTACGGCGCTGAACGCGGGGCGATCGGCGAATTTGACAACCGCCTGATCGAAGACATCAACCATACTCTTGTATTTGTTGGGATCAATCTCTGATGGTATGCCCGAGGGGTACTTGTCCCTGAAGAACTGCTCCAGATCCATCGCCATCTCCTGTTGTAGTCATGGTGTAGTGAAATGTCGGGGTTCCAATACGCTGCCTGGGTTGCAGGCGCGCCGCGCGTTAATTTGAAGACCCCCGGCTTGCGCTAGCGGTGCCCGGAAGGTCTTCAAATTGACGCGCTTGCGGACGAATAGGCTTTCCATTACCCGTCAGACCGGTCGTCAAAGCATGATGGGCCAGCCATTGCCAGTCGACATTTGGCCAAGTCGAGCTGGCGAAGAATAACAGCTTTGTCACAGGCACGGTAGGTTGACGCGGGCTGAAGCTTACCGTTGCGCGCGAGGATCAGACCGAAACTGCCATCTGCAGAGCCAGGGCCGCCGGCCCTGGCGGCTGGCACACCAGGGGAAAGGTCGGGCCCAAACTCTTGAGAGGCGTTGCGTTGCGTCGCGGTAGACACTACCCCGGCGGGAGGAAGTTCACCGGGTACTCGACTGTACGCGTCTCAACCGCTGCCCTACCGAAGTCAAAAAGCTGGACCCGGGCTGCAATACGCTCCTCAAGGGCTGCATCGTTCAGTTCGGACGACACCACCTCGACCGCCGAAACCTGGCCACTGGGTTCGATTACCAGTTCCAGCAGCACTGTGCCTGACAAGGCGGGGTTCTGCCGCAACGCCCGGTTGTAAAGAGAGAACAGCGCCGTTTTGTTTCGATCAAACGTGGCCCGGATGTTGGCCATCGACCGCTCTGCCGGACCCTGCGGTCGGGGTTGAGACGACTCCGCGCTGGCCGGAGCCTTTTCGGGTGCCAGGTCCTGGGTCTGGCGTCGCGCCAGCTGCACAGATTCCCGTGGCGCTGCACCGGCCTCAACCCCGCCACTGGTCGCCGTCACATCTTGAGACCGCTCACGCTGCACCCCGGAGTCAGCCTTGCGATCAGCCTCAGCCGAAAGTTCCTGGACCTCCGCAGGCGCTGATCTCGATGCCATCGAGCGCATCTGGCTCAGCTGATCCTGCATCGCCATCAGCCCCGACCGGCTGGCGACGTCGCGGGCCTCTTCCGCAGTCTCGGGCTGTTGTGCCGGTTCTGGCTCTACCGCAACTTCGGGTTCAGGTTCCGGTGTGGGCTCAGGTTCCGGTTCTGGCTCGGGTTCTGGCTCGGGTTCTGGTTCAGGTTCTGGCTCGGGTTCCGGTTCAGGCTCTGGTTCCGGTTCGGGCTCCTGAATTTCTGCGACAGGTTCGGGTTCCTGCAGCAGCACGGCCATTTGGGGAGCTTCTTCTTCTGTCTTCTCGATTTCCGGCTCTGGCAGTTCAGTCAGGTGCACCAACGCCGCGACCGGCAGAAACAGCGCGACCAGTACAATCAGGATAACAGCGAAACGCAGCCGGTCTCCGGGTTCAGGCGTCCATGGCAAAGCCAGTGTCGGCCTCTGGCGATCAACCACGCGGCGACTCCTCCGGCTTGTGCTCAACAGCCAGACGCACTTGACGGAAGCCGGCGTTGACACTGGTGCGCATCACCGTCTTTAAGGTTGCGTATGGCAATGTCCGGTCGCCCATTATCGTAATAGGCAACCCTTCTGGCGGCACGCTCTCTCCGGAGCGACGGCTGAACTGGACCTGAAGCTCTTTCGCAAGCTCTGGTATGGTTCGGCCGTCGGCAGAGGTGGCCCCGAGCGTGGCAACGGTGCGGCCCTGGATCAGGATGGCGTCACCGGCCAGTTCCAGCGTCAATACGTCAGTAAGGCGACGGTCTGCCGTCGATTGGGGAAGTTCAACCTGGGAAGACTGTTCAAGAACTTTGACATCCGAGGAGTTAACCATCAGGAAGAAGACCAGGATGGTGAAGATATCCATGAGCGAGACCAGATTCAGGCCTCCGGCCCGGTGCATCCGCCGATAGTGGCGCTGGAGCCTGCGAGCGCGGCGGGACTGCTTCATTCGCCGCCCTCCTTGCTGGGCAGCGGTGGCGCATCGCCCAGAGCGATATCCGGGAAAAGCTCTGCCTGGACTACGTCCGCTGCCACAACAGCCGGGTACGAACGGACCGCATCCATGGTCGAAACCAGCGTCTGATATTCCGTTTCCGGGCCGACCAGCAGCGTGACATTGCGCTTGTCTGGCACGCTGTATTTGATGCGCTTCAACACGTCAGTAAGGGCCTTGAAGTCCGGGCCAGTCGCCGTGCCGTTGATCTGTTCCACGAGACCTTCGCGACTGCTCTCTACCTGGAAATCATTGCCGCTGAGAATGACCCGGAGTTCAAGCGACTCGTCATCGCGCGCATCTGCGCTGGCCGTCTGCTCGGCAAAATTAAGACCGATTGCACGGGTTTGGGTAAATACCATGCTCAGCAACAACACCGGTACCAGAACAATCATCAGATTAAGAAAAGCCGTGATGTCCAGTTCCGGTGTCGTCTGTTTGCGGCGGTGTTTACGTCTCATAGAATCTGGCGTTTCCGCGTAACGTGAAAGTGTCCTGTTGCCGATTTGCGCGGACGCTCATGCCCTGCAAAGAATCAGCTCAGCCATCGTCCTTGGGAGGGCGGTAAAAGCGCCTCGCCCTGGCGTCCTTATTCAGTACGGGCGGCTGGTTGCTCAGCAACGATATTGAGGAACTTGACCCCGGCCATTTCGAAACTGTCTACGATTTCGTTGGTCCGGGTTTGCAGCCAGGCGTGAAAAAGCAGTAGGGGGATGGCAGACATCAAGCCGAAGGCCGTGGTATTCATGGCCACGGATATACTCTGGGACAGGAGTGATGCTTTTTCCGCGGGGTCGGCATTGGCAACCGCGGTAAACGCTGCAATAAGACCAATAATGGTCCCAAGCAGCCCCAGCAGCGTGGAGACGTTAGCGAGGGTCGCGAGGTACTGGGTACGTTTTTCAAGGCGCGGCAGCACCTCCATCAGCCCCTCTTCGAGCGCATACTCTATATCTTCACGGCTGTGATTGTTCAGCAGTCGGCCCAGACCGGCGCTGATCATGGTGCCGATGGCGGCTGCACTATGGTTCGCCGCCTTCAGAGCACCGCGGTAATCGCCTTTTTGCATCAGCGGAAGAATACCCTGGTCAAAAGCACGACGGTTCCGGTTGCGCACCCGCGCCAGGTAGACGAAACGCTCGATGGATATAGCCAGGCCCAGCAGCAGCACCAGCGCTATCGGGTACATAAACGGGCCGCCCTGTTGAAAAAACCGCACAATCGTATCCAACATCTACCGCTCTCCGTTCATGTCTCTGGTTATGGGTTGGCAAGACGCCGATGCCCTTGCAGGCATTTTTGCCAATCTCAGTCGCGATCACGCCCTTAAGGCCCGGCCCGTCGCATCTGTTGCGGTTGAAAATACTGCCTGTGTTTGATCGATCCGGCAAGCGAAGGCTTACGGACCGCTTCGATCAACGTTCAGTATGTCCAGGGTCTGGCGGTAATGGCGATGCACGCGGAAGGTTTCTACCTCTATCGGGGTCAGTACATCCCCGATCTCGGGAATACCGATGTCGTCGCGCTTGCGGGCGGGAATAGACGGCGCCTGCCACGGCACAATGTGCAGAACTCTCGGTTCCTCCTCAGTGGCGTGCACCGAGATACCATCCACGTCAGTGAGCGCTCTGTCTTCCCCTGAAGAGTCGTCCTGGGCAACTACCGCGAAGCTCAGAGCAATCAGGAAAATACCGGTCGCACGGATGAAGAATAAGGCGCTCACTCCACCCTCCTTTCGAGGTCAACAATCCAGCCCTCTACCTGGGCATCCGGCTCGTCCAGCAAACTCTGATATTGCTTATAGTGTTCAAGTGCCTTGGCCAGGTCCTGCACATATAGCTCATAGATAACCGCCAGGTTGTAGTGCAGGGACGGCTCTTCGGGGTACCTTTGCACAGCCCGCACCAACACCTTCCGCGCGTCAGCAAATTCGCCCGTTTCGGCCAGCATCAGCCCCAGATTATTACTGGCAACCCGGTGGCCGGGCGCCACTTTGAGTGCTTCTTCGAGCAGCGTCCGGGACGCCTCCCGACGGCCCTGCTCCCGAGCGACAATGGCTGCGTTCGTCATGACGTCAGGATGGTCAGGACGAATGGCCAGAAGACTGTCCAGTATCTGGCGGGCGCTCTCAAGATCTCCCTCTGCCCAGGCGCCGCGCGCCCGGCTGAGCTGTTGATCCTGTTCGGCAGTCAATGGCTCGATCCAGATCTCTACCTCATCGGCTGCAACGCCGCTCTCGATTTCGTCCACAGACAACTGGTCAGCCGGGATACCCGAATTGCTGGCACAGCCGGACACTGCCAGCGCCAGCAGGATCAGAGCGAGCAGGTTAGCATTCTTGATGGCGCGGCCTCTGCGGCAGATATCAGCTCTGCTCATGGCGAAACCTCTGTGGAGCTCCAGTCAAGCCATTGTAACTCACGGTCGTACCGCGCGGGGTAGATCTCGGCGAGGGCATCAAGGCTTCGATCGATCCAGGGGTTCCAGCGGCGCTCGGCGACGAGCGCATGGTTACGCTCGTGGATCGCGATAGCCTCTTCTTCAAATGGATAGGCTTGCTCTTCGAGCAGCAGGGTGTATTGCTGCTGCTGCAGTTCCGTCAACTGCCCTGGCGGCTCGGACGCCATCAGGTCGCGGGCGAGCGTCCGGTAGAGTTCGGCAATTGCGAACGTGCCCTCGCTAACCGCGGCCTCGACGCCAAAGCTCTGCGCTCGTTCATAGCTGCGGATCGCCTGCTCAAGCGCTGACTGCTTGCGTGCCAGCGCCTGCTGCAGTGGGGCAGTAAGGGCGATGCTGCGAAAGCGTTCAGCCGCGTCGCGGGCCAGTACCAGAGCGCTTTCTGCAGCCAGGAACCGCGAC
This sequence comes from Hydrocarboniclastica marina, assembly GCF_004851605.1. GTDB lineage: Bacteria > Pseudomonadota > Gammaproteobacteria > Pseudomonadales > Oleiphilaceae > Hydrocarboniclastica > Hydrocarboniclastica marina. The sequence goes on from NZ_CP031093.1 coordinate 2,245,456, forward strand.
CGGTCACTACGCTCGCTCTCGTCGCTGGCTTCTTCGCGCGACACGATGGCTGCGTAGCGGCTCAATGGGGAATCGCCCTGCTCTCGTGCGTGTTCAGCCAGGCGCCAGCGTAATTCCTGCTGGTAGACATGGGTCCCGAAGGCGGCGGTACCTTCGCTCAGGTAGCGCCGGTATACCTGACGCGCGTCCGCCATGCGCCCTGCACTCTCGTACCATTGAGCTGCCGCAAGCCGCCCTTCCCAGGCATCAGCTGGGGCCATACCCCGTCGCTCGATCTGCGCCAGCAGGGTATCGGCGGCCTCACCCAGCTGGCCGGAGGATTCGTAGGCGAATATCAGTTTGTCGTCCGCAGGCTCGGCGAGCTCAGACGCTGGATACCGCTTCCTGAAGTCTTTCAGCGCCGCGATAGCGTCGTCCCAGCGCCGGTTGCTCAGGTAGGCATTGGCGGCGTCGTACCGCGCTTTCATTGCCACCTCGCTGCTCCCGGTCATTTCTGCAACACGGGTGAAGTTACCCACCGCTTTTTCCGGCTGACCTGCGGCGGCAGCCACCTCAGCCTGGCGGTAGAGGGTGCTGGCCAGTTTTTCCGTGGTTTGTCGGGACAGTGCGGAGCCTGACGGAATCAGCGCCAGGGCCTCGGTATAATATTGTTCGGCGGCATCATACTGGAGACTGTTAAAGGCTACGTTGGCGACGATCAGCATGGCCGCGCGCCGCTCCTCGTCTGTTGCCGTCTCATCCCGCGTCAACGGCATCGCCAACAGTTCAGCCTGCTGCTCAAAACCGTGTTCGAACAGCAGATTTGCTGTATGCGCCCGCACAGCGCTGGCCCGGGGGTCGTCCACATGAACACGGGCGAAACGCTCAGACGCATCTACCAGCACTTGTAGCGCTGCGGCTTCATCCTCTGCCTCAACCAGCTGGCCGCGGCGGATCAAAACTGACGCGTACGCTGCATCGGCGGCCTGTTCGTAATTACCTTCCCGGTAGCCCGCAATCTCATAGAGCGGCAATGCGTTATCCGGTTCTCCGGCACGCACCCAAGCATCCGCCGCGAGCACCAACTGTTCGCCGCGCTGCCCATTCTCAAGCAGTCGGGTCCAATGCTCCAGATAGCGCGCGGCTTCGCGGTAGAATTCCTGGGTAACGGCACCGATGGATTCACCTGCCAACTCGACGTTGCCGCTACCATCCAGCGGCCGGGTGCCGCCGGAGGCTTGCTGGCCCTGGCGATAATAGTAACGTCCAACCTCATCAAGATAGCTGCGCACCGCTTCCTGGTGTTTGGGTTCCAGGCTCTTGTAGCGGTCCTGATCGCCAAACCGTTCAATATAGGCAATACGGGCGTCCCGGGCTTCCTCTACAAAACCACCACTGACATAGGCTTCAACGGCCTGCTGCGCCAGTGCCGGGGCCGCAGGATGGTCGGGATTATTGGTGACGAACGCCTGGCTGACAGCGACGCTGTCTGCATAGCGTTCGTTGGCCTGGTAGAAGTCAGCCAGACGGTCATACAGCAGGTATTCGTACGGGGGCTTGGCCCTGTCAGCCAGCAAGCGCTCAAAGACCTTCGCGCCGCCCTCGTACGCGGCAATAATGCTCAGGATGCGAAAGGTGTCATCGACGACGTTGGCCTCAACCTTGCCGAGCTCCTCAAGCCCCCCGGACCGTTCCACGTAGCGGTCCAGCACCGAGATGAAGTGTTCCGAGGCAGCACCCGGGCGATCCCGCTTGAACTCACTCCAGCCAAGCATATACTCGGCCTTGTCGGAGAATCGCCCTTCTGAATCACGGGCGAGTACATCCTTATACGCGTCCTGCGCTGCCTCATAGTTTCCTTGGCTGAAGTTGTGCTCAGCGATCCTGAAACGGGCCTCGAGCGCGTATTCAGAATCGGGGTACAGACCCAGCAATTGCTCCAGCCGCTTGATCGAGCTTTCCTCGTCGCCAATAAATGCATAAGCCTTGGCATTCTGGTAGAGCAGCTCATCGATGCGCCCGTAATATACGCCTGAGCCGACGATCAGTTCGTAGCTATTAACGGCCTCGCGGTACAACTCAACTTCCTGCTCGGCGGTGATGTCAATCTCGTTGCCGGCCAAGGACTGGAGATTGCTGAGGCGATGGAGCGCATCGATCTTCACAGCCGGGTCTTCCGCTTCCTCAAGCAGTTTCCGGTAACGGCGGGCCACCTCGCGAACCGAGATCGCAGGCAAGGCGGAGCGGTCGATGTTGATAAATACCGGCTGCGCCTCGCCGATAGTTTCTCCGTCGACTCCAAGCCGAACTTCAAAGCCCGAAGCCTGCTGGGCAGCAAGACCCCCTGCCGGCAGCGAAAAGAGCAGGTAGAAAAACGCACTGCTGATGATATGGCGGATCTTCGCCGGCGCTTTTCGCTGGGTGCCCGGTATCAACGATCTGGCCAGCCTCATTGTGACGACTCCCTGGCCCGGTCTGACCTGAGCCGCGAAACGGCCATGTACTCGTATAGCCTTGCGATCTCCTGTTCGCTGCGGTCCGCCAGATGTTCGAGCGTCGTTACCTGTTCAGCGATAAAGCCCAGAATAAGATCATCCAGTACCGCTTCGCTGCGGGTTCTCAGCGCGGCTATCCGCTGCAGCTGGCTATCAAGCGAACGCCGGGCGACTTCAACCTGATCGAGGGTCGAACTGAGGCGGGACGGCACTGAGCCAGCTTTTTCGGCCAGCGCTTCTACCCTTGCCCGGCTTTCTTGCAGTTGACGTTCAACTTCGGTGGTCCCGGGCCTCGCCTTTGACTGCTTAAGCGCAGCGAGCCGTTCAGCAAGTGACTCAACCTCTGCTGTCACCCGCCTGATACCGCCCTGAGCCGAAAATGACTCTGCTGCGTCAACCCGGGCCGCAACAGATGAGCGCAGCACATCGAACTCTGCCTGTTTCTGGCGGAGACGCCGGTCCATCCGCTCCAACTCGGCCAGGCGCTGGACCGCCCGCTGTGCCTCGGCATCCTCCAGAAAGCGCACCAGCCAGGCCAGGCGCGGCGCGGTAACCGTTTGGCTGTCGGCCAGGAACCACTCGACATCTTCTGTGCCGGCGGCGTTGAGAAGCGCCTGATGGCTGCCGTCTTTCTGTACTTGTGCCTTTATTTCCTGCAGCACCGCCTGTTCTTTTTCGAACACGGCGTTGGCGGTGAGAAACGCGTCCGCTGCCTGGCTGCTGGAACCCGCTTCGTCGTACGCCTGCCCCATGGCGATATAGGCTTCGGCAGCTCCGGCGAACGCCAGTGGAAACTTCCTGGCCCGATGCCATGACTGAAGCGCGCCCCGCACATTCTGCTGTTTAAGCTCAGCCAGGCCGTGCAAGTAGAGTGCAAGTGGGGCCTGATAGCTATCCAGGCGCACTCGACTGAGGAAGTTGATAGCCTTGCGATAGTCTTCAGCGCGCAAAGCCAGCAGGCCGCCGCCAAGGTTTGCCCGATCAACAAGGTCCAGGCTGGCGGCGGAGTTTTCTTTACCTGCCGTAGAGGTCGCCACCCGCAGCGCCACGAGCGGCCGTGAGCTTGAAGTATCGGCTCGCGCGTAGTCCGCAGCCAGATTGAAATAGCCCAGGCCTGTCCAGGTATTGTTCCCCATGTCTTTCAGGGTCGCAGCAGCGGCTGCCAGATCGCTCTCTTTGCGAAGGAGTTCGGCCTGATGAAACAACGCTTCCTGACGATTTTCACCCTGGAGCCGGGGCAGGAACCGGTCAAGCCACCGCCGCGCCTGCTCCAGGTCATCGGTCCGCAACGCCAGCCGGATTAGCTCCAGGCCCGCTGCGGCTGAAATCTCTGTGCCGCTATCGGCGAGCGACTCCAACTCATTCCGCGCCCGGCGGTAGAGCCCCATATCGATCAGCGCCTGAGCCTGTAGCAGTTTCTGCTGGCGAGACTCAGGCTGGGGATTGAGTGCAAAGGCTGCGAACGGGTCACCGGTGAGGAGATGAAAACGCGCCTGCCCGGACCGTAGCTCGTCGGGCAGTTCATCGGCGGCGGTCGCTGAGTCACCGTTTATGTCGCTCAAGGCGATTGGCGGACAGGCAAAGGCGAGCAGGACTGAAACCAGTCCTGCGGCCCACAACCGACCCAGTGCCCGGCTACACTTCAACGATTGCCTGGGGGACAGAAGCGCTCCGTTATCCTGCACAGCGAAGTAAGAGAACATAGCCCGCTACTGCCAGCGCTTTAGTGTGAATTCCGGATTAAAGGCAGGCGCCTGGGCACGCACCACAAGCTCTACGCGGCTGGCGTCCTCCTGCTTCGTAACGGAAAAATTCTGCTGGTTGCGGAAAAACTGCCCGTTCTTGCCACGGCCGTTAACCGTCGCGGTAACCCTGTGGTTCCCCTGGGCCAGATTGCCCAGATAGAGCTTCTGGACGCCACCCTGGGCTAAAGCTTCGCGTTCCTGATCAGTGTAAACGTGAGAGGTTATGCGGCGGTCGTTGATACTGAGATCAACCGCATCGAGCTGAAACGCATCCCCGGCGTCGACGGAGAGAAAAACCGCAACCTGAGTGGCGGGAGGAAACAGAATATCTTCCTCAAGCCGTGACAACTCGGCATTGAGCTCTGCAACATCCCCTTTGAGTTCAGCCAGATCGTCATTAAGGCTGTCGCTGCCCGTCGTCGAACTCTGAGCCAGCACCTGCACCGCACCCAAGCTGACGACCATCAGCACTACCCACCAGCTCGCCTTGCTCATTCTTCGCACCTTCCAAGAACTGATATTGAACCTTGATAAGCCAGCCCCTTGGGGCTATCCGTAAAGCTTTCGTCCGCCATCGGGTCAACCCAGACCTGAGCTGGTCTATTCTGAGCTGATGTGGACGGCCGCTCCTGCGGATTGCAGGTCCGGCGTATCGACCACAACCGCCTGCGACGGGCTCGATTAACTGTGCGGGAGTGTAACAAGCTCAGCTTCCCGTCGCTGCCAGCTGCGTCATAAAAAGCATGCACGTGCGCGAAATACAGGCGCCCGGCAACAGCTTATAAGCTATTTGGTAAGCTCCTTCATGGCCTGCTCCAGCCCCTCAATACTCATCGGGAACATGCGGTCTTCTACGAGCTGCCGGGTCACTCCCAAAGACCCGCCCGGGCCCCAGTGCTCCCGGGGTATGGGGTTGAGCCAGGCGACTTTATCGAAGTGGTCGGTGATCCGTTCCATCCAGACCGCGCCCGGCTCCTGGTTCCAGTGCTCGATCGATCCGCCTGCGTGCGTCACCTCGTAGGGTGCCATGGTCGCGTCACCGACAAAGATGACTTTATAGTCCGGTGTGTACTTGTGAAGGATGTCCCAGGTCGACATCGTTTCGTTCATGCGACGAATGTTATCTTTCCACACGCTTTCATAGACAAAGTTATGAAAGTAGAAGTATTCCATGTGTTTGAATTCAGCCCGGCAGGCCGAAAACAATTCTTCACAGACCCGCACATGGGGATCCATTGAGCCGCCAACGTCAAAAAACAGCAGTACCTTCACGGCGTTGTGCCGTTCGGGGACCATTTTCAGATCAAGGTACCCTGCGTTGCGAGCGGTGGAGCTGATGGTGTCGTCCAGATCCAGCTGATCTGCCGCACCCTGGCGCGCAAACTTGCGCAGCCGCCGCAAGGCAACTTTAATATTGCGAATGCCCAGCGTGACGCTATCGTCCAGGTCGCGATAGCCGCGTTTTTCCCAGACTTTGGCCGCCCGGCCATGGCGACCTTTGTCCTGCCCAATCCGAAACCCTTCCGGGTTGTAGCCATTCGCGCCAAAGGGCGATGTGCCACCCGTGCCTATCCACTTATTACCGCCCTGGTGTCGCTCCTTCTGCTCTTCCATGCGCTTTTTGAAGGTTTCTATCAGCTCTTCCAGGCCACCGAGTGACTCGATCTTGGCCTTCTCCTCATCACTGAGCTGGCGCTCGAATTCGGCTCTTAGCCAATCGTCTGGGATCAGCCCCTCCAACAGCTGATCCAGGTTTTCGATACCCTCGAAGTACGCTCCGAACGCGCGATCGAACTTGTCGAAGTGGCGCTCGTCTTTCACCAGGCACAACCGGGCAAGGTGGTAAAAATCCTCCATGTCGGCAAACGCGAGATGGTGACGTAGCGCATTCTGGAGGTCGAGAAACTCGCGCAGGCTTGCAGGTACTCGCGCTCTCCGGACTTCCAGGAAAAAATCGATCAGCATACATAAACTCCTGCTAACCGCGACGACGCGCCATAAAGGCCAGCTTCTGCAGCAGGTGCACGTCCTGTTCGTTCTTGACCAGGGCACCGTATAGCGGCGGAAGAGCCTGGGATGTGTCTTTTTCCTGCACAACCTTTTTGGCCAGGTCGTCCGCCATCAGGAGTTTCAGCCAGTCGATCAGCTCGGAGGTCGACGGCTTCTTCTTCAGGCCGGGCACCTTACGCACATCGAAAAATATTTCGAGCGCGTCGCGTACGAGCTCCTGCTGAATGCCGGGAAAGTGCACATCCACGATCCGGGACAGCGTCTCGTGATCAGGAAAGTTGATGTAGTGGAAGAAACAGCGCCGCAGGAACGCGTCCGGCAATTCCTTCTCGTTATTACTGGTGATCACGATGATGGGCCGGAAACGGGCCTGGACGCGTTTCTTGGTCTCGTAGACGTAGAATTCCATGCGATCCAGTTCCAGCAGCAGATCGTTGGGGAACTCGATGTCTGCCTTGTCGATTTCATCGATCAGCAGCACGGCCTGTTTCTCGGACTCGAAGGCTTCCCAGAGCTTGCCCTTGACGATGTAATTGCTGATATCGTGAACCTTGTCGTCACCAAGCTGGGAATCGCGCAGACGTGAAACAGCATCGTATTCGTAAAGGCCTTGCTGGGCCTTTGTGGTCGACTTGATGTGCCAGGATATCAGGGGTGCGTCCAGCGCAACGGCCATCTCTTCGGCAAGCAACGTCTTGCCAGTGCCGGGTTCACCCTTGATCAGAAGCGGGCGCTGCAACGTAATGGCGGCGTTAACAGCCATCTGCAGGTCATCGGAGGCGACGTATTTCTCGGTACCTTGAAACTTCATGCAGGCAAGTCCTTGGAGGTTAACGGAAAACCGGGCCAGGTTTTTTCGGTCACATCAGCTTGCTGTTTTCATGCGATCGCTTAGTGAAAATTTTTCCGGGCACCAGTCCACGACGAAAGAGAGCTCACTAGTGTACTGACTCCGGCCAGGATGACCAAGGCCAGCGCCTTGTTGACTTGCCGGGTGCAACGGCCAGGACTTAAGCCTTAGAATGAATCTCGACACGGATTGATAAGGGAGCAAGGCATGGGACAAATCTACGAAGACAATTCCTTCACGATCGGCAAAACACCGCTGGTTCGGCTCAACAAGGTCAACGAAGGCGCGACGATCTGGGCCAAAATCGAGGGGCGCAACCCTACTTTCTCGGTGAAATGCCGTATCGGGTCCGCCATGGTATGGGAGGCAGAAAAAGACGGCCGCCTGACAGCCGGCAAGACGATCATCGAAGCCACCAGCGGCAACACAGGCATTGCCCTTGCTTATGTGGCCGCTGCAAGGGGTTACAAGCTCATCCTTACCATGCCTGCTTCAATGAGCCTTGAGCGCCGGAAAGTTCTGAAAGCACTCGGTGCTGAGCTGGAGCTGACTGAACCGGCCAAGGGCATGCCGGGGGCCATCGCCCGGGCAGAACAGATCATGGCTGAAAATCCCGACGCGTATTTTATGCCACGCCAGTTCGACAATCCCGCCAACCCCGGAATTCATGAGACAACGACCGGCCCGGAAATCTGGGACGACACAGACGGCGCGGCCGATGTGCTGGTCGCGGGCGTAGGTACCGGCGGCACACTTACCGGCGTCGCTCGCTACTTCAAGAACAGTAAGGGTAAACCATTGCACGTGGTAGCGGTTGAGCCTGAGGCCTCGCCGGTTATCACGCAGACTATGGAAGGCCAGGAGGTAAAGGCAGCACCGCACAAAATCCAGGGCATCGGCGCCGGGTTTATCCCACCCAATCTGGACCTGTCACTGGTGAACAGCGTCCAGCGGGTGTCCAACGAAGACGCGATGGCGATGGCTCATCGGCTGATGCGTGAAGAAGGCATTATGTGCGGGATTTCCTGCGGCGCGGCAGCTGTAGCGGCTGTCCGCGTGAGCCAGCTGGCCGAAATGAAGGGCAAGAATATCGTGGTGATACTGCCGGATTCAGCTGAGCGCTACCTGTCGTCGGCATTGTTTGCCGACATCTTCAGCAAACAGGAACTGGAACAGTAGGAAAACGGCGCAAAAAAACCCGGCGGAACGGCGCCCCTTCGCCGCCATTTCGCCGAGCTTTGTTGCGCCTGAGTAGCCGGTTACGTCTGAGTAGCCGGTTGTGCCTGAGTAGCCGGTCGCGCCTGCGATGACTTACTTTTTGGGCTCATCCTTGTCATCATCCGAAGGCTCGTCTTCGTCAAGCAGCACGTCGTCAGCCTCGGTCAGGTCGAGATCCTCCAGAGAGAACTCATCCTCATCCTCATCTTCAAAATCGGGAATGGCCAGGTCCTCATCTTCGCCGTTTGCCGCTGCTTCACTCTCCGCCAGAATACTGTCGACCAGAGCATCCATGTCCTCCTGTTCGCTTTCAGGGTCGGTCGCGACCGGCTCGGGCTCAGGCTCAGGCTCAGGCTCAGGCTCAGGCTCGGGCTCGGGCTCAGGCTCTGGTTCAGGCTCTGGTTCGGGCTCTGGTTCGGGCTCTGGTTCGGGCTCTGGTTCTGGCTCTGGTTCTGGCTCCGGTTCTGGCTCAGGTTCTGGCTCGGGCTCAGTGTCGTAAGCTGCCGCAGCGACTGCTGGTTCAGGTTCAGAATCCTCGGGTAGCACCGGCATCGGCTCCCCATCCGATTCAGGCTCGGCAATCGGGTCCTCATCTGTCTCAGCCCGTGATGCGCGCTTTTTCTTCCAGAACCACAGCCCACCGCCACCGACCAGGCAAGCTGCCAGAACAGTTGCGAGAGCGATGAACCAGGTGGCGCTCAAAAAACCTGGCTCTGCCTCTGTTTCAGCCTGCGTTTGACCGGCGACTTCGTTGTCAAGCGTAACGGGCGCCACATCGGCCTCTGCAGGAACCGGCTCTACCGCACTCTCGAGCTCCGGTTCAGCCACCTCGACGGGCGCCTGAACCTCGGCCTCGGATTCCTCGGCGACATCCTTATCCGGCGCAGCGGGTACGACAGCCTGATAATCGGCGCCTTCCGACTGTCGTGGTAGCGTGAGTTGCAACGGACCCGCGGTATATTCAACAAGTTCGCCCCTTTCCGTTTCCCCTTTGAAGTCGATGTAAACTGAATAGGCACCTTCACCCATTTGTGGCGTCAGAGTGTATTGCCACTGTTCGGGACGCTCGCCCTGAGCCAGCGGCAGCACTTCTTTACCCGAGTCAGGGCCTTCAATCCGGGCCACCAGTCTTGTCTTTTCCGGCACGAGGTTGGGTTGCTCGACAGTAACAAGGACCTTGTAGCGCGAGTCCGCTGCAGTGCCGTACCCCTCGGCCACAACTTCTACCGGGGGTCGCAGGACGAGTGTCTGTCGACTCTGGCGCTGAAAGGTCTGCCCGTCAGCCGTCACAGTGAAGGTGTATTCGCCCGGCGTTTTCAGGCGGGAAATCAGGTCGCGGTATACGCCGTCATTAGGGATCGATCCCGGCTGGGAAAGCGTCTTGGAACCGGTGCGGCCATCTTCTGTTCGCAACTCTACTGACACGGTAAGAAAGCGCAGGAAGTCGGGGTCGCTGATGACCTCACCCGACGCCTCAAAGGCTACGGTAAGCGGGATTTCCTGGGCCGCAAAAAAATAGCCGGGTAACTCCGACACCGTCATTTTTAGGTCGCTTACTATTTTTACCCGGGTCCCGTCTCCCAGTTCACCCAGTAGTTCCCACTCGCCGCCTTCGGGGCTTTTGACCGTTACCAGGGAATAATCGTAGCCACTGACCCAGCGTACGTTTCCGGCAGTTTCAGGACTGTCGGGCCCGGTTGTTGGCGGACGCTGATAATACTCCTGCCCTGATGGACTTTTGAGCCCCAGAGCCGGGCTTCCTGCGGCGTGAAAAATAACGGCCGTAAACTCGCTGATGCTTTTATCGATAGGGAAGCGGTTACCGTCCAGTGGCACCTCTTCGGTAGCCCCCGCGCGGTCCAGTGCGTTCAGGAATGCCCGGCTCAGGTCACTGTCGGTCTCGGCAAGGGTGTAGCTGCCGTTTGTGGCCTGGGCCAGATCGCGCAGCAGGGGCATGTCGGCATTGGGCGACAGCGCGATGGTGTGCAGACGGGCGCCCTTCTGCACGAGATTGGGGATAACTTCGCGGATGATGCGCTCGCGTTCGGCACGGTTACGGGCTGCACTGTCGCTCTGGCTGGCGGGTGCAATATCGACGACGCCATCAGTTAAAAGGATAAAATGCGTGTCCTCGCGCCCCTGCTGTCGATAGAAGTCATCACTGGCCACCTCCAGCGCTTTACCGATGTTGGTGCGCATGGCAACCGAGTTGATCTCTTCGGCCCGGCCAAGGGCGTGCTTACGCCACTCTTCGTCCACCAGGCCGTGTGACACGAGCATGTTGACGTACTGGCCGAAGGTCCAGACACCCGCCCTGCTGCCCTCAGGCAGCAACTCGGTTATGAGCCGTACAGCTGGCCGACGCAGATTATTGGGGTCGTTCTGCTTCATGCTGCCGGAGATATCCACAACCAGGCGAACGTCCGGCAACTCCGGCTCGGCTGCTGTGGAATAGACGGACAAACTGGCTAAAAGGGCAAACGCAAGCACGCGGGGAATCAGGAGCATGGGTTCCTCAGACGGCAGAACAACTTCATGCCGATCAATCAGAGTTAGGGGTAGTCTCATGAAAAGATAGCAGAAGCCGCGCCGAGTGCGAGCTGAAGGCTAAAATCCCGGGCCCGGGAGACCTTCCCCTACATGCCGGGAACTGACCAGATAAGCGAGGATCTGGTCGCAACTAGTATGCCGTCCGGTCGAGACCTTGACGGGATTCAGTAACGTCCGACCGTGCCGTCAGCGCCACCCCAGCCGTCATTGCGATGGCGCAGCCGGCGCGTTGCGGGTTTTCCGCCAGCGCCATAACGCATCAATGACAATGACAACAGCCATAACCGCTGCTACAACGCTCAGATTGAAAATCGCGTCGGATGCCGCGGACATGTCACCGAGAATGCTCTCGTAACCGCCCTGGAGCCAGGCCGGTGAATACCAGTCCCGTGCAGGGTCGACTTGAACCGGGGTCAGAAAAAACACAATCAGAAACCCTTTCATCGTTTGCCGCAAAACAGCCGGGCGCAACCAGAGGGTAAGCCTTGTGAATGAAAAGTAGGCAACCAGAAACCCCAGAACATACAGAGTCCAGGCAATCGCATAGGCGTCGGCGGAAATGAGCATCTGTTCCTCAATTGAATATGTACAGCAAGGCCCACAGTCGCATCGCCCGGGCATCAAGAGACTCCCAGGGTGAGCGATTTGGCCAACGCATTAAACCCAGCGGATTATATACTCTTCCCAATCCTCTTCGGGGACGTCATCCTCTGAAAAAGCCTTGCCCGCGACTGACCGGTCGACTTCGTGAATACGCGAGCGCGATCCACAGACCAGATGGTGCCATGCCGGCAGAGGCTTTTTTTCGGCGACCAGACGATATGCACACGTCGACGGCAACCATTTCCACTCGGGCAGATTTTCCGGCGTCAGCTCCAGGCAATCCGGCACCTTAGCCAGGCGATCACCGTAGACCGTGCAGCCGCAATGTTTCAGATCCAGGTGTCGACAGGCCAGTGCGGTGGTGTAAACACGACCGTCTTCTTCGTCTTCGAGCTTCTGCAGACAGCATTTTCCGCAGCCATCACAGAGCGACTCCCACTCCGGACGGGTCATTTCGTCCAGGGACTTGTGTTCCCAGAAGTTTACTGCCTCCATCAGGAGCCGGCTCCCGTCTCGGGCGACTGTATGTAAGGATTGGTGTTCGGGAAATTTGCTTCCGGCTGGGGAGGCATCTGCAGAAAAAAGCCTTTGTCCGCGACCGAATCGAGCACCTTCGCGGCGTCGACCCGTGCCAGTTTACGGTCGGGCGTCAGCACCAGATCCATGGCATGAGCAGGCTTACCGAACTGCTGGCGAAGCGCTTCCGGTAGCTCATCAAACGAGACGCCCCGCTTCATATACAGGTACATGCCTTCCCGTCGACTGCTCCGATAGATAGAAATAAACGCTCTTTCGGCCATTACTATTGCGCCTGAGTTGACTTGGAAGACGATTGAAAGATTCGCTGCAGGTCGGGCATACAGCGTTGCAGCAGCTCACCGCGCCAGCCGGAGGCCAGGAGCTCCGGTACCGACTGCTGCTGAATACCTTCACGAACCGCTGCCTCGAGTTTCTTGCGCGGCGCAAAGAATTCCGGCGGGATCGACCCGGATTCACAGCACTGCTGAACCAGTCCTTTGACTTCCGAATAGACTGTCTGTTCCCTCTGGGTCAGTGGGCCATCAATGTAGCTTGCCAGCGGCTCTGAACGTTGCCGGGAGCCCTCAATACAGGCCAGCATCGCCTCGCCGTGCTTACGCACCACCACGGGGTTCAGCTCCCGCAAACCGCTGAAATGCCCTAGTTCAGTAGGCATGCGCCCAGCCACTTCCAGCAGCATCTTATCTGAAACCAGGCGGGAGCGCGGTTTGTCGCGCTTGCGTGCTTCCTTCTCGCGCCACTCGCAGAGCGCCTGAAGCGCGTCCTGTTGGGACCGGGAAAGTCTCCACCCCCCTCGCAGACGCAGATAGTAGCGCTCGGGCGATGACTGGCTCTGAAGATCATGCACAAAACGATCGCTCTCTTCCGCCAGGGCCGTCTTCAAACCCAACTGGTCGAGCCGCTCGAGCAGGTACCCGGCCATCGGGATCAAATAGAGCACGTCGGCCAGGGCGTAGCGCTGCTGCGCTTCCGAAAGTGGCCTGCGGAGCCAGTCGGACCGTGTTTCCTCTTTGCCGAGGGCCACGCCGAACAGGGCTTCCACCAGCCTTGCGTAGCCGACGGACATACCCTCCCCGGCCAAGGCGGCGGCTATCTGGATGTCGAGTGCGCCTGCCACTGATTCGCCCAGCCATTCACGGAACAGTTCGATGTCTTCGCTCATGGCGTAAAGCCACTTGGGCTGAGTCGGGTCGCCAAGCCAGGTTCTGAACGCTGCGCTGCCTTCTACAGCCGCAGGCTCGACCAGGCGGGCGCTGTCCTCAGTCGCGATCTGGACCAGGCCCGGGATCGCGAAAAACGTACTGGTGCGCTCAAATTCGGAATCGATAGCCACCGGCGTGCCGTCGGGCACGGCAGCTATCCAGGCGTCCAGTTCGGCAGGCTCCCGCAGCCAAAGGTGTTCTCCGGGTTCCGGTATGGGCGGAGTCTTCAAAACCATGAAATAACCTTTGTTCGAGAGTGAGGCCGGCAAACTAGCTGGGAATTTGGCAGCGTTCACCCCGCCAGCGGCTTGCGGCCGGTAAAGGCATGCACCAATGTTGAGCCGTCTATATAACCCAGCTCCCCGCCGACCGGTATACCCTGGGCAAGACGCGTGATAAGTACGCCATTATCCGCTAGCCGGTCGGCGATGTAATGCGCGGTGGTTTCACCCTCTACTGTAGGGTTCGTGGCGATGATCAGTTCGCGGGTCCCTTCGCGCGTGACCCGCTGCAGTAGTTTGTCTACACCGATCTCCTCGGGGCCAATTCCGTCGATGGGCGAGAGGTGGCCCATAAGTACAAAGTACTGCCCACGATAATCCCGGGCCTGTTCGATAGCCATGACATCGGCGGGAGACTCGACCACGCACATGATATCGGTCTCCCGGCTCGCATCCTGGCACAACGGGCACTGGGGGGTCTCCGAGAAATTCTGGCAGGTTTCGCAGCGACCGATCTTTTCCAGCGCGGCGGCCAATGTACGGGACAGGGCCCAGCCACCCTCACGACCGCGCTCGAGCAACTGGAAAGCCATGCGCTGTGCGGATTTCTGGCCCACACCGGGCAGACACCGCAGCGCGTCGATCAGGTCTTCAAGCAGGGGGGTAAATGCCATACGATCAGAACGGCATCTTGAAGCCAGGGGGCAGACCCATACCCGAGGCCATGCCTGACATTTTTTCCTTTTGATGCGCTTCAATGCGGCGGACTGCATCGTTAACCGCTGCCGCCAGCAGATCCTCCAGGATTTCCTTGTCTTCGCTCAGCAGCGAAGGATCAATATCAACCTTGCGCACGTCATGCCGACCGTTCATGGTGACCTTGACCAGCCCTGCGCCGGATTCGCCAGTCACCTCGGCCTTGGCGATTTCTTCCTGCGCCTTTTGCAGGTCTTCCTGCATGCGCTGGGCCTGCTTCATGATGTCGCCCATACCACCTTTCATATCACTCACCTCTCCTGGAAGCCTTGACTGGAACACCTGCTGCTCCGGCTCTCTGCCTGACCGTTAGCCATTGTCTCATACCGGTGGTTGTCTCACACCGGTGGTTGTCTCACACCGGCTGATGCCTCACACCGGCTGAATACTGTCCTCGATCACCTCGGCATTAAACCGAGCCACGAACTCCCTAACATTGGGGTCCTGGCGGATTGCTTCAACCGCCGCCGCCTGCCGCTGGACTCTTAATTGCTCTGCACGGACCGCCGGCGCGGCGTCGCCCGCATCACCGGCGACAAGCTCCAGCTTTTCGAGGGATATGAACACAGCCTGCAGCGCTTGCAGCAAGCGCTCCCGATGGCGGTCATTGAAGAGCCGCAGGTGGCCCTCGTCGAGCGCCAGCGTGGCAATGTTACCGGTTATTGTCAGCGCACCGTTGGACGCCAGGTTCTTGGTCATACCACTCAGACCCAACTGTTCGAAGTCGCGGGTCCAGTCAAACTCTTCAGCTGAAACCGGCTCAGCCTGATGATCTGGCTGGGCCGGTACCGGCTTTGGGGGCGCGTCAGCCGGTTCCTGCTCAGACAGCGTCGTTGCCGGGCTCTGCTGTGGTTTTGCCTGAGTAGAGTGGTCGCCTTCAAACGGGGCTACGGCGGGAGCCGTCTCTGCGGGCGACCGCTGATCGAGGCCCTGGGGGGCCGTGACAGCTGGTGATGACGCCGTTGGACCGGCGGCCGACGGGCTGTTTTTCCCCTCATCGTCCAGTTGGGCTTCATCGTAAGCATCCACCGGCACGGACTCGTCCTCCCACGGCGGACGATCCTCGCCAGCGGTTTCGCCCCGGGCATTTGAAACTGACGCACCTGCCCTATCCGGGACAACACCGTCGCTTGATCCCGGCTGGACGCCTGCTGGGCCTCCGGTGGCCGACGTCCGGGCTGGCACTCCCTGGGGCCGCGCTGCGGATGCACTGCCTGGCTGCCCGCTTTCTTGCGCTGCGACGCTCTGTGCCGTGGATGACGCCGATTTCGGCGACCCTTGATTTTGGCTGTCGTGGATTGCCCCGGAGTCTGAACCTGCCTGCCTCTCAGCAGTCGCTCGCCCGGAAGGCTCACGCGCGCCCAGTCCGGTTTGAGCTTGTCCGGCAGCAGCGTCTGGCCGGTCGGGGGCTGTAGAGGCCGGCCTGGTTGGCGCCTGGCCGCGTAACTGATCAGGTGTCGCTTCGGCGCGGCCGGGCCGGAAGGCGAGCATACGCAGAAGCGCCATTTCGAAGCCCATTCTGGCGTCGGGCGTCACCTCCAGGTCTTTCCGGGAAATCAGGCAGGTCTGATAAAAAAGCTGCACATCCTCGGCGCTGAGGCGGCCCGCCAGCGCCGCTACCTGATCGGCGTCGCCCTCGGCATCATCAGTGGAGCCAGGGGCAGCCTGCTCCAGGGCGATGCGGTGAAAGGTAGCCAGCAGTTCTGCAAGCACCGCACGGTAGTCCGGCGAGAACTCGGCCATGTGCGCCGACTCGGCCAGCACCGCGGCCGTATTCCCCGTTACAAGCGCATCGATGAGCCGGTAAACATTCTGCTGGTTTATCGTGCCCAGCATGTTGCTGACCGCCTGGGCTTCAATGATCTGGTTACCATAGGCGATGGCCTGGTCAGTCAGGCTCAGGGCATCGCGCATACTGCCGTCGGCCGAACGGGCCAGTTGCCATAAAGCCGCGTCTTCCGCCGGAATAGCCTCTTCGGCCAACACATGGCGCAGGTGGCCAACGATCCGTTCGGGGCTCATACGCTTGAGGTTGAACTGGAGACAGCGGGACAGAATGGTTACGGGCAGTTTCTGGGGGTCAGTCGTGGCAAACAGGAATTTCACGTGTTCCGGTGGTTCTTCCAACGTCTTCAGGAGCGCATTGAAGCTCGAGTTGGAGAGCATGTGCACTTCGTCGATAAGGTAGATCTTGAAACGACCGCGGGTTGGTGAGTACTGGACGTTATCCAGCAGTTCACGCATGTCCTCGACCTTGGTACGGGAGGCCGCGTCGATTTCGATCAGGTCAACAAAACGGCCATCGAGCACTTCGCGGCAACTGTCACAAACGCCACAGGGCTCGGGGCTTACACCCTGCTCGCAGTTGAGGCACCGAGCCAGGATACGGCCGATAGTGGTCTTGCCCACGCCACGGGTACCGGTGAACAGATAGGCGTGATGCAGGCGCTGCTGTTCCAGTGAGTGAACCAGTGCCTGGAGAACATGCTCCTGTCCTACCAGATCCCTGAAGGTGTGAGGGCGCCACTTTCGTGCCAGAACCTGATACGTCATGTTTACTCCGGTAGTGTCCCGTCTGGGTAACTCAGCAAAAGACCCCTAACGATAACACGGGGCAGAACGATCTAGGGAGCCTCTGAATAAGTCTGATGCACCCCCGTGCGGGGTGCTGAAGCAAGGCATGTCCGTAACCAATGGCCGTAACGCCTTGGCAGCCGCTCAACACCAAGAGTTTGCGCTGCAAGCGCGCTTTTAATAACAGCAGGCATCCCGAAACCTGGCTCGGCATTCGGACAGAAGAACATCGGCACTCGGACAGAAAAACAAAACGGGGAAAAGCAGATATGGGGGTGGCCCACACCAGCGACACTCCGGCACACGAATCCACCGCTGCGGCTGCTCCCTTCCGGGCCTGACCGGGTTTACGGTTTATCGTTGCGAAGGCACCGGCGGGACCACCATAACGGCGGATCCGGACTTATCCGAACGCGGGGCGGATTCTAGAGTATTTGGCCAGCCCCATCAACGCAAAAGCAGAAGATTGTCCGAAACATCTGCCCGGAACCAGCAGGCGATGCTGTAACGCAGGCGTGTGGAGGGGCACACTTCATGCAAAACATCCTCACTCAGGAACACAGCAGTGCGACCCAGCACGGGCACAACCTCAGCGGCTACAGCTCCCTCAGCATCATAAATACGCAGCTCGCCGCCCGTCTCCGGCTGCCAGCGCTCATTCAGATAGAGAACCAGACTTACCAACCGCGAAGCCTTGCCCTGGAAACTGTCCCGGTGTGCGCGATAAAAGCCGCCGGGCTCAAATGCTGCAAAATGCGCCTCAAAATGCGTCAGCCCCAGATAGAGCGAACGATTAAGAAACTGCTGTATCTCACTGAATCGTTTGAACAACGCTGCCTGTGCGGCGCTCTGGCCGTCGAGCCACGCGGTGCGGTCATTGCGGATCTCAGCCGCCAGCTTCTGGCCCGGACCCCGCCCTATGGCGGCCGGGGCAAGCGCGCCCGCCTCATGCAGTGCCACGACTTCCTGCTGCAGAGCGGTGAGGTGCACCGGATCAAACCCCAGCCCCTCCAGCACGCACCAGCCCGCGCTCGCCAGGCTGTTCGCCACATGCTCGGCAACGACATCGGTACCCGCAACCTGCGCCAGGGACTGGAGCGGCAAGGAGGTCGCCGATAGCGACGAGTCAGAGGCAGGAAGTTCAGACAAAAGAGCAGGCTCCGGATAAGAATCCGGCATTCTATGAGCAGGCCCCGCGGGATCACATCAAATGTTTATTGTGGTGGCGAGTCGGAGCGCGAATGGTGGGTATCGGACAGCGTTTTAGTTTCGGCGACTCCCGGAGTCGCCCTGAGAACGTAGATGGTGCGCAGTACGCACCCTACAGGAGATCGGTCCCGCCGTAGGGTGCTCCTCGCGCACCATTAGCCTAGTGCACTAGCCCTTAGCGCAACATCATGGCCGTACGACTTCTTTCAACTTACCTTTCGAGCATTCGGCCAGTTTCTCAATATCCTCTTTCGCAAAGGCATCGACACGAATCACGTCGTACATCGCAGCCAGCGCCTCGGATACTGACTGGCGCTCGCTCTGGTCGATGACCTCGTGCTTTATGGCCCAGTCCAGCAACTCGTCGCGTTGGTGGCCCAGGAGCATTTCGATGTCCTGCAACTCGTCCGGGTCCGCCTTGCGAATGGCCTTGTTGATGCGCGTGCGTGCCGGCTCCGTTTCCTGGGCCAGCTTCAGGGCATGCATGACGCGCCCGACCGGGTCCTCTGGCGACTCGGAATGGTAAACGCCACGCACTATGCGGTCACGTACGGAGGGCTTGTCGACAATGCTCAGGCCAACGCGGCGGCCGAGCTCGTCGTCGGGGTGCTTCAGTCGCAACCCAAGCGGAAAGGTCAAGGCCATCAATGGAAATCTGAGCAGTTTAACCGGGAAGTTACCGATAGCGCGGTGCAGCGAAGCCTGCAGGTCGACCAGCGACTGCTCCAGACTCCATTCGATAATGTCCCGCATGTCTTCAGGATAGCCATCTTCATGCCATTGCTTGATGGCTGCGGACGCGTAGTAAAGGTGCACGAGCGCGTCACTCATCCGCCCTGTGAACCGCTGCCGGGCCTTAAGCCCGCCACCCAGGGTCAACAGGCTCACGTCTGTCAGTACCGAGAAAGCCGACGCAAACCGCGACAGCTGGCGGTAGTACTTACGCAGGTTTCCTTTCGCGGGAACCGGCTCCAGCCAACCGTGGGTCAGCCCAAGCACAAACGTTCGCAAGACGTTGCGCGAGGTATGTGCGAGGTGAGCATAGAAGACGCCGTCGAACTTTTTAACCGCAGCTTGCTGGTCCTCATCCCCTGCGGCTTCGATTTCCTGCACGATGAATGGATGACAGCGAATGGCGCCCTGGCCGAACACCATCAGGCTGCGGGTGAGTATATTCGCACCTTCCACGGTGATGGCGATTGGTACGGCCTGATATACCCGGGCCAGAAAGTTGCGTGGTCCGCTGATAACGCCGCGACCGGCGATGACATCCATGGCATGGTTTACCACATCGCGCATCAGCGCCGTGTTGCGGTACTTCAGCAGTGCAGAGGGCACCGACGGGGTGACACCCCGGTCCAGCATGCCCGAGGTAAAACGCCGCGCGGAGTCCATCATGTAGGTATAGCCGGCCATGGGCTCCATGGCTTCCTGTACCCCTTCGAATTCGCTGATCGAACGACCGAACTGCTCGCGAACCGCCGCGTAGGCGCCGGTCGTCAGGCAGGCGACTTTGCCGCCGCTCGTGCCCAGGGCCGGCAGTGAAATGGAGCGGCCGATGGCCAGACATTCGAGCAGCATGGTCCAGCCCTTGCCGATCATTTCCCGGCCGCCGATCACCTGGTCCAGTGGAATGAAAACATCCTCGCCCCACGTCGGCCCGTTCATGAATACCGTATTCATGGGCAGGTGACGGGCGCCGCTGTGAACGCCCTCCGTATCGGCGGGCACCATCACGCAGGTCACGCCCATGTCATGCTCAGTACCGAGCAGGCTGTCCGGATCGTAGACTTTGATCGCCAGACCAATCAGCGTGGCAACTGGCGCGAGCGTGATATAGCGCTTGTTCCAGGTGATTTTCATCCCCAGCACTTCTTCGCCGTTCCACTGCCCTCTGCAGATGATGCCGCGGTCGGGAATGGCGCCAGCATCTGAGCCAGCCATGGGGGACGTCAGTGCGAAGCACGGAACCTCATCGCCACGGGCCAGCCTGGGCAGATAGTATTCCCGCTGCTGCTCAGTACCGTAGTGTACGAGCAGTTCGCCCGGACCCAGGGAGTTGGGCACCATCACCGTCACTGCAGCGGAGACACCGCGAGAGGCGATCTTCATGACGATTTCCGAGTGCGCCGTGGCGGAAAATCCCAGCCCACCGTAGCGCTTGGGAATGACCATACCGAAGAAGCCGCTCTTTTTGATGTGGGTCCAGGCTTCTTCAGGCAGGTCGTAGAGCTCATGGGTCATCGACCAGTCGTCGATCATGGCGCAGAGCTCGTTGGTCGGACCGTCCAGGAACGCCTGCTCCTCCTCACTCAGGCTCGCATGTGGCAGCCCGAGGAGTTTCTGCCAGTCCGGACGGCCGGAGAATAATTGCCCATCCCAGTCAACGTCGCCGGCTTTGAGGGCTTCCTGTTCGGTCTCTGACAGCTTTGGCAAGCGCCCGCGCACCCAACCGAGCAAAGGCGCGCTCAAGCGGTGCCGGCGGAACCTGGTGGGCAACATGATAAAGAGTGCAGGTAAAAGAAAGAGCACACCAAAGAGCACGCTGGCGAAGTGCCAGTGGTCCTGATACATCCCCGCAAGTGTCGCCAGGACAAGTACCAGTGCACCGATCGCACCTCCAATACCCAGGTACAGCAGGACTGCGGCACTGATTAACAGAAAGACAACACTCATAGTGGATCTCCTTATTCCGCAAATTGGTGTCGAGATGTGACCTATTCGCTTGTTCTCTGAGTGCGCGCCCTGGCTGGCGTATATCTCTGGCGCTTTCAGATTTCACATGTTGCTCTTTCGGATACCAATCTTTTGGATACCACGAAGGGCTCTTTCAGAGCGCAAGCCAATAGGTCCCATGCCGGACCGCCGCCTGGTCGTGTCGTGAAACAGTTTGTCTGAAAGGGATAAACACAGCAATGCGCCTGGCGTCCCGAACGGGACACTGGCTGAATGGAGCGTTTAAAAACCCTATAAAGCAATAGGTTAGCGATTTTATCTAACTTAATGCTCACGTGGAGTCACATCCGGTCTCAAACCCATCGGCAGATCTAGGGCGAATCAACGCCGATAAAATGTTAGGTTACGGCGGCGTACTGGTCTCTGAAAGCTATGTTTCGCTATAATCGCGTGGCTTTTATGCTTGCCTCCAGTATGAGGTACATCAAAACCAGCGTTTTACTCTACTGGTATTCATTCAACGCTTGCACCGCAACAAACATCCAGCCAAGCAGTTTAGAACGAGGGTATTCGTGCGTTTAGCCCAGCCTGCAACCGTCTTCATTTCTATAGCTGTGCTCTTAATTTCCGGATGCGCCAGCGATTACCGTGCCGTATGGGAATCCG
The DNA here is from genome assembly GCF_004851605.1 of Hydrocarboniclastica marina. Classification (GTDB taxonomy): domain Bacteria; phylum Pseudomonadota; class Gammaproteobacteria; order Pseudomonadales; family Oleiphilaceae; genus Hydrocarboniclastica; species Hydrocarboniclastica marina. The sequence goes on from NZ_CP031093.1 coordinate 2,266,750, forward strand.
ACCTGAGTGAGCTTAAAGCGCAGCTTCAGGCTACCGAACGCGCCCTGGTCCAGCTTGAGAAAGAACAATCAGCCTCCCGGGACCTGCTGTTTGTTGCGGAAACCGAATCCATGCACCGCATGGTCAAGGCTCTTGAGGAACAGGTGAAGGCGCCGGAGTGTCCGGCCGTTGAAGAGACTCCGCGGTGTGAGGCTATGCCGCCGCCCAGCCAGTCATCGGACATGCAGCACATTGATGACGGCAAACTGGTCATTGGCGAAATCGAAAAGGTCTACGTGGACCCTCCGGGCGAGGCCTACACGGCCCGTATCGATACGGGCGCGACGACCTCGTCGCTTGACGCCCGCGAACCCCAGATCTTCGAGCGGGACGGAGAAGACTGGGTGCGATTCAAGATGCCCCTGCCGGGCCGCGAAGAATTCGTCGATGTCGAGCGCAAAGTGGCTCATTTCGTTCGCATTCTGCAGTCGTCGACCGAGGACAGCGAACGCCGCGCGGTCGTCAAGATGCGCATAGTGATCGGTGACGTTGAACGGCTGGCGGAATTTACCCTGTCTGACCGGGGCCACCTGGAATTCCCGGTCCTGATTGGTCGCAACATCCTCAAGGACACCATGGTCGTCGACGTGTCCCGCGCCAACTCGGTCGCCCTGCCTGCGGATATCGTCAGCGAGTCTTCAGATGAATAAACAATTGCCGTTCTATCTGGCCGTCGCCTTGCTGGTTATCGCTGGCCTGGCCATTGCCACCCTCAGGCATAACGAACTCAACGTCCCCCTGACCCCCGGCGTCGAGCAGACGGTCTGGCAGGTCGAGGCCAAAATCGAGTTCCAGGCCTATGGGGATCCAGTAACGGCCAGCCTAGCCCTGCCCGACCAGCCGCCAGGGTTCCGGGTCATGTCTGAGCAGTCCGCTTCTCCCGGCTATGGCTTCTCGACCATACAGAAAGGCGGCATACGGCGTGGCGAGTGGTCTATCCGGCGCGCTAACGGCCGGCAGACGCTCTACTACAAGGTTCAGCTCATCACTGACCCCAGCGCGACGCCGGCGCCTCCCGAACAGCCCCCGGTCGCGACTGGCAACTCCTATTGGTCTGAACCCGAAGCAACCGCAGCCGAGGGCCTGATAAACCAGGCCCGGGAAACCTCAAGCTCCCCAGAAAGCCTGGCGCGCGAGCTGATCAAGCTGCTCAACAACAGCGAGAGCAACCAGAACGCGGCACTCCTGCTGGCCCAGCAGTCAACCGCCGAAGTTCTGGTACGGCTGCTCAACCAGGCCGGGGTTCCTGCCCGGATAAGCATGGGCCTGCAACTCGAAGACGCGCGCCGGAATCAGGGCCTGCTGGCGGTGGCCGATGTCTACACCAAAGACGGCTGGATAACGTTTGATCCCCGCACCGGCGATCAGGATACGCCTGAAAATCTGTTGCTGTGGCAACGGGGCGGCAGCTCGCTGCTGGATGTACTGGGCGGCAGGCGTTCGACCGTCAGTTTCTCCATGCTGCAGCAGACCGTACCGGCGCAGGATCTGGTCCAGAGCCAGTCGTACGAGAGCGGTTTCTCCCGCTTCAGCCTGTACCACCTGCCCCTCGAAGAACAGGGTATGTTCAAGATTCTGCTGCTGCTTCCGGTCGGGGCACTGGTCGTGGTATTCATGCGGATCATCGTCGGCTTCAGGACCTCGGGCACCTTCATGCCCATACTGATCGCAGTGGCCTTCCTGCAAACCTCGCTGGTGCCGGGCCTGATCAGCTTTCTCAGCATTGTCGCGGTCGGCCTGCTGCTCCGCGGCTATTTGTCGAGGCTTAACCTGCTCCTTGTCGCCCGAATAGCCACCCTGATCATCCTGGTCATATTCATTACCTCATTCATGGCCCTGCTGGGCTACGAGCTGGGCATCAGCAGCGGCATGACAGTGACGTTTTTCCCCATGGTTATCATCGCCTGGACCATCGAGCGCATGTCCATCCTCTGGGAAGAAGAAGGCGCCCAGGAGGTGCTTATCCAGGGGTTCGGCAGTCTCTTTGTCGCAGTGCTCGCGTTCTCGGCGATGCAGTGGCGCTACATCAGCCACCTCAGTTTCAACTTTCCCGAACTTCACCTGATCATTCTGGCGATGGTGTTGCTGATGGGTCAGTACAAGGGCTACCGGCTTTCCGAGCTACGCCGCTTCCGTTTTCTGGCGAAGGATTAAGGCAGCCCATGTTCTACCGTATACCGGCCAGGCAGCGCCCGGACTGCAGACAAGAGCCTGAAAAAGACTCGGGGCAGGTGCCTGCACAACAGACCCGACAAGCGGCCGTAGCGGCACAACGGCGGAGGCTCACGCCATGTGGGTGAAGCCGTCGTTCCTCAGGCACCATGGACTGCTCGGCATGAACCGGCGCAACGTCCAGTATATTAACGCCTACAACAGCCGCGACCTTTACCCCCTCGTTGACGACAAGCTCAAAACCAAGCTACTTGCGGTTGAGTACGATATTGCGACCCCCACCCTGCGCCAGGTGGTCCGGGCACAGCACGAAATCAGCCATTTCCGCGACCGGGTCAAAGACCTGCCGGGCTTCGCCATCAAGCCCTCCAAAGGTTCAGGCGGCAAAGGTATTACCGTTATCGAACGGCAGGACGGCGACAGTTTTTTCAAGCCTTCTGGCAGCGCCGTCAGCATTGACCACCTGTCACGGCATTTGTCCAATATCCTTTCTGGCCTGTATTCGCTCGGCGGCAAAACCGACGTGGCCATCATCGAAGACCTGATCGTCAACGATCCTGATTTTGCCAAGCTCTCCCACCAGGGAGTGCCCGATATTCGCATCATCGTCTTCCGCGGCTATCCGGTTATGGCCATGTTGAGGCTGGCTACGCAGGCCTCCGACGGCAAGGCTAACCTGCACCAGGGCGCCATTGGCGTCGGGCTCGACCTGTCCACGGGCCAAGGGCTGCACGCGGTGCAGTACAGCAAACGCGTCCGCAATCATCCGGATACCGGGCTGGCGTTGCTGGAGATCCAGATTCCCGACTGGTTCGAAATGCTGCGCCTCGCCGCGCGCTGCTATGACATGACCGGGCTGGGCTATATCGGCGCCGACCTGGTAGTCGACAAGCACCGCGGCCCGCTTCTGCTGGAGCTGAATGCAAGGCCCGGGCTTGCCATCCAGGTCGCCAACGGTGTTGGCCTGCGGCCCCGCCTGGAGCACATAGAGAAGCTGCCGCGGGTTAAAGAACGGGCCGTTGATCGGGTCAAGTACGCCATGGACGTGTTCAGTGACCCGCACTATCTCCCCCGCCCCCTGGCCCCGGTGGCTGGACCGACCTCTACAAAACGCGTCGGCTAGGGCAACGGTTTTTAAGTGGGCGTTGATAAGTTAAAGGAATAACTGGCGCAGGCTAAATCGTTGTTTGCAGATTGCACGGCATTCTGTACCTTTAGGCGTTCTTGAACGGTTTTTTACCAGAACCTGTGAAGTCGCTCATTCTGTAAAATTGAGCCGCTAGGACGTCACTTTTCCAGAGGGCCTTTAGTTAGTGGTCGACTTCAGCTTTGTCAGCCATCTGATCGCAGCGATCGCCTTCAGCCTGCTCGCCCTCCTCGTGGGTACGCGCTACCTGCGCCGCACCACCGATCGGGCATTGTTCATGTCGGCGATTGTTTCCGCCCTATGGTCATTCGCCATCGTGGCCCAGGTACTCTGGGATCAGCCGTCGTTTCCCGTCCGGTTCGCCCTTGAGCTGACCCGTGATTTCGCCTGGGTTGCGGTATTGCTGGCACTGATTCGTGACGGCAGCCAGAACCGCCTGATTCCCCCCCGTCTCAAGGCACTGCTTGGCCTTACCGCAGGTGTGTTCATCACGATTCTGGTCGGTTTTTCCGTTACGGATTATCTGACGGGAAGCGCCCTGATCCGTGGTCAGGCGGCGGTTCTGGGCCAGCTTGTTATTGCGCTGCTGGGCATCAGCCTGATCGAGCAGATCTGGCGTAACTCCATGGCCTACGGCCGGTCCAGCATCAAGTACATCTGCTTCGGTATCGGCGGCATCTTCGTATACGACTTTTTTCTCTACGCCGATGCGCTCCTGTTCAACCAGATATCGTCGCCCCTGTGGGATGCCCGCGGCTCGGTAAACGCGATTGCAACGCCATTGCTCGCGGTAAACATGATCAATGCCCGCAAGCAGCCGATTCAGCTGCAGCTTTCCCGCTCAGTGGTGTTTCATGCCGGCACCCTAACCCTCGCTGGCCTCTATCTCATGGTTGCTGCAGCGGGCGGCTACTACGTGCGCCAGGTCGGCGGCAGCTGGGGCGAGGCGCTACAGGTACTGTTCCTCAGCCTGTTCATCTCACTGTTCGTGCTGATGATGACCTCTACGCGGTTCCGGTCGCGCCTGATGGTTTTTATCAGCCAGAACTTTTTCGACTACAAATACGACTACCGGGAAGAATGGCTGAAGATTACGGAAGCCTTCAGTTCGATGACGGACTCACCACCCCTCACAGAACGGGTCGTCCGGGTCATCGCGGATCTTGTCGAAAGCAATGCCGGCGCCCTTTGGATAAAAGACGAAGAAGGCCAGTTTACGCTGACCAGCTCAGTCAATATGGCACCGCCCAAGCATACCCGGATTGATGGTGACTCTGACCTTGTCCGGTTCTTCCGCGAGCGGGAGTGGATACTCGACCTCAAGGAGTACAAGCAGGACCCGGTCCGCTACAACCTGCTGGAAGTGCCGGACAGCGTGATGGAATTCCACGACCCCTGGCTGGTCATACCGCTTTATCTGGGCAGGGACCTGTACGGCATCGCGCTGGTCGGCTCGCCCTTCGCCCGGGTTGAACTTAACTGGGAGAACTTCGACCTGATACGCGTGGTGGCGCGCCAGGTCTGTAACTTCCTGGCCCAGGCGGATGCCCAGAGCCGCCTGGCTGCGGCGATGCAGTTCGAGGCGGTCAGTAAAGCATCCGCGTTCATGGTCCACGACCTCAAGACCATCATCGCCCAGCTCTCGTTACTGGCAAGGAATGCGCCACGGCACCGGGACAACCCGGAATTTATTGACGATATGATCCGGACCACAGAGCACGCGGTCAAAAAGATGTCCAATCTGGTAGACCATATACGCCGCCCCAACCCGGAAGATAAAACCGCGCTGGTTAACCTGACAGAGCTGTGCAGGGAACTTGAAGCCCACCACAGCGTGCAGAAGCCGCCGCTGAGTATTGACCTTCCCGAAGAGGATGTCTGGATCCGGGCGGACGAAGAACAACTGCGAACAGTTCTGAGCCACCTGATCCAGAACGCCAGGGACGCGACCCATAACGATGGTGAAATATCCCTCACTTTGAAACTGAGCACTGACCAGGTCGTTCTCTTCCTGCAGGATACCGGTGCAGGCATGACCGACGACTTTATCAAAACGCGGCTATTCAAGCCTTTCGAGAGCACAAAGGGACTGACCGGCATGGGCATCGGTGCCTATCAGGCCCGGGAGTACTTCCGCAAACTGGGGGGGTCGCTGGATGTTACCAGTGAAGTCGGTGTGGGCTCCTGCTTCTCAATCCGGCTGCAAACTGTGCGTGACGTCGAGGAAAAAGAGAGCAGCTCGGCCACCGCCTGAGCAGCGTACCCAAATTGCCGGGTACGAAGCCCCATACGCGATACAGGCACACTTACACCGTTCGAGGCCAGCTACGCGTAGCCAGTCGCGCATAGCACGCATAGATAGGAAAGCCAGGCGTGCAAAGAACGTTAAGCCAGACAAAGTTAAGCCGGACAATGCTTGAAGCTGGGCCGGTAAGTGTTATCTTCCGTTAACGTTGAGCACAAAACTGATTAGCGACACGTAAGACACTGTTTGACCGGGACACGCGCCCGTTCGAAAATAGCCTGAAGCACGACTCATCCATTGGCTCTTTAGCACGCGCTTAAGAGGGCATGGCATAGAGCTCTGGTATACTGCCGCAGCAGAAATCGGCTGACCGACCTACCCCTGAATGCAGTCAGGCCCGGTTGGCTGGCAGTTCACCCAGCGAGCTGTTCGGTCGAGCCCGAGGCTCGCTGCGCCGGGGCGGCCATATCCAGACGCTCAGGCACACCACTTAAGACTGAATACTGGTCAGGGAATACACGTGAAGAAACGCCTGCTTATTATCGAGGATGATCCAGGGCTGCAAAGCCAGATGCGTTGGTCCTTCGACAGTGAGGTCGAAGTGTCCATAGCCGAGGATCACGCCAGTGCGATAGCGGCCTTGCGACGGTTCGAGCCTGAGGTCATAACGCTCGACCTTGGCTTGCCGCCGGACCCCGGCGGGGCCAGCCAGGGCTTTGCCCTGCTGGAAGAAATCCTCCGTCTCAGCCCTACCACAAAGGTTATCGTGGTAACTGGGCGGGAAGACAAAGACAACGCGGTGCGCGCGATTGGCATGGGCGCCACTGACTTCTATCAAAAGCCCCTCGACGGCGACATCCTCAGTTTCGTCGTCAACCGGGCGTTCCGTCTCGCTGAGCTTGAACGTGAGAATCGCGAGCTGGTCAGCCATGGCAGTAATGCACGCGTTAAAGGCATTATCGCGGCCAGCCCGCAAATGCTCGAAATCTGCCGGACCATCGAAAAAATTGCGCCGACAGATGTCACGACCCTGATCCTGGGCGAGACCGGCACCGGTAAAGAGGTGCTCGCCCAAGCCCTGCATGACCTCAGTAACCGGTCGAAGCAGCCGTTCGCGGCGATAAACTGCGCCGCCATCCCCGAAAACCTGCTTGAAAGCGAGCTCTTTGGTTACGAAAAAGGCGCCTTTACGGGGGCGACCACGTCCAAGAAGGGCAAGATCGAAAGCGCCCACGGCGGCACCCTGTTTCTGGATGAAATTGGCGATATGCCGATGGCGCTGCAAGCCAAACTCTTGCGGTTTCTGCAGGAGCGCCTGATTGACCGGGTCGGCGGCGTCAAACCCATACCGGTGGACGTGCGGGTTATCTGCGCCACGCACCGAGACGTGAATCAGCTCATCTCATCCGGCACGTTCCGGGAAGACCTCTATTACAGGATCAGCGAAATCACGCTGAGTGTGCCCCCGGTCCGCGACCGCGAGGGTGACGCTATCGTCATAGCCCAGGCTCTTCTGAAAGAGTTCAGCCGGCAGATGGACCGCGCCACCCTCGCCTTTGGTGAAGATGCCATGCGGGCCATCAAGGAATATCACTGGCCGGGCAACGTGCGGGAAATGATCAACAAGATCAAACGCGCCACCATCATGGCCGAAGGCAAGCGGGTTACGGCAAGCGATCTGGAGCTCAATATTGACAGCGACGGGCCCGAGTCCAGCGCACTCAACCTCCGGCAGGTCCGGGAAGACGCCGAGCGCCACGCGATCGAGCAGGCACTGCAGACCGCAGGCTATAACATGGCACAGGCCGCCCGCCTGCTCGGGGTCACGCGCCCTACCCTGTATAACCTGACGGACAAGTACCGGATTGTAACGTCGCCCGCCTAAGCTGCGGCCTGCACCGGACCGAACCCGATAATCAATAATTCAGTAAGGACGTGTGAACATGACTGCTAAGCGCGCTATTCAGGCCTCGATACTGGCGGCCGCCCTGAGTTTTGGCCTGGCAGGCTGCAACTCCTCCGAAGAACTGAGTCAGGAGGAGGCCCGCTTTCTCAGCCACATAGACCAGGCCAAGTTCTACCAGCGCCAGGGCGAGTTGAAGGCCAGCACCCAGGAAGCGCGCAACGCCATGGATCTGCTGCCGACCCATATCGAGCCGTACCTGCTGATTATCGATAACCTGGTCAAGGCCGGCGATGGCGCCAGCGTCGAGCGTCAGATAGCGACGCTCCGCGAGCGCATCGAAGACGGCGCTATTGAACAGCATACCGAAAACAAACTGCACCTGATGCTGGCGCGTGGCCACTACCTGCAGGGTGAATTCGAGCAGGCGCAGGCATCCCTCAGCCAGATAAAAGAACCCAGCAGCAGCCAGAAGCTCGAAGCCACACTTATCCGGGGCGAAATGGCCCTGGCTGAACGCGACCTGGACAAAGCCCGGGAGATCTTTACCACGGCCCGCGAGCAGGACAATCAGGACGTCATGCCGCTGGTGGGCCTGTCCAAGACGGCTTTCCATAACGGCGAGCGCGACAAAGCGCGGGACCTGATGGCCCAGGCGGAAGAACTGGACAGCACGGACACCGAACTCTGGTTGTGGAAAGCCCAGATGGCCCAGGAGGAAGAGCGCTGGGAAGATGCACGCCAGGGCTACGAAAAGGCGCTGGAGGACATCGGCCAGTACGATGTCATGACCTTCCGCAAATACGAGACCATATCTTCGTTGATCGAAGTCCTGCGCGCCCAGAATAAAGCGCAGGAAGCGTTCGTCTATGAAGAGATCCTGGCCAAGTCCGGCCCCGGTACCCTGCGCAGCAACTTTATTGCCGCCCAGGAGATGTACGAGGAAGGCGATCTGGAAGGTGCAGCCCGCGCCCTTGAGGAAATCCTGGCACAGGCAGCGACCCACGAACGGGCACAGCTGATGCTGGGTCTGATCCGCTTCCAGCAGGGTCGTCCGAAGGAAGCCGAGCAGCTTCTGGAAAGCCTGGCCAGCCTCAACAACGACGATGCCAGCCGGCTGCTTGCCGCCACCAAGCTTCAGCTCCGCCAGCCGGAAGCCGCACGTGAACTGCTGGACAACATCGACGAGAACGAGACCAACCCGGGCACGCTGGCGCTCGTCGGCATGGCTTCACTGGCATCCGGCGACCACGATACCGGCCGCCGTTATATCGAACGTTCACTCGAGCTTGATCCTGACAACACCGAGCTGCGCATCCGCTACGCGCGGTATCTGGCGTCGCGCGAGAACATGTCTGGCGCTATTGACCAGTTGAAGACGGCGATCGGCCGTACGCCGGACTCCGAGAACGCGTTTCTCACGCTCGCGCGGCTTCAGGCGGCACAACAGAACACAGCAGACGCTGCACAGACCCTGGAGAAATGGCGCAAGGCCCATCCCGACAGCATCCGCGCACTGATTTCCAGCGGCGATCTGGCCGCCAGCCAGGGCGAGAATCAGCGCGCGCGCCAGTATTACCAACAGGCTCTGCAGAAAGCGCCGGAGGATATCAGCGCCCGGGTAGCCCTGGGCAATCTCGCCCGTCGTAATGACGACCCTGCCGGCGCGCTTGAGCACTTCAAGGCCGCGCTGGAAATCCAGCCGAACAGCCGTGAAGCGCTACGGGGTCTGGTGCAGGTAAGCCGCGGGGACGAAGCGCGCTACCAGGAGACACTGAAGTGGCTGAGTGACCTCGGTGAAGCCAAACCTGAAGCCATCGGTCCGAAACTGGTACTGATGGAAGACGCGCTGACAAAAGGCGAATTCGAGCGTGCCGAGTCCGTGGCAAGCGCGATCGTCAACATGGCTGATGCGCCAACTGAAGCTGAGCCGCTGTTGTCATCCCTGTACACGACGGTCGCCCAGCAGGCGCTCCGGGAAGAGAACCAGGAACGTGCAACCAAGGTGCTTGAGCAGGGCCGCGAGCGCTTCCCGGACAATGAAAACCTGGCACTGATGACTTCGCGCCTCTACCTCAATCAGGGCAAAGAAGACCAGGCGCTGGACATCATCAGCGAGGTCAAGAAGAGCAATCCCGCGTCAGCGACGCCCTTCCTGCTGGAAGCCGAGTACCGGGTTGAGAACGAAGAGTTCGAAAAAGCCGCCAATCTGTTTGAACTGGCGCTGGAGAAAGATGACAACCCCGAGACGATCCTGAAGCTCTCCTCTGCCCTGCGTCGGGACCGCCAGCCCAGCAAAGCCATAGAAGTGCTGGAAACAGGCGCAAACCGCCATCAGAACAATGCCCAGATCCAACTGGCCCTCGCGATCGGGTACCAGGGTACTGACGAGACCGGCAAAGCGCAGCAGGCCTACGAAACGCTGCTGAAGCTGGCGCCCAACAATCCTGTTGCGCTGAACAACCTCGCCTGGATCTACCACGAACAGGACGATGACCGCGCGACCGACCTCGCCAAGCGCGCCTATGAGCTAAACCCCCGCTCGGCAGCTATCGCCGATACCTACGGCTGGATACTGTTCTCAACAGGCAAAGTCGAAGAAAGCCTGCCCGTACTGGAGTCCGCCTACGAGCTGGCGCCAACGGCGGAGGAGATCGCGCTGCACCTGGCAGAAGTCTACAAAGCTACGAATCAGGATGACAAAGCGCGGAGCGTGCTGGAAAAGATCTAGAAGAAAGCAGTCGACAGGTTAAGATCCATCGGGGCCGCATAATGACGGCCCCGTTTTTTTGCGCAGGGAATCGGTTGCAGAAACCTATAGCTGAAGCCTCGGCGGGCAAGACGTGGCCGCCTATTCCATGAAAAACGGCCTCGCCGAGCTGTAGAAACGTCGGCCGTATTTCGCCTCGAGACTCTTGGGGCGCGGCGGACTGCCGAAAGCCAGATTCTGCAACGCATGCTTTCGCCAGAAGTGCTCAAGCCTGGGGCAGGCATCTTCCGGGTTGTGCATTACCTCAATTGTTATGGTGTCCGTAGCTCGGGCGCCGGTTACTTTCCAGCCCGGCCCCGCTATCGGCACGTCATAGTCCCCTTGCTCCACCGGCAGAGGCAACGGCTCGCTGTTCCAGAACTCATGGTCGGGCGGGTAGTAAAAGGCCATAACCAGCGAGCGCAATGACCAGAGACTGCTTGCCGGGCCTGCGTAGGGGTCAAGGATTCGCGCATTTGAGCCATGGTAGCCCTGCGAAATGATACCGTGTCGCAGGGCGCCGTGCTGAATGAAGTACTGCCACGTCACATCCAGCGCGCGCCTCGCCTCACCCGCTGCCACGATGGCAGGATGGCTCTCGGCACCGGCCACCAGGGGCGCCGCCACCGCAATACGGTATTGCACGCTACGCCCCATTATGGGTAGACCTTGCGGCCCGATAAGATAGCGGTAGGTTTTGAGGAAACGTGCTTGTGCCGCATCGATGAAAGCGGGGTCCCATTCCGGGTCGATGCGATTGATCCACGTCAGCGCATAGTGAAAGCCCCACGCGCTGTAGAAATCGACCCGTCCCTCAGGACCATCCTTGAACCAGCCATCGCCGAGATGGAATGACTTGATGCGATCAAAGCGCTCGCGCACGCCCTCAATGCGCCCCGCGTGACCCAGCGATGCCAGAACCCGGTCTATCAACACGAAAAAGAGATGCCAGTTATTGTCGAGTCCCGGTCGCCCGTTGACGAGCGACAGCCAGTTAACGACAGCTTTTTGCTGGTCTTTGTTGAGTTGACACCAGACCCGGTCCCGGAGAAGCCACAGTGAAAGCGCGATATCGGCCGCTTCGACAATACGCTGGTTGCTCTTGCCGGGCATATCGCCCCAGTAAGTCGGCGCTGAAGGGTCCGTGCCTGCGATCAACCCGCGCTTGAACTCTTCACTAAGCAGAAGCTGGCGGTTGCCGGGCAGCGCGATCGAAGGGTCCCTGCCAGAGGCGCACCAGGCCGCAAATAACGGCATCATGCGCGAAAATCCTTCCAGCGCATCACATTCAGTGCCGCTCCAGCTGGGCAGTCCGGGGAAAACCGCGCCACATCCGGTCTGGTTGCGGTAGGTCACCCAGGAAGTCGCGAAATACCGCACCAATTCGTGGTAGGCATCGTTCTCCGGCTGATCGGACAGGAACCCATCAAGCAGCTTTTCGGCGGCACGGGGGAAGCGGTATCGCCTCAACAAGCCAGGCAGCTTGCGCCCCAGCCCAACCGCCAACCGGGTAAGCTCCTGCCCTTCCTGAACGTATTCTCTCGTGGTCTTCAAGGGAATCTCATCCTTGGCTTACCTGGGAGCCCCCATCAGAGACGCCCGCAGAGGTCAGTCCGGCTTCGCAAAACGAGCATCTATGGCACTTTCAGCCTGGGCCATGAGCTCCCCAACCCAGTCCTCCGCAGCCTCACGGGCATCACATTCGCCGCAGTGAACCGCGGCCGCCACCAATGACGCATCGGGGCGCCCATTGATAGCCGAATACAGCTGCAGCAACTTCGCACCTACCGGGTCGCTGGACCAGGCACCGGACACGTAGAAGCCATAGATAACCACAGCTTTGTCGCCAGTTGCCCTGTCTTTCAGGACCATGCCGGATACCGGCTCGCCATTCACAGTCAGGTCGAAGTTGCCATCAGGCTGCCACCGGCGAGTGTCCACCATGCGATTGCTGTCATGGATGAGTTCCTTGCCCGGCCCCTGGCTCTCATAGGTGAGAATATAAGACGCCGCATAGAAGTCCGGCATCGAGGCTCCCTGCCCAGGCTCCGCCCGGAACCAGGCGAACCGGTTCATGTGATCCTCACCCGAGAACTTCGGCTCCCATACCCGCCCCTGGCGCTGGAACAGCGGCGACCAGTTCTCTGGCGCATCCAGGGAGATACTGAACTTTTCCTGTACCAGCCGTGCATCACGCCCGCCCAGTACGCTCAGTGGCGCAAGCAGAATCGCTGTGGCGACCAGGGTCACCAGCCCAGCTTTGGCTGGAGACGCAGGCCGGCGGGGACTGTCCGCAGTCGAGGCGGATGGTTGCGACTGGACGGGTGTGCGCTCCAGACGGCCCGCCAGAATAAACAGGGGCACCAGGGTTCCCGCAAAAAGCGCCCAACCGAAAAAGTCGTGCTCATTGATCAGTGACGACGTCATATCGGTGACGTAGCCCTGGTAGATGATGACGAATACGCGAATCCAGTTCGTCAACAGCGCCAGGAACACCGCAAACGTAAACAGCAGGATGCGATTGCGCCAGAGGCGATAGTTGAGCTCGCTATAAACCGTCGCCAACGCCATGGCAACGATCAGATAGCGCAGGCCTGAACAGCCGTGGGCGATCTCAAACGCCCCTACCCCGATCAGGAATACCAGTACACCTTCGACCTCAAACTCAATGCCCCAAAGGCTCAACAGGACCTTATTGATCTCGACGGTAATAAGCTGCAGAGGCCAGGCCGCGTAATCCCAGAACGGGATGGCAAATACGAGCACGCCCACGGGCAGCAGAAAGCGCCACATTGTCGCCCAGCCCGCGACTGTCGCAATGATCACCAGCAGCATAGGCACAAGCAGAAACTGCTGCACAGCTTCTACATAAAGCAGCCCGGCGGCGGTATAAACAGCCACCAATACCCCGAGCACAACCAGCCAGAGCGGATGAAAGCCGACCCGGGGCGGATGCGCCCGCCAGGCCCTGACGATGAGATAGAGCGACACCCCGAAAATCATCCAGCCATGGGAGTACGCCTCATCAAATTTCATCCACCGCAGACCGATCTTCTCAAGCACGGGATAGGTCCCGGCCACAAAGGCGGCAAGCAACACGGCAAATACGGCTGTCGATCTAACCACTCTCAATCCTTCCATGCCAACAACGAAAGAAAACGTGAGCCAGCGCTCACTAAAGAGCGGTCAAGCTTGGGTTGGGCCTGAGCATAGCAAATTCGAGGGGCGGGTAGCAGGTGGGGAGGTAGAATTGCAGACCCGCTTCCGCCGGTCCTATGAACAGGTCCAGACTGAGTCGACTATCGTCGTGCTCGATAACGTGGATTGCGTCTGCTGGGCTAGCGGTGACTGAAGACATGAGTTTTTGCTCATACTGGCGCTCGCGCCTGTACTTTCGGTGCTATTTCCTTAGTATGACCATTTCAAGTCAACTAGAGGTCGAAACTGTGCAAAACGAACTCACCGTCAGACCCGGCGATGTTCTGAAAGTCCTGCTTACCGTAGGCGTGCTGCTTGTGGCCGCACAGATCGCCACCGTGATTTTCCGATTCGGCTTCGGTTACGAATACGTCAAAGGCTTCGTCCCGCTTTTCAACATGGATGGCGAAGGCAACTTCCCTGCTTACCTCTCCTTTATACAAATCCTGCTAGCAGGCCTCATCCTTTTTTTTATAGCTCAACTGGAGCGAAAGAATGCAGCCAAGCATGTCGTGGAGTGGTACGTACTCTCTGGCGGGTTCCTACTGATGGCTCTCGATGAAGGCATCATGCTGCACGAACGACTTGCGGCGCCGGTCAGAACGGCCTTGGACAGTGAGACGACAAACGTCGGCATCTTTTACGCTGTATGGACAATTCCCGCAGGTATTATCGTAATCCTCCTGGGACTGTACTTTTTGAGGTTCCTGCTTGCGCTGGAGGCTGTCCACCGATTCCGTTTCATGCTGGCCGGCGCGCTCTACCTTAGCGGCGCTATCGGGATGGAGCTCGTGGGCATGTACTATTTCAAGGCCGTCGGCGGGGATGATGCGATCTTCGGGGTTTTGGTGACTATTGAGGAAAGTCTTGAGATTTTCGCAGTTACGGTCTTTGTGTGGTCATTGCTCAAATACTGTCAACAGCGCTACAAAGCTGTCTCGATTCGGCTTTATTAAGACGGCTTAGGCTCCCTCGACTGCGCCTAAATAGCAGTTTTGCACGACGCTCTGGTTAACATATTACGTGCCGCCAGCTAAAGAGGAAACTGGTGTTGTATTGGACCTACCGTATCTTTTGAGCATAATTGATGGCCGCATTCCCAAACAATTTATTCTCTCGGAACGGCAGATCGATCCGCCGTGTGGCTGGGAAACGGCCAATGTCGGGACGTTCGATCGAATTGCCCGATTGATGGCCATGCATGGCATCCAGGCATCGAATGCAAGAAGCGCAGACGTTTAGGACATCGATCTCATCGTTTACCGGGTACCAGGAATTATCTGGAGCGGGATTTCTCTGCTCTGGAGTTGGACACCAAGTGGATTATGGACTTTGATTATATCCGCGAGAACTTAGTGCAATCCATTAAAGGTATCGCAGATTATTAAAAACGTTGAGCCGGACCTGAAGCAAGAAATAAAAAAGAAACTAAAAACGATGATCCTGCGCTAGGCAATTGAAAAGTTGAGGCGGAATTATTACTTGATTAAAGAGTCAACTTCAAACTCAGGTGGCCGCGGGAGTATAAAATTTCGCTTAGCACTTTAGCTATTTCTTATATACGCTGCCTGGCGCGAAGATTGCTTCACGCGGGCGAATAACTCGGTGGCATTCAACGCTTACGCGTGTATAGCATAAACTGTACTCACACCCTAGAAATCACCACTCTTTCGAACACCACGTGCAAGGCTGGGGCAATTGAGGATATTAAATGTTAAGCACGCTTGAATCTCAATAATATTTTCCTCGCAAGCTCTAGAATCTCGGTCTCTGCCCCTAACGGCCTGCCGGCCAAGAGCCATAACGCAAGATGAGTGGCGGGATAGACTATGGCACCGATCAAGCAGAAAAATAAAAGTCCTAGTGACTGCTCCAATACAGTCTCATCAAAGTGAATCGTTTCGCGGGCTTGATAAACGACAAAAACCATAAGCAGGCCACTGACTAGTGAGCGCCAACACATAGATACCTGACGGAAAGGCGATAACTGAATGATATGGTTAACCATGTACAGATTTAGCACGATATTAATAAGCCCTGTCCCAAATCTCGCAACAATTAAGCCTGGTAGCCCGTAGAGCAGCAATGCGGCGACCACAATGGGGACGCGTACTGCGAAAAAAATTAGCTGCCTAGTAAACACAGCTTTCGTTTTTCCCGTCGCAAATGCAAGAGAAATAGCGGGGCCGACGAATGACTGCAACGCAAAATTTATTGCGAGTACCTCGATAACAAATATAGCCTCAGACCAGCGCTCGCCCAGCACAAGATTTACCATAGGTTCAGCAATCACGCTAAACCCGGCACCAAAAGGAAATACAAGCGCGAATAACAGGTATTGAGTTCGCCTGTAAGAGACCGCCAATTTTTCCTTGTCGTCGCTAAAAAGCGCAAACGCCGGGAACAAGGGTCGCCGCAGAGGGTCAAGAACCTCTTTGGTAGGTTTTTGTGCGAGATCGTTACCTACCCTGTAAGCGCCTAGCTGCGATGCTGTGAGCGTCGCGCCAATGATGAGCGTGTCGATATTTGAGTTGATAGCGTCCAGTGCAGAGCCCAGGGTCAGCCAGCCGGTGAACGCCCAAATTTCCCTTACCTTGCTCAAAGACACACGCGGCAGAAAAGGGACGAACCAATAACTTAAAATTACCCGGCTCAATCCAGCAAACGCGGTACCGGCTATCAGGGCCCAATATGTTTGATACAAGTAAGCCAGAACACCCGCAGCCACAACAGACAACAGCTTCATTACTACCATAATCACGAATTCTCGCGAGTACGATAGTTCTTTCTCGAAAAAGACATATTTGGGATTGGTCAGGCACCGAAAAAAGGTGATTAATGCCAGGATCAGCATCACGCCTGTTAGACGGCCATCTTCATAGAGAGCCGAGAGCGGAAAAGCAAGCAGAGCTATGACGATTGCAAGCAACAGCCCCCTGAGCGCCCCCAACGTCCACGCGGTGTTGAGGTGAGCGTTGGTCACTCGTTTGAAATTTATAAGAGCAGAACTTATCTGGACAGAGGTAAAAGTTTCGGCCAAAGCGACGAAGGTGCTTGCCAGGGCGATAAGCCCAAAATCATCCGGGGTCAGGAGGCGAGCGAGTATCAATGTACTAATAAAAGCCAACACATTAACTACGATGTTAGCAAAACCAAGCCAGGCGCTACTTTTTACAACCGATGTCGAAATGTTTTTAATAGCCATACTTCTTTCCGATAGCCACAGCATGTTTGCCCGGTCGTTGCAATTGCGACGTTAGACCCCGGCCGAAGGGACAGATATTTATTGTTGCAGTCTCTGGGGAACTGGCCGAAAGGACGTTACCTCGAGAAACGGTCCTTTTTTCGCGGCCGGCAGTATACCATCTAATCTCCGCCCAACTAAAAAACGGGGATTCGGGAGGCCTTTCCCTGGAGTTCACTATGAGCCGCGACCTTGGGGTAGTGCCTTGGGAGAAAGCGCTGCGCCTCGAGCAGTGCCTACACTCAGCCTGGGAAGAACTGCAGGTGTTGTTGCGTTTTTCCATGCGTAAATGACACGCCAGCCACTCTGAACGATGGCTTTAACTTGGCCAAAATGGCATTATCTCACCCATTTCTGCCTCACCTCATCTAGTAGGCCACGGGAACCGGCGACGCTAGAAGATATACGCCTGAGAACCAGCAGAGGTTACATGTTTTCAAACGCTCTCAGAAAATCAAAAGCCATTGGCATTGACTTCCTCAACATAAAGGTCTTAGGAAAACTACCAACTTTTTATTACAACAAAGTAAATAACGTTGGCGATATTCTTAATGCTTTCTTGCTTCAGCAAGTTTGTGGGAAAGACACTTATATAGTCCGGACCAGAGTTTTCAGGCACGTCTTGCCTATAGGAAGTATCCTGCACTTTTCATCTCCCACCAGCTACGTTTGGGGTAGCGGGCTCATCTCGCCCGGGAATCCAGAAAACGTGCAGTTTGCCAGCATCCTCGCGGTAAGAGGACACCTGACCCAGGCAGAGATCAGCAAGCAGTCAGGCGTTAACCTAAAGGTTCCGTTGGGCGACCCAGCCCTGCTCATGCCACGCTATTACACCCCCGCTTCTAGTAGGAAAACGCACCGCATTGGCCTGATCCCCCATTATGTTGACCAAGATTCGGAAATCATCCGGGCAGCCCGCGACCTGCCTGGTTTAAAGATAATTTCGGTACAGCAGAGCCATGATAGCTTTATCAATGAAATCGCGAGCTGCGAAGCTGTTTTTTCTTCCTCGTTACACGGGCTCATCCTGTCTGATGCTTACGGCGTTCCCAACAAGTGGATTTCCTTTTCCGACAAGATTATCGGCGGTAGCTTCAAATTTAGGGATTATTACTCTACAACAGCTATGCCGGACGAGGCGTGCGCTCATGTAGAGAACGCCTCTGAGTTGACCGACTTGCTTACGAAAGCTAAAACTCTGGCAACAGTGAAGCCGTATCATGGGGACCTGAATCAGTTAGAACAGGTTTTGAGAAATAGATTCTAGAAAGTTTTCCAAATTATTTTCAGGCTTGCCACGGCCAACGTAAGGTTTCCTGATTCGATAGGTTCAAAATGATCTCTGTAGTGATTCCGACCTACAATGGGTCCCAGACCCTCCCGTCACTTCTCGATGCGCTTCTGGAGTTGAAAGAACCCGAGGGAGGCTACGAGATAATTGCAGTAGATAATGCGAGTACCGATGAAACGCCAACTATACTGGCCAGGTACTGCTCACTGCTACCACTTACAGTGCTGTCGGAAACTAGGAAAGGGAAATCGTTCGCACTAAACACCGCCTTTGAACGGGTCGGCGGCGACTTCATTGTTTTTGCGGACGACGACGTCATCCCGAAGCCTGACTGGCTCTGTCAGTTTCTGCTTGCAGCTCAGACCTACCCGGACGTAGATCTTTTTGCTGGCCAAGTGCGTCATAAGTTCGAAACTAAACCACCCGAGTGGCTGACAAGGCTCTGTGCGGAAGGGCTTTCCTACGGAGGAACACCTATTTCTCAGCAAGAAGGCCCCATCCATGGTCGCTTCTTTAAGGGAGCGAACTTTATGGTCTCGAGAAAAGTACTCGCCGCTGTAAAGTTTTCGGTCGATCCTACATTTAATTTCGGTGAAGCTGAGCAATCCAGCGGCGGCGAAGACACAGATTTTGTCCTTCGAGCTATTCGAGCCGGGTTTAAGGCGCGATATGTGGCCAATGCCGCTGTTGCCCATATTGTCAGGAAGGAGCAGGTGTCTATTCGGGCAGTTGCCGATCGGTATTTCAGAATAGGCCGCTCCAATGTACCTCTTGAAACTGAGTTGGAGACAGCTCCCACTATGCCGATGCTATTTGGCTATCCCCGCTACATCTATAAAAAAGTTCCGGTGGAGCTCACCAAAGTAGTGGCATTTAGACTTTCAGGCAGGAATTATAGCTCTGCTTTTCTTCTCATCCATCTCGCCATGGAGGTCGGCCAGCTCTATGAGCGAAGGAGACGTCTTAAGCAAAGAGCATAGAGGATCACCTCTAACTGTATTGCTCTACTGCAAGTAGTTAAGAGGTATGTATATATCCCAACTGTTTACGTCCCAAATCGAATGCTCGAATAAGAGCAGCCCAACCGGTACAGCTCTTAAAAAAAGGCATCGATCGGTCGAGCCACGGTTTCTCGTCATTGGATCCTGAAGCTGCGGACTATGCACACTCAAAAAGACGACGAAGTTTTTAATTGGTAGAGGTTGAACTATGTTTATATCCGTTCTGCTGGCGACTCACAATCGCGATTCAATATTAGAGCGAACTCTCAAGAGTATGCTAGACCTTAAAATGCACGGGGCTGAGTGGGAACTGATAGTTATCGATAACGCCGGTAGTTCAGTTACGAAAGCTATCTGTGAAAAATTTGGTCAGCGCCTTCCTCTTCTTTATCTTGTCGAGACTAAGCCTGGGAAGAACAATGCGTTAAATCGGGGTCTCAACTACGCCAAGAGCGACCTTCTTGTCTTCACAGATGACGACGTAATCGTAGAGCAGGACTGGCTTTGGCAACTCTACAGCGCAGCCCAAAGATATCCCGATCACGACCTTTTTGGAGGTAAAGTAGAGCCTTATTTTCCCCCTGGCGTTAAGCTTGATGCCCGCATAGTAATAGATCATCCGGTCACTAGAGTTGCATATGCGGCCGTTGACCTGGGTCAAAACGATCAGCCTACAAGCGCTAGCTCTATCTGGGGGCCAAACATGATGGTTCGACGCCGGGTGTTCAATGCCGGTTTGGGATTTGACCCCAACATTGGGCCGAGACAGTCGGCTAGTTATATTATGGGCAGCGAAGCTTCGCTGCTGCTGCCTGCAGAAAAGGCTGGCTTCAAAGGGATGTACGTCTCTGGCGCGACAGTCAATCACCAAATACGGCCTGAGCAAATGAAATTCGAATGGTTTCGGGCGCGTGCGCAGCGAATGGGCCGAGGCAAAGCGGTCAACAGCAAAGAAGAAATTGCTAAATTCAAAATGGTCTTTGGGGTGCCAAGGTTTCTGTATCGTAAGTTAGTGAAACTGTTTCTGATGAAGTCGATAAGCCGTGTCTTTTCTTCGAAGGAACAACGCTTTGACAATGAGATGCAGTATTATTCGTGGCTAGGTTTCTACAAACAGTATCGGGAGGGGATCCCTGAGTAGAACGCGTTACCCGCGGCGAATATTATTCAGTATAAGATCTTTTGCTACCTCATATAGCCTCTTCCTCTTATAGAGATGGGCATCAAACAGCCCCTTTCGTAAGATCTTTATAAACTCTGGGTAATTCTTTGAATAAGCGGAGTGGCCCAAGAACTCAAGGTATTTACCTTCCCTACGTTTCCTCAACGACGCACCCGTTACGGTTTCGCTTACATTCTTTTCCAGTATACGAAGGTGCGAATTGAGGGTCATCCAATTGCCGTAGCCGGCTGTAGCGCTGTTGGCGTGCTTACGGTAGTAAAATAATGGCTCGTTGACTGTCGCGAAGCTATTGTTCAGGGCAGCCCGAATCCAGATGTCCCAGTCCTCCCCTGTCTTGAGGGAGGGATCGTACCTCAGCCCGTTTTCGAATACCTCGCGTCTCGCCAATACGGTATTGAAGATCACGTATTTGGTCGTGTCCATATCCAAAAGTAGCGTCTGGTATGCAGCTGAACCAAGGTCTGGCGGATAGCTCTCCCCCAGCCACTTACGCTCACCATGCTCCACGACGAAACGGCGTATTCCGGTGGTAACGATGTCGGCGCCAGAATCTTCAAGTCTATTCAGTTGTTTCTCAAGCTTGCTTGGTGCGTAAAGATCGTCCGCATCCAGAAAAGCAAGATGCCCACCTTTCGCCTTGTCTATCCCAGCATTTCGCGCCCGAGATACACCACCGTTCTGGCAGCGAAGATGAATGACCCGGTTGTCCTCAGCCTCCAGTCTCTGACATAAGTCTGCCGTACCGTCCTTTGAACCATCGTCTACGATAATCAGTTCCAGGTCATCGAAGGTCTGGTTGAGGACGGATCTGGCTGAGTCCTCCAGCGTCGCCTCGGCATTGTACGCAGGCATAATGACTGAAATTAGCGGTCCACTCACGCCCAGGCTCCTATTTTTCGGCCGATACGCTCCCAGAGGGATCTCCATGACTTCCCACTCTCGGGAATAAACGCTGGCCGGTAGTACGGCCATGAAGAGCAATGTTCCTGCGCTTTACCCAGCTCGACATCGTAAGCGGCAGCGATCCTGTCGAACGAAAATTTGCTTCTACCTACGCCCACAGCTGATTCCGAGTATTTCTGCCATTTCGCCTCATCATCAGCAGTTTGCACGATCCATTGGGCTAGTTGATCCGCCTTACCCCAGTCGACGACGTAGCCGTTTTGTTCATGAAAAAGAAAGTCCGAGATTACCTCCCCACAGTCATACGCCGCTACTGGTAGCCCTACAGACAACGCTTCAGCCGCCCCGTAGCAAAACCCTTCATAAGAGGACGTCAGAATCCCCATCTGCGCGTTTGCCAGCTCGTGCTGTAACTCACTCCATGGCATGCTCTCGACAAAGGAAATGCGGCTGCCCAAGCCCGACCGCTCAACTGAAGCCTGGTAGCTTTTTTTGTCAGCACCGTCCCCGACCAGTTTGAAGTGCACATTTTCTGCTCGGCTCACCACTTCACGCGCAACTTTGAGTATCTCGGAACAGTGCTTCTGCTCCTCTTGAAGGCGGCCATGGTAGACCACCGTAAAGGGGCTTCTCGTGTAGTTGGCCCGGAAGTCCCCGTCGAGGCTCACGTAATGAGGTATGTAAGCAACCCGAGAACTGTTCCTGGGGTTAAGCCGCCTTTGCAGGACCTGACGGGTTTTCTCTGAAGCGCAGACGAACACAGAGATGAGCTGCTGATAGCGTAGCAGGCTTTCGTAATAGCTCTCGTGGTCGTTGTGGCAGACTCCGACCACAACGAGGGGCTGGTGACGTGAACTGATCGCGGCTGCAGCGTAAGAAATCTTGCGATAGTTAGGCACGAAGACGCCAATACTATTGCCGGTCAGGTAACCCGCTATTGCATCAATCTCCTCGTCAGGCGCAGCCTCCGGTGATAGAAGAAACGAATGGTCGGAGTGCTCAAGTAGTAGCTTGAGTAACTCACGCTCCTGGTCATTTTTCGGCTCGTGAGATACAAGGTGAGTCTGATAGCCCAGATTTTTGAAAAGCTTCAGGCTACGCACTGAGTAACTCCAAACGCCACCACGGGAGTTACAGTCACAGTACACGCTGATTTTCTGTCTCGCCGTCATACTGCCAACCCACTGGTTTTCTGCCGATCCGAGCGCTGCATTCTCGCGGCTTTTCGCCGAGCTACGGCATCTTTTGCACGGTAAAGTGCCCGATGAAATCCTGAACGGACGACCATCAACGAAACCAGCTCTTCTTCATCTGTTGCTAAATGCTTTTTATAATCTGTTTTTTTTCCGCTACCCGCCAGTAGGTCAAAGCGCTCAACTGTTTCGTCTGCAAAGGCCTGCTCCAGGCAAAACCCGAGATGAAGCACCCCCAACGCGACCTTTTTGTGAAAGTTCTCTACGTAACCCGACTGCAGGTTGTAACTGCAGCTCTGGTAAACCACGTTATACACAACCGATGTGGGGATTCCTTCTACCGTTAGCACGGACAGATCCGGCCTCCCGCCTTCCTCGTCTACTGCCTGCAAAAATGCTTTATGGAACTTCAGACTGGTAGCATTGAAACAGGGCGCCCCCCAGCGCTGCTCATGAAAACCATTCAGTAGCTCGAAAAACCTGTCAGTTTGGCCCGGCCAATAATTTTCGAGCGCTACACGTCCGAGCTGAGCGAGCACCTTTCGTCGGTTAAAAAGCTTGAGGCGCGTGCCGCTGCCCAGCGTGGCGAGGTACTCTTCAAAAGACTTCGACGTCTGCACTGAATATGCTTTGTCTCGGTGTACTTCCCGAAGGCTCCAGCCATTGCTCGCCGCCCACGAGCCAATCGCCGAGGTCTCCGAAGACGCCGCATGCACATCACGAAACACAGCCTCGGTCCAACGGAATGCTGCCATGTCATCCAACCGAGCTCTAGCCGCCTTGGCGTCTCCAGAGGATGAGAGACAATTGTACTCGGTCCGGGGGGTAGATAGTCTGCGATAGTTCGTGCCCACAAACTGAAGACACTGTACGGGAATGAGCGACCGTATGCGGTACCGGTCTATATAGATACCCGATCTCTGATTAAGCGGGGGATCAATAAGCGCAAAGCCATGATGCTCGCCCCACTCCTTCCACCACGCAGATTGCCAGGCTAGCGATTGAAAAACGCTCATACAGACCTTTTCGACAAGGGAAGCAGTGGCACTATCTTATCCCCATCTGAAACGCAGAGGCTCATAATCTGGAAATCACCGTCGTGTTCAGTTTGAGCGGATGCTACCAGAATAATCCAGCAGCGTTGCAAACGTTGCGAGAGTGACATGGGCTCAAGCTAAAAGATTACGTTTTTATAACGGTTGGGGGAACGGGCCATCGCCATCGTTCAAGG
Organism: Hydrocarboniclastica marina; assembly: GCF_004851605.1. Lineage (GTDB taxonomy): Bacteria > Pseudomonadota > Gammaproteobacteria > Pseudomonadales > Oleiphilaceae > Hydrocarboniclastica > Hydrocarboniclastica marina. The sequence continues at coordinate 2,290,249 of NZ_CP031093.1, forward strand.
CTGCAGTTCGTTCATGTTTATCAGCAAGATGCTTGAGACACGGCAGAAACGTTGTAGCCAGCCCTTCATGGTACCAGCTGCAGCTGATAGGGCCGACGTCAGCAGTTGAAGTTACGCTTCGGTAGTGGCCCACCACAGGTATTCGGGTACGATACAGAGCTAATTCAACAGCTCACTCTCTTCGCAGCCTTAGCGGGGCCTGCGGCAACCGGTAAGGACAGTTATGCCTTCCATACAGAAACACCAGAACCCTTTTTCGCATAAGACTCGGTGGCAGTTGAATTCGTCCCGTTTGGCAGGCTTTCCCGCTTACGTTGTGAAGCTTGCTTTTACCGCAAGCATAATCTCGGCAACAGTTCCCGGCTGTGCAACGTTTGCCAGTCCACAGAACTTACCCGAAATCAGTGGAGTTGAAAGAGTGGGTGGTCCGCACGAAGAATTCCTGATTCGCGGCTCTAAGTTTTCCGCTGCGGACCACGAATGGATCGTAAAAGATTCTGGAGCCGAAATTTATCTCTACGAGAACGGGGAGATTGGCTCGGTCTCACCCGACAAGCTTTGGGAAAAGGGCGGATCACCCTGGGCGAAACCCCTCGAGCGCGTCCAGGATGAAGTTGGGCGACAGGCGGATTATCAAGCTAAAGGTAAGAGCTTCAACAGTTTTCTCAAGCCCCTGGACGACAAGGGCAGCACACAGCTCTTCGTATCGTGGCAGTTAAAGCTATCAGAGAGCCCCGGGCACTCCAAAGGCTCAAATAAATTCATACGCGTCTGGGACGACACCAGCGGAAAGGGAACACGCGTTTCGTGGACGCAGATGCATTTAACGTATAGCGGCAGTAAAAAACCCTCCTGGGGAGGCTGGCCTGGCAAAAAAGACGAATGGAACCAGATGAGTTTGTGGGTCGATGGAAACAAAGGTGCCATTCAAGCTCGGGTGAACGATACGCTCTCTCACGATATTCATGATTTCATAAAGGCCGATACCCCAGAAGGCTTGAACGTAGCACTGCTTGGTTTCGATCCAAACCGCAGCACCCCATATAAGGATATGAAAGTCGAGATTGACGAGCTGTACGTGTCTTCGACCCCAGCGCGGGTGGTGATTTCGGATGAATCAACCTGGGCCCAGGCTCAAAACCGTCAATCAATCCAGATCCCTATCCTGTGGCGCGAGAGCGGTATCCGGTTTGTGTATCAGCCCGCCGAATACCTTGAAGATAAGCGTTTCCTCTACGTCGTAAACAAGCACGGCGAAGCCAACCGAAACGGCTTTCCTTTTGACGGCGAAGTTAATTCTGGCGCTGAGCCTGAGTCCAAAAAACGTACACCTGGTTGAGGTGCGTCAGGCCCCTGATCCGTTAATCCACCGAACCCTATCATTGGAGCTAATTAGTGCGCTGTATCCTGGTTTACAAAGAGGATTACCCGTGGGACGTCAGGGTAGAAAAGATTGCAAAGAGTCTTGGCGAGGCTGGTCACGATGTAACCATCCTTTGTAGCAACCTCGGGCGGAAAGACAAACATGAGCAATGCGAACATTTTGACATCCGCCGCCTACCAAGCTTTAAAGGCCTACCGGACGCGTTGGTAAAATGGCTCCATATGCCGTTCTGGTTCAATCCTGTCTGGCTGTGGGCGATTTTCTCGATTACTGCGGGTCAGAAAGGGGTGATCATTGTTCGTGACCTTCCTCTTATCAAAGCGGGGATCTGGATCGGGAAGATGCGTCGCTGGAAAGTTATTCTAGATATGGCGGAATGCTACCCGGAGATGTATGCCTCGATGGCACAGTTCGGCAATGACTCTCTCAAGACCAGGCTCACAAACAGGCTACTCAAGAGCCCCTCAGTGGCAGCTCGCTATGAGAAAAAAACCGTACCCCAACTAGACCACACGCTGGTGATGATTGAGGAGTCACGGGATCGGCTTTTGCGGCTAGGAACGGCGCCTGAAAGAGTCACTATAGTAAGCAATACCCCTCCCCTCGACAAATTTGGTCATAAAACTGTAAAGCACGAGTCTAACGATATTCGCTTGGTATACGTCGGGTTCCTTACCCGTATTCGAGGCCTGGACATACTTATAAGGGGTATTCGCAAATTCATCGACCGAAACGAGTCGAACTCTAAAATTCGGTTCGACATCGTTGGCAAGGGCGCTGCCAAACCAGCGCTCCAGTCGCTCGTATCCGAGTTGGGCCTTGAGGAAAACGTGATAATCCATGGCTGGCTGGATCAAACAGACGTGGAAGAGCTTATGGACCAGGCCAATGTCGGCGCCCTCACCTACCGCGTATGTGGGCACTGGAATCACACCATCCCCAATAAGATATTCGACTATATGCTGGCCGGGCTACCTGTGCTTGCAACCGAAGTTGTGCCGATAGCACGGATCATCCGGGAGAGTGACTGCGGAGTCGTCTGCCGAGATCAGAACGTTGATGATGTCGCAGCGAATTTGTTGCAGCTAAGGGACCCTGATCTTCGCCAAAAGCTTGGGCAGAACGGGAATCGAAGCATTCAAGAAACATACAATTGGGAAAACGACGAGGCAAAGCTCAGAGAAGTGATCGACCAACTCGACCTCGCCTGAACCTTTTCCCGATTTAACAATCTTTCTTCCGTCGTCGGTTCGCCCAGAACTCCGTTGTTGCTGAACCTCGGTTCATCGCCCCTTGTTTTTGCGCCACTTTCTTACTAAGTGAAAGGATCAACGGCCAATGCTGACTCATTTCGACGTTAGCCTGACAGACCAGTCGTCGTCGAATTATTTTACATTTCAGTAAACTCGTCTTAATGACCTATATTTCATCTTTATGTTTTTTAATGCATTTCATACTTTGGCTCAATATGTGCTTTATGCATATTTGCGATGAGATCTAGCTTGTTCTGATCCATACGGACCTTGGACCCACATTTCACGGAGCCTTTTGCTCATGAAAACCTTTAAAAAACTGCTTGTTACTGCAACAGCTACGCTTCCTCTTCTCGCGGGCGCCCAACTGGCCCACGCCGCCAAGATCACCAACTGGGGCTATAACATTGATAACAGCTTCGAGAACGTCGCTGAGAATGTTGGATCCGCTGGTGGCTCCGTAGTAGGCGAAGGCACCGCGCAACTGATCTGGGGCAATGGCCCACAGAGCTCAGTTTCCATCACTGGAAACCTCAACAGTGCAAGCGGTTTATTTACCGATGGCGCTTCAGTCGCTGGTGGCACCTTCATCCACCAGAACAACAAGATTGGTGTAGATGATACTGCACTCGCAAGCTTCGACCTGACAAGCTCGCTGACGCTGACACCCTTCGAGCCTGTTCCTGGAGCAGCTTTTGATCTGCCAACGATCACCTTCGCCAGCTTCTTCACGGAAACGCCTAACCAGGGCGGTTGTGATGTAGACTCTGACTCAACCTGCGATGATATCTTCTCGTTGAATGACGATTCTTTTGGCTTCGTGAACGACGAAGGCAACTTCGTATTCCAGGCGCCGAGCTTCATCATTGATGACTACAGCTATACGGTTCTTCTGGAAGTAGACGGGCTCGGTGTTCTGACAAACAACCAGTGTGCCCTGGCTGGCGCACCTGTCGGCTGTATCGGCTTCACCACGCTTGAAAACTCTAAGAATGATTTCTTTAGCAATGTGTCGATCACTTCCCAAGTGATTCCTGTACCTGAGCCTGGCTCAGTTGCCCTGCTCGGACTGGGCCTGTTAGGGCTCGGACTTGCTCGTCGACGCACGACCAAAGCCTGATCACTCCGGCTAACGCAAACATCGGGGGCTCGTGTAGCCCCCGATGCGTTTCGAACCTCCGCCCGACTTCATCCAAATCTGACCACCTGCACTAGATTGGTTACCCTTTCACTGCCATTGGCCCCAGCCCAAGTATCGACCGCATGAAACTCTAGGCCTTGAGTCATTAGTGCCTTTTAATGCTTAAGACAAAGGTGCCAGACTTTCGGGGTCCAGCGACAAGCGCGACAGTGCTATACTCGACCTGACTTTTCAATTGATTGCCGGCGCGAGAACAATTCACAGGCTCGCCCGTATCTGTAAAACAGTTATCTGACTGCTGTTTATCCACAAAATTTACTTGAGCTTGTTCAGTAATGGTTAAAGTGCTTCTAACCGCAAGGCAGCCTGGAGGCGGGATCCGCACCTTCTTCAGGTATGTTTATGGCCATCCGTGTTTCTCAGATGTCCACTTAACGCTCGTTGCACCTGACCCCAAACTGGAGCAGTTTCTTGGATCTTTTATTTCGCCCCAGAATTTCACGTTTCATGTGGTTAAACCAAGCAACAGGGCGGTTTACCGCAAAACCAGAGAATTGCTTGCTGAGAATTCCTACGACCTTCTCCACTCCCATGGTTTTACAGCTGGGGCAATGAGCGAACTCGCTCGCTTTGGCAAGAACGTTCCCCACCTGATGACTGCCCATGACGTTTTCCGATCCGAACAGTTTTCAGGCTTTAAAGGCCGCGTTAAAAAGTTGCTGCTGAGTGCGACCTTCAGTCGTATGGACGTGATCCATGCCGTGACAGAAGACGCTCGTTTGAACCTACTCGAGCATATGAGTTTGGTTAGGTCGCGTCGCGTTCACACGATCGTGCATGGGGTGGACACCAACTTCTTTAGTGGGGGTCGGGACCAGAACCTTCGATTGGAACTCGGGACTGACCCCGGACGAAAGCTGATCGGATTCTTTGGACGTTTTATGGCTCAAAAGGGTTTTCGAACTCTAGTCGACGCCATCGCTCTTCTCCGGGACGAAGGGCGAGTTAATGATCTACCTCTGGTGCTGACATTCGGATGGGGCGGGTTTATTCGAGAGGATTACGCGTACCTGAAAGATAAAGGCCTTGAAGACTATTTCCGGCAGATGCCGGCCACTGACCAGATGCCGGATATGCTGAAGAGTGTCGACATGGTTGTAATGCCTTCACGCTGGGAGGCGTGTGGTCTACTGGCGATGGAAGCGCTGGCCACCGGCACACCGATCATCGGCTCTGATTGCATCGGCTTGCGGGAAGTTCTGAAAGACACGCCGGCCCGCTCAGTGCCATCTTCAGACCCGAAAGCACTAGCCAGCGAAATCGAATCAGAAATTCGCTTTCCCTCAAAGCAAGACGTGGAAGCGTATCAGCCAACAGCCGTTTCCAGATTCGACGTATCCAAAGCCGCGACTGCTCTCCGGGACTTATATTCGTCTATTTTGGCCGACCGCCAAAAACAGCGCGGGCTGCACAACCACAGCGACGTTGCGAGCAGTACAGACCAAAGATGACCATCAGTAAGCCAGGCTGGGGCTTTCTGAAACTATCGCGTAAGAAGGCTAAAGTGGTGAACGTCGATAAAATCGGCTGTGTTTTAAGGAGTAGACTTTGAAGGCACCAAGCGCAGCACTGCAGGCATCCCTCGACGGGTCGCTAGAAAAAGAAACCCTCGTACCTTATAGATTATATCTGCTTTATTTAGCCAGCTTCTTCTTGCACATCCCCGGCAGGGTTAGCATTTTAGGCGCTATCCGCATGGACTTTCTCCTTGTGGGCGCCATAACCTTTTTTATTTTAGGATCGAAAGCAACCAAAGGTGCGCGCCTCGATAAAGCCTCTCAGTATCTGCTAGCAATTTTCGTCTATTCAATACTGGTTTTACCCCTGGTCGAGTGGCCAGGATCAGTGATAAACAACGGCCTCGTCGCTTTCATTAAAGGGGCCATTTTCTACTTTTTTACTGTTAATCTTATTGTCTCCGAACGGCGGCTGAAGGTTTTCTTAACGGTTTTCATCGTATGTAACGTTTTACGAGTGGTTGAGCCACTGTTCATGAATATCACATCAGGCTATCTGGGGTCGCGAACGCACCTCGGCGGCGGTGAGTTTGCCGGGCGTCTTTCTGGCGCGCCGTCCGACACTATAAACCCCAACGGGCTCGCATTCGTCATCGCTTCGATTCTGCCGTTTCTTCATTACATATTTTCAGCGGTCAACAAGAAGGCTATGGCAGCATACCTGCTGGTCATACCCGTATTGTTCTACGCCATGGCTCTAACGATGTCTCGATCGGGCATTGTTGCACTCGCCATTATCGCCTTCGGCGTTTTCATGAAAAGCAAGAGGAAACCCTTACTCTTCATTATCGGAATTGTCGGCCTGATCGTTATCTGGGCATCGCTAAATGATCTGCAGAAAGACCGCTACCTCTCGCTGGTGAGCAGCGACACGGCGCAGTCATCGTCCGCGGAGGGGCGGATAGACGGCTGGTTCAGAGACTTTGAGGTGGCGATGAACAGACCGATCATTGGGCATGGACTCGGCACTTCCCGAGAGGCAAGTTGGAATATCGGCGGAAATGATCAACCGGCGCATATTCTATGGGCCGAGATATGGCAAGAGATTGGTTTTATCGGGCTAGTGCTTTTCATTCTATATCTCAAAACCATCATAAAGAATTTCCTCGACGCAGGGAAACTCATAAAGAAGCACTACCCGCCGTCCGACTTTTTATACCGATGTACCGAAGCGATGCAGGTCTGGTTGATGATGAACTTGCTGTTTAGTCTCGCCAGTTACGGCCTGAAGAGTTACGAATGGTATTTGTTCGGAGGGCTATCGGTAGTGCTCGTTGGCTTGGCGAAACTGCGAGCCGAGCAAGCTGAGAGGCTTTCCAGTGACGGGAAACGTTCGGACGAAGCCGACCCTCACCCCTTCCCTTTAGCCAGCCGGGCCGCCTCGCGTTGGTGAAGCGCGAGGCGCTATTGCCGAGGGCAAGGCGCTCCTTCTAGCTCGACCCCTTGGCGAGAGAACGGTTAGTGGCTCTGAAATATCTGTGTTCGGCAAGAAGCGGACTAGCAGTCCTGCTTGACCCAAACTTTTATTTGTAACTGCGTCTACGTCACTCAACCCGCGCTATCCGTGCTTTTCCGCAAGAGTGACTCAGGCCACCAACCTGTTCGAAACAGACTGCTACGTAAAACTACAAAATGAGATTGATTCCTGGCGTCGTACAGTATGAAATACAATTGTTAACCGTAATTTAACAATCGTAGGCACAGCTGATGGCTTCAATCTTCTTAGGCTCATATCGGGCACTTAAAATGAACAGCACGTATGTGACAGGGTTACGCCAGATTCTTCTTTCTGGTTGCATACTTGCAGCATCCACCCAAGTTATCGCAGCCCCTACCATCGATAGCGTGGGAGCTTCGATCGTCGGCTCTGGCATGCTCGTGGTAAAAGGCTCGGGCTTTTCCACCGCTTCTGGACAATTGGCTCTCCTTGACGAGGTCGACTCCCATAACATAGCAAGAGATTCGAGTACTCCCCTTGAAGCTTCTGCAAGTGATGTATGGATGGGGCACGGTTCTCCTTGGGCGTCTGGGCTAACGGCTATCCCTCTCGACGGCACCCCAGAAGCTGTGTACTACGGCAAAGGAAAAACTTTCAGTAAATACATCCACGCACTTGATGGGCTGAATAACAGTACCCTCTACGCTGCATGGGACTACATGCCCACAGAAAGCCCGGGACACTCAGGGGGCTCGAACAAATTCATCAGAATATGGGATAACCATGATGGTGAAGAAACCCGTCTTTCCTGGACTCAAATGCACATGACCTATACGGGAGGCGGCCCGTCCTGGGAGGGTTGGCCCGGTAGCACAAATAAATGGAACAGAATGGAGATCTGGGTAGACGGTGATGCAGGCGTTGTTCAAGCATCTGTGAACGGCAAGCTAGTGCACGACATAAAAGACTTTAAAAAAATTAGCGATACTATCGGTCTCAATGTCGCTCTCCTCGGGTTTGATCCTAACAGTGGATCAAAATACAGCACTATGGAAACCCATATTGATAATCTCTATGTTTCCACCAGTCGCAGTAGAGCTGTCCTGTCACAGGAGGCTAGCTGGGAGAAAGCCAAGGCCGGGGGTCATATTCAGCTAGTATCTGACTGGAGCCCATCACAGCTGACGATCCAGTTGAATAAAAGCGGTTTGGAACGCTTGAAAGGGCCGGCTTACTTATACATTGTAAATGATGCTGGCGAGGTAAACCCGGACGGGTTTGAGGTGTGCCAAGTCTGCCCAAACCCACCAACCCTTACTATGCAATAGAGACGTTCATCCGTGTAGTGGCTCATACCGGGGCCACCACCCTGGCTCCGGTTAAACTTGTGCGCTCTAATTTCCAAATGGTTAAGCGAGCTCCGCGTTTTTTGCCTCGACCTGCGCTTCCACCTTCAGCGCTGCACTTTGCACAGCTTGGCGGACTTGAGCCATGACCTGTTCTGGAAATGCTCTAGTCACCGAATCTCTCGCCTTAGCACCCATCTGCTCCAGACGGAAGCCTACTCGGATACGTGTGAGTTGAGAGGTCGCTAAAGCGGAAATCACAGAATCGACGCCCTTATGCCCGCCTGCACTGCCACTGTGTTTTACCCGCACGTCACCTAAAGCAAGATCAATGTCGTCATGGGCCAGAACACATGCATCATGGTTGTTGCCTGTCTCCTCGAGGTAGCGCCGAATTACGGGGCCACTCCTGTTGATTGGAACCTCTGGTTTTACGAGCGTCACGGGCTGATCGGCTAACACTATTTTGCAGAATGAAATCTGGTTATCGGTGGACACCCAACTTCCCCCGGCGTCTTGAGCTATTTGATCAACTACCTGATACCCAAGATTATGGGGCGTGCCAACGAATCCTTCGCCCGGGTTTCCGAGCCCAATAACTACTACAGAATGGGGACCGCTACCGGTTTTCGCCAAAGGTTTCGCGGTATTAGCGGGTTTCCCCTCAGCAGATGAGCCAGAGACTCGGTATAAGCGCGAGCAGCCCCCGCAGAAATCCGGAATACCACATTGTGAGACCCAACACTGCACTGGCTTCTGGCGATCATAATACAAGCGCACCAGATGATCCGCTTTGTTGGATCCCTTGAGCATGACCAGGTCCCCAGGCTGAAGCTCTGATGCGAGGAAGCCGGAAACCGCCTCCAGCTCAGTAAATGCCTTCAGCTTCTCATCGTCTGGATCCTTCCGAGCTTTGAGTGCCCGTAAGGCATGAGGTCCCGCGAAAATTACGAGATCGGCGACCGCCAGGGCCTGCCTTGCTACCTTGGGGTAGAGCTTGGATGCTGAAAGGGAATAATCAGACAGCGTCCCGATGACAACGATTTTCCTCTTTGCACGGGCATCGGCCATGAATTCCAGTGGCGACTGCAGGGACCAATGGGGGGCCTTCCAGTCGTCCCGCACAAAGGTCACACCTTCGCCGCCGTCAACGACCTGCATCCTGCCTTCCGTGGGCTTGATCTCTGATATTGCGGCGATCGCCTCGGCCAATGGGACGTCCGCAGCGATGCCGACCCCCAGCGCCGCAAGCACAGATAGCGATAGGTGTTTTCCATGAAGCTGTGTTTTAGCGAAGTAGACTTCGTTGTTGTATTCCAGCTTCAGTGTGAGAGGTTCAGGCCATGACGACCTGGCTTCAATCAGCCTTAACGTTGCCCCTCTGTCCTCACCTATCCAAAGCACGTTGCATTTACATGACTCACCAATAGCCCGTACGCGAGGATCATCAATGTTTAGCACAGCCGTCCCGTGTGCAGGCAGCGCAGAAATTAGCTTGGACTTCTCGGCCGCAATCTCATCGACGCTGGTGAAGGCTTTAAAGTGGTCCTTGGCTACAAGCGTCAACACGCCAATCTCCGGCGTGAAAATTTTCATCGGTCGGTCTAACTCACCCGGCTGGCCACCGGACACTTCCATCACACAGAATTTGTGGGTGGGGCGTACGCTCAGAATGATCTGAGCGATGCCGTCCGGGTAGTTCTTCGACATGGGGCTACTGTGGCACGAACCCTGCGTAGCCAGAATGGCGGCCGCCAGGTCTTTGGTTGTCGTCTTGCCCGCACTACCGGTGATTCCCACGAACCGGACATTCTGCAAACGCCTGGCATGAGCTTTCGCCGCAGAGAAACGCAGGTAATGTGCGGTTTCCCGCAGGACGGGGAAGGCGTACCGCTTGAGGTAACTTCGTGCACGGCTCATCATTATGGCTAAGGACCCTGATGCGGAAGACTGTTCGGATGGATTGATGGACTACCGGCTAGACCATCAGCGATGGTGCTTGAAACTGTAAAGAGTGTGATAGAAGCGTGGGAACTGTTTCAGGAGAGCCTTGACCCTCGGCAAGACTCTGAGATAGTACCTGACCCGGGCCTTTAGCGGCAGACGGTAGCCCATTCCTCCTTTTATGGACACCTCACAGGGGTGGCAGACGCCGCAAGGATGCCCATCTCGGGTCGGCGTATGGCAAAACCAGCTTCGCTCAAGCAAGGGCAGCAGGCTTTTTTCCCGCGCCCATGTCTGCATAGTGAGCTTTGAGACTGACAGAATCGGGAAGTCGAACCGGCCGAAAATTTCCGAATAGGGGTAGCCGGTAGACTCTACAGCTTCCAGAACAATTGGGTTGTTCTCTACTCCGATCTCCATGTTATCTATGCCGCGCCCTACGCAGTAATCAGCCAACCACATGTATTGCTCGCCGACGTAGAACTGCTTGAGTATCTCGTTATACGCAGCGTGAATATCGGGAACGCTTGCGATATCGCTCTTCTCTGAAACCTCGGTGGGTAACAGAGTTCCTCGAAGGATATCGGGATAGTCCAGAGTTGCGCGCCTTATGGACTCCATGGCTCGGAGCTCGAAGTAAGTAGACAGCCTCGCCTGGTCCTTAATATAGTGCGGTCTGACACATTTGCCTTCGCTGAGCAAATACAACAGGCGGTATGTTGAATCCCACCCGCCGGTCCAAAGGATATTCACAGCTTGTTCTTCGCCAACATCGGTCTCAGCTTCACAACAATACAAGCGATATACCCCTAGATGTGTGCTTTCACTAATTACCAGTCACCCGCCTGATGAAGGTTCGCAGTAGTGACTGTACGAAAATGCTCGGCGAGTATTTGTAGAAGTTTTTCAGGAAGTATTTATATTTAACAGGCCTCGTAGCCTTGAACGCGGCCCTATAAGTACTCTTATATTCTTCAGCCGTTTTGAAAGGAGAAACCTGACCTTCCCTCATCCGTGCCCTGATCTTATCGGCGGCCTTACCGTCTGCCAGTTGTAGCGTGAAATCATCTTTGATAACGACGGGCGTTAGCGTGTAGTCGGGATTTCTGTCCTTATGGAGGTCCAGATTAACGATCACGCTTAACTTGGTTTCAGGTGCCCACAAATCAAACAGAAAATTACCCAGGCTATAAAAAATCAGTCCGTTACGGTAACGCTCAACCGGCCAGAGGAGGTGCGAATGATGTCCAAGAATCACGTCCACTCCAGCGTCTACCATCGCTCTTCCCAGCTCAATTTCTTCTGGTCCCGGGTAGTCGAGCAATTCCAGGCCCCAGTGAATCGAACAGATGAGAAAACCCTCTGTATTCTCTTTCAGTTCCTTTACTTCACGCAGCAAGGAGTCAAAGTTATCGCGCTTACTGTAAGGCACCTGGCCGTCGTGCCACTCTTCAGGCCGGAGGGAGACAGCGAAAAACGTATGCTCCACTCCGTTCTTTGTGAAGCGATAAGGGGCGGTCTTACCGGGCGTCTCGTCAACACCCATTAAACCGAAGCCCTTCTCCCGGACATTTGCGACACTCTCCAGAAAAGCTTCTTCCCCATGCTGCATCGCATGATTGTTAGCCACGCCCAATAAGTTAAACCCCGCTCTTTTGATGTAGCTCAGAGAGCTGGGGGCGCCTCGCATTTCGAAGGAGGTCAACAGGCCACGCTTCAGGCCTTTGTCAGATGCGACGGTTTCCAAATTGCCGAGCGTTACATCTGCGTCTTTAAGCACGTGCTCTACTTCGCGAATGATCGCCGCTCCCTTTTTCTCGAAAGTGGAACGCATCCCGTGTCCTACACATACAGGGTGGTCTCCGAGGGAAATATCTCCGACTGCAGTAACCCTCAAGCTATAATGTTCCACTTCGCGACCTCGTTCTCTCGTTCATCTATTGCAAGCCTGTTTTCCGAGGCGTGCCCAAGATGCCCGCTTCCACTTTCGCTACAGAGCTACTTTCTCTAAGCAGTGTTCGGGCAACATTTTATATGAATCCAAATCACGCCTTTATTAAGGCGCCATAACGATTTATTCAGCTGATGCGTTAGGTCTATAAGGTATTATTTCAGTTACTATTTTTGGTTACGCCATCGTTTTCATGACGTCAAGAATCATTAGTATGTTCTATTTTGCTTGAGAAATAGTGCGTCTTACCGGCTGACTGCAGGGGACCTATTTCGACGGTGATCTCACAACCCGCTGCTTCATGAATGTGACGTTCAACATGTTGTTTAAGCTTACACTCATCGGTTTGATCTTGCGCTGGCACCATGAGATGAAATCGGCCGAAAGCCCTCTGCTCCACACAAAACCGAAACTGAACATTTTTATCTTCAAAGTAGCTGTCCATTGCACGCGCGAACTCTACAGCGTGGAATTTCTCCGTCGCGCTGACAAACGCAAACCGGTTGATAGATCGCCCTTCTATGGCAGTAAGACACTCCGACGCGCCCAGGATAGTGCATGCGACATCCTCAACCTGCACGGCGTCGCCCTGTGCATACCGGACAATCGATTGGGTCCGACGAGACACATCTGACACTACGGCGCCTTCTTCAGTCGGCTCCACCAGTAACCACGGATTCACAAGGTGACGGTGGCCGTTCCTGCATTCGAAGGCGATGATGTCGAACTCGGTGCTGCCATACTCTTCGGCGACCGGGCAGCGAAACTGTGAAGCGATATAGGCCTTCTGCGACGGCAGTATTGTTTCCGCTGTACAGATGACGACTGCAAGCGTGGGAACGTCTAGCTGGTGCGCCTCCACCAGGCGGGCCGCTTCCAGTATGAGCGAGGAATAGCCGTACAGGTACCCGGGCTGGTACGCCAGGATGGCTTTAACTGTCTCCAGGGCATCAGGCCCGAGTGGATGAAAAACCCTGCGATTCATGAGGCAGTCTTTCAGCCAGGGCTTCCAGCCGTTCTGGGGTCGGCCCCAGATCCGGCCTTCCCGATCGCCCAGTTGCACGCCGTAGTGACTCATACAGTAATCGCGCACGCCCAGCATTCTTCCAAGCTCGTCTTTGCTCAACCAGATTCGGGTCGGATCGCCAGTCGTGCCTGCCGTGTGCCTTCCGAACGTTTTCGACGCGTCTGGCAGATCTTCAGACAGCCTGCGCAGCCCCTCCTTGGACAGGACAGGCGCGCGATACAATTCATCCAGGGAGCCCAGGCTTTCGCCGGCGGCAGATGTAGGGCGCACGTCGGCCAGCATGGTGGAGAGAAAATTGTTGCGGCTTGCGTCGTCGAGCGCCCACAGGCGCTCGACCTCCGCCCGCCAATAGTCAATCTTCAGCCCCATCAGTCGAAAGATGAGTCTTGTCAGAGCCCGCCGCGGTCTCCACAGGCCTTTCATGAATGTTGAATCCCTTGGTATACAACCTGATATTGATCGGCCATAGCGGTGGCTGAGAAGTTGCCGGCTACTTCTTCCTTCGCCCAGTTGGCGCGGGCCTGGGCTCCCGTCTCATCGCTAAGGACAACCTGCAGCTCATCACTGAGAGTACCGGCTGTTACTTCTTCAATCACGCGTCCCCCCTTACCCTGACTCAGAGTCTGAGGGATAGCGCCAACGGCACTGGCGACAATAGGTGTACCGATGGACATTGCCTCCAGCAGCGTCACTGGCAGCCCTTCCGTCCTCGAGGGCATTGCGAGTACTGCTGCGCATCGTAGCAGGCTGGGAATGGTGTCGGTGAAACCCGGCATGAGTACACACTCTTCGATACCGAGGCTTTCAACGAGTCCTTCAAGGATCAGCCTCTGGTTGCCTTCACCTACGATCAGCAGACCAGCTTCAGGATAGTGCCTTTTCAATTCTGGAAAGGCCTCCAGCAGGATATCAAAGCCTTTTTCCCTCGAAAGCCGGCCGACACCTACGATCAACGGCGTATGCTTCTGGCAGAACGCCAGAAGCCTGGCATCGAGCGGTGTTTCGGCTTTCTTCTGAAGTCCTTCAACATCCAGGCCGTTCAGAATGACCCGGGCAGTGCGCTGCAGCCGCTTCGAGCCCCCGATCTCCGACTTCATAGCCTCACCCACAAGCACCACAGCATCAAAGGTTCTTATGGCCCACCTATCCAGAAGCTCGTACACCCACATTTTGCTATACCGCCTGGCGTGGACATAGCCATGCAACGTTGTAATGGTGGCGAAGCCTTTCGTATTCCTGCGCTGGAGAGCCAAAAGAATGTTGAACTTATAGCCATGGGAGTGAAGGAGCGTGAAGCCCTGGGCCTTGGCCCAGTCCAGGATCTTGCGGGTTTCGCCCATATTCAGGCCTGGCCGCATACGCCAGGGTTTAACTGGCAGGCCAAGCCTGACGGCCTCGGCTTCGATGGCTTTTTCAGCAATGTCCGGCGAACCCGCGCTGAGGATCATGGGCTCGAGCCCCTGGCGTTGCTGTTCCTTGACGAGCGCCAGGAGAACCTTTTCGGCACCATAAAGGCCACCGCTATCAATCAGGTGCAGTACTTTCATGCTCTGATCTTTTCGCCAACGGCGCGGAACACACCTGAACTCGCGCTCACCGCTCGTCCTCCATGCCCAGGAAGGATAGTCCGAACAAAGCCTTTTCGAACAGGTGGTCAGCATCGCTTGCAGCGTAGCGGTTAATCGCCCACCGATCGTTCAGGGGGTGCCGGCCTGGGTATGCGGCCAGCGCGTAATCATAACCAGCCGTTCTGACCGCTTTCTGGATGCGGGCATCAAAGTCGATCCGCCGGCCGTTCGGATAGCAGAAGGCCTTGGGGGCAAAGCCGAGTTGCGTCTCTATCTCCCGGCGCGAGTTCTGCAGTTCTGCGAGCAGTTCGTTATCGTCCAGTTTGGTCAGAATAGGATGACTGTATGTGTGGCTACCAATTTCCAGCCCCCCTTTCACCATATCCCGGACATCGTCCCAGCTCAGGGGCATGTATTTTTCGGGCGGCCTGGCCGGCATCTGCACCCCGAGCAGGTCGAAGACCTGATCCATGAAGTGCAGTTTTTCACGGTTCCCCAGGGTCAGGCAGTGGTCGGCGATGGCGTGCCATGCCTGCAGTCTGGATGCATTGAGATCCAGCCGCTCGTTAATGCCCGGTGGCTCGATGGAGGCAGCTTTTGTGGTCTCCAGTGCAAAGCGCAGCTGATCTGGCCAGAGCCACAGGTCGCCGTTGGTGAAGCCGGTCGTCAGAAACAGTGTGGCCGGTATGCCCTCCTCCTTCAGAATGGGATACGCATACTCCAGAAAATCGTGGTAACCGTCGTCGAAGGTTATCGCAACCGCGTTATCGGGGGTTTCACCACGATCATGCGCTTGCATGAGCGCATCCAGGGAGACCGGGTTGAACGATTGCCGGATCTTCCGCATTTGATGGCGAAAGGTCTCCACGGCCATACCGCCTTCCAGCCCACTGGGGTTTAGCCGGTGATACATCATGATGCGCGGGTGCTTGCGCGCCAGGTGGCGAGCCAGGTGTAACCCGCCAAGCGGCTTGCCCACACGGTAGAGCAGGTGGTTTAACCGCATTGGAACTCCTTGAGTCGGCTGCCCATACTCATGTCTTGCGTAAAAGAAGCTTTGCCAGAGCTTTCCATGCGGGCCAGGACATCGCGTCGTAGCGCAGACTCCACAACACATCCCTCAGAGGCTCCAGGAACTTCTTTTCGGCGTGCGCCACGGACATGCCTCGACCAATGTACATATCTGCCCAGGCCCGGGACTGGAGTTTCGATGAGATTGCATTGGGATGGTTGGTAAGGAACTTCTCCAGTATCCGGAACGCATTCTCATACCGCCCCCGGTAGTTCTTCGACATCTGCCCTTCCCAGATCCGGTAGATATAGGTGATTTCGGGGGAGTATCTGAATTGCCACCGGACCGAATATCTCAGCCAGAGATCCCAGTCGATGCCCATGGGCAGCTCTTCATCGAACATGCCATCCTGCTCAAGGCAGGCGCGACGTATAACCGCCGTACCAAAAGGAACGAAGTTCTTTATCACGAGGTGATCGGTGACCCAGCCGCTATGGCGCTGGTAGGGAATGCTTTTATCGACTTCGATGCCATCTTTATCGATGTAGGAAACTTCGCTGTAGACGACCCCCACCTTCGGGTCCTCGAACAGCGGCATCTGGACCGCGAGTTTTTCCGGTTTCCAGAGATCATCCGCATCGCAGAAGGCGATGAACTGGCCATGGGCTTCTTTCAGACCGCGGTTTTTGGCCTTGGGTTGCCCACGATTTTCCGTGGGGAGATAGCGCACGCGGGGTTCGCTCTCGAAGGCCACCATGCGTTCAGCGGTGTCATCTTTTGACCCGTCATCAACGACTACAACTTCTAGATTCTGCCAGGTCTGGTCCAGAACCGAGTTGATGGCTTCGGGGAGATACCGGCCCATGTTGTAGGTGGCTATGACCACGCTTACCAGGGGTTGATTCATGGTTTAGACCTTGCAGATGGAAAACCGGTACTTGCCGGAAGGTTCTTGGGGAATGGCGTCGACGGTCTCTATCTTGAGCTCGACACTCTCGTCAAACACTTCACGCATGGCTGCCGTGAGCTCGCTGTCTGTAGTCGAGGTATAGTCCTTGCCTTTGACGCGGCGGATGAGCACCTGGTCGAGCTGTTCCTGTACCAGTTGCATTTGCTCAATGCCTGGAACCTTGGTCAGTGTGCGTTCTACCAGTGAAATGCCCGCTACCCGGCCGCCACTGGGCAGCTTGAGGAAGTCCGCCACCCTGCCCTCCAGTCGTTCCAGAATCGGCATGCCCCGGCCACAGGCACACTCCCGGGAGGAGTAGACGCCTATATCCTCAACCCGGTAGCGGATAAGAGGCATGGCAAAATTGTTCAGGTCGGTCACGACGATTTTGCCCGGCTCGCCTTCGGCGACCGGCTGATCGTTCTCGTCAAGAAACTCCACCAGCACATGCGGCGTGTTCAGGTGCATGCCTTTATGGACCTCGCACTCGCAGGCTATCAGGCCGACCTCTTCGCAGCCGTAGCGATTGGTCACCTTGCAGTCAAATGCCAGTTCGATATCGCGCCGCTCGTGTTCCAACAGCATCATGGAGGTGGCGACGATGCCTTCGGGCCGAAGGTCCGTGACGGCGTTATCAAGCAGGTAGCGGGCAAAGATATAGATAGAGTGGGCATGGCCGAATACAGCGCCGGGCTTCTCGTCGCGCCAGCGCTGCACGAACGCGCCCATGCTCTGGTCATTGAGGTCCATCGTGTCGAGATAGATTGTCCGGTCCAGCAAGTTATTGCGGAGCTTTTGCTTTACGGTTTTCGCGACGGGCGGGTTACCCCAGACAGAGGCTTTTTTCATGCCAAGGTCCCAGCCCGCCCAGCGGTCAGCCATCAACTGAGCGGCATTTCGGCGCTCCTGGCAAGCTTCGTCAAAGAACAGATTCAGGGAGACACCGGTCGAGCCGCCGGTCTTGGCACGCACCAGGGATGCCTTATTGTACGGCTCGCTGATAAAGGCGTCGGTGTTATTGCGGATGTCGACCTTGGTCGTAACAGGAATTGCCCGAAAATCCGCAAGGGACCGGATAACTTTGGGATCAATGCCATGCTGCTGGAACAGCTGACGGTAGAAGGGGCTGTTCCTGGCAGCGTAGGCCACCATCTTTCGCAGCCGGCTCCACTGCAGCTGTTCAAGCTCTTTTCGCGGTAGCCATTGCTGCTTTTCCAGTTCCCGCCATTCCTGCAGGCGGGAGCTGCGGTCTTTCATGTCCCAGGCCGGGTAGAAAAAATGCTTGGAAAGCTTGTCCAGCATGGTCTGCTTCTCTTTTTTTCCGTAGCGTTCGTACAGGGCCAGGTGCCGTTCGCGCATCCTGTCGACCGAATACTCCCGATTGACCTTCTCCTGCCCTCGTGCCCCCATTTGCTGGCGGAGACTCGCCGAGCCAGCGAGGTCGAGTATGCGGTCAGCCAGTGCTTTGACATCACCCACGGGGACCAGGTAGCCGTTGACGCCGTGCTCTACAATCTCAGGATTGCCGCCGGTGCGGGTACAAATGACGGGCTTGCCGTTGCGCATGTACTCGATAATGGCGTTGGAGAAGCCTTCGGACTCCGAACAGAGTACGGCGATATCAAAGCCGGCGATAAAATCATCCGGGTTGGGCTGGCTGCCCCAGAACACACATCGCTCAACGGCGCCGAGGCGATCAGCAAGCTGCAGGTAGGGCTGGGGATCGCCGTCACCGACAACGTGCAACTCCAGGTCGGGATTGCTTTTTGAGGCCCGGGCAACTGCATCCACCAGGTCGCTGATACGCTTTATCGGCCTGAGATTCGCCACGATTCCGACGACGATGCTGCCCGTATTCTTCCGGGTCAGTCCCCGGCCAGGGTCACCGGGCACCCGCTCGGGATAGCCGTTGTAGATAACATGGACTTTATCCCGAGACAGTTTTTCGACCTGCGCCGTAATATCCGATACCGCTTCGCTGTTACAGATGGCGCCGGACACGTACCGCCCGGTCCAGGGCAGGAGTTTCCGGTACTGGTCGTTGTACCAGAAACCCATGTCCCGCCGCGATATCAGGGTACGGATGCCCAGCATCCAAAGGATCGGCGGCGCCAGCACCGAGGCGTCGTTGAAGAAGATGTGCACCAGCTGGATGCCGCGCTTGCGCAGCTCCAGGCCATAGCGGAACATCCGCCATGCGCTGGCGACGGAGGCCACTGAGCCGATGTTCAAAACATCTACCGGCGCCGGAAAGTCCCCTTCCTCAACGTAATCAGAGTTGCGGAGTACCGCCAGCCGCACCTCTATGCCATCGGCCTGAAGCATCTCGGTCAGTTTATAGACCTGGCTTTCGGTGCCTGCCCAGGGGTTCTTGTACAGGTCCATCAAAATGCAGATACGGCGATTGAATCTCACGGTCTGGCTCAACCTTTCCTTGGATTCCAAAGTACTTTCTTCTCACCGCGTCTAAATGCCAGGGCAGCCTGAAAGCAAGCCAGATTAAGAAGTGCGAAATACAGCGGAATAGCCAGGTAAACTGGCAGGTCGCCCTCGGCACGCCTCTGATAACCCATCCAGGCGGCCGCATAGAAAGCTACCTGCGCCAGAAAACCGAGGGTGTACCAGCCGCCTTCATCGGCGAGGATGACTGAAACCAGCGCCAAAAGCGCCAGCGGAACAAAGGCGTAGTAACGCAGCAGTTTGTGGGAAATGAGCTGGAACGCGAATACGCCATAGGCCGGAATGCTCATGAGGTGGGACATATCCTTCAGGGCCCAGATCGCCCGGAGCGATACGCGCACACGCATGCTGAACTCACTGTCCGTATCGTCGTTGGCCGGTTCTTTCAGCAGCGCTCGTGGCTCATACACAACCCGGTAGCCCTTCTCCACAACCTTCAGTGGCTGAACAAAGTCCGGCAGCTGGTCAGCGCGCAGTGGCTCGTAGAGTGATTTGCGCATGGCGTCGATGCCGCCGTCGACGCCGACCACGGAGCCCATGTCCGTTTCCCACTCACGCACCTGGTTTTCATACTTCATGTAGGCGCTGCAGCCGTCGCCAATCAGCGATCCATCCGCATGGGTGTAGACCATTTTCCCTGTTACGTAGCCGATAGCGGTATCGGCAAAATTGGCTGCCAACTGGGCCACCGCATCCGGCGCCCACTGGGAGTTGGCATCGGAGAAAATGATGATCTCGCCTGTGGCTTCCGGCACGATCATGTTGAGGCCGGAGGTTTTACCTTTGCGGGGAATCTGTCGGAATAGCCGGATCGGGAACGGCGCTTCGGCCGCGATACGCTCAACGATAGCGTCGGTTTCGTCAGTGGATTCATCTGACACGACGAGCACTTCCAGGCGGTCCGCGGGGTAATTCTGGGCAATTTTGTTATGTAACGTCGCGGCGATGTCTTTTTCTTCGTTGTAGGCCGCGATCAGAATGGAGACTTTCGGCTGGTAATGCCTGTTTTTCCGGCGGGGATGCTTCCGGAGCGAGAGCAGCGCCGTTATTGCGGGGTAGCCGAGATAGACGTAAACAACGACCGCGGCAGATATCCAGAAGAGGAGTTCTAACATTGGTTGACTACTTCCCAGGCTAGCTCGCCTTCGGTTGAGTTGGTTTTGGGCTTATGGTTTTCGAGACTATGGTTTTCGAGACTATAGTTTTCGAGACTATGGTTTTCGCGCACAGGGTTCTGGTGGGCAGTGCCCACCCTACCGTGCTACTTTCGAGCCGCCTTTTGCGCTACGAGCCTTGATTCCCGGGTTCTGGTGGGCGGTGCCCACCCTACGGTGTCGCGACGGCGGCTCTTGTTGCTGATGCCGAACCGGACGATGAATTGTCCAGCAGGCCTTTTTCCGCGAGCACCTGCTCCATCGTTGTAAACTCGAATGCGCCCAGTAGCTTACGCAGGCGAGCTTCGCATTTGTCCAGGTTATTGTAGTGGCGGAAGCGCGAGAATGCGCTGACATCAAACCTGGGCTGCTTAGGGTCGACTTCCCACGGATGCAGGTAAAACACGAATGGCTCGCCCTGGCGGTTGATCTGGCCCAAACCCCACTGGGAAAACCAGTACGGGAAAAGCCTGAAGTACCCGCCTCCCGCGATCGGCAGGGTGTAGCCGGGCAACTTGAGCGTGCTCAATGGAAACTCGGTAATTGCCTGACCCTTCTCTGTTTTCAGAATGTGGGGCCAACGCGGCGTGCCGGGCATTCCGTAGTTATCATGGTGCACCGGAAATATGGAAGAGTCCCAGGTAAAGCCGGCGTCGCAGAGGATATCCAGTGCCCACTTAGACTTGGCGGTTATCGAATAGCTCGCCGCCCGGTAACCGTTCACCGGCTGGCCGCTCTGGTCTTCGAGCATGCGCTTGGACTTCAGGGTCTCTTCCCGGAAAACTTCAGGCGTCTGGTTGTAGACCAGTTGATGGCTGTAGCCGTGGCATGCTATCTCGTGGCCGGCCGCAGCTATACGCTTGACCAGCTCCGGGGAGCGCTCTGCAACCCAGCCCAGAATGAAGAACGTGGCCTTGGTGCTGAACTCGTCAAAGAGGGCCAGCAAGCGATCGGTGTTGGCTTCCACCCGGTATTCCATGGACGGCCAGTCGTCGACCTTGATGGCCTCGGCCAACGCAGCGACGTGGAAATAGTCCTCCACGTCTATAGTCAGGGCGTTGCGAATCGATTCGTGCTTCATGGATGTTCCGGCTGTGTTCGTATCGGCGTTATCGAGGCAAACACACCTGAACTCTGGAATAACGACCGATACTTGAGTTAACAACGAGTACCTGCTGATGGCCGGTACCCGAAGTAGCTAATCAGTGCCAATAAAAGCTAAAGCAATTGTTTTTATAAGCTGGATCAATACAATAGCTGAGCGAGAACAGTAGCAAAACGGGAAACTACCCCAAGATCACACAAACTACCTGAGATTGTAGTTCACAGTCGCCGCGATAAAGTTCTCGCTGTATTCGGCAGCGTTGCCGGATGACGCTGATTGGGTCTCATGACCGACGTCGAGGCTGAATGAAAGCCGGCTGGTTCGGGTATAGCTCAGGCCCAGCAAAGCGGCATACTCATTCGCCGTTGCCTCGTCCGGGAAGAACTCCTGGCGTTCGTACCTGAGCGTGCCACGTGCCGACAGGGCACTGTTCAGCGCTTTGCTCAGGCCTATCTGGGTACCAACAATCTCTTCCATCTCATCTGAGCCAACGTAGAGATGTTCTTTGTAATAGACATCTGCGTTTACGCCGTAGCCGTTTCGCAGCAGAGTATTCCCGCCGACGGTAAAGCTCGTCATCTCGACGGCCTGGGACTGGTCGAAAGTGAAGCGTATGTCCCCAAATGCGATCTCAACATCACTGGCCTGGTCAGTAATATCGCGGGATACGCTGGCGAAGACACTGCCATTGTCCAACTGATGAGTCGCCTGGGCGCTCCAGACTATGCCCTCTTCTTCACTGAGCCGGCCGTTCACATCTCGCTCAAGACTCGTGACACCAATATTCCCCGAAAAAAACGTACGGGAGATACGTCGACTCATGCCCACTCGGTAACTGGTTTCTTCCAGGGTCTCGCCGCTGTCATACTCGGCGTCTGAGTACGTGGCGCTCAACCAGCCCTGCATAACCGGCGAGAAAGAACGTTGCAGTCTGGCATCAGCCACCCAGCGCTCGTTATCGCCGGATTCTGTTTCTTCGTAGGTGGTTTTGCGCCAGTCGAGGCTGGAAATAAAACTGGTGAGTTCGGTCAGCGGGAGCACCAGTTGGGGTCCCGTGGAGAAGACATTACGCCGTTCCCGGTTAGCGGCCGTGTTGGTCCCACGATTGCTCTGCGAGGCTTCGCGCAGAGAGTCGCTGGCCCGCCAGCTCAGATAGGGCGCAATCTCGCAGTCGCCGTCCCAGTCCAACTGAGCAGAGACCTGATTATCAAGCGTCTCATTTTTGTAGATCAGGTAGGCAAACTCGGACTGGAGCGCCGAATTACACTGACCCGGATCCTTTACGTGGGCAATACGGACACCCGGACGATACTCAAAATCTGACTCAGCCTCATCATCGTCGGCCTGGCGCATGTTGTCCGAGTAACGCACTGTGGTAAACAGATCCACAGTGACCGGGTCGGCCATTAGATGAGACGAATTAAAAATAGCCCCCAGGCCACTGACCAGCACAAGCGGGGCTGCAGCTGAAAGACGACTTCTAAGCATTAAGCACAGCCCCCACAAACTTGTCCCGGGGGAAAGCGCGCGCGGCGTCCTCTACCTGGCCTGGCATAACCCGTCCGTGGGGTACTACCAGTAACGCGTAGTCACAAACCTCGGCAAGGATGCGGGCGTCGGGCGAATCAGCTACGCTGCTGGTGTCCAGAATAATGTAGCGGTCCGGATAGCGGCGGCGAATAGCTTGCAGAAACTGCTTCATACGAAATGACGTGAAGAACTCCGACGGCGACTCGCGCCGCGTACCGGCTGGGATCAGGCGCAAGCGCGGGATGCCGGTGGGATAGATAACGCGGGCGATATCGTAATCGGGGTCTTCCAGAAAGTCCGTCAGGCCGCTCTCTGGCATGATGTCCAGTAAAGAGTGAAGGGTCGGCTCGCGTAGATTACAGTCGATCAGTAGTGCGGTTTTCGCTTGGTCAAACGCAAAAGAAGCCGCGAGGTTCAGGGCCATGAACGATGTACCCGCACCGGGTGTTGAGCCGGTCACGACCATGGTGAAGTTATTACCCCCGCTCACTTCTAGCAGACGTGTCCGTAGGTCCCTGAAGCGGTTTACGGTCTTACGGTCAGGCGAGTCAGGGTAGATAATTCTGCGCTCGTCAAGATCATCCGGCGTCAGCCGACGTGGCTCCTGCATGCGGGTGATCTGTTTACTAATGACATAGCGATCAACCGTGCCAATACCCATTTCCATGGAGCTGGGAACGAGAAGCCGGGATTCGTCAGATTCTCTACCTGCGCCGGCCCTGTTAGAGGGCGGTTGATTGTCGCCCTGCCCTGATCTGCTCGAGGAACTGGCTTCAGTTCCTGCTGGCTCAGCTCCGGCCTTTTGTTCCGGTTCACCAGCACGGGCATCGGCTCGCAACCCGTCGTCTCCTTGCGGCTCCGGGTCAGGACTCATCTGGTAGCGCTTGTCTATATTCAAGCCCGACTCCGGATCGGTCGCTCCTTTTCGTGTCGATTTGGCGTTCGCCTGATCGGGGTCAGGGCGCCCCTCCCGCTTGGGTAAATCTTCGACGTTTGACTTGGATTCCGGGCCGAACTTTCTCATCCGATCACTCCTGTGAGTTGGAGGACAACAATCGCGATATAGCCGGCGACCACCGCCAGGGCAGCAAATCCAAGCAACCAGAAGCTTCCCTTTCGCTTGCGGCGCTCGTATGGCGTTATCACCTGCGGAATCTCGCCTAGTACGGGAATGCTGTAGTTTTCCTGCAGTACCTGTCTCGAGCGCACACGCGGGTCGACTTGAAGCAGTCCTGCAGCCAGGCCGAAAGGCGCCAAAAGCCCAAGCAGCAGCCCCGCCGAGGCGAACTGTTCAAACTGTATTCCGCTGGGTTTCGTCGGGTAGCGTGGCGATTCCTGAACCTGATAGGTGACGCCCTGGGCTTCGCGGTCGAGGTTAACCGAAAGGCGGGCCCGCTCGCGGCGGCGCAGGAGATCATTGTATATGGACCGGTTGACTTCCATGTTGCGGGTCAGGTCAGCCAGTTGCGCCTTGTTGGCCTGAATTTTCTGCATCCGCTCCAACTCGCTAGCGAGCAGATCTTTAAGTGCACTTATGCGCGTTTGAACTTGCTCAATATTGGCTGTGACCGAAACTAGCTCGCCTTTCAGCTGCTGATAGAGAGGGTTTGAACTGGCACTTTGTGATCCGCCCTCACTAAAGTATTCACCTGTCTCTCCACTGTCTCGGCGTCGCTCAAGCTCTGCGATCTGGCTCTCCAGGCTAACGACGTCAGGGTAAGTGTCATGATACTGAAGGCGAAGATCGTCCAGTCGCTGGCGCAGAGAGAAGATACGCTGATCTATCCGGCTGCGGGTTACTTCAGCAGAGATATTTTCACCAACACCGCCTAGCTGATTGTTAAGTGACTCTTCCTTTGCGCGCAGTTCCTGCAACTCCAGTTCAGCCAATTCAATCCGGCTGCGAACGGACGCGATCTTGCTCGTCGCCTCACTCTCGGACCCTTCCGTGTTCACCGAAAGAAACTGTTTGAGACGCTCTTCAGCCGCCGTCAGCTCTTCTTCATAGGCTCTTACCTGGCCGTCGATGAATGTGTACGCGCCACGGCTCTCCTCACGGTTACGCTCGTTAATCAGCTCGATAAAGCGCTGCCCGAGAAGCTGCGCTCCGACAAAGGCGTTATTGGGCTCCGCGTCTCGAAACGCTATAGCCAGATAACTTTGACCCCGGGCGCCAACACTGAAGCTCGCGCGAAGCCTGTTAACTCGTGCGGCTACGGTGTCTTCATCCGCCTCGCTCGCCCCCGAACCGAAGAGCCGCTCATTTTTGGCAAGCACAGACATGGCTTCGTGAGTTGCAAGAATCTCTCGGGCGTTGTTGACGACGTCTCCCATCTCAACAGACTCAGCAGCACCTTCCATCAACGACTCGGTAATCCCGGTCTGATCGACATAAATGATAACTTCCGACTCGTACTTGTAGGGATAAACAAACGCCACGATAAGAACCGCTGCGCTTATCAAGGCGAAGATGAAGAAGCTAAGCCACCGGTGCGACTTTATTTCGCGTAGCACCTCGGACGGCAGTTGAGAAAGTGGCAGTGCCATCGTTCAATCCCTCAGAACTAAGACTTTGAATTTCTTGTAGCAGGGCGAAGTGGTCTTTGACGCTGAACCAATCAGAACAGACGCTCTGGTACAGTGAGGATATCGCCCGGATGCATCGAATAGTTGGTCCTGACATCACCTTCGGTAAGAATTGCCTCCACATCAACAGGAATCGCGACCACGCCTCCCTGATGCTTGCGGTAAAGCCGTGCCTGGTCCCCTTTTGCGAACTCATTGAGACCACCCGCATTCAGCACCATGTCCATGACGGTCATGCCTTTGCGATAGGGAACCGAAAGCGGACTCTTGACCGCACCGGTTACACGTACACGGTCAACAAACTCATTACTGCCCATGCTGGCAACGATGACAGTGACTTCCGGTTCCTTGATATAAACCGACAGCTCTTCCTTGATGTTCTGTGCCAGCTGCTCGGGGCTTCGGCCGGCTGCCTGAACATCACCTACGAGCGGTGCGGAGATCTTGCCGTCCGGGCGGACGGGAACGTCGACGCTGAGGTCCGGATTACGCCAGACGCTTATCTTTACAACGTCCGTGGGGCCGATGATATAAGCCGCCGCATCGGAAGGACTGCTGGTAAGTGCAGCATTGATCTGATCACTATTGGATACCGGGCGATTCATACAGCCCGCCAGCAATCCTGCGAAAAGCACTACTAGAACAGTAATCCGTACCATCAACTAATCCTCATTACGCTTGAGTCCTCGACTGATTCGCGAGGCTGTATCTACGGGTCCTGCCTTGAGGTGTATGTCAGGAAGTATTGCCCGCCCGCACCTTTCGCGAAGTCGGGAAACCGCTGACCAGGCCGGCACCTCCGACTTCAGAAGCTGAACCCTGCTTCCTGAATGGCCATTATCCACGGTTTTGCTACAGTTTCACTGAATTCACCGCAGGATGTTCGATCCGTAATAATACGCTTTTACGGCCGGAAACGCCTGCATGGAAGGGACGCAAATGCCATATCTGGCGGCATGGCCCTGATAGAAAAGGCCGTTCGGCCCGTTATGGGCTTTATTTCCCACACCAGGCTCAAACCACCCAAGCTCATCTCATCTGTACTGCGATTAATGTGCGCCTTTTTTGAAAAGCACAACCTCAACTGTCTGGATGATGATCATGAGATCCAGCAGCAGGCTCTGGTTCTTGATGTAGTACAGGTCGTAACGAAGCTTTTCGCGGCTGTCCTCTTCGTTATCGGCGTAGGCAAAGCAAAGCTGCGCCCAACCGGTAATGCCGGGTTTGACGCGATGGCGCTCATTGTAAAACGGGATTTTTTCAGCCAGTTGCTGAACAAATATGGGCCGCTCTGGCCGAGGCCCGACAAACGCCATATCGCCTTTCATGACGTTGAATATCTGCGGAAGCTCATCAATGCGGACTTTCCGGATGAACGCGCCTACCCGGGTCACACGGTCATCGTCCTTTCGCGCCCAGACGGCTCCGCCTTTCTCGGCATCAGTGCGCATGGAGCGGAACTTGTGTACATAAAAGGAACGACCATTAAGCCCTACCCGCTCCTGATTGTAGAAAATCGGCGCTTTCCAGCCGTCCTCCAGCTTGATACCCAGCACAGTCAACGCCATGAAAGGCCAGGTTACCGCAAACAGTGCGAGGCTCGCGGCCAGGTCAACGGCGCGTTTTCCCGCGCCTGCTACTGACGACAGCGAGAAACCATCCGAGAACACCAGCCAGCCGGGGGTGATCATTTCCAGGGCAACTTTGCGGGACTCACGCTCGTAGAAGCTGGCCCCATCCATTACCCGGATTCCTTCCATCTTGCATTCAAGCAGTTCGTCCAGCGGCAGCCCCTTACGCCGGTCGTCCACTGCGACGACAACCTCGTCCACTTTGAGGTCCCGAATGAATTCGTGCAGGGAACCTCTGACGCTGAGGATCCGGCGGGACGGAACCACAGACTCGGCTTCATTGCCTGGGATGAAGCCCACGAGAACAAAGCCTTTGCGATTCATCGGAGTGCGGAGATCTTCGAAAATCCGGTGTGCGCTTTTGCCAGCCCCGTAAACCACTACCCTGCGCTTGAATGTTTCCTCGCCGGTTACGCCAAAAAACAGGGTACGGGTGATACCCAGCAGGAAGAACCCAAAAACCGAGGCTGACGCGAGAACGCCATCGCCATTGAGATACCAGAGCCAGTCTGGCCATATCAGGTATGCCATGATTGCCAGCGGCAGACTCAGGACCAGGCCAAGTATGGTTCTCAGCATCATGCCGGAAATGCCTTCTTCCACCCGAGACTGATGTACGCCAAGCGCCATCATCACGAAGAGGTTGGCCACCGCGAAAACCAGTGCTGACGGGAAAACGTAGAACCAGTCCGCCTGGAGCAACTGCCATTGGCCGAAGTACCTGAAAAACGCGGCGATGTGAAAAGCCCCTGCGAGGACGATCAGGTCCAGCAAGCCGAGGATAGCGAAAGGCAAGTGGATGTAGTGCCTGAAAACCCGGACGTGTGCCACGTCTACTCCTTGGATTTCGGTAATTGGAAAGATCTGGCGACGGCAGAGCTCACGACGCAGTCCTCGTGCTCACCCCTCGTGTTCACCCCTCGTGATCACTACAGGTGCGCGCGGATCGGGCAGCCGGACTCAAAATGAATCTGAACAGGATTCGCCATGGGAAAGGCCAAGATTGTACGGCAAATTCGATTGTTATCAATGTAGTCTAAGATCCGCTATCGCACAGGCGATCAGCTATCACCGTAATGCAGGGGTGCTGGCTAGCACTTTTGCTGCATTAACCAAGGCGCAGGCTGCACCACCCTGCACAATATGGCTGGCGTGCATTTTAGCCAGAAAATTAGCCAGAAAAGCACTGGCCGGGCCGCGACGGCATCTCGTCAAGCAGGACGCGTTCAGGCAGAATATCGGCCACATGATCGGCCCGTGGAAACACACATAATGCCGATGAACATTTAATGAGGTTCGCTGACGGGAGTAGCAATGAGAACTCTGAAGGATGTACGCATTGGCATGATCGGCCTCGGCTATGTCGGTTTGCCGCTCGCGGTGGAGTTTGGCAAGCAGTTCCCGACCGTAGGTTTCGATATCAGCGAGAAGCGGATCCGGGCGCTCCAGGCGGGCCATGACACGACCCTTGAAGTTGAGGATGACCTGCTCGCCGCCGCGAAGCACCTGCGCTTCAGCTCAAACCTGAAGGATATCCGCGACTGTAATGTCTACATTGTGACGGTGCCAACGCCGATCGACAGCTTCAAAACGCCAGACCTGCGCCCTCTGCAGTCGGCATCCAACGCTGTCGGACAGGTGCTCAACAAGGGCGACATCGTTATTTACGAGTCCACGGTTTACCCCGGCGCCACCGAAGAAGTATGTATCCCGATACTGGAAAAAGTTTCCGGGCTTTCTTTCAACCAGGACTTCTACGCCGGCTATAGTCCGGAGCGAATCAATCCCGGCGATAAAGAGCATCGCGTGACCAATATTCTCAAGGTCACCTCGGGCTCCACCCCTGAAATAGCCGACTTCATTGACAGCCTCTACCAGTCCGTCATTACCGCGGGCACGTTCAAGGCGACATCCATCCGCGTCGCAGAAGCTGCCAAGGTAATCGAAAACACCCAACGCGACGTCAATATCGCACTGATCAATGAGCTGTCATTGATCTTCGAAAGGCTGGGCATAGACACGCTTGAGGTACTTGAGGCGGCGGGCACCAAATGGAACTTCCTGCCTTTCCGGCCCGGCATGGTCGGCGGGCACTGTATAGGCGTCGACCCCTATTACCTCACCTATAAGGCCCAGTCGGTTGGCTACCACCCGGAAATGATTCTTTCCGGGCGCCGCATCAACGACAGCATGGGCAGTCGCGTTGCTGAACGGGTCATCAAACTGATGACCCGCAAGCGCGTTCAGGTTGTCGACTCGAACATCCTCATACTCGGCCTGACATTCAAGGAAAACTGCCCCGACATACGCAACACGCGGGTCGTGGACCTGGTCAAGGAATTCGAGTCATACCACGCTAACGTTGATGTGTACGACCCTTGGGTCAATGCGGAAGAAGTCCGCGAAGAGTATGGCTTCGATGTGGTCAGCGAGCCGCGCAAGAAAACCTACGATGCAGTTATTCTCGCCGTGGGTCACCGCCAGTTCCTGGAAATGGGCGCTGAAGGCATACGCGCGCTGGGCAAAGACGCCCATGTATTGTTCGACGTGAAATACCTGCTGCCAAAAGACGCAGTCGACGACCGACTCTGAGAAGTTTGCCCTCCATAACAGAAGAACCCATGACCGAAATCATGGGTTCTTTTGAAACCGCACTACGGAGCCAGGAGGCTCCGTAACTGTTTAAGGACAACTAAATAGCTGGTTAAGCACAACTAAATAGCTCGGTTAGCACAACTAAAAGGCAGAACTTCGCCTTTTTTCAGCTTTTGCGGTTACGTGACAGTCCCAAACCGATCAATCCCAAACCCAGCAGAGCGAGGGAGCCGGGCTCGGTGACCGTGGCTACGTCTGAAAGACCGACAACCAGGTCGTTGAAGTCCTGGTCGCCGTTCGGCACGTCTTCAAAGGCAACCACGAAGTCATAGCCATTCTTTGCATTTGGCAGATCATAGAAGCCAGCGACGTCAATTCCACCGTTGAGCGACTTGTCCGAGTACCAGATGCTATCACCGCGCTTGAGGTAAAAGCCGAACAGGGTGCCGAAGTCAGCCGCTTTCTCTACGCCATCGGCCCAAACGCTACCGTTATCCTTGAACACCAGGGTTACGCGGTCAGAACTCGGCGTATCCGAGCCAGCGAATACTTCGAACTGGTTAGTGAAGTCACCACGCTTGAAAAGACCGAAGCTATTGTTCGCGGCGAACCCTGCATTTTCGAGAATCAGGCCGGCAACGATGTCGTCTTTTTCGCCATCCGTATCGGTTAACTGGACATAAGCGCCATGATTGTCCCGGACGTCTGGGTAACTCGACAGTACGTCGTCCAGAATAGGTGCGGCGCTAGCGAAATGGGCGAAGCCCAATGTGAGGGCCGCGGATAGCGCCAGCTTGTTGATTTTGTTCATACTACTACTCCTGAATACAACTGAGTGATGGACGAACATCCTGTAAGCATTTACCGTGCCACATTAACTTTAATAAACAAAACAGCGGCCTACGTCGCCCAACATTAAACTCTTGTAAGTTTTCCTGACAGCCATGCCAGGGCACTGCCAACCCTGTCACTCAACAATGTTGATGGCGCCCACGCGCGGCCAACTCCCTCACCCACACCTTTGCGGCGTCGGCAACTCTACTCAGCAATGCCTGCCGCCCCGACCCACGATCTCGCTCACCAGCTCGGACCGAACACGGGCGTATCTGCCTGCCGGATACCCTTCGTTTCACATTACATATATGAGCTACGTTTTTTGCTTCGGAAGAAACTGGGGGCAAATATATGTATTAAACAAATGCATATATATTTCATCCGATGTTAATAATAAATAAAATTTAACTTATGTTACATCTGCAAAGGCCGCGTAAGTTACACATAACCATATGTTTTATATGGATTTATTTATTTTAAGATCATTTCTTTTATTAACCTTCACGGGTACGCGAGCTCTTACCCCCTCGTTTATACTTCTGTTCCTGGCGACGCATGTCGATTTTTAAGTGTTTCCTCTGGTTTTCCTTTTAGCCCTCAACACCCGGGTATGCTTGTGCACAACAACAGTTCCCTCGATTCTGCAATAGCCGAATGGAAAGCCATGCTGGGCGACCGGGCAGTAGTGCGCGCAGACGAAGGTGATTTTGGCGCCAGCACAACGGGCGCGAAGCGCGCCATTCCCGTTGTAATAAAACCTGACACCTGCGAGCAGATCCCCGAGCTGCTCAAGATTGCAGCGCACCATGCGGTAAGCGTCTATACCATCAGTACGGGGCACAATTGGGGTTATGGCAGCGCCAATCCTGTAAAGAACGACAGCGTGCTACTGGATCTCTCGAAGCTGGACCAGATAGTCGACTTCGACGAGGAACTCGGCGTAGTAACGGTTGAGCCGGGGGTCACGCAGGAAAAACTGAGACGATTCCTCGATGAACGCGATGCGCACTACCTGGTTCCGGTAACCGGTGCGGGACCGCACTGCAGCATTCTCGGCAACGCGCTGGAGCGTGGCTACGGCATCACCCCTATTACTGACCATTTCGCGGCGGTTACCCGAATAGAAGCCGTCTTGGCGGATGGGCGAATCTATAGAACGCCACTGAGTGAACTGGGCGGGCCTGAAGTTGACGGACTTTATAAATGGGGGATAGGCCCCTATCTGGATGGTCTGTTCACCCAGGGCAATTTTGGCGTTGTAACCCGCATCACCCTCGCGCTTGCCCCCGCTCCTGAAACGCTCACCGCATTCTTCTTCTCGACTAAAGACGACAAATTGCTGGAAAAGCTGGTACCCACCGTCCGCGAGGTGCTCCGCGCCCTTACGGGTAATGTCGTCGCGATCAATCTGATGAATCGTCAGCGCATGCTGTCCATGATGGCTCCTTTTCCTGAGACCCAGGCCGTGGATGGCGTTTTGCCCGCAGAAGTTGTCGATGCGCTCGCCGAAAAGTACAGCGTTACTGCCTGGAACGGTGTTGGGGCCATCTATGCTAGCCGCGACGTTGCCAAAGCTGCGCGCCGAACTTTGCGACGCCTGCTGGGCCCGGTAACCGACCGCCTGGTTTTCGTCAATGCTCGCAAGGTTGCACTTGCGCAGAACGTTGCACGCCTGGTTCCCGGCAAGTTGAGCACACGCATTCGCAGCCTGGCAGATGCTTTGGCCGGTGCCCTGGATATCATGAATGGTCGGCCGAATGACGTAGCATTGGCCCTGGCTTACTGGCGCTCGGGCCACAAACCCGAGCCCGGAGTGGCAAAAGATCCGGCGCGGGATGGTTGTGGACTCATCTGGTTCGCGCCTCTTGTGCCGATTCGCGGCAAAGACGCCCGCCGCTACGTTGAGATCATCGAGCGCGTCTGTCCCGAATACGGCATCAACCCCCTGATCACACTCACCACGCTAAACGACCGCTGTTTCGATTCTACCGTCCCGCTTCTTTTCGACCGCAACGACCCGATTGCCACGGACCGCGCCAACGCCTGTTATCGGGCGCTGTTCGCCGCATGCAGTAAAGAGGGCTTTCTGCCCTACCGCCTTAACGTCGACTCCATGGATTTACTGCCAGACAAGGAGTCAGTTTTTTCAAGCCTTACCCAGCAATTGAAAATCGCCGTTGACCCCGGACAGATACTTTCACCCGGACGCTATGTAGCCGTCACGTCCGACCGGAGTCCTGTATGAATCACTTTTTCTTTCATCCGCGCGGTACGCCGGACGTCTCACAGTGAGCGGCGCCTTTTTAACCAACAGGGAATTCCCAACCGGAAAATATATCGAGGATCAACCATGAACAAACAGCTACTTCTCACCAACAGGGAGGCACCTAACCCGGAGAACCACTCCGCAGAAGATGTAAGTGCGGTGTTCAACGCGGCTTTCAGTGTAGAGCTGGCAACAACGCCCGCCGCAATAAATGAGGTGCTCGAAGTTCGGTACCAGGTCTACTGCATCGATCGCCCTTTTGAAGATCCCGCTTCGTTTGCGGATAAACGCGAACACGACCTGTACGACCCCCGCTCAGTACATGCATTGATTCGACACAAAGCGAGCGGCGACGGTGTGGCTGCAGTGCGGCTTGTGCTCCAGGGCGACGACCCCGCGTCCCGCTTCCCCATGGAAGGCCCGTGCCTGGATCAGATGAGTCCCGCTGCACGGAAACGCGTATGGAACACACCGCGAGATCAGGTCGCTGAGATTTCCCGGCTGGCCGTCAGTCGTGAGTTCCGCAAACGTCTGAACGAGCAGGAGTCCACCTCGGGCTTGAGCGACTTCGTCAGCTATACCGACACTGATGGCGGACGTCGGGCAATGCCCTACATAAGCCTCGGTCTTTTTGCCGCTATTGTGCAGATGTCGGTGAAGCACGGTATCACCCATTGGCTGGCCGCTATGGAGCCAACCCTGCTGAGACTGCTCAAACGCTACGGTATTTCGTTCGATCATGTTGGACCAACCGTTGATTATCACGGACGCCGGCGCCCCGTTTTTAGCAGTGCCGGTTCGCTTCTAGAGGGTATCCGTGAGCAGCGCCCCGATGTTTGGGCATTGATAACTGATTCAGGTCGCTTTGTGCCTGGGCAGGTCAAGCCGCGCCAGTTGCTTCCCTCGCGAACGCTGTTTCCTATACACAACCCAGGCCATGCGCTGGTCGCGTAAAACCTGATCACGGATACCCAGATCGTAGCGGTAGAAGAACCAGAAAATATTCAGATAATGCTCGTAAAGAATTCCGACAGACCAACCAGGCTCCCAAGCCAACCTGCGGACAGCGCTGAGCTCGAACAAGAGTTATCTGAATAGATTCAAGCTATAGAGACGGCCAGCCAGCCACTGATGTTGGCTATTTGCACCATTAACCCGAACGTCGACGGGTTTTTACTGTAAATCAGTGGTTTATTTCTGTTAAAAGTAAGGGCGGCATCTGCCGCCCTTACTTTTTTCTTACCTTGCTTCTTTGTACCTTAACCCCGCCATTTCAGGGTGGCTCAGGCGTGCCATTTGCGACGCGAGAGACCAAGGCCTACCAGGCCGAGGCCGAGCAGGGCCAATGTTCCCGGTTCGGGAACACTTACGCCAACCTGATCGCTCTCGATACGGAACCGCGTGTTGAAGTTATTGGTTTGATTCTCCTGGGTGAGAAAGCCGATACAGCCGTTGGGGGCGCCTGCAGCTGCACAGGATTCATTCATCAACTCACCCAGCCCCACGATTTCGAGAAATACGGTGTAGCTGTAGTCGTCAATGGTGAAGCTCTCAGCCGCAATCTCATAGTTATCGCCAACCTGCATGCCGCCGAGATCGTCTACATTGCCCAACGTGAAGATATCATCGCACACGGACTCTGACTGGCTTACACACTCGCCGTTCTGGTTACGGGTCTCAGTGAAATAGCTCTGAAAGCTGAGAGGCAAAGCACCCAGCGTATCACCCGCCGGGTCGACCGGCGTCAGCGTCAGGGCGGTATTCAGGTTGAAGCTCGTCAGCGCACTGTCCGTATCCGGGATCGGCGAGTTATCGTGGGTAAAAGTGCCGCCCATAACCGCATCGCCGTTGGTCATAAGCCCATCCGCGCTGTCGACTTCCGGCGTAATGCTGATGCTGCTGTTGACTGTGGTGCCCCATGTCAGGGTGCTGTTCGTGCCATTGACGGTGACCGAGCCATCGCCTTCCGATGCGGTAAAGTCGGTGAACGAGTTATCGACCTCATAACCCCATTCCACGATCTGTGCCGCGCCAGCGGATTGAACCCCCAGTGCAAATGGAAGAACCAGTGAGGAAAGCAGAATTTTCCTGGAAGTAAATTTCATTTGTCGAAGCTCCTGAGTCTTTGGCTGAATGTCCGTTTCCCGCCCACTTCGTTGGAAGTGACTTCAAGTACATCAACGGTATGACATACGTAGCATCACCTATACCAGTTTCAGAGGTGCATGATTTATATCGTTTTTTGACCCATTAAAATGACTTAACTTATTGATGCGTAAGCATTTCCGACGATTTAGAGAACCAGTTCACGGTGCTTGCAGGTCATGTAGTAATTTGCGGCATATTACCCGTTCGACCAAAGTCGTATTCAACGGCGAATCGACACCTTTCAAGCCAGTTACGACCCAAAAAAAGCGCTAAGCCGATGCGCGACTGAATTTTTTCTGTCAAAAATTTCGACGGGGCGTGCCGGCGTTCAGCGTTCATGCGCGGCCCCCACAGGCAGGAGCCGCACCTTATCCTGAGCGCGGGACACTGGATGCGGGCGATAAAGCAGGTCAGATTACAAACAGGCCAACAAACTCGTGCACTGGTGTGTCCCTCAGTCTGTTCTCGTCTTTACACAAGGTGTATATCTCATCGGCCCGGCCTTGGGGGAAGCGAGTCGCCAGATTGGTGCGGAATTTCCTTTCGAGCATGGGAATGCCGTCTTTGCGACGACCGCGGTGACCAATTGGGTATTCAACCGCCACCTGTTCCGTTGACGAGCCATCGGTAAAAAACACCTGAATGGCGTTGGCGATAGAGCGCTTGTCAGGCTCCAGATACTCGCGGGTGTAGCGCGCATCTTCGATGACTTCCATCTTGGCCCGGATCTCGTCAATGATGGGGTTATCGGCGTGAAATTCATCTTCGTAGTGTTCGGCTATGAGGTTTCCGAATATAAGCGGCACCGCGGTCATGTACTGGAGGCAGTGGTCCCGGTCTGCCGAGTTGGCCAGCTTGCCGCGCTTGGAAATAATGCGGATGGCCGACTCATGGGTTGTCAGCACGATACGTTCTATCTCATTAAGGCGATCCCTGACCTGGGGGTGAAGGATAACCGCGGCCTCTGCGGCTGTCTGCGCATGAAACTCCGCCGGAAAGGCCACTTTGAACAGGATGTTCTCCATAACATAAGTGCCGAAGGGTTGCGGTAGCGAGAACCGGCACTGATCCGCCGGCTTGAGCTTCTGATCCTTATTGGTCTTGCTGAACAGCACATCGTAAAAACCCCACTGGGGTGCTGTCAGCGCGCCAGGGATGCCCATTTCCCCCCGCATGGCGATGTCAGCCAGTCGCACGCCCCGCGAGCTGGCGTCTCCGGCAGCCCATGACTTGCGTGACCCCGCGTTCGGCGCATGCCGGTATGTGCGCAAAGACTGCCCGTCAACCCAGGCATGGGAAAGCGCCGAAAGCAGCTGTTCGCGGCTGGCGCCCATCAACTTTGCGACGACGGCTGTTGTGGCGACCTTCACCAATACAACGTGGTCCAGGCCGACCCGATTGAATGAGTTCTCCAGCGCTAATACGCCCTGGATTTCATGAGCCTTGATCATGGCCTCGAGCACAATTTCCATCGTGAGCGGCGCTTTGCCCTCGGCTACACGTTTCTGGGAGAGATGATCGGCTACCGCGAGGATACCCCCCAGATTATCCGAGGGGTGGCCCCACTCGGCGGCGAGCCAGGTATCGTTGTAATCGAGCCACCGGACGATGGAGCCGATGTCCCAGGCTGCCTTGACCGGATCCAGCCTGAACGAGGTGCCCGGAACGCGAGCTCCGTGGGGTACCGTTGTGCCCTCTACCAGAGGGCCAAGGTGCTTGGTACATTCCGGGAAGCGCAGCGCCAGCAGGCCGCAGCCGAGTGTATCCATAAGGCAGTTGCGTGCGGTATCGAAAGCTTCCGGGTTGTGGATTTCATAATCAAGCACATAGTCTGCAATGCTCTGCAGGACCTCGTCGTAATCCGGGCGGTCGTTGCTTTCTACGTTAGCGCTCATAAGGCAGAAGTCCTTTTGCTGGTATATGAAGGCTCAAGCTGGCTTTTAGCGTTACCAGGCAGGCGTATCTCAGGAGCCACCGTGACGAACGTGGGCCCTTCCCATACGCTACGGTACGGCCCGGAGGTTGTCTACTTGGGCAAAAGCGTCGAGAGCGGGACGTATTGGAAAGCCAGATCAGGGCAGGATGCGGGGTTCGATCTCAAGCAGAACGCCATAGCGGTTGTACACGTCGTCCTGGATGCGCTGGGCCAGGTCAAGAATCTCTTTGCCCGTGCCCCGGCTGTGATTCACCAGGACCAGGGCCTGATGCCGGTGCACCCCTACGTGAGCTTCGTGGTAGCCCTTCCAGCCGCACCGGTCAATGAGCCAGGCTGCCGCCAGCTTCATTCCCTGCGGGTCCGTGAAAGCGACAATACCGGGCCATTGCTGACGCAGTTCCTCAAACTGGCGGTGGCTGACCAGCGGATTTTTAAAGAAGCTGCCAGCGTTGGGCAGGGACTCAGGGTCGGGCAACTTACTGCGGCGTAGCGCCATGACGGCCTGGGCCACATCAAGAGCCGTCAGATGCTCTGCAGAACTTGCGCCAACGGCGTCGGCCAACCCCTGATAGGACAGTTCCAGGGCACGGTTGCGGCTGAGTTTAAGCCGCACCTGAGTAATAAGGTAGCGGCCAGCATTCTGTTTGAAGAAACTGTCCCGATAGGCGAAGCGGCAAGCCTGACAGTCAAGCCGGCGTATTTCGCCTGAGGTTAGTTCCATCACTTCGACGTCCACCAGGGTATCTGCCAGCTCCACGCCATACGCGCCAATATTCTGGACCGGGGCGGCGCCGACCGTGCCGGGTATCAACGCAAGGTTTTCAATTCCGCGGTAGCCCATACTCGCAGCATAGATAACAGCCTGGTGCCAGTTCTCCCCCGCCTCAAGCACGAGGATAGCGTCGTCTTCGTGCACTTCGCACCAGCGTCGACCGCGGAGAGCGACATGAACGACCAGCCCGGGCAGGTTATCCTTGAGTACGATGTTACTGCCGCCGCCCAGAATTTGTAGCGGCAGCCCTTCAGCCCTGGCCCATGCTCGCAGCGCTGTGAGATCTTCCCGGCTATTGGCGCTTGCAAAGTGACGGGCGCTGACGCTGATACCCAGGGTGTTATAGGCTCTCAGGTCGATGTTTTCGCGCACGAGGCCAGCACCTTCGCGCACGAGACCAGCACCGCCGTTCCTCAAAGTGAGCGGCCCCGCATTTTCAAACGTTCGGGATAAGCCTGGTGGATGTGTTCGAGCAGGCCGCGGCTGGCGCTTTCGACCAGGTCGAAGACAAATGAGAAACCATCAGCGCCGCCAAAATACGGGTCAGGCACCTCATCAACTTCAGCGTTTTCGGCAAATTCAAGAAAAAGCCGAACCTCTGCCCGGGTTGAAGGTGGCCGTATCGCCCGCAGATCGGAGAGATTTCTGCGGTCCATCGCTACGATAAGGTCAAACTGCTCAAAATCATCAGGAGACACCTGGCGGGCACGCAACTGACTGAGATCGTAACCGCGGCCCTTGGCTTCAGCTACGGCACGCTTGTCCGGAGGCAAGCCAATGTGCCAGTCCCCGGTTCCGGATGAATCCACCTCTATCTGATCATCGAGCCCCGCCTGCCTGACCATGCTTTCGAACACACCATGGGCCGTGGGTGAGCGGCATATATTGCCCAGACAGACAAAAAGAACCTTGATCGGCTGGCTCATAGCCCCTCCTCGAGTCTGCTCCTCACCCGGGCGAGGTCTTCGGCCGTATCAACACCCGCGGGAGGCTTGTGGCGAGCAATGTCAACATGGATTGTGGCGCCGTGCCACAGGGCCCGTAGCTGCTCGAGGGATTCACTACGCTCGGGCGGCGCGGGCTCCCAGCTGACAAAGTCGCGCAACAGAGAGACCCGATACCCGTACAGGCCGACGTGACGGTACCAGTGGATGTCCTTGGGCAGAGACTCGCGTCCTTCGGGGCTCATGAACGCCTCGCGAGCCCAGGGGATCGGTGCCCGGCTGAAGTACATCGCCCGGCCCTGGCTATCAAATACTACCTTGACGACATTGGGATTGAACACCGCCTCGATATCATCAATCCGTTCGCATAAGGTCGCGATACCTGCCTCGGGATGAGCATTCAGGTTCGCCGCAACCTGATTGATAATGCCCGGCGGTATCAGGGGCTCGTCCCCCTGGACATTCACAACAATGTCGTCTTCCGCGAAACCCAGGAGGCTCGCAACTTCTTCAAGCCGGTCGGTACCGGATAAATGGTCGGCAGCCGTCATGACCACTTCAGCGCCGAAGCCATGGGCCGCTTTCTCGATTCGACGATCATCCGTCGCGATCACGACCCTGCTTGCCTTACTCGCGCAGGCCCGGTCATAGACGTGCTCGATCATTGGCTTGCCAACGATATCTATGAGTGGCTTGCCCGGCAGCCGCGTGGAAGCGTAGCGGGCGGGAATAACAACAACAAAGCTCATGACCTTTCCCTGACTAGGCTGGCAAAAGGGTTTCGATGGCCTCGAAAAACTCAGCGTTTGGAAAGACGCTCATCCGTGGTTAGCGTTCGCGCCTCGGAGGCCAGCATGACCGGTATGTCGTCCCGGATGGGAAAGGCCATGCCATCACCCCGGCAGATGAGCTCTGACTTTTCGCGGTCGTAGATGAGTTCACCCTTGCACAAAGGGCACGCGAGAAGACTGAGTAGCTTTTTGTCCATGTCGAATACTCGTTGCGGTTTCTGAAACAGGTAGGTATCGGGAAAAAGATAGGACAAGCCTATCAGGTCGCGGTTTTAAGTGTCTTCATCAAAAGCTGTTCCAGCGCTTCTTCCGGCGCCGCGGCAACCTCCAGCACCCACCAGTTCGGGCGCGCAAATGACTCGCATTTGACGCTGTCCTTGGCCGTCATCACCACCGGCAGGCCATCATCGACGATGTCTGCCGCGCTAAACCGATGATGGTCGGGAAAGACATGTTCACTTACCCGGACACCCAGCGCCTCAAGCGTCTTGAAAAAGCGAGACGGATTGCCAATACCGGCAACGCCGTGAACGGTCTGGCCCCGAAAATAGTCCGGCGCCTGAATCTCGCCTGACAGCAGATGACGCATACGCTGTGGCTGCAGGCTCATCCGGAAAAATGCCGGGGCGTGCTGCCGGATTGCGTCAAAGCTGGGGTGCCAGGGCTCACCATTGACTATCACGGCGGTGGCAGAAGCGAGTCGCTGTAATGGTTCACGCAGCGGCCCCACTGGCAGAAGTGCGCCATTGCCGGCGCCTCGTGCGCCGTCAAACACCGCCAGCTCGATGTCCCGTGCCAGGCGGTAGTGCTGCAGCCCATCATCACAGACCAGTATATTGCCAAGCCCTTCTGCCGTCGCCCAAGCGGCGGCACGCGCCCGGTCAGGGTCCACCACGACCGGCACCTGGCACTGGCGCGCCAGCATCAGCGCTTCGTCACCACACGCCATGACATCGGTCGTGGGCGTGACCATGAGCGGCGCGTTCTTGGCTGCGCCGCCATACCCGCGGGTGACGATGACGGGGCTGTAGCCGTGGCGGCGCAGTACCTCTACCAGCCAGGCGGTGAGTGGCGATTTCCCGGTCCCACCGACCGTAATGTTGCCAACCACAACAACGGGCAACGGACTTTGGTACTGGTTGCCCGGTAGTGCGAACCTGTCGCGCCGCCGCCGGGCCAGTGCGCCGAACAGGGCACTGAAGGGTCGCAGGCCAAGTGGTGCCTGCTGGCGTTGGTACCAGAACCGCTCAACCCAGGCTGTGAGCTTACCGGCCACCTTTACTCACTGAACTGCATGCTGTGCAGCTGCGCATAATTGCCTTTCTTCACGATGAGCTCCTCATGGGTTCCCGCTTCGACCACCCTGCCATCGTCCATTACGATAATCTGGTCCGCGTTCTCAACCGTGGACAGTCTATGGGCGATAACAAGGGTCGTACGGCCTTGCATCACAGCCTCAAGCGCCTGCTGGATGTATCGCTCGGACTCAGTATCCAGGGCTGAGGTGGCTTCATCCAGGATCAGGATCGGCGCGTCCTTGAGCAGTGCCCGGGCAATGGCCAGGCGCTGGCGTTGGCCACCCGACAACATGATGCCGTTGTCGCCGATTTCGGTATCCAGCCCCTGCGGTAGTCGATCAATGAATTCCAGGGCATGGGCCTTGCGCGCCGCTTCGCGGATGTCCTCACGGGACACGCCGCGCAGGCCACCGTAGGCGATGTTGTTGGCTACCGTATCATTGAAGAGGACGACATCCTGGTTAACCAGGGCAATCTGGTCGCGCAGGGCCCGCAGCTGGTATGACTTGAGGGGAATACCGTCAAGGCGGATTTCACCGCTTGAGTACTCGTAGAAACGCGGCAACAGCGAAACCAGCGTCGACTTACCGCTACCCGACCGGCCAACGAAAGCAATGGTGGAGTTCGGCTCAACCCGAAAAGAGACATCCTTGAGGACATTATCGAGAGTGTCCTGGTAGCGGAAGCAAACCTGATCAAACTCGATCTCACCGAGAACACGCTCGGGTGCATGGGTGCCAGTGTCGGTCTCAACGGCGACGTCCAGGCTCAAGAACACATCGTGGGAGGCGGCTATCCCCTTTTGCACCTGTTCCTGTACCGATGTCAGCTGGCGAATAGGTTTTGCCAGGGTGGTCGCGGCCGTAATAAAGGCGACGAACTCGCCCGTGGTCATCCCGGCCTGAACCTCAGGCGCCAGGGCTATCCAGACCAGTAGCGCAATCGAGAAGGCGATGAGTATCTGCACCACAGGGGTGCTTATCGCCTTGGTCATGGCCATTTTCATGCTCTGGCGCAGGTTGTTGTGGCTGACTTTCCTGAACCGTTGGGACTCATAGTCGCTACCGCCAAAGACCCGGACGACGCGGTACCCGGCGATTGCCTCGCCTGCCACATGGGTGACATCACCCATGGAACTCTGGATCTTCTGACTCAGCCGGCGGAAGCGTTTGCTGACATAACTCACCAGGCCGCCAATGACTGGCGCGAGGACCAGGAAAATCAGGGTCAGCTTCCAGTTCACGTAGACCATATAGCTGAGCAGGCCGATCACCGTCAGACCTTCACGCAGCATGATGGTTACCGCGTTGGTCGCGGCACCGGTGACCTGCTCGACGTTATAGGTGATGCGCGATACCAGGTGTCCGGAGGAGCTGCTGTCGAAGTAGCGGCAGGGCAAATGCATGAGATGGTCAAAGATCTGGGTGCGCATCAGGTTGACAATGTTGCGGCCGACTTTACTGATAAAGTAAGTGCCCAGGAAGAATCCGACTCCGCGCACGGCAAATACCGCGACAATAAGCGCCGGAACCAGTAGCCGGTTGGCTGCCGTGGGATTTTCGATCGCCTGGATCACAAACTCCATCGCCGCCGCCATGCCGGTCGACGCGACGGCGTAAAGCGCGTTGCCCACAACGGCCAGGGCGAAGGCGCCCCAGAACGGTTTAAGATAACCGAGCAGGCGGCGATAGACTTGCCAGTTTGACGGGAGGTCTGAATCTTGTCTGGGCATAGATCTACTTGTGTTTTCCGGCGGTCTCCGGCTTGCGCCAGGATCAGTCCCGGGGGGAGCGGGTCGTGGTAATGCTGAGTTTGGAGAAGCCGAGACGGCCCGCGACATCCATGGCACGCACCACCAGCTCATGCGCCGTTTGCGCATCTGCAGTGATTATGAACGGCAGCTCGTTATTCCCTTCTGTGACTTCGGCTACCGCCCGGCGCAATGTCTGGGCATCATTATCCACCAGCGGTCGACCATTAACCGAGATGTCGCCACTCGCGGTAATCACCACATCGACCTGGTCCGCCTGTATTTCAGCCGCTTCCGCATCGGCTTCAGGCAGGACAATCTCAAGGTGGCTCTCGCGAGTAAAGGTGGTCGACACCATGAAGAAGATCAACAGCAGAAACACCACATCGATCAGTGGCGTCAGGTTGATAGACATCTCTTCGGTGGACTGCCGCTTGAACTTCACCCGGCTCA
Organism: Hydrocarboniclastica marina; assembly: GCF_004851605.1. Lineage (GTDB taxonomy): Bacteria > Pseudomonadota > Gammaproteobacteria > Pseudomonadales > Oleiphilaceae > Hydrocarboniclastica > Hydrocarboniclastica marina. The sequence goes on from NZ_CP031093.1 coordinate 2,333,092, forward strand.
GGCTCCTTCGATATCGATTTCGCGGTCGCCGTGGACCACTTCGACCAGTTTGATAGCTTCCTGCTCCATGGTCACAACCATCTCGTCGACACGGCGCATGAAGTAGCGGTGGAAGATCAGGGCGGGAATCGCAACAGTCAGGCCGGACGCCGTAGTGATCAGGGCTTCAGAAATGCCGCCGGCGAGATTTTCGGTATTGCCTATTCCGCCAAACTGGATTTCCGCAAATACCTTGATCATGCCAATCACTGTACCCAGCAGGCCGAGCAGCGGCGTGATCTGGGCAATGGTGCCGAGCGGATTGAGAAAGCGCTCAAGCTCATGCACGACCTGCGAGGCCTCCTGCTCGATACTGTCGCGCATGACATCCCTGCCGTGCTTGGCGTTCATCAGGCCGGCGGCCAGGATGCGGCCGAGCGGAGAGGACTCCTGCAAGGTACGAAGCCGATGCGAATTGACTTCTTTCTTTTTGACCCAGCGCCAGAACTCATTGATGACATGCGTCGGAGCTACCCGATTGAGGCGTAATGTCCAGAATCTTTCCAGCACGATGGCGAGGGCCAGAATAGAACAGGCCAGTATCGGAATCATGATGAAACCGCCTGGGCGAAGAAGCTCTAACACGCGTGATTCTCCTGGATGTCCGGGAGCAGGCGGGCGCGACGAAAGCGGCGCCAGACTCCAGTCAATACACTGAAATGGCTGGGAAGCGCGTTACTTTATCACAGCCGTAACAAAATGCGATGCAGACCTGCGCCTGGTGTCCATTCGCCGGGAAGCGTCTCTTCGATGGCGGTAATCACCACTCGGGCGGAAGTATCCAGAACGCGGCATTGTCCCGCTCGACATGCACCTGCAAATTGTTCGGCACGAACCCGAAAGTCACCGCGCCGAGTCCGGCACTGCTCAGAACTTCGCTGCCGTAGCGGCGGTAACGCCCGACAACGTCCGGATGAGGATGACCATAGCGATTACGGTAGCCGGCTGAAAACAGGGCGTATCGCGGATTCAGGACTGCCACGAACTGTTCAGTAGAGGAGGACTTGCTGCCGTGGTGTGGCGCAATCACGACGTCGACCGGCTCCCTGGAATGCCTTGCGTTGAGCCATTCGGCCTCGTGCACGGCGCTCATGTCCCCTGATAGGAGTACGCGATAATCGCCGACCGACGCCTCGACAACACAGGAGCTTTCGTTGCTGCTGGCTGGATGCGCTGCCCGCCAGGCTTCAAGTTGCCACCGCCCGACCCGCTGGCCCGAAAGAATCCCGCAAGGCATAACGGGAGACCCGAGGACTTCATCCTCGCCGCTGGCGATAGTCTCTGGTTCAAGCTGAGCCGCAACCCACCGCCAATTACCCGCGTGATCGCCATCGCTATGGCTAAGTACCAGTTGATCGAGCTTGCGCACACCGAGGGCGCTGAGCGTCGGCAAAACCTGGCTTTCCGCGGCGCTGAACCCGCCAGCCGAAGGGCCGGTGTCGTAGAGCATGGCTCGCTCGCCATCCCGCAGCAGCACCGACAGCCCCTGCCCTACATCCAGAACCACCATCTGCGGCACATCAACTGGCGCATTGCTGCGAGGCTCGGCGGTGAGTCTGAACAACAGCATCAGAGTGACCGCGACCGCAACGATCCGGTAGGCCGAACCGACGGGAAGAAGAATTGGCAGCAAGGCCATAACAGTCAGCAGCACGAGCGGCAGACCAATGGCCGGAAACCCACTGTCCAGGCCAACTGACTGCTCGGCAAGGTAGCTCAGCAGCTGCCAGAGGATACCAAGTACGGTGTCGACAGCGACGCCCGCCCAGTACGCAGTTACCGGGTTGCCCCACAACACGAGCGGACCGGCAAGCACCACCACAGGCATAACAACCAGCGAAAGCCACGGGATAGCAAACAGATTGGCCAGGAACCCCAGCGGCGCTACCGGCAGGCCGAGAAACGTCGTTATGGGCCAGAGCCCCAGCGTAATGGCCAGCTGTGCCAGCAACAGGCTCTGCCAGGGTCGCGGCGGGGCCAACCGACCGGAAAATACCAGGATCAGGCAGGCGACAGCGCCGAAGGATAGCCAGAACCCCATATCCAGCAATGCAAAAGGGTCAAGCAGCAGGACCAGGAACGCTGCCAGTATCCAGCCATCCCAGGCCCGTCGCATGCCGCCATTGAGCAGTACAAGCCCGGCCACAATGACCATGACCAGCGCCCGTTGGGTAGGCACCGTGAAGCCGGCCAATAGCGCATACGCACCCGTAGCCAGGCAGACCAGCACGAACAGCAGCCTGGGGGCGAGTTTTGGCCCGAACCGGTCCCCGACAGTACGCAACAGCACGAGCCTGGCGATAAAGGCAACCATTGCAGCGACCAGCCCGATGTGGAGCCCGGATATAGCAACCAGATGGGAGGTGCCCGTTGTGCGAAGCACTGTCCAGTCCTCCGGCTGGAGTTGGCCGCGGCTGCCAAACAGGAGCGATTCAAACAGCCCCGCGTAGGTCATCCCAGCCGATTTTTGGCTCAGTCGCTCTATAAGCTCAAGACGAAGCTGATGATAGCGGCATGTGAGTGCGCAGGGCATCGCTGCAGGCTCAGATGCGACCTCCGGGAGGTGCCCACCGACAGGGGAAAAGTCTGAGGTGGCGGTGGTTTGCGGTACGATGGCGCGGATGGTCCCGGTCGCGAGATAGCCCTGCCGGTACAACCAGGTTTCGTAGCGGAAGCCTGCCGGGTTAACGCTGCCGTGCGGTCGCTTGAGAGAGACATCCAGTGTCGCTGGCCCGCGCAGGGCAAAGCGCTTTTCGGCGCCGTACCGGGCCAGCCTCAGTCGGGCTGGCAGCGGCAGCATGTCGGCTGATAAAGAGTCACCCGGGCGGTCTGCATCGTGCCACCGGGTTACACAGAAGTCCTGGCGAACCGAACGCCACGCGCCCCATGCCGGCACCGAGCAGCTATAGCCCGAGACCCGGAGCTCCTGCTGCTCCAGCGATTGAGGGAATGACACTGCCAGGCGCTGCTGGGCGTTCCACGCGGTCCAGCCCACCCCTGTCATGACCCCGCAGAGCAACACCATGAGGCAATAAGCAACCCTGATGTAACCGTAACCCTGTGGTAAGCAGGGGCGTAGCACAATAGCGAAAGTACCGAGCACCGCCGCGGCGGCGGCTACAGCCGCGGGTTGAGCCAAAGCTGGTGCCCAGCCAGGGCCATAGATTATGATTGCCCCGCCGAGCGTCGCGAGCATCCATGCACGCACAATCGCAACTTCCTTTGCTAATATTAATAGGATTGCCCAGGCGCCTCCGGTTTGGCTTGCCAGGCGCCCGGGATAAAGAAACCGCGCAGGATTTTCTGAAACACCAGCCCGGTGAATCTGGCCCGCCGAAGTCAGACAGGAATGCGCTCAGGTTTCAGCACCATTGGCTGTAGCGCCGCAGAATTCATCGCTATCCGTTGTGCTCCAGGCACGCCAGAACCGACAACCCGGACCCCAGAGCAGCTATGCCGAAGCGGTTTATCAAGCGATACATGCCTACGCCTGAGAAGATTCGGGGTCTGAAATCCCTGCAATTCCTGGGCGACATCCTGCATGAGCCCAATCTCTGGCATATCAACCGGCACAGCGTTTCGCGCGCCTTTTTCATCGGCGTGTTCTGGTGCTTTATTCCCATGCCCTTTCAGATGGTGGCGGCCGCCGCACTGGCAATCTGGTTCAACGGCAACATGCCGATTTCAATCGCGCTGGTCTGGATCAGTAATCCCCTGACAATGCCACCCATGTTCTACCTGAACTACCGGCTTGGCGCCTGGATTCTCGATCGACCGGTCGAAGCGTACGCCTTTGAGCTTTCATGGGACTGGATCAGCTCCCGGTTGATCGATATCGGTATTCCGCTCTACCTGGGCTCGATAATTCTGGCGACGCTGTTCGCCTGCGGCAGTTATATCGCTATTCAGTTCATCTGGCGGCGCAAAGTGAGGCGGGAATGGCGCCGCCGCCGTGGCGCCCAGGTGACGTAACACCTTCTGAGCTTTGCCTTTCGCTCTCCGCCTGGGCGGGCGGCTTTACCCGGCTCTCATTTAGATCACGCTTCGCCGGCATTTAGATCACGCTTCGCCGGCGACCGCGTCAAACACCAGACGACCGTGATCCAGCCGGCTGACCCGCTGCATACGGCGGGCGAGACGGTGGTCATGGGTGACCACCACAAACGCCGTCTGTAGCTCTTCAGTCAGCTCCTGAATCAGCGCCTGCACCTGGTCTGCGGTCTGCTCGTCGAGATTTCCTGTGGGCTCGTCCATGAGCACACAGCGGGGCTGGTTGACCAGCGCCCGTGCGATAGCGACCCGCTGACGCTCGCCGCCGGAGAGTTCACCCGGCTTGTGTTTCAGCCTGGGCGCCAGCCCTACCTGCGTCAGTAGCGCGCGGGCTCGCTGCGTGGCTTCCGACACCGACATTCCGCCCAGCAGACACGGCATGGCAACGTTTTCCAGCGCTGAAAACTCTGGCAGAAGGTGGTGAAACTGATAGACAAACCCCAGGGTCTTGTTGCGAAACCTTGACCGCGGCTTTTCGCGCATGGCGTGCAGATTCTCACCGGCAACCCAGACCTCGCCCCGGCTGGGCTTGTCCAGCCCGCCCAGCATGTTGAGCAGTGTCGTCTTCCCTGCCCCTGAGCTGCCGATGATCGCAAGGGTTTCGCCGGCGTGAAGCTGCAGGTCGATGTCGTGGAAGACGGTCAGCTCGCCGGCGCCCTCGTCGTAGGTCTTGGCGACGCCCCTGCAGTCAATAATAAGCTGATTATTCATAGCGAAGCGCCTCCGCCGGTTGCACCCGTGAGGCGCGCCAGGCCGGGTAGAGCGTCGCCAGCAGGCTCATCACCATGCCCGACCCGCAGATTATGGCAACGTCGGTCCAGTAAAGTTGCGAAGGCAGGTAGCTGATGAAATAAACATCTGCATTCAGGAACTGACTGCCCAGCACCCCTTCCACCCAGTCAATAATCGCGCTGATATTCAGCGCAAGTGCAATCCCCGCGCCGGTGCCAAGCAGTGTGCCGACAATGCCGATCACCCCGCCCTGAATGATAAATGTGGCCATTATGGTACCCGGGGTCGCCCCCATCGTCCGCAGAATAGCGATATCGGCCGTTTTGTCGGTAACCACCATGACCAGCATCGAAACAATGTTGAACGCCGCGACCGCTACGATGAACATAAGCAGCAACCCGATCATGGTTTTCTCCATCTGTATCGCCTGGAAAAGGTTTCCATGGGTCCGGGTCCAGTCGTTGGTGTAGTTCCTGCCAGGCAGTTCGCGGGCCAGTCTCAAGGCCACAGCTGGCGCCTTGAAGAGGTCGTCGACCTTCAGCCGAATCCCTTCGACGCCCTCGCCGGTACGCGCCAGCTTTGCAGCGTCTTCCAGGTGCACAACGGCGTAGTTTGAGTCGAGTTCCGCACCGACCTGGAAGGTGCCCACCACGGTGAAACGTTTAAGGCGCGGCAATACGCCGGCAGGCGTCAGCGATGCCTCGGGCATGACCACGGTCACGCGGTCACCCAGCTCCGCGCGCAGGGAACGCGCCAGGGTCTCGCCTATGATGATACCGAATTCGCCGGCTTGCAGGTTCCTGAGTGAGCCGCGGATGATATGGTCCTGGATAATGGAAACCGTTACTTCCTCTTCAGGCAGAATGCCGTTGAGCAGCACACCGTTAACATTACCGCCGCCGGTAATCATGCCCTGAGCCTGGATATAGGGCGCAGCGCCCAGCACCGCCGGGTCTTCCAGTGCTCTGTCTCGGACAGCCCGCCAGTTGGTCATCGGGTTTTCGCTCTGAATGATGGCGTGGGGCACCATGCCGAGTATTCGCTGCTTCAGCTCGCGGTCGAAGCCGTTCATCACAGAGAGTACGGTAATTAACACGGCAACCCCGAGAGCCAGGCCGACCATGGAAGTGAGCGAAATAAAGGAGATAAAATGGTTACGGCGTTTGGCCGCCGTATACCGCAGCCCGATCATCAGGGGCAAAGGTTTGAACATAACGAGTTTCCGGTGAGGTCAGGCGAAACCGAGGGTTCCTTGTTACACTTGTCTATTCCGAGCATGTTTATTCCGAGCATGCCGGTTCGCTACCGGACATGGCGGCAGCGATGTGCCGTCGCGGCGTCTCTGCCCGCACAACCTTCTACTTATCAAGGCTACAATCGGTATGCCCGAGTCACCAACGCACAACCGCCGAGAGTACTTCCGCGTCGAGGATCAACTGGGGCTCGAGTGCCGCCGGATTGAGCCGGACCAGGATGTCCGCGATCTGTTTGAAGACCAGACCACGCTAGGGCTGCACCAGGAACTACGCCGCATTGACCAGGAAGTTCGCCAGCAGTTGGCTACGCTCTCCGAGCAGGACAGGAATCTTGCGGCGGTGCTGAAGACGTTCAACCATAAGCTCGACACGCTGGCGCGCATTATGGCCTTTGAACAAAAACCGTTGCAACCGCAGCAGTGGCACAGTGTCACCCTGAGCGAAGGCGGCGTTGCGTTCGCACTCGATGCCCCCGAACTGCGGCCGGGTGATTGCCTGGGGCTCCGGCTTACCCTGCTTCCCGATTTACAACGGGTCTCGGTGAAGGGCAGCGTAGTGGAAAAAGCTGCAGAGCCAGACCCCCGGATGGTCCATGTGGCTTTTATCGAACTGTCCGACACCGACCGCCAAGTCATTGCCCGCCATGTGCTGCGTGTTCAAGCCAGGCAGCGCCAGGAATCCCGACAGTTTCTGTAAGCGGGCGCCCCGGCGTTCGCGGTTGCCTGCCGCCATCCTGTCGTCGCAGGTGCCCATTTGATCCAGCACCCGGAGCACAAAGTTGAAATACAAGACCCTTGCCTTAGCTTACTTATCAGCCTCTGCCCTCGATAACACGCGGAGACTGGCTCTCGCCCTAGTCCTGGGGCTTTTCGGTGTTAACGTGAATGCAGTGCTCGCGGATCAGGTACGCATTCCTGTCGAAGAGAACGTTCGCCAGGGCCAACAGCAGACGCTACCAAAGAAAGGCGAACTGAAGGCGGCTGTTATGGCGCGTTTCGGTGAACCACAGCGCCAGACCCGACCGGTCGGAACGCCGCCTATTTCCCAATGGCACTACGACCGTTTTGTTGTCTACTTTGAACACGACCATGTGGTTCACTCAGCGGCCAAGCGCTAGTGCAGTGAGCGAACTCTCCACATGGGATACCAGACCATCAACCGCCCAACCCAACTCAACGCGAGCACGACATTGACTACCGATTTCAGACTTCCCGCCGAATGGACGCGCCAGGGCGCCGTAATGCTGACATGGCCTCATGCTGGTACTGACTGGGTGAGCCGCCTCGCCGAGGTCACTCCAGTGTTTGAGGCGATCGCCCATGCAGTGCTTCGCCGCCAGGACCTGCTGGTCAGCTGTGAAGACGCCGCTGAAGCCCAGCGCCTGCAACGCTGTTTTGATCAGTGGACCGAGTCTGAATCGCTACCGGGTCGCGCCCGGGTATTAAACGCTCCAGCAGACGACACCTGGGCTCGGGACCATGGGCCGATGGTCGTCCTTGAGGCTCAGAGCGGACAGGTGCCCGGGCACCGGCGCGCGCGCGTGCTGGACTTTGCCTTCAACGCCTGGGGCGGCAAGTTTCCCTGGGAGAAAGACAATCAGCTCAACGCCCGGCTGGCAGCTCACGGCGTGTTCGGCGGTGCTCCCCTGTACGAGGTTGATATGATTCTCGAGGGTGGCTCCATCGAGACCGACGGTGCCGGAACCCTGCTGACGACGGCAGAGTGCCTGCTGGCTCCCACCCGGAACCCGGGTATGGATCGGGCTGCGGTTGAAGGCCGTCTGGGCGAACTGCTGGGCTTCGATCGGTTTCTCTGGCTGGAAAATGGCTATCTTGCCGGCGACGACACCGACAGCCACATCGACACCCTGGCACGCTTCTGTTCCGCGCAATGCATCTGCTATGTGCGCTGTGACGACCCGACGGACGAACACTATCCGGCGCTCAGCGCCATGGAGGCCGAGCTCAAGCAATTCCGGCAGCGTGACGGCAAGCCTTACGAGCTTATTGCCCTGCCCTGGCCTGATGCGGTCTTTGACGAGGATGGCGAAAGGCTGCCCGCCACTTACGCGAACTTCCTGATCATTAATGACGCCGTGCTGCTGCCCGTTTACGGCGTTCGCCAGGACGACGATGCGATCACTGCACTGAAGCAGTGCTTCCCGACCCGCGAAATTGTTGCCATCAACTGTCGGCCGCTTGTCGCTCAACATGGCAGCCTTCACTGTGTAACGATGCAGATTCCTGAGGGAGCCTGGACACCTATCGGAGGAGATAATTCAGTATGACCCGGTCCCTGACCCGCCCTCACCTGAAAGTAGCCGCATTACAGCAGGCGTCCTCAGCCGACAAGGCGACCAGTCTGGCCACCACCGAACGCCTGGTCAGACAGGCCGTGAGCGAAGGGGCCGAGCTCGTCGTGCTGCAGGAGCTCCACACGACACTGTATTTTTGCCAGACCGAAGATGTGAGTGTTTTTGAACTGGCTGAACCCATTCCCGGCCCTACCACCGAGCGCCTGGCTGCTCTGGCCAGGGAGCTGGATGTCGTCATTGTGGGCTCCGTGTTCGAGCGACGGACGAATGGCGTCTATCACAACACAGCGGTTGTGCTGGAACGCGACGGCTCGCTAGCCGGGCTTTACCGCAAGATGCACATACCGGACGACCCGGGCTTCTATGAGAAATTTTATTTCACGCCGGGTGATGCCCAGTTCAACGACGGTCGCAGCGGTTTCACACCGATCCAGACGAGCGTTGGCAGGCTCGGTGTATTGGTCTGCTGGGACCAGTGGTATCCAGAGGCAGCACGGCTTATGGCACTGGCCGGGGCGGAGTTGCTGATCTACCCCACCGCCATAGGCTGGGACGTCACCGACGATCCCGACGAACGAGCGCGACAACTCGAAGCCTGGGTGACCGTCCAGCGTGGTCACGCCGTTGCGAACAACCTGCCGGTCATCGCGCCAAACCGCATTGGACAGGAGCCGGATCCCAGCGGTCAGGGCGATGGCATTCTATTCTGGGGCAACAGCTTCATTGCCGGGCCCCAGGGGGAATTCCTGGCGAGGGCCGATAGCGACTCTGAAACCATTCTGCATGCCACCATTGACCGGCAAAGATCCGAAGCAATCCGGCGGATATGGCCCCACTTCCGGGACCGCCGGATCGACGCCTACGGCGATATTCTCAAACGGGTGTGTGATTGAAGGTGCCGCGATTGACGGTGCGGTGACTGATATTGCTGTGACTGACGCTATTGAACACTCAAAGCGTCGCAATCCGGCAATATCGCAAAAGTGAAGTTCAAGACGGTGCACCACGCGCAAAGCAGGAGCTGAATGAAAAAACTGATTCAGAATACAGTCGACCGTCTCAACCAGATCCTGCTGGGTAAGGATGAGCAGGTGCGCTTATCCCTGTGTTGCGTTCTGGCCCGGGGACACCTGCTTATCGAAGACATTCCGGGCATGGGCAAGACAACGCTGTCCCACGCGCTGGCACAAACACTGGGCCTGACCTATCAGCGCATACAGTTCACCAGCGATTTGCTACCTGCAGACATTTTGGGCTACTCACTGTTTGAAAGGGATACGGGCACGTTGCGCTTTCACGCGGGGCCGATATTTGCGCAGGTCATTCTGGCGGATGAAATAAACCGTGCCTCGCCTCGTACGCAAAGCGCCCTGCTTGAAGCCATGGAAGAGCGGCAGGTAACTATCGAAGGAGAGACGCGCCCGCTGCCATCTCCCTTTTTTGTGATCGCGACTCAGAACCCGCTGGAACAGGGCGGCACATTCCCACTGCCCGAGTCCCAGCTCGATCGTTTCCTGATGAGATTGAATCTGGGCTATCCCACCGCCGAAGCCGAGCGTCAGTTGCTGGAAGGCATCGACAGACGCGTGTTACTGGATGAATTGGCGGCAGAACTGAATCCCGACACTGTGCAAACGTTACAGGCGGGCGTAGATCGCATCACGACGTCCGGCGCGCTGTTGGATTACGTTCAGCGTATTCTGGCCTATACCCGGCAGAGTTCAGATATTCACCACGGGCTTTCCCCAAGGGCGGGGCTGGGTCTGGTCAGGGCGGCGCGTGCCTGGGCGATGATGGACGGTCGCCATCATGTTCTGCCCGAGGATGTTCAGGCAGTTCTGCCATACGTAGTGGAGCATCGACTACAGCGCCGGGAGGGACAGGCGCCGCTGGCGCCGGAGCTGCTGGAAAAGGTCGCGGTGATCGCCTAGTGCACGATGTCCCGTGCGCTCTCATACGTCAGAGAGAGTTAAAGACTGGAACTCAGGCGGTGAGTTCGAGATCCACATCGATACCACAGTCGCGCATCTGTGCCAGCTTGTAACGGAGCGTTCTTGGGCTGATGCCTAATTTCTCGGCGGCCTGCTTGCGCTTGCCCCGCTCAAGGCGCAGCGTATCGATGATGATCTGAAACTCGTGCTGACGAAGATCGCGGCCGAGTGACTGGTCCGACTCGTTCAAGTGCAGACCTTCTTCCCGCTTGCTCGGCTCCGGGGCGAACTGTTGGTCATCTTCTGGGGCGTACGCTGGAATCGCGTTCATCGGCGTAGGTTCTGTTACTTTCGCCGAAAATGGCGAACCCATTCCCAACGGCGCATCCAGACAGAGATCATCCGCAGTGATGCGCTGACCCTGCTGCAGAATCAGCGCCCGCTGAATCGCATTGTCCAGCTCACGGACGTTGCCCGGCCAGTTGTGGCGAAGTAACGCATCGCGGGCACTGGCTTCGAACTTGATACCCGACAACTTCATCTTGCGGCTGTGATTGCGCAACAAGTGCTCAGCCATGGGCAGAATATCGCCCCGACGTACTCGCAACGGCTGCCATTGGAGTGGGAAAACACTCAGGCGGTAATAGAGGTCTTCGCGAAAACGGCCATTCTGGACGTGCTCGCGTAAGTCACGGTTGGTGGTGGCGAGCACACGGACGTCGAGCTTCAGGGTCTTACGACCGCCGACCCGCTCCACTTCACGTTCCTGCAGCACCCGCAGGATTTTGGCCTGGAGGCCGATTTCCATCTCCGAAATCTCATCCAGAAGAATAGTTCCGCCATTGGCCTGCTCGAACTTGCCCGGCGCAGACGCGTGGGCACCGGTAAACGCGCCTTTTTCATGACCGAAGAGCACGGCTTCCAGCATGTTCTCCGGTATGGCGGCACAGTTAATCGCGACGAAGGGTCCGTCGGCGCGCGGTGAGTGACGGTGGATGTACTGGGCGAGTACTTCTTTACCCGTCCCGCTCTCGCCGCAGATCATTACCGTAGAGTCGCTGGCAGCAACCTTTTTGGCCAACTGGAACAGGCGCTGGCTGAGCGGATCCTCAGCCACAGGCTCATCCACTCGGCGGCCGCCACCTGAAACACTTTTATCAATGGCTTCCAGCAGAAGACGCGGCTCAAACGGTTTGACCAGATAGTCGACCGCCCCACCCTGTATCGCAGCCACCGCATGGTCAATCTGACCATAGGCCGTCATCAGCATAACGGGCACGCCAGGGTGCTGAGCGTGTACCTGCGCCATTAGCTGATGTCCGGAAATGCCGGGCATATTGACGTCGCTGACCACCAGATCAACAGTTTCACGGCCCAGACTGACCAGCGCGTCCTCGCCACTGCCGGCCTCGAGTACTTTGTGACCTGCGACTTCGAGCGTGGTTACCAGCGCATCGCGCAGATCGGCGTCGTCTTCAACAATGAGAATCTTGAATTTGGCCATCGTCATCTACCTCAGATTCGCTCACCGGCGGCGTGGATTGGCAGCACGACAGTCGCTGTCGCGCCCTGGCCGCTGGATTCCAGCTGGAACTGACCACCATGGGCCTTGAGTACCGCAGTGACGACAGCCAGGCCGAGACCTGTGCCGTGCGCTTTAGTGGTATGGAACGCCTCGACCAGTCGGGTTGACGTCTCTTGAGCAAAACCGCAGCCGTTATCGACGAGTTGGATGACAACCTGTGCATTGGTGCGGGATACAGCCAGACTGAGCGTTTTCGCACCCGCCTCCAGACTGTTATTGACCAGATTCATCAGGGCACCGACCAGGGCCTCCCGGTTGCACAGTACCCAGGCATCTTCGTCGCGGCCTTCGGCGTACTCGATTTCCAGGGTAGCGCCCTGGTTGCGCAAGGTGGACTCTGCGGCGGACTCAAGCTGCTCGACCAGGTCACCGACCTGACGGGTCTCTGCGAGTCGTGTCTCGCCGCGGGCAAAGATCAGCATATCCCGCACCTGGTGTTCGAGGTGGGCAAGGCGCGCCATGAGTTTATCGGCACAGCGCTTGCGCAGGTTCTCGTCCAGGTCGCTCTGGCATAGATGGCCGGCATAGAGCATTGCGGCGGATAGCGGCGTACGTACCTGATGCGCCAGGGATGCCACCATCCGGCCCATGGATGAAAGACGCTCAGAACGAGCCAACTGCGTTTGCAACTGCCGGGTATGAGTCAGGTCAGTCAGGACAATCAGCTGGCCTGGCTCATGACCCATGGAACGAATCTCAATACTCACCCTACGACCATCTCGCAGGGATACTTCATGTCCATCATCACGGCGCGGAGAGAAGCTTCTCTGAATAATATCCAGCCACCGCTGGTTCTCAAGAGGCTCGCCCAGGAGTTCTCGTGCGGCGGGGTTGCACTGACTGACAACGCCCTGGCTGTCGAGCACGACCACGCCCGCAGGCATGGCTTCGAGCAGCGTGGTCAGCCGATCGGCGATGCGCTCTTTTTCTTCCAGCTGACGCTGGCGCTCGCGGGCCTCGTTTGAGAGCTCACCTGAGAGTTGATTGACCCGTGATTCGAGGGTGCGATAGGAATCCGTAATCTGCCGGGACATCCTGTTAAACAGGTCCAGTGCCTCGTCGACCGGAGCCTCAACCGTCTCGCGCTGCAAGCCTTCGGACCGCTGCTCGGTTACCGCAGTCGAGAGTGCTCCCGGACGGCTTTCCTGGCGAAAAAGCGCGGTAACCTTATTGTTGGCATCCGCAGCCGCATTGGCGTTGCGGTCACCTGATTTGTTCACGCTTTCTGTCGGTAGAGACTGGATCTGATACATGCTGGCCCCCTGCTGACCACACAACGAGAGTGGACATTCTTGTTTGCGTACAGCAGGGTAAGCAGAAGCTGTGCCAGAACATTTATATTATTATTTATCAGTCAGATGAGATATTCGAAAACAGCGTTTAGCCGGAGTTTTGGCAGGGTTGAGCTTCTGTGTGCAGCCGGGAAGTCGAAGTTTTGACAGGCACATGCAAAGTTTGGCGGCGAGCCAGCCTGCAGCCGTTACTACACGTTTCGTGTATGGCAGCAGGCTGGAGAGGCAAACGCGAGGCTTTATTCTTCCCCGTCTTCACGCAGCCCGTACTTACGCACTTTCTCCACAAGGGTCGTGCGCCGTATGCGTAACTTCTCCGCGGCACGCGCCACCACGCCGCCGGACTCGTCCAGCGCCTGCTGGATCAGGGACTTTTCGAGGTTACCCAGGTAGTCTTTGAGGTCAAGCCCATTCACCGGCAGCAACGCGGGAGAATCAAGACCCGCAAGGCCTGCACCCATGACCGGCATGCCAACGTCCTCGAAAGACCGGCCTTCATCCAGATCGTCAACGTAGCGAAACTTCTTCGGCAGCTCCTGCACACCAATAACGCCGTACGGATGCATGATCGCAAGCCGCTCCACCAGGTTTGCCAGCTCCCGGACGTTACCCGGCCAATCGTGGCGGCAGAGGCTGAGAATGGCAGCAGAGTTGAGCCGGATTGAGCCACGCTTTTCTTTTTCCATACGCGAGATCAATTCATTGATCAGCAGGGGCAAGTCTTCGACTCGCTCCCGCAGCGCCGGCATTTCTATCGGGAACACATTGAGGCGGTAGAACAGGTCTTCCCGGAAGAGACCGTCACTGATCATGGAGTCGAGATTCTTATGAGTAGCGGCCACAATCCTGACATCGGCATTGAGCGTCCGGTTGCTGCCTACCCGCTCGTAGGTTTTTTCCTGAAGCACACGAAGAATCTTGACCTGCATGCTCAGGGGCATGTCGCCGATCTCATCGAGAAAGAGCGTCCCGCCCTCGGCCAGCTCAAAACGCCCTACCCGGGTCGAAATCGCGCCAGTAAAAGCGCCCTTCTCGTGGCCGAACAGCTCGCTCTCCAGCAGTTCTCCCGGGATTGCGCCACAGTTCACCGGTACGAAAGGCTTTTCCCGGCGCGGCGAGTGGTAGTGTAGATTTCGGGCCACCACTTCTTTACCCGTGCCGGATTCGCCGGTGATGAGCACGCTCACTTCTTTGTCGGCGACCTGACCCATAAGGTGTCGCACCTGCTGAACCGCGCGGCTGGTTCCGACCAGACTCCGAAACAGCTGTACTTCCCGCTGTTTTCCGCGCTCCTGGGTGCGGGTGTATTGCTGGCGAAATACCTGCGCACGGTATAGCGAGTCGACAAACTTGTTGTAATTCGGTGGCCAGTGGATGTTGGCGATAACGTGGTTGCGCGCCTCGACACCATCGAGCTCCGTAGGCGCATCACCGAGCATCAACACGGGAATACTGTTGTCCCACTCAAGCAGTTCGTCCATGTAGCGCGCGTTGCTGGGAGATTCGCTGTCCATAACAACCGCAAGTACTTCATCGCTGCTTTCGACGTGTTCCAGAACGTCTCTACGCCAGGACGCACCATCGAGAACGACCGCTTCCTCTCCCAGAAAGTCCAGAATGATGGAAAGGTCGTGGCTACGTTTACTGTCTTCGGACAGAACCAGAATCTTGTTTTCTTCTGCCATCGGGAAACTGCTCCGGGATGGTAGCGGTCAATTAGCGAGCCCGGCATACCTGCCGCGCTCGGTGGACGGTAAAACGACACTTCTCGGGCAAGTTAAGCTGTTAGGCAGCAACCTGTCAATTTTATGACGCGTAAATTTGTCGAGTCGCCGGATAGAGCCAAAATGCTTGGCTAATGGCGGGCGCTCGGCTAACGGCGGGCATTCCTGAGGTAGGCCTGAGCCGCTGAATGGGTTTTCTCCGACGCTTTCAGGGCAGCGGATGCTTCATCGCGGGACTTAACAGCGCCGGCGCGGGCAAGCTCGAACAGCGCCTGCAGCCGCTCAAGGCGCTCAACCACCAACGCAACAGCTACCTCCCCCGCCTGTGCCGCATCGGTGGCGCTGCTCATGAATGGACGGGCCTGGCGTTCAAGCTCTTGAACGCGCGCCCAGTCCGCTGCGCCAATGGCCATGTCCAGGTCATCAGAAACAGTATCCAGTGCGCTCAGATAACTCAGGGTCGGGGTCATGGCGTGCTCCGGGTTAATGGCCAGGGATGGACGAAACTCTGCGTATATCTGGCAGACTCTGAAAAGACCGATTCTCGACAGTTTTCAGAAAGGCTTGCATAAAGGGTGCCTGAAGATCATCGCTGCGTACGGCCGCATAGAGATTTGACCAGAGGCCATCCGCGAGCGGCAAGCCCTTTAACAGCCCCGCCGCTTCATATTCCCGCAAAGCCCACGTTGGCAGCGCTGCAACGCCCCTTTGGCTGGCCACGAGTTGCGCCATCATCATGGTCATCTCGGCGGTTCTGACGCCGACAGGTCGGATGCCTGCCGGGGTGAGAAAGTGCCGGAACACGTCCAGCCGCTCTTCGGCGACGGGATAGGTCAGCAGCATCTGATCTGCAAGATGCTCCGGGAGAACAGCGGGCAGCGTGGCCAATGGATGGGCCGGCGCTACCGCCAGGCGGATCTCAAACGCAAAGAGCGGTACATAGGTGATGCCCGGCAGCTCCAGTGGATCAGAGGTAACCACCAGGTCCAGTTCCCCCCGGGCCAGGGCAGGCAGGGGCTCGAAATTGAGATGACCAATAAAGTCGAGCTCCACGTCCGGCCAGCTGGGCCGGTAATCGTTTACCGAAGGGATCAGCCATAGATAACAACTGTGGCATTCGATGGCCATGTGCAGCCTGCCCTGTTTACCGCGGCCCATCTGCATCAGGGTGTCTTCTACCTCGCGCAACGCCGGCATGATGCTGTCGCCCAGGGTCAGGAGCCGTTCACCCGCAGCAGTCAGACGTAGCGGCCGGCTCTTGCGGTGGAACACTTTCACGCCAAAGAACAGCTCGAGATCGCGCAATTGGTGGGAAAGAGCTGACTGGGTCACATGCAGCAGGTCCGCAGCGCGGGTCAAACTGCCGGTTTCCGCTACCGCCTGTATGGTCTTCAGGTGTTTTATTTCGAGCATGTTCTCGCTCGCCCGTATTATGAGTTTTTCTCATGTACTAGTTGATGTTATTGATTTTGCCTCATGAATACACGCACACACAATAGGAGGTTCTGAAACTCAATCCGAAAACGACGAAGGATCTTTTCAAATGGCACAGCTGCATCTTCTGGGTCTACCCAGAATCGGGCCAGACCGCGAACTTAAATGGGCATTGGAGAAGTATTGGCGTGGGGATATATCTGCGGAGGCACTGATTGAAGTCGGCCATACGCTGCGTCTGGCGGCCTGGCAACACCAGGCCGACCTCGGTGCGGACCTTATAACGGTGGGCGACTTCAGCTGGTATGACGGAATACTCGATCACAGTCTGATGTTTAACCTGATTCCCAGGCGATTTCGCGAAGGGCCTTCCCTGAAAGGCTTCGCGTCCTACTTTGCACTAGCCCGGGGGCATCAGGACGGGAGCCGCAAACTGGGCCCGAGCCCCATGCTCAAGTGGTTCGACACCAACTATCACTATCTTGCCCCGGAGCTGGACGCCGACAGCCACCCGCAACTGGACGCCACTGCTTTGCTCGAACAGGTCGGAGAAGCCCGCACTCTGGGCCGGCCCGTCAAGGTCGTTCTGGTTGGCCCGGTCACTCTGCTTTGGCTCAGCCGCGCGGAGGGCGGAACCGACCCCGAGCGGCTCAGGCACCTTGAGGCCCTGACTACCTGCTACGCCGAACTTCTCGAAAACCTGCACACTGCGGGCGTCGCCTGGGTGCAATTGGACGAGCCAGCACTGTGTACTGACCTACCCGAATCCTGGCGGAGCGCATACGAGCGAACCTACCAGCGGTTGGGTTCCAGCCCCGTGCCCCTGATTCTTGCAACTTATTTTGACGGCCTGCGCGAGAACATGACCCTCGCATTGCAGCTTCCTGTTGCCGCGGTGCATATCGACCTGGTCAGATCGCCCAGCCAGTTGGCGACCGCACTGGACCGCCTGGGTCCAAACAAGATTCTCTCGCTCGGCGTGATCGACGGCCGCAACATCTGGCGAGCCGACCTCAACAAACTCCTTGCGACGCTCGAGCCCGTCCATGAACGCCTGGGCGACAGACTCTGGCTCTCGACCAGTTGCTCACTGCTGCATGTCCCCTACAGGGTCGATCGGGAAAATACCCTTCCCGATTTTCTACGCCATGGCCTGGCCTTCGCGGAAGAGAAACAGGCTGAACTGGCTTTGTTGAAAGCAGCGCTGAACCAGCCGCGCGATACCACCATTGAGGACCAGCTGGCGTCTGCTGCCTCGGCAGTCGATACACTCCTGTCCCACCCTGAGCGCAACCATTCCCCTACGCGCACGAAACTCCGAAATATCAGCGCGGAGGATCGCCAGCGGACTGAGACCCATGCTGAGCGCAAGCGGCTGCAACAAAGAACGCTCAAGCTCCCGCTTCTGCCCACTACCACCATTGGCTCTTTTCCTCAGGACCAGGCTATCAGGCAGGCGCGCAAAGCCTTACGGGACGGCGCTATCAGCTATGATGACTACCGCGCCCGTATGGCCGACGCGATCACAGACACCATCAGAGCGCAGGAAGCCCTGGGGTTGGATGTACTCGTACATGGCGAACCTGAGCGAACCGACATGGTGGAATACTTCGGCGAACGTATCGAAGGCTTCGAAACCACTCGCCACGGCTGGGTGCAGAGCTACGGCTCCCGATGTGTCAAACCGCCCATCATTTATGGCGACTGCCGACGCCGAACGGGGCTGACACTCGATTGGATGGCTATCGCCCGGGCCGCCACGGACAAACCGCTCAAAGGCATGCTGACCGGCCCGGTGACCCTCATTGCCTGGTCCTTTGTGAGAGAGGATATTCCGATGGCAGCAGTGGCGGACCAGCTGGCGCTTTGCCTGCGCGAAGAAATAGAAGACCTGGAAGCGCTAGGCATCACGATAGCCCAAGTCGATGAGCCCGCCTTACGGGAACTGCTGCCACTGCGCAAAAGCGATCAGCCGACATACATGGACTGGGCTATTGCCGCGTTCCGGCTGGCGACAGCGGGCGCTCATGCAAGTACTCAGATTCATACCCACATGTGCTATTCGCAGTTCAGTGACATCATGCCCAACATCAAGGCGCTCGATGCAGATGTGATTACCATCGAGGCGGCCCGCGGCGAACTCGCGCTTGTCCATGACCTGCGCAACGCTGGGTATACGGCGGATGTTGGCCCGGGAATATATGACATACACACGCCGCTGGTCCCGACCCAAACTGAGCTGCAGTTCCGCCTTGCCGAGATACTGCAATACCTGCCAGCGGATCAGGTCTGGGTTAATCCGGACTGCGGCCTTAAGACGCGTAGCTGGGCCGAAGTAAAGCCTGCGCTACAGGCAATGGTTGCCGCGGCCAGAGCACAGCGCGAAGCTCTGACAGAGAAGACCCGACAGAAAGGCGTGGCAGAAAAGGTCTGATAGAGAAGCTCTGACAGAAAAGCCCTGACAGAAAAGCTCTGACCGCGAAACGCTTGAGTGCGGTTTGGAAAGAAAAGAAAACTGAGGTATCACCGCAATACCAAGAAGGGCCCCGACTGGGGCCCTTCTGATTTACGACTCTATGAGCAATCCATGACGGACGCAGATGATCAGGAAAGAAATTTGATCATCACCCCGGCCGCGACTGCAGAGCCAATAACACCGGCAACATTGGGGCCCATTGCGTGCATCAGCAGGAAGTTCTGAGGATTCGCTTCCAGCCCCACCTTGTTGGATACGCGAGCCGCCATAGGCACGGCGGAAACCCCCGCTGACCCGATCAACGGATTGATGGGTTCTTTGGTTACCGCATTCATCAACTTGGCCATCAGCACACCCGACGCCGTGCCGATACAGAACGCCGCCATGCCCAACACCAGAATACCCAGGGTCTGCATATCAAGAAACTTGTCAGCACTGAGCTTGGCCCCAACGGAAAGTCCCAGGACGATAGTGACGATATTGATCAGCGCGTTCTGGGCTGTGTCGCTCAGACGCTCGACAACGCCACACTCCTTCATAAGGTTACCGAAACAGAACATGCCCAGCAGCGGTGCCGCGTCTGGCAGGAACAGTGCGGTCAGCAGGAGCACGGAGATCGGGAAAACGATCTTCTCCAGCCGAGACACATGCCGAAGCTGGCTCATCTTGATCTCACGCTCTTTCTTGGTCGTGAGCGCCCTCATGATGGGTGGCTGAATCAGTGGCACCAATGCCATATAAGAATACGCCGCCACAGCAATAGCGCCCAGAAGATGAGGGGCGAGAATAGATGCCACATAGATAGAAGTTGGTCCGTCAGCACCGCCGATAATACCGATGGCTGCCGCTTCCAGCATGGTGAAATCCATCAGCCCACTTCCATCAAGCAGCGCCGCGCCAATCACAGTCGCAAAGATGCCGAACTGAGCAGCAGCCCCCAACAGAAGGGTTTTTGGGTTAGCCAGCAGCGGCCCGAAGTCCGTCATTGCACCCACGCCCATGAAGATCAGCAAAGGCGCTACGCCGCTACCGATAGCGACCTCATAAAAGCTGTTCAGGATACCGCTGGAGTAACCAAAGTCGGTTGCAACGCCAGACGCTGCTACGTACTCGGCTGCGTCCATATCGACGATGGCGCCTTTGAAGGTCTTGAACAGTTCAGGCGTCAGCGCCTGCCCCATCTGATAGTCAACTTCCATAATGGGGGCGAGCGCCGCCAGAACTTCAGGCCGACCAAAGTGCAGCGCATTCTCCAGCGCAGTCAGCGCCAGGCCGGCTTCGGGGATATTGGCCATGATTCCGCCAAACCCGATCGGCACCAGCAGCAACGGTTCGAACTTCTTGTTGATCGCAAGATACAGGAGTACCAGCCCGACCAGGATCATTACCGCCTGGCCGATACTCAGGTTGTACAGGCCACTGCCTGTCCACAACGTCATTAGCTTATCCATACTGCGACGCCCCTTAAGCCAGAGTCAGAAGTTCATCGCCGACGGCGACAGCATCACCAACCTTGGCGTGGACCTGACCGACGGTGCCGGCCTTGTGCGCGCGTATCTCGGTCTCCATCTTCATCGCTTCGAGGATAATCATGACTTCACCTTCCTCGACAGCCTGGCCCGGGGATACCAGAACCTTGAAGATGTTGCCGCCAAGCGGTGAGGTCACGGGTTCGCCTTCACCCGCAGCTGGCGCCGGGTCGTTACCAGTGACGCCGGCATTCCCTACCCCGGTCTGTGCGATAGCACTGATGTCACCGCCTTCAGCTACCTGAACCACATATTCCTTACCGTTTACGTTGACGGTATAGGTGCCTGCACCTGTTGTTTTAGCCGGAGTATCGGCTTCAGCAGTGGGCGCCGGCTCGAACGCATCCGGATTACCGCGGTTTTCCAGGAACTTGAGCCCAATCTGCGGGAATAAGGCATAGGTCAGGACGTCATCAGCTTCGTTAGACGAGAGCTTGATGTTCTTTTCCTTCGCCACTTGTTTGAGCTCAGCTGTCAGCTTATCCATCTCCGGCTCAAGCAGATCAGCGGGGCGACAGGTGACGGGCTCTTTGCCCTCCAGCACACGCTCCTGCAAATCTTTGTTGAACGGAGCCGGCGCTGAGCCGTACTCACCCTTCAGCACCGCCGCGGTCTCCTTGGAGATCGACTTGTAACGCTCACCGGTCAGTACGTTCAGTACCGCCTGGGTGCCGACGATCTGTGAGGTCGGGGTTACCAAGGGGATGTAGCCCAGATCTTCACGCACGCGCGGGATCTCAAGCAGTACCTCGTCGAGGCGGTCGCCGGCGTTCTGTTCGCGCAGCTGGGATTCCATATTGGTCAGCATGCCGCCCGGAACCTGGGCAACCAGAATCCGTGAGTCCACCCCACGCAACGCACCCTCGAACTTCGCGTACTTTTTCCGCACGTTGCGGAAATACGCAGCGATATCTTCAAGCAGAAGGATATCGAGCCCCGTGTCGCGGTCGGTGTCCTGCAGAATCGCCACGACCGACTCGGTCGGTGAGTGTCCATAGGTCATACTCATGGAGGAAATCGCAGTGTCGACGTTGTCGATTCCTGCTTCTGCCGCCTTCAGCGCGGTCGCGGTGGACATACCGGTGGTCGCATGACACTGCATGTGAATGGGCACGTGCAGCTCTTTCTTCAGGCGGCTGACCAGATCAAACGCCACGTAGGGCTTCAGCAGGCCTGCCATGTCCTTGATCGCGATGGAGTCCGCGCCCATGGATTCGATTTTTTTCGCAAGATCGACCCACATCTCGATGGTGTGTACGGGCGACACTGTGTATGAAATGGTGCCCTGGGCATGCTTGCCGGTCTTGCGAACTGCCTTGATGGCAGTTTCAAGGTTGCGCGGGTCATTCATTGCGTCAAAGATGCGGAACACGTCGATTCCGCTTTCAGAGGCGCGCTCTACAAAACGCTCAACCACATCATCGGCGTAGTGCCGGTAACCCAGCAGATTCTGGCCGCGCAGCAGCATTTGCTGCGGGGTTTTAGGCATGGCTTTTTTCAGCTCACGGATCCGTTCCCACGGGTCCTCACCCAGATAACGAATACAGGCGTCGAAGGTCGCGCCGCCCCAGGATTCGAGCGACCAGAAACCGACCTGATCAAGTTTTTCCGCAATAGGAAGCATGTCATCAAGACGCATACGCGTCGCTAGCAGGGACTGGTGCGCGTCACGCAGGACAACATCGGTGATCCCCAAGGGTTTCTTGGCATCTGTCATCTTTAAAGCCTTCTGTTTAAAGGTGTCGTAATTCGGTTCCGCCGCTCACTTGTGGCGCGCGCGGTATTTCGATACAG
This sequence comes from Hydrocarboniclastica marina, assembly GCF_004851605.1. Lineage (GTDB taxonomy): Bacteria > Pseudomonadota > Gammaproteobacteria > Pseudomonadales > Oleiphilaceae > Hydrocarboniclastica > Hydrocarboniclastica marina. Next base: position 2,355,248 of record NZ_CP031093.1, read on the forward strand.
CAATACGGATGGCCTCGGCTGTATCGGCATCGACTTTCGCAGGAGCAGAAGCGCGAGCCTGGGGCTCTTGCCGCCGCTTTGCTGGGGCGGGCGGAGCTTCGGGAGCGAAGCGGGTTAAAACCGCCGACATCGCCACCATGACCCCGACAAGAATAATGAGGAACGAAAAAACGAACCCCATCCCGACCCCGGTGAGTTCCAGGGCGCCTGACATTAGCTCTGACATGTAATCGTTACCTTTTTGGGTAAAGATGATTTTAGCTTCAGTTGGGTAAACTGAGGCCGGAGCAAAAAGCCGGCACAATTTACCGTTTATCAGCACATTGAGCAACTTGGCATGTCGCACTTTGGTGCGATGCAATAGTGGAAAACCGAGAAAGGCGCGATAACGTATCGCTGGACAGCAGCCTGAAAGGGGCGCGGGGACAAGCCCGGCCAAGGCTCGAGAGCAAGTCTGCATGTAGCGGCCGGGATTTAGAATATTGGGACTGGACCGTCGACCTGATCTACAGAAAGCTGGCGAACAGAGCGAGCTAGCGACCCAAACCCGGAAGACTGGAAGCAATAATGCCCGCTCAAGGCGGGCATTATTGTTTAATATGGCGCGGCTGGGAGGATGATTCGGCCTTTCAGGCCTCACCCCTTCGGGGCCGCCGTCGCGTTGCTCCGGCGTTCGCTCCACCTGCGTTGCAGGTTCCGCGTCGAACCTCTTTCGGTTCGAATCCCAGACTCCGAGTGACGTAAACAATAATGCCCGCTCAAGGCGGGCATTATTGTTTAATATGGCGCGGCTGGGAGGATGATTCGGCCTTTCAGGCCTCACCCCTTCGGGGCCGCCGTCGCGTTGCTCCGGCGTTCGCTCCACCTGCGTTGCAGGTTCCGCGTCGAACCTCTTTCGGTTCGAATCCCAGACTCCGAGTGACGTAAACAATAATGCCCGCTCAAGGCGGGCATTATTGTTTAATATGGCGCGGCTGGGAGGATTATTCGGGGCTACACCCCTCACCCCTTACGGGGCCGCCGTCGCGTTGCTCTGGCGTTCGCTCCACTTGCTTCGCAAGTTCCGCGTCGAACCTCTTTTCAGTTCGAATCCCAGACTCCGAGTGACGTAAACAATAATGCCCGCTCAAGGCGGGCATTATTGTTTAATATGGCGCGGCTGGGAGGATTCGAACCTCCGACCGCCTGGTTCGTAGCCAGGTACTCTATCCAGCTGAGCTACAGCCGCGTGTTTGGGTGCTGAAATTGTACCGGCTGACGTAGACAGGTACTTTATCCAGCCGGCCGGCGCTCCGGGGAGCTACAGCCGCGTGTCGAAAGGCTAACACGGGTAATACTATTCTGGCACGGACTCTAAAGTGGTCTTAGAGGGGAGGATGATTCGGCCTTTCAGGCCTCACCCCTTCGGGGCCGCCGTCGCTTCGCTCTGGCGTTCGCTCCACTTGCTTCGCAAGTTCCGCGTCGAACCTCTTTTCAGTTCGAATCCTTCGGACCACTCAGTCGACCTAAGCCGATGGGTGATGCCGAATTCCTACTTCAATTTGGCGCGGCTGGGAGGATTCGAACCTCCGACCGCCTGGTTCGTAGCCAGGTACTCTATCCAGCTGAGCTACAGCCGCGTATTGGTTTTCTGGACCTGTACTGACTGCCTGGTTCGTAGTCAGGTACTTTATCCAGCCGGCCGGGGCTCCGGGGAGCTACAGCCTTGCGCTTTGATAATGGCGGAGAGGGAGGGATTCGAACCCTCGATAGGGGTATAAGCCCTATACTCCCTTAGCAGGGGAGCGCCTTCAGCCACTCGGCCACCTCTCCAAAGACGCGACGCATAATACCATATAAAACTGAGATTCATAGGCTTGTGGTCGATTTTTCGGGGTTGGATTCCCGACCAGACCTGTTTGAGGTGACCCGGACCCGACAGGAACAATTAGCTTCCGAAATTGAATCCGCCCCAAGATTCTCCAAACAAAAAAAGGATGAAACACACACCGTGCATCATCCCCATCAGCAACTGCTCTTTCCGGACTTAGTCCTGTTCTGGCTCGGACCCATCCGTCTTTTCTTTCTGGATACGCTGGTAGATCTCTTCACGGTGAACTGCCACTTCCTTCGGCGCATTGACACCAATACGGACCTGGTTACCTTTGACACCCAGCACGGTAACAGTTACCTCGTCACCAACCATGAGCGTTTCGCCCACACGACGTGTCAGAATCAGCATCTTCTAACTCCTTGTTTAATCCTAAGCATCCCGTTCCAACTCTTGGCGGAAGGTTTCGGGTTCCTGTTCGCTGTTGCGTCAGTTCAAATCACAGGCGATCCTGCCCTGATCAAATACAACTCACACGTTGCAGCGGGTACTCAGCAGGAGAGCGACCTATACCACCTGCTGAGCCACCTCGACCTGATCCAAACCGAACGTTCCATGAAGCGCCCGGACTGCCAGCTCAAGATACTTCTCATCGATCACCACTGAAATCTTGATTTCTGACGTGGAGATCATCTGTATATTGATGCCTTCCTTCGAAAGACATTCAAACATTGTAGTCGCTACGCCGGCGTGGGAGCGCATACCGACGCCAACTATCGACACCTTGGCAATCTTCGTATCGCCGGTAATGGCCCTTACATCGAGCTCCCGGGACGCTTGTTCTATGATCTGCTTGGCTCGGGCATAGTCGTTACGGTGCACCGTAAAGGTGAAATCCGTGCGATTGTCCGCGCCGACATTTTGCAGAATCATGTCGACTTCAATATTGGCATCACTTACCGGTTTCAGTATACGCAAGGCAATCCCGGGTGTGTCAGAAACCCCGGCTACGGTTAACTTGGCTTCATCCCGGTTAAAAGCAATGCCCGAAACTAGGGGTTGTTCCATGACTTCCTCATCATCAAGCGTGATCAGTGTACCCGGGCCTTCAGTAAAGCTTGAAAGTACTCTTAGTGGCACACGGTATTTACCGGCAAATTCCACCGAGCGGATCTGCAGGATTTTCGACCCGAGACTCGCCATTTCGATCATTTCTTCGAAGGTTATCTTGTCGAGACGGCGGGCGCTGTCGACGACCCGAGGATCGGTCGTGTAGACCCCGTCCACATCCGTATAAATCTGGCACTCATCTGCCTTCAACGCCGCGGCTAACGCTACTGCCGTGGTGTCAGAGCCGCCCCGGCCGAGTGTTGTTATGCTACCCTCGCCGTCCAGACCCTGAAACCCAGCCACCACGACCACACGACCTTTTTGCAGATCCCCACGTATGGCTTCTTCATCGATGTTCTGGATCCGGGCCTTGGTGTAGGCGCTGTCGGTGCGTATGCACGCCTGCGCGCCAGTGTATGACCGCGCATCAATGCCGCGCTTTATCAAAGCCATACTGAGTAACGCAATCGTAACCTGTTCCCCGGTCGAAAGGAGCACATCCATTTCCCGCGGCACTGGCTGTTCCATGATTTCATTGGCCAGACCGACAAGGCGGTTGGTCTCTCCGCTCATGGCCGAAACCACGACAACGATGTCATGCCCCTCGTCACGGAAGCGCTTCACCCGATCCGCAACTGCATTGATACGCTCGGTCGTGCCTACGGAAGTACCACCGAACTTTTGAACGTAAAGCGCCATGAATAGGTGTCTCTATAGCCCAGTACTGGAGAATTTCAGCTTACTGCTCGTTCGCCTGTTCGCGGCTCAGGTTGTCCGACGATCCGGCAATGACGAAAACGGGCGAGTATACGCGCAGACGCGGCGGCGCAATAGCCCCGTGCGACTGCAAGGTAGCCCGTTAATCAGCCCCCCGCCATAACCCACTGATCCGCTGGCCATTGATCCGCTGGGTTAGCCGGTCGCCTTTGCCACCCAGTCAGGCACGCTGGCCAGGGCTTCGGAAAGTTTTTCCGGATCACTGCCACCGCCTTGGGCCATGTCAGGCCGTCCGCCCCCTTTTCCGCCAACCATTTGCGCAATGTCGCGAATCAGATCACCAGCGCGTACTTTGGCAACTGCGTCCTTGGTGACGCCCGCGACCAACACAACTTTGCCATCTTCGACCGTTGCGAGGATAACAATTGCCTTGCCAAGCTTATTCTTTAGCTGGTCGACGGTGTCCAGCAACGCTTTTCGGTCCGCGCCGGGCATTTCCTCCGCGACTACATTGTAGCCGTTAATTTCCCGGGCGCTTCCGGCGAGGTCATTTCCGGCCGAACTCGCAAGCTTGCCTTTGAGTTGCTCAAGCTCTTTCTCGAGTTGCCGGTTCCGGTCAACGACAGACTGAACCTTCTCAACCAGCGCTTCTCGCCCACTCCGAACCAGAGTGCCAACTTCCCGTATCTGGCTTTCCGTGGATCGCATCCAGTCGAGGGCGCCTTTGCCCGTTACCGCTTCGATACGGCGAACACCGGATGAGATGCCGGTTTCAGCAGTGATGTGGAACAGCCCGATGTCACCGGTGCGGGAAACATGGGTGCCACCGCAGAGCTCAACTGAAAAGTCATCCTTGCCCATGGATAAAACGCGCACCGAGTCGCCGTACTTCTCACCGAACAATGCTACGGCACCCCTGGCTTCGGCGCCGGCCATGTCGGTAACTTCAATCTGGACAGGTGCATTGGCCAGCACCTGTTCGTTGACCAGGTCTTCAATTTCTGCGATCTGCTCTGCCGTCAACGGCTCGAAATGGGAAAAGTCGAACCGCAGCCGTTCCGGGTTAACCAGTGACCCCTTCTGGGACACGTGATCGCCAAGAACCCTGCGCAGCGCAGCGTGTAACAAATGGGTGGCCGAATGGTTCAGTGCGGTAGCCGAGCGCTGGCCATGGTCTATCCGGGCATCGACCTGCATCCCAGGCTTCAGGTCACCAGCAACGACCCGCCCTATATGGAGGTGGTTTTTGCCGTCTTTGCGTGTGTCCTCGACCTCGAAACGTCCGCCCGGCCAGCTCAGCGTGCCGCGATCACCCACCTGGCCACCGGACTCAGCGTAGAAAGGCGTCCGCTCAAGCACAACAATGGCCTTGTCGCCCACCGTGGCCTGGGTTTCGACGCCATCGACCAGCACCACCTGAACGGTTTCATGACCGTCGATACTGTCGTAACCGGTAAACTCAGTTGCGCCGGAGAGAGAAAGCCCGGCGTTGTAATCCAACCCGAACTTACTCGAGGCTCGCGCCCTGTCGCGCTGCGCTTCCATTTCTTTCTCGTAGCCATCGTAATCGAGGGCAAGCCCCCGTTCCCGGGCGATGTCGTTGGTCAGGTCGACCGGGAAGCCGTAGGTGTCATAAAGCGTGAAAATCGTCTTTCCGGGAATCTCGGAGCCCTGCAGCGCGGCGATGTCCTGCTCAAGCAAACGCAGACCTTTGTCCAGTGTCTTGGCGAACTGCTCTTCCTCCTGCAGCAGGATCCGCTCGATCTGGGCCTGACTCTTGATCAGTTCGGGGTAGGCTTCACCCATCAGCTCGACCAGAGCACCCACCAGCTTGTGAAAGAATGGCCCGGTCGCACCCAGCTTGTTGCCGTGGCGGGCAGCGCGCCGGATGATACGGCGCAACACAAAACCACGCCCCTCGTTAGAGGGCATCACACCGTCAGCGATAAGGAATGCGCATGAGCGAATGTGGTCGGCAATGACCCGCAGTGACGCCTCGCTGGTGGCGACCCCGCCCAGCAGTCGGGATGCAGCTTCCAGCAGGTCCTGAAACAGGTCGATCTCGTAATTGCTGTGCACGCCCTGGAGCACGGCGGTTATCCGCTCCAGCCCCATCCCGGTGTCGACGGACGGCTTGGGAAGCGGCTGCATTTCACCGTCGGCAGTACGATTGAACTGCATGAAGACGACGTTCCAGATCTCTATGTAGCGATCACCGTCTTCTTCAGGGCTTCCTGGCGGGCCGCCCGCTACATCCGGGCCGTGGTCGTAGAAAATTTCGCTGCAGGGGCCACAGGGACCGGTGTCACCCATCTGCCAGAAGTTATCGGAAGCATACGCGCCGCCCTTGTCGCCGATACGGATAATCCGTTCAGCCGGCACGCCGATCTCCTTTTCCCAGATGCCGAATGCTTCGTCGTCGCTCTCATATACGGTTACCCAGAGGCGGTCCGCGGCAATACCCAGCCAGTCGGGTGACGTCAGAAACTCCCAGGCGTAACCAATCGCCTCGCGCTTGAAGTAGTCGCCGAAACTGAAGTTGCCGAGCATCTCGAAAAAGGTGTGGTGGCGTGCGGTGTAACCGACGTTTTCCAGGTCGTTATGCTTGCCACCAGCTCGCACGCAGCGCTGCGAGCTGGTGGCGCGGGTATAGTTACGCTGTTCCCTGCCGAGGAAGACGTCCTTGAACTGATTCATACCGGCATTGGTGAACAGCAGCGTCGGATCGTCCGCCGGCACGAGCGAACTAGTGGGCACGACTTCATGACCCTGCTTCTTGAAGTAATCGAGGAAAGCCTGGCGTAACGCTGCTGTTTTCATAAATTCTCTGATTCCTAAACGTCGCTCATCAGGGGCCAGAATGACCGACGGCTGCTTACCGTTCGGGTGGACTTGTTCTTCCAGAGTGGTGCAATAGGTCTGGTTTTGACCGGACATTGCAAAACGAGTCCGGTCAGAGACAGGCCAAACATACTGGCGCATTACTCTATCACAGCTATCAGGCGCTAAAAACGAGAAACCGCCGGGGTACATTGGCTGCGCTGGCTCGGCCTCAGAGAAGATCTGACAAAGCGAACGGCGACGTTTATCAGCGGCTTGACCCCGGCAAGTAATGCCCCAGTGACGTCATGCAATGCTCTGCCTGTGCCTGGGCTCGTCCAGTTCGGGTATAATCCGGGCCGTTTCCTGCTGTCCTGCCTCCCGGAGAACCCATGCCCAGACGTACCCGCGCCAGCCAACGCCCCGCTGCCGACACGCCAGCCGGACCTGAAGCGCCGACTGCGGCAGGATTAATAAGGCGGCTTGCAGCAATGCTATACGACGGCCTCGTCTGCGTTGCCCTGGCACTGGTGCTGACAGGCATATACACGGCCGTATCCGCAAAAATTGTCGGGCCGGAGCTCTATCAGCAGCAGGCGCTCGCTAACGTGGGTAAGTTTGATCCACTGCTCGCCTCTATCCTTTTCGTGACCCTCTACCTGTTCTTTGCTTATTTCTGGCGCCACAACGGTCAGACCCTGGGTATGCAGGCGTGGCACCTCCAGATAGAAAATGAGGATGGGTCCAGAATAAGCTGGATGCAGGCGCTGCTACGCTACCTGATGGGGTGGGTCAGCTGGCTGGCCTTGGGGATCGGTTATCTGTGGATTCTGTTCGACCGCGACCGTAAAGCCTGGACGGATCGGTTCTCTAACAGTCGCATGATCCGTATTTCGCCCCGACGCAAATAGACACGCAACATCAGCGGGCAGCTCTAACGGACAAAAAGCGTGCGAAAACAGCTCAGCCCGCGCGCCTTATAAGAAACGCCCCCAGAATCGCCGAGATCATGATGGGTGTAAGCGTTGCGAGAATGGGGTCAAACCCGAACACGGTGCTCATGGGACCCAGCAGATCCTGCATGTACTTGAACAGCAGGCCAACAACAATGCCAGTGAAGACCCTGAACCCCATGGTGACCGACCGCAGTGGCCCGAATACGAAGGAGATGGCAACCAGCACCAGAACCGACGTGGCGACGGGCTGGAGCACCTTTTTCCAGAACGACATCCAGTATTGATCGGCATTGAGGTCCTGTGAGTCCAGGTAGGAACCATAGGTGTAAAGTCCGGAGATCGACAGATTGTCGGGTTTGACGATCAAGACGCTCAGGACTTCAGGCGTCAGGTCCGTCTCCCAGCGGTATCTGGCCTCTTCGTCACGCTGGGTTTCCTCGGGAGTCAGTCGCGTGCGGACCACGTCATGGAGCACCCAATGGTCACCGTGGTAAGTGCCCCGCCTGGCATGGATAGCCTCCTCCAACCACTGGTCGTCATAACGGAACAGCGATATTCCGACCAGCGATCCATCGGTCTGCACTGCGTTGAAGTGCATGAAGCTGTCTTCCTCCCGATGCCAGAAACCATCCGCCGCCGCGACATTGACTGAGCCGCTCTGGGCCATCACTTTGTCACTCTGGGCCAGCCGCTCGAAGTAAGGCGCAACATATTCGCCGAGCAGGATTCCAGCGACAACCAGGACCAGCGCAGGCTTCATTGCCGCCCATATGATGCGCTTAAGCGAGACACCCGCAGCGCGTATCACCACCAGTTCCGAACTGCTGGCCAGGGCCCCCATGCCGACGAGGCAGCCCATGAATGCGGCTAGCGGCAGGTAGTCGTAGATCCGCCGGGGTAACGTCATGACGATGTACCAGAGCGCGGCCAGGGCCTGATAGTCGCCCTTGGTATCGTCAAGTTCGGCGATGTAGCCAAACAGCAGGTCCAGAGACAGGACCACCACCAGCACCAGCGCCATCGCGCCAGCCACCGTTTTGACGATGTAACGGTCGAGCTTACGCATGGCGCAGCCTCCTGCGGCGCTTGAGCTCCGGTAATTTATGCAACGCGAGCAATACACCCAGAAACAGCACGTGCACCCACCAGAGACCCAGCCACTCAGGCATCTGCTCGTTCGCCAGCGCATCCCGGGCCACGATCAAGAGCCCCAGGTACGCGATGTAGATCAACATGGCCGGCAGCAGGTGGAAGAAACGCCCCTGCCGGGGGTTCACGCGGCTGAGCCGGATCGCAAGCAGTGTCACCACCGGCACGATCAGCGGCAAGGCGATACGCCAGTGCAACAAGGCCCGCTCTTCAGGATCGTCTGAAGCCATGAGCTCAAACGTGCTGACCGCTTCTTTGATACGTTTCTCGCGGGCGGCCTGGTTTTGGGAAATTTTCAGCCCGTAGGACTCAAACTCGACCACGCGGTAGTCGCGCTGACCCGGCTGACCTTCAACGCGCGTACCCTCATGCAGAACCAGGAACCTGCTCCCGGTGACATCGTCGATGATCTGCGTCCCACGTTCAGCCGAAATCAGGACCACACCGTCGCCCTCGGGCTGGGCAATAAAGACCCCCCGTAGCTCGCGCTTGTCATCGCTCAGACCTTCGGTGTAGGTCACCCGCCCGCCAGAGCTCAGACTCTGAAAGCGCCCCGGCGCCAGCATTTCGAACTCGGTCATCTTGTACTGGTCATTGAATATCCGCTGTACCTGCTGCATCCCCCACGGCGACAGATAGAGGCTCATGAAGCCTACTATGACCATGACGACGAGACTGGCACCCAGAGTCTGCCACATGATCTGGCGCTCACTGACACCGCAGGCGAACAGTACGGTCATCTCGCTTTCCAGATACATACGCCCATATGCCAGCAAAATGCCGATAAACAGGCCCAGCGGCAGTATCAGTTCGAGAAACCCGGGGAAGCGGTAGCCCATGATGGCAAAGAGCACATCAGCCGCCAGCTCCCCCTGGGCCGCTTCCGCGAGGTACTTGATGAAACGCCCGCTCATGAAGACCAGCAGCAGAATGCCGGAGACTGCGGTCATGCTGATCAGAACCTGGCGCGTCAGGTAACGAAAAATGATAAACAAGGGATTCCCTTACAGCACGGGTTACAGGTAACCGTTTTCCCACTCAGGGCCAGTTGCAGGTACGGTTCCGATAGTCAGCGTCCGGCAAAGGCGAGTTTTACCGGGGCAGACGCTGACAGGAGACCGTATTCTAGTTAACCTGTGGGCCTATTAACACTGTAAAGCCAGCGGTGCTTTTGTTCGCGTTTCCGGCGCTGGCGCAAACACGTGTGACCGAACTGATCCAACCGCCTCACCCGCGGGCTTATTCAACGGACTTATTTCGGCGGACTTTCTCAACAGATTTTCTCAACGGGCTTTCTCAACGGACTAGCTGACCCCCTTGCAGGAGAATGCATGAAATACGCACTGAACACCCAAGGCTTGATTGATTCCAAGGCCGACTGCCTCGTTATTGCCATTCCGGAGGACGGCGAGTGGCCCACCAGTAGCGCCGCTGCCGACCAGCAGATCGACGGGCAGTTGAAGAAGCTCGTCAAGAACGGTGACTTCAATGGCTCGCTGGGCAACACCTTCATGCTACCGCTTGCAGACGGCATGCCGTGGGAGCGCATTCTGCTGGTCGGTACCGGCAAGCTGAAGGAGCTAACCGTAGGCGGCTACCGCAAGCTGGTGGCAGCGGCGGTCGGTCGCCTTACCGACAGTGCCTGCAAGCACGCGTTGTTAACCCTCGCTGAGATTCCGGTTCTGGACCGCGATGAAGCCTGGCGCGTTACCCTTGTCACCCGCGTCGCCGAAGAGACGATTTACCGGTTCAGTGACTATAAAAGCAAGAAGCCGGCGAAGCAGCGCCTGACGCAGATTACCGTCGATGTCAGCGGCAGTGACAAGCGATTGGAGCAGGCCCTCAAAGCAGGTGAAGCGATCGGTCACGGCATGAACATCACCCGTGACCTGGGCAATACACCGCCCAACATCTGCCACCCGGAATGGCTGGCCAGGCAGGCAAAGGACCTGGCCAAAAAACAGAGCACCCTGAAAGTCGAAACGCTCGGTGAGAAAGACATGAAAGAGCTGGGCATGAATGCGGCCCTGGCTGTGTCGGCGGGCAGTAAACAGCCCGCCCGTCTGATCGTGATCCACTACCAGGGCGGCAAGAAGGGCGATCAACCCCATGTGCTGGTGGGGAAAGGCATCACCTTTGATACCGGCGGCATCAGTCTCAAGCCCGGCGAGGGCATGGACGAGATGAAGTACGACATGTGCGGTGCAGCCAGCGTTTTCGGCACCATGGCCGCGTTAGCGGAGCTTAAGCCGAAGGTAAACGTCATAGGCGTCATCATCGCCGCCGAGAACATGCCTGACGGCGAGGCCACGCGCCCGGGCGACATCGTCACGACGATGTCGGGCCAGACTGTCGAGATCCTGAACACGGATGCCGAGGGCCGGCTGGTACTGTGCGATGCCCTCACTTATGTCGAGCGGTTTAAACCAGCGTCCGTACTCGATATTGCCACCCTGACCGGCGCCTGCATCATAGCGCTGGGCAACCAGGCCAGCGCGGTCATGAGCAATAACGACGCCCTCGCGCAGAAGCTGGTCGCCCTGGGCGAACAGAATGGCGACCGCACCTGGCAGCTTCCTCTCTGGGATGAGTATCAGCGGCAGCTGGACAGCAACTTCGCTGATATGCAGAACATCGGCGGTCGTCCGGCCGGCTCGATCACCGCCGCCTGTTTTCTCTCACGGTTCACCAAGACCTACACCTGGGCACACCTCGATATCGCCGGAGTAGCCTGGCTTTCCGGGAAAGAAAAAGGAGCAACCGGCCGCCCGGTGCCTCTGCTAATGGATTATGTGCTGAGCCATGCCAGCTGAGGCTCAGGCCGCGCAAGCCCGGCACTGGTTCTACCTGGTGCCGGGCGCCGATGACGAACGTCGCTTTCACACGGCTGCGAAACTGGCCGAAAAGGCCTGGCGACAGGGCCACCGCATCTGCATCTGTTGCAACGACGAGGCCCAGGCACAGCGCATGGATGACGTTCTCTGGTCATTCAGGCCCGACGCGTTTATTCCCCATCGCATCCTGGCTGATAACGGCATGACCTGCATCGAACCCGTAGGCATTCAGTGGGTGGACCCCTCACCCGCCGACTGGCAGACGGTGATCGTGCTGGGCGCATGGCTGCCGGGAAGCGCGGACCAATTTGAGCGACTGGCCTTAATCGCCAACGACGACCCGACGGTACTGCAGCAGGCGCGCAAGCAGTATCGCCAGCTCGAAGCGCTCGGCATTACCCCCAAAGTCCACGATACGCGCAAAACCCAAAGCCGCTGATTGCCGCTCCCGGCGTCTGTAGCACGGGACGGGGTTCGCCCGCTGCTGAGGCACATGTATAATTGCGGCCCTTCGGCACCGTCCATTGCGTGAGTGCTGCAAGGCATCGCCCCCAGATTGAAACCTGACCGGAACCCAGCATGGAAAAGACCTACCAGCCTGAGAAAATCGAGCGCCAGTGGTATGAACAGTGGGAAGCAAAGGGCTATTTCACCCCGCGCGGCGAAGGCGATCCTTTCTGCATAATGATTCCGCCGCCCAACGTTACGGGCAGCCTGCACATGGGGCACGCGTTTCAGCACACCATCATGGATGCGCTCACGCGCTACCGGCGTATGCAGGGGCGTAACGCGCTCTGGCAGGTTGGTACCGATCATGCAGGCATCGCCACCCAGATGGTGGTGGAACGCAAGCTGGCTCAGGAAGAAGGTAAGACACGCCATGATCTCGGGCGTGACGCCTTCATCGACCGTATCTGGGACTGGAAGGCCGAATCCGGCGGGACGATTACCGGACAGATGCGCCGGCTGGGCAACTCGGTCGACTGGGAGCACGAGCGCTTCACCATGGACGACGGCTTCTACAAGGCCGTGCAGGAAGTCTTCGTCCGGCTGTACGACGACGGCCTGATATACCGCGGCAAACGCCTCGTTAACTGGGATCCCAAACTCCACACGGCGATTTCCGACCTCGAGGTCGAAAACAAGGAAGAACAGGGCCACTTCTGGCACTTCCGCTACCCGCTGGCCGATGGCGCCCTGACCGCGGACGGTAAGGACTACCTGGTAGTCGCCACGACCCGTCCCGAGACCATGCTGGGAGACACGGCGGTCGCGGTGAACCCGCAGGATGACCGCTACAAGGACCTGATCGGCAAACGCATTACCCTGCCGTTGGTGAACCGGACCATTCCCATTGTCGGCGATGACCATGCGGATCCCGAAGTGGGCAGTGGTTGCGTCAAGATCACGCCGGCTCATGATTTCAACGATTACGCGCTGGGCCAACGCCACAAGCTGCCGATGCTGAACGTACTGACGCCCGACGCGGCTATTCGGGCAGAAGCTGAAGTCTTCGACAGCGACGGCCGCCCCAGCAAAGCCGTTGACGGTGCCCTGCCGTCGCAGTTTGCGGGACTGGATCGTTATGACGCGCGCAAGGCCATCGTATCCGCGCTGCAGGAGCAAGGCCTGGTCGACGGTATTGAGGACCACGTCCTGAAAATCCCCCGGGGTGACCGCTCGGGTCTGGCCATCGAACCGATGATGACTGACCAGTGGTTTGTCTCGGCCAAAACTCTGGCCGAGCCATCGATCAAGGCGGTTGAGAACGGCGACATCCAGTTTGTGCCCAAGCAGTACGAGAACATGTACTTCGCCTGGATGCGGGATATCCAGGACTGGTGCATTTCCCGACAGCTCTGGTGGGGGCACCGCATTCCCGCCTGGTACGACGACGCCGGCAATTTCTATGTGGCCCGCAGTGAGGAAGAAGCACGCAAAAAATACAGCCTGGCGGATGAGATTTCGTTGCAACAGGACAACGATGTGCTGGACACCTGGTTCAGCTCTGCACTCTGGACGTTCGGTACCCTGGGCTGGCCGGAGGCAACCGAGCGCCTGAAGACCTTCCACCCGACTGATGTGCTGGTAACCGGCTTCGACATCATCTTCTTCTGGGTGGCGCGCATGATCATGATGACGCTGCATTTCATGAAGGATGAAGACGGCACACCCCAGGTGCCGTTCAAGACAGTTTACGTTACCGGCCTGATCCGTGATGAAACCGGCCAGAAGATGTCCAAGTCCAAGGGCAACGTTCTTGACCCGCTGGATATGATCGACGGCATCAGCCTGGACGCACTGCTGGAGAAGCGTACCGGCAATCTGATGCAGCCCCAGCTGGCCAGGAAAATTGATCAGCGTACGCGCAAAGAGTTTCCTGAAGGGATTGCGCCGCATGGCACTGATGCCCTGCGCTTTACCCTGGCCTCACTGGCCACGACCGGGCGCGATATTAACTGGGACATGAAACGGCTCGAAGGCTACCGCAACTTCTGCAACAAGCTCTGGAACGCCGCCCGCTATGTGTTGATGAACACCGAAGGCGAAGATTGCGGCCAGCGTGACGGGCCGGTAGACCTGTCGCTGGCGGACCGCTGGATCATCAGCCGCTTGCAACGCTGCGAACAGGAGGTTACTCGCCACCTTGACCAGTACCGTTTCGATCTCGCGGCATACGCCCTCTATGAATTCATCTGGAACGAGTATTGCGACTGGTATCTTGAGCTGTCGAAGCCGGTCCTGTGGGACGACGACGCGTCCGTCGACGCCAAGCGCGGTACGAGACGAACGCTGGTGAGGGTGCTTGAAGCCACGCTACGCCTGGCCCATCCGGTGATGCCTTTCATCACCGAAGAGATCTGGCAGCGGGTCGCCGCCCTGGCCGGTCGCGAAGGCGACACCATCATGGAGCAGCCCTACCCCGCCCCGGATGACGCGAAAATGGATGCCCAGGCCGAAGCTGATATTGATTGGGTCAAAGGCGTCATCCTGGCTGTGCGCAACATTCGCGGCGAAATGAACATTCCCCCGGGCCAGCGCCTGCCAGTGCTTTGCCATGGCGGCGATGACTCTGATCGTCGACGGTTATCAGACAACCGCCAGTTCCTCACTTCCCTGGCGAAGCTGAGCAGCCTGGAATGGCTTGACGGTGACGAGGCCCCGCTGGCGGCAACACAGCTGGTCGGTAAGATGGAAGTGCTGGTGCCCATGGCCGACCTGATCGATAAGGACGAGGAGGTCCAGCGCCTGGGCAAAGAGCTGGAAAAGCTCGACAAGGAGATACAGCGCCTGAACGGCAAGCTCGGTAACGAAAACTTTGTCAGCCGTGCACCGGCGGATGTTGTCGAGAAGGAAAAACAGAAGCTCACCGAGGCGGCGGACAGCCAAAGCCGACTACGTGAGCAACTGACGCGTATCCAGGCGCTGTAGACGCGCCTGGCCGACGCCGCCTATGTCCGCCTCCAATATTGCTGATTACGGCATCATTGGCCCGGGTTCCATCGGTCTGTTATGGGCTGTAAAGCTGAGAGCGGCCCACAGCGTCGCCCTCTGGGGCCGCAGTGGCCCCGTGGGCCTTTCACTGGAGTTCATGCAGGGCGAGACTATATCAGAGTCGTTTACTTTTGAGCCCCGCGGGCAGGCACCCGGTACCGCCCTCGTGACGACAAAAGCGTACGACACGGTGCGAGCACTCGACGGCGCCATCAAACGATGGCGTCAGCCTCCCCGGGCCATCGTACTTTTCCAGAATGGTGTTGGCTCCCAGGATGAGGTGCAGCAGAGGTTCGATCACATCCCGTTGCTCGCTGTAAGCACTACAGAAGGGGCTAACCGCACAGCCGACGGAGCACTGGTGCATGCCGGCTCGGGCCTGACCCGCCTGGGGCCGCTAAATGCATCAGGTGCCGCCTGGGCTGAAAAAATCGGCGCTGACTTCTGTGCAGCCGGCTTCGACACTCGCCTTGAGACCGATATACGCATAGCACTGTGGGAGAAGCTCCTGATCAATGCGGGCATAAATGCGTTTACCGTCCTGCTTGATTGCCCCAACGGTGCCCTGCTCGGCCATTCCTTTTTTGAAGACCGGTTGCCACCGCTCTGTTACGAACTCGCGGTCGTGAGTCAGGCCAGCGGTTACCCTGCCACCGCAGAGATCATTGAGGCGCGCATCCGCACAGTCGCCGAGAAGACCGCCGGCAATATCTCTTCCATGTTGCAGGACGTCCGTAGCGGGCGCCCAACAGAGATAGATGTGATCAATGGCGCGGTAGTCAGGGCCGGCATCGCCCTGGGCATTGCCACGCCCGTAAACAGGATGCTGGCTGACGCGGTAGCGGCCAGGACGCGATAACGGATCCTACACAGGACCCCGCGTACCAATTTAGATCAAACTGTATCTCACCAACGACTCCTCGCTGCAAACGCCAGTCTGCAGCCGGGTCACCAGGAGAACGACATGGGCAACCGCCTTTCCAAAATCTACACCCGTACCGGCGACGACGGTACCACCGGCCTGGCTGACGGCAGTCGGGTAGCGAAGAGTGCCTGGCGAATCGAAGCGATGGGCACGGCGGACGAGTTGAATTCGCATGTGGGAATGTTGGTTGAACTACTGCCCCCGGCGGACGAAGCCCGGACTCTGCTACAACGGATACAGCATCACCTGTTCGACCTCGGCGGCGAATTCGCAATTCCCGGGTCGGCACTTATAGGTCAGGCTCACATCGACTGGCTGGAGCAGGAACTGGACAGGCTCAACGCGCCGCTACCGCCGCTGAAGAACTTCATTCTGCCCGGGGGGTCACCCGCAGCGGCTCAGGCTCACCTCGCCCGAAGCGTCTGCCGGCGTGCTGAGCGCATCGTGGTTGGCCTGGCAGCAGAAGAAGAGAACAACCCACTGGGCCGCATGTATCTGAACAGGCTGTCAGATTTTCTGTTCGTGCTGGCCCGAAGCCTGGCCCGGCGGGACGGCGCCCGGGAAGTCCTGTGGGAACAGGAACTGGGTCGGTTCTGATCCTGTCTGGGCGGGCAGAGCTGTAAGCGCTGCCCGCCGCGATCATGTTCTGAACGTCTCGATGACTTTCTGCAGGGAGCCCGTAAGCCCCGACAATTCTTTTGAGGCGCCGAGCGTCTCATCCGCATTGCCGGCTGTTTCCCGGCTCAGGTCTGAAATTCTCTCGACGTTGCTGCTGATGTTCTTGGCGACAGCCGTCTGCTCTTCGGCGGCCTGGGCGATTTGCTGACTCATATCCACTATCTGCGAGATGCTGTTGACAATGTGCCCTAGCGCATCTGTGACCCGCCCAGACTGGGCAACGGTTTCTTCAGTTACTTTATGGCTGTTGGACATGGCCTTGACGGCGCCCTGGACGCCGGTCTGCAAGCGACCAATCATGCCTTCAATCTCTTCTGTGCTCTTGTGGGTACGCTGGGAGAGGGAGCGGACCTCGTCTGCGACCACAGCGAAACCGCGCCCCTGATCACCAGCGCGCGCGGCCTCAATCGCAGCGTTAAGCGCCAGAAGGTTAGTCTGCTCGGCAATTGCCTTGATTTCGACCAGCACCTGGCTGATGGCGTTACTGTCGACACTCACTCGGTCGATTGTCTCTGCGGCGCTGCGGATCTCATCGGCCAGCCGACTGATTGTCCGCACTGTTTCATCGACCACCTCTCTCCCCTGGTCAGCCTGATCATCCGCCTGCCGGGCCGAGTCAGACGCTTTTTGCGAACTTTCGGCGACTTCCTGGACAGCAGCAACCATCTGCTGCATGGCTTCCGATATCTCCCGTGTTTCGTGCTCCTGTTTGGACACGGCTTCGTTGTTGCTGTGGGCGCTGTCGTTGACGCGTTGCGCCTGCATATCAACCGCGCCGGATGTGCCGCTGACCGTCTTGATCAACTCGCGCATGCGTGCCGTCATATTGTTGAATTCGCCGGTCAGCGCGCCTAGTTCATCCCGATTGTCGAGATGTATGCTAACGGTGAGATCACCTGCCGCTACCTGACGGGCGGCCTGTGAAAAGTTCGAGATCGCCTGTTTCACCGAGACAAGAAAGCCGACGTAAACGTACACGACAACGGCCAGCACCAGCGCCAACAAGGCAAAGATCATGAAGCGCTTCTGCGCCTGAGCCGACAACCGGTCCTGGAGGTTGGTGCCGATACTACCGTAGAGGCTGTCACTCAGGTCGTAGAATGTATCGATGCGCTGACTGAGCTCGGCATCAAAATCGGCAGGTGGTGTGTCCAGGCGAAACGGCACAATAACGTTCTCGTCCAGATAGGCCTGGGCTGCGGGTAATGCCGCAGAAGCGGCCTCCAGCCTATCGGTGTGGCTGGCGGCAATAGTCGGTGCGCCGTCCAGAAGCACATCGACTGCGCCGCTGAAGGCCACATCGAGGCTGGCCAAACGGTCATACAGGCCATTCACTTCATCCGCCATACGCGAATCCATCTGCCCCTGGTCGAGCGCCCAGATGCCGTAGACGCGCGCCAGGCCAAGCGCTGCGGTAGCCTCGAACACGGCCTTGGTGCCAAGCTCAAGTGCCAGCTGATTCTCCCGGGACGGGTCCTGGCCCAAGCCGGACGTCTGCAGCAAAACCCGTGTCAGGGTGCGCCCCTTCTGGACCAACTGCGCGTAATATCTGAACTGCCCGTCCAGCGCCTGCTGATAGACATCTTCTGTGCGTATGACCTGCCATTCACTGCTGAGATCGGCTAACTGGGCCTGAAACTGTTCGGTACCGGTAAAGAGATTTGGTCTTGCCTGCAGGCTGCTCAACATCGACTCAATTTCGGCCGCCACTTCATCGCTACGAGGTGTCATTTCGCCCATTCCCAGCGTGGCCACGGTCCGGTAGTCGCGGTACTGCTCCAGCAGCTGGTTCAGCCGGGACACGTCTTTGAGCGCCTCGAGGCCATCATGGGCGCCCTCAATGCTCGCAATGGCCTGGTTGGTCTGGTGCACCACCAGATACCCCAGCCCAGCAATCGGGATCAGAAACAGAACACTGATCAGGCTGAATTTGGAGATAAGATTCAGCCGATTCATCAGCAACACTGCTGGAGAAAGGAGACGTTTCACGTGAACCCCAAGCGTTAGTCCGCACCACAGAAGAACCCTTCGACCGATACATCGAAGGCATGCATTGAACCCGTAACCCAGGTCAGCTATTCGATGAGTCTAGGTCAGGGTTCGGGTTTTAGAAAGAAATCACCCCCAACCTGAACGAAGTCGCAGTGCCTGCCAGATACTGGTCGTGGATCCGCTGCACTATTCGGATTCAGCGGGAGCGAGCACCGCCAGTTCTTTTAGATAGTGCTGCCATTCGAAGGCAGGGCCAGGATCGGTTTTACGGCCGGGAGCCACATGGCTGTGGCCGACAATACGACCTGCGGTGATTAACGGAAACAGCACCATGATCTGTCGGGTGACCGACGCCAGGCATGCGTATTGAGCGGCTGTATAGGGACTGTCATCGGTTCCTTCGAGCTCAATACCAATACCGTAGTCGTTGCATTCTTCGACGCCCTCAAAGGAGGACCGGCCAGCGTGCCAGGCGCGATCCAGCAATGAGACGAACTGAACCAGTTCGCCATCACGCCGGATATAGAGGTGCGATGAGACCTTCATGCCGATCAATTGCTGATAGTAAGGGTGAGCCGAACAGTCGAGCCTGTTGCAGAAGAACTGCTCAACTGCCTCTCCGGCAAATTCGCCGGGCGGAAGGGAGATGTTGTGAATAACCAGAAGCGAAATATCAGTCCCGGCCGGCCTGCTGTTGAAGTTGGGCGAGGGAACGGCACGCGCCTGGGTTAACCAGCCCCGCGGCCGGGCTTCGGTGTCCGACCAGAAGTCTGCAATGAAGTCTTCGGACATGCTGCTGCCTTAAGTCGTTCGTGTCGATACCTGACGCTGCTAACCGCATTCTGAAAACCACGCGCGACGGAAGCAAGTCAATCCTTGCGAAGGCTCCTTAGATTACCGATGACTGACTCAAGCGCCCGGTCAAACAGCAACCCATCGTCCAGCAGCACAAGATGCCCTGTGCAGAGGGCCGAAGCCACCTCTGGCAGCTTGTACTCGGCAACTTTGCTGCCATTGCGGTTGGCGAAGATGTACTTCCCGGTCACTTTGATTACCGCTGCCAGCTTGCAGCGCAGCTTGCGCTCGTCTTCTGTCCTGAGCTCGAGCCAGGAGCCAACTCCCAGGGACTCGGCCCGCTCGAACCACTCTGGACCCGCCTGGTGGGGCCCGTCCGTAACGGGGACTTGCGTATGTACTGCACTCTCAGATTCGTGCCGGGACGTTGGCGCTGTCTCCGCCGGCTGCGCCATTGCCTGAGATTCGGTTTGCTCAGCGTCGGTTTCTTGCGCAGCTGCTGCAGGGGCGACAGGCCCCTTTGCTTCGCGGGCGGTTACCGCTGAATCATTGGTTTCACCAGCCGGTGCTAACGGGGCCGGCGTATCAAGCAACCTGTTCGCCGGGCGGCTGGTGGAGAATGCCTGGGGCTGGGGCGGCTGGTCGGGCGTTTTCTCGTCCTCATGCAGAGCCAGCGCCTGAAGCACATCCACATGGACGATCTCCAGATCCCTCAGCAGCCTGTCAGCGCCGAACGGGTCCCAACCAATAGTCTGCAGACCTTCCCTCACGGAATCGACGATCTGCGGAATTGCTTTCAGCAGGGCCTGACGCGTGCCCTCGGTAACGGGCTTCGGGTCAACGCTCCAGACCAGAAGCTCAAGGGTAGACACCGAGTGTTTCCAGCTGCTACCGGCATCGCCTTCGCGCAGAAAAAACCAGTGCAATACTTTGGCCCATGCCTCCTCGACCAACGGCTGGGTCGCTTCAGGGATCTGATGACCTCGGCGTGCCTTCGCTACGACGCGGGCGACGGCGGCTCGGGCCAGTTCGCTCCGGGCACGCCCTTCTTCGGCGTCCTTGAGCCGCTGTTCGACGAGTTCCCGACGTCGACGATCCACATCCATGAACTGGGAGAAATCGTCGAGCAGCGTCTGGACCAGACTGAGATCGCTTTCGAACTCATTGATAAACCGGGTAACGGTTGTCTCGATTTTTTCGCGCAAGGGGTCCCGCTGCCCGTCTTTTTTCGGCATCCAGCCCACGGCCGCCAGTGCCAGCTCATTCAGTAGCTTGCGGGCCGGGTGGCCGCCGCGATTAAAAAAACTGCGGTCCAGCAACGCGACCTTGAGTATAGGTATCTGCAGCCGTGCCAGCAGGGCCTTCATGGCTTCAGGCAGCTGGCGATCCTCAAGAATAAAGTCAAACAGCATCGACACGAGATTGATAACGTCGGCATCGACCCGCTGCACCTGGCCACTGCCGGATTGCTGGTGAGCGACGAGCCTGCCTACGAGCTTGCGCAGACTGTTGCCGGCAGGCAGCTGACCTTCGTGATGCTTCAGTTTGCCCTGGAAAGCGTTCAACAACGCAATCAGGTGGCTGGTATCGACGTTGGCTACCGCCGCGCCCTGGGCCGCCGGGAACCCGCTATCGAGGCCGGTGCCGTGCAATAATTCCGTGAGTTCACTAAAGGTAACCGCAGACCCGCCCCCCTCAGTCCCGCTGAAAGAAGCCGCGGCAACGCCAGGCCCTGGCGTTGCGGTCCTGGTTCCCTGGGTCGTGGAAGTAATGGGCGGGCGGCGTAACTCTGGCAGAACACCATCAGCAATCAACTGGCCGTTGGCTTCCTGATAGAAAAGGGCCAGACGCTCGCCGACAAACTTGTCAAACAGCTTGAACAGGACCAGCTTGGCCGAGACTTCCATATCGAGTGTCGCAAAGGCTTCGCCAAGCCCGTGACAAAGTACCTGGGGCCCGAGCGGCATCTGGTCCAGCGACATTTTCACCGCCGGCAGCAGATGCTCCACGCGCACGTGCAGGAGCAATATCTGCTCGTTGTAACGGTTGCGGATACGCGTGACCATGTTATCCAGCGCGACCTGCTCTTCGAGCGTGCTGTCCTCGACCAGCGAGAGAGAATCCCTGTCCGTGTCATTACTGGCGTCGCCCATGAGTCGCTGTCGGGGATCAAACCGGCCAATCTCATTGAATGCACGGGCAACCCACTGCACGTATTCCAGCGTTATGGTCTGGCGCTGCAACCGCAGCTCACGCATCGCATCGAAGTAACCGGTCTGCTCTATGTTGGACCCGGCCTTTTCAGAAAGCGCAAACAGCGCATCATCAGCCTGATCAAAGCACTCACCCAGAAGCTGCTGAAGGCGGCCAGCCGAATGGTCGCGCAGCTTCGCCAGCGGCGCAGGAAGCTGACCACGGCTTACGCCCTGCTGGCGCAGTTTGACGACTTTTGCTTCCGGTGTCATAGCCACCTCGGTTAGCTGAAGCCGGGCAAGCGCCGGCCAATGGAGATAGTTGTCGATTCATAATAGTTCGTAGTCGTGTCAAGGTGTGTCAGTGATTGCAACGTTTTGTATGCGCCCCCTGAAGCTGGGCAATAACCCTTGCAGTGCTTAGCCAGCAAGGTAAACGCGGCTTTATTCCATGCTTGGCCAGAACGATCGATACCAGTAAACTTCTCGCGCCCGGATCAGCCTAGCCTTTACCGAACCTTTCTTGAGAGCCTCCCGATGCAGCGATTCAGCCAGCAGGAACTGCAGCAAGCCATACATGCGAACGTCTCGGCAGCCCTTGCCGAGGATGTGGGCGACGGCGATATCACAGCAATGCTGGTTCCGGCAGAGCAACGGGTACAAGGCCGCGTTATCGCCCGTGAAGATGCGGTGCTGGCAGGCAGCGAATGGGCAACTGAGGTCTTCCGCCGGATAGATCCCAGCGTGGAGCTGCAGTGGCACTACCGGGACGGGCAAGCCGTACAGTGCCAGGAAGACAATGTACTGTTCACGTTCAAGGGCCCGGCCCGGGCCATTCTGACCGGCGAACGCAGCGCACTCAATTTCTTGCAGACACTGTCGGCGGTGGCCACGCGCTGCAGTTATTACCTTTCGAGGGTCAGCCATACCAGCGTGACATTGCTGGACACGCGCAAGACGCTGCCCGGCTTGCGCCTGGCCCAGAAGTACGCCGCGACTTGCGGCGGGTTCGGCAACCACAGATTGGGCCTTTTTGACGCGTTCCTGATCAAGGAGAACCATATCGCGGCGGCTGGCTCCATCGCGGCCGCCGTTACACGCGCCCACGAAATTGCACCGGGCAAAACCGTGGAAATAGAGGTGGAGGATCTGGCTGAATTCGACCAGGCGCTGGAAGCCGGCGCCGACATCATCATGCTGGATGAATTCTCACTGGAGCATATGCGAGAAGCCGTTCGCCGCTGCGCAGGCCGGGCCCGGCTCGAAGCTTCTGGTGGGGTCAATGACAGTACCCTCGTGGCCATCGCTGAAACCGGAGTTGATTTTATATCGATGGGTACAGTCACTAAGGATATCCAGGCGGTAGACCTGTCGCTGCGCATTACTTCGGGCTACTGAAACAGGCATCAGCGACGGTTTGGTGCCGCATTGAAGTCAGGCTTAAACGGGTTTCTGGAGTTTCTGCACGTCTATTTCAGCCGAATATAAACCCTGGGTTAGCAATCAAGGTTAAATTTCGGAAATATTCTCGATTTTTCACCCGTTATGGTCAAAGCTCTAGAGATATCCAAGTAGTCATTCTGCAAGGATCCGTCTGCGTGTGAACTGCTGGTTCCACGACGATGTTTTCATCATCCCCGGGTCGCCATGATTCATTCAGCCACGGACGGAACAGTGGAACAAACGCAACCTCTGGATTTCAAACAACGGCGTTGGCCGTTCTGGCTGGTCTGCCTGACCGGTTTTGGTGTGCTGGCGCTCATCAGTGCTCAGTTGCCGTTTCCCGGCCTTCCTCTGTCTGCCTTATGGTTACCGTCCGGCCTGGCGTTGGCCCTGCTGTTACGCTACGGCCCGCAGATGTGGCCGCTGGTTCTGGCTGGCAGTGTAGTTGCAGTCCTTATACACGACGGGTTCTGGCAACACGGGTTTGGTAGCGAGCGGTATATTCTCGGCTTAACGCGGGTCCTGACCACCGTGGGCGAGGCAATGCTGGTCACGCTGGCATTGCAGCATATGCCGGTACGACGCCCGCTGATGAGCCACTTCTCCAGCTACTTGTGGCTTGTTGGGGTATGCACACCGGCAGCATTCGCCGGAGCGCTGCTGACGACTGGCGTCCTGTTTGCGGTAAGCGACACGGAAATCGCCATCAGCAGTCTGATCCTTTCCCGCTTTCTGGCCAGTTTCCTGGGCATGTTGCTGGTGGTTCCTCTCCTGTTCACCGATACGTCTACCCCGACTCTCTATTATCTCTGGCGGCGCCCGGTCGAGTGGGTGTTCTGGCTCATTGGCCTGATTCTGCTGACGTCCCTCGCCCATCAGCAACAGATTCAGATCATCTATCTCGTGTCCCTGCTGATGATCTGGGCCGCGACCCGTTTTTCCCTTGCCGGCAGCATGGTGGCTATTGCACTTGGCGGCGTCGCCGCGACGGCTGAAACGTTGGCGTGGTACTCAGGAGCGGCGGACAAGTTCGGTCTGACCGAGCTTCTCATGCTTGAGGCACTCATCGCTGTCATGGTCGGTTCGTCGATTTACGTACGGGTACTGCTGGAGGATCGACGGCGGGTCGAGGCCAACCTTGAAAACATGATCGAGGAGCGTACCCGCGAACTGCAGATCAAAAATTTTGAACTCCGGGATGAGATATTCGTCCGGGAGCAGGCTGAGAAATCTTTTCGGCGGTCCAACAAGCACTATCAGGCGCTGGTCGAAACCGCGAGTAATCCGATCATCGTTATCGATGAACATAATCGGGTAAGGCAATGGAACGGCGCCGCAGAGTCACTGTTTGGCTATAGCCGGGACGAAGCGATCGACAAGGATTTGCTGGAGGCGTATATACCCGAGGGCCGGAGGGACGAGATGGCCTGGAAGATAACCAAAGTTCGCTCAAGCGGCCTGCTTAACGAAAGCATAGAAGCCGAAGCCCGCAGTTATGACGGCTCCCCTCATATCATGCTGTGGAACATCAACCGATTGCAGGAGGCGGACGAAGATGTCCGCTCCCAGGTCATTCTGATTGGCCAGGACATCACCGAAATCCGCGAAACCCAGAACAGGCTTCATTTCCTGGCCCACTACGACGCCCTCACAGGCACTGCAAATCGCCGGCTGTTCGAAGACCGTTGCCGGCAGGTTCTGGAGACCTCCTACCGTTACGGCCATCAGAGCGCGCTGATAACGCTCGATGTCGACCATTTCAAGCGCATTAATGATACGTTTGGCCACGATGCCGGCGATGAGTTGCTGTGTGAACTGGCCAGGCGGTTACGGGACAGCGTGCGGGGCGAAGACACGATTTCCCGCATGGGCGGGGACGAGTTCGCCATACTGCTCAACCGCGTCAATGGCCTCGAGGGTTGCGAGAAGGTTGCGCGAGCCATTCTCGACAACATCACCCAGCCCATCAAACTGCCCTCAGGAGAGCTCGTCATTACCTCGAGTCTCGGCATTACGCTGGCACCGGACGATGGTCAGGACTACGAGCAGTTGCTGAAAAACGCTGATATGGCGATGTACCGGGCCAAGAATGCGGGCCGCAATACCATCCAGTTTTTCTCCAAGGACATGAACGAGGAAATGCGGCGCCAGCTGATGGTTGAAGCGGAACTGGGTCAGGCCATCGAAGCCGGTGACCTGCACCTTTACTATCAACCCGTGCTCGACACGTCCACTGGCCAAATCACTGCGCTCGAGGCATTGCTACGTTGGCACCACCCTGAAAAAGGCGTACTCCGGCCACATAGTTTTCTGGATGTGGCAGAACAGACTGGACAGCTGTTGGAACTGGGCGAATGGGTCTGCTACAACGCGTGCCTGCAGGCCAAGGCGATCCGTGCAATGAACGGCACGCCGATCCCGGTGAGCATAAACCTGTCATCGCGCCAGTATCATCACCCCCAGCTTTGCGCGACCCTCGAACGCATTATTCGCGAGACCCGGATAGAGCCGAACATGCTCTGTATCGAAGTGGATGAGAAAACCCTCTCTGAACGACTCAGCGAAGCGCCGCAGACCCTCAGAAATCTTCAACAGATCGGCGTTCAGGTCATTCTGGACCGTTTTGGAAGTGGGCTCTCTTCTGTTCGGCTACTGCGGGACCTGCCTTTTGATCAGGTCAAGATCGACGGGAGTCTGCTCCAGGATGTGCCTCAGGATGCCGCCGCGACCACGGTCGTGCGAACGCTGCTCAATCTGGCGATGGAAATGCGTTTCTCGATCTCAATCAGCGGTGTCGAAACCGACGAGCAGCTCGTGCTGTTGCGTAAGCAGGGCTGTCGCTTGATGCAGGGCCATCTGTTCAGTCAGGCAATTCCAAATGACCAGCTGGGTGAACTGTTCGAGCAGATTCGGCTGGGTAAAAATCTTGCTGACGGGCGCCAACTTGCCCTGTTGAACGCAAACTCCTGAACGCGTCTGCTCAGCCTGAACCCTACAGGTCCTGGAGCGTTCAGGCTTCTGTTATAAGTCGATCAAGTTCACGGATCATCTCTACGAGCCTATCCGTTGACAGAGGGATAGGCCGAAAATATTCCTCGGCCATAGGCGCAATGTCCGAACGGGCGGGCAACTCAGCATCAGCCTCGATCAAAACACGGATCTTTTCCAGCAACACAAACTGTATCCACTGCGGGAAATGAAGCGTGTCTATACAGAAAGGTTCGGTGCTCGATAGCTGCTGAGCGGTTGGCACATTCTCGCTACCTTCCGGGGTCCACAATGCCAGGCGGCGCATCTCGCGCTCAATCTCCAGTACGGCATCTGCCAGCATTGCGTAGTGGCTGTAGCGTGCTTGCATACCCTGTTATCCCCAAAACCCGTTTCACTCAGATCACTTGCGCCTAGCAAGAACTCATAGCGGCTGAACGTCGATCTTTTCGCCGTGAAGCAGCCTGTATAAATCGACGAACTGAAGGGTCAACGGATGCTTTGGCGCCATATGGATCAGAGGCTGACCCAGTTGATGTGACTCTTTCATCTTCACAGACGACGCCAGCCGCACCGGAAGAACCGGCAGGCCCTCATCAATCAGCTCCTGAACCAGCCTCCGCGGCAAGCTGGCTCTCGACTGAAACTGATTGGGTACAATTCCTTCCACGATGAGATCCGGGTTGTGGTCTTCCTGGAGCTCCTGGATTTCGCCAAGGATGTTGTATAGGGCCTGACGGGAGAAGTCATCGCAGTCGAATGGAATCAGGCAGCGCTGAGCCGCTATAAGCGCTGATCTGGAATAGAAGTTCATGGAAGGCGCGGTATCGATGTAAATCGATTCGTAGGTTCCGCCGAGCTTCTTCAGAATATCCCGCAGCTTGTAGATTTTATGCTTGGCTTCGAGTTTGCGTTCGAGAAAATCGAGCTCTGGACTGGAGGGCAACACCGACAGGTTTTCAAAAGGTGATGCATGGATGAACTCATCCGCATGCCGATTAACGATCTTGAACGAAATCGTCTGCTCGAGCAGGTCCGCGACAGTATCGCGCAAGGCCTCAGCGGGCTTTCCAAGCAGGTACTGGGTCGAGTTTCCCTGGGGATCCAGGTCCACGACCAGGGTCCGTTTGCCGCGACTGGCACTGATGGCTGCGAGATTGCACGCGATGCTCGACTTGCCTACGCCTCCTTTCTGATTAAAGACAACCCGTCTCATTACGTCTCGCTCCTGCCCTGTGAAAGTTATTGGTAAGCGCCGGGCTCCTACCTCTACCAGCCCATCACGCTTTTTACGAACGGAATGGTCAAGCGACGCTGGCTGCTGAGCGATGCCTCGTCCAGCAGATGCAACACCTCAAGAAGCGCGCCGGTGTGCCGGTCCGCACGCCGGAGAATATAGTGGGCGACCTCGTCCGGCAACTCCAGCCCGCGAACCCGTGCGCGGGCACTCAGAATGATGAGCCGGTCGTCGTCCTTTGGCCGGGCCAGCTGCAGCAGTATGCCAGCGGATAAGCGCGACCGCAGGTCCGCGAGCGCCAGCGGCAGTTCGGCCGGAACAGCACGGGCGCTGATAAGCAAGGTCGCGCGGCGGTCCTGCAACCTGTTGTGCAGATGAAACAGCGCTTCCTCCCAGCGATAATCGCCACAGACAACGTCAATATTGTCGAGACAGACCAGGCTTGCCGCGTCCAGCCCTTCCAAAACTTCAGGTGCCAGCTGCTGCAGCTCGGCAAGATCAACACAGAAACTGACGCCGCCCGCCGCCTCATGGTCGACCGCCGCCGCCTGCAACAGGTGACTCTTGCCCGAGCCGGTGTCGCCCACCAGAAGGGCCAGCGGTTGCTCCTCTGCCAGTGCGGCCGCGAGCCGGGCAACAGTGGCCACGTTGTGCCCACCGTAGAAGTTGCTGAAGCGGGCGTCGTCGCGCAACCTGACGGCCAGGGGCAACTGCGTGCCCGAACTGTCACTCATATTCGACCGCCGGTGGGATCTGGGGCTCTAGAGGCTGATAAGGCTCGGGCATTTATCAGGCCGTGCATGACTTTCTCAATGACTGGTTCGTCTCACTGGCTGGTTTGTCCGGTTAATGATTACTGACCTTGTACCCAAGCCCGTCAAGCCTGCGCCTCTCGCCGTGCACGCAGTGACCAGACAACGACGTAATGAAAGCCGCTCAGGGCAGTCGACAGCGCCACCAGGTATATGCCCATTGGCACTGCGAAGTCCGGAACCGATAGCCCCGCATATTCCGCCATAACAATGACCACAAACAGTATCTGGATAAAAGTATTGGCCTTGCCCAGCAAGGACGGCGACATTTGATAGCGGCCGATAAGGAAGTGGTAAGCCAGCGCACCGGTTACGATCAGAAGATCCCTCGCGACGATGACGATCAGCAGCCAGTCGGGAATAAGATCGGTGAGGGCCATCATCGCATAAGTGGTCAGCAACAGCGCTTTGTCGGCAAGCGGGTCGGCTATGGCACCGAATCTGCTGAACCAGCCGAAACGCCTGGCCAGGAAGCCATCGGCACCGTCAGAAATAGCTGCCAGCATGAATAGCCCGAGGGCCAACATAAACTGCCCCCGATTCAACGCAATAGCGAAAGGCACAATCAGAGCAAATCGCACGAGCGTGAGGATGTTAGGCAACCAATGCCAACCGAAGTGCATCTAAAAGCCTTCCTCCATCTCCACAGAAGCCCCTGCCCTGTCACTCGTGCCGTCAAGCCTGCTGAACAGACCGGTCCGCCGGCGCCGTAGCTCAGGGGTCGTAGAATTCGATAAGATCGTGCCTTCCACCGGCCGTAGTCTAACAGACTAACGATGCCACGAACTGCATACCTCATCTCGGCCCTGGAATCCGCACTTAACCTGTTCTCATGGGTTCCAGGTGAAGTAGAGAACCGGATAGAGCGATTTGAAATTCTCTTCGTCTTCGCGTTCCTGCTGAGAGCGTGGCGCACGGGATATCGGCTCGCCGGGTGCCGGGATCGGCATGAAACCCAGGTTGTCCGAACCGGGAGCGGGTTCGTTTTCAGCCCCGTTCACCACATCAGCATAGGTTCCCCGGGGGGACTCTGGGGATACCGTCGCGCTGGAGCCGTCCTGGTCCGGGTTAGCTCCCCTGGCCGCCCGAACTTGCTCTTTTGTGCGCTGCTGCAGGCGACGCTCAAGCGCAAGGTGCTCCTGCAGAAGCTCGAGCTCACCGTTAAAGGCGAGGCGGACCCTAAGGGTATTGGGATGGACGCGCACGGGTGCGGCTTCGGAGACCGGTTCCATAGCGCCAAGTGCGCGCCGGATCTCCGCATAGGCTGCCAGATCGTCCACACCGCTTATCACAACGTCTACCCGTTGCAGATTTCCAGTCGAGCCCGGCGCAACTGCGTACCGTGCGGCCAGCGCCTCCGCCCAGGCTGCAGCGACCGCCTCCGTCACCGCCGCGGGCGAGTTACCGTCGACGGTACCGTCGAGTGAAACGCCTGCTCCGCGCAAGGACCAACGCGCGCGGAATGCAGAGCCCGATTCCGCAATACGGGCCACGCCTAACAGATCTGAGCGGTATGCTTGCGACGCCGCCTCGATGGGAGACATGAACATGCCCCAGATGTCAGACAGCCCGACGATACTCTGTTCGGCCTGATCGTACTTTGGCAGGACCAGCGGCAGCCCTCTGGCCTCACCAGCAGCCTTCATGGATCGGGTCCATTCGCCACCGCCATCAGCGGTAACCAGCTCTCTGCCGTCGCGGGATTGGGTGGCAACCCAGGCAAGAATGGCAGGTCGGTTTGCCCCCCAAACGGGTATGCCTATATCCGTCAGCGCGCGGGTGACACCGACCGCGCCAAAAGTGGCCGCCATCTGTAACGGACCGGCCCGGTCAGAGGACTGCTGGTAACGGTAAGACTGAACCAGATCCCGGGCATTTGCCAGAATCCGCTCGACGCCATCGCGCTGCAGCACATCCGAGCTTCCCGCTACCCGGACCAGAACTGTTTCAAGTGCGCGAGCCAGTGCCTGGCCCCGCCGCGCTTCAGAGGTATCCTCAACGGGTACCACAGCTTCATAAAGACCTTCCATTGGCACAGCAATCGCTTTAGCGGCGACCAGGAAACTTAACAGTAAAATTGGCAACCAGGTCTTTGTTCTCATGTGTTTTGGCTTTCTCCCGATACGCGGCTGAAATGCGCATGCTACTGCAGATTGTGCTTTGTGAACTGCTCAGAAAAGTGGTTCTCAGGATACAGCAAGCCTCTCATCGGGGACAGCAGCAGGCCGCAGCGGCGCCTTAAAGCCACTTCGCGCCACCTGTCGCTCGCGACTCGATTCTGCTCGCGGAACGCGCTATGCAAAAGCGAAACCCATCGCCTGGTCAGGCGCAGGCTCCGGACTTTCGGCGGCATTGCGTGCCGGCAGTTGGTCGCAGCCGGGGTAACTGCTAGAATTCGCGCCTTCACGTACGCGCCATGCAAGTACACGCCATCCAGTACATGAGAGTTCCCCATGAGCGATAAGAAACCCTCCCTGAGTTACCGAGATGCTGGCGTCGATATAGATGCAGGCAGCGCGCTGGTCGACCGTATCAAATCGACCGCGGCCAGCACCCGTCGACCCGAAGTCATGGGCGGCCTGGGGGGGTTTGGCGCCCTGTTCGAACTGCCGAAGGGTTATCGGGAGCCGGTATTGATCTCCGGCACGGACGGCGTAGGCACCAAGCTCAAACTGGCCATGGACCTGGGCAAGCATGACACCATCGGCATCGATCTGGTGGCCATGTGCGTGAATGACCTGGTGGTCGGTGGAGGTGAACCACTGTTTTTCCTCGACTACTACGCCACCGGCAAACTCAACGTCGATGTTGCGGCCGACGTAGTGGCAGGCATCGGCCTCGGCTGCAGCCAGGCCGGCTGTTCGCTGGTCGGCGGCGAGACCGCCGAAATGCCGGGTATGTACCAGGGCGATGACTACGACCTGGCCGGTTTTTGCGTGGGTATCGTCGAGAAAGCCGACATTATCGACGGCTCTCGCGTTCAGCCGGGCGATTCACTGATAGGTATAGCCTCCAGTGGTGCTCATTCCAATGGGTATTCACTGATCAGGAAGATCATCGAGGTCAGCCATGCTGACCTGAGCCAGACTGTAGACGGCAGGCCTCTGACTGAAAGCCTGCTCGAGCCGACCCGCATCTACGTGAAGCCTTTGCTGGAATTGATCAAGCGATGTGATGTGCGGGCGCTCTGCCACATCACCGGCGGCGGCCTCCCCGAGAATCTGCCCCGGGTGCTGCCGGACGGCACCACTGCCGTAATCGATACCGGCAGCTGGCAGTGGCCGGGAATTTTCTCGTGGCTGCAGGACCAGGGCGGCGTCAGCACAGCCGAAATGTACCGTACTTTTAACTGTGGCGTCGGCATGGTGGTTTGCGTGCCCGCAGACCAGCTGGAGCCAGCGCTCAAACACCTTGCGGAACTGGGTGAGCGGGCGTGGCGGATAGGTGCTATCGAGGCCGGTGATGGCGCGGCCACCGTTCGCTTTGAGTCTGGCACCGCCAGCCAATGACCGACAGCTCGACCCCCTGCCGGATCGTTGTGCTGCTTTCCGGCAACGGCTCCAATCTGCAGGCCATTATCAACCACTTCCAGGAAAGCACATCGGTGACCATCGCCGCGGTGCTGTCCAACCGTGCTGATGCGCAGGGGCTCAACCGGGCCCGCGCAGCTGGAATCCCGACCCGGGTGGTTGCCAAGGCCGACCATGTCACGCGAGAAGATTTCGACACTGCGCTGGCGACAGAGATCGAGCACTTCCAGCCCGATTTTATCGCTCTCGCGGGCTTCATGCGCATCCTGACCCCTGCCTTTGTTGATAGATACGAAGGCCGCTTGCTTAACATCCATCCCTCGCTTCTGCCACGCTACCGCGGGCTGGACACCCATCAGCGGGCACTGGATGCCGGCGACCCAGAACACGGCGCGACCGTCCACTTCGTCACAGCTGAGCTCGATGGCGGCCCGTCCATTCTTCAGGCCCGCGTACCCATCGAGCCTGGCGATTCACCCGAAGCCCTGGCGGCGCGCGTGCTGGAGCGTGAACACCAGATCTACCCCATGGCCATACAGTGGCTTTGTGAAGGACGACTACGCTGGCGGGACCATATGGCCTGGCTGGACGGGGAACCGCTGAGCACGGCTGTTGTCGTACAGGCGTAACCCGTCATCAGCGAGGTGCCTTGCCTGCAACAGCAGCCTCCTCTGACCCATGGATTGTTGCTACAGTCGGGGAAGCGCTGCCGTTACAGGCAAAACCAACGACAGCTACCTGCGGTATACGTTAACCTAGCGATCTTATCCGTCCGTTCCCGAACCCTGATCGAACAATCTGGAGTGTGCTTCCGCTTATGTACTCAAGCCTTCGCCATCTCTTGCCTTCGGCCCTTACCCTGATGTTTCTCCTATGCCTGAGCATGGTTGATACCGCGCGCGCAGAACAAGCGCTCCAGGACCCGGACCAGGATCAAACGCAACCAGAGCAAGAGCAGGCCCCGGACGCGACGAATGCAGTGCCGGCCACGGAGCTGAACCCCATAAAAGCCAAATACAGCGCCAGCCTTGAAAAAGGTATTCCGTTCAATGGCAGCGCCACGCGCTCACTGAAGCAGCGCGACGACGGGCTTTGGGAATACCGATTCTATGTTGACTCATTCATAGCCGACATCCGGGAATCGCTTTTGCTGGAGTGGAACGGGCACCAGGTTATCCCTCTTGAGTACCGCTACGAACTGAGCGGCTGGATGATTCCCGATCGCGCGGCCAAACTGGATTTTGACTGGAACAAATACCGGGTTCGCAACGATATCAAAGACAAGCCCTGGTACATGGACATCCACCGGGGCGTGCTCGATAAGCTGGGGTTCCAGCTGCAGCTCAGGCAGGATCTCAAAGCCGGCAAACGCCGCATGATTTATGAGATAGCCGATGGCGGCAAGCTGAAGGAGTATGAGTTCAGCGTGGTCGGCGACAGAAAGCTCAAGACCAAGAACCACGGCACTGTGGACACGGTGTTAGTGGAAAAAGTGCGCGAACCCTACAAGAAGCGAGAAACCCATCTCTGGTTTGCGCCCGAGTGGGACTATCTGCTGGTACGAATGGTCCAGGTCGAGAGCGACGGCACGCGCTACGAGATCAACCTGGACGAAGCCCGGCTGCCCGATAAACGGATAGAATAGCCCCGCTCAGAAGACCTTCGGGTAAAGGGCAAAGCGGGCGCTTCACGCCTCGCCGTCGTAGGCGCGCCGCACTTCCTCGGCAATGATATGCAGGCCCTGGGCTACCTGGTCATCATCCTGCGAGTAAGTCACTCGCAGGCATTCCTGACGGTGCCGCCAATGGTCAACGGGTAGCCCCGGAAAGAAGTAATGCCCGGATACCACAAGAACCCCGCGCATCTTCAAGCGCTGGTATAGCACTTCACTGGTAATGGGCAGATCTGGAAACCATAGCCAGAGAAACATGGCGCCTTCCGGTTCGTGAACAAACCAGGGATAGCCTTCCCCCATGGCAGCGCTAAATGTAGCAACAGCCCGCTCCATTTTCGCCCGGTAGAATGGTCCAATCACATCCCGGGATAAACGCAGAATCTCCCCGCTACGCACCATATCCTCGGCCAGCATTGCGCCAAAGCTGCCAGTAGCCAGGTTCATGATGGCATTGACGCTCGCGAGCGCCTTGATCACAGGCTCCGCAGCGATGACGATACCCGTGCGGGCAGCGGGTAAACCCAGTTTCGACAGACTGAGGCAGAAAATGATGTTCTCGTTCCAGTGCGCCGTTGCGTCTACATAAAGCAGCCCGGGGAACGGCGCCCCGTAGGCAGCGTCGACGATCAGTGGAATGTCCCACTGCCGGGCGAGGGCTTCCAGCCGCGCCATCTCGCCGTCAGTAACCACATTTCCAGTCGGATTGGTCGGCCGGGAGACGCAGATGGCACCAGTCTCTTCCGTGACCTGCAGCTGGTCAAAATCGACCCGGTACTTGAAACGGTGCTCCCCGTGAAAATCGATCTCCGGCCGCACAGAACGGAAGGTGCCCTCGTAAAGCCCAGCATCACTGTAGCCGATGTATTCCGGCGCGAGCGGTAGCAATATGTGGCGCGGTTGCCCGGCATCGCCGGCAGGCCTTGGCCCGGCAAACATATTAAAGAGCATGAAGAATGCCGCCTGACTGCCATTGGTCAGGCCGATATTGCCCGGCTTGAGCCCCCAGCTGTATTCGCGGTTCAGCAACTCAACCAGCGCACCAATGAACTGCTTTTCGCCCTGGGGCGGATCGTAAGTGCCGACAAGGCGCTTAACTGCGGCCTCATCATTGGCGAGCCTCTGCAGTTCACGCTGGAACAGCGCTTGAACCGGCGGGACGTTGCCGGGGTTGCCGCCGCCCATCATGATCATGTCGTCGCCGGAGGCCATCGCGTTGCCGAGATCATCCATCAGCGAACTGATGCCGGCGTCAGCGGAAAACTTCTGGCCAAAGGCTGAAAGTTTCATTGAGGGTCAGCATCCAGGCCAAGTCCAAGATTACTGACACCGTCGTTGGCAGCGGTGGCCTTCAGCGCTTCAACCCATGCTTCGTCCGTCGACCGGGCCTCGCCCAGCATTTCGAGCAGAAACTCCTGAAATCCCCGCTCAGCCTGCATCAGCTCGTGGCCCTCAAACAGGTCAACCAGCGCATCCTCATCCAGGCCTTCACCCTCGCTGAACTCAATAAACGTCATCACGACGGCGAATGATGCTGCTGAGGCAGCCGCTGCACGCGGCTTGTCAGGGTTTACGCGGCACAGGAACGCCTGCTCGAGCAACTCCACCATGGTGAGCGCTGGCTGGACACCGTACACCTCATGGGCGTCCGGGTCTGGCGCGCAGTGGGAGAGATGGGTCAGTAGCTGGAAAACGTCCAGATCATGGTCACGGCTGCCGAGCATTTCCCAGCCCTGGTCTAGCAGTTTCCTTACCCGCGCCCCGTGGTCGGGCGCCGTGAGCTCGGCGAAAAGGGCAAAATTGGGGTAGTTGCGCTCCGCGAGGGCGAGAATAAAGCCATACTCCCGCCAGCTCCGCAGTTGTCCCAGGCGTTTTTCGAACTGCTTTGGTTTCAAAATTGGCTTCCTTGAGAGCGACTGGTGTCACGAGAGCCCTGACTGCGCCACTTAGTTACTCAGGTGCGGGAGTTACTCAGGTGCGGGGGTTACTCAGGTGCCGGGGTTACTCAGGTGCGAGGCAGCGTCACCCCGCGCTGCCCCATGTATTTTCCCTTACGGTCGCGATAGCTCGTCTCGCAAATCTCGTCTGATTCGAAGAAGAGCATCTGCGCGACCCCCTCATTCGCGTATATTTTGGCCGGCAGGTTGGTGGTATTGGAAAACTCAAGCGTTACCTGGCCCTCCCACTCCGGTTCAAGCGGCGTGACGTTGACGATAATGCCGCAACGGGCATAGGTTGATTTGCCCAGGCATATGGTCAGCACGCTGCGGGGGATCCGGAAATACTCCACGGTTTGCGCCAGCGCGAAGCTGTTTGGCGGAATGATGCAGACATCAGCAGTCACATCGACAAAACTGGTTTCGTCGAAATTCTTGGGATCAACAGTAGCCGAATGCACATTCGTGAAGATCTTGAACTCGCGACTACAGCGCACATCGTAGCCATAGCTTGAGGTTCCGTAGGAAATAACCCGACCACCTTCGGCGTTGGCGCGCACCTGCCCCGCCTCGAACGGTTCGATCATCTGATGTTCCTGGGCCATCCGCTTGATCCAGCGGTCGGATTTAATACTCATGGGTGCTTACCTAACCTAGTCCGATGAAGCCCGCCAGTTTACCCGCCGGTACCTGAAACCGCCAAACCCAACCGCTGGTTATCAGCCGGTTCGGTTTGGCGGCAGTTCGTCATTAACGGAAGCCCTGGCGGCCCCGGCCGAAGTCGTACCGCCACTAAAGGAACAGGCTTAGTCATCGCTGATTGAAATACTGGGAATCGGCGCGTGCAGGTTGCGGTCGCGCCGGGATAAGCTTGCCCCTACTCGACGGGCAATATCCCGGTACAACATGGCCACTTCGGAGTCGGGCTCGTTGATGACCGTCGGCCGTCCGGAATCAGTCTGCTCGCGAATGGTCATGTGCAGCGGCAGCTGGCCGAGCAGCTCGGTCCCGTATTCGTTGGCGACCCGCTCACCGCCGCCGGTCCCGAACAGCGCTTCGTGGTGACCACAGTTACTGCAAATGTGGGTGCTCATGTTTTCCACGACGCCCAAAACCGGGATATCAACCTTGCGGAACATTTCTATCCCTTTCTTGCAGTCCAGCAAGGCGATGTCCTGGGGCGTCGTCACGATAACCGCACCCGTGACCGGCACCTTCTGCGCGAGGGTCAATTGGATGTCACCCGTACCTGGCGGCATGTCGACCACCAGATAATCAAGGTCATCCCAGAGCGTCTGGTTGAGCAACTGCTGGAGTGCGCCGCTGACCATGGGGCCGCGCCAGACCATGGGGGTCTTGTCAGTGACCAGGAAGGCCATCGACATGGCCTGCACGCCATGGGCTTCGACCGGTACAAAATACTTGTCCTGCTTGGTCTGTGGCCGTGTGTTTTCTGGAATGCCGAGCATCATACCGACGCTGGGGCCGTATATATCCGCGTCCAGAATGCCAGTCCGGGCGCCTTCTTTCGCCAGGGCCAGGGCCAGGTTAACCGCTGTGGTCGATTTACCGACCCCGCCCTTGCCGGACGCGACTGCGACAATATTGCGAACGTTGCCCAACGATTGCAGTTCACCCTGGGCCTGATGCGTGCGAATTTTCTGCCGGGCGCTGACGTTAACTGTTTCTACCCCGGGCACATTCTCAATCACAGTGGTAAGCACTTGTTTCATACCGCCCAGGATGCCCTCGCAGGGATAACCCAGCTCGACATCCACCGTTACGGTACTGCCGTCAATATCCAGGCGCTTGACTGCATCAAGTGACAACAGGTCCTGGTGCAGGTATGGGTCCTGGTAGGTGCGAATCGCCGCTTCGATGGCGTTACGGTCGATGGCGGACATAAGATCTCCAGCGCAGTGAGGTGAAACCGGCCGCTATAAAAAGCAGGCGTTGCTATTGCAGGAAGTCTACTGTTTTCAAACCTGCGCGAATAGCGTCAGGCCCGTCATTACTTGGCTCCAAGCGGATTTCGGGGGTGAAAATCGGCTCTGGCGGGAGTATCATCTCTGTCCCTTTTGAATTTCAGCCGCGTCTGCAAAGCGCTTACGCCCTTGCCAGCAAAACCCTTGGCGCCCGAACGGCCCGAGCCAGCGCCTGAAAATCACACCCGCGTTTAACCGTAAACCATGAGCTTTCTATGACCGCAAGCCCGACAGCCTCAACGCCCGAGCCCCGTCGCGACATTCTGGTGACCAGCGCCCTGCCCTATGCCAACGGTCCGATTCACCTCGGCCATTTGCTGGAATATATCCAGACCGATATCTGGGTCCGTTTCCAGAAGCGCCGCGGCCAGAACTGTATCTACGTCTGCGCGGACGACGCCCATGGCACAGCAATCATGTTGCGTGCGGAACGCGAGGGTATCACCCCGGAAGCGCTGATCGACCGTATAAACGCGGAACACCGTGAAGATTTCGCCGGGTTTCTGGTGGGTTTCGATAATTACTATTCCACCCACTCCCCTGAGAATGAACGGTTCTCCAGCCTGATATACCAGCGCCTGCGCGACAACGGGCATATTGCGGTCCGGGAGATTACCCAGGCGTTTGACCCTGAGAAGCAGATGTTCCTGGCCGACCGGTTCATCAAAGGAACCTGCCCCAAGTGCAAGTCAGAGGACCAGTACGGGGACAACTGTGAAGTCTGCGGTGCCACCTATACGCCGATGGAGCTGATCGATCCACGCTCGGCCATTTCCGGCGCCAGACCTGTTGAAAAGGGCTCTGAGCACTATTTCTTCCGGCTGCCGGAGTTTACAGTGTTCCTGCGCGACTGGACCCGCAGCGGCACGCTGCAACCCCAGGTTGCAAATAAACTGGCAGAGTGGCTTGATGCAGGCCTGCAGGACTGGGACATCAGTCGCGACGCCCCCTACTTCGGTTTTGAAATTCCGGGCGCGCCGGGCAAATTTTTCTACGTCTGGCTCGACGCGCCAATCGGCTACCTCGCAAGTTTCGAAAACCTCTGCCAGCGCCGTGAAGATCTCGACTTCGACCATTTCTGGAAACCGGGCTCCAGCGCCGAGGTGTATCACTTCATTGGCAAGGACATCATCAATTTTCACGCCCTGTTCTGGCCGGCCATGCTCCACAGCGCCGAGCTGCGCACGCCGACGGCCGTTTACGCCCATGGCTTTGTGACTGTAAATGGCAAAAAGATGTCCAAGTCCCGTGGCACCTTCATCATGGCCCGAACATATCTGGACCACCTGGATCCGGAGTACCTGCGGTACTACTTCGCCGCCAAGCTGACCGCCCATGTAGACGACCTCGACCTCAACCTTGAAGATTTTGCCCAGCGAGTCAACTCCGACCTGGTTGGCAAGGTGGTCAATATCGCCAGCCGAACGGCTGGTTTCATCTCGAAGAAATTCGACGGTCGTCTCTCGACGGAGCTGAGCGAACCCGATCTGTTGGCCCGTTTCGTCAGCGCCGGCGAGGAGATCGCCCAGTGCTACGAAAACCGCGAGTTCAGCCGTGCCATGAGGCTGGTGATGGAATTGGCCGACCAAGCCAATCTGTACGTCAACGATGAGGCGCCCTGGGTGCTGGCGAAGAACGCGGATACCCTGCCGCAGGTCCAGGCGATCTGCACCAACGCCCTGAATATGTTCCGGGTGCTGATGACCTATCTGGCCCCCGTGCTTCCGGCGACGGCTGCCCGGGCTGAGGCGTTCCTCAACTGTTCCCTGGACTGGCACGAGCGCGGCGACTATCTGCTTGATCATGGCGTAGAGCCCTTCAAACCGATGATGCAGCGGATCGATATGAGCCAGATCGAAGCCATGCTGTCCTCAACCCGTCAGGATCTGCCCCCGGCGTCGGAAACACCGGCTGAGCAGCCCGGCAAAGACACTGTAAAACCGGCTGCACCGCTGGCTGACGAGATCACCTTCGACGACTTTGCCAAAGTTGACCTTCGCATTGCCCGGATCGTCAACGCCGAGCACGTGGAAGGCGCCGATAAACTCCTGCGGCTGACCCTCGACATCGGTGTGGCAGAGCGACAGGTATTTGCCGGCATAAAAACCGCGTACCGCCCCGAGGAACTGCAGGGCCGGCTAACTGTCATGGTAGCCAACCTCAAACCCCGCAAAATGAAGTTTGGCATGTCCGAGGGCATGGTTCTGGCGGCGGGTCCCGGAGGCAAGGATATCTGGTTGCTGGCCCCGGATGACGGCGCCGAGCCCGGCATGCGAGTAATGTGATGATGGCAACGAACACCGGCGGGACATGACCGAGTATCTGTTAATTCTGGTCAGTACGATCCTGGTGAACAACTTCGTGTTGGTTCAGTTTCTCGGGCTGTGTCCGTTCATGGGCGTTTCCAACAGGCTGGAAACCGCCATGGGCATGTCCCTTGCCACGACCTTCGTGCTGACCCTGTCGTCAGTCTGTAGCTATCTTGCCTACAACTGGCTGCTCGAACCCCTGGGGCTGACCTTTCTCCGCACGATCACCTTCATCCTGGTGATCGCCGTCGTTGTCCAGTTCACCGAGATGGTGGTGCGCAAGACCAGCCCGCTGTTGCACCGGGTCCTGGGCATTTTCCTGCCGCTGATCACCACCAACTGCGCCGTGCTGGGGGTCGCCTTGCTGAATCTCAATCAGCAACATAGTTTCCTTGAGTCCGTGCTGTACGGTTTTGGCGCGGCCGCCGGCTTTTCGCTGGTAATGGTACTGTTCGCGGCGATGCGGGAGCGTATCGCGGTCGCTGACGTGCCCCAGCCTTTCCGTGGGTCAGCCATTGGCATGATCACTGCCGGGCTCATGTCCCTTGCGTTCATGGGCTTCACCGGGCTGGTCAGTCTCTGATTATGCTGTCTACCGTCACCCTCGCGATAAGCGCCCTGCTCGGGTTGGCCCTGGCCTTTGGCGCGATACTGGGTTACGCCTCGATTCGCTTCCGGGTTGAAGGCAACCCTCTGGTGGAGCAGGTTGACAAGCTTCTTCCCCAGACCCAGTGCGGCCAGTGCGGCTATCCCGGCTGCCGCCCGTATGCCGAGGCGATTATCGACGGCGACAAGATCAACAAATGCCCGCCCGGTGGCGAGCAGACAATTCAGGCTTTGGCAGCATTACTGGACGTGGCAGCGGAGCCGCTGGACAGCGAACACGGCAGTGAGCAGGTCAAGCGCGTCGCTATCATCCGCGAGGACGAGTGCATCGGCTGCACCAAGTGCATTCAGGCCTGCCCGGTGGATGCGATCCTGGGCGCGGCCAAACACATGCACACCGTCATCGAGAGCGAATGCACCGGCTGCGATCTCTGCGTTGAGCCCTGCCCGGTAGACTGTATCGATATGGTCCCGCTGGCTACGGACATTCGCAGCTGGGTCTGGACCCGTCCAGTTGCTGACGGTGCAGCGCACAAACCCGTCCATCAACTGATCGCCAGCGACCGTCAGCCCGAGGCTGTGCGCTGATGGGAAAACTCTGGGATTTCCACGGGGGTGTTCATCCCCCCGAGCGCAAACAGCAGACCACCCGGAACCCCATCTGCGGGGCGGGCATACCCGACCGGCTAATCGTGCCCTTGCAGCAGCACATTGGCGCGTCTGCCAAATGCCTGGTCGCGCCGGGTGCCCAGGTCGACAAGGGCCAGCCCATCGCATCCGCCCAGGGCGAACTCAGCGTTGCAGTTCACGCGCCCACGTCAGGCCGGGTCCTGGCCATTGAAGCGCATCCGGTCCCACATCCTTCTGGGCTGGAGGACTGGTGTGTAGTGATCGAGCCTGACGGCGAAGAACGCTGGGCGACACTTGCGCCCTGCGCGGACTTTCGTGCGATGGATGCTGCAGCTTTGCTGGAGCGCATCCGTGGGGCAGGCATTTCAGGGCTTGGTGGTGCGGGCTTTCCAACAGCTATCAAGCTCAACTCAGCTGGCAACGGACCTCTGACGACGCTGATCATCAACGGCGCCGAATGCGAACCCTACATTACCGCCGACCAGATGCTGATGCAGGAGCGAGCGGATGAGGTCGTAACGGGTGCGGAGATCCTGGCCAGCATCCTCCAGCCGCAGCAGTGCCTGATCGCTGTGGAGGACAATAAACCACTGGCCATCGAAGCGCTCAAACGGGCCGCGAACAAAACCGCCGTCGAAATCGTGCCCATCCCGACCAAATACCCTTCTGGCGGCGAGAAACAATTGATCGAAATACTCACCGGGCTTCAGGTTCCGTCGGGGGGCATCCCGGCCGATATTGGTGTTATCTGCCAGAATGTGGGCACAGCGGCAGCGGCGTATCGGGCGGTCTGTTTGGGCGAGCCGCTGATATCGCGCGTGACGACTGTCGCCGGAGAGGCATTGCAACGCCCGGGCAATTTCGAGGTATTGCTGGGTACACCATTGAGCCACCTCCTGACCCAAGCCGGGATAGATCATGAGCGACTGCACAGGCTGATCCTGGGTGGCCCCATGATGGGCTTCGCGACAGACAACGCAGCCACGCCGGTGACCAAGACCACCAACTGCATAATCGCGGCGACAGCGGCCGAGTTGCCTGACCCACCGCCCGCACAGCCCTGTATACGTTGTGGCATGTGTGAGCAGGTCTGCCCCATGGAGCTGCTGCCCCAGCAGCTTTTCTGGTTCAGCCGATCCCGTCAGAACGACGAGGCTGAAGCACTTGATCTGTTCGACTGCATAGAGTGCGGAGCCTGTACCTACGTCTGCCCCAGCGCTATCCCACTGGTGCAATACTACCGGGGTACAAAAGGCGAGATTCTTCAGCACCGGGCAGAACAGCTCAAAGCGGATCAAGCCCGCATGCGATTTGAGGCGCGTCAGGCGCGTCTGGCCCAGGAGCAGGCCGACAAAGAGGCCCGGCGCCAAGCCCGCAAAGAAGCCGCTGCTTCTGCGGCTCATCCAGACGCTTCCGGCGCGCGCAAAGCCGCGTCGCGGGCTGACGCTGTGCAGGCCGCGCTTGCCCGGGCCCAGACCAAACAGAAGGCCCAATCACTCCAGAAGAAACAGACTGAATCTCCCCAGGACGTCGTTGCCCTGGAGAAAAACCTGACCCGCACCAGGGCAAAGCTTGAAAGAATGGAAGCTGACCTGCAGGACGCCCGGCAAACGGACCCCGCCAGAGCTGCAAAGCTAGAGGAAGCGATCGACAGCAACCGGTCCCGACTGAGAGCCGCCGAGAAGGCGTTGCAGACGGCACGCAACCTTCGTATGTCGGATACGGACGACGGCCGCGAGGAGGCGCTGAAAAAGTGAGCTTTCTCTCAGCTGCTTCGCCTCTTCACCGTGCACCGTCTGGCAGTAGTGCCGTCATGATGTGGGTCATTCTGGCCGCGATTCCCGGCCTGATGGCACAAACACTGTTCTTCGGTTGGGGCAACCTGATCAACGTGCTCTGGTGCACTACGCTTGCTCTGGGCTTCGAAGCCGTGATTCTTAAACTACGCCGCCGACCCGTACTGTTTCATCTGCGTGACTGCAGCGCCGTGGTAACAGGCCTGCTGCTCGGGCTGGCGCTTCCGCCGCTACTGCCCTGGTGGGCATCTGTCACCGCGGTGGGCGTGGCTATCATCCTTGCAAAACATCTCTATGGCGGGCTGGGTTATAACCCTTTCAACCCAGCCATGGTTGGCTACGCGCTGGTGCTTATCTCGTTTCCGGTCGCAATGACGGTGAACT
The DNA here is from genome assembly GCF_004851605.1 of Hydrocarboniclastica marina. GTDB lineage: Bacteria > Pseudomonadota > Gammaproteobacteria > Pseudomonadales > Oleiphilaceae > Hydrocarboniclastica > Hydrocarboniclastica marina. The sequence continues at coordinate 2,398,050 of NZ_CP031093.1, forward strand.
GGGCCGCCCCGGAGACGCTGCTTGACCGGACCCTGAGCTTTTTTGATACCGCTGCGATCATCTTCAATGGTGCGTCTGCAGCGCCGGACGGCTGGTCCATGGCCACGCCATTGGACGTCTACAAGAACGAAATAGACTCCGAGCTTGCGACGGCAGTGATCCAGGCGCCGGTTTTCGGCAGTGGCATTGCCCTCGGCTGGGAATGGGTAAACGTCAGCTTTCTGGCCGGAGGCTGTCTGTTGCTATACAGACGCATCATCACGTGGCATATACCCGCCGGGGTGTTGGGCGGGCTCGCTCTGCTGAGCCTCGCGCTGGGCTGGGATGTCGACCAGAACGTGCCGTTGACGCTACATCTCTTTGGCGGCGGTACCATGCTGGGCGTGTTTTTTATCGCGACAGACCCTGTTTCAGCCGCGACCAGTAACCGGGGCAAGCTGGTTTTCGGGTTAGGCATCGGTGTCCTGGTCTATCTCATACGCACCTGGGGCGTTTACCCCGATGCCTTTGCTTTTGCAGTGCTGCTCATGAACTTTGCGGCGCCCTTCATTGATTACTACACCAAGCCGCGCAGCTACGGTCATTCAGCACGCCAACGCACTCTAACCGATCAGGGCCATCAGGCCCGCCCTCTTCGCGCCGGCCTGGATCAGAGCAATGACGCCCCACAGCGCGATGCGGCAGGTTCGGATCTCGTGCCGGGCTCAGCAATGACGGAGGCAGACCATGTCAGCCGTCTCTAGGGTCGTGATCAAAAACGCGTTGGGTCTGGGCCTGTTTGCAATGGTAACAGCAGGGCTCGTGGCCCTGACCCAGCAACTGACAGCTGACGATATCGCGGTACAGAAACGCCGGGCCCAAGCCAGCGCACTGCTTGAAGTTATCCCCCGTGCCTACCACGACAACGAGCTGGCCGAGTCGGCTTTCACCATAGCCGCCAACCCTGCCCTCGGCTTCCAAAAGAATGGCACCGGCTACCGGGCTTTGCGGGACGGGGCCGTAAGTGCGGTTATTCTTCCGGTAGTCGCACCCGATGGCTACGCCGGGGCCATTCGCCTGATCCTGGGCATTGACCGAAGCGGTCGCCTGCTGGGTGTGCGTGTTCTTGATCACCATGAGACGCCCGGGCTGGGCGATCAGATCGAGACGCGCAAGTCTGACTGGATCCTGGGCTTTACCGGCCATTCGCTCGGTAATCCCGAGCCGGACGGGTGGAAGGTCAGGAAGCACGGCGGCGAATTCGACCAGTTTACAGGCGCGACGATTACGCCCAGCGCCGTGGTACGCGCGGTGAGGCGAGCCCTGGCGTACTTTCATGCTCACCAGGAAGTACTCTTTGACAAAAGCGTCAGCGCTGTTGGCGATGGCGGAGGAGCCCCCCGGAAAAACAGCACCGAAAGAAAAATTGAGCACGGTTCGCGGCACGCCGCGCCCGACCCAACCCGACAACCTTACCAGGACTCGATGTGAAGCTTGCGCAACGCTCTCTGATCAGACTCAGCCGGGACGGGCTCTGGACCAACAATCCCGCTCTGGTGCAGATTCTGGGCCTGTGTCCGCTGCTCGCCGTCACGTCCTCTGTGGTCAACGCGGTGGGCCTGGGGCTGGCCACACTGCTCGTTCTGGTGGGCTCGAACGTTGCTGTTTCACTGATTCGAAACCATGTTTCAGAGGCCGTGAGGCTGCCCGCCTTTGTGATGATTATTGCGTCGCTTGTGACCTGCACCGAGTTGCTGATGCAGGCCTATACCTACGAGCTCTATCTGATACTGGGCATATTCATACCGCTGATAGTGACCAACTGTGCGATTCTCGGCCGGGCTGACGCCTTCGCCTCGCGAAATGGGGTGCTGCCGAGTGCAGTCGACGGTTTCATGATGGGAATGGGATTCTTCTGGGTCCTGTTCATACTGGGCGGAATGCGTGAGCTTATCGGGCGGGGAACACTCCT